>NZ_SGIU01000001.1:0-287193 GCF_004296335.1 Flagellimonas allohymeniacidonis
CCTTCCCATCCCGAACAGGGAAGTTAAGCCCGTTTGCGCCGATGGTACTGCCACACCAGGTGGGAGAGTAGGTAGCCGCCTTCCTTGGACGCCCCTTGCAACAGCATGGGGCGTCTTTTGTTTCAATCAGTTTGGAAATAACCTTCCCATGGTAAGAAATTTTATTTTTTGCAAAGCTTAGCTTTAACGCAAAACATCTCTTTTCCCGAATCCGTTACCAATAAATCAAACGAACCTTCAGAGACAAGTTTTTTATATATCCGACCTTTATTTTCCTTGGTAGTATCATGGCCTTCTGATGGTATATGAACCACATAATACTTCATGTCAATTTTGTGTTTTCCATTTTTTAAACCGCTAGCGGTTAAAAGGCCATTCCAGAGGGGAGCTGCAGTATTGTAGATATAAAAATCTGTTTCAAGCAATGCTTCGCCAAAACTTCGGTTTCTGTCAAATCTGTCATGTAATTCTTGACCATCACGATTAGCAGATGCTTGTTTCAAACCAGTAAATCCTCTACCTACATTTTCATAAACCCCGATAAGTTCTCCATTTCTATAGTATTCCAACAATGGCCATGAATTTTGATAATCAGGGGATAAACCTTCCTTTATGAAAAGTTCTCGCATGGAATTAGTAGGGTCCTTTAAGACTACCCTAAAATAGATAGGTTCCCCAAGTGTAAATTCGGTTTTAAGACTTGATTCCGGAAGAGTTTTTTTAAGCTCTTCTGACGAGAAAACAATTTCTCCCACATGGTTTTTTTCAAGGGAAGAACGGCTCTCCTCTTCATTGGTGGAGAGTATCTTCATTTGTTGTACTTCCAATTTAAGTTCTTCATGGCTTTGTTCTCCAAAAAGTATAATACCTCCAGTATTTCCTCCCTCATTGAAGAAGTCATATTTCATAAATAAAGCACCATAAGGTTTTCCTTCTTTCGGAGGCGTTATGTAGAAGACTTGTTTGTCTTTTTCATCTCCTATTTTTTCACCATTGGGTCCATACGTAAAAGATGTCTTGGCCTGATAGGGTTCAGAAGTGTCTTGACCATTTTTGTACATCACCTTTTTTGTCCATTTAAAACCATCCTCACTTCTTGCAAGGGTAACAAAAAATTCTATATTCCTTGATTTGTATCCACTCGTGGAGAAATCAAAAAATTCAATTTTGTCATAAATGGGCGAGGAGGTATTGTACTCTTTCATCGCAAAAGGCGTTGCTTGAGAGTTTGGTGCCTCTACCTCTTTTCCAATAGTTTGATTTTCCCCTTCGTAAACAGATTCGATTGATGTATTTCCTTCTTTTTTAGGCTTGTTTTTACCGATTTCTTTTTTCACTTTCCCCAAAAGGCGTTGGGAGTGCAAGGTTTGGTTAAAAGCCGTACCCAAAAACACTACCAAGAAGGTTGAAAGAATAATATTATTTGAATTTGCTTTCATGTTTAAAAGAATTTAAAATTTTGAATGATAGATTTTCCTCGAAATTATTTATGAACAGGCTAAAGTTTCATAGTGAATTGATAGGAAGTTTATTTGAATTGATGGAATGGGGACAAAGTCGAATTTTCGGACATCGTCTCGGCTGTGATTTTACATTTGGGCATAGTTTTTAGCTATCTTTAGCTAAAAACTATGCAGAAGTTCTACCTATTTTTTTTCAGTTTTATTACATCCCTACTTTTGTTTTCACAAGATGGCCAGTTAAAAGCTTTGGTTGGCGGTACTCTGATTGATGGATACGGTGCAGAACCTATTCGAAATAGTGTCATCCTTATTGAAGGGGAACGCATAAAAGCCGTGGGTACACTGGGAACAATCGAAATCCCGGAAAATGCCGAAATTATCTCCACAGAAGGAATGAGTGTCTTGCCTGGATTATGGGATATGCATGTTCACACAATGATAAACGGGCATGCCGATTACAAGTATTGGGATAAAACATATCCTCCTCTTTTTAAGGATGTGATTATGCCTGCATCGGCGCATCAGCTTCTGATGGCCGGTGTTACCAGTGCCCGCGATTTAGGAGCTCCTTTGGAAGAAAGTATAGCCGTGCGAGACGCTATTAAAAATGGGGAGATACCCGGAGCAACCTTATATGTTTCCGGTCCTTTTATTCAGCATAAACCCTATCCAGGTACTGAGGCTTTTCGGTGGGGTGTAAAGGGCCCCGAAGATGGAAAGAAGAAAATCAGGTCTTTGGCCAATGCAGGCGTTGATGTGATCAAATTGATTGACCACGATCAAATGACGATGGAAGAACTACAAGCGGTTGTGGATGAAGCCCATAAGAACAATCTCAAAGTGGTTGCCCATGGACATCGACCTGAAGAGATTCGTAGGGGATTGAAGGTTGATGTGGATTGTTTTGAACATACGGGCCTTTCCTCAGCTCCAAAATACCCGGATGATGTCATGCAGATGATCAAGGAACGTACTGCCCAAATGAACAAAGGTCCCCTTTTTTGGTGTCCTACTGTTGAGGGACTCTACAATTATGAGTATGTAAGGGACAACCCTGAAAAATTGGATAACGATTCTTGGCATTTGGGTTTGCCAGACAGCATAATTGCGGATATCAAGGAAAGTATTAAACATCCGGACAGATTACCTTATTTTCAGTTGACTCCATCCAGACGACCTACTTTGAAAACCAAGATTCATCAATTGTTGGACGCTGGAGTTGTTCTACTGATTGGAACGGACAGCGGGATTCCCATGAAATTCCATAGTCAATCCACTTGGAACGAATTGGATGTTTGGGTGAACGAGTTTGGGATAGACCCCATGTACGCCATTCGTTCGGCAACCTATTGGCCCGCCTTATGGATGGGTGTTGCTGATGAAGTGGGTACCATTACGCCTGGAAAGTATGCCGATATCATAGCTGTAGATGGCGATGTCCTGCGCTATATCAGCTTGTTACAGGACGTAGATCTAGTAATTAAACACGGAAAACGCTATAAATAAAAGCTAAACTTGAAATCCCAATCTGCTACAACCTACGGTATTGAGGAACGTTGGAATGCCTATTCCCACGGATTTGGAATTCTACTGTCTTTGATCGGATTGCTTTTTTGGTTGAATCATTTTCAAGGAAGATCGCTTGAATTTAAGTCTGGCATAATCATTTATAGCGCTTCGCTGATTCTGCTTTTTACCGCATCAACAGTGTATCATGCGGTTGACGACGCAAGAACTAAGCGTAAACTTCGAGTGTTGGACCATATCAGTATTTATTACCTGATTGCCGGCACCTACACCCCGGTCTGTTTGCTCGCCTTGCAGGAATCCAAAGGTTCGCTGTTATTAATAATTGTATGGGGTATGGCACTCTTCGGAACCCTACTAAAATTGTTTTTTACTGGGAAATTTGAGGTTTTTTCTTTACTACTTTATGCGTTTATGGGCTGGTCTATCGTTATCGATTTTAATTTTTTAAAGGAGGTCCTTTCTAGCAGTGGCCTGTTTTATTTAGGTCTTGGAGGAGCATTTTATACTGTGGGAATTTTGTTTTATGCCATTCGTAAGATTCCCTATAATCATTTGATATGGCACTTCTTTGTTTTGGGTGGTGCCATAAGTCATTGGATTATGATTTATAAAGAAATGTTTTAGTCCACCAACCAATCATCCACAGCTCCGTGAATGTTGGATTCACTATTCAAAAAGATTGATTCGATTGTGTTTGAAACCGAAAATGGTCTTTTGTTGCTGGAAATTATTTTTTCTAGGTAATCATTAAAATCAATTATGTTTTCATATCGTTTTATTTCCACTTGTCTTACTTGTAGATCGCGGGTTGAAAAAGCATCATAGAATTCCCATGATTTAATTTCTTCAGGAATTTCAGGGATATTTACTTCATTGGCTAGTTGGCTGTCAAAGATTAATTCCCAGCTATATGGAATATAATTTGCGTCCACAATTTGAGAACCAAGAATTACCTTGCCCAAGACCTCATTAGTACTGTTTTTTTCTATCGAAATGTTTCTTTCAGAAACTGTATAATCCAGTGTCCAATCCAATGTTGTAACTGAACTAACTGGTATGCCGATACGATTGGTGTAATATCCATCTATGGTCACCTCGTAGGAGTATTGATCAAAGATGTCGTTAAAAATGTAAGTTGAATTCAAGTTGTCGGGAGCACTGCTTTTTCCGGTATCTATTAGATGATAGAAATTATTTTCAAAATCATTTTGACCAAAATAACCAACCAATCTAAAATTGGTATAATCTATAGGAAGACCTGATGCTTTGTTCATTTGAATTGTTCTATTTTCTAGTCCTTGATCGGTAAAAAGATTTGGCGTAAAAATGAAGTCTTCGGCAGTATCCCAATCCAGGGTGAGATATCTATATGGAACTTCAGAATCTTTCATGGTCAAATACAAGAAGTCTGAGGAAACATCGTCGCAGCTAACACATTCAAATCTATCTATTTGAACGCTATTGAAACTGGAATAATCTATGCTTGCAATATAGGCAATACCAAAACCACTAAGAACTATATCTGAAAGGGTATCAAATCCGGTGGCTTGAAAACTTTGGTTACCAGGTCGGAGTTCATATTGTGGATACGTATCTAGATTGATTTCCGGAAGGGACCCAGTCGTAAGATTACTTATTGTGCTAAATCGAGCGATACCCAAATCGTTTAATTCCGCAAAGGTCAGCATGAACATATCGGTGCTTGAGAAACTAGCTGTGGTACTTAGTATGATACTAGTATCGTTAGTTTGTACCCGTTCTATTCCCAAAACTTCGCCGTTCAAAGAGGAGGCAAATACGTAAAATTCAACTATATCCGAATTTAAAGGTTGATTTGGTGGAAAATTAATGGTAATTAAAGGAGTTTTGTTTTCAATATTTATGAGTTGTTCTTTTGAACTGGTATTTCCTGAAGTATCGGTTACCGTAATTTTTAATGTGTAATTCTTGAATTTGGATGTTTGAGCCAGTTTTGATTCAAATCCAGTCACGTCTATAACTATTTGATAGGGGGCTGAAGTATCTTCTCCAACTTTTTGGTCATCAATAAAGGCTTCAACCTTTGCAACACCACCAGCATCCCGCGCATCTACATTAATTATGATTTCGTTGCTCACCACAATAGGGGTGGAACCACTGCTGGTTGCGCCCGCTATATTGAAATCTACCGTTGGCGCTTGCGTATCCGGTTGAGGGGTTTCTTCTCCAGAATCTGAGGAACATGATAAAAAGAACAATAAAAATAAAGATAGAAGGGCAGGAAATATTTGATTCTTCATGGATGAGTTTAGTTATAGCCAACATAATAGTGGTTGAGACACTCCACAGTACTTCCCGAATAGGCCAATTGTATCCTTTTTGTGAAAAAGCCGTTGTGTCAAAATCGAGAATATGACAATTAGTTGAAGTGGAAGTTTTCAAAATTGAAAAATCCTCCGGTAACACTCAATTTTGATTCTACAATATCTGATATATTGTCATGCTCCTTTTGATTTTTTATAACAGTATCCAGATATTCCTCATATGTGGAAATATTGTCAAACGAAGTGATTTGAATTTGCTCTACGTTTAAGGTGCCTTCTTGATTGGCGGCGTAGAAATCCAAATCAGATAAGTCATCAGGAAGATCTGGAAAGACAATCTCGGAAGTATTTTGACTATCGAATAAGACCGTCATAACATAGCTATCACCACTAGTGGGTCTTAACAAAATTCGCCCTAGTCGGTGGTCCGCACCAGTTGTGGTTAAGGAAAGCGTATTGCCTGTCTGAATATTTGAAATAGTCCAATCTGGCACTGTGTATGTTTCTGGCGGAACCCCTCTTCTAATCGTATAATAGTCGCCAATTGCCAACGTATGGGAATAGTTGCTGAACGAATTGTTTAGGTAATACTGGTATACGCCCCCGAATATTAAAGGAGGGGTCTGACTGTAAATTCTATGAAAAATTCCTTCAGAAAAATCTTGGGGGGAATCGTAGCCATCTATGTTTAAGACGGGAAGACTAAATTCAAGTGCATTCACTATTGAAAAAGTCGGGGTTTCCAAGTCAATGTCAGTAATCATATCTGAACGGTTTAGACTAAAGGTTCCATCAACGGGTAAGGTTAATTTGTAATAAGCATAATCAATATCTGTGAGTTGAGAACTATACAGATAATAATAATCCCGACTAATTGAATCATCTCGGTCAAAAATATTCATATTCGGATTTTGTTCTGAAGGAAAATGACTTATCGCATAACCTTCACCATCGCCTGAAACCGATTCAACCAGCCCAAAGCCATTAGTATCAAATTGAGTAAGTTGCCCCACGTTATTCGGCCTTAAATTGAAAACCATTTGACTTAATGAGTTTCTAGAAATATCTTGGATGTTTGTCACCCTACTTTTTGCTCCATCGGGAGTGTTTTCAACTGCGAGATAGGTAATCATATATTTTTGTTCCGGAGTAAATTCACCCGGAGCATACAACGTAATAGCGTCTTCACCCAGTTCCACTGACTTCGAAACAATCATAGAACCATCATCAGAATTTGAGGCGAAAATCCAAAAACTGGTCCAGAATTGACTTAAAAAACCCTCTGGAAGAGTGACTTCCATAAGAAGTCTAAGAACTTCTGTGTCGATTTCCAGAATACTTTGGTTTCCTAGGTTATCAGTGGCAACAAAGGAAAACACAGCATCACCAGTTGGGTAGTTTTCAGGATTAAAATCGAACTCCACACTTATTGGATTTTCGTAGAGTTGAATTTGTTCACCTCTAAAAAGTACTTCCAAAGAAATAGCTTGTGAATATTCATCGCTTACATTTGGTTTTATGTTCAACAGGTTATCAAGAATCTGATTTTCTTCTAAGGTATCAATACTTATTTCTGGACCAGTATTATCTGAAATGAAATTTACACTATAGGCCGCTGTGTTATCTGCCAAATCCTTTGCTTCGAGTCTAAGCAAATTTTGACCATCCGAGAGAGCCAGGGTATTGATATTTAATTCATAGACCTCAGTATCAAACTCTTGAACAACCTCATTATTCAAATAGGCAATCACAGATACTAGGCCTTCATTGTCACTTACGTTGAAAGTGACCATATTTGAGTCCCCGTTGATCACTGTCCCTTCTTCAAGTGAGACTTCGGTAATACTTGGAAGCAAATTATCAATATTTATAGTTTGCTCTTTTGATGTTACATTTCCTGCGGCATCCGTTACAGATACTTTCAAGGTATAGTCCCTAAATTTTTGGGTCAATCTTATTTTAGATTCAAACCCCGAGACATCAATTCGAATTTGAAAGGGAGCCGTGGTGTCTTCTCCTTGTTTTTGATTATCAATAAAGGCCTCTACCTTAGATATAGTTCCATTATCCTGAGCATCAACATTAACGATGATTTCATTGCTTACCACAATGGGTCCTGTACTACCGCTAGGTGATCCCGCTATGCTGAAATCTACTATCGGTGCTTGCGTATCCGGTTCAGGGGTTTCCTCCCCAGAATCAGAAGAACATGATAAAAAGAACAATAAAAAAAAAGATAGAAGGGTAGGAAATATTTGATTCTTCATAGTTGAGTTTGGTTACAACTAATATAACAGGAATTTGAAAATATTAAAACACTCTTATGAAGATAAACTGATAATATCGATGAATAGACGGTTGGGTGATGAAATTAAAAGTATGACTTTCCATTTCAAAAAAGTTAGGGGGCAGACTTATAAAAAATACGCCAAGACCACTCCAACCATAATTACTCCTAGCTTTTTGAAGTCCAAGGAATGATCTTTGGAGCTCTCAAATAAAATAATGGTCGATACATGGAGAAAAACACCAATGGCTATTGCGGTTATCTGACTTCCAAAAGATGCAATCAAGTTTGTTTGCGTTGCCAGATAAGTGCCCAAAGGTGTTATCAGTGAAAAGGCAGCGATGAAAATGAGGGTATTCACTGGTTTTATCTTGGAATTAATCAAGAAAGTACTTAAAATAATGGCTACAGGAAGCTTATGGATGATAATTCCATATAAAATTGAATTTCCCTCTTCAATGGGCACGCCTTCAACAAGGGCATGCAACGATAGGCTTATAAATAATATAATGGGAAAATTGGATTTTTTAACTTGAATGTGCGTATGACCGTGCTCAGCACCTTTGGAAAAAAATTCCAAAAAGATTTGAAGCAAAATACCAACCAAAATGTAGACCGCTATCTCCTTACTATTTTCGGATTCATATACTTCCGGCAGCAATTCGAAAAAAGTCAATGCCAACAAAAATGCACCACTAAAGGCCAAGAGTAGTTGTATGCCCTTCGGACTTTTGGGCTTCAAAAAAATGGCAACAATATAACCGACCCAAACCGAAATTACGGGAAGTATGAAAATCATAAAACTGGGAAAACATTGATGGGTTGCAAGGGGTAAAAATAACCTATTTTTACCAAAAGCATTGGAATATCTATGGCAGGAAATTTTAGGATGTCAGCCAAGACCTTTTATGGTTTGGAACCTGTTTTGGCCCAAGAACTTAGGAATTTAGGGGCAGGAAGGGTTGAAGAGGGTCCTCGAATTGTTTCCTTTGATGGGGATTTGGGTTTTTTATACAAGGCCAACCTATGTTTAAGAACGGCTTTGCGGGTATTACGACCTATAAAGACTTTTCAGGTGTACCATGTCAAGGACTTGTACGATCAAGTTTATGTATTGGATTGGCCCAGTTATTTTGACTCAGATAAGACCTTTGCCATTGATACCACTATGAACTCCAGGGTGTTCAACAACTCTATGTTCGTATCACAAAAGGCCAAGGATGCCATTGTGGACAAATTTCGTAGTGTGGAACGAAAAAGACCTAACGTAAACTCACAGAATCCCGATATCCGTATCAACATACATCTGTTTAAAAACACCTGTACAGTTTCTTTGGATAGTTCTGGAGAGTCTCTTCATCAAAGGGGATATCGGATTGCTACCAATATAGCACCTATAAATGAGGTGCTTGCAGCTGGAATGCTATTGTTGAGTAGATGGGATGGACAAAGTGATTTTCTGGACCCTATGTGCGGCAGCGGAACAATTTTGATTGAGGCCGCAATGATTGCCTGTAATGTTCCTGCCAACATTAACAGGGAGCGATTTTCATTCTTGGATTGGAAGGATTTTGATAAGGAACTTTACGAAAAGATAAGGTCTGCAAGTTTGAAGAAAATCCGACCTTTTGAACACAAGATTATTGGATACGACAAGGCGCCTTCAGCGATTCGAAAGGCACAGGAAAATGTGGATAAGGCCAACCTTTCGGAATTTATTGAACTTGCTCGCAAGGATTTCTTTAGGACCGAAAAACCCGTTGAATCTCTGCTCCATATGGTATTCAACCCGCCCTATGGAGAAAGATTGACCATAGATGCCGATCTTTTCTATGAAAAAATTGGGGATACCTTGAAGCAGGGTTATCCAGGAACCAATGCTTGGTTTTTAACCTCGAACATGGAAGCTTTGAAGCGAGTTGGACTTAAACCAACAAGAAGAATAAAGCTCTTTAATGCAAAACTGGAATCCCGATTGGTGCACTACGAAATGTACGAGGGAAGCCGAAAGAAAAATAAAACAGAATGAAACCAAAACATAAAGCCTTACTTTTCAATTTTATCGCTTTCGTGGTGTTGTTCCTTTTCATACGTCTGCTATTAGGATATTTTCTGCCTCTCAATCGAATTTTTCTTGCGGTCACTTCTGCGATTGCCGCCAATATTTTAGCTCCGAAATTTGGGGCTATAGAAACGGAGGAAGGAGAAAAGATATTGATGAAATGGATTTTCATCAAAGGAATGCGGGAAATAAAATAAGACTTCTGCTGAAGTAGACGCTATTCAGGTTCCTCAGCTTTTTTTCGCTTGGTTTTTTTGTAAAGGGGAATGAAATATGAAATGGTGTAGTTGTATCCAACCCCAAAGTTGCTCGCATCAGTTACTTTGTTAAAACCCGGAATCCAAAGGTTGGGGAAACGGTCCGATTCATCATTGGTTACCAAAAATCCAACACGTACGCTAAGGCCAATATAAATATTGGCAAAAAGTTCAGCTTTTACTCCGGCGACAAATTCAAGCCACGAGGCACTTCGGCCACTAAATTCCTCTCCTTCCAGAGCTCCCGGCAAAAAGCCATCGGGAACGAATAAACGGTTGCTATCAAATATTTGATATTCGTTTAGGGTCTGGCTAAAGGTGGCGAATGAATAACGACCTCCAATACTGATCAAGTTATCCATCCCAAACCAATTTTGATAGGTGTTTAAATCAACCCCTAATTTTATGTAGCTGCCCGAGGTGGTATAGTTGTAGAGTGGAGTTCCGCCCAAATCTTCCGTTTGTGTTTTTTCCTCATTTCCCAACTCGGCTGCGAGATATAATTTATCGGTCAATCGGTAATCACCGACCAATTCCAAGCCTGTATAATCCTCATCGGCAAAGGATAGGACCAAACGACTCAAATCCACACCCACTCTTAACCCATATTGCTCCTTGTATTGCACACTATCTTGGGGAGCGGGGTTTTGATTGGACTCTTGACCCAGCACCAGCATGGGCAAGAGAAGGAAAAGACTAATGAAATATCTTGACATGAATATTATTGGAATTTTCTATGGTTGTCTGCACAATTCGAATATCCTGAATCCAATTGGCTCCATTTGGAGATAACGCTACGGATAAATCGTCATAGTTGGCCACAAAGCCACATGCTCTGGAGATAAACGCCTCCCGAGTCGTATAGGATATCGTCAATGAATCAATACTTCCCGTTTCCGCTCCTGAGGTTTCATCATCTGCTGATTCCGTAATAAATGTGAACCCAGTGCTAGAAGAATCAATACGCAAAGGAACGGCAATGGAATCCAAGGAACTAGAGCGGTCCGCAATCGTATTGATGTTCGTATCCAAAACCACCTCTCGGATTCGTAGGGAAGGCACGGTTTTGGACAAAGTGGTATCGGCACTATCAAAAAAACCGATTACCAAAAGAGGCGTATCGGCATCTACACAGATATCGTCCTTTTCACAGGAGGCTATGGTAATAAATAAGATTGTAATAAAGAGTACTGGGAGTATTTTTTTCATTCTGAAGCAAAAACTGTACATCTCAAAAATTATACCCGTTTCTCCAAAAGTACAACATTTTCCACGTGATGGGTCTGGGGAAACATGTCCACGGGTTGCACCTTCATGATTTGATAGTCATCTTTCAGGAGTGCTAGATCCCTAGCTTGTGTTGCACTATTACAACTCACATAAACAATCCTTTGTGGGCTTGCGTTCAAGAGTTGGGTAACTACCTCTTTATGCATACCATTTCGGGGAGGGTCGGTAATTACAAGGTCGGGGCGCCCATGCTGTTCAATGAAATCCTCTTGGAATACGTTCTTCATATCGCCAACAAAAAATTCAACATTCGAAATATTGTTGTTCAATGCATTGGCCCTAGCGTCATCAATAGCTTCAGGTACCGATTCCACACCTATAACCTTTTTAGCTTCTTTAGCCACGAACTGTGCAATAGTGCCTGTACCGGTATATAGATCATAGACCAATTCGTTACCTGTAAGTCCGGCAAAATCACGGGTGATTTTGTAAAGTTCGTAAGCTTGTGCCGAATTGGTTTGATAAAAAGACTTTGCGTTGATTTTGAACTCTAGCCCCTCCATTTCCTCCAAAATATAATCCCTTCCCAAAAAACAACGGATTTCCAAATCATAGAGGGTGTCGTTACCCTTAGTGTTGATGGTGAACAATAAAGATGTAATCTCGGGAAAAGTTTTTTGAATATGGTTCAGAAGCTGTTCACGCTTTTCCGAATGATCCTCATAAAATTGTAGAAGGACCATAATTTCGCCGGTGGATGCAGTTCGAATCATAAGGGTGCGCAACATCCCCTCCTGTTTACGTGGGTTGAAGAAAGATAGCCCATGCTCAACGGCATAGCTTTTGATTTCCAAACGGATGGCATTGGAAGGGTCTTGTTGTAAATGGCACTTACGGATATCCAGAATTTTATCCCACATTCCGGGAATATGAAATCCCAAGGCATTTCTGTCCTCAATGGTTGTCTCAGAACTAATTTCCTCTTCGGTCAGCCATCGACTATCAGAAAAGGAAAACTCCATTTTATTTCTATAGAAATATTGATTTTCAGAACCAAGAATTGGAGATATCTCCGGCAATTCAAGGTTGCCAATCCGTTGAAGATTGTTCTCAACTTCTTTTTGCTTGAAAAAAAGTTGGTGCTCATAGCCCATATTTTGCCATTTGCATCCTCCGCACGTACCAAAATGTTCGCAAACAGGGTCGGTACGCCTATCGGAAAGTTGATGGAATTTTGTAGCGACCCCTTCAAAATATGCTTTTCTTTTTTTCGTGGTGGTTACATCCACCACATCACCAGGAACAGCATTTGCCAGAAAAATAACCCGGCCATCGGGAGCCTTGGCCACGGCCTTTCCTTTGGCGCCAGCATCAATTACTTCAACCTGATGAAAGGTTTGCCTTTTATTTCTTTTTCGCATGAGGCAAATGTAAATTCTTTTGGTTGTTCGGCCATTGTTAAAGTTATATTTAAGGATGTAGGGAAGTGTCAAATTCCTCCTGATAGTATCTTAATTTTTTTTACGTTACTTCAAATATTTGTAATTTTCCCACTCTTCTAGGGATGATTTCTCTCCCACGCTGAATTTTCGAGACTTCGAAAGGAAAAAGGTATAGCAGGAATGGTTATTTTATTAATTAAAGCACAATTAAAATGGCTGTTTTAGAACATTTAACATCGCAAGAAGCGATAGACCTAGAAAACAAGTACGGAGCGCAAAACTATCATCCACTTCCGGTCGTCTTAAGCAAGGGCGAAGGGGTGTATGTATGGGATGTGGAAGGTAGAAAGTATTATGATTTTTTGTCCGCCTATTCCGCAGTGAACCAAGGGCATTGTCATCCTAAGATCATAGGTGCCCTAAAGAACCAAGCAGATCAGCTTACGTTGACCTCACGGGCATTTTACAATGACATGTTGGGCAAGTTTGAAGAGTTTGCGACGCAATTTTTTGGTTTCGACAAATTGTTGCCCATGAACACGGGTGCTGAAGCAGTTGAGACAGCAATCAAACTTGCCAGGAAATGGGGGTACGAAAAGAAGGGTATCCCTGCCAATCAGGCAAAGATTGTGGTTTGTCAAAACAATTTTCACGGACGGACCATTTCCATCATCTCCGCCTCCAATGATCCTATTGCAACAGAGAACTTTGGACCTTTTACACCAGGCATTATTTCTATTCGATATAATGACATCAATGCTTTACAGGAGGTTCTGAAAGATGAAAACATTGCAGCGTTCTTAGTGGAACCTATTCAAGGTGAAGCGGGAGTGTATGTGCCCGACGAAAATTACATCAAGGAAGCATTTGATTTGTGTAAGGCCAAGAACGTACTTTTTATGGCTGATGAAGTTCAAACTGGTATCGCACGTACGGGCAGATTGCTTGCTACCTGTGGCAATTGTTCATGTCCTGATAAAAACTGTTCGGGGACTCCGGATGTGAAGCCCGATGTTCTGATATTGGGCAAGGCAATTTCTGGAGGGGTTTTGCCAGTTTCCGCAGTGTTGGCCAACAATGAAATTATGGAGGTAATTCGTCCGGGCAACCATGGCTCAACCTTTGGGGGCAACCCATTATCTTGTGCAGTGGCTATGGCTGCTTTGGAGGTGGTCAAAGAGGAACGACTTGCCGAAAACGCGAGTACATTGGGTCAGCTGTTTAGGGAAGAGATGGAGAAGCTTATTGAGGAAACCGATTTGGTACGTCTTGTACGTGGGAAAGGACTTCTCAATGCTATTGTAATAAACGATTCTGAGGATAGCTCCACGGCATGGGATATTTGCATGGCGCTAAAAGAAAATGGCTTGTTGGCAAAACCTACCCATGGCAATATTATTCGTTTTGCCCCACCTTTGGTCATGAACCAGGAGCAACTATTGGAATGTGTTGCCATTATATCTAAGACGATCAAGGAATTTGAGAAATAAAAAAAGCCCCTTTAAAAGGGGCTTTCTTACACCTATTAAATTCATCACGGAGCTGCTGAAGTACCGTTCTTTGATTTTGATCTTCGTAGTTGACGCTGTATTTTTCTAATGGCCGATTCTATTGATTTTTCGGGCTCAATAATATTGTATTCTCCCCAGAAATCCGGATCGGAGAAACCAACGGCCTCCTCACTTAAAATAATGGATTTTTTAATCCGCTCCTTATTTTTTGGATATGCCCCGCTTACATTCTTTTCCCAATCCGTCACGGCCATTTCTGCGGTCATGGTGTAGACAGAATTGAACAATTTATCCTCCCAATCGACTTTAAATTCCAAAAGCACATTGCTATACCCGTAGTACCATCTACCACCTTTCTCTCGATAATCCACGCGATAAGCAACTTCGGTAGGCCAAACATCGACTTGGGCGGGCTTTCTTCGCACAAAGAGCTTTGAGGCCTTAACCTTGTCTGTTATGTTCAGGGTATAGATCGCACTGGTAAGGGTTCTGTTCTCCACATCAATAAACAACTCTCCTTGGTACAAGGGCTCAACAATTCCTGGCAGCTGATTAAACCTGATCACATAAATCAGCTTGTCGTTGATTCGTGTGGAACGACTGAAAGAGAAATTGTAGTTGTCCATAAGGCCATCGGCAAAAATATATTCAGGATACTTCATAATGTCGACATAGAGGGCATTGAAAGGGCCTCCCTGTAATTTAAGTGCCACTGTATCCAATTTGCTATAATCGGTACTCTTTCTGGCCTTGTACAGCTCTACAGCATCTTTTCGTTGCGAATTATAGGGTGACTTGTAGATGTTGACCACGGCTTCGGAAAGAGAAACATTCTTTCTACGTTTTTTAATGGTTTCGCGATAGAATGCAGTCATCAAGGTAGGGTCATCAAAATAATTGTCCCCTTTTCTTGCCAAAGTCTCCTGAACCAATGCTCGTGCGTCCCTTGGTGCATTTACATCAACCTCCGATAATTGGGTTACCGAAATGGAAAGGGCAATACGGTTTTTGTTAGTCTTCAAGTTTGTAAGAGGAATGGTTTTACTTTCATATCCCAAAAAGGATACAATGACGTTGGAAGCTGTATTGCTCTCTGGAATTTTCAAAAGGAATTCTCCCTCGGTATTGGTAATGGTGCTGATATTGGTTCCTTCCAAAGCCAAAGTGGCAAAGATCAACGGTTTATTGGTTGACTGGTCTACGACCTCTCCCTTATATTGTTTGAATTTTTCCTGTTGCCCGTCTTGAAATGCGTGAGTGGAGCTTGGTATGGCCAACAAGGCGAAAAACAGGCTCAATATTGTGTACGATACGTTATTATTTTTAAACATACTTTCTGTTGTTTTCGATTTAAATCTACTACTCTAATTTAATGATTTTTAATGATATAAGATGAATTAACAATTCTGGTCACAAAAATAACGAATGCTGTCTTCCTTCGAATTGATCAGTATCAGTTTACTTCCCTAAAGGTAGTTATAGTCTTAAAAATTCTGTATCTCCTTACAAACATTTACGGTTTATTTTCCAAAATCATGAGGCTTCTTTTACCAAAAGGTATTCAGAGGGGTTCTGACCCTCAAACTTTTTGAATGCTTTATAAAAAGAAGCTCTGTTATTAAAACCGCAATCATATGCAATTTGGGTCATAGTGCTCTTTTGTGAACCTAAGGTCATAAGACGCTTGGCCTCCTTGATTCGATGTTGGTTGATAAAATCAAAAAAGGACAGATTAAAATGTTGATTGATAATTTGGGAGGTATGGTTCCTTGAAAGATTGAGCATCCTGGCCACATCATCAAGTCGGAGGGTGTTCTCTAGAAAGATTTTGTCGTTTTCCATGATTTGAAGCAATCTGCCCTTCATCTCTAGGGAAAGGGCGTTCGAAAGTCCAGTTTTACGATACTTTACAAATGGAATGACCTCTTTAATGGTCTTGCCCTCGAAAATTTCGGGCTGTACGAATCCAAAAAAACTGAGCATCGCAATAAAAAATACAATGACCATGTCGACAAAATAATCGTAGTTCGGGTTCATTATTTGAAGCCGGGTCAGGTAAATGTAGCTTGCAAAGGCAAGAACAAAACCCATATAAGACCCAACAAACCACTTCAACCATTTGTTCTCATTGAAGCTTGGTGTTCTCCGAGGTCCAAAGTCAATATATGTAAGTATACCGTAAAAGGCCATGAGCAGAATAACAGCATCAATACTGAATGAGGGTAACCACGTATGAGCTCCGAATTGCCCAGTTTCAATTACCTCCAGCTTTGTTGTGGCGTCCAACAGGTAAAAAGGACCGTTCAAGACTACAATGGTTAAAACAGGTATCAAAAAAAGGAAGTCTGTCCTTTGAAAGCCTTGGTTTTGGGTCACATTTCGCACATAGATGTAAAGCAGAGGACCGTAAACCATCCACAAGGGAAACTGAGTGAACGTAAGATGAACAAAGGCCTCATCGTTCAAGTATCCTGACCACTTTAGGCAATTATTCAGAAGCTCGTATGAAAACAATAGGGTGTAAATCCCAAGAAGAGTATTGGCAAATCGATTTCCTTTGGTTTTGAAAAAAAACAAGACACCAATGCCCATGCCAAGGGCCGTGAAAAACAAAAAAAGCAGAATGTGCCAAGCCATATCTATACCTTTGATTTCAAAGATACAGCTAAGGTGAATTTTAGTGTCTCTTAGTGTAGGGACTTACAAAAGAGCGTTATTTTTGGCCTTAGTCCAACATGAAAAGCGCATTGGCAAAAAAGAGTTTTCCGTTTTCCCAGAAACCTCTAAACAGAGGATTGTCCACCATATAGACCACTTGACCTTTCCCTACGGATTCTGCTCCGAAAATCAAGGATTTTTGAACTTTCTTTTGGGCATCACTCCCCGCAAAACCAGAAACAGGTTTCACGGTGTCCTCTAGGTAGGCGGCATTACCCGACTTAAGGTAATCATAACTGGAGTTGCCCAACTTTAAGGTGAAATAGTCTTTGCCATAACCATAGGCGAGGGGGTGCGTATTATCGACTGTGGCCTTAAATATAGCACCAGTAATGGCGTTTTTTATCCGTTCACGTTGCCTATTTTTATGTAGTTTGGGCTTGCTTGTGGTAGTATCCTTTTTGGACTCCTTCTTTTTTATGCCAAATCCATTTTCACCTCCCATGGAGGCTATGGCACCACCCATTGCTATGAGCTTTCCTCCATCGGATACCCAAGCTTTGAGTTTTTTCAACTGACTTTCGTTGAGAAATTCCTTATAATTTCCGCCCGGTAAAATGAGAATGTGGTACGATTTTAAGTCTACAGATTTGTAATAATCGGTATCCAGAACTGTCAAGGGATAACCCAATTGTTGCTCGAAGAAATGCCATATTTCGCCAAATCGGAGGGTTGAGGTGGGTTTTCCCGATAGGATGGCGACCTTGGGTTTTTTTATCATTTTTACATAGCGGGAGCCAAAGTCTTTTCCTGAATCCACAAAACCAGTTGGGGTTATTTCCAAAGAAACAGCGTGCTTAGCTGAAATGCGTTTAAGTTTTGGAATGAAGTTTTTGGTGTTTTTGTTATCCGCTGTCGTGATGATGAGCCCTCCTCTTTCAAAGGATTTGTCTTCTATTTTGAAGGGATGATTTGTTTTTCGTACACGTATGCCTTCTTTTAACAAGTCGGCCAAAAACCGGGCATCCCTCATGCTGCTCCAGTCTGATAAGAATGCATAGGTGCCCTCTTTTATGATCCCCGCTGATATGGTATTGCTTGAATTGGAAGAAGGCGTAAAGCTGATATTGCTCATGGAGGCCACAGCGTCCAGTCCATAAGCATAGGGTAGTGACCATGCAGTGATATCATAGGTCAAAGAATCGCTAAGTTTCGATTTAGGCTCAAACAATACCTTGACCAAAGTTCCTTTAGTTTGGTTGGTTGACACCACCAAAGTGTTTTCTGTGATGTTTGCGTTGCCGCTAACTCCAGTACTATAATTATAACCCTTAACTGAACCCTTGGTATTGGCGTACCCAAACTCTATTTCGTGGGCTCTTAAAAGTTTTTCCAAAGCTTTTCTTTTATCACCATCGCCATTTAGGGCGTAGCTTTTGTACTTAAAGTTCTTCTTTTGATAGAATTTTTCGAACTCCGAATTCAGTTTTTCAGCATTTTTGGACGAAACTTCCACGGTGGACATACCTGTGGTGAAGTGATGGGAAATTCTATCCTTCAGGGTAAGGGTATCCCCAATTTTGGTAATCACGCCAAGGCCTGCTCTTCCGCTTCCACCCTGTTCATAGGTCATACCGATAGCTCCATTATAGGTTGGGTAGGTATCCCCATAACTTGGATAGAACAAGTCAAATATTTCCTTGGTAAAATAGAACCAACCGTTGGCATCAAAGTATTTCGCGTGGTTTTTTCCCAAAGTGACCTGAAATTCCCGCTGAAAATCGGTAATCACTTCGTGATAAGGCTCCGCGGCAGGAGCAAAATAATAAGGATTGTCCACGCCTTGTTCATGAAAATCAACATGTACATGGGGCAACCACTGATTGTACACTTTTAAGCGTTGCTGGCTTTCCACTTGGGTCAACCAGGCCCAATCCCGATTGAGATCGAACATATAGTGATTGCTACGGCCATTCCACCAACCTTCATGATGCTCTTTGCTATTGGGATCTACTTGATTGGGGGAATTTTTATATTGGTTGTACCAGTTGCTATAGCGGTCACGACCATCTGGATTTATACAAGGGTCGATAATTACCACCGTATTTTCAAGGTAGGCACTCTTATTGGTGAGCAACTCGTAAATTGTTTGCATAGAGGCCTCCGTACTCACACTTTCATTTCCATGTACGTTATAACTGAGCCATACTATTGCTTTTTCGGCCTTATTGGCTTCCCCTTGGGCTGATTTTAGATGCTCTTTTCTAATATTTTCCAAGTCCGAAATATTTTCTGGAGAACTCACATATACCAATAAAAGGGGCCGTCGCTCATTGGTTTTTCCGTAGGAAGTCAATTGTACACGCTCGGGTGCTTGTTGGGCCAAATAAGTATAATAATCTACTACTTCATGGTGTCTTGTAAATTCTGTACCCAATTCATAGCCAAAAAACTCAGAAGGGGATTTGATGTTTTGGGAAGACAGACTAAAGGAAATAAGGCAAAAGGAGACGAGTAAAAGTCTTTTCATGCGTCAGCAGTTAGTTGATAACCAAAGCTAGCAATAAAATCCAAAACGGCAATCTGCACCTCGTTAGGTGGACAAATCGATAAAAAGTAATTAACGTATTTTTAGGAAGAGTAAAAAAGAAGAGATTTATCTTTAGCACGTTTTTACTGTTTTTAATGGATGTAGATTGTATACCCTTTAGGGAGACCGGTTATTTTTCCAAGTTAATTTGCGATTATATCGACCAAAAAAGGGAATTGGCCCCTTTTTACAACAGATTTCCCTCTATGGAAGCTTTCAAAGACCAAATTGAGGAGAAAAAGGCCAACTACCCATCCAAAAACCGAAAGGTCCTTGTTGACCAACTTCAAGCCCAATATGCGCATCTGGAGATATCAAAAGCAACCCAGAAAAACATTGATGCATTAAAACAGGAAACAACCTTTACGGTGGTCACTGGTCACCAATTGAATTTGTTCACGGGCCCGCTATACTTTCTATATAAGATCGTATCAACCATAAATCTTGCAAAACAGCTCAAAAAGAAATATTCGAAGTACAATTTTGTGCCGGTGTATTGGATGGCCACGGAGGACCATGATTTTGATGAGATAAACTACTTCAATTTTAAAGGGCAAAAAGTACAATGGAACCGAGATGCCTCCGGTGCCGTCGGTGAGTTAGACACAGAGGGTCTTGATGCATTGTATGAAACTTTTTCAGGAGAACTTGGAGTTTCAAAGAATGCGGATGAGCTCAGGGATTTATTCAAAAATACCTATTTGGAGCACAATAATCTTACCGAGGCGACCCGATTTTTGGCCAATGCCCTTTTTGGAAAGCACGGTCTGGTCATTTTGGATGGCAATGATAAAGGTTTGAAGCAATTGTTGGTGCCCTATGCTGAAAAAGACATTTTTGAAAATATTCCCTATCAAAAAGTTACTGAATCCATGGAGAACTTATCAAAGGTCTCTTCGCACTATAAGATTCAGGTGAATCCGCGGGAAATCAACTATTTCTACTTAGATGAAGGCATAAGGGAGCGCATCGTTCAAACGAATGGAAAGTATGAAGTAAATTCTATGAACATTCAATTTTCCAAAGAAGAGTTAAA
Source organism: Flagellimonas allohymeniacidonis (assembly GCF_004296335.1). Lineage (GTDB taxonomy): Bacteria > Bacteroidota > Bacteroidia > Flavobacteriales > Flavobacteriaceae > Flagellimonas > Flagellimonas allohymeniacidonis. The sequence continues at coordinate 20,370 of NZ_SGIU01000001.1, forward strand.
AAAAGAACTCATGGAGAATCCTGAGCGATTTTCGCCAAACGTAATTGCCAGACCCCTTTTTCAAGAAATCATATTGCCCAATTTGTGTTATATCGGGGGAGGAGGTGAACTGGCCTATTGGTTGGAACTGAAATCCTACTTTGATGCCATGGGAATCACCTTTCCGATGTTACTTTTGCGGAACTCCGTGCTTTTTATAACTCAAAAACAGGCAAAAAAGGTCGACAAGCTTGCTCTAAAGGTATCCGACTTGTTCTTAAAGCAACATCAGTTTATCAACAAGAAAATTCGGGAGATTTCAAATATTGACATTGATTTTGGACCGCAGAAGAAACATCTTGAAGCACAATTTGATGCTTTGTACGAATTGACAGAAAAGACGGACAAAACGTTTTTAGGAGCTGTTAAGGCCCAAGAGGTGAAACAAAAGAATGGATTGGATGCCTTGGAGAAACGATTGCTTCAAGCCCAAAAAAGGAAACTAAAAGACCATGTGGTTCGGATGACCGATATTCAAAACGCACTTTTTCCCAATCAATCCCTTCAAGAAAGACAGGCGAATTTTTCGGAGTTGTACCTCGAACTGGGAGAGGACCTCATTGCTGAGTTGATGAAGCATTTAGACCCATTGGAGCAGTCTTTTCTTGTGTTAAGGCACTAAATAGTTGCCTTCCCAACCTGTACCTTTTTTAATGAATTTTGCTCTAGTGTGATGGGTGCGTCCCAATTTTAAAAAATCAATTTCCTCTGGAACGATATGAACGATGGCGAAATGCTCTGTGCCTCTTAAATATTCTATCTCCTCGGGGTCCTTTATCGGAGATCCAGGGGTTTGACTGGCCGTGTAATCTTTTCTGGCATTTAATTGGACTCCGCTCCAATACTTTTTTAGAATCGCCGGGTCAGTTTCAACCGATGCTTTTCCCATTATTGTGAGCTGCCATAACTTTTTGGGATGATAAAAAAGTGCAGAAACCGACGGTTTTTCCTTTATCTCCTTCATTTTGGTGGAACGATTGTCTGTATAAAAGGTTAAGCATAAATCTTTCGTCACCTTTCGAAGTACTACGGTTCTTAGTCCGAGGCCGTTTTTCAGTCCATGTGTAGCCAAGGTAAAATAACGAAATGGATGCTTCTTTTTAGAGGTTCCCAACCTTAATTCAGTGGTTAATTCGTCCAGTAAAGTTTGAATCATGCCCCAAGAAAACAACTTTTTTCAAAAAAAAATTAAAAATGAGGTAGGGTTTTTTCGGGGTGGGTTGTTTTACATATGAAAATTGCTATGAATTTTTATAAATATTGAGTTGGTAAACTCATATGTTTAGGTTGGTTTTGATTTTATTAAAAGCCCCGGAGTGGTTCCCGGGGCTTTTGCCTTTTAACTAACTCAAATCAATGGAACACTAGTTGCATGCATTGGCAATATCCCTAGTTTCTGTAGATGTTTCTATAAGACGATCTATGGAGGTGGTACCACGAACGGTAACTTGAATGAATTTGTCTCCAACCTCTGTGACTACCCCAGTAAAGCTGTTGAATGCGAATTGGGTTAAAATTTCTTGTCCGGTCAAATCGTTGTTATCCTCCTGATAGTTTCCAGAGATAATAAATCGCTGTACAAAAGGGACCTTAATGTTTTGGTATTGTTGGTAAATATCAGCAACCGAGATAGCGGTCCCTGGAGGGACACCAACCTCCCTGGAAACTGAAACTTGAACGGATTGTTCCGTGCTCAAACTCCGAGATTTTGTATTGGTCTCAGTAGCTGTTTTTGAATATTCGTAGCTCCCTGTAATTGAACCTTTTATGGACTTTTTGGTCCCACTGCCAAAGAATTTGGCTTCAGCTTCATAAGCAACCTCCACACTTACTTCCACGCCAGCGGTATTGGTGGTAGAAACTGACATGGTTTCCTCATAGCCTGAAGTCTGTGTTGTAGTAATGGTCGTAGTTTCACCAATGGTCTGGGTAAGTGTTCCACTACTGCAATTGCGCAGAGTGCTGTTATAGGCACTATTGGTGGCGGATGGTGGCATTATGGGTTTCATGAATTGGGAATCAACTACTTGTATATCCCAATCAATATCAAAAAGTAGTATCCTGAAGTAGTGCGGCTCATCTGGAGTACTAGTGTTGGCAATTACAAAATTGCTACCAGACACTACTAAAGGGTTTTCTGTGCCTCGAGGTACAATCTTGAATAACCCAGGTCCGTCTTTCTCGATTTTGAACCAATAATTTTGAAAGTCAACAACATTGGTGTTGCCACCATTTACAGCTAGATTTCCCCTGCTTTGAACATTAAGTTGGCCACTTGACATGTATAAATAATGAATATCGTTACCATCATGTACTGCAATTGAGAAATATTCTTCATTACCAGAAATCCTTTCAAAATGATACGTTGTGTATCTTTCGAAGAAATCAGGTTCTTCCGAATAGTTCATAGTTCCCCTAAGTCTTATATCAGATGGTGGGTTGATGCCACCAGCAGGATAGCGTTGTGAAGATGGAGCACCTACTACATTATTGTCTTTATCCACTAACTGGACATAGTATTTTAAATCTGGTCGCAGGTTTACCTCGGCAAAAAGGTCATCAAGACCTTCAGCATCTATTTCTTCCTCATCAGGACTTGCCTTAAACGACAGCTTGGAAAAACTTTGAGTGGCCAGTACGGCATCTGTTTCATCCCGTACTGAGACCTCCAGGGCTACACCTTCCCTCAACTCTTGTTCTAGGGCATCATCAAGTTGGTCATTTTCAAAAGATAGGTTGGCCAGGTTGTTGAATTCGTCAAAAGGTACTGTTTCTTCAAAGGGAGAGGAAGATGAGATAGAAATTACCGCGGTAACGGGATTATATCCTCTTCTGGCAATTTCGCGGCCACTGATACTAATACCAATCTGACCTTCATCCGTTTCAAATTCATCTGTGGAAATCGTAGGGGCAAGTTCCTCGACCTTTTCATTTTCGGTGGGTGGTTGTTCACCAGAGTTCTCACTGCTACATGCTACAAGAATTATTAGCATAATGGATGTAGCAAGCCTGCTAGGTATTCTAAAATTTGTTTTCATCACGTTTTCGTTTTGTGGTTAAACTTGATTGTTTGTTTTGTGTGACCTGCCCGGTAATGGTCTGCAGCCCTTAGCCGAGCAAGACCACAAAACGGTTGTCAAATTGATGACACCACAAACCTAAATGACTGATATTGAGGTATAAAAAAATAAGGGTGGACAAGAGGTGGACATCCTAAAAATAGTTGTGGGACAAGAGGTGGACAGTTCTTAAAATGCCTATTTTCAAAGGCTTAGCACCAAATCTTGCAATGAGTCCTCTGTAGTGATATCCAGTTTTTTACGAAGTCGATATCGGGCCTTTTTAATCCCTTCAGGTGAAATATTAAGAATATTGGCAATCTCTTTTGATGACAAATTCATTTTTAAAAGGGCCAAAAGACGAAGCTCATTTGAGGTGACCTGGGGGTATTTTGACTTTACATTGCTATTGAAGTCTTTATGTACTTCTTCAAAGTACCGAGAGAAATTCTCCCAATTGTTATCGTCCTGTAAATCAAAGTCTATGGTACGAATCAATTGTTGGTAACCATTTTTGGATTCCTCTGTTTCCTTTAATTCCTTTGCTTTTTGTTTTAACCCTTCCAAGACTTCGTTTTTTTTGGCCAGATGCAGGGCATGGGTGGTGAGTTCTTTCTTTTTGAAAGCAAGTTCTGCATCAACCTTTTCTTTTTCCAACCGATTTCTTTTCATCTTCTGTCGAATTCCATAAAACCCGATAAAAGAAATAACCAAAAGACCGGCCAAGAGTATTTTTTGAAGATTACTGATTTCCGCTTTTTGTTCCAAAACAGTAATTTCCCTGTCTTGCAGAACAATTTGCTGCTCTTTTTTTTCGGTTTCATATTGTGTCTTCAGTTCTTCAATCTGTCTTGATTTGGTTTCATTGAATATAGAATCATTAAGGTTTTGGTAGGCCTTAAAGTCTTGAAGAGCTGCATAAGAATTTCCCATGGTCTCATACACTTCAGCACGTTCTTTAAAAGCATCAGCGAGATTATCGATGGAACCGATGGAATCGGCCAATTGTATCGCTTTTGTAAAATAAGTCACCGATTTGGGGTAATCAGCTTTTAAAAAATAGGTGGAACCAATATCGTTAAAACTAATAATCTGATTGTTGATGGAACCTCTCTTAACGGATAAATCGTTGGATTTGAACTGGTACTCTAGTGCTTCATCATAGCGGCCCTGTTCCATTAAAACGGCTCCAATGTTGCCATAATTGGCGGCTACAAAATCGTCCCTTTTCATTTTATGGCTTTGGTCCAGACTTGATTGATAATTTTCAAGAGCCTTTTCATAATCTTTCAAATGGTAATAAGCCGAGCCAATTTCCATATAGGTGATGGCAAGCCAATTGGTATGGTCTAGTTCTTTGAAGGCTTCGAGTCCTTTGAAAAGATAAGGCAGGCCTTCTTCACTATTGTTCCTAAGAACCTCTGTTCTGCCGATGCCTACGTCCACAATCGCTCTTTTCAAAGGGTTTTCCTGGTTTAAGGTGTCGAGCACCCGGACGGCATTTAAAAGTTGCTCGATGGCAAGTTTAAATTCTCCCTTGTCCAAATAAATAGTAGATTTTCTCTGGAAGGCATCACTAAGCATTTCTCCATTTTTCATTTCCTTGGCTACGGTAACGGATTTTTCAGAAAGATCAAGTGCCTTTTTAAAATTGCCTTCCAGATTTTCAAATCGTGTCCATTCATAGAGCGTGCCGAAAAGTAACTGTTTACTTTCCAATTTTTTCGATGCGGTTTCTGCTCTTTCGAAATAGTAGGCCACGGAATCTGGGAGGTAATAATTCTTATAGTACATGCCCAGATTCTTCAATGCCATTGCCTCGTCTTCTTTAGAGCTAATTTTTTCTGAAAGTTTTAGACCTTTATGGAGGTACTCTAGTGCCAGTTCAGGACTAGACCTTCTGGTTTCGATGAATATTGCCTCTGCAGTCTTCACTTTTTCTAAACCATCAGAAAGTGATTTGTAGGCGTTGAGAAGGCTATCCAATCCCTGATTATCCTGAGCACGGATGAAGGGAAGGCAAAAAAATAACAGGGTGATAAATAGGAGTGTTGAGGTTTTCATAGTGGATGGCTTATCTCTTAAAAATAGACAATTCCAATCAACCTTTTGAAAAAGAAGCATTTATAAATGAAAAGCCCCGGTAGTGGGCCGGGGCTTTGATTTACTTGACCGTGTATGTTTTTCGTTCTGGCCCTACACCTTTTAGGGTAAGGGACTTCCACTCTTTGGGCAGAATGGCATTCTTTTGTATGATGCCCTCTTCGCCAATATCCAAGCCTCCAAAACCAAACAAAACTACCTGTAGCATACCTCCAGCCCCTGTGGCAAAATAGGGGTTGTCACTGGTAGCGGCTTCAGCAAGTGCTCCAAACGGAGGGCGTTTGTTGGGTTCATAACTTCTTCTGAAAAGTCGGTAGGCCTCTTTGGCATTTCCTAGGCGGGCGTAGATCACTGCAAAAACAGACTGCCCCATAGCTGGACCTTCTTCAGCCAGTTTTGGCTCGTAATATTTCAAATCCTTTAGTACGGTTTCTTCATCATTGACTACATCCAAGGGGTAAGTCAATAAATTGACATCGGCCTGTTTTATCCGTTCTCCATCATAATCAGCGTGCTCTTTTGTAGTTCCATCAGGAAATTTGAGTATCCTGATTTTGGAAGCGACTTCGTTCCACTCAGGATTTGCTACTTCGCCGACAGCTTTTGCCGCTTCAGTGGCATATTGCAACGCCGTAATGGCAGAACCATTGGTAAAGGCATTGTCATCTACGTTAGGCGCAAACTCATTGGCACCCACCACATTTTTTATGCTATAACTGCCATCTTCGTTTTTTGTGGAACGGCTCACCCAATAATCAGCAACTTCTTTCATCATAGGATAGCCTCGTCCTTTGAGCCAGTCCATGTTTTGGGTTACCCTATAATAATTCCAAAAGGCAATGGCCACATCGGCGGTGATGTGATGCTCGAAAGTTCCGGTGAGTGCCCAAGCAGGTGTGGCTTCTTCGCCAGTGTCGTCGCTTTCCCAAGGAAACATGGCGCCCTTGTACCCAAAATTAATGGCCTTTTCTTTAGCCTTGCCCAGTCGGTCTGAGCGGTAGTTGACCAAAGAACGGGCAATATCTTGGTTCAACATCAAAAGGGGAGGGAACATCCACAATTCGGTGTCCCAAAAAATATGTCCGTTGTAGTTTTGCGAAGACAATCCCATTGGCGCAATGCTAAGATTGGAATCTCCTCGGGAAAATGCATAAAGATGATAAAGGGCCAGCCTTACATCCAATTGATCTTGAAGATTGCCTTCAATAATGATATCTCCTTCCCAAAGCTCTTCCCATAATTTTCTATGTTGCCCCAACAAATCTTCACGAGGGGTCAACAAGTTGAAGATGACAAAACGCTCCGATTCGGTTTGTGGGTCTTCAAAATCTTGGGTGCTACAAACAGCACCTGTCCAAGCAAACTCAAAAGTCTCACCTTTTTTCAACTCTTTTTCAAAAGAAAGGCGATTATCATAAGGGGTCACCATATCATGAACCAGCTCAGGACGTTGGTTTTCGCGAGTGGAATTGATGGCATGCCATATAAAGGTGGCCGAAGTACCTACCAGATGTCTTCCCAATCGACTTTCGGCTACCGTCTGCAAAATGGGCATGGTGGTTTCAAGGTCTTGCAGTACCCTAAAGGTACTATTGGGGCTGTGGTATTCATCCGGCGTTTCAATAATACCTGTTGCTTTGATTTCTATATCCTCCAAAGGTTCGACGTGAACATCAATATATCCGGAATACTGAATGTTTCTTAAGGCATAAATGGTGTAAGAGACCTTTGCTTTATTCTTAAAGGTAAAACTTGTGGTGAACCCAGCGGTCTTCATATTGAGACTTTGAGACCAATTGGACACATTGTTTTCATCAACTTTTTCACCGTTAATTTCTAATTCGAGTTGGGCGAAATTCATCCCTAAAAGAATCTTGCTTACCCCTAGGGGAGATTCCTTGTCATAGACATTATTGAGAATGATGGAACGGGTCTGAAAGGGTTTGTCCTCGGGAAGAATTCCAATTCTTCCGTTGGCGGCCACGATTCCGGTATATTTTTCAACTTTTCCTGAAGATAAGGTCCAACCATCTTCTTGGCATAGGACGGAGAGACAAAATAACAAACAAATTGTAAGGCTGATAGGATGTTTCATGTTAGGACTTTAAAACAAGTCCTTAAAATAAGATTTTATTTCGAAAAGCGTGGCTTCGGCCATGGTATCAAAACGAAGGTGTGCGTGCCCCACACGTTCATAGGGACCAATACCAACACTGTAGAAACCACCATTTTTGGCGGCATCTATACCCTTTTCGGCATCTTCAAATACAATACATTCTTCGGGCTGTAATCCGAGTTTTTCTGCTCCAAAAAGAAAAATTGCGGGATTCGGTTTGCTTTTGGTAACACTGTGTCCATCGCCTACAACATCAAAATAACCGGTAGCGCTTAATTGCTCCAGTACTTTTTGTGCATTTTTGCTGGAGCTTCCCAGGGCCACGTGAAACCCCTCGGTTCTTAAATGAGTTAGAATTTCTTTGGCTCCCGGGAGGAAATCCTCCGGAGTGATATCATTCAATAGGTCTTGATACACCACATTTTTCTTTGTGGCCAATTCCACAAGGGTCTCGTCATCCAGAGAAATTTCGTTGTGATCTAGGATGAATCTCAGGGAATCCATTCTCGATATTCCTCGAAGGTTTTCGTTCACTTCGCGGTCAAATTCCCAACCCATTTCGTCCGATAGTTTTTTCCAAGCTAGAAAATGCTGTTCCGCAGTATCGGTGATGACTCCATCCAAATCGAAGATGAATCCCTTGATCATAGCTAGTGTTTTAAGCATGCAAAGAAATAACGAAAATTGTTAAGAAAAAAGCTACTTAAGGCAATATTCCATTTTTTAGAGGTGCGTATCCCTCACAGGTTTTTGCTATTTTTTTGGAAAGCAGGCTGGCAAAAAACCTATATTTTTAGTGATTGAAAGCAATTCATATGGGCAGAAAGATCGGTATTGAAGAGGCGTTTATAAATTGTTGGAAATATCCCTAAAAAGATACTTTTTCAACTCGCTCAAATTGCTATTTTTGCCCATGCATAACAACGTACTTATCCTAGATTTTGGTTCTCAGTACACCCAGTTGATAGCGCGACGCGTAAGAGAACTTAACATTTATTCAGAAATTAAGCCGTATAACCATCTCCCTGAGGATTTATCGCTGTACAAAGCTGTTATTCTCTCCGGTTCACCTTTCTCGGTGCGGTCTGAGGATGCTCCCCATCCTGATTTATCTGAAATAAAAGGCAAAATACCTTTGTTGGCCATTTGTTATGGTGCACAATACTTGGCCCATTTCAATGGAGGTAATGTGGCGCCTTCCGCTACTCGGGAATACGGTCGGGCACACTTAAGAGCACTGAACGGAGACGAGTTTTTGAAGAATATTTCTGAAGGCAGCCAAGTTTGGATGAGCCATAGCGATACCATCAAAACGTTGCCGGATAATGCCGTCTTATTGGCCAGTACCGAAGATGTGGAAAATGCAGTTTTCCGCATTGACGGGGAAGACACATATGGCATTCAATTTCATCCCGAAGTGTACCATACAAAGGAAGGCTCCCAGCTTTTGCGAAATTTTCTGGTCGATATTGCAGGATTGGAACAAGATTGGACCCCTGATGCCTTTGTGGAGACCACGGTTCAAGAACTAAAAAATAAGATAGGATCGGATAAGGTCATTTTGGGCCTTTCAGGTGGGGTGGATTCCAGCGTGGCGGCCATGCTTTTGCATAAAGCCATAGGAAATCAGCTGCATTGTATTTTCGTAAACAACGGATTGTTGCGAAAAAATGAGTTTGAAACCGTACTTCACCAATATGAAGGTATGGGACTGAACGTGAAGGGAGTTGATGCTTCGGCACGTTTTTTGGATGCCTTGGCTGGAGAGTCTGACCCTGAAAAGAAACGTAAGATCATTGGAAGGGTTTTTATCGAGGTTTTTGATGATGAGGCCCACCAAGTGGAAAATGCAAAATGGCTTGCGCAGGGTACTATTTATCCTGATAGGATAGAATCCGTATCGGCGAGTGGCGGCCCATCGGCCACCATTAAAAGCCACCATAACGTGGGCGGACTGCCAGATTTTATGAAAATGGAAATTGTGGAACCATTAAAACTATTGTTCAAGGACGAAGTACGAAGAGTAGGGGCCAGTATGGGCATGCCCGCATCTATTTTGGGAAGACATCCTTTTCCGGGTCCAGGATTGGGCATTCGTATTTTGGGTGACATTACCCCTGAAAAGGTGTCTATACTACAAGAGGTGGATGCCATATTTATTGACGGGCTCAAAAAATGGGGACTGTACGATAAGGTTTGGCAGGCCGGTGCCATGTTGCTTCCGGTGCAAAGTGTTGGTGTTATGGGTGATGAACGTACCTATGAACGGTGTGTGACCCTGAGAGCAGTGGAAAGTACGGATGGTATGACCGCAGATTGGGTGAATTTACCCTATGAATTTCTACAAAAGACCTCCAATGATATAATAAACAGGGTTAAGGGCGTTAATAGAGTAGTGTATGACATTAGTTCTAAGCCACCTGCAACTATAGAATGGGAATGAAAAAATTTAAAATCGCTTTTGTGGCCCTTGTTTTTTTGGCCACTTCCAAGATTACTGCCCAGCAGTATACCACCCACGCGGTGAAGGAAGGGGAGACCTTACAGAGTATTTCCCAAAAATATCGGGTAACTCCCTACACCATTATTCAATCCAACAAAGAAATTAAGACCGCTGCTGATGTAAAACCCAATACGGTTTTGATTATACCCTTGGACGGAAAAATTGTTCAGACCGAAGAAAAGGTAGAGGAGCAAGAAGTTGAAGAAGTAAAACCCATAAGTTTTTCGCGACATCGGGTGCGCAAACGTGAAACCTTGTTTTCGCTTACCCAACGCTATGAAATCACCGAGGAGCAGCTCAAACGTTTTAACAGACAACTATACTCGGAGCCCTTGAAAAAGGGAATGGTATTGCAAATACCCAAGTATCCTGAGGTGGACCCCAATGAGGAAAAGGAACTCGATTTTGAGACCTATACCGTAAAACCGAAGGAGACACGATGGAGTATCGCCCATAAATATGGAATTACCATAGACAGCCTATTGGTTTTGAATCCGGATTTGGACAAAAACAGCAATTATTTGGCTATGGGCGAGGAGCTAAAATTGCCCAGACCCAAAGGCGATAGTTTAAAGGATCAGCAGATAGACTTGTTTACTTCATACACCGTTCCCGCCAAAATGACCTTGTATAGTCTGGGCAAAGAATTTAGTATTCCTTCCGATTCCATTGTGAAGTTGAATCCTGAAATCATGCAACAGGGTGGACTTAAGGAAGGGATGGTCATTCGACTTCCCAAAAAGAAAGATACCAGTGGAGAGGTGAATACGGACAACTTCATTTTTTATGAAGTTAAGCCCAAACAAAACATCTTTAGGTTGACCCAAAACCTGAAAATCACCCGTGAAGAACTCTTTAATTTGAATCCTTCTTTGGAAAATGGATTGAAAGCGGGTATGGTATTAAAAATTCCAAGGGCCAATGCGCAGGGATTGGAGGTAAAGAATGCCTTGGTATTGGACAAAATCAATTTGAGGGACAGTATCAATATTGCCAACAGACCCAAGTTGGTGTTTATGTTGCCGTTTCGGCTAGATCGTATCAATTTTAATGATGGAAAAAAGACCAGGAACCAGGTCATGACCCGTAAGGACCTTAGCCTAAGTCTTGGATTCTATTCAGGTGCCCTTGTGGCTTTGGATTCCATTAAAAAACTGGGCGTGTCTGTAGATGTGAAAACCTATGATACCCAATTGAGTGTTGAAAAAGTGAAGGAAACTCTACTTAGGGAAAATCTTATGGGAGTAAATGCGATTATAGGGCCAATTGCTCCTTTGGCATTGGATGAAGTTGCAGTTCAGGCCTCTTCCAAAAATATTCCGGTTATTGCTCCAACGGCTTCAAAAAGTGTTTTGAGTCATGGAAATGTATTTTATTCTGTTCCGAAAGAGGAAGTGCTCCGAGCCAAAATGTTGAGCTACCTTAAAAAAACCCATACGGACCAGAATGTGGTCATTATCGCAGATTCAACGCATCAAGCAGCGTATGATTCCATACTCAATAAGTTTCCAGCTGCTCAAATCGCAAAGATTATCGATAATAAGTCCTTGCACTTGGATGAATTTTTAATTCAGCTTTCCGAAACCAAAGAGAATTGGGTGTTTGTTGAGACAAATCAGCCCAACATGGTTTCTAGTGTTAGCTCAATTCTGAATTCTGCGAATACCGAAGAAATTCCTGTGCGTATGTTCACAACAAGTTTCAACAACGCTTTTGAGGATGATGCCATATCAAAAACGCACCTCTCCAATCTGCGTTTTACGTATCCTTCGTTTTATAGGGAATTGGGCAATGATGCTTTTTCAAGAGCCTACCGAAAACGCTTTAGGGGTGTAAAGCCCGACAGGTATGCGGCCCGAGGTTTTGATGTTACCATGGATGTTTTGCTGAAACTTGCCTATCAAAACAATTTGTTTGAAACTTCCAAGATCATTGGTCTCACCGAATATTCAGGAAACCGATTTAACTATTTCAACGATTGGTCTTCGGGGTATTTTAACAAAGCGGCCTATATAATGGAGTACGATAGTTTACAAATAAAAGAAATCAAACTGGATGACCTCGAAAGTAACCTATAACGGAGATCTTCGCACAACATGTCTGCACCTCAGGTCGGGCAATGAATTTATAACCGATGCTCCAATTGATAACAATGGAAAAGGGGAAGCATTTTCCCCAACGGATACGGTAGCAACTGGTTTGGCGAGCTGTATGATGACCATGATGGGCATAAAGGCAAGGGATTTGGGAGTTGACTTGGTGGGTTCGGAGGCTGAGGTTACTAAACATATGGCTGCCAATCCTCGTCGTATTGCCAAAATTGAACTGACTTTAGAACTGCCAGAAGCGGTTTCCGAAAAGAACCGAAAGATTTTGGAACATACGGCAAATACCTGTCCCGTTCACTTCAGTCTGCACCCCGATATTGAAAAAGTAATAGAATTTAAGTGGGGAAGGTAGTTTTCATATTCGCTTTTTTGTTCCTTGGATTTTTTGGATTTGCGCAAGAAATCGAGGAAAGTATTCTGTGGAATCCAAACAGAAAACTCAGCTGGTCCGATTTTAAAGGAAAAATACCTCCAGCGGCCGTTCCAGCGGCAACAACAGCAAGTGGAATAAGCTACAAGTATTCGGCAAACTTGATTCACCATGAGGTGGATTTGGATTTTGAGGTCAATGCCTACTTCTATCCCAATGAATCATGGTACAAACCCAATGATTGCGACGATTTGATTTTAAGTCATGAGCAACTTCACTTCGATATCTCTGAGCTTTTTGCGCGTAAAATGCGGAAGAAATTGGCACGCACTTCCTTTTCTGACAACGTAAAAGCTGAAATTCGCAGGATTTACAAGGACATCCTTCAGGAACTAGAAGATTTTCAGGATCAATATGACTGGGAGACCAATTTTTCAAGAAATCGGGAGAAGCAATTGGAATGGAATAAAAAGATTGCCAAAGCACTTCAAAATCCTAGCTAGTTCTTTTTTTAGTCTTCAAGATTGGAAACTTTGGACCCATGGCCAATGTGGCCTTTGCCTAAACATCGCATCTAAGGAAAGCATCTTTTAAAGCACCAATTTTGTCATCCCAGGTCACAATAAACTCTTGGGCCACATGGCCCTGAAATCCAGTATCCAAAATAGCCTTCATAATGGCGGGATAAAACAGTTCTTGGGTCTCATCAATCTCATTGCGCCCAGGCACACCTGCCGTATGGTAATGTCCAAAGTAGGGATGGTACTCCTGTATGGTCTGTATGATATTTCCCTCCTGAACCTGCATATGGTAAATGTCGTAAAGCAGTTTAAAGTTATCACTACCCAAACGTCTGCACAATTCAACGCCCCAAAGGGTGCTATCGCACATATAATCTGGGTGGTTGATTTGATTGAACAGTTCCATTTGAATGACCACACCGTGTTTCTCTGCCAAGGGTAAAATTTGGGAAATTCCCTCAACGCAGTTTTGCAGTCCGACATAATCGTCCATACCCCTGCGGTTACCACTAAAACAAATGAGGTTGGTATAGCCAGCTTCCGCTACTTGGGGAATTACTTCGGTATAGTTTTCAATAAGTTGATCATGGTACTTTGGGTCGTTCCAACCTTCAGTCAAACTGATTTCAGCACCATTGCACATGGAGCAATGGATATCATATTTTTTTAGTAATGGCCAATCCTTGGGCCCAATGAGGTCAATGGCCTTAATGCCCAAACTATTCAAAATCTTAAGAAACTCTTCCAAAGGAAGGTAATTGAAGCACCATTGGCACACGCTGTGGTTGAGGTTGTTCTTAAGCTTAAAATCTTGCTGTGGGATAGATTGTTGCCCCAAAAGGGCAGAGGAAGCCAATCCGGCCGAACCCACAGTCGCAGAGGCAATAAAATCACGTCGTTTCATTTGGATGGATTGTACCAAGAAAGATAGTACATTCACCCTACAAATGGAAATACAACCGAATCCACAACAACTGCTCGAACTGGCCCACTACAAAATGCCCTTTGGCAAATACAAGGACCGATACTTGGTTGATTTGCCCTTGCCATACTTGGTGTGGTTTCAGCAAAAGGGCTTTCCCAAAGGCAAATTGGGGGAGTATTTACAAATCACTTTGACCATTAAAGACAATGGTTTGGAACCCATAATCCGAAAACTTCAAAAAGAATTTCCAAAGGAATAGGGTTGTTTCGTTCAGCAATTTGTAATTTTACTTCCCGTAATAGAAAGTCCATCATGTCACAGACAAAATACATTTTCGTTACGGGAGGCGTTACTTCTTCATTAGGCAAGGGAATTATCGCAGCATCTTTGGCTAAACTACTGCAAGCCAGGGGGTACCGGACCACGATTCAGAAATTAGACCCTTATATCAACGTAGATCCAGGAACACTGAATCCATATGAACATGGGGAATGCTATGTGACCGATGATGGAGCCGAAACCGATTTGGATTTAGGACACTACGAGCGTTTTTTGAACGTACGTACCTCTCAGGCCAATAATGTGACTACAGGACGTATCTACCAAAGCGTCATTGAGAAAGAAAGAAAGGGTGAGTTTTTGGGAAAAACGGTTCAGGTGGTGCCCCATATTACAAACGAAATTAAAGAACGTATCCAGATTTTGGGGAACAGCGGCGATTACGATATTGTAATCACTGAGATAGGAGGTACCGTGGGTGATATTGAGTCACTGCCCTATATCGAGGCTGTTCGTCAACTGCTTTGGGAATTGGGGGAGAACAATGGTATTGTAATCCATTTAACGTTGGTTCCTTTTTTATCGGCTGCCGGAGAATTGAAGACCAAACCTACACAGCATTCGGTGAAGACTTTGATGGAAAGCGGAATAAAAGCCGATATCTTGGTATGTAGGACGGAACACGAAATTTCAGAAGATATTAAGCGCAAGCTGGCCCTGTTCTGTAATGTGAGGCAAGAAGCTGTAATCCAATCGATTGATGCATCTACAATTTATGACGTTCCGATTATGATGCAGGAGGAAGGTCTGGACACGGTGGCACTGGAAAAATTGGCACTTCCAAACGAAAATGAGCCTAATCTGGATTCATGGAAGCAGTTTTTGAACAGGCATAAGAATCCCAAAAATAAAGTCACTATTGGGCTTATTGGAAAGTACGTAGAACTGCAAGATTCGTATAAATCCATTTTAGAATCCTTTATCCACGCTGGAGCGGTCAATGAGGTAAAGGTCGATGTACGTTCCATACATTCGGAACACATTTCTGCTTCTGATATCGACAAAAAAATGATGGGTCTCGATGGTATCTTGGTAGCACCGGGATTTGGTGAACGGGGCATTGAGGGCAAAATAATGGCAGTGCGCTATGCTAGGGAAAATGACATTCCTTTTTTGGGGATTTGTTTGGGGATGCAAATGGCCGTAATTGAGTTTGCAAGAACCGTACTAGGTCTGGAAAACGCCAATTCCACAGAAATGGAAGCCAATACAGAGGACCCGGTCATCAATTTAATGGAGGAGCAAAAACAAATTACTAACATGGGAGGAACCATGCGTTTGGGAGCTTGGGACTGTCAGTTGCAAGAAGGTAGTTTGGTTCATGAAGTATATGGAAAAACAGAAATTTCTGAACGCCACCGACACCGTTTTGAATTTAATAATGCCTACAAATCCAGATTGGAGGAAGCTGGATTGAAGGCGACTGGTTTCAATCCGAAGACTGGATTGGTGGAAGTCATTGAAATACCTTCGCATCCGTGGTTTATCGGTGTACAATATCATCCTGAATACAAAAGTACCGTGGCTGACCCACATCCTTTGTTTGTTGGTTTTGTAAAGGCTGTCTTGGCGCAAAAACAGCAACAAACTAATGCCAGTTTGGCATAAACTGCGGTTTTGGACATATATTTGCCACCTGAAGAGCGAGAAAAAAATTTCTACTAAATAATTTTCATGGAAGAAAAGAAACTGGATATCAATTCCATAATTGGATTTGTGTTGATTTTTGGGATACTCATTTTTATGTTTTATCAAAATCAGCCCACTCCCGAGGAATTGGAAGCTCAGAAAGCGGAGCAGGAGCTAATTGAGGCAGAAGCCAAAGTAGCTGAAGAAGAAAAGGAGAGCAGTCCTGAAATAGAAAAACCGCAACCCATCAATGTGCAGGATTCCACGGCGGTAAGTGAGTACCAAAATTCTGTAGGAGCCTTCGGATTTACTTCAGTGTCCGAAGCAACGACCATACTTGAGAATGAGTTGGTTTATTTGGAAGTTGCTAACAGGGGAGGACAGATTGTAGAGGCAAAAATGAAAAATTTTGTCACTTACGATTCCATCCCCGTATATCTTGTGAAGGATGGCAATGCTAACTTTAAACTTAGTTTTTCCACTACGGATAATCGAGTTCTAAGCACAGCAGATTTGTTCTTCGAGCCCTCATTGACAAAAAATGGGGATGATCAAGTGCTTTCGATGAAAGCCAAGGTTAGCGAAAACCAATTTTTGGAATACCGCTACGAAATGAAACCGGATGACTACCTAATTGATTTTACCGTACGTTCCCAAGGATTGAATGGGGTCATCAACAGCGGACACCCCATCACACTTGAGTGGGATATGAAAGGTATCCGCCATAACAAAAGTGTGCAGTATGAAAACCGTTATACGCGGCTGACGTATAATCACGAAGACGGGAAGATCAGTAAACTTTCTGAGAGCAGTGACTTGGATGAAGAAACCGAGGAGGATATAAAATGGCTTTCTTATCGTCAGCATTTTTTCAGCAGCATTTTAGCCACGGATAATCCATTTAATACGGCCGAACTTACATCAAAGAACCTTGTTGAAGAAGAAAACAAAGAAACATTGTTTACCAAGGAATATAGTGCCAAAGTACCATTGGCGTTGCAAGGAGGCGAGCTTTCCCAAAATATGCATTGGTATTATGGTCCCACCGATGTGAAGATTTTGGATGATTATAAGGATTTAAACTTGGCAGATTCCATTCCTTTTGGATGGGGTATTTTTGGATGGATCAACCGGTACATATTTACACCTTTTTATGGGTTCTTGAGCTCATTTCTGCCCTATGGAATTGCCATTATTATCATGACCATATTGGTGCGATTGGCGCTCTCACCGGTTACATACAAGTCATACCTTTCGCAAGCCAAAATGAAGGTCCTGAAACCTGAAATCACCGAGCTTAACGAAAAGTACAAGGACAATGCCATGAAGAAGCAGCAGGAGACCATGAAGTTGTACAATAAGGCAGGGGTTAGCCCCATGAGCGGTTGTATACCGGCCTTGATGCAATTGCCCATTTTCTACGCCTTGTTCATGTTTTTCCCAACTTCTTTTGAGTTGCGTCAGAAATCGTTCTTGTGGGCTGAGGATTTGTCTTCCTATGATACGATTTTCAACTTGCCGTTCTCCATTCCATTTTATGGAGATCACGTGAGTCTTTTCCCAATTCTGGCGTCCATAGCGATATTCTTTTATATGACGCTGACTACAGGGCAGACCATGCAAATGCAACAGCAACCGGGCATGCCCAACATGAAGTTTATCATGTATCTATCACCGGTTATGATGTTGGTGTTCTTTAACAACTATGCCAGTGGATTGAGTTTATACTACTTCATCTCTAACTTGATCACCATCTTTATTATGTTGGCCATCAAGAATTACATTCTGGATGAGGACAAGATTCATGCCCAGATTCAAGAGAACAAAAAGAAGCCTAAAAAGGAGAACAAGTTCCAGCGTAAGATGCGTGAAATGATGGAACAGGCTGAGAATCAGAAGAAAACTGGGGGTCGAAGATAGTTTTTCTCATACGATGTAGCCCATTTTCCCGTTTTAATGATAGTGAGATTAAACCTTTTGGGTTGATCAAAGTCTAACAGGAAAACCTACTACATCAACAATATGAAAAACCTAAGA
Source organism: Flagellimonas allohymeniacidonis (assembly GCF_004296335.1). GTDB lineage: Bacteria > Bacteroidota > Bacteroidia > Flavobacteriales > Flavobacteriaceae > Flagellimonas > Flagellimonas allohymeniacidonis. Next base: position 38,119 of record NZ_SGIU01000001.1, read on the forward strand.
TTTGCACTTTTTCTTTTGGCATTTATTTTTATCGGTTCTACGGAATATGTTGAAGCCCAAGTACGCAGACCTGCGGTGAAAACCGTTCGAAAAAAACGTAGGGTAAAACGCAAGGTACGTCGACAAAACCGCAGGGTGGTAAGAAGAACGTTGAGACGTTTGCCCAATAACACAAGACCCATAGTCTTTAGAAGAGTTACGTACTATCCCGTGGGTGGTATGTACTACGTTCAACGCCGAGGTATTTATGTAAGGGCGTTTCCCCCAAGGGGATTCAGACTGCGCTTGTTGCCAGCAACGGCGATTACCATAAGTGTTAGGGGAGTACCCTATCGTTATGCCGATGGTGTTTTCTATAATGAAATCAATGGGGAGTACGAAGTAACACAGCCACCGATCGGGGCGGTGTTAAATGAACTGCCTGAAGACGCAGAGGAAATCGATTTTGACGGTGTATCGGCTTACGAGCTCAATGAAGCCATTTACCAAGCGGTGGAGGATGGCTATGAAGTTATCGATGTTATCGAAGAAGAAGAACAGGAAGATTGAGCACTGATAAATAGAGTAGCCCTAAATCAAAAAAAACTCCCCCGATTTCGGGGGAGTTTCCATTTATAGGTATAGTTTGGAAAGATTTGGGACTCCAAAGATGCTGCTTAATATCTGCTTAAAAAATTAATAGTTGTCAAAGGGCCCGTTTTTGTATGGTAAAAACCCCCCTTTTGATGTGTCATCGACGAACGGTAAACTCCCCTAGATAAACGAACTCCCTTAACCGAAATCAAGGGAGTTTTTTAACAGAAAAATACTTACAAAATTTTTGTTTTTTGCAGCTACGAATTAGTGTAGTGCATCCAAAACTTCTTGAGGTAAAAGTACCTTGTCGATGATATGGACAACTCCATTGCTTGCGAAATTATCTTCCGCAATCACTTCGGCATCCACATGGGTCTTATCACGAATGAAAATTCCGTGGTTAAGGATAGCAATTACATCCTCACCCTGAACGGTATGTATTCGCTGATGATTTTTTAAATCTCCTGAAGCTACGGCCTGTCCTGCTACAACGTGGTATGTCAAGATTTTGGCCAAAAGTTCTTTTTCCTGTGGAGTATCAAAATCATCCAAACTGTTGTATTGATCGCCCAAAGCATTCAACAAGTCAACAAATGCCTCGTTGGTGGGTGCAAAGACCGTAAAGGGGCCTTCTCCACTAAGTACTCCAACCAATCCAGCATCGGCTTGAATCAAGGCATCCACAAGTAGACTTAAATCATCTACAGACTGGGCTAATTCTACAATGTTAGGTGTAGGAGGGAATAGAATATCCAATACTTCTTGTGGAAGCAATACTTTGTTGATTACATGTACCACACCATTACTCGCCTCTACGTCTGGAATAACTACAGTGGCATTGGTATCAGTGGCATCGACAATATGTACGGTATTGTTCTTAATGTTGATACCTACATTTTCCCCTTGGAAAGTTTCAATTTGCTGTCCGTGGGAAAGGTCAGCTTTGAATGCAGCTGTGCCAACTACTACATGATAGGTCAATACCTTCACAAGAATATCCAACTCTTCCTCGGTATCAAAATCTGATAAGCTGCTAAAGTCATCTCCAAGAATATCGAGCAATTCTATGAAAGCGGCATTGGTGGGTGCGAAGACCGTAAACGGCCCGTCTCCGCTTAACGTTTCCACCAAACCTGCATTCGCTGTTTGCAACGCTTCAACCAAAAGGCTAAGGTCGTCGGTTTCAACAGCGATTTCAACAATGGTCTTTAGCTGAAGTGAAGCCACAAAATCCAAGGCAGCCTGTGGAAGCAAAACTTTATCTATAGTATGGGCCACGCCATTGGAGGCCATAAAATCGGTACCTGTAATATTGGCATTGACTTCAGAGGCATCTCCGATAACAAAGGTTCCATCTTGCTTGATAACGGAAACGTTATTTCCAGCAAAGGCCGTGGGTACATCTCCAACTGCCAAATCAGCCTTTAATACTTTTGCAGGAATCACATGATATAGTAGAATGTTGCGAAGCAAATCGATTTCCTCGGTCGTATCAAAATCATCCAAAGAAGAATAGTCATCGCCCAAAATATCCAATAAGGCTACAAAGGCATCATCGGTAGGGGCAAAAACAGTAAAGGGTCCATCGCCGCTAAGAGTTCCAACCAAATCTGCTTTGATAACGGCAGCTTCAAGTAACGAAAGGGCTTCGGTTTCAACTACTAATTCTACCAAGTTGCCCAATTCCTCCTCGTCCTCATCGTCATCCTCATCGTCATCACCACTTAGAGCGTCAAGAATTTCTTGCGGAAGAAGAACTTTGTTGATGACATGTACTATACCATTTGATGCACTAACATCAGGAATAATAACCTGCGCATCCTCATCTGTGGCATCACCAATAAAAACACCTCCATCCAGGTCCACTACAACATCTTCTCCTTGAACGGTGGTGATGGCTTGGCCATCACTAAGTTCCGTAGATGCTACAGCAGCTCCAAGAACCACATGGTATTGCAAGATTTTCGCCAGAAGCTCTCTTTCTTCATCAGTATCAAAATCGTCAAGGGAATCAAAACCATCTAGGCTGCCCAATAGCGCAGAGAATGCCTCATTGGTGGGAGCAAATACGGTAAAAGGACCTTCTCCACTTAGGGTACCTATCAAATCTGAGTCTGCATTTTCATCCGCTTTGGCCAGCGCCATTACCAAGGAATTTAAGGCCTCGGTGTTTTGTGCCGTTTCGACAATGTTGTTTTGGGTTTCTGTAGATGCTTCAGCTATGGCTTGTCCATCATCTTCGTTGTCACAGGAAGAAAATGTGAACAGCGAAAGCATCATTAAGAGGAAATAGCTCCTCAGTTGTAGCACTTTTTTCATTTTTATATGTGTTTTCGGGTTAATACTTGTTTGTGGGGTGAAAAAAAGGTCATGCCGCGGCATGACCTCTATTTCGGTTTAATTTGTGGTGTCTGGAAGCAGAACGGTATTCAAGACGTGAACGACTCCGTTTGCGGCCTGCACGTCAACAGCAATTATGCCAATACCGGTATTGCCAGCTCCGTCGGTGACATCAGCTATATTGCCATCCGTTCCGGGAAGTGTAATGGTAAATGTATCGCCTTCTAGAGTAGCAGGTGTCGTTGTATCTCCACTAGGATTAAGGTCCCCAGAGCGAATGTTTGCTCCAGAAATTACATGATGTTGCAAAACACTGGCCAATAGTCCAGCCTCGATATCTTCCAAAGAATTCCACATGTCGTTACTGTCCAATAAAGCTTGGAAGGCCTCATTGGTTGGTGCAAAAACGGTAAACGGTCCATCCCCTAATAAAGAGATGCTTAATCCACTAGTATCCAATGCAGATTCTAATGAATCGAAGTTGGGGTCACCGGACACAAAATTGAGTATTTTAGGCAAATCAATCACTGTATCCACGGCATGGATCACACCATTGGTAGCAACAATGTCGGCAATAATAACATTGCTCGTATTATTTAAGGTAACGCCATCATCAGTATTGATGTACAAACTAAATGGTTCATCTGTATCGAATTCGGCAGCGGTATTTACGTAAGAATTTGTTAATCCGGAAGAAAAAGCAGCTGTACCGACGACTACATGATTGGAAAGAACGTCATTGATATCATTGGAATCTGGATTGGTAAATTCATCGAAAGCAGCATTTACCGGGGCAAATACGGTAAAATCTTGTTGAGCATCTGATAAAAGATCGGTGAAAGTTGTGTTTCCACCTTCTGTTAAGGCGGCTACCAGCGATGTTAAGCCGGGATTGGCCACTGCGTGGTCCACAATATTGGGTAGTCCGATAACTGCATCCACAACATGAACCACACCGTTCAACGCTTTAACATCTGCGGTTTCTACTGAGGAAACCCCGTTGAATTCCACACCATCAGTGGTATCAAAGAAAATACTTATGTTTTGGTCACCAGCTCCTGTGGCCAGCGTATTTGTGTATCCGGAACCTAATCCTTCCAAATCAGCTTGTAACAATGTTCCCTCGATGACGTGATTTAGCAGTACATTGGTCAATACGTCCACAGGGATATCCCCAAGTTGAGCTCCATTTAAAAAAGTGTCAAAAGCGGCATCGCTTGGAGCTAGTACGGTAAAGGGACCATCACCTCGTAAAACTGCAGGAAGATCTCCATTGGCCGCGGTAAGGGCAGCAACCAAATTTTCCAAATTATCATTACCCAAAGCCAAATCTGTAATGGGCACAAGGATAATGTCGGCCAATTCATCCAAGATAACCTGTGGCAAAAGTACTTTATTGATAATGTGGACAATGCCATTGGTGGTTTCCACATTAGCAGTGATAACTTCAGCATCCACATCAGTAGCATCTCCAATGAATACTCCGCCGGTGGTGGATACGGTAAGCGTACTGCCTTGCAGGGTGGTCAAGGTTTGACCATCTGTAAGATCTGTGGAAAGGGCAGCTGTTCCAGCTACTACGTGGTATTGCAAAATAACAGCTAATAGGTCTTGTAGTTGTTCTGAGTTGAAATCATCTAAGGAGTCAAACCCATCCAATTGCGCCAACAAATCGGCAAAGGCGTCATCGGTAGGGGCAAAGACCGTGAAAGGACCATCTCCACTCAAAGCACTAATCAAGTCATTATTGGCACTTTCATCGGCCTTTTGCAATGCACTGACCAAACTGCTTAGATTCGCGGTTGCCTCGGCTGCTTCTACAATATTTGCATTTTGTCCAGGAGGATTCGAATTATCGTCATCATCGGAGCATGATGTAAAGATCAAAGTAAATGCCAGAAAGGTAATCTGGGACAATTTAGTTAGTGCTTTCATAGAATGTTTTTTAGATTTCGTTTTGTTTAACTTTCTAAAGATATAACTGAACATTAATGGTTGCTTTTGTTTATAGTTTTTTATAAAAAGTTTAACAAAAATGTATATGAAAACTAATCAAAAAGAAAAATATGGATACCATGTCCATGGTACTGAAATCAATTTTGAGGAAAAATCAAACTTCTAAATCTAAAGTTAAATAAATAATAATCAATGATTTAAGTATTTTAGAATACTACTGCTAAAAACATTCATACTTTGAGAGGCTACTTCGGCAGGACTGCTCGCTTTGTCTGGGAAGAATAAGTTTGTTTTATAATTATGTTTAAGAAATAGCTTAAAATAGTAGTCAATTAATATTGCTTAAACAAGCAGGTCCGATTTATTTCGATTCTGAATCTGAAGCCGAAAAGAAAGATTAAATCATAGCTGGAAGATTACCCAAGCGGCAACCCTATTAACGTAAATGGGTGTAAATTATGTAAGCAATTCAGCTGACTACTCGTCTAAGCGACCTTATGTTTCCTTTCACAGTTGAAATGAGCACCATTTTGTATTTTTGCGGCACAATTAGAGCGAATGAAAAAGGTTGTTATAGGATTATCGGGGGGAGTAGACTCAAGCGTCTCCGCATATCTTTTGAAAGAACAGGGATATGAGGTGATTGGCCTCTTTATGAAGAATTGGCACGATGATTCTGTTATTATCTCTGATGAATGCCCTTGGGTGGAGGATAGCAATGACGCTTTGATTGTTGCTGAGAAATTGGGTATACCTTTTCAGACGGTCGACTTAAGTGCTGAATATAAGGAGCGTATTGTTGATTATATGTTCAAGGAATACGAAATGGGAAGAACTCCCAATCCTGATGTGCTTTGCAACCGCGAGATAAAGTTCGATGTTTTTCTTAAGATTGCGCTCCAATTAGGCGCCGATTATGTAGCGACCGGGCACTATTGCAGAAAGGGTATCATTAAGAATTCTGATGGCAGTGAGACCTATCAACTTTTGGCTGGTAAGGATTCGAATAAAGATCAATCCTATTTCCTATGCCAGCTGTCCCAGGAACAACTGGCAAAAACACTTTTCCCCATCGGGGAACTCTCCAAGCCCGAAGTACGGAAGATAGCAGCTGAGCGCAATCTCGTAACTGCTGATAAAAAAGATTCACAGGGTTTATGTTTTATAGGTAAAGTGCGCCTACCGGAATTCCTACAACAAAAATTGAAGCCCAAAAAAGGGGTCATCGTAGAAGTTCCTTCGAATGCCGAGCAATTTCATGGAACTGCCCCAGCTTTTGAAAACAAATGGGAAGAACTGGCGTATCAAGCAGAAAAAAAAGTGTATCAGCAAACCGATGGCAAGGTGGTCGGGGAACATCAAGGGGCCCATTATTTTACCATTGGGCAACGCAAGGGTCTTGACGTGGGAGGTACCAAAGAACCACTTTTTGTAATTGAGACCGATGTGGACAGCAATGTGATTTACACCGGTCAAGGGAAGTCTCACCCAGGTTTGTTCCGTCAAACTTTGTTTGTAAAGGAAGACGAGCTGCATTGGGTGCGTCCAGATCTGGCATTGCAGCCCGATGGCGAAATGGAAGTATGGGCAAGAATTCGATATCGCCAACCTTTGCAAAAAGCAAAATTGTATAAAACCGAGGCTGGGCTTTACGTAGATTTCGAAGAGAAACAATCAGCCATAACCGAAGGTCAGTTTGTAGCTTGGTATTTGGATGATGAGCTCATAGGATCTGGAGTCATTTCTTAAGTATGGAGCAAAATAAGATTACCCAACTTTTTCAAATCAAGTACCCCATCATTCAAGCAGGTATGATATGGGCCAGCGGTTGGCGTTTGGCGTCAGCTGTTTCCAATTCTGGGGGTTTGGGACTGCTGGGTGCGGGAAGCATGTATCCTGAAGTGCTAAAAGAACATATTGAAAAATGTCAGAATGCTACGGACAAACCTTTTGGGGTGAATGTTCCCATGCTGTATCCTGATATTGAAAAACTCATGGATATCATTGTGGAGAGCGGAGTGAAAATTGTATTCACCTCAGCAGGAAACCCGAAGACATGGACCTCTTTTCTTAAGGAAAAAGGAATTACTGTTGTGCATGTGGTGAGCAGTGTAAAGTTTGCGCTGAAGGCACAAGAGGCCGGAGTTGATGCTGTGGTTACCGAAGGGTTTGAAGCAGGAGGGCATAACGGCAGGGATGAAACAACCACTTTGGTATTGATTCCATCCGTTAGAGAAAAAATAAATATCCCATTGATAGCAGCCGGAGGAATAGCCAATGGAAATGCTATGCTGGCTGCCATGGTTTTGGGAGCAGATGGTGTTCAAATTGGAAGCCGATTTGTTGCCAGCGAGGAAGCCTCGTCCCATACTGCGTTTAAAAATGCAGTTGTTGATGCCAAAGAGGGTGCTACACATCTTACTTTAAAGGAATTGGCTCCGGTACGCATGTTGAAGAACAAATTTTATCAAGATGTACAACAGGCCTATGCTAGTGGTGCCTCGGTAGAAGAATTGAAAACCCTTTTGGGGAGGGCCAGGGCAAAAAGAGGCATGTTCGAAGGAGATATGGAGGAAGGAGAACTTGAAATAGGTCAAGTGTCAGGTCTTATCCACGATATCAAACCAGCTTCAAAAATCATGGAAGATTTACTGCAAGAGTTTAAGGAAGCCCAAAGGGAAGCATCAAAATTCTAGGGGGTCACGATTGATACTTCACCAATATTTGTAATCCAACATACAAAGTGGCCAAGACCAACCATATGATTTGGGGTGCCAAATAGTTGTGTAAGTTTTGTTTGACTTCCTTAAGTCGGGACCTATACTTTAGGGTAAGCCAAAGGGTAAGGAGATTTCCGGCTGCGCCAACTTCCAGTTGATTGAACAAATAGGTATAGAGAGGATACAACCAAACAAAAACCAGCAAAAACAAGCCGAGATAAAAATATGGGTTGTTCCGTCCCTTAAGCTTATCCACCCGGATTAAAATCCAAATCATAATGATTGACAGGAGAATCCAGACTCCTGCGGCCATAAAATCAATCCATGTGAAGTAATCCAAAATTTCTTTCAAACCTTTAATAATCAATTTAATTCCTCAAATGTAGTAAGAAAGAATTTCAAGGATTTATTAAAGTTGTATTATGGCTTTTTATACATTTGTTTGGACACGTATGAAAAAGCTAATCCCCACCTTAGTTCTTTTTTGCATGCTTACTTCTACGCATGCACAAGTGGAACGCGATAAAGCGTTGCACTTTATTGGTGGAAATCTTTTTGGTTTGGCAGGAGCTGGAATAGCAAAACAAGCATCGGACGGTAATCGCGTTTGGACCTTTGTTGGGTCCGTTATGGGAAGCACTTTGATTGGGATAGCCAAAGAATCGGTTGATGCGGGGCAGCAGGAAAATGGCTGGGATAACGACGATTTGGCTGCGACCATTCTTGGTGGTGTCACGGTGGGTGTCACCATTGAACTTTTTTCCAAAAAGAAGAAAAATAAACTACCAGCTGGTACTTACACTGTTCAAAAGATAGATTTGGAAGCCTTGGAAAAATCCAGTAAACTGGTTTGGGACTTTACACAAAGAAAAGAGCTGCCCATTTTGACCCCGCTTGGTTTTTCTGACGGTATGGCTTCTGTCAAATTTGAAGATTAACCCCTTTTAGATTAATCCTCTAGCCTTGATTTCCAAATACTTGTTTATCGTGTTTATGGTCAGGTCCTCTGGTTTGGTCAACATGGTTTGAATACCATGCTGTCGTAATTCGTTTACAATCAATTTCTTCTCATAAATAAACTTTTCGGCAATGGTCTGCTCAAATATCTGACGAATGTTCTCCGCTTTTTTCTGAGCAAACAGGTTCAGCTCTGTATTTTCAAAGAAAATGACCACTAAAAGGTGTTGTTTGGCAATTGCTTGCAAGTATGGCAATTGACGGTGCAGGGCATCCAGGGTCTCAAAGTTGGTATACAAAAGCAGTAAACTTCGCTGGTTGAGGTTACGTTTTATATCAATATAAAGCCGACTAAAATCGCTTTCCACAAAGTTGGTCCTTAAATTGTATAGGGTTTCAAGAATAAGGTTCATCTGGGAATTCCGCCTTTCCGCGACCACCCGATTCTCAATGCGATTGCTGAAGGCAAACATTCCGGCCTTATCCTGTTTCTTAATGGCAATATTGCTGATAACCAAGGTGGCGTTAATGGCATAATCCAGCAGGCTTAAGCCTTCAAAAGGCATTTTCATCACCCTTCCCTTGTCGATTACCGAATAGATGGGCTGGGATTTTTCATCTTGATACTGGTTGACCATCAATTGGCTTTTCTTGGCGGTGGCCTTCCAATTAATGTTTCGGATATCGTCACCTTGCACATATTCCTTGATTTGCTCAAACTCCATGGTATGGCCAATACGTCTAATTTTCTTTAAGCCGTACTCGTGCAGTCGGTTGGTAAAGGCGATAAGGTCATATTTTTGAAGCTGAAGGAAGGAGGGGTACACCGGAATCTCAGCAGAATCATCAAAGCGGTAGCGTCGGGCCAAAAAGCCTATGGGGGAAGAAGCATATATATTGAGACTGCCAAAGGAATAAACACCTCTTTCCGTTGGTCTCAGTTCGTAATTAAAAACGCCCGAGGCACCACTTTTTAGGGGACTGTTTATTTCAAAATCCCGCTTTTGAAATTGTAGTGGGATTTCATCGATAATCCTGGTTTGGATTTGGAACAAATAACCGTTTGATAGGGTAATCTGGATTGGATTTTGGTCGCCATTTGAGAGCTTGTCCGGTAAAATTCGACTTGCTGTTATTTTTCCTTTTGAAACAAAGAGTATCAAATAATCCACTGCGAGCAAGAGCACCATCCCATAAAAAAGTACTCGAGTTGTTCGATAAAGCGCTGGGAACATATAGCTTACTAAAAAAGCTATGATGATAGCCACCAACACTATGAAAAAGCGCTGCTTAACGTAGATATGTCGGAAGAATTTCTTCAAGTCGTGCGCTATCTTGGAATTTCAATGCTTTCAACAATTTGATTCACCACTTGATCCGATGTCAGGCCCTCCATTTCCCTTTCTGGGGTAAGCATAATCCGATGTGATAAAATCGGAGCGGCCACAGTCTTGATATCATCAGGAGTGATAAAATCGCGTCCTTTCATGGCCGCAAGGGCCTTTGACGCATCCAGCAGTGCAATGGAAGCCCTTGGCGATGCCCCAAGATAAAGGTTCGCATTGTGCCGGGTATTGTTCACGATGGAGGCGATATAGGAGAGAAGGTTCTTTTCTACCACAATTTCCTTAATCAGATTTTGATATTGGGCAATCTCCTTGGCAGAAAGAATGGAATTTACAATTTCTTCCACCACCTCCTTCTTTTGTTCGTGTTTTCGCTCCAAGATCTGTACTTCTTCATCCAAACTGGGATAGTCGACATCAATTTTGAACAAAAACCTATCCAGTTGGGCCTCGGGCAATCGATAGGTACCTTCTTGCTCTATCGGATTCTGTGTGGCGAACACCAAAAACGGAGGAGTCATTTCGTATCGGTGACCATCTATGGTAATTTGGCGTTCCGCCATGGCCTCAAAAAGGGCTGCTTGGGTTTTCGCAGGTGCCCTATTGATTTCATCAATCAAGATAATATTGGAAAACAAGGGTCCTTTTTTAAACTCAAATTCTGAGGTTTTTACGTTGAAGACCGAAGTTCCCAAAATATCGCTGGGCATGAGGTCGGGCGTGAACTGAATCCTGCTAAAATCAACACTCATTGTTTTGGCTAGCAATTTTGCCGTTACCGTCTTCGCTACCCCAGGGACACCTTCAATCAAGGAATGTCCATTGGCCAAAATGGAAATAATCAGTAGTTCGATCATCCGTTCCTGACCAATAATGACTTTTCCAATTTCACTTTTTACTTGCTCCACTGCGTTTTGCAATGGGCTTAAATCTATTCTAGAATCAAACTCCAACTTTTCGTTTTGCGAGTCCTTGTTTTCCATATATCAACTTTTAAATTGTGTAATTTTTTTGTTCAAGGTAATGCTATCTTGTTCGGTATGTTCCGTTTTCTTTTTTAGAGAAAGAATAAATTCAATGAGTTCTTTGGTTTCACTCAAACTTTTACCTGATTTGGCGGAAAGTTCCCGAATTGTTTTCTCATTAATGGTCTGGGTATCGATATAGAATCGATTTCGTAGGTAGGCTAAGAAATAGGTAAGCTTTTTGTGAACCAAATCTGTGTAATCCTTATGCTGATGGTACAATGACCCTACGGTTCTGGCAAACTCAACCGAAGAATTTTCAAGAGGTTTGATTACCGGAATAATACGTTGTTCGCGTTTCCCTCTGAAAAGTACAAAGAGTATTAGTCCGATAATGGCCAGGTAATAGGCCCATTTTAGCTCAATTTGAGTGAGCACAAAACGCATAGGCGATGTTACAACGACCCTCCCGGCCTTTTTGTATTCATCCCAATATACTTTGGTATTGGGAATGTAAGCGTAGGTGTGACCAACATAGTCTTCATTTCCTTCAAGCATATAATAATTGGTAAAGGCCTGTGGTGTTGTATTCAAAAGGAAAGTTCCTTTCCCAAAATCTGTCTTTATAAAATTTGGCATTCGAATATCTTCATCAGGTTTATTATCCAGAATATTGCTCTTCGTATAGCTGATATGCCCCAAAATTGTTGAATTGAGTGTGTCAAGACTCACAAAGTGAGTGTAAAGCATACCTCGGGAATAATCAAAACTTTCTCCTTGAAAGGTATCATGCGTAAAATCGAGGCGTGTATCCAGTTCTTCCACGGAATAATCCGAACGCACCCTGATGTTCAAAGTATCGGACAAGAAGCCGCCAAAATCGCTGGAAGCTATAAATACAGTATTCCCAGCACTCACATAGTCCAGCAGTTGATTGGTTTCCTGTTCATCAAAGTAGATGAAATTGTTGATGAACATGTAGGAGGAGGTTTCAGAGGTGTCCAAATCAATCAATTTTTCATATACGTTTTCGGTGACCTGAACTACTTCGTTGGTTGGGAAAACTGATGGAAGTTCATTGTACAAAACAAAACATCCGTATGGAATTTTATCTGTAGAGGTGTAGGAAGCATTCCAGTTGATGGGTCTAGGCCTAGTAATTTCAGTAATCACAATGCCAACGATGACCACAAGGATTGCCCACAACACTATTTTCGCTCGTTTATCCATATTATTGCGGAATTAGAACGTTTAGGTTGGTAAATCTCTGTTGGGTCATCTCGTATTGCCCTTCATTTATGGGTTGTTCACCATACCAAATGTTCTCATATAAGTAGGAAACTTCGCGAAATCCTGATTTAAGTCGTGTATCCTTAATTTCGCGCTCGTAGTCCGAATTGGTCTTTTCAAAATGCCAATCAATAATATGTTTTTGGGACAGTTGTTTCAATATCTTCAGATATTGATAGCGCACGGCCAGTCTGAAATCCCTACTTTTTAAGGCACTACGCATCAACTCATCCAAATCCAGACTTTCAATATGTTGTTCGGAAAGATCGATGTCTAAAATGCTATTGGCCTTCTTGGTGAAAATGGAACTGAATTTTTCGTTGATCAAGAACCGGGTGATGAGATAAATTACCAGAAGCCCCATGAGCCCGTAGATGAGATATTCAAGAATAACCGAAATATTTGGGGGAATATGAATGCCAAATAGGTCATTGAGCCCACTGAAAATCCAATTTAGAAATCGTGCCAAAAGATTTTGTGACTCACCGGTTTTCACATCATAATCGAACTCGCTGCCCGTATATTTTTCCGAAAGGTTTTTGTCAAAGCTTCGCTCGATTAAATCAGAATCCTGGTCGTAGGGCACTTTTAATGAGTCCTGCGGTTGAAGGTTTCCAAAGGAAATTAAGGGGAAAGCTAAAAGGATGAGTATTTTTTTTATCACAGACTTGACTTTCCTATTTCTTCTATTTTACTTCTTGTGTAAATATTATATTTTTTCTCGTGTAGGGAATAGTACAATACACCATTTACAAATTGCGAAAGGCAATAGCCATAAATGCCCACGGCCAGAGCAAACCACACCCCTAAGGTATAGATGACCGTTGCCAATACCGATTCTGAAAAATCGGTATTGCTTTCTACTGCGTGAAAGGTGTATATGCCAACAATCACAAACGGAATAATATCCAAAACTATCTGAATAAGATTGTTCAATATTCCCAATATGAAATTGGTGCCCACGGATTTCCAGAAATTATCAAAGACCAAATTCCAGCCTTCTTTTAAAGAGTCTACAATGCCTTTATCCTCCTGCATCATATGAAAAAATGATACTCCCACCCAAGCGATAAAAAAGAACAGAAGAATGTAATACGCGAAGATTCCAACAAAGGGCACAAGAAGCAGTATAAAGCTTACTACGATGAGTCCGATGAACATCAAGATAAGGCAGAAAACGAACAAAAGGATGCTACCAAGCCTTTCCTTTACGAGACTCCAAGCCTCCTGAGGCTGAAAATCTTGACCCTTGTTTTCTTGGTAGCGAATCATATAACTACTGGCTAAACTATAGTTTAGGGCGGTGGTGATTATAAAAATGACGAGAAATAATACGACACCCGAAATAATATAGGCGGTGTACTTCTCCTCCAATATCTCGGTAGAGCCGCCATAGGCATTTCTTCCTTCATAAACGAAAACCCCAATAAAACCAGAAACCAAGAGATAGCTGACGATAAGGAGACCTATCAGTGAAATACCATTGTATCGCAAAAAAACATTGGTAAAACTTTTGATGTTCTGTTTTAGAAACTCAAAATAAACGGATAGAATGTCCCCAAAATCCCTATTGATTCGTAGCTCTGTGAATTTGTTTTGCATGCAATCTGTTTAGTAAAATAGGATAATAGACGTAGTAGAAAACGATAAGTGTCAAGGAACCTCCAATGATTACCGCTGCCAACCAATTGGGCATATCCGCATAGCGGGTGATGAAACCTTCGATAAATCCGGCAATAATAAAGAAGGGGATGGTGCTCACTACCACCTTAAGTCCATCTTTGGCGCCTTTCATAAAGGAAACACGTCGGGAAAATGTTTTGGGAAACAGAATACTGTTGCCCATAATGAGACCCGCACATCCGGCTATAATGATTACCGATATTTCTATGGTTCCATGAAGCCAAATTTGGCGGTTGGCCTCAAAAAACACCCCTTTGGTATAGAAGAAGGTTACAAAAGCACCAAGCATAACCCCATTGCTAAAAAGAACATAGGCGGTTCCTAGGCTGGTTATCACACCAAAGGCAAAGGCAATAAAGGCCACCCTAATGTTGTTGATGGTGATTCCCAGAAATGTGCCGATTTCACTTCCTCCTTTATAAATCGCCGTGGGTTCGCCGTTGGCTATGTTGTTCAATGTTTCATTAACATAGGCGTCACCAAGAATGAGCCGTACAAAAGAAGCGTCGTGCAAAGCCGAGATACTTCCGATGGCTGTTGCCAGGGCAAAAATCAAAAAGGCGGTGAACAGCGTTTTATGGTACTGTTTGAAGAACAGGGGAAACTCATGGCCCCAGAAGCTGACAATGCGATTTCTGGATTCTTTTTTGTTCTTATAAATTTTTTGATGGGCCTGTGAAGCAAGCGAATTTAAGTACATAAGTGTCTTACTTTCTGCATAGTAGGTCTGGGCATAGGCAAGATCATTGGTCAGGTGGATGTAACCCTCGGCCAATTCATCGGGAGAGGTGCTCATTCCATTATTGATAGCCTTTTCAAATGCTATCCATTTTTCCTTATTTTGCTTGACAAAGGCGGCTTCGCGCATAGTATGCTCTTAGGTGCTGCTTAAAATTAATGTTATATGGGCAACCTCCAAATCAATACAACGCAAAATGTAAACCTAGATTATAAGATTGTCGGTTTAGGGGAACGAATTTTGGCTTTTTTGATTGATGGACTGATTCTTTACATGTATGCCTTATTGATCAGTGTGATTGCCGATGCCATGCGCTATGTCTATGAAGACACTTGGACGCAACGCGGTCTCGTTTCGCTGATTTTTCTTCCGGCCATGTTCTATAGTTTATTGATGCACAGTATTTTCAATGGAAGAACCGTGGGGAAAATGCTGTTGAAAATGAGAGTAGTCCGTTTGGATGGAACCCCTGTTCACTGGAGCAATTACTTGGTTCGATGGATGTTGCGCTTAGTTGACATTTGGATTTTTGCGGGATCCATAGGGTTGTTGAGCATTCTTTTTTCTGAAAGAAAACAACGTTTGGGAGATGCTGCGGCAGGAACCGTTGTTATCAGTACCAAAAATAAGGTGAAGGTATCCCATACTATTTTGGAGGAAGTCGAGGAAAAGTATGAGCCCATGTTCACCAATGTTACCGTCTTGACGGACAAAGACGTACGTTTGATCAAGGAGACCTACCAAATCGCTAAAAGAAGTAATGACTTTAAAACCTTAAAGGCGCTTCGGGTAAAGGTGGAAAGCATTTTGAATACGAAGTCTGAGCTGTACGACGCTCCTTATTTGGATACGGTCCTTAAGGACTATAACTATTATACCCAAAAAATGTAATGCTTTATCAACTGACGGATATTTTGGGGACTGTTGCCTTTGCCATTTCAGGGGTATTGGTGGCTATGGACAAGCGCTTGGATTTGTTCGGCGTTTTGATTATTGCTTTCGTTACTGCAATAGGAGGAGGTACATTACGTGATCTTTTGATTGGCAATACACCCGTTACTTGGATACAGGATCTTACTTACATTATGGTTATTCCCATCACGGTGGTCCTGGCCATTGCTTTTGCCAATCAATTAAAGTATTTGCGAAAATCTCTTTTCCTATTTGATACCTTGGGCATAGGGTTGTATACCATGGTGGGTATTGAAAAGGGCTTGGAAGCCCAATTGTCCCCTTTGGTGTGCATTGCTTTGGGCACTATGACGGCCAGTTTTGGTGGGGTACTCCGTGATATTTTATGCAACGAGATTCCCGTGATTTTCAGAAAAGAGATTTATGCCACTGCTTGTATTTTGGGAGGAGCCTTATATTTTCTGCTTTTGACTTTCAAGATGCCAGAAAGTTACGCCTACCTCAGTGCCATCCTTTTGGTAATCCTTTTACGAATACTGGCAGTGCGTTTCAAGATTCGATTGCCCAATATTTATCGTGCCCGCGATTAAAATACTTCGGCTTTTAAAATATACACATTTTGGTAGGGCCAGTCTCCGTCACCAACAGGAACATTGTTGATGGCATCTACAACATCCATGCCCTGGATGACTCTTCCGAAAGGGGTGTAGGATCCATCCAAGTGATAGGAACCTGGTTTGGTCACCACAATAAAAAATTCATAAGGTGAGGCCAACTTATGGGGATTGTCGCGCTCACTACTCGGCATGGAAATCGTACCACGGTGATGCTTATGGCCCTTTTTGGCATCGGGAGGTAGCAAATAACGGCCAATGGCCCTTCGCTTTCGGGAGGTTTCCTTGTCATCGGAGTTACCTCCTTGAATGATAAAATCTTTGACAACCCTATGAAATTGAGTATTGTTGAAATAACCTTTTCGTGCCAAATAAATAAAATTGGCCTTGTGATAGGGAACATCATCGTAGAGCTGCACCGTGAAGCTTCCCATGCTGGTTGTTAGTCGTACCTTGTCTTCTTTTAGTTCCTTGGCGTAGTTGAAGTAGAAATCAATAACATTTTCCTCATTGAGCATAAATGCCTCCTCTTTTTCCTCTTTGATTTCTTCTACTTCTGATATTTGTTGGGTGCTTGCGGTGTCTTTTTCGACCTCATTCTGAATTTTTTCGACTTCCTTTTTTTTAGGATTTTCTCCGCAGGATGCCAAAAAAAATAATAGTATACTTGCAAGCAATGCCGAAGGTTTGAGCCCCATGGATTTTCAAGAGTTTTATCAACAAGCTTTAAAAATAAAAAATCTGCCGCTTCCCGGTAGTGAATCGCATCATAAAATGTCACCTTCCTTTCGTAGGCAATGGATTGAATCAAACAACATTACCAAACGGAATCCCAAAAGGGCAGGAGTATTGGCCTTGTTTTATCCTGATGAAGTTCACATTACCCGCCTGTTGTTGATTTTAAGAAAAACCTATCCAGGGGTGCATTCCAATCAGGTAGCTTTTCCTGGGGGGAAAATTGAGCAAGGCGATAAAGATATTTTGGCCACGGCTTTGAGGGAAACCCATGAAGAGGTTGGAATTTCACCAAGTAATGTAACGGTAGTAAAGGAACTGAGCGAGGTTTATATACCGCCCAGTAATTTTATGGTGCAACCCTTTATTGGTCTTATGACAAGCGCTCATTCATTCGCTATTCAAGAAAGTGAAGTCGAGCGTTTAATTCAGGTTCCTTTGTCCGATTTTATGGACAATACCAATTTGTTCGAACAAAAAATCACTACTTCCTATGCCAAAAACATTGATGTACCTGCCTTTAAACTAAATGGTTATACCGTATGGGGGGCCACAGCGATGATGATGAGCGAAATCAAAGAACTTTTGGAACAAGTGCTATAAACTTCATTTTTGTAAATTAGCTTATAACGCAAGCATATGGGGCTGTTTAAAGAAAATCCTTTTGGTCATATTTTATTTCTTAAAAAGTGGCTGATACGTATTGCAGGGATGATTACCCATCAGCGTTACAAAGGTTTCAATACGTTAGAGATTGAGGGATCCCAAATCATCAGGGATTTGCCCGAAACCAATGTCCTTTTTGTCAGTAATCACCAGACCTATTTTGCCGATGTTGTGGCCATGTTCCATGTGTTTAACGCCAGCCTCAGCGGGAGGGAAGACAGTATCAAAAATTTGGGCTATTTATGGAACCCCAAGTTGAACATCTACTACGTGGCAGCCAAGGAGACGATGAAGAAAAGCTTGTTGACCAAAATATTGGCCTATGCAGGCTCTATAAGTATTGAGAGAACTTGGCGAGCGGACGGTGAGGACGTAAATCGCCAAGTTAAGATGAGTGACATTAGCAATATAGCCAAGGCTCTGGAAGATGGCTGGGTGATTACCTTTCCCCAAGGGACCACCACACCTTGGAAACCCTTACGAAAAGGCACTGCGCATATCATAAAAAGGTACAAACCCGTGGTTGTGCCCGTGGTTATTGACGGATTTAGACGTTCTTTTGATAAAAAAGGCTTACGGGTAAAAAAGAAGGGAATATTGCAGTCCATGCATATCAAAGAACCCTTGGAAATCGACTATGTTAATGAAACCGTGGAATCCATAATCGAGAAATTGGAGTATGCCATTGAGCAACATCCCTCGTTTTTACGAGTCATTCCCAAGGAAGATTTGATGGCCTATGAAGAAGAGCATCAAAAACGGAAATGGCGTTATTAAACTTCGAGCTTTCGAAGTTCGTTGTAGTTTTCCTTAAGTCGCTTTAGAAGAATACCGTAAAGCAGTTTATAAAAGAACCATATCAGCACCAACAATACTGCTGTAAACACTAAGGATACCACAATGACCATAAACCAAAAAGTGGTCTCGTTCCCTTGTTGAATTGCCGATTCTGTTATTTCTTTTCCTTCAGGGCCATAGATCAAGACCCCGTAAATGCTAATGATCATGGTAATCGTGAAAATAATCAGGTTGAACCAAACATATTGGGTCACCGTTCTTTTTACATCCAATATGGTTTTCATGAGTTTTCTGGAGGAATCGGTGACAGAAATTTTCCGATAGTTCATGTAAAACTTAAAAATGAAATAAAGGATGATGGCATAGTTCACAAAGTTCAATACCATCATGGCATTGTAGATATGCATGGCCTTGAGCTCTTGCATGGACTCAGGGTCGCTAAATATGATGTTGATGGCCGCCCAAAAAACAAATTCAATGATACTGATGTAAAAAATCCATTTTACCATGGAAGATGACTTTTTCCATATCATCTTATAAATTTGGTCATAACTCAGTTTGGGAAGATGTCCTTCCTTTTTCTGCCAGTCTTGCTTTAAGAGCTCCAGTTCATCCATCATATCTCAAGGATTTAGTATGGTTCTTAATTTATTTTTTACCCGATTCATTTTCACCCTTGCGTTCACCTCACTGATACCGAGGGTTTCTGAAATCTCTGCATAGTCTTTATCTTCCAGATACAGAAAAACAAGTGCTTTATCAATATCTCCAAGCTGTTTTATGGCATTGTACATCAATTTGAGCTGTTTTTCCTGGGTGTCATCATATTCGTCGGTTTTGATCTTAAAAATTACCGAATCATAGTCTTGGGTCTGAACGCGCTTTTTGGACTTTCGGTACAAGGTTATGGCCGTATTTAGGGCCACTCGGTACATCCATGTACTGAACTTGGCATCGCCCCTAAACTTGGGATAAGCTTTCCAAAGTTGTATGGTGATTTCTTGAAATAGGTCATTGTGCGAATCCCTGTCATTCGTATAAAGGCTACACACTTTGTGAACAATGTTCTGATTGTTCTCAAGTTCCGTAACAAAACGATGTTCCAGTTCTTTGTTCAAGTGGTTGGCAAGTTTATGTATTGGTAGCGATTTTACCGCTTTTGTTACATATATGGAGCGTGTAAAATACTATTTTCGATAATCTAGGGCAGGTGGACGGTCTCCCAGTAAAGGAATGTATTGAAAGTCTTTTCCCCGTCGTTCTTCGAATTCGATCTTAGCCTTTTTTATAATTTCTGGGTTTTCGAATAGGTTTAGGGTAGTGAGGGTCAATGCCTTGGCAGCTACCATCATCCCTTTGGTCCCAATGGAAGTTCCACCGGCGGCTACGGCTTGCCAGCTGTGGGCAGGAGTACCTGGTACCCAAGTGGCAGCTCTCATCCCAACGGTGGGGACTGCAAAACTTACATCACCAACATCTGTTGAGCCATAGGCCCTAGCTACCTCTTTGTAGGGCTGTACTTTGGTGGCTGAATCAACATCCAAAGCAGCATACCCAAGACTAGATGAGATTTTTTGGGCAAATTCGGTTTCCGTTTCAGAATAATTAATGCCTCCCACAGCACTTAGGTTATCATGCATAAGCTTTTGAAGGGTAAGGTTGGGCAAAAGTTCATGGGTGCCTCCAATCATTTCATAATCCATGGTTGTACCAGTTCCTGTAGCAGCTCCTTCTGCAGCTTTTACAATACGGTCGAAAATATCGATGACCACATCTCTCTTGTTGTGTCTGGCATAGTAATAGACCTCAGCAAAGTTGGGTACTACGTTTGGCGCCTTTCCACCATCGGTGATTACGTAATGTATTCGTGCTTCTTGTGGAATATGCTCCCGCATCATGTTCACCATCATGTTCATTGCTTCTACGCCGTCAAGCGCAGACCGGCCTCTATCAGGAGCTCCAGCCGCATGGGCCGAAGTGCCATAAAATCTAAATTTTGCCGATTTATTCGCCAAGGCGGCACCAGCACTTGCACCGTTTTGCGCTCCTGGATGCCAATGTAAGGCCACATCAACGTCATTAAAAAGTCCTTCGCGCACCATATACACCTTGCCCGAACCCCCTTCCTCGGCAGGGCAACCGTAAAAACGAATAGTTCCTGGCGTGTTTGTTTCCTTCAACCAGTTTTTGGCGGCAATGGCAGCAGCGGAGGAAGCCGTTCCGAACAGGTGATGACCACACGCATGACCTGCTTCTTTATTCGCCGATTTCTTCTCGGTAACAGCTTGTTGTGATAGGCCAGGTAAGGCATCGTATTCACCTAAAATGGCAATAACTGGATATCCAGAGCCGTATTCTGCTATAAATGCGGTTGGAATACCAGCAACCCCTTTTTTGATGGAAAAACCTTCATCAGAGAGGGTCTTTTGCAAAAGAGCTGTGCTTTTTTCCTCTAGATAACCCATTTCGGCCCAGTCCCAAATCTGTAGGGCGATATCCGAATACATTTGGCTTTTTTGGTCTAAATCCTGTAATACGGCATCCTTATTTTTTTGGGAAAAAGAGGTTGATACAATGAAGCTGGTCACTAAAGTGAGAAGAATTGATTTTTTCATGGATAAGTTAGAATTAGTCAGAAGAAATAAAGATACTAAAAAAGCGACCCAAAATGATTCTGCCTTTTCGGGAATTCTTAAATTTACGGCTATGTCAGCCATGAATATTCCCCAGTCAAGTTTTCCCAGGGTCATTGTCATAGGAGGTGGTTTTGGGGGAATTGCCCTAGCTAAAAAACTTTGCAAAAAGGACGTCCAAGTTGTCCTTTTGGACAAACACAACTACCACACCTTTCAACCGCTGTTGTATCAAGTTTCCACTGGGGGCTTGGAGCCAGATTCCATTGCATATCCCATTCGAAAGGTGCTTCAGGGCTATCCCAATTTTTATTTTAGATTGGCCGAGGTCCTTAGAATCAATCCTGACATACGAACCATTCAAACCAATATTGGCGAAATCAACTATGATTATTTGGTGGTAGCCACAGGTTCTGAAACGAATTTCTTCGGAAACACGAGCATTGAGGAAAACAGTATGGCCATGAAGTCCATTCCGCAATCCCTTAACCTGCGAAGCTTGATTTTGGAAAATTTTGAGCAGGCCCTATTGACGGATGACCTTCATGAACGGGATTCCCTTATGAATTTTGTAATAGTGGGAGGGGGACCGACTGGAGTGGAACTGGCAGGTGCCTTGGCAGAAATCAAAAAAGGAATACTCCCCAAGGATTATCCTGATTTGGATACCCGACGGGCGCAAATCAACTTGGTTCAGGGAGGAGATCGAATTTTACCTGCCATGAGCGAGGTTGCCTCCAGGAAAGCTGAGCGTTTTTTGGAAAAACTAGGGGTTAATGTTTGGAAAAACATTCGCGTTGAAGCGTACGATGGCAAGTTTGTGAAGACCAACACCGATACCTCTTTCGAAGCGGCCACCTTGGTGTGGGCGGCAGGGGTGAAAGCGATTTGTATTGAGGGGTTGGATGCTAAGGAATTCTTGTGCAGGGGAAATCGCCTAAGGGTAAATGAATTTCATCAAGTTGAAGGCTTTGCAGAGATTTTTGCGGTAGGGGATGTGGCGCAAATGGAGTCTGAAGAATTTCCGAACGGCCATCCCATGATGGCCCAACCCGCCATACAACAAGGTCAAAACCTAGGGGAAAATCTGGTCCGAATTATAGAAAACAAACCCTTAAAACCCTTCATTTATCGCGATAAGGGCAGTATGGCCACTATTGGACGAAACAAAGCAGTGGTGGACTTAAAGAAATTTAAGTTCCAAGGCGTTTTTGCCTGGTATGTTTGGATGTTCATTCATCTCTATTTCTTAATTGGTTTTCGCAATAGGGTAGTGGTATTCATAAATTGGGTCTATAACTATATCAAATTTGATCGGGAGGCGCGATTGATAATCAGGCCTTTTAAAAAACAACACCAAGTTTCTCGGAAACAACCTGTTGAATGACTTGAAACTTGCCGTCTATTACGGAATGGGGTATGATGTGAGACTAGGATTTTCTGTTGAGGCCTCCTTGCAGCATATAATCAATGAACCCGAATTTCTACCTGTGGGCTCATTGAGGGGCAATACCTTTTTGAAAACAGGCACTAAATATAAGTTCTAACTAAGAGTTTGTCCTGGGATGAAATTCTCCCAAAACTTTTGCCAGATGCTTCCGGTTTACATGCATATAGACTTCTGTGGTCGTGATACTTTCGTGTCCGAGCATTTGTTGAATCGCCCGTAAATCCGCACCATTTTCCAAAAGGTGGGTGGCAAAGGAATGTCTAAAGGTGTGAGGGCTAATGTTTTTTTTGAGTCCAATATCCTCCGCCAAACGTTTTACAATGGTGAAGACCATGGCTCGGGTCAATTGCGCCCCCCTTCTATTCAAAAACAAAAAATCTTGGAAAGGTTCCTGTATTTTTTGATGAATACGAATTTCATTGCGATAGATGTTGATATACTTCTTGTTGATTTCACTGATTGGTACAAATCGCTGTTTATCACCCTTACCCGTTACTTTGATAAAACCTTCCTCAAAAAAAAGATCGGAAAGCTTTAAACCAATTAATTCGGATACCCTAAGGCCACAACCGTAGAGAGTTTCTAAAATAGCGCGGTTTCGTTCCCCTTCAGGTTTGGAAAGGTCGATGGCGGAAATCAGGGCGTTGATTTCCTTGAGGCTTAGCGTATCAGGAAGTTTTCTTCCAATTTTTGGGGATTCTATCAAATCCATGGGATTGTCATTCCTGTAATCCTCGAACACTAAGTAATTAAAGAAGCCTTTGAGCCCTGAAATGATACGGGCTTGCGACCTTGGATTCACTTTCTTGGCCATTTCATAGACGAACTGCTGTAAAAGATCCTTAGTTATGCTTATTGGCCCTTCTTTAAGGTCATTTTCATCAGCATATGTAATGAGCATCTGAATATCTTGGGAATAGCTTTTTATAGAATTGACGGACAACCCCCTCTCAATTTTCAAGTAGTCTTGGTAATCTTTTAGTGCATGATTCCAATTCATTTTTTAAAGATATGCACAAAAAATTTCAGTCCGTAATCGATAAGGGTCATTCATTAAAACATGCATAGGTCAATTCATACAGCTGTATAGTCAATTGTACTTAAATCAAAAAACCACATTCGATACATTGTTTTTCTGGAATGATAAATTTATTGGGATTGAAAGATTGGATGGGCCAACTAAATTTAGCTGGAAAACGATACTATAACGATTTGGATTTCGTTTTACCCTTTGATAAAAACCAAGAAACCATGAAAAAAACCATTCTTTTAGTAATTATTACGCTTTTGGGCATATGTTCAATTTTCGGTCAGAATGTCGATAGAAGCAGCTTTAAAGCTGGATTTAATGCAGGTATCCCTGTTGGCGATGCTTCTGAAATTGCGAGCTTTAGCATTGGGGTGGATGTAAACTACCATTGGGGTATTTCCAAAACCTTCGATGTCGGTTTGGCATCCGGCTTTATAAACTCTTTTTCCGAAGAGGAGTTCGAAGATTTTCAATTTCTTCCAGTAGCAGGTTCAGTAAGAATATATCCAACTTACGAATTTAAGTTGGGAGCTGATGTGGGCTATGCTGTTGGTATCAATGAAGGCAATGAAGGAGGATTTTACTATCGACCCATTATTGGATACAACATTACGGGTAATACCGAACTGAATGTTTCTTACACAGCAATCGAAAATAATGGAACATTTGGTTTGGTAATGGCGGGTATTTTATTCCTTTTTTAGGGTTGGATATCATCTAAAAAATCAACTTGGACGTAAATAATTAACTTAATAACAAATGCTGAATTATGAAACAAATGAAAAAATCACTTTTATGCTTGTTCGCCATTGTTGCGTTCAGTGCAACTTCGTACGCTCAAACCAGTTATACCGGAGCGGTAGGTTTGGGTATTGACCTTTGGGACTCAGCAACCTTTGTTGGACCCAGTGGAAAATACTTCTTTTCGGACAACCATGTTGGCCAGTTCGATTTGGGTTTTGAAGATGGAGGTACAATCTTAACGGCCCTTTATTCCTATCACGACGAGTTTACAGGTGCAGCTGGTTTACGTTGGTATGCAGGTATTGGACCAAGCATTGTTTTAATTGAAGATTTTGACAATGTTTTTGCCTTGCGTCCGCACGCAGGACTCGATTTCAAGATTGATGGTGTTCCCATTGTCATTAATTTCGATTGGAGGCCGGCAATTGTCATCAGTGATGCGGGAGACAATGAGGCAGGGGCATTTGGCTTCGGCATTCAATACGCATTCAATTAAATAAACGACATCATATTTAAGGAAAAGGGCGATAATTCGCCCTTTTCTTTTTATTGTATTTTTACCTCCATGAAACTAATGATCATCAACGGCCCCAACTTAAACTTATTGGGAAAACGAGAACCTGAAGTATACGGAAGCACCACCTTTGACACCTATTTTTCGGAATTGCAAGCCAAGTTCCCTGATGTAAAGCTAGGCTACTTTCAATCCAACATAGAGGGCGAATTGATCGATAAAATTCAAGAGGTAGGCTTCGAATATGACGGAATTGTCCTGAATGCCGCCTCTTATACCCATACCTCTGTGGGCATTGGCGATGCGGTCAAAGCCATTGATGCGCCCGTGGTGGAGGTGCATATCTCCAATACCCACAAACGTGAGGATTTCAGACATGTATCTTATATTTCTGCAGGCGCCAAGGGAGTCATTCTAGGTTTTGGGCTGCAAAGCTACGACCTGGCCGTACAGAGTTTTCTTTAGTTCAACGTATTGACTCCAAGCGTTTTCGATAATCTTTAGTAGTACTTTTTTCGTATCTTTTTATAACCCCACATAAAATTGATATGAAAACGAATAGCCTATTTTTTAGCTTGATCTTATTTTTTTTAGTCTCCTGCAGCAATTCAGACGATAACGGAGGAAATACAGATGATGATACAGTAATAACGGCAACTTTCACTTTAGAGAACGCCTTTCCCAATTTGTCTTTTTCACGACCGGTTGATTTTCAGACGGCCAAAGACGGTACCGCAAGGGTCTTTGTGGTGGAACAGGGTGGTGTGATTCGCGTATTCGATAACGCTTCCACAACAACGAATTCTGAAATTTTTCTGGACATAAGTGCTAGAATTAATACCCAGGCCGACGAACAAGGTCTACTGGGGTTGGCCTTCCATCCAAATTTTAACACAAACGGATATTTTTACGTGAACTATACGCCCAACGAGAACCTTTCGGTTACGTCGCGATTTCAAGTAAACCCTTCAAGTGCAAATGTTGCCGATTCCAATAGTGAACTCATACTTTTGGAAATGCCGCAACCCTTTACCAATCACAACGGCGGTCAGTTGGCGTTTGGCCCAGATGGATACCTCTACATTGCTTCGGGGGATGGAGGTTCTGGCGGAGACCCACAAGGCAATGCCCAGAACAAAGGCAATCTTTTGGGGGCGGTACTTCGCATTGATGTGGATAATCGTGAAAATGGCTTAAACTACGCCATACCCCCAACCAACCCTTTTGTTGGTGAACCCAACTCCCGTCAAGAAATATATGCATTTGGACTTCGAAATCCTTGGCGTATGAGTTTTGACCCAGATACTGGTTTACTGTGGTCCGGCGATGTAGGTCAGGGAGAGTTGGAAGAAATAAACGTTATCGAAGCGGGAGGTAATTACGGCTGGAACTTCTTCGAAGGGACTGCCTGCTTCTTGGGAAATTGTGATGAAACGGGATTGATTCCACCGGTTTTTGAGTACAACCATGATGCCGGGGACAAATCCATTACGGGCGGTTATGTGTATCAGGGTACCTTGGCCCCTTCTTTAGAAGGGAAGTACGTGTACGGGGATTTTATATCCGGACGCATTTGGGCCTTGGATGCCATAACCAACAATCCCAGTAATGCGTTAGTCTTGGAGACAGGCTTAAATATCGCTTCTTTTGGAATTAATGCCGATGACGAACTTTATGTTTGCGCTTTTAACGGATCCATATACCGGATAGTGGAAAACTAGGCAGGTTTCAATTCCGGGCTTAAACCACTTAGATACTTTTTGTCGATATAAAAGGTTCCAAAGGGTAGAAGAGAGGCAACAAATAGTATTGAAAATCTTTTGATGCCCCATTTTCGTTCCCAGCAGAACATAGCGGCCAAAACTACGTATAGGATGAAAAGTCCGCCATGGGCATAGCCAATTACCTTATTTGGTTCTGGTATGTCGGCCCAATATTTCAAAGGCATGGAAAAAGCAAAAAGCAAGAGATAGGATATGCCCTCCAAAATAGCCGTGGCCCTAAACAATTTTAGCATAAACTATAGGTGAATTACTTCATCATAAGCATCGGCAACGGCTTCCATCACCGCTTCACTCATGGTTGGGTGAGGGTGAACAGCTTTCAAGATTTCATGGCCCGTGGTTTCCAATTTTCTTGCCACAACGGCTTCAGCAATCATATCGGTCACACCGGCGCCAATCATATGGCAACCTAACCATTCCCCATATTTGGCATCAAAGATCACCTTTACAAAACCATCAGAATTTCCGGATGCCTTTGCTTTTCCACTGGCAGAGAAAGGAAATTTACCCACTTTGATATCGAAACCTTGCTCTTTGGCTTGCTTCTCCGTTAAACCTACCGAGGCAACTTCTGGCATGCAATAGGTACACCCTGGAATGTTTCCATAATCCAAAGGCTCAACATGCATCCCAGCTATTTTTTCCACACATAGTATACCTTCGGCCGATGCAACATGGGCCAAGGCTTGCCCAGGTGTAACATCACCAATGGCGTAGTATCCGGGTATATTGGTTTGGTAGTAGTCGTTGACCAGAATTTTATCACGATCAACAGCAATTCCAACTTCTTCCAATCCAATGTTCTCAATATTGGTTTTGATACCTACTGCGGAAAGTAAGATATCCGCTTCAATCACTTCTTCACCTTTGGCGGTCTTTACAGTAGCCTTAACACCTTCACCAGATGTATCCACTTTGGTCACTTCTGCCGAAGTTTTGATTTTTACCCCAGCTTTTTTGAAGCTCCGCTCTAACTGCTTGGAAACATCTTCATCTTCCACGGGCACAATATTGGGAAGGAACTCCACAACGGTGACCTCTGTACCCATCGAATTGTAGAAATAGGCGAATTCAATACCGATGGCCCCACTACCGACAACAATCATTTTCTTGGGCTGTTTTTCCAAGGTCATGGCCTCTCTGTAACCAATTACCTTTTTGCCATCTTGCGGAAGGCTTGGTAATTCTCTACTTCGTGCCCCTGTGGCAATAATAATGTGATCAGCGGTGTATTCCGCAGGGTCCCCATGCTCGCCTTTTACAATCACCTTTTTTCCGGGTTGTACCTTTCCATATCCGTTGAGCACTTCAATTTTGTTTTTTTTCATCAAAAATTGAACACCTTTGCTCATGCCATCCGCTACACCTCTACTTCTTTTGACAACGGCATCAAAATCGTGCTCCACTTTTTTGGCGCTCAATCCATAATCCTCGGCATGTTTCAAATATTCAAAAACCTGAGCGGATTTCAACAAAGCTTTGGTCGGGATACAGCCCCAGTTAAGGCATACACCCCCAAGACTTTCCTTTTCAACAATGGCCGTCTTGAATCCCAATTGCGAAGCCCTAATGGCGGTAACATATCCCCCAGGACCACTTCCCAAAACAATTACATCGAAATTGCTCATTCGTTTAGATTTTAGTTTTTAAAATTGAAGTGCAAAAGTACGGAATTCAGTCACCAAAAACCAAGTGTTGATTTTATCGATTGGATTCCAGAATGAAACCTATTTGAACATTTTTTTATTGAAATCCTCTGATTTTCCTTTGGGTATGGAAAGTGACTCCCAATCAGAGCCTTTTATCATTTTCCCCACATAGACGATTTGTCCCACATGATTGGAATAATGGGCCAACTGACGATTAATGGCTTCGGGAAGGGTGTGTTTTTGGTCACGAATTTTGATTCTAGAGGAAAAATTGGATGCATCAATGCTGTTCAATGCTTCAAAAAGACAGTTCCAACCCTTTTCCCAAGCGACAAGCATATCATCTTTGGAACTATAGGGACCTTCAAATTCCATTTCCCGATCTCGCCACACCTTTTCCCCATCCTCAATCAGGAAATTGGTCCATCGGCTAAGCATGTTGCCAACCATATGTTTAACAATTATCGCGATGGAATTATCCGATTCTTGATAGCGCCAATAAATTTCTTTTTCAGAAAGTTGTGCAAAGGTCCTGTCCCCAAGCGTTTTATAGCGCTTGAACTCAAAAGTTACATTCGCCAAATAGTTTTCCGCAAAATTCATGAATCCTCCGAAGGGTCAAACCCAATACTTACGGAGTTAATGCAATAGCGTTGACCTGTAGTTTCTTGGGGTCCGTCATTAAAAACATGGCCCAAGTGGCTTCCGCAATTGGCACAAACGGTCTCGGTACGGATCATACCAAAGGAAGTGTCCCGAATGTACTCAATGGCCCCTTCCACTGCCTGATCAAAGGAGGGCCATCCACATCCACTTTCAAACTTGTGATTACTTTCAAAAAGTTTAGCGTTGCAGGCCTTGCAGTGATAATCACCATTTTCAAAATGAAGATTAAATTCACCAGTATGCGGTCGTTCTGTGCCCTTTTGACGCAGAACACGATATTCATCGGGAGAAAGTTCTTTTCTCCATTCCTCCTCAGTTTTTTCGACGGTGTATTTTTTTTCTTTTTCCAAAAATCAAAAGCTTTTTAAGGTGATTATTTTTCATCAGGAATGAAATCCAGTGCCACTCCATTGATGCAGTGTCTTTTGCCAGTGGTTGCCCTAGGTCCATCATTAAAAACGTGGCCGAGATGCCCACCACAGGTTGCACAATGCTCCTCGGTGCGTGCATAACCAATCTTATAATCAACGTCGTAGGCTACGCTACCGTCGATTTCTTGGTCGAAACTGGGCCAACCGGTGCCTGAATCAAATTTGTTCTCGCTTCGGAAAAGAGGGGTAGCGCATGCAGCACATACATAGGTCCCCTTCTCTTTGTTATCCAATAAGTCGCTTGTGAACGCATTTTCCGTGGCTGCCTTTCGGAGAACATAATACTCCATATCGGTAAGTTCGGCGCGCCACTCGCTATCCGATTTGGTGATTGGATAGTCCACTTTTTCAGCTATTTCTTTTTTATCTTCTTGGGATACCCCTTTACAGGCCACTATGCTCAGTAAAGCTATCCACAGCAAATTTTTCTCCATTGTTTTCTTTTTCAAAATAGACGTTTTTTTCTGCAATTCCTTTCAAAAATAAGGCTCAAAATGAATTCAATACAAATAAAAAAGTCCCACTGCGAAGCGGGACTTTGTTTTAAATGCCTTTATGAATTAATTCATCTGTACTTTTATAATATCATCTTCCCCAACACCCAAGGCAGACATTACATTGGCGATGTTCGAGGTATCCATTCGGGAGGATTCCGCGAAGACACTCGGCAGAATAACAATCCTAAAGGATTGATTGTCCGTAAAATCGATGTTAATTCCAGAGAGATCAAAGTTACCATCGATAAAAAGCTCGACATCCACAAAAGTATGCGCAAAAACGTACTGCAAAGTACCTTCAGGCAGGAAGAAATTTTGTGGTAATTGGCTCCATGCATCGGCGGTGCTACCATCATCAAGGTCAATTACCCCGTCAAAACGGTAGACCAAAACGGCATCGGACTCAAAAACCTCAAAATTGGTTTCATCTTCAAAGGTGATTAGGGCGCTATAAAGGTTGTTAGCCCCATCATAGGCAAAATTTACCCCATCTACCTCGATAACCTGGCCTTGTATTCCAGGTTCACCATCCAGACCGTCGAGGCCATCCCTTCCGTCAAAACCGGGAGGTCCTTCAGGTCCCTCACAGGCAACGGCAAACAAAACGATAAGCGCACCAATAATTGTATTGAATTTTTTCATGATTTTTGACTTTTTGATTCGTACTTTCTCTTATGCTTTTCTTGTTAAATCAAAAAGCGTTCCATAAAATTTAAGAACCCAAAGAGGGCTTCTGAAAAAAAGCGGTTTTGTCCCGTAGTTTTTTGGTTTAATTTCTATATTTATCAAAAGAGACCAACTAAATCCAAATTATGCTCAGGCAACAAAGGGTTGTTATCGATAATGTGCAACCACAGCTCGATTCTGGTGAATTTTTTATAAAAAGAATCGTTGGCGATAAAGTTCATGTCACCGCAGATATTTTACCCGATGGACATGACGTGATGCAGGCAGAACTGCTCTACAGGCATGAAAAGGAAAAAAACTTTTCGGATGTACGGATGCAACATCAAGGGAACGATGCGTACAGTGCCTCTTTCCAGGTTAAAAGACAAGGTTTTTATGAGTATAAATTAAGAGGTTGGGTCGACTATGCCCTAAACTGGCAACATGGGGTGGAGGCAAAACTGAAAGACGGCCAACACCTCAAGAGCGAGCTGTTGGATGGAGTTCAGTACCTTAAATACCTGTCGAAAAAAGTTTCAGACAAGGATAAGGATCGCCTTAAAAAATGGATAGACCAGTTTAAAGACCCTGGCAAGTACGAGGAAGCGGTAAAAAATGCTACTTCGGAAAAACTGCATAAGTGGTTTCTAAAACATCCGCAACGGGTACTGGCCAATGAAAGTAAAACCCTTCAGGTTTATGTAGATAGGAAAAAGGCCAGTTTTAGCACATGGTACGAGTTTTTTCCACGCTCTTCTTCTCCCAAACCTAACGTACATGGAACTTTTAAGGACTGCGAGACCCTGCTGCCACGTATCGCCAAAATGGGATTTGATACCCTGTATTTTCCACCGATACATCCTATTGGTGAGGTAAATCGCAAGGGAAAGAACAATACCGTCACCGCCAAAGAAGAGGATTCTGGTGTTCCATGGGCCATCGGTTCCAAACATGGGGGACATAAATCCATTCATCCCGAACTTGGTGATGAAAAGGATTTCAAAAAATTGGTGAAGAAGGCAAAGGAGCTGGATATTGAAATAGCCATGGACATTGCCTTTCAGGCGGCGCCGGACCACCCTTACATAACAGAACATCCTGAGTGGTTTAGAAAACGGCCTGATGGAACAATCCAGTATGCGGAAAATCCACCTAAAAAGTATCAGGACATTGTCAATTTTTATTTTGAGACAAAAGCATATAAAGAGCTTTGGGAAGAACTAAAAAGCATTGTCTTTTATTGGATAAGCTTCGGTGTAAAGGTTTTTCGAGTGGACAACCCCCATACGAAACCCTATTACTTCTGGAATTGGTTGATTTCAGAAGTGAAGAAGGAGTATCCAGATGCACTTTTCTTGGCAGAGGCGTTTTCACGCCCTAGGGTAATGCAGCAGTTGGCAAAGCAAGGGTTTTCACAATCCTATACGTACTTTACTTGGCGAGTGAGCAAGCATGAGTTGACCGAATACGTTACGGAACTGACCCAAACGGACATGAAGGAGTATTATCGCCCCAATTTTTGGCCGAATACACCAGATATCAACCCATACCACTTACAAGGTGCCAACGAATCCATGCATATTATTCGATATGCTTTGGCAGCCACACTGAGCAGTAGCATTGGTATTTACGGTCCCGTTTACGAATATATGGTTACTGACCAACTTCCTCCAAAGGAGGAATACTTGGATTGTGAAAAATATGAGATTCGCCATTGGGATTGGACCCTAGAAAACAATTTGATTCGACACATTACAAAAATCAATGCGATACGGCATCAACATCCTGCGCTTCAGCAAACCAATAACATTAAGTTTTGTGCAACGCAACACGATAATTTGATTGCTTTTTACAAATGGGATGACGACCTTATCGACCAATTGCTTGTTGTCATCAGTCTTGATTCGAATCATATGCAACAGGGACATATTCAGTTTCCTTGGCATGATGTGGGACCCGTTTATGGAAACGGCGTGCGTATCAAAGATTTGGTCACCAATCGTGAATTTCGATGGCATGATGAGTGGAACTTTGTGGAATTACAGCCCAATGTGCCCTTCCACATTTTTCAGATTTTAAAAGATTAATATAAACAACGCTCGACTTGAAACCTCCTTACGAATTTAATATTGCATGGGAAAACCTGCTGGATGACGAAAGCTTCACAGAGGTTTTTTTATCCACCGTGCTTCAGGACTATATCGTTCGCCAGAGATGGTACGGAGGGAAATCAAGTAAGCTGAAGTATATTGAACTACCTGAGCATTTCCGCATTCAACAACACGGGGAGGTGTATTACGGACTCATTTTGGAAGTTAATTTTGAGGAAGCCTTTTACCAACACTATTTCTTGCCAATTGCCTTTGTATCTGATGAGAATTTTGCCAAAAAGGATAGGATTCTTCCCCTAAAACTCAACGGGCAGGATGGATTCATCATCGATGCACTGAATTTGGATGCATTTAGAAAATTGGTCTTTGAGCGTTTAACTACTGCCGAACCGAACGATACCACTAAAGTAAGATACCACAAGAGTGTCAATTTCACCGATACGGAATACCAATCTTCGCGCTTCATGGGAGTCGAGCAAAGCAATACCTCCATCATCATGAATGACAAATACGTTATTAAGTTTTTTAGACGTATTTATGCCGATAAGAATCCGGATTACGAAATGAGCCGGTTTTTGTCTGAAAAGAAAGAATATAAGAACACCCCTGCCTATATGGGGAGTTTGAGTATCATCGATTCGGAAAATGCCAATATAACCATTGCATTGATGCAAGAACTCTTGCCCAATGAAGGAGATGCGTGGGATTTTATGCTCAAAGAAATAGATGTCATCTTTCTGTGTTTGGAACGAAAAGGAATTGATGCGTATGCAATGCCCCAAGTAGACCTCTTTAAAAGACTTCAGATTGCCGATGTCCCCCCTCAAATTATAGACTGGGCAGGCTTGAGCATTTTCCTAAAACTTCAAACTTTGGCCAAGCGCACCGCAGAAATGCACATAGCCTTGGGTTCGGAGTTTGAGGATACTGCGTTTACCCCAGAACATTTTAACGGCGATTATGAAGTTTGGTTAAAAAATCGCTTGCTGTACCAGTTTCAAAATCGCTTAAATACGGTCGAGAACAACATCGGAAGACTTAAAGGGCTTTCCGCAGAGTTGGCCAAAGAGTTTTTGGAGCGTAAAAACGATATTAGAAAACGGTTTATTAGCTTTGATTGGACCAAATTAAAGGGCGAGCGGCTTCGGGTACATGGCGATTATCATTTAGGTCAGGTATTGGTTAGAAATGATGATTTTTATCTTTTGGACTTTGAAGGCGAACCCGAAAGTACCATTCGTGACCGAAAAGTAAAACAACCCCCGTTGAAGGATGTTGCGGGCATTTTTAGGTCGTTTCACTATGCCGTGTATGCCACGATTTTCAATAACGAAGAAAAATATCCCTATTCCCAAGAAGAACTGTTTCACGCGGGTGAAATTTTATATAACTACTTTACCGGTGTTTTCCTGCAAACCTATGTTGCCCTAATTCAGGAAAACAATATCAATATTGGATACACTCAGGAGAGGGTTTTCCTTTTGGAGTACTGCATGCTTGAAAAAGCAGTTTATGAATTAGGGTACGAAATGAATTCAAGACCTCTATGGGCGGTCATTCCGCTTCGAGGTATAATGAGTATAATCAACAATAAGTAAGGATGATGAAGGTAATTCCACATAGTTTATTCACAGATTTTGATATCAATCTTTTTAAGTCAGGAAAGCACTATCGTCTTTATGACAAATTGGGCTCGCACCTCACCGAGGTCGAAGGCAAAAAAGGTACCTACTTTGCCGTTTGGGCACCTACGGCCAAAGCTGTTTCCGTGATTGGGGATTTTAACCATTGGCAAGAAGGGGCACATGAACTCTACGTGCGTTGGGATGAGAGTGGCATTTGGGAAGGATTTATCCCTGGAGTGGATATGGGCAGTCTTTACAAATACAAAATACATTCCCATAATAATGATATCAAGACTGAAAAGGCAGACCCCTTCGGAAGGTATTGCGAACACCCTCCAAAAACAGCCTCTGTCGTATGGGATGCTTCCTATAATTGGAAGGATGACTCTTGGATGGAGAATCGAGCCGAAAAGAATGCTTTGGACAAGCCTTTTTCGGTATACGAGGTGCATTTGAGTTCTTGGAAAAAGAAAAATGGTTGGGAATCCCTCACCTATGTTGAGATGGCCGATGAGCTTGTGGATTATGTGGTTGAAATGGGCTTTACCCACGTGGAGTTTATGCCTGTTATGGAATATCCATTTGATCCCTCATGGGGTTATCAACTAACAGGGTATTTCGCCCCGACTTCCCGCTTTGGAAAACCAGAGGATTTTAAATTATTGGTAGATAAATTTCATCAGAAAGGAATAGGCGTGATTTTGGATTGGGTACCGTCCCATTTTCCGGAAGACGCACACGGCTTGGGCTTTTTTGATGGTTCACATCTGTATGAACATCCCGATAGACGCCGTGGCTATCATCCTGATTGGAAGAGTCTCATTTTTAATTATGGAAGAAATGAAGTTCGTGCTTTCTTGATCAGCAATGCCATTTTTTGGTTAGATCAATATCATGTGGATGGACTTCGGGTGGATGCTGTGGCCTCCATGTTATACTTGGACTATTCTCGGGAAGATGGCGAATGGGAGCCCAATATGTATGGCAACAATGAGAATTTGGAAGCGATGTCCTTTTTACGGGAGATGAACCAAGAGGTTTATGCAAGTTTTCCAGGTGTACAAACTATTGCAGAAGAATCAACCGCTTTTTCAGGCGTGACCAAGCCTGTTCATTTTGGGGGTCTTGGTTTTGGGATGAAATGGATGATGGGATGGATGCATGATACCTTGGAATTTTTCAAAAAAGAGCCTATTCATCGTTCTTACGATTTAAATGATATCACTTTCAGTATGACCTACGCTTTCACGGAAAACTTTATGTTGCCCTTTTCGCATGATGAGGTTGTTTACGGCAAACAATCCCTGCTGTATCGAATGCCTGGAGATGAATGGCAGCGCTTTGCCAATCTCAGATTACTCTTCGGCTATATGTTTACCCACCCCGGAACCAATTTGTTGTTCATGGGAGGGGAATTCGGTCAATCTTCTGAATGGGATTTCCAGAACAGTTTGGAGTGGCATTTGACCCAGTACGATTTTCATTCCGGCATACAAGAAACCATTAAGGACCTAAACAAACTCTACAAAAGCAATCCTGCGCTCTACGAAAAACAATTCAGTCCAGATGGATTTCAATGGATTGAATACAATGATCAGGAAAACTCAGTCATTTCTTATTTGAGAAAGGGCAATGACCCAAAGGACGATTTAATAATTGTATGCAACTTTACTCCAGTACCCCGAGAGAATTATAGGGTAGGCGTGGCCAAAACCAAGCAATTGAAGCTGTTGTTCAGCAGTGATGACAAAAAATATGCTGGTGGTGGTATCGGCAAAAAAACCTTGAGACCTGGAAAAAAAGAATGGAATGGTTATGAACACTCTGTATCTATGACACTTCCACCATTGGCCGTGGTTGTCTATAAATAATTGAGGTTGTAAGACATCAACACTTTGTTCAAAACATCTTTTTCAATTCTCACCTTAATGTGTTTCTTTTGTCAGTCTCAATTAGCCAACGATGATTACCAATACAGAAGTTGAAAAAAGGGGCAATCAGCACCCCAGTCATATAGTCGATTTCAAACATGATAATGATAAAATCTATTTCACCACCCATAATGGGGTGATTTTAGAGTTAACCATATTAAGGGACAGCGCCATTCGCTTTAGATATGCTACGGAGCATGTTTTTGAACCTGATTTTTCATATGCACTTAATGATGATGTAAGCCTTGGGTATAACGAACTCGAAGTCAAAGAAGAGATTCCAGAGTATGTGATTACCACTTCCAAGATTAAAATCTATGTGCAAAAAGCAGATTTAAAAATCCAGATTGTCGACCTCGATGATGTGGTTATTTGTGAAGATGAGCTTGGTTTTCACTGGGAAGAAAACTTTGACTATGGTGGAAACATAGTAAAAATGAGCAAGGTGTGCCATTCTGGGGAAAGTTATTATGGCATGGGAGACAAAGCTTCCCATACCAACCTCAAGGGAAAACGGGTAAACAACTGGGTAACTGACTCCTACGCCTATGGAAAGGATCAGGAGCCTTTGTACAAAGCAATCCCATTTTATGTGGGCTTGAAGGAAAACATTGCTTACGGTGTCTTCTTCGATAATTCTTTCAGCACCTATTTCGATTTTGCCAATGAAAAACGAAATGTCACCAGTTTTTGGGCCGATGGTGGCGAAATGAATTATTACTTCTTCTATGGCCCCAAAATAGGTCAGGTAGTTGAAGCCTATACGGATCTGACTGGAGTTCCCGAACTTCCGCCCCTATGGGCGCTTGGGTTTCATCAATCTAAGTGGAGCTATTATCCCGAAAAAAAGGTAAAAGAACTAGCCTCAAGTTTTAGAAAACTTAAAATTCCTTGCGATGCCATTTATTTGGACATTGATTATATGGAAGGTTTTCGCTGCTTTACTTGGAACAATCGACGCTTCCCCAACCCCAAAAAAATGGTTGAGGAGTTGGAGAAGGATGGTTTTAAGACCGTAACCATGATTGATCCGGGAATCAAAATAGATAGGGATTATTGGGTGTACCAACAGGCAATGGACAATGGTTTTTTCTGTCGAAGGGCCGATGGACCACACTTCAAAGGGAAAGTATGGCCTGGGGAGTGCAAATTTCCAGATTTCACCAATCCCGAGGTACGTGAGTGGTGGGGCGGACTCTACAAAGAAATGATTTCGGACATGGGTGTACATGGCGTTTGGAACGATATGAATGAACCTGCTGTAATGGAGGTGCCCACTAAAACCGCCAATCTTGATGTTCGCCATGATTACGATGGACACCCTTGTAGTCATAGAAAGGCTCACAATGTATACGGAATGCAGATGGTAAGGGCCACCTATGACGGTGTAAAGAAATTTACTTTTCCAAAAAGGCCATTTGTGCTTACAAGAGCTGCATATTCGGGTACGCAACGTTATTGCGCAACTTGGACCGGTGACAACGTGGCCACTTGGGAACATCTTTGGATAGCCAACGTACAGATGCAGCGCATGTGTATGAGCGGGTATTCCTTTGTAGGGTCCGATATTGGAGGATTTGCCGAGCAGCCCAATGGTGAACTTTTCGCACGTTGGGTGCAACTTGGTATTTTCCATCCTTTTTGCAGAGTGCACTCCAGTGGAGATCATGGAGAGCAAGAACCTTGGTCTTTCGGCGATGAAATCACGGATATTGTAAGAAAGTTTATCGAGTTGAGATATCAACTACTTCCTTATCTGTACACCATGTTCTATAAGTACATAAATAATGGGCTTCCGATGCTACAGTCTTTGGTGCTCTATGATCAGGAGGATACACAGACCCACTTTAGAACGGATGAATTCCTGTTTGGAGAGCAAATATTGGTTTGCCCCGTGCAAGAACCCAACGCAAAAGGAAGACGTATGTATCTTCCCAAGGGCAAATGGTTCAATTTTTGGAATGATGAAGTAATTGAAGGGGGTGTGGAAAAATGGATTCCAGCGGATATTGATGAAATTCCAGTATTTGTAAAGGAAGGAGCCATGATACCAAAATACCCAGTTCAACAGTACGTGGGTGAAAAAGAAATCAAGGAGCTCGAAATTGATGTCTACTATACCGAGGGTATTGAAAACTCTAGCGTATATGAAGACCAGCAAGATGGTTACGATTACAAAAAGGGGAGATACAGCCTTCGTAAATTTAGGTTACGTGGCAAGAAGAACGAATTGATCATTCAACAATTCAAGGATGGAAACTTCATTACACCCTATACTAAATTTAAAATGACATTTCACGGGCTTCCATTCAAAATTGGCAGCATAGAAATTGATAACGAAGTTGTAAATCCTAAGGATATCAAACTAAATGGAAATAACGTCATAGAAGTGAGCAAGGATTTTACGGAACTCCACTTAACTGGACAGTAATTTTTTGTAAATTCCCTTTGCTAAACACTATAAATCATATGAAAAGGTTAATTCTAACAGTAATCATTTTTATTGGGATTGCCGCTTGCAAGACCAATCCGTTTACGGGAAAAAGCACGCTTAACTTTTATCCCAACAGCCAAATTTTTCCAATGGCATTTGCCCAATATGACCAATTTCTGACCGAAAATAAGGTTGTATCCGGAACCAAGGATGCCCAAATGATAACCACTGTGGGCAAACGCATCTCTTCTGCGGCCGAACGTTGGTTGGATGCAAATGGCTACCCGGGATATTTGAAGGATTACAAATGGGAGTACAATCTGGTAAATGACGAAACCGTCAACGCTTGGTGCATGCCAGGGGGAAAGATTGTATTCTACACAGGTATTTTACCCATTACCCAAACTGAAACGGGAGTAGCAGTTGTGATGGGACATGAGGTGGCACACGCCTTGGCCGATCATGGCGCCCAGCGTATGAGCGCCGGAATGCTGCAGCAGATAGGTGCAGTAGCCGGAAATGTGGCAATCAAGGATCCAGAAAAGAGAAATACGTTCAATCAGGCCTACGGTCTTGGATCTACTGTTGGGGTTATGCTACCCTTTAGTAGAGGCCATGAAACTGAGGCGGATAGAATTGGTCTTCAGATTATGGCGATTGCAGGATACAATCCTGATGAGGCCGCGAATCTTTGGAGAAGGATGAAGGCCAAGGCTGGTGGGCAAGCCCCTCCTGAATTTTTGAGCACGCATCCATCAAGTGATACAAGAATCAATAACCTTACGGCATGGGCTCCTTCAGCACGACAAGAAGCGGCCAAGTTTGGGGTTACATCATTTAAATAACCAATTTTGACCAACTTAGATGTCATTTCAAGCCAAGAGAGTCATAAAATGTACTTGGCTTGAAGTGACATTTTTATTTTAATATCACATGGCACGAGTTCTCGCAATGAAAGGAAGTAAAAAGCTTTTGAATGCTTGGGCTTTTTACGATTGGGCCAATTCTGTATACAGTTTGGTCATTTCCTCGGCTGTTTTCCCCATTTTTTACGGGGCGTTGTTTCGCGTAGCCGAAATTGAAAAAGTAACCGTATTTGGAGGTGAAATTGCGAGGGCTCCTTTAATTAGTTATGTTACTTCCCTGGCCTTTGTTTTTATTGCCATCGTCACACCCTTGGTTTCTGGAGTGGCGGATTACATAGGCAACAAGAAAATCTTCTTGAAGTTTTTTTGCTATCTGGGCGCTTTCTCCTGTATTGGTCTGTATTGGTTTTCTTTGGAAAACATCTACTTCGGACTTATCTGCTATTTCTTTGGCTTGGTTGGTTTCTGGGTGAGTTTTGCCATTAACAATTCATATCTACCAGATATTGCTTTTCCCGACCAGCAAGATGGCATAAGTGCCAAGGGCTTTTCCCTGGGGTATATTGGCAGTGTGATTCTATTGGTCTTTAATTTGGCCATGGTCATGCAGCCCGATGTTTTTGGTATAACGGATAGTGGGGGTGAAGTGGCTGAAATCAAGGCCATGAAATATTCGTTTATTTCGGTCGGAATTTGGTGGATACTCTTTAGCCAGTACACCTTCGCTCATTTGCCAAAAGGATATAAAAGGGAAGGCGCGCGCACGAATATTGTACTTAATGGCTTTCGGGAGCTCCAAAGTGTTTGGAAGCAATTGGGCGAAGAAACTCGTTTAAAAAGGTACTTAGGAGCCTTTTTTGTATACAGTATGGCAGTGCAGACGATTATGTTGATTGCCACCTATTTTGGAGAAGAAGAGATTCAATGGGGCACAGATAGTGAAAGAACCACAGGGTTGATCATAAGCATTTTGGTCATTCAAATTGTGGCCATAATTGGCGCAACCTTGACGGCTAGGGCCTCCCGAGTTTTTGGGAATATCAAGACTTTGGTGGTCATCAATATTTTTTGGGCATTGCTCTGTGTTTATGCCTATTTCTTACAAACCCCTATGGACTTCTATATTGCGGCCGGACTGGTGGGCATTGTCATGGGAGGGATTCAGGCCTTATCGCGTTCTACATACTCCAAATTTTTACCGGAAACTACTGACACTACGTCCTTTTTTAGCTTTTATGACGTAGCCGAAAAAATAGGAATTGTAATTGGTACTTTTCTTTATGGGGCCGTTGCACAGCTAACGGGTAGTATGAGGAACAGTACCATCTTTTTGGGGCTCTTCTTTCTGATTGGAATATTCCTTTTGTTGCGTGTAAGAAAGGTTAAAACTTAGATTTCTTCAAAGAAAAAGCCCCTGCTGTTCGCAAGGGCTCATCCCGTTTTCGATTGATGTGGTTGTTTGACTCTCAAACAAATGTTTTACCCTCTGGTGATATCACCTGAACCAGAACTTTTGGTATTGATTTTCTTTGGATTCCCGCGATAGCTAATATCTCCTGATCCTGAAACCCGTGCCTGGATGCTCTGATTGGCGGTAACCTTAATGTCGGCAGACCCAGAAACTTGTGCTGTAACAAATTCTGCCTCAAGGCCATACGCTTTTATATCCCCAGACCCAGAAACTTGAACATCCAAATCCGTCGTTTTTCCATCTAGAGTGATATCCCCCGAACCAGACATGGAAGCTTCAATACTGTCTGCTTCTACAGTCAATACAATATCACCGGATCCTGAAATTCGGGTTTTAAAATCGTCGGCTTTGATGGTGGTTTTCCCTACAACATCCCCCGACCCAGATAAACTTACCGAATTTACGGACTCAATGGGAACGGTGATTTGGATTCCATTTCCCCAGTTGGAGGGTCTTAGATTCACCCCTTTTTCGGTTTTGATGATCAATTTTCCGTCTTTAACCTCAGTTTTGATGTATTCCAAGAGGTTTGATTCTCCTTCAAGAGTGATTTCTCCTTCATTGCCATCGACCAGTTCAACATCGAACCATCCTGCCAGGGCAATGGCATCATACTCTCCAACAGAGCGTTCCAAGGTTACTACGTTGCCATTTCCTTTTACTCGTTTGCCCCATTGCGCATTGGTAACTGCTACTGTACAAATGG
This sequence comes from Flagellimonas allohymeniacidonis, assembly GCF_004296335.1. Taxonomy (GTDB): domain Bacteria; phylum Bacteroidota; class Bacteroidia; order Flavobacteriales; family Flavobacteriaceae; genus Flagellimonas; species Flagellimonas allohymeniacidonis. Next base: position 79,624 of record NZ_SGIU01000001.1, read on the forward strand.
CCAAGCCTAATGTGATTAACTTTTTCATGATTGTGTTTTGTATTTGTTTTTTGATTTGTTACTTAGTTTTGATAGAAGGTGATTCCTCCATATTCACTGTCAATAAGAACCTTGTTTCCGGAGTTCTCCCTGCCATAATATCCCTTGTAATACTTCTGGGACGATTTCTCTTTGCTAATATTGATTTCAAAAGCATCTTTTCCGCTAACGCCGGCATATTCCGTAGTAATTTCAAAATCAAAATGGTATCCGGGGTCATACCCAATCTTGATTCCGGTATAATCGGTTCTAATTTCGATATTACCAGCATCGGAAGCCATTTCAGCGATTTTGATTGAGCCATAATCGGAGGTTATGGCGACATTACCACTCACGGTACCTAATTTTACTCCGATATAATCTCCATTTCCATTGACATTCTGTACGTCATTCACCTCAATGGAACCATAATCTCCTGCGTACTCCAGGTTTTCCATTTTTTTGATGACCGCATTTGTATAATCGGTTTTAACGGTGAGGTTACCAGCCTTTCCGATAGTAAAACTGGAGTAATCCGCAATAATTTGACCACTATTCACATAATCAAAGTTGGAACGTGAGGTGTAATCAAATCGCAACTCATTGTTACGGCCCCTCAATTCACCAATTTCCATTTTTCCGTAGTCACAGCTTATTTTGGCGTGGCCATCGATACGGTCAAGATATATATTCCCATAATCATTGCTGAGGTTGACGTTGTTCTTTATCGGCAGTTTTATGGTATAGTTCACCTGAACATTTACGTTTTTCTTTTTGTTCCATTTCCATCCCCAGCCACTGTCACGATCTCCAAAAAGTGTTCTGGCAGAAACCAAGCTTGCGCTGTTTTCAAAGGCTACATCAATCTCATTGAGCCTCTCTTGCACACGCTCTTCGTTGTTACCATTGGTTTTGATATGAACTTCAATAACCACTCTATTTTCGTTCCAAGAGGTAAGATTCAAATTGCCATAGCTGTTTTTTACCTTGAAAAGGGCATCAGAATTGACATCGAACTCTTTCTTTATCGTTTTTTCCTTGGTATACCTTCCGCCCATTTTATCAGTTCCGGCACTTAAGGCCAGAGGTACGAGGGCAAGAATTAGAATTACCTTTTTATATAGTAATGTTTTCATCATTAAATGCTTTTAAGTTTTTGATATTTTCAATGTTGTTGAGCACCTCTTTTAAAAGGTCTATTCTGGTTTGAAAGTTGATTATCATGGCGTTTAAAATGATCTTACTGTCCCCTCCGTTTATCAATTCCTGCTCTAGGGTACCGTAATCATTTTCCAGTTTGTCCAACTGTGCGAGCGTATCATCGACCAGTTTTGCCGTTTCCGGAGATTTGGCATCCCTAAGTTGCTGAACCTGCTCTTCAATAAGACCGGCAAAATAAAACTCGGTCTGAGACACTTCAGGAGCGATTTCCACTACTTGTTGCTTTATGGATGGCCTTGCATTGAAAATCTGAAGGCCAACTACGCAAAGCAAGGCGATGGAAGCTGCAATGGACAAGGGTTTCCACCAGTTTGTCTTATTCTGTGCTAGGGTTTTTACCCCTTTGGCTTGGTTGAGTTTTTCCAAAAATCGCTCTTGGTGCCCGATAGTGGGTTCTTCGAGATCAAATGATCTTTGAAGTCTATTGAACAACTCTTCTACATTATCTTTTTTCATAATCCGGCATTTACGGTCAACTTTTTTCTTAGGCTTTCCTTAGCCCTGGAAATTGTAGTTCTGCAATTCGCATAACTGATATTCATTATTTCACTGATTTCTTCGTAATCGTACCCTTCAACTAAATGTAAGGTCAAAGAAACTCTGTAATTGTCTTTTAAACTTTTCATGGTCTCCATCACTTTTTGAGCCTTCAGTTCAGTATAACCATTATCATTCAAAGCAACTTCATCATTATCTTCGACCTTGTACATTACATCTTCCAATTGAACAGATCGTGTTTTTTGTTGTTTCTTGTAATGATAGATACTGTTGTTGATCACTATTCGCTTTAACCATGCTCCAAAGGTGACATCTCCTTTAAAGGTTTGCAGTTTCGTAAACGCGTTCAAAAACGACTCCTGCATAATGTCTTCAGCTTCGGCAGAGTCCTTTACAATTCGAAAGGCCGTATTGTACATGGCTTTGTAATATCGATTGTAAATTTCCATTTGCGCTCGTTGCTTTCCTTCCAAGCACGCTTTCAGCAGTGCATCAGTATGTTCATTTTGGTGGCTCAAAAAATGATTAGTTTGCTCTAAAGATGATTTAACAATTCGAATGTTACACTTTTTTCAATCTTTTTGAAATTTAAATGGCACAAGAATTGCCCATTTAGGATGGACATTGAGGTTCTAAACATAGAAATACGCTAAGAATCAGCATTTTTACTAAGTTTTGCGACCTAGAAAGTACAAAAACGTTTTGTCGTGAATGACAAAATGTCTGAAAAAGAAAATATGGGAGAAATTAAGATATCAACTTTTGGCAGCTTTTCAGTTCAGGGATTGGATGAGGAAGCGGAACTTATTCCCTTGTTGACACCTGAGGATGAAGAGGAAATGAATCGGGAAAGCTTGCCAGAAACCCTACCTGTATTGCCCTTACGCAATACGGTGTTATTTCCAGGGGTTGTTATTCCAATAACAGCGGGAAGGGATAAATCCATTGCCCTAATAAAGGATGCCAACAATGGCAACAAGACCATTGGTGTGGTTTCCCAAAAGGACGAACAGGTAGAGAACCCTGGAGTTGACGACATCAATAGACTGGGCACAGTGGCCCGGATACTTAGGGTGTTGCAAATGCCCGACGGTAATACCACGGTGATCATCCAAGGAAAAAAACGCTTTGAGATTGATCAAATCATAACCGAAACCCCGTATTTGACGGCTACGGTCAAAGAAGCCAAAGAAGAAAGGCCCAATGAAAAAAGCGAGGAATTTGAGGCTATTATCGAATCTATAAAGGAACTGGCCTTCAAAATCATAAAGGACAACCCAAATATTCCGAGTGAAGCTACGTTTGCCATTCGCAACATACAGAGTAACTCGTTTCTCATCAATTTTGTTTCCTCCAATTTGAACCTCACGGTTGCAGAGAAACAAAAACTTCTTGAGATTCCAAACCTTCAAGAACGGGCATTGACCACCCTGAAGTACATGAACATGGAACTTCAGAAGTTGGAGTTGCGAAATGATATCCAGTCCAAGGTTCGCAGTGATATGGACCAACAACAACGCGAATACTTCCTTCACCAACAAATGAAGACCATTCAGGAAGAGTTGGGTGGCATCTCTTATGAGGAAGAAGTTGAAGAAATGCGCGTTAGGGCCAAGGACAAAAAATGGAATAAAAAAGTTGAAGAACATTTTGAGCGTGAGTTGGGCAAAATGCAACGCATGAATCCGCAGGTTGCGGAGTATTCCATTCAAAGAAACTACTTGGACCTTATATTGGATTTGCCCTGGAATGAATTCTCCAAGGACAAGTTTGATCTAAAAAAGGCACAACAAATTTTGGATAGGGACCATTATGGTCTTGAGGATGTAAAAAGGAGAATCATTGAGTATTTAGCGGTACTGAAGCTCCGAAATGATATGAAATCACCCATTCTCTGTTTTTATGGCCCTCCCGGGGTCGGAAAAACATCTTTGGGAAAATCCATTGCTGAAGCATTGGGCAGGGAATATGTGCGCATGTCGCTAGGAGGTTTACGGGATGAAGCCGAGATTCGAGGACACCGAAAAACCTATATTGGTGCGATGCCGGGCCGAATTATTCAAAGTCTCAAAAAAACGGGGACTTCCAATCCGGTTTTTATTTTGGATGAAATTGATAAACTTTCCCACAGCCATCAGGGGGACCCTTCTTCCGCCATGTTGGAAGTGTTGGACCCTGAACAAAATAGCGAGTTCCACGATAATTTCTTGGAAATGGGTTACGATTTGTCCAAAGTGATGTTCATTGCCACTGCCAACAGTTTGGCTACCATTCAGCCGGCTTTGCGCGATCGGATGGAAATCATAAATGTCACAGGCTATACCATTGAAGAGAAAGTTGAAATTGCCAAAAGGCATTTGCTTCCCAAACAATTAAAGGAACACGGGTTGTCTTCGAAGGATTTGAAAATCGGCAAGGCCCAGCTGGAAAAAATAGTTGAGGGTTACACTCGCGAGTCTGGGGTTCGTGGCCTTGAGAAACAATTAGCGAAAATGGTGCGCTATGCTGCGAAATCCATAGCGATAGAAGAAGAGTACAACATCAAGGTAAGTAATGGGGATGTAGAAAAAATATTGGGTCCTGCTCGCCTCGAACGCGATAAATACGAAAACATCGATGTTGCCGGTGTTGTAACCGGGCTGGCCTGGACCAGTGTTGGAGGCGACATTCTTTTTATAGAATCCATATTGTCCAAAGGAAAAGGTACCTTGAACATCACGGGGAATCTGGGCAAAGTAATGAAAGAATCGGCGACCATTGCCATGGAATATATCAAGTCAAATGCCAAGACTTTTGGTATAGAACCCGATGTCTTCGAAAAATATAATGTCCACATTCACGTGCCTGAAGGTGCAACTCCAAAGGATGGCCCCAGTGCAGGTATCACCATGTTGACTTCGTTGGTATCCCTATTCACCCAAAAAAGAGTGAAAAAGAGTTTGGCCATGACCGGAGAGATTACCCTTAGGGGCAAGGTTTTGCCCGTAGGCGGTATTAAAGAGAAGATTTTGGCCGCCCGTAGAGCTCGAATTAAGGAAATCATTCTTTGTGAGGAAAACAGAAAGGATATCGAAGAAATCAAACAAGATTACCTCAAAGGATTGACTTTCCACTATGTCACCGATATGAGTGAGGTGATCGATATTGCGATTACAGACAGAAAGGTGAAGAACGCCAAGGTACTTTAACCCCACATGAAATTCTTTCAACACCAAATTCAATGTGCCCAATTCTAGGTACATTTGGCCTATGCGAAAAATAATCATCGCCATAGATGGGTATTCCTCAACCGGTAAAAGTACGGTGGCCAAAAAGTTGGCCAATGCCCTTGGTTATGTTTATGTGGATACCGGTGCCATGTACAGAGCGGTTACTTTGTTCGCCTTGGAAAAAGGATTCGTATCGGACTCCCTTGATGCCAAATCCCTAATCGAGGCTTTGCCAAACGTCGAGCTCAAATTCCGGCCCAACAAAAAACTTGGTAAATCGGAAATGTTTCTCAACGGCAAAAATGTGGAGAAAGAAATCCGGACCATGCGGGTTTCTGAACAAGTGAGCCAAGTTTCGGCAGTAAAAGAGGTTCGTGAGAAATTGGTAGAGCTGCAACAGGCCATGGGGCTTGATAAAGGAATAGTAATGGATGGACGGGATATCGGAACCGTGGTCTTTCCAGAAGCGGAACTGAAGATTTTTATGACCGCATCCGCTCGAACCAGAGCCCATCGCCGCTATAAGGAATTACTTGAAAGAGGGGATGAGGTGTCTTTTGAGCAAGTGCTTAAAAATGTGGAAGGGCGCGATTTTATCGATTCCACCCGAACGGTTTCCCCATTAAAACCTGCCAAGGACGCCATTACTTTTGACAATAGTGATATGGGTGTGGAGGAGCAGTTCGAACGCATTCACAGCTACGCCCAGCGGGTTATTGGAGAAGAAAATTGAAAGGTAGGTTGGTTTTTCACGAATGCACTTATCGGTATTGCATAACGCTTCGTTCCGCTATGCTCAGATTTAAAGTTACTTAAAATAGAACATTTCCCTCTTCTACAGGAAACCAATAAAGCAATGAGGGTTATACGTTGTTTGCAAAAGTCTAGTTCTCTATATAGGAACTAATGCACATAACAGTATCGTTTGTATTAATTGGTGGGGTAGCTAGCATATATAATATAATGCCATCCTTTGATGCTGTGTATTCTTCCAAAATAAAGCCAAATTCATTAGTCGTGTACCCAACGATATCATCTTTCCTTACCTCATCCCCAGCTTTATAATCGCTATAAAAAATGCTATTGACACTTGCTTTTATATATGTCTGACTATTGCGATAGACAATATTTTTATGGGCTCCAGTTCCGTTAAAATACATGCCCATAGTTTCAAGCATATTATAAACACCTTGTTTTATCAAATTGACATTCTCTTTTTGTACATTTCCTAATTTACCACATTCAATGCTCAATGCGATTTTTCCATCTTGAACCGCTTGTTTGAATGTGTATTTCGCTGGCTCCGTTGCCGAAATGTTATAAGGATAGGAGACGAAATATTCAAATCCGCTCTTTTCGGATAGTCTTTTCGCCATCGAAGTTTGCTCCGGTTTTTTTTGGTTGTCATAATAACAAACAAAGGGAAGTAGATCTTCACAGGCATCTCCGCCATGGATATCCAGAAAAACATCGCTGACGGAAATTATATTAGTAGTTATGAAATATGCTATTTGTTCGGTAATGCTGCCATTATTTTTTCCCGGAAAAGCATTGTTTAAATTTTTCTGATCCTGGGGATTGATAAAAGGTGTTCGTGTAAAAAAGGAAGCCATATTGGCAATTGGAACGATAATTAATGTTCCGCTAAGTTCCTCTACATTGATTTCCCTTAGTAATTTTTGTGTTGCGATAATTGGTGGGTATTCGTAACCGTGAACACCTGCAACAATGGTGAAAACTGGTCCTTGAGTTTTACCTTTTACAATCGATATTGGCAAATGTCCAGAATTTCCTAAATCATCAAAAAACTCTATGCGAACGTTTTCTTTTGTTGATTTACTTTCTGATTTGAAAGCTTTTTGAAAGTCATTTTGCGCAAGAGTAAATTGAGCCGCAAAACATATCAAAAAGGGCAAAATTATTGTTCTCATTTGGTTTAAAGTTCTGTTTAAGACTTTTGCTAACTAAAAGGATATGAATCGGTTTTGATGATATTTATCCTATGATACGTGAAGTTCGTGGATTTTGGTTAAAAAAGCAATCTCAAATGTATGTGCGTCCCATCTGGGAACAAGGTGCTTATTTTTTACTTGATGTAAAATTCCACAAAAGAAAAAGGCACTTGAAAAAGCGCCTTTAGAACAAATCTACAATTCGTTTTTAGATATTCGGAATCACCAAAACTTGGTCTGGGTGAATCAAATCTGGATTTTTTAATTGGTCGGTATTGGCCTCAAAAATCTTGTTGTACTTCATGGCGTCACCGTAGTAATGTTTAGCAATCAAACTCAAAGATTCGCCACTTTTAACCGTATGTCTATGATAAACACTGTCATCTTCCACGGAGATGTTGGCTTTGATATCTGATGGACTTTGTCCCCCGATTTCTTTGATCTTGTCCCACATGATATTCTTCTCGTAAGGTGTTGCGGCCACACCTTTGATTTTTAGAACGCCTCCATCCTCAGAAACATCCCCATCTTTTATATTTAATTCTTGACCTAGGTCCAAAACTGCCTGATACTTTGCTTTTGCACTCATAATATTCTGTATTGTTTTAATGGTTACTATTTAGAAACAAGATATGCATAAAAGTCACATTTTACTTTAAATTATCCTGAATTCTTCGGGATAAGACAGAAGTGTCCAATAAGGGTTTGTAAAACAAGGAATTAATTGTATTTTTGCGCTCCTTTTTGTGGCAGATATCAAGAGGCAAAAAGGAAAACAAAAACAAAGTTTATAACAACTTTCGCAATCACTGCCCAGCTCTTGTAACATTGTGGAATACAAATTTAAAATCAGCGCATGGCTGAAGAAAAAGCAAATGCTGAGGTAGCAGAAACTACCGAGGCCGTAAAAGAAGTTAAAGAAACAAAGACCCAGCAAGATCCCCAAGCCTATTTGGACAGTTTCGATTGGGACAAGTACGAAGAGGGAATTGAGCGTGTAGAGGATTCCAAACTAAAGGAGTTTGAAGCACTTGTTGAGGAGAATTTCGTAGATACCGCCGATGAGGAAGTGGTTGAAGGTACTGTGGTACACATGACCGACCGTGAGGCGATCATCGATATCAACGCCAAATCTGAAGGTGTTATTTCGTTGAACGAGTTCCGATACAATCCCGATTTAAAAGTAGGGGACAAGGTTGAGGTCTTAATCGATATCAGGGAGGACAAAACAGGACAGTTGGTCCTTTCCCACAGAAAAGCCAGAACCATTAAGGCATGGGATCGCATCAATGACGCCCACGACAAAGAAGAGATCGTTACAGGTTTTGTAAAATGCAGAACCAAAGGAGGTATGATCGTTGACGTTTTCGGAATTGAGGCGTTTTTACCTGGTTCCCAAATTGATGTTAAGCCAATTCGCGATTACGATCAGTACGTAGGTAAGACCATGGAATTCAAAGTGGTAAAGATCAACCACGAATTCAAAAACGTTGTGGTTTCGCATAAAGCGCTTATCGAAGCTGATATTGAAGAGCAGAAGAAAGAGATCATTGGCCAATTGGAAAAAGGTCAAGTGCTTGAAGGTATCGTGAAAAACGTAACATCCTACGGTGTGTTTATCGACCTTGGAGGTGTAGACGGATTGATTCACATCACCGACCTTTCCTGGAGTCGTATCAACCATCCGAACGAAGTGGTTGAGCTTGATCAGAAACTGAACGTGGTTATTTTGGATTTTGATGACAACAAATCAAGAATCCAATTGGGTCTTAAGCAGTTGGAAAAACACCCATGGGATGCTTTGGGTGACGAAATCAAGGTTGGCGACAAGGTCAAAGGAAAAGTTGTTGTTATTGCTGATTACGGTGCGTTCATCGAAGTGGCAGAAGGTGTTGAAGGATTGATTCACGTTTCTGAAATGTCTTGGTCCACGCACTTGAGGTCAGCTCAAGACTTTGTAAAAGTTGGTGATGAAGTTGAGGCTGTGGTATTGACCTTGGATAGGGAAGATCGCAAAATGTCTTTGGGCATTAAGCAATTGACTCCAGACCCATGGACCGATATTACTACCAAATATCCTGTCGGTTCTCGACATGAAGGTATTGTTCGAAACTTTACCAACTTTGGAGTATTTGTTGAAATGGAAGAAGGAATCGATGGTTTGATCTACATTTCTGACCTTTCTTGGACCAGAAAAATCAAGCACCCATCTGAATTCGTTACCGTAGGTGACACTCTAGAAGTTGAGGTATTGGAGTTGGATGTTGAAGGACGTAAGCTAAGCTTGGGCCATAAGCAGACCACTGAGAACCCTTGGGATAAGTACGCACAAGAGTTTGCTGAAGGCACTGTACACAAAGCAGCGGTTTCTGAAATCGTTGATAAAGGTGCTACTGTTGCCTTTAATGAAGATATCGTTGCCTTTATACCATCTCGCCATATGGAGAAAGAAGATGGAAAGAAAATCACAAAAGGCGAAGAAGTTGAATTCAAGATTATTGAGTTTAACAAAGACTTCAAGCGAGTGGTTGCTAGTCATACCGCAATCTTCAGAGAGCAGGAAGAACGCAACGTTCGCTCTGCGAAGAAGAAAATGGCTGCAAGTCAGGAAGATGCCCCTACTATAGGTGATGCAAATTCTCAATTGCAAGCATTGAAGGAGAAGATGGAAGCAGATTCCAAAAAGAAATAAAAAATATTTCTTATCGATAGAAAAGCCCCGCTGATTCCAGCGGGGCTTTTTCTTGCAGTAAACATTCTAAAGATTTGATTACTTTTGCATACAATTGAGCGGGTAGTAAACCAAATGAATCAAAAGGTACTTCTTACTTCAAAAGAGATCAATATCATCCTGCACCGTTTAGCTTGTCAACTTATTGAAACCCATCTCGATTTTTCCAACACGGTTCTTATTGGTCTCCAGCCACGAGGAATTTTTCTCGCTGAGCGCCTGACCAAGATTTTAAGGGAAGATTACAAGGTAAAAAACATCAAGCTTGGTTTTTTGGACATTACCTTTTATCGTGATGATTTTCGACGGGGCGAAAAGACCTTGCAGGCCAATACCACCGAAATCGATTTTCTGGTAGAGGATAAAAATGTGGTTTTTATTGATGATGTGCTATATACGGGAAGAAGTATTCGCGCTGCGCTCACAGCAATACAGTCGTTTGGGAGACCCTCGAACATCGAATTACTGACCTTGATAGATCGAAGATTTAGCAGGCATTTGCCCATTCAGCCCAATTATCGGGGACGTCAGGTAGATGCCATAAATGAAGAGAAGGTAAAGGTGATGTGGAAGGAAAATGATGGAAAAGACATAGTTTATTTAGTAAACAAATAATTAAAAATGAGCGAGTTAAGTGTAAACCACTTATTGGGAATAAAATATCTGAACAAGAAAGATATTGAGCTCATTTTTGAAACAGCCGACCACTTTAAGGAAGTGATAAATAGATCCATTAAAAAAGTACCTACACTTCGCGATACCACAATTGCCAACATATTCTTTGAGAGCAGTACCCGTACAAAGCTTTCATTTGAATTGGCGGAGAAAAGGTTGTCTGCCGATGTCATCAATTTTTCAGCTTCGCAGTCCTCGGTAAAAAAGGGAGAAACCTTAATTGATACGGTCAACAATATTTTGTCCATGAAGGTAGATATGGTGGTGATGCGACATCCCAATCCAGGTGCTGGCATTTTCCTATCCAAACATGTGAAGGCATCTATCATCAATGCAGGCGATGGAGCTCATGAACACCCTACACAAGCCTTGTTGGATTCATATTCCATTAGGGAAAGACTTGGTGAGGTTACCGGAAAGAATGTTGTAATAGTTGGGGATATCTTACATTCCCGAGTGGCGCTTTCCAACATCTTTGCCCTTAAAAAACAAGGAGCTCAGGTAAAAGTCTGTGGACCCAAGACCCTTATCCCAAAATATATTGAATCCTTGGGAGTTAGTGTGGAAACCAACTTGAAAAAGGCTTTGGAATGGTGTGACGTGGCCAACATGCTTCGGGTGCAGAATGAAAGAATGGATATCAGTTATTTTCCTTCAACACGTGAATACACCCAGCAGTTTGGTGTGAACAAGAAATTACTCGATAGTCTGGACAAACAGATTGTGATTATGCACCCTGGACCGATTAATCGCGGGGTGGAGATCACAAGTGATGTGGCAGACTCCAACCAATCCATTATCTTGGAACAGGTTGAAAATGGTGTGGCCATTCGTATGGCAGTAATCTACTTATTGGCTTCAAAAATTAAATAGAAAATGATTTTCGATAAAGAAGGGACAACAACTATCGTCTTTCAAGAGAAGACCTCCCTATCCACATTTTTAAAAAATCTAAAGAGCGCATATCAAAAAATAAAGCACGACAACATCATAGTTAACCTTTTTTCCTTCGATAATTTAACCTCTGGGGACCTGTTGGAGTTTTTACAACTGTCCTACACCCATAAAAACTCGGGCAAGTCCTTCGTTTTGGTATCCGGTGAGGTGTCTTATGATGAAGTTCCCGAGGAAATCACATTGGTTCCATCCATTCAGGAAGCTAAAGACATCATCGAAATGGAAGAAATTGAACGGGATTTGGGCATATGAAGCTGACCATTCTCGGTTGTTATTCCGCTACTCCAAGAACATTTACAAATCCGACCTCCCAGGTTCTTGAGACTAAGGGACATCTTTTTTTAATTGACTGTGGCGAAGGTACCCAAGTGCAATTGAGAAAGTTTAAGGTGAAATTTTCAAGAATTAACCATATTTTCATTTCTCATCTTCATGGAGACCATTTCTTCGGATTGCCCGGCCTTGTTTCGACTTTCAGATTATTAGGCCGTGAACGGGAACTGCACATTTATGGCCCCAAAGGAATAAAAGAAGCCATCACCCTGTTGTTGAAATTGGGAGATTCGTGGACCAATTTTCCGCTCATCTTTCATGAATTGAAATCCAAAGATTCAGAAATATTGTTGGATGATGAAAACATAATAATCAAAACGGTTCCGTTGTATCACAGGGTGTATACCAACGGTTTTCTTTTTAGTGAGAAACCAGCAGCACGAAAACTTAAAATCGAAACCGTAGAAAAATTTGGAATAGATAAATCACAATATAGCGCCATTAAAAATGGCGCGGATGGTATCCAAAATGATGGCAATGTAATTCCGAATAAAGACCTTACCCAAGCCCCGCCAAAGCCCAAAAGCTATGCGTTTTGTAGTGATACAGTATACAATGAGGAGATTGTGCCCCTAATCCATCAGGTGGATACGCTGTACCACGAGTCCACTTTTTTACAATCGGAGGAAAGACTTTGTGCCAAAACAAAACATTCCACGGCCCAACAGGCTGCTAAAATTGCCAAAAAAGCTGAGGTAAACAGACTTATATTGGGCCATTATTCCACAAGGTATGGGTCCATTGAGCTTTTTAGGGATGAAGCCAAGGAAATATTTCCTAGGGTAGAATTGGCCGATGATGGAAAGTCATTTGAAATCTAAGCTTTTTTTTGCATTAAACTTGGTTTTTTAGTCTCCCGACTTTTGCGGAAATTTGATAGCGTACAGAATCGTTAAAAAATGCAGCAAGACCTTAGCAACTATAGAAAGTCTTATCAGAAAAGTGCTCTAACCGAGGAATCTATCAAAGAAAACCCTTTGGAACAATTTCAAAAATGGTTCTATGAGGTAGAGGCCACCGATGGGTTGGAGGAACCCAATGCCATGACCATTTCTACAATTGGTCTCGATGGGTTTCCAAAAAATAGAGTGGTTCTCATGAAAAGATATACGTATGAAGGCTTCATTTTCTATACAAACTATGAGAGTGAGAAGGGGAGGGCCATAGCCCAAAACCCTTCAGTGAGCCTTTCATTTTTTTGGCCCAATTTGGAACGACAGGTCATCATAAAAGGAACCGCTGAAAAAATTGCCGATAACCTTTCAGATGGTTATTTTGAATCAAGGCCGGTCGGCAGCCAACTGGGAGCAGTGGTATCCAATCAAAGCGAGGTAATTCCTTCCAGGGAAATTTTGGAATCAAAATTAAAGGAGTTGGAGGAAGCATACCAAGGGAAGGAGATTGAGCGTCCAGCCTATTGGGGAGGATATTTGGTGAGGCCCATATCCATTGAATTTTGGCAGGGGCGTCCCAATAGACTGCATGACAGGATAAGGTATACCCTGCAAGATGACTTCAACTGGAAAATTGAACGCCTAGCACCCTAACTTGAGCAGTATGAAACAAATTATACTAATGAGGCATGGTAAATCCTCTTGGGAGTATGACGTGTCGGACAAGGACAGACCTTTAAAGGAAAGAGGGATTCGAGATGCTCATTTGGTAGCTCGAAAGTTCATCGATTCCGGGGTAAAAATAGATGCCGCATTTTCCAGCCCAGCGAACAGGGCCCTGCATACAAGTATGATTTTTTTGCGAATCTTGAATTATGACCTTGATGATTTTGGGGTTAAGGAGAATTTATATGATTTTTCAGGAAATTCAGTTTCCGATTTTGTCAAAAGTTTGGATAGTGGTTTAGAAACCATTGTGATTTTTGGCCATAATTATGCCTTTACAAACCTTGCAAATAGATGGGGAGATCAGTATATTGAAAATCTTCCTACAGCTGGGCTGGTTCAGATTCAATTTAATGAACAAGACTGGTCTAACATTCAAAAAGGAAGCACCAAACAAATTATTTTTCCAAAACAGTTGAGAACTACATGATCAAGGTCAAAAACGAATACATCAATCGAGAAATAAGCTGGTTACACTTTAACTCACGGGTTCTTCAGGAGAGTGAGGATAAAAACGTTCCCTTGATTGACCGACTTCGATTTTTGGGAATATTCAGTAACAATCTTGATGAGTTTTTTAAGGTCCGCTATGCCACTGTAAAGCGTATTGTTGACGCAGGAAAAAAGGGGAAAAGTGTATTGGGTGGCGAAAAGGCGAAAGATCTATTGGAGGAAATCACCAAAATTGTAATTCAACAACAAGCGCAGAGTCAGGAAATCCTTCTTCAAATAGAAGAAGAGCTGAAGGCCGAGAATATTTTCATTATTGACGAAACGGAAATCAATGAAAATCAAGCAGAGTTTGTTCGGGAATACTTCTTTAAAAAGGTGAACCAGGAGTTGATGACCATCATCCTTAATGATCTAACGGAATTTCCATTACTGAAGGACACTGCTGCCTACTTGGCCGTGAAGATGGTAATGAAGGACAAAGAGTTAAATGCTTCCTCAGGAGGCAATCGTTATGCTCTGATTGAAATTCCGAAGGGGATTGATCGTTTTGTTGTGCTTCCCAAAGAAGGAGAAAAAAACTATATCATTCTTCTCGATGATTTGATTCGCTACTGTCTCGACAGCGTCTTCACCATGTTTGAATACGAAGCCATCGGCGCGCACATGATCAAAATCACCCGGGACGCTGAACTGGATATTGATAATGACCTAACCAAAAGTTTTATTGAGAAAATATCCTCAAGTGTTGAAGGTAGAAAAATAAGCGACCCAGTTCGCTTTGTGTACGACAAGAGTATTGATAAGGACACCCTTCAATTCCTAAAGGAAAAAATGAACATCATTGATACCGATAGTGTCATTCCCGGTGGAAGGTACCACAACAGAAGGGATTACATGGGCTTTCCAAGTCTGGGAAGAACTGATTTGATGTATGACAAAATTGAACCCCTGCCCGTAAAGGGATTCAGCATGATCGGTAGTTTGTTGGAATTGATTGCCAAAAGAGATTACCTTATTTATACGCCCTATCATACGTTCGCCTATGTAACCAAATTTTTGAGGGAGGCGGCCTTGGATCCCAAAGTGCGTGCCATTAAAATTACAGTATACCGACTTGCAGAATCCAGTCAAGTGGCATCCGCGTTGATCAATGCGGTAAAAAATGGGAAACAAGTCACGGTTCAAATTGAACTACAGGCCCGCTTTGATGAACAGGCCAATATCGAATATGCCAACCAATTAAAAGAAGAGGGGGTCAATCTTATTTTTGGAGTTCCAGGGTTAAAAGTGCATAGCAAGATTTGCTTGGTGGAACGTGAAGAGGCTGAAGGAATAAAAAGATACGGCTTCATAAGTACAGGAAACTTCAATGAATCAACAGCGAAGATTTATACAGACTATACCCTGTTCACGGCTCATGAAGGGATTTTAAAGGAAATGAGCCGGGTTTTCGAGTTTTTTGAGACCAATTACAAGGTAAACAAATACAAACATCTGGTGGTTTCACCTCATTACACCAAAATGACCTTCAATAAGCTGATTGATACAGAAATCGCGAATGCCCAAATGGGATTGGAAGCCTACATCAAGATCAAGATGAACAGTCTTACATCTTATAAAATGGTAGACAAACTCTATGAAGCCAGCCGGGCTGGTGTTAAGATTGAGTTGATTATACGAGGAGTCTGTTGTTTAATTCCTGGAGTTGAGGGAATGAGTGAAAATATCGAAGCCATAAGTGTTGTTGATAAATTCTTGGAACACCCGCGCCTCTTTATCTTCGGAAATGGGGGTGACCCAAAGATTTATATCTCCTCTGCCGACTGGATGACCCGTAATCTGGACTTTAGGGTAGAGGTGGGATGCCCCATCTATGACCCGAGTATCAAACAAGAACTGTTGGATACCTTTGAAATCTCTTGGAGAGATAATATGAAAGCTAGGGTTTTCTCAGAAGAACAGGACAATGCCTATCGGGAAAGGCAAGAAGGGGAACCCCTGGTTCGGTCGCAGTTCGCACTTTATGATTATTATAAAGGAAAGCTAGAATCTTAATCTTACCATTTTGATACTAAGAAAGTTTGCTGCCATAGATATCGGGTCAAATGCGGTACGCCTTCTTGTGCATAATGTGATTGAACAGCCAGATAGAGAACCTTCTTTTAAGAAAAGCGCTCTGGTTCGCGTTCCAGTGCGATTGGGCGAAGACTCCTTTTTGAAGTCAAAAATATCCGACCATAACTTACAACGACTGATTAAGACGATGCAGTCGTTTAGTTTGCTCATGGAGGTCTACGGAGTAGAGAAATATATGGCCTGCGCCACTTCTGCCTTGCGAGAGGCTGCGAATGGAAAAGAGGTTATAAATGCAGTTCATAAAGCTTCTGGAATAAAAATTGAGATTATAGACGGGAAGCGCGAAGCCTCAATCATAGCTTCCACGGATTTAAAAGAACTGA
Organism: Flagellimonas allohymeniacidonis; assembly: GCF_004296335.1. Lineage (GTDB taxonomy): Bacteria > Bacteroidota > Bacteroidia > Flavobacteriales > Flavobacteriaceae > Flagellimonas > Flagellimonas allohymeniacidonis. The sequence goes on from NZ_SGIU01000001.1 coordinate 95,749, forward strand.
TTCAAAAAGACCGGGCCTATTTGTACGTAGATGTGGGAGGGGGGAGTACGGAATTCACGGTGTTTGACCGTGGCCAATTGATAGCTTCAAAATCCTTTAAGATTGGAACCGTTCGAATGCTGAATGGACTGGAGGATGAAGGTGTTTGGAATAAAATTCAGGAATGGATCAAAAGTCATTTAGGCGGCAAGGACAAAGTTGAAATTATCGGTTCTGGGGGGAATATCAACAAGCTTCACAAAATGTCAGGAAGGAAATTGAATCAACCCTTGTCCTTCATTTGGTTGAATGCCCAATATCACTTCTTGAACAGTATGCAATATGAGGACCGGATTTCGGAACTTGGTCTCAATCAAGACCGAGCCGATGTTATCATTCCGGCAGCGAAAATATTTTTGTCCGCAGCCAAATGGAGCGGGGCAAAGAAAATTAATGTTCCTAAGATTGGGTTGGCCGACGGAATGATCAAAACGCTATATTATCAATAGCTATGGTTAACCGTGCATGGTTTCCTTCTTACCCAACTTCTCCATTAAAGTGGCTTCGTATTCCAATAGCTGCTGCCATTTTTGGTTTACCTGCTCCCTGTTGCCATATTTTCGGGCGAATGTGAGAAACATAGTATAGTGATTGGCTTCACTTACCATTAAGTTTTTGTAGAACTCAGCCAGTTCCTTATCGTTGATTTCTTCTGAAAGAAGACGAAAACGTTCGCAACTACGGGCCTCAATCAGTGCAGCATACAGAAGCTTGTGTACTAAATGGGTCTCACGGCTTCCACCCTTTGGAAAAAATTTCATAAGCTCGATAACATATTCATCTTTTCGCTCTCTTCCCAATACCCAACCTCGTTTCAATATTTTATCATGGACCATATTGAAGTGTCCCATTTCTTCTCGTGCCAAAGCGGTCATTTCCTTCACCAATTCTGATTTTTCCGGAAAACCGATAATCAACGAAATGGCCGTACTTGCCGCTTTCTGCTCACAGTAGGCATGATCGGTTAATATTTCTTCGATATTTTTCTCAACAATATTGACCCATCTGGGGTCTGTAGGAAGCTTAAGACCAAGCATTTTTTTACAATTTAGGGGTAAAGATAGGAATTGATAAACCTAAAAGAAAAGGCGCTCCAAAGAACTTGAACACTAAAAATCGAGATCGAATTCTTTTCTCAGAATTTCAATGGCAGGATTCTTTTCTTTTAGCTTTTGATACTTTTCTTCCGGTGTAAACGCATATTTTTTAGCTACTTCCTCGTTTACCGTAATTTGAAGTGAAATGGAATGATTCTTCAATTTTATTTTCAAAAAATCCATTAAAGGACCCTGTCCGCGTTCTACTTCTTTTTTCATGGTACCATTGGGCAGCTCAATCCAAATGGTGTTTTCGTTTTTTAGTTTTGGAGTGTCGGTCAATAGGTTGCTTGCAAGAATCTTTTTCCCATTTTTTTCCAATTGACCCACGAATTCATTCCAATACTTTTGCATATCCTGTTCGGTAAAGGCTTCATGAGGCAAATCCTTTTCCGTTTCGTTGGACTTTTTCGTATTTAGATGCTCTTTTTTTGCCTTTAGGCTTGAAAGTGATAGGCCAGAAACCCTATTGCCACTGTTTTCAATAACAATTTTCTTGACAACGGGAGCGGGTACAGGATCTGGCTTTTTCTCTGTGACGGGCTCTGGTGTTTTCTCTGGAACAATTTCTGCAGTGGTTTCAACAGCTTCCGCACTTTGTTTCGCATCCAAAACTTCAGATACGAGCTGTTTTTTGAAATGGGAAGCCGGAATTATGAAATCAGGCTTTTTTTTTTCGTCTTCAAAGGTAAGAGAGGCCAATTTCATCAGCGTAAGTTCTACCAACAGCCTTTGGTTTTTACTGGCCTTGTATTTCAGGTCGCATTCGTTGGCTAAATCCAAAGCGGTGAGCAAAAAATCCTTAGAACATTTTTTCGTCTGTTCTTGGTACTGATTTTTCACGTCTTCACCAACTTCCAAAAGTTCCAGGGTTTCTGGATGTTGACAAACCAGCAAATCCCTAAAGTGGGACGCCAGGCCCGAAATAAAATGGTGACCATCAAAGCCTAGAGACAAGGTGTTATTGAAAAGTACCAGCAACTCTGGGATATTGTTGTCAAGAATTAAGTCCGTTGTAGAAAAGTAGGTGTCGTAATCTAAAACATTCAGGTTTTCAGTGACTGCTTTACGAGTAAGGTTTTTGCCAGCAAAACTTACTACCCTATCAAAAATTGAAAGCGCATCCCTCATAGCGCCATCGGCTTTTTGTGCAATAATGTGCAGTGCACTTTCCTCTGCAGTAATGCCCTGCTGTTCTGCTATGTGTTTCAGGTATGCCGTGGCATCCTTAACCGTAATTCGTTTAAAATCAAAAATCTGGCAACGTGACAGAATGGTGGGGATAATTTTGTGCTTTTCTGTAGTGGCCAAAATAAAAATGGCATGTTTTGGGGGCTCTTCCAACGTTTTCAAAAAAGCATTGAAGGCAGACTGCGAGAGCATGTGCACCTCATCAATGATGTAGACCTTATATTTTCCTACCTGCGGCGGAATCCTTACCTGGTCAATTAAGCTTCGAATATCATCCACAGAGTTATTGGAAGCAGCATCCAACTCAAAAATGTTGAAGGCAAAATCTTCGTCGATCCTTTCGTTCCCATCTTGGTTTATCTTTTTGGCCAGAATACGGGCACAGGTGGTCTTACCAACCCCTCTTGGGCCACAAAACAACAGAGCCTGGGCCAAATGATTATTTTCAATGGCGTTGAGCAGGGTGTTGGTAATGGCTTCTTGGCCAACAACATCCTTAAAGGTTTGTGGACGATATTTTCGGGCTGATACTACAAAAGGTTCCAAAAAGATGAAGCTTTAGTGATACACAAATATAAAAATACGAATCTGCAATGTGCCCTTGGCGTTAGCGGCCAAATCATTTTTTATTAACAATTAGCCGTACCTTTGCAACTAGCAGGCCACCTTATCGCTGTAATCCGACTTTTGTTGGGTTGAAGAGGAAAGTCCGGACACCAAAGTGCGGCATAGCGGATAACATCCGTCCGCCGAAAGGCGAGGACCAGTGCAACAGAAAGTATGTACAGTTCGGCTGTAGTGAAATCAGGTAAACTCTATGCGGTGAAACGTCATGTATACCAATGTTCGAGGGCTGCACGCCCAAATTGGAGGGTAGACGGTTTGAACTATGGGGTAACCCAATGTCTAGATAAATGATAAGGCTCGACAGAATCCGGCTTATGGCCTGCTTTTCACTCCACAGTTCTTTGTTTGTTGACCAGTTGCATTAGAAAGGGAAGCTGCAATAGAAAAAGCCCCAATAATGAAATGGCAAAAACCATAGTCCTTGAAATTTGAACACCTTCAAAGATATTCCTGGCAAAACCCAATCGAAATTGGCGGACTTGGTCGAACAACTCGATTCCTTCTTTTGGGTAGAAGTAGATGAGGCTGCAACAAACCACAAAAACAAGGATGATTACCGACCATCCCTTTTTTGATAGCAATGGTGCCGGTTTTATATGTCTCACCATCTTACGCTCAAGGGCGGTCATCACGTTTGCCGTGAATTCCATTGAAGGTTTTTCCAGACCTACCTTTTGGACGGCCTTTTTCAACTGTTCTTCTTCTCGACTAGATAGTTTGTCCATGATTCCTTAAATTTTCTGATAATACAGCTTGTCTTTTCATTAAGTCATACAGCTTTTTTCTGCTACGATGCAATTTGACCTTTACATTGTCCTCCGAAAGCTCAGTAATACTTGCAATTTCCTTTATGCTTAGTTCATCAAAATAAAAAAAAGTAATCAAAGCTGCTTCGGTATGACCCAATTGATGGATGCATTGTTTAATTCTCTGATTGCGTTCCTGCTCTTCCATAACTTCCGAAGGATTACTTGCTAATACATGCTTATCTTCAGTTAATTCCTCCATCAACTCAAAGGCCTGAACCCTATTTTTATTTTTTCTTATTTGATCCAAAGCTTTGCGATAGGCAATGCGGTAGAGCCAAGTTGAAAATTTGGATTCTCCCTTAAAACTTGAGAGCGATTCATACACCTTGATAAAGATGTCCTGTGCCACTTCCTCAGCTTCCTCCCGTACTTTGAGCATACGAATCACTATAGTGAAAACATACTCCTGGTATTTTTCCACCAATTGGGCAAAAGCCCGCGAATCCCCATTTAGGGTTTGTTGTATTAATTGTTGGTCAGCGTTGTTAGCCATTGTTCATTTGACGTAAACCAGGCGGTTTTGGTTACAGGGAAATACTTTAAAAAAATTGTAACCTAAAATTAGAATGTTTCGTCATAAGGGCAGACAAAGACAAACAACAATTTTTTAAATCATTCAAAATGGAAAATCCAGAAATCATTATTATTCCCATTATGTTTGGGGTCATCTTCGGTATATTTTACTTGTATATTTCAGCTAGAAACAAGGAAAGATTGGCTTTGATAGACAAAGGTGCAGAGGCATCCATCTTTTATGGAAAAAGCTCACGGGTCACTCCCATATGGAAGGTCATTGTAATCAATTTAGCAACTTTAATGATGGGTATAGGCCTTGGTATTTTTACTGCCGGTATGCTAATGCAATTTGGAATGGATGAAGAGATTGCCGCTCCAGGTGCAGGTTTCTTTATGGCTGGATTGGGATTGTTGGCAGGTTTCTTTATCACCAAAAAAATGACCGAACAGGCTTAGAATTCCTTTTTTCTTCCATGCATAACGCCTTCCCTGACTTAGTTTTGGGAAGGTTTTTTTATGAAGTGCTAAGGTTCAAAAAAACTGAACACATTGCCACCGTATTTTCTTGATTCCACGAATTTTGGATGCAAAGATAAATCGGTTTGGGTCGAATGCTCTACCACCAACAAGCCCTCTGAATCAAGTATGTCCTTATCAAAAACAAGGTTTGCCAACTTTTCAAATTGGGAAGGCTCAAAATCATATGGGGGGTCGGCAAAAATGAAATCCACTTTATTTTGGGTACGCTCCAAATACTTGTAAACATCTGATTTAATGGTCTGGATAGGGAAATTCAATTCTTTGGAGACCTTTGAGATGTACTGTACACATCCACTGTAACTGTCGACTGCTGTGATGGTCTTTACACCCCGTGAAGCAAACTCAAAACTTATATTGCCCGTTCCGGCAAAAAGATCCAAAACCTCTATGGTATCAAAATCAAATCGATTGTTCAAAATGTTGAAAAGGCCTTCTTTGGCCATATCCGTGGTCGGGCGAACAGGTAATTTTTTGGGAGCGGTCAATCGCTTTCCTTTATAAATCCCCGAAATAATACGCATTACAGGGTATTTAAAATGGTGAAATCGATGGTCGAAGTCTCAGATTGCTCCAAGATATCCGATAAACCCGGAGGTACGAATACTGAGATGTTTTTTACATAGCGGTGGCAAATCTCATAAACAGCATCACCTTCTTCAATGCTCCCGAAGAGTTTGAGCTGCACTTCTGAAGTATCCAGATTAAGTTGTTCAAACGTAAAGAGCAGATAATACAAAAAGTCTTCCGGTGAACTGTACTCGAAAAAGTTATAGTAAAGGAGTTTCTTTTCAGAGACCACAACGATCTCCATTTCTTTTTCGGAAACTTGCACATAACACATGGTTTCAGAAGAAGATTTGCTTTGACCCAATAGGGTGGAAATCAAAACCGAACCGCTGTGTTTAAATTCGAATTCCCCGAAAAGCTCAAAAATATAGTTGTTTACATTGGTGAAGGGAATGTAAACATTAACCATTTCATGATTGTCAAGTTCATCATAAACGATATGGTCATTGGCCATTATTTTCGCATTGAACTTTAGATAATTCGGCAGTTCTTCCTTGTTAAAAAGGGGTTTGGGCACTAAACTGAACAAATTGTTTTTATGAATGACCACTACTTCTTCAAAAGAAGTATTCTTAATATTGTTCGTATTTAGAATTTGCTTTAGCTCCTTTAAGAGTAAGTATGGTGTGGATGCTGTCTTAAAGGGAATTTTTTCAAAGGCCAGTACCTTATTGGAAATGGTGTCCAAGGCACAAAAAGAAAGTCCATTCAAACCAACTTGAATGGACAGCTTATTAAAGTTATTTTCTATTTCCTTAGTCTCTTTTTCGGTCATAAATAGGAGGCCAATTACCATTGGTGCTTACATCCACCAAGGAACCTACTTTGATTTCGGTACCGTTGACTTCTTCCACACTCTGATGTGCGTTTTCCCTATCCAACAAATCTTTGGGCTGGTCAAAAAGGACTACATTTTTCTTCACTTTTGCTTCAAATACTGGAGCTTTATAGCCGCTCTTGTCAATGATGTCTGCTTTCATCTCAAACTTTTCATTGTTCTGGGCGCCAGGAACATCCATCATATTTTTATATCTGTCGTCATTTTTGAACAAGGAATCTTTGACTTTTACAAATCCGAGTGTATCGATAACAACAGTATCTTTTTGTAGCTCAATGCCATACGTCTTGTCAAAACGCATGAAAGAAGAATCTCTTTGCTGGGTTATGGTATAACTTCCGGTATCTACAAACTTAACCAAGCTGTTGAAATCGTTGGCAAACTTACCGTTCACGGTCTTGTATGCTTCCTGGGAGTTTCGAATATCCTTAAGTTTTGAGATAACTTGGGAAAATCGTTCCTGTCTTACCTTTTTAAATTCGATAGGCGAATTGATGGACTGATAAATCTTATATCCAAGAAAAATACTCAAGAGTCCAAATGCCAATACCAAAAATGGCTTGATCTTCTGAGGTAAGAACCTGTCGATTAAAAATACAAGGCCTATGGTCAGCAGGCATATAAGTACTACGATTATAATTAAGTTTAACATACCAATATTGTCTTTCTGAGTTAATTTAGCGGTTACAGACAAATCTACAATTTTTTTTTAATCACGAAACTTTTTGCTTTAAAAATCAGTGGTATCTTTAAAGCTTATGAACTACCCTACACCGCAAGAATTTCGGTCTTTGCTCATCCAAAAGTTCCCGCATCAGGTCACCCTAAAACAAGAGATGACTCTTGCCAAACTTTCGGATTTTGTATTGAACAAAAGTCAAGAACAACTTTTTCTTTTGAGGGGTTTTGCGGGCACCGGTAAGACCACCATTATTGGCACCTTAGTCTCAAGTTTATGGAAGGTACGAATGAGCGCGGTACTCATGGCCCCTACCGGAAGGGCTGCCAAAGTGATGACGGCATACTCCGGAAACAAGGCCTTTACCATTCACAAGAAAATCTACTTTCCGAAGAAACAGACTTCTGGGGGAATTCAATTTGTACTTGCACCCAACAAACATCGAAACACTGTATTTATAGTGGATGAGGCCTCTATGATTTCCGATACACCAGCGGACACCAAGCTCTTCGCGAATGGCTCTCTTCTGGATGATCTCATCTTCTACGTATACTCGGGCCACAATTGTAAATTGATGCTCATAGGGGACACGGCACAGCTTCCACCCGTAAAGCGAACGTTAAGCCCAGCCCTTGAAGAGCAACAGCTCTCCTTGAATTATAATAAAGAAGTTGTGGGGTTGGAATTGGATGAGGTTATGCGACAAACCCAGGATTCAGGTATCTTGCATAATGCAACAAATATTAGAGAGCAGATTCAGTCTGAGTTTTTTGATGAATTTCAGTTTCAACTAGGTAGTTTCAAGGATATTGTTCGATTAATGGATGGTTCAGAAATTCAGGAAGCGATTGATGCCTCCTATCATGAAGACGGGAAAGAGGAAACAGCCATTATAGTGCGGTCGAACAAAAGGGCCAACCTTTATAACCAAAATATTCGGGAGCGAATCCTCTTTTTGGACCATCAGATTGCGGTTGGCGATTATATGATGGTAGTTAAGAACAACTACTTCTGGTTGAGACCGAACTCAGAGGCGGGCTTTATCGCCAATGGGGATATTCTTGAAATCTTGGAACTTTTTGCGATTAAGGAACTTTACGGTTTTTCCTTCGCAGAGGTAAAAGTAAAAATGGTGGATTATCCCAATCAAAAACCCTTTGAAACGGTATTGTTGTTGGATACCATATCCGCAGAAACACCCTCATTACCTTACGAGGAGAGCAATAGGCTATACCAAGAAGTTCAGAAGGACTATGCACACGAAAAATCGAAGTATAAAAAGTTTTTGGGGGTTAAAAACAACAAATTTTTCAATGCCCTTCAAGTGAAATTTTCCTATGCCATAACATGCCACAAGTCGCAAGGAGGCCAGTGGAACACCATTTTCGTGGAACAGCCATATCTGCCCAATGGCGTTGATATGGACTACTTAAGATGGCTTTATACGGCGGTCACCCGCGCTAAGGAAAAGTTATATCTCATCGGATTTAAGGATGATTTTTTTCTTGACTAGGAATACCCTATTTTAGTCCAAATCATGGGTATGTCACCTGACACAATTATTAGCATTTTTCTAGGGGTTGGCTTGGCCGCTTCTGTAGGTTTTCGAGTTTTTCTGCCCTTGTTTGCACTCAGTTTGGCTGCGTATTTTGGAGCTTGGGACCTCAATGAAAACTGGCAGTGGATTGGTGGTCTACCGGCATTGCTTGCCTTTGGGGTTGCTACCTTGGTTGAAATATTTGCCTACTTCATTCCTTGGGTGGACAATCTCCTCGACAGTGTGGCCATTCCCTTGGCCGGTATTGCAGGCACCGCCGTAATGGTTTCAACAATGGCCGATTTAGATCCTGTTGTTACCTGGTCACTTGCAATAATTGCTGGAGGTGGCACGGCTACAGCAATTAAAGGTGCCAATGCCGCAGGACGGTTGACCTCTTCCTCAACTACAGGGGGACTTGCCAATCCAATCGTTTCCACGGTTGAAACCGGAACGGCTGTGGCCGTATCCACCGCTTCAATTTTGGCCCCTCCTTTAGCGGCGATTCTCGTAATCATTATTCTGGTGATTATCTTCCGAATTTATCGCAAACTGAGACCTAGAAAGAAAACCTAGCACGGCTATGAAAATAATCTCCATGATTCCGGCCAGATATAAGGCGTCCAGATTTCCAGCGAAACTTATGCAGGACCTGGGGGGAAAACCGGTTATTGTACGCACCTATGAAGCTGCCACTGCTACAGGCTTGTTTGACGAGGTTTTTGTTGTCACCGACAGTGATATCATTTTTGATGTCATCACAGGTATTGGAGGTAAAGCCATAATGAGCAAGGAGGAGCATGAAAGTGGAAGTGATCGTATTGCCGAAGCGGTTTTGGATTTGGATGTTGATATTGTGATCAATGTTCAAGGGGACGAACCCTTTATTGATTCAGAAAGTCTTACTCGAGTGATCCAAGTGTTTCATGAAGATGACAATAAAGAAATCGACCTTGCTTCCTTGATGACGCCTATCACCGATTGGAACGAGATCTCCAACCCGAACACGGTCAAGGTCATTGTCGATAAAAACAAGTTTGCCCTATATTTTTCACGTTCTCCAATTCCCTATCCCAGAGATGAATCATTTGAGGCGGTTTATTACAAGCACAAAGGCATTTATGCTTTCCGAAAAAGGGCCCTGCTCGATTTCCAACGCTTGCCCATGATGCCCTTGGAAGCAAAAGAAAAAATTGAGGCGATTCGGTTTTTGGAATACGGAAAGAAAATTAAAATGGTGGAAACCCATGTCACCGGAATAGAAATTGACACCCCAGAAGATTTGGATAGAGCAAGAAAGGTATGGAAGTAGACTTCAGCGGAATAAAAGTAATAGGATTTGATGCGGATGACACCCTTTGGGTGAATGAAACCTATTTCCGTGAAACGGAGGAACAGTTTGCCGAGCTCTTGGAAAATTACGAGACCAAAAACAAAATTGACCAAGAACTCTTCAAAGTTGAAATGGATAATCTGAATCTCTATGGTTACGGCATAAAGGGATTTGTGTTATCCATGATAGAATCTGCTTTGGACCTTTCAAACAACACCATATCCCAAACTACAATCTCGCAAATATTAGATCTTGGAAAAAAGATGATAGCCCATCCTGTTGAATTGTTGGATGGGGTTGAGGAAGTACTTGAAGAACTAAAGGACAAATACCGGCTCATTGTTCTTACCAAGGGAGACTTATTGGACCAGGAACGGAAATTGGAAAAGTCCGGTCTTTCTGAGTATTTCCATCATGTAGAGGTATTGAGTGATAAAAAAGAGCATAACTATAAAAACCTTTTGGACCATCTTGATATTCATGTGAAGGAGTTTTTGATGGTTGGAAATTCGCTTAGATCGGATGTATTACCTATATTGAACATTGGGGCAAAAGCAGTTCACGTTCCCTTTCATACAACCTGGGCCCATGAGATGGTCTCGCAAGATGAACAGGTAAACGACCATCTAAAGCTCAATAGTTTGAGGGATATTTTGAAGTACTTGAATAAATAATGCAGTTTGGCTGATTTGAAGAAAAAAGAAGTGATATCTGTGCGTAAGACCCCTTACAAGAACTTTCCTATGGTACCCCGTGTGGTCTTTGGCCGGGGGAGTTTTGATCAATTGGGAGACTTATTGATGCCAAAACGGAAAAATTCCGAAGCCCCTTTCATTTTTTTGGTGGATGATTATTTTGAAAATCCGGAGTTCTTGAGGAGAATACCAATGCTTTTCAATGATGAAGTCATTTTTATTTCTTCCAAGGAAGAACCCAAAACAGAGCAGGTTGATGCCCTAGTCAATCGAATCAAGGATGCTTATGAAGAATTGCCTTCCGGTATTGTTGGTATTGGTGGAGGTACCTTATTGGATTTAGCAAAAGCTGTATCCATCTTGCTTACCAATCCAGGAAAGGCCGAGCACTATCAGGGGTGGGATTTGGTGGGCAGACCATCTTTGTTTCATGTGGGCGTTCCCACCATTAGTGGAACAGGAGCAGAGGTTTCCCGAACCACTGTACTATTGGGGCCTAAAAGAAAATTGGGAATCAATTCGGATTACACTACCTACGATCAAGTCGTTTTGGATCCAGAATTGACCAAAACGGTCCCTAAAGATCAATGGTTTTATACAGGAATGGATTGTTTCATCCATTGTGTGGAATCCTTGGACGGAACTCACCTTAATGCCTTTAGTCAGAGCTATGGGGAAAAAGCGCATGAGCTTTGTGAAGAAGTTTTCTTGGGAAACCCTAAAGAAAAGGATGGTCAAGACAAATTGATGATGGCTTCATGGCATGGTGGCATGAGTATCGCCTATTCACAGGTGGGTATTGCCCATGCGATGAGCTACGGACTGTCCTATTTATTGGGTATCAAACATGGGATAGGAAATTGTCTGGTTTTCCAGCATTTGAAAGATTATTATCCGCAGGGAGTGGCCCTTTTTCATCAAATGAAGGAGAAACACGGCATAGAACTTCCAAAAGGCATATGTGCCAACCTTACCCAAAACGATTTTGATATCCTTAGCGAGGTATCTCTGGGCATGGAAGCCCTTTGGGAAAATGCACTGGGAAAAGATTGGCGCTCTAAAATGGATGCCAATAGATTGCAAGAGCTTTTCGCTAGGATTTAGCTCAATTCCCTCGCTCCTTTAAAACACATTCAAAAATGAAATGGCTATCCCGCTTTCTGTATTTTAAAGTTTTGGGATGGAAGCTTGTGGGGAAGTTTCCAGATTTGGATAAATGCGTTGTCATCGTGATCCCGCATACACATTGGTATGATTTTTTTATAGGGCTGATGATTCGTGAAATTGTTGGAAAACAAATCAATTACGTGGCTAAAAAGAGTCTTTTTAAACCACCTTTCGGATGGATCTTTCGAATAACGGGAGGGGCCCCAGTGGACCGTTCTCAAAGCTCAAACACCGTAGATAGCGTGGCCCAAATTTTCGAAGAAAAAAAAGTGTTTCGATTTGCTTTGGCTCCCGAAGGTACCCGGAAGAAGGTCAAAAAATTAAAAACCGGATTTTATCATATAGCCAAAAAGGCCAGAGTTCCCATTGTTATGGTTGCCTTTGACTTTGGGAAGAAACAAGTTAAGATATCGGAACCTTTTCATCCTACCGAAAACGTGGATGAAGATTTTCAAAGAATCCATCAATTTTATGAGGGGGTCAAAGGTCGAATTCCCGAATACAGCTTCTAGGTCTTCTTTAAAGGCTTCGGTTTGGGTTTTTCCACTTTTTTGGTATTCCCGGGAAATACCAAATTGGTACTGGAGTAGGAACCTCCAAATGTAAGCGCTGCGGCATACACCTGTTGAATGGCATCGACCACCTGTGCTTCACTTAACTCCCTCAAAGGGTGGGCGTAAACCGACCACAAGATTTCGTCACTTAGCGCATACTTTACATCCAAAACCGAATGAAAATTGGCGACGAGGGCGTTCAAGAGTTCTTCTTCCCCGATTTCTTCTCGTTTCACAATGGGTGCAATGATGCGCATCCTATTGGCATTTTCGTCGTAAATGCAGACCAACATACTTTCATTGAACAAAAACTGATATGAATTGCCAGTTACTTTTACCGTATCCGCTTCCTGTTCGATGATGTCGTACAATTTGGAAGCATCCATATTTTGGGAAAATCCAGAAACAAAAAATAAGAAAGCCAAAAGCGGAAGAATAGTATTGCGCATACCGAAAGTTTTTAAATAGGTCGTGTTTTTCTTTTTGAATTTACACAATTACCGAATGTCCTTGTGGTTTGTAAACAAAAAACGACCCATAAAAGGGCCGTTTTAACTTTTCCATAGTTTTGACTATTATTCTTTCATGGTGTGATACACGTTTTGCACATCATCGTCCTCTTCGATTTTTTCCAATAGCTTTTCTACATCGGCCACTTGTTCTTCGGTAAGTTCTTTCGTCACTTGTGGTATTCTTTCAAACCCCGACGAAAGGATTTCCAGTTCCCGGGACTCCAATTCTTTCTGAATGGCCCCAAAATTCTCAAAGGGCGCATAGATCAGTATACCATCGTCGTCCACAAAGACTTCTTCAGCACCATAATCGATCATTTCCAATTCAAGTTCTTCGGAATCGACACCTTCGCCATTGATCCTAAAATTGCAAGTATGGTCAAACATAAATTCTACTGAGCCAGAAGTTCCCAAACTCCCATTGCATTTGTTGAAATAACTTCGGATGTTGGCGACAGTGCGTGTATTGTTGTCCGTTGCGGTTTCAATAAGTACGGCAATACCATGTGGGCCATAGCCCTCAAAGAGCACTTCCTTGTAATCCCCTTGGTTTTTATCGGAAGCCCTTTTAATTGCCCTTTCGATATTGTCTTTGGGCATGTTGACCGCTTTGGCATTTTGAATCACCGCGCGTAATCGAGAATTGGCATCCGGGTCTGGCCCACCTTCCTTTACCGCCATCACAATGTCCTTGCCGATTCGTGTAAAGGCCTTGGACATAGCTGCCCAACGTTTCATTTTTCTTGCCTTTCTAAACTCAAATGCTCTTCCCATAGTTGTTTTTCAGAATGAACGGGAACAAATTTAACAAAAAAAGGTGCCCTACCAAGTCTATTGTATGGCCTGTATTACTTGGATTTTACCAAGGATTCTATGGTCTTGGCAAGATTGATATCATTTTCGGTGATACCCCCAACATCATGGGTGTTGAGACGTATGGTAAGATTGTTATAAACGTTTTCCCAATTGGGATGGTGGTTCATTTCTTCGCATTCAAAGGCGATGCGGGTCATTATGGAAAAGGTTTCCTTGAAATCGCTGAACACAAAATGCTTTTGGATAAATCCGTCCTTGAAGCTCCATCCTTTTAACTCCTCCAAATGCTCTCTAATCTGTTGCTCTGTCAATTTTTCCATGGTGGGTTCTTTTTCTAAAATTAGTGAATCTAACTACCGAAAGCGACAAATTATTTTGATTATTCCACCGTGAGATGGTGATCAATAATCTCTTGGTAGCTTATCCTCAAATTTTTGGGTAAAAGATGGTCTTTCGGTAAAGCTGCCAAATATCGGTCCTCGTTGGTCGTATAGACACGTTTAAGAATAGGGTGGTAGTTCCCCATTTTTCGAATGATTTCTTTAATGAACTCCTCATGCTGAATGAGGTCTTCACTCCCCAAATGAAAAATACCATATTTATCCCTATTGATCAAATAGTGGATTTGTTGGGTGAGACGGTCGTCATTGGTAACGTTGATGATGAGGTTCGGAAAAACCTCGATGGGGTCATTGTTTTCCAGTAACAACCGTATTTCTTTGATTCGGGGAGACGTGTTTCCAAAAACCATGGGCACTCGAAGAATTGCCATCTTTTTCTTCGGAATACGCATGAGCATGTTCTCAATCTTTATCTTGAGACGGCCGTAGATGCTCTCGGAAAGGGTTTTGTCCATTTCATAGGAAGGAAATTTACTGTACGCATCAAAAACATTGGCAGATGAAATAAAGTACAGTTTGCACGGGTTTTTCAAAAGGTATTCGATAATATGTTGATGCGCTTGAATCTGCGCTCCAAAACTGCCCCGTAAAGCAGAGATGATAAAATGAGGCTTTACCCTTTCCAGGATTCGGAAAATATCATCCTCTTGAAGATCATACCTATAGAATTGCCTGTTATCCTGAAATAGTGTATTTGAGCAATACGTGCCATAGGTATCAAAATAAGAACAAAGTTCTTTGTAAATGGCATTACCAATAAACCCACTTGCCCCTAGTATTAAGATCCTTTTTTTCTTCAATACCTAAAAAATTGAAAGACCACTTTCCGTAGTCAATTTTTCCAAAGCTTGAAGACCAAGCTTCGAATTTCCTTTTTCATTCAGACCAGGAGACCATGCGGCCACGCTAAAACTGTTCGGATGTACCGCAACAATGCCTCCGCCAACACCACTTTTTCCTGGCAGGCCCACCTCATAAGCAAATTCCCCGGCCTCATCATAAAAACCGCAGCTCAGCATAATGGCATTTATCCGTTTTACTTGACTTAGGTTTAGATACGATGTTTGCTTCAAACATTTTCCTCTATTGGCAAAAACATAAAAGGTATAGGCCAGTTGCTCACATGACATGCTTAAAGAACATTGATGAAAATAAAAATCCAAAACGGTCTCAACCTCATTTTCGAGGTTTCCAAAGGATTTAATCAGATAAGCGGCAGCATAATTTCGAAAACCAGTTTCCTTTTCCGATTTTGCGACACTCTTGTCATATGCAATGGTAGGGTCGTGTGCAATTTTCCGGACATATTCCAATAAATCCTGTTTTGGGTTTCTGAGTTGTGAAACCAGTACATCTGCAACCACAATGGCCCCGGCATTTATGAGAGGATTACGAGGTTTTCCATTTTCTTGTTCCAGAAGGGACAAATGATTGAATGGGTCTCCAGAAGGTTCTACCCCCACACGGTTCCAAAGCTGCTCTCCAAGTAATTCAAATGCCAATGATAGCGTCAAAACTTTGGAGATACTTTGAATGGAGAACTTATCTTTTGTATCCCCTGCCGAGTACAAAACCCCATTTTGGTCCAAAAGCGCTATCCCAAATTTGTTGATATCCATGCAGGCTAGCTGCGGAATGTAGGAGGCTACTTTACCTTTATCATGAGTTGTTTTTGCTTGAGCACAGATGTTATCGAGAATGTTCTGAAACTCAGGCATCAATTCTTGTAAAATGGAGGTTTGACAACCGTTGCCGGCACTTGATTTTTTCGTATTTGAATGAAAATGGTTTCATCCAAAGTAGCATTTTCCACTTTCACATATCCCATTCCAATACCTTGACCCATGGAAGGCGACATGGTACCAGAAGTTACTTTGCCAATTTCATTTCCAGAGGCGTCCACTATTGCATATCCCTGTCTCGGAATTCCCTTTTCCTGCATTTGGAAGCCAATAAGCTTACGTTTTGGACCTTCAGCCTTCTCTTTGGCCAAAGCCTCGCTGTTCACAAATTCCTTGGTGAACTTGGTGATCCATCCCAACCCAGCCTCAAAAGGGGAGGTATTGTCGTCAATGTCATTCCCGTAAAGGCAATAGCCCATTTCCAACCGCAATGTATCCCTAGCCGCCAATCCGATGGGTTTAATGCCGAAATCAGCTCCGGCCTCCAATACTTTGCTCCAGATTTGGACTACTTCGGAGTTCTTACAATAGATTTCAAATCCCCCTGAACCGGTATAGCCGGTCGCCGAGATGATGACATGATCAATACCCGCAAAATCGCCAACTACGAAATTGTAAAATTTGATGCTTGACAAATCAACCGAGGACAAGGATTGCATGGCTTCAACAGCCTTGGGACCTTGAATGGCCAATAAAGAAAAATCATCGGAAATGTTCCGCATTTCGGCTCCGATAGTTTCATTGTATTTGGCAATGTGGTTCCAATCTTTCTCAATATTGGAGGCATTCACCACCAAAAGATAGGTTTCATCCTTTATACGGTACACGATCAGGTCATCTACAATTCCACCAGTTTCGTTGGGGAAACAACTATATTGCGCCTTACCGACGGTCAATTTAGAGGCATCGTTGGATGTGACCCTTTGTATCAAATCCAAAGCATTGGGGCCTTCAATAAGAAATTCCCCCATGTGGGAAACGTCAAAGACACCAACAGCTTTTCTAACAGTTTCGTGCTCTGCATTGACTCCTTCATAGGAAACAGGCATGTTGAACCCGGCAAAAGGCACCATTTTGGCACCTAGCGCCTCATGTATCTCACTGAGGGCAGTATTCTTCATAAACTACTTTTTACTGAGGTAAATTTATCGATTTCGCTCCAGTTGCGATGCTCAAATCCCTATTGTTTTGAACAAAGCATTGTTAACTTGAAAAGGGGAAGACCTAACTATCGAGGAGATAGGATTTTAATTCTGAATACGAATCTATTTTGATGGAACGCTTGGTTCTATGCAGTACTTTTTCGATTTGAGCAGGAATGTTGGGAGTAAAATCCAAGGTTTCTTTAACCACATCCAAAAACTTTACAGGATGTGCTGTTTCTAGAAAAATACCGTAGGTATTTGGATGTTTTTTTTGATATTCTTTCAGCCCTAAATACCCGACAGCACCATGGGGATCGGCCACATAACCGGAGTTTTTACGGATGTGTTTCATGGCAGCTTTAGTTTCCTCATCGGTAAATGAAAAACTTGAAAGGGAGGTCTTCAATTTTTCAAAATCATTGTCATATAGTTTTCTGATTCTGATAAAGTTGCTGGGATCACCAACATCCATTGCGTTTGAAATTGTAGCGACGGAAGGCTTTGGTATATACTGGCCATCCTGCATGAACTGAGGTACCACATCATTCACATTGGTCGCCGCCACGAATTGTTTGACAGGCATTCCAAGTTTTTGTGCCACCATTCCAGCACAAATGTTTCCAAAATTTCCAGAAGGCACTGAGAAAACTAAATCTTTATTCTTTGATTTTGCTTGTTTGTAGGCAAACAAAAAATAGAAGCACTGGGGTAACCATCTGGCGATATTGATGCTGTTTGCAGAGGTGAGTTTTCGTTGCGAAGTGATACTTTCATCCAGAAATGCATTTTTCACCATAGTTTGGCAATCATCAAATGTACCGTTGACCTCAAGGGCTATAATGTTCTGACCTAAAGTGGTAAGTTGCTTCTCTTGAATATCACTGACTTTTCCGCTCGGATAGAGAATCACAACATTTACTCCTTCAACGCCCAAAAAACCGTTTGCTACAGCACCACCCGTATCCCCAGAGGTCGCAACCAGAACCGTAACTTCGGAAGCTCCTTCTTCGGAAAAATGGCCCAGACAATTGGCCATGAATCGGGCGCCAACGTCCTTAAAGGCCATAGTGGGACCATGAAAAAGTTCCAACGTACCTATGTTTTCTTCGATGGGAACAATTGGAAAGTCGAAATCCAAGACCCTTTTCACAATGTCGTGCGATACGGCTTTGGGAATTTCATCACCCACAAACTGCTCAATGGCTTTTATAGCTATTTCATGATTGGACATGCGTTCAATGGTCTCGAAAAACTCTTGGGGAAGAGGATGAATTTCTTCCGGAAAGTAAAGTCCCTTGTCAGGTGCAATACCTTGAATTACTGCCTGCTTGAAAGAAGCTTTTAATTGCGGGTTGGTCAAACTATAATATTGCATGGATTATGAAATTATTTTGACACCTTCAGAACCAATGGAAGATACGTGAACATCAAAATCAATATCAAAATGCTCATAAGTTGCTTTCATGGAATCTGCAACCTTCTTTGCAATTTCAAAACCTTGACTGAGTGCAAAAATAGAGGGTCCGGAACCGGAAATTCCACATCCCAGGGCACCAGCTTTCATGGATTCTGATTTAATCTCGTCGTACCCTGGAATCAAAATGGAGCGAATAGGTTCGATAATATGGTCCTGCAAAGACCTCCCTATTAATGGATAATCACTTTGGAACAAACCTGCGATGAGTCCACCAAGATTTCCCCATTGTTGAATGCCTTGTGCGAGAGTGATTTTAGTTTTCAAAACTTTACGCGAATCGGAGGTTTTTACTTCTATTTGCGGATGAATAATGGTCGCATAGAGCTCAGATGGGGTAGGAAGGGGAACCACATCCAAGGGTTCGTAGCTTCTCACTAAAGTGAAACCGCCATAAATGGCGGGGGCCACATTGTCTGCATGAGCAACATTGCTGGCCAGTTTTTCTCCTTGCATGGCAAATTCTACCAATTCCAATTCGGAAAAAGGCTTCCCAAGCAGCTCATTTATGGCCCAGACCACTCCGGCCGAGCTTGCCGCACTGCTGCCAATACCACTTCCTGGTTTGATTTTCTTGTGGATTTCAATCTCAAAGCCACCAGAATAATCGGATTTTTCCAACAAGGCCAGGGCGGCAACTCCAGCTACATTTTTGGAAGGTTCCAGAGGCAGGTCCTGACCAAGTATTTTGGTGATGCTAATTCCCTTATTCGAAGATTTTCGAACAATCATTTCATCACCCACATTCTCCAAGGCCAAACCCAATACATCGAAACCGCAGGATACATTGGCAATTGTGGCCGGACAAAAGACTTTTATGGCTTCCATACTAAAAATTTCCAATACGTATGATATCTGCAAAGATACCCGATGCTGTAACTTCAGCTCCGGCTCCGGCTCCTTTAATTATTAAGGGTTGATTGGGATAACGTTCCGTGAAGAACAGTACCACATTGTCGCTCCCCTCCAAATTGTAAAAATCATGTCCCTTAGGAATTTGGCTCAAACCAATCTTTGCTTTTCCATCTGCAAATTCTGCAACATATTTTAGTTTGGTATCGGCGTCTCTTGCTTCCTTGTACAGCTGCTGAAAGTCTGATTCATATTTTTTCAGGGATTCAAAAAAAGCTTCATTTGAATCGCTTTGTAAACTTTCTTCAGGAAGAAAAGAGTCATTTGTAATATCTTCAATATCAATTTGATGTCCGCTTTCCCGGGCCAAAATCAAGATTTTGCGCATCACGTCAATACCACTTAAATCAATGGTGGGGTCTGGTTCTGTATAGCCTTCTTCTTGTGCTTGTTTCACGACATCGTGAAAAGTGGTGGAATCATTAAAATTGTTGAAAACGAAATTCAAACTCCCAGAAAGTACGGCTTGTATTTTGTGGACCTTATCCCCAGAAACGATTAAATGTTTTAAGGTGTCAATGATAGGAAGACCAGCTCCCACATTGGTCTCAAAAAGAAAAGGAGCATTGTATTTTTTGGAAAGGGACTTGAGTTCCTTATAAAAATCAAAATCTGATGAGCAGGCTATCTTATTGCATGTGACCACCGAAATACTGTTTTTTAGGTATTCGGGATAGGTCAATGCTATGGAATCGCTGGCCGTGTTATCAACAAAAACACTGTTTCTATAATTCAATTCCTTGATTTTTTCAAAGAACTGACCGGTATCCGCAGGAGCACCACTTGACAAAAGCTCAGGCCATTTTTTTAGAGATATCCCTTCTTCATCAAAAAACATGGTCCTCGAATTGCTTATTGCTATGACCCTTAGGTTCAACTTGAGTTCTTTTTTGATGTAGTTTCGTTGTTGTTTTATCTGCTCAAGAAATCGGGAGCCTACATTGCCAACGCCCATAACAAAAAGATTGAGCTGCTTAATGTTTTCCTCGAAAAATCGCTCATGTAGAGAGTTGAGCGCCTTTTTTACATCAGTCTTTTCAATGACCGCTGAAATGTTCCGCTCGGATGCACCTTGGGCAATGGCCCTGATGTTAACATTGTTTTTTCCTAGTGTGCTGAACATTTTTCCACTCAACCCCTGGTGACTTTTCATATTTTCTCCTACCAGGGCCACAATGGCCAGATCTTTCTCCACTTGAACAGGTTTAAGTTTACGGATGGAAATTTCGTAGGCAAAGGCAGCGTTCAAGGCCTCTTCTGCTCTTTCCGCGTCCTCTTCGGATATTCCAACACAGATGGAATGTTCTGAAGAGGCTTGTGTAATAAGAACAATACTGATGCCTCCAAGAGCCAAGGTTTCAAAAAAACGTTTGGAGATACCAGGAATGCCCACCATCCCCGGACCTTCCAGAGAGATTAAAGTGATTTTGTCCACATGGCTAATGCCACGAACGGATTTTCCAGTGCCGTTGGCACTTGCTGAAATATGGGTGCCAGTATCTTGAGGTGCAAACGTATTTTTAATTACAATCGGAATTCCTTTATCCAAAACAGGTTGAATCGTAGGAGGATAAAGCACTTTTGCCCCGAAGTGGGACAGTTCCATTGCTTCTTCATAACTGATGTGTGAAACACTTTTGGCCTGCTTTACCAATTTTGGGTTCGCTGTAAACATACCACTTACATCAGTCCAAATTTCTAGAACTTCAGCGTTCAAGGCAGCGGCATAGATTGCCGCCGAATAATCGGAACCGCCTCTTCCCAATGTTGTGGAATCTCCAAATAATGAGGAAGCTACAAAACCAGGCAATATGGTAATTGATTGGGAACTTTTTTCAAAGTATTGGCTACAGTTTTGATTGGTTTCTGAAAAATTCACAGAGGCTTTACCAAAATTTTTGTCTGTAACGATAAGTTCGCGACTGTCTTTAAAAGTTGCATCAAGATTCTGTGATTTAAGATATTCAGAAATAATAAAGGCGGAAAGCAATTCCCCATAGCTTACAATCTTATCTGAAAGTTTAGGAGTGAGTTCACCGATAAGGAAGGACCCCTCCAGCAACGTTTCCAATACGTTTAGGTCACTTTTCACCTTACTAAGAATGGCACTTTGTTTCTGTATGGGAATCAATTCTTTTATTGCGGCGATATGCCTGCTTTCAATTTCTTCTAAGCCTTTTTTATAGGACTCATCTTGATTGGCGGCGAACTCTGAAATATTGAGCAATAGATCTGTGATTCCGCCAAAAGCCGATACGACAACAGCTTGCCTACTTGCTTTGTTGTTTTCTAGGATATCTTTTACTCTTTGTATGTTTTCTGGACTGGCAACGGAAGTGCCACCAAATTTTAGAACTCTCATGTTTTATTTGAATTGGATGAATAAAAAGGTGGTAAGGACGGAAATAAAGAATAGACTACCCCAAAGGGGTGGTAGTAGTGAAGAAAAATCCGTTCGTTTTAATCATCTGTCGTTGCAGTCTATCAGTTTGCGGATAATACAAAATCAGGGTAAATGTAGTACTTTTGAGTGCTTCATCAAATCGTTCCAAAATTTTTGCGGAATCTATACTTTTAATCGCTTTTTATTGCTAAATGAAAATTTTATCGTCAGAACAAATCTACGAAGCTGATAAATTCACGATCAAAAAACAGGGTATTACGAGTGATGCCCTGATGGAAAGAGCGGCCTTAAAGATTTTTGAATGGCTCCATGGAAGACTGCAGGGTGCGCAGGTAAAAATTCATGTTTTTTGTGGAATAGGCAACAACGGCGGTGATGGAATGGTCCTATCGAGGCATTTGTTTGAACATGGGTACAACTTTCAGACCTATGTAGTGGACTTCAGTGAAAAACGCTCCAAAGACTTCCTATTGAATTTAGAAAGGCTAAAGGACCGTAAAATATGGCCCAGTTTTCTTGAGGCAAAGAGTCAGCTACCCCAGATTGGAATGGATGATATTGTGGTGGATGCCATTTTTGGAATAGGGCTGAACCGGCAGCCCGATAAATGGGTGGCTAACCTAATAAAACATATCAATACTTCACCAGCTTTTGTTATCTCAGTTGATGTTCCGTCTGGCTTACCCTCACAAAAAGTATCTTGGAAGTTCACCTCCGTGATAAAAGCAAACCACGTATTGAGCTTTCAGGTTCCAAAACTGGTATTTCTATTGCCGGAAACTGGCAAGTACTTGGATACCTGGGAGATTTTGAATATAGATTTAGATTCGGACTTTATCAGCGGTTTAGAGTCAAATTATTTTTTGACCCAAAGATCCAACCTTGTATCGATTTATAAGCCTAGAACGAAATTTTCCCATAAGGGAACTTATGGTCACGCCGTTATCATCGGAGGAAGCCATGGCAAGATAGGAGCGGTTCAATTGGCAGGAAGAGCTTGTTTACGGTCAGGAAGTGGCTTGGTAAGCATGTTTGTGCCTGGTTGTGGATATAACGCGTTACAATCCTCCTTTCCCGAAGCCATGATATTGACTGATACCGCAATGGATCATATCACTGAAATCGAAATTCCATTTACTGCGAGTGCCATTGGCATTGGGATGGGACTTGGCACCTTTAAGAAAACCGTGGTAGCTTTCGGCGAATTCCTTCAGAAAGCAAAACAGCCTTTGGTGATTGATGCGGACGGCATAAATATTTTGGCAAAACATCAGGAAATGCTTAAGCAGCTGCCCGAGAATTCCATATTGACACCTCACCCAAAAGAGTTGGAGCGTTTGATAGGAAGTTGGGACGATGACTTTGATAAGTTGGATAAGGCAAATGCCTTTTCAATGAAGCATGGTGTCATTTTAGTGTTGAAGGGAGCAAATAGTCTTATTGTGGATGGGGAGAAAGGCTATTTTAATACCTCAGGAAATCCCGGTCTGGCCACGGCTGGCAGTGGGGACGTACTTACCGGAATTATCACAGGATTTTTATCACAAGGGTATAACAGCTTAGAAGCCTCCATTTTTGGAGTTTACCTTCATGGATTAGCCGCAGACATCAAAGCGTCCGAAATAGGGTTTGAAGCTTTGATTGCTTCGGATATTATAGAGAATTTGGGAAAGGCCTTTGTGGAATTATTGAGGCCAAAACCTCCGCAAAACAAAAAGGAAACTTAGTTTTTATTTTTCTTCTTTTTGCTGTTTTTTAGACGCTTTTTTATCCAAGTGAGTGCATTGTCAAACTCGATAAAGAACTCCATGTTCTTTTTGTAGAAAAGCTTTTCTATTTTGAAATTGTGCATGTCAATTTCTTTTTTGGAAACGATGGCAAAAGCCTTTAGGTTTTCCATCCCACGCAAATAATTGTAGATGGTGGGATCTACCGCATAGGAATTCTTTCTCAGGCTGATGTAGCCGAAGTTTTTCTCCCTAAAGTGTATTTCTGAAATCCCGATGATCTGGTAGGCTCGCTCAAGTGTAAGCGTAGTGCCCTCATCGAAAGTGGAAACCATATAGTCATCATAGACTTGTACGGTTCCAATGTCCAACTGATACTCACGTACCACGATGGCATTTTTCCTATACGCAATTCTCATTCCCCGAAATTATAGTGTCTCATTACGAATGTATGTGCAAACGGCATTCACCAGAAAAAATATAGATTAACAGCGTAAATATCGTTTGTACGGTAGTTTTTGGGCTGGGCGCAAAAAAAAGCCGGCATTCACCGGCTTATATAAATTCGCTAAGAAATTCTATTGTTCCGTTTTGGGAGATTTTTCAGGTTTTTGGATTTTGATGGTGAGTTCATCTTTTTTCTCATCCAAGTCCATAAAAATACTGTCGCCTTCCTCCAATTTGGAGTTTACGATTTCCTCGGCCAGGGTGTCCTCAATATATTTTTGGATGGCCCTTTTCAATGGTCGTGCCCCATATTGCTTATCGAAACCTTTTTCGGCAATATAATCCTTGGCCTTTTCAGAAAGGCTCAGGTCATAACCAATATCCTTGATTCGATTGAACAACTTATCCAATTCGATATCAATGATTTTATGGATATCCTCGCGCTCTAAAGAATTAAAGACAACAACGTCATCTATTCTGTTGAGGAATTCGGGAGCAAACGCTTTTTTTAGTGCATTTTCAATCACACTTTTTTGATGACTATCGGCCTGGGCTTTTTTCGCAGCGGTTCCGAAGCCGACACCCTGCCCAAAGTCTTTTATTTGGCGGGCCCCAATATTGGAAGTCATGATGATTATGGTGTTCCTAAAATCAATTTTTCTACCTAAACTATCCGTTAGGTAACCATCGTCCAATACTTGCAACAGCATATTGAACACATCGGGATGGGCTTTTTCGACCTCATCCAGCAAGATTACGGAATAGGGCTTTCTTCTAACCTTTTCGGTCAGTTGTCCACCTTCTTCATATCCTACATAACCCGGAGGTGCCCCAACCAACCTTGAGATGGCAAACTTTTCCATGTATTCGCTCATATCGATTCGGATAAGTGCATCCTCGGAATCGAAAAGCTCTTTGGCCAATATTTTGGCCAATTGGGTCTTACCAACACCGGTTTGTCCCAAGAAAATGAAAGAGCCAATAGGTTTATTAGGGTCTTTTAGACCTGCCCTATTTCGTTGAATGGCCTTGGCCACTTTGGACACGGCTTCATCTTGCCCAATGACAAACCCTTTAATTAAATCGGGCAATTCAGCAAGTTTGTTGCTTTCCGTTTGCGCTATTCTATTAACAGGGATTCCACTCATCATGGAAACCACATCGGCCACATTATCCTCGCTTACGGTTTCACGGTGCATTTTACTTTCCTCTTCCCATCTTTCCTGGGCGGTCATTAACTCTTTTTCAAGACGCTTTTCATCATCCCGAAGCTTGGCAGCTTCCTCGTATTTCTGCTTTTTGACCACGCTGTTCTTAAGCTCGCGAACTTCTTCCAATTGGGTTTCAAGCTCCAAGATTTGCTTGGGTACATCCATATTCACAATATGCACCCTTGACCCAGCTTCATCCAAGGCATCAATGGCCTTGTCTGGAAGGAATCGGTCGGTCATATATCGATTGGTAAGTTTTACACAGGCTAAAATGGCCTCGTCTGTATAGTTCACATTGTGGTGATCCTCATACTTACCTTTAATATTCATAAGAATTTCGATGGTTTCCTCAACTGTGGTTGGTTCTACCATCACCTTTTGGAAACGACGCTCCAATGCACCATCTTTCTCGATGTATTGGCGATATTCATCCAAGGTGGTTGCTCCAATACATTGAATCTCACCCCGGGCCAATGCCGGTTTGAACATATTGGAGGCATCCAAACTTCCTGTGGCGCCTCCGGCGCCGACAATGGTATGAATCTCATCAATGAACAAAATGATATCGTCATTTTTCTCAAGCTCGTTCATCACCGCCTTCATCCGCTCTTCAAACTGGCCACGATATTTGGTTCCTGCCACAAGTGAGGCAAGGTCTAAAGTAACCACACGTTTGTTGTACAGAATTCTTGAGACTTTCTTATTGATGATTCGTAAGGCCAACCCTTCAGCAATGGCACTTTTACCCACTCCCGGTTCTCCAATAAGCAAGGGATTGTTCTTTTTTCTTCTACTCAAAATTTGGGATACCCGCTCAATCTCTTTTTCTCTACCTACAACAGGGTCCAATTTATTTTCTTCCGCCAAACGGGTTAGGTCACGGCCAAAATTGTCAAGGACCGGGGTCTTGGATTTTTTACTTCCCTTTTGGGAAGAGCTTGAGCCAAAACCACTGTCCTTCGTATCCCCGGCATCTTCGGGATCACTTGGGAAAGACTCCGAACGCGGAGTATCCAAATAATCATCATCGCTGGTAATCATCGATTTGAATTGTTCTTTTACATTATCGTAATCCACTTTTAGCTTATGCAATAGCTTAGTTGTCGGGTCGTTTTCATTTCTGAGAATGCACAACAATAGATGGGCTGTATTTATAGAAGAGCTCTGAAACAACTTCGCTTCTAAAAAAGTGGTCTTCAGTGCACGTTCTGCTTGTCTTGTAAGGTGTAGGTTCTTTTTGTCTTTTTGGGTGGTGCCTGTATTTGGATTAGCCGGACTTAGAATTTCCACTTTTCTTCTCAAATGGTCCAAATCCACATCAAGGGCATCCAAAATATTAATGGCTTTGCCATTTCCATCGCGCAAAAGACCAAGCATTAAATGTTCCGTTCCAATAAAATCATGCCCTAACCTGAGGGCCTCCTCCTTACTATATGCTATAACGTCTTTTACTCTAGGGGAAAAATTATCATCCATACGCTACCTTATTCAGCATTTAAAATTAATAAATCTATCCTTACGGTGTCCAAATACCGTACCCATATTCGATAAATATGAATTAAAAGTCGAAATAAAGCATCAATCCTCTATAGTTTAACATAGTTTTTAAACCATTTACCGCACCCTTATGGTGTTGATAATTTTTTTAATAAAGTACTTGCCTATTGTATTGAAAGGGTCGATTTTCCGTATATTGCCACGATGTTTTAACCTGTAAAAAGCAATAAGATTTTAGCATGGCGGAAGGAGAAAAGTTAATTCCTATCAACATTGAGGATGAGATGAAATCTGCCTACATTGATTACTCAATGTCGGTCATTGTGTCACGTGCTCTGCCAGATGTCAGAGACGGACTAAAACCTGTTCACAGACGTGTGTTGTATGGCATGCATGAACTGGGCGTTCGGTCTACAAGTGCCCATAAGAAATCTGCACGTATTGTAGGGGAGGTTTTGGGTAAGTACCACCCGCATGGGGACACCTCCGTTTACGACACTATGGTGCGTATGGCCCAGGAATGGAGTTTAAGGTACATGCTCATCGATGGCCAAGGAAACTTTGGTTCGGTGGATGGCGATAGTCCAGCGGCAATGCGTTATACGGAGGCACGAATGCGTAAAATTGCTGATGAAATGTTGGCGGACATCGATAAGGATACCGTTGACCATCAGTTAAACTTTGATGATTCACTTGAAGAACCTACCGTTCTTCCTACCCGTGTTCCCAATCTTTTAGTGAACGGGGCTTCTGGTATTGCTGTGGGTATGGCAACCAACATGCCGCCGCACAATCTTTCAGAGGTTGTGGATGGTACCGTGGCTTACATTGAGAACAACGATATCGATATTGATGAGTTGATGACCCATGTTAAGGCCCCGGATTTCCCTACAGGAGGAATCATTTATGGCTATGATGGCGTAAAGGAAGCTTTTCATACCGGTAGGGGACGTGTGGTGATGAGGGCCAAGGCCACTTTTGAAGAAGTGCAGGGTCGCGAATGCATTATTGTTACTGAAATACCATATCAGGTCAACAAGGCGGACATGATTAAAAAGACCGCCGACCTCATCAATGATAAGAAGGTTGAAGGCATCTCCACCATTAGAGATGAATCTGACCGAAAGGGAATGCGCATAGTCTATATTCTGAAGCGGGATGCCATTCCAAATATCGTATTAAACACACTTTATAAATACACGGCACTTCAATCCTCCTTCAGTGTCAACAACATTGCCTTGGTAAATGGAAGGCCAAAGCTTCTCAACCTAAAGGAAATTATTGGCCATTTTGTGGACCACCGGCATGAGGTAGTAGTCCGCAGGACGAAATTTGAACTGAAAAAGGCGGAGGACCGTGCCCACATATTGGAGGGGCTCATTATTGCTTCTGACAACATTGACGAGGTTATCGAGATTATTAGAGCTTCTTCAAATGTTGATGAGGCCCGGAGCAATTTGATGGAACGCTTCAAATTAACTGAGGTGCAGGCCAAGGCCATTGTGGAAATGCGATTGCGACAGCTAACCGGCCTTGAACAAGACAAGCTTCGTGAAGAGTATGACGAATTGAAAAAGACCATTGAGGATCTAAAGGATATTTTGGCCAAAAAAGAACGCCGAATGGAGATCATCAAAGAGGAGCTTCAAGAAGTAAAAGACAAGTATGGTGACGCTAGAAGGTCTGAGATCAATTTTGCTGGCGGAGATTTGAGCATAGAGGATATGATTCCAGATGAGCAGGTGGTCATAACCATCTCGCATGCGGGATACATCAAAAGAACTTCGCTTTCAGAGTACAAAACCCAGAACAGGGGCGGGGTAGGACAAAAAGCCTCCTCGACCCGTAATGAGGATTTCTTGGAACACCTTTTCGTGGGAACAAACCATCAGTATATGTTGTTCTTCACCCAAAAAGGAAAATGTTTCTGGATGCGGGTCTATGAAATTCCCGAGGGCAGTAGAACATCCAAAGGAAGGGCCATCCAGAATCTTATCAACATTGCACAGGATGACAAGGTTAAAGCCTTTATATGTACCCGTGATCTTAAGGATGAGGATTATGTGAACAACCATTATGTAATCATGGCAACCAAAAAGGGCACGGTGAAGAAGACCTCTTTGGAACAGTATTCCCGACCTAGACAAAATGGAATCAACGCCATCAATATACGAGAGGAGGATGAGCTGCTCGAGGCCAAGTTGACCACTGGAACAAGTCAAATATTACTTGGGCTAAAATCGGGTAAGGCGATACGATTTGAAGAGAGTAAGACCCGTCCTATGGGTAGAAATGCCTCAGGGGTACGAGGAATTACCCTAGCCAGTGAGGAAGATGAGGTTATCGGTATGGTTTCGGTCCATAACTTTGAGGACGATATTCTGGTGGTCTCAGAGAATGGTTATGGTAAACGAAGTACAATTGATGATTATCGAATTACAAACCGAGGAGGGAAAGGAGTTAAGACCATTTCCATAACTGATAAGACCGGTGGATTAGTGGCGATAAAGAACGTTTCTGATTCTGATGATTTGATGATTATCAATAAATCGGGAATTGCCATTCGAATGAGCGTCGAGGATTTGAGAGTTATGGGAAGAGCTACCCAAGGCGTAAAGGTCATTAACCTAAAAGGAAATGATTCTATTGCTGCGGTGGCCAAAGTCATGAAAGACGAAGATGCTGTGGATGAGACAGATATCAGGAATATTGAGGTGAACGGTGAAGATGGTACGGATTTTGAATCCCCTGAGGGTGAAACAAAAGAATAATCAGTAAACACTAATATTAATTGCACTACAATGAAGACTAAAGTTTTATTATTAATCGCTATAGGAATATCCGCAATTGGATTTTCCCAGAAGAGTGAAATCAAGGCGGCAGAAAAGGCGCTGAAGAGTGGGGATGCCGCTTCTGCGAAGGCAGCTTTGGATGGAGCCGCTTCGTTAATTGATGGCGCCGATGCAAGAACCCAGGCGCAGTATTATGCGGTAAGCGGAAACGTTTATTATGATATGGCCAAAAAGGGAGATACCGAGGCATTTCAACCTGCAATTGACGCTTACAATAAAGTAATAGCTATTGAAGAAGCCGGTGGTAAGGAAAAATATACTACGGTGGCAGCCCAACAACTATCACAAATGACAGCCGACTTGGTAAATGCGGCTGTAGAGGATAACAATAACAAGAAGTTTGATGATGCAGCTGAAAAGTTGTATTTAGGCTACAAGTTAAGTCCAAAAGATACGATTTATCTCTACTACGCGGCAAGCAGCGCTGTAAACGGTCAGAACTACGACAAGGCCTTGGAGTACTACCACGAACTGAAAGATATAGGTTACGATGGGAGCGGTGTAAAATACAGCGCCGTTAATATAAGCAGTGGTGAAGTAGAGGAAATGGACAAGAATACCCGCGACCTTTATGTAAAGGCAGGTACACATAACGATCCTAAAGAAGAAAGAACACCGTCCAAAAAGCCGGAGGTGGTTAAAAACATTGCCTTAATTTATCAACAACTTGGTCAAAACGACAAGGCACTTGCAGCCTATGCAGATGCCCGTGCGGTAGATCCAGATGACGTTAATTTGGTACTTGGCGAGGCCAATTTACATTATGCGATAGGGGATAAGGATAAGTTCAAGGAATTGATGTCCATTGCTTCTAACATGGCTCCTGATAACCCAGATTTATTGTATAACATTGGTGTTATCAATATGGAGCAAGGGAATATGGAAGATGCCAGGGCAGCTTATAGAAAAGCTTTGGAGGTCGACCCCGGTTATATCAATGCGCTGCTGAACCTATCTACCACTTATGTGAATGAAGGTAACGGACTTATTGACGAGATGAACAGTTTGGGTAATTCTCGAGCTGATATTGCACGATATGATGAGTTGAAGCGGAAAAAGGATGACCTGTTCGTAGAGGGTGCGAAGGTATTGGAGAAAGCTCTTGAGAGCAACCCCGACAATCAAAGTGTTCTTACCCAATTGAAGAATATTTATGGAGCACTGGGTGACAACGAAAATTTCATGAGAGTTAAAAAGCTATTGGAACAATAGAAAAGATTCAGCCAATGAAAAAAGCCCCGGTTCACCGGGGCTTTTTTTATATGACCTTTTTTATAACCCTAAGTTGATGCGAGTACAATTTGTTGTCCGTGTTAAAAATTCCGGTGTGGTCCAGACGATCAATTCGAACCTCCCCAAAACAATGGATGATATAATTATCTTCTAAAATGATGCCCACATGATTGATGATTCCTTCGCTATTGTCGAAAAAAGCTAAATCTCCGGGCTCACTTTCCTCAATAAAACTTAAAGCCTCGCCCTGCTTGGCCTGTTCTTCGGCTTCTCTTTTTAATTGATAGCCATTAATACGATAAACTTGTTGAACGAATCCCGAGCTATCGATACCAAAAGGGGTTCTACCTCCTCTTAAGTATGGTGCCTTTAAATAAAGCAGGGCAACATCCACCAATTTGGATTTTGGTAGTATACCCTCCATTGCGTTCCCCTCAAAGGTATGTTCCAAGCTTTTGGTGCTTGTGACCACAGAACCCAAAAGAACCGGCATTAGCATATGATTGTTTATGCAGATATGCGAAATAATTTCAGAGGCATATTTTAAGTTTTGGGCTCCATCAAGTGCTTCAAATTCTTTTTCGGGGATTTTGAGAATCTGAATATTGCGCACCCATCCTTCATAGCCATCATAGCTCAGTCGAATTCTGCTCCACTTCTTCCTACCTTCCAAAATCTTGAAATGCTCCCCATATAAAACCTGAGAACTCATTTCACTAGCATCATCGGGTGCTATTCTAAGAGCAACAACGTTTTGCGGACAAACTCCGTATTGCATGAATTAAGGAGGCTTTTGAGGTTAGTGTCTTTCCAAGACAATTGCAGATGCTCCGCCACCACCGTTGCAAATGGCAGCTGCTCCCAATTTGGCTTTGTTTTGTATTAGGACATTCAATAATGTGATGGTAATTCGTGCTCCCGAACATCCTAAAGGATGGCCTAACGATACAGCACCCCCATTTACATTTACATTGTTGTCTGATAGCTCCAATAGCTTCATATTGGCCAAGCCCACAACTGAAAACGCTTCATTAAATTCAAAAAAATCAATATCGCCAATTGCAACACCCGCTCGGTCCAAAGCTTTTGGCAGGGCTTTGGCGGGGGCCGTTGTGAACCATTTGGGTTCATGTGCCGCATCCGCGTATCCTTTTATGGTCGCCAAAGGAGTTAACTGAAGTTCCTTGGCTTTTTCTTCGCTCATCAACACAACTGCAGCAGCACCGTCGTTTATGGTGGAGGCGTTGGCAGCTGTTACTGTTCCCTCTTTAGTAAAGGCCGGTCGCAAAGCAGGAATTTTATCCATCTTCACGTTTTTATACTCCTCATCTTCGGAGACTACAATTGGCTCGCCCCTGCGCTGAGGGACTTCAACAGGTACCACTTCATCCGCGAATTTACCTTCGGCCCAAGCTTTTGCCGATCTCTCATAGGACTGGATGGCAAAGGTATCTTGCTCCTCCCTTGAAAAATTGTATTTATCTGCACAGGCATCTGCACAAACACCCATGGCATTTTGGTCATAAACATCCACCAGACCATCTTTTTGCATTCCATCTTCCATGGAGGCTGGGCCAAATTTCAATCCTCGTCGCATGTAGGCATAATGGGGAATCAAACTCATGTTTTCCATACCTCCGGCAACCACAATGGAATTTTCACCCAGTGCGATGGATTGTGCGCCCTGCATAATGGCCTTCATTCCTGAGGCGCAAACTTTGTTCACAGTGGTGCACGGAACCGTATCGGGTATTCCAGCATAAATGGCCGCCTGACGTGCAGGAGCTTGTCCAGTACCAGCTTGAACCACATTGCCCATCAATACCTCTTCTACCATTTCTGGCTTTAATCCAATTTTTGAAAGAGCGCCTTTAATGGCAATCGACCCAAGTTTAGGGGCAGGAATTGTTGATAAAGCACCCATAAAACTTCCTATCGGAGTTCTGACTGCAGCTACAATTACGACTTTGTTCATAGTTTGATATTTAACGCTGCAAATTACTAAATTTAAATGCAAAGCCCTGCACTGAAACTCTTCATACCTTCTTATTTATATTTTCTATTTTTGGCTTTTACCACTTCACGATGGGGAACACTTTGGATAATGTTTATAAATACCAATCACTAGCATACAAGTATTTTCTGTATCTCGCTTCCGTAGTACTGATTGTGTTCTTTTTTCCAAAAGGAGGC
The DNA here is from genome assembly GCF_004296335.1 of Flagellimonas allohymeniacidonis. Lineage (GTDB taxonomy): Bacteria > Bacteroidota > Bacteroidia > Flavobacteriales > Flavobacteriaceae > Flagellimonas > Flagellimonas allohymeniacidonis. The sequence continues at coordinate 128,444 of NZ_SGIU01000001.1, forward strand.
AAGTTCAAATATGAATTTCAAAAAGGGAAACCTTGGCAATATGAAAACCTTTACGCCCCAATAGACTTTTCTTTAAAAAAAACGGCGGAAGAACTGGAGGAGGAGCGAAAATCCATAGAGGACAACAAGACCAATTTTTATAGTTATGATGCCACAGTTCCTGCGGAGATAAAGCAATCCATTGAAGCGGAGCTCTCTCAAATTTTTGGGCAAAGAGAAATCGGTAGATCTACCCAAAACAGAATTAGAAATTCGGCTCTAGGTGCAATAGACAGTATTTACGCTTTTGGCATATTTCAGGAATCTCCCAGCTCTGATGCTATTTTTTTGGTAAAGAACAATGAAGCTCTGACCTTGGGCTCCAATAGCTACACCAATCTCAGCGATGCCAAGCAAAAGACTCGGGCTTTGTTGAATTCAACCAATTTTCAAAGGGATATTCCTTTGGCCAGCATACTGACACGGCTTTTGGAGCCCAATGTTTTTTATGACAAAGCTCTCACCGATAAAGCTTTGGCCGATGAATTGTCCAGAATTTCATTGACTAGGGGTGAGGTTTCAGAAGGCACACAGATCATAGCCAAAGGGGAAGTTGTGGAGGGGGACAATCACAAAATGCTATTTTCCCTTAAGGAAGAGTACGAATCTGAGCTCTGGAGAGGGGACAATTACTTTTACATTCTTTTGGGATATACCATTTTGGTGGCTTTGGTACTGATGATGCTCTTTTTGTTTATCAAGCGCTATCGCCCTGAAATTTTTAAGAACAACAACAAGCTCACCTTTATCTTCTTCAATATTTTATTAATGGTTTTGGCAACAACCTTAATGGTCAAAAACCAGGAGAGCTATGTATATGTGGTCCCACTTTGTATCCTTCCACTTATTCTTAAAAACTTTTTTGATGCGCGACTTGGTTTATTTGTCCACGTGCTTACCGTTCTTATTTTGGGCTTTGTCGTACCCAACAGTTTTGAATATATTTTTCTTCAGATTATCGCTGGAATCGTGACTATTTTAACAGCTTCGGAATTATATAAAAGGGCCAATCTTTTTATTTCCGTAGGGCAGATTACACTTATCTACATCCTTGGGTATTTTGCCTTTCATATCATCCACGAAGGTAATTTGGAAAGTATTGAGTGGATTCTCTTCGGAATTTTTGTATTGAACGGACTTTTGACCTTGTTTGCACAACCGCTGATTTACATCTACGAGAAAATCTTTGGATTGATTTCCGACGTGTCGCTTCTGGAACTATCAGATACCAACTCAAAGCTCTTAAAAGAGCTATCCAATAAAGCACCGGGAACTTTTCATCATTCTTTGCAGGTAGCAAATTTGGCGGAAGCGGCCGCCAATGAGATAGGTGCCAATGCCATGTTGGTTCGTGTTGGGGCGCTGTATCACGATATCGGTAAAATGAACAACCCCGCATACTTTACTGAAAATCAAACAACCAATATTAATCCACATGACGATTTGCCACCGAAGGAAAGTGCAAAAATCATCATTGACCACGTAATTGAAGGCATAGAAACTGCAAGGAAAAACAAGCTTCCCGACCGCGTTATAGACTTTATTAGAACCCATCATGGGACGACATTAGTCTTTTACTTTTTCAAAAAACAACAAGAACTTGAGGCATCGGTAAATGAAGAAGATTTTCGATATCCAGGTCCGATACCGTTTTCAAAAGAAACAGCAATATTGATGATGTCCGATGCGGTAGAGGCGGCATCAAAAAGCCTTAAGAATCCAACGTATCAATTGATTGATGGTTTTGTGGAGAAAATTGTGGAAGGGCAAATGCAGGCCAATCAGTTTGTAAATGCCAACATTACACTGAAAGAGATTGAAATTGTAAAAAAGGTGCTCAAGCGCAAACTCACCAATATTTACCACCTTAGGGTGGAATACCCCGAGTAGCAGCAAATCCCTATGGCTACCACTTTATTTTCATGTTAATAAAACTACAAACTCTTTGTGGTTTTGCGCTGTGACTACTATCTTTTAAAGAAAATTCAACCGATAATTCTCGAAAAATCAGTGCTATGAAAAAGACATCTCCTTTTCTTTCGAACGCTATCTTGTTATCTTTTTTACTTCTGTGCACAACTATGATGGCCCAAAAGCATGGCCCAAATTCTGAAGAAGATTTTGGGAACGACTTTAATTTCCAGCAAACAGCGCTTGACTCGTTATTGCTATGGCAAGAACAGGTGGTTCTCCATACGAACAAGGAGTTGGTATTGCCCAAGGATTTTATCTTTTTTAAGGCCTATGTGCTAACGGGCCCAAAGCATGTGAGGGTTAGTAGCAGTGCTGTCCTAAAGGTTGAACTATTGGACGCCAAGGGGAACTTGGTAAAAAGCCAGTATCATAAAATTGAGGAAGGCACCAGCAATGGCTCATTTGAAATTCCAAAAAAATTAAGGGAAGGAGACTACTACTTTAGAGCCTACACGCGATGGATGCTGAACTATGGCCCAGACTATTTTGCTACAAAAAAAGTAAGGATTGGTTCACTCCGTGATCAGGTCAAAACTACATTGATTGTTGATGAAAAGGCCCTTATTTTTCCTGAAGGAGGGAATTTGGTTTCTGGACTGAACAATAGAGTTGCGGTTAAATTAGATGATTTTGATCACCGGGATTTGCCTGTGGTCAATTCCAATAATGAGGAGGTAGCTTTTGTAAAGCACTATGGAAATGGTCTTGGCACTTTTTTGATCAAGCCAAAAAAGGGTGAGCAATATGCAATCAAAATCAGCGAAAATCAAAAGATTCCACTACCGGAGTTACAGGATATGGGATATACCATTCAAATGAACAATTTGAATAGCGAAAGTCTATTGGTTAGAATAGAAGCTTCTTCCGAATTGAAAGGTGAGTCATTGGTTCTTAAAGGCAAAGCTGGAGGTGTAAGCTATTTTGAAAAGAATGTTGACTTTAATGATCGCAATGTACTTGAAATCACTATTCCAAAGGAAAATATTCCAAAAGGGATAGGCTATTTGCAATTGGAGGATGAGTTTGGACAAATTTGGGCAAAACGACCCTTGTACCATGAAGGTAAAGAGCTTCAAATTCGATTGGAAGGCACTTCACAGGAGGGAGAAAAAAGTATTTTGGAGGTGAAAGTGACCGATACAGAAGGTAATCCGGTGCTAACAGAACTTTCAGTTGCTTTGGGAGCCCAGAGGAGAATCGACAAGGGCAACAAGGGAATCTCGTCATCGGGGATGAGCCTTCGAAACCAGAGGTATCTTAACGATTTATTGGTGCTCACCGGGCAGTCTTCTAAACTTTTTGTTGGAAATGTGACCAATGAACTGCCCTCAGAGATTCGCTATGATTTTCAAAATGGGTTGGATTTTTATGGACAAGCCTACGATTTGGACAAATCCTTGTTGATGAATTCAAAAATTCAGGTATTGATTTTGACGGAGGATGAGGCTATTGCCCAAGAAGTAGAGACCAACTCAGAGGGATTGTTTAAATTATCTGGACTCTCAATTGATGGAGAGGTAAAAATAGTGTTCAGAACCGTTGGGGAGGAAAGCAAAACAAAATTGGTTCAGGTGATTCCCTTTGAGTATGAAACTCCTCCCTTGTTCAAATCCAACCGGGAAAATGTTATCACCAGGGTTGACAACCGAAAGGCCAAGCAATCGAATCAAAGAAAGAAAGCGGTTGATTTCTTGTCGGGAGATAAAACAGAAGATGAACTCATAGCTTTAGATGGGGTTACTTTGATTGAGAAAAAGGGATATCAAAAGTTAACACCTTCCATATACAACCTCGAACCCAGCAGGGTGATGTTTCAAGATTATGAAAAACCCAAAACCATTCCACAACTCTTTTTGGGAATAGCTGGGGTTTATGTTACCGGTCTTGGGGATTTGAATCCAGAAGTAACCTTGTTACAGGCTGCCGGGGTAGGACCCGTACTTTGGGTTTTGGATGGTATGCCTTTGATTCAGCCGACATCATTGGTAGATATCATTAATCTGGTGAATTATCGCGATGTGGAAAGAATTGAAATTTTTTATGGGGCCAAGGCAGCCATTTATGGAACCCGGGCGGCCGGTGGAGCAATAATCATATACACGCGAAATGGATCAGATGAGAACCATATCGCACGAAAGTTGGCTCAACTGAGCTATGAAGGGTATCATAATTCCATGGATTTTGAAGCGTATGAGCAAACTGTTCCCAAGAAAATTCTCAAAGCAGAAGGTATTCCTACAACAGTTTACTGGAATCCTGTGTTAAAGACGGATGAAAATGGTAAGGCCTTCATTCAATTTGATACCCCTAAGGACATTGATACCTATTATCTTGATGTGCGGGGTATAACCGAGGACGGAAAAAGGGGAGCAGTGAAAACGGTTTGGTCCTTCTGAAAACCTGTAAATCATAATTGACAATCTACTATTAGTCCATTTGGTTTAGGGCTAGGGCCATACGCTCTTTGGATTTTTTTTACGATATGAGACCGCGCAAATAAATCAAAAAATAGTTGCGATCTTACGAATGAAAAGGTACATTTGCATCCGCATTTTCAGAATGTAAGTTCTTAAGATTGTTAGGAGAGGTGCCGGAGTGGTAACGGAGCAGATTGCTAATCTGTCGGCGGGTAACTGTCGCCTGGGTTCGAGTCCCAGTCTCTCCGCTTTTTTTCTCTTTTTCGGGGTGTAGCGTAGCCCGGTTATCGCGCCTGCTTTGGGAGCAGGAGGTCGCAGGTTCGAATCCTGCCACCCCGACCAAATTTATAAACCCTTGATAATCAATTATTTATCAAGGGTTTATTTTTTAGTTTCATCGCAAAAAAGATTCCATTTGGCACTATTTAACACCATTTGGCGCTAAATCCAAGTTTGGAGGTGTCCAAATCGGGAGTCCTTTCAGGGCACTTATTTTTGGTGTATATTGTGTAGAAATTTAAGCAGCTATTTGGCTTTCGTCTGTAAAACAAAATATATGAGCAGCCGAGCCACGTTATCAATAAATTTCTTTCCAAGAAAGCGGAAAAAAGATTCCGAGAAATCCACTATTTATTGTCGAATCACGGTAAATGGGGAACGTCTGGAGTTCAGCCTCCAGCGGAAACTTCAATGCCATCTATGGGATAATGCCCGTAAAAGGGGAATGGGGCGTTCAAGCCTTGTGAAATCACTGAACAGCTATTTGGACCAAGTGTATTTTGGGCTCCTTGAGGCGCATCGGGAATTGCTCAGGGAAGGGGAGAGGGTAACCCCATTGGCCATTAAATCACGTTATATGCATACTGGGGAGAATGGCAAGACCCTGAAGGACCTTATTGGCTATCACAACGGAACCATGCACACCTCCATAAAGGCCGGGACTAGAAAGAACTATTATAGCACGGAAAGGTGCATCGACCTATTTCTCAAAGAAGAACATAAATTACGCGACATACCACTTAGGGAACTTGATTACAAGTTTATCCTGGACTTTGAGCAATACTTGAGAAAATACAGACCATCCACCAAGAGCATATGCAACAACAATGGGGCCATGAAGCATATGGAGCGGTTGAAGAAGATATCAAGGCTGGGGGTAAGGCTCGGTTGGTTGGAAAGCGACCCGTTTTCGAATTTTAAGCTCAGGTTTGAAAGGGCCAACAGTGATTTCCTCACTGAAGAAGAGCTCGAACGTATCGAGAAGAAAAACTTTGGATTGGAGAGCATCGACAGAACCAAGGACATATTCATGTTCGCCTGTTATACCGGTCTATCCTATATCGATGTCAAGACCCTGACCGAGAACAGTTTGATTAGGGATATGGATGGGAATTACTGGTTATATCTGGACAGGGCAAAAACGGGAGAAAGCCTCAACATCCCATTACTTCCGGAGGCTCAGGACATCATTCAGAAGTATAACGGTGCAAATAGAGGCAATAAAGGCTTGTTTCCCATGCAGAGCAACCTAAAAGATGAACTCAAACCTGAAACTGATCAGTAGGGCCTGCAAAATTGATAAGCGAGTGACCTTTCATACCGCCAGACATACTTTTGCCACCACGTTGACCCTGTCAAATGGGGTGCCCATAGAGACCGTATCAAAATTATTGGGCCATTCGAAGATCAAGACGACCCAGGTCTATGCCAAAGTGTTGGACAAAAAGGTAGTGAACGATATAAGAAAATTGAGGAAAAGGCTTAAAGAGAAAAGACAGGACAGAAACAGGTAAAATCTTAATTGATCAATTCTTTTAGTTCATCTATTAATTCTCCAATGTTCTCCTGGATTATTGTCCACATGATTTCGTAATCAATTCCAAAGTATTCGTGAATGATTCGATTCCTGAATCCAGTAATCCTTTGCCATTCAATTTGTGGATGTGCACTTTGAAAGTCTGGGTCTATTCTGTTGGCCGCCTCTCCAATAATCTCAAAGTTGCGGGCGACCGCATCGATGACCATTTCATCGTCCAAAAATGATTCGTAATTAAGGTCAGAGGTATATTTCAAGATTTTTTCTGCTCCCTCAAGCATATCCAATAGTAAAAGGGAGTTATCTCTTTTAGACATAGATTAAATCTTGTTCAATTGATTTAAGGTATCTTTTTTTGATTCCCTTTTTTGAAACAAGGTCAACTTTTACCCCAAACAATTTTTCCAACTCATTGGCAAGATCGATAAATCGAACCCCAATCCTATCGTTGAATTCCACCAGAATATCCAAATCACTGCCTTCATCTTCCTCATTTCTGGCAAATGAACCAAAGATGGCCAAAGACTTAATATGGTAGGAATGGAATAAATTACTCCTATTGCCTTCCAATGTCGATTTTATCTCACTGAGTGATTTCATAATACTAAGTTAATCAAAAAACCTGCCAGTGTTATATTTTTCAATTTGCACCCAGTTTTCAATTGGTTTTAGTCAAGGATTTTAGAATAGTTACTTTCCCATAAATATGAGCCCAGTCAAGTGGTTAAACTTCTCTTAATAATGTAATTTCTCGGGTGGTTTTGCGTCAAATATACCGTGTAAATAGGGGTGCAAGTTGCATCCATCACAACCTAAGGAAAAAAGAAGTAAAGATGAAAGATACAAAGAGAAATAGTAATAAGAGCAGCGGAATTATCGATAGGTTACTTAACCGCCATGAAAGCTGGAGGAATTACCGAAGGCATACAGGACTAAAATTAATACGCTTTTCTTAAAAGCAACAAGTATTTAAAAAGGAGGGCTTTGGCCCTCTTTTAGTTTTACATTGCTTATTTAAACTTTTTGATTTTATTTCTAAGCTTTTTTATGACTATCCCATGAGGTGTAGTTCTACCTTCAAGACTGTCTTTTCTACTTCTTTTTAGAGCTAATTTCACTTCTACCTCTTTGATCGTTTTCATCGTTTTTTTGAACTTTGAATTAACTCAGTTCTTGGTTATGTGTTGGTAAGTTCTAGGCAATTAATTATTGTCCTTTTTTATCATGCCCAACTTTGAAATTGTATATGAATTATCTTCAAAATGGATTTCATTTTTAACCAAACTTCATCAACGATATTAAAATGACGCGTATTATCCATGTTTTTTAATTCTAGGAAACCGTACATTGTGAGTCCTCTTGTTTGAGCTATTTCTTTACTCAGGTAATTAATAATATTCGCATTTTCTAATTCAAAATACTTCTTTATTCTCTTACTTGGTTCTTGTTTATGCAACTCTTCTTCAAAGGATAAAATATATTCGTTGAGAGCGACTTCATTACCATTTTCAAGTCTAATTATCATTTGATTCGGCTCTATTTTGGACAATTCAGTATTTCTATCAACATAATCAAATTCAATATTTGATATTTTTGGTCTTTTACGTTTTATTTTAAAATTTAGGACCATTTCAGCTATAGGGAAGTTGGTTTCTTTTGCTTCCGTTTCATCTAACTCTCTTAGTTCAACAAGACCTATGTTTTTCTGTTTAGCGAAGGATTTTCCATCTTCCGTATATCCTCTTTTTGAAACTATTACTCCCTTATCTATGTTAGTGTCATCGATAATTGAAGCAACTTTCATTACAACATCTTTGTTTATCTTTTTCTCCCAGTATTTACATTCGATTGCTGTCTGATAATCATGAATTCCATCACTATGAGTCGTCAAAACATCTATTTGATGAGAAACGTTTGAGTTCCCTTTTACTTTAAAAGACTTTCCATATCCAATTATCTTTACTCCAGCTTCTCTCCCTAATTCTTCATAGATATACTTAGTAATATTTTCGTATTCTTTCCAATCCATTCTAATACCACCAGTTCTTTTTGAAGTTTAATGCTTTCTGACTGTTTACAGTCAACATAGGAATATAGTTCTTAATGTCTACATATCTCCTGTTTGCTAAACTAATTTAAGCAAATACTAAAGGGAAATAAGGGGAGCTTTACAATCGTTTAATTATACTTTTGGGTCGACGTAATATTCGCGAAGTACCATAAAAGATTGGTTTTATGGGAAAAATGAAATTGTCATTTTAAAAGATAGTCAATATTCGGTGCTCCGCTGTTGGAACGGAATCCCTTTGAAACTATTTGGTTAAGACAACTTTCTCATGAAAATAACAACACTATAACTGCCATTATGAAATTCTTCAATAGTTCTGAAGCTCTCCTAATAACCAACTGGTTTTATAAAAGAATGGTTCATTGGAACCATAATCTGGCTATTTTCACTTTTCCATCAACTTTGATAACAGCTGCACTGACAAAAACTACAAAAATTATTGCTCCCAGAACGACCAATGTAGGGGATAGTGAGTGATAAAAGAATCTACTTAGCCCAAATCCCGTAATACTGCCATAGAGCACCACAGAGTGCAATACATAAATGGGTAAGGTATTTTGTCCGATTCTTAAGAGCGGCTTGTTTTTAAAGAAGTGGCGAAACAGCATAAATAAAGCGAAAACAAATAACACAATTCCTAAGCGGGCAAAGAGAAAAGCATTTTGTAAAGCGTCTTGAAAAAATTGTAATCCGGTCAATTCTTTAATGTCTCTAATGATTTCATAGGAATTGGCAACCAAAACAAATCCCATACAAACAATGGTAATAATTGCATACCTGTAAAAATTGGGTCTTTTATGGTAGTTCGCGAATATTACGGCTAAAAAGCTCCCGAAGGAAACAAACCCAAACCATGGTGCTATTGTAAAGACCGAACCATTCGCCTTTGTAAAATAGTTGGAGAAAAAATCGGGAATTAAAGAATAATCCCATTGTTCGTAACTGGATTTGAAAGCAAACAACAGGATTGTCATAGAACACAAAAACAATGAAAAAACTGTTTTTTTTAGTTTGAAGAAAACCAGATAGACCACTAAGATCAATATGATGGACAAACCAAGACATTGAAGGACATGTACTATGTCATAAGAGTTATTGATGGATCCTTTATATACACTGGAGAGGCGAATTTGCAACAAATATCCTATGACCATCAACTGAACACCTCTTACAAAACCTTTCTTAACGCGAGGGTTGGAAAAGCCTTGATGATAATCCCTAACTAGTAAGAAAGTAAAGATGAAGCCTGAAACGGTAAAAAACAAGGGCGCGGTAATCCCACGCAAATAACTCCATATAGAAAAAATCAGATTACCCTTGTCCCGATATACGTCAGCCAATAGCGCTGCCACGAAATGACCTTGTAACATCATTAAAATTGCCCCGGTTCTAATGGCGTCTATGAAATAAAGTCTTTCTGTTTCCTCCTTTTTTTTCATAGTAGTCTTTCAAGTTCTTATAGACTAAATGCGTTTGAGGACGAAGCTACATTTATTATCCCCAATACAATAATAGAATCAATAAAAGATTAATCTTGAAAAACCTCGAAGAGGTCAACCCAGGCCATGTGGATAGGGCTTAATAGTGAAGGTTTTCAAGATAGGAGTCTCTTCCAAATACTGTGTTGTCTTAATTGACATGGTAATAGGACTAATCAATAAAGAGGAATGGATTCCTTTAAGATGTTCATTTTTCTAACCAAAATAATCCAGAAATCCGTTAATAGAATCCAATTTTTCTTGGTTTCCATTCTTAGATATACTACAAAAGAAATATGGTTGCATTCCACCCACATTTTCGAATGAATTTGAATCGGTATTAAAAAGCCAGGCACTTGGCTTGGCTTAATCATCAATCAAAAAACGAAACTTGGAAACTATCCTAGTTCCCTAAATTCCTCTATGGTAAAGAAGTCTTGGTCGGTGTTGTCGATAAAGTAAATGCCCTCTTTTTCAAATAACTGTAGGGAATTATCCTCCACCTTGATCGCAAAGCCTTTGTCAGTAGCAACAACCTTGAGCCTCAAGAATTCATTCTTGAGGCTCTAAGTCCACTAAAAATACTTGACTTTATCCACCAATCGGCATCAAGGGATGTACTTCGATGGTAGTTCGGATATCGTTGAAAATCGGATTCTTCTTTGCGATGGCCACGGCTTGGTCCATGTCTTTTGCATTGATATGAAAAAAACCGGCAACGAGTTCCTTGCTTTCATTGAACGGGCCATCCTTTAAAGTATCGTTGCTGCCCGTAACGACCCTACTACCTGTCTTTTCTACTGGATTTGCAGCCTTAATAACCCCATCTTTCATAAGCTCACCTATGTAGGCTCCGCCATGTTCCATATGTGCCTGTAATTCTTCAGGAGATAGGTCTGTCCAAACGCAACCATCTGTTTTGATGATCAATAAAAATTCTTTCATTATATATTTCATTTATAGTTTCTAATTGTGCATTCCACTATCTTCATAACAATTTGGAAATCAGTATAGGGACACACTTTTCTCAGTTTTTAAAATTGAAGTTTTCAAGTCGCTTTTTCAATGTTTCTTTTTCAATCTTCAATGGCGCCAATTCAATGGCTTTCTCCATCATGGCTACCGCTTGTTTGTTCCTTTTCAGTTTAAAGAGAAATTCACCGAATATGGAATAGTAAAGATGATGGGATCGTATCGCTTTGTGATTTTTAATGTTCTCCAATTCTTCGATTCCTTTTTCTATAGAATGTACTTTTGATATGATAATGGCACGATTCATTAAAACGATAGGCGAGTTTTCTATTTGAAGCAACTTATCGTAAAGCGTCAAGACGCTCTTCCAGTTGGTGGATTCAAAATCTTTGGCCATGCAATAGTAAGCAGAAACGGAAGCCATCAGGTGGTACTTTGAAACGTACTTATGGTGTGATTTACCCAGGTTCACAAACCCTTTTTCCATAATGTTCAGGTCCCATAATCTCCTATCTTGATCCTCCAATCTTACTATTTGCCCATTGGCGTCCTGCCTTGCGTTGAATCTTGAGGTATTTAACTGCATCAATGCCTTAAGGGCATAAACATTGGCTTTTTCAGCGACAAAATCTGTGTTCAATAAAATGTCGGTAAGGCGGATGGCCTCTTCGCACAGTTCCCTACGGATGATTGATTTGCCTTTTGAAGCGCTGTAGCCCTCGTTGAATATCAAATAAATGGTTTCCAAGACGGTCTCCAACCTTTCATTGATATCCATTTTAGAAGGCACATCAAAAGAAATGTTGTCATCCCTTATCTTCTTTCGTGCCCGTACCAGACGTTTGTTAACACTTTCTGGACTCGTAAAAAATGCTTTGGCTATTTCTGAAATGCTAAATCCGCAAAGCGTTTTTAATGTCAATGCAATTTGGGAATCTATTGACAAGAGGGGATTGCAGCATAAAAACATCATTCGAAGTTGGTCATCTTCAATATTTTTTGGTGAAAATATTTCATCAACCAAAATTTCTTCCCTTGGTATCGGCCTATGGTGTTTTGAGGATATATAGGCCTGCTTTATTTTTTCCCTCTTCAATATATTCAACGCCTTATTCTTGGCCACACGATATAGCCAGGCGTTGGGATTATCGGGAATGCCCCGGTAGGTCCAGGTACTGATGGCCGCTATAATCGTCTCCTGCACCAGATCTTCGGCCAAGTTGAGTTTTTCAGCACCAAAATACCTTGTTAAAACCGATATCATTTTTCCAGACTCGTGCCTAAAGAAATGCTCAATAAGGCTATTGATTTTTTCTTGGTTTTTCATTTTACAGAACCTCGGAGAATAACCATCTCGAAGCGGTTATTTCGTTTTGTGGCCTTATACCCAATCAATTACTATTTTCCATCAGTTTTTTTATATGGGAATCATTGGGATATTCTTTCAGGAACATGTTTCCCAGTAACATGGCCGGTCTGGTATGGCCCGACTCATACATGGCCATTATGTAAAGCCTCCTCATGTCTCTATGGTCACTGTTCCACATGGGTACCATACCCCTAGGGTCGAGTAACACATTTTCAATTTGATATTCTGACTCTCCAGTTATGGTCTCTTTGCTTTCTGTTCCCGAGGAAACATGTTTATAATTATTTCCTTGTGTATCAGTGATTTCGATTTCGATGGGGTAGTCGACCGTTCCGGCTTTGACCAAATCAAAGGTATACCTCCATATACTGTCATGGGCTTCATTTTTCAGCCCTGTTATGTTATATTCAATTATGGCGTTTCCCTTATTCCATTGATCTATGAACCTGCTTGCACCCTCCCATCCCCCTTGGACCAAAATGTTCTTAAAGTCTGGTTCATAAAAGGTCTTGTCACCAAACTCTTGAAGGATTTTCTTTTGGACCTTCAGAAAGGCATCAATTCCGATTTGATTGGCAATCAGATACAGTCCGGTCGCAGCTTTACCATGGGAGATATAACTGTTATAATCAAATTCCAAATTTTGTTGTGCCGCACTGTTCAATCCAAGCTCTTGTTCATAATTCGATACTACTGCGACCAAGTATCTCTTGAGCATTTTGGATTGTGAGGAAGGGTCTGTCCACAGTCTTTCGAACGGAATGTTTCGTTTTTCGGAGACGTAGAGTTGGTCAATCCAGATACCATTCGCCAACATTAAATGCCCCAAATTATCCTGGGCATCGGTCTGAACATGATAACCCCAATAGTAGTGGCCCAATTCATGTGATGTTATCCACTGGAGGAAGGCTTCAGATAAATTTCCCCTATGAATATAAAACATATTTTCAGATGGAAAACCGCCCCTCCATCTAGGATGCCCCATAGCGATACCTAAGTACTTTTTGGGAAAGAAACCATATTTTTTGGTAAACCAGTCAATGGCATCAACTACAACATCGGCTACCGTTTCATATTGTTTCTGATATTTTGGGTCACAGATATAGGTCAACTCCACCTCATCAACCGTGACGGTCTTTTTAATAAAGTTCTTCCCCACATTTAGCGCAAAATATTCTATGTTTTCCGCAAAATGGAATGTGGTAATGGAGCCGTTGTCCTTTGATTCCCCATCCCTTTTCCGGCCAGATGTCAATACGGTGATGTTGTCAGGATAGGTAAGCTCTAAGCCGAAGTCTTTTTGAAAGTTCCGACTTTTATCAATATAGATATCTGGATACCATGAATTGTTGCTATTATTGGATGGAAATACTGCATAGCCCATAGACTTGGTCCAACTTTTGGCATGGGCCAAGTCTATGCCGTATTCAATGGTCAACTTTCTTGTTCCTTTTGGAACGGAGAGCCAACCGTTACCTTTTTGCAGCACCACACCTTGGTCATCAATTACCAATTTAGAAACCTTGATGGCTGAACCAAGGGAATCTTTTCCGGCAGCATCTAAGAACAGTTCAATATCTGCCCCTTTTGTATCGCCAATAAATTCAATTTCAAATTTGGCCTCCAATTGAAGTTCGCTGTTGATCTCGGCATTGAGTTTGTATGTGATGTTTTGGGCACATATAGATTGATATGCACAGCCAATCGATAGGATTATGATGTTCAATATTTTCATTGTTCTAAAGTGGTTTTTCATAAAGTCAGAACTGTTCTGAAGTATATTTTAACCCAAAAAATGATACAGCGTATTTTTGATTGTATGGTCATATCTCATTGTTCAAAATGACCGTACCCGGAAACTTTCAAGATCTGGTAAGGGTCTTTGATTTCCAAAAGATCTACAATCGCCCGTTCTTTGTCAATAGTGTTTTGGTAGTATCCCTTAGCAATTTTATACCCTATGAAATAAGATAAATCTGAAGGCCACCCAATAGCTTTCTTTTTAGCATCCACACCGGCTATCCAGTTTTTGTGGTTTGTTATTTCAAGATTTTGTTTGAATTCTTCCCAGATTTCCCTTTCATATTTTTCACCATATATTCTGTAATCCAGCTCCACGTTGGGTGGTCCTAAAACAAGTTCGGTAAGAAAGTCGGCGCCACCCTCCATAATGGTGGCTCCCAATAAACTTCTGTGTGAGGTATTTTGATAGGTATGCATGAGCTCATGAATTAAAACAAAAGACAGGAAATCCACTCCTTTTGTTATGGACTGCCTATAATCTGGTAAGGTATGTACAGGGGTATTTTCATCAACCACGTTTTCAAGCCCAATTAGCGAACCATTCATACTTACCGTTCCAAAAGATGTGTGGCAGCCCATAAGAAAATAAGTATCCGCAAATGTGGCTTTGGGGATAAGTTGCTGTACTTTTTTTAGATGATTTGGATAGCTAGAAAGTGTATTTAAGGCCTTTTTATTTGCCTCTCTAATGCCATCATAATAAGGACGATGAGTTTCTACAAACTCGGTAAATTGATCGATACCGCCCTGTCTCATTTTAAGGAATGTGAAATCTTGAAGTCCTTTGGAACCCTTTATAAAGTACTCCTTCAAATAAATCTCCCGCTTCTCGCCAAGACTGTCCTTGACCTTGGCCAAATCATAGGCCCTCCAAAAATTGTCGATGTCAGACGTCACTATTTTGATATCATCAATGTTACCGTGGGTATCTCTATAGTGTTTTTCATTTTTTCGAATGGCAGTTTTCAACTTTTCCCAATCCGCATGCTCAGCCAACCCATTAAATGGTGGTGTCTGCATTTGACTGAAATCGCGAAAACCCTTATCTACTATTCTGAATGAAAGATTCATCGCCCCATCCAACAAGTTCAATTGCATGCTGTGATATATGGCCTCGGAAAAGGCCTGTCTGGGTTCAAAACCATATTCCGCAGCTTTAACGAAATTGTTGATTGCCCCTAAGGTGTCCTTCTTTTTTAAATGCTCCTTTGCGGTTTCATAAGCTTCAAATGCTTTATCAAAATCCACACGATTTTTACTAGTGTGATTTGGTTTGACATCTTTCTTGCAAGATGCCGTAAAAAGGACAAGTAGGATCGCGATGTAGAATATTGATTTTCTGTTTTTAAGGTGTATCATAATTATATCGGCTGGGTTTAAACAAAAAAATGAGAACGGCACAATGAAATTTTAGAAATTTGGCCAACCTTAAATTGATAATATTCAGTTGTGGACGCTTTACTCTCAATTGATACTATTTCTTTATTGATAATGACAAATAAGTTGTTTAAATAGGGACACCAAATTTTATTAAAGGTTACATCCCGATAAATGTTCCTATGGATTCACTGAAAATCAGTCCTTCTGCGAAATGTGATTTGAAGAAAACAATTTGAGGTTTTGCTGTATCCCTTAAGTGGGGACTACATCCTTACAAAGAAAATCTAAATTCACTTTGTAAATTATTACATTCTTCTTTACGTAGTTATTGTGTAGTTTTCCCTAAAAAAGATAAGACTTCAATGGTTGGTTTATTTCTGCCTTTTTGAGTTGAGAGTTACTTATAATGATTCACCAGATTTTGAAAAAAAATCCCTTAATACCTTCGTTTTAAGAGACTTTGGATATTTTAAGGAGTAACAAACGTTTGTTTCAAAGCTCCTTGAACAAGGTATCGACATTTGTTCATTCTAAGCATTTCTTTTTAAGCAAATGGTTAAATGCCTACTTTAGTTAGTAAACCAACCGCTATGAAAACTTTGCGACTATTTTTCCTTTCCCTATTTAGTTGTTTCATTTTAAAAATCCAGGCGCAGGAAAATAAAACACTTGATAGCATCCTACAAGCATATCAAAAACAACCCAACGACACAACAAAAGTATTTCTAGGTAATCTGCTATGCAAAGAACTAACGTATACCTCCCCCCAGGAGGCCTACAGATATGCCAATGAAATGGTCAGTATTTCCAAAGAGTTGGACTACAAACAGGGGATGGCCATGGGTAACTATGCACTTGGACTGTATTTTCGCAATCGCCACCAGATTGACTCTGCTGAATATTCCTTCAAAAAATCCCTTCAATTCTATACCGAAAACAATGATATCCGTGGTGCTATGTCAAACAACACGCAATTGGCCGATCTTAACATTCAAAAAACCGATTACGTGCAGGCGATGTCCTATCTTGACCAGAACATTGAATTATACGATAATAGGGCATTTCTTCCCAATGTTAAAAAGTCTGATTTTAAGTATATAGGAAGTACCTACCATACAATTTCCACGGTATATTACAACAAAGGATTGCTTCAACTATCGTTGAAACACCAATTAAGAGCGCTAAAACTATATAAGAAATATGCGGAGGAAATTTATGTTGCCGATGCATTGAATGGTCTTGGAACCCTTGAAAGCGATCTTGGGAATACAGCCCAAGCAATAAGGTACTATGAACAGGCATTGAAGATTTATCAAAAATTGGGAGATGTAAACTTTACTTGTTTAACCCTAGAGAATCTGGGAAATAGCTTAAAAACCCTCGGCAGACATACAGAAGCATTTGACAGTTATTTTAAAGCCTTGAAAATTAGCAAGGAAAATAAATATTCGTTATCGGAAGCAACCATTCATAATGGACTTGGCAGGAACTATTTGGCGGTGGATGACACTAAAAATGCGCTCAAGCATTTTGAACAATCATTACAATTGTTCAAAGAAATGAAATATCCAGCCGCTATCCAGTATACGTACTCTGGATTTGGGGAATTTTATTATAAGACCAATGATCCAGAATCATCTGTTTTTTACTTTACAAAAGGAATAGTCATAGCCGACTCCACTCAGTCTATAAAAAGCGCACTGCACTTGTACAAAAAGAGGTCCGAATCCTTTCAAGAAATTGGAAAATATAAAGAAGGACTTGATGATTATATGATGTACAGTGCATTAAAGGACAGTGTTTTCAATGAAACCAAGTCTCAGCAAATAGAGGAACTCCGAATTATTTACGATACTGAAAAAAAAGAACAGGAAATTGCTCTTTTGGAACAAAAAGCGGAAATAAGCAATCTGCAAAAACTACTCTTAAGATTGGGGCTTGGTCTGTCATTGTTCATTTTTGGACTGGGCTACTATGCACTGCGCCAAAAAATGAAGCGCAATAAACTGGAAAAAGAACATGTAGATGCACAGCTAGCCTTTAAAAAGAAGGAATTGACCACCCAAGCGCTTCTTTTGGCCAAGAAGAATGAAACCTTGGAAAGCTTAAAACAAAAAGCCGAAGAAATAAAATCTGCAAAAGACAAAAAAGGCATCTCTCAACTCGTTAATACCATCAATTTTGATTTGCAAGATGATAACAATTGGGAAAATTTTGCACGTTATTTTGAAGAAGTGCATAGAGATTTCAACACTACTATTAAATCAAAATTTCCTGATGTTAGCTCTAATGAACTCCGTTTAATGGCACTTTTAAAAATGAACCTTTCCACTAAAGAAATAGCCAATATCCTCAATATATCCCACGAAGGTGTAAGAAAGGCCTACTACCGATTACGTAAAAAATTGGGCTTAACCCCAGACGAATCGCTTAGAGATTTTGTGATTACCCTATAAGTAAGCTTGGTCGACTGTCCCTATTTTGGCTCACTTTTTTTAAAGGTGTCCTCATTTTGTCCGCACGACTTTTTTTAATCCTCAAATTTGGTGCTCTAGGTTTGTAGTGCCATCAGAATTCTATATGGAATCCTGGCAATCGTTTTGTGGTCTTGCTCGGTTTGGTACTGCAGACCAGTACCGGGCAGGTCGCACAAAACTGATTTAAAGTTTAATCCACAAAACAAAACGTGATGAAAACAACAAACAGATTATCAATTGGATTTTTTCTTGTTGCGATCATTCTTACAGGTTTAGCCTGCAGTAAGGATGATTCCACTGATGATGAAGCTACCGATCCGGAAATATCCGGTCCCGAAGGAGAAATTGAATATTATCCAGGAATTTCAACAAACGATATCGAGGAATACAAAGGAGATATTGGTTTAGTGTTCGATACCCGAAGATTTAAACAAAAAGGGTATAACACCCATAATGCGAAAATAACCGTTGATGCAACTCATAACAGTTTTTCCAAAACCATTGGTATCAATGAATATACCAACATTGCACAGTTATCTTTTAAGATAGACTCTTTAACTCAAGAAGCCTCTTCGGAGCTCAAAGAAGGGGTTCGTGTAGAATTGGAGATTCACAGCGATGACATGGGCAGTGTTATGTATTCTGAAGTTTATCCAAAATTATCTTTCAAAGAAAATGGTACCAGGGTTGATGTAGGCCCAGAGGATATTGAAGATACAAATGATTGGAACTCTTTTGGAAGTGACACCTCGTATTTTTTAAATTTATTTAAATATGACGGTTCCACTGGTCCTGGTGTCGTTCAAGCTACAGATCAACAGGGTGAAGCATTGGACATATTTACCGAAAAAGATTTGGCCATTAGTACAAAACTCAGTCAACAATTCAGGTTTCAGGCGCATCCAACTAAAGCGGACACTTATTATATCTTTTCGGCGAAGTCAAATAATTATATAGGTGTTTTACCTAATCCAGATCCTTTTAAACCTAAAACTTTTTTCTCCTATAGTCTTAGAGAATCCAATCTAAAGTACCCCCTATCTCCGGAAGAACTTACGCGTTCCGCATCGGATGCGCTTTCCAGTTTTGAATTTGTCATCAAAAAGGTTGAAAGGGGAAAGTATTTGATCTATAGTAACGGTTTTGACCTGAAATTTCAGATAAAGGAACCTACTCTGTTTAATCCTGGTGGTGGGTTTAGCCTAGGCCCTTTTACAGAGCTTTCCACAAAACAAACCGCATATTTTAGAATTTTATCCATGAACATTGATTGGGACATCCGACCAAACGGAATAATTCAGGAAAAACCCATACTCCCTCCGGCAACAACAAAATTTGCCTTTAATAGCACTCTTGTGAACTGCACTTCAAGTACCATAAGTACTGAGGCAGGGCGTGAAGAAAAATTGACCGTAAAAAGCACCGTAGGATTTGAAGAAACATTATCTGTTTATACCACGGAAACTTCCCGAACCCCTTTATCGATTGGATTGGAGGCCGGGGCAACCTTTTTTGGGGTTCCCGGTTTGTTTTCAGATTTATTTTCAGTAGATATGGAAACATCTTTGCAGATAGGCTCTGAAGCAACATATTCTGAGCAAATGGAAAAAAGTAAGGAAGAAACTTATTTTTCAAAACGTGAAATACCCGTTTTGCCAGGAAAAGCATCTTTGGTGTATGACAGTTATCAAACGTACTCCAATATTGAAATTCCGTTTGTGCAACGTTTTACAATAACAGGAAAGGATAAGACAAGTAATACTTTGCTCAGTGGAAAAGAATTAGAGACACAAATCAGTATAAGTCCGTTTGATGGAGTTGTCACAAATATCGAGGATAATTTTATAGAAGTAAGTATCAGAGGCACATCTTTCATAGAGAATGTCGCAGATAGTTTTAGTGTTGCTCGCGAGGTGTCTTGGGATTGTGAAAACTAAAACACAAACATTAGTTAAAAGCAAAAGCCCTGACAAGTTCATCAAGGCTTTTCGATTGTTCAAATTTCACCTGCGGAAGGTGCTTTAAGCAATCCAATAAAACGGCAGATTGATAGGACTATTTGGAAGTTACGATTGATTACTTTAAAACGTTCTTTTTATGGGACAATTGATAGTTTACAAATAACAGCTTTTAATATTTTTCACGGTAGTGTCCAAGTTCAAGTGACTTGAGTATTCGTGCTGCCGCCTCAGGGGTAATGTCCCGTTGCGGACTGGCCAACATTTCATAGCCTACCATAAATTTTTTTACTGTGGCAGAACGAAGAAGGGGCGGGTAAAATGACATATGTATATGCCATTCCGGATGCTCATTGCCATCGGTTGGCGACTGATGAATCCCTGCTGAATATGGAAAAGACACCCCAAAGAGGTTGTCGTACATTATTGTTAGTCTTTTGTAGGCATCTGAAAGTGACGTTCTTTCGTTTTCAGTCAACCCAAGAATGTTGGTGATATGTCGTTTGCTGATGATCATGGCTTCAAAGGGCCAAATAGCCCAGAAAGGAACTAGTCCTACAAAGTGTTCATTCTCAAAAAGTATTCGCTCTTTAATTAAAAGCTCTTTCTCTACATAATCCTGTAGCA
Source organism: Flagellimonas allohymeniacidonis (assembly GCF_004296335.1). GTDB lineage: Bacteria > Bacteroidota > Bacteroidia > Flavobacteriales > Flavobacteriaceae > Flagellimonas > Flagellimonas allohymeniacidonis. The sequence continues at coordinate 148,822 of NZ_SGIU01000001.1, forward strand.
AAGACCTTTTGTATTTTTCGAAATATTTCAGCAAATGTTTTCCTTTCTTTTTGGGGTTATCAGGAATGGATTCTTGTGCCCAAATCTGTCCATGGGGATGCGGGTTTGAACAGCCCATCATTTCCCCTTTGTTTTCGAAGATTTGTACGTGGTTTATAAAATCGAGACTTCCCAGCTCCAGATATTCTTTTACCCAGAGGTCAATCACTTTTTTGATTGACGCAAGGTCCATTTCGGGTATGGTAAGATTATGGCGAGGCGAAAAACAGATGACTTTGCATAGACCGCGCTCGCTTTTTGCGACAAACAACGAATCCTCTTCCTTACTTCCGGTCGGAATTTCTGGGAGCAAGGCAGAAAAGTCATTAACGAAGGAAAAGGTGTCCTGATAATCGGGATTTTGTATTCCGTTGGCCCGCGTATTGCCCGGGCAGAGAAAACATTTCGAATCATACCGTGGTCTTGAAGACTCGGTAACCTCCTCTACCTGCCCTTGCCAAGGTCTCTTTGACCGATGTGGTGATACCTGCACCCATTCACCGGTCAGTGGATTATATCTACGATGTGGGTGGTTTTCAAGATTGAATTGTTCCATATGGCCCTTGGTTTATAAGATGAGTGCCGTTTTGTAAACTCACTTTATAACACTCCAACTTTATTTTAAATTCTTCAAAATAGGCTTCTTCAAATTGTTCGATTACATCGTTGATGTGGGCTTCTTTCACAAGATTTATGGTACAGCCTCCAAAACCCCCTCCCATCATTCGCGCTCCAGCTATAAAGTTGTTCTTACGTGCCAATGCGACAAGAAAATCCAATTCTTCACAACTTACCTCATACTTTTCAGATAGTCCTTTGTGGGACTTGAATAAAAGAGACCCCAAGTACTGTATGTCCCCTTCAGTAAGCGCTGAACTTGCTTCAAGAACCCGGTTGTTTTCCTCAATCACATACATGCAGCGTTCAAAAATTACTTCTAAAAATTGCCCTTTCGATTGCTCCAACATTTTAATACTGACATCTCTCAGACCTTTCACTTCAGGGTGTTTTTTTTGCAAGGCTCTGATTCCTGTCTCACATTCCAATCTACGTTGGTTATATTGGGATTCCGCCAGAGAATGCTTCACCTTTGAATTGCACAGAAGAATCTGGTAACCTTCAATGGCCCACGGAAAATATTTATAGCCCAAAGACCTGCAATCCAGTTGGATCACATGAGCCTTCCTTCCCATGACACTTGCAAATTGGTCCATAATGCCGCAGCGAACACCTACAAAGCTATGTTCGGCTTGTTGTCCGGCTTTGATTATCTGTAACTTCTTTAGTTTTAATTTGAAAAGATGATTCAATGCGAATCCAACACCACTTTCCAATGCGGCGGAGGAGGACAATCCGGCACCGATAGGGATATCGCCTCCAAAAACCACATCAAATCCTAAAATGTTACACTTGACCTTTTGTATTTCATTGACCACCCCTAAAATATAATTTGCCCATGGTATGGAAATCGGTCGGATTTCATCCAAATCTACCACGGCTTCCTCCTTCAAATCCAACGAATACATTCTAATAATGTTCCGATGATTTTTGGCAAAGGCCATATAAATTCCTTTATCAATTGCACCGGGCATAACAAATCCGCCAGTATAATCGGTATGTTCACCGATCAGATTGATTCTACCTGGAGAAAATAACAATGCAAAGCGTCTTCCATAGTGTTCTTTGAACGTATTTTGTATTCGCTGTATAAGTTCTTTTTGATACTGCATTCCAACTATTGTGCAAAGTATATATAAATGAAAATGACAAGAGCGGATATGGATATGCCTATAGTGGTAACATATTTCCAAGGTGATATTTCAACATCACCGGTATAGTTTTGCTCGAAAGCTATTTTTCTTGGATAAAATCTCCCGATGGTCAACATGATTATTACGTTTAGCACAAATAAAAATGCCATGACATGCAAAAAATGTGGGAATTGGTCCTGCATAATCGTACTGTCAAGAACAACATAGGCTAGGTATAACAATGCTCCGGAAATTATAGCAATTTTGGCCGCAATAGCCGGTACTCTTTTGGTAAGATATCCCACGACGATGATGGTCAAAATGGGAATACTGTAGCAACCGTTAACCTGTTGAAGATAGCCGTAGAGTCCTTCAGGAGCGTTGGCAATAAAGGGAGCTATAAGCATTGCAAGAAGAGCCAGAAAAACACCGAAAACCTTACCAGCCTTTACAGTTTGAAGTTCTGATGCCTTTTTGTTGATATACTCTTTGTAGATATCAATTCCAAAGAGGGTGACCGAGCTATTGAGTGCACTATTAAAAGAACTCAATATGGCCCCAAACAGAACGGCGGCAAAGAACCCTACAAAAGACAAGGGCAACACTTTGCTGACCAAAGCTGGGTAGGCTTCATCTGGGTTTACCAATGTATCACCAAACATATGGAAGGCGATTATCCCGGGAAGCACGACAATCAATGGACCCAAAATCTTTATAAAAGAGGCCAAGAGCAATCCTTTTTGACCTTCTTTCAAGTTTTTTGCACCGAGAGCTCTTTGGATGATTGCCTGGTTTGTACCCCAGTAGAACAATTGGACCAGCATCAAACCCGTAAAAATAGTACCGAAAGGCACCGAGGCCTCGCTTGAACCTATGGAATTGAATTTTTCTGAATGCTCTTTAAACAATATTGACAGCCCGTTGCCAACATTCCCATCTCCAATTTCCAGTAGTCCGTAGATGGGAATCAAGATGCCCCCCACGAGTAGTCCAATGGCATTGATGGTATCTGACACCGCAACGGCTTTTAGTCCACCAAAGATGGCATAAAGTGAGCCTACTATACCGATGCCGAATACACATATCCAAATGGAGGCGGTTTTTGATACATTCAATAACTGAGGCACATCAAACATGGTGCTGATGGCCAAGGAACCTGAGTAGAGAACTATCGGTAAAAGAACTACGACATAGCCAGTCAAGAATAGTCCAGAGGTAATTGCTTTTGTAGTCTTATCGTATCTCCTTTCCAGAAATTGTGGCACTGTGGTGATTCCGCCCTTCAAGTATCTTGGAAGGAGGAAAACGGCGGTGATTACCATGGCTATGGCAGCAAGGGTTTCCCAGGCCATTACCAAAATGCCTTCTGTGAATGCTTGGCCGTTCAGCCCTACTATTTGTTCGGTTGAGAGATTAGTCAAAAGCAAAGAACCAGCAATTACAACTCCCGTAAGGCTTCTACCTCCTAGGAAATAACCATCCGAAGACTTTTCATCCGTTTTTAGAGTAGAAATGTAGGAAATAACACCTACCAGCAATGTGAAACCCAAAAAGGAAACTATACCCATAATTGTTTTTGTTAGATCCGCTGTCGTATTTTCATTTTGAATTAATGGGTGGGGCTATTCGCCCATTGATGCCGCCATTTTCTATCGGTTTGATAAAGAACCCATAACTGTAGTCTTTCGCAGGCACCCTAAATTCCTCATGAGACAAAGCATTCATGGACCAGCTGTCATCACCTCCCACTCCCATCTGCAACAAATCAATATTCAACGTAATATAATTTTCGGGTTTGAGATCGTAGGTATGCAATGCTTCATCTATGTTTTTGGTAGAGTAGGGCCATGCACTTACGCTAAGGTTGGTTTTAATACCTCCCACATATAGGCCCTTCCCCTGACTGTTGGAAAGTGTGAACCAGCGGACATCGGTTTTGTTTCCACTCTCTTGAGGTCTTATATATGATTGATAATCTTTTGAAACAGATTCGGAATAAAACCCAACAGCTGCTCCCAGATTTCGATCGCTATAATTTTCGTGTGGACCTCTTCCAAACCATTGAAAACGGTCCAAACCCTTGGCCACTTGAACCTGCATTCCGTACTTGGGAAGTATGGGAAGATTGGCATCTTTTTCCACTTTGCATAAATTTTCAATTCGTATAGTACCATCTGCGAAGATGCTATATTTTACATCCAAAGTTAGTTTTGATTGGGCCAACAAATAGGAAACATAAATAACATGGTGTTGGTCATTGATTTTATCATGCTTAAAGGATATCAACTCGCTAATTTCACTAGCCTCTTTCCAGATGGAAAGCTTTTTTGGCGTTCTGCCTCCGCCGCGGTCATTGTCTGTAGTGGGCCGCCAAAAATGGGGGATCATTCCTCCGACAATCATTGAGGAACCCTTATAGGTGTAAGAAACAAGTTCGCCTGTTTTTTGGTTGAAGGATACTGAAAAGGTATCGGTCGATAAAGTAATTTCCGTATCGGTCCTATTGACCTTGATAGGAGTCATTTTTTCAATTGAAGCGTCTTGTAACTCTATTTCGTAAGGAAGTTTGAACTGTTCCCATGCTACTTCGTGTTTTTCAGGTGCCCATGAGGTCCTGTCCTTCAGGTGAAAGGAAACTTTTAGATAATAGTCCTTCCCCGCTTTTACCTTTGGGTTTTTGATAGGTAGTTCGATTTCCATTGAAGCTTTAGGGGCTATGTCAAGGCTACTTATTTCTCCTGATTGGATGGTGGTGCCATCTTCTTGCACTTTCCAAATTAGTTCGAAGGCGTCAAGGTTGGTAAAATGATGTCTATTCCGGACTTGAATTATTCCTTCCCCGAGATTAACATCAATGACTTCTATGGACTGAAATATTTTTTTGCATTCCCAAAGTGCTGGTTGGGGGGTACGGTCTGGATTTACAATACCGTTCAAACAAAAGTTTTTATCGTTGATTTTGGTATCACCCATATCACCACCGTAAGCATAGTAAGGCATTCCATCTTTGGTCTTTTGTAGCAAACCCTGGTCCACCCAATCCCAAATATAACCACCGATCATCCGTTTGTTGGCGCGGATTGCATCCCAAAACTTGAATAAATTTCCGGTGGAATTTCCCATGGAATGTGCATATTCACACCAGATTACTGCCCTATGGTCATCTTGTAAATTGGCCATTTCGATCATAGGGTCTATGGGTATGTACATCCTGCTCATCATATCCACATAATCAGGGTCTTTTAAGAATTCCTTTCCTGAATGGTTCAAGGTCTGCGCCCCTTCGTAGTGTACAAAACGGGTATTGTCATAATTCTTTATCCACCCAGCCATAGCTTGATGGTTTGGGCCGGACCCCGATTCATTGCCCAATGACCAAAAAATGATGGACGGATGGTTTTTATCGCGTTCGACCATTCTTGTGGCCCTTTCCAAAAAAGCGCTTCCCCATTCCGATTGATTGCTAAGAAATCCTCCAAGTTGATGGGTTTCCAAATTGGCCTCATCCATGACATAGATGCCGTATTCATCGCATAGCTCGTACCACCTAGGGTCATTTGGATAATGCGAAGTTCGAACGGCATTGATGTTGAACTGCTTCATGGTTAGGACATCTTTAAGCATCAAATCCTCATCCACGACCTTACCATTTACAGGGTCATGATCATGTCTGTTGACCCCGTAGAGCAATACCGAAACGCCGTTGACAAACAACTCACCGTCCTTTAATTCAACCTTCCGGAAGCCAATTTTTGTACTTCGATATTCCTTCACTGAACCCACACTATCCTTAAGGTAAAAGACCAAGGTGTATAGATTGGGATGCTCAGCACTCCACTTTTTTGGGTTCGGTATTTTCGTTTCCAACAAGCCAAATTTTGGCTTTCCACGCTGGTTATAATATTCGCGGATTATTTCTTTTAGAGGCTTGGTAAGACTTTGGTCCAGAACGGGATTCCCTTCATCATCAAAAAGCTGAGCTTCAAGTTGCCAACCGTCTATGTTTTGTTCGTTAAAAACTTTGATTTTTGGACGGATCTGTAATGTTGCATCCTGATATTCTTCGTCCAGTTCGGTCTTTACAAAGAAGTCGTAGAGTTGCACTTTGGGTGAAGCGGTTATAAAAACATCCCTTTGAATACCACTGAGACGCCAATGGTCCTGATCTTCAAGGTAGACTCCATCACTCCATCGGTAAACCTGCACCGCTAGTTGGTTTTCACCTTCTTTGATATAAGGTGTAATGTCAAATTCTGATGAGAGCATGCTATCTTGACCATATCCTACATGTTTTCCATTTACCCAGACGTGAAATGCCGAACTTACCCCTCCAAATTGAAGTGAAATCTGCATTTCTTTCCAGTCTTCGGGAATCTCAAAAGTTGTACGATAGCTTCCAGTGGGGTTATTATCATCCGGCACTAATGGCGGATTTACAGGAGTGAAAGGATATCTGATGTTCGTGTAAATGGCCGTGCCATAACCTTGCAACTCCCAATTGGAGGGTACTGGTATTGAATTCCAGTCTGAATCGTCAAAGTCTTTTCGAAAGAAGTTTTTTGGGGCCTTTTCTGGGATAGGAGCCCAAGAAAATTTCCAATTTCCATTCAATGATTTATAGCGTTTTGATTCTTTTCTAAAGGCCTTGAGTGCTGCCTCTTCGTTTTCGTAGGAGACAGAGGTTGCTCTTGAGGGCAATCTATTGATTGAAGTGATTGTTGGGTCTTCGTAATAGTTGTTTTGAGACTGCTGAAAGCCAAATGTTGAAAAAGTCAGAAAGAAAATGCTTAAAAATGCAAGAGGTCTGCAAGTATAACTAGATTGATATTGATTCATAAAAATAAAGATACCTACGTATTAATGAATACTTATCCTGTACTCTCCTGTATTCATTTAAATCCTTCTTTCTGGAATAGTTTGCTGAAAATTAAATACAAAGCTCCACAGCATAACCAAGCGGGTAGTGTAACGAAGGAAAGAAACACATCAAATGTTTTCGATATGGTATAGAATATTCCGAAGCTGATGCCCCACGCCAATAGTACAGATATGTTGAAGGGCACTTTTGCCAACTCTGCATAAAAAGGCTGAATTCCAAATCGCTTTGCGAAAAAATGTTCAAACACAATTACCGCCCCAAAAGGAGCTAGGATAAAACCATAAAGTGCAACAAAGCCCAAAAGCTTCATAGCAAAGGCTGGAAAGATTCCAGCAATGGTTGCCACGGTTCCGGCTATAATGGTTACCCAGAAGGTCGAAACCTTGGGAATGATGGCTTGAAAGGCCAAACCGGCTCTATAAATAGTTGGGTTGGCCGTGGTCCAACCAGCAAGTACTACCGCAATGATCCCAAAGAAACCGATGGCATTATATGCCAATGGTCCCGGGGCGACTGGAGGCGCTTCATTGTTTGTAAGAAACCCTTGTGCCTCAGGTGATTTTAAGTAAACTGCATATAGCAAGGCTGCGGCAATCCAAGCCATGTAATGGCCCACGTACATTCCAGCCGCTGTGGTCCAACCTGAGCTTGGTTTTTTGGCAAATCGAAATACAGAAAGGTCGCTCATTCCAATATGCATGGCCGCATTACAAAACCAGGACCACAAGACTACATGCCAAAAAGTATATTTTATTTGTCCGGGAAACGGTTCTCCACCTTCACCCCAAATATTCCAAAAGTCTGAAAAGTTTTTTACCCCAAGTTGCCCTAAGGCAACAATTCCGCAAGCAACAAACGCAATTACAATAATGGGTGACATCCAATTGGCAGCTTTTGAAACCGTACTATATCCTTTTCCAGCGATAATAGAGATAACTGCACCTACCAAAACCACGATGATGATCCAAGTAGGCCCATTGGGCATAGTATCGGTTAGCTTTGGCATTTCAATATCCAATGGAACACCCACTGCCGTAGCGGAAACCGTAATCATTGCACCTGCGAGAAAACAAAAAAGAATTCCATTGGCAAGATTGTAGCCTATGACTAGTTTTTTACCACAAATTTTTTCTAGTTGATAATAGAGGGTCAATCGATGTTTTACTGCAATTTCTGCAGTGAGGAAACGCCAACTGAGAACAGCCAAAATGTTTCCAATTAGCAGGCCTACAATAAGGTCAAAGGCGCTAACGCCGGCAGTAAGAAATAATGGTCCGATCATAAACTCGGTACCTGCCGCATGCTCTCCCGCATACATGCCCAAGAAACTCTTCCATCCTTTCCATTTGTTCGATGGAACTGGTGTTCTTTCGAATTCGCCCCCTACAACCTCCTCAACCTCCTCTTCTATATTAAATTGACTCATATGTTTGTGCTAAGTTCCATGGACTGGTTGAATTCTTTGTTTTGTTTTTGTTCATGAATTGATCAAATACTTTGGAAAATCCTCTACCTTCTCACAGCATAATTGCTCCATTACCTGTTGAAGTTGAGTTTTTAGAATAGCAATGGTATGATCCCCACCCCGCTTTCCAAGTGCCGCTACTCCATACATAAAGGATCTTCCCAAAAAGGTAAATTGTGCCCCACTTGACAGGGCCCTTGCCACATCCGGACCGGAGCGTATCCCACTGTCCATCATTACTGTTATTTGATTGCTGTACTTAGATGCGATTCGGGTCAATGGTTTTATGGAGGCTTCACCTGCGTCCAACTGTCGTCCCCCGTGGTTGGAAACAATAATGCCATCCAACCCCAAACGAACAGCCTTTTCGGCATCTTCCGCATTGGCCACACCTTTCAAAACTATTTTGCCTTTCCATAAATCACGTATGGGCTTAATGCGTTCCTCATTGAGTCTTCCATTAAAGGTTTGGTCCATAAATTGTCCCAACTGCCTTAAATCCAGATTTTTGGGCATATAGGGTGTCAAGGTTTCAAAATTGGGTTGACCAACTTTTAAGGTCTCCAATGCCCATGCCGGCTTTGAGAGTATTTGTAAGATGTTTTTAAATGACATACTGGGTGGCATTGCCAGTCCGTTGCGGATGTCCCTTGGTCTGTATCCAAAGGTGGGAACGTCGCATAGCAATACCAACACGGGGTAGCCCGAACTTTCAGCACGCCTTAGAATGTCATCACGGAGTTCATTTTTAGCGGGATGGTACAATTGGAACCAAGCTTTACCCTCAGTTAGTTCTCCTATACGTTCTATGCTGCTGGTAGTCACTGTGCTCAAAATAAATGGAATATTGTGCTCAAACGCCGCCTTTGCGAGTATTTCTGGGGAGTTGGGCCACATCAAACCCTGCAAGCCCACTGGCGCTATCCCAAACGGAGCATCATATTCAACCCCGAACAACTTGGTCTTCATATCAGATTGAGTATGGTGGGCCAAATAACTTGGACGCAATGTTACTTCTCTAAGCTGCGCCGTGTTTTGATATAGATTAACATCTTCGTTGCACCCACCGTCCAAATATTCAAAAGCGAATCTTGGAATTCGTTTTTTGGCTTTTGCCCTAAGGTCTTCTATAGAGGGATATTTTTTATTGTAATTCCAGGTCATGGAAAATTTTTGTTGGTTTTTAACTATCGGTAAAAGCTTGTAATGGCATTAGTTTTTTCATTAGGTAATGGTCCTTGAAGAAACTCTTGTCCAACCGTTGGTTGCCCAGTACCATGGCCGCGCCCAAGGCCGAACCTAGGGGAGATTGGGTAGTACGGACTTTATAGTGCTCAAAGTGATGGGCCAAGAGCTTCACAAAAATGTCATTGTCCGTAAAACCACCATCGATATATATTTTTTTGATTTTGGTATTTCCGATTGCCCTTTCAATGGTTTCAAATTGAAGTACCAGAAGTTCGATCATCAATTGGTGGTAAGCCTCCTCATAGGTGGCAAACTTGCTTAAGTCTGTCTTTTCAACATATTCACGTTTGAGCTTAATTCCCTCAAACCTAAAAAAGGGGCCTTTGAAGGTTTGAAGTTTTTGATAGAGACCCATTTCAAATTTGATCTGTCGATGGTATCCCTCTGGTTTTTTATAATACTCGTTGAGGTGTTTAGTTTGTGCTTTGTACTCATTACCCATAAAAAAGCGTGAGGCCCTAACGGGGTTGCCATCTATGCGCATGTAGGCCAGACAATTCTGTTCAAGATCCTCTTCGGTCAAAGCATCTTCGGTAAAAGGATTCATTACAATTGACCATGTACCTGTTGAAAGTAGTAGAAAGGGTCTCCTTTCCGCCAAAAGATAGGGTAGAAGCGCCGATGAACTATCATGGATGCCCACGCCAATTATTAGTGGTTTGCCTTTATAATTGAGATTGATGCTGGTTTGTGTTGAAACAATTGGTGGAAGTAGTTGGTCGATGCCTTCGGCATAAACCCAATGGTGATAGTCTTGTTTTTGAAAATTCCACAAGTTTGTATGGCAGCCTATGCTGGTGTATTCGCTTAAAGGAATCCCTGTGAATAAATAAGAAAGATATTGGGGGAGGTGAAGGGAATACTTGATTTTTTTGAAAACTTCCGGTTTGGACCTCTTTAACCAAAACAGTTGTAGCCCAGAATTAAGCATGCCGGATTGTGGTGAAGCTGTTTCCAAGGCCACTTCGGAAGGCTTTCCGTACAGTATGTAGAACTCGTCCAATATTTGCTGGGGAATGGGCTTAAGATAATTGTACAGAGGGGTAAGCACTTTTCCATGCTTGTCCAAATGTACCAGACTGGCACCATAGGAGGAGAAATTGATACCTGATATGGCGTACTCTTCTTTGTCTAGGATTCTATCAAACAAATCGATGATCCAAGTTTGTAAGGCCGGAAGGTCTTCCGTGGGAACACCATCTTCATCCATAACCTCTTCAATTTGGATGTATTCTTTATACACTTCTTGATAGTTGGCATCAAAAAGAAAGAATTTCTTGTTGGTTTTACCAATATCAAATACGGCTGTTACCTTTTTGCTCGTCATGATGAAACCTTAAAGTCCGGAAGCTACGGTGTATGAACCCCTTTCCTTGATCAACTGACCACGAAGGTTCAACGCCCTATAGGTGAGAAGGGGCTCCAAGGCAGCGTTTGAAAGTAACCTAGCCTCTCGAATAAGTGGCCTTACATCAGTTCGGAAGGCATCCTGTAGAATTTCTTGGCTTAGCGTTACATCCTGTTGCCTTTGGGCTTCCCGCAGGCCGTTTTGGTCAACCAAAAGTGCTTGAACATACGCAATTTGGATGGCCTCAAGCGATTGCAAGAGGTCTTCCAACGGATCTTTGATGTTATGGCTGGCATCAATCATCCAGGCAGGTATCGGATTGTTGGAATTATTTTCCATTCCATAAACCAGTTCATTCCAAATCAAAAAAAGCGAATAGGGTTTTACAGAACCTACTGTAAGATCATCATCACCATATTTGCTGTCGTTAAAATGGAATCCACCAAGCTTACCCTTCATCATCAAGGTGGCCACAATTTGTTCGATATTCGTATTGGGTAGATGGTGCCCGAGATCAATCAAGGTGTACGCCCGATCTCCACAGGCCTCGGCCAGCATTAGGGAGGTGCCCCAATCTTGAATCACCGTACTATAAAAATTGGGTTCGTAAGGTTTATATTCGACAAAGAGTTTCCAGTCATCGGGCATGGACTTATAAATATGTTGTAAGCTATCTTGTGTGTTTTGCAAGGCTTCCTGGAAATTGTGTTGCCCGGGAAAATTACTTCCATCGGCTAACCATACGGTTAGACTTTTGGAACCTAGTTTCTTTCCGATATCAATAACCTCAAGGTTGTGCTGAATGGCAAGTTCCCGCACAGCGGAATCTGTATTGCACAAAGAACCAAACCGATAACTTTTCTTCATGTTCGGCTGGTCTTGGAAAGTGTTGGAGTTGACCGCGTCAAATTCAATACCCAAAGAAGCGGCCAATTCTTTGATCGCTTTTACATCTCCAGGCACATCCCATGGAATGTGCAAGGAAATTGCCCCCGCCGTATTGGTCAGAGCATGGATTAGACCGACATCACTTATTTTATCTTCCAGAGAAGCGGGTTCACCTTGATATGAAAATCTTCCAAAACGGGTTCCTCCAGCGCCCAACGCCCAACTTGGAATGGCCACTTGTAGTTCCTGTACTTTTTCAATAATTTGCTTTATGTCAACTCCTCTTTTTTCAAGCTTATCCGCAAGAAAATGGTACTCTGGCTCGTGGGTCTTGATAAACCTGCGATTCTGCTCGTTCAATATTTCAGCGTTCAACTTCATTTCTTTATTGCATATAGGCCAGGAATGTCGCTTGTTTTAAAGGTACGACATCCATGGATTTTGGTTCTGGCAAAACCCTTACCGTACAAATGCATTAGCCATTCCACCATCAACATTTATGGTGTTGCCCGTACTTTTATCCAATATGGCTACCAAGGAAAATACAGCATTGGCTACATCTTCCGGCAAAATAATCTCGTTCAATAAATTACGCTTTGCATAATGCGTTGGCAGTTCTTCCACAGAAACCCCATAGGCTTTTGCCCTTCCTTCGGCCCATTCGCCTTCCCATATTTTGCTTCCAACGATAACTCCATCGGGGTTTACGGTATTCACCCGTATTTTGTCAGCTCCGAGTTCGGCGGCCAAAAGTCGGGTCATGTGTTGTTGGGCTGCTTTTGCTGTTCCGTATCCTACATTATTGGGGCCAGCCACCAATCCATTTTTACTTGCAATATTGACTAGGTTTCCCCCTAAACCCTGTTTTTTCATGATATCAGCGCCGTACTGAGCCAGTAAAAACTGTCCTTTGACCAGTACATCTTGCAAAAGTTGCCAATCTTTTTTGGTAGTTTCTGCCAAAGGCTTAGAGATGGCCAAACCAGCAGAGTGAACCACAATGTCAACACCGCCAAAGTTCAAGCAGGTTAAGTTAAAGGTCTCTTCAATAGAGGTAGCATCCGTGACGTCACAAATGGTCTGTACGGCCTCATCTATGCTCATCGACTTTGTCGTTTCTTCCAGAGCTTCTTGGTTTACGTCGGTTATGACCACATTAGCTCCCTCGGCTACCAATTTTTCGGCGATGGCCTTTCCTATGCCGCCCGTAGCTCCCGTTATGACAGCTACTTTTCTAGAAAGCGGCCTTTCTTTGGGCATTCGTTGCAACTTGGCTTCTTCCAATAACCAATATTCAATATCAAAAGCCTCTTGCCGTGGAAGTGCCACGTAGGTTGAAATGGCCTCTGCACCTCGCATCACATTGATTGCATTGATATAAAATTCACTGGCAACACGTGCTGTTTGTTTGTTTTTGGCAAAAGTGAACATGCCAACTCCAGGATAAATGATGACCACTGGATTTGGGTCCCGCATGGCCGGACTGTTGTCGCGTTTACAACTTTCATAATAGCCTTTATAATCACTGCGATATGCTTCAAACTGGGGCTCAAGCTTTCCGATTATGTGATCAAAATTGTTGAGATTTTCTTCCTTATCCAAGGACAAAACCAAGGGCTTGATTTTGGTGCGAAGAAAATGATCGGGGCACGAAGTGCCAAGTGGAGCAAGCTTTTCAAGGTCATTGCTATTGATGAACTCCAGCACCCTATCTTCATCCGTAAAATGACCTATCATTATATTTTCACTGGAGCAAAGACCCCTTAAAATAGGTGCTAATTTGGTGGCCTGAGCTTTACGTTGTTCTGAAGGGAGACTATCAATTTTTTGTCCACCAAACACTTGTCCATTTTTCTTAATGTGTTCTTTAATATATTCTGAGGCCATCTCAATAACTTCAAGGCTGTTTACATAACATTCATAAGAAGTATCTCCCCAGGTAAAGAGACCATGACTCTCCAACACAATCCCCCTAATACCAGGATTTTCATTCAGGCACTTTTCAAGTTGTAGTCCCAAATCAAAACCAGGTCGTTGCCAAGGTACCCAGCCCATGGTATCACCCCATATCTCTTGGGTGATTTTTTTGCTGTCCTTAGTGGCGGCAATGGCAATCAGGGCGTCGGGATGTAGATGATCGATATGTTTGAATGGAAGGAGTCCGTGTAACGGAGTATCAATGGAAGGTGCTTTACTGTTCAAATCAAATAGGCAATGGTTGAACAACGCTACCATCTCATCTTCATGGTTCGGACCACGGTATACGTTCTTTAGATTTCTGAGTCTTTCAGTATAGAGCCCTGCAATGCCTTGTCGGGTCAGCGTACCAATATCTCCTCCAGAACCTTTAACCCACATCACTTCTACAGATTTGTCGGTCAATGGGTCTTTTTCGATGGTCTTACAGCTTGTGTTTCCACCCCCATAGTTGGTAATGCGTAAATCGGCACCTAGGATATTGGATCGATATAAAAAAAGGGCCACTTCATCATTTTCTAACGAAACGGCCTTTGTATCATCCCATAAATAATCGACATGATTATATGTTCTTGTTTGCATAGTTTTGAAGTGTTTTATACCACTTTCAAGACGAAAATAGAACAAGCGATGGGTTTAGGCATCCTGTACTATACTGTCTCGTCAAGATACTTAAAACTTATGAATCTACTTTTTATTAATACTTTTGAATGCCTATATTTTCTAAGGTAAACGTGATTAGTTTTGTGAACGATGGCCATGAATAGTATCGAGTATATAAAAGTGGATGTGAATTCCAGGATTCCAAAATACAAACAGATTGTGGACTCCGTTATGGATGCCATTGGAAAGGGTCTTTTGGAAAAAGGGGAGAAGATTCCTTCCATAAATGAGGTGAGTGAGGAGTGTTTGCTTTCGCGTGATACGGTTGAAAAAGCCTATGGTATTCTTAGAAGGCAAAACATCATTGAATCAGTAAAGGGAAAGGGGTACTATGTGGCAAGGGCCGATTTTTCTTCGAAGATTAAAGTGCTGTTCCTCATTAATAAATTGAGCACTTACAAAATGAGAATCTTCAACTCCTTTGTGCAGACATTGGGATCAAAAGCCCAAGTCGATTTGTTTATCTATCACTGTGAACCTTCGGTCTTCAAGGATATATTGGCAAAAAGGGCCAAGGAGTACGATCAGTTTGTAATCATGCCCCATTTTAAAAATGAGCATTTGCAACATATGGGATGCACTGGGGAGATTTTAGAAGTCATTCGAAAAATTCCCGAAGAAAGACTGATTATCCTAGACAGAAATATTCTTAGCCTCTCCATGAAGGCAGGACGCATCTATCAAGATTTTTCTGAGGATATTTACGTTGCTTTGTCCAAAGGACTGGACAAGGTAAAGAAGTACCAGAAAATCATTCTTGTCTATCCATCAAAGTCGGTATATCCATACCCTAAGGGAATTGTCTCAGGATTTATTAAGTTTTGTGCCGAACATGCCATTGATTATGAGGTTCTTGATGAAATCTATGATAGTATGGAATTACAACTGCACGACCTTTTTATCATCATAGAGGAAGCCGATTTGGTAAACCTGGTCAAGCAACTGAGAGACCGGCATTATAAATTTGGGGAGGATATTGGTATCATCTCCTATAACGACACACCACTGAAGGAACTTTTGGGGATTACCGTAATCAGTACCGACTTTACAAAGATGGGAACTGAGGCTGCTGAAATGATATTGCAGGACAAAAAGATTACCCAAAAAAATGACTTCAATCTTATAGATAGGCATTCTGTATAATTCTTTCTTGCCATTACAAACCACAGAAAGGTCTTTCTGGATTCCCATTGTTACCTAAACAAATTACCCCACAGTACAGTACAGGATGGATAGTTTTTTTCTAGGTTATATTATTGTTAAGTATTGAGGAATGCGCATTGAAACCTGTAAGTTTTTGATTACATGAAAATTTTTTAGGCGTATTTCCGGTTTTTTTTCAAAAAAATTCAAACGACTAAACAAAACTAAGCATGAAAAAAAAGCTAATTGGGAAAGCCGTTTCTAAGCATCTTTCCTTTCTTTTGGTGCTTTTGGCACTGGTCCTCAATGGTTTTTCAGCTATTAGCCAAGACAGGGTCATAACGGGCACCGTAACCGCTGAAACCGGAGAACCATTGCCGGGTGCCACAGTTATTGTCACAGGGACTTCCATCGGTGTCCAAACAGATTTTGACGGGAATTACTCCATTACCGTGCCTAGTGGTGTTACGGTCCTAGTCTTTTCTTTTGTGGGCTATGTGGAAAGAGAGATTCCGATAGCAGGCCAAACCATTATCAATGTGGCACTACAAGAAAGCCAAACTCAGTTAGATGAGGTAGTGGTCATAGGTTATGGTACCAGAAGCAGAGAAGATTTGACCGGAGCCGTATCTACAATACAGACGGAGACAATCGCGGAGTTACCTGTAACCACTTTTGAACAGGCCCTTTCAGGACAGGTTTCAGGGGTGCAATTAAGGCAAAATGGTGCTCCGGGCGGAGGACCGGAAATCTTGATACGGGGTGTTGCCTCTACTGGGGATAACAACGCTCCTTTATACGTAGTTGATGGTATTCCCTTGGGGAATGTCAACAGTCAACGTGATAATTTTGTGCTCAGTTCCATAGATCCCAATAGTATTGAATCCATTAGTGTACTTAAGGATGCTTCTGCAAAGGCCATCTATGGTTCGCGTGCTTCCAATGGGGTGGTGATCATTACAACCAAACGGGGCAAAATAGGCAAACCTACCATTACTTTCGGTACGTCTACAGGTTTTCAGACCATTCCTGAATTTGAACAACCCAATGTATTGAATGCGGAAGAATTACGACGATACAGAATAGAATTATTCGAAGACAGGCTTTTTGCTTTAGGTGCTTTGGGACAAAGCGAGATAGCGGATTTAGACCGTTTGATTACTTTGGGCGATTTGGGAGAAGGTACCAATTGGTTTGATGAGATTACCCGAAGCGCTCCCATTACAGAATACAATATTGGCATCAACGGCGGTACGGAAAATGTGCGCTACAATATTTCAACGAACTACACCAACCAAGATGGTACATTGATCAACACCAATTTCAAAAGATATAGCATCAGGGCAAACATCGATTTCAATGTAACGGACAATATTCGATTTGGTTTGAACCTGGCACCCACACAAACCGTCGCGACAGGGGGTAGAACGGATGCTGGAGGAGATAACTTCAACATTTTTGCGGCGGTACCGTTATCACGGTGGACAGACCCTTCGGCACCCGTCTTTGACGAGAATGGTGAGTTGACCAACGTAGCTTTGGGTGATGTGATTCCATTTTATAATGTGAATCCAGTCTATTTGTTGACCGCCAGGGAAGACAATCGACGTACCAATCAAGTATTGGCAGGGTCATTCGTGGAGGTTGATATTTTGGAAGGGCTGACCGCTAAAACCTTTGGATCCATCCAATACACCGATAGAAGAAATACCTTCTTTGAGCCTTCTGATTTTCCGGGTTCGGGTAATACGACCCCTAATCTTTTGGGTACCCGTCAAGCACGAGCGGGCATCGATGAATTGACCAACTTCAATTGGATTTGGGAAAACACCTTGAGCTATTCTACCACCATAGCCGATGACCACAGGATTGATGTTTTGGCAGGTTTTAACATGGAAAATAGGCGGTTTGATAATACCATTATTAGGGCGGTAAATATTATCGACGAATCAATTCGAATTCCGGATTCTGACAACGTTGATCCTGAGAATCCTAACAATTTTACGGGTCGAGGTGCCGCTGGAGAAAACAGCTTGGTCTCCCTTATCGGTAGATTGGATTATGCTTACAAGAACAGATATTATGTTACAGGAACTATACGTAGGGATGGCTCCTCACGGTTCGGTGCGAATACCCGATACGGTAATTTTCCATCTGTGGCCGCAGCATGGCGAATTTCAAACGAACCTTTTTGGGAAGGGATAAAAAGTACGGTGTCAGAATTCAAGCTTGAGGGAGGTTACGGTATCAGTGGTAGCAATGCCAATATCGGAAACTTTCAAGCGCAGGGAAGAATTAACCCCTCTGATCCCAATACACCTAATCCTGACTATGTTTTTGGAGGAAATAATGCTCCAGGTAGTGCTGTTACTGCCCTGCCCAATTCCTTGTTGACCTGGGAAGAGGCCAAGGAACTTAATCTGGGTCTGGACCTCGGATTTTTAAATGACAAAATATTCTTGGGTATCGATTACTATGATATTGAAACAGAAGGCTTTCTTTCTGGACTTCCGTTACCAAGAACCTCGGGTTTCAGCGAAATCTTGACCAATTTGGGAAGCATCGAAAATAAGGGTTTTGAAGTCGAACTTCGCTTAAACAATGTATTCGGTGGTAAGGATTTTCAATGGGATGCCAACTTCAATTTTACCCGAAATCGTAGCAAGGTGCTCGATCTTGCCGCTGAAGCAGGATTTATCAGACGGGGTGCCATTGCGAGACAGTTTACCGAAACTGCAATAGGTGAACAGGTAGGTTTGTATAGAGGTTTTAACGTAACGGGTTTGTTCACCCAAGCTGAGATTGATGACCCCAATGTTCCTAAGTATCCAGGAGCGGTTGAGGGATCATTAAAATATGAGGATGGTAACGGTGACGGAGATCTTGGGGATCAAGAAGATTTTGTGATTATCGGTAATCCAAATCCTGATTTTATTTACGGTATGGTGCATAACTTTCGATACAAAGATTTGGACTTGAGCGTCATCTTCGCAGGTACGGTCGGTCAACAAATTTTTAATGGTACCAACCAGTACAATGGCAATCAAGACGGGGTGTTCAACGTAGATAGAAGGCAATTGAACCGTTGGAGGCCGGGTGATGACCCCACAACCAAAACGATACCCGGTACCGCTAGTGATCTCAGCAGGCAACGTTTCCGTCTTCCGAACTCACTTTCTGTTGACGATGCCGATTATCTATGGGTCAGAAATATTACCCTTGGCTACAATATCAGTGGTGACGCGGTGGGCAACGTTTTCAAAAATGCCAGGATATATACCAGTATCCAAAATCCATTTTTGTTCACGGAATATGACATGGGGAATCCCGAAATCAACCGTTCTGCTGATACCGCTCTGGTCAGGAACGTGAACTATGGGGCATATCCCATTTCGAGAATCTACACATTGGGCGTAAATGTTACATTTTAAAAATACTGTGATGAAGAACAACACGATATTATCAATTCTAGTATTGACAACTATCTTCCTTTTTGTAGGCTGTGATGATTTTTTGGAGCAAGCCCCTGAAACCTTTCAGACCCCTCAGAATTTCTTTGAGACCGAAGATCAAATCAACGAGGCGATAGCAGGAATCTACAATACCAATCGAGGATTAATGAATAGTGAGCATTGGCGATTCGGTGAAAATCGGTCTGACAACAGTTCTTTTCAATTTAATCCTGCCGATAGGGGTGGCATCAGCAATGAAGAGGTTGATTTATTCTTGATGCTCTCGGCCAATCCCAATCTCGGTGATTATTGGAATAAAAGCTATTCAGGCATTTCTAGGGCCAACTTTGCTTTAGAGAATATCGATGGAGTCACTTTTATCAATGAAGCCATCAAAGAAGTGCGTAGGGGCGAGATTTTATTCTTACGTAGTTGGTTCTATTTCAACTTGGCGCAGCTTTTTGGCGACGTACCCTTTGTTACTTCGGCTGGGGATTCTCCGGATGAGATTTTATCCGATGAGTTTTTGGAGCGGGTACCGGTAGGCCAGGTTTATGATAATATTTTGGCTGACATTCAAGAGGCCATTGATTTGTTGCCGAATCAGAACAATACAGAAAGTGGAAGGGCCACAAGAGGTGCTGCACTTATGCTAAAGGCAAAAATGCATATGGCCTTGCAAGAGTTTCAAGCAGCAGAGGCATTGTTGGAGCAAATGCAAAGTCTGGGCTATTCCTTACAGGCTGACTATGCCAGTATTTTTGCACCTGACAACAAAAACAACAGTGAAATGGTGTTTGAAATACAATACTCTTTTGCGCTCGGTCAGGCCTCCAATTTTGTATCAAGGTTTGTGCCGTTCAACAGCGGTAGTGACATTTTGGGAGACAGTGGTCCAGCCGGGTCAAGGGCAGGGCAAAACCAGCCTACCCAAAACCTCATCGATTTATATGATACAGATGACGCCCGTTTTCTTCACAACATTTCTTTTTATGATGATGGCACGACGGTTGAGCCTTGGATGAGCAAATTCAATTATGGTTTTGAAGACCAAGGATTACAGGATGTAAACTTCCCAATGTTTCGCTATGCCGATGCCATGTTAATGCTGGCAGAGTGCTACGAAGAAACGGGTGGTGGTGACCCCGTTCCATTATTGTTGCAGGTTAGGGCCCGATCCATGCCAGACTCAAGCCTAAGTACAGAAGAATCATCGGATTTGGAACAGACCATTGCGGATGAACGCCGCAGGGAATTGGCTTTTGAAAACCATCGATGGTTTGATTTGCTTCGCACGGGAAGGGCAGTGGAAGTAATGACCGCGCATGGGATTGAACAGAAAGCAGAAAAGGCAACTGTTCCCATGGAGGCCTATACCAATATCAGAACATTGCTGGGAATTCCCCTGGGGCAAGTAGAAGAATTTGGTTTTACGCAAAATGAAGGCTGGTAGTGATCATTTTTTGCCAAACTATACATATTAACTCGATACAAAATATTACGACATGAAGACTACATTTAATGCTGCAGTACTTCTTCTTTCAATCCTATCACTTGCTTTGGTCTCGTGTGAGGATGACAATGAGCCAACCGTGGAGGGGCCATACACCCTATTTACGTTTGATCTGACTGACCTTACCGTTACCTTCAGAAATAGATCGGTGGATGGTCCGCAAAGTTACAGCTGGGATTTTGGGGATGGGCAAACCTCTACTGAAGAAAACCCGACCCATACCTATGAAGAAGGAGGTACTTATACAGTTGTTCTAACTGCTGGCAATAGTACAGGAGAAGATCAATTTCAAAGGACAGTTACAGTTATTGAACCCGTAGCACCGCTACCACCGATAGTTTTTGAAACGTTCGATAGTTTTACGGCCGATGCTACTGTTGATGGGCAGGGTGCCGCTGCTGATGGATGGGCAGGGGCCTGGACAAAATTGGATGGAGATGATGTAAATGTGGTGTCAGGTGGAATTTTAAATAATTCACTTGCGGTGGAATCTTCAGGAAATGCTCTCTTATTGGATGCAAGCGGTGCCAATACACGCTACAAACGCAATTTCTCAACACCCTATTTGGATAATGGCAATACATACTGGTTCGCTTTTCAAGCGGAGTTTAGTGATACAGACCTGGACGGAGGTGAAGTACAGGTAATGCTGGTCGATAATGATGCTGAAAGTTTTGGAGCAGGTGGTGGAGATGGCCAATTTTTGGGTATAGGTAAAACCATTACTCCAGGCGCCCTGGGTATAATGACCTTTGGGCCTTTTAATAATGTAGAGGCAACAACAGTGACGGCGGATGGTGCGCTATGGTTGCTAGCCAAGATAGAGACCAATGGAACTGCTGACCCCGACCTTGTCCGACTGTTCGTCAATCCTACTCCTGGTACCGAACCTGTGGATGGTACGGAGGCTGTGTCCTTTGCTGCCCCTGAACTCAGTGGTGGATGGCAGGGAGTTGGCTTTAAGTATACCGGCGGGAATGCCTCCTCAGTAAAAATTGATGACATCTACGTAGGCAATACGTATCAGGATGTTACTCCCCTAAATTATCTAGACCTCCCACCCGTAGCTTTTGAAACCTTCGATAGTTATACTGTTGATGCTACCGTTGAGGGACAAGGTGCTGCCGAAGATGGATGGTCAGGCCCATGGGCTAGATTATCGGGGGGCGACGTAAATGTAGAGGCAGGGGGAATTGTAAACAATACACTCTCAATAGAAACAACGGGCAATTCCTTATTACTGGACGCAAGTGTTGGCGCAACACGCTACAAAAGGGGATTGTCGGAAACCTATCTGGATGATGGGCGTACGTACTGGTTTGCTTTTCAAGCAGAGTTTGCCGGTGCAACCGATGACACTGGTGAATTGATCGTCATGCTGGTCGATAATGATGCAGAAGACTTTGGCGGGGGTGGACCGAATGGCCAGTTTTTGGGAATTGGTAAGACCATATCACCAGGTGCCCCTCTTGGTATAATGACCTTCGGACCTTTCAATAACATAGACGCAACAGACGTGTCAGTAGCGGATGGTCCACTATGGCTCGTTGCCAAGATTGAAACCAATGGAACCGCAGACCCCGATTTGGTTCGGGTGTTTGTCAATCCTACCCCAGGTAGTGAACCCGCTAACGGAACAGAGGCAGTATCCTTTGCCGCTCCTGAACTGAACGGTGGCTGGCAGGGAATCGGTTTTAAATTTAATGGAGGTACCACTACTGCCAAAATTGATGACATCTACTTAGGTTTTCGCTTTGCAGATGTTACGCCTGCAAACTATTAAGAAATATAGAAGCATGCATATACCGACAAAAGCACTTTATTGGGGATACCCTTGGGTCAAGTGCAGAAATTTGGATTTCAATAAACTCCCGGATGGGAACAAAGAGAATCTCTTAAGTAATTTGGGTTAGTTTAGTTTCAATCTTAGCGGTGCAATCTAAAAAATAGGTTGTACCGCTTTTAGCTTAAGTATGAAGATATTTTGGTAATCGGATTTGAAGAATTATATGACCTCGCCAAAAATCCTGAAGCAAAGAATAACCTTATTCAAGATTCCAATGTAAAGGAACTATCAACCTTTATGATAGACAAGTACTTTAAATTAAAAAAAGAGCAGAGTAGTATGTTCAACTTCCGCAGATGTTATTGGTCTTATTTGCAGAACATGCTACTTCTGTTTGCTTTGATTCAGGTTTCCCATTCGCAGACCAAGCCCCATTGGCAAAATCCAGAGGTTGTTAACGTCAATAAACTACCAGCAAGGGCCACATCCATATCCTATCCCCATGAAAAACTTGCCATTACGGCAGATAGGGATGCTTCACCAAGAAAACTGTCATTGAACGGCATCTGGAAGTTTCACTTTGTTGAGGTGCCATCCAAAGCACCACAAGATTTTTTTCAACCCGCCTATCCTGACAGCAATTGGAAGGAGTTGCCTGTGCCGTCTAACTGGGAGCTGTACGGTTATGGCAAACCATGGCACCGGTTAACCCATCAGATTTGGGAAAAGAAAGGGGTGGACCAACCCAATGTTCCTGAGGACTACAATCCCACTGGAAGTTACCGAAAGCGTATTACCCTTCCCAAGGGATGGAAAAATATGCAAGTGACTTTGCACATAGGGGCAGCATCTTCCGCGCTTCGGGTATGGGTCAATGGGATTTACGTTGGGTACAGTGAGGACAACCGTCTTCCTGCCGAGTTTGATGTTACCCCATTTCTTACGGAAAAAGAAAACATAATTGCATTACAAGTTATGCAATGGTGTGATGGCAGTTATTTGGAAGACCAAGATCATTGGCGCATGAGCGGAATTACGCGTGAAGTCTATCTGGAAGCAGCACCCAAAGTACAGTTGTATGATTTTGAAGTTCGAACGGATTTAGATGAAAACTATGAGGACGCAGAACTGCAGATACGTCCAGAAATTGTAAAGTTTGTGAATGTTGACACCAAGGATTGGACAGTCGCCGCACAGCTCTATGACGAAGAAAGTCAGCCTGTGTTGTCCAAGGCTTTGGAAATACCAGTGGAAAAGATTTTGAAAGAGCATTATCCGCAAATTGGAAACCGACCCTTCGAAAACCTGATGAAGGTCGATGTAAAGAACCCGAAAAAGTGGTCGGCCGAGTTTCCTAATCTTTACACATTGGTACTATCCCTAAAAGATATCAAAGGGAAGTTGGTTGAAGCACGCAGTACTCGTGTAGGTTTCCGAGAGATTGATATTTCAGATGGGCAATTTAAGGTGAATGGTATTCCGGTGTTGCTCTATGGTGTGAATCGCCACGATTGGGATGCCATTACTGGAAAGGCAGAAAACAAGGAAGCCATGCGCCGTGATGCTGAGCTCATGAAACAGCTTAATGTAAACGCTTCACGTTCCTCCCACTATCCAAATCCGCCGTATTGGTACGAGCTTTGTGATGAATACGGCATCTACGTTATGGACGAGGCCAATATTGAGAGTCATGGTAAAGGCTCTTTGTTCAGTAACATTCCGGCTTGGCATACCACTTTTTTGGAACGTGGTATCCGTATGGTAGAGCGTGACAAGAATTATCCGAGCATTGTGAGTTGGTCCCTGGGGAACGAAGCCGGTTTTGGGCCCAATCATGCGGCACTATCAGCTTGGATAAAGGAATTTGACCCCACACGTCCCATTCATGCCGAAGGAGCACAAAACATCTATGGCTATAACTGGCCGAAACCCGAACCAAAAGACCGAGTTTATACCGATTTTTTGAGCAGAATGTACCGCCTTACCGATGACATGATTGACCTTTCCACAAAATCTGATGACAATCGACCAGTGATTTGGTGCGAATATGCCCATTCCCAAGGCAATTCCACAGGAGATTTAGAAGGGTATTGGAAAGCTATTCGGAAATATAGACGACTTGTTGGGGGCTTTGTATGGGATTGGAGGGACCAATTGGTTTTTAAGGAAGGTGGAGACACAAAGCCATTGTGGAAACATGGTAAAGACTTCGGTCAGGCACAGGCTGATTTGAATCCTGTTCAAAAGGGATTGATTTCTGCTGATGGAAGAATAAAATCTGCGGGATGGCAGGCCAAATACGTATGGCAGCGGGTCAAAATAACTGCCGATAGTATTTCCAAAGGACTATTCACGGTTGAAAATCGTCATTTCAGAACAAATTTGAACGCCTATGATCTTGTTTGGGAAATTCTGGAAGATGGAAAGCCCATCCAAAGTGGCACAACAGATTCGCCTGATGTTGAAGCGGGGATTTCAGGGAAGTTACGGCTAGAACTTCCCCAAATAGATGTGAAACAAGGGTTTCACTATCACTTGAAGATTTCCTTTATATTGAAAGAAGATAAACCCTGGGCCAAGAAAGGCTATGCCATAGCCAGTGGACAGTTTTTACTAACACATGCTCCCCACTTAAAGATTACTGAGAAAAACTCTGCTCCCCAACTCATGGAGTCCTCATCTGAAATCATAATCACCACACAAACCGCCAAATTAGTATTTGATAAAAGAAGCGGTAGATTGGTGGTTTATGAGATGGATGGCAAAAATCTCATTAGTGCTGCACCCAAGCCCAACTTTTGGCGTGCACCCACAGACAATGATCTTGCTTCAGGCATTATAAAACGTCAAGGGTTTTGGAAAGAGGCATCCGCTCAACAAAAGCTCAGTAGCATCTCCACATTCAAGACCGAAGAGGATATCAAAGTAATTACTACCCACCAATTGGCAAATTCCAAAGCAATAGTGACGCAGACCTATGCTTTATGGGGTGATGGCACTTTGCATGTAAACTATCATTTTCAACCTGAAGCTACTATGCCCGAAATGCCAAGAGTGGGTTGGCAGTTGCAGATTCCTTCGGAATATGACCAACTGAAATGGTTTGGGCGAGGACCCTTGGAAAGTTATGCAGATAAAAAAACCGGTGCCTTTTTTGGTAATTACACGGAATCGGTAAAGAATGATTTTACCTACTATGTACGTCCACAGGAAAGCAGTAACAAGGCTGAAGTATACTGGGCAGAATTAACTAATCCAGATGGAAAAAGCCTTCGCATTGAATCCGTTGATAATCCAGTAAGTTTCAGTGCCTGGCCCTTCACCCAAGAACAGATTGAAAAGGCCAACCGCATTGAGGAATTGACTTTCGGAGAAACGATTACCTTAAACATCGATTACAAACAAATGGGAGTGGGCGGAGACAATACTTGGAATTTGGATGCACGTCCACATAAGGCTTTTCGGGTCGATGCAAAACCGTGTAGCTACTCATTTAAAATCATTCCATTACAATGAAAATGGTTAAATCACATAGGATTAAATTTGGGGTTGGTTACTTGTTTGTTCTCTTATTGATTCTTGGATCCTGTGATTTACGAAAGGACATCCAAAAGGAGGCCTATCCAAAGCAATACAATTATCATCCAATCATTACAGCCAATTGGCGGGCCAGTTGGATTACTACTCAAAATGCTTTGCCGGAAAAAAATGCTTGGATTGCTTTTCGAAAGCAGTTTGTGATTGAAAACACAGGAACCCCTACAACGCTTCGTATTGCAGTGGATTCAAAGTACTGGCTGTACCTCAATGGTGAGATGATTTTGTTTGAGGGTGGTTTAAAACGTGGTCCCAACCCTGATGACACCTATTATGATGAGGTAGATTTGAGCGGGAAACTTCAAAAAAGTGAAAACACGTTGGTTGTTTTAATGTGGTATTTTGGTAAAGAGGGAATGACGCATAAATCCAGTGGTCAAGCCGGAATGATAACTGAATTGTACCAAGGCGATAGCCTGTTGATGACAAGTGATGACTCTTGGAAGGCTATTCCACATCCAGCCTATGTTTCTGAAAGCGAAGACCCTCAACCAAACTGGCGATTACCCGAATCCAATGTGGTTTTTGATGCACGGGAAGATATTCCTGAATGGGTAAATTCTGATTTTGACGACAGCAACTGGCCTTCTGCAAAAATACTTGGTACAGGAATCGCCCCTCCTTGGAACAATTTGGTGAAACGCCCAATCCCCTTTTGGAAAGACGTCGGACTAAAAAACTACGAGAATACCATCAGTTTTCCTTTTGTGAGCAATGGAGATACCATTAAATGCAACCTCCCTTATAATGGTCAATTCACCCCCTATTTCAAAATCAAATCCAAAGATGGTAAAAGAATCACGATGCTTACTGACAATTATAAAGGTGGTTCAGAATATAACATGCGGGCAGAGTACGTCACCAAAGAAGGCCAACAAGCCTATGAATCTTTGGGTTGGATTAATGGGCATGTAATGTATTATGTGATTCCCGAAGGGATTGAGGTCCTCGATTTAAAATATCGTGAAACAGGATTCGACACTGAGTTTGCAGGGAGCATTCAGGTGGATGATGATTTTTATAATCAAATGTGCAAGAAAGCAATACGTACGCTGTACGTTACGATGCGAGATAATTATATGGACACTCCTGGCCGCGAGCGTGCCCAGTGGTGGGGCGATGTGGTATTGGAAAGTGGTGAAGCCTTTTATGCACTAGATCGCTCGGCTGATGCATTGATGAGAAAAGGAATGTTGGAACTGATGAACTGGCAGCGCCCTGACAGTACTATTTTTTCTCCCATACCCGCTGGGAATTGGAATCAGGAATTACCTGGACAGATGCTTATGAGCGTTGGGTATTATGGCTTTTGGAACTATTACTTGAACACGGGTAATCTTGAAACGATTAAAAAGGTACACGAACCGGTTAAGCGCTATCTCTCACTTTGGAAACTTAAAGACGATGGTACCTTAAATGTTCGAAGAGGGGATTGGACTTGGGGCGACTGGGGAGACAACCGGGATATTCCTCTCTTAATGAATACCCAGTATTATTTGGCACTCAAGGGCTATGCCAAAATGTCGGAAGCTATGCGAAAGCAAAAAGAGGCAGATTCGGTCGCATATCTTATGAAAGGACTTAAGACTGCTTTTAACGAACAATTTTGGAGGGATGGTCACTATAGGTCAAAAGATTACAAAGGCAAGACCGACGATCGTTCGCAGGGTCTGGCTGTCGTTTCAGGTTTAGCGGATTCTGATAAATACGAAGCCATCTTTCAAGTCCTTCAAACCGAAAAACATGCCAGTCCATATATGGAAAAATATGTGCTTGAAGCTTTGTACATGATGGGTTATGAGGATTTTGCCTTGCATCGTATGAAAGAACGTTTTTCCAAAATGGTACTCGATACCACCTATACCACCTTGTGGGAAGGTTGGGGTGTTGGCGCAGAAGGTTTTGGAGGGGGAACCACCAATCACGCATGGAGTGGTGGGGGTCTTACGTTATTGTATCAGTATGCGGCAGGCATAGAACCTACTTCGGCTGGATGGGAAACATTTCGGGTTAGATCCCAACCCGGATTTTTGAAACATATCTCTGCTTTGGTTCCCACGGTGAAAGGCACTGTTAAGGTGGAGGTAAAAAATGAAGAAACGTATCAGCTGATTATAGAAGTCCCAGATGAAACAAAGGCAATGGTTTATATTCCTTCGAAATACAAAGGCATAATGGTAAATGGAGTGGAAGTGGTTTATGCCGAAGAAGAAGGTTTTAAACTATTCGAAATTGATTCGGGCTATTACAAAGTCGAAGCAACAGAATAAAAAGCTTCAAATAGGAATTTTTCAGATTACGTATTAAGTAGACTATAGGTAATGATTAAAACAGGATTATTTGGTATTGGATTAGATACCTACTGGGGGCAGTTTGAAGGTTTGCAAGAGCGATTGATCGGATATCAGAATATCATAAAGAAAAGAATTGAAGATTTTGACGTAGAAGTTATTGATGCTGGAATGGTTGATGATCCTTACAAAGCAAATGCAGCAGCTACTCTTTTTAATACAAATGATGTTGACTGTATTTTTCTGTTCATTTCTACCTACGCGCTTTCCCATAATGTGTTGCCCATAGCTCAAAAGACCAAGGTACCAATCATTGTGCTTAACCTTCAACCAGAAAAATCCATCGATTACAAAAAAATCAATGCTATGGGTGATAGGGGTAAAATGACGGGTGAATGGCTTGCCTATTGCCAAAGTTGCGTTGTCCCGGAGATCTCAAGCGTATTTAATAGGGCTCGTATTGACTTATACCTAGTTTCTGGTTATTTGGAGGAAGATTATGTTTGGAATGAAATCAAGGAATATGTTGATGCCTTTACGGTCCTCAAGATTATGGGTAACAATCGTGTGGGGGTTTTGGGCCATTACTACAATGGCATGTTGGACGTCTATAGTGATTTGACCCAACAGGCCGTTGTTTTTGGAAATCACTTTGAGATTTTGGAGTTTGGCACGTTGAAGAATATCAGAGAACAGGTCTCGAATGAAGAAATAATTCGAAAACTAGAGGAGTTCAATACATTGTTTGAAGTATCAAAGGATTGTGATGATTACGAATTGAAACGGGCGGCACAAACATCGGTAGCTTTGGATAAGCTAGTGGAGAAGTTTCAACTTGGCTCATTGGCATATTATTATGAAGGAGATGGAGACCCTGGTTATGAAGATATTGTCACTTCCCTGATTCCTGGTTTTACTGCCCTTACAGGAAAAAATATACCTGTTGCCGGAGAGTTGGAAATCAAGAATGTTCAGGCCATGAAAATTATGGATATTCTAGGAGCAGGTGGCTCTTTTTCAGAGTTTTATGCGATGGATTTTGAAGATGATGTCATTCTTCTTGGGCACGACGGGCCTGCGCATTTTACGATAGCCGATGGCCGGGTGGGTTTGGTCCCTTTACCTGTTTATCACGGAAAGCCAGGAAAAGGATTGTCCATTCAGATGAAAGTTGCTAGCGGTCCCGTAACACTGCTGTCTGTATGCCAAAACAGCATAGGAGAAATCTATTTACTGACCGCCGAAGGTGAATCCGTTGATGGTCCAACACTGCATATCGGAAATACAAATTCTCGATACAGGTTTCCAATTTCCATAAGGGATTTTATAAATCAATGGTCAATGGCCGGGCCATCACATCATTGTGCAATAGGCGTAGGGCATAAATCTTCAACCATTAGCAAAATTGCGGATTTGTTAAGCGTCAGACATGTCACCATTTGTTAAGGATACAGGAACCTATCGCTTCATACATATCATTTCATGATAAATTCAGTATTAGGAATAGTTTTTCATGCCATCGGAGGTTTTGCTGCGGGCTCTTTCTACCTTCCTATTAAAAAAATTAAAAGGTGGTCCTGGGAAAGTGGCTGGCTGGTCAATGGCTTTTTTGCTTGGTTGATCGTTCCATGGGTGGTTTCGCTCATTACAGTGCCACAAACTATTGCCATTCTATC
Organism: Flagellimonas allohymeniacidonis; assembly: GCF_004296335.1. Taxonomy (GTDB): domain Bacteria; phylum Bacteroidota; class Bacteroidia; order Flavobacteriales; family Flavobacteriaceae; genus Flagellimonas; species Flagellimonas allohymeniacidonis. The sequence goes on from NZ_SGIU01000001.1 coordinate 178,538, forward strand.
CGAAACAGAGTCCTCAACTATCCTTTGGACGTATTTTTTTGGGGTGCTTTGGGGAATCGGGGGATTAACCTTTGGAATGGCCATGCGCTATTTGGGAATGTCTCTGGGGATGGCATTGGCTTTAGGACTTACTGCGGCTTTTGGAACCTTAATACCTCCCATTTACGAAGGAAAATTCAATTCGCTGTTGCAAACCACTTCAGGCCAGGTGGTGTTAGTAGGAATTGGAATCTGTCTTATCGGAATCGTTATTTGTGGAAGGGCTGGGATTCTTAAGGACAGAGAACTTTCTGATGAAGAAAAACAAAAAGGTGTTAAAGAATTCAATCTCAAAAAAGGAGTTATCGTTGCCATTTTTGCGGGTATTATGAGTGCTTGCTTTGCTTTTGGGATTGCCGCGGGAAGCCACATTTCTGAATTAGCAGTCCATAACAATGCTCCAGTATTATGGCAAAACGGCCCTGTTTTTGTTGTCATCCTTGCAGGAGGTTTTACTTCCAATTTGATTTGGTGCGGCTATTTGAATATTAAAAAGAAGAGCTATAAAGATTATAGTGACAAGACAACACCATTAAAAATAAATTATCTCTTTGCAGCTATTGCTGGTACCACATGGTATTGCCAGTTTATGTTTTACGGAATGGGCTCTACACAAATGGGTGAACATGACTTTGCCAGTTGGACACTGCATATGGCCTTTATTATCATTTTTAGTACAATGTGGGGCTTAATCACCAAAGAGTGGAAGGGTGTAAGCAAAAAAGCCATTCTGATATTGAGCGTTGGCCTAGCTATATTGATTGCTTCCACAATCATCATAGGTATTGGGAACCAGTTGACCTAGCCTTTATTTTTTGGCTTCTACCGACCAGGTGTGCTGCCACTTCATAGGTTTAATTGAGCCATCCTCGTAAAATTCCAAAGGTTTACTCCAATATTGGTAATCATGCCCCTTGATATTATCTGAAGCCGAACCCCATAGATCACCCATCCATATAAATTCTTCACCTTTATCCGTATTCAATTTCATAACGTAGGTCTGTTGTGCGGGAATAATAGGTCGTGGCCTTATTTTTTTACCGATTATAAAGACCTCAAAATCATCCCGTTTAGTTTTATGGTTGTCTTTTTGGATGATTTCCACCTCATTAACATATATTTCATCAAAGGCATAATCGATAGTGGATGGTTGAATTTTAAGGTGATTGGCTTCTGTGGTTTCCAATGTTAATGTCAGCTCGCTCTTTAAAGCACTTTTCTGAATGTTTTGCGAAGTGATTTTCACTTCGGACCATTCGCCATTTGCTTTTTTGAAAACCTTGAAAGAAGGAATCTCTATTTTAGGATGCACCCGTGGATTGCTCACATCGCCACAATTCTCCGGGCGATTTCCAGTGAACAAGTGAATATTCAACGCATTTACTTTTACATTTTTTTCAAGCCTAATTTCCACAGCATCAAAAGCATCCTCATGCTTAGATAAGGTTTCGTATAGCGTACCGGTGTAAATTCCATCATTCAAAATACCTGAAAATTTACCAGGATAGCGATTTATGTTTCCTTTAAGTTTGTATCCCGTCATAGGGTTTTCTGAGATATACACCCGTGCCCCGGAACCATAATTGCAAAAGCAACAAGTATAGTCCGTAAGTAAATAATATTTACCATTCCTCTTAAACATTGCACCAGCTTCCATGTGCTTGGCTATGAAACCGCCATTCTCTTTAGTTGAAGACAGATAATCATCGGAAAGCTTTTCTACTGAAACTTGGTGGTCTTTAATAGTGTTGTAACTGACATAGGCAGAGCCATCATCATCCACAAAGAGCCCCAGGTCACCCAAGCCAATATCAGAATGCGCCATGGAAGTGTTATCATTGACAATAGTAAATGGCCCCTCGGGGTTTTTACTAATGGCCACTCCGAACTGACCATCCCATAATTTGGGGTACCAATTGTACCATAGCACATAGTTCTTGGTTGTTTTATTATAGATCACATGAGGACGATAGTGAACTCCAATAGGCTGATTTTTCAATAAGGGGCCATGACTTTTCCAGTTCTTTAAATCGGAAGAACTGTAAGATACATACTGGTTTTTGGTGGTAAATCCATTTGTGTTGCCGTAAGCGGTACCATACCAATAGTAGCGGTCACCAAATTGAATGATTCTACCGTCATGCGCATCAACAATTTGGCCTTTTTCATCCAATCTGGGCATAGTGTTGTCCACAGTAATTTTTTGGGCAATTAATAGCAAAGGACAGAAACATAGAAATGCCGAGAAGACATTTCTTAACAAAACTTTCATAGTGCAGGAGTTTAGACTTTAAAATTCCTACTTTATTCTTTGAAAAGTATCCTGTAGCATACGGTGCACAATTATACAGGAGAGTACATGATGCAACTTCGTTTACGCTTCACTACTTTTAGGCGTATAACATTCTCAATCAAAGTCCATAATGACCATTCGTTGCTGTAAGATTTTTTTAAAAACGACACTGTTTTTATGTTTTTTAATCTCCTGTGGTGAAGAAAAAATGCCCGAGAACCCAAACATCATCATGATTGTCGCGGATGATTTGGGGTGGTATGACTTGGGCTGTTACGGTAATGACTTTATAGAAACTCCCAATCTGGACAAATTGGCTTCCGAAGGTATCCGATTTACCGACGCCTATGCTGCAGCACCACTTTGTAGCCCTTCAAGGGCAAGCTTGATAACAGGATTACATCCTATCACAGTTAATATTACGGAGCACATCCATGGCAACCATCCCGCAGGACCCAATCAAAAACTCCAGACGCCGCCCATTGCACAACAACTTAATTTGGAGTTCGAGACTATTGCTGAAGCACTGAAGGAAAAAAAATATCATACGGCCTTTATAGGTAAATGGCACCTTGGTGGTGGAAAATTCAAGCCCGATAATCGTGGATTTGATTTGAACATTGCCGGTGCATGGAACGGTCTTCCGCAAAGTTTTTTCTATCCTTTCTTTGCCAAAGGCGAAAAACCAGAAATCCAAGATTCTTCGAAAGAAGGGGATTATCTTACTGATGTGTTGACAAACCAGGCTATAGATTATATCACCAAAAAAAAGGATTCAACTTTTTTCATGAGCCTCAATTACTATTCGCCTCATGTACCCATTGAAGCCAAGGACAGTTTGGTGGAAAAATATCGAAAAAAAAGAGGTGTCGCTGATGAATCGCTATTGCCCAATATTCACTATGCGGCCATGGTGGAAAGTATTGATATCAATGTAGGTCGAATTTTAAAGAAGCTAGATGAACTGGAGATTAAAGAGAATACAATAGTCATCTTCACATCAGACAATGGCGGGCTTTCGGTAAGGGAAGTGCCTGCCTTTGCCAAGCACACACCGCCTACGGACAACGGAATGTTGCGTGAGGGAAAAGGCTACGTCTATGAAGGCGGTATTCGCGAACCTTTATTGGTACGTTGGCCCTTAGTAATCAATGAGGCTAAATTGGATTCAACACCTGTGGTGGGCCAGGATTTCTTCAATACCCTTATGGAAGTTGCCAGTATTGGGAAAAGAACTTCCGACGGGGTTAGCCTTGTTCCTTTGTTTAATGGCGATACCCTGCAAAACCGGGGTTTACTGTGGCATTTACCCCATTATAGTCCGCAAGGAGGTAAACCGTCCACCGCCTATCGCGAAGGTGATTGGAAGTTAATCCATCATTATGAAGATAAGCGTTATGAACTTTTTAATTTACGAAAAGACCTTTCTGAGAGTTATGATCTTACCAAGGAGTATCCTGAAAAAATTGAGGAGTTGAAGAAAAAAATGGATGCAATGTTACTGGAAATGAACGCTAAATTGCCTGAACCAAATCCGAATTATCAAGGTGACGGGAATTCTAGATCGAACTAATGAGAAAGCTAATTTTGTTGTTTTTCTGCCTATTGGTAGGGCAGGCGCATCAAGCCCAGAAAGAGACATATTCATCTATTTTCAACATTCGTTATTATCCGGATTCCATTAATAAATCTGATAGTTATGCAGCCGAAAAATGTGTCTTGGATATTTACCATCCAAATAATAAAAAGAATTTCGCTACAATAGTCTGGTTTCATGGAGGGGGATTGGAAAGTGGTGATAAGTTTATTCCAGAACGACTTAAGGGACAAGGAATCGCCATAGTCGCTGTCAATTACAGATTATATCCCAAAGTCAAGAACCCAAAACATATAGAAGACGCAGCAGCGGCCATAGCGTGGGTCTTTAAAAATATTGGGGACTATGGGGGTGCTCCAAACAAAATTTTTGTTTCGGGCCATTCAGCAGGGGGCTATTTGGCCAGTATGATTGGCTTGGACAAAAAGTGGTTGTCAAGGCATAATATGGATGCCAATAACCTGGCTGGGATAGTTTCACTAAGTGGTCACACCGTAACACATTTTACCATCAGAAAAGAAAACGGAATTCCTGCGACGCAACCCATAATCGATGAGTTTGCCCCATTATACCATGTTAGAAAAGATTCTCCCCCAATTTTGCTCATTACGGGCGACAGGGAGCTTGAATTATTAGGTCGCTATGAAGAGAATGCTTATTTCATGCGAATGATGAAAGTAGTGGGGCACCCAAAAATCAAATTGTTGGAATTGGATGGGTATGGTCATCAAATGACCGAACCTGCTTTCCCATTCCTATTGCAATTTATGAAAACCAATGCAGATTCAACAACGACAAAACAAAGAATGTTAAAACTTGCTTGGTCAGATGAGTTTAATGGTCCTGCCTTGGATACGCTTAACTGGAACATAAGGGAAGCCAAGCCTGGTTGGGTAAACAATGAGCTGCAGACCTATGTAAAAACGGGGACCATTGCAGTAGAAGACGGAAAACTTATCATCACGGCACGGAAGGTTGGGGACACCTATCTTTCTGGAAGGATAAACTCTCAGGGAAAACGGGAATTTCAATATGGTCGGATGGAGTTTCGTGCCAAATTACCTTCGGGCAATGGTACATGGCCCGCCCTTTGGATGTTGGGAAGTAATATCGGGGATGTAGGTTGGCCTACCTGTGGGGAATTGGATATCATGGAGCACATTGGAAGACTGCAAAATAAAGTACACAGTACTGTTCATAATAAAATGGCACATGGGTCGCACAACCATACCGGAAGTCTAGAGGTAGACACTGCCACTGAGGCATTTCATGTCTATGCGATGGAGTGGAACAATGAAAAGATTGATTTTTTTGTGGATGACACCCTCTACTACACCTATCAACCGCAAGAAAAGACCAAAGAAAACTGGCCATATAATCAACCATTTTTCTTCATTATCAATTTTGCCATTGGGGGGAATTGGCCTGGTTTTGACATTGACGATAAGGTGTTACCACAAAAGTTGGAAGTAGATTATGTAAGGGTCTATCAGTAGACAACACTCTTTTAAAGATATAGAATTTTAAGGGATTCAAGTGGACGTTATTAGGTTTTGCTAAATAGCTCCCGCAACTGTACTTAGAAGATATTGGGTTAATCTTTGCCAATTGATTTTACCGTCCTAAACCCCAAGTGCTCTTGAGCTGAATCCGACGTATTGGCCATTCTCGCAGATACCCGATAACTGGCACAATAATTTTCATTACAGAGAAACGACCCGCCTTTGATTACTTTCTCTTCAGCATATGAGTTATATGCATTGTACGCCTTATTGGCTCCTTTCGGATTGATGATTTTACCTTCTGTTGCTGCAATTTTTTTATAATAGGAAGTATTGTACCAATCTTGGGTCCATTCCCATACATTTCCCACCATGTCATACAATCCGTAGTTGTTGGCGGGGTAGGAAGCAACCGGTGCTTTGTTTAAATATCCGTCTTTGGCATCATTTTCTGACGGAAAAGTACCTGTCCAAGTATTTGCCAGTCGGGATAAATCCTTTTTTTCATTGCCCCATGGAAATCTGGAGTCCTTGGTTCCCCCTCTTGCTGCATATTCCCATTCTGCTTCCGTTGGAAGTCTGGTACCGGACCATTTGCAGTAAGCCACCGCATCCTCATAGGCAATGTGGACCACAGGATGACTCTCTTTGCCCGTTAAATCACTGCCAGGGCCTAAGGGATGTTTCCAATTGGCCCCTATTTTCCATTGCCACCACTGTGTGTAGTCACTGAGGTTTTGTACGGCCTGTTGTGGCTTCCCAAAAATCAAGGAACCTGGCTGAAGAATTGAATCTGGTGGTTTTGGGGTGTCAGCAGGTAATTGGTCTTTCATATTCTCCCAATCAATTTCCCTTTCGGCAACTGTGACATAGCCGGTCTCCTGAACGAATTTTCCAAACTGTGCATTCGTCACTTCCGTACTATCCATAAAAAAACCATCAATCCAAACCGTGTGATTGGGTTTTTCATGTGACATGGCCAAGGAGTCGAAAGCTACTGCACCCATGGTAAAGGAACCTCCAGGAATCCAAACCATTCCTTCTGGAGTTTTATTATCTTTTGGTTTTTCTATCAAGACATCGAAATCATTTTCCACGGATTGGGAAATATCTGGATTTCGCTCGCTTTTTTTATTTTTTTCAATACATTGGGTCAAAGTCAAGCTAAGCCATAACCAAAAGAAAAATGTTGGAACCTTTCTCCAAAGAAATGTTTTAGCCTGATTAAAAGAGTTTCTCCGTGAGCGCATTACTCTTTTTTGCCTTTAAGATATTCAAAATGACTGTTATCTTTTCCAGTTGTAACAATCAATGATTTTGGCAAGGGTCCCAATTGCCGATATTCTTGTTCCATTTTGGAAAAAAGCTCCAACGCTAAAGATTTGTTTTCTTGATAGAGGTTTTTCATTTCGCCAGGGTCTTTGCTTAAATCAAATAATAACGTATCATGTGCGGCAACAGGTTTTTGCCATGGACTGCCCTTTGTCCCTTTGTACGGTTTTTTGATTTTCCACTTGCCCTCACGGAAGGCTTGAAGTCTGCTTCCATCAAAAAAAAGAAAAGTGTTGCCCATACGTTTCCCACTTTGAAGCAGAACGGCTGAAATATCCGAACCATCAATTTCCCTATCATTCGGAATGGGGATGTCCAAAAGATGGGCAAAGGTGGGAAACCAATCCATTTGAGTGGCCAATCCGTCATATACTATTCCTGGCTTGACCCTTTTCTTCCACATTGCTACCGTTGGAACACGCATTCCTCCATCAAAGGTAAACTGTTTTCCCTCCCTTAAAATCCCAGCGCTTCCTCCGTACTCCTCCATCACCAACCAAGGGCCGTTATCACTTGTAAAAACAACTATGGTATTATCGAGAAGTCTTAGTGACTCTAGTCTGTTCAAAATTTGTCCCACGCTCCAATCCAGTTCCTCAATAACATCCCCATACAACCCTCTTTGCGATGTATTCTTAAAATCCTCAGATGCGTGAATGGGAACATGGGGCATATTATGGGCCACATATAAGAAGAAAGGATTATCCTTGTTCTTCTCTATAAAACTCAAGGCTTCTTCGGTATAGGTCTTCGTCATTTGGCTTTGGTCTACATGGTAATCCACAACCTCGTTATTACGCATATAAACCACACTGGACATGTCATTGCTATAGGGAATCCCAAAGTAATGGTCGAACCCTTGCTGTAAGGGTAAAAACTTCTCACGATGGCCCAGGTGCCATTTACCGATGATCCCGGTCTGATATTTTTTTTCTTTCACTAGTTCGGCCAGTGTAATCTCGCTTTGGGCCATACCTGTAAAACTATCAGGAAAGAATACGTTGTTGATGCCCATTCGTTGGGGATATCGTCCGGCCAATAATGCCGCTCTTGAAGGGCTGCAAACTGAAGAGGCGGAATAAAAATCGGTAAACTTTATTCCTTCTTGGGCCAAGCGATCAATATTGGGGGTTTTAATGTCAGTGGCCCCAAAACAACCCAAATCGCCATAGCCCAAGTCATCCGCAAAAATAAAAACGATATTGGGGGTTGAATCTTTATGTTGCGCCCATGCCTGAAAGAATAGCAAAAGACACAGTAGTGTTACCATCAATTTGGGAATGTCACTCTGCAGAACGTATTTCACTTCGCTTGGATATGCCATTTTCATTGAAAGCTTCAATTTGAAAGTAATATTTCTGTTCTGTGTTCAATGCGCGCAACTCATAGTTGGGAAAATCGTATATCTGTGCTGAAAGATTTAATTTTTTGGGATGAATGCCCCAGTAAACCACATACCCCGTTGCACCTTTCACCTCGCCCCAAGTGAGGTTGACATTTCTCCTATCTTCTTGCCGGGCAACCTCAAAATTTTTCGGAGTTCGAGGTGCTTTTCCTTTTCCATTCCCAAAAACCCTTAATTCAGAAATAGCAAGATGCTTGTTGGAACAATATACGTGTTCATATCTAATATAGCGTGCCGTTGCAGGACTATCCAGTTCTATGTAGCCATGGGGCATATCACGCTGGTTCTTGGAATAATCCGAAATGGTTTTCCAGCTTTTTCCATCAAGGGAGGATGTAATCCTGAACTGTTGTCTTAAGTTGTCCGGTCGACCAAAAATAGTACTCTTATAATCCTGAAAATTGATTTGAACCGCCCTCACATCACAGGTATTTTCCAGGTCGATTTCTACATAAATGGAATCGTTGTTCGCCTTGGAAACCCAATAGGAACGAATTTCCTCATCATTGATTCGACCGATTCCGAAACCTGTAATCTGTTCCTGCATATAGCCTTGATCACTTTCGTCGACCACATTTGGAGAACCTTCAACTAAAGGCGAATTGGTTTTAACGGGTTTATCATAGGAAAGCAACATCCATCCGGTAAAACGGTTTTTATGGTTTTCCACCTTGGTTTCCGGCAAATAATGGGGATAATCACCATAAGCAGTGTTTACATACATTTGACCGTCTTCCGGTTCAAAACCTGCCGGGTACATGCCCAACCTACGTTCAAACTTGTAATTAACCGAAATGGCCATGGTGGCAAAATGCCAGTAGTTGCCATTGTTATCTTTTACCGTACTTCCGTGACCAGAGCCTTTCAGGAAACCTCCCGGTTTGTAGGAAATAGGATTGTACGGTGCATATTCAAAGGGCCCAAGCGGATTTTTACTCGTGTAAACCCCATCTGCATACACGTTCCATTGTGTTCCTGGGGCACCATATTCCAAATAGTAAGTATCGTTGTGTTTCATCATCCACGGACCTTCGATAAAGGGTTTCAAATCAGAGTGATGGTCTTGCCCAAAGCGTTCCCAACCATGTTTTTCCGGTTGAAGGTTAAAAAGATCGGTCTGCTCCCCTTTGGGGATGTAATAGTTGTTGGCATCCAATTCCACACCTCTGATGGGCCACTTATTGGAAGATTCTTCAAACAGGTACACCTTGCCGTCATCATCCACAAAAAGATTGGGGTCTTGTACCCCTCCACGAACATTGATTACCGCAAAATTGGTTTTCCAATTTCCTATTTCAGGATTTTTTGTTTCGATGACAGCACCACGGCCTGAAGGATCTCCCATAAGTATGATTTTATCATCCTTTACGGCAGCTGCTGGTGCATTGCAGCCATTAAAGTACCAACTTTGGGGCCTTACAAAAGTCCAATTGCTCATATCATTTGAGCTCCAATAGCCATGTGAACGTGTAACGAACATATAGTATTTACCCTTAAAATTTATCACCGCTGGATCGGCTCCTGAGCGATAGGAAACATTGTTCTTGGCCCGATAATGGGACATGTACGAGTAGTCAATGTCTATGGGATTGCAATAGGTGCGGTACTTTTTAGTAGAATCCCTGGTTTGGGAATACAAGCTAAAAGCAGTTAGGAACAAAATGCATAGCGTGATTGAAATCGCCAAAGAAACTTTTGCCAAAGTAAGGATTTTACTGGGTTAGGTTAACCTCAAGATAGAAAATATGGATTACCCATAAAACAATAGAATTACATATTAAATACATCAGAATAAAAGAGTTGAAACCAAAAGGGCCGAAACGAACTTTTTTTAGAGTTTTTGTTACTAGGGCCAAATCTGATGTAGTAATGATGTAGAAAAACCTTCTCTGTAGCTACTACTGAACTATCTTTTGAGTTTTTCAATACCTAGTTTTGTATATTGATTTTAGGTTAACCTATGGTTTTTAAAACTTAAGCATTGCCCGCATTGATGACCAAGTCTACAAAAGCAATAATATTTTTTGTACTGTTCCAGGTAATGGCTTCAGCGCAGAATCTGTTGCCTCCGGTCTACAACTATTCCCTATTGGACTATAAAGGGGCTGGTAAGAATTGGGACCTAACGACCAATGAGGGTGGGGAGTTGTTTGTTGCCAATAACAAAGGGATGCTCCATTTTGATGGGGAGGAATGGAATTTGTACAAGTTGCCGAACAACACAATAATTCGCTCCATTCTTTCACAGGAAGAGCGGATATATACGGGTTCTTATGAAGAGTTTGGGTATTGGCAAAAAAATGATGCCGGTCTCTTTGATTATAATTCCTTGACCCAGCTATTGCAGGACCATACGTTTACAAGTGAGGAATTTTGGGAAATACTCCCTATTGGGCAGGCCATTGTTTTTCGTTCGTTCTCTTCCATTTATATCTACGAAAAGAACCAAATAAGAGTAATTGACCCTCCCCAAGTTGTTTCGGATTTTATTGAATTCCAAGGAAGAATCATTGTCGCAACAGGAAGTGAAGGTCTTTTTGAATTGAAGAATGATGTTTTGGAACCTCTGGGAAATCAGGAACTGTTAAACAACAAAACCTTGACCGACATGGTTGTGGTTGATGGCAAGCTGTTGATCGGGTCTAAATTGGAAGGCTGCTTCATTTTCGACGGGAATGAAATACAACCCTGGCAAAACGACCTCAATACTGAGCTTAAATCCCATCAGTTGAACAAACTACTGAACTTGACCAATGGGAAACTCGCCTTTGGCACCATCAAAAATGGTGTCTATCTATATGACTCCAATACCGGAGCTTCACAAATTCTAAACAAGAAAACAGGTCTTGGAAACAATACGGTACTCTCCATGCTTCAATACAAGGGTCAGCTTTGGTTAGGCCTTGATAATGGGATAGCCAGGGTAAAACTTAATAACTCCATTACATATTATACTGATCATTCAGGGGCTTTGGGAATGGTGTATGATATGGCGTTGTACGACGGAAAGATCTACTTGGGAAGTAACACGGGAGTATTCTATTTTGATTCTGATACATTGAAATTCGTTAACGGCTCCCAAGGTCATGTTTGGGATTTGGAAATCATAAATAACGATTTGATATGTGGTCATAATACAGGGACCTATAAAATTGAACAAAATGAGTTCAAACGCCTTTCCAGATTTGCCGGAGGATATGAAATAGTGAGAATACCCGAGCAAAGGGATAAATACATGCAAGGCCTATATACAGGACTTGCGACCTACCACAAAGAAGCCGATGGGCAATGGGAAGTAACCAAAGTGGCGGGAATTGGGTTTCCTATCAAGCAGTTGTGTTTTGAAAACCCGTTCGTGCTTTGGGTGGCGCACCCCTACAAAGGGTTTTATCGTGTTCACCTGAACGAGGATTATTCCAGAGTCTCAAAAATTGATGAGTTTAATGGTGAAAGCGTTCCAAGTAACTATAACGTAAAGATTTATAAGATCAAAAATCAAATCGTGTTCTGTAGTCAGGGCAATTGGTACAAATACGACGCTATTCTTGGAGAGATCGTTCCTTTTTCGGAGTTTGGACGGTATAACAATCAGGAGTTGTTGAGCTTTGAAGACCAACATTTTTGGTTTGTGGACGGGGATAAAAATAAACATGTCGTTCGAACCAATTTAAGAACCGACAGTTTGGTAATTGCTGATTTACCCCTGCGTAGACGTTTGGTGCCTGATGCCCAAAGAATGATCAAAACAAATGATACCGTTTCATTTATAACCCTTAGCGATGGTTTTGCCAAAGTAAATGTGGCCCAATTGCAAAGGCAGTTGGACAGCTTTAAGCTGCCAGTGCCTAAACTTACTTTTCTAAAGGACAAAGACGACTCCTACATTCCAGTTCATCAGAATTTACCGTCCTTGTCGTATAAGAAGTCGCGAATCATTACTGTTGGATTCGCTACGCCAAAATCGATTCAACCGCGATATTATTACAATTTATCAGGGGAGGAGAAACACGCTGGATTTGTTGAAGAAGGTGTTGTTGCATTTCAAAATCTTCCTCATGGTGATTATAGATTTGATGTTTCCACAGTGGGTATCGACAACAAATTATCTCAGCGGAGTACCATGGAATTCAAAATTGCTGCTCCCTGGTTTTTGTCAAACTGGAGCATTGCTCTTTATGTCCTTTTGGTAATCGCTTCCATTTTCTTGGTAAGAAGATATAACCGTATAAAGCTAAAAAGAAAGCAAACCGAACTTGAGGAACAGATGCAGAAGGAACAAGATCGCCGAATTGCTCAAATGGAAAGAGAGGAATTGGCAAAAAAGGTCAAACTAAAGCAAAATGAACTGGCCAGTACTGCACTGAACATTGCTCGGAAGAACGAAATGATTTTAGAGCTGAAAAATATGCTGGTTCTCAACAAGGACAAGTTTCCCAACTCTCAACGCTACCGCTCATTTATCAAAAAACTTAATAGTTCGGTAAAGGACACCGAGGACTGGAAAAGGTTCGAAATCAGTTTTAAGGAATTGCATGAAGACTTTTTCGAGCGACTTTTAGTGGAATACCCCGAGCTTACCCCTAAAGACCTGAAACTCTGTGCTTACCTTAAGATGAATCTTTCTACTAAAGAAATTGCGCCACTCATGGGAATCACGATAAGGGGAGTGGAAATTCACCGCTACAGACTACGAAAAAAATTAAGACTGGAAAGTACCAAGAACCTTTCTAATTTTCTTATCACCTTTTCGTAATGAGCAAATAGGTTCTTTCCGATGTGTTTTTCCTAGTTGTGTACTACATCATAATTACATCATTGTGTTAATTATTTATTAGAATTTTTTTTATCCTACTACTGCAAATGCCTTGTTTTCTAGCCATTTTGATTGCCTGAAGGAGTGATGTAGTTTTTATGTAGGTCACTACATCGATTTCGGAAAAGCTCTTTATTAAATTAGCAATTAACTAACACCTTTGCTAAACAATTATGAAAAAAAAGAGTTTATTTTTATCAATCTTTCTATTATTGATCAATGTAACCGTTTTCGCACAAGGTACAATTACAGTTTCCGGGGCGGTTTCGGAAGCGGGTGGAGCACCTTTACCGGGGGCAAGTATAGTAGTGCAAGGTACTTCAATTGGTACACAAACTGACTTTGACGGTAATTATGTATTGAACAATGTGCCAACTGATGGAACACTTGTTTTTAGCTACATTGGATATGTAAGACAAGAGGTAGCGGTTAACAACCAAACTTCAATCAGTGTTTCTCTTCAGGTGGACACTCAACTTTTGGATGAAGTTGTTGTTATTGGATACGGTACCCAACAAAAAGCGGACATCACGGGTTCCATTGAAGTGGTTACCGGTGATGAGGTCTCAAATCAACCCAATGCCAACCCGCTGAGTTCAGTTCAGGGTAGAGTGGCCGGTGTGAACATTACAAACTCCGGGCGACCGGGTGAAGCCCCTAACGTTCAAATTAGAGGTGTTGGTAGTGTCAGTAATGCAGAAATTCTTTATGTAGTTGATGGAGTGCTAACCAATGATATACAATATTTGAACCCTGCCGATATTGAAAGCATGAGTATCTTGAAAGATGCGTCCAGTTCGGCCATCTACGGTATTCGGGCGGCCAATGGGGTCATCGTAATCAAGACGAAAAAAGGAACACTCGGTGAGGCAAGAACATCCGTCACCTATGATGGTTTTATAGGTTTCCAAAAGACAACTAACATACCAGATTTGGTCAATACCGAGCAATACGTGCAGCTCTTCAATGAGAAACAAGCCTTTGAAGGTTCGGATGTCAGACTTGATGCCAATGATTTTGATGGCAACACAGATTGGTTCGACGAAATTTTACGGGACGCCCCTATTACTACTTCCCATAATATTTCTGTGAACGGTTCCACTGAAAAAACCAGATACTATTTGGGTCTAGGTTACTTTAACCAACAAGGACTTTTGGATGCCGGAAGCAACATCAACTCTGGAGATGACTTCAGAAGAATTACAGGAAGAATCGGTCTAGATATTGATTTGAGCGACTATTTTACCGTTGGAGGTTCAATTGCATACACAGATACCCGTAACAACCTTGCGAATGAGCCCTTTTATCAGGCCTATATAGCACCTCCTTTATTTAACGCTTTTAATTCTGATGGCTCTTACGGAAACCCTGAAGCTGTTGGAAACTTTGGAAATCCAAGGGCGACTTTGGACTTTTTTAGGGGGAAAGCCCAAGGCAATAGGGCGCTCTCCAATGTATATGCACAAATCAAGCCCATTGAGGATTTACAGGTGCGTATAAGCTTTTCGGGGGATTTCTCTTCGAGCAGAAACTTCAGGTACACTCCAGAGTTCTTTGTAAGTGATGCGCAACAAAGTCCCGTAAGCAATTTGGAAAGGAACCAATTTGAAAATGATAATTGGCTTTGGGAAAATACGGTCACGTGGAACAAAACCATTGGCAAACATGATCTCACATTGCTTGGTGGTTTCTCCCAAGAGGAACGTATTTCCTTTAGAATGCAGGGCAGGGCCAATGAAGTGGATTTTACAGGTGATGATGCCGTACTGTTTTTAGATTTAGGTAATGCCGATACCGAAACGGTGGATGACCAAGGCTCAAAAATTAGGTTTCAGTCCTTTTTCGGAAGACTTCAGTACAAATATGACAACAAATACTTATTAAATGCCACGGTCAGAAGAGATGGCTCTTCTAGTTTCCCCGCCGACAACAATACCGAAATTTTTCCTTCTGTGGGTATTGGTTGGGTAATCAGCAATGAATCTTTTATGGAAAATTCAGGTTTTAACAGCCTGAAATTAAAAGCCAACTGGGGACAGTTGGGTAATGCAAACGTTCCCAGAGGATTTGATGTTACCGCCTCCGCCCCCGGAGTCGCCTTTTTTGGTAATGAAGGAAATCAAGCCGCGGTCAGTAGATCTATCAGTGAATTTTCCGATCCCAGTATTTTCTGGGAAATTGTGGAGGAATATGGCTTTGGCTTGGAGTTTGCAATGTTCAACAACAGACTTAGCGGAGAAGTCAACTACTTCAATAGGGAGACTCAAGATGCCGTATTCCGTGTCGCTCAATTGGCATCTTCAGGAGCTACAAACAGTGAATTGCTTACCAATGCTGGAAGCTTCAGAAATACAGGGGTAGAGTTATCCCTTAATTGGTCAGAAACAGTTTCCGATGACTTTCAATATAGCATCTATGGAAATTTAACAACCATAAACAATGAGATCACCGAGATTCTAGGAGGGTCTTTCTTGAATACGGGTGGTGGATTGTTCGGAAATCCAATTATCAGATTGGAGGAAGGGGCCGAAGTAGGTTCATACTACGGTTTTATTACAGATGGTGTAGTACAGACAGAAGCTGAATCAACTGAGCTTGGTTTGCCTCAAGGTGCTTTTAAATTCCGTGATTTGAACGGTGATGGCTTGATTGGCGAGGACGACAAAGCTTTTTTGGGAAGTCCTGTACCAGATTTCACTTATGGCTTTGGTTTTGCGCTTAACTACAGAAACTTCGACTTCAACATGGATTTTCAGGGAGTGGCCGGTAATGAGATCTATAACTTTAACCGCAATGCCCGATTTGGTAACGAAAGCTGGGACTTGGATTTCTTTGAGAACCGTTGGACTCCAGGTAGCAATGTAAATGATTATCCAGCGCCAAACTCAGACCAGAACTCTTCACGACCCAGTGATTTTTACGTGGAAAAAGGTGACTATTTTAGAATACGGACCATTCAATTGGGCTATACGTTGCCGAATGCCATTTTTGGGGATAAACCGCTATGGGAAAGTTTACGAATCTATTTCAACGCACAGAATCCGCTGACCCTGTTCAGTTACAATGGCTTTTCTCCTGAAATAAATGGTGGTGCCGGTCTTACCAATTCAAACCGAAGCGCCAATAACTTTATTCCAGACAATAACAACCCTGAAAGGGTAGTTGTTGCCGCTGGTATTGATAACAATGTATATCCTTTGGCGGCTACCTATAATCTAGGTGTTAATATCAAGTTTTAACGATGAATTGCTTTCTATATCATATAAAAACAAAAAACATGAAAAGAGAATTGATTATAACCTTTTTGTTGATGGCAACAATAGGTTGCAACGATGACTTTTTGGAAATTCCTTTGGAAGACGCCGTGCCAGCCGAAGAATTTTTCGCGACTCAAGAACATGCCCTTGAGGCAACGAACCAAATGTATGCCTATCAGATAGAATGGTTTACCTCGGGTTTTCCATATACTGGAGTGCTACAGATACCGTCTGACGACTCAGATAAAGGCAGTAATCCCGGAGATGCGGCTTTCCTAAATGATTTCAACAACTTCACATTCAATTCTTCCGCTTTTCTCTTTGATAATTATTGGACGGGACAATTCCGGGGTATCAACTTTGCCAATCAAATATTGGTCAATGTACCAGGTATCAACATGGATGAGACTTTAAAAACAAGATTACTGGCGGAAGCTAGGTTCTTTAGAGGATATCATTACTTCAATTTGGTGAGAGCTTTTGGAGGTGTTCCCATATACGACACCTTGCCTGAAGATGGGGTCTATAATATCCCAAGGAACTCCGTGGATGAGGTTTATGACTTTTTGATTGCAGATTTGGTTGCAGCAGCAGAAGATTTGCCTGTTTCTTACTCTGGTGAAGACATTGGTAGGGCCACCCGTGGTGCTGCCAAGGGCTTTTTGGCAAAAGTATACATGTACAGAGGTGATTGGACACAAGTACTGTCATTGACTGAGGAGGTAAAAGGATTGGGATTTGACCTGTTTCCTGATTACTACCAATTGTTCCGACCAGAAAACGAGTTCAATGTGGAATCAATTTTTGAAGTGCAGTCTATCGCGGATGCGGGCTGTTTGGGAGATTCACAATATGGCCAACACCAAGGAGTTCGTGGACAATTCGGATGGGGATTCAATTCTCCATCGGAGGATTTGGTGAACGCCTATGAGCCAGGCGATTTGAGAATGGATGCCACCATCTTGTTCGTAGGAGAGACTACACCGGAAGGGGATTTGATAACAGCTGGTAATAATCCAGATAATCCTACGCGATACAATCAAAAAGTATACATCCCAGAAGCCCAGCACAGGAGAAACAATTGTAGGCAAAATGCCGATGCCAATTTGAAAATCTTACGTTTTGCCGATATTCTTTTAATGAATGCTGAGGCCAATAACGAATTGGGCAATGCCAGTGCTGCACTGGAAAGTCTCAACAGAATAAGAAATCGGGCTGGACTTGCCGATATCAGCGTCACAGATCAAAATGACCTGCGAACGGCCATTTGGAGGGAAAGACGTGTTGAATTGGCTTTGGAGGGGGATCGTTTCTTGGATTTGGTACGTCAAGGCCGAGCTGGAGAAGTTCTCAAGGCTCACGGAACACAGTTTACCGATGGGGTGCATGAGATTTTCCCTATACCTCAAAACCAAATCAACCTGAGCAATGGTGTTTTGGTACAGAATCCGGGTTATTAGTTAATATAAGTTTGAGTTAGTTTATTTCATGAGGTTACTGTTAAACCTAATGGTCATTGCATCTTTAGTAGCGGGATGCAATGGCCATAAAACTGTCGAAGAAAAACAAACTTCTTCCGAAAAGGGCACTAAAATTTCCCTTTCCGATGAGGAACTGATGGATATTGTTCAAAAAGAAACCTTCAACTATTTCTGGGAAGGGGCAGAACCTGTTTCCGGAATGGCCCGGGAGAGAATACATATGGACGGTATTTATCCCTCCGATGACCGAGACGTGGTGACCACGGGAGGTTCGGGCTTCGGTCTAATGGCCATTTTGGTTGGTATTGAACGTGGTTTTGTTTCCCGTGAGGATGCCCTAAAACGTTTCGAGAAAGTAGTGGACTATCTGGCAAGGGCCGATCGTTTTCATGGCGCTTGGCCACATTGGCTTTATGGCCCCACTGGGGAAACCAAACCCTTCAGCCCAAAGGATGATGGAGGAGATCTAGTAGAGACAGCGTTTCTTATTCAAGGCCTACTCACGGTAAAACAGTATTTCATGGAAGGTAACCAAAGGGAGAGGCAACTTGCTCAAAACATACAAAAGTTATATGAGGAAGTGGAATGGGATTGGTATACCCAAGGAGGAAACGGTTTGTTTTGGCATTGGTCGCCAAATTTCGGTTGGGAAATGAACTTTTTGGTCAGGGGTTATAATGAAGCCCTGGTCATGTACATTTTGGCAGCGGCTTCACCTACCCATCCAATTTCAAAAGAAGCCTATGACATAGGCTGGGCCAGAAATGGTGATATATCCAATGGGGTAAACTATTATGATCTGGATACGGAATTAGATCACTATTCAAGTGATACTTCTCCCGTAGGGCCACTTTTTTGGGCACATTATTCATATTTGGGATTGAACCCCAAAGGCCTTAAAGATCAATATGGGGATTATTGGAAGTTAAATACCAATCATGCTGCAATTCATTACAGGCATTGCATTGAAAACCCAAATGATTATGAAGGATATTCCGAAAAGTGCTGGGGCCTTACTTCAAGCTATTCCATGAAAGGTTATGCGGCACACCGGCCCGATAGGGATTTGGGGGTAATTTCACCTACAGCTGCCTTGTCATCGATGCCATATACTCCCAAGGAGAGCCTTGATTTTTTACGGTTTATGTATGAAGAACAGGACCGTCTGATTGGAAAATATGGCCCCTATGACGCTTTTAGCCTTGAACATAATTGGTATTTGCCACGATATCTTGCAATTGATCAGGGCCCGATACCTGTTATGATTGAAAACTACAGAAGCGGTATGCTCTGGAAATGGTTCATGAAAAATGAAGATGTGCAAAGGGGACTTGCCAAATTAGGCTTTACCCATGAGCAGTAAGAAGCGTTGGATAGATTTTCGTAGTAACTCATAATTTCCATTAATAAACATTATGAACTTGACCAAACCATATCTAGTTGTCTTTTTGTTTAGTATTCTCATGCATGTACGTGCCCAAGAAAGAAGCACAATTCCAGTTGTCCAAAAACTTTTGGACAAGATGACCTTGGATGAAAAAATAGGCCAACTTAACCTACTTACGCCGGGCGGTGGAGTTGCTACGGGTTCTGTCGTAAGCAAGGATGTGGAAAAAAAGATCACAGCGGGCCAAGTGGGTGGCCTTTTTGGGGTGGCTGGACCGGATAAGGTGAGGGTCGCCCAAGAACTGGCGGTGAAACATACCCGTTTAAAAATTCCCCTATTGTTCGGTTCTGATGTCATTCATGGCTATAAAACCACATTTCCGATTCCCCTGGGAATTTCATGCAGTTGGGATCCAGAATTGATTGAAAAAACCGCACGGGTAGCGGCAGTTGAAGCCACAGCCGATGGTATCAACTGGAATTTTTCCCCTATGGTGGATATTGCAAGAGATCCCAGATGGGGACGTATTGCCGAAGGAGCAGGGGAGGACCCCTACTTGGGCTCGGCTATTGCAGAGGCCATGGTTCAAGGGTATCAAGGAACCAATCTCTCTCATTCCAATACCATGCTGTCCTGTGTGAAGCATTTTGCCCTATATGGAGCATCACAAGCAGGTCGCGACTACCATACCGTGGATATGAGTAAAATTAAAATGTTCAATCAATACCTACCCCCATACAAGGCAGCTGTGGATGCCGGGGTGGCATCTGTCATGAGCTCCTTTAATGATGTCGATGGAATACCAGCTACCGGGAACAAATGGCTTTTGACAGATTTGTTGCGAGACAGATGGGGATTTATTGGATTTGTGGTTTCCGACTATACCTCTTTAAATGAAATGATTCCCCATGGCTTTGGAAACCTTCAGGATGTATCGGCTATTTCCCTGAAAGCAGGTTTGGATATGGATATGGTGGGTGAGGGTTTTTTAAAAACACTTAAAAAATCGGTGGAAGAGGGAAGGGTTACGGAAAACGAAGTGACCGAAGCCTGTAGAAGAATTTTGGAAGCCAAGTACCGATTGGGCTTGTTTGATGATCCTTACCGCTACTTGGATAGCGAAAGACCAAAAAAGGATATTCTTACGCCGGAACATCGCCAGTTTGCCAGGGAGGTTGCTGCGCGCTCTTTTGTACTGCTAAAAAACCACAATGGCATTCTTCCCATAAAGAAGAACGCCAAAGTTGCTTTGGTGGGTCCCCTGGCAGATAGCCGTAAAAATATGTTGGGAACCTGGGCCCCTACTGGAAATCCGGATTTAGCGGTAACCGTTATCGAGGGATTTAAAAAAGTGGTGCCCAATGCCACCATCTCATATGCAAAGGGGTCCAATATAACTGACGATAAGGAGTTGGCGAAAAAGGTGAATGTATTTGGCCAAAGGGTAGTTATCGATAAGCGCTCACCGGAAGCCATGATTGAGGAAGCAGTGGATGCAGCAAATACCTCGGATGTTGTTGTAGCAGTGGTGGGTGAAGCTACAGAGATGAGTGGCGAAGCGGCCAGCCGTACAGATATTTCAATTCCAGAAAGTCAAAAGAAACTGATCCGTGCTTTGGTTGCCACAGGCAAGCCTATTGCCCTTGTTTTGATGAGCGGCCGCCCGCTTACAATTCCAGAGGAGTTTGACATGCCCGTGGCTATACTACAGGTTTGGCATTCCGGTGTGGAAGCGGGCAATGCGATTGCCGACGTTGTTTTTGGAGATTATAATCCCTCTGGAAAACTGACCACAACTTGGCCCAGAAATGTGGGACAAATACCCATTTATCACAGTGTGAAGAATACCGGAAGACCAAATCCAAAGGGAGGCTACGAAAAATTCAAATCGAACTATTTGGATGTGCCCAATACCCCATTGCTGCCTTTCGGATACGGCTTGAGCTATACTTCCTTCGAGTATTCCAACCTCCGCTTGGACAAATCAGAGATTAACCAAGGTCAGGGCGTAAACGTTTCGGTAACCATAGAAAACACAGGAGATTACGATGGTGAGGAGGTAGTACAGCTCTATTTGAGCGATGTGGTCCGAAGTATAACCCCACCAAGACGCCAACTTAAAGGGTTTAAGAAAGTGATGCTCAAAAAGGGTGAGCGAAAAGAAGTAACTTTAAGCTTAACAGAGAACGACCTCAAGTTTTATAACAGTAATTTGGAGTATATAGCGGAGCCGGGAGAATTTGTGGTGTATGTTGGCCCAAATTCAAATGCGGAGCTTTCCCGCTCATTTGTATTGAAGTGAAAGTGATTTTTGGGTTGTCTTTAAAGTGTGCCACATAAAAAAGTTGGTATTGACTTAGCTTTTGCATAATCAAAAATTCATCTGGAATAAAAGAAATAACATGAAAATCAGATTCTTATCATTTTTGCTGGTGCTCTGTTTTTCCGCATGTAAGGAGAAGGAAGTAGAGAAAAAACGGACAACACCCAACATCGTTTTTATCATGTCCGACGATCATGCCTATCAAGCTATCAGTGCCTATGGTCACGAAATCGGGAAAATTGCACCCACTCCCAACATTGACCGAATTGCGGAGAACGGTGCAAGGTTCAACAGGGCTTACGTAACAAATTCAATCTGTGGCCCCAGCAGGGCCGTAATACTTACAGGGAAACATAGTCACCTTAATGGGTTTAGACAAAATGGGGAGCGTTTTGACGGTTCTCAAGCAACCTTGCCCAAATATCTTAAAACAATGGGATACCAAACGGCAATAGTGGGGAAGTGGCACCTTCACGACTGGCCGCAGGGATTTGACTACTGGAACATTTTACAGGGCCAGGGTAATTATTACAATCCCAACTTTGTAGATAATGGGGATTCCATAACAGTGGAAGGCTATGCAAATGATATCATTACCGACAAAGCACTTTCTTGGTTGAAACAAAAAAATGACAGCACTCCTTTCCTTTTGATGATACAGCATAAGGCCCCCCATAGAAATTGGATGCCGGCTCTCCGTCATGCCAACAAATATGACAGCATCAACATTCCTATTCCAGACACCTATTTTGCCGGGCATGATGATCAGCAAGCCGCTAAGGAGCAGCAACAAACCATATACAAGGACATGTACGAAGGGCACGATCTAAAATTGAACAAAGCTGCAGGTAGTTTGGAACTGGCCAACAATCCTTGGCCATCCGATTTTGAACGAATGACCGAGGAGCAACGTACTGGATGGAATGAGGCCTATCAACCCAAAAACGAATCCTTTCACAAAGCCAATCTTGATGGAAAGGAGCTTGCGTTATGGAAAGGCCAACGTTATCTTCAGGACTATTTGGCCACTGTGGCGTCTGTGGACGAAGGGGTTGGAAAAATTTTGGACTATTTGGAAGCATCTGGTTTGGATGAGAACACTATTGTCGTGTATACCTCCGATCAGGGTTTTTACCTAGGGGAAAAAGGCTGGTTCGACAAGCGTTTTATGTACGAGGAATCGTTTAGGACCCCTCTTTTGATACAATACCCCGGTGTAGTCGAAAAAGGGAAGCAAGTTGACGCCATGGTACAAAATCTAGATTTTGCCCAGACCTTGTTGGATTTTGCAGGAGGGAGCGAATACAGCTCCGAGATGCAGGGAGAATCTTTGGTTCCTTTGTTAATGGATACGATGGAAGAGAAGGATTTTAGGGATATCATCTACTATCACTATTACGATTACCCAGCGTTTCATATGGTAAAGAAGCATTATGGAGTGAGCACAAAACGATACAAGTTGATGCACTTCTATGACGATATCGACAGTTGGGAGTTCTATGATCTGAAAGAGGACCCCGAAGAGTTGGACAATAAGATAGATGATGAAGCGTATGGAGACATCATTGAAAGGATGAAAACAAGACTTGATTCGGTACAAAAACTATACAATGTGACGGAAAAAGAATTTGAACAAGCTCCCAAAGAGAAAGTGGACAAAGCTTTTGAAGCATTTGAAAAATTAAGAGGTGCACCAATGAAATGAAAAAGGGAAACTTCTTTGCATTTGTTTTGTTAATAGGTTTAACCTGCTCCTCGTTTGGCCAGCAATTTAGCGTTTTGACCTATAATATTCGGTTTGATAACCCTTCTGACGGGATCAATACATGGGATTCAAGAAAGGCATGGGTCGCATCGCAACTGGACACATATCGTCCAACGATATTTGGAGTTCAGGAAGGATTGAAGCACCAAGTGGTTTTTTTGGAAAGCCATCTTGAGCAATATTCCTATTTTGGTGTTGGTAGGGACGATGGTAAGGAGAAAGGGGAACATACTCCTATCTTTTTTGACACCACCGAGGTAAAACTCTTGAAGAATAATACCTTTTGGCTCTCCGAGACACCCCAAAAACCTTCTAAGGGGTGGGATGCAGCTATAAAACGCATCTGCACCTACGGACTTTTTGAGGATTTAAAAGGTGGAAATCGTTTTTTGGTGTTCAACACCCATTTTGACCATGTTGGTGGGGTGGCCCGGTTGGAAAGTGCCAAATTGATTTTGGCAAAAATGGAGCAGTTAAACCCTGATGGTTTGCCCGTACTATTGATAGGCGATTTTAACCTTGAACCTGATAGTGAAGGAATTGGGTTGGTTTTAAAAGAACTGAAAGATGCGCATAGCATTGCCAATTACAAAGCGGATGAGGCCCAAGGTACTTTTAACGGATTCGATGCCCAAAAGCCGGTTACTAGAAGAATTGATTATATTTTTTTTGATGATTCCACACTTAAAGGCCTGAAATGTGACATTTTAAGTGATTCCATACAAGGTCGGTATCCATCTGACCACTTTCCAGTGTACGCTGAATTTGCCTTTAAATGAGAAGTATGGGAAAACGACTCTTTTTTTTGCTTGGGTTGGCAACAGCGATGCATATGAATGGTCAGCGGACGCTTTTATCCGAATGGACTTTTTTCACAGAAAAAGATTCTGCTTTACAAACCATCACGGTTCCGCACACTTGGAATTTAAAAGATGCCTTTGACGATGAACCAGGCTATTGGCGGGGAAAGGGAATTTATGAGACCACCTTTGAAGTAAATGACCTGGAACAGGCCTATTTCCTTCATTTTGAAGGAGTAAATCAAGAAGCCAAAATCTTTATAAATGGCAAATATGCTGGAATACATTTAGGGGGTTATACGGCTTTTGATATCGATGCATCTGACCTTTTGGAAATAGGAGAAAATGATTTGAAAGTCGAGGTGACCAATGCACATGATGATACCATTCCGCCTCTGGATGCTGATTTTACGTTCTTTGGGGGGATATATCGGGCGGTTTATCTGGAAATGGAAAACGCTGTTCATTTTCAAAAAAGGCATGGAGCCGACAACATAAAGATTGATGCGCTTCTGGATGAGACCTTAAAGAAAGGAACCGTGCAAATACATGGGAGCGTTACCAATCCCCAAAAGGACAGTTTGTGGGTGGCCGTTTCTTTGTATGATAATATAGATGGACATCCAGTATACTCTACACAATTTTCAATTGTGGACACTTTACAGCACAGGTATGGTTTGAACTTACCCAAACTTTGGTCCCCCGAGTTGCCGAACCTATACCATTTGACCATAGAATTGAGCGATGGCGCCCGAACCATAGATACATATGAGCATCAAATCGGATTTCGAAAATTCGAGGCAAATACCTCAGGCTTTATACTCAACAACCAGCCATTGAAACTATTAGGTGTTAACCGGCATCAAGACTTCCATGGTTATGGTAACGCTGTTCCGTTAGACTTGCAGTTGAAGGATTTGGCCACTATCAAAGAAATGGGAAGCAATTTTCTTCGATTGGCGCATTATCCACAATCAAAAGAAATCTATGAAGCAGCGGATAGCCTTGGTCTCATCCTATGGTCCGAGATACCTGTTGTGAACAAGGTGCCCATTGGTGATGATTTTGATTCATACAGCAACAACAGTATAGCAATGCAGACTGAGCATATCGCTCAAAATTACAACCACCCTTCACTTATTTTTTTGGGGTATATGAACGAGATATTTCTTCGCATGGTTTTTGACCGACTGGATGAAAAAACTGAAGAGGCCATCATTTCAAATACACTGGACTTGGCTACTGATTTGGAGCAGCTGACCAGAAATCGGGCACCCAATCACATCACGGTAATGGCACTTCATGGAAACTCAATCTATAATGAAACAGGAATTGCTGACATTGCCATGGTCATAGGTTGGAACCTATACAAAGGTTGGTATGAGGGAAAGATTTTTGATCTTGGTCCTTTTTTGGATTTAGAAAATCAAAAATTTCCAAATAGACCCTTGATTATTTCGGAATATGGAGTTGGAGCCGACCCTAGGATTCGGAGCGAGATTCCCAAGAAATTTGATTTTTCTGAAGCCTACCAGTTGGAGTACCATTTGGGTTACATGAAACAGATACTTGAGCGGGACTATGTAATGGGTGCGACTGTATGGAATTTTGCCGATTTTGCTTCAGAATTTAGGGGGGATGCTTTGCCTCATATCAATCAAAAAGGTTTGGTAAACTATGATCGTACCCCAAAAAACACCTTTCATTGGTATAAGGCGGTCTTGGATTCCACAAATCAACACATTCGATTTTTCAGGGATAGTGATCGGCACGATCATTCCTCAAATCAGAGAGAAATCGAGGTCATTGCCAACCGGGCTTTCCGCTTGCAGGCAAATGATTCTGAATATTTATTCGAAAGGCCCCAATGGGGTGTTTCAAGTCAAACGATTTATTTGAGGGAAGGCAAAAATGTCCTAAAACTTTATGATAAGGAAGGCACACTTACGGATTACTGGAATATCGACTATAAAAAGCCCAACTTAAATAAGCTGGGGGATAGGTTAAACCTTAATCTGGGAACGGATATTGAATTTCTGTCCAAGGATGGAACATTGTGGATTCCTATAAAGAACACTTCAAACGTGACGACCGTGGGTAAGGTTTCCATGAAAAAAATAGCGACAAACATACGAGGTACAACCAATGACCCCATTTACCAATCGCAATTAATCAATATTGAAAAAATGGTTCTGGAGGTTCCCGAAGGGGATTATGAAGTTTTATTGCACTTTTCCCGATTTGGAAATGAAAATGAATTGATTTTCGAACTTGGGAAAAATACCAATCCCTTAAGGGGTGACTTGGCGCAACAGCTTTATGTAAATGACAAGCAGGTAGAGGTGCCTCCTTTAGGTACATTTCAATGGGCCACAAAAAGGATATTGGTCCCTTCCGCAGAAAAGTTGGAAGTCAAAGCAAATCCAAGAACCACTATCTCATTAGCTGGAATATCGATAATGCGGTTAAGATAATGGACTGGCAAAGTCTTAAAAAAGGTTGGTTTTACGAGACTTTATAAAAATCTTAGCGAGGCATTGTCAGTAGCTGGCATATTTTTCATCCATTTTAACCAGCTTTTCCTGAATTATTACCTAGGCCGAAAGGATCTTTGCCAAACTTCAAATCATTTGGTGCCATTGATTGTTTCCATAATTTCCTTTCCATGCACATCAAAATGATTTGGAATTTGATATGTGAATATTTTGAGCATCGACAAAACCCTGTCATTCGGTTTGGGTAGGGAAGTTTTCAATGACCATTCCTCTTCAAAAATTTTTATTACCTCTGCAATCAGTGACTGATGGGCAATATCATATTCAATGAGCATCAATTCCAGACTTTTATTTTTTCCAACATACTCGGAATATTTATACGAAAAATAGTGCCCCAATTTAGTGCCAAAGAAAGAAGGCATGGCTTTTGATTTTTTGGCTTTTTTGACAAGCATGGGATAGGACTTTTCCATAGAAATA
Source organism: Flagellimonas allohymeniacidonis (assembly GCF_004296335.1). Lineage (GTDB taxonomy): Bacteria > Bacteroidota > Bacteroidia > Flavobacteriales > Flavobacteriaceae > Flagellimonas > Flagellimonas allohymeniacidonis. Next base: position 205,507 of record NZ_SGIU01000001.1, read on the forward strand.
AGAAGGTGCGTGAGAACACCACGGACAGTTCTTTTTGTGAATTTTGAAGGAATTATCAAATCATCTTGACTCAACGCTTTGATCAGTGCATGAAATTTTTTTTTGGTTTCTTCGAGTGATCTTATTGCCAACTTTTGGTTCTTATCATATGCCATTGTCCTTGAGATTTGGTTGGTCTACACAATTTTTTCAATTTTTTTAGCGAGACTCCTGAGCGAATTTATTTCACCGGTCGAAACGGTTTTTAATATGTCGTCCTCCAATTTCCTTGTAATATGATACAATTCATACGCAGTGTTTTCACCTCTTTTCGTGAGTTGGATTTCAAAACTTCTCCTATCCCTTGGAGAAATTTTCCGCTCCAGAAGAGCCTTTTTTTCCAAACGGTTGAGAATGGAGGTGAGGGTGGAATTCTTTAGACCAAAAACTTTTATCAACCTGTTTATAGGACTAGGAGCATTATTGATCAGATAGCCCATTAAATGGGCTTCGCTGATGGAGAATCCGAGCGGCATGAACTTTTTTTCGAGATACATATCAATGCTGCGCAAAGACTTATGGAGAGGCGAAAGAATTAAGAATGGACGGTAATCGTTCATAGTTCGTAATCAAATTCTTTTCCTATCAGCCTTCTTCCAAGGCCTATCTGCCCGGTATGGTATCCTTCATGATATAACAGTATGGAAAACAGCTTGCCCATGGTAGGGTCTTCAATCGGCACGGGAAGACCATCCCTTGGTATGGGACTGTTCAGGAAGGCTTCATCAACACCTGAAAGCTTTTTAATCAAGGAATCGAATGTCCTTTTCAGGCCTTGATTTATTTTTTCAATCGATATCCTATTGGAATTTTTGCCAATTGGTTTGGATCCCGAGGCATAATAGGAAGTCTCCATTTCTGACAAAAAGGTAGTGCCATCCAGCATGGTGAGCATTTGATCCCTTACCACCAAAATGTGGCCAGCATTCCAATTAATGCAATTCCCCTTTATTTTTGGCTGGATGACACTGTCGGAATCTGAAATTCCCTTTAGGTTTCTTTGCAAGGTAAAATTGGAAGCAGAGAATCCAGTGATAAAATTTTCTTTCATTTCTTCAGTTTATTACGAAGAATATGATATTACGAAATCGTAATAAATTATCCAAAGAATTTAGCTTCTAGTTGTTACAAATTTCTTTACCATCTACTTCGACCCACTTTTGACTTATTTCCCATAATTGCTTAGAGGCTTCAGGGTTGGTAGCCCAGGGTTTTGGTTTTTTCTCCTTACAACCTCTAAAGTTCCTCCCTGAGATATCCTTCACATTTGGTGAGGTACACACGTAAACAGAGGTTCTTGCACCTTTCTCAGGAGATTGGAGAAATGGTTTCATGAGCCGTGAAATAACTCTGCCCAAAAAACTATTTTGGGTTCCAAGGCCGGTTGCCACCTCTCCAGGGTCCACCGAGTTTACAGTAACCGTGCTTGCCTCAAGACGTCTTGCCAATTCATGCGTGAAAAGTAGGTTTGCCAGTTTTGAATGACTGTATACTTTCAATGGCCGAAAACCTTTTTCGAAGTTCAGGTCAGCAAAGTTTATTTGGTTTACCAGCATATGGGCCCCAGACGCTACGTTTATTATTCTTGAAGGGCCACATGCCTTTATTCTATTGAGCAATAGGTTGGTCAATAAAAAATGGGCTATATGATTGACCGCAAACATTTCTTCATGTCCATCGATGGTGATTCTGCGTTTTAGGTTGAATACGCCTGCATTGTTCAACAAAATGTGCAGCGGCCTATTGTAGGAAAGAAATGATTGGGCGATCTGACGAACTGAAGCCAAAGAAGAAAGGTCTCCCATCAGCAGATGAAGTCTTTGGTTTCCTGTTTCCGATTTTATCTCATCTGAAACCTTTTTACCCTTTTCAAGGTTTCGGGACACCAAAAACAATTCAACTCCCATTTGGGCCAAAGCCTTTGCAGTGGCCAAACCTATTCCATTAGTGGCGCCGGTGATGAGGGCCACTTTATCCATCGGTCTTTGTTTGTTTCTCATAGAGAATCGACGCTTTGGTTAAACAAAGGAAACTTAATTCATACAGCGAGAACATTAGGTGTTATTTGACAACACCTTCCCTTCCATATGGCCCAAAGAATAATCAATAAAGACTATGGAATGATAGCCATGGAATAGCTCATTCAAATTATTGGTGCCATTTTCCAAAATCATCGCGCCAGTTAGAGGGGTAACACTGATATTCGATCAGAGACCGATTTTGGGGGGTTGAAAATCCCGATAACAGGATCATTGATATGTTCATTTCAGCCATACATCCTACAAAAACCATTCAGGCACCTATTCTTTCAGTTTTATTGACCATTTCTTTCAAATTGTCCCTTCCGAAAAATTCGAGAATGTCACAGAACTATCGACTGAAAAGAATTAAAATCAATCGGCTCAAGAGTTTTGCGTACATTTCGAAAGGAATTTTGCTATCACAAAACTACCTTTGTCCGAGCTGAATTTCATTCACCTCGGTTAATTTCGAAACCTTTGGGCTTCATTAACAATCCTTTATGACGAGCCTTCTGCGAATACGACTTAAGGATTGAGGTTTTATTCCCAAGTAGTTTGCAATCATGTATTGAGGAATACGATTGGATAATTTTGGTCTTCCTTTAATAAACTTAACATAACGCATCTCTGGTGAAAATAACCGGTATTCGTCAAACGAAATTCGTTGTTTTGCGATTAAGTCGTTGCTAATCTGCATGCAGACCTTTGACAATCTCGGGAAAAGCTTTACGAAATGATTAGCTCCTTCAATAGTTCCTGAAGAAACCATTGCGTCCTCTAAACACGAAAGAAAATATCTGGAAGGGCTTTGTTGAGCATATCCGGTCGGAACGATTAAGTCGTTTTCTACGTAAAATTCGGTAATATATTCATCCCCATTTTCTAAATAGAAACTTTTTATACATCCCCTTAAAACCAAATACGTATTTTTTGCATCTTGTCCTTGCCTTAAGAGAATATCCCCCTTTTTATACGCCCTTACCTTACCATTTTGTTGGATGTAATTGATTTCATCATTGGTCAGATCTATAAATTGAGCTAGATATTCCAATAGATAATTATTCATTCACAAAGGATTTAATAATCTATAATATAGTAATATGATGTCTATTATGAGAACAGTAATCTAATGGCATTCCAAGACCACATATCAATAGGATAAAAGGTACTAATAACAGTGAGTTAACATTGTTGACTTCAACTATTCCGTAGCTGGCTGAATAGCGAAATACATTAAAAACCAATACCCCAACGGTCACCGCTATGGTAAGAAATACCAAGACCTTATTTTCCCTAATAATTTTTAACATGGTCTTTGAAACGCAATTGGACTCATCTTAACTGTAAAGATATGGATTGCAAAATCCATACACATTCTGAAGTTCATTGAAATTGGACGAAACTCTTGGGTCAAAAAGAAAATCCAATAAAATGGTAGGTTTTTGAAACAATTTCCGAAATTCAATAAAGTGCTATAATAAGTTCCATTTAAAAGACTTCTCTAAGTTAAGATCAAAGCGCTTCTATATTTTATAGGTCTTAATGGCTAAAGGCTGGTTCTGAGAGCCACCGCAAGCTTATGGGGTTTGTCGATCCATGGCAAGTGCCCTGCTTTTTCAATACTTGTAAATTCGGCATTTGGTATTTCTTCGCTCCATTTTCGGGTAATGTGGTTTCCCATATCCAAAAAGTCATGGTCACCAATAATTATGGAGATTGGGTACGATTGGTTTTTAAATTCCTCGATAAAGTCCCAACCGTTCTCGGGATAGGTGTTCTCTGTCAATCCATAGACATTGCCCTTGTACAATGCCTTTCCATTATTTAGCTTATACCAATTACCTACATCATGAAGCATTCTCGTGGCAAAACCGATCCTATTAACTATAGTCTTCTCCTTAGAGGAAAGACTGGAATCTTTCCTTATCAGATTATGTTTCTGAAGTTCCTGTTTTACCTCAGGTCGCTGTCTAAATTTTTCAAAGGTTTTTTGTGAGGTTTGCAGCAATTCGATATCCTCCTCAGGAAAGGGATTTTTGAGATAGGCCGGACTGACCAGAACGAGTTTTTCCACATGTTCTGGGTATCGCTGGGCATAGGCACTCGCAAGTACAGCCCCCATGGAATGTCCTAAGAGTATGAGTTTTTCAATCCCTAGCTCCCTCCTTAAAAGCTCTACATCCTCGATATGGTGTTCATAGGTGATAAGGGAATCAGGGAAGGGCGAACGCAGGGAACCCCGCTGTTCATGGGCGAAGAATTTGTATTCCTTTCCCAATTCACGAACCATATCGACCATGCCACTATGTTCTGCACCCCATCCCCCATGGAGCAATAGCACGGTATCGGGACCGGTACCAAATTCCCTCACATAGATCTGCGGGTCCATTTTCCAATCGCCAGTGGACAGGAACCAGCTTTCCATTATCGGGGTGCCATCCACGGTTTCCGCAATGGTGTTATGTACCTGTTCTGTGCTCCGCTCCGTACAGGAAACGATACCGAGACATAGGAACGGTACAAGACCATTTATTATCTTATTTTTCATGGTTTGATCAATTAAAGTCCGTTATTCATTTCTTTTTTCCCTCCACCAAAAGCAAAGCCAGGTCATCCGCCAAAAAATTACCCGTATTGGAATTGGTAAAAACGACAAAGCCCATGTTCAAATCCTCATACATACGGAAGAGGCATTTGAAATCCCCACTGTTGCCACTGTGGTAGAACATCTTTCCAAACTTGGATTCTGAGATGGCGATGCCGAGACCCATACCTTCTTTGGGGTGGTCCGTCTCCCTTCTGTTTTCGGGAAAAGGGGAATGGATCCGCATCATTCTATTATAAGTTTCAGCTTTAAGCCCACGGCGTTCCAACAAGGTCAGCGCAAAATCTGTATAGGCTCGAGCCTCGGTATGAAGACTATAAGCCACCTTGGGCTCCTCTGGCACTGCACGTATGCTGGGTGTACCATCGGTATGGCCCCTGGAAAACACTTGGCGTAGAGCTGGACTCCGTTTAAACTCCATTCTGCCAATATTTTGTGGTTTAATCAGTTCCTCACGGATGATGTCTTCGATGTCACGAGAGGTGATTTCTTCGATGACCCGTTTGAGATATTCGAAGGCCTCGCCGGAATAGCCGTAGGCTGTCCCTGGTTCGCGCAGCAAGGTTCGTCCCCAATTGGGCATTCCCGACTTGTGGCTCAGTACATTGTAGGCGGTCATTTTTTTATAGTCGGGATACTCCTCCAGTTCAGGAAAGGCCAGATATTCGTGAAGGGGCCGTTGCAAATCCAGTTGATTCCTTTCTACCATCAAATTGACCACATAGGCAAATATGGGCTTGGTCATCGAAGCTCCCTCGAACAGTGTATTTTCGGTGATGGGCTCCCCGGTCACCCTGTTCTGCACCCCATAGGTTTTATAATACCAAGGTTTACCTTCCCGAATGACCATCAATGACACTCCTGGAACCACATCATGATTCATATAAGCCTTCACAAAATTGTCTATCGTTTGTGTGGTAGTCGCATTGGGTTCATGTAACAGACCCTTTTTAGGAATCAACTCAGCTCTGGGCACCAATTTTGTCATTCGGGGCAGCTCCAAATGAGAAGATCCACTTTTTCGGAGGGTCACTGTTTCTTGCCCCACTGCTTTCAAGCGGTACAGATGTAGAGGGTCTTCCCAGAACAATCGGTCGGGCTGCAACAGTCTGTAACTGCCCGGCAACAACTTTTGTCTAAAAGTACCCGCGCTGTCTAAGGTAACGTCCAGATGGTTTTCGATTACCGTTGAAGATTCCAAACGCAAAGTGGCACTCTCGACAAATTTCTGATCAACATCCACTTTCCCTGATAGGGTTGCCAATTGTGCTTCGCTCGGAACCAACAGCACATCGCCCAGACATTGGGAACATTCGTGCTTGATACCATTGTTCCTGCCCCAACCCAGGGTATCAGGATATCCTTCCGTTGCATCTTTGTCAAAAACGGTATAATCGAACCCTAAGGTTCTGCCTGGTGTGATGTGATCCCCAAGAATGATCTTCCACTCATAGCGGGTACGATTATCCACCCTTATCACTTCACATTCGACCATATTCCAGCCTGCATTCTTAACATAGGGGTCCCAATTGAGGTTTTGCTCAACAATCTTTGAATAGTAGGTAGTGGCCTCAAGGGCCAGCACACCAACAGGTTCCTTGCTATGGCGGGGCTCCAAATACAGCACCTGCATATCGTGGACCCACCACCGTGAATCGCCAGGATTTTGAACAAAGTGATTGTCCGTGACCTCTACAGCCACGTATAGCGCCCGTTCGGTCAGGTTATACCCAATGCGAAAATAAGCTGCGAGGTCAAGCTTGCCCTCACTTTTAAAGCTTGTATTATAATGCGAAAGGGGATATTGCAATGCAGTATCGGGCCAATCCCCAAAATCTCCATCGATGATGATATCCTTTACGGGATGTGCCAAGGCCACCGAGCCATTGTTTGCGCTTACAACAAGACCGACAGCAAAAAACAGAAGTATTGAAATATGTGTGTGTTTCATATGATTTTGATTGATTATGGTTTGATTTTGGCAACGAAGCCCCAATTCGTATACTGGTTCCTTCCAAGATACCTGAACCCCTTTCCGAAAAAGGCGGCATCCCCCTCTGCGATTACAACAAGTTCATTATCGCCCTTTTTGAAGGGAAGCCCGACCGTATATGTACCATCAAAGACCCTTTCAAACTTTATTTTTTTGTTTGCAAAAAGGGTATTGCCATTAAGTATGATTTTGATACGTCCCACAAAATCAAAATCGAGGTGTTGGACGGCTGCTTTATCAGATTCGATATTTGTCTTCGCTACAACCACTCCGTTTGGATATTCAAAGTATTGGGCAAAGTTCACATAGGCATCCTCAGGGATATGGATTGACTTCCAGTCATCGAGAGCTTGGGCCTGCTCCAGAATACCTTCAAAATGCTGGGCAGTTGTGTCTTGAGAAAACTGTCGGGATATTTCCCATTGGGTCAAAAAGCCTGTTTTAGTTTGTGAATTTTCTTCCTTTTCAGGAATAGCCAATGGTCGATAGGTAATGTTCGCAAAATAGGATGGGCCGAAAAGGCTTCTAAGTAAGAGCCCTCCACCATTTATAGGGTTTTCCAAAATAGGGATGTCCATTTTGGGCTCGGGCTCACCATTGACGAAGACCTTCAGGTTGTTGCCCCTGACCTCAAAAGCGGCATGGAACCATTCTAGGGATTTTATATCCGCCTTAGTCTCATACACCGGATAATTATAAAAGACCCAACTCAGGGCACCGTTATAGATGGGTATGTACTGAATGGCTTCCTGTGTATTTCCTAATCCGGGCCGAAAGTAGATGAACTGATAGTTCAATCCATCCTTGGCATGGAACCCCAGCCCTGACATCACCTTTCCAGCAATATCCATTTCCACCCTGAAGTTTTTGGTGTTCATCCCTTCCAGTAATGCGATGGAACGGCGATTGCCGTCCAACATCAAGGCCTTTCTCCCTTTGAAAAGGGTATCCATCACCATTACATCTTCATTGTCTTCGGAGTATACCGTATATTCCTCTGATTGGAAGATGGATTTTTGGGCATTCACGAACATCGTTGCCAAAAAGACGATAAACAGTAAATTAGTGTAACGGATTTGCATGGTGGTTGTCTTTGTAGATATGGGGCCAAAACTATAAGCACTTTTGCATTGGGCAGGGTCATTTTCAAACCATTTTTCAATCATTTTAGATTCACTTGCACAAACCACTGATAATCAGCAAAATGACAATATTGGATAAAAGGCTTTTACAGGATGTTAAAAAGAAGATTGCTGTAGAAGCCAATCTTAAGGACACGGAGGCTTGGTCCCAAAAAGACTTTGACTTTCTTTCCTATTTCATAGAGGAACGGAGCGATTGCAGGTTGAGCGTATCTACCTTAAAACGGATCTGGTCAAATGACCGCCAACGCCTTCCCCACATTTCTACGCTGGATGCCTTGACCATTACGGCGTATGGAAAAACCTGGCAGGTGCTCAAATCTGCTTCTTTGTCAAATATAGCTGTGCAACAGAACAGCTCTTCAAAACCCACTTTTGTCAGACACTTTAAAAAATTAAATAAAGTGGGGGTGGTACTCTTGGTGGCTATCCCGGTATTTTTAATCCTTATCGGGGGTGATGGAATACTTCAAAAAAAACGGTACACCACGAAGGAAACTGCCAATGTGACTTTTGGCCATAGAAAAACACTTGAAAATGAATTGCCAAACACCGTGGTCTTCACCTACGACATTGAGGCCATTGATGCCAATCGCTTTTTTCTACAGCAAAGCTGGGATCCCTCTAGAAAGGTGGAAATTTTCAAGGGTACTCAGCAGCGTACGGACATCTATTATGTTCCGGGCTACTTTACGGCCAAGCTCTTTGCTGATGATGAAATTATCAAAGAGATGCCCGTTCATGTGGTATATGAAGATTGGTTCATGGCGGCAAGACAGCCGATGTCTAAAATCTTCACTTTTGACAAGAACCTTTGGCCAAAAAAAGATTATTTGTCAATAGACAAAGAAACACTTGCTAAGAAAGGAATCGATGTGCATAAGGAATTTCAATTGGCCTATTATTATGTCAAGGATTTTATGGTCAATGGCGATAATCTTACTTACAAAGGTTCGTTCAAAATGGACCCTCTCGAAAATGTAGATTGCCCCATCTTTAATGTTCATCTACAGGGAACCGAGGGCTATTATTGGATCATGATAGGCAATAGGGGTTGCGGAAGTGAACTTCAGGTTAGGGTCGGTGACACCTTACATGATGGAAAAACCCAAGATCTTACCCAACTTACCATCCCGATATACGGATGGAACGGTTTTGAAGTCCAGACCATCGATAAGGAAATGCAGTTGAGCCTGAACGGAACCGAAGTTTTGACGACATCGTATGAGGAAGCCATCGGTGATATTATGGAAATCAGCTTTTTCTTCAATGGTTTGGGAATGGTGGACGATATTGAACTTACCGATGGCAAGGGCAACATCAAATTCTCAGATGACTTTGAGTTTGGTATTGGTCAAGTTCCATAAATAGGCCGCTTTAAGGAACTTTGAACTTAAACAAAAAAGGTCTTAATTGTTTATTTTTATTCGGTATGTAGTGCGTATATAACTAATAATCATATAAACTTGTTGGCAAACATTTAGATCAAATTGATGAAAACTAAAAAAGCCCTTTTGGTAATTGATATGCAAAAAGGTTCTTTCACACCTAAAACTCCACGATTTGATACAAGCGGAGTTGTAAACCGAATAAACGGACTTGCGGACTTATTCCGAAGGATGGGCTTTCCAGTGATTTTTATCCAACATGACGGAAATGGAACGGGGGAATTTGAAAAAGACACTTGGGAATGGGAATTGTTGGACGAACTTCAAACCGAAAAAACGGACATCAGACTGGACAAATATGTAAACGATGTTTTTTACGAATCTGGACTTCATAGAAGGCTGATGGACTCGAATGTAGGGGAGTTACTAATTACTGGTTGCGCAACGGACTTTTGTGTTGAATCCACAATCCAATCCGCTTTGACCAAAGATTTCGATATTACCGTGGTATCAGACGGACATACAACAGGAGAAAGGCCTCATTTAAGGGCAGAAAAAGTAATCGAACATTATAATTGGGTGTGGCAAAATATGATTCCAACAAACGGAAAAATAAAAGTAGAAAGCTACGATGGAATTATAAAAACGTTTGCCAACAACTTGTATAGCTAATTACGGCTGAATTCTTAATCGGAATACCTTGCAATATGCTATATTCGGTTATGGAAGAAAAGTCCGTTGGACGTTTTCCGCAACGAACCATACACCTAACGTTGTGAGCAACCTCAAATAAAAAAGAATTTATTCAGATTCTAATTTCGCAAACCCAACCGTCTTTCTATAAATATCCGGTGAAACTCCCACCTTCTTTTTAAAGAATCGGCTAAAATAAAACTCATCATCATAACCTAAATAAGCAGCTATTTGCTTAATAGGCTTAGAGGTTAAATATAGTTCTCGCTTAGCTTCTATGATAATCCTATTTGAAATTAAAGAAGAAGGTGTCAGATTCAAGTATTTCTTTACAATTCCTGCTAATGTTTTTGAACTAACACATAGTTTGTCAGCATATTCCTGGGGAGAGTGCAACTTACAATAGTTGCTCTCAATTGCATCTACCAAGTTTTGTAAAGTCTCTGATTTAAAATCTGAAGTGCGTAGTACTATCTCCTTATCAAATTGTTTCTTTTGCCTTACCGCTTCTATCAAAAATACTTTTAAAAATGCCACCAGTACTTCATGCTGAGCGATTGAGTCTTTGTCCATCTCTTGCGAAATTTGATCAATCAAATTAATAAACAGACTTTGATCACTTACGGTGAAATAGGGCAAACCATGAAAATTATTGAAAAGGAGTCCCTCAGTCTCTATTTCGTTTTGATGTCTGTACGTGCAAAAGAAATCGGGATGAAAATTTAATAAATGACCATAGCACTTTTCTTTAGAACTAAACATGAATGGTTGATACGGAGCCAAACAAACCATTTGATTTTCTTGCAATTTAAAACTCTGAAAATCAACACTTAGTTCATAGCTAATTCCATTTAACAAAACGATGGAATAATAATTTCTTCTTTGTAAATGATCAAACTGACTTAGGTCATTGAACTCCTCTAATCTAAAAGCAAGTTCTCCGTTTTGTTTGTCTATGATTATTTGGGCCATACTAAATCAAAATTTATGTTTTTAGCACCATTCAAAATTAAAAATAAAGGAGCGCAACAAGCACTCCTTTCTTAAAGCAAATATTTATTTTGAAGCTAAAATGTTTACTTTTTGAATTGCCGAAGGTTCAAAACCTTCCAATATTGCAGGTGCATTCTCCATCAATGCTGCTGCTACTTTTCCTGTCAAATGCGCGTCTCTGCCGCTATCATTTGCAAACGTATCGAAAATGGCATATGTCTCTTCATTGATTTTGAAAGCATACCAGGATAAAGTCGCTGGCTCATCACTTACTAAAGACTTCCCTGCTCGTAAGAAATCTTCTACTGATACTGTTTTTCCTTCTTTGGCTTTCATAATCACCAACAATCCATTATTCTGATTCCCGGCTTTATGATTGCTTGCAATAACATCAATAGTTTTAATGTCTCTGCTAGCTTCAAAATCTTCTAAAATATCTGCTGCATTGGACAATAAGGCTTTTGCCACTTCTCCTTTTAAGTGCATTTGTCTGCCTTCCTCAGCTTCAAATGTGTCATAAATACCGAAGGTTTGTTCATCTATTTGAAAGGCAAACCAAGATTCAGTTTTTGGTTCAGCATTCGCCAATGATAAACCACCCAGAAGAAATTCTTTTACTTCTTGCTCTTTACCTTTATTAGCTTTCATTATTACTAATAATCCGATTTTTTCGCTCCTTGTGTTGTCCATAATATTACTTTTTTGAATTTGAGAAAATGATTGAATTGATATGCCTAGAATTAGGGCTAGGCCAGTTAACTTGATTAAATTTTTTACTTTCATTTAGGCTTGATTTTTGTTACACTGCAAATGTGTGCCTAATCAAGAAGCCTTGGAATGGACATTAGAAACTAAGGCATGGACAATTTTCCGGAAACATTTACAAATGAAGAAAGCTCATAACAAAGTGTATAATTAATTGCGGTCGGATTTCCCAAAATGGAAATCCTTGCAATTAACTATCTTCAGTACAGACGGACATTTTCCGTTGGAAAAGTCCGCAACTAATAATACACATGACTGTTATCGGTAATTTTTTCCAGTGTCGTAAAAGGAACCATTCTTAGGAATCTATACCTTCCTTCCAAAGAGTTTCGTTAACTCGCCACTTTACGGCACTATCCCAAAGAAAATTGAGCAACCTGCTTGCGCGTGCCATTTTTGGTCTTTTTTAGTGGTTTTGTTAATTGACTTTTTGTAAGACACTTTGGACTTAGAAACTCTATTCAATAGAAATAACCAGAAGATAATGGAGCTTTTGAACCGGTATATTTAAAATACGTCATGACCATTTTCAATTAAAATGGTTTCAATTGGAATCATTTGGAACGATTTGGTATTTTTACCCTAGCGAAAGCCGATTTTTGTCGGTCAATATGCCCAATCCGTAGCCCTATCGGCAAAAAATTATTGTAAGGGTTTGGTTTTCAGGGTTATAGAATTCAAAATCGAATCCTGCCACCCCGACTTTTACATAGTTTTATCATTTTAAAGTCCTGATTTTCAGGACTTTATTTTTTTAAAAACTACAAAGGCGACCAAAAATACCCTCGAAAGTTACCTATTCGGTTACCTTGGATATTTATTGGTTTCACAGGGCCTATGTTTATGAGCCCCTACGGGATTTGGATATTTGGCATCCTCGTCGAAATAAAGTTATGGTTGACTAACCATCTTATTTTAATTCTTTAGTTGATTCAACTACCACTAAGTTTTGGTAGTTCCATTTAATATGAGGCAATTTATTTCTATTTGTCAATAAGGTTCGTCGGGCAAATCTCCCGACTTTAGGTTAACCCTTTTATCTGCTTTTTTGAAGTGTTTAGTTTAGGGTAACTAAGTAGCCAACCCAACTGCTAGATACAAATGGTGTTGTGAGCGAGCAATTACATAAAACTTTGGTTTTCTGCTGTTCTATTTATCTAGATACTATTTAATCTAAAATAGTCTCCATAGTTTCCGATGATTCCAAATAAATCATGCTCAAATTGTAAACCAGATAGACCTATTTCAGAACTTTCTGCATAAAGTCTTCCTTATAGGCTCGACCTAAGGGAAGTTTTACCCCTCCTTTCAGGCAGATTTGATTACCTACAATTTTTTCAATCTTATCGGTATTTATGATGTATGATCTGTGAATACGACAAAAGGTATTGCCAGGCAGTTTTTCCAACCACAGGTGAAGGGGGTCGCTCGAAACATATTTTTTGTTGGCCGAAATAATCTCTGTGTAGTCCGAATCTGAGGTGATATAATGGATGTCATCGATGTTAATCTTTACGTGCTCATATCCTGACTTGATATAAATTTCTTTCTTGGGAGATGAAAGCTCGTCAAAACTATCTTCCTTTTGTGTTGCTCCTGTCTTACGTTCCGACACCTTGGTTATCGCTTTCAAGAACCTTTGGAAGGAAAAGGGCTTCAAAAGATAATCCACGACATTGAGCTCATAACTTTCCAAAGCGTATTCTGAGAATGCTGTGGTCAATATGACATGGGGAGGATTGGATAAAGTCTTCAAAAAATCAAGGCCAGAAAGTTTTGGCAAGTGGATGTCAAGAAAAACTAAATCGATAGGTTCAGACTTCAAAAATTCCATGGCAAGTAAGGCATTTGAAAAAGTGCCCTTCAATATAAGGGTACCTGTGTCCTCGATATACTTTTTGAGTATACGCTGTGCAGGCGGTTGATCTTCAACAATAATGCAGGTCATGGGCCAATCATTTTTTCCAATTCCATAGACAGGTTCACCTTGTAGCTCTTTCCGTCATTATGGATTTTCAGTTCATGTCTGTCAGGGTATAGCAATTGCAGACGTTTCTTGACATTTTTAAGCCCGATACCGGTAGCTATTGTGTCCAAGCCTTCGCTTGGCGCATAGTTATTGGCGCTATGAAAGTGCAAAATATCCTCTTTCATTTCGAGCTCTATTGCAATTTCAATGTTTTCCGACTGACCCGCTTGGCTATGTTTAAAGGCGTTTTCGATGAAAACTATTAAGATCAATGGGGCTATCCTATAACCTCGTTCAATACCTTTTGCATCGAATCGGACAATGCCCCTATCCTCAATCTGTAATTTGTTCAACTTGATAAAGTTATGTAACTGTTCCACTTCTTTATCCAATGGAACAAACTTTTCCTTACATTCATACAGCATGTAGCGCAGCAGTCCACTGAGTTCGAGTATTATTTCTGGAGTCTTTTTGGAACCTTCAAGGGCATGGGAATAGAGATTGTTCAGATTATTGAAGAGAAAATGAGGATTGATCTGCGTCCGTAAAAACTGAAGCTCGCTTTCCTGTACGGTACTTTTAAGTTCTTCAATCTGTTCCTGTTTTTGGAGTGCATCCCATCCGAATTTAAATCCAGCAAGTATGGTAATGACGGGAAGAACGCCCATCAATGAGAAGACAATACCGGGAAATGATTTGGCCCTTCTCGTTCCCGGATAAAAGATTTGTTCAAGGAACAATTCTTCCAACCCAATGACAGCTGCAACAATCAGGAATACGTACCCAAAAAACAGCCAATATTTCTTACGGTACAAAAAATGGGGCATTAGCCAATACCCAATGAGCCATGCGGCCATCACATGTGTTGTAAAGAAGGCCACTTGGGACCAACGGAGTCCAGGATTCTCCCGGTCAAAAGAATAGAACAGAAAGACCAGAACAATCAAAACTATCTGAAAGATAAGTTCCCTTCTTGAAATAGACATAATCATTATAAGATTGGTCTAAAAGTATTCCAATCAAGTTAGAAAAAGAAAAGATATCCAGTGAACGACGGATATTACACCTTATACCGCAAAACTTTACTTGTATTTTCATCCTGTGCCGTTTGCGGCAAAAGGTGAGTCGTTCGCGGTAAAAAGTTTTCTTTCCCTCTATTTCTTGTTGATTTTTGACCCAAAATTTCACAATCATGAAAATCTGGAAAGCATCGCTTTCGTTTACCCTCTTTTTCTTGTTCCTGTCCACCATAAAGGTTACTGCGCAGCAAGGCACGGTTACCTATACCGGAAGGGTAGTGGACAAAAGTTCGGGCCAACCCGTTGCCTATGCCACCGTAATGATAGCTGACAACGAAACCCAGGAACCCATAACAGGCAGTACAACGTTGGAGGATGGTAGTTTTTCGTTGGAAACCAGTGCTTCCAACTATTACATAGAGATAAGTTTTATTGGTTTTGAAAAGAAAGTGATGCGTCCCTCGGTGTCAAATGGGAAAACAATCGATTTGGGTATTATTGGAATTGAAGAGGACGCGCAGCAATTGGAGGAAGTGGTTGTTGAAGGCGAGGTATCACAAACGGTCTTCAAACTTGATAAAAGGGTGTTTAATGTGGGAAAGGATCTGAGCACAACGGGGGCAAGTGCCTTGGAAGTGTTGAACAATGTCCCCTCTGTCAATGTGAACATAGAGGGACAAATCAGTCTACGGGGTAGTGAAGGGGTCCAAGTACTTATCAATGGCAAGCCCTCTATTTTGACCAGTGATGAGAACAATGCATTGGGTACCATTACAGCCGACATCATTGATCGGGTAGAGGTTATAACCAATCCATCGGCCAAATATGACGCTGAGGGTACTTCGGGCATCATCAATATTGTGCTTAAAAAAGAAGAGAAAAAGGGATTGAACGGATCTGTTTCCGTGAATACAGGGGCACCCAACAACCATAGTGTTGGCATCAGTTTGAACCGCAGGACCGAGAAATTCAATTTGTTTACACAATTGGGTGCGGGCTATCGAGAACTCCCCAATGAGGTCACCGTGCGCAACACAGACCTTACGACAGGGAATGGCATTCTGTCCAATGGCGATGAGTTCCGCAATGAGACGTTTTATAATTTCATCTTGGGAACCGATTATTATTTCAACCCTACAAGCGTACTTACCCTATCTGGAAATTTTGCCCTTGAAATAGAAGATCAGCCCTCCACGACCAATTTTGCAGCTCTGGACAGTTCAGGAGATTTTACGTCAGAATGGGAACGAACAGAGGTTACCGATGCCAGAAATCCCAAGTTTCAATATGAGTTGCAGTACAAAAAGGATTTTGAAGATGATGAGGACCATGACCTGCTTTTCAGCGCTTTGGGCAATTTCTTTGGTAAGGACCAAAGTTCAGAATTTTTGGACGTCACCCTCTCTGGAGAGGACAGGGACGCAGAGCAGAATACGCGTACGAATTTTCAGGAATCAATATTCACCTTTAAACTGGACTATACCAAACCGTTCGCGGATAAATTTTCCGTGGAGACAGGCGCTCAGTATATTCTCAATGATGTAAGCAACGATTTTGAAGTGCAGAATCTTGAGAATGGACAGTTCGTCACCAACCCTGGATTGACCAACATATTTGAATTTGACCAAAACGTACTGGGAGTCTACGGGACAGCTGCTTATGAAGGAAAGAAATGGGGGTTAAAAGCTGGCATGCGTTTGGAAAATACCGATTTGGGCACCCTTTTGGTCAACACGGATGAAGCAAATGACCAGAACTATACCAACCTTTTTCCGAGTGTACATACCTCATATAAGTTTTCGGAGAAAATCTCCCTTCAAGCAGGATATTCCAAAAGGATTTATAGACCAAGATTATGGGACCTGAACCCTTTTTTCAACATACGGAACAATTTCAACTTTCGACAGGGGAACCCCAATCTGCTTCCCGAGTTCACTGATTCCTATGAAGTCACGGGCATCTTTTTCATAGGGAAGACCTCACTGAATCTGGGATTATACCATAGGTACACCACCGACATAATTGAGCGTATCTCGACTTTTGAAAACAATGTGAATATCCGAAGACCGGAGAACATAGGAACCAACAATGCTTGGGGAGTAGAGTTCAATACTAAGTACAGTCCTGCCAATTGGCTGACCTTCAACCTAGATTTCAATTACAACACCTTTGCCCGGGAAGGTAGTCTGGATGATACCGTTTTCGATTTCAGTGCAGAACAGTGGTCTTCTAAACTACTGACCAAAATAAAGCTACCTTGGGACATCGACTTTGAAACTACAGGCAACTACAGATCTGCCTTTCAAACAGTGCAGGGAGAAATAAACGAAATTGCCTTTTTGAATTTTGGGGTAAGAAAAAAGATAATGAAGGGCAAGGCCGTACTGAACTTAAGTGTCCGCGATGCGTTTGCATCCAGAATACGTGAAAATCAGATTGTACAAAATGATTTTGAAGTGTTCAACCGAAGCTTCAGGGCAAGGTTTGTTGCTTTTGGGTTCAGCTATGGTTTTGGGAAAGGTGAGGCCATGCAATATTCAGGAGGAAGAAGAAGATAACCCAGTTTTATTTCTCAGGATACTTCTTATAAACTTCTTGACAATTAATAATGGCAAATTAAAAGACTTTCGCCACCGAATAACATCTTTCCTCTAATAAAAATTGTGCATCAAGCTAAATAAGAAATAAAACAAGGTATGGCAAAAATGAATCCATTCTGTTTTAGCATAAACGCAAATAAAATTTTCATTCGAAGCTATGAGTGGATAATAGAAATGGTTTTGTTCTCAACAAAGAGACTTATTTCTTCCTCTTCCAGACGGTTGCCAACGAGGAACCAGAAATATTCATAAGTGGACCAAATACAGCGGGTGCCAGCCCCATGGTGGCGAGGCGCCCCATCTCCAAAGCGATTCCGGAGGCGAGGCCGGAGTTCTGCATACCTACTTCAAAAGCCACTGTACGGGAAGATTTTTCATCAAGCCCCAGCAGTTTACTCCCGTAATAACCCAACAAGTATCCAGAGAAATTGTGAGCAATTACGACCACGATCAATACGAAACCAATGGATAGAAGGGAATCCCTTCCCGAAGCAGTAATAATGGTTATAATAATCGCAATTGCAGCCATAGACACAATAGGCATGGCTTTGTCCAACCATTTGAACCTGCCGTGGGCGAAATGGTTAAAAAGAAGTCCCGCCAATATGGGAAGAATTACGATTTTGATAATACTCCAAAACATGGCCAAAAAATCAATAGGAACAAGTTCATTGGCCAAGAGCTGCATAAAAAAAGGCGTCAACAAAGGTGATAACAAGGTTGAAACCGCGGTTAGGGTAAGGGATAGGGCCAAATTTGCCCCAGAAATGTAAGCCATAACATTTGATGCCAATCCTCCAGGAGAACATCCTACTAGAATGATGCCCGCGGCAATTTCAGGAGGTAGCCCAGATAATTTGGCGAGCCCAAACCCAATAAAGGGCATAATGGAAAACTGTGCAATCAAACCGATTAAAACCCCTTTGGGCATCTTAACTACCCCAACGAAGTCTTTGATGCCCATAGAGGTTCCCATACCGAACATGATGATAATCAACATGGGAACAATCAATCGTGTTAGTTTGAACGACCCGATTTCAAGAAAGAATTGAGGGTAAAATAAAGAGGCGGCAACAGCCGCAAAAATCGAAATGGTAAATGAAAACCCTTTTAATTTTTCAAAGGCATTGAATGCTAGTGCCAGTACCATGAAAAACACGATGACTGCTGGAGCTAGATAATCATATTGATCAACAGACCATAGTAGGACAGCTATTAGCCCTATTAGGAAACCTAGTCTTAATGCCCATTTTCCAATATTCTTCATTTTCATAGAGAAAAATAAATCATGCTTTTAGAAGTTGTAAATGCTATCTTTTGATTGCACCGGAAGTATCCCCTTGGGTTAAACTAGTTACATTTTTCAAAGAAACCAAGTTGACGTCACCAAGTACGGTGTGTTTAAGTGCACAGGCGGCCGATGCAAAATTTAGTGCTTCCATATCACTTTTATAATGTAGTAACCCGTAGATAAGTCCTGCAGCAAAGGCGTCACCGGTGCCCACGCGATCTATTACAGGAGTGATGTTTAGGGTATCCGTTTTGATATACTCGCTTCCATTCCACATTTTTCCCTGAATTTGCTGATGGGAGGCGCTTACGGATTTTCGAGTTTTTCCCACTACTTTCTCAATTTTTGGAAAAGCATCCATAAGTGATTTGGCAGCTACTCGAAACTTATCACTCGATTGTCCAAGCCCGAACATCTCTCGAATGCCCCTGCTACTGGTAATGACGATATCGCAGTCTTGGACCAATTCTGGCATTACCTCTTGCATGGTCTTTCCATATTTCCACATGTTGTCCCGTGAATTAATGTCGCCGGAGACCCTTACGCCCCTTTTCTTTGCGACCTTGATGGCATCCAAGCAACATTGGGCCGCTCCTTCGGAAATGGCAGGAGTGATACCTGTCCAGTGGAACCAATCTGCATCTTTGAGCACATCTTCCCAATCAATCATTTCCGGTTTGATCAACGAAAAAGAGGAGCCTTCCCGTTCATATATCACTTCGCTAGAGCGGTGTACCGCTCCTTTTTCCAAAAAATACTTACCGATCATGGTGTCCCCATAAATAACATGTTCTGTACTGAGCCAATGCTTTCGCAGAAATTGGGTGGCAGCTTTTCCCAAAGCGTTGTCAGGAAAGCGGGTCACGTGTGCAGCCTTCATCCCGAGATAGGCGCATGAAATAGCTACATTGGCCTCTCCGCCCCCATATACAAGTTCTAATGAATTGGCTTGGGCAAATTTTTCGTATCCCGGTGGCGAAAGACGCATCATTACTTCGCCAAATGTGATTACTTTTTTAGGTAGAGAGTTCATTTTTATTTTTTTTGGCCAAAATGATGGATGTTCAATACATCAATTTTAATGGCAGGTTTTGTTCAATTATAATTTGACCTGAATTTTCTAAGGTATTATTGGATTCAGAGTTGTTCTTCGCACCCCACAAAAGAGCTACCAATTTTACCCTGTTGTTCTGAAATGTATTGTTTGAAATGTCAACATTGATTATACCGTACGTATGGATCAAAATGCCATTCTTTTCACCTGCACCAGAATTTTTGAATGTTGAACCCTTTACAATCAGGTTTCCACCAACCGTGGATTCGTCATACCCACCTCGGTAATAATCGATGACGTTTTGATTCACTTTTTCAAATAAACAGTCAATAACATGTAGGTTTTCAGCATTGTACTCACCCCTATCATCGTCTTCGGAGGAGAGTTCCAGTCCGTTTTTGCAGCTTCTTAGGAGAGTTGACTTGAACTCAATTAACTCTGAGAAGGAGTGCTTGTAGGCCTTCAGTACATATTCAAAGTCCGATATTTCAGAATCCACAACTTTTAGATTATAGAGACTGCCCATGTTTTCTTTTAGGCTGGCAAATGCATAATTTTTGCCTGAACCCTGCAGTCGAAGAGCCTTTAATTCAAGTTGACCTTTAGGATTCATTTCAAAGGCTGGGGTACCATTATCTCCATCATATACAATTAATGATTTTTGACGTCTATCCGCCGATTGAATTGTCAGTGTTCTATTGATTTTTAGGGGTGAGTGAATTTCGTATAGGTCCGAAGCTAACAGAATTATGTCTCCATCATCGGCGTTGGCAATAGCCGCGACCAGCTCTTCAGAGCTATCTACGATATGTGCTTTTGGGTCTGCTTCCTCAGGATTGGGATTGAACCATTCAGGGCCGTATAAAGAAAGGTCCATAATGTTTGGTGGTACTGGATCAGTATCATTTACGGCACCTATCATATTTTCATGTGCTCTAGAGTGACCCAGTAAGTCTTTGGAGATCTGGTCGAACTCGAATCCCTGATAGGCTTTGAAACCCGGTACGTTTGAAGAAGGTGTCCAAATATTTTCTTCCAACTCATCCATGGAAAAATCCATCAATTTGAGGCCTTCAACATCTTCAAACTCCACCTCTTGATTGTTTATGACATTGCTTCTAAAATCAATACCATCTATTGAATCGTACCGCATAATAGGCGTTTGATCTCCCTTGGAATTAAAAATAATATTATTGGCCATAAGGGTTCGTATAGGTGTTTCTGATCTAATCTCAGAAGGAGGGAGGACATCTTTCTGGTCAACATTGGAGCCTACTCCAATCTGCCAAGGCGATTTGCAATCGACCCAAGTATTATAGGCTACCACCACATCGGTAACTTGAATATATCGGTTTATGGCAGACCTTCTAATTCCATTCATTAATGCCAAGGGGGCCCTAAAGACCTCTCCATGAAGGTTGTAGAAATAATTATTGGTCACCCAGTGGCCGGTTCCTATGAGCCGTATCCCGCCAATATTGGGTGAATCTTCCGCTCCAATAAAATAGTTGCCATCAATAGTACAGTAGTTTCCATGGCGAGTAACTAAAGACCCCTCACTTTTATAAAAAACATTGTTTCTAAATTCATTGAAGTTGCTTTTGCTAGATATGATTTCCACTTCGCCATTGCATTTTTCAAAAAAATTGTTGGCCACCAAGGTATTGCTTGGCGACATTGAGGTGCTGCTGTTGCCAAGTTGTATGGTTTCAGCGCTGGGGCCTCCTTTTGGGGGCCTTGGGCCAAAATGGTTGTTGATAATTTTGTGGTAGTTTTTAATATTCTGATTCCCCTCGATATCTACTCGTACTGTTGGCCCCCTATTTGATTTGCCCGCTAAATAGCAATGATCGAATTGATTATGGCGACCTTTAAAAAGCACCCAGAGATCTTGTATATTTTTTTGGGATTTGTTATAGTCCTTTATTACGCAATTGGTCACTCTGCTGTGGTTGGCCACTGTATCTTCGTTGATGAAGAATTGAATGACCGACTGGGAGGGGGAAGAACCATTTTTAAAGTAAAGTCCGTTAACCACCAAATAGTCACCCCCTAATTTCAAATCTGAATGTCCCGTTAGGATGACTTCACCTGGAGTTTCTGCGCGAAGTGTAACGGGTCGGTCTTTGGTGCCATGCGCAACAAACCGGATTTGTACATCTCGCCAAGATCCGTTGGTCATAACAATTTCAGTTCCGGCTTCGGCATTTGAAATCGCTTCGCTCAATTCATGCGCATTTGAAACCAAAACCGAGGTATCGGTGTTTTCTGGACTGCAATTGACTATTACAAGGAACAATGCTAGTAGTGCTAGGTATTTCATATTGATTAGTTTAAGCTTCTTCCCAAAATTTTTGAATGGCGTTTAAGTCTTTTTTTATGGCGTCGAAGACCACTTTTTTATCTACGGTAATTTTGTTTCTGCCTTTTTCCGCTCCACCCAAAGGATATTCTAGATGTAATGATGTAGGTGGATTTAGACCATAACCTTTCAAGAGTTTGAAATAACCATTAAAGTCTACCATGCCTTCTCCAATAGGGACATTTACAACTTTCCATTGGCCATCTACTTTTCCCCACTTAAAATCTTTCAGTACAATGGTCTTTATGGAACGATGAAGTAATCTAAGTCCGTTCCTCCAAGACAATCCACTGTCGACCATAGCATGACGAATATCGTACTGCGTTCCGAAATAGTCTAGGTCAGCGGCTTTGAGCAGTTGTTCCACCTCCCAAAAGGAAGCACCAATTTTTGTTCCCGCATGGTTTTGGTAGCATCCTATGATATTGTACTGTTTATTTACCTCTCCCAGTTCCTTTATCCTTTGTTGGAAAAAGGCCATAGATTTTTGCATGGACTTACCATCTAGATATTCAAACCAGTTACTGCGATAGAATTTTATGCCAAGTTTGGCTGCCATTTTTATGGTTTTAATATCATGGTCGTTAGCAACATCACCAATCGCAGTGGTTATAAGTTCACATACCGCCCCAACCGCTTTAATATCTTCAACGGCCTTGGGTAAATCGGTTTCCACATTTTCGGGTAGTACATGACCTTTGGGGCGAACGGTCAAATCTAAACCATCGAAGCCCAATTCTGCCGAAATTTGAGCTGCTTCCTTTACATTCAAAAAGTGCAAATGCTTGGAAAACAAATGCACATTCAGTGGCCTATGGATTTTTTGTTGCCCAAACAAATACAATGGAAAGGGGGCCAATGGGGTCAACGCTGTGGCTGCCCCTAAATGCTTGATGAACTTGCGTCTTTTATTAATCATATCTGTTAATGGTTTATTGCCTTTATAACTAGTATTAAAAGTGAGATCCTCTAAGCATAAAATGGCAAAAAAGATAATTATGGTTGTATTTAAGACCTCTTGATAAAGAGTGCACTAAGGGTAAATTCACATGTCTTAATTCATTTTTTTCCACGTCTCAAATTCTTTCAAGGTTTTTGCATGGGTAGGTGGATAAAGCCCTATAATGGATTTTCCTTGATTAACTTTTCCCATCACAAATTCTTCAAATAAGGTCATTTGCAAACATTCTTCGGCGACTTCCTTGGCTATGTTTGCCGGTATGACCATAACCCCATCATCATCACCAACAATAAAATCCCCTGGAAATACGGCTACATCGCCACAACCAATCGGCTCATTTACTGCAATTGCCTGGTGAAGAGTTAGATTCGTGGGCGCAGAAGGATTTTGGTGAAAGGCCGGAAAATTTAAATCAGCAATCTCAGCCGAATCGCGGAAACCACCGTCGGTAACGATTCCTGCCGCTCCTCTTATCATAAGTCTGGTTGCCAAAATGGAACCTGCCGAAGCAGCACGGGCATCTTTTCTACTGTCAATCACCAGCACGTGTCCTTCAGGGCACTCTTCAACTGCTACCCGTTGCAAATGTTTAGGATCTCTAAATACCTCAATGGGGTTTAAATCTTCACGAGCAGGAATGTATCTTAAAGTATAGGCTTGCCCCACCATGTTGGGTTTCCCCAGTTTGAGTGGTTTGACTCCTTGAATGAATTGGTTTTTTAGCCCTCTTTTAAACAGACAAGTGGCAATGGTGGCAGTACTCACTTGTCTCAGTTTTTCAGCTGTTGATTTTTTTGCCATGTTTTCTAAATTCTGTTGTTGTTTGAAAGCTTTTTATGTTAAAAATTTGTTAGTGTTACAAATATATGTATTTTTGGTAAACCAATCTGGTTAACCAATTTTTATGAACAAGCTTATATTCCCCATATTGTGCAGCTCTTTTTTACTGATTATAGGATGTAAAAACTCTAATAATGTTTCTAAGAAGGATGTTGCAACACCTAATGCAAATGAGGTTATACCCTTTTTCCAACATTGGAATCTAATCTTAGGTGATGGTTCCAATGTAGGTCAGGCAATGGAATATGAGAATGAAGATTTCTTTTTCACCGCCCAGGATGACCAGGGCGATTGGGTCGTGTTTAAAACCCCTAATGCAGGGAATACCCATGGCACTTCCAACAATACAAGAACAGAACTGGCACAACTAAAAAAATGGACGCCGTTGACGGAAGCTAAAATGAATGCTACCTTGAAGGTAATGAATGTGTCAAGTACAGGTGATGCCCGCGTTGCTTCCACATACTCCGTTGTGGTTGGGCAGATTCATAGCGCGGATGGGCATGAGAACGAACCGCTAAAAATATTTTACAAGAAATTTCCAGGCCATACCAAAGGTTCCGTCTTCTGGAATTACGAAATCAATACTGCGGGTGATGACAATTCAAAAAGATGGGATTATTCCATTCCTATTTGGGGTTATGACATGTCTGTTGTTGGAGCAGATGAAAACACTTTTCCACCAGAACCAAAAGATGGTATCACTTTAGGGGAAGAGTTCAGTTATGAGGTTGAGGTTAAGGACGGAATAATGTACCTTAAATTCACCAGTGAAGGGCATGAAACCAAAACATTTACCAAAAATCTTATCTCATCGGAATATGTAGAAAAGGTAAATATACCGGAGCAAGTCCAAAACCTCTTTGTACCTGTGGGGCAAGACGGTATTGAGCTTGAAAACGCATATAAAGATGAAGGGCTCTTTTTTAAATTGGGATGTTATAACCAAACCAATGGAAAAGACCCTAAAGTAAATAAAGTCTGGTGTTCAGGCGCCGAAACCCATGGTGGAGATATTCAAAAACAATATGCGGACGGGAACTATGCTGAAGTTTGGTTCAAATCAGCAAGTATCAAAGTCAGTGATGAGGCTATTTCGAATGCGGGGTATTTCAAAGCAAATGACGGCTTAAGTTCAAAAACAGTTTATCCAAGTGAGGTGATTCCCTTCATGGATAAATTTAAAATGCTTACGGGAGATGGAACCAATGTGGAAAATCTTGTCGACTTCGAACATAAAGACTTTTTCTATACTGTAATTGATGGTACGAGACGTTGGGTAGTCTATAAAACACCAAATTCTGGTGTCACTTCACCAAATTCCAGCAATACAAGAACAGAGTTACAGGAAAAAAGAGAATGGACGCCCGAAGAAGGAGGTAAGCTAACAGGCACCTGCAAGGTCATGCAGGTCTCCGTTTCCGGTGATGCCAGAGTTGCTGCCTCTTACTCCGTGGTCGTTGGACAAATTCATAGTGGTGAGGGGCATGAAAATGAACCCCTAAAAATATTTTATAAGAAATTTCCAGGTCATGGTAAAGGTTCTGTCTTTTGGAATTATGAAATCAACACAGCGGGTGATGATAATTCTACGAGGTGGGATTATTCAACCGCCGTATGGGGATATGATATGTCTGTAGTAGGGGAGGGCAAAAATAATCCTCCTGCTGAACCTATGGATGGAATAGAACTAGGTGAAGAGTTCAGCTATGAAATAAATGTATATAAAGGCATCATGTACCTTACATTTAAAAGTGATGATCACGAGACAAAAACTTTTACTAAAAATTTGATCAAATCTGAATACGTAAATCGTTCAGACCTACCAGCTCAAGTCAAAAAACTATTTGTGCCAATAGGACAAGATGGGACCGAACGAGCCATTGCCTATAGCGGAGAGTTAAATTATTTCAAACAAGGTGCATACAACCAAACCAATGGGAAAGATCCTGAAACCAATATGGTTTGGTGTGCCGGCGCCGAAATATATGGAGGTGATATAGCTAAACAATATGAACATGGCTGTTACGCAGAAGTATGGTTTAGAGAAGCAACTGTAGGTATGGGTACTCCTCCAAAACAAATTGAGTAAGCAAATCGGGTGATATTTTATAACCACTTAAGAACAAGACTATATGAAGACTTTTGGAGCAAGTAAGGAATTTATCAAAGGCGAAGACCTAGACTGGGAAGTAGTTGGTGAAGGCCTAAAGCGAAAGATTATGGGCTATGACGATAAGATCATGTTGGTCAAAGTTCATTTTGAAGTGGGGGCTGTAGGTCAGATGCATGAGCATTACCACTCACAGGTTACCTATGTTGAAAGCGGAAGCTTTGATGTAACTATCGATGGAAAGACACAGACGTTAAAAGGAGGTGATTCCTTTTACATTCCCCCTCATGCCATGCATGGTGCGGTCTGCACCGAGGCAGGGGTTTTAATTGATGTGTTTAGCCCCATTCGCGAAGATTTCATGCAATCCTAGGACTGGAAAAAAGAAACTTTGTTGATTTATTTCTTGTTTTTTTTAAACAGATTAAATAATTCCATAAAAATTTAACATTTAAATGCAGATATCGTTTTTTATTAACGAATAGATAACATATATTTGGTCTACCAAACTGGTAAACCAATTTGGTAGACCAATAAAATCTCAACAAAACAAACCGATTACACTTGTATTATATGGAACGAAACACAACATAAAAAAAGGATAGGTGCACGCCTATCCTTTTAAGAGATTACTTCTTATGAGAGGGAAGTAAAATTCAACAAATACACATAACATGCAAATTTGAAGAATTCAAAAGTAATCAAATTCCCTGAAAATTTGCTGACTAAATGTGGTAAGCTGAACTGATTTGTAAGCATTCCTGAATGGAATTTGCGATTGAACTAACTTTTGAAATTAACTGAATAACAAATGAACTTAAGAACGAAACTAACAATAGTTGTAGCGCTGCTGGTCAGCATACAACTGTTTGCTCAAGAGATTACAGTGACGGGTACCGTTACTGATGTAAACAATGTGCCCATTGGGGGTGCAAATGTCGTTGTTGTAAATACCACAAGGGGTCTGCAAACAGATTTTGATGGGAACTATAGTATTGTAGTTTCTTCAGGCGAGATCTTACAGTTTTCTTACATAGGTTATGCAACACAGACCGTAACAATTACCAATCTAAGTGTTATTGATATCGTCTTGCAAGAGGATACCAGCCAGCTTGATGAGGTAGTGGTCATTGGATACGGTACGCGAAAAAAATCCTCTTTGACCGGTGCTGTTGCCAAAGTGGAAGGCGGCGAAATTGCAGCAATTCAAGCTAGTCGTGTTGATGATGCACTTGGAGGTAAGTTATCCGGTGTCTTGATTCAACAACAGGACGGAGCCCCGGGTGCAGACCCCAAAATACAAATACGGGCGGCATCCTCAATCAACGGTGATGCTAGTCCACTTATCGTAGTTGATGGCTATCCCATTTCAGGAAGTTTGGCAACTGTCAACCCAAATGACATTGAAAGTCTGGAAGTGTTGAAAGATGCAGCATCTGCCGCTATTTATGGTTCTAGGGGTGCCAATGGTGTGATTTTGGTTACCACCAAAAAAGGAAGACAGGGTAAGCCCAGTTATTCCTACAGTACTTTTTTTAGCACTTCAAACAGGTATTTAGGAGATAATGAAATGCTCAAAACCGCTGGAGAGTGGGCTGATATCCTAGAGGATGGTATATCAAGTGGCAGATATGATGTTTCTGAATTGGATCCCGCCTTTGTGGATTTCAAGATAAACGCATACAGAAATGCCCCTGACGTAGAAGCGGTCGAGGATTGGCTTTTTCGAAACGGGTACACTATGAACCACAACTTCAGCATGAGTGGAGGTACTGAAAATTCCAATTACTTCGCTTCTATTGGTTATCAAAACACTGAAGGTATTGTAATTACACAAGGTTTTGAAAGAGTCAATGCACGTTTAAATATCGACACCAAGTTAGGCGACAGATTCAACACAGGATTGAGCTTCAACGGATTTGCATCGAAAAGGGATATTGTAGGTCATGATATGAGAGACCTCTTAAGGGCCTACAGCATACATCCCATATACCATACCGAAGCATCTATTGCGTTTGTGCAACAACTAGATCAACAAGCGCAAGCTTTGGGGCTTGCCTCATTTGACTCTGGTTTTAGGGGAGGTGATGCCCCGTGGAACAATAGTATATATACCTTAGAACCAGGTGATACGGCACAAGACTGGCATTACGGTAGAAGCGGTAACGGTATTGGTGGGTCAGGTGATTCGGGTCCAGCAACAAAGTTGGACAATACAGATGCCTGGCAAAAGACCTATTTCGCCAACCTAACCTCTTATTTCCAATTTAATCTTTTTGATGGTCTGAACATAAAAACCGTATTGGGTGCAGATTACAGGGACACTGAAGACTATGCCTACAGAGGGCTTGAGTTTGATTCAAGAGCACGTGGCACACAGACCTTTTTAGACAGGGAAAAAGTAAGACGGACATCAATTTTGAGCGAGACCACCTTAAATTATGCCAAAACCTTTGGCAAACACGAGATATCCGCAGTAGCTGGACTTGAATTTCAAAATTTCTTCATCACAGGTACAAGACTGGATGGAACAAATGTTCCGTTTAGCGATATTATCAACTATAACTTGTTAGACCCTGCAGATATTACGGTAACCGAGCGAGACGAAACCATAGCAAGGCGAAGTATTTTTGGAAGGATAAACTATGCTTATGACGATCGCTATTTGTTTTCGGCATCTGTGAGAAGGGATGGAGATTCCCGTTTTGGGGCGAACAACAAATACGCAACGTTTCCGGCACTTTCCATTGGTTGGAATATTCATAACGAATCGTTCTACAACTCAGACTTTTTGAGTTTGATAAAACCAAGGTTCAGTACGGGGTCTTTAGGAACTACTTCTGACCTAGGGGCTTATAATTCCTTAAGTCTTTTAAATCCACAAGCAACCATATTTGGCACTGGATTTTTGATTCCTTCCGATATTCAGAACGATGACTTGACTTGGCAAACCAATACTGAGACCAATTATGGTATTGATTTGGGTTTCTTCAATAATCGAATTCGAATAGGGGCAGATTACTATACCTCGGATATAGAAGATATTTTGATCAATCAAAGTGTATCTGAAGTTTTGGGGACTACTTCAATTCGACTGAATGCAGGGGATGTTAGAAGTTCTGGTTTTGAACTTGAACTTTCCGCTTTTGCTGTACAAAAGGATGATTTCACCTGGGACATTGGTGCTAACATATCTACCGTGAATACAGAAATTACCGATTTACGTGATGTGGAAGCACTACCCGATGTAATTTATGGACAGAGTGGTAGAGGACCCGTATTTCGAAATTATGTCGGTGGTGAGATTGGTGAAATGTGGGGATTGGAAACCGCAGGTCAAGTGGATGACGTTCATATAGCAGATCCCACGCGCGCTGTTGGTATCAACAGTTCAGAATATTATGTGGTTGATCAAAATGGTGATGGTGTTATTGACAGAACAAGAACAGTTGAAGAAGGTGGAGACTTGGTCAAAATTGGTCAAAACACACCTGATTTTTACTATGGTTTGAACAGTGCAATTCGGTTTAAGGCCTTTGACATGTCATTTCAATTTCAAGGTGCTCAAGGAGGGGATGTATTTAACATTGATCCCATCTACTGGCAATCAGAATTTGGGGGTAGGCTAAGAGCCAGTTTTGATGCCGATGACAATGGCATTGAGGATGCTACGGGCTTGTTTTATACCCAGTCAAGAAATCAACTTGATGCACAAATACAAGATGCATCTTATCTAGCGTTGCGAAACCTGACCATCGGGTATACCGTAGACCCTGATGTAATCAGCAAAATAGGTTTAAGCTCTGTCAGGGTTTATGCTGCGGCTACAAATTTATTGTACCTGTGGGGTGATGACTATACCTCCTTTAACCCTGAAGGTGTTGAAATTACCAATGGTGGTTATTTGGGTCCTACAACCTATGGGGTTCAAGTAGGTGCAAGTCCTATTGTTAGAAGCTTTACGCTTGGTTTAAATGTTAATTTTTAAATAAGGAAAAATGAAAAAGCTATATATCTTATTGTTAGGGTCAATGTTGTTCACAGCAGCATGTGACAACGATTTAGATCAGGTTCCACCAAACATTGCCAGTTCAGATTCTTTGGATGATTTTAGTGGTGTTGTGAATGCTGCATATTTCTATCAACTGGGTGCAGTTACGCCAATGGCGGTCATGGGGGACTTTAGGGCAGATAACGCATTAATGGACGAAGAACCATTTCCTGAGTTTGATAGGTATGGTCCAGATTTGACAGTAATGGAAGACCAATTTTTCGGTCCCTTCTACACGGCTTTGTACAAATCAATATTAAGTGCAAATAATGTGATTGAAAATTCCACAGATGCCACTGATATTGGTGAGGCAAGGTTTTTAAGGGCTTTGTCCTATTTTAAATTGGTTCTGGTTTTTGGTGACGTACCCGTTAATTTGGTCGCTAACCCCAGTACCACTGATTTATCAATTTTTGAGAGGCAACCAATAGCCGAAGTTTACAACAATGTCATTATTCCTGATTTTCAAGATGCAATTGCGGCTTTGGACAACAGCGATGTTGCTAGTGGAAGAGCTTCGCAAATTGCGGCTCAGGCGTTGCTGGGCAAGGTATACATGCATAGGGGAGATTTTGGCAGTGCGGAGCCACTTTTGGCCACGGTCATAAATGGGGCGGCTTCAGCCGGAATCAGCTTGCAAGCTAACTTTGCCGACATTTTTCTAAATGATTTGAATTCAGAAGTCATATTTGCAACCCAAGTATCAAGTTCAATAGTCGATGAATATGGTTTTTCTGAGTTTTTCTCATGGTTTGGTGGTCTTGATACAAAATCTTTAATGCCGTTAGATCCAGATTTGATAGCAGCTTTTGATGCTAGTGAAGTTGGAGGCGGCACTGATTTAAGAAGAGTGGTAACCATTGATGAGACGCTTATGGCCTCTCCAAAATATCCACAAACTGGGGGGGAGGATCTCGATTGGATTGAAATGAGGCTGGCCGATGCTATTCTGTTATATGCCGAAACCCTAAATGAGAATGGAAATACACCTGGCGCATTGGTAGAATTGAACAAGATAAGAACTAGGGCAGGTTTGGCCAATTCCACGGCGGTAACACAAGTTGAGGTCAGACAAGCCATTCAAGATGAAAGAAGATTGGAATTGGCCTTTGAAGGCCACAGATGGTTTGATTTGGTGAGAACAGGTACGGCCGAAGCAGAGATAGGACAAACAATTGATAGCAATTATTTTTTGTTTCCAGTTCCCATCTCAGAAATACTTGCGACCAATGGGGTGATTACCCAAAACCCTGGATACTAATGGCGACTTAAGAGTTGAATATGAGTAGTAATTATTTGAGTTAGTTTAGTTATTGAAAAGGCTGTTGGCAACACTTTTCGTCAACGGCCTTTTAACAACTCACCAAAGAAAAATCAAAGGCACGTTCACTTTGTTGGAGTAATTTTATAAATTTAACAAACCAATCTGGTTAACCAATTTAAAGGTCAATTAATACTATGAGAATTGATATACTGACAAAGAGCGAAATCAACGGAGTTCAAAAGGAAATCATTTCCAATCTCAAGAATTTTATTGAATATAAAAACTTGGAACCCGGTGATAAGTTGCCCTCTGAACGAATGTTGTCTGAAAAGTTTGGTGTTAGCCGAAGTAACATTAGGGAGGCCATTCAAAAGCTTGAATTTTTTGGCATATTGAAATCCAGGCCGCAAAGTGGAACCTTCATCGCCAATATTGGTAGAGTGGCCATGAGTGGAATGCTGGAAGATATATTGAGGTTGGAAGAGCCTGACTTCAAGTCCTTAGTGGAAACACGTATATTATTGGAACTAAAAACGGTACGTTTGGCTTCTTTGAGAAGAACAGATGAGGATTTGGCAAAAATGAGGCAGGCTTTGGATGCCTACAAAAAGAAAGTCTTGAATGGAGAGGACGCTGTTGAGGAAGACCTATTGTTTCATTTGGCGATAGCTCAAGCGAGTAAAAATAGCACCATGAATACGTTTATGTTGGTGATAACCCCAGAGATTATAACAAATTTTGAGAAGTATCATGTTTGCGATGCCAACCTTTCATTTAAGGGAATTCAAGAACATGAGGATATTTATGAGGCAATTAAGGAACAAGACCCGAAAAAGGCCAAAGAAAAAATGAAGACCCATTTCAGAGTCTTGTATCAGTATTGTTATAACATAAAAGAATGATTAGGGCAGTGAAAACAAAATTGCACGCTTTTGTTTTTACCATTTTAAACAAGTTAGAGGGAAGAAAACTTAACTAAATACGATAACAGTGACTATCGATTTGTAGGATTTACGTATCAAGTTTAAGTTTCAAAAGTTTTGATAAAAGGAGTGGTTTTGTTTAGTCCCATTTCTCCTTTCAGGAAACTCTTGTCGTATTTCCTCAAAATTCTAAAAAAAGGAACATGAAGCTAAAAGGCTTACGTTGGTGGGTAATCGCATTGATCTGCATTGCAACCGTTATCAACTACATAGATAGAACAGCATTCGGGGTAATGTGGCCAGAAATGGGAAAGGACCTGGGTATGGATGAAGCAGATTATGCGGTAATGCTCAATGTTTTTATGGTAACCTATGCACTGGGCAAATTCGTGTCCGGTAAACTTTATGACCAGATTGGAACTAGGCTTGGCTTTGTGTTTTCCATAGCCGTCTGGTCCGCAGCAGCAATATTGCATGCATTTGCTCGAGGCCTAATCTCCCTTTCGGTAATTCGTGCCATGTTAGGTTTGGGCGAAGCGGGCAATTGGCCTGGGGCAGTAAAAAGTAATGGCGAATGGCACCCGGTTAAAGAAAGAGCCATTGCCCAAGGAATATTCAATGCCGGGGCATCCTTGGGCAGTGTAATAGCACCCGCTCTGATAGCAGTGCTTTACGCTCAGTTTGGTTGGCGAACCACGTTCATAATCTTGGGACTGATAGGTTTTGTTTGGATCGTACCATGGCTTATCGTCAACAAAGCAAAACCAGAAACACACCCTTGGATTACCGAAAAGGAGCGAAACATGATACTATCCGATCGTATCGCGCCGGCCGAGGAAACCAAAAAAGAAAAAGGGTTGCCACTAATAAAGATTCTTGGATATAAAGAGTCATGGGGTGTTTTGGTATCCAGATTTTTTATCGAGCCAATTTGGTGGTTATTTGTGGGCTGGATGCCCTTGTACCTCAATTCAAAATTTGGCTTTAGTATTGAAGAAATTGGTTCAACCATATGGATATCCTATTTGGGTGGAATGGCGGGAAGCATATTGGGAGGATGGTTTTGCGGTAAGTTGATGGAGAAACACTCGGTTGACTACTCCAGAAAGATTTCTATTCTTATTGGGGGTATTTTCATTTTCTTGGGATTGATGGGCATCATCTTCTTTGTGAAGGGAAATAATCCAATGACATTTATATACATCGTGGCTGTTGTCCTGTTTGGTTTCCAATTCTCAATCGGGAATATTCAGACGCTTTCCAGCGATTTGCTAAAAGGGCCTTCCGTAGGGACTTTGGCCGGGCTTGCAGGTACCGTTGCCGCTGTTTCGGTAATCATCATGAACTGGCTCATACCAAAAATCACCACAGTTTCATATACACCTGCATTCATAATAATTGCTGTATTGGCCCCATTGGCGGTACTATCAATTTATGTCTTGATACGAAAAATAAAACCAGTCGAACTCGATTCGATGTAATAAAACCATATTAAAAAATTACAAATGAGCACAGAAAAAAAAGTAACTGTAATAACAGGAGCAACCGGTGGCATAGGATTTCAAGTTGCCAAAAGACTTGGAAAAGAAGGATATACGGTAGTCTTGAATGGAATAGAAGATGAAGCTGGGACCCAAAGGGTAAAGGAACTTACATCGGAAGGTATTACGGCAGAATATTTCGGATTCGATGTGACCGACGAGGAAGCTGTGAATTCCAATATCAATAAAATTGGAGAAAAATACGGTAAGATAGACGCGCTCATCAACAATGCAGGAGGGCTCGGCGGAAGATCTCGCTTTGAAGAAATGACGACCGAGTTTTACAGAGGGGTAATGGCGTTGAATCTCGATTCAACCTTCTTTGTATCAAGGGCGTCCATTCCTTTTCTCAAAAAAGGGGAAAGCGCTTCGATCATAAATTACACATCCATTGCAGGATGGAATGCTGGAGGACCTGGTGCTGGTATTTACGGTACTTCAAAGGCGGCTGTGCATGCCATAACAAGAGCTCTGGCAAAAGACCTTGCTGAATACGGTATTAGGGTAAATGCCGTATCACCAGGAACAATTGACACACCATTCCATACTCAGATTAAATCCACCAAACCAGAGGTATTTGCTTCATGGAAGAACAATATCTTATTGGGCCGATTGGGCCAACCGGAAGAAGTTGCTTCGGTTATTTCATTTTTGGTTAGTGATGATGCTTCATTTCTAACCGCTGAAACTATACAAGTTGGTGGCGGACAAGGACTTGGAATTTAACACTGATCAATCAAATGGGTAGATTAAAAGGAAAAATAGCTGTTGTAACCGGAGGCTCCAGGGATATTGGCCGTGCCATTTCCATAAAGCTAGCCAGTGAAGGGTGTAAAGTGGTGGTCAACTACCTTAATTCCGAATCGGGAGCTAAGGAAACTGTTGAGGAAATAAAGTCTATGGGGCAAGAAGCTATTGCAGTTAAAGCAGATGTTTCCGATCTTAACGATATTGGTGCCTTAAAGGAAAAGGTTGCAACCGCCTTTGGAAACAAAATTGATATTCTCGTCAACAATGCTGGAGGTCTCTTTGCGAGGAAAACATTACAAGAGTTTGATGAGGCCTTTTATGATTTGGTCTTGAATGTTAACTTTAAATCCACGGTTTTTGTCTCCCAAGCTTTTGAACCATTAATGGGCAAAGGTTCCGCAATAATCAATATTTCTTCCCAAGCAGCAAGAGATGGTGGGGGAGGCGGTTCTGCATTGTACAGTTCATCCAAAGGTGCAGTGACCACTTTCACAAGAGCAATGGCCAAAGAACTTGGGCCAAAAGGAATTCGGGTAAATGCCGTTTGTCCGGGTTTGATCGGAACAAAATTCCATGATGATTTTACCAAGGATGAGGTTAGGCAAAAAGTAGCAGCTGGCACGCCCTTGAGAAGGGAAGGTGCCGCGGCTGAAGTAGCAGATTTGGTGGCCTATTTGGCCTCCGACGAAGCATCTTTTATTACAGGGAACAATATTGATATCAATGGTGGTCTGGCCTTTAGTTAAAAACAAATAAGAAAATAATATCATGAAAAAAGTAGTGACCTTTGGGGAAATTATGCTTCGTCTGGCCCCTCCAGGATTTTTAAGGTTTTCACAGGCTAATACTTTTGATGTAATTTACGGAGGTGGCGAGTCCAATGTTGCGGTGTCATTGGCCAATTATGGCGTACCGGTCGATTTTGTGACCAGACTTCCCAACAACGACCTGGGTCAATGTGCACTGATGGAAATGCGAAAGCGCGGTGTAGGAACCGATAAGATGATTTTTGGGGGAGACCGCTTGGGAATCTATTTCTTGGAAACGGGGGCCGTAAGCCGTGGAAGCAAGGTTGTCTATGATCGTGCGCATTCCGCCATGGCCGAAATTGAAAAAGGAATGGTCGACTGGAAGTCGGTTTTTAAGGGAGTTGAATGGTTCCACTGGACCGGTATTACCCCGGCAATTTCCCAAGGCGCAGCGGATGCTTGTTTGGAAGCTGTAAGGACGGCCAGTGATATGGATGTGACCGTCTCAACGGACCTGAACTACAGGGCTAAACTTTGGAAATATTGCGATGATGCCAAGAGAGAGGAAATCATGTCCGAACTGACATCTTATTGCGATATTGTATTGGGAAATGAGGAGGATGCTGAAAAGCATTTTGGCATCAGACCGGAAGGCTTGGACATTACTACCCAAGGGGAACATGTTAAAGCAGAGGCGTTCCTTTCCGTTTGCCAACAAATGATGAAACGGTTCCCAAGGGCGAAAAAAGTGATAACCACCCTAAGAGGTTCATTGTCGGCATCCCATAACACTTGGGCTGGAGTACTTTATGATGGCGAGACGATGTATAAATCCCCGGAGTATCAAATCACCCATATCGTTGATCGTGTTGGTGGAGGTGATTCATTCATGGGAGGATTGATATATGGATTGCTCAAGTACCCGGAAGATGACCAGAATGCACTGAACTTTGCTGTGGCCGCCTCATGTCTCAAGCATACCATAAAAGGTGATGCCAATTTGGTGACCGTGGCCGAAGTTGAAAAATTGATGGGTGGAGATGCATCCGGTAGGGTAGCTAGATAGTTTTATTATGGCACAATATTCAAGAATTGAAGTAGTAAATACCATGAGTGGTACCGGCATGGTGCCCCTTTTTTACCATCCTGATGTTGAATTGGGGAAAAAAGTAATCAAAGCTTGCTATGATGGTGGAGCAAGGTTGATGGAGTTCACGGCAAGAGGTGATTTTGCTTTTGAGGTTTTTTCCGAATTGAACAAATATTCAGTGGACAAACTACCGGGAATGATGATGGGCGTTGGTTCTATAACGGATGCCGCGGCCGCTTCAATGTTCATGCAGATGGGAGCTAATTTCATTGTAACACCTTCATTTCGCGAAGACATTGCTATTGTATGCAATAGACGAAAAGTACTCTGGTCCCCAGGCTGTGGTTCATTGACTGAAATCAATAAAGCTGAAGAAATGGGCTGTGAGATAGTCAAACTTTTTCCAGGCTCAACCTATGGGCCAAGTTTTGTAAAGGCAATAAAAGGTCCACAACCCTGGACCAACATCATGCCAACAGGAGGGGTAAGCACTGAAGAAGATAACCTTAGGGCTTGGTTTGAAGCTGGGGTAACCTGCGTGGGCATGGGGTCAAAGTTGATAAGTAAGGAAATTTTGGACAATGAAGACTTTGAAGCCCTGGAAAATTTGGTTAGAAAAACATTGGGTACCATTATCAAGATAAGAAATTGAATAAGTGAACAATCAACCACCGGACAAGAATTCATTGGTGAAAAAACTACTTGCCATTGTATTGGCATTTGGTCCTGGCATTTTTGCTATTGGGTATACGATTGGTACGGGAAGTGTCACCTCAATGATTGTTGCTGGGAGCACCTATGGAATGCAATTGTTATGGGTTTTACTGTTAAGTTGCCTCTTTTCAGGGATTCTCATATATGTTTATGGTAATTACACCCTGATAACGGGAGAAACTGCCTTATTTGCCTTTAAAAAACATCTCAAATGGGGAAAGGCCATGGCCATCCTTATCATTATTGGAATCGCTTTCGGTCAATGGAATTCCTTGATGGGCATCATGGGCATTTCTTCGAATATTATATATGAAATATTTGCAATTTATTTTCCACAGATTTCCCAAAACAAATATGAATTTGTAATAGGTATTGCTGCAGTGGTAACCGCTATATTTTATGCCCTGCTTTTGGTTGGTAAATACACCTTCTTCGAAAAAATCCTTGTCATTTTTGTCACCATCATGGGACTTTCTTTCTTAATATCCCTGTTTATGGTATATCCTATGCCTTTGGATGTAATAAAAGGACTAGTTCCTAGTGTTCCAGAGGTGCAAGGCGGTAAAATGTTGGTTGCTGCATTTGTTGGAACAACCATGGCTGCTGCGACCTTTTTATCCCGTCCACTTTTTGTAAAAGGCAAAGGCTGGACCATCAAAAATCTGAAACAACAAAAAAAAGATGCCATCACAGCGGCAATTTTGGTTTTTGTAATAAGTGCAACCATTATGGCCGTAGCTACAGGGGCCCTTTTTTACGATGGTAAACCGGTGACACAAGTCTTGGATATGGTAAATACTTTGGAACCAGTTGCTGGTAAATTTGCCCTGACCCTTTTCTTTTTTGGGACACTTAGTGCAGGCCTTTCTTCAATTTTTCCGATTTTGTTGATAGTACCTATTTTGATCGCTGACTATCAATCTGGGGAGTTGGACACCAGCTCAAGACAGTTTAAAATCATTACGGCATTTGCCTGTCTTTTCGCTATGATAGTACCAATCTTTGGCTCAAATCCTGTTGAGATGCAGATTTTATCACAGATTTTCAACGTATTTGTATTGCCTTTGGTCATCTTTGGAATCATCTTCTTGATAAACAACAGACAATTAATGCAGGGATACAAAACAGGTAGGTCGATTAACATAGGTCTAATAGCCGCTCTGTTCTTTTCCTTGATTATATCCTACAATGGGATACTTGCTCTAATCAACTATTTCTAGAAAATAAATAGTCTAGCTTGTATTTCATTGCTCATTGAATATGATTCTAAAAAGCGTATTTATTCAGTACCGGGTTTGGCCAGTGGTATTAAATCCAAATCGCTATTGCGATTTTTGTGATTCCTTCTTTTTTGATTCGATAAAACTGTATATCCTCGCACTCAAACCCTCTAGTTGGTCGACAATGTAAGCAGGTTCCAAAAGCTGGCACTCATGAACCGATTTGCGGGTGACTTTATTCGTCACAGCAAAAACAGTCATATTGGCATTTTGAGCGGCTTTTATTCCATTTACGGAATCTTCAATTACCAAACATTCATCGGATTGTAAACCCAATCTTTTTTTGGCCAAATCGTAAATCTCTGGGTCCGGCTTCCCATTTTTTACATCATCCCTCGTGAGAACCAAATTGAACTTTTCGTGAATCCCCATAATTGAGGTAATTCGTTTAGCCTCGGGCAAATGGGACATGGTTGCTAGTACCACTGAAAGTTCGTCGGAATATACTTTATGGAAAAGACCAAGTGTGAAAGTGCAAAAATGTTGTGAGAGAAGATCCGTATCTTCTAAGATTGACCTATATTCCTCCAACCGTTTTTCAATTAACTGTTCACCTATTAATTCTAGATCATTGGTTTTCAGATGGCTTCCCAATTCCTCAGAAAAGTGATTGGCAAGGCCCCGAACCACTTCGCTTCGCGAAAGACCCACAAATTGACCGAAAATATCCAAAACGTTACTTTCACTTATTTGGCCTTTGGTTAGGTAGTGTATGGCCTTGGCGTAAGAAGTTGCTTTTAATACCTCAGTCTGGATCAGTGTACCGTCAAGGTCAAAAATTACAGCCTTTATCATTGTGTTTTGTCAATGGTTAAAGGTAAACTTTTTGATAAGAGCTACGCAGAAAAATAACCTGTCAGAGACAATAGAAGATAAAACTTTCTAGCAAAGCCTTTTGGTCCAATTTCAAAGTTTGGAAATTCGAAAAAATGGTTGTCCATTAACGGACATTAAACCCTAATGGCACGGATCATACCTTTTTATCGGGTTTATGTTTCCTCAAAATGCTACCGGCGTAGTTGAAGATTTCAGTCTTTAGGTTTTGAAAATCCCCAAGACACTCTTTCACTTCGGATTTGATCTCATCATGTTTTCCAAAGTAGACTTGGTCGCAGAACCTATCATCACGTTCGAGCATACCCCCAAGTTGGCTCTCGTGCTCGGAAAGGGTGTTAACAACCTCGTCCTTACGTTGGCAAACTTCCTTTATTCTTGATTTATAATCCATAAGTCGTTCAAACAAGTTGGGGGTGTTGGGTTCAAAAACATAGGAATTCAACAATCTCTCAATAAAGAGAAGTTCATCCTCCATATGCAAAAATTGAGATTTCCATGTAGTGGATTCCCAGTGAAGTTCCTCTGCTTCGTTTATGCGATTTGATTTTGTTACTGAATTTTTCATGAGCCAAACTTTAACCCATAAAATAGGAATGCGTTGACTAAACTAAAATGACTCAGGTCAGTGCTGCCCAACGCTAATTAGAGAGAGTT
Source organism: Flagellimonas allohymeniacidonis (assembly GCF_004296335.1). Lineage (GTDB taxonomy): Bacteria > Bacteroidota > Bacteroidia > Flavobacteriales > Flavobacteriaceae > Flagellimonas > Flagellimonas allohymeniacidonis. Next base: position 245,208 of record NZ_SGIU01000001.1, read on the forward strand.
TTTTGTTGATTCATTAAGGAAAAAAGCGAATCTCTTTGGTAGGATGCTATGCAGTTGACCGGGATCATTTTACAGTGGAACAGTGCGGTCTAATTTAGCGCCAACTGATTTGTAGAACCCAAAAGATAAGTATCATGTCATTAACAAAATTTAAAAGAAGACCATTCGGAAATCTGATGAGATCGAATTTCTTTGATCTTGACGATTTCTTTGAAGATCGCATATGGAACAGTAGCATTTTAAAAGATCGCTTTTGGAATGGTAAGACCATGACCCCTGCCATGAACATTAAGGAAACCGAAGAAGATTTTGAAATAGAATTGGCAGCTCCAGGATTCGCGAAAAAAGATTTTGAGGTCACCATCGATAATGGATGCCTAAATATCTCAGCTGAGAAATCGATAACTGAGGAAGAAAAAGAGAAGAACTACACGCGAAGAGAGTTTAGCTATAACTCCTTTGAACGCTCACTTCAATTACCTGAAAGTGTGAAGGAAGAAGCTGTTAAGGCCAAATATAACGATGGTATCTTGAGCTTTAAATTGGTAAAAAAGGAAGAAGCGAAAAAACAAAAACCTAAGGTTATTGAGGTTTCATAAAATAGTGTCTTTTTGTAAAATCCCTGTCCTCAGAATTCTGTAGTAGACCGCAAGAATTTTGTTGATGGGGATTCTCTTTATGACAATGGTCATACTTAAATGCAATGCAACCTATTACATTTGAAAGAATACCAACCCCCGCTAGACCATCCGGGTTTTGCATGCGAACTTTGCATTTCTTTTAAGAGTTCGGAGCAAGGCCGTAAAGCACCATATTGAAACACCCCTAAGGTTACCGTTCATCGGTCGGTTTTTTTTTACAAGGACAACACGGTAAATGCTTGCTTATGACATCGCAGCAATATTTTCAAAAACAAAAGACAAGTCGCTCTGCTCTTTTTGAGAGTGACAGAAAGCTTCGGACGCTTGTTGCGAATCTCCCAGGTATCGTATATCGATACAAAAACGATGAGGATTGGACCATTGAATTCATCAGCGAAGGATGTAAGAATTTAACCGGGTATTCACCAGAACAATTTATGGTTTCTCCGACAATCAGCTGGGGAAGCTTAATTCACCCAGAAGACCATAAAAGGGTAAAGGATTTAGTGAAAGAGGCGACGGAGCAAAACAAAAGATTTCATATTACATACAGGATACTGGATATTGACAAAAAAGTGCGGTGGGTTCGGGAAACCGGTATTGGAATAGAGAGGAACGGAAAAGAGGCCTTTTTTTTGGAAGGGTTTATTCAGGACGTAACGGATATCATGGAACAGGGCGGTTCTCTCGAGGTCGCGGACCGAGCCCTAAATGCTGCAGGGAACGGGATTTTAGTTTCAGATGCGAACAAGAAGGGCTTTCCAATAATCTATGTCAACAAGGCCTTTGAAAAGATTACGGGATATTCTAGTGGGGAGGCCATGGGTCGAAACTGTAACTTTTTGCAGAGCCATGACCGAGACCAGGAAGAAATTGAGACCATACGTCGTGCTCTCGCAAAAGGTGAAGCCTGCCATGTGATCATCCGAAATTATAAAAAAGATGGTACCCTCTTTTGGAATGAACTCTCGATAACTCCAGTAAAAGATCACGAAGGTAAACTCACCCATTTTATTGGAATTCAAAATGATGTCACCCATGGCAAGAATATGCAACTCTTGCGTAAGGCTAAGAATGACATTCTTGAAATGGTAGTGAAGAAGAAATCCTTAATCAGCATTACCACCCAGATCTTAGAAGTTCTCAAAGAATGGATAAAAGAGGGAATGTTTGCGCTCATGGTTATGGATGAGCATAAAAGAACTTTGCACCGAATGGCAGGTCTATCCTTGCCAGAAGCATTGGGTTCGGCCTTGGATGAAATACTTATCGGATCCAATTTTTGCTCGTGTACCCAAGTGGCTTTCCATAAGAAAAAGGAAATCGTGAAAGATATATTGGATGAGCCCCATTGGTCCAAATATCATGACATAGTAAAAGAAAGTGATGTATCGGCATGCTGGTCGTATCCCATGGTGGATGGCAATTACGATATTCTGGGTGTACTATCCGTGTTTCACCCTAAAGCGGTCGCACCCACTAAAAATGAGGAGGAGTTGATTTTGGAAATGGTCGGTTTGGCCAGCTTGGCATTTGAACAGGCAAAGTCCCAAAAGCTCTTAAATGAAAGCCACGAACGCTTAGCGAATTACTCCAAGGGCCTAGAAAGGAAAGTGGAAAAACATACCAAGGAACTTCAAAAAGCCCTCAATGACCTAACAGTTTCCAACTTCGAGCTTGTAAGTCAGACTGCTGAAGCCAAAGAAGCGGAAAAAAGGGCCGAAACCAGTGAGGCCATGTTTTTGGCCATTGCCAAAAAATTTCCGAAAGGAGCCATATTGTTGGTCGATGACAAGATGTATATCCACTTTATGGAGGGGTCGGAGCTGCAAAGTATTCAAAAGCAGATAAGGGATAATGGAGGAGTGAAAATTGCTGACCTCAAAGATTTTTCTGAACAGCGCAAGGAGATTTTCAAAAGGTACATAAAGCGAACCCTGGATGGAGAACACTTAAGTTTTGAAACGGAATATAAGCGCATTCCCTATGTTATCAATACCACTCCGCTTTCCACCGAAAATGGTAATATTTCTCATGCCCTCTTGGTTTTGTTGAACATTTCGGACCGAAAAAAAAATGAGACCAAAATGCTTGAAAATCTAAAAAGGGAAAGGGAACTCAGCGAACTGAAATCTCGATTTATTAGTACCGCTTCGCATGAGTTTAGAACTCCGCTCAGTGTTATTCTTTCTTCTGCCACCTTGATTGAAAAACAAAATGAGGTAGGTCAGGAAGAGCGAAGACTTCGACATTTGATGCGAATACGGTCCAACGTTCAACACTTGGTATCCATTTTGAATGACTTCCTTTCCTTGAGTAAGCTAGACGAAGGAAAGACCCTTGCCCAGCCGGAGTATTTTGATATCATCGATCTTTCAAAAAACATTATAGAAGAAATCGAGGTCAGTAAAAAAGCGGGGCAAAAAATTACACTGGATAGCAATGGCGCGCATATTAGCGTGTACCTGGACCCTAAATTAATGCGCCATATCCTTCTAAACCTCTTGAGCAATGCTGTAAAATATTCTGAGGAAAATAGTCCAATACTTCTTAAGATCCATGATGGATTATATGAAGTGTTCCTGACGGTTGAGGATAAAGGAATAGGGATTCCCATAGAAGAACAGCAACATTTGTTTCAACGGTTTTTCCGAGCAAAAAATAGCGTTAACATTGCAGGAACCGGTCTTGGATTGCACATTGTAAAACAATACACCGAACTCATGAATGGGAAGCTGAATTTTACAAGTGAAGAAAACAAAGGGAGCACTTTTACCCTGAAATTCCCCAAAAAAGTTAATAGCCATGAAGAAAGTATTAGTAATTGAAGACAATAGAGACGTTCGAGAGAACATTGTGGAGATTTTAGAACTGGCTAAGTATACTGTCTTGGCCGCTGAAAATGGATCTATCGGGATTCAAATCGCGAAGGCGGAATTACCAGATATTATAGTAAGTGATATTATGATGCCTGGAGTGGATGGGTATTCCGTTCTGGAGACCTTGAACGAAGATGAAAATACAGCAGGTATTCCCTTTGTGTTCCTATCGGCCAAAGACAAACGAGAAGACATTCGCAAAGGAATGAGCCTGGGTGCCGATGATTATCTCTATAAGCCTTTTGAGGCTTATGAACTATTGGATGCGATTAAATTGCGCCTTAAGAAAAGTGATTTTCTGCAACGAAAGTTCTCAAAAACCACCCAAGGCATCAACAGTTTCTTCAAAAGTGCGTCGGAATATTTGGGAATGGAACTACTTTCAAAAAACCGAAAACTTCAAGAGTTTAGTAGTCGAGGAGAGATATTTCAGGAAGGAGATGCCGCCCATAACCTATATTTTATAGAAGAAGGAAGCGTAAAGACCCACAGAGTGACCGAAAGTGGTAAAGAAATGGTGACAGGAATGCACGGCAAAGGGGATTTCTTTGGTCAACTGTCCCTTTTGAATAAGTCTGGTACCTATCTTGAGACCGCCGTGGCTTTGGAAAAAACCAGGCTTTTGAGTATCCCCAAAGGCGATTTTACCAATTTGGTGTACAAAGACCGTGAGGTATCCAATAAATTTCTTGATATCATATCGGATAGCATGGCCCATTTGCAAGAGCAATTGGTGGACATTGCCTATTCCTCGGTGAAACAACGGGCCGCCAAAGCTCTTCTGGAATTGCACGATAAGGGATTTATTCAGGACAGTAAACAAAAAGGGGTGGACATACTCCGTGAAGATCTAGCTTCTATGATTGGTACAGCAAAGGAAACTGCGATAAGGGCTTTGACAGAATTTAGGGAGCAAGGATTAGTGGGAGTGGGCAAGAAAAGGAGATTGATTCTATTGGATCGGAGTAAACTTCAACGCATTGCTGATTTTGGGTGATAAGGATTAGCAAGATAAACCGCATAAAAACAAAAACAGGGAGTTCACACTCCCTGTTTTCTATGAAGAAATCAATTCTCTCTATACAAACAACCAATTGTTTAAAAGGGATTATTGCTAAAACCGAATAATCAAATGGCTTCTATATTTCAAGAGTCAATTACTTCACTCTGGTAATTGCAATCTTGCGAAAACAACGACCAGTGCTTTAATATTTTGAAAAAAGAGACCGGCTTACCGAAGTACTCCGGTCTCTCAACAAGCATTACATCAATCTCATAACTACTTACACTGATCTTTTAGCCTGAGCGAACAAGCTAAAAAATTCAAATGAATCAATTGATTTTTGCGCTACTTGCTTAAGCTTTGAAAATATTGCTACCTCCAAGGCTTTATCTTAAATCAATCTTTGAATGAACGTTTTATTTTAACGATGGTGCTAAAGTAGTAAGGTCAATGCATCCGCAAAATGATGTAGATCATTTTGAAACTACTTTTTTAAGAATATACAGGATAGAACTGTACGGTAATATCATTTTTGACTTCGCGAACCCCTGGAGCCTTATAAGCCGCTTTTTCTGCCTCCTCCTTCTCTTTTATGGAATGGACCCGACCTTTCAACTGTACCGTATGTCCATCCACTAAAATGCGAATGCCCTTAGCTTCGATATCCGCTGATCTTTCAAACGCCTTTACTATTTGATCAGTAACTTCTGATGGCTGAACGGTTTTCTCGATAATAAGACTGTTTGTATTTACGCCTTTTACACCCAATAAATTTTCCACAGCCTTTTTGGCAGCGTGTTTTTGGTGCTTCCATTTAACTTCCCCAGTTAGGTAGACCCATCCATTTTCAACGGTTATATCTATTTTTCCTGCAGGTATTGAAGAATTCCATTCCAAAGCATTAGCTGCTGCTTTGGCTATTTCCTTGTCCGTTTTTTTGTAGGCATTGCCATATTTGATATCAATATTTTCCGCTACCGCCCTTACACCGGCAATACCTTTTATCGCCTTTACCGCGGCTACTTTTTTTATATAGCTGTCCACGACCCCCATTAACGTAACAGTTCCGTCTTCAACGATGACCCCAATTTCGGTTTCATCAATATCGGGTAACCATTCCAGTTCCTCCAGTACATCATTTTTGATTTCTGCATCGGTTTTTGGGATTTCTTCATTTGCTTTCATAACCTACAATTGACGTTTCTAGTTCAGCTAAAAGTAGCTCGACACCTATGGTTTTCAAATGATCCATATCATTTACCAAGATAGGACTCCGCACTTATTTTGTTGGAATAAAATTTTAGAAATGAAGCTGAAAAGATTTTTTTTATTGCTCGTATTGGGGCTGAGTGTTGGTTGTGGACCAGTACTGGTTTCACACCGATTGGCAGACCCGCCCCCACCTTGGTTTTACCCGAACAGATTGGAAGCAGTTCGATATGTGTATTTCCCTGATCATTTTATTTATTATGACCTTTCACTGCGGAGTTACTTCTATTTGGATAATGGGGTTTGGATATCTGTTAAGGTTTTACCTTCCCGATTTAGAACTATTGATTTGAGACGGAGTAAATCGGTTCGGATTCGGAATTACTATGGAGATAATATCGACAGGTACCACAGGGAACAACAGAGCAACCGAGGTAGGAGCAATAAAAACCTTCGTAGAAGCAACCAATGAAAATATTCAAATCAAGTGGGAGGCAAACTCGAAGTACTTGGACTCTTCAAAATCTGACTTGAAAAACTAACCTTTATCATATTGAATGCGAAAGGATAGGAATATTTTTACACTATCTAAAATTTACTAAATGTTGAATTCTGAGCGAATAGGAAACCAATTTTACCAGAACCTAGGCAAACTTTTTTATGCAATTGCCGCAACGGATCAAAAAGTAAGGCCCTCTGAAATTAAAAGGCTACGCAAATATGTAAGACAATTTTGGTTGGATGTCGATGCGGTGGATGATGAAGTTGGGACCGATGCCGCTTATCAAATTGAGATTGTCTTTGATTGGCTTCAAGAAACAGATTACACAGGTGGGGAAGTCCATTTTAATGAGTTCAAAAGATTTTACAAAGAACATCAAGACAAGTTCACTTCCCAGGTGAAAAAACTGATACTCGACACCGCTGATTCCATTGCATCTTCCTTTGCTGGCAAGAATAAATCTGAAATGCTACTTTTACAAAGATTGAAAAGTCTGTTTAATCACTAAAGCGGCTTTTTCAATTATACCCTTTGACACAGCTAGAGAAATATATTGACCATACCCTTCTTAAACCCACAGCCACAATTGCGGATATTAAGAAACTGTGCCATGAAGCCAAGGAACACCGTTTTAAAGCAGTATGCGTTCAAGGTTGTCATTTAGAATTGGCCAAAGAGGAACTTGGGGGCGGCTCCACGCTTTTGGCAACTGTATTGGGATTTCCACTTGGGGGAATGTCAACCAAAGCCAAAATAGGAGAAGCCAAGGACTATATTGAAAAGGGGGCGGATGAACTCGATATGGTTCTTAATATAGGATGGTTAAAATCTGGTCTTGATAGTCTCGTCCAAGAGGAAATTCGACAAATAAAACAAATCACTGGGGATAAAATCCTTAAAGTGATACTGGAAACCTGCTTTCTTACCGATGATGAAAAAAAGAAGGCAAGTCATTTGGCGGTTGAAGCAGGGGCCGACTTTATAAAAACATCAACAGGCTTTGGTTCTGGGGGAGCCACTTTTGAGGATGTAAGACTTATCAAATCCGTAGTTGGAGATAATGCCCTGATCAAGGCTTCGGGAGGAATCAAGGATAGGCCTACCGCTGTAAAGTATATTGAAATGGGAGTTTCAAGGATAGGTACCTCTTCGGGGCCCCAGTTGATCAAAACAAGTTAACAAACATTCAATGGCGGTACATATAGGAGCGAAAAAAGATGAAATTGCAGAATCGGTGCTGATGCCCGGTGATCCTTTACGGGCCAAATGGATTGCAGAAACCTTTTTGGAAAATGCAGTTTGCTACAATCAAATACGTGGAATGCTGGGATATACAGGCTACTATCAGGGCAAAAGGATATCTGTTCAAGGGAGTGGCATGGGTATTCCATCTGCCATGATCTATTGCAATGAGCTGATCAGTGAATATGGAGTTAAGCAAATTATCAGGGTAGGTTCTGCCGGATCTTATCAAACTAATGTTGTCCTAAATGATATTGTGCTTGCCATGGCTGCCTCAACTACATCAGGCATCAACAATACCCGTTTTGTAAATGCCGATTATTCGCCTACGGCAAGCTTTGCACTTTTTGATAAGGCGGTACGTTTTGCGACAGAAAACAACATCCCCTTTAATGCAGGCAACGTACTTTCTGCAGATGAGTTTTATGAAGCCGATCCCGATAGCTATAAAATATGGGCAAAATACGGCGTACTTTGTGTGGAAATGGAGACTGCCGGACTCTATACCATTGCTGCGAAATATGGGGTAGATGCATTGACCATCCTCACCATTTCCGATTCCCTTGTTACGGGAGAACGACTAACCCCTGAAGAGAAAGAGACTTCTTTTTTTAAGATGATGGAAATAGCGCTTGCTGTCGCCTAATTAACCATTTACTTTCCTTAATCGACCTTACCCTTACATGATTACTGTCATTTTGTTTTGAGTTAAAACTTCACAATTTTGAATTCCAATTGAAAATCAATCGGAAAGCTTGAATGTTTTAATCCTAAACAAAATGAAAACGAAATATTTATTCCTCTTGTTAATGCCACTTATTTGGAGCTGCAAGGAGAAGACCGAAAAAAAAGACCTAGAAACCGTAATCGTTGAAGTTCAAGAGACCAAAAAGCTTCCTGAAGAATTGTTCAGTATAGCCCAATTTGCAGGACTTTCCCTAAGTGATTCGGTTGAAGTGAATTCCCAAATGCGCTTTTTGTCCATTGCTGAAAATCAATCTATTGATTCGCTGGATATGTATCAGGCCATTGACCTGTTCAAAGACAGAATTACCAAAGGGGTGACCACAGCTTATCCCATCTTTGAAATCAGCGAATCGGGACTAATCGTTCTTACCGTCGTAAACAAAGGATATGGAGGCAATATACGAGGTCTGTTTTTGATAGATAAGAATACCTTGGAAATCAAAAAAGTGGCTTTTGAGCATATGGCCGAATCGGAAGGGTATGGTGCTGCAATTACATATTCCTCGTTTGAAAATCAGTTTGTGGGCACAAAGATCAATTTTCAGGGAAATAGCTTTGGGCTAAATCAAGATGGGAAAGACATTATAAAGGGAGGCAAAACGATAGATGGAATCTCTGGGGCGACCATTACCAGCAGGTTAACGGTCCAAATGGTCAATGAAGAACTCAAAAAGCATAAGAACTATTTTATAAACTAACCTGGGATTACTAGCCCAGAAAACCATGGTACTTTTTATTTCCAATCATTGCTTCTTCTTTTTATCACTCTAAAGAGGGTAATATTCAAGAATGCAAACCACAGTAAAAAGCTTAAGAAGGTAATCTTTTGAATTATGGGCAATGCAACGATTGAAAAGCCTGTTTCATAGATCAAATAATTAAGCACGAAAATAAGAAGACACCATATGCCAAACACAAAAAGAGCATAGTACCTTGCCTTGAACAATTCTATGAACAAGGAAATCAAAGCCATCACCCCTAACAAACCTGCAATTCGAAGTATGACATCGTGATTGCCTGCTGCCAAAAAAAGTGTAAGTCCCAATGACAGTATACTAGTTGTTCTCATTATGGAAAGGTTGATACTCTTCAGCTTAAAAAGTTTGGGTAGATCGTACCAAAGAAGAATTAGGCTACTGCAGAGAACAAGAAGGGAGAGTCGGGCATACGAACGTGCTGGGTTGGGAAGTCCGTTTGGTGTATTCGTATCCAACAAATCACAGAGATAATTGCTCTTCATATCGAAACCAAGTTGGTTCGCGTCGAAATTTGACCCCCCAGGATAAGTTAGGGCCGCTAACCCATAAAAGAACAGAAAAAGCCCTATTCCTAGTAAAGGTGCTAAAACAAGGGCTTGAGTTTTGGGTGTACGGACCATTTTGATTCAACAATATCACTATAAGATAGGAATCCACAAGTTGATGGCAACAATGGGGCAAGAGAATATCGGAAAGAATTAGCCCGTTTGGAATGATGGATGTCAATCTTGGTTACCGCAATTGCATTAGTAAGATTGAAAATAATGGAGGCATGGCAACACTTTCTTTGAATGATTCAGATCATTGTCGCTTGAATGTCAAGGGAATACTTTTGGCATGATTGGACCTCGGATGTGTCCAAATTTATATTAATCATTAATTCTAAATGTTATGAAAAAAATACTGTTAGGGTTGTTCGTGTTAGGGATAACCATTCCATCATTTGCCCAAATCGTGAAGACCGAAAAGCTGTCTGAAGTAATAGTGTACGCCACCAACTACAAGTATCTGAATAATGTGGATACCCAGGAGGTCGCCTCTATTCCTGTAGAAGCGCTTCAACGTAAGGTAGCTGCATATGACATCAAAAACTCAGATATTTACTTTGATGAGTATGATTTTTATGAAGTTGCATTTTACATTCCTGAAGGAAAGATTTTGGCCACCTATGACAAAGACGGTCGAATCATTAGAACCGCCGAAAAGTTTAAGGACATCAACTTACCCATTGGAGTTAAGGAGGCGGTACTTAAAAGATTTCCAAATTGGACCATCACCAAGGACATTTACATTGTCCATTTCCATGAAGACAAAGGGGTGAAAAAGAAATACAAGCTCAAATTGGTCAATGGTGATCAGGTGATGCGAGTAAAAACTGATGCCAGCGGTAATTTTCTGTAAACCATAGGAATCTCAAAAACTTAATCACATGTCAGTTTTAAAAGTAATTGAAATATTAGGTAACTCTACAGAGAGTTTTGAAGATGCGGTGCAGAACATCATCACCGAGGCATCAAAAACAGTAAAAGATATCAGGTCTGTTTACATTCAAGACATGCAGGTCACGGTCAGCGACAATCAAATTTCCCAGTATCGGGTAAATGCGAAAGTCACCTTTGGCATCATGGATGTTGTAGACAACTAGATTTGGTGAGGGGCGTTATTGCAAGAACGGTGACGTCCCTTTTTGATGTTATGAGGATTCAATTTCAACACGACTACCCCTCATCAATAGTTTCCCGATCTTCCAATAAAGCTATGGCCTGTTCATCCGAAACGGAATAAAACTCATCATAAAACATGCCTACAGATCTAAAAACAGATGGGACCATCAGGCATATAATTTCATCCACATGAGGTGATGCTTCCAGTTTTTTTATTGCAGATTTTGATGCCACAGGTACCGCAACAACCACTTGGCCAGGTTGTTTTTTGGCTACCAGCTCTACTGTGACCATCAGAGTATTGCCAGTAGCAATACCATCATCAACAATAATTACGGTCTTACCCTTCAATACTTCAGGGTTTTTGCTTTTATGGTAAATGCTGTCCCTAAGCTTTAACTTTTGTCGAATTCTTTCCACTTCTTCGGTAATGTAATTTTTGGTAACTCCAACAGCGTCACTCAACATATAATCTTCTAAACTAACCGCTCCAATGGCGTATTCTTTATTGTATGGATGTCCTATTTTCTTGGTCAAAACCACATCCAGGGGTGCATTTAAACGGTTGGCCACGATTCTTCCCAAGGGTAATCCTCCCCGAGGAATGGCCAATACTACCACATCGCCACCCTTAAATTCCTTTAGGGCATTTGATAGTTGTCTACCTGCATCAATTCTATCTCTGAACATTTTAATTGAATTTAAATCCTAGTGGAAAACCAATCTGCGGTTTGTTGGGCGACCTCATTTAGCTTTCCTGGCTCTTTGAATAAATGGGAAGCCTGTGGGATAATGACCAGTTTTTTTTCACACTTCAAGTTTTGGTAGGCTTTCTCATTTAACTGTATTACCTCTTTATCCCAACCGCCAACCAACAAAAGGGTTGGAGCAAGTACCTTAGGCAGTGCCGCCATGGCCAAATCGGGTCTCCCTCCGCGAGAAACCACGGCCCCGATGTCATGGCCATAAAAGGCGGCTGCTTTTAGCGCTGAAGCGCTTCCTGTACTTGCTCCAAAATAGCCTATGTTCAACCCTTTTGTTTTTTGGTAAGACTGTACCCAGTGGGTCACATCAATCAGACGAATGGATAGCAAATCAATGTTGAACCTATTTTCATAGTTTTCATCCTCTTCAGCAGTTAACAAATCAAACAATAAGGTGGCCAAACCTGTATTCTGTAATATTTCTGCCACATAGTTGTTTCTAGGGCTGTAGCGACTACTTCCGCTTCCATGGGAGAAGATTACGATACCTGTTGCATTTTCAGGAACACTTAAGTTGCCTGGCAATGTCAAACCATTCAATGTAATGTTTACCGTGTCAGTATGTATCGCTGAGGCCGTCATGCCGTGGAAATTTGTGTATTCCCTTTTTTTGAAATCAAAACCAATAGGAGCAATCCATAACTCAATGTCAATAGACCAAAGGGCAAAACAAAAATCAATAAATGCAAAACCGTTTTCATGGATTAGCTGTTCATGGTGTTGTAAGTCAAAATAATTCCAATATGTGCAGAATTCAAATGACCCAAGTCAATCGAAAGAATGCTGATAGATTGACTTTAATCATTTCCGCCAGATACTCCATTCATTACTTTAGCTCCATAACCTTCTAATACATTGTCATGAATAACTCTGGAATCCAATCACATACCCTATACTTAGAAAAAGCAGGCGTTGAAGAACTTTATGCCTCTTCCAAAGAATGGAAATCCGATTTGGATTTCTTTCGAGAGGATCTGCAGTTTTTGAGGAATCTCATGAGAAGTTATTTCATATGGATTGTGGAAAAAGGTAATGCCGACGATATACGCATACTAAATGATGGGCTGAACGGACTAACTCGAAAATGTCGTTGTTTGATCAAGAAAGTGGACAAACATATGGAATCGCTGGTTCAGGTTTTTGAAGCTTCTTACTCGGAATATTTTCAACGGTTGAGCGAAGAACATTCTCAGCTGGCCGTAGAGGTCGAGAACCTGAAAAAAGAGTTTAGAGAGGTGAAAAAAGATGTTTTTGTTATAGCGCAGCATGCCATCGAAATAAAAAAGTCTCAATTGCTATCGTAATGAATCAAAAAAACGGTGCTGTGAAGGAAATAAAAGAGATATTGAGTGAAATTATTTTGCTGACCAATCAGATTGAGTTGGAATATCCAGAACTGTACAAGTTTTTGGAAGAGCAGCCTATGACCATCCCAGCAGAGAACAACCCTAAAATAGATCGTGACACCCTCGAAGATTATATGAATGGACTACGGCAGTTGTTGGAACATTACGTTGAGGAGCATCAATTGAGAAGAGTATAACAACTTGGATTACCTAAGGAAAAACTATGAAATGGATTAAAAAAATATTGATCACCCTTCTGATTTTAGTGCTCTTGTTGTTTGCCTTGGCCACCTGGTACAAAAACACCTTTTCGATGGATCCGGTGACAGGTTATACCGTAAAGTCGGATGAAATGCCCAAAAGCATGCTCATCGCAACGCAGGGCAGCATGTTTAAAGACGCCATTACCAAAGGCATCATTGATGAATATGCCAATGACTCAATTCATGTCAACGTGATAGATGTTTTGAAAATAGGGAAAGAAAACACTTCAAACTATGATGTAATGGTACTTATCCACACTTGGGAAAATTGGAAAGCACCAAAAGAAGTTGAGGACTTCGTATTGGCATTGAGTGAAGTAGATAAAACAAAGACCGTGGTACTGACCACCTCAGGAAAGGGCGATTCTAAGATGGATAATTTGGACGCTATTACAGGGGAGTCTGACCTTGAAAATTCCCAAGAATTTTTGGAAGAGATAATTTCCAAAATAGAAGCGGTTTTGAACGCACCGCAGTAGCAAAATACCCCTATTTTCTTTAGGACCATTCCGAGCCTTGGATTCAATGAATAACCAATGGGCTCAAAAAAAGACTTCATCCCAAATTTCTGGTATACCTTTATAGTCGGGCAATCGGGCGAACCAATTCCTTAGTTTTATACTAACCAGCAAAATAGAAGTTTGATGATTATCCATCGATTTGACAAAGACACTTCCCTCCTAAATACATTTATAGCTGAAATACGTGATAGCCAAATACAAAAGGACTCCATGCGTTTTCGAAGAAATATTGAGCGTATTGGTGAAATCTTGGCTTACGAGTTGAGCAAGACCTTAGATTATAAGGATGAAACTATTCAGACTCCGTTGGGCACCAAGAAAACGAGCTTGGCCACGGAACAATTGGTGCTCTGCTCTGTGCTACGAGCCGGTTTGCCATTGCATCACGGACTTTTAAGTTATTTCGACCGGGCGGAAAATGCGTTTATCTCAGCGTATCGACACCATCCTGATGGGGGTGATGATTTTGAAGTCATCGTAAAATATTTTGCCGCACCTTCCCTAGATGGTAAAACCTTAATTCTGACCGATCCCATGCTGGCCACAGGCAAAACCTTGGAGAATGTCCGCCAAGCTTTAAAATCCCATGGCACTCCTAAAAAAATTCATATTGTTTCAGTAATTGGGTCGAAAGATGGGGTAGCCCATGTTCAAGAAGTTTTTCCAGAAGACACCCAACTATGGATTGCCGCAATTGACGATGAGTTGACTAGTAAGGGGTATATCGTGCCTGGTTTAGGTGACGCAGGAGATTTGGCCTATGGTGTAAAACTGTAAGCCTAGAATAGGAATAGAGGTTTGTTAAAGGGCCAGTGTTACAATTTCATGTAGCTGAGGTATATGGCAACGCCATTTTTTTTCATCAACTATTTTAGTTCTGAAAGCATCTAGAGCCGTAGTTTCTCCATGAACCAGAAATATTTTTTCGGGTATATTCTTGATTTCATCTATCCAATGCAAAAGCTCTTGTTGGTCCGCATGGGCGGAAAGGCTCTCTAAATGCAAGACGGTGGCATTGACCGGACAATATTTACCCATAAGTTTAATTTCATGAGCCCCTTCCAAGAGTTGTCTTCCACGGGTTCCTTCCGCCTGAAATCCCACAAGAATCACGGTTGTATCGGGATTGTCAACCAACTGCTTCAAATAGGTCAAAACCCTACCCCCGGTAACCATTCCGCTTCCGGCTATAACAATTTTTGGTCTTGGGTCATCAATGGTTTCCCAGGTCTGGGCGTACGAGCTTACCAAATGAACATGATTGCACATGTTGCGATACTCTTTTTCTGAAAGTTTATGCCATTTGGGAAAACGGCCAAAAATTTCAAGGACATTGATACCCATGGGGCTATCGACAAAAATGGGAATGTTGGGGATAACATTTTTGTCGTAAAGCTTCCAAAGCAAGTACATTACCGATTGCAAACGTTCAACGGCAAATGTGGGAATGATCAATGCAGATCTTTTTCTTATGGTGTGCTTTACCATATCAACAAAAATGGATTCCAAAGCCTCATGAGGGTGATTTTTATTTCCGTAGGTGCTTTCGATGAAAAGATAGTCCGCCCAGTTCGGTCGAATGGGAGCATCCAAAAGATCATCCTGCAATCTTCCGAGGTCTCCTGAAAAAACGAAACGTTTTTCATGCAAATCCAATTCAATGAACGTAGAACCTAGGATATGACCATTAAATCGAAATCGAACCTTATGCCCGGCGGGGGAAAGCGGAATCCATTTTCCTGGTTCGATTGCCTTAAAGAATCGGAGTGTTTCTTCTACTTCGTCAATTGTGTAAAGGGGAAGAGCAGGCTTGTGTTTGCTGAATCCTTCTTTATTGGCCTTCTCGGCTTCCTCCTCTTGTATTTTGGCACTATCCTTTAGGATAATTTCGGCTATTTCCAAAGTTGGGGCCGTACCCAAGACTTTGCCTTTAAAACCCTGCTTTACCAAAAGCGGAAGGTAACCCACATGGTCAAAATGACCATGGGTGAGGAGTACGGTGTTGATTTTGCTCACATCAATAGGTAGAGGTTTCCAATTTTCTTCCCTTAGCGATTTTGCGCCTTGAAACATACCGCAATCCACTAGGATACCGTAATCTTCCAACTCCAAATAAAACTTGGAACCTGTTACCGTTCCCACTCCCCCTAGAAAATGTATTTTCAAGTGTTTCATCGCATTGTTAAACTATGCAGAGTTGTTTCATTTCTTCGATAATTCTTTCCTTTCTGCTATTCGAGATCCCTAAATGGTCCAGTAAATAAATTTTCCCCAGTATTTGTCTGCATAAAACCACATTCTGGTTCAATAAGAATTGTTTTTCCCTGTTGGAAAGAAGTGTGGATACGGTAAGGGGATAAAGCCCAAGTCTATCGATTCGGTCTTTTAGGGCATTATCTTTTGGATGGTCCCAACTTAAAAGATAAAGTCCCATGCATTTCCCATAGTTAAGGGCATCTGCGGTAAATCGTGTGTTGGTAACCACCCAACCCTCAATGCTTTGAAGTTCTTTTTTATTGGTTTTGATCAAGGGTTCCTTTACATCTGAGTATCTGGAATGTACATACATAGGCACTTTAACATTGCATTTTAACCCCTGTTCACCATGAAACTTACATTCAATTATGTTCCACTGCCCATTTTTTACGGCAACCACATCAATTTCATGTGAAACACAGGTTCCCTTTAGCGTTTGGTTTATCTGTGTTTCATACCCGGAATAGTGGAGCACCCCACTAACAAATTGCTCGAAAGGAAAACCTGTTGGACCTAACTCATATATCGCTTTTTTGAGTTTGTATTTGGAAGCATAGACCGATTTCCCCCTTTTGAGCATCGCGAAGGCCCGATTGTAAATTTCCCTGGTGGATATGCCAGGATAAAGTTCATCGATTACCTGATTGACAATTTTTTTGACCAATGTATCGTTAGCTCCGCTTGCTTTGAGCGATTTTCTCAATTTGTGGACTTTGAAACCTGTGGTTTCCCCAGAGGATTTAATGATTTGAAAATCTTGACTTTCCATAAAACAAACAATTCCAACCCGTTCATCACCGTTGTGTAGCTGGAGCTTCCCTTTCGAGCGTATACCCCATTACCTTTACACTCAATGTGTTTTGAAGGTTATTACCGGAATATTGGCGCGATTGGCGATATCCTCTCCAATGCTTCCCAAGAAGAAATGGGCCAGACCCCTTCTGCCATGAGTCGGAATGACCACTGCATCAGCATGGATTTTTTCGGCATAATGCAAAACTCCCTTTTCAACACTGTAATCGCTGTAAATAACAACTTCTTCTGTTAGATTGATTTCTTTCTGGATTTCATCTATTTCTGAGGTGAGCTCCTTATCACTCTTGAAATTTAAAGTGGGCCGGTTTACATACACTGGATAAAGGCGGGCAGAGAAAAAATCGGCAAACTTTTTTGCCCTTTTATATACATTTAGAATTTCTTCCTTGAAATTCCACGCAAAAACTAGGGAGTCCAACTTGAAATTTGAAATCTTTTTTTTAACCACCAATACAGGTATATCTGAAGTACGGACCACTTTCTCTGTATTGGAACCTACAAAAGAATCCAACAAACCACTTTCCCCATGAGATCCCATGACGACTAAATCGATATGGTGCTCTCTTACGATTGCATTGATTTCACTGAAAATTTTATAGTTCTGAACCATAAGCTCCAGCTTTACTCCTTTAAGGAAATCCTCATTTAAAAATTTCGCAAAGTGTTTTTTAGCCAAGTCCATGTAATATTCTGCTTCTTTCTGCTCTTCCGATTCGTTTAGGGCCAGTCTTGACGGGGAAATGCCAATCATATGAAGTACGGTGATTTGCATTTTTTTCTCCCCTGCAATTTGGGCAGCGACCTCCAAAGCATATTTAGAATAATCGGAAAAATCTACAGGTACCAGAATCCTTTCCATGGGATAGCTTTTATAGATTCAAATGTATTGGAGCATTTCTTTATGCACCATGACCAGTATCATATAAATGAAAATAGTGACATAAAACTTGACTGGTGATTCAGTGCACTTGCAAGCTGATTCAGATCAGTTTTTTTTACCTCTATTTTTTGGATGTTTGCAACTGCATTTGACGTAGAATGCTGTAAAAGAATTACTTAAAGAAAACGTACTGAAATTTACCAATGATGAAAGTAGAACAGATTTATACCGGATGTTTGGCTCAAGGAGCCTATTATATTGAAAGTGATGGCAAAGCTGCCATAATTGATCCTTTAAGGGAGGTAGAGCCCTATATTCAAATGGCTGAAGAACGTGGGGCTAGCATAGAATATGTTTTTGAAACCCATTTTCATGCTGATTTTGTATCGGGCCATGTGGATTTGGCCAATAAAACAGGTGCTAAAATCATCTATGGACCAACCACAATGGAAACAGGCTTTGATTTCATTTCCGCTGAAGATGGTCAGGAATTTAAACTTGGGAATGCGACCATACGATTAATTCACACACCTGGACATACCATGGAGAGTAGCTGTTACCTTTTGATTGATGAAACGGGCCAGCCGACTTCGCTCTTCACCGGGGATACTTTGTTCATTGGGGATGTCGGTAGACCCGATTTGGCGCAAAAAGTCATTTCTGAACTTACCCAGGAAAAACTAGCGGGCTTGCTATTTGAATCGTTACGCAACAAGATTATGCCCTTGGACGACAAACTTATTGTTTACCCCGGGCATGGCGCGGGAAGCGCCTGTGGAAAAATGATGAGTGACGAGACGACCGATACCCTGGGCCATCAAAAGAAGACCAATTATGCCCTAGATCCATCTCTAAGCAAAGAAGCGTTTATAGACAGTGTCCTTACCGGATTGACTCCACCTCCGGGTTATTTCCCCCAAAACGTCCTTCTGAACATAAAAGGATACGAAAACATTGACGAAGTAGTAAAAAAAGGAACCAAGCCGCTTAGCGTTCCTGCATTCGAGGCGGCAAAGGAAGAAACCTGTGCGGTTATTGTGGATACAAGAGATGCCCAAGATTTTGGGCATGGATTTATTGAAGATTCGTACAACATAGGTTTGGATGGAAGTTTTGCGAATTGGGTTGGTACTACCATAATGGATGTGAAGACACCTTTGCTCATCATTGCAGATAAGGGTAAGGAAGAAGAAGTAGCCACCCGATTGGCACGAATAGGTTTCGATAACACCTTGGGCTACTTAAAGGGAGGTGTCAAAGCATGGCAGAAAGCTGACAAACCCGTAGAACGGATTAAGTCAATTTCACCGGAACGCTTGGCCATAATTATGGAAGAAAAGCATGTAAATCTAATTGATGTTCGCAGGAAGAGCGAATACAATAGCGAACATGTATTGCATTCCATCAACTTGCCCTTGGACTACGTCAAGGACCATCTAAGTCAAATTGATAAACAAAAGGTCTATTACGTATACTGCCGAAGCGGATATAGATCTATGGTCTTTGTATCCATCCTAAGGTCTTTGGGTTACGAAAACCTTATTGATATTAAGGGTGGATTCACAGCAATAAGTGCTTCTGGAAAATTCGATATTTCAGAATATGAGGCACCAACGACCATGCTGTAATTGCTAAAACAAAATTTCAAAATAAGACTGCTATGTCAAAGAGGTATCAAATACTTATTGTTGGAGGCGGCACCGCCGGAATCATGGTGGCAAGCAGCCTTCTTCGGAAAAATCCAAAATTGCAACTGGGCATCATTGAGCCCTCTGCTTGTCATTGGTATCAACCGGTTTGGACTCTGGTTGGAGGCGGGACGTATAGCTATAGAAAAAGCCAAAGGCCCATGAAATCTGTCATACCCAGGTTAGCCGATTGGATTCAGGATAGCGTAGTATCCGTGGATGCGGAAAACAATAGAGTATCGACCCAAAATGGGAAAGAATACCGATATGAATATCTGGTCATGGCTCCAGGCCTAAAGCTCGACCCTTCACTAATTGAAGGACTTCCAGAGGTATTGGACAAAGGGGTGGTCTGTAGCAACTACACCGACCCGAATCATACTTGGGATGTCATTAAAAAATTCAACGGAGGTACTGCCTTATTTGTTCAGCCGCCCAAACCCTATAAATGCGGAGGGGCACCCCAGAAAATCATGTATCTCGCCGATGATTATTTTAGAAGAAGGGGAATCAAAAAGAAAACGAATGTGGTATTCGCATCTGCTGCGGATGCCATATTCGCGGTCCCTGAGATAGCCAAAACCCTGTGGAAAGTGGTCCATAGAAAAAAAATAAACGTAAAGTTTGGGCACGAGCTAAAAAAAATTGACGGTTTAAATAGGGTAGCCTGGTTTAAGGCTACACCTAATTTTGAGGAACATAACCCAATAGCTTTGGATATTTCGGAAAGGGATGGTTTGGTCGGCATTAAGTATGATATGATTCATGTGGTTCCTATAAATACTCCTCCTGATTTTGTTAAAGGTACCAATCTTGTGGATGAAAATGGTTGGCTGGATGTAGATCCTGCCACCTTACAACATAGGCGTTTTGATAATGTCTTTGGTTTAGGGGATGCATCCAATGTGCCCACCTCAAAAACTGGTGCGGCCATTCGAAAACAGGCTCCTGTAGTTGTGGAAAATTTACTTGGTCTGATAAAATCAAATACCTTATCCACTAAAACTTATGATGGCTATTCATCTTGCCCTTTTATTACAGGGTATGGTAAAATGGTACTTGCCGAGTTTGACTATTCCAAAAAGTTTTTGCCCGACCCCAAACTGAAACGTTTGTTCATAAAGGATTCATCCAAAGAACATTGGAGGCTTTGGGTACTTAAAAAATACATTTTGCCTTGGCTCTACTGGACTAAGATGTTAAAGGGTAAAGAAGTTTAAAGAGCAAATATTTTTCGCCGCTTCAAAATTGGCGCCATAGGTCAAACACCTATCATTCTTTCTAGTTTATGCAATAGCTTTTGGAATCAAATGGGAGCATCATTAGGCAAAGTGACCTCTATCATATGACCATCAAAAGGAATTCCACATATTTATTGGTATAACAATTAATTGAAAATCATGGCTCTTAATTTTAATCAATACGCGGCGGAAGGAAATACTTTTTTAAAGCAATACACCAAGGAAATGGACTTGGGCGACAATCGTGATAAAGCCGGTAGAATTTTGACATCAATTTTACATGCACTACGGGATATTATTACGACAGAGGAATCATTACAGTTTATCGCCCAATTGCCCATGTTCATTAAAGCGGCATATGTAAATGGATGGACTATTAGAAAGAAAAAAGTGAAAGCCAAGAACATGACACAGTTTATCGACTTGGTACGGAAGCACGATGGTCAGGCGGCAATCAACGATTTTGAGTATAGCGATGAAGTTGCGGAAAACTATATTATGGCCACCTTTGTTTTCTTAAGAAAATATGTTTCCATGGGAGAAATGGAAGACATTAGGGACGGCCTGCCCAAGGATTTGAAGAGTATGATAGCATCTTATATTATCATTTAACATTCCTTCAGAAAACACCGTTTTTATTTTGGGAACAAGCAGACACTAACCCCTGTGAAAAGGGGTAAAGGGCTGACAATAATCATTTTACAATAAAGGGTGAAACAATACCTTGCCGAAAATTAATATCCAAGATTATGAGAACTATATATGCATTACTCGTGTTACTTTTTGTGTTCCCTGTTTCCGGTTTCAGCCAAGAAAAGTTGGAAGGCATAGATGAGATAGGAAGCTTCGCAGAGGGACTGGCCGCAGTGCGAAAGGGAAACCAATGGGGCTTCATTGATGAAAAAGGTCAACTTGCCATTGACTTTCGGGATGATGTGGTGTGGAACCGAAATACGCAATCTGGGGATATTGGGATAACAGGCATTCGATATCCGGCATTTCAAGAAGGTATGTGTTTAGTTCAAAAAATAGATGATGAAATTCCCATGTATGGCTTTATCAACAAAAAGGGAGAGCTTGTGGTTGACTATCAGTTTCTTAACGTATCCCAATTTAAGAATGGATATGCTACGGGTGTAATTGTGGACAAAGTTTTTAGAGGGACCAACGAGTTTAAATTAAGAATCTACGACTTCAAGTTTCACGATGTTCTTCTTGATTCTTCCGGAAAAATTGTTGAATTCTTTGATAGACGCTATAACATTCAATTGACCAAAAAAAGATATGAGGTTCCAGAAATACGGGCCAAATATTTGGCCAATGATATGGTAGCCGTTTATTTGGAGGACAAGGGCTGGGAAATTCGAAAAGTGGTTCTGTAAATCAACGATTCCCAGGAATTATTTCTACTAAAATTGAGCTCAGATTGACCCACATCATTTGAAAAAGAATGGTGGGTGCCTTCCTTTGCACAAAGCTTAAAAGATGTGGTGGCTACTTGCATCGGTTCTTATTGTTCTGTGTATTGTTTACCTCTTGTTTGTTCCGGTTATACTGTACATAGACACCCAAAACAACTCCTATTTTGTAAGATTAAAGGGTTTGGTAAAGGCAAGTGTACTTGCAGATGAAGAGGAGATAATTAAAGTGCACTTTCAGATGGGACTTATCCACTTCAATCTTTATCCCTTGAGAAAGAGGTCCAAAAAAAGAAAGAAGAAAAAGGAAATCAAGAAAGTAGAAAGTAAGCCGTCCAAGCATTTCCCACTTAGTTACCGTAAGGCGAAGCGACTCCTAAAATCTTTTAAGCTCAAAAAAATTTATTTAGATCTCGATACTGGGGACTTTACACTTAACGCAAAATTGTACCCGGTATTCGCCTTCCTGAATCACTATTATGGAAGATTCCATATAAACTTTCAAGGAAAAAATAGAATGGTGCTATGTCTTCAAAACAGGCCCATTAATATCATCAAAGTATTTATTAACTCTTAAAACATAGGTCATGGAATTACATTTTGAAGAACTGTTGGCGCAGATTACGGATTTTATAAAAACGGAGGCCAACACAGAAACAGTCGTCGGAAAACAATTTGAATTGGGAGAGTTCATTTGTGTGCCGGTCATTAAAGTAGGTATGGGATTTGGCTCTGGTGGAGGCGAAGGTACCGAAGCCAAAGGAAGTAAAGGAGAAGGAATGGGAGCTGGAGCCGGAATGGGCATCGAACCCATTGGATTCTTGGTCACCCGAGGAGATGAGATATCTTTCTTGGAAGCTGGAAAAACCCACGGTTTGGCCGCAGCATTTGAAAAAGTGCCGGACATGATTGCTAAAATTGCCGAAAGTCGACAAAAGGAAAAAGAGACGGTATAGTACAAGGCTATAGCCAATGGATTAGGAAAGGAGGTTTTAACCTCCTTTTTTAGGTATATCCCTTCAACAACAAGAAAACTCCCAAAAACAGAAGCAGCACATATAGCACTTGAAAGAATTTCACGTTCTTAAATTGAAGCCATGCTGCTGACTTTACAGGAAATGTAAAGAAAGCAATACCCACAATTAAAGAAATCCAGCCAATCAATGTGATGGACAGCCTCCAATCACTGACCCATATGTTGTGAAAAAGGATATTTAAGATTCCCATGATAATGGCCACAAAGGCAGTCACTAAAAGGAATTTTTTGTCCAGTAAATATTCAAAAATCGCTGTGATGCGCTTTGGATTGAACACCAAAACCAAGAAGAAAACGATAAGGTATGATCCCCAAAACTTTGCTAAGAATAAAGATGTCTCCATGATTTGCTTGTATAGTGGTTCTTACCAAATGTAAGACTAGGGATAAGGTTCAGTTATGATTTTTGTCATTTCAACGGAAGGGCATCGTCGCTAATTTCACTAAAAATTAAAAGGATGAAGGGTTCGCTCAAATTGGGTAAGGTATCTGGTATTCAGATTGAAGTCCATTGGACCTTCACGCTTCTTCTTCTATGGGTGGCCTTTATTGAAGTACAACGCGGAGGCACTGCTGCCACTATTTTGATGAACATGGTCTTTATTGTGGTGCTCTTTTTCTGTGTGGTGCTTCATGAGCTGGGACATGCGTTAACTGCAAAAAGGTTTCAGGTGAATACTAAGAGAATTACCCTTTTGCCCATTGGTGGTGTGGCTTCGCTGGAAAAGATCCCGGAAAAACCTGAACAAGAATTGTTGGTGGCTTTGGCGGGGCCAGCCGTAAACGTGGTCATTGCCCTTCTATTATTGCTCGTTGTTCCCTTAAGGGAATATCTTAGTCTAGACCCTGAATCTTTGGATAACTTACTTAACGCCGGCGATTTTCAAAACTTTCTGTTTTTTCTCTTTTTGGCGAATACCATGCTGGTTGTTTTTAATTTAATTCCAGCCTTTCCCATGGATGGAGGTAGGGTTTTTAGGGCCCTGCTTTCCTTTAAATTGGGAAGAGTAAAGGCTACCGAAGTCGCTGCCGGCCTTGGTCAAGCCCTTGCAGTTCTGTTTTTTGTATTGGGTCTTTTCCTCAATCCGTTTTTGATTTTGATTGCCCTGTTTATTTTCTTCGGAGCTTTTGGTGAAAATCAAATGGTGAAACGAAGCGCCTTGTTAAAGGGCCATTTGGTGCAGGAAGCCATGCTCACGGATATTACCCTCCTAAACCCTGAAACAACGGTAGAGGAAGTCATAAATGTGGTTTTGAAAGGCACGGAAAAACAATTTTTGGTTGTGGATGGAGATGAGGTGTTGGGTATTGTCGACCATAAGACGGTCTTAAAACATGCCAAAGAAGCAAAACGCCCAGTAGTTGAAATCATGAAGAAAGAAGTCCAAGAAATTGAAGCCTCAGCTGAGGTTACAAAGGCCCTTGAGTTAATGGCCAAGGGAAGCACCGATTTTTTGGCCGTCACAGCCAACGGGCTTCTTGCCGGTGCCATCGACCGCGCCAATATTGGAGAATTCATTCTTTTACAAACGAATCTATCCGCAGAATAATGACAACAAAATTGAACCTTTTTATCACCGTTTTCGTTGTAATAGCCTTATTGGGCTGCAATAATGAGGATGGAAGAATTTTACCCAAGAAGACTGCGATTACAGAGTCGGTTTATGCATCGGTGACCATTCAGCCAGATAGTCTTTATCAGGCATATGCAGCGGTTGCCGGTATTTTAGATCATAATTTGGTAGAAGAGGGAGATACGGTCATGAAGGGACAGCCTATTCTTCAAATAATCAACAGTTCGCCTAAGTTGGGAGCAGAAAATGCGCGTTTGGCCTATGAGCTGGCCAAGGAAAATTACAATGGCTCGGCGGCAATTCTAAAAAGTATAGAAGAGGAAATTGAGGCGGCTACACTAAAGTTTACGAACGATTCCATCAACTACTTTAGGCAACAAAACCTTTGGAACAAGAAAATTGGAAGCAAAGCCGATTATGACAATAGAAAATTGGCCTATGAACTTTCCAGGAATAATTTGCAAGTTTTAAAAAGCAAGTACAATCGTACCCAAAACGAACTGGAAACCCAACTAAAGCAAGCAGAAAACAACTATAAAACCTCTCAAATTGCCACAGAAGACTTTACGGTGAGCAGTAAAATAGATGGAAAGGTGTATGCATTGTACAAAAATCCGGGAGAAATTGTTACTACCATGGAACCTTTGGCTTCTCTGGGAAGAAGGGAAGTTTTCATCATTGAAATGTTGGTGGATGAAGTGGACATTGTCAAAATCAGGAAGGGACAAAAAGTGATTATCACCTTGGATGCGTATAATTCTGAAGTATTTGAGGCCAAAGTGAACAAGATTTATCCCAAAAAGGACGAACGTTCACAGACATTTACCATCGAAGCGGTGTTTATGGACCCTCCCGAAATTTTGTATCCAGGACTTGCCGGCGAGGCCAATATTGTCATAGCTCAGAAATCGGAAGCCTTGGTCATACCCAAAGCCTATTTGATGGACGGTAACCAGATTCAAACAGAAGATGGCCCTATTACGGTAGACATTGGTCTCCAAAGTTTAGATGAGGTCGAAATCACAAATGGATTGGAAGCTGATACGTACATCCTAAAACCGTCCCAATGATAAACTGGAAAGTAATATTGGGCATTGCCAAAACCCATATGGTCACAAAAATGAAATCGACTGTGACGGCGTCTTTGGGAGTAACATTTGGAATTGGGGCCTATATCACCCTTGTAAGTTTTATGACTGGACTTAATACCTTGCTGGACGATTTGATATTAAACCAAACCCCCCATATTCATTTATACAATGAAATTGAACCGTCTGCCAAACAACCCATCTCTTTTGTCGACAATTTTGAAGATGCTTTTAATATTGTCCATTCGATAAAGCCAAAACAGAGTCAGACCAAAATCCATAATGCACTGCCAATTTTGAGCTACCTACGAAAGGATGAAACGGTTCGAGGTGCTACACCCCAAGTAAGGACTCAAATTTTTTATCTGTCGGGATCTATAGAACTAGGCGGCAGCCTTACGGGGATAGATGTGATGGAGGAGGTTCGTCTTTCCAATCTGCAAGACTACATTGTGAAAGGCACCCCTGAAGCCTTACGAAATTATGATAGCGGGATACTGCTGGGAGCAGGAGTGGCAAAAAAGATGTCTTTGGATGTCGGGGATAGGGTACAAATCAGTACCGCAAAGGGAGATGTTTTCCCATTGAAAATTGTTGGAATATACCAAAGTGGCATTGCGGAAGTGGATAATGTTCAAAGTTTCGCCAATGTAAAAACGGTACAACGGATATTGGGAGAAGCTGAAAATTATATAACCGACATCAATGTGAAGCTCTTTGATATGAACCTTGCGGTTCCAATGGCGAAGCAATTGAGTCGTCAGTTTAAGATTAAGGCCACTGACATTAAGGAGGCCAACGCACAGTTTGAAACGGGAACCACAATTCGTAATCTGATCACCTACTCGGTGTCCGTTACCCTTCTGATTGTAGCCGGTTTTGGTATCTACAATATCCTGAATATGTTGATCTATGAAAAAATGAAGGATATAGCCATCCTTAAGGCAACAGGTTTTTCGGGGCGGGATGTACAATTGATTTTTATGAGTCAAGCCGTATTGATAGGTGCCATTGGAGGGGTGAGTGGCTTGCTTATCGGCTTGGGCCTTTCAAGGGTCATCGACAATGTAGCCTTTGAAACTGAGGCATTGCCCACAATTACGACATATCCTGTTAACTACAATCCCTGGTTTTATATCATTGGAATTACGTTTGCCCTGATCTCTACGTTTGTTGCGGGATATTTACCTTCCAATAAGGCCAGAAAAATTGACCCGGTCCGTATTATTCGAGGAACTTAAATTCAAAGAGCATGGGACTCGTTTTAAAAGCAGAAAAAATCAACAAACACTTCAAAAAACCTGTATTGTTCCATGTACTTAGGGATATCGGTTTTGAAGTGGAAATTGGTGAATTTGTTACCATCATGGGCAAGTCAGGTTCAGGGAAGTCCACACTGCTTTATATCCTTTCAACCATGGACACCGATTATGATGGCAAGCTCTATCTCAATAACGAATTGGTAACGGGTAAACCTGCCCAGGAACTTTCGCGAATCCGTAACAAAAATATTGGCTTTGTATTTCAATTCCACTATTTGCTGTCGGAATTCAGCGTTTTGGAGAATGTGATGTTGCCAGCGAAGAAACTGGATGAAAAATCCCATGAGGAAATTGAACATGATGCGATACAAAAACTGACCATGCTCAATATCGGACACTTGGCCAAAAAACGAGCTTCTCGCATTTCCGGAGGTGAAAAGCAACGTGTTGCCATTGCAAGGGCGTTGATCAATAACCCTTCCATACTGATGGGGGATGAGCCTACCGGTAATTTGGACAGCTATAATTCTGAAAACGTGTTTCAAATATTCAAACAATTGAAGGAAGAGCAGGGGTTATCACTTTTGGTGGTCACCCATGATTTGGATTTTGCCAAACGCACGGACAGAATTATTGAAATGGAAGATGGGCAAATAATCAATGGGGCCTATAAGACTGAAAAGCAAATTCAGATGAGCTGATGCAGGGGACCGGGGATGCCTTATTCAGTTCGAATTGCTCTTTTGCTCCTTAGCCTGTTTTTTGAAGTACCTGCGGGTTAAAAAATTATGTTTTAAGGCCTCCATGTTCTCATTGAAGCGTCCGGTTCCTTGTTCTATGTTTTCTATGGTTCGTTCCAATTGTTTTACCAAGGAAGTATCTCTCGTCAAATAAGCCAAGGCCCCTTCCTCAGAATTAAGGTCTTTTGAAAGACCGTTTAGGTTGTCGAGAAGTGTATCAAGATGAACACTGGAATTTTCCAGATTTTGAACAATCCCTTTCATTTTTATTCCGGCAATCGAATCTCGTAGTAGAAAATGCATAAGGGTTCCCTCAGAACCAACACTTGCCAAAAGGGAATTCAATTCCTTGGTCGCTGCATTCGTTTGGATACTGGTTTGTTTCAAGTTTCCAACAATTTCTTGAAGATCATGAGCCATTAAAGTATCATTGAGCAACCTCCCGAATGTACCTTTTCCATTCTTCAAAGATTCAGTAATTTGAAGTAAATCGGCAGTCAACAAGGCCGCATTTTGGTTGGTGACGTTAAGTGTGCTCAACATATCCTCAGCCCCAATTCGACTGTACGAATCGATTTCATCCCCGTCTTCAACAATGTCTATAGAACCCTTTCCTGGAATAATGTTTATGATCATACTTCCGACCAACCCATCAGAACCAATGGTGGCGATGGCATCCTTTTTTATATGCTTTTGCATTTTTTCTTCAATGAACATCCGTACCCGTATCGTTGAGTCATTCTCCATGTCAATGCCTTTGACGGTACCTACATTAATTCCAGAAAACCTAACGTTGTTGCCCAACTGAAGCCCATTCACATTGTTGAAGACCGCTGAAATGGAAAAGTTTTTACTGAAGAGATTCTGATTATTTCCGATTAAATAAGCTCCAACAGTGATGAGTATGGTGCCGAGCACCACAAATAAACCAAGTCTTACACGTTCTGCACTTGTTTTAGCCATCGTTCTTTATTTGAAAAAGGCTTGGATTTGTTGATCCTTCGCCTTTGCAAGTTCGTTAAAAGTTCCCTCGGCATAATTTATGCCATCCACCAACAGAATCATCCTTTCAGAAATGACCCTTGCGCAATCAACATCGTGGGTGATGATTAGGGATGAGGTTTCATATTTTCTCTGAATGTTTCGCATAAGCTCGATGATTTCTTTCGAGGTTATGGGATCTAAGCCACTTGTTGGTTCGTCATACAGAATAATTTTGGGCTGCATGATCAAAGTTCTGGCCAACGCCACCCGCCGCTTCATGCCTCCGGAGAGTTCACTGGGCATGAGGTCCACAGCATGGGCAAGTCCCACATTGCCCAAGGCTTCCATAACCCTTTTTTCTGCATTGAGGTTACCTTCAAAGCGTTTTTTATGACGTCTTAAAGGAAACTCAAGGTTTTCGCGAACCGTCATGGAGTCGTACAAGGCACTGCCCTGGAATAAAAACCCCACATCGGTGCGCAGCTCATCCAAACTATCCTGATCCAAGCGGGTCACATCTTTTCCCATAACGTTGATACTGCCCGAATCAGGTGCCATTAAACCGATAAGGCATTTGATCATTACCGATTTTCCAGACCCTGATTTTCCCATGATCACCAAATTCTCACCTTTAAAAAGTGTCATATTAAAACCGCGAAGAACATGGTTGTCCCCAAAGCTTTTCCGGAGATCTTTGATATCAATCATAATCTCTTCTCCTTGAGGTTTGGTCATTACCGTTGCTATATCGTTAGCTTCTTTCATAACTCATAGAAAATATCCGAAATAAACACCGCTATAAAATCCAAAATAAAGATTAGCATTGAGGCCATTACCACAGCCGTATTGGCTGCTTTTCCAACGCCAACTGTACCTTTTTTACAGAAATAACCTTTATAACATCCTACCAAACCAATGGCAAAACCAAAAAAGAAGGATTTTATGGTTGCAGGAATTAAATCTCCATATTCCAACGAATTAAAAACCTCATTGAAATACAATTGGAAGGACACATCTCCTTTGAAATACTCAACCAATGAGGACCCATACAAGGCAAGGATATCTCCAAAAAGTACCAATAGAGGCACCATGAGGGTGGTGGCCGTAATTCTTGTTACGACCAGATAATTAAAAGGATTGGTCCCAGAAACTTCCATAGCGTCAATTTGTTCGGTCACTCGCATCGAACCCAATTCAGCTCCCATTCCAGATGCTATTCTTCCTGCACAAATCAAAGCAATGACCACGGGTCCCACCTCTCGTACAATGGAAATGCCTACCATATCGGGCATCCATGACACAGCGCCAAATTCTATCATTGTGGGCCGGGTTTGCAGGGTAAGCACAAGACCAATAATGAATCCGGTAATGCCCACAAGTGTCATTGAGCGGTTACCCACGCTGTAGCATTGCCGTAAAAGCTCGTTGAATTCAAATGGTGGTTTAAAAAATTCCTTGAAGAAACGACCGGCAAAAAATGAAAGATCTCCTACTTCTTTGAAGAAGGATGTAATTCGGTCCCTTATGTCTAATGCTACGGTCATAACCGACTTACTATTTCCGCTATGCGGTATTATCAAATATACCCTGTACGGCACCCCAACCAAATGACAATTATCACAAAGACCGCATGATGTTTATCATTTTTAAGCTGCTGGTTGTAGACTAATTTGCGGCTGATTTATGTACGCTCCAAAATGAAAACAATAATTCGTATACAAAATTTAAAGTGTGGTGGATGCGCCAACACGATTGCAAAGCGACTAAAATCCTTGAATGGGGTACAAGATGTTTCAATCGAAGAAGATACTTCTCAGGTCAGCATTTTTCATGATTCTGGATGTAGTATTGAAGAAATTGAAAACATGCTTTCTAGGTTGGGATACCCTATTGAAGGATCTCAGAATGATAGTCTGAAACGGGCAAAATCCTATGTGAGCTGTGCTGCGGGCCGTTTAACTAAATAATGACTATGTCAATAAAGTGTTTACTACATTTTTACTGATATCCGTCTTCTCTTTTACTACTGATTCCCTTTGTGCTCTTTTTTCAAGCGCTTGAATCGTGGTTTGATAACCAACTTGAAAAATTTCATCGATGTGGTTGGTATTGAAAAGGCCGTACTTGCTCAAGCCCCTTGGATAGATGACCAAATCACATTGTGGAAATTTGCTCACAGAGTGTTGGTGAATTCTTAAATGAAATGCCCTGTCCAGCACAGTAAAGGAATTTTTGAATTCGGTAACCGCCATTTTTCGAATGGGACTTGCATATACACCATAGATTTCGTCGCACTGCTCTTTGATTGGATTTACCGGAAAGTTATCCAAGATTCCTCCATCGGAGTATAGTGTTCCCTTAATATCCACTGGGGTAAGAATACCTGGGAAAGAAGTGGACGCCAAAATGGGACGAATCAAATCTCCGGTATGGAATACCCTAATTTTTGCATTTACCAAATCGGTGGCGGTTACATATAGTTGTTTAGAAAGTGCCGCAAAATCATCTTCCTTGAAATAACCAAGAAGAAAATCGTAAAAGCTTTCTACATTGATAAAACCTCCCTTTCTTCTCGCCAATCGGTAAAGGTTGAAGAGTTTGATTTTCTTGAAGGTTTCTTTGATATCTTCAGGACTGTAATTGGCTGCATAAAAGGCACCAACAAGAGCTCCGGCACTAGCTCCTGAAATGATGTTGGGGTAAATGCCATATTCTTCAAATGCCTTAAGTGCTCCTGCTTGGGCCACGCACCGATAACCACCTCCGGAAAGAACTAGTCCAATATTCTTTTTGCTCATGGTCATTTGAATTAAAAAGTCTTTCCCAAATGTTGAAATCAAATACTTTCTGGGAGGAAAGCCTGAGTAGCTTTTTTGTTAGCCGGCCATAGGCCCCTACTAGGTCAAAGCTAAACCAGAATTTATGGGATCAAAATGACTTGTGTCAGAATTGCTCTTCTTAACACGAAGAATTTGGTCATTGCATTATGCTCTCTGAACTGCCTGCTTTTTAATGGCAAATGCCCATACCTTGGAATTTATCTTATATTTAAGCCAAGTATATAATTTCCATTGTTGGTGAGGTTACTTCGGCTGTTCTTATTTTTCTTTTCATTTGGATTGTGTTCTCAAGAACTTCCACCTATTCAAAATTTTGCTCCCTCGGAGTATAAGGGTGAAAATCAAAATTGGGCCATTTCCCAATCGCAGGAAAAGACAATTTTTGTAGCCAACAATAAAAATCTACTAGAATTTAATGGAGCTGAGTGGACAGCCTATCCTTCACCCAATGAAACGGTGATTCGTTCGGTAAGGGTGATAGGGGATAAGGTGTTTACCGGCTGTTATATGGAGTTTGGGTATTGGGACCGAAATGCATTTGGGATGCTTGAATATACTTCCATATCGGATCAACTTGATATTGAATTCATTCCCGATGAGGAGTTTTGGAACATTCTGGACATCGGGGACTATATCATTTTTCAATCCAAAAATCGAATATACATTTACAACACGGCTGATGCCTCGGTGTTCACCATTGATTCCATCAATACACTTCCTAAAATCTTTAATGTGGGCCAAAGTATTTACTTTCAGCGCTTTAACGAAGGAATTTTTAAAATCCAAGGAGGTACGGATA
Organism: Flagellimonas allohymeniacidonis; assembly: GCF_004296335.1. GTDB lineage: Bacteria > Bacteroidota > Bacteroidia > Flavobacteriales > Flavobacteriaceae > Flagellimonas > Flagellimonas allohymeniacidonis. The sequence goes on from NZ_SGIU01000001.1 coordinate 277,369, forward strand.
TTTTGGTATTTGCTGACCCAGCAATCTTGGAAGATGAAGTGGTGGGAATTTTTCAAGATAACGATAACTTATTGATACTGACCCGTCGCAAGGGTTTTTTTAAAACGGAAGGTGGAGCCTTAGTTAAATGGGATATTAGTGCTGATAACCTCCTCTCAAATGTCAATGTTTATAGTAGCATGCGGTTGCAGGATCAAGGTTTTGCCTTGGGCACCATTTCCAACGGGCTACTTCTTCTTGACCCCGATGGGACTTTACTTTATCATGTAAAGCAAGTAAATGGGCTGCAGAATAATACCGTTTTATCGCTATTCGAGGATTTTGACAAGAATGTTTGGTTAGGTCTTGACAATGGTATCAGCTATATCAATCTAAAATCCCCGTTTCGTGTTTATCACGATAGCGAGGGCTTTGTGGGTAGTGTATATGATGCTGTTGTACAAGGGGAGACCTTGTATTTGGGTACCAACCAAGGGCTGTTTTACAAGAACTTGGAAAATGACTCTGGATTTACTCAAATCAATGGAACGCAAGGTCAAGTATGGTCGCTGTTCGTTTATGATGATACCTTTTTCTGTGCACATCATACCGGTACTTTTGTCATTGAAGGCAATAGGGCAAAAAAAATTGCCGACATTCCTGGAACATGGAAAATTGGCAAAGTAGAAGGGTCTCCAGAATATCTGTTACAGGGTAACTATGATGGGCTGTATGTTCTTGAAAACAAAAATGGAGCTTGGGGCCTCAGAAATAAGGTTGAAGGTTTTGATAATTCGGCCAGGTATTTTGAAAAGTTTGATGACGCGATTTTCGTCAATCATGAATACAAGGGGGTGTTCAGGATGGATATCGATGACTCGATGACAGCAGCGAAAGATATAAGGGTCGATACCTTGCTTAAAGGTTCAAACTCCAGTATCCTTAAATTCAAAGATGAGTTGTTGTATGCCTCCAGAAAAGGAATTTTAAAATATGATACGGCTCAAAGGAAGTTCGTCAAGGACTCTATTTTGAGTGAAATATATACTAGGGACGAGTTTACTTCAGGAAAATTGATTACGGATGATAGAAACAATTACTTGTGGGTTTTTGCGGATACGGATATCAACTATGTAACTAGCGGGAATCTTACCAATACCCCAAGCATTAACCAAATACCTTTATCTGCGAATGAGCGAAGTGGCATTGTAGGGTATGAAAGTGTAATTGGCCTACCGCAGGAGCAGTCATATCTTTTTGGTTCTAGTTCTGGGTACATTACGGCTAAAATTGATGATTTTGAAGTTGATGATTTTCAGGTGAACCTAAAGAATATCAGAAAAACGGGTAAAAATCTTGATGAAAAACAGCAAGCAATGGTAGCTCTGAATGCTGATGGTGATTTTAAGAGTAACGAGAATAATTTTACCATAAGCTATGCTGCAGCTGTTTACAATAAGTATCTGAAACCCGAATACCAATTTCAATTGCAGGGAATTTATCCAAATTGGAGCGCTTGGTCAGAAACTTCAAAGACCACTTTCGAGAATCTACCGCCAGGAGACTATACCTTTAATGTTAGGGCGAAAGCTGGGGATAAAATTTCAGAGAATGTGGCTTCGTACTCTTTTAAGGTTGCAAGGCCTTGGTACATTTCCAATGTTTTTATTGCCCTTTATGTGATGGGAATATTGTTGACCTCCATAGTTATACATAATGCCTACAAAAGATTCTATCACAAGCGTCAAGAAAAACTAATAGAAAAAAATGAAAGGGATTTGGCATTGGCGCAAGCTGAAAATGAGAAGGAGATCATCAGAATCAAGAATGAACAACTTAGGGAAGATTTTAATACAAAGAGCAAAGAATTGGCCGCCTCCACCATGAGTATCATTAGAAAGAACGAGCTTTTGTCCAAAATCAAAGAACTGCTGGTGGTCCATGTTAAAGATAAGGATGCTGTAAAACCAATCATTAATACCATTGATAGTAGTCTAAATCAAAGAGATGACTGGGAAATGTTCAAAGAAGCATTTAATAATGCGGATAGAAAGTTTCTGAAGAAGCTTAAAAAGGCACACCCCAACCTTTCCCCGAATGACATTCGTTTGTGCGCCTATCTTCGTCTAAATCTTTCATCCAAAGAGATAGCCCCATTACTTAACATATCGGCTCGCAGTGTCGAAATTAAACGGTACCGATTAAGAAAAAAGATGAACCTGGATCATGACGAAAACCTAGTCAACTACATCTTGAAGTTGTAAGTCCTTCGGAAATTCATCCAATTACCTCAACAACACCTATACAAAAGGGAATTTTCAGAAAAACCCCACATTTCAATTACACTCCCTAAACCCTGCAATAATGCAGGTTTTGTCAATTTCACAAAAAATTGCACTCTTTTTTACGATGTATGTTTTTTGTTGAGGTGTTTTTTATGGAGTTCCTATTTTATTAAGATAAGTTTAACCATCTAGAAAACTGGAGTTTCGTCTTCATGCCATTTACACAGGTAATTCTTAAGCCACAAGCGATAGAAATGGCAATCTTAAGACCACAACAAAAAGGTTTTAAAAAAACAAGCTTTAATCACAAAGCTTAAGTGCACAACTCTCTTTTCTGGAAACGAACTAAAACTAACAACACTATGAAAAACAAATTGCTGAGCTTACTTCTCTTGATGCTCTTCTTATTCATTTCACAGGCTTATTCGCAAGACCAGGTTTCTGTGGTAAATAATGAACAGGGATCAAAATTAGTGGTCAACGGGAAGGACTTTATGATGAATGGTATGAACTGGGATTATATCCCAATTGGTACCAACACAGTGAATGCCGCTTTCTGGACAAAACCGGACGATATTATTAAGGCCGGTCTGGACACAGAAATGTCGCTGTTAAAAAACATGGGGGTCAATGTTATTCGACAATATACCGGGGTTCCTGCCAAATGGATTCAGTACATCTACGAAAACTATGGGATCTATACCATGTTGAACCATTCTTTTGGACGTTATGGATTGACACTTAATGGTGTTTGGACACCCGTCACAATCTATGATGATCCAACAACCGTGGAGTTCTTGATGACGGAAATGAAAGAATTGGTAGAGGGATATAAGGATACGCCCGGACTTCTACTTTACCTGTTGGGTAACGAGAACAATTATGGACTGTTTTGGGCAGGAGCGGAAACTGAAGACTTTCCTGATGATGAAGGAAGGATTCAATTTATTGGTGAAAGTAGGGGAAGACCTATGTACCGTTTGATGAATGAGGCGGCAAAGATGATGAAATCCATGGACGCATCGCACCCTGTGGCAATATGTAATGGAGATGTTCTGTTTATTGACATCGTAGCAGAAGAATGTAAAGATGTTGATATCTATGGAACCAACACCTATCGAGGAGCTTCCTTTGGGGACATGTTCCAAGTAGTGAAGGAGAAATTGAACAAACCTGTCATGTTTACGGAGTTTGGAGCTGATGCCTTTAACGCTATTGAAAACAAGGAAGATCAGTTTTCGCAAGCGTATTACATGGTAGAAAACTGGAAAGAAATTTATGAAAACGCAGCAGGGCTTGGTAAAGTGGGTAATTCCATAGGTGGATTTACTTTTCAGTTTAGTGATGGTTGGTGGAAGTTTGGTTTTGATGATAGAGAAAACGCAGACTTACATGATAACAATGCGTCTTGGTCCAATGGTGGATACGCTAGGGACTTGGCCTATGAAGGCGCCAATAACATGAATGAGGAATGGTTTGGAATTTGCGCGAAGGGTGCAACAAACCCAAGAGGTCTTTATGAACTTTATCCACGTGCGGCCTACTACGCTTTAAAGGAGGCACATCAACTAAATCCATATGCCGATGGAGTGGACATGGATTTTGTACAAAATCATTTCAATAATATTCAATTAATGGATGCCGTCTTGAGGGCTCGAGGCGATAAAGCGGCTTTGACGGGTGAACAGAGTAACTTACTTCGAATTAGTAACCTTCAAGCGAAATTCGCAACATTCAGCACTGGTGGTAGTCTTATTACAACGCCTGATACACCAGATCCGGATGAACCAAATACCTTTCCCAATCAGCTAGGCTTTGACCACATGCAATCTTACTTTATAGGAGTTGAAGGTAATCCTGCGCCCAACATGCGAGCAGAAGTGAATCTAAATGTTGTTGGAAATGTAGCGCGAAATCCTATTAACGAGATTTTTTATGAAAATAATTCTCGTCCTATAGATGTTAGTTCAGATCAAGGTGATGTGGTAGTTTCAGACGTGAATCGGGTACGAGTGTATCAAGCAGAGTTTGAATGGAATGCAAAGGAATTCGATTTAAGAGGATTTTATAGAACCGGACATTACCATTGGGGCTATGAAGGTGACTTTTTCGGTTTTTATCCTGAAGCCAATTACGGCCCTAATCTAGACTTGTATAACGGTGAAATTTTAGGTGCGGAAATTGATGGAAAAGGGCCTCTTAAAGGTTTGAAGGTTGCTGTAGGTCCGCAATTATGGTGGGGTGCAAATCCAACTATGCTCTTCAAGTATAAAAAGCATATTGGAAAGTTTGATGTAACAGGTATTTACCATAGAGATTTTGAAACCAACGTAGTTCTTGATGAAAGTGGCCGTCGCGTCCTTGATGCCAATCAAATACGGAGTGGTGTAATCCCACCATGGCCCACCGAAAGGGCTTCCCTATCCATTGAGCGAGAGTTCGGTAAAGTTGGAATCCATGTAGGAGGTATTTGGGCAGGTAGTCCATTGAATGGCATCTCTTTTCAAGATGTAACTGGTACACCAGGCAATTATGTTGTTTTCGAGGATAGAATTCAAGCAAGTGACAACTGGGGTGGAAAATTCAAGATCACCTACGAGGGCGGCAAGTTTAATTGGTACGGACAAGCCGCTGCTATGGGATTGATTGCCAATGGAGGTGCAGACCAAACCATGACTTTTACAGGATGGAAACTCAGGGATACAGGAAGTGGTAATGTAACCAGTGTATTGTCTGGATTCACTATTGCAGCAGGAAACTTTCAGATTGCACCCAATTTTATGTGGCAAAAACCAATAGTGGATGCGATGCCGCAAGACGTACAGGGACCTGGACGTTTGCGTAACATCATAGATGATCCTTTTGCGGTACGTTGGAATCGTGAGACCACAGCGGGTGAGATATTGTTGACTTTTGATCCTACGCCAGGTACTTGGATGTATGAGTGGGACAATAATCAGGCTGAGGATGCGAAGTTCGCTATGAACCTTGGTTTCGTATATCGACACCTTCCTACTACTATGGATGCTCATATCGGTTTTAATGCAGCTAGGGAATTCTTTGCTTTTCCTACTTCCGCGCCAGCGGAAGATTTATGGGAAATCCACTCTAGAATGGTTTCCAAACTAAATCCAGAACTGGGCCTTATTGGAAATTTCTACTACGGCAACGGACAAGGTAACGGCGATAGTGACAGATTGATCAGACGTTTTGGAGCAGAAATACGAGGGATTTACAAAAAATTCAGACTATCGACCCATGTCAAAATAAATGATTGGGGTCCATACGATTACCATAGGGACTTTAACTTGACATTCCCCACACAACTCATGTTGGACCTTTCTACCACTTTAGGTAAACCAGATTGGTTCATTTTACCGGATACACAGGTAGGAATACGCGGAACATGGAGGTCTTTGAATCAATTCTCACCTAGGTTTGCGCCGAATGCAGTGGCAGATGAATTTGCAACCGAACCCATTATAAGTCCTATAGGATTTGGTAATGGCGATGAATGGGAGATTATGACTTACGTACACATCAACATTGGTAAATAAAAAGATTGAGAAATGAAAAACTATAAAAATATCAACATACGTTTTATACTTCTTTTGAGCTTGGGGATTGCTATTATATCAAGTTGTGAAAGAGACTTTTCAGATGATGTACAGTTTGCCACGTTTAATACCAACGGGGACATATTTACAGATGCACCGGTAGGGCTTACTGATGAGTTCTTCGATTCTTTTGACCCTGCGGGTCCTAATCCTGCAAATCCAGAGGGTTTTGGTACGGATGACAATGTTGCTTTTATGGGAACATCCTCTATACGGATTGATGTACCTGCACCAGACGATCCCGACGGTAGTTTCATTGGAGGTATTTTCTTGGATCGTGGGGATGGTAGAAATTTAACAGGTTTTGATGCCCTGACTTTTTATGTCAAAGGTTCCACAACAGCGACCATTGGTGAAGTAGGTTTTGGAACCGATTTTGGTGAAAATAAATTTGCGGTAATTGCCCAAAACATACGCCTATCTACCGATTGGCGAAAAGTGATCATTCCTATTCCAGACCCTTCAAAATTGATTCAGGAAAGAGGAATGTTCTTTTTCTCTGCAGGGTCTCAGAGTACTGGTGGTTTTGGGTTTACTTTTTGGATTGATGAGTTGCGTTTTGAAAAATTAGGAACTATAGCACAACCTAATCCAGCGATTTTGTTTGGCCAAGATGTTACAGAGCAAGCTTTTACTGGTTCCAGTCTACTTTTGGGGCCTCTTACGCAAACCTTTAATTTGGAATCTGGAATCAACCAAACCGTATTTGCTGCACCACGCTATTTCGATTTTACTTCTTCAGACAACACTGTGGCCAATGTAAACGAACTGGGTGAAGTTTCAGTCATCGGTACAGGGACTGCAACTATTACGGCCCAATTAGCAAACGTTCGGGCACAAGGATCATTGGAGGTCACATCGACTGGAGCGCTTCAAGCTGCTCCAACGCCAACACGGCCGGCGGCTAATGTAAGTTCCATATTTAGTGATGTTTATCCAAATGTGACAGAAAGCAGCTTTTTACCCAATTTTGGCGGATCTACTACAGAGACTACAATTATTTCAAACAGTGGAGATAATGTAGCGACCTACGCCAACAACAATTTTACAGGCATTACCTTCAATAACACGGTGGATGGTTCAGCAAGAGATTTCTTGCATGTTGATGTCTACGTACAGGCCGCCGGCACAGAGGTAGAAATTCAAATTAGGGATATTGGAGCTAACCAAGTATTGGAAACAAATACTACTACAGGATTTCCTGATGGTGATGATGTGGACTTTAGATTCACTTTGAACAATCTGACCGTAGGTCAATGGACTTCCTTCGATATTCCACTCGGCGGAGATTTGACGACCCAAAGAAACAATCTTGGAGCTCTGATATTAGTTGGTGGCCCCAACTTCATATTGGACAACATTTACTTCTATACAGAATAATGCAGTCCTGAAAATTGAAAAAAATGATTATGAAATATATACAGATGAAAACAATACAATCTATAGCGCTAAAATGCCTCATGGTAATCTCACTTGGGTTTATATCAGGCTGCGAAACAGATGACACCCAGACGGTGGCTACGTTGACCAATTTGGTACTGAGCGATGAGTTTAACACTGAAGGAGCGCCTAACAGTGACATTTGGGGCTTCGATATTGGTACGGGCATCGACGGCTGGGGAAACAATGAGCTGCAATACTACACAGATCGGACTGATAATGTAGAAATACAAAATGGCGTATTGTTGATTACAGCTCGGGAAGAGGCTTTCGAAGGTTCCGCATACACATCCGCAAGATTGACCACGAAAGATAAGTTCGAACAGCAATATGGTCGTTTTGAAGCCCGCATCCGGTTACCTTTTGGGCAAGGCATTTGGCCGGCCTTTTGGATGTTGGGAGCAGATATTGATGAAAACCCATGGCCAGGTGCTGGGGAGATAGATATTATGGAATACCGTGGACAGGAACCTACCATTCTCGTAGGAAGTATTCACGGTCCAGGCTACAGCGGAGGTGATGCTATTTCCAAGGAGTATACCTTAGAAAATGACCGCTTTGATACGGGTTTCCATGTTTTTGGAATTGAATGGGGTCCAGATTTTATCAATTACTACGTTGACGATGTTCTTTACAATCGAATTACCCCGGAGGATGTCGAGGAAGAAACGAATGGCGAAGGGACATGGGTATTTAACAAGCCTTTTTTCATCCTTATGAATCTTGCTGTTGGGGGAACTTTTGTGGGACCACCCAATGCCGAGACGCAATTTCCCCAGACCATGATTGTTGACTATGTAAGGGTATATACAAATTAATAAACTAAACTAACTTCTATAAAAATGAAACTATTACTTAAAAGAGCCAGAATACTTTCGATTTTGATTTTGGCCGTATCCTTTTTAGGATGTGAAGATGATGACGATGCTAATGGACTTCCTGAGGTCCTAGCAGGCTTTACGCAAACTATTATTGAAAATACAGGGGTTGTAACATTTATCAACATCTCAGAAAATGCTGATGCGTTTGAGTGGGATTTTGGGGATGGAACGACATCCACGGAAATAGACCCTATCAAAACGTTTGAATCAGGTACATTTACCGTGACGCTTACCGCTTCCAACGCCGCGGGCGCTTCCAGTACTTTTGAGGACGAATTGGTGATCGTGATACCAAATCCAATAACACTCCCTATAACCTTTGATGATGCCAATGTGGATTATGATGGGAATTCCGGTACTTTTGGAGGCGCAGCTTTTGAAATTGTTGCTAATCCAGATGAAAGCGGAACCAACGCTGTAGCTTCCGAAGTGGGACAAATCACCAATATTGGTGCTGCGTTCGAAGGCTTCTTCTTCAATTTGGGAACTCCTTTGGATTTAACTGATGATAAAACGGTGACTATTAACTTCTGGTCAGAAGTTGCCATTGATGTTTTAATGAAACTGGAACAAGGCACTGGAGCCGACACGGAAATTTCCGCGAGTCATGGCGGAACCGGATGGGAACAGCTTTCTTTTGATTTCACTTCTTCTGATAGTTTTTCCAGATTGACCTTTTTCGTTGATGGTCCAGGCACAACAGCAGGCACTTTCTTTATAGATGATATTGAACAAGAGGAAACTGCTGGCGGCGGTGGCAGTGGAGACACACCTACCGAGGCGGCGCCTACCCCTCCGGCGAGGGACGCAGCGGACGTTATCTCGCTCTTCAGCAACGCCTATACCGACATTACCGTGGATACCTTCTACGCTGGATTCAGCGCTGGCGGCGGTGTTACGGACGTACAGGTTGCCGGGGACGACACCAAACTGTACACCGATCTCGACTTTGCCGGAATTGAAACACTAACGGAGAGCGTGGACCTATCGAGCATGACCAACCTCCACATCGATGTTTGGACTACGACGAGCTTTGACTTAGTGACCGGTGTGGTCGACTTTGGGGGAGACGGCTTCGGAAGCGGCAACGACACCCGTGGTGATGCCACGACCACGCTGGCGGCCGGTTCGTGGACCTCTATAGACGTGACCATTGCGGACCTGCAGACGGCGAGTTTGACGGCAACCCCAACAGACTTCAGTCAGCTGATACTCGACGTGGTCGACGTGACCGGAACGATCTATGTGGACAACATTTATTTCTATAATGATGCGCCAGGCGGCGGAGACACGCCGACAGAAGCTGCGCCGACCCCACCGGCAAGGGACGCGGCTGATGTGATTTCGCTGTTCAGCGACGCCTATACCGACATTACTGTGGACACCTTCTACGCTGGATTCAGCGCTGGCGGCGGTGTTGCGGACGTACAGGTTGCCGGGGACGACACCAAGCAATATACCGACCTTGACTTCGCGGGCATCGAGACGCTCACGGCAAGCGTGGACCTTTCCAGCATGACCAACTTCCATATTGACGTGTGGACAGCCACCAGCTTTGACTTCGTGACCGGTGTGGTCGATTTTGGGGGAGACGGCTTCGGAAGCGGTAACGACACCCGTGGC
>NZ_SGIU01000001.1:287289-1780555 GCF_004296335.1 Flagellimonas allohymeniacidonis
AAGCGTGGACCTTTCCAGCATGACCAACTTCCATATTGACGTGTGGACAGCCACCAGCTTTGACTTCGTGACCGGTGTGGTCGATTTTGGGGGAGACGGCTTCGGAAGCGGTAACGACACCCGTGGCGATGCCACGACTACGCTGGCGGCCGGTTCGTGGACCTCCATTGACGTGACCATCGCGGACCTTCAGACGGCCGGATTGACGGCAACGCCCACTGACTTCAGCCAGTTGATACTCGACGTGGTGACCGTGACCGGAACGGTGTACGTGGACAACATTTATTTCTACAATGATTCACCGGGCGGCGGTGATACACCCACCACGGCGGCACCTACCCCTCCCACGAGGGATGCAGCGGACGTTATCTCGCTCTTCAGCAACGCCTATACCGACATTACTGTGGACACCTTCTACGCTGGATTCAGCGCTGGCGGCGGTGTTGCGGACGTACAGGTTGCCGGTGATGATACCAAGCTGTACACCGATCTTGACTTCGCGGGCATCGAGACGCTCACGGCAAGTGTGGACCTTTCCAGCATGACCAACTTCCATATTGACGTGTGGACAGCCACCAGCTTTGACTTCGTGACCGGTGTGGTCGATTTTGGGGGAGACGGCTTCGGAAGCGGTAACGACACCCGTGGCGATGCCACGACTACGCTGGCAGCCGGTTCCTGGACCTCCATTGACGTGACCATCGCGGACCTTCAGACGGCCGGATTGACGGCAACGCCCACTGACTTCAGCCAGTTGATACTGGACGTGGTGACCGTGACCGGAACGGTGTACGTGGACAACATCTATTTTTACAATGATGGCGGTGGCGGCGGTTGTACAATTGGAAGTGCGCCAACGGGCCCAGCATCCACACTCCCCGTAGGTTTTGAAGATTGTGTAGGTTTTGATAGTACTTTTGGAGGTGTTACAGCTGTTTTGGCAGATAATCCCTCAGCCACCGGAATCAATACCTCGGCCACAGTACTTCGAGTAGATAAGCCAACTACGGCGAATTTCTTTGGTGGATTCCAAAATTCGGCTGGATTCGACACAGGGCAGTTCAATGGAAATTCAATAACAGTGACTTTCCAAGTCTATTCTAACTTGAATGACATCACGTTCAGGTGTGAGCTGATCGCCAACCCGACACCAAATCCGGACCTGGGCAACCCGCCTCCACAGTTTGCCACACTCGGAAGTAGTGACGCCAATACGTGGGTAGAGCTTTCAGTAACATTTACCCCTAACCCAGGAGCAGAGACGGATTATTACAACTTCCTTGTCATTAAACCAGATGACAATCAGGATGATCCCAATGGTTCGGAAACTGACCCACCTGCTGCTGATGGTATTTATTATATAGACAATATAACTGTCCAATAAGAAAAACGAATAGGACATTTCCATTTGTTTAGTTAAACTAAAGGCCGAGCCTATTAACTCGGCCTTTTTAAACCAAAATTATATCACATAGAGTAATTGCTAAGAAACTAGTTGGCATAGGTTGAACTGAAATGGCTATAAATCATCGCAAATTGGTTGTAATACGATTGGTTGTATTCATTTGCTTTATTACACCAACACGGAGCCAGGAAAAAATAAGTGAAAACAGGGATGACCTAATGGAAAAAAAGATAGACTCTTTACTAAGCGAAATGACCTTGAATGAAAAAATTGGTCAGATGACGCAAGTGCGACATTTTGATGATATTTCTGAAGAGGATATCAAGTCTAAGTTTATAGGATCTGTAATTCATACACAAGGCCCTCTACCTGGGAACAGTGCAAAGGAATGGCAGGAAAAGTTTACAGGTTTGCAGAAGAAAGCATTGTCTACCCGATTGGGGATTCCCTTATTGTTTGGGGTTGATGCCGTTCATGGGCAAAACACCTATGAAGGGGCAACCATTTTTCCGCACAACATCGGTCTGGGAGCAACCAGAAATGCAGAGTTGGTTGAAAAGGCAGCCAGAATTACCGCGCTTGAATCTCAAGCCACCGGATTCAATTGGGTCTTTTCTCCTTGCATAGCAATCCCCTACAATGAAAAATGGGGAAGGGTGTACGAGGCATTTTCTGAAAGTACCGAATTGACCAATGAATTGACAGTGGCTTCCGTTAAGGGACATCAGGGTATGCTATCCGATACCCATACCGTAATGGCAACGGCAAAGCATTTTGTTGGGGACGGGTCTACCGACTATGGCGTTGAGGGGGGCGAAACCTCCTTGCAAAGCGAAGAAATAAAAGCTCGGTTGATTTCTCCCTATAAAGTAGCCGTAGAAAATGGGATTGGCGCCATTATGGCTTCCTTTAATACCCTTTTTGGTAAAGCCATGCATGCGCACAAAGCAATGATAACCGATACCTTAAAAATCGGAATGGGCTTTGAAGGCATTGTGGTTTCCGATTGGAAGGGCTATTCAAGGTTTGGAGAGTTTGAAATCATTAATGCAGGGATTGATATAGTAATGGCCGTGGATGGCGATTTAGACCTATTTCAGAATGGGCTGAAACAAGCGGTTCAGACCAACCAGGTCTCTGAAGAACGCATCAATGACGCTGTTCGGCGCATTCTACGACAGAAGTTCAGGCTAGGGCTCTTTGAAAATCCTTATCCTGACACAAGTCTGGTTCAAAAAATCGGAATTCAAGAACATCGTGATGTTGCTCGACAGGCTGTCCGAGAGTCTCTGGTTTTGCTTAAAAATGAGAAAAACATACTTCCTATATCCAAAAGCACCTCCAAGATTGTAGTGATCGGCGAACATGCCAATAGCACGGGTTTGCAATCTGGTGGATGGACCGTGAACTGGCAGGGGACCCATGAGAGTTACAAAGGTGCAACAACGATTCTTTCAGGCATTGAAAGTCTTGCCGAGGGAGAAGTGATTTACGATGCTGATGCTTCTGGAAACCATTTTGATGCTGATGTGGCCATCGTTGTTGTTGGAGAACCACCTTATGCTGAGTTTTTTGGCGATATCGGTCATGAATCCAATAGTTTGACCCTCACCATGTCAGACAACCACCAAAATTACATCAATACCTATTCCACTAATGGGGTGCAAACCATTGTTGTGTTCATTTCAGGAAGGCCCATGGTTGTCACTGAACAAATTGAACGATCTACAGCCTTTGTGGCCGCATGGTTACCGGGTTCTGAGGGAAATGGCATCGCCGAAGTACTTTTTGGAGATTATAACTTTAAAGGAAAACTGCCGCATACCTGGCCAAAATCTATGGAGGATTTTAATGGGAAATTCGGCCCAAATTATTGGGATGAAACCAGCGAAATCCTGTTCCCATTGGGCTATGGTCTGGAGTATTAAAAACTGTGATCGAGCTAAAAAGGACTAGCCACGTGCAGATGAATATTGAAAAATAAAACAATGTAGTGATGAAAAAAGCCAGAAAGATAACAATTGCACTAATGGCCATTGTATTCTGTGTAGCTTGCAACAACAAGCAAAACAAAAAAGAAGAAACCAAAACTGAAACAATAAAAGAAGTGACGGCAAAGGATATTCTAGGTAACCCAGACTATTTGGCCATTTCCTATGGCGGTTATAGAGACACGATAAGAGAGATCCAACCTACTTTGGAAGAACTCAAGGAGGACATGAAAATTCTGTCCGCAATGGGAATAAAACTGCTGCGCACCTATAATGTGCAGTTGGAACAGGCACCAAATTTATTAAAGGCCATTCAAGACCTTAAAAAGGAAGACCCCAATTTTGAAATGTATGTGATGTTGGGCGCATGGATTGACTGCAAGAACGCATGGACCGATAAGGCGCCTGATCATAATGTGGAGAGTGATCAAAATGAAGGGGAAATAGCTAGGGCCGTTGCCTTGGCCAAGAAATATCCAGACATTGTAAAGATTGTGGCTGTCGGAAATGAAGCCATGGTAAAATGGGCGGAAAGCTATTATGTGCAGCCAGAGGTTATTCTGAAATGGGTAAATCATCTCCAAGAACTGAAAAAGCACGGAGAACTCCCAGAAGAACTGTGGATTACAAGTTCCGATGATTTTGCATCCTGGGGTGGTGGGGAAGACAGCTATCACACTGAGGATTTAGAGAAATTGATTAAAGCCGTTGACTATATTTCCATGCATACCTACCCTTATCACAACACCCATTACAACCCAGAGTTTTGGGGCGTTCCTGAGGAAGAGCAAAGTCTTTCAGAAATTCAAAAAATTGATGCTGCAATGGCAAGGGCCAAAGGCTTTGCCATGAATCAATACAAGGCAGTGTCGGATTATATGAAAAGTCTTGGGGTAGATAAACCTATTCATATAGGGGAAACGGGATGGGCCACCATATCAGATGGCTTTTACGGACCTGAAGGCTCCAAGGCTACCGATGAGTACAAAGAAGCCTTATATTACAATCATATCCGGGAATGGACCAATGAATCCGGAATCTCATGCTTTTACTTTGAAGCATTCAATGAAAAATGGAAAGATGCCCATAACCCTCAGGGTTCTGAGAACCACTTTGGATTGTTTACCATTGACGGCAAGGCGAAATATGTATTGTGGCAACTGGTAGATGAAGGCGTTTTTGAAGGATTGACCCGAAATGGGAATGTAATAACCAAAACCTACAATGGTGTTAAAGAAGAACTCATGAAAGATGTTTTGGTGCCACCGGCCAAAGAAGAACAGGCAGTCGCACATTGATTTATTTTCAATGCAGACTGCTAGAAAAAACACGAAAATGAAACTGATCTACAAACTTAAAACCGCCTTAATACTCACTGTGTTACTTAGTGCTTGTACCCAAGAAAAATTGGAGTTGGAAGTTTACGAAACTTCAGCCAATGGAAACCAACTTGACCCAATAACCGACTTTTCCACAAAATCTACGGACGATAGAATAGTGCTATTGCCAAATCAAGAATTTCAAACCATTACCGGTTTTGGAGGGTCTTTTACAGAAGCCTCGGCCCATCTTTTGAATCAACTGGGTCCTGAAAATCGAAAGAAGGTGGTTGAGGCTTATTTTGGTTCCAAAGGCGCCAAGTATTCTTTGACACGGACCCATATGAATTCCTGCGATTTTTCGGTAAGCAATTACTCCTACGCAGAGGTAGAAGATGACAAAGAATTGGAACATTTCACCATCCAAGAAGATAAAGACGATATCATTCCCTTTATTAAAGAAGCGATGGAGGCTTCCGAGGAAGGCTTCAAAATATTGGCCTCTCCCTGGACAGCACCCCCTTGGATGAAAGACAACAAGGATTGGCGAGGAGGTAAATTACTTCCTGAATATTATGATACTTGGGCGTTGTTCTTTTCAAAATACGTAAATGCATATGCCTCTGAAGGAATCGATATTTGGGGTTTTACCGTTGAGAATGAACCACTGGGCAATGATAATAACTGGGAGAGCATGCATTATACCCCAGAGGAAATGACCTATTTCGTACAAAACTATCTAGGCCCCAAATTGGAATCAGATGGTCATGATGTAAAGATTTTGGGGTATGACCAAAATCGTGAACATCTAAAGGAATGGGTAGATGAAATGTTCAAAACTGAGGCTACCTCAAAATACTATGATGGTACTGCAATACATTGGTATGCCAGTACTTTTGAGATATTCCCAGAGGCATTGCAATATGCTCATGATAAATCTCCCAATAAATATTTGATTCAGTCCGAAGCCTGTGTCGATGCGGAAATTCCAAAGTGGAGGGACGACCTGTGGTATTGGTCCAAAGAAGCGACCGATTGGGGTTGGGACTGGGCACCAGAGGAAGATAAACATTTGCATCCCAAATATGCACCTGTCAATCGTTATGCCAGGGATATTATTGGATGCCTCAATAATTGGGTCGATGGTTGGATTGATTGGAATATGGTGTTGGATAAACAAGGAGGCCCCAATTGGTTTAAAAATTGGTGTGTCGCGCCGGTAATTGTTGATCCAGAAAAAGATGAGGTATATTTTACCCCTATTTACTACGCCATGAGCCATTTTAGTAGATTTATCCGCCCTAATGCCATTAGGATCGGATTTACCAACACAGATGATGACCTTATGGTGACCGCAGCCAAGAACCCAGATGGAACAATCGCTGTTGTAGTATTCAACGAAGGGGAATCACCTAAAGATTTTGAACTGGCTTTAGGGGAAAAAACACAGATGATTTCAATAAGCGCCCAAGCGATTCAGACGCTGGTCATACAACCAACACCAACTAACTAAAACAACGATTATGTCAAACGTAGTAACACCCAAAAAAGATAAAGTCCCAGTGGGGCAAAAGGCCGCCTTTGGGGCAGGCCATTTTATTTTGAATATTCTACCGGGAACCCTGGGAGTGTTCATTCAATTCTTTTTGTTGACAGCTTGGGGAGTTGATCCTTTATGGGCAGGACTTTTAGGAGGGTTACCTAGGATTTTTGACTCTGTGACAGACCCCATTATGGGCTTTATCTCTGATAACACAAAGTCGCGATGGGGACGGAGAAGACCTTACATTTTTGTGGGAGCCATTGTAAGTGGCATACTTTTCTTTTTAATGTGGCAAATAGATGATAATGCTTCCCAATCGTACATCATTTGGCATGTAATGGTGCTGCAACTGTTATTCCTTATAGGAAATACGATGTTCGCGACACCTTTGGTGGGTCTTGGCTATGAAATGACTCCAGACTACAACGAACGTACCCGTTTGATGGCATTTTCCAACACCATGGGTCAAATCGCTTGGATGATTGTGCCTTGGCTTTATGTAATCATTCCAGATTCGAACACTTTTAACACCCAGACCGAAGGGGTCCGAACCATGGCTCTTATTGTAGGGGCGTTGTGTATCGTATTTGGAATTCTGCCCGCTATGTTTTGTCGCGGTATTGATTCTGCGAATATGGCAAATCGGAAAGAAATCAATTTTAAAACCCTTGCTGCCAATATGAAAGAATTGTGGGCTGGAATTGTTCAAGTTTCCAAAAACAAGCCTTTTATGAAACTTTGTGCGGCTACGTTTTTGGTTTTTAATGGGTTCCAACTGGTAGCAGCATTCGGGGTTTTTATCATTGTATTTTATATGTACAGTGGCAGCTACGAACTAGCAGGAACTTGGCCAGCCTGGTTCAATACCATAAATGCCATTATAACAGCCTTTTTGGTGATTCCCATTATCTCCAGAATGGCCAGCAAATGGGGGAAGAGGAAAGCTTTTATCATATCCACGGCACTATCTATTGCTGGATATCTTCTAAAATGGTGGGGCTTTGACAAAGAATTGAACAATAAGTTTAGTGAAACCGGACTGGGGAAAGGATTGAATTCAGCAGTAGGTTCGCTTTTTGAATCTTTAAATCCCGTTCTTGAAAATATTGGGATGTCATGGTTCAGCGTTGACCCAGGAAGTGATATTCCATGGCTAATATTTGTACCAATTCCCTTGTTTGCCTTTGGAATGGGAGGCTTATTTACCTTAATGATGAGTATGACCGCAGATGTTTGTGATTTGGATGAACTCGAGAACGGGATGCCTCGAAAGGAAGGCACTTTCGGTGCAATTTATTGGCTGATGGTTAAAATAGGTCAGTCCATTGCCCTGGTCTTGGGCGGATTGATATTGAAGATAGTTGGTTTCGATCCCAATGTAAGTGAACAAACATTGGATACCATGAACCGACTACGGGTGGCCGATATCGTAGTTCCTTCCTTAACGGCCGCACTGGCTATTTGGGTTATGTGGAAATACAGTTTAAATGAGCAGAGAGCAAGGGAAATAAAGGCGAAGTTGGTAGAGCGGAGAGGGGAACTTTAACCTATATTTGAAAAAGAAAAATTGTTTTATAAAGTAACACTATGTCTTCAAGTAGATCGGAAAAATTTTTGACCCTTGCAGCTCTTGACTACGAGGGAAAGTCCACAGCAGAATTAAAGGATCTATGTCGAAAATTTGTTGAACAGGGTATGCATGGTCTGTGTTTCAGCCCCTATTTGGAGGGTCAAAAGCCCGGTGACCAGATTTCAGAGGATCAAATACGAAGAAGAATGGAAATCATAAAGCCCTATACGAAATGGATTCGTTCTTTCTCGTGTACGGAAGGAAATGAGGCCATTCCGCGTATTGCCCGGGAATATGGTATCAAAACCATGGTAGGGGCATGGTTGGGAGATGACCCAGACATCAATAGAACCGAGGTGGAAAATCTATTGGAACTTGCACAAGAAGGCTATGTTGATATTGCCGCGGTTGGCAACGAAGTTTTGTTGCGTGGGGATTTGACCGAAGACGAGCTTTTGGATTTTATCCACATGGTCAAGGAAGCAATTCCGGATGTCCCCGTGGGTTACGTTGATGCATATTACGAGTTTGCAGACCACCCGCGAATTGCTGATGCCTGCGATGTGATCTTGGCCAATTGTTATCCTTTTTGGGAAGGCTGCGATTTGGACTATTCTATTCTTTATATGAAGGATATGTACCAAAAAGCAATTCGTGCCGGAAATGGGAAGAAGGTTATCATTTCAGAAACAGGATGGCCGAGTCAGGGCACGAACCTTGAAGGAGCTTACCCCTCCCTTGAAAATTCCTTGAAATATTTTATGAGTACCCAAAAGTGGGCTCAGGAGGATGACATTGAGATATTCTATTTCTCTTCCTTTGATGAAGGTTGGAAGGTAGGGGCTGAAGGCGATGTAGGAGCCTATTGGGGCCTCTGGGACATGCATGAAGAAACCAAATTCTAGGAGAACCAACAACGACTTTTTATCAGCCATTGGTGATGAGGGAACGATTCTTATCTTTGATAAGGACCTATACCTATGGCATCCAACTACTACTTAGGAATCGATATTGGAAGTTCTTCCATCAAGATTGCCCTTGTTGAAAATGAAACGGGAAAATGTCTTGCCCAGATTCAAGAACCACAAGATGAAATGTCTATGGTTTCCATTCAAAAAGGTTGGGCAGAGCAAGACCCGAAAGATTGGTGGAACTATGCATGCATTGGGGTAAAAAAGATAATTAAGGAGAGTGGGATTTCCGCCAATGATATCCATGGTGTTGGTATTGCCTATCAAATGCATGGCTTGGTTGTTGTCGATAAAGAAGGTCGTCCTTTGCGCAAATCCATAATATGGTGTGACAGCCGAGCTGTTGAGCTAGGGAACCGAGCTTTTGAGGAGCTGGGCCCTGAGTATTGTGAAACGCATCTTTTGAACTCCCCTGGAAATTTCACAGCTTCAAAGCTTCGATGGGTAAAGGAAAATGAACCCCATCTCTTTGAAAAGATTTATAAAATAATGCTTCCAGGAGACTATATGGCCTATAAGCTTTCCGGAAATATATGCACAACCCTTTCAGGCCTTTCAGAAGGAATTTTCTGGGATTTTAAAAGGAGTGAAGTCTCAAAAGAGCTTTTGGCTTATTACGAGTTAGACACTGATGTCATCCCCAAATTGGTGGAAACTTTCGGGGAACAGGGCACAGTATCGGAAAAAGGTGCTGCAGAAAGTGGTCTTTCCGAAGGCACACCCATTCTTTATCGTGCAGGGGACCAACCCAATAACGCCTTGGCTCTTGACGTATTCAATCCAGGTGAAATTGCGGCAACAGGTGGTACGTCAGGCGTGATCTACGCTGTGACGGATAAACTTTCAACCAGGGAAACATCCAGAATAAACAATTTTGCCCATGTGAATCATAGTTTGGATAACAATCGCATTGGGAAATTGTTGTGCATTAACGGGGCAGGAATCCAGTACCGATGGTTACGCAATACTTTGAACGTGTCTTCTTATACCGAAATGAATGATTTGGCCGCTGAAGTAAGTGTCGGTTCTGAAGGTGTTTTCTTGATTCCGTTTGGAAATGGTGCCGAGCGAATGTTGGGAAACAAAATTGTGGGTTCCAGCGTTTCAAATCTCGATTTAAATCGACACACCAATGCCCACATTTGCAGAGCAGCACTGGAAGGTATTGCCTTTGCCTTCGCCTATGGCATGGAAATACTGGAAAAAGATGGGGTAAAGACATCAATCATCAAAACTGGCAATGATAATCTTTTCCGCTCCGAGATATTTGCCAAGACGGTATCCACATTATTGGATACGGAAATAGAAATATACAACACTTCGGGGGCTGTGGGTGCAGCACGGGCCTGCGCTCTCAAAGAGGGTTCCTATGACGGTTTTTCTGCCTTTTTGAAAAAAGACAAGGGGGTAACCGTCTGCCCTGATAAAAATGTATCCGCTTATAGGAATGCCTACCAGAACTGGAAAAAAGAATTGCAAACAATCTTAAATAAATAGACCTATGGCAGTACTAGGTAACAAAGAGTATTTTAAAGGAATCGGAGAAATACCGTATGAGGGGAAAGAGTCGGATAACCCATTGGCCTTTAAGCATTACAATCCGGAACAGGTGGTTGCCGGGAAACCCATGAAGGAACACTTCAAATTTGCCATGGCTTACTGGCATACCCTATGCGGAACAGGAGGTGATCCCTTCGGACCTGGCACAAAGCAATTTCCTTGGAATGCATCTTCGGAACCCATAGCCGCAGCAAAGGAGAAGGCGGACGCAGCCTTTGAGTTCATTACAAAAATGGGATTTGAATATTACTGTTTCCATGATTTTGATTTGGTGGATGAAGCCGACTCCTTGGCCGAATCGGAAAAGCGTATCCAAACAATGGTGGATTATCTTAAACAAAAGCAAGAAGCATCTGGGGTGAAGTTACTTTGGGGAACGGCCAACTGCTTTTCTAATCCGCGTTATATGAACGGAGCCGCCTCCAACCCCGATTTTAATGTTGTGGCCCATGCTGGGGCTCAAATAAAGATTGCACTTGATGCTACGATTGAGCTTGGCGGTCAGAATTATGTATTCTGGGGCGGGCGTGAAGGCTATATGTCGCTTCTTAACACCCAAATGAAATTGGAACAGGACAACATCGGGCGATTTTTGAACATGGCCAAAGACTATGCGCGTGGGCAAGGGTTTAAGGGAAATTTTTTCATTGAACCTAAGCCTATGGAACCTATGAAACACCAATATGACTTTGATGCGGCTACCTCTATCAACACCATTCGGGAGTATGGACTACAAGATGATTTTAAATTGAATATTGAGGTGAACCATGCAACCTTGGCCCAACACACCTTTCAACATGAGCTTCAGGTGGCGGCCAATGCGGGCATGTTGGGAAGCATTGATGCAAATCGTGGAGATTATCAAAATGGTTGGGACACCGACCAATTTCCGAATAACGTAACTGAAATTGCCGAGGCCATGTTGGTGTTGCTAAAATCGGATGGACTTGAGGGTGGGGGAGTGAACTTTGATGCGAAAACAAGGCGCAACTCTACCGATTTGGAGGATATCTTCTTGGCCCATATTGGTGGGGCAGACACCTTTGCGAGAGGATTGTTGGTTGCAGATGCGGTTTTACAAAAGTCTTCATATGAAGATCTATTGGACAAGAGGTACGCCTCTTTCGCTTCAGGAGCAGGACAGAACTTTGTGGATGGAAAACTGACACTTCTTGATTTGTATCAGCATGCCCAAAGTAATGGAGAGGCCAAGCAAATTAGTGGGAAGCAGGAGTTATACGAGAATTTGCTCAATCAATATGTATAAACGTGAAAAGGAGGGACCATACCCCTTGGGTTTGGGATAGTTCAATTTTTATTGCAAAAAAACATAGGTTAATTGTATATTTGCACCCGCAAAACCAGGTCGCGTAGCTCAGCTGGATAGAGCATCTGCCTTCTAAGCAGACGGTCGAAGGTTCGAATCCTTCCGCGATCACACTAAAAATCAACCACTTACATTTTGTAGGTGGTTTTTTTATTTTAAAGTGTAACACATTTGTTACACAAAACCTCATTTAATGACCTGTGGATTGATATACAACTAGAGAATATTCTTCTTTATTAATTTTCATTTTTTATTCTTTGTTTACAAATTTGATATTCTGACTAAGTACTTTCTTTATTGAATTTTTAGCATGGACATTGAAATTTCCCAGTAAATGTTTTCAGACGAACTAATTTGTATAGGTTATGATTTGGCATTTACCTTTTTTGCTTTTTTTTATTGGTTTAATTATTTATTCCATTTACCGTCAATTCAAGTCAAAAACTCCGGAAAAGGGTTTCGAAATCCCTGAAACACTTGTTTGGGTCGACGATAACACTTCAATAAAGCCCCAACAAATTTTTGATTTTCAAAGAGAGCTGTTATTGCAAATATTTAGTTCTGAAGATGTAATTCGACGACTTGATAAAGATCATGAGGCCCGTAAATTGTGGTTTTTATGTCAAAAAATTATTGAGCAAAACTATTTGTGGAAGTTCCCTGGCGATGCGATCTACATGAAGGATTATTGTTTAGCGTCACTCACGTTTTCAGCATTAATCTTGTCCAGCGGCGGCAATTATTTAGACTTTAAGCTTGGAGATTTTACTAGTTCAGGTGATATGTCACTTGAAAAAAGGTTAAGGGCGATTTCCCGCGATAAAGACAACTACTATGCCTTGTTAGCCGAACTATATTTTCTAGGATGGAACATATCAAAGGGGTATAAGATAACCGCATTTGAAAAAGAAGGATATCCAGATTTCAAGATAGTGAATGATAGCTATAAATATCCCTTTGTAGTGGAATGTAAATGTATTTTGGAAAATACCCTAATGGTGAAAAGAATTCCAAAAATTATTGCAAAAGCGAATAAGCAAATAAAGGCAGTCAATGAAAAGTGCTATGGCCTATGTATTATTGATGTCTCAACAAAGGTTGAAATATTTATGAATAAAAGTGACCCTACTATTCCAGAAGAGATAATTGAAATTGAACGGATGGTTAAGAAATCACTTAAAAATAAAAATACAAGTGTTAGTGCTGTTATGCTATGTTGGAAAAAGATTTATCAGATTGGTAAATTTACGGAGGGTGACTTGTCTAATTGGATACGCTTGAGTTCTCATATTATTGAACATCCAAATGCAAAGCTTTCTTTTCCAAAAAACTCTAATTTGAGAGAATATGGATTAACCCATCTCTCACATATACGTATATCATAGTAATTAGACATTAGGCTTCCGAAAAAGGAGATAGTTTCTGATCGCAAATAGCTGATAAAATCGGTTGCTGATTCAGTAAAAGAAGAAAAAAGTGAATTACAGATTCTCTTTAGTCAAAAAAACCTCCTTGTCGTTTTCCTTTAGGTAATTGATTACAAGATTTTGTATTCGATAGGTTGCTGTGCTATACCTGAATTTTCCACTTTCGTATTGATTTACCAACACAAAATAATTTTTAAAGAACCTTGTACCTGTTGGGATATCAGCATATTCCATTTTCCATACATAGACCAATCCACTATTGATATTATCAAATTTGTTTTCCATATTATTTGTAAAGGGGGTATATAAATAGAACATATTGTTAATGGGAATGGTATTTATGTTATATCCATAACCCTCCTCCCGAGCCATTATTGCCGTCTTGAATGAAGGTGATTCGTCCAATACATCGAAATACAGTGCCAAAAATGAGTACTTGAGATTTGAAGCCACTCTTTGTCCAACATTTTTGAATGCAAAAACTACCTCCTTAATTTCTTGTTCTCCGGTAAACTTCATCCTAGTAAATGATGGTTGACTAATAATAATTGGTGCTTCTACCCTAAACTTTTCTCTTTCTAAATCAACAAGTTCTTTCGATTTTTTCACAATCCCCCGTAAAACAATTACCTGATTGTCCACACTATCTTTTAAATTTCTAAGTACTGTATCCACACCTGCTAAACTTCTACTGGTACGTCGTACCGCCTCAACATTATTACTTAAATCTGAGGTAATCCCCTCAGTTTTTTCCATAATTTCATTGGTTTTGACAATTAGCGAATCAGCTTTATTTACCAAATCATTATCATCTTTAACTTGAGTAACTACATCCATAAAAGACAGGATAGATAACGATGCAAGAGCTAAAAGGATGACCTTCCTTCTTAATTTCTTTTTGAAATTTTTGAACACGTCAACGTATTCATCAAACAAAAGAAATAAGGTAATGAAAGTAATGGCTATCTTAATTAACACCTAAGAATCGATTTATTGCTGTGATTATCCCTAACCAGGACTTTATTTTGAATATCAAAAGCCAAGGCAGTTGTTGTGTGAATCACATAGGTTTTTCTGTATTTAAAAAATATCAAAATGGAATTTGGATAGGTCTTTGAACATATACAATCATGTTTGTTACTTCGAATATTCGAATTCATCAAAATATTCTTTGTCTAAGTCAGGTGTGACATACTTTTTTACAACAGCAACTTCCTTCCCATCATTGTCCAAATAAGTTTGAAGAAATTGCACAAACACCATGTTTTTACTATCTCCTATACCAATAGTTTTTGTAATTCCAGTTCTCATAAGTTGAACTTCATACTCACCTTTTATTACTTTTTTTTGTACTTCGAGAAATTCCTCACTATTGTAGTTGGTAATATACTCTTGTTCGGACATAACAGTAAATTAAGTTTTTATTTTGAATGTTTTTTGCGAACCCACCGATCCCGTTCAAAGTAATATTCATAGTCCCCATGCTCTAATCTACCATACTTGTTTATTAGCCCTTTTAGAATTCTTTCAATGGCTTCGGGACGCTTTTTCTCCCTCCAAATGAGGCCTTCATTAAAAAGTTGTATCCCCGTTATCCTACTCCAGAACCTCCACAACAACTACACGGGCTTCCGGAAGCTTGCATTGTATGACGAAGCTTTACTATGGCTTCTCTGATGTCTTTATCCCAAACCTTACTAGTGTCAGATGTTAACTCTAGTTCCTTGGTTAATCTGTCCAATTCCTTTTTGATCTCATATTTGGTCATATACTATAATTTTGAAATTACTTTGCTAAGATCGGTCGAATTCATGGAGTTGTAGGCCCTTCTAATATCTTCAGTAATCAGTTCAGAACATTTTTCGGACTTTCCTGGTGGTGACTTATCCAAATCGACTAATGTTTCGTAAAGTTGTTTGAAATTATTCCAATACGATTGATAAATAACAGCTTTCTCCAAAGCGTCATGATTCCACAAAGATGACGTCAGGGATAAAGCATTAATTGCCTTAACAACATGTGGTGAAATTAAGTTTTCAGGATCTATTTCGTTAATATCGGTCCAAGCAAAATGCAGTTCAATTATTCCCTGTCGTTTAAACATTTTGATGTTGGCTTTATTGGCATCTAACGCAATTCTGTTTGCGCTCCTAGCTTCTGCAAAAGCTAGACCTGCAACTAGCAATGAGAAAATTGAAACAAAAAAGGCCCAAACCTCCATAGCAAGACTATTTTTTTAATCAAGAAATCTTAGTAAAAGGTAAATAAATGATGTGGTATGACCTAAAAAAACCGCCCCCAACTAAATATTGAGGACGGCAAAACAAAATCCAAAGAAAAAAAGTAAACTAGACTATGGCTTCAATTGTGCAATGCGTTTAACTGCAGGAACGAACACCTGTTCTTCCTTCCTACCGGGCGATAGTTCCACATGCTTGCGCAAGGCGTTCACCAACCTTGTTCTTTCATCCAAGTTGTAAACATCATTAGCAAAACCTTCGTTTAAGGTTTCACATAGCTCTTGGGCCATTTTAAAGGCTTCTATTTGACGTTCGTTATTGGCATAATGTGTATGCCGTTTTCGGACCTTATCGATTGTTCTCGGGCTTACTTCAACTCCATTTTCAGTGATGGTGAAGCCCACGGCGGCATGTCTGTTCGGCACGTGGGTAAATGCTGCCATGGCCGAACTACCGTCCAAACCGTTAAGATCAAGCACTACATTGACTTTAGCTTTAGGGTGTCCATATACGTGGCAAATGAGCTGCTCCAATGCGCTCCATCCTTGATTTAGCAACAAGTCCTTCTGCTCAATAGATAATTGATCTGGAAGCAGCTTTTGGGCTTCGTTCAAAGCGTTGTTCGCTTCCGCTGCCCAGGACTGATATTGCTCCATGGTTTTGGCTATTCCTTCTTTATTGACGTACAATAGTTCTTTTTTCATTTCCGTTGTTTCCATAATCTGCGTTTTTTATTCTTAGTTTGATTCATTAATCGTTTTGCTTGTGCAATGCTCTCCTCAGATGGCTCGACTATCTTGGTCACTACACCATCAAAGAATGTCAACAACTTACCATCCGGCATGAGATACTCTCCTTCTGCTGGAATTCCGTCAACGGTCGCATAATCCCCTACTGATGGATCGTCAGGTGCATCTAAATCTCTGAACACGATCTCAGTTCCACAACAATCTTGATAGGTGACTTGATTTCTTGGTGTTTTCCACAAACGGCGGCTGGCCCGTTCTTTTGTTGCTTTCATAATTCTTGATTTTAACTGTTATTTCTTCGATTTTGAACTTACATTTTGAAGTCAAACGCTGGTTTTTAACATACAGGTGTAATCCTTGGCGATTAGCTTTGTTTTTAAATATTTCATTTTCAATACTTTAAGTCACTATTTGACATAATGGTTGTTATAACACACCCTAATTTTCACCTTTGATGACCTCGATATCATCCTCTGAATAAGTGCGGATTATGGTAGGTAGCGATATCATCAAATGCGTTAAACTGTAATCCTGCAAAAGCTTCAGATAGTTACCGATATGGATTCGCCCGTCTTCTTCCAGTCCGATTGTTCCCCCCGTTGCTTCAACATACTCCTTAATCTGGATTGGCACCTCAACATAAGGGTCGTCGGCATAAACCGTGGGTGTTGGTAGGAAGCCCGGTCTTTGGGGCATGTCTGCCAAGCTTTTCATCAATTCAAGTTTTTGTTCATCGTCCATTTGGGTACTGTTTTAGTGT
The DNA here is from genome assembly GCF_004296335.1 of Flagellimonas allohymeniacidonis. Classification (GTDB taxonomy): domain Bacteria; phylum Bacteroidota; class Bacteroidia; order Flavobacteriales; family Flavobacteriaceae; genus Flagellimonas; species Flagellimonas allohymeniacidonis. Next base: position 304,152 of record NZ_SGIU01000001.1, read on the forward strand.
TTTCTGGATTCGTGCCTTTTCGACTTCGGCTATGTGCTGAAGCCTTTGCGTTTTGGTCATATTCAAGAATGCGTCAATATTGAAGGTGACATCTTCGACCTCGGTTCTTGATAGCTTCGGTATAATAAAATCACCAAATTTGATTATTATTTCCAAAGCCTTGGCAGGGTCTTCTTCTGCGACCTTCTGAAGCCATTTATTCAAGTTTGGTAGCTGCTGCGACACCAACATCTTAAAAGCTGTTCTAATCTCATTAGATGACTTGTTGGGAATTCCTTTTCTGGAAGACTTGGCCCCGGCTTTTGCTGCTGTATCCTTATTAAACTTCATCGTTACTATTCCGTTTGTTTAGCGGCATAGACAATACATATGATGCGACTAACTCCGCTGCCTCCTTAGCCTGTTTTGGGTTACTACTTGCTGTAAACTCCAACAGCCGTGCCGCCAACATTTCATCTCTCCGCATCTTAATAGTAACACTACCACCGGAATGAATCTTTACTACATCCGAAGCATCAATTTTAAGTTGCCCTTTTTTCTCTATCAGCTTTAATAGAGCTTCGGTCATTGGTCTTTTGCTTTCTGTTTTTTTCATGGGTTTGCTTTTTTTTTTGATTGTTTTCAACTTGCTTTTTTTTTGAACCTACTAAGAGGAGTTAAAGAGGAGATGGAAATATGTGGGCTACTTTCTACACAGATTCCTTTAGAAGTAACAAAGGCACCTCCTTTGAAATCATCATCTTCAGACATTTCCTTTGCAAACTTTTTATTTTGAATCCCTGGGTATTTTAATTCAATTACCCGTTTTTGATTTATTAGATTGCTTCCTAACATTTTGCTTTTGTGGTAGTTGCCAGCACTTTTGGTATTTTTGTTTTCAGAAGGTCTTATCAACTTATCAAAACCCAGATTGGATAGAGTACTGTTTAAACGACTTTCCGCCAGGTCAGCCACAGTCAAACCGTCTTTTTCCAATTGCTTCGCACGCTTAAGGTCAGACAGTTTCTTAGTGCTGCCTGAGGTAAGCTCCTCTAATAGTTTGATCCGTTCAGTCCGTTTCACAATCTGGGGTATTTGACTTTTCAAATTACTATGAACCCTTATGTATCTTGAACTCATTTTAGTGTCCGTGAATTTGCTGTAAATCAGCATTGGAAGAAGTTTCAACTTCCTTTGTTTTGGAAGGTGCCTGTATGTCCATTTTCGTCCTTTTACAGCGACGTTTCCGTTCTTATGCAATACCACCAAGCCAAAGTCCAATAACTTGCTTAGATAACGCTCTATTGCGGTTCTGGAAAGGCCAGTGGCAGCACTTATGGTAGCAGTTACGCCTTTCTTGCCAATCTTCTTGATTACAGCACCTTTCTTGTGAAATCGCAGGGTTGCGAAAAAGGAAACCAGATTATCACCTCCTTCATTGAAAAGAAAGTTGTATTCGAGATTTGTTAGTAGCGTGAAGCCTAATGGTTTTGGTTGCATTTCCTACTTTTTTGAGTTCAAAAATGCTTCTGCATCCGCTTCGATTTCGACCTTTGATTTTTGGTGACCTTCCTTTATCCAATTGAGGATTGTTTCACGATCGAAATAGAGTCGCTTACCTCTTTTATAACCACCGGGAAGTTCACCTTTTGAGTGCTTGGTGTAAACGGTTGGTTTGGCGATGTCCAACAACGAAGCAACACCATCAACCGTTAGAAACGGTTCCGGATTGTCTTTAGGCGCAAATTGTATTGAAGGTTTCTTTAGATCGAGGATGAGATTCTCAATGCTATTAAGCCTGGCTTCAAGTATTTCGAAAGGGTTATGCATTTGAAACAGCTTTTATTTATGATTAACTGCTGCAAATGTGTGTTATAGTTTGTGAGCCTAAAACTTATTAGGTTTCGTAGGTTTATTTTTAGGCTTGTTATCTATGTTTTTAGGCTTTGATATTAGAATTCTGCTTATTGAACTCTTTCCAATCCGTTTCGTTAAATCCGAAAAAGGACTTATCTAAAATGTCATAATATTTCTGCCTTAAACCAGCTTGCTTACTTTCTTTAATAGTAGAGTTTTTGTAAAACCGATAGAAGACACTTCTAACATCTTTTTTATTGTCAGGTGCACCATTGAACTTTTGTTTCACTGGGTTTCTCTTTATGAAAGTACCTTGAATAAAAATTATTAGCTGTTCTTCGGTTAGGTAGGGAATTCCCTCTTTATTGGTGCTCTTTGTTAATATCTCAAAAAAATCGAAAACTTCTTTGATACTGATTTTCGGGATTAGCTGGTTTTGCTGCTTAAGAAGATTCTCCTTGGTGGTATTATGGAACAGAGTTGATTCCATTTTACAACGCTGGATAAGACCATTGTAATAGCCTCTATATAATATTCTTTCTGAATTCAGCTTTAAATGGTATTCAGAATTTGATTTGGTTGATATTCGTAAGAGTTCCGTCACTTGATTTTCTCTTTCAGCTGGATTTGTAGAAACTAAAGGGTCTATTTCTTTAAGGGCTTTTACATAACCTTCTCCCTTCCCATAGTTATATCCTTCATAAAACTTATCGTAGAAAAACAAACGTTCGCTTTTTTCTAATTTGTTCAATTTTTCGGAAATAATGAACTGGGAGAATAAGTCATAAACTCTGACTTTGTTGCCGTTTTTATCTATTTGAAGAAACTCCTTATCGATGCGATTCTGTTTCCAGTCTTCAAAACTCACTTTAAAATCCTTGTCCAAAACAAATTCCATCAGTTAGCGGCTTTAAATCCTGTGGTAAGAACATTGGTCTGCTCTTTTATCTGATCGTCTTCAAAGCTGTCTAAATAGCTTTGAGTGACACTAATGTTAGAATGCCCCAGTAAATCACTTATCATTGAGACATTGGCCCCAGAACGCTTTAAAACGGTTGCAAAGCTGTGACGTGCGCTATACGTAGTAACGTGCTGAGGTATTTCAAGCTTCTTGGCAATGATTTGAATGTATTTGTTGATAATCTTGGTTAGTTGCTGGTAAACCTTTCTTTGCCGGTCTGGGGACATGGTTTTATCCAAGTGTGGGAAGATGAAATCCTTTTGATTTAATGAGGGCTGGCCCCACTTACGAATAACCTCTTTGCTTTCAGGTTTTAGGGCTACTCTGATGGCTTTTTTGTCTTTTTTGGTAGATGAGGTCTTAGAACGTTCATAGGTCAGTATATCGCCCTTTAAATCCTCCCATTTCAACAAACACAAATCCTTTACGTTCATTCCGTTGCATAGGTAAAGGAACATCCAATAATCCCTAGCCCTGGCCTGGGCATCATTTTCAGGTTCATAGTTGTAGATTTTGGCTACTTCCTCTAAGGTTAAAGCTTTCTTTACATTCCGCCCTGTCGTAATGGTATATTTACCATTGCCCTTCCCAAACGGATAATTGGCTTTATCAATGTTCTGATTGTTGAATATGGCCCTTAAAGCCCTTAGATAGATGCTAATGGTGGTAATACTGCGATTATTGTCGAGCATGTACTTTTCATATTTCCGCAGCCATGTAGGTGTTATTTCGGCAAAGGTCAATTTAGGACTGAAATCGGATAAACTTCTTTGCGCACATTCATAGGTTACAGCCGTACCTATTTTCCCATTTTCTCTGAGCTCCTTTATGCGTTCATCAAATGCGTAAGAAACATCCTGGTGAATGTCCCTGCTTTCAAAGTACCCTTCTTTGAATTTTGCGAAGGTGAAAACATTTAAATTTTCGATTATAGATATTGCTTTGGTCTTTTGGTAATTGAGACTTTTTAGAACGTCTTTTTCTTCCCTTGTCCGCCTTTGGGCGTACATTATCTTATCAAACTCCTCTGGGAGTAAATCTATTCCGGTAGAGAAGTATTTGCGGTTACGTTTGTGGGTAACTTTGATTTTGACAGAGCATTTACCGTCAGCCTTTTTTCGGGGATCTAAATAAATATCTGCGTATGCATCGATTTTTTTCACCTTGTTACACGTTTGTAACACAAATGTAACACAGCATCACAAAGTAAAACGATACGAATACAAAGTAGTTATTAACATAAATCTATTGATAACAGGGGATTTGAATTGATTTGTTTGTTTTTGGATGTTTATGTTTTGTTACGGATTTATGCCTTCTAAGCAGACGGTCGAAGGTTCGAATCCTTCCGCGATCACCTATAAATAAAAGGCTTCCAAATACTGGAAGCCTTTTTGTTTACCCGAAATATACCTACTTTTTAAGAGATTGGGAACAAAAACATGTTTATACATATTCTTTAAAAAGAATATCAATCACTGTAAAACAGTTATTTATAATTTAACCCTTTTCCAAGTCGGGCATTTCTTCCGCTCCAAAAGCAGACGGTCGTTATAGTTGTGGTTGTTTGAAATACATTTATTTACAAATAGTCTTGGCTGTAAGATCACTTGCTAACTTTACGATGTTTTCCAAGGGGATTTTTTCTAGTGACTTAACTATGGATTAGGTATTTTTAGGGTAGTTGCTGACAATTATAATCCTTTATTTAAGCTTTAATAGACCATACTCTATTACTTAATAGGGTTATCGTCTACCTTGTGAAACCATAAATATGAGGTTTTCAATTTTATCACTAACCGTTCTATTGGCTTCTCGATTACCTTCAATCACACCGCAGCTTGTTAAAATTAGGATGGCCACATCTTCTTCCACGAACCATCTGATTGCACTGTTATGTCCAAATGACTCTCCCCCACGGGACCAAACCTCTTTAGTTCCCCTCGATGTTGTGGTTGTGTACCAACCATATCCGATTCCCGTACCACTTCCAAGGGTTTTGTGCGGGCCAAATAAATTGCCCAATGATTCCTTATTTAAAATTTCATAGCCCTTAAGAGTCTGATAATACTGTTTTAAGTCAATGATATTGGTGGTTACACCTCCGGATGCCCGGTAACCCCAATTGGGATCTAGATTACCGGGAGGGAATTTTTTTTGCTTCTGGGCAAATAGGCTCTCGTTATCTTCGTCTGCCTCAAACCAAAAATCTGTACTCTCCATTTTTGCTCTTTCAAATAAATTTTCCCGAGTAAACTCCTCATAGGTAATCCCTGTTGAACTCTCAATGATGGAAGCTGCTAACCAATAGCCAGCACTAGAGTAGTTAAATTCGCCTTTTGGACCTAATGGTCTTTTATATAATAATCTAATATTGTCAATCCGGTTGGTTGCTCCATAGGTATCATATTCGCTGCTCAAACCAGATGTATGAATTAGCATATCATGAATGGAAATATTCCTGAAATCAGTTGGACAATTCTCGTCAAACATGGATAGGGAATCGGATGTTTTCAGTATGCCCTTTTGTTGAGCGATAAGAGCTACAGTACCGGCAATACCTTTTGTCGTGGAGGCCAGGTAAAATTTGGTGGAAGGCTTTATTAGGTTTTTTTTTAAAGAATCGGTCCAGCCATAACCATTTTGAAGAACCACACTATCGCTAACCGTTACGACCACGGATCCTGAAAATCCTATAGCCGTTTCTTTTGAAAGTAACGAATCAATACGTTTTCCTAACCCTTCACCGACAATCGTACGATCGCTATATGAATCATCCGTATTTCGGGTCTCTGAATGAGCAGAAGGTTTTTCTCTACATGAACTTAGAAGTACTATAACTAGAGCAATTAATAACCTTTCTTTCATCGTTTTTCTGAACTTAAGTTTGGTTTTTGTCGTTAAGTATGGCTTAGAAGATATATGGCTAAAACAAACAAGAGCATGGTTCCCAGACCTACTAAAAAGGAATGCTTGTGTTCGCTATAATGTTTCCATTTCCCTTTAAAAAGCTTGCTTACCCACATTACTAAACCTACTTAGGAGCTTAACTTAGATAACCCATTTTATAAATCCTTTAATTATACTTTTGACAATTCTAACTGTTGAGATTCATTTTATTTTTTTGAAGGCAGTTGTATTTAGAAAACTCTGAGCATTGTTATTCTTGTTTTAGTTGCTTCAACATTTTTTTTCCATTTTCATTTTCTGGATTCAACTCAATTGATTTCTCATACATTTCAATTGCTTCTGCTTTTCGATTTGATTCCAACAAGGCTTCGCCATAACTATCATATGCGTTAAAACTATTTGGAAATAAAATCGTAGTCACTTTAAAAACTTCTAGAGCCTTATCCAATTCTCCATTTCCCAAAAATGAATACCCCAATGCATTCAAATCCTGTTCTGAACGATTGTTCATCTTAGCTTCAATAGATAATTCCATCGCATTATCCAAAGCCTTTTGTAACAGCTCATTTTGGTGCTCTTCATCCAGTGTTTTTGAGTACGCTTTAATAATTGCATTTATGACCAAAGCCGGGTTATCTTGAAATACAGCATGACCACTTCCTTTGGCGACAATGTTTGTTACGTTGTCCTTGCCCCCAAGCTCCTCGTGAAGTTTTTTCCATCTATTGGAAAGTACATCAGGAAAACCTGGGAAGGAGTTTTCAGGAAAAATATTCAAAATTGGGATGTTTTCCGAGAAATTCAAGTTTCTTACATACCGCATGGTTTCATTAAAATTTACATTTAAATAGTAGTCGCCCGAAGGTTTTGGTATTGAACTGATATCTACATTTTGATCTCTCATTGTAAGTAACTCCTCATTCCAAAAATCTGGCGGAGTAGCATCGATCAAAACGACCGACCTTACTTTTTCAGGATGTTTGTGGGCGTATAGCAGATTATACAACCCACCGTAAGAATGGGAAACCAAAATAATTTCATTGTCAAGACCCAATTTTGAAAGTCCCTTTTCAAGTTCATTAATCCCATTTACTATTCCAAAATCCGATTCATTTTTAAGGTTTGGGTTTAACTCGCTTTTTCCAAACCCAGACCTGTCATATGTTATTAATGTTGTACCAGTGGCTTTATGTATTTTTTCCAAAATGTTGTTCCAAATGGAACCATCATTACCACCGCCTGATTCAAAAAGAATTGGTGTCCCAACACCCTTCATTATATTAAAGTGCAATTTTTGTCCACCAATGTCAACTAACGTATCTAGAGTTTGGGAATGCATGGAGATATAGGAGAAAAAAACTATTGAGAATTTTAAAAAGAAGTGTCGCATTTGGTTTTAGGATTAAGTTTTAAAAAAGTACAGCATCTATATAAATGATTGAAATATTGATGGGAAAACAAGCTTGGTATCTTAAGAATGGATTTGGCCTTATGATTATACTAGTTTTGCTTTGCAAACCCATAAAAAATACACAGAGCTTAATTTACGAAAAAGAAAGCGTTCGATTTTGTGGCGAAATGACTAGGTTTTGGTACTAGTGGATAAGTAGTTTTTGACTGAGGCATAATACGATTTGGAAACTGGAACTGAAACGCCTACATCTTTAAAGGAAATTGCCGCTTTATTGGAATTGCCTTCCAAACGCTCCACCTTATATGGATTCACAACAAAAGATCGATGTACTTTGAGTAGAAAAACAAAGTCCTTTAAAATTTTCTTTAATGTTCCTCGCATTAAATGTTTGTTATGATTACCATCTTTCAAATAATGTATCTCAATGTAGTTATCTTGGGATTGGATATACAAAAGGTGTTTTAGTTCTACGCTAAACCCAACTATTCCGGTATTTTCTTTGATGTCTAGTACATTTTCCTCTTTCGATACATACTCTTTCTTGAGGGGCGGATAAATTCGAATGGGAAACACCGATATTTTTAAAAAATGGAAAATAAAGAGGATAATCGGGTAAAAAGGCAATGCTATTATTAAAATATATTCTAAGAGGAAGCCTAAGGTAACATGACCATCTTTTACAACGATAAGGCGGTCATAAAGAAAAATAAGTATAACACTTATTAGGGCCAGAAAAACATCAAAAAGAATCAGTTTTACAAAATTGAATTTTACAGTGTTAAACCACCTTAGCAAAATTTCATAACCAATAATATAGACCACCGTGCAGATAAAGCCAACCCCAATTCTTACAAGTGTTATATGCGGATGGTCTATTATACTCTTTTCGTATGGCCTTAGTCCGATTAAAATCATGGAGACAAAAAAGCCCAAAAGAAAGGCCGAATACCAATATTTTTTTCGGTTACCACTTAAATAAAAACTTCGTTTATGGTTTTGTAAAGGATTGGTCATGGAGATTATAAAAAAAACTATCTTTTATGGATGTCCTATTTTGATGTTCAATTGTACTAAAATTTAATTACTTAATTTATTTTCATCGTTTATTTGAACTTCCTTCGATTACATTTTCTGAAGCAACTTTCCTTAGAATTTTGGTTTTTTCCTCGCTGACACTTGTCGATACAGCACATTTTTTCCAAAATTCTTTTATTAGCAAGTCAATGTCTTCTTGTGTGAGGTAATTATTATCTCCCAAATTCCCAAGAATAGCAGATTACCTATCAAAACTAAAATCTTCATCTGGCATCATGTTAATTGTTACTAAAATCATACGTTGACCTTTCTAGGAATTTTTTATTAAAGAAGGGTAAATCAAATGAAAAATACAGGCTAGTACTCCACAATATAGGGGATACTTATATCTACTGTTGTTCCATTTCCAATATTCTGATCTCTACCCTTAATTCTATAAAAAGCATCTGTCTTAAGATATTTGGCATATAACATAATGCGGTCTTTTAAGATATTGGATGACTGAGGGCTATCTCTTTTTTCTTTCGAAGAAGAAATAGCTTTAGAATATCCCTGCCCATTATCCAATATTGTGCAGTTTAGGACTTTTTTCCCTTTGTCAATACCTATTGATATTTTAATGATGTTATTCTGATTGTCAACAAAACCATGCTCAATGGAGTTTTCCACGAAAGGCTGTATGAACATGGGCGGAATCAGTTTTTCCTTTAATTCGTTGGAATTGTCGATTTCAATTTGATAGTCGAATTTTTTAAAAAAACTAGATTGAAGATCCAAATAATTCCTCAGGGCGTCTATTTCATCTCTAATTGGAATAAATTCCTCTCTGGAATTTTGGAGTGTTTGCCGAAGTAAACTACTAAATTTTAAAAGGTAAGACTGTGCATTAGATGGTTCCTTTGTAATAAGGCCGTGAACAGAATTCAAGGAATTAAAAATAAAATGTGGATTTAATTGGGACCTGAGAAGTCTCTGCTGTAACGAAATTATCTGGTATTTGCTTTTTAGTTTTCCCTGTTGAACCCAACCGTATACCAAGAGCAGGAAGATTATTATAAGTGCAAGAATTATATACAACACCGTGTTTCGCTGTCTTATCTTGGCTTTTTGGACTGCATTTAAAATTCCAAGTTCATTTATTTCATTTTCCTTCTCTTTCAAATCAAAGCGAGCCTGTAATTCTTCAATATTCTCCTTTAGAACAAGATCGTTTAATTGTTCAATCAAAACATTTTTCCTTTCAGCTTCTCTGAAAGCCATTCTATAGTTCCCTCCTTTTTTATAACCATCAATAAAAGTCTCCGAGAGTAATATTCTAAGGTCTAGCTTTTCCCTGCTAACTACGTCCAGGCCATTGGTGAAAATGGAATCCCTGATAGCGTTCAGTTCCTTCAAAGCGTTATTTACATCACCCTTGTGTATATCCAAATAGGCAAGACTTGCTTTCTTATTGAGCAACGAAATCAAACTTCTATTTGGCAATCTTTTTGATTCTATATAGGGCTTATCACTATTTGCCATTTTATAGTAATACAATGTCGAATCCAAATTGCCTGATTTTCTGAAAACATTTCCTGTATTTATCCATAGAGTTTCTTGAATCTCAATGAAATCAGGCTCCTCCTTTTCCTTTTCAAGTGTGGTCAATCCCTTTTTAAAATAGTACTTGGCCGAATCTAGTTGGTTCTCATACGAATGCAATATCCCTAGCTGGTTGTATATGTAAATTCCTTCTCGTTTCATATACCAATCATTTGTTATGAGATAATGGGCATATTTTTTAGCTGAGGAGATATATCCTAAATCGACATAGGAATACATAATATCCCGATAGAAGTAAGGTAAATATTTGCTAGGTCTGGCATAAAGTCTTTGCATTGTTTTTGCCAGTTCAACCCCCTTTAAATTGTATTCGACTGCTTTTCTATGATTTTCCTCGAGCCTAGCATACCAGCCTAGGATAAAATAAGGTTTGGTCAAAGCTTCCTGCTGGTAATTGTTCATGTCCCCAAATTCTTCAAAATATGAAATGGCTTTATTGGCAAAATAAAGAGCGGAATCCTTGTTGTAGTCGGAGCTGAAATACCGGTATGCGCTCAAAGAATAATACTTGCTCCATCCCTTTAATTCCTTATCTTTTTCCAGAACTTCTTTGAACTTTTTAAGTTTTAACCTGGTAATTGGTCGCATCTGGAAGGTATCTATATATTGTTGGGTAAAGAGACTTTCTTGGCTAATTCCTCCGACATGTAGGAGAATTGCGATAAGTACAACGAATATTCTATTGTTCATAGCTGGTAATGGAGGTCTAAAAATATTTTTTGGGTATATGAAAATAACCAATAAAACATCACTTAAGGTAGGTATAGTTGAGGATAATCAAATCTGTTCCTCTCAATTGAAGTTATTTTTATTAGAAGAGTACGAGAACATCAAAATTGTAGGGGAAATCGATACTGTAGGAAACAGTGACAAATTATTCAGTAATCAACCAGACCTTGTTTTTTTGGATATAAAATTGCCAGACGGAAACGCATTTGACATATTGGAAAAACACAAGGAAGGGAAGCATGATATAATTTTCGTAACAGCTTATGATACTTACTTCCAAAGGGCCTTTGAGCACTATGCCTTTAACTATTTGTTGAAACCACTGCAACAGGAAAAGATTAAAAGGGTTATGGATAGATATTTTCTCTCTGTAAGAGAAAAAAAAAGATTTGCACAAAACCACTACGATTTATCCAGTTTTATTTCAAAAAACAATTCCAAATTGCTCTTAAATCTTGGAGGTGAACACATTTTTATTAATATAGATGAAATTGTGCAGTGCCAGGCAGAGGGAAACTACACCCAATTTCTTTTGAATGACAACAAGAAATACTTAGCCAATAATACATTGAAGTATTTTACCGAGTTATTGGGACAAAAAGGCTTCTTTAGAGCCAACAGAAAAGTTCTAATAAACATCAACCATATCCGAAAAATTAAAAAAGGGGGCTATCTAGTTTTAAAAAACAACGAAGTAGTATTAGTCTCTATTCGGAACAGGAATAATCTCAATGCCATCATCCAAGATTTCTCTTAAACTGAAATAGTTACCGCTTAAATGTTTAAGACCTACACTTATTCTTTTTAGCTAGGACACCCTTATTGGAAAGCCTAATATTGACCGCATGAAATTGTAACGAATATTCTTACTCATCAAGATATTCTGTCTTACAAGTTTAGGGTAAATAGGGCAAGTCGAAAACCTATTAAAAGAGTAGACATAATTAAAATCCAATGAAGTAATGAAAAAGGTAGTTTTCTTTTTAGGCATGGTAATTCTATTTTGTTTTTCAGGAAGTTCTCAAAGCAATCCATTAATTGCAGATTATTCTTCCCAAGGTTATCAAACAGGTTGTGAGCTCGCTTCCACCTATGATGTGCAAACGTATCAAGCCACAATTTCTAATCCGCATTTTCCAGCAGATTATAAGGATGGTGTCAGGTTGGCTTGGCAAAATTGTCCTAAGCCCTCTCAACAAGGCGCCTTAACAGAAAGTCAATATGGAGATTTAATAGGCAGGTATTTTCAAAATGGACTATTGGCTATTATTTTGGACTATTACAGCGAACATCGACACACGTATCACAACGAATAATATTTTTTAAAGACGATCCGCTTTAGGATCGTCTTTATTAATCCGTGGAAACGTAAAGGAATATAGTTTTTCACTCGGTTAAAGTTATGTGTATTGATTACTAAATTGAGAGACTTCCTTTTTGATGCTTATTTCATTCGGGTTTGCGTGATTAAGCAGTGATTTTCGTAAATCCTGACCAAAAGAGACTTTTATCAGAAGAAATAGGAACCCCATCATTTGTATTCTTCTAAATATAGGGTGGATTGCAGCTTGCTTTTTCGTGTTCTTCGGTCTTTAATTTTTTGAAGATGAACATGTGCTATTCTTCCAATGTGGTGATTGTACTCAAGCTCAAATATTGTTCTTAATAGCCCGCTGAAATCTCCTTCCAATGTTATCTCATAGGTAACCAAAGTACCCTGGTCCAAGTCGACGGTGTGCGGAGGATTAAAATCCATTACAAATACTTGGTTCTCGTTTTTTAATCCATCGAAAATTGAAATCAAATTATTTTCGGTTTGATTATGGTTTAGACTGAAACTCTTTAAAATCGAATCTACTTGGGCTTCTCTGCTACTAAGGGCGGCCAAACGTTGGTTCAAATTAAGAATTTGGCTTTCGTTCTTACTTAATTCCTTGTGTTGACCATAGAGGTCGATGGTGTTGGAGATGGCAAAGTTGTAACATATGATTGCCAGCAATGGAATCATCACCAAAACAACCTTAATTTTCGTATTCGTATCAATCATTTATGTAAACCCTTAGTTCAAACAGGGAGGTTTTCTTATTCTGATAGTCGTATTCCAGAGTTTTCACCTTATTTACCCAACCTAAGTTGTCCAGTTTTGTGACCCAATCGGAAAAGTCAATACCACTCCCGGTAAGTCCAATAATTTTAATCTCATCCATGGCATAGGCCATGGGCTTCAAATCTTTTTTGGGTTTCAGCAAAGGTTGATAAATCACAGTTTCCAAAGTAATTGAACCAGGAACTGTTCGCCCCAATTCATCCAGATAGTAAGAAACTTTGGAGTTGGAGGTGGAAAGGGCCTTTTCCAGCCTTTTTTCTTTTGATTCCACACGTTCGTTCAATTGGGCAATGCTCTCAAGACTTTTTGCATTTACCGCTTGCTCGTTGGCTAAGTTTTGTATGGAACCGCGATAGTGATCGAAAAAAAGGAAGTTTACCATCAGAACGCTTAGAAAGAAAATTAACGAAGACCAGGTCAATAGATTCAAAAGTTTTTTGCCTTTGACTTCAATCTCAAGGCCTCTATTCAGTTCAGACATGCTTGAGTTTTTATTACCGGTCAAAAGAATATTTGAAGCTATGGTACCAAAAGCCAATAAATACTTGTTTTGAACCTGTAGTCCATTCAGACTGTAAACTCTTTCCTCCTCTTCATTTGTGGTGGAGATGGTGATGCTATTGCCCAAGGACTCCCTGGTCAATTTGTAAGAAGTGCCGATAATCTCCTTTTCATCGATATAATTCAAAAGTGTCTGGAGACCAGATAGACCAAGTGAGACAGAAAAAATAGAAACCTTCAAATCGTTGAGCCTTTCCAAAAAATCGAAAACGATATTTTTCCGAATAATCGACACAAAACGCTCGTTTCCAAGGGTGTATATTTCATAAAACAAAAGATTGTAGTCCATATTGGGGAAAAGGCTATTGGCCAGCGCCTTGTCCTCAAGTTTTGAATCTCCGGCACTTTTGGTGATTACATCCCTTGTATTGACGGTAAGAAACAAAGGAGTGGACGGCTCAATGCTTTTCGCCAATTTTTCAACATCCTCAAACTCTAGCTGTTCAACAATTTCCAACTCCTTTTTTTTCTTTTTTATTTTGACCAAATAGAGTTTTTGTCCATTGTTGAACTGACAGATTTCCAATCCGTAAAAATGATGTCCAATGGGGGTGTATTTGGAGAGCGTATCGACCACTAATAAATGACTGTAGGTTTGATCAGAATGGTTAGTTTTTGCTTGGAATCCTCTCTTCTTCGTTGGCTGAACAACCACTTGATTACGGGTATCCGCGCTAGAAAGGGAACACCGCTGCCCGTATCTCGTTTAACTTTTTCCTCCAAGCCGCCCAATATGGCCAAATCTTGGTTTTGCATTCGAATAATGGAACTGAACTCACGGGAGGTCAATCCTGGAGGGGCATCCTCGTCAATGCGTTCGCCACTGAAGTCGGATTGGATTACATTGATGTCCAAGGTGACCTGTCCATTTCCGGAGACCAGGGGTTTAATGCTTACCGCCAATTCCGCATCGATGGGCTCAAAATTTCGGATTTCGGATGCGGTCGGAATTTGTGATCCAAAGAAGTTTTGGCTTGTCACCACATAATAGGTGGTTTCCCCTATTGAAAGATTGGCACGGTGCCCGTTCAGGGTTGATAGTTTTGGGGTGGACCGAATTTTTATATTTCCATTTTCCTCCATGGCCTTTATGGTTGCAAAAAACTCAGGCACCACCTTACCAATGTTAAATGATCCAAATCCATCAAACCCACCAATGATTTTGTTTACGGTATTGGCACCCAAAGTGATATCTGCATTCGGGAATATGGCTCCTTGCGTATCCACGGGGCCATCACCGATGCCCCAACTTATTCCCGTTTCAACGGTTGCAGTTTTTCGCACCTCAATGAGCATAACTTCAATGAGCACTACGGGCACAGGTTTATCAATTTCCTTGATAAATTTTTTAAATCGATTGATGTTGGCCGCTGGACCGCTTATCAAAAAACTATTCAGTTCAAAATCTACTTTGATGTCCAAGTCGGCGACCACCTCATCGGGCAGAATACTGACTATGGCTTCTGCAGAAGAGCTAAAATCCCCAAATTGGGAATTACGGGCGTTGATGGTGCGACGGTTGTTCAAATTCTGTCCAACACGGTTTTGTGAGGCTCCAAAGCCGTTGGTATTTTGGAAACCACCACCTAAATAGTTGACCCCGCCGGTTACAGTTCTCCCGGCTGATCTGCCAAGTCCAGCGGATGGGGTAGGGTCACCCAATAATTCTACTGAGCGATACATCATCTGTACCACTTCAAAACGCCTAACACTCAATTGATCTACAGTACCGAAGAAATAAATATCATCCTCTTTTTTGAAAGTAAAGCTTAAGCCACCGTTAACCGATGTTGTATTGGGTCGCTGTCTTATATCGTTGGAATTGCGTGATGGATTATTCGGGTTTTGGGGCAATGGAGTTTGATAGGAGGCTTGGCTCTCAAAAATTTTGGTCAAAAGCTCATCAAAGTATATGTGCTTGGTCTTTATGCTGGCAAAGCCTGCTTCTGTCAAAGGAGTCGCCACATAGTAATCAAGATCAAGGTCAAAGGCCAAGGCCTGGATAATGTCAGCGACCGGAACATTCTCAAAATCCACAGTAACGATACGCTTGAGCGTATCAATGACCTGATAGTTGAAGTTACTACCTCGTTGGGAGGACATTGGATTCCCATTGGAGACTTCGTTCGAAGTGTTAGTTCGGTCGAAAAGATAAAAGCCCTCTCGGGATTTGGAGAAAATCAAGTTGTTGGTCTCGGCTAACTTCTTAAGAGCGACTTCAACAGGTACCTCCTTTAAATACAAGGTCAAGGGGATATTTTCCATACCGGGGTTGAACAATAAGTTTTGCCCAGTAACATCAATAATTTTTCGGAAAGTCTTGTCAAGAGCGTCTCCTTTGAGATCCAGGGATACCAAATTATTTATAGCATCAAAGGCGACCAATATTTCTTTTTCAGGAACAGGTTCGGGTTCGCGAATATATCTTCTTATGGAAAGGATGTTACCCGTAAAATCGATATCCAAATCAAATTCTTTACAAAGGAAGACGAGCAAATCTGAAACCGTAACATTTGAAAAGTTGTTTACCAGGTTGATGCCTTGAAGACTGGGATCAACATTCATGTTGATTTGGTGCACTTCCGAAACGGCGAGAAGAAAGTTGGAAAGGGAAACACTACCGACATTGATATCCAACTTCAGCTTTTCCGATAACCCTTTGTTATCTACCTGCAGGGCTTCCAAATTGTTTTGGATGGTAAGAATGCGGTTGTCGGTTTGCCCAAAGGAATAAAAGCCAAAGAGTAATACAAAGAACAACAAGTAGTGCTTCATGGGGGTTAGTTGGTTAACAGTGGGTATACCTCTTCAATGGAAGTGCTTCCGTCCTCGATAAGAGCCAGGGCATTTTCCCGTAAGGTAGTAATTTTATTTGCTTTTAGGTAAGAATCTACTTCCAATACATTGTTTCGAATTTCAGCGGATAGGGCTTTTGTGATTGGTATAACTTCGTAAATGGCTTTTCTTCCCTGGTAACCAGTATGATGGCATTTTGGACACCCAATTGCTGTGTAATGCTGTGTAAGATGGCTTGGTATTTTGAATCCGGTTGGAAAAAGATCTTCTTCAATTTCCCTTCGACTTTTGCAATTCGAACAGAGTTTACGAACCAATCGCTGCGCTACACTAAGATTGAGGGTACTGGCAATGAGAAAAGGTGGTATTCCCATATCAATCAATCGGGAAACTGTGGCCCAAGCGGAGTTGGTATGTATTGTGGAAAGTACCAAATGTCCGGTCAGGGCGGCCCTAATGGCCATGTTGGCGGTTTTTACATCCCGTATTTCCCCAACCATGATAATATCGGGGTCTTGTCTTAGGAAGGTACGGAGTGCACTGGCAAAATCCAGGCCTATATTTTCCTTGAGCTGCACTTGGTTTACACCCTCAAGGGTATATTCTATGGGATCCTCAATGGTGAGGATATTGGTTTTTTCATCGTTGAGAAGCTTTAAGGTGGCGTACAATGTGGTTGTTTTTCCTGAACCCGTAGGGCCAGAAATCAAAACAATGCCATTGGGGACTCTGGTAGCTTCTTTATACCGAAGCAGCTCAAGGGCATTCAGCCCCAATCTTTCCAAACTTAATCCTTGGGTACCTCTTTTTAATATTCTGAGTACAATTTTTTCGCCAAAAAGCGTGGGTAAGCAGGAAACCCTGATGTCGAATTCCTCAGTATCCCTTTTGACGGTGATTCGACCATCTTGCGGGAGTCGTTTCTCTGCAATGTCCATACTGGCCCGTATTTTGATCTTATTGACGATTGAAGCATAGTCTTCTGAAGGAATTTGATAGTGCTCCACCAATTTCCCATCCAAACGGAACCGGATACGGCAGTAATTTTCATAAGGTTCAAAATGGATGTCGCTACTATCCAATTCTTTTGCGGTCAGCAGGATGTTCTCCAAAAAATCAGGAGTAAATCGCAGCTGATTCCCATTGTCCTGCCTGCCCCTTCGATAATTGGCAGTCAGATAGTTTTGAAGGGTTTCAGAATCGGTTCTTTCAAGGGCGACCGGAGCATCCAAAACCATGAACAATTCGGTTTCCAGTGCTGTGGAGGGCTCAGCATCCGTTAGAAGACACAAGAGTTTATTTTCTATGGCCCTTGGCACAATACGATAATGAAAAGCCTGCTCTGCCGTGAGGCATTGTGTAAGTTGGGCTTCTATTTGGAAATCGGTCTTCAAATCAGTACAGGTATAGGGAAGGATTGGGAAAAAAAATAGAGTATGCCAAAACGGTGGCGTAGAAAAGACCCATTAAACCGGCCAGCGGAACGGTGGCCTCTTTCAATTTACTTTTTAAGGCTAGAAATGCAAGAAGTGAAAAAATCAGGGAAGCAACAAACAATATGGCGAACGTGATTGTGGGAAATCCTAAAGCGAGGGTCAAAAACAATAATATATCGCCCAAACCCAAGCTGTGGTCCACGAACCTTCTTCTTAATATGAGTTTTGCATACAGATAGGAAAGCAATAGAAAGGCGCCAACCAACAACAAGTTGAGAACAATATTCAAAAAAGGAACCAAGGGTTCTGAAGAAACCCTAAAATATAGGGTGCAAAGAAGGAGCCCAAGGATTGGAAAAATAACCCAATATACCTTTCGTTCCTTAAAATCCTGAAAACAAATACTTCCGAAGCAAAGCATGGCCATAATTTTTAGGAAGATGATCAATCCTTTACAATTTGTTTGGGATTCCCATTCTCATCGACCTCCCATACATTGAAGACACCATCGCCATCAAAGTCCGTAATAGCTTCTGCCCGTGCCGTGAAACTTGCATTATCGGCACTAACAATTTGGTACACGTAATTGGCTGTACCATTTTCCTTAACCGTTTTTGGGGGTTCAAAATCAATTTCAGAAATATCGGATGAAAATTTACTGTACATATATCGGTGTGTGGTCTGCGCATTGTAGATGGCCTTTAACTGCACTTGGGCCTCCACACTCTTGGCTTTGGATATCAAGGGCATAAGATTGGGCAAAGCTAAAAGCAACAAAATTCCGATTATGGCCAGAACAATTAAAGTCTCTTGGAGGTTAATGGCATGCACTTGTTTCTTGAAAAAACTACGGTCTATCATTATATAAAGTGTGAAGTATGATTCTTAATTCTAAAGTAAGAATTTTAACCCTATTATTTAAGTAAAAAAAAACAATTAGCAGGAAAAGAACACAATAAATGGGACAGGCGCGGAATTTGGCATGTATTCCCTTTGAAATTGAAAAAATGTGTATTCTGATGACGATAGTTGGAGCTAAATGCACTCAATATATTCGTAAGTATTTGGTTTTCAAAAATCTATTGGAGCATTGAAAAAGATTATCCCTTTCATTACTATTTTTTATGATAAATTATATTTCCAAATTAGAAGAAAATACCTACATTTAAGTCAGAATGCTGTCAGTCTTTTTTCTATTACAAACTTGATGTTGTCGCAAGCAATATTCAGATTTGATAATCCGACGCTTTAATCCATTTCAGTAATTTGAACAATCGCTTTTGTTGAATTTGGAGAGGACCTAAATTATAACCATAACCGATTAGATTAACTAACGCTTAACACTATTGCTATACACCCAAAACTGAATTCCGCAAATTGCATTCCGCCTTTCTGAGTATTTCCACTATTCATCCTCTTCTCACTAGAGTGATGTAACAACCTCTTCGCGGCTCCCACTTCATCTTGCTGATGACCATTTCGGTTAACAGCAACAGGGATGGCTATGGCCAATGCTTAACCATCAATTCAGATAGGGTTACTTAAAGTAATACACGATTAAAAACACTTTTATCAAACATTAAATCATGACAAAAAAGATTCTTCTAGCCCTCTGTCTTTTAAGCATACATTTTATGTATGCCCAAGGAACACCGCCCGAGACCGATTATGAACTCCCTCGAATTATTCCCCCAGCACCTGACGTGCAGCAAATGGAAAAATACGGTGAAATACCTGTGGGCTATTACACAGGTACACCCAATATCAGCATTGACCTATATGCAGTGCCCACGAGATCAGACTTGTCGGTACCCATTAGCCTAAGCTACCATCCTTCTGGGGTTCGGGTAGATGAGAAGGCCTCACGTGTGGGCCTTGGGTGGTCCTTGAATGCCGAGGGGGTAATTTCCCGCAGTGTTGCAGGCATTAAAGAGTTCACGGTTTCGCCAGGTACAGCTCGACCCGATGTAGGAACCTTTGATCCCAATGATTACGCAAACCGAATTGCGGATTATAATTATGCGGTTGATGTGGTGGCAGGGGACGAGGACTCTGAACCTGATGTTTTTCAATACAATTTTATGGGACGTTCCGGGAAGTTCATCTTTGATGAATCGGGTGATATCCATCTTATTCCCAAAGAAGCGTTTTCGATAACTACCAATCCCTTAATGACCCAGTTCACCATAGTTGATGAAATGGGCAACACCTTTTTGTTCACGGCCCAGGGGATGTCCGTTGTGGGTTCCAACTGCAGTCAGGGAGGAGCCTCCAACTATCTTGGGAACAATGTTTCTACCAGTTGGAAGCTTACACAGATCACCACACACACTGGAGAGGTTATAGATTTTCTTTACCGCACGTTCACCTATCAGTACATTTTGGCCAAAGAGGCGACGGATTACCATCCAATCAGTTTGCCTTTTGGTTGCTCCACAAAAGCTCCGGAGAATTGCGAAAAGACCATTACGCACACGGAACGCGTACTGGACCGCATTAATTTCTCAAGTGGTAATGTACAGTTCACCTATTCGGATGACCCATCCTATCCTATAAATGGTTCCAACACCCGAACTGATTTTTCTGGCAACCATGCCCTTCGAAAGGTCGCCATTTCCAATAGCAGCGGGGTGGTAAAAACCTTCGAGTTGGTATATGATTACTTTGGTCCAACAGGTACTTCAACCGAGGACGACAACCGCTTAAAACTAACGGAGCTGATCGAGGTGAACTCTGAAAAAAAGCACCGGTTTACCTATAATGAATCCGTCAACCTGCCACCCCGTTTCAGCTATTCACAGGATTTATGGGGATTTTACAACGGCAAGTCCAATACCACCATTTTACCGGAAACCTACCATGCAGGTACGCTGATAGCGGGCGCCGACCGTTCGGTGAGCACCACACACAGCCAGGCCGGGGTGTTGACCAAAATCACCTATCCCACACAAGGCACCTCTGAATTCTTTTATGAGTCCAATGATTATTACGAGGACCAGACCACGACCGAATACGTACCTGGGGGGTTCACTAGGTATGCCGATTTCGGTCCTCCCTACGACAACACCCATGCCTTTACCATACAGAGCTCCTACCAAAACATAAACTTAAATATCCTCAATCAGTGTGGTAATCCGCCCAGCCAAATAGTACTTCAAGATGGAGCCTTGGCCAAGATTCTCGATAGCAACAATCAGGAGGTGGGCCGTTATGTCTCCTCAGATGACCATGCTTTAACCCTAAGCCCTGGGAACTATACCTTGGAGTTTGAGGTGGATGGCAGTGCCTGTATGTTCAGGGCAAGGTTCTCTTGGTATGAGGAGCAGACCGTTCCGGCCCAAAACAAACTTACGGGTGGGCTTCGTATCCAGAAAATAAGAAATTATGATGGTGTGGATTACGAGGAACGCACCTACAGTTACAACAAGGCAGGTTCCACACAATCCAGTGGGTATTTACAGGGAATTCCCCAATTCCATTATGTTGTCTACCAACAGAATCAGTCGAACTCCAATATTTGCACCTATTTGGGCAGGGGGCATTCCAGTATTTATCCCTTGGCCACCGCTTTGGGGAATTCGGTTGGCTATTCTCGAGTCACCGAAATCAACAACAGTGAGGCGGGCAATGGCAAAACGGTGTATCACTTCACCAACGACATTGACACCTACAATGGAACAGGGCTCAAGTTTCCGAATATTCCCCCAACATCCTATTCTTGGAAAAGGGGCCTTCTTTTAAAGAAGGAAATGATGAACAGCGCTGGTAGCAAGGTGCAGGAGGAGATCAATACCTATGCCTTTGATACCCAATTCGTGGGGAACTCCTCAGAGAATTATGGCGGGGATAAACTGTCTGCCGGTTTTGTGATACGACAAGTGCAGGCCGAATTCTTCCCCACCAATGCCACTTTTGCCTGGGACCATTATTATATCACCAGTGCCTGGGTCAAACCCGTTTCCAAACAGACCATTAGTTATTTTCCGAACCAGGTAACCCGAACTGAGAACTATTATTATGATAACCCCACGCACCAGCAGCGTACCCGAATGGAGACCACCGATAGCCAAGGCTTGGCGCAACAGCAAAGGTGGTATTACCCTGATGATATACAGACGACATCTAGCTTGCCTGGAGGAAATCTTACTGGACCTGACTCCATTGTAATTGGCAAATTGAAGAAAAATGGCACCCACCCCAAAATCGGAGAGATTATTCAGACCAACCAGAAAACAGGAGGTTCTGAAATGATGACCCGAAAATTGTACGAAGTCTATGGTCCCAATGTGCTCCCCAAAAGTCTGAATTCCAAAAAGGACGGAACGGATATGGAAAGTAGAATCGTCTACCACGATTATGATGACCAAGGCAACATCATTGAAGTAGGTCTGGAAAATGGCACGCCTATCTCCTATATATGGGGCTATAATAATATGTATCCGGTAGCAAAGATTGAGAATGCCACATTTTCCCAAATTGAGTTACTATCAGGTTTTGGTTCTGGATTTGATCTCGGAAGTGGTGGATTAAATTCTACTCAACTCAACAGCTTAAGAAGTTCTTCGCTTTCTGAAGCCATGGTCACCACCATGACCTATGACCCACTTGTCGGCCTTACTTCAATCACCGACCCTCGAGGCTATACCACCACCTACCACTACGACAGCTTTAATCGGCTCTCTGAAATCAAAGACCAGGATGGAAACATCGTCTCCCACTATCAATACAACTACAAAAACCAATAGCCATGACCATTTTTCAACGATATAGTATTCTCATTTTTCTTGTTTGCACCTGCACGGTATGGGGACAAGGGAACAAAAAAGAACAGACACATCCCATTGTAGGATCTTGGACCTACGATGCCAGCACTTTTGAAGCCAGTCTCGAACAGAGTTCCAAAAGACGTTTGGATACCATTCCCCAGCATAAATTGACGATCCGGGGCTATTATGTTGGGCGTACCGAAACCTTTGCGCCAGATGGCCGATACACCATAACTCTTGCTGACGGAAGTACGCTTCAAGCCCAATGGGCGGCCCAAAACAATAATATTGTTTTGGTTACCACTCCAAGCGGGGATGTCTTCCGCAAGCGAATTTCCTTCCCAGCACCCGGTCGTATGGTGATAGAATCCATTGCTTCGGGCAACACCAAAAGTGTTATGAACGCCCTTCATTTTATCAAAAACTAAATCCAAACGGTCATGAAATACAAATCATCATTTTTTGCAACACACAAGTACGTTTTCGGACTGTTTTTATCGATGCTTTTCACAGCCATGGGCTATGGGCAGTATAGCCTAAATGGGCCCTCTCCTGTACCTGTTTCTCAGACTAGGACCTATACCATATCAGGTCCTGGAATTACCAATACCCATTGGACCGTATCTAGTGGTGTAACTATCACGTTGAGCTCAAATACCTCTATTACCGTTCGATTTACTAGCACCGGTACCAAGACCATTTCAGCCTCCATTTTAGGAGCCGATTGGAACGCCTATAGTGCCTCAAAGAATGTGAGTGTTACGGAAAATCCGCCTTCCAACCCTGGTAATCCCACACTTGTGAGTAACAATTGCGGGCAAATTACCCTTCAACGAAGTGGGAACCCACCAAGTGGGACTACTTGGTACTGGCAGGGCACCAATTCCAATGGAACAAGTACCAGTTTGGGCTCAGGTAGCACCTATACTACCACTAGCTCAGGAACATTCTATATTCGTGCACGGAAAAATAGCACAGGAACTTGGAGTACGGGCTCGGGCAGTTTGTCTGTTTCCAGAGTGAACTTTTTGCCTGGGACCATTTCCTACAGCGGCCAAACTTCTCTTTGTTACGGAGGAAATCCCCTTCAGCTGAATAACTACTCCTCGGCAAGTGGAGGCAGTGGCGGCTACACCTATCAATGGCAATACCAAGATTCGGGAAGCAGTACATGGAACAATATCAGTGGAGCCACTGGAACAACTTATAATCCTGGAAACATGTACAACACACGCTCCTACCGCAGACGGGTCACCTCCTGTAGCGGTCAGCAGAAGTATACGAACGTCATCACTATTTCCATTTACCCAAATTTAACTGCGGGAGGCGCCAGTGGTCCATCCGCGGTTTGTTATAACCAGCCAGCTACACTTTCTTCAACAGGTTCTGCTTCGGGAGGCAACGGGAGCATCGCCTATCAATGGGAACACCGGAATTTAAGTGGGGGTTCTTGGAGCCAAATCAGTGGTGCAATGGGTGTTTCCTACACAACCGGATCCCTGACGGTCTCCAAACAATACCGCCGAAGAGCAATTTCATGTAGCCAGACGGTGTACACCAACAACATTGATGTCGTTGTGCGCCCACAACTCTTGGCTGGTGACATTAATGGGGCCCAGACCGTGTGTTCGGGAGATAACCCCGGTGTACTCGGAAGTACAACAGCGGCCTCTGGGGGGTACGGGGGCATTTCATACCAATGGCAGTATGCAACGGGTTCAGGAGGACCCTGGAGTGACGTCGGGGGAGCCACTTCGGCTACGTATGACCCGGGCGCGCTAACCTCTTCCCGCTGGTATCGCAGGGAGGCCACCTCTTGCAGTCAAACCGTACATACCACCTCTGTTGCGGTGACGGTGAACACACCCACAACCTGGTACGCTGATACCGATTTGGATGGATTTGGTGATCCAGGGAACACAACTAGCAGCTGTACAAAACCAACAAATTATGTGAGCAATAATTTGGATGCCTGCCCCAGCATTTATGGGGTTTACAATGGATGCGGCTACGCGGCCCCAGCCCCCAGCGACGAAAATTACGTATATGTGCGCAACTTTCAGAAAGCAGTGAACAGTGCAACCAATCCGGCACTGATCACCAGTGATGCCGATGTCATTGAAGAGATCAACTATTTCGACGGATTGGGCCGCCCGCTTCAAAACATTGCCATAAAGGCAAGTGGAACCGGTGCGGTTCGCAATGTTTCGGAATGGGTGATGGACTGGACCCCTGGCAGTGGGGGAACCTCATTTTTTCAACAAAACGGAAGCACCTCTGAGAATGAACGGGAGGTGGGCACCAATCCCTTGGGAAAACAGGAACTCCTCTGGAAATGTGGCAATGATAGTAGTTCCGGTCCCGATGGCGGATGGAACACCGACTATTTCAATGTGGACAAAACGGCTACCTATCGCTATACGGTTTGGGTAAAACGCACACACTCCCAAGATGGAAAAACCTGGCACGGTACCCAAAACGTGAATAATCTTGATGGGACGGCCAACGGCAATCCCTATTTCTGGCATGGAGACCTGCCCCAATTGGATCAATGGTACCTTATGGTGGGAATCATCCATCCCCATTCGCACGGCACTACCGACACCGGAGTTAGCGGGGTATATGATTTACAGGGCAACAAGGTCATAGACGGCACAGAATTTAAATGGCGCTCGGACACCACTACTTCGCGATTTAGAAACTATCTATACTATGCCACGGATACTTCGGTTCGTCAATATTTTTGGAACCCTACCTTGCAAAAGGTCGATGGCTCCGAAGCTCCCTTGTCCAGCTTGGCCCAGCAGAACCTGCCCTTTGATATCATTACCCAATTTCACTATGATGATTACGGGCGACAGGCCGATGAGTTTTTGCCCTATTGCGAACCCAGTGGGACATTGGGTGCCCATAGAGGAGATATGGCGACGGCCACCCGCGATTTTTATGAGACCCATTACAAATCCGATTTCCCTACTTTGACCGGGGGCAATGTAAATGCCCATGCCGAAAAGGAATTCGAGGCCTCACCCCTTAATCGGGTTCTGAAACAGGCGGCACCTGGCGAGGCTTGGCGAATGAGCGGGGGAGCGACCATTGATTTTGATTACAATACCAATGGGAGCACCGAGGTACGAAAGTTTTCGGTATCACTGAGTTTTGCCAACAATACCCATACCCCTTCACTGGTTCAGAGTGGGCATTACGGACAATATGAGCTCTATAAGAACATCACCTATGATGAAAACTACCCCGGTACGGGCACGGACCATACCACCGAGGAGTTTATGGACAAAGACGGCAGGGTAGTGCTCAAGCGCACCTATAATGCTGGGGCGCACGATACCTATTATGTATACGACGAATACGGTAACCTCACCTATGTATTGCCACCCAAGGTGACCACCAGCAGTGTGAGCAGCACGGAGTTGAACGAGCTTTGCTACCAGTACAAATACGACCACCGCAACCGTTTGGTGGAAAAGAAACTGCCTGGCAAGGGATGGGAGTATATTGTGTACAACGCATTGGACCAGCCCATTATGACCCAAGATGCTGAACAAGAGCTCGATGATGAATGGTTGTTTACCAAATACGACCCTTTTGGTAGGGTAGCCTTCACAGGTATGGTCAGTTCAACGGACGATCGATCCACCCACCAGACAGCTGCGGATATTGAAGCGGACCAGTATGAATCACGAAGGAGTGCGGCCATCAACTATGAGACAGGTACTCTGGTCCCTGTATTTTATAGTAATGATGCCTATCCCAATACAGGAATTGATAAGATCTACACGATCAACTACTATGATGACTATTTGAATCCCACTGATATGGATAATTTAGACGTTCCTTCGACGGTTTTGGGAGAACCCAAGGCCACAAATGTGACCGGCCTCCCCACCGTGAGCAAGGTTCGGGTGTTGGACACCAGTCATTGGATCACCACCATCACCGGGTACGACCAAAAGGGGAGGGCCATTTATACGGCCAGCAAAAACAATTATTTGAGCACCACGGATGTTGTAGAGAGCGAACTCGACTTCCCCGGGAAGGTGCTACAGACCAAAGCTACCCATACCAAGGGGGCGAACCCTGCTATTGTCACCATTGATGACTTTACCTATGATCATATGGGCCGTGTGCTTAAACAGACCCAGACTCTGGGCGGGCAGACCGAAACCTTGGTGGAGAACGCCTATGACGAACTGGGCCAGTTGGTGCAGAAAAACGTGGGTGGCGGCCTACAGAACGTAGACTATGACTATAACGTACGGGGCTGGTTAAAACAGATCAACGACCCCAGCAGTTTGGGCAACGACCTGTTTGCCTTTGGTATCAATTACAATACCGTGGGCCATGGGGGCACGGCACTCTTGAACGGCAACATTGCCGAGACCGAGTGGAAGACCGCCAATGACAATACCCTGCGTTGGTACCGTTATGGGTACGATGCCCTTAACCGCATTACCAGTGCCACGGCCTACAGCAGCAATTACAATGTGAGCGCCATTACCTATGATAAAAACGGAAACCTGGAGACCTTGACCCGAAGGGGGCATACCAACAGCGGGGCCACCAGTTTTGGCAATATGGACGTACTTGACTATGACTACGACCTGGGCAACAAGCTCACAAAGGTCACCGATACCGGCAATGGCACCTACGGCTTTGCCGATGGGGTAAACCAGACCACGGAGTACACCTACGATGACAACGGTAATATGGAGACCGATACGAATAAGGGCATTACCGGTATTACTTATAACCATTTGAACCTGCCCACCAACATTTCGATAAACGGTGCTGGCGGCAGTGGAAATATCACGTATATTTATGATGCCACGGGCGTAAAATTAAAAAAGACCGTGGGAAGTTCTGTGACAGAGTATGCTGGTAACCATATCTACGAGAATGGCACCCTGCAGTTCTTTAACCAGCCCGAGGGCTATGTTACGCCCAATGGCGGTGGCGGCTACGACTATGTGTACCAATACAAGGACCATTTGGGCAATGTACGCCTGAGCTATTTGGACAATGGCAGTGCCACCGAAATTGTGGAGGAGAGCAACTACTACCCCTTTGGCCTTAAGCACAAAGGGTACAACACCGCGATATCCGCCAATGGAAACAGTGTGGCGCAGAAGTGGAAGTTTAATGGCAAGGAGTTGGAGGAGGACTTAGGATTGAATTGGCTGGATTATGGAGCAAGAAGTTATATGCATGATTTAGGTAGATGGACATCTATTGATCCTCATGCCGATAGTTATTTTTCAGCAACCCCATATAGTTCATTTGCAAACAATCCGATTTCCTTTGTTGACCCAACAGGTGAAGACATCAAATTCTTTCAATGGGTAGCTAATGAAGAATTATCTACGGGCGGGGAATGGAAGGAAGTGAGTTTCGACCAATTAGATAGCAATATTCAAAAAGGCTTAGAGAATTTTGCCAAGACTAAAGAAGGATTTGCACTCTTTTCTAAATTTGCGAATAAAGGAGATAAGATTGGATCTGTTGAATTTGGCTCTACAGGAGAATATGCAAATCATAATCTTGGTTTTGGTGAATTTGCTAATCAAGGTTCACCGGAAGGGTTTACAGATGACCCGATAAACCACAGTGTGTTTGGACCTGTTCGAGAAGGTAAAACGAATGATTATATAGACTTTTTCATAGGTCTAAATAGTAAAATTTCAAATAGTTTTGATATAAATTTCGCTGAAACTGTAGGTCATGAAGTTTTTGGACATTTGGAACAATATTTGGATGACTATATCAAGGCTTTTGAAGAATCGGGAGCAAATGCGGCAAATGCCGTGTTTTCGGAATATAGAAAGAAGAATGAAAGGGGATATCAGGATCATTTTGACTTGGCTGGGGGTAAAGTCCAAAGGTATAACACCTTCGTTACACAATTAAAAGCTATTTTCAATCCTGCTCAGGTCCAAAAACATGTCAACGCGGAAATGAAAAAGACTCTAAAGGCTGCGAAAGCACAAAAAGCGAAATCAAATGATTAGAAAAGTTGTTTTTTTGGTTTTAATGATAACAATTCTCTTTTCCTGTAAAAAGAGAACGGAGGTGGAGGCTATTACTGAAGCTTACTTTTACGAAATTAGGTATAGAGATTCTGATAAAATCGATTATAGTTATAGGCTTTATGAATCTAGCGCCGACACACTAAAAATTAAGGCTCTAGCCTATGACGTACTAGGAAATGAGCTGAAAAGACATGGTGATGGAGGCTTTTATTTGAAATCAGAAAATAAATTATATATGTTAGAGGGATTGAAATCAAACCCGTCATTAGGTGAAATCGTCTATGATTTCTCTAAAAAAGATTGTACGAGATATTTCCACCCTTTCCACAGGCAAGTTACAAACTGTTTTATAGGAAAAACTGTTGATGACAAATATAAATTTAGTTCCACACAAAATGCTACTGACGGTTATGATTGGGAGATTATTTTGGACAAAAATTATCGCTTAATTGAGAAACGCAGTAGGTCACCTCTAGAGAATTTTAGGTCTGAGATTAGAGTTGATAAATCAAAGGTGCCTGAAACTGTAGTAAATAAGGTCCTAAGCTCTCCCCACTCTCATTAGTCTTTGGTTAGTGGGGTAGAGCCCCGCTACCGCTAGATTGCATCTAGTGGTGGGGTAGAGTAAGCAAAAAGAGAACCACGGCAGCAATGTCGTGGTTTTTTTAGGTTTCATTTAGATTTACGATGCCACGGGCGTTAAATTGAAAAAGACCGTGGGAAGTTCTGTGACAGGCTGGAGCCCGACTGCCGATACGGTAGGCGTTTAAAAATGTACAGTGTACATTTTTGGCGAACAGGCCAGCTGGCGCGTTGGCCGGGGTAACCATATCTACGAGAATGGCACCCTGCAGTTCTTTAACCAGCCCGAGGGCTATGTTACGCCCAAGAGCGGTGGCGGTTATGACTATGTGTACCAGTACAAGGACCATTTGGGCAATGTACGCCTAAGCTATATGGACAATGGCAGTACTACCGAAATTGTGGAGGAGAGCAACTACTACCCCTTTGGCCTTAAGCACAAGGGGTACAACACCGCGATATCCGCCAATGGAAACAGTGTGGCGCAGAAGTGGGGATACCTCGGACAGGAAATCCAAGATGAGCTGGGACTAGATTGGTTGACTTTTAGATATAGGAACTACATACCTGAGTTGGGAAGATTCTTTGGTGTCGATCCCATTAGTGAAGAGTATTTTTCTATTACCAATTATCAATTTGCACATAACAATCCGATTTGGAAAGTGGAAATTGAAGGTTTAGAAGGAGCCACTTCTACAGGTAACGGTAACGATGATACCACTAATCACGAACCGGTAAAGGTCAAAACGCAAGAAGCTTTTGTAGGAGATGGCCCCTTAGGTCCAGCAGTAGGTACAAAAGTTGTACAAGAAACTGTCAAAAGAACAGTAGGCCAAAAAGTGCTGGGAGCGCTAACAAATATTGCTAAAGGTGGTGGTACGCTCATTACAGCATTATTGATGCCCCAAATGGCTCATGCACCAACAGGAGACAATGCGCCATCAAATGTTGAAAACTTTGCTATTGATGAGAAACTAAGGCCTGATAACCTACAAATAAATGTTCAAGGTGAAAGCGACTCACCTATACAAAGATTCGATGATACTTTGATTGATGTAGAATCTAGTGTAATTTTAGAGACTTTTGGCGGTGATGGTGATATTACCAGTGAATTTGAATTAACAGAAGACCAAGCTCTTGATGTTGGTATGGATTTTGTTGGTGATGATTATAAAGAATTAGGAAAACCCGGATCAGGTGTGTTCCGAAGCAACGTGCAAAATGAAGATGGGACATACAATCAATTTAGAATTGATAATAATTCCTTGGAAGGAAAACACAAACCAAAGGTGCCACACGTGCATTTGGAAATAATAGACCCTAGTAGGAAAGAACCTTTAGTTAACAACCATATTAGAATAATACAATAGAAATGGAAATTAAGTATGATGTTTTAGGAAAAATAATAGAAGGAAAAAAGACAGGATGGTATGTCAGGTTCATAGACGATAGTGAAAATACAGGAGGATTTTACATTTATAAGTTCGAAGATCCCGATAGCGATGAGGGTTTTGATACTTGGCTTGAAACCGAAAATGATGTTAAAGGTTATATCTATGAAAGTGAATGGAAGATTGAATGGATGCAGGAAGCAGAAAGTCCTTAGTTATTAACGGTTATATGAAGTTTCTTTAATCAAAGCCAGTCCCTTGTATTTGGGGCTGGTTTTTTGGTTTAGGGATTCTTATATAGCTCTCTCGCCATAAGTTCATTCCACTTTTCAGATTGCTCAGCATTTAGCCCGTGCTCCGATTCAGAATCAAAAACATGCTGGATACTATCGGAAATGGCGAAAAAATATTCGATAACTTTATACTTTTCCATGTAGGAGGAAAATATCATTTGATTCACACTATCCTGTGCTTTTCTTCTGTATATTTCAGTAATATCAAAGTGCCTTTTTTCATGCTCTAGAAGTTCAGATAATGCCCTTTGGTCTTCAGAGGAATCGTCAAAAGAAGCTGTATCAATCCAAGACTTCCCAATTTCATCTGACGTGAAGAGCACTGCAGCAGGATAGTTGTAGACTTTGCTTATTTGACCAGTAATCATTGGATGTACCATTGCTGTGGTGTCTGATTCAGCATTTTCCCATATTCGAAAATGGGATAAGTCCAAAGGCTTCTCTGACCAGAAATATCTATCAGATTTACGCAGCTTATAAACTATTCTATCAGGAGTAACCAAACATATGAGATTCAAAACCAGTAATCCGGTGAAGAACTTTTTATAATCTTTTGACACTATGCATTTCTTTAAAATGATGCCAATTGTTATTGTTAAGACTATTGGAAATAATAGGTTATAGTGTAGAAATTTAAGTTTAACCACAATAACAATAACGGTCAAAAAAACAAGTGGAATTAAAGTAATCTTTGGGAACTTGGTTTTAATAGTTGAAGGATTTTTGATTTCTGTAAAGTTAATTGTTAACCGCTAAAAGCAATAATTAAAATAATGACTTTGCAATGAAAAATACAGAGCGCACAACCGCTACCGCTAGACTGCGACTAGTGGTCAGGACAAGAGCAAGTAAAAACACAACCACGGCAGCGATGTCGTGGTTTTTTGGTTTCCAGTATATTTATGATGCCACGGGCGTAAAATTGAAAAAGACCGCGGGAAGTTCTGTGACAGGCTGGAGCCCGCCTGCAGGCGTTTAAAAATGTACGGTGTACATTTTTGGCGAACAGGCCAGCTGGCGCGTTGGCCGGGGTAATTATGTGTACCAAGGGGGCACATTGCAGTTCTTTAACCAGCCCGAGGGCTATGTAACGCCCAAAAGCGGTGGCGGTTATGACTATGTGTACCAATACAAGGACCATTTGGGCAATGTGCGCCTCAGCTATTTGGACAATAGTGGCACCACCGAAATTGTGGAGGAGAGCAACTACTACCCCTTTGGCCTTAAGCACAAAGGGTACAACACCGCGATATCCGCCAATGGCAACAGCGTGGCGCAGAAGTGGAAGTTTGGTGGCAAGGAGCTTGACGAAAGCTTGGGTCTTGAGACGTACGACTTTGGTGCGCGCAACTATGACCCTGCATTGGGCAGGTGGATGAACATTGACCCGCTTGCGGAGAAGATGCGTAGGCACAGCCCGTACAACTATGCGTTCAATAATCCAATGTTCTTTATTGATCCTGATGGGATGGAGGCGATGGCTCCGGATGATATCAAAATTTATGGAAAGAACGAAAATGGAGAAAGGCAACTTATAGTAAATCTAAAGACAGATAAAGTACATCTTGAAATTGATACTGATGTAACAGTACCTACGCTAATGGACCCAATTACCAATCAAGATACTGAACAACCGATATTGGGTGAGCACAAAATCGATCCATTATTACCTAATATCAAGGATTTGCCCAAAAATTCTAATGTTGTACTTTCAGTTGGATTAGAAATTACAGTGGTGGAAGGAAAAAACAGGAGTTTGGACGTAGCCTTGTTTAGAAATGAATCAGGAGTCGTGGATGCTGCTTCTACTTTTGATACTAAGGGAGAGACGAAAGGGTTATTTGGAGGTGGAGGTATCCAAGCAGGAATAGTCGCCTCCAAAACCGGAGCGCCCCTTACAATTCAGGATTTTGAAGGACAATCAACTACTTATAATCTTGGTTTAATGCATGCAGGAGGATCTTTTATTGATTCAGAATCATACTCTGGTTTCTTAATAGATGTTCCAAATGCTGGAGGGTCTTCCGGTTTTTCAGTATCAAATAATTTCTCAGAAAATATTGCTAATGTTGGTAACTTTAAGAATTATTCCAAGACCGGTACGACTATTAAAAATCAATGATAATGTAAACTAGTTATGGGAAAGCTTAAACCATTTTTTTTCTGTGTTGTTGTTTCAATAACATTCTCCTGTGATTTTCTCGAAGGACAGGACAAACCACAGATTTTTCCAGAATATGATTACAGCGCCATTGAGGAACTGGTTCTGTACGAGTTTGAAACAGACAATCAAGTTGTCATAAACGATTTTAGTACTATTGAGAGGATACGGCAAACATTTCTCGATCAGGAGAGCTACTTCAAAAATGAGCTCAGAAAATTCAATGGTGTAAAACCTGATTATTCAATTACTTTATTCAGTTTGAAGGATACCCTCGAGCTCATGGTCTATCCAACGCCTATTGAAGATAAAATTGAATTAGGTTTCACTGAGAAGTACGATCCGAAGAATCCTATGAAAACTAGATTGGTTCATAGATTTTATATGAATCGTGAAATATTGGAATTATTGAGATAGAATCGATGGTTTTATCTATTTGATAATAGAATTCAACTAATCAAAGCCAGTCCCTTGTACTTGGGGCTGGTTTTTTTGAGTAATGGAAATAATGACTTTGCGATAAAAAATTCAGAGTGCTTTAGATGGCAAATAGCTACACCTAACTTGTACTACCGAAAATTTTGAAGAAGCTGGTTATTTCTGTTATTCGGAGAATAGAGCTCGTTGTGAATTTCAAAAAGCGTATTTCACGTGAATATGTCCAATATTGAGAATTGTAACCTATTAAATTACGGATATTTTTTATGGTACCGTCAGATTAGGTTTTTTTTATATGGGCAGGTGCAGAAACAAACATCGCTCCCAATACAAATGAAATTGCATCCTCAGCTCCCGCTAGTCTGCGACTAGTGGTACGGAGCAAGAGTAAGCAAAAAGAAAACCACGGCAGCAATGTCGTGGTTTTTTGGTTTCCAGTATATTTATGATGCCACGGGCGTAAAATTGAAAAAGACCGTGGGAAGTTCTGTGACAGAGTATGCCGGTAATTATGTGTACCAGGGGGGAACCTTACAGTTCTTTAACCAGCCCGAGGGCTATGTAACGCCCAAAAGCGGTGGCGGTTATGACTATGTGTACCAGTACAAGGACCATTTGGGCAATGTGCGCCTGAGCTATATGGACAATGGCAGCACCACCGAAATTGTGGAGGAGAGCAACTACTACCCCTTTGGCCTTAAGCACAAGGGGTACAACTCCGCGATATCCGCCAATGGAAACAGTGTGGCGCAGAAGTGGAAGTTTGGTGGCAAGGAGCTTGATGAAAGCCTAGGTCTTGAGACGTACGACTTTGGTGCGCGCAACTATGACCCTGCATTGGGGAGGTGGTTTGTAGTTGATCCCAAGGCTGATGATATTATGCAAGTTGACCTTACTCCGTACAATTATAGTTGGAACAATCCTACTAACATTAATGACCCAGATGGAGAATGTCCTTGGTGTTGGGGGGCTGTGATTGGTTTTGCGGTAGAATATGGGTCACAAGTTGCTGAAAACCTTATAGCAGGCAAGGATTTAGGTGATGCCCTAACGGATGTAGATGGAGGAAAAATTTTAATTGCTACTGCCACTGGAGCAGCTACAGGGGGTCTATCAAGTATTAAAGTCGTAGGTGCAGCTGCAAAGATTTATAAGGGAGTTGCTGTAAGCTCTACCGCTGCAGGTGGAAATATATTGAAACAAGGAGTAGTAGATGAAAACAAGACCGTAGATCCCTTTGAAATGGCAACAGATGCTGTTCTAGAAAATGTTGAATTACCCAAGGTCAAGTTGCCTGAAGTCTCCGATGAAACAATCAAAACAGCCGAGAGAAATCTAGACAGAGTAGAAAGAGTCGCGGGAGACAATCCTAGACCTTCTCGAGCGGAAGCAGTCAAGGAATCGAAAAAGGAAGTTAAAGATTTAAAAAATAAGCAAGAGACCGTTAAGAAAACAAATGAAGTAGGTAACGCGGCAAAAGATGCAGCAGTGAAAGAAGTTGCAAAAAAAGGTCTAGAAAAACTGTCTAAGGATTTTCAATTCAATAACAAAATGTAAGTATAACGGCCAATTCTAATATTGATAGATATAACTAATCTGACGAAGTTTTAATAAAGAGAAGGTCTTTGAAGATTATCAATTTAGATTAAATCAATAATAATAATCTGTTTTTTGAAAATGAAGAGAAACTGGCTCAATGTTCTTTTTTTAGTAGGGGTAGGTTTAATGGTAGTTGTTTCATGTGTGATTATCATAAAGACTTTAGAGAAAAAGTCTATCACTGATCATGGAATAGAGGTTTTGGCGAAAGTTGTAGAAGCTCCAAGCTCTTGTGACGACCTCGGTAGAAGGCCCCCTTACAGTAAAATCGAATATAACAATCAAATATTCATTAAAAAGACTGGAAATCAATTTTGCCATCTTGTCTCAAAGAAAGACAGTGTGAAGATGCTAACTAATAGAAAGGGAGACGAACTTTTGTTCCCAAATGAATATAACCCTGCACAGTTTGTATACGCCTCACTATTAATTCTTATAGCTGTTGTAATTACTATAAGAAAGTTTTGGTTTTAAATTGATTGCGGTTAATATGAATATCCTCAGCTCCCGCTAGTCTACTTCGGCAAGCTCAGTACAGGTGCGACTAGTGGTACGGAGCAAGAGTAAGCAAAAAGAAAACCACGGCAGCGATGTCGTGGTTTTTGTGTTATTTTGGTTTCGAGCGGTTGCAAACTGGGGGTAGCGGGGTGAACTTTAAATACACAATAAGTAATGAGAAATTTAATTTTGCTGTTGTCCTTTCTTGCGGTCTTATTAGGATGCAAGGACAATAAAAAAAACAAAGAAAGCCCTGTTTTGGAAGAACGTCAGGCAAACACGGAAGAAGTAGAAGTAGCGAAACAAAAACCCGTTGCTTATGGTCCAATGGATAGCGAATTGGTGGATTTAATCAAGGAAATCGTAAATGATTACCCTATTAAAAAAGTTGAAGAAACTCCCGAAAACGTACACCAATCTTATTATGTAAGCTTTTTTAAGGTAGGTTCTGACACACTTTTAGCACTTTGCAGGCAACCATACTTTTTTGAGGGCTTCCCGGATTATGCGTTTGCTAAAAACGAAACCCCAAAAGAAAAGCCCGAATACGTAGGTATGGTAGAAGATGCTGACATGCCGATATTCATATTCGATTCAGATGGTGTTGGTAATTGCTTTTATAAAAATGCACCTTTGGTCAAGGAATACCCGGAAAAATATTTAACCGATGAAGGTAAATCCCATGCACCTGAAATTCCACCCATTTACAAGTATAAAGTCCAAAACGGTAATTTTAAGTTTTTGGGCAAATCGAAAAGTCAATGGATAGACTGACCCCTCTCCCGCTAGTCTTTGACTAGTGGTGGTATTGAGCTTGAGTAAGTAAAATGGTAACCACGGCAGCGATGTCGTGGTTTTTTGTGGTATTTTGGTTTCCCATCACATGCATACTGGCGGTAGCGGGGCTTCCGAATCTAGCTTTTGGCAATCGTAGATATCCCATCAAGAAGTCTATCCAGTTCGTTTTCCAAATTGTAAAGGTTTGGCGTAACCCGTACAACGGTTTGGTTGTTTAATTTCCGAATAACCGTAAAGATGTTGAACTCATTTTTTAGCCTATCAACAATTTCCGTAGCGGAGTGGCCATCAATTGCAAAGCTTGCTATGCCACAGGACATTCCAGATTCCAATGGGGTCACAATATCCACCCTATCCATTTTTTTGGCCTCTTCGGCCCAATACAATTGCAATTCTTTTAGACGGCTTTGCTTCTTTTTAATGGTAACGGAATTATGGAATGCTATGGCTGCCTTTAAAGTCATAACCACCGGGGCGGCAGGAGTGCCGTAGTGCCCAAGCTTTTGTATATTATCTTCATCTAACTTCACATCTCCGTATAGCGGTTGAATATCCCTTATTCTATCTTTTTTTATGTACAGTAAACCCACTCCCAGCGGATTGCCGAACCATTTATGGAGATTCACCCCTATAAAGTCCGATTGCAACTGTGGAAACGTGTAATCTATCTGGCTGAAACTATGGGCTGCATCGACTAAAACGTCAATATTTCTTTCTTTGGCCAAGGCACTGATCTCGGCCACAGGCAAGATCTGGCCTGTTAAATGCGTAAGATGGGTCACTAAGATGCATTTGGTTCGGGGCGTTATGGCATCCTGATAGGCCTGTACGACTTCGTCTTGGGTTTTGGGCAGCAAGGGAACATCCACATATTTCAACTTTATTCCTTTTCGTTCCTCCAGCATTTTAAAGGTTTCTATCATGCTATGGTAATCATGATGCTGAAGCAGTACTTCATCGCCCTTGTTTAAGGATATTCCTTGAATAAGGATGTTCATCGATTCCGTCGCATTTCGGGTGATGAGAAGTTCGTCTGGTGATGCTCCGGTAATAGCTCCTAGCTGTTTTTTAATTTCCGGGATGTCTTTTTGGTAATAGACTTCCCTCATATATTTTGAAGACCGAGTATTTATTAGTTCTATATTTTTTCTATAAGCTTCTAGAACAGAATTCGGCTGCACTCCAAAATATCCATTTTCTAGATTTATGAATTCAGATGAAACAGAATAATGCTTCTTTCGAAAGGCCCTCCAGTCTTCAGATGATGTGATCTTTGGTTGGGAGCTGGGATAAGCGGCTACCAGTTTTGAAAGAGGTGCGGATAGGCTAGCTAAACTGACCAATTTTATTGCCTCTCTTCTTTTCATTTTATGAAACCTTAGAACACGAATTTAATAAAAATGAAGTTCCCCGTTTCCACTGGTCCGAGCCTGAGGTGAAGTAGGATAAAAAGCCAGTCCCTGTATTTGGGGCTGGTTCTTTGTTCTAATTCGTTTCCATCAAATACGAATTGGTTGGAGTATAGGTCATCTAGTTCTTCTAAAAAAGGCATTTAGGAGTAAACAACAAATCCATAAAATCGTTGCATATATGCAAAATTTTGGTTGTAAAAAACGGGTAAATTCTTAAAAATCCCTTCTTTTTTATAAATTATCGTAATTACCTGACTATCAACAAAAACAAAACCTTAACTTTAGGGAAGTCGCTAATTCAAATACCAATTATCATGAAAAAAGTAATAAGCCTCGCCTTTATGGCGTTTTTTGGCAGTGCTGCCATGTATGCCCAAGGCACAGTACATGCCGCTTGCGAAGCAAGCGTTGTAGGGTATACCGAAACTAGGATCCCTTCCAATTTCTTTACGTTTGCCGATTTAAAATCAGCCAATGCCCAAGGTACAACCGTTCAAATCTCGGATGTTCTGGGAAGCCCTTACCTAGCGGATGCTTTTCAAAAAGGTGCTTTATTTTATGGGGAAGAACGTGTAGGCACTTTCTATGCCCGATACAACGGGTTTAATAAAGAAATGGAAATCAAAAAAACCAATTCCCCCGATGAGGTGGCCAAAGCATTGGTCAAGGATAAAAACCTAAAATTTGTTTTTGACAACCAAGATGTGTTAAAGTTTGTCGCCTTTATGGATAAAAAAGGGAACAGATATGATGAGTATTTATTGACCAAAAGCAAAGGAGATAAATACCAGCTTATGGAAAGACCCTTAGTGACCTATAAAGAGGGAAAAAAGGCTGCTAATTCCTTTATGCTCGATGTGCCGAGCAAATTCGTACACCGTACTGAACTGTATGCCTTGGACCTCAATACGAATATTGCAAGTCAAATTCCAAGTAAAAAATCCAAATTGATTGATTTTTTTGACGACAGTGAGCAAATTCAAATTGCAGCCTTGATCAAGAAAAAATCGTTGAACATTAAAGATTTCAACGACTTATCCCAGATATTTGATTTTGCTAACACTATTAGTCGGGATATTGCCTTCAAAGAATAATAGCCCAGGTACTACTGCCCTGAACCGGCGGTGACCTAACTTTTATAACCAGCCCCTTATATTTGGGGCTGATTTTTTGATAGAAGTACGAAAAAACTGTACAATTTTGTTATTTTTAATACACAAAGTTGTACGATGCGAAGTACGTTTCTTTTTTTATTTTCTACCATTCTGGTTTCCATGCTTTTGGGATGTTCCAGTTACAAAACCAAAAAACAGGAATCCCAATTGGTGCTGCCCGAACTGGGCAATGTGGTGCAGACCCAAGGCGATATGTTCTACTCCACCGTGGAACCTGCGGGTATCCCTTCCTGGCCCACCCTTAAGGTGGAACTGCAACAAATGCCCTTTAATACCAAAAGCTACACCACT
Source organism: Flagellimonas allohymeniacidonis (assembly GCF_004296335.1). Taxonomy (GTDB): domain Bacteria; phylum Bacteroidota; class Bacteroidia; order Flavobacteriales; family Flavobacteriaceae; genus Flagellimonas; species Flagellimonas allohymeniacidonis. Next base: position 342,987 of record NZ_SGIU01000001.1, read on the forward strand.
TATGCGCGATTGATGCAACGCGCTGCGCGAATCAATTCCATTTCCTATAATGATTCCCTGCCCTATAAGCCCAAATATGTTCGGCTACAGTTAACCGATAAAGTAGCCTTGACGCAAATGCTCAACTCCGAAGCCCATGAAAGTTTACGGGAGTATTTGACAGCGGACGATGCCTACAAACTGGTAACCGGTTTGGATTTGGCCTTATCCGAAAGCGAATTGGTGGTATTCTTGAACGCGGAGGCCGTTCAATTGCAGAAAGATGAATATGGCTCCCTAAAAGTGGTCTTGATCAATGGCAATCAGCAAAACAGCTTTTTCTTTTCCGAGCTCCAGGTGTTCGATTATCAGCTGTCCAGTTTCTGTTGGGGGGAAGATGTTCTGCACCGCAAAAAAATCAAAAATCTGATTGCCGAAGGGGAACGTTGCCCTAAAGGTACCTTTTTAAAGGCCCGAAAGATGGAAAAGGACGAATCCTACTTAAAGTTCTAAACTATGAAATGGAAAATAGGGATGTACGTAGCGGCTGTGGTGCTTTTTTTGACCGCTTGTGAAGATATTTTGGAAGAAGTGGACCTCTCCGACCGACAGGTCGCCATCTTTGCCCCATTGGATAGCACGGTGGTCAACTCCAATACCGTAAACTTTAATTGGGATAGGGTAGAGGATGCCACTGCCTATCGCTTTCAGTTGGCTGCCCCAAGTTTTGTGGATACCCAGCAATTGGTCCTGGACAGTATTTTTGAGGTGGATACTTTGGGCAGGGTAAGCACGCAGATTCAGCAAGAATTGGTCAACGGCAACTACGAATGGCGAATAAGGGCCCAAAACAGTGGTTTTGAAACCCCATATACTTCCAGCACCTTTACAGTCAACGGTGACGAAAATGTGGATTTGGACCCGCCCAATACCCCGCAGCTTATAGCACCGCTGAACGGAGCCTCCCAAGATGAAGCCACGGTAAATTTCAGTTGGACCCGTGAAGATGTTCCCGGCACCGCTGAGCGGGACAGTATTTATTTCTTTTCGGATGCCGGCCTTCAGAATTTGGTCGGAAAAGATATCGGGGCCAATAAGGCATATGCGGCCAACTTTGCTTCAGGAACTTTTTATTGGTTCGTAAAGGCCTTTGACGCCGCCGGTAACGAGAGTGACGATAGCAGTACCTTCAGTTTTACAGTAAACTAAGATGGGAAAGAACATTAAAACCTACATACTGTTGGGTGTTGTGCTCATCATCTGGGGAGTTATCGCCTATCGCATCTTTGCTACACTTTCCCCGGAACCTCAAAAACAAAACTCCTTTGTTGCGAAGAGTTACGCTCCCATGGAAATGGCAGCCCGGGACACCTTTAGCATCAAAGCCGATTATCGGGATCCATTTTTAGGCACCCTGACCAGCTCGAAACCCAAGAAAACACCTCAAGCCAAAGTGGTGAAAAGGGAAATTCCGTCAATTGATGTGAGGTACACCGGTTCCATGTACAATAGCAGCACCAAAAAACGAATCTATTTTGTGACCATTAATGGGCAACAGCATCTATTGGAAAAAGGTCGGTCGGTCGCTAAGATCACTTTAGTTCGGGGTTCAGAGGGGAGCATTACCTATCGCTATCATGGGGTATTAAAAAAGGTAAGCCTTACGCCATGAAGTACAAGAAAAAAATAAGAGGGGGATCCCTGCAATTTGTCCTCTTCATTGGAGCGGTAATTGCAGTTCTGTTGCTCACTTTTGTGTTGTTGAGCTATACCCATTTGCTCTTTTCGAAGAAAACAGATCGGTTTGTGGAGACCATAAAGCGTACAGACCTGGTGCTTCAAATGGCATTGCAAGAAGAAAGTTCAATGGAGCGTAATTCCCAGCGCTTGCCCAATGATGGCATCAGTACGGAAATAGACCAAAAATTTTGGGGTGTTTATAGCTTAAATACAGTGACCGCAACCTTCCAAAAAAATAGTTTTACCCGAGTGGCATTGACAGGGGGGAGGCTTCCTGGCCCCACCACCGCGTTGTTCTTAAAGGATAACGACCGACCTATGGTCATTGTGGGGCGTGCCAAGATTCAGGGTGATGCCTTTCTTCCAAAACAAGGAATACGCCCTGGTAATATCGGAGGACAAGCCTTTTATGGGAATCGACCCATTCAAGGAAGACAACGTTTGAGTAGCCGACGGTTACCGGGAATTGATGGTGAAATACGCTCGTCGATAGCCCAACTACTGGCAGAGGCCCATCAAAAAAACATTGTGCAGCCAAGTCTGGTTACTACAAACGAGATCAAAAATTCGTTTAAGGAGCCCACCCTGTGGTTGGATGGGGATGTTTTGAATCTTTCCGGAAAAAAACTGATTGGAAACATCATTGTTCGAGGAACGCAACAATTGGTCATCGAACCTACCACCCATTTACAAGATGTTATCCTGGTCGCTCCCCAGGTCATCATCAAAGATGGGGTAAAGGGTACGTTTCAGGTAATTTCATCCAAAAACATCTCTGTAGGAAAGGAATGCGAGCTTTCTTATCCATCCGCTTTGGTTATTTTGGACAGGGAGAAAAATAAATCTGCAGGAAGAAACTCTTTTGGGACATCCCCGGAAATTCTTATTTCCGACCATAGCATTGTAAAGGGGGTGGTGAGCTATTTTAATGAGGATGATAAACAGCGCTATTATCCTCAGATCAGAATTGATGCGGATGCACAAGTGGTGGGCCAAGTGCATTGTGAAAAGAATTTGGAGTTAAAGGGAAGGGTCCTGGGCAGTGTAACCACAGCATCCTTCATTGCCATGGAAAATGGGAATGTGTACCAAAATCATTTGTTCAATGGCGAAATGGATGTTACCCAAGTTCCTGGCGAATTTGTAGGTGTGGGCTATGCCTCCAATGCTAAACAAGGTGTTGCCAAATGGCTGTATTGAGAAAAATAAAAGCTTCAACATTGATGGAAACCATGGTGGCCACGGTTTTGATCGTTGTTGTTTTTATGATAGCCAGTTTGGTCATGAACACCCTGATGGCGGCTCAGGTGAAATCCAATTTAAGTCCAATAAAAGAACATCTACAGCAGCTGGAATATGCTTGTATGAACAAACAGCTTACGGTGCCCTATTATGAAGAATGGAAAGGTTGGGAAATAGCGCTGACCCAAGAGGGTGCCATGATTCTCATAGAGGCGACCCATTTGGACAACCAAAAGCAAGTGGAAACCCTTGTGATACAAAATGAGTGAAATGAAATCAAAAATAAAGGCTTTCACCCTTAGTGAAATGTTGGTGGTTCTGTTGATCACCGTAATCGTAGTAGGGCTTGCATTTTCGGTTTTAAACTTGGTGCAAAAACAGATGTTCGCTGTACGCGAGGATTTAGAACTAAGAAGTGGGGAAAATGAATTGAAGCAGGCCTTATGGCGCGATTTTCGAACGTTTTCCAGAATTTATGGGAATCGTATCGACGGCAGTATACAGTTGGAGAACCCTTTTGAACAGGTTCGCTATCAATTCCAGGAGAAGGTGGTCCTTCGAAATCTGGACACTTTTCGGGTCGAAATAAAAAACAAGGATTTCTTTTTTTTGGGCAATCCCATTGAAACAGGGGAGTTGGATGCTTTGGGACTTGGAGTTCGAAATCAGGAGGGAGCATCCATTTTTGTGTACAAAGCAAATGCTGCTGAAACCTATATGGACTAATGGGATTTAAATTAGAAAACATAGCGACAGAGACATCCACTGATGTTACCAAAGGTCCGGAGCGGTCCAACATTTGGCAGAAGGAAATTGCCCTTTTTGGTTCTACATTTTCCAACAAACGCAAAGAAGATTTTTATACTGAACTCAGTGTTCTATTGAAAGCAGGCATTACGCTAAAAGAAGCCTTGGAGCTGATTCAAGAAGGCCAAAAAAAGGAAAAGCTACAGAATTTCATACAGGATATGGCCAAAAGTCTGGTCTTAGGGAGTAGCTTTTCCGATACCATAAAAGATAAGAAAGAATTCACCGAATACGAATACCACTCCATACGTATCGGTGAAGAATCTGGGACTTTGACTGAGATTACCAAGGAGTTGGGAAGTTTTTTTTCCAAGAAGAATGAGCAGCGTAGAAGCTTGATCAATGCGCTTACCTATCCCATAATAATTTTGGTGACGGCGGTTTTAGTGGTTCTTTTTATGCTTCGGCTTGTGGTTCCCATGTTTCAAGATATTTTCGAACAAAATCAGGTCGACCTGCCCTGGATAACGAAAATGGTGGTTGCGGCATCAGATTTCTTTACCAATTTTGGCTGGTGGTTGGTAATCGGTGTCTGCATTCTGCTGATAGTCAGAAAACAGCTCTTTAAAAACCCCAGAATCAGGGGGTTTCGTGATTGGTTCCTATTAAAAATTCCTTATTTGGGAAGTTTTGTGAAAGCGGTGTACATGGCGCAATTGACGAGGGCCATGAGCCTTTTGGCAGCCTCGAAGGTACCCATGCTCAACAGTATAGAACTAGCGGGTAAAATGATAGATTTTATTCCAATAAAAGAAGGATTGGATGAAATTAACAAAAACATTCTTCAAGGAAATAGTCTCTCCAAAAGCATGATGCTGGCTGGGGTTTTTGATGCTAAAATGATTTCCTTGATCAAAGTGGCCGAGGAGACCAACCAAACCGAATTTATTTTTGAGCGCTTAAATCACCAATACAGCATAGAGGTACAACAAAAATCCAAACTACTTTCAACGCTTTTGGAACCCATGATCATCCTATTTGTTGGATTTTTTGTAGGTGTTATTCTTGTTGCCATGTATTTGCCCATGTTTAAATTGGGAGGTGTTTTGGGTGCTTAGTGGGGTATTCTTTCGAACTTATTCTGGACTTTAAATAAGTTTAAATACACAATTATATTAATATAAATTGCTTAGAAAATTAGTAAACCTGCCTTCTAAGCAGACGGTCGAAGGTTCGAATCCTTCCGCGATCACCACTTCGAACCCCCAGTATTTCTGGGGTTTTTATTTTCGATACTTAGATGCCACATGTAATTGAGCATGAAATAGGATTTTCTTCTTTTTATCCCCCGAAAAATAAGGTCGATGGAAATGTCCCTCTGTACCCACAAAATCACCAAGTCCTTTTGCTTATTACCATCAATGGGCTTTGTACATCTTGCCTAGTCCCAAGTACATTTTCTCTATATTTATACTGGCTGCCCGTGAGACCTGCCCTATGCCGTCATGTTCAACCCATTGTCTGCAATCGAAACAATTGAATATAAAACGAAATGAAACCATTAATACCGCTATGTATTGTGTTCCTCTTTTTCGGTTGTGAACCCAAAAAACCTATTAAAGAGTTTCAGTATAACAATGCTGCAAATTGGGCCTTCCCGTATTTTGAAAAAGTAGATAGCATCAATCCCATTTTAAGCCCTTCCCCTGAATTGGGATTTCTAGAGCCTATAACAACCGATACTGTGAAATGGGAAGAAAGGAATGTCCTTAATCCAACGGCTGTCGTAAAAAACGACCAGGTTTATCTATTGTACAGAGCGCAGGATTCAAGTGGAACTTCACGAATCGGAATGGCCACTAGCACCGACGGTCTTCACTTCCAGAAAATGCCTTTCCCCATATTTTATCCGGATAATGATTCTATGAAAATTTATGAGTGGAATTATAAAAAGAGTTTACCCCAACAACCAAACTCAGAAGATTGTTATTTCTGCTATTTTGATGGTGTTGAAGACCCTAGAATTATACAAAGTGAAACAGGGGATTATATAATGACTTACACCTCCTATGACGGAAAAACAGCGCGATTAAGTATTGCCACATCAAAAGATTTGTTTTCGTGGGTCAAACATGGCTTGGTATTGAAGGACGAGAAGTATAAGGATACTTGGTCCAAAGCCGGAGCAATAGTAAGTGAACTACAAGGAAACCAAATAATCGCAAAAAGAATCAATGGGAGGTATTGGATGTACTTTGGCGATACAAATATCTTCTTGGCATCATCTGAAGACCTTATCAATTGGGAAGTGGCAGAAAATTCGGAGACTGGTAAACGGATTTCTGTGCTACATCCAAGAATGGGTTACTTTGACAGTCGATTAGTAGAACCTGGGCCTTATGCTTTGATAAGGGATGAGGGTATTCTATTGATTTATAATGGCAGCAACGCTGAAAACTACAATGATTCAAGTTTACCAAAATTTACATATTCTGCAGGTCAGGCACTATTCGATAAAAATTTGCCTTATAAACTAATAGATAGGACAGAAAACAGCTTTATCCGTCCGGACAAAGACTATGAGAGAGTAGGTGAGGTTAATGAAGTCTGTTTTGTGGAAGGGCTAGTTTATTTTAGAGAAAAGTGGTTTTTATACTATGGAACGGCTGATTCTAAAATTGCTGTTGCCATCTATACCGATTCAAGGTAGTAAGAAAAACATCAAACAGCATAAAAAACCACTACCTGTGTTTAGTTCTTGGCTCCTCTTTGAAAGGTCCAACAGAGTATTTAGCTGCAATGTCGTTCTCTTTGCCCCAGTCATAAATCTTCCGTAAAATAGGAAGGAACGATAAACCTAGTTTTGAAAGCTTATATTCAGTTCTTGGAGGGATTTCCTTAAAATCGGTCTTGTATACCCACCCTTCCTCAACTAAGGATTTTAACTGTTGGGTCAGCATCTTTTGTGAAATGTTTGGGATGGCTCTAAAGAGCATATTATATCTCATGGGACTGTCTCTAAGTTGCCAGATTATCACTAGTTTCCACCGCCCACCAATGGCCAGCCATGTAGATGTTATTGGACAATCTTCCAATATTGATTTTTCATTGATGGAATTTGAAGAGTTGGACTTTCTCATTATTGAAAACGAACAAAATTGTATGTATACCCTGATTTGTTAGTAAAGATACCCGATAATACATTTGCTGAAACAAAAATTACGGACTATGAATTTGAAAGAAAAGCAAATCTTGGTTGTAGGCGGCACTTCAGGAATTGGCAAAGCAGTGGCGGAGCTAGCATTTGGCTACGGGGCAAAAGTTGTACTTACCGGACGCAATGGTGAAAACGCGTTTAAAGTAGCCAAAACAATTGGCCCATCCGTTGAAGGGGCTCAGTTGGATATAGTCAACGACTTGGAGATAGAGGCATTTTTTAAAGGCATAGACAGCTTGGACCACATTTATATCGCTGCTGGATCTACCAAATTGGGTCCTGTAACCGAGGGCGAGTTGGAAGAAAATATGAAAGCCTTTGATACAAGAATCTTGGGAAGTCTCAGAGTGGTCCGCGCCGCCATTGAAAAAATGAAAGATTCAGGCTCTATAATTTTCACCGGAGGAGTCTCTACCGATAGACCCATAAAGGGTGCTTGGGTCTCAGGCTTGGCAACTTCGACTGCAGAGCAAATGGCCAGGGTCTTGGTGATGGAGTTCCCACATGTTAGGTTCAATGCCGTGGCTCCAGGATACACAGATACACCAATGTGGGACCACATTTTGGGCGAGGACAAGGAAAAAGTTTTGAAAAATGTAGCCGCCTCCCTTCCTGTAAAAAAAATCGCATCCTCCGAGGAGGTTGCATCTGCTGTAATCTTTTTAATGTCCAACGCGTCTGTTACGGGAGAAATCATCCATGTGGATGGAGGCGGGAGGTTGGTTTAGATTTTAATGCCTTAATTGAGCTTTCAACGTTCGGTTTGTTGGCCCATTCTTTTTTCGTACACCCCTAATTTATCCCAAATGTTATAGAACTCATCGGCACCTTCTCTATCAAGATCTGTGTTCACAAAAAGTAATTTTCCAATTTTGGTTTTGGGATCAAAGAACATAAAGGTTGATACTCCGGGATCCCCTCCCATATGGCCTATCTGCCCGATAGGGGTGTGCCCAATAAAGAGTCCGCTGTTATACTCATCATCAAACGGTCTATCCGTGTCCCGTTCCTCTTCAAAATTGCTTTCTGAAAGAAACTCGCTAAAGAAAAGTCTATAACTCTTTTCGGATAGTAATTTACCGTTACCTGAACCCCCCCTAATAATTTCGGAAAGATATTTTGCTTTGTCGGTAACCGAAGTTATCAGTCCGCCATCTGGGTACGTAATCAATTTATAGTCCGGTATTTGTTTACCATCGACGGTAAAAAGTTGCGTTAGTAATGTAGTGTCCAGCTCGGCAGTATTCCAGCCAGAAGAAGTCATTTCCAAAGGTGCCAAAATGTGTTTTTTTGTAAACTCGGCATATGAAGTTCCTGTGACAATTTCTATTATGTAGGCCGCTAGTGTGGCACCAACATTGGTATATTCATAGAGCTGACCAGGCTTGTTTTCCAAAAAGTTTGTACGCTGGTACCACTCACCCTTGGATGATAAAAAGTTTTTTAGAAACAAACCCATATCCATGTCCGATCCGGGTGCATTGAAGGCTTCGGCGCTAGGTATCGATTTGATTCTTAAAGTATCTTCCGTATTCTTAAGAATGTATGACTTCTGTCCATACAAATCACCATCTTGAATGGAAGAGGTGTGGGTCGCGAGGTGCTTAATGGTTATGGTATCTTCGGGATGAAAGGGATTGAATATCTCGAATGGCAAATAGTTGTTCACCGGATCTTCCAGGCTTAGTTTGTCCATTTCCTGAGCTTTCAACAAGGAAATACCAATAAGTGTCTTTGAAACGGAAGCAATGTTCTGAAGTGTTTTTATGGTGTATGCACGTTCCGGGTCAACATTTGAGTGGCCAAATCCCTTGGCATATAGGGTTGTATCTTCATTGACAATGGCCACACCAAATCCCTTAATGGATCCTTGCTTTTGGATTTCAGCCAACTCATAGGACAATGAGTCCTTTAAAATCTCAAAGCTTGGTGCATTTTGAATATTTGCTTCCCTCTTGCAGGAAAAAAATGCAATGCATATTAAAGTGATCAGTAAGGTTCTCTTCATGAATATTGTGTCTTTTAGCTTTTTTTATTTTTTTAGCTCCGATTGACAAATTGCAATTATTTCATCAATATAGGCCCGTAGTTTTTCTTGATAGCCAACTCTAAGGGTTTCGAGCCATGTCTTTGAAATCAGGAAGCCCAGATAGGCATCATTTCCCATAAGTTTTTTTATGGGCGCATCAAGGTCTTTACTATTTACTATCACTCCAAGTTCCTTACGTTGAATGTCGTGAATAAGGGCTGGAGCAACATCAGCGGATATCTTGTTCATCTCGACTAAATAGCTCATAGATTCTTCATGGTCCTCAAACCCTAAATTGATATCTGCGGCGAATTGGGAGAGAATCCTTTTTAGGTTATCATTTTCCAGAATTTCAATTTTACCGGAACTTACCATGGCATCGTAGGTGCCCGTCACAAATCCAGCCTTCCACCACGACTTGGCTCCGGAAGCAACCCAGAATCTAATGGAATCCGTATTCATGGTTTTTTGGTCCGATTGCATTGCACCAATTAGGGACCTGCTCATTTTAATCATATCCTTTTCCCGACTGATGGCTTCATCAATTCTATTTTTGTTCTCCTCAAAGTCCTCGATTAGTGCAACGAGCAATTCTTCTTCTTCGATATTCCGCTTTCTTGCCTCGCTCCAATTGTTGATTTGTAGTGCAATCAAAATTCCAATAACTACAAGTACTATTTCACCTATCGCATAAAGCAAATACTTACTGAATCTATTTTCTTTCAATAATGTCTGTCGAATTTTCCTAAAAACTTTTGACATAGGGAACATGTTTGATTTAAGCGGAACCTAGTAGGCTTTTTCGTTATTCCCTAAAGATAACTGATTGCGGAATTTTTAGGAGCGGAATTTTTTCGGATACTGAATAAGATATCCATTTAGAAGGTCTATTCCGTCCTTAAGCAATTTACAGGGTTAGCCATTGCAGCGCGTATAGTCTGGAGACTAAGAGTTAACAGGGCGATCAACATACTGCTAAGTCCAGTTATCGCAAAGATCCACCAACTTAGGTCTACTCTAAAGGCAAAGTCCTGTAACCATCCCTCCATGGCCCACCATGCAATGGGCACTGCTATCCCAAATGAGATGAGCACCAGCTTTAAAAAATCCTTGGAAAGCATTGTCACAATTCTTGAAACCGAGGACCCCAGTACCTTTCGTATCCCAATTTCCTTGGTGCGCTGCTCAGCTATGTAAGTCGCCAGTCCAAATAATCCAAGACACGCAATAAGAATGGCTAGGAAGGCAAAGGTCAATGCTACCTTTCCGACACGTCGTTCCTGATGGTACATGGTGTCAAAGGATTCGTCTAAAAATGAATAGTTGAACGGCATCTCAGGTGCCACATCTTTGTATTTATCTTTAATTGAAGCAATCATTCCCGCTATGTCCGATGTTTGTAGTCGATAGGCGGTCCTCCAGCTATTATTACCCAGTCTTAGTGACACAGGGCCTATATTTTGGCGCAATGATGAGAAATTGAAGTTTTTAACTATACCAATAACTGTATAGACCAATGGATTGTTGTCCCTATCGGCCGTGTATAATTTCTTGCCAATGGGTCTATCAAAACCCGCTAGTTTGGCAGCGGATTCATTAATGATTATTGCAGTGGAATCTGTGCCAAACTGAGAGGAGAAGTTTCTGCCCTCAATTATTTCCATGCCAAGGGTAGAAATATAATCATAGTCGATTCTCCAATTTTGCATATTGAATCCGTTTGATTCGGTCATGACGGCTTCTGTTGAAAACGAGGAGTCGGATCTTGATGAATTCGAAACGGGAAGATACCCAGCAAATGAGGTTGATTTGATACCGTTTTGTTGCTCTATTTCCTTCCTTAAGGTTACACGCGATGGATTAGGAATCCCTGAATTATCCACAATCAAGACCTGATCTTTATCAAACCCTACTTGGGTGGTCTGTATGTAATTCAATTGTTTATATATGACTAGGGTCGCTATTATTAACGCTATTGAAGTTGTAAACTGAAACCCCACCAAAAAGTTTCTTAGATTGTTTTTTTTATGTCCAGATGTCATTTTTCCTTTTAAAACCGTCAATGGACGAAAAGCGGAGAGAAAAAAGGCAGGATATATTCCAGCCAGTGTTCCGACCACAAAAGGCAACATCAGCAATGGAATAAGGCTAAATGGATGCAATAACATAGAAATGCTCATTTCCTTTCCTGCAAGCGTATTGAACCAACCCAACGACAGCCAAACCATTATCAAAGCGAAAAACAAGGCTAGGAATGTAATCGATATCGATTCCACCAAGAATCCATAAATAAGGGATTTTCTTTTTGTCCCCAAGACCTTTCTTATACCAACTTCCTTTGCTCTGCCGGAAGAACGTGCAGTGGTCAGGTTGATAAAATTTATACAGGCGATTAGAAGAATAAACAGTGCCACTGCAGAAAAAATGTAGACATATTGGATATTGCCATTAACCCCCATTTCCACTCCTCTTGAGGAATACAAATGGATATCGGTCAAGGGTATTAACGAGTATTCAAGTCTATTGCCTCCTTTTTCGAACTCTTCCATACTATCTATTTGCATGTATTCTGATGCCTGAGGAAGAATATATGTTTGGATGATCTGTTCAAAATTTTGATTGAAAACCTTATAATTTGTTCCAGGCCTCATCAAAACATAGGTATGAAAGTTATGGCTAAGAAAATTTCCGAATGGATAATCCACATTGTGCATAGAGAAGAAGAAATCGAAATTGAAATGGGAATTCTTCGGAATATCCTCAATGACCGCCGTTATCTTATAAGGTATGTCCTGATCGTCATCGGTTTCCAAGACTTGGCCAATTGCATCGTTTGCTCCTCCGAAATATCGCTCCGCAGTTGATTGGGTGACGACCACAGTATTAGGTTCGTTCAATGCAGTTTTGAGGTTCCCAATAATGGCAGGGAGCGTAAATACACTGAACAATGTAGAATCAACATGAGTGACTCTTTCTTCTTTGATGAACTCATTACCCTTTTTAATCAATTTGGAACCGCTTGAATTATAAAAACGCACATACTCCTCCACTTCTGGATAGTCGTTTTTTAAGGTTTGTCCCATCGGGTCTGCGCTTACTGCCATATTAAGGTCAGTACCCCCAAATCGAAGGTCTGAATTTACTCTGTAAATCCTATCGGCTTTCTCATTATACTGGTCATAGCTTAATTCGTCGGCAACGTACATTGCTATCGCAATAAAACAGGCTAAACCAATTGAAAGCCCAATGATATTGATTACTGTAAAGCCCTTGTTTTTAAGAAGGTTTCGCCGGGCTAGTCTTATGTAGTTTTTAAGCATGGTCTTGGTCTCTGCATTTGATTGTTCTTGGACTTGGAAAACAACTTTAGGTACCTCAAATGTTTTTAACCTAGGCTTGTTCCTACAGAAAAGATATCCTTTTTGGCATTTTGTTACAGTCCCACAAAACAATCCTTTGGGACCGTGGGTTGCTGTTCATTATATGCAAGGGGATCCTTCTAGCTATTCAACGGGAATCTCGTAAGTAAGGAATTGGCTTTCGCCGTTGGAATCTCTGCCGGTGAAGAAATGAAAAACATGGAGTTGGTCGTAAAACACCTCAAACTCGAAAGTAGCTGTACGTTCTTCAATGTCTAGAGTACAGGCTTCTTCAGGAAAACGACTGGCTATGGGGATAACCTGTCGTTCGGTCTGCCCTGTACCTATTATATCAAAGGTTTCGAAGAAGGTGCAGGCATCTGGGTTGAGATAGGTTACTTCAATGGAATACACCTCCCCAACAGTAAACGCGTCGGGAAAGTTTGCCTCAGTGACCTCCAAGAGCACAAACTGAAAGCCCGTGGAACCATCATCGTCCCCGCAGCCCATCAAACCGAGCAGGCCAATCATTAGAATAAGGAGGGTCGTTCTTTTCATACGGCTCTTTATAATGGGATGCATGTCCTTGGCGAAGGTTGCTTATCAGACTTTTTAGAGAAATAAATAGTGGTTTTGAACCTAGCTTTGAGCTTACCGGATAAGATTTTTAGGCAATTTTAGGGCTGTTTCATAATATCCTATCGGGAGTTATATATTATTTATATTGGATTTTATATTTCAGCCATAATTTGGGGATAATTGCCGATGGAAGGTAGGAAACTAAGTTTTATAAGCTTTACACTAATATTCTGGATAGGGTTACATGGCATTTCCCAATCTGGGAGCGATACCCTTTTGCTTGATCTTAGCGGAAATAACAGTTTTGAAATTGGGGAAGGGAATTATACCAAGGGTCGCTTCGAGCTCGCAATAGCCTATTATAAACAAGCGCACCTGCTTCAATATCCCGATAGCGTTGTTCTCTTTGAAAAAATATCCAAATGTTATGGGATCTTGGGTCAAAAGGAACAAGCAACAGAATATCTACGAAAATATATCAAAAGCAATTTCGATGTCTCTATCCTTGAAAGCTCCGAATTTGAAACCATACGGGATTCGAAGAACTTCAAATCTATCGAGAAAAGCTATAGGCCCAATTTGAGTGTTTTCGCTTTGGTCTATTTCAATATAGGATTGATTGGTTTTTTTCTTTTCCTACTGCTTAATGTCAGAAAAACCAAGGACATTCTTGCTCAAAGGCTTATTAGTTTCTATGTGCTCTTACATAGTATATTCATTGTGCAAATATGTATGTACATTACCAACTACCGATTTAGTTTCCCTCATATTCTTTTTGCTTCTGCCTCTTTTTCCTTTCTGTACGGACCATTGGTCTATTTCTACTTCAAAAGGGTTACAAGGGGACACCGGTTTAAATGGATAGATGGTCTGCATTTGTTGCCCTGTCTGCTTTATATCCTTAAAAATTCCCATCTGTATCTCTCAAGTGGACAGCAAAAACTGATGTTCATGCTGAATTTCAAGGGTGTGAAAATCCTAGATTGGGTGATTTTGGCCAAAATAATCTCCCTGATTTTATATGGCCTCTTTGTTTACCTTTTGTTTCGAGAAAACAAAGACAGCCAAAAGGAGGCACAGGCAGGAAGGGAAAACATTAAATGGCAAAAGTTCTTCATGACCTTTTATATTCTCTACATAATAGGATATGTATTTTACATCATTAGTGTGACTCTTGGCAGTATTTCCCCATTGGTACCAATTCATACATGGATTTCTTTTATGTCCTTATCCGTATTATTGGTGGGATATTTTGGTTATGCGCAACCAAAAGTTTTTGCAGGGACCATAACGGTCAAAGATGCCATTCTTTTTAAGTATAGTAAATCGGGTCTTACCGAATCCTTTTCAAAAGAACTTAAACAGCAACTTGAGATTTTAATGACCAAGGAAAAAGTATACCGTGAACATAATCTGGACCTTGAAGCATTATCGAATAAATTGGGTACCAACAGACATAATACATCACAAGTCATCAACGAGCATTTTGGCATGAATTATTTTGATTTCATTAACCACTACAGAATTGAAGAGGCAAAGCAAATGCTATTGGAATATTCCAGTTCGGGTTGGAAGTGGGAAATTTTGGATATACTCTACCATGTTGGTTTCAACAATAGGATGACATTCAACAAGGCATTTAAAAAGTATACCTCCTCAACCCCCTCGGCTTTTAGAAAAACCAGCCAATTGAAACCTCTTGGGTAATCTGCGATTTTCGCCACCGATATAATCTATTATCGGACGTTATCAGACCTGTATCGAAATCCACTTCTTTTATTTCGCAATTGTAAAGGTAGGGCGGTGAGAGGCCTTACTTCCTACAGAACAGTATCCATTTGGTTTTGTTCTCATTTAGATGAAGTGTTTTTGAATTAGCTATCTGCGCACCTTCCGCCCTCCTTTCTCAGTTGCACAAATTCTTAATTACTAACAAAACTCAAAACTCTATGAAACTAAGAAGACTTTTCGGGTCAATGGTTCTGTTGCTGTTGTGCGTCATTACCGTAAGGGCCCAAGAGAAAACAATCACCGGTACGGTCACCGATCAAAATGGACTACCTCTCCCTGGGGTAAATATTGTGGTGGTGGGTACAAATACCGGTACTCAAACCGACTTCGACGGTAATTATTCTATTAAAGCCAGTGTTGGCCAATTCCTTTTATATAGCTATATCGGCCAAAGGGACGAAAGAAGGACTGTAGGAAGTAATAGTATCATCGATGTCGATATGAGCGAAGACGCCGAGGCCCTTGATGAGGTCGTGGTGGTAGGATATGGCGGTCAGGAAGAACGCAAGATTATACAGAACGTGGGCATTGTTAAAGAAGAAGCGATTGAAAACCTCCAAGTAGTCTCCGCGGATCAACTTTTACAAGGTCAAACAGCGGGCACCCAGATTGTCAATGCCTCTGGAGTGCTTGGATCAGCCGCAGTTATACGTATTCGAGGTGTAAATTCAATTAATTCGGGCAGCCAACCCTTAATTGTTATTGATGGGGTGCCCATTACCGATAATATAAATACATTCAACTCAGGAGGTAATACTGGGATAAACCCTTTGTCTTATGTAAACCCAAATGATATTGCCACCTTAACCATACTGAAGGATGCCGGAGCTACTTCAATATATGGTGCGCGTGGAGCTAATGGGGTTATTCTAATAACTACAAAAAAGGGAAAAAGGAACTCTCGAACGACAGTTACGTTCGACATGAACACCCAGTTTTCTGAATCAACCGACGCACCTGACATCCTTACAGCGGATGAATTTAGAAGCTTTAAAGCAGAGGTTGCCTCTATTCAACAAGGTACGACCGTGACACCAGAAAGTTTGGGCCTAGGATCAATTGGCTCTGGCGGAACAGATTGGCTGGGAGGTGTTCAAAGAACTGGAATTTCCCAGAATTATAATCTAGGTGTGAGAGGAGGTTCTGAAAAAACATCGTTCTTTTTTGGATTGGATTATCAAGATTTGGAAGGGTTCGTAATCGGTAACAATTTGGAAAGAGCTGGTGCAAGGCTCAATCTGGACACCAATGTGAATGATTGGTTGAAAGTAGGAATGAACCTTGGAGTTACCAATACGCGATTGAATAGGATTTCCGTTGAAAACTCCATAAATGCGCCATTCACGACTGCGTTTCTTCAAAGCCCCATAGTTTCAGCCTTTGACGATGAGGGAAATTTTGCTCAATCGGGGTCGTTTATCCCCAATATATTTGCGAGAGTTGCTCTAGATACAAGGGAACTCAAAACATTCCGTGTTATCGGAAATGTTTTTACCGAAGTTAGTTTTTTACCCGGATTTACATGGCGTTCTGAATTCGGTATCGATAGATTGGAGTCGGATGAATTCATAAGAAATGCTGAGTTCAATACTCCTGGCGGTAGCGCTTCTTCCTTAAAGGCCACCGATGAAAGATGGCTTACCAATCAGATATTGACTTACAGCGACCAATACGGTGATAGTCATAACTTAACCGTTCTTTTAGGTCTGAACTATGAGGAATCCCTTCAAGCCAGGCTTAATATCCAAGGAACAGGTTTTCTAAGTGATGACCTTCGGAACTTGGGATCTTCCTCTACTCCTACAATTAATGAGGGCTTTAGAAATCCTACCAGGTACTATGGTCTTTTTTCAAGAGTCACCTATGATTATCAGGGGAAATATCTCGTGGAAGGTTCGGTAAGAAGGGATGGCTCATCGCGTTTTGGGGCAAACAATCGATTTGGATATTTCTGGTCGGGGGCTGTGGGATGGACGCTTTCAGAAGAACCCTTTGTAAAGAATTTGGATTTCTTCGATTTTTTATCCCTGAGAGCCAGTTTGGGTACGGTTGGAAATGACCGACTTGGTACTTTTCCCTCCTTGGGTCTCTTCAGTGCGGGTGCAATAGCCGATTATAACGGTGAATCCGGAGTGATACCTGCTCAGCCGGAAAATCCTGATATCAAATGGGAAGAAAGTGAGACTTTGGATATTGGTCTTAAATCTACATTTCTAAATGGTAGAATTAGTTTCAACACGTCCTATTTCAAAAAAAAGACCAGCGATTTATTGTTGAATCAAGTACTCCCACCATTAACTGGTTTTTCTGCCATCAGTAGGAATATTGGGGTCATGGAAAATACAGGTTGGGAATTCGAGCTTAATACCATAAATGTGCGCACCACGGACTTTCAATGGAACACCTCAATAAACCTTACCACCATAGATAATAAGGTATTGCAACTCAATGAGGATGCCGCAACGGATGCGCAAGGAAGAAGAATTATTGACGGAGCAATCCAACGTGCTATCGAAGGTGAGTCATTGAACAATTTCTTCCTAATTCGCTACCAAGGTGTAAATCCACAGACCGGAGATGCCGAATGGCTGGATATTAATGGAAATCCAACAACAAATCCTGGGACAGGAGATAGGGTGGTAACAGGTAGTCCGTTACCAGATTTCTCTGGAGGTATGACAAACACATTTAAATACAAGAATTTTGACTTGTCTGTGTTGATGAACTATTCATACGGGAATGATGTTGTAATTGATGGGCTCCGATTCGCTGATGGAAATGATGCTCTCGGAGGAATTGTCAATATCAGAAGACAGAACCTAAATTTCTGGAGACAACCGGGCGACCAAGCTTTTCTTCCTAGCCCTACAAGTAGCACATTTAACCTTTTCAATCAGCGATCAACAGTACAACAGCTAGATGCTTCTTATTTAAGAGTGAAAAATGTAACTCTTGGATACAACATGCCGAAAGCCATACTGGACAAATTGGGCAACACCCTTACCGGTTTACGATTTTATGCTACCGCTATTAATCTATTCACCTTAAAGGCTGATGAAATGGATGGAATAGATCCTGAGGTTACCGATGATATCGATCCATTGTTCCAAGGAGAATCGTTTTTTACAGCACCACAGGCGAAATCCTACCTCATTGGTGCCAGACTTCAATTTTAACAAAAAAAATAAGAGATGAAAAAAATAAATAAATCGATAGGAATTCTTTTACTGGCGATGTTGATGGTCTCATGTGAAAACCGTCTTGAGGTTATACCAGAGGACAATGTAGCATCTAATACGGTGTTCAACAGCTTCGCCACTATCAATGGTGCTGTGGTTGGTACCTATAGCAAAAATCAAAGTGGAGACCTCAATGGAATGGCTCAACTAATTTCGGAGTTTATGTCAGATAACGTGAACTTCGTGGGTAGCTTTCCCAGTCTTCAAGAAATCGATCAGTATCAAACATTGGCTACAAACACGAGTATCGATAACGTCTGGATTGACGGGTATGAATTGATCGGAGCTGCCAACAATGTAATTGTCAACCTACCAGAGGTTACCGATGTTTCCAACCTCACCGAAGAGAACAAGAGAGTTTTTGTTGCCGAAATGAAGTTTCTAAGGGCGCTAACGTATTTTCAACTTGTTAATCTGTTTGCCCAACCATTTCAATTTTCGGGAGGTACAAATTTTGGTGTGCCAATAATAACGCAACCATTTGGGGGAGGTGATATATCAGAGTTTCAATTGGAACGGTCCACGGTTAATGAGGTTCACTCATTTATTGAACAGGATTTGTTGGAGGCTATTGCCGATTTACCCGAAGATAACGGTGTTCGTGCCGAGGCGGGATCGGCAAGGGCACTTTTGGCAAGATTGTATCTGTATCGCGAACAATGGCAAAACGCCGCGGATTATGCCAACCAGATAATTTCATCGGGGGAGTACAGTTTGGCTGCAGATTATGATTTCTATGACGCAAATTCTACCTCTTCAGAGCATGTTTTCGTAGTAGTCAATACACCGACAGACGGTCCTCAAGAAGCCAACGGTTCAGATGAAACATACACGAATTTCTTTAATCCCGCCCCAGGTGGTAGGGGTGATGCACCCTTCACTCAGGATTTGATTGATGAATTTGCCAACGAGCCGGGTGATAGGCGTTTTGATGAACTTTCCCAAGCTGCATCGGATGCGGGTGGTAACAACACTTTCTTTACAACAAAATATCCCGATATCACAAATAATGCCTCCGACGGCATGGTTTTAAGGGTAACGGAAATGCTTTTGATACGTGCTGAGGCGAATCTAAGGGGTGGACTATCAATTGGCGGAACGCCCCTTGATGACATCAATCTTTTACGTACTAGGGCAGGGCTTACAACCCTAGTGTCTGTGGATTTGGACGATATCCTTTTGGAAAGAAGAAAGGAGCTATGCTTTGAAGGTCATCGTCGTATGGATCTTTTAAGAAATAATTTGAATTTGAGGCCTGGTGGAGGCTCTGAATCTGCACCAGGAGCCAACAAGGTAATATTTCCCATTGTTGATGATGAAATAACGAACAATCCAAACATAACCCAAAATCCGGGTAACTTTTAAAATGATCTAAGAACATGTCGGTTAAAAGAAGCCGACATGCTTTATGCTTTAAGATCCAATTTTGAGATTGGTGAATTTTGACTAGGTCAAAGAAAAAAGCAAGGGACTTTCAGCACTCAATGTGCTGGATGTCCCTTTTTTTTGTCATTCTCATTTTCTTGAATTTATCACTGTTGAAATTGGAAAGCCGGTTATCACTTGTGCTTGCTCAATTGTGAATAGTTAGCTGGCGTTTTGTTTGAAGTTTTCAAAGAGACTCACAACCGCACCTAAAATTGGAATTCATCTTCTGTTAACAGAGTTTTAACAACTAAAACTGAACCTCCAATAAATCACTCCGTAGGTAGGGCAAACAATTAAAAATTAAAAATGTTTAAAATGAGAAAAACAACTAAACAATTGTTAGGAGTTGGTGCCTTGGTATTAACAGGAGTGATACTGCTGTCTGCCGATCATATTGATGCACCATCTTCTAGAGGCACTACCGCCGACATTGCGGACTTTTTTGCCTTTGAACCCACTGAGGGATCGGACAACACCGTTTTTGTGGTGGATTTGCAATCCGATGTTCTTCCTGAACTGGCCTATGGTAGTTTCGATGAGGACGTCCTTATTGAAATCAACATCGATTTGGATGATGATTTGGTGGAGGATACGGTCATACAGGCTATACCAAGAGATGGGAGAATGTATTTTTTTGGACCAGCAGCCCCCGCTCAAACAGGCCTTAACAGTGAAGTATTGATCAATGCACCATTGGGGGATGTTGAAATTTCCTCGACCAGTGCCGTAGTAGAAACCACCGCAAACGGGGTTTCACTCTTTGCAGGCCCAAGGCAGGACCCTTTCTTTTTTGATTTCTTCCAGTTCAATGCAGTAATCAATCCTGAAGTTTCTTCGGCGCCTGGAGGATTTTTTGCCCCGAATGAGGCACAAGATACGTTTGATGGTGCAAACACCATGGCCATTGCGGTGGAAATCCCCAATAGCCTTTTGGGTACTCCAACGGCTACAAATGCCCTTGGATTAACGGTATACAACACCTGGGTTACGGCAAACAGAAAACAATAATGGAACTTAAAACGATAAAGATGAAATACAATAGAATACAATACCTTTTTTGGTCATTCGCATTAATTGCGTGCTTTACATCTTGCAGCAATGATGATGATGTGCAGGCAATGATGCCTGAACCCATGGCCACCTGTGATGATAATATAATGAACGGAGACGAAACGGGAGTGGACTGCGGAGGTTCGTGCATACCCTGTGAAACCATGTCAATGGACCCCGATTTCAGTGGAACGTTTGCTCAGGTGGATTTTATGGGACGCCCTGGTATAAATACTACTCTGAGCTTCGATATGGACGGGCAACCCAGCGTTAAAGATGCACATAACGTAGCAATTCCTTCCGAAATGGTATTGGGTTTCCAAGCAGGTTTTCAGGCCAGACTGGAACAATACCACGATGTGTACGCCAACAAATTGGGGCTTGACCCGAATGACGTGGATTACGAATCCAATATTTTAGGGCTCGATGCCGCTACTTTAACAACGGTTTTAGCCGCTGATGTGTTGGAGGTCGCTCCAAATCTTCCGACCACCTATTTTGATCCTGGTACCGATAACAACAACGATGGTATCCTTTTGGTTCCAGATGGCGATGAGGTTGCATTGACAGGAAGAAAGCTAACCGATGATATTATCGATGTTTCCCTAATTCTGTTCTTTGGCGGAGCCCAAGGTGACCGTTTTAGTGGACAGGATCTTGATATGGACGGTACTTCAGACTTACCTAGACTTACTTCAGATGGTGTGGGTTTTACTGGAGAAGTGCTCTCCGAGTTTCCATATATCAGCAACCCAGAATAACAATTCAACTTTTGAATAAAATAGGGGAGAGGACCATGAGGTTATTCTCCCCTTGATAAAGTATTTCAGCATAAACAATTTTAAAAACAACACCATGAGATTTCTTTTCATTTTGGCACTTATACTAGTGACCCATTCATGCGACAGCGAGAAACAATTCGCAACAAATGTCAAGGACTATGAAAAATACTTAAACATGGAAGCCTCTAAAACGACTTCCAAGTATTTTGAACTGTGGAATTCAAAGATCACTTCGGATAGCACCCAATTACTAAGTTTCGGTAATGTAGCAAGTGAATACAACAGGTTTTTTCAGAACACAGGAAATATTAAGTATTTAAAAAAGGCTGAAAAAGCCCTGAAAAAGGCAGTAGAGATTGCTGCGGTGAACAAATCAGGGTACTTAAGGGCATTATCAAGAAATTACATCTCCCAACATCGATTTCAGGAAGCACTTGAGTCGGCTCTTTCTGCCAGAAGTTTAGGAAGCGGAGTAAAAGAATCGCAACAGCTACTTTTTGATGTGCATATGGAACTCGGGAACTATCGCACCGCATATCATTACCTCGATAGTATTAAGGATATGGCCAACTTTGGCTACCTCATCCGAGCTGCAAAATATAAGGACCACAAAGGTAATTTGGATGGAGCTATTGCCTTTATGGAAAAGGCAAAACAGAAAGCAGAATCGTCCAAAAATAAAAAGTTAATGGTCTGGACGTATACCAACCTTGCCGATTTTTACGGCCACGCAGGTCGCTTAGACGAATCCTATGGCCACTATCTCAAAACCTTGGCCTTGAATCCCTCCAATGCATACGCCAAAAAGGGAATTGCCTGGATTATTTTTTCGCATGAACGAAATGGTAAAGAGGCTTTGCGAATTTTGGATTCGGTGGAAGGGTATCACGCTTCTCCCGACCACTATCTCTTAAAGGCTGAAATAGCTGAATTTATAGGCGATGAAACAGAGAGAATGGATAATTTGAAAAAGTACGGGAATTTGGTCGGGAATGCTTCATACGGTCTTATGTATAACCTTCCCAACATCCAGTTGTACCTAGAAGAATCGGAAAAATTGAATATGGCCATTCAAATCGCAAAGGATGAGGTTGCCAATCGGGCAACTCCAGAAACCTATAGCATGTTGGCCCTTGCCTATCTCAAAAATGGGTATGACCAGAAAGCTCTTACCATTGCCAACAGCGAGGTCTACGGAAAATCGTTTGAACCAGAAGTTTTATTGCGCTTGTTGAAGATTTATAGGGCAAATGGGCAGTACGACCGAGCTACTAATTTGAAGAAAGAACTGGAAGAAGCAATTTTTGAATTGGGTCCTCTTTCCCAACAAGTGATTGCATCCCTTTAGCAGCACTCTTTAACTGGATAACTGTTACAACACCACACCTAAGCAATGAGAAGTATAGCTATTATCTGTTGTCTTTTGTTTATGGGCAAAATGACGGCACAAAAAATCTATGGCAGATTAGTGGATGAAAATCAGATTCCCATAGAAGGAGCCTATATTTTCAATATCCAATCAGAGTCACATGCCCATACCAATGAATTGGGAACATTTAGAATTAAAGAATCCCAGATTGGGGATACGCTTCGAATAGGAGCTTTGGGATATAGTACAATACTGGTTCCCCTTCAAGAGAAATCTTATGTAGACCCCTTGGAAATTGAGCTTGAAGAATCCGCTTTGGAATTGGGAGAGGTGGTAGTGCGTCCAAAAACCAATGCACTTTCCGTACTAAGCGCAATCGATTTAAAGGTCCGTCCTGTAGGCTCCTCCCAAGAGATCTTACAGAAAGTTCCGGGGCTGGTCATAGGCCAGCATGCTGGCGGGGGTAAAGCAGAGCAATTGTTCTTAAGGGGTTTTGATATAGATCACGGAACGGATATCGCCCTTGCCGTAGATGGGATGCCCGTAAACATGGTGTCACATGCCCATGGTCAAGGATATTCCGATTTACATTTTGTGATTCCCGAGACCATCGATAATATCGATTTTAACAAGGGTCCCTATACTGCGGACAAGGGTAACTTTGCCACCGCGGGCCATGTTGATTTTAAGACGAAGGAAGTCTTGGAAAACAACAGGGTTGGGTTCGACTATGGAGAGTTCGGTTGGAACCGTGGTTTGGGGATGTTCAATCTCCTGAAAACCAAAAAAGATAAGGCCTACGTAGCAGGTGAGTTATTGCGTTTTGATGGTCCCTTTGAAAGCAGTCAGAACTTTTCAAGGGTAAATCTATTTGGAAAATATACCAAGCAACTTTGGAACGATGCCAAACTATCTATGGGGGTGTCTTACTTTACCAGCAAATGGGATGCATCGGGACAAATTCCTGAGCGAGCGGTAAATTCCGGACGTATTACGCGGTTTGGTGCCATAGATGATACAGAGGGAGGTACTACTTCCAGGAGCAGTGTTACTCTAAAATTTCAGAAGCCAATCGGCAAACAAGGTTTTATTACTTCAAATGCTTTTTTCAGCAGGTATGACTTTGATCTCTTCTCAAACTTTACTTTTTTTCTGGTTGACCGGGAAAATGGGGACCAAATCGTTCAACGCGAATCTCGTAACCTTTTTGGGTTCAATACGGTGCTGAACCAAAACATTGAATGGGGAGATATTGATTTAAGATTACGCGCCGGAGTCGGACTTCGCACCGATATGGTTCAAGGAAACGAACTGTCACGAACGTTAAACCGAGGTACTGTTCTACAAAATATTCAGTTGGGCGATGTTAGGGAATCTAATTTCAATAGTTTTTTGGAAGGAAGAATTGAATTTGGAAAATATGCAATTGTTCCGGGTATACGCCTTGATCACTTTAGGTTTGGATACCTTGATAATCTTAGAACAGACCAGGAGGAAGGGAAAGTTAAAAAAACAAGGCTTTCCCCAAAATTGAACTTCCTTTTTGATCCAACCGAAAATTTGCAACTATTTCTAAAAACCGGCATTGGCTTTCACTCCAATGACGCTCGTGTCTCAGTTTCCCAAAATGGAGAAGATGTGCTCCCCGCGGCTTATGGTGTAGACTTGGGATCACTATTTCGAATAAATTCAAAGATTTTTGTGAATTCCGCACTTTGGTACCTGCATTTGGATCAAGAATTTGTCTATGTGGGTGATGCTGGTATTGTGGAACCCAGTGGACGTTCTGAGCGTTACGGTCTTGATATGGGTCTTCGTTATCAAATTAGTGACCGAGTCTTCTTCGATTCAGACCTTACCTATACAGTGGCTCGAAGCAAAGATGAACCTAGAGGTATTAACTACATTCCTTTGGCACCTGATTTTACGGCTTCGGGAGGAGTTACGTTTTACGGACGCAATAAGTTTTCAGGCGGTATTCGATATCGTTACTTGGACGACAGACCTGCCAACGAGGATAACTCGATTGTGGCCGAAGGGTACTTTGTTGTAGATGCCAATGCGAACTACGAACTAAGTAAAGGACTGACCTTGGGGCTTTCCATTCAAAATCTATTCAACACCGATTGGAACGAAACCCAGTTTGCCACACTTTCCCAGCTTCGTAATGAATCTCAACCCACAGAAGAAATTCACTTCACACCAGGTGCTCCATTCACCGTACGGGCTAGCCTTCAATATCGATTTTAATTTTGTGACCAGCCCTGATTTACTTAACGAAGATCAGTAGTCCTTTCAATTTTAGGGCCGCTTAGGAAAGTAAACAAAAGTTATTGGGCGAATTTAAGATGAAACCGTTCCCAACACGTACAATTGTTCAAGGTTGGGGGCGGCACTTCCACCTTCAGGTTCCAAGGTAATTCCAAAAGCCTCAGATGCATTGGAATTCACCAGGGTAAATACGCCGTTATCATTGCTTTCAAAATTTTCTAAAAGGCCGACACTGGTTGGCGTAAGCGGGTCTAGGGTAAGTGACCAAACCTGATATGCCATTCCTTCAGGAGGTTCTGGTAAGCCCTGTGCATCAATAAAGAGTTGCCCTTCCTCTTTGTTCCAATACGCCTTGGCAAAAGATTCTGGGGATACGCTTTGCCCACCTAATTGGACAACCACTACATCTTTGTTCCTTAATTGGTCCAATAATTGGGTAGATTTCTCAAGCGATTCGTTGGCTTCTTTAATTTCTTGCTCCAGTTTCTCAATTTCCGTATTGGTAACTTCCATCCCCGAGTTTAATTGCTCATTTTGATTGTATAAATAAACAATCCCCAATGCACAGACCACTGCAGCGGCCCATCCTACGTAAGGTTTCCATGAGGAGGATTTTTTCTCCATGGGAATGACTTTGCCCTCTTGCCCCTCCAACTTTTGTCTTATGGCGTCAAAGGAGGGAACACTCTTGGGACTGGCCGATCGGGAGACAGCCAAAATGGTATTTTCTACCTCTAGTATTTCTTTTTTGATTTCAGGATACATACGAGCATAACGTGCCACCTCCAAATTTTCCTTTTCGGTAAGCTGGCCCGCAACATACAGTTCTATAATACCTGATTCTATATATGCTTTGGTATCCATCAGTTATTTTTCATGTTTTCCCTCAGTTGGGAGATACAATTTCTATTTCTTGTTTTGACCGTACCCAACGGGATATCCAATGCTTCAGCTACTTCTTTTTGAGAATACCCCTTAAAATACAAAAGGTCAATAATTTGTTTGCATTTCTGTTTCAATCCTACTACCCAATTTTTGAGCTGACTCGAATTCATTTCATCGTTTTCAGATTCGTTGGGCTGGTCCAGAATACCTACGAACAAATCTGCTGATAGGTTCAGTTTCTGTTCTTTGTGGGATTTTGAACGCAATTCGTCGATTGCTGCATTTCTGGCAATGTTTAAAAGCCACGTAAAAAAACGGCCTTTGGAACTGTTGTAGGAATCCGATTTTTGCCAAACCTTCATAAAAACATCCTGGCAAATCTCTTGGGACAGTTCATCATCTTGAACTATCGAATTGATAACGCCGCAAATGTTGGTAGCATACATTTCGTACAACTTTTCAAAGGCTTTAGTGTCCTTGAGTTGAAACCGTTGTATTAAATGCTCGAGGTCCATTGCATGATTTGTTTAAAAGTATGTAATGGGGGAGTACTTTCCAAACTTGAGGTCATTGCAACAAGCGGATTTTAAAATTGATCATAAACAAAAACTTATAATCATTGGATAGATTATTGGTGTAGTAGATGGAAGTTGGCTTGGTAGAACTATCTGGCTCAAAATCTTCAGATGGGAATCATAAAAGGCCGTTTTAATGTTTTTAAGGTGAAGAAAGTCATTTTAATTTCCAACCTGTTGCGGTAAATTGGGAACAAAGGCATTCAGAATTTAACAAAGCAATTATGTGGAAATATGTTTTGGCCTGGCTGCCCATGGTAATTATCGCAATTGCCAATGGACTGCTGCGGGAAAGGTTCATCGCCAATCGAATAAAGGAATTATATGCACATCAAGTCTCAACGCTGATATTAATCCTTTTTTTTGGAATTTACATATGGCTTGTCTTTCAAATGTGGAGACCTGAATCGCCCCAACAAGCTCTTAATATCGGATTGTTTTGGCTTGTGCTGACCGTAGTATTTGAATTTCTATTTGGACACTATATTGCAGGTCATACTTGGAGTAAACTACTTGAAGATTACAACATCATGGCCGGACGCGTTTGGATTCTGGTGCTTATTTGGGTTACTATAGCGCCCTATGTGATTTATGAATTACAGAAATAGTTTATGCTGATTACATTCTGGACAGCTTATTGCCTTAATGCATTTCTACTTCCTGCAACATCGTGTTGCTTTTGATTGGAACCGTTGTTTTGGGTTACTGATACTACAATTTTTCCGTGGTGAAGTCCATTCCCAAACCGTCGAATCGCTTGGGGTATTTTTTCAAAACTGTAAGGGCCATCTATAACACAACCAATCTTGTTTTCTTCGCAAAGTTTATTGATGTACTCCAAGTCCTTATTTGCCTTTAACATCACCATGTGCATCCGTTTCTGGCTAAACAACCTTAGTAATGGCTTCATATAAATCAGTTGCAACAAGTTGCCAGACCTACCTCCAATTGAAACATATTTACCCTTGGGTTTAAGAACCTTTAAAAATTTCGATAGGGATCGATTGGTCTTGCAATCAAGGATAAGATCATATTGCTCTCCTAACTTGGTAAAGTCATGTAGTTTATAGTCAATAACGTGGTCAAACCCTTGAGTTTCCATCGCTTTTAATTTTTCACCTGTATCGACCCCAGTAACATTTGCGTTGTAAAGTTTTGCTAGTTGAATTCCAAATGAACCAACACCGCCGCCGCCGCCATTGATTAGAATCTTTTGGCCTTCTTTGATCTGTCCCACGTCTCGAAGACCTTGTAAGGCGAGCATTGCTGCATGCGGAATAGTGGCTGCCTCTTCAAAACTCATACCATCTGGCTTTAGGACAATCGCTTTTTCGTCTATACAAAGAAACTCGGCAAAGCTGCCAAAGCCAAATTCAGAGATGTCACCATAAACAGCATCACCGGCTTTAAATTTTGTTGCATTTTTTCCGACCTTTTGCACAATTCCAGCAAGCTCCATTCCCGGTATCCTTAATTTTCTCTTGGGGCGGAATAGTCCAAAGAACAGACGATAAGCAAAGGGTTTTCCAGTAGCAATGCACCAATCGTAGTCATTGATTGTGGTTGCACAAACTTTAACCTGAACCTCGGTGTCTTTTGGTTCGGGCTGTTCAACGTCTAGAAGCCTAAGAACTTTTTCAGGCTCTCCGTAGTTCTTGATGTTATATGCTTTCATTTTTACTAAGATACCAAGCTGAATCAAATGAAGTTGCTTTAACTATGCGCAGGGCCTTGTTTTGTAGTGCAAGAGATTACCGTGCATTTGCCAATCGTATATTTGAACTTTGACCCTAACTCGTTTTTTTAAAGTTCAAAAAATTTCATAGTTCAAACAACATTGGCCTACTGTACCGACTGCTGCAGCACCTTCCAAACATTGTCCCGAACAATTTGATGTCCTTCTGCAGAAGGATGTATGCCGTCTTCTAAATTGAGTTCTGGGATACCAGCTACGCCTTCCAGTAAAAAAGGAATCAAAGCGATTTCATTTTCTTTGGCCAATTCGGGAAATATTTTCCGGAATTCAGTAGTGTATTCAGGCCCCATGTTAGGTGGAATTTGCATTCCGGCCAGTACAATCTGGGTATCAGCATTCTTTTTCCTGACCAAATCGATCATGGCTTGCAAATTGTTGCGGGTTTCTGTTAAAGGAATACCGCGGAGCCCATCATTGGCACCCAACTCCAATACAAACACATCGACCTTTTGGTTCAATACCCAAGCCAAACGATTACGTCCGCCTGAGGTGGTCTCCCCACTAAGACCTGAATTTATCACAGTGTACTGGAGACCCAACGAATCCAAACGGTTTTGAATAAGCGCTGGGAAAGCCTCTTCGAGTTCCAGACCATAACCTGCGGTAAGGCTATCCCCAAAAAACAAAATCACTTTTTCGGTAGTATCATCAGCGATGGTGGTATTCGAGTTGCTATCGGTATCTTGGGTGGCTGCAGCTTTCTTTGGGGCATCTCCACAAGAAATCACAAGGAATAGCAGAAAAAAATAACGAAACTTTAAGAGGTCTTGCATGGGTTACGGGCCTTAAAATCAAAATCAATTGCCTATTTTTCTTGTTTGAGAAAAACGGAAGCAAAAAGTGCTATGTCAAAGATATTAAACGTAGAGCACCTGGGGAAGACCTATACGAGTGGCTCAAAACAATTAACGGTGTTGGACGATATCAATTTCAGCATTGAAGAAGGGGAAACCTTCGCCATTGTGGGGCCTTCAGGCAGTGGGAAGACCACCCTTTTGGGGCTCTGCGCTGGGCTGGATTATCCCGATACTGGAATGGTTGAACTGTGTGGCACAGACCTGGGCAGTTTGAACGAAGATGAGCGTGCTGGATTACGCAACGAAAAAGTGGGCTTTATCTTTCAGAATTTTCAATTGTTGCCCACTCTTACGGCCCTTGAAAATGTTGTTGTCCCATTGGAACTGCAGGGGGCAAAAAACCCAACCAAAGTAGGCCGCGAACTTTTGGGTAAGGTCGGTTTGGGTGACCGTATGCACCACTATCCCTCACAGCTTTCTGGCGGGGAGCAACAACGTGTGGCCCTCGCCCGGGCGTTTTCAAATAGTCCCTCTATTTTGTTTGCTGATGAACCTACGGGCAATCTCGATCAAGATACGGGTGATCGAGTGGTGCAACTGTTGTTTGAGCTGAACCAAGAGGCAGGAACCACTTTGGTCATTGTCTCCCACGATTTGGAATTGGCCCAAAAATGTCAACGTCTGCTGCGATTGCGAGGTGGCAAAGTAGTCTCGAACGAAGTTTTGGTCGAGTCGTGAGAAATTCCCCCAAAAAAATATCCCGAGCAGGATGGAAATGGCTGCTGAAAATGGCCTGGCGCGACAGTAAGGCCAGTGGCAGCCGCCTACTTTTATTTATGGCCTCCATCATCTTGGGGATAGCCGCGGTAGTGTCCATCCAATCTTTTAGTGAGAATTTGGAAGAAAACATTGCCATTCAATCCAAGATCCTAATGGGAGCGGATTTTGTCATCGATAGCAACAAGCCCCTTAATGAAAAGGTGCTAGCCATAATTGATTCTTTGGGTGGTGCTGATGGGCGTTCCGTTGGATTTGGATCCATGGCGATTTTTCCGAAAACCGGAGATACCAAATTGGTCGGAGTACGGGGTATGGAAGGGGCTTATCCATTTTACGGTGAAATGGAAACAGAACCTGTTACAGCGGCGCAAACCTACCAAGAATCTGGAGGGGCTTTGGTCGATGCAACACTTATGTTGCAATATGGTCTGCAACAAGGGGATTCAGTCAAATTAGGTAATACCGTTTTTCCTATAGCTGGAAGTTTGATTTCTGCCCCGGGAACCTCGGGTGTAGGTGCCTTGGTGGCACCCCCTGTGATCATTCCCTATGATGCCGTGGAGGGTACAGGTCTCATACAAGTGGGAAGCCGAATCGGATATGATTATTATTTCGTGGCCGAACCGGAGCAAGATTTAGTTGAGTTGGATGAAGTGGTCGACCCACAACTCGACGTTGAAAATGCGGATTTGGATACCCATATCAGTACGGCGGAACAGCTAGGGAGAAGCTATGACAATTTCGGCAAGTTCCTCAATCTTATTGCGTTTATTGCTCTGCTACTGGGCTGCGTGGGTGTTGCCAGTTCGGTACACATCTATGTCAAAGAGAAATTACGATCTGTGGCCGTATTAAAATGTATTGGGGCTACACGAAGACAAACTTTTTTGATTTATCTATTGCAAATCGCCGGCATGGGTCTCCTGGGCGGAATTTTGGGGGTGCTGTGTGGATTGCTACTCCAACAGTCATTTCCTTTGCTGTTAGAAGGTTTTTTACCCTTCGAAGTGCAGATTTCCCTCGTACCGAACGCACTTTGGTCCGGATTGATATTGGGAGTATTGTTATCGGTATTGTTTGCATTAATGCCCTTACTGAACACATGGTTTGTTTCGCCTCTGCAGGTATTACGGGTAGAAGAGAACGGGTATCAAAAATCACGAAAAGCACAGTTGTGGGTCTTGTTGGGGATTGTACTGTTCATTTTTTCCTTTTCTTTCTGGTTATTGGGAAGCGCACGTTATGCACTCTATTTTGTTCTGGGTATTTTGGTGGTATTTGCTCTTCTCGGCGGTGTAGCGACACTATTTATGAGGGGCATCAAAAAATATTTTCCGACTTCTTGGGGGTTTACGGCCCGGCAGAGCCTCTTGAACCTGTATAGGCCCAACAATCAGACTACCGTCTTGGTCTTGGCCATTGGTGTGGGCACTTTTTTGATCAGTACGCTTTACTTCACTAAAGATATTTTACTGGCCCAAGTTTCATTGGAAGCTTCTGAAGATACACCCAATCTCATACTTCTGGACGTGCAGAGTGATGAAAAACTGGCTGCTGCCAATAGTATCGAGGCATCAGGACTTCCAGTTTTGAATAACATTCCCATTATCACCATGCGAATGCATCAAATCAAAGAACGCCCAGTAAGAGAACTTATCCTTGATTCCACTGTAACCATGAATCGATGGGTTTTGTTTCATGAATTCCGGGTCACCTATCGCGATTCTTTGGTCCCCTCGGAACGTACTGTAGAGGGTACATGGCCCCTTGAACGGCAAGGTAATGGGATTATTCCCATATCGATATCGGATAATGTGGCGGATGGCGCACAAGTCAAAATAGGAGATACCATTGTATTTAACGTGCAGGGCGTGTTAATGGAAACCAAAGTAGCCCATCTCCGAGAGGTGGATTGGGCCCGTATGCAGGTCAATTTTTCCATTCTATTCCCTTCTGGGGTTTTGGAAGAGGCTCCGCAGTTTCATGTATTAACAACGAAAGCTCCGGATGCAATTAAATCGGCCGAATTGCAGCGTGACCTGGTACGAAAATTTCCTACCGTGTCCATTATCGATTTGCGACAGATTCTTACGGTCATCGAGGATATTTTGGGCAAAATTGCTTGGGTCATTAACTTTATGGCTTTCTTCAGCATTTTAACCGGGATTATTGTTCTTATTGGGTCGGTACGGACAAGCAAGTACCAAAGAATCAAAGAAAATGTGCTTTTGCGGACTTTAGGAGCAAAAGGGAAACAAATTCTTCGAATTACCACTCTCGAATACCTCTACTTAGGCCTTTTAGGCGGGGGCATTGGAATTGTTCTGTCTTTGTTGGGAAGTTTACTGCTAGCACGTTTTGTCTTTGAGGTCAGTTTTGTGCCATCGAGCGTTCCTTTTTTAGTGGTATTGCCTGGTATTATGGTGCTGGTGCTTCTTATCGGATTGTTGAACAGCAAAAGTGTGTTGCAAAGCCCACCACTCGAAGTGCTCCGCAAGGAGGGAGTGTAGAATCAACCAGTATTCCCATTTAACTATTACTCCAAATTGATTTTATTTCCTTTTCAGGTGGGTTGGGAAACCACAAGGAATTCCAAATTCACATTACCCTTGTTTCGAATTTGATGAACGACTTCAGCATCGATGTGGATGTCATTCCCGTTGCCATGGATTTGCCTCATGTTACATTTCCAAAAGTATTGGTTACATATCAAAAAAGTCAGAGAGCAACCTATATCTACTTTTGGGACATCGACGGATTGTAGGTTGTAAAAACATTTCGGTCCAAAGAGAACTTCCCCTAAAAGCTAACCGTAACAATAATTCTGAAGGTATGAAAACAAAACATTTCATTTTTATGATTATCCCATTGGCACTTTGCGCCTTATTGGCTGGGTGCTCAGGAGAGGATGGTGAAATCGGACCTCAAGGTCCACAGGGAGAACAAGGTGAGCAAGGTCCTGCAGGTGCTGATGGTGTTGATGGAATTGATGGAATTGATGGAATTGATGGAATTGATGCCAACTCAACTGTGATTTCATCCGGATGGTTTGAAATCAATACTTGGGATACTGATTTATCGGCTTTCAAATTTCAAAGGATTCCTGATTTGATATTGAGCGATTTTCAAATTGAAAACAATGTTTTTTTGGTATATCGTAGATATCAGATGACCCCAACCTTTACGGCTATAAACCTATTGCCTTTGTACGAACTTGATATCAATGGCGACATCGAGTTGGCTATCCAGAACAGAATCAGTGGGAATGGACTATTTCTTCAAATAGAATCCTTTGGACGTTCGGTGGCAAACGAAGAGTACTTGGGTCCCAGCACCCAATTTCGGTACATGATCATCGAGCCCGCATCAACTTCAGACAAAAAGAACAGCATAGATTTTTCTAAAATGAGCTACCAAGAAGTGGTTGAATACTTAGGCATAAATCCATAAAACAAAATGATATGAAAAGTTTCAATTATTTCGGGACAATAGGTCTAATGTTGTGTATTATTTTCTTTCTGTCGTGCAGTGCCAAAGATGGCGAAGTAGGCCCCCAAGGTGAACAGGGACCAACTGGCCCTCAGGGTGAACTCGGACCTCAAGGAGTCCAAGGTCCACAAGGGGAGACTGGACAAGATGGTGAGGACGGCCAAGACGGTAATGCCAATGTGATTTTTTCAGCTTGGATACGAGCCGATTGGAATTCGTTGGACCTCCCAACAGTTAAGGAGATGCATGTTCCTATTGACGGGATTATTAATAATGATCTTAGGGACAAGACCTTGGTTTTTGTGTACTTCCGTCAATGGGGAGATGGCAGAATCCACGTAATGCCAAGTGAAGGCCGCTGGAGCAACACCTGGTATTCATTTACCTTCGGACTTATTTCAGTGAACGGAATAACCATTGCACTTGAAAGTACCGATGGTGTCACCCTAACAGAAAATCAGTATTCTGGGGACAGAAATAATAGATTCCGTTACGTCTTAATTCCGGAAAGCGCCCAATCCAGTAAACTGGATTACTCCAACTATGATGCGGTCAAAGCCTTTTATAGCTTCCCCGATTAACATTTATAAAACCATACATAATGAAAAAGATAGTCTTGATCGCAGCTTTGCTCATTCTAGGAAATCCGCTATTGGGCCAGACCAAAAAAATGACTGCATTTAAACCGGTACAACACGGTTTTAAATTCGATAATAGCTTTAAGAACATCTTTATTGATGCTATTGACTGGAGAACAGGTGGACTATGTGGGGGTATGTCTTATTCCGCCTTGGATTATTATTATGCAAGAACTATCTCCACCCCAAAAACTTCCATCCGTCCCACAGAAGGTAGCCCCTTGCAGAAATATTTGTACGACCGTCAGGTGACCTCTATTACCTCCAATTTGGATAAATGGGCGGAAATTGGGTTTAATCCTGGTGGCGCACGAAATGGAGAGTTCTTTAATTGGGGAGTGGAGAACAAAAAGGGGAGCAGAATCAATGAACTCCTTTCCTTTATCGACCGTGGCAGACCCGTGCCTTTAGGCTTGCAAAGTGTTGGTGAGAAGGACTCAGACCCCGGCAATCATCAGGTTTTGGCCATTGGCTATGATTTCGGTACAGTACAAGATTTGGCGAACGGAGCTTATAAGCGCAAAATGAAAATCTACACCTATGATCCCAATTATCCCAACGACATCAATACGTTGGTGCCGAATTTCAAAGAACAGGTATTTTACTACCTGGAGAAACCATACATGCGTTGGCGCACCTATTTTGTAGATAAGAACTATCGTGCCAAGACTCCCATTCGAATGTCCTTACGAGACTATCCTAAAGATGGTAAGATTCATGAATTGGTTTTTGAGTTCGGTGTGGGCAAGGATGACCTCCGAGGTGGAAATGACAACCTGAACCTTACCATCATGTTCCATAATTCACAACCCCAGAGGGTTTATAACGTAAATAAGGGTAGTAAGTGGATTGATAATTATGCTCAGTTCATTACCATTCCTCTACGGAGGCCGGCAGCTCTGAATACCATCAAATCGGTTCAACTCAATACAGTTTCAGGAAATGACAATTTCAACCTGAACCGCCTTCGAATCCATGCCAAAGGTTACAATCTGAACAGAAAGATCTACGAAAGAATGGGAGCTCCTCTAAAACGCTTTACCGGAAAGGATAAATCCTTTTTGGCTATTATCAAGAATACATCACCCAATACAGTCTCAACTTCCGGTACAAGAACTTCTAGTACCGCTGGTTCAGGCAGAACCACACCAGTAAGACAGCCTATCGATAAACTACGATTTTGGATTCGAACTGGAGATGATGACTTAAGAGGGGGGGATGACAATCTGAATATTGTTGTACATTATAGAGACGGACGAACACAAATGGTAAAAAATGTGAATAAAGGAACACGATGGAAAGACCACTCAACCAACTCCTTGGATATTAAATTGAACAGATCCATATATTCCACCTCGGAAATCGCAAAAGTGGTTTTACAAACTACCTTTGAAGGTGGAATGGGAGGTGACAACTGGAATCTTAACTATTTGCATATCGAGGCTTATAAAGGCAATACCAAAGAGAGGGATTTATACAA
Source organism: Flagellimonas allohymeniacidonis (assembly GCF_004296335.1). GTDB lineage: Bacteria > Bacteroidota > Bacteroidia > Flavobacteriales > Flavobacteriaceae > Flagellimonas > Flagellimonas allohymeniacidonis. The sequence continues at coordinate 378,209 of NZ_SGIU01000001.1, forward strand.
ACAGGGGTCAGATGACACACGATTGTATCGGTTTACGGATAAAAGTAACGCTTTTGTGGCAAGATAACTCTATATAAAAATGCGTTGTAAAAACTCTTGGACAAAATGTGTTTTAGGCTTAATGATAATTGCCTTCGGGGTGGCCTGTGGTGGTGATTCTGAGAGTGAGCCCCCACCACTTTCGGCATGTGAAACAGGCTCGAATCCCAATGTAAATTTTACAGCTTCTTTTACCGATCTGGATGATATTGACCATATTGAGCCCCTTGGAGAAGTACAGGCCTTTCATAATTATTCAGCACATTCGTATGTGTTCATCAAAGCAGGAGTGACCGAGGTTCCGGTTTATGCCCCCGCTGATATGGACTTGATCAACGTTACCGATGACGGAGCCGACTTTGGTTTGATGTTCCGTGCTAGTTGTGAGGTAGTACTCCGTTTTGGACACATCACAAATCCCATTACTTCGATTCGGAATCTAGCAACAAATCAAGGAATTAGCATGTTCGAGGGTCAACCTCCAACCTTATTGCAAGTTTCCGCAGGAGAGCTGATTGGCACTACCTCGGGCACGGTACAGGCCAAAAGTTTTGATTTTGGGGTATATCACAGTGAACGACCGCAGACCTTTGTGAACAACGAACGTTTTCATCCCGTGGAGACTTTTAGATATTCCAGTTGTCCGTATGATTATTACTCCGGTGCTTTGCGGAACCAGATGTACGACCTTTTTGGCCCCAAACCTTTGGCTCAGCCTTTGGACTGCAGGGGACCCAGGGGAGTCACTGGCACCATTGCAGGACCATGGTTTGATACGGAAGAAGTGTTCTCTACACCCTATTTTGGACAGACTGAGTTTTCACCTTTGGTGGTGGCCACGGCCTTGAATGGAACTGTGAAGATAATTCGCGGAACGGAACCCAATGTATACAGAATTGATCTAGGAGCGGCAAGTTATGCAGACCCCGAGCAAGTGACCAGCGAACACTGCTATGAGCTATCCACAGGGGGCTATTTTTACTTGCAGTTGCAACCCGATGGCACATTACATGTGGTTAGGGAAACTGTTGGAAGTTGTCCTTCGGAATTTCCTACATCTGGGTTTACGGTCTATTATCGATAGATAGCATTTAGCAGTATGCTTATCATGTATGGCGCTTGCGAAAACCAAAGGTGAATTTTTGTATTTTGAAATACCCTAAGAAGGATTAAATAACTGAAAATGAGATTCTGTCTTTTCCTTATTCTTGTTGCTCTACTCAGCATTAAAACGTTTTCACAGCAGCATAAGGCAGATTCCCTGCGACAGGTTATTGCCTCTACTTCAAATGATTCCTTAAAAATTGATGCCTACCTAGGATTTTATGACCTTTATCAGAATTCCCACCCTGATTCCGTAAAGTATTACTTAAATCAAGGTTTGTTATTCACGCGCAAGATAAGGGACTTAAAAAACCATGCATATCTTTCAACTTTTCTTGCCTTTGTCGACTACCGACAGGGCGCTTTTGTGGAAGCACACCAGATTCTGGATCGTTCTCTAGCCCTAGTAAAAGGTAATCCCGAATATCTATCGAGCGAACTGAAATTGTTGAATTGGAAAAGTGTAGTACTCCAAGGTCAGCGAAAAATTGATTCAGCTCAGGTGATATTGACCAAAATTGTTGACCTTTCTGATGATTTTCCCTTGGAACAACTAAAGGCACATTTGATATTGGGCAATATTGAATTAAGAAAATTGCATTTTCAAAGGGCCTTGTATTTCTATCACAATGTTGATTCCATTTGCCAGGCCAATCAGTTCGAAAGTAATGCCTGTGTTAGCGCCCTTGCAAACTCTGGGCTTGTATTGATGGAAATTGGACAATTGGATGAATCACTGAAGTATTTGGAGAAAGCGACTCAAAAATTTCTTCACGAGAACGATGAGATTGGAGTCCTTGCCATTTCTGATGATATGGCCCGTATACATTTAAAGAAAGGAAATCTTGATTTGGCGGAAAAAATTCTGGTAGAAAGAAATGCTCGTTTAAAAGAGAGTAACTCATACAAATTGGAGGTGCAGGGGTTAAAGGTTTTAAACAAAGTTTACAGGGAACAATCCAATTTTGAAGAGGCTTTGCCTGTTCTAAATAGAGCACTTTCCCTATCTGAAAAAATCAACGACACGGTCAGCATCACAGAGGTATATATTGATTACGGTAAATTCTATACAGAAACACAAGCCTATGACCAGGCAGGGGTCTACGCGGATAAGGTAATTGACTTACTCGATACATCCCATCAAATTGAACTGCTGGATGAATACTATCAACTAGAATATAGAATAAGTGTTTTTGAAATTCTTGTAGCCATTCAATTGGGCAACAAAGATTTTAAGACAGCTTTGGGGCTTAATGAAGAACTGCAAGAGTTCAAGGATAAGTTTAGTGCGGTAAAAGATGCGAGAACCATTAGCGACATTGAATCCAAATACCAAAATGAAAAGAAACAAAAAGAAATAGAATTACTTACCTCAAAAGCCCAATTGGTAATCCAAAAAGCCAGAAACCAACGGAATCTTTTAATAGCGGGTATTTCTATTTTGGGCCTTGCGTTCGTTACCGTATTTCTTCTGTTTCGAAACAAGCAAAAAACCAACCAAAGGCTCAGGGAACTGGAATCTGCCAAATCCAAGTTCTTTGCCAATATTTCCCATGAGTTTAGAACTCCCTTGACGCTCATATCTGGTCCTGTGGCTCATCAATTGTCTAAGGATGACCTTTCATCTGATGACAAAACAGATTTAGGTTTGATACAACGGAACGCGAATCAATTACTCAAATTTGTGGATCAAATACTAGATCTTTCAAAAATAGAAGCGGGGCGAAGAAAACTAAGAGTTTCCAAAGGAAACTTGGACCTTTTTCTAAAACATCTGATTGAGCCTTTCCGCTATCAGGCGAAAAAAAAGGATGTGACCTTCAATGATATAATTGATATTCAAAATGAAGTGTGGTTTGACCGGGATGTTGTGGACAAAATTGTTGCCAATCTCTTATCCAATGCCCTAAAATACAATCAGAATAAAGAAAAAATTGTTTTTAAGGCTGTGGCGAAAAATCAAGAACTGATTCTGACTACAATTAACGGGAACGATGATTTAACAGAAAAAGAACTCCCTCTATTATTTGATCGTTTTTATCAGAACAATACGATACATCAAGGATTTGGCATAGGACTTTCTTTGGTAAAGGAGTTGGCAACCCTGTCCTATGGTACGGTACATGCCCATAGGCCCGATGATAAAACAATTGCTTTTGTTGTAACACTGCCCCTAACGAAAATCGCATTTTCCAAGGAGGATTTGATTATGGAGGACAAGATGCCTGAAATCATCAAAAAACCAAATGAGGAAGCAATTTCTGAACCTTATGAAAAAGATGAAGAGCTTGGACAAAGTTCGCTTCCCGTTTTATTGGTCGTGGATGATAATGCTGAAATCAGACTCTTTATTAAAACCCTTTTCAAAAAGGAATATCATATTCTTGAAGCCGAAAATGGAGAGGTTGGAATGCAAATTGCGCTTCAAACGATTCCCGACCTAATTATTTCTGACATCATGATGCCCATAAAAGATGGGATAGCAATGAGCAATGCTCTAAAGAACGATGAAAGAACGTCACACATTCCTATTGTACTACTTACCGCAAAATCAGGGGAGGAAAATGAGCTCACAGGGTTAAAAACAGGCGCAGATGCTTATATGGTCAAACCCTTTAAGGAAGAAAAACTGAGGGTTATCATTGAAAAGCTAATCGCCACAAGAACCGCAATCCAAGAGAAGTTCAGCAAGCAGTCATTGATGAGAATAAAGGGTGTTGAGCTTACCAAAGTAGATACACGCCTTATGGAACGAATTCAACAGATATTGGATGTTGAATTGACGAATCCGGAGTTTAATGCAAAAGCTTTTTCAGAACAAGTGGGATTGAGCCGTATGCACCTACACAGAAAATTAAAGGCATTGACGGGACTTTCCACTTCTGAATTTATTAGGGTCCAACGCTTGAAAATGGCCGCCAAGTTACTGAAGGAAGGGCACACCAATATTTCAGAAGTGGGATATGCCACAGGATTCAATCAACCGGCCTACTTTTCAACGGCGTTCAAGCAGCATTTTGGGTATTCGCCTTCCGAATACGCTACAGTTTAATAATAAGATGGAAAATTGACCATGGTATTTTTATTCCCGGGTTTTCATGCCGTTGACCGTCCTTAGTATTTTCAACGGGTTGTCTTGTTTCAATTCTTCGGGCAATAGGTCATCTGGCATATCTTGAAAGGAGACTGGCCGTACAAATCGCTTAATGGCATCCATTCCCACAGAAGTAAATAGGGCATTCGAGCTTGCTGGAAATGGGCCTCCATGATGCATGGCCGGGCATACTTCAACACCCGTAGGAACACCGTTGAAAATAACCCTTCCTGCTTTTTGCGCTAGTATTTCTGATAGTTCTAGGGCATTTGCCAAATCTTGTGCGTTTCCCATAATTGTTGCGGTCAATTGCCCGCGTAGATGACTCGCTACTTGCAGCATTTCCGGTTTATCCTCACAAACCACAATTAGGGTAAAGGGACCAAAAACCTCCTCTTGCAAGTCTACGTTATCCATAAATTTTGAAGCAGGAACACTGGCAAAGGACGGACCCGCCTTCCAGTCATCATTTGAACTTTTATGCTCAAACATAGGGGTGACACCCGAAATATCGAAGCAAGATGCTTTTCCCCTGTTGTATGCCTTATAAATACCTTCGTTCAACATAGTATCGGCGGAAAGCTTTTCAAAGGCAATTTTTAAAGCAGTTATAAAACCATCAGCTTCCTTACCTTTTTCTAGTACTAAAATACCCGGATTAGTGCAGAATTGCCCTGCTCCTAGATTCACGGAATTTGCAATGGTACTGGCCAGTGTTTCAGCATTTTCACTCAACTTTCTGTTCAAAATAAAAATAGGGTTGTTACTTCCCATCTCAGCATAAACTGGAATTGGAGTAGTACGACGATTGGCCAAATCGAACAAAGCCTTACCCCCCGTGTATGAGCCTGTAAAGCCAACAGCTTTGATCAAGGGATGTCCCACAAGTTGTTGTCCAGTTTCAACACCTCCGTTCAAGGAGGCAAAAACGCCCTTGGGCAAGTTATTCTTTTGCGCCGCCTGTATTATGGCACCGGCGACCAAATGGTTGGTCCCCAAATGTGACGGATGCGCTTTTACCAGTACCGGACAGCCTGCTGCCAATGCCGAGGCGGTATCGCCCCCTGCTGTTGAAAAGGCCAAGGGAAAGTTACTAGCGGTAAAAACGGCAACCGGACCCAGAGCCACGGACATTTTTCGAATATCAGCCCGTGGAAGCGGTTCACGATGTGGAAGGGCCTCGTCAATAATCGCATCTACCCAATCACCTTCTTTCAGAAGGTCTGCAAATTGCAAAAGTTGATTACAGGTTCTTCCGAGCTCCCCGCGTATTCTGCCTTCCGGAAGGCCAGATTCTTCCATGGCCTTATGGACAAGGGTATCCCCAAGGGATTCCAGTTCCAAAACGATATCACTCAGAAAGCTTGCTTTCTCTTTACCGGATGTTTTTCTGTAGGTTTTCCAGGCCTCGTTGGCATTTTCTGCAGCGCTATTGATTTCATCTGAGGTGGCAACAACGAATTTTTGTGGTATTACGGTTTGTGTAACCGGATTGATGGATTGAAGATTTTCTCTGCCAGTCATTTTTTGGATGTTGCTATTTGTATTCTCTTTCATCACCTACGGTATTGCTTTTAGCCTTGAACCTCTTTGATTGTCTTAAATAACTGAGTCAACTTCAATACTCAAGTAGTCAGGTAATTTCGGTCGTGTAGCCATTCCTTTTTCCAGAATGTCCAGCACCCGTTTTCTTTCCTCACCCGTTAAAACTTGTCGTGGAGGTCTAACATCTTCGGTTCCAATCCCAGTGATTACTTCTGCCAGCTTAATGTTTTGCACCAATTGTGGGCTGATGTCCAACTCCAAAATAGGTAAAAACCACCGATATATTTGGAGTGCCTCATCAATCCTGCCAGCCTTCACTAAGCGATATATGGCTACAGTCTCCGCGGGAAAAGCATCGACAAGCCCAGCAACCCAACCGTCTGCACCCATCAAAAGCTCTTCCATAGCCAGGGTATCCACCCCGCATAAGATTTTAAAACGACCTCCAAACGCATTTTTCAGTCGGGTGACATTGGAAATATCCCGGGTACTTTCCTTTACTGCTTGAATGTTCTTTAATGGGATGAGTTGTTCAAAAATCCCAAGGGTTATCTCAATTTTATAATCCACCGGGTTGTTATAGAGCATAATGGGCGACTCCGTGCTTGTGGCCACAGCCTTGATGTAATCTGCAACCTCTTGTTCCGTGGGCTTGTACATCATCGGCGGCAGAAGCATAAAGCCATGTACACCAATGGCATCAGCAGCCTTGACCAACTCTATGGCTTTTTCCGTGGCGCCTTCCGCTACGTTCATTATCACATCAATTTTGTCCCCAAATGCTTCCAATGCGACTTGGGTCAAAGTCAAGCGCTCATCATGGGTAATGGTACTGCTTTCACCCAATGAACCCCCAATGATAATGCCATCGACACCTGCTTCTGTTTGAAACTCTATGTTTTTTAAAAACATGGGAATATCCAAATCCCCATTTGATTTGAATTTGGTCGTAACTGCAGGATAAACCCCGGTCCATTTTACTTTTCGCATACGAGTTGTTTTCAACAAATGTAAACTATAGATGATCAAGTTAGAAGAATCTATTTATCAATAAAAGCTACTTCTGTGAGCTTAAAACTACATTGGGATTGTCGCTGGAAGATTCAACCCAATAAAAGGAATATAGCAGCAATGAGTTAACTTTGAAATCAACCAATCCTTTGCTTTGCAAGTACGAGGATTATTTCGGGGAATTTTATGATTGACATCTGGTCAATAGCAATCATCGTATTTGCCGTTCAAGGCCTCTTCGTACTTTTTTCTCTTTTGACCTCTGCCAAGAGGAGAACGAAAAAAGAGGGTCTGTTCTTGATTCTTATCGTCATAGTACTATTGTGGTACCTGATAGAATTTCTGTTTGTTAGAAATAAAATCAACGTAGGACTGAATATTTTCTATGGAACGCGCTACGGGTCATGGTTGGTTTTAGGCCCTTTGGCGTATTACTATTTCAAATCGATTACCGAGCACGAATGGAGGTTTTCCAGCAGGAATTGGGTTCATTTTCTCCCTTTTGCCCTTTGCGTATTGTTTATTCCTTTGATTCTCGAAAATACAATAAATGATAGGCAGGTACACTACGGAATGCTTTCGGTTTTTGACCACCGAGAAAAAGTCATAGCACCAATACAATACTTCTATTCTGTTATTTTCATCGCGCAATTTCTTCACTTGGGTACTTACTTGTACTCGAGTCTGAAGTTAGTGACCCACTACAAGAGTTTGTTGAAAACAGCATATGCCCAAATACACAAAAAGGTGAATTGGTTAAGCGCATTTTTGATTGTCTTTATCTTCATTCTGGTATTCACGTCCCTTTTCCTTTTCATTTTGTTCAAAACGGATATCTACAGAAGACATCTGGATTATCTCTATGTGATGCCCATAGGGCTATTATTTTATATGATAGGCTTTTATCTCATTGATGTGAATTGGGAAACTGTGGACAAAAAGATGGTCAAATATGCCAATAGCTCTTTGGACAAAGAAAAGCTTGAAAGCTATATCATAAAACTTGACGGTTTGATGATCGATGAACAAGTGTATATGAACCCGGAAATTCGTCTTAAGGATTTGGCGGGAAAAATGGACATCAGCACCCACCATCTGTCCCAAATTATCAATGAAAACTATGAGAGTTCGTTCTTCGACTTTATCAATAAACATAGAATTAAGATGGCCAAGAAACGTATTGCTGAGAATCCCTCTAGGTTGTTAATTGATATAGCATTCGAGTGCGGATTCAATAATAAGACTTCCTTCGTTAACGCCTTCAAGAAGTTTGAAAAAATGACACCTTCGAAATTTAGGGATACGCATTTTTCTTAATTTTTTCCTAAAACAAGCCAATAGTTATAAAGGTTGCCATGGGTAAAAAATTCCAACGCTAATATTACCTGAATCTTTAAAACAAGTACAATGAAAACTTTTTCAGCCGCTATCCTTGTTGGTTTGGCATTTCTGTTCTCACCTTCCAACACCCTTCAAGCCCAAAAGTATACGATTGATTCGGGCCATAGCAATATTCAAATTAAGGTGGAGCGTTTTGGGGTGGTGGACGTCGTTGGCAGGTTTAAAGACGTTAGCGGAACTATTGTTTATGATGCCCAAGATGTAATGAAAACAGGGGCAGAGGCCACAATCAAAGTTGAGAGCTACGACGCCAACAATCCTGGAGGTGAAGCAGCCGTTAAAAGTCAAGCATTTTTGCATGCTGAGAAATATCCTGAAATTCGTTTTTTAGGAAAATCCATATCAGCTAAAGATGGGGAAAACTTTCTGGTCGGGGACCTTACCATTCATGGAACTACCCAAGAAATTGAACTGCCCTTTTCAATTAAGGGACCATTGCTTGACCTTCCTTCCAAGAAACAGTCCATTGCCTTTAACGGATCCATAGTTATTAACCGGCAGGATTATGGTGTGAGCTTTGACAGAAAATTGCCCAATGGGACCCTTCTCGTAGGCAATGAGGTGGAAATAACACTGAACGTTCTTGCCCTTGAAGAGTAAAGATGTCCAATTGTAGATTTGTTTGGTTTACTCTGTTGGTGATAGGTTTGTTTTCAGCATCAGTAAAAGCTCAAAAGCATACGTATTATTTTGACCAGATTGAATCTAAGATTGCGTTTGAGGTAAGTCATTTAGGTTTTTTGACCGTCACAGGAAATTTTGGAGAATTCTCGGGAACCTTGGTTTTAGAAGAAAATTTCCTACGATTTGTGGATTGCAGCATTCAAGTTAAAAGCATTTATACCAACGACAAGTCTCGGGACAATACACTAAGGAGTGAAGCCTATCTCGACGTTGCTACTTATCCCAATATTATATTCTCTACTCGGTCAATTAGTCATACCGGTCAAAAATTGAAGGTGAGTGGGTTTTTGAAAATTAAAAATGTACAAAAACCCATAGATCTTACTTTTCAATCCGATGTTGACCAAGAGCGGGTTGTTCTTACGGCCCATACCATTGTAAATCGAAAAAACTTTGAACTAGACTTTGGTGCCATGGATGGGCTTATCGGTCAGAATATCAAAGTAGACCTAAAATTGGTGGGGACCAAACGGGTTCGTTGAAAAAAATGCATTGACCAAGATTTCGACTTTTTCATTTCCCAATTGGCTTTTTTGATTGGCAGGATGAAAGGCATATCCCTATCTTTAGGTCCATCGAAACTATTGCCTTTCTCTATGGAATTGGAAAAAAAGAAAGCCGCTGAAGAGGCGGTAAAATGGGTGAAAAACGGAATGGTCTTGGGGCTAGGTACAGGGTCCACAGTAGAGTTTATGATACAAGCTTTGGCAAAGCTCGTGGCCAAAGGCCTTCAGGTAGTAGGTGTTCCTTCTTCGGAAAGAACCAAAGAATTGGCGGGGAATTTAGGTATACCTTTGACCACTTTGGATGAGGCTGGTATTTTGGATTTAAACATTGACGGAGCCGATGAGTTTGACTCGAATTTCCGACTGATCAAAGGGGGAGGTGGAGCACTGTTGAGGGAAAAGATAATCGCATTCAATTCCAAAGTAAACTTAATTATTGCCGATTCCACAAAACAGGTGGAGAAGTTGGGAAAATTCAAGCTACCGATAGAAGTCATTCCTTTTGCCAAAAAAGGAGTTTTGATGAAATTGGAACATATGAACTTGCATCCTGTTCTTAGGCTGCAATCTGGAAAGCCCTTTACTACAGACGAAAACAACCTCGTCATTGATGTGGACATTTTTGCAATTGAAGATGTGGAGGCTTTGAATCACACTTTAATGGAGATTCCCGGGGTTGTTGAAACAGGACTTTTTTTGAATTTAGCCGATGTGATACTCATGGGGAAGGACTCTAAAGTACTGGTTTTTGAAAACAACTCGGTGCAAACAAGCTTTCGCGTACATACGAAAAACACTTAATGAGCATGCTAATCCGAGGAAATCGCACTCAAACTTTTGTAACTTTCCGCATGCAATATTCCAAAACAGTTGCTGCTTTGTTTTTGCTGTGCAGCTTTCTTTTATTGAAATCTTGTGCCGCCCAAACCAATTTGGTGGAAGGAGAGTTGGATACGGTTACCAAAGAAAATCTTCAGTACTATTTGTATTACCCAGAAACGTATGAAGCAGAAAAAGATGCTTCTTTTGGTTTATTGTTATTTCTTCATGGTGGAGGTGAAGCAGGAAGGGACTTACGGGCCTTAACATCTGATGGACCACCCAAAATGCTTGTTGAGGGCAAACAGTTTCCCTTTTTGGTATTGGCCCCGCAAAACCCACACAAGAAAAAATGGTGGAACACCCAAGCTGTGATGCAATTGCTCGACTCCGTAGTTGCAAATAGTAGGGTGAATCCCAAACAGATCTATTTAACGGGACTAAGCCGGGGTGGGAGTGCAGCCTGGGAGCTGGCCACCCAATACCCTGATACATTTGCCGCAATGGCCGTCGTTTGCGGAATGACGCCCATACCCTATGCGCACTGGATTGATAAACATATGCCTATCTGGGTTTTCCATGGCGACCAAGATGAGGTGATTCCCGTTTCGGAGTCAGATGATATGGTCCAAAAACTGACTGCCATGGGATACAATGTCAAATACACGAGATATGAAAATGTAGGTCACAATGCTTGGAGCAAAGCCTACACAAATGATGAGTTATATGAATGGTTCACTTTACAAGAACGCAAGGATTAGTTCAATCCTACTAAGCTTTCTTTTGCTTAGTTTACAATTTGCTTGCCGGGAAAAAGCACAACCCATCAAAACGGATTCTACAATTGAGATTCCTCCTCCCGTGACAATTGATTCTTCAAAGAAGGAAGTATTGGCAAAAACCCGATTAAAATCCTTCAAAAATATTGCCGACACCACTTTTGTTAGACTGGCCAATTATAGTGATGATTTTGTGTACGATATGCGCTACGCAACAGAAAACAACTTTCTTAAGGCCCAGGTTTACGATTGCCCGGAATGCTATACCCGGGTAAAGACCGCGAAGGCCCTCATAAAAGCAAACGCCGAGTTCATGGAAATGGGGTATAAAATCAAGTTCTTCGATTGCTACAGGCCTAATTCGGTACAGTATAAAATGTGGGAAATTGTTCCAAATCCCCAATACGTGGCCAACCCGGTTAAGGGTTCTATTCACAATAAGGGTGGGGCGGTCGATATAACTTTGGTAGATTTCGATGGAAACGAAGTGGCCATGGGTACTGATTTTGATTTTTTTGGAAAGAGGGCCCATCACGATCATTTGGATTTGCCCGAAGCGGTATTGAAAAATAGAGCAATCCTGAAATCCATCATGGAGAAACATGGATTCTGGTCCATTCGAACCGAGTGGTGGCACTACAACCTTTCTGCTGGTTCAAATGACCAGGTGGCAGACTTTAAATGGGAATGTCCAGAAGATTAAACATTCTCTACTCTGTTGACAAAACTCGTCTACATTCGATGATGATTAGACCTTCATCATGATTTTTGGTGAAAAAAAGATAAGTATCACCTCCGTCCAAAATCTTGTTTTTCTTCCGGATTTCGGCTACGGTAATGGGGAAGTTTCGAACCGTGATATTGGCTTTTTGTCCTTTAAATCGTTTTATGTTTTTCTGGGAAAACGACTCAACGGATTCAATTAGAAATCGCCTCCCTGGAAATTTCAGCAATTCTTCAGAGGTGTACAGATGGGAATTTAAATGTAGTTTGGCCAGCCCTAACCTTTCCCCTGTTAGTTTAAATGCTCCAGATTTCAGGATGGCCGCATTGGGCTCATAAAGGTACTTTTTGGGTGCATCAAGTACCAATGCCGCTTGTTTTTCTTGCGATGGAATGAACTCAAAGGTATCAGTATCTTGGTTCAGTAAATTCACCGTTTTGAATATGCTTTCTCCTTCAAACCCTTTCTCCAAAAGATATAGCACCTCTTTTACTTCGTTGTCCACAGCAACCACATGAACCTCTTTTACGAATAAAAGCTCTCTTATGGCTTCGGAGATGTCCAAAATAGGAGACGTTTTAATAAGAATATTTTTGGTTCGCTCAAAAAGGAAGAAAAGATTTTCCGGCACGTTTGGTAGACAATCCTGAAGCAGGATTACTTTCTTTTTCAAATCATTGCGCCGGGATGGGTCAGCATAGATCCAATCAAAACTTAAATCGAATTTTTTTAAAAAGCTGAGACCATCTTCGGGAATGCAACGAACGTTCTTTTTGCTCAGCACTTCAAAATTATATTCGGCTATTTGGCTAAGCTCCAAATTAACTTCACAATGGTAAATCGTGTCCACCTTCTTTGAAAAATAATAGGAGTCGATGCCTAACCCTCCGGACAAATCCAAGAGTGTTTGCCCAGTTACCAAATTCGATTTGTACGCTGCTGTCCGTTCAGAACTCGATTGTTCAACACTGAGTTTATTGGGGTAGAAGATATTCTGCGTCGAGAACCAAGTAGGAAGCTTATCCTTGCATTTTTTTTTGGCCTCCAACTGTTCTGCCAATTCCTTTTGCGAAATCCCTTCAAAAAAAGGTTTTTTAAGCAATACTGACACGATGTCAGTATTCCAGTTTTTATTTATAAAATCCTGTACACCAGTATTTAATATTAATTTATTCAAATAAAAACTATAAGTTTTTGGTCAACTTTTTTACAAAGGCATTTTCGGCTAAAAACTCCTTTAAAATAACCTTGATTGCGGTGTAGCCAGGTACCGCAACGACCATTCCAACTACGCCAAAAAGAAGTCCGGCAATTATGATGACCAGAAAGATTTCCAAGGGATGTGACTTTACACTCGTAGAAAAAATAAATGGTTGTGAAAAGAAATTGTCAATCAATTGGCCTATGACAATACCTATGAGCACATAAGTCGCCTTAGGTAAAATTACCGCACTAAAATCGGCTCCTAAAAAACTAGTCATGGTTAATGTAATCATGACAACACCGCCGATGATGGGACCGATGTATGGAATGATATTAAAGAGCGCACAGAGAAAGGCAATAACAATGGCATTTTCTACCCCGACGATAAACAAAGTGATGGTATAAATGATAAACAGAATTAGTAATTGAAGCAGAATGCCGGCAAAGTAACGGGACAGGAGTCCATTAATTTTATCGATTGAGGCCACTAGGTTTCCTTCCTTTTGATCGGGAACAAAGGTCAAAATCCCATTTTGCATAAGCTTACTGTCCTTCAAAAAGAAAAAGGAAATAAAGAGAACCGAAAAAAGCCCAATGCTAAAATTGCTTAAAACGTTAATAAAAGAATTCAGAAAATTGGGAATAAATCCCAAATCCAACCCTTGAATCACGCTTTCCTCCAAACCAGATTCCTCGATTAGGTCAGTGACCCGGTCTGTTGTGGCGCCAAAATATTCCAAAATCTGAAAATATAGGGTGTTGAGATCCGCTTTTAAGGCCTCAAGATCCAATAAGGATAGGTTTCTGCTCTGTTCCGATATCAAGGGAATAAATAGGGAGAGGATACCCACAAAAATACCGAGCATAAAAACCATGGTAGCCACTACGGCCAAGGTATTGGGAAATTTGAGTTTCCGTCTAAGAAAAATAACTACGGGTCTACCTAAAAGGGCTATAACGGCGGCTATGGCCAAATACGCGATAACAGACTTCACCTTAATGAAAAAATAGATCAAGAGGACAACTGCTACAATTATTCCGACGGCCCTTAGTATCCCATTGGAAACGGTTTTTGCGTTCATTTGGCTAGTTTTTAAATGCGTATTCAACAATATTTGCGCCCATTCGAAGGGCTTTTAATCGCACCTCTTCAGGATCATTGTGCACTTCGGTATCTTCCCATCCATCCCCAAGATCACTCTCATAAGTGAAAAGGAGCACCAAGCGCCCCTGCTCAAAAATTCCAAGTGCCTGTGGGCGCTTGCCGTCGTGTTCATGAATTTTGGGCAGACCATCAGGGAATACAAACTTTTGACTGAAAATAGGATGGTCTGTCCCAAGTTCCTCGAGTTGTTTGGCTGGAAACACTTTTTCAAGCTCACGTCTTAAATAGGGCTCCATACCGTAGTTATCATCCACATGCAAAAATCCTCCAGAAAGTAAATATTCCCTCAGGTTTTGGGCTTCCTCATCAGTGAAGAAAACATTACCGTGCCCGGTCATATGGATGTAAGGAAATTGGAAAATGGACACGCTACCCACCTCTACCGTTTGAGGTTTGGAACCTATTTTGGTGTCGATATGATCATTACAAAATTGAATCAGATTGGGAAGCCCAGTTGGATTGGAATACCAATCGCCTCCACCACCATATTTTAAAATGGCAATCTCCTGAGAATTACCCACATGTATCACAAAAAAAGTTAAAAAAAGACCCCAAAAGGTAAGTTGTTTCATGAATATTCGAATAACCTTAATATCAAAAATACTCTATTCATGTTTAAAAAAATCATAATTCCGTCCGCAGCTTTTTTCCTGATGTCGGCTATGGCTTTTTATACGGCCAAAATGGAAGGTCCCCTCCATGAACCTCAAGATACTGTTGAAACGACCGCCTATGAGCCTATAGTGGTTTTGGAATTGTTCACCTCCCAAGGATGCTCAAGTTGTCCGCCAGCGGATGAACTCTTGGATCGAGTAAAAAAGCAATATCCCAAGGAGGTTTTTGCACTATCATATCATGTTGATTATTGGAATTATATCGGCTGGGAAGATCCTTTTAGCAAATCTGCATTCACAAAAAAGCAAAGGGATTACAATGTGAAGTTCCAAAGTAGAAGTAACTATACACCACAGTTGGTAGTCAACGGTCTTGAGCACATGGTTGGGTCCCATACGGCGAAGGTGTATTCGAAAATTGACGGATACAAAAAGCAAAGCCCTCAAAATCAAATTTCGATTGCAAACCTTGATGTTCAAAACAAAGATTTGGAATTCGAGTATGACGTGGAAGGAGATTTAAAAGGAAAGCAATTACGAGCCGTTTTAGTCTTGGATGAAAGGACAACTTCTGTGAAAAGAGGGGAGAATCGAAACAGAACATTAACGAACACCAATATCGTTGTTGCTGAAAAGTATCTTCCTGAACTGCAATCAAATGGGAAGTCAAACATTGAGATTCCTGCAATTATTGGAAATAATGAGAGTTTCACGCTTATACTTATTGTGGAGTCGGAAAATTTGGATATCACTGCTGCCGCAAAATCGAAAGTGCTAGGCTAGCTATTGGCCAGTGCAACTATGGCGCATGCTACAATAGCTGCGGTCTCAGTTCTCAATCTAGTTTTGCCCAAAGAAACGGGTAGGAAACCTTTTTTTAAGGCCGTGGAGATTTCCTCTTTCGAGAAGTCACCTTCAGGTCCTATCATGATCAGAATGGAACTATCGGGCACAATCCGGCGTTTTAACTCCATTCTTTCCCCATCGTCGCAATGAGCAATAAATCCTGTTGCATTATGATCTTGAGCAACAAAATCTTCATAGGCTATGGGTGGGTTCAATTTAGGTAAGAACGTTTGTAGGGATTGTTTCATGGCCGATTGAAGCACCCTTTCCATGCGCTCCAACTTCAGCGTCTTTCTTTCTGAATGATCACACAGGATGGGAGTGATTTCATCAATTCCGATTTCTGTTGCTTTTTCAAGAAACCATTCGTAACGATCATTCATTTTTGTTGGTGCAACGGCCAAGTGAAGCCTATGTCTTTTGGGGATGGTCTTTTCTTCTTCGGTGATTTGAACTTTGCATTTGCGAATATCAGCTGCCAAAATTTTTGCGGTATACAAGGATCCCTTACCGTTTGTTATATGAAGTTCATCGCCCTCTTTTTTTCTTAGAACCTTAACAATGTGACGACTTTCGTCCGCAGAGAAAAAGAACTGGGCGCTGCTGTTATCCAATCGCGGATTGTAGAATAGTTGCATGACCTAAGATTCAAGTTTGCTTTTGGCATGTTCCAAGCCCATTTCAATCCAGTATTGAAGCTGTTCCTCGGTTTGGAAACCCTCTTCCGAAACAAAAACAAATTCCTTCATGGGCTTTCCAGTGAAATTCATGGGTCTGGTGAATGGCTTTGAAAGTTCTTTATCCATTTTATTGGAAGGAACCCTGACCACCATTTCGTCCTTGATTACCCCAACCGTCATTTTTCCTAAATAGAGGAAAGAAAGGCCCCCAAACATTTTCTTTTCGGAAAATTCTTCAGGAAAAAGCCTTAGGGCATTTTGAATTCGTATGACCAATTCTTGATTATATGCCATGAAGTGATTTTAGGGCTAGCGGTGCTAACAGTCCTAAATTAACCATTTAGCCGTACAAAACTCAACTTCCAATGGCATATCTTGCTTTGGCAGCGATGCTCTGATTCGTAAACAACCCCTCTTTAAATTTAAGATACCCCACAATACCTATCATGCCAGCATTGTCCGTACAATACTGAAATTTGGGAATGTAGGTCTTCCAACCCAGTTTTTCTTGGGCTTCGGTGAGCCGGGCACGAATTCCCGAGTTTGCGGCAACCCCACCACCTATGGCAACCTGCTTTATTCCAGTTTGCTCTGCAGCCAACTCAAGCTTGCCCATCAATATTTCAAGAATGGTGTATTGTACTGAGGCGCAAAAGTCGTCAATGTTCTCTTCGACAAAGTTTGGGTTCTCCTTGGTTTCGCGTTGTAGGAAATATAAAATACTGGTTTTAAGCCCACTAAAACTAAAATTTAGCCCCTCTACCTTAGGTTTTGGAAATTTAAAGGTATGGGGATTGCCGTTTTTAGCATGCTTATCCACCAATGGGCCTCCAGGGTAGGGTAGTCCCATTAGTTTGGCACTTTTGTCAAATGCCTCACCCACAGCGTCGTCCAAGGTTTCTCCCAAAACCTCCATATCAAAATAATCGTTCACCTTGACGATTTGCGTATGACCACCACTGATGGTCATGGCCAAAAAAGGAAAACTGGGAGCGACCATTTCCTCGTCGTCAATGAAGTGTGCCAAAATATGGGCTTCCATATGGTTAACTTCAATAAGTGGAATGTTCAGGCCCAAGGCCATTGATTTTGCAAAGGAAGTGCCCACAAGCAATGAGCCCATAAGACCAGGACCTCTTGTGAATGCTATGGCTGAAAGCTGTTTTTTGTCGATATTTGCCTTAGCTAAGGCTTGATGAACCACAGGTACAATGTTTTGTTGATGGGCCCTCGATGCGAGTTCGGGCACAACACCGCCATATTGCCTGTGTATTTCTTGTGTGGTCACCACGTTGCTCAACACCTTGTTGTTGCACAAAATTGCAGCTGAGGTATCATCACAGGAAGATTCAATGGCAAGAATGTAGATTTTTTCTGTAGACACAGGCTTTGGAATGGAAATTGAACGTGCAAAGGTAAAACATAAAGCCCTATCAAAAAATTTAGAAAAATACTGATACGACTCCTACTGTCGGTTCTTGTATTGATGGTATTGGGCTCATTGATTCTTTCTATTCCTGCGGTTCAAACACGAATGGCCAAATATGCAACAGACACCTTGAATGCAGAATTTGGCACCAATATTTCAATAGACAGGCTTAGTCTTTCCTTGTTTAGTTTAAATACCGGGCTGAAAGGGATTTATGTTGAGGATTACAAACAAGATACGCTGATTTATATCCAAAAACTATCTACCTCCATATTGAATTTGCGCAATATGGCGAATGGGAAAATGGAGTTCGGGGAAATCGATTTGGATGGCCTGTTTATGAATCTAAAAACCTATCAAGGTGAACGAGACACCAACCTCGATGTTTTTGTGGCCAAATTGGATGATGGACAACCCAGAGCTCCTGGGACGCCACCATTTTTTATGTCTTCCGAAGAAATTGAAATTTCGGATGGAAGATTCAAATTGATTGATGAAAATTTAGAATCGGAAGAAACCTTGAATTTTACCAATCTCAGGGTTTTGGCCGATGATTTTCAGATTCTGGGCCCCGAAGTGACTTTAAAAATCAAAGACTTGTCCCTATCTGATAAAAGGGGGTTGGAGTTGGAAAAACTCTCTACGGATTTCACGTATACCAAACAACAAATGCGGTTCGATTCTTTACGAATCAAAACCACACAATCCCACCTTAAGGGGGACTTGTTGTTCAGTTATAACCGAGAAGATTTTTCAGAGTTTGTGGATAAGGTCAATGTGCTGGCCAATTTTAACGAATCGACCATTGCATTAAATGAAATCAACACATTTTATAATGAGTTTGGCACAGAAAAGGTAGTATCCTTTTCTGGAAACATCAGCGGGGTTTTAAATAACATTTCAGTTCAAGAACTTTTCGTGGAATGCGAAAACACCGGCATCCGTGGTGATTTCAATTTTGAGAATCTGTTTTCGTCTGAAGCCCCCTTTGTTATGCGGGCCGATATCAACAATATTACCTCAAATTATTACCAGCTTCGCTCACTTTTGCCCAATATTCTTGGAAAAAACATTCCTGGGTCCTTCCAGAAGTTGGGCCAATTTACCGTAAGGGGAGACGCAGAAGTGACTGAGACCTCCTTAGATGCAAAGGTGAACTTGGTGACAGCCTTGGGCAGTAGTTATACCGATTTGCAAATGACCAATATTCAGACCATTGATGAGGCCTCCTACATAGGGTTCATTTCCTTAATCGATTTTAATCTGGGCTCTTTTGTCAATAATAAACAATTGGGGCTTACATCTTTGGACGTGAATGTTGAGGGCAAAGGGTTTATTTCGGAATATTTGAATACCGAGGCCATTGGAGAAATCTACAAATTGGAGTTTAATGGCTACGAGTACAATGGCTTACGAGTGTCAGGGATTTTTAAGGAAGAATTGTTCGATGGTTCACTAGTGAGCAATGATGAAAACTTCAAGTTCGACTTTGAGGGTCTTGCCAATTTTGCTGATGATGAAAACAAGTTCAATTTTATTGCATCAGTGGATTATGCGGACTTGAAGAAACTCAATTTCATCAATGATAGTGTTTCAATTTTTAGTGGAAATCTAAATATGGATATCCAAGGTTCAACCTTGGATGATATGAACGGGCAAGTGCGTTTTTCAAAAACTACCTATCAGAATAAGAATGATACCTATTACTTTCAAGATTTTGCCGTATCCTCCACATTTGACCAAGATACCGTTCGTACGGTGGAAATAAATTCGCCCGATATCATAACAGGATACATGAAGGGTAAGTTTAAGGTTGAAGAATTGGGAAGATTGGTCCAAAATTCCGTTGGGAGCATCTATACCAATTATAAGCCCTATGAAATATCCAGTGGACAAAAATTGGACTTCAACTTCAAGATCTACAACAAAATTGTGGATGTATTCTTTCCAGAGGTCACCTTCGGGCCCAATACTTTCATTCGAGGTAACATCATTGCAGACCAAGGAGATTTTAAACTGACCTTTAAATCTCCAGGAATTGGTGCCTACGGAAATACGTTTGATGATTTGGAGCTGAAAATTGACAATAAAAACCCGCTATTCAACACCTATCTTTCCGTAAGTGATATGTCCACCATTTATTACGATGTTCAGGATTTTAACCTGATCAACACTACTTTAAAGGATACCCTTTTCTTTAGAACGGAGTTTAAGGGCGGAAGAGGCTTTGATGATAGTTACAATCTCAACTTCTATCACACTTTCAATAACCAGAACAAATCTGTAATAGGATTGAAGAAATCCGAACTGAACTTCAAAGGGAATACCTGGGTACTCAACAAAGATGGTGACAACAAAAACAAGGTCATTGTCAATAGAACCTTAGATAGCATTCGAATAGAGGATGTGGTCATGGACAATAACAACGACGAGCAAATTCGCCTTCGCGGTGAGCTCGCTGACTCCACGTATAAAGATCTGGACCTTCAATTCAAAATAGTTTCGTTAAGCAAAATCACCCCGGCAATTGATAGTCTAAAACTTGATGGAACAGTGAATGGCTTCCTGAACATTCTTCAAAAAGATGGAAAGTATTTGCCCACTTCGAGCCTTAATGTGGATAACTTTAGTGTAAACGACATGCGATTGGGAGATTTGGAAGTGGGAATCTTTGGTAACAACGACCTTACCCAGTTTGGGGTCAGTACATGGCTTGATGACAATGGGAAGGAACGTCTCAGCATCAATGGGAAGGTGACCAACCGAAACCAAAATACCCAAGTGGATCTATCGGCCAATTTCACCGATTTTGCATTGGAACCCTTTAGTCCCTTGGGGGAAGATGTTATTTCCAACATCAGGGGAAGCCTCATCGGTAGCGTAAAAATTGTGGGGGATGCATCCAACCCATCCATAAATGGAAATTTAAGTTTGGTTGATGCAGGTATAGGAATACCATACCTGAATGTAGATTATGACTTTGCACCATATTCAAGGGTGCGGTTGTTCGATCAAACCTTTTACTTTGAACAAGTAGGCCTATCGGATGTTGTTGAGGGAACAACAGCTACCTTGGATGGAACCATCAATCATACGGCTTTTGGGGATTGGTCTCTTGACCTTGATGTCGACACGAAAAATGACAGGTTCATGATTCTCAACACCGGGTTTAATGAAGAAGCACTGTACTACGGCACAGGATTCATCAACGGTACCGGAAGCATTTTCGGACCTACCGATGCTTTAAATATCACGGTGGATGCAAGCACTGCCGAAGGCACCTCCTTAAAAATACCGCTGAGCGATGTCACCAGTGTTGGGGACTATTCCTTTATCAATTTTGTTGAAAAGGAAGGTGTGGAAACCTTTAGGGAAGAGCGGGTTCTTCAAGACTATCAAGGATTGGAAATGGCCTTTGATTTGGTGGTGACCCCCGATGCCGAAGTGGAAATTGTAGTGGATCAAAATTCAGGAAGCTCGCTTAAAGGAACGGGGGAAGGAATTCTGCTTATTGAGATCAACACCAACGGGAAGTTTAATATGTACGGGGAATTTGTAGCGGTTACCGGGGAATACAACTTTAGATATGGGGGTGTAATAGATAAAAAATTTCAGGTTCGACCCGGGGGGACCATTCTTTGGGAAAGAGACCCTTTGGCCGCTCAGTTGAATCTGGAAGCCGTCTATGCGCTTAATGCAAACCCCGCACCCTTATTGGACAACCAAGGTTTTACGGGAAGGATTCCCACAGAAGTGGTCGTGCGTTTGGATGGGGAGTTGGAAAATCCAAATATCAACTTTGACATTGATTTTCCAGGAACGAATTCCGTTATACAATCCGAATTGGAATACAGACTTCAAGATCCTACGGTCAAGGAACGGAATGCCTTCTTTCTTTTGGCACAGGGCACTTTTGTCAATGACCAAACAGGAATTAACCAGCAAGCTGTTACCGGAAATCTGATTCAAACGGCCTCAGGTTTGTTAAACCAGATTTTGGCAGGGGAGAATGACAAATTCAATCTCGGGGTTTCCTACGAACAGGGCCTTTTGGACCCCAATGCGGATATCCGAACCGAGAATCGCATCGGTGTTACCGTCTCCACCCAAATTTCAGACAGGGTACTGGTCAATGGAAGGGTCGGGGTGCCAGTGGGCGGAGTTTCAGAGACTGTTGTGGCTGGGGATGTTGAGGTCCAGGTGCTTTTAAACGAAGAAGGGACTCTTAGCGCTAAAATTTTCAACCGTGAAAATCAGATTCAGCAGTTTTTAGCAGAACGGCAAGGATATACTCAAGGCGTAGGTCTTTCCTACCAAGTGGACTTCAACAGTTTTAAAGAGCTTATGCAAAAGGTTTTTAAAAGGAAAGAAAAACTGGAAAAAGAGGAACCCAAAATAGAATCCACTGAAATCATGGGAAAAGACAGCCTTATACGTTTCAAACCAAAGCGAAGTACGGCAAAAACTTCAATCAAATAGGGCCTAATTCCTTCAAATCCCAAGAAAATAAATTACGAAAACGTTTGCGAAACTCCTTGATTTCAAATAACTTAATCTGTCATGAATTAATTAAATAAAGTTTCCTAGTTTTGGCTTTTTAAACTTTTGAATGGCATCAAAAATTAAGAAAATTGGAGTGTTTACCTCAGGGGGAGATTCACCAGGAATGAATGCAGCCATTCGCTCCGTGGTGCGTACCTGTGCGTATTTAAAAATTGAGTGTGTCGGTATCTATAGAGGATACCAAGGAATGATAGAAGGCGACTTTAAGCCAATGGATGCCCGTAGTGTAAACAACATTATCAACAAGGGCGGAACCATTCTTAAATCTGCCCGCTGCGAAGAATTCAGAACCAAAGAGGGCAGAAAAGAGGCCCATGACCAGTTGGTCGCTGAGGGCATAGATGCCCTAGTGGTCATTGGGGGAAATGGAAGTTTCGCTGGAGCGCTTCTTTTTAATGAGGAGTACAATTTCCCAGTAATGGGAATCCCTGGAACCATTGACAATGATATTTTAGGTTCTTCCTTTACCATCGGTTTTGATACTGCAATCAACACGGTGGTCGGCGTAATCGATAAGATACGGGATACGGCCAGTTCCCATAATAGACTCTTCTTTGTGGAAGTAATGGGGCGCGATGTAGGACACATTGCATTGAACGCAGGAGTTGGTGCTGGAGCTGAGGAAATTTTAATTCCCGAACAAAATTTGGGTCTGGAACGATTGCTTGACTCTTTGAAAAGAAGTAAGAAGTCGGGTAAATCTTCTAGTATCGTTATTGTCGCCGAGGGCGATAGGATTGGTAAAAATGTATTCGAACTCAAGGAATATGTTGAAGAACATTTACCTATATACGATGTAAGGGTATCCGTATTGGGACATATGCAACGAGGTGGTAATCCCACTTGTTTTGACCGTGTGTTGGCCAGTAGAATGGGAGTGAAAGCAGTTGAAAGTCTTTTAGAGGGCAAGTCCAATTACATGGTTGGAATTCGAGACAACAAGCTAATACTTACACCGATAAGCGAAGCTATTAAGGCCCATACAGAAGTTGACGAAGAACTCATTAGAGTTTCAGATATAATGACTACATAACTAAAACCAAGTATAAAAATGTCAAATTTAAAAATTGGAATCAACGGATTTGGAAGAATAGGAAGATTGGTATTCAGGGCTTCCGTTCAACGGGACAACGTAGATGTTGTTGCCATTAACGACCTCTTGGATGTTGAACATCTTGCCTATTTGTTGGAGTACGACTCCGTACACGGGAGATTCGATGGAACCGTGGAGGTAAAAGACGGACATTTGGTGGTCAATGGTAAGACCATCAGAATCACCGCAGAAAGAGACCCAAAAAACCTGAAGTGGGATGAGGTAGGTGCTGATATCGTTGCAGAATGTACAGGGATTTTCACAACTTTGGAAACAGCCCAATACCATATTGATGGTGGTGCCAAAAAAGTGGTTATCTCCGCACCTTCCAAAGATGCTCCCATGTTTGTAATGGGTGTCAACCATCACGAAGCCAAAGCTTCGGATGCGATTGTTTCAAACGCGTCTTGTACCACAAACTGCCTTGCTCCAGTTGCCAAGGTATTGAACGATACCTTTGGTATCGAGGAAGGTTTGATGACGACAGTTCATGCCACTACAGCCACACAGATGACTGTTGATGGACCTTCACGAAAAGATTACAGAGGAGGAAGAAGTGCTTTATTGAACATTATTCCTGCTTCCACAGGTGCTGCAAAGGCAGTGACCAAGGTAATTCCTGCACTTCAAGGAAAACTTACCGGTATGGCCTTTAGGGTACCAACGGCTGATGTTTCCGTTGTTGATTTGACCGTAAGATTGGAAAAGGAAACCTCCTATGACGAAATCAAGAAAGCCTTTAAGGAAGCTTCTGAAGGAGCTTTGGCCGGAATTTTGGGCTATACTGATGAACCCGTCGTCTCCCAAGATTTTGTAGGCGATGCACGTACCAGTATTTTTGATGCCGGCGCAGGAATTGAACTTAATTCCAAATTCTTCAAAATCGTTTCATGGTATGACAATGAAATGGGATATTCCAACAAATTGGTGGATCTAGCGGAGTATGTTTCCAAGCTATAGAGTGATTATCCTTTAAAAAACCATCCCGGAGTCCTATTTATGGGCTCTGGGATTTTCAACCTAAATACCTAACCTATGATCCTTATTGTTGATAGCGGGGCAACCAAATCTGACTGGATCGCCCTAGATGACAAGGGAGAGCAATTATTTCTCACGCAAACCTTGGGGCTTAGTCCAGAAGTGCTTACGCGCGAAGTGATTGAAGACCGTATGGCCAATAATTTTGAACTCTCCAAGAACAAGAATAAGGTCAGTCACTTATACTTCTACGGCGCAGGATGTGGTACAGACCGAATGAAGAAGTTTTTGGGAGACATTTTCAAGGATTTTTTCCCCAAAGCCAAGGCCGAAGTAATGGAGGATACCTATGCGGCTATCTACTCCACCACGAAAATTGGACACCAAGGTATCGTCTGCATTTTGGGAACAGGATCTAACTGCAGCTATTATGATGGGCATCAACTGTTCCAAAAAGTTACTTCTTTGGGATACATCCTTATGGATGACGGCAGCGGAAACTTTTTTGGAAGGAAGCTATTAAGGGATTACTATTTTCATAAAATGCCGCAGGATCTTGGGATTCGCTTTGCCAAGGAGTATGACCTGGACGCAGACGTTATAAAAAACCACCTATACAAACAGCCGAACCCCAATACCTATCTCGCTACTTTTGCAAGATTTATTATTGAAAATAAAGACCATCCGTATTGCAAGGGAGTTATTGATAAGGGATTGCAGCAGTTTGTGAACAACTACATCATGCAGTTCGAACTGGCCACTAAGGTGCCTATTCACTTTGTTGGAAGTATAGCCTATTTCCTTCAAGATGAATTGACAACGGTCTTGGAGAGAAACGACCTTATCGTAGGGTCAATTCGACAACGCCCGATTGATGGGCTAGTGGAATTTCACCGGCAGACTATTTAATTGCAATCATCGAGATTTCAACATTGACGAATTTAGGAAGGTTGGCCACTTCAACCGTTTCACGGGCCGGTGCCGTTGCGGCATCAAAATAAGAACCGTACACTTCGTTGATTTCTGCAAATTGGTGCATGTCCTTGATAAAGATTGAGGTCTTCATCACATTTTCAAAGGTCATTCCGGCTTCTTCCAAAATGGCTTTGAGGTTTTCCATGGATTGCCGTGTTTCTTCTTTGATATTGCCTTCAACCAAAGAACCTGTGCTGGGATTAATCGGAATTTGACCAGAGATGTATAATGTATCTTTTATCAAAACGGCCTGGTTGTATGGGCCTATTGGAGCAGGAGCTTTAGGGGTGTTGATGATGGTTTTCATATTGTCGTTTTTAAATTTTTATCTCACGCTTCTAAAAGGCTGGCTTCGATTTTCCCACTTAAGGTCGCTAAGAATGGAACTCTTTATCCCAATAAAGAAATACCAACGTTCAAACTGCCCAAAAGGGGTCCAATCGAAACTTAATCGGAAACTGTCCAAATCCCGATTGAAATTGAACCGGGTATCCGTGAACCCTTTATTTCTAAAATCATAGCCCGAATTGAAGCCTACTTCCCATTTCGGGGTAAGCTTAACATTGCCCGAGAACATTAAAGAGTGATTCGTTATCTCTCTTTGCCTGTTATTGTTGTTGTAGGTCGCCACGTAGGTAAGTCGCATATCCCAGGGCAACTTATTCGTAAAGGCCGGATTTTCGACATCCCCATCATCGTTTTCCTCCCGCCTAAAAAAGGTTTCTCCCGTTTGCACACCATCTAGGGCGAAAGGATTATCACCATATTGGGGATCCTGGTTCTCTTCCCCCAATGTTTTCCTTCCCCCTTTTTTAAACATTTCACTATTTATGGAAAAACCCGTATTGATACGGGCAGAGGTAAGGCGCAACAGTCCACCACCATTGTTGATGTTAAAGGTGTTTATTCTTCTTCCATTATTGTCAATGGCATAAGGGTCAAATGTTGCGGCAAAATTAATGGGTACATTTCTGATAATTTCCGTGGCCCCGTTCATGTTGATGGGACTGAGTTTTAAGGAATCAGCCTCAAAATTATAACCTGCAGAAAAAGTGAGGTTGCTCAAAATACTCACCTTCCGGGGTTCGATAGCGGTTGAATCTTTATCGCGAACCTTTGCTTCAAGCGTATTCTGCAATGAAAAGTTAAGCGAATTGCTCCTATTTAGCGAAGGTCGCCCATAAAGACTGGTTTCAAAAGGGGTAAACTGGACTTCCTCTCCATCACCATCAATGTACGAATCAAAAAACTGCTCAAATGAGGGAGCATAGCTATAGCTAATGGAGGGCCGCATAACGTGACGAATGGCCTGTATTTTTTTATCTTCTCCGAAATTAAAGGTTCCGTATAATACCGTACCAATGCTGGCACCCATACTATAGCGATTGAAGCGGTCAAAACCAGATATGGTATCGGTAACCACCTCCTGTTGGTCGGCATCAAATCTTCTTTGGATGGTTTCCAAGGTCCATACATCCTCATAATTACCATTCAAACTGACACTTAAGTATTTGGCCAACTTAAAGTTGGTGGCCAGTGGAATTCGATGGCGTGCACCAATACGGGCATCGTCGAACATGGCACTGGTAAAAAAGTTTTCCTCATCGGTGGTAAGTGTGTTCTGCGCGTTTACGTCGTATTGAAAATTGACATTCTGTATAATCCCTTTTTTGATACCGTCCCTTTCGGCAAAAGGAAAAATACGCTCCATGCTCGCTTGAAAAGTAGGGAGGGACATAGTGATTTGCTCCGTACGTGAGTTTTGGGTATGCGTCAAAGTCATACTCGCATTTACCGAAGGATATGCCGGAAAGGTTTTGGCATAGCTGATGGACGACGCAAAGGTGTTGGTCTGAACATCATTACGATTGTTCTGATTCAGGGAATTTGAGAAAAATTGACTGCTTCCCAAGTTCACCGATGCTGAAAACCGTGAATTGGGATTGGATTTAGGGTCCTGTGTATGCCGTATCTGAATGTTGTAATTACTCGATCGACTGAAATCATCAAAACCCTTTTGACTCTGTATCAGGTTTTCAAAACTAAAATTGATGTTCCCCCTAAACTTATAGCGTTTGGTATAAATAGAGGCCCCGCGAAAGCCATAGCTTCCATTGGTATAGAAATCCCCTGTGACACTTAAATCGATGTATTCGCTTATAGGAAGATAATACCCCCCATTTTGTATAAAATACCCCCTTTGCGGGTCGTTACCGAAGGTCGGAAAAATCAATCCGGCCGTTCGACCTACGGTCAGCGGAAAATAAGCAAAAGGCAGAGCAATGGGAGTAGGTACATCAACTATGTACATATTACTAAAGCCGGCAATAATTTTCTTTTTTGGGACAAACTTTGCTCTTCGAATGCGAATGTAATAGTCTGGGTCGACTGTATCTTTTGAAGTGGTAAGCTTGGCCTCGCTCAAAAAGTAAACAGAGTCATTTTCCTTCTTGGTAACCTCGGCATAGAATTTCATGGCATCACTTCCCAGTTGTCCCAGTCCTGCTTGCTGTTCGCTTCGCGAGTTCCAAATCAAGGCCTTTTGGGTGTCGAAATTAAATCGGATGGAATCCGGTCGTACCTCATTGTCCCCTTGTTTAAAATAGGGGAGTTGCGTATACGTCCCTGTTGAATCCTTTATCCGTCCGGCGTATACTTCGTTTTTTACATAATCCATCACAATGATGCCTGCCTTGAGCTCCGTATCTTGATAATAAATTTCCGCTTCGTTGTAGAGGTAGATTTTGTTTTCAGACTGGCTTAGTTTTACATAATCCTTGGCCCTGTATTTAATCTGATCCGTTAAGAAAGAAGGCTGTTTTTGAACGGAATCCGTTGCCGCAGTATCAACACGAATCGAATCGTTCAAAATATTTGCGGGAAGCAGCGGAGCGGTAATACTATCCTGCACGGCTTTAATGGGCAAAGGGGTAATTGGATCTTCCTGTGCCAAAAAAGTTGTGTGGATGCCTATGAGTGCAAATAGGAATACAAAGAGATGTTTGTTTGATTGCAACGTGATAAATCCTATTTTTGTGCTAGTTTGGCTCAGTTTTTGGGCTCAAACTTACATATATTTTTTCTTCCGTTATTGGGCAATTACAATATTTTAACCTTAATGGAAAGCTAAAAATCAGTAGTTCTATGAATACATGTCGGTTTGCTTTTTTCTTTGTATTACTTCTAATTCCTCCTCTATCCTCGTTCACCAAGAATAATACCGAACTACTTCAAAAAGATAAATTTGTTGTGGTATTGGACGCAGGTCATGGTGGACACGACCCTGGTAACCTCGGAAATGGGTATCTCGAAAAGAACATCGCACTCCAAATTGTATTGAGTGCAGGCAGGGAACTCGAAAAAGACCCAGATATTAAGGTGGTGTATACAAGAAAGGACGACACATTTGTGGATTTGTTCGTGAGAGGAAAAATTGCGAACGAGGCCAATGCTGACTTATTTGTCTCGGTACACTGCGATTCCCATTCATCGGATGCACATGGTGCGGGCACTTTTGTTTTAGGATTGCATGCCAATCGACAGAACTTTGAAGTGGCCAAAAAAGAGAACTCTGTAATTTACTTGGAAGACAACTACGAAGAAAGATATGCCCAGTACGATATCAATTCTCCCGAATCGGTGATTGGTTTGACCATAATGCAGGAAGAATTTTTACAGCAGAGTATCTATCTCGGTAAGAAGTTGCAAGATAACTTCACCAAAAGTTTGAAAAGGAAAGACCGCAAGGTGGAACAGGCCGGCTTTATTGTTTTGCATCAAACTTTTATGCCCAGTGTTTTGGTGGAAACAGGCTTTTTGACCAACAAAAACGAAGGGGGTTATCTGAATTCCACAAAAGGGCAAAACGAGATGGGAAAGGCTATAGCCAAAGCCATCAAATCGTATAAGGCCGACCTAGGTAGTGGTTTGGAACTGGAAACTCCCAAAGAGAAGGTTGAGGACTCTACTGTGGACCTCAATATTCCCAAGGAGACATCATCCACGAACGAAAAGGTAAGCTCACAAGAAACCAAACCCAAGGAGACCAAGCCCGAGGAAACAAAAGTCGTAGAAAACACTGAGGTTGCATCCAATACAACTGAAAAACAGGAGCCTACGGCCAAAAAAGATGTTATATTCAAGGTACAGCTTATGGCCAGTTCAAGAAACATCAACCTAACTCCAGGTAACTTTCGTGGATTGGACATGCTCTCAAAAGAGCCCTATAAAAATCTTTATCGCTATATGTACGGCAATGCGGAGAGTTATGAGGAAGCCAAGCGCCTTAAAACCAAGGCGGATGCCCAAGGGTACACCACTTCCTATATTGTGGCCTATAAAAGTGGGGAACGGGTTCCCTTGAAGAGCGTAGTCAAATAGCTATTTAAAACCTTGACAACCTTGTAAAAAAAGCCCTAATTTTGTTTGGAACAGTAAACCAAGCCTTTTGAAACTTACCAGGGAAATTAAAGCTGGGATAATTGTATTGACTGGGATATTCGCCTTTATTATAGGATACAATTACCTTAAGTCCTCCTCACTTTTTGAAGATACCAAGACGTTTTATGCGGTATATGACCATGTAGGTGGTCTACAACCCGGCACCCAAGTGACCATTAATGGCTTGGCCGTTGGAAATGTCAATAGCATCCGTTTCAAGGATAGTTCAGGTAAACTTCTGGTAACTTTTTCAATAAATAATGACTTTGAGTTCTCTAAAAATAGTAAAGCCGAATTGTACGACACAGGGATTATTGGAGGTAAGGGGATTCAAATAAATCCTGTTTTTGACCAAGCCCCGTCGGCACAATCCGGCGATACACTTACCAGTGTCACCAAGCCAGGCCTTACAGAACTGGTTCAACAAAAACTCACCCCGCTACAGCTTAAAGTTGAAGGGGCTGTGTCTCACGCGGATTCGTTATTGATGAATGTAAATGCGATTTTGGATGAGCCCACTAAGCTTGAACTTCAAAGAGGGATAGCAGGGCTAAGTGACCTTGTGGCCTCTTTCAAATCCAGTGCTGATAAGTTGAATGTTCTTCTTGAAAATAACAGCGAACAATTGGATAGTTCCATTAAGAATGTGGGTAACATCACGTCAAATTTTTCCAAGCTTTCAGATTCCTTGAGCAATGCTGGCCTAGCTGAAACAGTTTCGAATTTTCAAATCACCGTTGAACGATTGAATTCGGTTTTGGGTAAAATAGAAAAGGGAGAAGGTTCTTTGGGCAAATTGGCGAAAGACGATAAATTGTACAACAACCTTGCAGAAGCTTCTCGCGAGCTCGATTTGTTGTTGCAAGACTTTAGATTAAATCCCAAGCGATATGTGAACGTATCGGTTTTTGGTAAAAAACAGAAAGACTACGAACTTCCCGAAAACGACCCTGCATCCCAAAAACAATAATCCACAATGCAATATATCCCCAACATCGTATTTGCAATAGCCCTTATTTTGGGTATTGGTTACTTCATCCGAAACGTTAAAAAACTATCGCGTAACATAAAATTGGGTAAAGATGTGGATGTTAGTGATAACAAGCCCCAACGATGGACCAATATGGCCAAAATTGCATTAGGACAAACCAAAATGGTGGTTCGGCCCATTGCGGGATTGATGCACATTATTGTTTATGTCGGATTTATCATCATCAATATTGAAGTTCTTGAAATTATATTGGATGGTCTTCTGGGGACCCATCGTATTTTCGCACCCTTGGGAGCAGTTTATGATTTTTTGATAGGCTCATTTGAAATTTTAGCGCTTCTGGTCATTGTGGCTGTGGTAGTTTTTTGGATTCGTAGAAATGCTATCCGCCTGCAGCGATTTATCAAACCAGAAATGGCAGGTTGGCCCAAGAATGATGCAAACCTGATTCTATATATTGAAGTGGTGTTGATGCTTCTTTTCTTGACCATGAATGGGGCGGATTATCAATTGCAGCAACTAGGCGCCGCACATTACGAACAAGCGGGGGCATTCCCAGTTAGCCAGTATATTGCCCAATTGTTTGATGGGCTTACCATTTCGAACCTTATTCTGATTGAACGCACGGCCTGGTGGCTCCATATTTTGGGAATATTGGCATTTTTGAACTATCTCTATTATTCCAAACACTTGCATATTCTTTTGGCTTTCCCCAACACCTACTATGGAAAGTTGAAACCACAGGGTGAATTTGATAATGTGGAAGCTGTGACCAATGAAGTAAAGTTGATGATGGACCCTTCTGCCGACCCCTTTGCTGCTGCTGATGAAAATCAAGCGGATCCAGACAAATTTGGCGCTTCGGATGTTTTGGATTTAAATTGGGTACAATTACTGAATGCCTACACCTGTACGGAATGTGGTCGATGTACTTCGGAATGTCCGGCCAACCAAACCGGAAAATTGCTTTCTCCTAGGAAGATTATGATGGACACCCGTGACAGATTGGAAGAAGTAGGAAAAAATATAGATGCCAACAAGGGAGAATTTGTTCCAGACGGAAAACAATTGCTGGATGACTATATCACCCGGGAGGAACTTTGGGCATGTACGACCTGCAATGCATGCGTTGAGGCATGTCCTGTAAGCATTGACCCTCTCTCCATAATTGTGGAGATGAGACGATTTTTGGTCATGGAGCAATCCGCTGCACCATCCGACCTTAATAATATGATGGGCAATCTGGAGAATAACGGAGCCCCATGGCCCTTTAATCAAATGGACCGATTGAATTGGGCTCAAGAATCTTAATACGAGTGTATGTCAGATAATATGAATGTGCCTACCATGGCGTCCCTTTTTGCGGAAGGAAAACAGCCTGAAGTACTTTTTTGGGTAGGATGTGCCGGAAGTTTTGACGACCGTGCAAAAAAAATCACCAAGGCCTTTGTCAAAATATTGAACAAAGCAGGAGTAAGTTTTGCTGTGCTTGGAACAGAGGAAAGCTGTACCGGTGACCCAGCAAAGCGGGCCGGAAACGAATTTCTTTTCCAAATGCAGGCCATGACCAATATTGAGGTCTTGAACGCATACGAAATTAAAAAAGTGGTCACGGCATGTCCCCATTGTTTCAATACCATAAAAAACGAATATCCGGGCTTAGGAGGAAACTATGAAGTAATCCATCACACTCAATTTTTAAAGCAATTGGTGGATGAGGGTAAGATTTCCATTGAAGGTGGCACCTATAAAGGAAAACGAATTACCTACCATGACCCCTGTTATTTGGGGAGGGCCAACAACGTTTTCGAAGCGCCCCGAGAGCTGATTCAGAAATTGGATGCTGAGCTTGTGGAGATGAAGAACTGTAAAAAACGCGGTCTTTGTTGTGGTGCAGGAGGTGCACAAATGTTCAAAGAGCCTGAAAAGGGAGATAAGGACGTGAATGTTGAACGAACAGAACAAGCTTTGGAGACCCAACCCGAAATTATTGCTGCGGCATGTCCGTTTTGTAATACGATGATGACCGACGGAGTCAAAAACAAAGAAAAAGAAGCTTCAATTGCGGTATTGGATGTTGCCGAGTTGATAGCGAATGCACAAGATTTATAATTATGCTAGTACCTTTCAATACATTACCCGATAGTGCTCGCGTTTGGATATATCAGGCCAATCGGAGTTTTACGGAAGAAGAAATCAAGGAAATCGAACATTATTTGGGAGAGTTCATTACGGGCTGGACGGCACACGGCAGTCAACTTAAGGCAGGTTTTGAAATCAAATATCGACGTTTTATCATCATTGCTTTGGACCAATCCCATGCCGGCGCTTCGGGCTGTTCCATTGATGCATCGGTTCATTTTATTCAAGGCCTCGAAACCAAGTATAAGGTTAATTTGATGGATCGTATGAATGTATCCTTCAAACAAGGAGAATACGTTGCTTACAAACCGTTGAAGGATTTCAAAAAGATGGCCAAGAATAAATCCATCTCCAAGGATACGGTGGTATTCAATAATTTGGTCACCAACAAACAGGAATATTTGGAGCATTGGGAAGTTCCTGCCAGTGAAAGTTGGCATGCCAGATTTATATAATCTTTATCCTTATTTTGTCTTAAATAGCCTTTGTTCTTCGATGAAATGCAATATTTTTATCGGTAATAAGTTTATGACCTATATCGAAGATTTATGAGGATAAACTTTTACTTCCCTCTTTTCTTACTGATGTTTATGAGTATCAATGGACAAAACAGTCCTTTGATTGCCCAAGATTCCCTGGCCCAAATCCAATGGGTAGAATCGCAGTATCAGGCTATGTCCGTTGAAGAAAGAATTGGACAGCTGCTGATGGTCAGTGTGTCTTCCAACCAAGGTCAATCTGCTTTGGATGAGATGGAACGTCTCATTCAAGAACATAAAATTGGAGGGGTGATATTCTCCAAAGGAGGACCGGTAAAGCAAGCACAGCTTACCAATAAATTTCAGTCCGCGTCAAAAATCCCTTTGCTAATTGGAATGGATGCGGAATGGGGACTCGCTATGCGTCTAGACTCTACCTACGCTTTTCCTTGGAATATGACCCTTGGTGCCATTTCCGATAGCTCAGTTATCGAGAAAGTGGGATATCAAATTGGGAAACATGCCAAACGTATTGGAGTGCATATCAATTTTGCACCAGACCTTGATGTAAACAACAATCCCAGAAACCCCATTATTGGCAATCGTTCCTTTGGTGAGTCAGCAGCAAATGTAGCCGTTAAGGGCGCCGCTTTCATAAAAGGAATGCAAAAGGCGGGAGTCTTGGCATCAGGGAAGCACTTCCCGGGACACGGCGATACCGATATGGATTCCCATAAAGCGCTACCTCTAATAGATGTTACTAGAGAACGAATGGATTCCATCGAGCTATTTCCCTTTAGGGAATTGATAAATAAAGGATTAAGCTCCGTTATGGTTGCCCATCTGGAAGTGCCTGAATTGGATATACGCGAAGGACGGCCTTCTTCTCTCTCAAAACCAATCATATCTGGACTCCTCAAGAACGATTTAAACTTCAAAGGACTTGTAATCACGGATGCCCTCAACATGAAAGCAGTATCTGAATTTGGAGAAGATGGGGGAGTGGAGCTGGAAGCGTTTTTAGCTGGAAGTGATGTATTGCTAATGCCCAAAAATGCAGAATTGGCAAAACAAAAATTACTTGAGGCTTATCAATCGGGGATTGTCACAAATACAAGACTTGAAGAGTCTGTGAAAAAGATTCTAATGGCCAAGTACAGGGTGGGCTTACATCGCTATGAACCTGCACAATTGGAAGGTATCATTCAGGATTTGAACAGTATAGACAACAACCTACTTTATGAGGAAGCCATCGAAAACGCTGTAACGGTGGGCAAAAACAATTTTTCCTTAATGCCCATTAAAAATTTGGAAAATAAACGTATCGCCTATGTGAAGTTTGGGGATGCGGATGGCACCTCTTTTTACAAGATGCTTTCCAACTATGCCAAGGTAACTTGGATTGAAGCCAAGGATATTGCAGGGTACAAGAAGCAGTTGGCCAACTACAATGTGGTCATCATTGGGCTTCATAAAAGCGATGAAAGTCCATGGAAGCCCTATAAATTTAGCGAGAATGAACTTTTTTGGTTACAGGAAATTGCAAGACTGCGTACAAGCAATACCATCTTGAGCGTGTTCACAAAACCTTATGCCCTTTTAGATGTAGCCGGCTTTGAAACCATTGATGGTTTGGTGGTTGGATACCAGAACAGCCCAATGGCCCAGGAAAAAGCAGCCCAGGCCATATTTGGCGCCATGGGCACCAAAGGAAAACTGCCGGTATCCATAGGTTCAGAATTCCCTGTCGGTTCTGGAATTGAATTAAAGCCCTTACAACGATTGGGCTACAGCTTACCCGAACGCGTGGGATTGAGTTCCAGGGGACTGGCTACGGTAGACAGTTTAGTGCAGATAGGTCTTGATTCCCTCATGTTTCCGGGTGCACAAGTGCTCATAGCCAAAAAAGGTAAAGTGGTGTACAACAAGAATTTTGGTAAACCCACCTACAGCTCTGAAGAAAATATCACAGGGGAAAATATTTACGATCTGGCTTCCTTAACAAAAATTCTCTCCACCTTGCCCTTGATCATGCGGATGGAGGAAGAAGGCCATATTGCACTTAACCATACTTTTAAAGACCTTATTCCGGAATATGAAGAAACCGAGCTGAAGGATGTGACCGTACTAAAGGCATTATCGCATTATGGTAGATTGCCTGCATGGATTGCTTTCTACATTGATACTTTGACCAAAGAAAGACGCCCCTCACAAGAGTTTTATCGATATCGACCTGTTGACGGATTTACAAAGAAAGTAGCAGATAATTTGTACATCACCGATGCATATCAAGATTCCATTTACAATCGAATAGGACGGCAGGAACTTAAATCCAATAGATATCGCTACAGTGATGTGGCGTATTATGTATTTAAAAAGTACATAGAGGAGTTTTACGATAAGTCTTTGGACAAACTTATTTCTGATTTTTTGTTCACTCCAATGGGACTGCAGCGTACGGCATTTAATCCGCTCAATACGTTTTCGGAAGAAGAAATTGTTCCTACTGAGGAAGATCAATACTTTAGGTATCAAACCGTGCAGGGCTATGTACATGATATGGGGGCCGCCATGCAAGGTGGAGTAGGAGGGCATGCAGGTTTGTTCAGCAATGCGAACGATGTGGCCAAAATTATGCAGATGTATTTACAAGGGGGATCCTATGGAGGTAAGCGGTTTTTCAACGAAAGAACAATCAAAAAGTTCAATACGTGCTATTTCTGCCATAAAGAGGTGCGAAGGGGAGTAGGTTTCGATAAGCCTCAATTGAAGGAAAAGGGACCTACCTGTGGATGTGTTTCATCAAAAAGCTTTGGCCACAGTGGTTTTACAGGAACCTATACCTGGGCAGACCCTGAGGCAGAGATTGTTTATGTGTTTCTTTCCAATAGAACCTACCCTACGGCCAGAAATACCTTATTGGTGAAATCCGCATTGCGTACCAGAATCCAGCAGGCTATTTATGATTCCATTATCAATTAGTACGCAAATATTCCTTTAGATTTGTCTTATGAAGATTGCAATCGTTTGTTATCCAACATTTGGTGGAAGTGGCGTAGTGGCCACAGAGTTGGGCATCGCTTTGGCCGAAAGGGGTCATGAAGTACATTTTGTAACCTATAAGCAACCTGTTCGGCTTGAATTGTTGAGCAACAACATTCATTTCCACGAGGTCCATGTCCCAGAATATCCTCTTTTTCATTATCAACCCTATGAGTTGGCGCTTTCCAGTAAACTGGTGGATACCGTTAAACTCTATGGAATTGAACTGTTGCATGTGCATTATGCCATTCCACATGCCTACGCTGGGTATATGGCAAAGAAAATGCTACAGGAAGAGAACATTTATGTGCCCATGATCACCACTTTGCACGGTACAGATATCACTTTGGTGGGCAAGCACCCCTATTACAAGCCAGCAGTGACCTTTAGTATCAATAAATCTGATGTGGTCACCTCGGTTTCAGAGAACTTGAAACAAAGTACGTTGCGCATTTTTGATATCCACAAAGACATCGAGGTCATTCCCAATTTCATAGATTCAAAGAAATACAGTCAAGAGTATACGGATTGCCAACGCTCCTTGATGGCCAATGATGACGAACGAATTGTGACCCATATTAGTAATTTCAGAAAGGTAAAGCACATTCCAGATGTGATCAACGTGTTCCATCGAATTCAAAAGGAAATGCCAGCCAAATTGATCATGGTCGGTGAAGGCCCCGAAAAGGAAGGCGCAGAACGATTATGTGACCATTTGGGAATAGCAGATAAGGTCGTGTTTTTGGGAAACAGCAATGAAATTGATCGTATTCTTTGCTTCTCCGATTTGTTCCTTTTGCCTTCAAAATCTGAGAGTTTTGGACTTGCTGCCCTCGAGGCGATGATTAATAGGGTTCCCGTAATATCCAGCAATACAGGGGGTATTCCAGAGGTTAACATCCAAGGTGTTTCTGGATTTTTAGCGGATGTAGGGGATGTGGATGAAATGTCGAAAAAGGCGATTTACATTTTAAGCGATGATGCTATTCTTGAGAAATTCAAACAGAATGCTCACGAAGTAGCCTCCAAGTTTGATATTTTGAATATCTTACCCTTGTATGAAGAGGTTTATGAAAAGGCCTACAGGTCAAGATATAAAAACAGTTATTAGTCTTTCCTTATGAAAACGGGTTGGAACATATGTACTTTTTTGATTTTTTGCTGTTTGGTTTCATGCAAGGCCCAAAAAGAAGCAAATAACATGGAAGCCGAACAACAGAGCGAAATCACCTTGGTTGACCATGATGGATTCAGTGGTTTTTTCGAATATGAAACCATGGTGGTTAGGGATTCAAAAAGCCTGGCCAAGTTTTATGCCCAAGTGAATAAAACAAGAAAACCGGGATTGCCCGTACCCCAGATAGATTTCTCCAAAGAAACGGTAATAATTGTGTGCTCTGGTGAACAAAAGGGGGAAATGGAGACTAAGCTCATGTATAAAGAAGAAACTGATAATGAATTGGTTATCAATGTAGAAATGCAGAAGCCCGAAAAAGGGAGCGCAACAGGTAACTCGGTGGTTTCCTATCCCTTTTACCTTTATAAAATTCCTCATACCTCGAAGTCCGTCGTCATCCAAAGACCTTAATTTCTTACATTTCCCACTTCAAAATTTGACTGCTTGTCGAATTTTGTGACACTTCAAGGTACAAACTCAATCTTTTTTGAAGGTTGCCCCTAATTTTGTCTTTAGTAACCTCAAATCTTAACCAATGAAAAAGGTTTTACACTTTGCAATTGTGCTTTTTTTTGCAGTTTCTTTTACTGGTAATGCCCAAGATTTGGAATTAACGGCCAAAGATACTATCGTGAAAAGTTCATGGATGGTTTCCCTAGGGATAAATGTTGTGGATGACTCAGGAGATGAGTTTGGAAACCTCTTGGATATTGAAGATGGATGGAACATGGTTCCTTTTCCTTCGAGAATAAGTGTGGGCCGGTATTTCAAAAATGGGGTTGGACTAGAAGCGATTGGTACGTACAACCGCTATAAGGAGGGAAAAGTGATTGATAATGAAATAAACACAGAGGATATCGATTACTTCGGCATTGACTTTAGAGTGAGTTATGATCTCAATCAAATTTTGGGAGAAACTGGTTTCTTTGATCCTTATGTTGGTATCGGCGCAGGATACACCGATGCGAACAATGAAGGTAGAGGAACGTACAATGCAGTTGTAGGATTCAGGACTTGGTTTTCCGATCACTGGGGATTGGATTTTAACTCCACTGGAAAATGGGCCATGAGCACGGAAAACGCAACCAACCATATTCAGCATGCCGTTGGTGTGGTGTATCAGTTTGATATTGAAAAAGGACTGTCTCAAAAAGGTGAGGAAAAGCTTGCATTATGGCAAGAATTGGAAAAAGAACAACAGCGTGTACAAGATTCCATAGCTGCCAAACAAAGAGCTGATGAAGAAGCTCGCTTGCTCGCAGAGCGTTTGGAAAAAGAAAAAGAAGCAGCGCGATTGGCGGAAGCGGAGAAAAACAAAAAAGAAAGTGAGCAATCTCGACGAACCTCCATCGAAAATGAGCTAAATGCCCTTGGGAATGTATACTTTGCTCTAAATTCTTCATATCTGACAACGCGGGACAAGGAACTTCTTGATAAATTGGTCGTGATTTTGGAGACCACACCAAGTTTAGAGCTTGAAATTTCTTCGCATACCGATTCCAGAGGAACCGATAAGTATAATCAATGGCTTTCCGAAAGACGGGCAAAGCGAACCGTAGATTATATAGTGGATAAAGGGATAGCTTCCGATAGGGTAGAACCTAGTGCATTTGGTGAAACCCGATTGGTCAATGAATGTGGAGATGGAATCTCTTGTGAAGAGGAGAAACATCAAAAAAATAGAAGATCTGAGTTTGTGATTAGTCAATACTAGACGCGAACCACGAATTTTTGGAAAAATCAATACATTGATAAACCCTACCGAACTACTCGAGACCGCTATTACCGCAGCTATTGAGGCTGGACAGGCCATAATGTCGATTTATGAAAACAGTGCTGTCGACTTAACTTTAAAGGACGACAACTCTCCTCTTACCAATGCGGATTTAGCCTCTAATTCGATTATCATGGGTTACTTAAAGAAGACGGGTATCCCTATCATTAGCGAGGAAAACAAAAAAATTGAGTATTCCGTCCGAAGGGATTGGAAGACGGTTTGGCTGGTTGACCCACTGGATGGAACAAAGGAGTTCATTAAAAGAAACGGAGAGTTTACAGTGAACATCGCACTAGTTGTGGATGGAGTCCCAACGATGGGCGTGATTTATGTGCCGGTAAGCAAGGAACTATTCTTTTCAGAGAATAAGGGAGAAAAAGCCTTTAAAACTGTAGTGGGCCCAAATTTTAAATTCAACAAGGAGTTTTTGAAGGATCAATACCGCATAACACCCAATGTTGAAGTCAAAAAGGCAATAAAGGTAGTTGGAAGTAGGTCACACATGAATCCTGAAACGGAAAACTTTGTTTCCCATCTACAAAAGGAACATAATGAGGTCGAAATAGTTTCGAAAGGAAGCTCCTTGAAGTTCTGCATAGTTGCAGAGGGCAAAGCTGATATTTATCCGAGATTTGCCCCAACAATGGAATGGGATACTGCGGCCGGGCATGCAATATGCAACGCTGCTGGACTTACAGTTACCTCAAAGGGTACGGAAGAAGAACTTCGTTACAACAAAGAAAATTTACTTAACAATCATTTTATTGTGAAGAAGTAATGGAAGCAGTTTCTTATAAACGACATCTTGCTAAGACCATTACTTGGAGGGTTATTGGAACCTTGGATACTATAGTTCTATCGTGGTTGATTACTGGAAACCCACTTATGGGCTTTCAAATAGGAACTTCAGAATTAATCACAAAGATGGTTTTGTACTATGTGCATGAGCGAGTCTGGCTGCACGTTCAAGTTGTCAATAGTAAGCGTAGGCATTTGCTGAAAACCATCACGTGGAGATGTATTGGAACCCTGGATACGGTGGTGATATCCTGGATAATATCTGGTGACCCCTTTATTGGATTTAAAATAGGAGCTGTAGAAATTATAACAAAGATGGCTTTATATTACTTGCACGAACGTGCATGGTATCGCATTAATTTTGGGCTAGACAGAAGACAAAGAGCAAAAAAGTGGAAAAGAACATAATAACATACCAATACAAAGTAAGTGTTGAGGAAAGGAGGAAGTCCAACGGACATAACTCATTCCTTATCTTCTTTACAGGTCTTTCTGGTTCAGGAAAATCGACCATAGCCAATGCCTTGGAGCAAAAATTATTTGAACTTGGGATAAAAACCTATGTTTTGGATGGGGACAATGTTCGTAGGGGTATTAATAAAAACCTATCTTTCAGTCCAGAGGACCGTTCAGAAAATAACAGAAGAATCGGGGAGATTGCCAAGCTGTTTGTGGATGCAGGAGTGGTTGTACTTGCGGCCTTTGTGGCTCCGTATGCCAAGGATAGAAAACATATACAGCAAACGGTCGGGGAAGAGAACTATGTTGAGGTGTTTGTAAATGCCAGTTTGGAAGAATGCGAAAAAAGGGATGTGAAAGGATTGTATAGGAAAGCCCGAAAAGGAGAAATAAAAAATATGACCGGAATATCAGCGCCCTACGAAGCTCCCATTGAACCCGATGTGGAGGTAACACATCTAAACGCTTTGGAAGAATGCGTTGAGATCATTTTTAAGAAAATCAAACCAAAACTTCAGAGGTGACCATGAGTAAATATTATTTAGATTATTTGGAAGAACTGGAATCTGAGGCAGTTTATGTACTGAGAGAGGTTTGGGCACAGTTCCAAAATCCGGTGATATTGTTCTCCGGAGGAAAAGATTCAATCGTAGTTACCCATTTGGCCCAAAAGGCCTTCCATCCCAGCAAAATCCCTTTCGCATTATTGCATGTAGATACGGGACATAATTTTCCGGAAACCATAAAATTCAGGAATGATTTGGTCCAGTCCTTGGGTGTTAGACTATTGGTGGGTTCAGTTCAGGAATCCATTGATACCGGAAGGGTATCTGAAGAAAAAGGTAAAAATGCCACTAGGAACGCACTTCAAATTACCACATTACTCGATGCCATCGAAGAAAATAAAATTGACTGCGCCATAGGTGGGGGAAGAAGAGACGAGGAAAAGGCAAGGGCCAAGGAAAGGTTTTTTTCGCATAGGGATGATTTTGGACAATGGGACCCAAAAAATCAACGTCCGGAATTGTGGAATCTTTTCAATGGGAAGCATTTTGAAGGAGAACATTTTCGAGTATTCCCTATTAGCAATTGGACTGAAATGGATGTCTGGAATTATATCAAAAGAGAGAACATACAAATACCCTCATTGTATTTTGCCCATGAACGCGAAGTGGTTTGGAGGAACGACTCTTGGATTCCAAACTCGGAATTTCTACAATTGGATGATAGGGAAGAAATCGTTCAAAAGAAAATACGGTTTAGGACCCTAGGCGACATAACCATTACCGGAGGTATTGAATCCAATGCCGATACCTTAGAGAAAATAGTTGATGAAGTTGCTGCAATGCGGCATACGGAACGGGGTAACCGCAGTGATGATAAAAGGTCTGAAACTGCTATGGAAGACAGAAAAAAACAAGGATACTTTTAAGCTTAAGAACAATGGTGGATAACAATCAGTTATTACGATTTACAACTGCTGGCAGTGTGGATGATGGTAAAAGTACACTTATAGGACGCTTGCTGTATGACTCCAAATCAATTTTTGAAGACCAGTTGGAGGCTATTGAAAACACGAGTAGAAAAAAAGGTCATGAAGGCGTTGATTTAGCCTTATTTACCGATGGTTTGAGAGATGAAAGGGAGCAGGGCATTACCATAGATGTAGCCTACAGGTATTTTACGACTCCCAAAAGAAAATTTATAATTGCCGATACTCCAGGGCACATTCAATACACCCGTAACATGGTCACTGGAGCCTCCACTGCCAATGCGGCCATTATCTTGGTAGATGCCCGGCACGGGGTAATCGAGCAGACGAAAAGGCATGCTTTTATAGCATCATTGCTTCAAATTCCGCACATCATTGTTTGTATCAATAAGATGGACCTAGTTGATTTTGATGAATCGGTTTATCATAAAATCACCGCTCAGTTCGAGGAGTTTTCATCCAAACTTTTGGTAAAGGATATTCGATTTATTCCGATAAGTGCATTGCTAGGGGATAATGTGGTGAACCGTTCAGAGAACATGGGGTGGTATCAAGGAGCTCCGTTATTACACACTTTGGAAACACTGCACATTAGTAGCGATTTGAATAAAGTGGACGCTCGTTTTCCAGTTCAAACTGTTTTACGACCCCAAAGCGAAACTTTCAGGGATTATCGGGGCTATGCCGGAAGGGTTTCA
This sequence comes from Flagellimonas allohymeniacidonis, assembly GCF_004296335.1. Lineage (GTDB taxonomy): Bacteria > Bacteroidota > Bacteroidia > Flavobacteriales > Flavobacteriaceae > Flagellimonas > Flagellimonas allohymeniacidonis. Next base: position 420,956 of record NZ_SGIU01000001.1, read on the forward strand.
AGCGGGATTTTTCGAGTTGGGGATGAAGTTACGGTGATGCCCTCTGGGTTCACTTCTACAATTAAATCTTTGGATACCATTTCCGGTCCTTTGGATGAGGTCATTGCTCCCATGTCAATTTCAATGACTCTGGAAGATGATATCGATGTGGCAAGGGGGGATATGATTGTTCGCTCCAATAATAAGCCCGAGGCGAAACAAGATTTGGAAGTAATGCTCTGTTGGTTGAACGATAGCCCAGCTTCGCCCAGAACCAAATTCACGGTAAAACATACCTCCAATGAACAAAAGGCAATGATAAAGGAGGTGATATATAAAATAGATATCAATACACTTCGCAGGCGCACCGATGATGTAGAATTGGGGATGAACGACATATGCAAGGTAAAACTAAGGACCACCAAACCCCTTATGGTCGATTCGTATCGCGAAAATAGAGTTACGGGAAGTATCATCTTAATAGACGATAGAACAAACGAAACCGTGGCGGCAGGGATGGTCGTTTAGCCTAAGCCTAACCATTATTTAAAGAAAGAATTTCAGAAAACAATCAAACACAACTTCAACCAATACCAGACTAAAAAATAAATTCATGACAATTTTAGGGTTAAATTATTACTTCCATGACTCTACGGCCTGTATTCTTGTGGATGGACAACTTGTAGCGGCCATAGAGGAAGAACGGTTGAATAGGGACAAACATACCCGAGTATTTCCACAAATGGCGGTTGACCGCTGTTTGAAGATAGCCGGGTTGACCTATTCTGATATTGATCATATAGCAGTATCGATTAAACCTACACATAATCTTGGAAAAAAAATGGGGCATTGTGTAACCCATTTGAAGACCTTGAAACCTTTTATTAACCATGAGTTTGTTCATGCGTATAACAAACAGAAAGGATTTTGGAACTGGTACAAGTACCACTACAATAGCAAGAAAGAGGGTCCTGAGGTACACTTTATTCCACACCACTTTAGTCATGCCCCTGGGTCGTTTTTCGTTTCTCCGTATAAGGAAGCGGCATTGTTGGGAATTGATGGTTCTGGGGAATGGGCAACCACTTGGTTGGGTTATGGTAAGGATAACGAGGTAAAATGCCTAGGGGAATCCTTTTTCCCCCATTCATTGGGATCATTCTATGAATCCATTACCCAGTTTTGTGGTTTTCGAACAAGTTATGATGAAGGAAAGACGATGGGCTTGGCCCCTATGGGTGACCCAGAAGTGTTTAAGGACGAAGTGGGAAAAATGGTCCGCGTGGACGAAAAAGGAAGTTTGCACTTTGATTTGAGTTACTTCAATTTTCAAAACATGAGTTGGAGGAGACTTTCACCAAAATTCTATAAAACATTTGGTAAGGGCCGAAAGCACGGGGAGGATTTTGAAAAACATCACATGGATTTGGCCGCGGCTTTTCAGAGGGTCTTGGAAGATAGAGTATTGGAAATCTGTGATATCCTGCACAAAAAAACAAAGGCAGATTATCTTGTGATATCCGGAGGAGTTTCCTTGAATAGTGTAATGAATGGTCGCATAGTGCGCGAAAGCGCCTTTAAGGATGTATACGTTATGCCCGCAGCAGGGGATAATGGAACCGCTATAGGAGCGGCATATTACCTATATAACGGACTGTTCAAAAAAGAGCGCAATTTTGTTCATGTAGACCCCTATGTCGGGACCAGCTACACCAATGAGGAGATAGAAAAAGTCCTGAAGGGCGCAAAATTGGATTATGAATATCATGAAGATATTTGCGAAAAGGCGGCATCACTTCTTGAAAAAGGGAAAATTATTGGATGGTTTCAAGGAAAAATGGAAATCGGTCCCAGAGCTTTGGGCAGCAGAAGTATATTGGCCAATCCGGCCTTTCCCGATATGAAGGACAAAATCAATGCCGAAGTAAAGTTTAGAGAGGCTTATCGTCCTTTTGCCCCATCGGCAATTGTTGAGGCCAAAGATGACTTTTTTGATTTAGAGGTTGAAGCACCATTTATGTTAAAGGTTTGCAATGTACTACCAGAAAAACAAAGTGTAATTCCTGCAGTGACCCATGTTGATGGCAGTGCTCGACTGCAAACCGTAAGAAAAGAACTTCATCCAAGATATTATGAGGTCATTGAAAAATTGGGTAAGAAAACAGAGGTTCCGGTAGTTTTGAACACAAGTTTCAATATTCAGGGAGAACCTGTTGTAGAATCGCCTAAAGATGCCATAAGATGCTATTTTTCCACAGGACTGGATGCTTTGGTCATCGGAAATTATGTGTTAGTGAAGTAAGTGAATATGGAAAGTTTTTTCTCAGAAGATTATGAGGCCCACACAATCCACAATTGGATTGATAGGGCCAATGTTAATAGTACTGAGAGGGAACTAATTGATAAAGTATTAAAAAACAAGGATTCCATTGCCATGGAAGCCGGAACAGGTTCGGGAGTGATTGCCTTCTATCTCGAGTCTTTGGGAGTAAAGGAAGTTCATGCTTTTGATATCATCGAGGCCATGGTAACCAAAGCTAGAAACTCTGCCAAGGAACGAAATTCAAAAGTGAACTTTGAGCAAGCCAATGCCATTGCACTTACCTGTTACGCGGACTCCAAGTTTAACTACCTTTTTTATCTTCAGCAAGTGTTGAGCATGGTACCGTACAAAGAACTTCCCAGTGCGTTAAAAGAAGGTCTTCGGGTGGGGTCCGATGATGCAACCTATGTGTTCAGCTTTATGGACTTCAGCTCAAGATGGTATAATGGCCTTTTACTTTTTTTAAGAGGTATTGCACTTTTGCTGCAAGGAGTTAAACCTAAATATCGTGGAATTCCAGAACTGGTCGTCGATGGAAAGTATAATTTTAAATTTTTTGGTAAAAATCAGTTCTGTATTCAGTGGTATCGATTAAGGGAAATTGAGGCCCTTGTCAAAAAAATGGGGTATCAGGTGCTAGAGTCCTATAGTGGTGGACAAATATATTCGAATAGCCAGCAAAACCTATTCTTGATTTGTAAAAAGAAGGTCTAATACTACATCGCCATGTTATTCAATAGTTTGGATTTCTTCATCTTTCTGCCTATTGTCTACATCTGCTATTGGGCTTTTTTACGTAAGACAGGCCAGAGAAATGTACTATTGGTCATATCTAGCTATATCTTTTATGGTTGGTGGGATTACCGGTTTTTATCCTTGATATTGATTTCTACGCTCATAGATTTTTTTGTTGGGCAAGCTGTGTATAATTCCAACTCCGTTTCTAAAAAACGCCTATTCGTATCTATCAGTGTTTGTCTAAATCTTGGGATTTTAGGTTTTTTCAAATACTTCAACTTTTTTGTTGACTCCTTTTTGGATTCGATTCGCTTTTTTGGCATACAAATGGAACCGTCATGGACATTGAACGTAATACTCCCGGTGGGGATATCTTTTTACACTTTTCAGACATTGTCCTATACTCTTGATATCTATCGTGGAAAATTACAACCAACCCATAATTTCATTTCGTTTGCGGCTTTTGTTGCCTTTTTTCCACAATTGGTGGCTGGACCGATTGAAAGAGCTTCCAATTTACTCCCGCAGATTTCCAGAACCCGGGTGTTTCGGTATAACCAGCAGGTCGAGGGGTTACGTTTGATGTTATGGGGATTATTTAAAAAAGTAGCAATTGCTGATTCTTTGGCTCCTATTGTGGATGATATTTTTCTTAATCATGCAGCATATCCTTCATCGACTTTATTGCTTGGTGCTATTTTCTTTGGGTTTCAGATTTACGGCGACTTTTCTGGCTATAGTGATATTGCCATCGGAACCGCAAAACTGTTTGGCATTGAGTTAATGTCCAACTTTAAGTTCCCCTATTTTTCTAGGGATATTGCCGAATTTTGGCGAAGGTGGCACATATCTTTATCTACTTGGTTTCGCGATTATCTCTATATCCCATTAGGAGGGTCTAGGGTTAAAAAAATATTGACCATTCGAAATGTTTTTATAATATTTTTGGTGAGTGGTCTATGGCATGGGGCCAACTGGACCTTTGTCGTTTGGGGCCTTCTACATGCCGTATTGTTTCTGCCGCTTTTTTTCCTAAAATCGAATAGACGTTATTTGGACACACCCAATGTTCTTAATTCGGTACATACGTTTTTTTCTGAAGTGCCCCGCATCTTATGGACCTTTGCGATGGTAACTTTCGGTTGGATATTTTTCAGGAGCGAATCCTTGGGGGAAGCGGTTCACTATTTCCAAGGGATGTTTGATTTTTCTTGGGATTCCTACCTTCATCCGAGGGGATACCGTATGATTGATTATTTTATTCTCCTTATTTGCTTTGTCCTTTTTGAATACTTTATTCGAAAAGATGAGCGAAATCCACTTGGATTTTCGCATAGATCAATACGTTGGGCTAGTTACTGCCTCTTGATGTTTTTAATCATACTGTTCTACGATGATGGTGTGGACCGATCATTTATTTATTTTCAATTTTGATTATGGCAAAGTTTATCGCACGTTGTATTTTTTTTGGATTTGTATTCTTCCTCTGCTTTGAACTTTTGGTGCGTGCTTTCCATTTACACAATCAGAGGCCCATAAGATATTTGGATGAACAAGATGTGGAGAAATGGGTGCCACATCAGGAGGGGTATTCCGTTGTGGGCAATCGAAGGCAGAATGTGGGTCACTATAGAATCAATTCTTTCGGATTTAATTCAGTTTACGATAGTTATAGACCTAAAGAGTCAGAGAAATCGGTGGCTTTGATAGGTGATTCTTTTATAGAAGGATTTCATCAAGATTTTGACAACTCCTTAGGTCAAAAAATTGAAGGGAAACTCAAGAGTAATTCTAAAGTATTTGAGTTTGGTTATGCAGGCTATGATTTTGCCGATCAATTGCATCTGATTCACTCATATTCGGTACTTTTCGACGATATGGACCAAGTATTGATCTATATGCGTTTTATTGATGACCTTGAGCGGTCTGAATACGAGGTAAGCAGCAGATTGTCGTTAGATACACCGATAAGCAGACTGGCCAAACATTTTAAATCTATTGTTTATTTAAAGGATATCGGGCTATTGGACCCCGTAACCCACGCTATCTCCAAATTGGGCAATTTACGGGCAAAAAACAGGGTGTCAGATTCTACCGAAGAGACCGAAAGCGACATTACTTTTGCTAGAATCCAAAATTTCAAGGATTTGGTAGACTTTTATGACTATGATAAAAGTAAGAATGTGCTTTTGGTGGATTATAGGCTTTGTCCTTCCGAATTTTTGGATTTTTTGAAAGAAAACGAATTCAAAACCATAGACTTTGGAGAATCCTTGGCCCGGTCGAAAAGCCCCACTGACCTAATCTATGACCAACACTGGAATGATCACGGTCGGGAATTGATTGCCAAGGAAATTGCAAATTACCTTAATAACTTTGACTAGGGGTTTTACCTTAATCTGCGACAGGTTCATACCTATACAAGGGAAAAAATGCGGTTTCCGTTGTACCATCTTGTTTTAATTTTGCCTGTGACAGTTCGTCGTATTTTTTTGGATTTACAATCAATTTCCAAACCTTAAAGTCCTTAAAGTCTTTGGAAAAAGAAGACTTGAACATTAAAAGGGAATCATTTTGGCTGCCGAGTCCTCCACCAAGATTAAAATAGGTATACCCCTCTTCAGTTCCCTTAATCCGCATGGTATCGATCAAAAGGCGTACAGGTGTTATATCGAGATAATCGGTTAAGGTCCCAGAGATATGATATTGAATGATATTGTTGGTTTTGACCATCATGGCGGCAGAAATAATCTCCCCGGTCTCTTTCAATTCAGCAAAGAGAACATCCGTATCTAATTCGGGGCTCTCAATAAAGTTGAAAAAGTAATCCTCACTGAAATAATAGCTTTTATCCGCATTTACCCTGTCCATGTTTTCATAATAGAGCTCTTTGAATTTTAGGATATCCTCTTTAGTCTTACTTATTTTGACGGTACAGAGTTTTCGAACCTTATTAAGGTGCCTCTTGGTGCTCTTGGAAAATAAGGTCCTTTGCTCATCCAAATCTTTGGTGAGATCTATGTTTACAATAGAGCCTAAAACCTCAATGTCGCCCAATTTTTCGAGTATTGCCTCTTGATTTGGTATGTATGGGTTTAATCTGGAGAAGACACTGATGATGTTGTTCTTTTCAAAAAACCCTTTCAGGTGTACTATAAAGTCATCAACAATTTCCCTAGAAATATCCTCTGAGCTGCACAATGGTCCGGGATAGCCATAAACTGATGTGGCATCAAAGAGATTGGCCTCCCCTGGAATTGATCGTATCAACAAGGGCAGATGTATAAAACTCGTTTGGTTTTCATAGGCCAAAAGAATTGCATTTTCATCAGGTTGCTTTGATAAACGATGGTAATCAAACGTATGATAAAAGTCGTAGTGCTCGTGCTTTTTTAGAGCATTGTTCCACTCTTCTCTGGTCGAGATTGGTGCCAAGGTAGATTTCATGCGGGTATAGGTTCTCTGTATTTAGGGAAAAATCCGGTTAATTGGGGGTTTGTGTTTCCACTGTTTACATGTTTTGGATTTCTGTCCGCCACTATGGCATCATAAATCCCAGGCAAAACAATTTTTCTTCCTGTATAAAAAACTACATCCTCTTGCTTCGGAAAGAAAGATTTCTTGTATTGGTACAGACTGTCTTTGTCGCTTCGGCCACCACCTAAAACATAATTTTCCATTCCATTTTGTACGGCCCATTTCATAACGTTTATTTTCAGAAAATCATTGGGTCTGGTATGAAAATAATCAGATCGTGTACCCCCAAGGAAGGAATAGAGCGTCTGTCCATAAATGAGAACCAGTTCTGTGGAAATGGCAACATCATCCTTATAAACTAAAGCAAGAAGACACTTTTCAGGATTTTTATTGATAAAATTTTCAAAATATCCGATTTCGAAAAAATAATTATCCTTCGCTTGATTCCGCTTCATGGTCGATGTGTAGATTGAGTAGAAAATTTCAATCTGATCTTTTGTAATATTCTGGTGATACAGTTTAAAGTCCAAGTCATTGTTCACAGCTCTGCGATAATTGTTTCGCACTTTGGGTTTGAAACTTGTCCACATAACATCCTCATTTTGGATGGTTCCCGACACATTGTTGAGTGTATGGACCAATTGGCCATTGTAGCCTCTGTAGTTTCCGTTTAGGGAAAATCGTATAAACTCAGAAATAACATTGTTGTTTACATACCAATCATCCAATTTCTTCCAAAAGTCTTCAAGGTTTGATTCGGTAACACACTGTTTAAGAGCAGGACCCGCATATCCATAGGGAGAAACCACATCAAAATATGCAATACTATCCCGTTTCTCCACAGGTCTTAAAAAAAGTGGCATAAGTATTTTAGGTTCCCCAAACTCAAAATATATGCAGGCATAGGGTATTTTTTGATGTCCCGCATCATTCGTAATTAGCTCTGGCCTGAGAAATGGATTTTGGAAGTCTATACCGTCAAGCAATTGGGTATACAATTTCAAGGAATCCTCTTCCTGTAGATTCAAAATTTTCAGTTCTGTGTTTTGATCCATATTATTTGAAGTATTATGGGGAGAACTCTCTTAATTTATAGAATTGAAGGGAACTAAATGATTTAATAGGTTAAACTTAATTGTTTTTTCGTTCCAATGATGTGAAATTTATTGTCTTGAATCACCTTGTACACGGAGACCTCATTAAAATGTTCTTGGGTTGAATAAATAAAGTCAACCAAAATTCTTTTGATCTCCAGATATTGCGGTTCGTTAATATCTATTTTTTGACCATCTGACGGAAGCGCAACATCAACATTCTCTATTTTGGATAGGCCAATAGCCCCACCCTTCTTTTTTTTCGAAACCCTTAGTTGAAACCTTATTTTATGGTATAAATCATTGAACCCACGATCTCGTAATGATTGTAGAAACCTAAATTTTATACTTTTTTGGAGTCTCATCATCTTGCAAGACAATGATGACTTATCATAATAGATGTGGTGTTCATGTTGATAAATTTCATCGGTCCAATTTTTTTTGTACCCATATTCCCCTTTGCCCATGTCGAATTTCTCGCAACCGCGCTCCATGCAATATTCAATAGTCTTAATTAGGCCGATGGTGCCCAATCCAAACTTAGCGTAATCGCTATCATAAACTGGGGTGATTGCATGTGATATTTTGTCAAAGTGATAGGTTAATCGAATAGATATTGGTTCTTCTTTGTTATAAACAACGTCCAATGTAGCATTTCCTCCTTTAAGGAGCGAGAAGGTCAATTCGCGGTTGAATTTCCAAGTTTCTGGTCTTAAGCTTTCATAGTATTCACCTTTGCGATCAAATTTCTTCTTTAGCAGTAGATAGAAAGTTGAAAAAATAAGATCAAAAGTTTTCTCATCAATTTCCTGCCCATGGCTGTAGTAAGAAATATCAAAACACTTTTCAAGTCTCGCTTTTCTACTACGAAAACTTTTCAGGGATTTTTTAGACAACTTTTCAGCAAGGTAGTCGTCAACACTAATAAACCGGTGTAGATTGCAAATAAACCCCTTGTACTCCTTTATAACGTCATGACCCAATTTTTTGCCAAAATCGCTTTTCACAGGATTTATTTCGTTGTAACTGGGAACATTGTAAAGAATGAACACTTTGCCCAATAGATCTTTTTGTTTGTCAAGATTCAATTGATAGTGTAGAGCAGGGGATAGGGTACCACCTATTACCTGAAAAATACTACTTCCTTTTCCACCGACGAAGGTTATATTTGGAAACAAGCCAAACTCGAATAGATTTTGCCCTTCTCCCAAAAACCTTTTGTAGGTCTCTTTGAATGCATTGGAAGTTATCAATTGGTCTTTCATTTGAAACGTAATACTGTAAACGTTACTCTTTAATTCAGTTCTAAGCTTATTAACCGATTAGGCTAACTCCCCTCTTCATTTGATCCTCTGAAAAAAGACATTGTCTCATTTTCATCGGTATTGACATCCCTCGGAAATAGTATTTTTTTAACGGTCAAAGCCAAGATTCTCAGGTCCAGAAAAAGACCAATATGGTCCACATAGTATAGATCATGGGCAAATTTTTGTTCCCAAGAAATGGTGTTTCTGCCATTAACTTGGGCCCATCCTGTAACCCCGGGTTTTGCATCATGCCTTCTCATTTGTTCTTCTGAATAATATTCTAAATATTCCTCTCTGAGTGGTCTGGGACCAACCAAACTCATTTGGCCTATAATGACATTGATAAGTTGTGGAATCTCATCCAATGAATATTTTCTGATGAAAGTGCCAAAAGGGGTGATTCGTTCCATATCTGGGAGTAATTCACCATGCGAATCCCTTTTGTCGTTCATGGTTTTGAACTTGATAATTTTAAAAATCTTTCCTTTTAAACCGGGTCGACGCTGAATAAAGAAAACCGATCCGCTATTGTAAAAAGCCAACAGGCAGCATACCAAAAAGAAGATTGGTAATAACAGTATGAAGGTGATTAAGGAAACAATAAAATCAAAAAACCGTTTAATCGGTAAATAAATTTGTATTTTATTTTGCTTCATAAAGTCATACTTTTTGAACTGTAAGTATTTTTGGGCAAATGTTTGCAAAAAAAAAGAAATGGGCCAATAAATCGGACGTCCGCTATTTATTTTTGTTGTTAGGTATTCTTCGTTATGAATTTAAAAAAACTAGTATTGTCCTCACCTTTGGCAAAAGTGGCCAAAAATAGTGAGGCTTTTCTCGACGCTGCAAAGGTAAATCTATCCAGACAACCTTCAAATAAGCAGAATACGGCATATTTAATATCCCCTTTTAAAACAGGGACCTATTATTTAAGCAGCTGTTATAAAAGTGATTATGTTCAACAGCAGCCCATGCAATATTTGAGCCTAAAAAAGCTCGATAAGAATTTCAGCACATTTTTTGAAAAGAGAAAGGACTTTTTGAATTTGAAATTGGAGTGCTCGGGTTTTTGGTCAGTCTACCTAGAGGAATTGGCGAATGATGACTTAGCAAAAAACCTTACCTATATATGTTTATTAAGGCCACCCTCAAAATGGATAAGTTCAGTAATCAATTATTGGGGCATTCTTGATTACCTCAAATTCGATTACCTGAATGAGCTTTTTTGGAAAAACAAAGTAGGAGTGGATTTAACGGATTTCAATCTAAAGACCGAAAAAGAAAAGGCTATGGTTCTAAATCGTTTGGCTGATTTTTATATGGACTTTACGAGAAAAACGGCATTATTGGAAAATGTGATCTACTTGGACCTTAACAAGATTGATGAGCAGTTGCCAATAATCGATAAGTTGATTGAACTTGAATCACAACCGCAAAAGGCTTCAAAAAATAAGAACAAAACCAAAAGTTTTGAATACTCCAATCCCGATTTGGATAGGGAATACAAGGAGATGACGGATAAGCTCAGGGCATAGAAAGGCTAAAGATAAGTTTGTGATGCCCTATTTCCCTTGCATTTTTTTGTAGGTAATAAAGTCTACCATTTTAGAGTAAGGGTCGACCTCTACATCTTCTCGCTTAATTACTTTAATTACAGTTTTGAATAGGATGACCAAATCTGTTTTTAATGAAATACGGTTTACATATTCAATGTCTTTTTCCAAGCGCTTGTCCCAATAAAGCAAATTTCGCCCCGAGATCTGAGCGAGACCTGTAATGCCGGGCTTAACGTTATGTCGAGTTCTTTCAACACTATCGTAATACGGTAAATAACTCATTAATAGAGGTCTCGGACCAATAAAACTCATATCTCCCTTTAGAACGTTTATCAATTGGGGAATTTCATCCAAAGAAAATTTCCGTACGATTTTACCAACTTTAGTGAGGCGCTCCGTGTCAGATAGAAGATTTCCATCCTTATCCTTCAGGTCTCGCATGGTTTTGAATTTTACCAAAGTGAAAGTTTTCTCATATTGTCCCGGCCTTTGCTGAAAGAAAAGAAAACTACCGCCGTGGTAGGACACAAACAAGAAAACAGAAACCATTAGCCAAATGGGCAGCGTCAACACCAACATGGTGAGTGCAAAAAAGAAATCCATAAGTGGCTTAAAAATTTTTACGTAAAAAGAACCCATAGATGCTTTTGATTTATTGCCAAAAAATGAATTGGCTATTCCAACGAAGATTCAATTACCTTGATTAAGTCTGCATTTATTAATTGTACATCGAACTTCTTTTTGGCCAGTTCATTACTGGCTTTCCCCATTTTGTTGATTTCAGCTGTATTTTCCAATAAAAACTGCATGGCTTCTATTAAGCTATCTAAACTTTGGGGGGCTATCAAAAATCCATTTTCCCTATTGACCACAGTTTCTCTACATCCAGGCGTATCGGTTGTAATTACTGGCAGTCCTACTGAAAGTGCCTCAAGGATTGATCTTGGGACGCCCTCCCTGTAATAGGTCGGCAATACAAACACATCAGAACGCTCAAGAAACTCGGGTACAACGTTTGAACGGCCGTGATATACTACAATTTCGCTTTCATGAAATTGGGTCAAATCTTCAAGCTTTATCGCTGAAGGTGATTTATCAGGTGCTCCGATAATATGAAATTCGGCCAAAGGGAATCGCGGTTTAAGCTGCTTGGCTGCTTCAATATACAGATGGATTCCTTTTTCACGGATTAAGCGCGCTACAAACAAAAAAATGATTTTTTCAGAATCGATTTTCTTTTGGCGAAAAGGATATCGTTCCAAGTTAACACCCGAGCCGTTTACTATAGACGTTTTTTGTTTTTTGGAGAGAATTTTGAGTTTCTGAAAAAGAGCCAAATCATCTTTGTTCTGAAAAATCACGGCCTTATTACTTCTAATAGACAGTTTGTACAATACTTCCGCAATGTTTTGGAGAAATCTAGCCTTTTTCGAGGTTGCAGAAAAGGTAAATCCCAAGCCCGTAATCAACGAGACTACTCTTGCTTTTGTCATTTTTGCAGCAAAAGAGCTGTAAAGAACCGGTTTTAACGTGTAGGGAAAAACAATATCGACCTTGTGTTGTTTAATAATTCTTCTTAGCTGAAAAATTGACTTTATATCTTTAATGGGATTAAGTCCTGTTCGCTGAAGATGATAAGATAGGGGTGAGGCTCCCATTGCTCTAATCTTGGATGCTACTTTTTCGCTCATCGATGGGGCAAGCGCCAGTACCTCAAAGTCATTGGCGACCAACTCTTTGATAAAGTCTCCGCGAAAACCTATCAAGGAAGCGTCATAGGAACAAACAAGCATAATTTTTCGAGCCATGGTCCAATATCTTTAAGTCTTTTTATAAGTGGGCGCCGTTGTGGGTGTACCATTTTTGAAAACAATAAAAGCCCCATACTCTAAATGTACTGTCTCGCTTACCAGATAGATGGTCTTTTACCAAATTTATTATCTGTGGGATGTTGAAAATTCCCTGCTCCTCCAAAAACTTTGGTTCAATGTAGGATTCCAGTTCTTTTCTTAGACTTAATCGGAGCCAATCACCTACAGGCGAACCAAATCCACTTTTACTTCTATCCAAGAAGTTCTCTGGAAATTGATCTCTAAAAGCTTCTTTAAGAATGTATTTTTTGTTCCATCCCTTCATGAGGAAGTTCTCGGGTAACGAATTGGTGTATTCCCAAAGAGCCCTATTGAGGAAAGGAGCCCGACATTCCAGCGAGTTCATCATACTGGTACGGTCCACCTTGGGCAGCATTCCTCCTTCTAAACTTAGAACCCAATCTACCAACCTATAGTCGGTTAGTGAAATTGGTTTAGCAATGCCCAGTCTTTCTTTATATGGATCAAAGATGTTTTGATTCAGTAAAGTCGGGTTTAATATCTCTTTGATATGATTATCCGTATTATTTAATGAAATGATATCCCAATAAAACTCGTTGGCATAGTCAACCGCATTCAAAAACTTTCGAATCTTAAACCGTATACCTCTGCTATCGTCCTTATCTTTTAAAAGGCTTGTAGCCAACCTTGTGAACTGCCGATGTAGTCCCTCGGGAACCAATCGGGTATATTTTCGGTTCAACATTCCGATGTAATATTTGTTGTACCCTCCAAATACTTCATCTCCACCGTCTCCGGTAAGGGCTACTTTAACATGCTCTTTGGTCTTTCTGGAAATCAGCTCTGTAGGCAACGCCGCGGTATCGGAAAACGGCTCATCAAAATTGATTAATATTTCATGAATATTGTCCTTTAGGTCAACTTCACCAATGATAAACTCATGATGATTACTGTTGATATGTTTCGCCACCAATCTGGACTTGTCTGTTTCGTCAAATGAGGTCTTGGTAAACCCAATTGAAAAAGTATCGATTTTCTTACCGGTATGTTGCGATAGACATAGCGAAACAATAGAAGAATCTACCCCACCGGAGAGAAAGGTCCCTAACGGCACATCGGATATTGAACGACTGGCAACACTCTCATACACCAACTCCTTTACATGTTTTTTGGCCTCGTCGAAACTGACATTTTGTTTCTGAGGATACGTATAGGGAGTTATTTCCTTTATTTGAAAATCGTGTTTGTTTAGATCATAAACCATATAATGGTTTGCCTCGAGTTTATGAATGCCTTCATAAATGCTATAAGGGGCTGGGATATAGGTCAGCCTAAAGAATAAATTAAGACCATCGACCGAAATTGGAGGCTTGGAGGTTAGAACCTTCGTTATGGACTTTAACTCTGAGGCCCAAATAAAAGAGTCATCCATTTTTGTGTAGTACAGGGGCTTTTCTCCAAAAAAATCCCTTGCCACAAAGACTTTATTCTTGTGTTGGTCATAAATACTGAACGCAAACATGCCATCTAGCATGGAAAAGGATTCCTCCCCGTACGTTTCGTAGAGTTTGAGGATAACCTCAGTATCACTTTGGGTATTGAATGTCTTTCCCAAATCCAATAAGGAAGACTTTAAGGACCTGTAATTGTAAATCTCGCCGTTAAATACAATAACGATTTTCCCATCCTCAGACTGAATAGGTTGTTTTCCTGTTGTCAAATCAATGATCGAAAGGCGCCTCATGGCCATGCCCAAGGAAAAACTATCACCAGAAAAGGTACAGCTTCCATCATCATCGGGCCCCCTATGAATGATGCTGTCATTCATAGTTTTCAATTTGCCGTGCAATTCCTCTTGGGACGCTTTTTTTAGACTAACAAGTCCATTGATTCCACACATTTAAATAACTAATTATGGATTGAAAATTGAGTTTTTATATTCCTCAAGGATACCTGCAATAGCAAAATCTGAAATCCTTTTTTTTAGATGGGGAGCATATTGGTTTTTGAAATCCTTATTCTGGGTCATGGATACAATGGCCTCTTTCATAAGCTTACTGTTTCCAACCGGCACCAAGGTACCGTATTCAGATGGCATTAATGCATCCAACTTTTCGTTTTGTACTTCAAGTATTTCAGAAGGACCTGCTTTGCAATTTGTTGAGATGATGGGTAACCCACATGCCATGGCTTCTAATAGAACGTTTGGAAAACCTTCATGGTTCGATCCAAAAACAAAGATATCGGCACCTTTTAAATACTCAAATGGGGTGTCGATAAAACCTAAGAGATAAACGTTGTCCTGAAGCTTTTTCTCATTTATAATACCCTCCAGCTCTGATCGTAGCTCCCCATCACCCAAAATATACAGCCGAATATTTTTTTGATCTGCAATGGCTTCTATCAGCATTTTATGGTTTTTACCGGCATCAAGTCTGCCCACCGTAATTAAATTGATATAGTTCGGATCGAAAAAATCTTGTTTTATACCTGATTTTTCCACCTTCGATAAGTCGATGGGATTGTAAATAACGTCAATAATGGTTTTGGGAACTTGGAAGTTGGCAACCAGATCTGAGGCGTTTCCGTTTGAATTGGCAATTACCAAATCAGCTTTTTTATAGGTTTTTTTAATAAGAACCTTATTTATCTGGCTTTTGAGATCACCATAGCCATATTGGAGTGATGGGAATGCTCTTTCACTTATAATTCTTTTAGGACCCTTATGGAAAAACCTGGATAGAATATTGATATAGTTCGGCCTTGTCATAAGACTTAGCGAATGGGTAATATTCTTTTTTTTACATAGCATGGCATACTTGTAAGCGAGAAGAGGCACCTTCGCTAACTTGGTGAATCCAGATTCACTAACCTTGGATTCATCAATGTAGTATATCGGAATGTCCTTGGGTATGTCATAAACAATTTTTCGGTTCATCATAATCAGAACCACATTCAACTTTTTAGAATGGAAATAATTTAGCAAATTGGAGACCACACGCTCCGCACCACCTCCGCCAAGTGAATAAATGAGTATTCCTAGAGTCATTCCTTTTTATTTGATGGATAGACCTTTGCCATTAGTTTTTAACCATTGCTTCAGAACCAATAGTTTCCAAATCAAAGAATATCTGTTCCAAGATCCTGTCATGTGTTGGTCGATCATTTTAGTTACCTCTCCTACCTTGATTCCTGGAATCGCCTTCAGCTCATTTTCACTTAACTCTGAGAGTACAAAGTCTTTTAAATCTTTTTTAAACCACTCCTTAAACGGCATGGTAAAACCAGCCTTGGGTCTATCAAATATTTCTTTGGGAGCATGTTTGTAAAGTATGTCCTTTAGAATTCTTTTTTGATTTCCTTTAATGAACTTATAATCAGTTGGGAGAGATCTTGCAAAGTCCACGACCCTGTAATCCATTAAAGGAGCCCTTGCTTCAAGGGAGTATGCCATAGTAGCTCTGTCCACTTTCGTATTAATATCCCAGTTCAAATATGTTTTGAGATCGAAATCAGACGCTCTTTCATAAATGTTCTTGTTCTTATGGAACAGGTACTTTAACTCTTCAAATTCAAGAGTGTTCCTTGGGGTTTCCAACCAAGTAGCATTGGAATTGGACATGGTACGCAAGTAAGCTTCGTCGATGTTTTTGTTCTTGATGGTCTCAGAAATGATCTTTAGCCTATAATTCGGAGCCAGCTTTAAAATCTCGGCTCCAAAGAGTCTCAAAAACTTAGGAATGGCGTAAATCTTACTAAGATAGGTCAACCAATTATATCGGTGATAGCCCAGAAAGCTTTCATCACCTCCATCACCAGACAATGCTACCGTTACATGCTGTCTGGTATATTTCGCCAATAACATGGATGGGATCGCCGATGAATCGGAAAAGGGCTCATCGTAAAAATCAGTGAAATTTTCAACTAGGTCAATACCTTCTTTGGGATCACATTCGATGATGTGATGATCAGTTTGAAGATGATTGGCCACTTCCGCTGCATATTGGCTTTCATCAAAGCCCTTTTCATTGAACTTAACGGAAAATGTCCTGATTTTTTCACTTGTGGTCTTGGTGGCCAAAGCAGCGACAAGAGAGGAATCTACACCGCCCGATAAAAAAACTCCCACAGGAACATCCGCTACCAGTCTGATCTTAACCGCATCGGCGAGTATTTCTTCAAGTTCATCCTTTGCCTCACCATATGAACCAGCGAAAGAAGGGCTTTTTGAAATGTCTATATCCCAATAGGACTCTGTTTCGAAATGCCTTGAGGTAATATCGTAAACAAAAAGGTGTCCTGCGGGCAGTTTATTAACTTCGTTAAAAATGGATGAGGTATCTGGAATGACCCCCCAGGAAAGGTAATCGAGAATTGCATTCTTTGATATTGATAAATGCTGATTATGCAATTGTATTGAGGACAATTGGCTTGCAAATTCAAACCCCTCGCCAACGGTGGAATAATAAAACGGCTTTTGACCCAACCTATCCCTAGCCCCAAATAAAATTTGCTTTTTGGCATCGTGGATCACAAAGGCAAACATACCATTGAATTTTCGCACACAATCTTTACCATATTCCAAGTACGCAGCGCAGATTACCTCTGTGTCACTAGTGGTCCTAAATGTGTACCCTAGGTTGCTAAGTACTTTTTTTACTTCGTTGTAATTGTAAACCTCACCATTGTACACAATCGATATGGAATCGTCATAGACAAAAGGTTGGTGCGACCTTTGATCGAGGTCCAATATGGAAAGCCTGTTATGGGCCAGGCTAAGTTTTTTCCCATTTGGCAAATCGATTGCCTTATACCCATAAAAATCGGGACCTCTAAAATTTGTCAACTTCATCTTTGCTGCAACCTCTTGGCTGCTATAAGGCAATAAAGAACCGTAAATACCGCACACAACTTTTACAATATTGATTTACATTAATTCTTGGAGGGATGATTCGGCAAAATCAACATATCACCCAATTTCCTATCCCATTCGGCAGGAAGTATGGGTCTATTTCCACCATCGGTATGAAACGTTATTTCACCGAAATACAACTTTCCATTCACGTCATACCAATCTATTCGAACATATGAAAAATCTTTTGCCAAAGATTCGGACAAAGAAATCATTTTTTGAAGATTTTGGGGTTTCTCAACGTCATAATCACTCGGATTGGTCAATTTCCCATTTTCTTTTGGTGAAGGCCACCGATATGGTTGTCTTTGCCATTCTTTATTGTAGAAGTTTCTACAGTGATTACCAGAAAATCTCCCGATATCTACCTGTAGCATGATAACCTCGCCATTAAAACAGTGCATTTTGTAGTCTTTGGCAGGATCCCCGTTTTGATCAAGCAATAATTTTTCAACAATTATTCGGGGTTCAATGTTTTTATACTGCCATTCTTTTGAGCTGTAATAGTAATTTTTTTTCAATCTTTTTCTTAGGCCCTTTTGGACTTGTTTCCAATCGATTGATGATTTATCCCTAACCATTATTCCTCCACCGCTATCATGGTTGGTCTTAATAATAAAGGGATGATTGGGCATGTTTTCCGGAGCAATATCATTTGGGTCTTTGGACTGAAAATAAAGGGGGACAAGATATTCTTCCCCTATTCTTTTTTCAATATAGTCTCTTACAGCGTACTTGTCGGAACATATGGTATGCACGGGTGTTCTGTCATTTAATTTTAGCCAGACTATTTTCTCGTTCAATGTCTTGGGGTTCTCCAGATCAACCTCCCGATTAAAGGATTTTCTAAACCCGCGTTTTGCGAAAGCCTTTTCAGACATCACCCTATTCAAATAGAAATTATGGAGGTTTATAAATTGTTGAATTACAATATGACCAACTTTTGTTCTCTTATATAGATATTTAAAAAGTTTTTTCATACAGATCGGTTAGTTGTCTTTTTTAGTGGTACAATTGATGATTAAATCTTCATATTTGCCCAGAATAATATCTTGATGGTATTTATTCAACACTGAATCTGAAACAGCAGTGGCATCCCATTTTTGATTCAACGCTTTTTTGATATAATGAACGAATTCGGTATGGGATTTGGCAATGTAACCGTTGACTCCGTCTTCAACAATTTCGTTTATCCCTCCAGGAGCCTCAAAGGCAACTACTGGTGTTCCAACAGCACAGCTCTCCAATAAAGCGTTTGGAAAACCCTCAACAAAGGAACCCTGAAGAAATAGATCATTTTTGGCCAAGTATTTGGGAACCTCATTTGTAAATGGAATGTGGGTAATACGGTCTTGGATTCCAAATTCCTTTACTTTTTCAAAAACATCGGGTTCCAGGGCGCCATTACCTATGATGGTATACTCAAAATCAAAATCCAATTCTTTAAGTGCTTTCAACAACCTTAAGTGTCCCTTTCTTGGTTCCAAACTACCCACTGTAATGAGTTTTTGAACACCGTTGGTCGGTTTGACTTTTTTTTGCGGCACAAAATTTCTAGTAATGGGATTGTTTATTATAACCAATTTCGAAGTATTTATGGGAGAGTTATGCTTTAACTCCTCATACATATCTTTAGATTGGCAAATTACGACATCCAGAAATCTGTACCCCAGTGTTTTAAATACCTTTGGATAGGACCTATTTGTTTTTTCAGGATAATTTTTCAGAACGCTAGGTATATTGACCTCTCTTCCTATGAACGTAACTTTGGGAAACAAGGGGGCCATTAAACCCATAATGATATTTAAATGACTCAATGCACTGATTACAACCTGAGGTTTTATTTTTTTCAGGGCCGAGTAAATGGCTGGTATGGATGACAGAACGCGTGGCTTGTTTAGGTAGAGTATTTCGATGTTTTTCACATCGAACGCTTTGTCTTTTTCAAACCCCAGAACAATCAAAGTGACTTTGAATTTATCCTTGTTCAGATGCCCTGCCACGTAGGACATAACTCTCTCGGTACCTCCGGCGCATAAAGAGGGTATTACAAAGACAACGTTTATCCTATCAATCATTTTTTTGGACTCCAGATTCATTTCGCTTAAATTCAATTAACCTTGCATAAAGGAACAAAGTGAAGAAGATGTTAGAGAACTTCTCAAAATAGGTGTGTCCCACGAGCAATGAGGTAACAACGACTATATTTAGAAAAAAATATTCGGGCTCTGAATTATAATAAAAAACACCTTTGATGAACAACGTCCCGATGATCCAAATTAAGACCAGAAAAGGTATAATTCCGGCCTCGCCAATCACCATTAAATAGGTATTGTGAACCCCTGCCCATAGACCAAAATGCCTTCCTTGAAGTTTTCTGTAGCCATTTCCCAAAAAAGGCTTGTCAAGGATTATGTCGTAGTAGGTGGCCCAAGTATCTGCTCTTGAGTCGCGGTTTATTGTTTCTGTGTGAACTTGTTCTTCACTATCAAAAAGACTATTGAGCGCCTCAAATCGAGAAGTGTTTAATTTCAAACCTTCGCCCCCAAAGGTTAATATCAGAACCAATACGGCTACACCAATAGCAGGTGTGACCATGTTTTTCTTGCTTTTGACCATACCCAATAGGTTCATCAAAATCCAGATGGAAAAGAAATATCGTGACAGTGTCAACAAACCTGCAAAGGAGAAAACAAGTTGTCCGAGTAGCTTTAGTTTGCTATTCTTGATGCCATAACTGATTGAGAAACCTGATAAGCATATTATTGCGGCATAGTTTGGGTTTAGGTAAAATCCACTGAACCTCCCATAGTTACTGCCAAAGTGTGCGTCTATATTGGCAAAAAACACAGAGTGACATACAACACTTAAGGCTCCAAAAATTAGAATGACATAGATTTCATTAAGGGTTGTTTTTCTGGCCAAGTCTGCACAACAAACAACAATCAATATGAATTTGATAAAGTTGGTGAAAAATTCCCTGTCGCTTACTCCAGTATAGTTCAATCCTGCAAGGGTGTAATAAGTAAGGCCCAAAATGATGAATGGCCACATAAGCCCTTTTTTGTCTTTGTTCAAAATGTAGTAAACCATGGCTAAAGCAATGGTGAGATAGCTTGTGGCGGATCCCATGGCAGGGCTGATATAAAACAGTGCGAAGGTTGGAAACCCCCACAGAATTAATATCAAAATGATGTATTTTAAAATCTTCACCTATTCCCTGTTAACTCGATTATTCAACCTAATGGTATACCGAAGTAATATTAAAAACCTAATAATGACCACACATGTGGTACAAATGGCAATTCCATATACCCCGTAGAGCTTCATAAATATGATATCCAAGACTACGTTGAGGGAAGCTCCAATCAAGGAGACCAAAGCCATGAAATTGTTCTTGTTGATGCTGGTTAAAAAGTTCACCAATACCATTCCACTAATAGTAAAAGGTACATAAATCAAAAATATTGTTTGCACTTTGCTTACAATCTCGGTGCTCTCCGCTGTAAATGAATTCCGTTCAAACAGAATTTTCACCAAAGGATTGGATAAGGCAATGAAAACAATGGTTGCCATTAGGCTTATTACAAACAAATGGCGCAATATTTTAAACAGTGATTGAAAGGCCAATTTCTCGCTCTGTACCGCCTGCTTTGAGAAAAAGGGCAAAAGGACACTATTTATGGCAACAATGGCAATAGTGGTTAGTAAGGCTGGAACTTTTAGACCAAAATTAAGCGCTGCAATGGACCCAATGGCCAACTGTGCCGCAAAAAACTGATCGGTAACAGGTAATAATCCCGTCAAAAACCCTGAAGATACCTTGGCAGGAAGCTGAGCAAACATGAGCTTCACATTTTCCGATTTGAAATTGGGAACTCCGAGTATCAGTATTTTTTTTCTCGTGGCGAACACCAACAGCACAAGTAACTGCAAAAAGCTACCTATTAGAGTGCCCAAAGCCAATGCCAATTCGGGCGCTGAGTCTTTCAGTCCAAGGATAGCCAACAGGATTGCTATTGGGATAAGTATTCCGCTCATAACCGGAATTACAAATTCGTTGTTTAAGTGCAAAAGTTTTGAAATCAACGAAGAAATTCCCCATAGCACTATGCAGGGTACAACATAGTAGAATTGAGATTTAATAAGTTGATAATAGATATCGGTATGACCCTTAAAAAAAAACTCCACGTAGACATCGGTGACCAAAACCGATACCACAGTAAAGAACAACGATATACCTAAGGTTATCGCAAAACCATTTGCCTGAAATGCGCCAAGTTTATTAGAGACTTTTGACTCACGCACATAATTTGGAATGAATACAGTACCAATGGCACTTAAAAAAACGTTGTTGATAAAGTTGGGAATCAATACAGCGATATAGAAGGTATCCAGTATCTCCGATAAGCCATACGTAGAAGCAATAACTGTTTCTTTGAAAAAACCAAACCCCTTGACGATCATAGTCAAAACGCCAATCAACATTACATTCCTTGAGACGGGGTTTTTTAAATAACCCATCCCTTTGGAAATCATAAGCTGTATGGAAGGAATTTTCAAAATATTCAGGTTTTAAGCTTAGCTCGGCTTTGGTAAAAGCTTTCTACAACGCCTTTGTTTTTATTTTTTGGATTAATTTTTCTATAACACTTTTCCATTGATTTGTAACCGGACCAACTTCAAAATAAGTTGTGCTCTTAACGGCCTCGTTTCCCAATTGCTCTCGAAAAGACTTATTTGAAATTAGAGTGTTCAACCTTTCCTCCAATTGTTTTTGAGATTCAATGGGAATTAGAAAACCGTTTTCTCCATCTGTAATCAATTTTGAGGGTCCTGTAGGGCAATCGGTGGATATGCAGGGCAGGCCAAAATGCATTGCCTCCAACAAGGCATTAGGAAATCCTTCATATTTTGAAGGAAAGGCAAAAATGGATGCTTTGTTATAGTAATAGGGCATATTGTTGGTGTTGCCCACCAGTTGTACTTTATTTTCTAGGTTCAGTTCCCCAATAAGAAGCTCATACTCCTTTCTTTTTTCACCTTCACCAATAATTACAAGCTGCCAGTCTTTATTATCAATACGGGAGAAGGCTTTTATCAATGTATCCTGCGATTTTTGCGGTGTTAATCGACCTACGTTTAGGATAACGTTTTCCTTTTTAGAAGTGAAGTCAACGGAGTTTGTTATCTCTGGCGCAATGGGATTGGGCAAAATGATTATCTTTTTTTCAGGCACATTGGGCTTGAAATAGTCCTTGATTTCTTCAGTCTGAACGACAAGAAAATCGGATTTTCGATATAACAATCGCCTTAAAGTTTTCCACATTTTTGGAGTCTTTTCAAATAATGGAAAAATACGCTCGCTAACAATGCAAGGAATTCTATTTCTCTTTGAAGCAAGAATAGTTAGAATGTTTGCACTTGTAATAAATCCTAAAAGCAGTTGAATCTTTTCTTCTTTGACAATGGATGAGATTTTTCTGTAAAGCTGAAAATTACTTGTTATGGCCTGCAAAGGGTTCTTGCTTGGCGCAATACTTTCCTTGCAATACAGAATTTTGACATTTTCATTAACCTGGTAATAGGGTTCGGACTTGACCAGTGTAATAATGTAAACTATATAGGATTTACTCAATTCGTTGGCCAAAGTGGTCACCACTCGTTCCGCACCCCCAGGGGATAAAGACCCAATCACAAACGAAATTTTCTTCTTCATTAAGGTGAGGTTTTTGAGCTAGTGGTTCACATTGGTTTCTTTGGGCACATGCAATAAATAATTGCCCTTCTAATTCTGAAATTTGGTTTTGATTTTGTTGGGTTTAATATCTTGAATGAGGTGTTCCGTGAACTTTTTGGCACCTTTATGGTTTAGATGGTTCATATCTTGGTAATCCGAATCCGAGAGTTTAAAAAAGGAATAATCCAAAAAGGTAACATCTTTAAGATTTGAGCTATAAAAATCATACAACAACTCAAATTCTTTCTTTTTCTTCTCATTGTTTAAATACACTTCATGTATTGGGGTACTTATTAAAAGGAGTGTTATGCCATTGCTTCTACAAAAATCAACGATATCGAAAAAATTCTCTTTCTCAACTTGGGAATACTCAAGTGCACGTTGGACGTTGTTCCTCTGAAAACGCTCGATGCTTTCCGCCAATTTATTTCTATTCGAATATTGAAACTTCCCCAAATCCCTTTCTTTTATCCCTCCCTTTAAAAGTAATTTTATAGAATATTTTGGCATTTCCAATATTCCTTGAAACACTGCCAACGGCTTGGATTTTAGAAAGAACTTGAAATCTTTAAAGGACATCAAATCTGTGTAAATCCTAAACTTACTTTTAACATGAGAGGAATTTAGCAACCACCTTTCATCATATTCTGTAAGCAAATTATGGTTGGAAAAAGCGAGAAGCAACGTGTCAATCTGAGGGTTTTCTTGCTTCATCCGTTTAATTTTCATGAGGGAATAAATATAGGAATCGGCGCTGTGTGAAAGGTTTACACTGTTTTTCCAAATCGAATCGTTGATGGCATACTCTGTATGCGAATCTCCTAAGATCAGAATATTTTGATGAGGTTCCAGTTTGTATCCATTGAGTTTTAGCAAAAAAGAATTGAAGAAAAAAGAAACTATGCATACCAACAGAAATATGCCCAAAAACTTTAAACAACCCCTTATGAATTTTCTTATGTCCATGACAATTAAAAGTTAGAACTGAAAGTATATGAAATCCTGCTGGGCCCCTCCATACCAGAACAATGAAAAGAACAATAGTACATATAAAGACCACCTGAAATGCCTAGGAAGTTTACCTTGGGTAAATTCAAGAGCGTGCTTTCTGTTTCTTTGGAACCATTCAACGCAAATCATAAAAGCTATAAAGAACAGCGTAATCAACCATTCTTGAAAGTTTGCAGGAATTGAAAAAATGGAAAAGGTAAATGTCTTTTTAATGTACAACACGGCATCGGTAACACTGGGAGCTCTAAAAAATACCCAGGCCAAAAGGGTAAGCATGAACGTAACCAGAATTTGAAACAGCTCTGTTACGGAAGAGAAAATTTTGCCTTCGGCAACGGTGTCCGTATGAATGCGATTTTTATTCAGCAACATAATCGGAACAAAATACAGTGCGTTCAAAAATCCCCAAGCAATGAACGTCCAATTAGCTCCATGCCAAAAACCGCTTACTACAAAAATTACAAAGACATTTCTAATTTTTTTACCAATTCCACCCCTGCTACCGCCAATGGGGATGTATAAATAATCCCTGAACCACGTAGAAAGGGAAATATGCCATCTTCGCCAAAATTCGGCAATATCTCTTGAGAAATAGGGAAATGCAAAGTTTTGCATTAGTTTAAAACCAAACAAACGGGAAACTCCGATGGCTATATCTGAATATCCTGAAAAGTCGCCGTAGATCTGAAGGGCAAAAAAGAAAGCTCCAAAAACCAATGTGCTCCCAGAAAGGTCTGCGTAATTTTCAAAAATAATATTGGCAAAGCGTGCACAATTATCCGCTATGACCACTTTTTTAAAAAGTCCCCACAAAATTTGTCGCATCCCATCCACTGCTTCGGAATACACGAAGACTCGTTTTTTGTAGAACTGGGGAAGGAGGTTGGTTGCCCGTTCAATAGGACCGGCCACCAACTGCGGAAAAAAGCTGACGAAGGCGAAAAAAGAAACTATGTTTTTGGTCGGCTTTAACTTGCCATTGTATACATCGATGGTATAGCTCAAGGTCTGAAATGTATAAAAGCTGATACCAACAGGCAGAATGATATTCAAGGAACTTGCCCCGATATCTCTTCCGAAGAAAGTAAATGCTTCAACAAAATTCTCTAGAAAGAAATTATAATATTTAAAGAACCCTAAAAATCCCAAGTTGACCACCAGACTTGCCAACAGAAGTAGATTTCGGGCTCTCTGAGCTTGTGTCCTTGATAGTAAAAGGCCGACGGAGTAATCTACCAAACTACTAAAGACAATAAGCAGAAGAAACCTAGGATCCCACCAGCCATAAAAAAAGTAGCTCGCAACAACCAACAGCACATTTTGAACAGTTATGTTCTTATGAAAAACAAACCAGTATAACAGGAAGACTACTGGCAGGAAAATGGCAAAATCTACAGAGTTAAATAGCATTTGGGTTGGTTTTAATACTTCAGATCAAGGATTTTGATTTAAAGTCTGCCATCAAGTCTACTTTGTAAGACCCCTTTTACGTCATACAACACGCCATTTTCTTTCAAATGGGAATTCCAGTCGGTACTCAAAAATTCTTTATGGGCAACAGCAAGTACAATGCTATCATATTTGGCACCAAGCAAAACATTGCTTGAGCTGAGCCCGTATTCATACTTTACCTCTTCAACAGATACCCAGGGATCATAAATGTCCACATCTGCACCATATTGCGCCAAGTTATTTATCACGTCTACTGTTTTGGTGTTGCGTACATCAGGGCAATTTTCCTTAAAAGTGATGCCGAGGACAAGAATTTTGGAACCCTTTACCTTAATATCCTTTTGTATCATTAGCTTAACGATTTCTGAAGCGACATATTTACCCATGCCATCGTTCATTCTTCGTCCTGCAAGGATTATTTCAGGGTGATACCCGTATTCTTGTGATTTTTGTGCTAAATAATAAGGGTCCACTCCAATGCAATGTCCACCCACCAATCCGGGTTTGAAGGAAAGAAAATTCCACTTTGTGCTAGCAGCGGCCAATACTTCGTGGGTATCTATGTCCATCAAGTTGAATATTTTAGCCAATTCATTTACGAAAGCTATATTGATATCCCTTTGAGAATTCTCTATTACCTTTGCCGCTTCCGCAACCTTGATGGTACTGGCCAAGTAGGTGCCTGCCTCAATGACGGAGGCGTATAGGTCGTCTACTTTTTTCGCCATTTCTGGGGTAGAACCCGAGGTTACTTTTAGGATTTTTTCTACCGTATGCTCTTTATCACCGGGATTGATTCGCTCAGGAGAATATCCAACGAAAAAATCTTCATTGAGCGTTAAACCACTGTGCTTTTCTAGAATGGGAGCGCACTCGTCCTCTGTGACACCTGGGTAGACCGTGGATTCGTAAATGACCAAATCTCCTTTCTTCAATACTTTTCCAACGGTTTCACTTGCTTTGAAAAGTGGAGTCAGTATAGGTCTTTTCGTGTCATCAATAGGTGTAGGAACTGTAACGATGAAAACGTTACAATCGGACATTTCCTCCGAAGTATCGGTACAATAGAGTCCATTTTCGCCTGCGTCTTTGGCTCTTAGTACGGACTTTAAGCTTTCTTCAGAAACCTCCATAGTACTGTCTGTCCCATTCATTATCTCCCTTATACGCCCAGAATTGATATCAAAACCTGTTACCCTATATTTTGTGGCAAACAAGCGCGCTAGCGGTAGCCCAACGTATCCTAGACCTATGATGGCAATTTTCTGTTCCATTCAGATTACTTTTTTCCGATTTGAAAATATTCAAAACCAAGTGAAGATATCTTCTCGTGGTTATATTGATTTCTACCATCAAAAATCACAGGCTGTTTAAGGTGTCTTTTTAATTCTTCAAAATCAGGAGATCTGAACTCTTTCCACTCGGTCAACAGTATCATGGCATCTGCCTGGGACAAGGTTTCATATTTAGAATCGAAATATTCGACATTTGGGACATCTTTAAGGTAAAAATGCCTGGCCTCATCCATGGCCTTAGGGTCATACGTCTTAATTATAGCACCCCGTTTGGTAAGTTCTTTAATGATATAAATGGCAGGGGCCTCGCGCATATCATCGGTTCCTGGTTTAAAAGCCAGTCCCCAAACCGCAAAGGTTTTTCCGGTCAAGTCCTCACCAAACCTCGAAATCACTTTTTTGGCAATAACCAGTTTTTGAATATCGTTTACGTCCTCTACTGCCTTTATCAGCTTGGGAAAATACCCATTCTCCTCGGCTGTCTTTTTTAAGGCCTTCACATCTTTGGGAAAACAAGAGCCGCCATATCCGCTTCCTGGATATATGAAACTGTAGCCTATACGACTGTCCGAACCAATACCGATTCGAACCTTGTTCACATCGGCATCAACAAGCTCACAAATGTTGGCTACTTCATTCATAAAGGAGATTTTGGTGGCCAACATGGCGTTGGCAACATACTTTGTCATCTCAGCAGATCGTACGTCCATCGTTATCAAGCGGTCCATACTGCTGTGAAAGAAAGGGGAGTAGAGTGAGCGCATTTTTTTTGTGGCTATTTCACTATCCGAGCCAATTACAACCCTATCAGGTTTCATGAAATCACTAATGGCATCTCCTTCCTTTAGGAATTCAGGATTGGAAACCACATGAAAGTCAACTTCCACATTTCTTTCGTTAAGTTCTTTGGAAATGGCTGCCTTTACCTTATCGGCAGTTCCAACTGGGACAGTGGACTTGTCTACCACGATCAAGGGATTGACCATATTTTTCCCAATATCCGAGGCGACTTGAAGAACATACTTTAAGTCCGCAGAGCCATCTTCTCCCATTGGGGTGCCTACGGCTATAAAGGCTATATCACAGTTTTCAAGATTTTCTGACAAATCCGTGCTGAAATGTAATGTCCCGTTTTTCGTATTGCGAAGAACCATAGCCTCCAGACCGGGCTCATAGATAGGGATAATGCCATTTTTAAGATTTTCAATTTTCTTTGAATCCACATCTACGCAAGTGACGTGGTTTCCCATTTCCGCGAAACAGGTTCCGCTTACCAATCCTACATAGCCTGTACCGATTACTGTTAATCTCATGGTGGTAGATAAATTTATTTGCTTTTAGTGATCTATTTTAAGTTTTGCCAGTACCAAGCCACAGCTTGTTCAAGGCCCTGACCAATATTGAAATTTGGAGAATACCCTAGTAGCTGTTTTCCTTTTTCGATTGAAGCTAGGGAGTGAGGAACATCTCCAGTTCTTACAGGACCATACTCAATTGGGATAGTTCCAATTTTCGGGTCATACTGACTTAAATTTTCTTTTAGAAGAAGTACCAGTTCGTTTAGATTGGTTCGTTCCCCATATGCAACGTTATAAACTGTATTCAGGGCATCTGGGTTCGTGGCCTTCATGGCCAAAACATTCATTTGAACCACATTGTCAACATAGGTAAAATCTCTTGAATAGGTGCCATCCCCATTGATTTTGGGAGACTTATGCTGCATAAGTTGAATAACAAATTTCGGAATTACCGCTGCGTAGGCTCCGTTGGGATCCTGCCTTCTGCCAAAAACGTTGAAGTACCGAAGTCCTATCGTTTCTAAACCATATGTTTTACTGAATATATCGGCATACAATTCATTTACGTACTTAGTTATGGCATAAGGTGAAAGTGGTTTTCCAATTTCATCTTCAACTTTTGGCAGTTTTTCTGAATCGCCATAGGTCGAAGAGCTTGCAGCATAGACAAAGCGTTTAACCCCTGCATCCTTTGAGGCCCATAACATGTTTAAAAACCCTGATACATTAACCTCATTACTTGTAATGGGATCGTTTATCGACCTTGGTACCGAGCCCAATGCGGCTTGATGTAGAACAAAATCGGCCCTGGAACATGCCTTTTGGCAGTCTTCCAAATTTCTTATATCTCCTTCGATCAAGCTAAAACTTGAATTTGAAAGCAAATGTTCAATATTCTTTCGGTGACCTGTGGAAAAATTGTCCATGCATGTAACCCTGTTGCCATTTTTGACCAATGCCTCACACAAATTTGAACCTATAAAGCCTGCGCCACCTGTAACAAGTACATGTAAATTGGAGTCTAGTTCTGGTAGGGCTACGTCCATATATCAGCCAAGAGTTTTATTTGGGTACAAAGATGAAAAAAGTAACAATGAAAAAGGCATATTTTGTTTAAAAGGAAGGAAATTACGACAAAGCACCATTTTATCTGTTCAAACCGAATATAAGCCTAAAAAGCATCAAATTTGATAAGATCTTAGTTCGGAAAGTTGAGTGTATACATTTTGACATTCGTCTAAAAGAAGTTTGTTACAGTCGGGTTTGGTGTAAGTTGATGGAGTATGTTTTTTACTAGGGGGGAATGTTGTTTCGAAACCAATTTCACGAGCAATGTGTTCGTAAACCACATCGGGTTCTTTTATGAGATCTTCAAAACCGATAAACCACGTATCTTTCAAAGGCGTTTTTAATACATAGCGATAATAATTTAGCCAAATTGCCAGCCAATAATCTATACTTTCCATATCAAATTCGCCCCTGTGACTTGTAAACTCCTCGGTTAGTAGAAAGGGTTTATGATTCAATCCAAATTCATGATGGCCTAAGTAATTAAAATAATCCAAAGCAAATGGATCCTCCGTTTGGTTTTTAGAGAAGCTTTTGTGAAGCTTCATCAAAGAAGAAGCATGTGATAAAGGATCCCTAAACAAAATGAAAGTTTTCTGGTTTTCTATTCTTTGGAGGGCTGACAGCCTTAAAACATTGTTGTTGTTTTTGGAAATGTACTTGTTTTTACCCTTGGCGAGACATATTAATGAGACATACAGCAAATATTTCTTAAATATTTCGTCATCTACATCATGTATTGAAAGACCGTCCTCTTCTATAAAACTATCCTTCAAGAAGGCTTTCCAGAAATATTCATCAAATTCTTCAGGAGAGTTCCCATCTATAATTATACCATCTTTATGGGCTCTTTCATGCGCTTTGATGTTTGATTTCCGATTCCAAAGATTAGGACTTAAAAGAAACGGCATATTGGCATACTGCAAGGAGGCATACTCACCACTTTTAAAAATTTTGTTCATTACAGCGGTCGTACCTGAACGTGCCAGTCCGGTTACGAATACTACCTGATCAATAGGCAAAGCTTTGGCGCGTTGGCCGTATACCATTTCATCCATTTCCATGGTCGCTTTGGAAATGCCGTATTTTGATAAGTATAGTTTGTGCAGAAATTTATCTGTTGCCGAATAGCCTGCCATAGTTTTTTTTGAAAATCATATATAAGATAACGACGGCAATTGGTGTCAAAAGACCCCACCAGGTCAATAAAATATCCGGATTTAGAGAACCATCGAGTTTTTCCAATACAAAAAGGCTAAGAAACGGCAGGACGAAAAGAAAAATTCCCAAAATGAGCTTTCCAATTAATTTCAACTGTTTTGAAATTTGTTGAAAAAGCATTTTTTGCTTAGCCTCATCAGACAGCTCCTTATTGGACATTATCTGAAACTGTTCCTTATAGGATGCGGTCAAATTTTTAAGGGTGCTTGGAAGCTTCGAGTACTCAAAAAGGATGCAGGACAGTACTGTCAGTACCGCCAAAACAATGATTGACAGTCCCAAATTATTCCTTGTGAAATTTACTTTTCATAAAACCGAAAAAACGTTTTAAAGGAATCCAAAAAATTGCGGCCAAGAAGGCCACAAAGGTTAGAAAGATTCCGGTAATTACCGCTAAAACGCCTCCTCCAAGTCCAGGCCCTAGATACAGAAACATAGTTTTTAATTTTAGTTTATTATGCGACTCCAAAAAAGACTTGAAACATTTTCTTTGTCAAGTCTCTTCACGTATTCAATCTTTTTGTTGAGTGAATCACCTATGATAATCCTACCATTGTTGGTTTCTTCAACAAAGATATCACCATTCGGCAGTATATCGCACCTGCCGGAGGTGATTGTTCTAATTTTTTCTTTTTCAAATAGTTGGGCATACGGTGTTGAAATTGAATCCTTACTAAAAGAATAAAGGTATGCCTGATTGTTCGGTCTTGCTTTTGAAAAAGACAAATTTGTTGTCGTTAGTCTTGGGTCAACCCGACTTTCTTCCCTGATGATATCATTACCAAAAACCACAATACCATCATCACCGTAAAAATCGGCATCATGTTGATTGTACCACGGACCATGTTGTAGCCAAATGATTTTGTTGGTTTCCGGTCTGTATAAAAACACCACACTAATATTTCTGCAAGAAACCAACAAATCCCCCTTTCTCCAATGATCGGAATCATATAAAGCGGGCTGCACATCGTTCAGGTGGATAGGGTCACTAATGGTCTGTCCCTTATACAACAGCATGTCCAAATACCCGTTGTCCACCAAGATTTGAATAACCGATTTACTAAAGGATTCTTCTCCGGTGTTTTTATTAATGATGGTAATATGATCATCCATTAGGGTAGTCTTGTATGCATCATGTTCCCCGGGAAGAAAATCGTACTCTTTCGATATAAAGGGCCGTGTGCAGAGATAAAGGTTATCCTCTAAATCTCCTTCAATGGTATGATGATATACTTGATCATTTTTCAACCAAACCAGCTCGCTGTTTTTATCGATTTTCGCTAGTAAACTCGTAAGTTGAGCCGTAAAGTAAAGCGAACTATCACTATCCATGTAGGCGTGCATAAAATACAAATCACTGTCACGGGCAGGTCTTTCCGGATTTTTTTCGTTATACGCCTTAAGATACAGTGACTGGTTGTCAGGACTCCATTTTTTTAGCAGATTCCCTGTATTGATATCCAATAAATCGAACGTTTGTCCAAATTTTTCAGCTTTGTAGGACACCAGTACCTTGGGGTATTCATTTGAATTAGGTTTCTTTAGGTAGTTGAAACCATCTTTGGCTTCCGCATTGGAAACAAAAAATTCAGGCTTTGATAGTATTTTTTTGAAGTTGGAAGGAATTTCTGCCATAAACTTGATTGGTGTAGTAAGAAAACCAAGTCTAGAGGCACCTCCATCTTCCGATAAATACACATTTCGAACACTTGACGACAGAATGACCGAAAAGAAGAATAAGCCTACAATTATGATAAATGCGTAGCGCAATTTTTTCATGGGTATAAAGAAAACAATTTTAATACTCGGATGTTAAAAGCCAGTTTATTAATTCGTTATTATCTTCAAATAACTCGTTGTTCTGCTACTTGACAAAATCGTAAAAGCTTTATCGTTAATTGGTTTCGGACATCATAGGGAACACTAGGGGTTGCCTAACACCTTCTTTTTGAAATCTATACGCAACGGTTACAGGAGCAATCCGAGAGAAAATATTTGCTTTAATGCTTCGAATAGTAATTCTTGTACCAATTGATAAATTTACGCACCCCTTCGTTAATTGGGGTATTGGGACGGTATCCGTAGTCCCTCTCCAAATCAGCAACATCCGCCCAGGTTTTTTCGACATCTCCAGGTTGCATGGGCATTAATGTTTTTTCAGCTTCGACCTCAAGATTTTGTTCAATGGCTTTGATAAAATCCCCCAGTTTTACTGAATTACTGTTTCCGATATTGTAAACCTTGTACAAATCCCTATCCATGTTCCCGTTAATTGGCTTTTCAATGATTCGTACCACACCCTCTACTATATCATCAACATAGGTGAAATCCCGTTGCATATTTCCTTTGTTGAATACTTTTATGGGATTTCCTTGGGTTATGGCTTTTGTAAATAGGAAAAGTGCCATGTCTGGTCGTCCCCATGGGCCATATACGGTAAAAAATCGAAGTCCAGTGGTAGGAAACCCATATAAGTGACTATAGGTATGGGCCATCAGCTCATTGGATTTCTTTGAAGCTGCATAAAGGCTGATCGGATTATCTACTTGTTGGTCTGTTGTGAACGGGATTTCCTTGTTGGTTCCATAAACACTGGAACTACTTGCGTAGACCAAGTGCTCAATCTTAAAATTCCTGCAGCACTCCAAAATATTTAAAAAACCTACAATATTACTATCTATATAAGCCTCGGGATTTTCCAAACTATATCTCACACCGGCTTGTGCCGCTAAATTACAAACGACGTTAAACCTTTCGCTCTCAAAAAGCTTTGGCATGGCTTCGCGATTTTCCAAGTTCATTCGTACAAACTTGAAATTTGCATTTTCAGTACTTGTTGTGATGGAATCAAACCCAGAAGCATCTTTTTTGGAAATCCCAAGATCTTCTAGGCGATTGTATTTCAAATTGACATCGTAATAGTCATTGATGTTGTCAAGCCCAACAACTTGATGGCCATTTTTAATGAGGTTTTGGCAAACGTGGTAGCCGATAAATCCTGCAGCGCCTGTAACAAGAACTTTCATTCAATCCCTTTTTTTAATAGTGCTCCGCAAAGCTATTATTTATAAATGTTTCTTTCTATTAAGAAACTGGGATTTTCGATATATAGTTTGTTCTCAAAGATTTCCGCATTCACAAAATTTTTAGTATGTAGTGTATTTCATCGATTTTTTTGTTAAAAAAAACCTTTTCAACGATCTAATTGGAAGTTTGCCCCGTAGATAGGGGGCTTTGAAAAACGAAAGCTAGCCAAAAGACGCATTTCATCGAAAAAATGGAACTTTTGGTCGAAATTAAAATTATGAAAATTAACTTTACATACCAAAATCTTACGTTATGTGCTTAAAATCAATAAGCTCTATTAGATTGCACTTTCTTTTAATTCTTTTTACATTAAGTATAGTTTCCTGTACTAAGGACAACGATTTGTTTACAGAAGCAATTGAGGACAGCATTGAAAAAGAAAATCAAGAAACAGGAGAATCTGGAGACGAAGTATCCGATGATGATACAAGTAATGGAGATCCAAACATAAATGAAGACGATAAAGCATCTGAGTTGAAAGCTTTCCCAACAGCTTTCGGTGCTGGCGCATTCACATCGGGAGGTCGAGGTGGCCAAGTTATTCACGTGACCAATTTAAATGACAGCGGAGAGGGCAGTCTTAGAGCAGCGTTACGGACTACGGGCCCAAGAATTATAGTTTTTGATGTTTCTGGTGTGATTACTCTGAATAGTAGAATAATCATGGATGGTAGGGATTATGGAAACGTTACGGTTGCCGGGCAAACCGCTCCCAGAGGTGGAATTACTATCAGAGGTGGTAGAATTTGGTGGGCTAATTCAGAAAACATTATTGTTCGATACCTAAAATTTAGAAACGGGAACCAGAGTGATAATGGAGATTGTATGACAATAGCGAGAAGCTCAACTGTTATCGTTGACCATTGTTCATTTTCTTATTCTAAAGACGAGGCTTTGGATGTAAGTGGAGATGCGAACCCTCCTAGTGATGACATTACACTGCAAAACAATCTTTTTGGAGAGTGTAAAACGGCTATGATTGTAGGATCTAACACTGCCGAAGGTTACGGAAGCGTTTCTGTTCTAAGAAATGCCACAGCCAATGTGGGATGGCGTTTTCCAAAAGCAGGCGGTGCCGTAGAATTGGACGTTATAAATAATGTGCACCATAACTGGAGATTTAGAACCATTAGAATGGACGGATTTGATTATACGTTAAATCAAATAAATAATTATTACCAATCAGGTTCCAATACTACAGGTGGGTCATTGCACAAAACGTGGACCAATACAAACATGTCACCAAGAATTTATTCCTCTGGTAACCATATTTCAGAAAATATAAAGCCAGCAGGCTATGATTCAAACTCCTCAATGGCATGGGAGGAATTTTCTTCAAGTGTAATTGAACCCAGACCAGAATGGTTTGTTGGTTCTGAGCTACCCATTCAAGGTGCTCCAGCCCCAATAATGACGGCTTCTGAGGCCCTAAACTATGTGATTGGAAACACTGGGTCTTATCATTATATCAATAATGAGGGCGGTGTTTCTGTGTATAGAGATTCATTGGATGAGGGATATTTGGAGCTCATCAGCAGTGATTCAGGCCAGGTTGTTATGAAAGAGGCAGCCTATGGACAGATGCCTACAAGCATGCCTTCAGAATCTAGACCTGGTAACTACGATACCGACAGAGACGGAATGGCAGACCCATGGGAAGTATTTATCTTCGGAGACCTAAGTAAGACTGCTAATGGAGATGAGGATGGTGATGGATATACCAATATTGAGGAATTCTTGAATCAAGTCGATTCCGAGTAATTTTTGTATTCCATTTATCATACTAGGATACAATCTCTTTATTTTGTTGATTTAACCATTTAGCTAAAACATAAAGTTTCCAAATGGACTCTGTATGGTCGTACGCACCACTCATATGTTCTCCCAATACTTTTTTGCAATATACCGTATTGAGATTTGGAATAGAGCTTAAGAAGGTATCATCTATGGTTTGAAGCACGTCATTCTTTAACTCGTTTCGCAACCAGTTGGTCAAAGGCATAGAAAAACCTCTTTTCGGTAAATTGAATAAATCTTGAGGCAGGTAATCGGAAAGCAAATCGCGAAGAATTCTTTTCTTGTTCCCCAATCTTAACCGGTAATTGATAGGAAGCGTTCGTGCAAATTCTACTATTCGGTAGTCTAGAAAAGGACTTCTAACTTCAACAGCATAGGCCATACTTGCCCTATCCACTTTTACATTGCTGTCGTTCTCTAACCACAGTTTGGTATTGAGATCGGCAGCTTGTTGGATAAAATCTTTGCTCAAAAGTCTGTAGTGGTCATATTTTCGAAGCCAACCGTTCTTACTTTGAAGCAAAAGTAGACCCATACGGGAGAATATTCTTTCCATAAATTGGTGCTTACGTCGGACCAATAGTGCAGAGGAAATACGAGGTTGTACATTAACAAACACCTTAATAATGCCCAATACTACTTTTCGGAGATGATAGGGCATGTTCATAATCAGTCGGTATTTCAGAAGTGACTCGAAATGTCCATACCCCAAAAAACTTTCGTCTCCGCCATCTCCTGATAGCGCAACTGTTACATGCTTTTTTGTCATTGAATTGAGCAACAATGAGGGCAAAGCGGAATCATCCGCAAACGGTTCATCATAAACCTTTAGAAGGGTTGGCAGATTTTCGAGAATATCGTCTGGATTACAAAACAAGGTCTTATGATTGGTATCCAAAAGTTCGGCGTATTTTTCTGCAACGCCACTTTCATCTTTGATTTTGTCATCAAAGCCAACGGTAAAAGTATTGAGCTTTGTGTTGTTTATTTGTGAGGCGATGCTGGTAACCAATGCAGAATCAATACCGCTGGAGAGGAATGACCCCAATGGTACATCGGAATAGAGCCTTATTTTTACAGCATCTTTAAGTAGAAGTTTTAACTGTTCCTTTGCTTCATTATAAGTTCCTTTGAATTTCTGTACTTTTTGTAAGTCCCAATACCTTTCAATTTTCAATTTTTTGTCCTTAAGGGCATATTCGAAATAACAACCAGGTTCTAGCTTTTGAACTTCCTGGTAAATGGAATAAGGACTTGGGATGAACTTACAATCCAGATACATTGAAATGGCATCTTCGTTAAGGGTATAACCCTTGTTTTGGGCAATGGGCCCCAATTGACTACAAACTTCGAAAATTCCATTCGCCAAAGTATAATACATGGGTTTCACCCCCATTCTGTCCCTGGCACCAAAAATAGTGTCGGTTTCAGAGTCATGAATGATGAACGCAAACATACCGTTGATTTTCGACAAAACCTTTGATCCCCATGCATGATAGCCTATTATGAGTACTTCAGTATCGCTTTCGGTATTAAAGCTATAACCATTGTCCTCGAGCTCAGCCTTGACTTCTAGGTAATTATAGATTTCCCCATTGTAAATTATTGTGAGGTTCTTGTACCGAAAGGGTTGGTTGGACCTAGGATCCAAGTCCAATATTGAGAGACGGACATGGCCAAAATGTAAATTCTCGATTTTGAGATAACCAGTGTGGTCGGGCCCACGATAGTCTATCAAAGCTAATTTTGAAAGAAAATCCTCCTTTGCTTGAGGTTGATCACTGAATAAAAATCCGCACATGCTGTTTTCTTGAGTTGGCTATTTATCTAGGATATTGTCCCAGAACACGCAGGTTACGCTTTTTTCGGCCAAATTTGGCAACAAATTTACATTCTATGTTGAAGTAGGCAAGAACCACCCAAATAATACTTTGTAAAATCACCAAGAAACCCTTACACACAAGCTATTATGCTTTTTTAACCAAAAAATTAGATTGGATGAACGACTGAGTTCATTGTACCATATACCGAAAATTACTTAAGATAAACGATTAATCATGTGAATATTTCTCTATTCCAAAAGCCTGCTGTTATTTTATGAAAAAATTATCTTGGAGATAAAGGTGTCTAGCAAAATTTGGCTTTCTTCACCCCACATGGGCGGTACGGAAGAAAAGTATGTGGAACAGGCTTTCAATACGAATTGGATAGCTCCTTTGGGTCCTAATGTTCAAGGATTTGAACAGGATATTGAAGAATATATAGGATCGGACGTTCACGTTGCCTGTTTGAGCTCGGGTACAGCAGCTATACACTTAGCTTTACAACTGTTAGGCGTGGGGCAAGGTGATGAAGTACTCTGTCAAAGTTTCACTTTTGCCGCTTCCGCCAATCCTGTAACCTATCTGGGAGCTTCTCCTATTTTTGTTGATAGTGAGCCTGACACCTGGAACATTTCCCCTGAACTTTTGGAAAAAGCGATTCTTTCGAGGCTCGAAGTTGGTAAAAAACCAAAAGCTATAATAGCTGTCCATCTTTATGGAATGCCCTATAAAGTAGATGAGATTTCATCTATTTCACAGAAATATGACATCCCGGTCATTGAAGACAGCGCTGAAGCCTTAGGAAGTGAATATCATGGAACTAAGTGCGGGAGTTTTGGAGAAATGGCAGTATTATCGTTTAACGGAAACAAAATCATTACAACCTCGGGAGGCGGAGCTCTGTTGTCTAAAAACAACGATCAAAAGGATAAGGCAATTTTTTTGGCTACCCAGGCAAGGGATAATGCACCTCATTATCAACATACCCATATAGGCTATAATTACAGAATGAGCAACGTCCTGGCAGGAATAGGAAGAGGTCAAATGGAAGTTCTGCAGAATAGGGTGGATGCACGAAGATCCAATTTTGAGTTCTATAAGAAACATTTGTCAGAATTGACTCAAATCAGTTTTTTGGATGAAAAGGAGGGCTACTATTGCAATAGATGGTTAACTTGTATACTAACCCCTTCTTTTGAAATTAGAGAGAAGATACGACTTGCTTTGAATGAAGAGAATATCGAATCAAGACCATTATGGAAACCGATGCACCTTCAACCGGTTTTTGCTGGTGATATAACGTTTGTTAATGGGGTGAGTGAGGATTTGTTTCAAAGGGGCCTTTGTTTGCCCAGTGGCTCTAATTTGGAACAGAGTGATTTAACGCGTATCTGCGGTATAATTGAAAATACGATAGGATGATTAGAAAATACTTATTTGAGAACCGTAAGCACTACGCCTCAAAATGGACAGTACTTTTCATCGATTTATGTATTGTTGCCATTTCTTTTATAGTAGCGTACTTTATTAGGTTCAATTTGAGCTTCGATTTCGATGTTCAAAAATTATGGACCCAACTTCCGGTAGTTATTGTGCTTTTTCTCGTTGCATTTTTAATATCTGGAAGTTATAAAGGAGTTGTTCGCCATACCGGAATTAAGGATGTATATGCAATTTTCAATGCGATATGTTTAGCCAGTATTGGCGCGATAGGTGTGGTTTTGACAAACCGTTTTTTGGAATTGGTCAACGAATTCACGATACCTCTTTCAATTATCATTATTAACAGCTTACTTACTTTCTTGGCTCTTACTTTCTCTAGGTACGTCTTCAAACTGGGCTACGAAAGGTTGATTCAGACAAATGAAGTCCCTACAAAGAATGTAATGTTGTACGGAGCCGGTGAATCGGGGATCATTACGCATAACACCCTGACCAACCATTCTCAAATGAAGGTCAAGGTTGTTGGTTTTGTCGATAACAACTTGCAGAAGATTGGGAAGCAAATCAATGGCGTAAAGGTATTCGACAAGTCCATTCTTACACCAGAATTTGTTAGATTCAACAACATTACCGAGATAATCTTTTCTATACAAAACATTCCGCCAAAACAGTTACGTGGATTAGTTAATGAAATTGTAGATCTACCCGTTAAAGTCAAAATAATCCCTCCGGTTGAGGATTGGATAAACGGGGAACTCAAAGTGTCCCAGATCAAGCGGGTTCAAATTGAGGACTTACTCGATAGACCACCAATTAAGATTAAGAACAGTCGAATTGCCAAAGATTTTGACGACAAGGTGATCATGGTAACAGGAGGTGCAGGATCTATAGGAAGTGAGTTGGTGAGGCAGATATGCAAATACAACTATAGAACACTAATAGTTGTAGATCAGGCTGAGTCGGCCCTATATGATTTACAGCAAGAGTTAAAGCAATCAGGGTTTTTTAATTATGTCCCTGTAGTCGGGGATATTAGGGACAAGAACAAAATGCGTGTTCTTTTTGAGGAATATAAGCCTGACAGAATTTTTCATGCCGCTGCATACAAGCACGTACCACTTATGGAACAAAATCCATACGAGGCAGTGAAAATCAATGTAGCCGGCACCAAGAATATTGTTGACCTTGCCGTTGACTTTAAGGTGGAAAAATTTGTTTTTGTATCAACGGACAAGGCAGTGAACCCTACCAATGTAATGGGGGCCACCAAGCGGATTGCTGAAATGTACATTAGTTGCAGGCAACAAGAAGGAAAAACCAAATTTATCACCACACGATTCGGTAATGTGTTGGGTTCAAATGGTTCTGTTATACCATTGTTTAGAAAACAAATAGAAAAGGGAGGTCCTTTAACGGTTACCCACAAAGAAATCACCCGATATTTTATGACTATTCCGGAAGCTTCCCAACTGGTCTTGGAAGCAGGCGCCATGGGCAAGGGAGGAGAGATTTTCATATTCGATATGGGAGAGTCCGTTAAGATATTGGATTTGGCCAAGAACATGATTCGATTATCGGGATTAAAATACCCTGAAGAAGTTGACATTAAAATAACGGGACTTCGTCCAGGGGAAAAGTTGTACGAGGAGTTGTTGGCCAATGGGGAAAACACCCTTCCCACATACCATGATAAAATTATGATTAGTAAAGTAAGGGAAATAGATTATGGCAATACCCGATCAATGATTGACGAACTATGCATCTCCAACCTATTTTTCAAGGACAATGTAGTTCAATTAATGAAAAGGATAGTCCCAGAATACATCTCCAACAATTCTGATTTTTGTAAATTGGACACGAAGAAGGGGGAATTCAACCCAGATGAGGATAAAAGCAAGATTGTTTCTCAACTCAACAACTAAATACTCATATCCAATGAATCTAAAACTCAAGCTGGTATGCTTATCAGCATCAGCATTACTTGTTTTTTCATGTGCCTCAAAACAGGAGGTGGTCTATTTCCAAGATGCCCAAGAATTTGAAACCTTGGTTGACGATAATTCTTTCACCACCAAATTCAAAGTGGATGATTTGATCAGTATCAATGTTTCAACATTGGACCCCGAGGCCAGTGCACCCTTTAATCTCTTTCGGGGAGCTGAAGAAGGCGGCATTCGACCTGAACAAGTGAACTATTTAGTGGATAAAAATGGTGAAATTGATTTTCCTGTTATTGGAAAGGTAAAGATTGCTGGGTTGTCTCCGAGCGAAACACAAGAATTGCTCACGGAAAAACTAAAAGACTATCTAAAAAATCCAATTATTAACATTAGAATTCGAAATTTTACGGTTACTATTTTAGGGGCCGTGAACAGACCTGGGACATACCAAGTGAATGGAGAACAGATTACTATTTTGGAAGCAATTGGTTTAGCTGGTGATATCAATATAAAAGGTAGACGGGATAATGTAATGGTGGTTAGGGACTTTGACGGTACAAAGGTTTATAATCGTGTTAACTTAAACAGTAAGCAGGCATTTAAATCTCCCGTCTATTATTTAACGCAAAATGATGTTATCTATGTTGAACCAAACCGATCAGGAAAGACAGCATCAAATTTGGACCAAAGAGCCTCTATTGCGGTTTCCATAATTTCCGTTTTGATTACATCAACTGTGGTATTGCTTACAAGGAATTAATTATATAAGGACACGTTTTTAATCCCTAAATCATGAACAAATCTGAAATAGATCTAAAAGGTTTATTAACAGTATACACAAAACATTGGAAGTGGTTCGCCGCCTGTACAATTGTAGCGCTTGGTCTTGCTTTTCTAAATCTGAGATATGCAATACCCCAATATAATGCCTCGGCTAAAATTCTAATATTACAGGAAAAAACCGCCACTTCGGAGTTAAGTGTACTACAAGATTTAAATGTACTACCTGGGGGGAAAACAGAGATAAAGGATGAAATTCAAATCCTTAGGGCCCGAAGCAATTTCATGCAGGTAATTCGCGATCTTCGGCTTAATGTGCGTTACTTCGTAATGGGTAACGTTAAAGATACCGAGCTCTATGGTGATGCGAATTACCCCTTTTCGATAGACTTTTTGGCGGCAGACTCAATTATCAATAAATCCGAACATGAGTTCTATGTGGATCTAAATTCAGACACATCCGTGATGTACTCTGAATTTGAAAACGGTCCGTTTAAAAATTATGACTTTGGCACCAATATCAGCACAAAAATTGGAGACATTGTATTGACACCTTACTGGGATCGAATGAATCGATTTCAAAATAAGCGGTTGAAAGTAGTGGTTAATCCAATACCTTCTGTAGTTCAACGCTATCGGTCCAAGATAAAAATCAGTCCTGCTGATGAACTTTCCAACATAGTTAATATATCCCTTACCGATGCCATACAGAAACGGGCTATGGATTTGATTGACAACCTCATAGCGACCTATAATAAAAATGGGGTAGAGGACAAGAAGGCGGTAGCGGACAGAACTTCTAGATTTATCAATGATCGTATAGCAGATATTTACAATAACCTCTCGAGTGTTGATGAATCTGCAGAGACTTTTAAGTCAAGCCGCGGAATAGCAGATTTGGGTTCGCAGTCTAGTGTAAATTTCACACAGAGTGCGGCTGGCGAAAGGGACTTGCAAGATGCCAGTATTCAGTTGAATATCGCTAACTCCATGAAGGATCTCATAAGCAATCAAAGTGATTATGAGATTATACCGACCAATGTCGGGCTGTCCGATCAAGGGATTTCTACTTCGGCCCAGAGATATAACGAGCTGGTGGCTCAGCGAAATCGGCTTTTAGAAAGTTCAAATGAGAAAAACCCGGTAATTGTAAAGCTCGACCAACAGTTGGAAAGTCTAAGAAGAGGTATGCAGTCCAGTTTAAACAATGTGACCAATAATCTTGACTTGCGGGTAAACAGTTTAAGCAAACAACTCTCCCAAATCAACTCCCGTATCTATGCAGCTCCCAGTAATGAGAGGGCGCTAAGGGATATTTCAAGAAAGCAGCAAACCACAGAGTCATTATACCTTTATCTTTTACAGAAGCGAGAAGAATCCCAAATTACTTTTGCTTCTGCCACACCAAAATCCAAGGTTGTCGATGCGGCCTATGCTGAAAATCCATTTCCGGTATCTCCAAAACCAAAAATCATTTATTTAGCGGCTCTTATGGTTGGCCTTATGATTCCTTTTGGGGTAATTTATACCAGTATTTTGTTGGATGATAAAATCCACAACAAGATAGACTTAGAAAAAATGGTTCAGGGCATACCCGTGCTAGCTGAGATTCCCAAATTGGGCAGAAAGGAAGAAAAATTGGTGAAAAATGCGGATAGGTCTGTTTTGGCGGAATCTTTAAGAATCTTAAGAACAAATTTGGACTACACCCTTAGATCAAAGAAAAACAGTAAAAGGGGAAGTATTATTTTTGTAACATCCAGTGTTCCTGGGGAAGGAAAAACCTTGGTTTCCTCGAACTTGTCCATGATATTTGCCGACACCAACAAAAAGGTCCTATTAATTGGTGCTGACATCAGAAATCCCAAGCTGTACACTTTCTTTTCAAACAGTAATGAGATCGATCAACTTGGAAAACCGAAACATAGAGCCACTGTTGGCCTTACGGAATACCTACTGGGTAGTGCGAAGTCGGTTCGTGATATTGTAAATACGACTTTGGTCCATTCCAATACCATTGATGTAATCTATTCTGGAAAGATTCCACCCAACCCAACCGAATTGTTGATGAGCAGTCGCATGAAAGACTTGTTGGATGAGGTATCCGAATTATACGACTATATCGTTGTTGATACGGCTCCCTTGATGGTAGTTACCGATACACTTCTGATTAATCAATATGCGGATAAGTTGCTTTACATAACCAAAGCAGGGGTTACACAAAGAAAAGTTCTTGATTTCCCTCTTAAATTGCATAAAGAAGGAAAGCTAAAAGGATTGGCATTCGTAGTCAACAATGTGAAGGGCTCTAATTTAGGTTATGGCGGAAGGTATGGCTATGGATATGGAAAAACCGTCAAAAAATGGTGGAATTTTGCCTCCTGATTCAATAAAAGTTCAAAATCGTATTCTCAATTATTGGCAGTAAGAGATTCAAGGTGCTCTTTCGGATTCTGATTTCCTTTATCTGACTTATGTGCGTTATA
The DNA here is from genome assembly GCF_004296335.1 of Flagellimonas allohymeniacidonis. Classification (GTDB taxonomy): domain Bacteria; phylum Bacteroidota; class Bacteroidia; order Flavobacteriales; family Flavobacteriaceae; genus Flagellimonas; species Flagellimonas allohymeniacidonis. The sequence goes on from NZ_SGIU01000001.1 coordinate 464,615, forward strand.
TGATGAGCATCTGAGGAGATAAAGTCAATATACCCGGCCTTGAGCAAACTAAGTGCTACCTTTTGAATTTCTGGACCATAATAACCTCCCAAAGACAGAATATTGAGCTGAAACGATATTCCTTTTGATTTAAAGGACTCGTATACACCAAATGTATTGTGGTAATAGGCGTATCGTTCCGGATGGGCTAATATGGGAAACAATGATTTGCGAGCTATTTTTTGGATAGCACCTCCGAAACTCAGTGAGGGTTGCAAATAGGACATTTCAATTAATATATACTCATTATTTAAGGGAAGCACGGCTTCGGCCTCCAGAATATTTTCAAAATTTTCATCGATCATATGTTCTGCGGCATAGTGTACTTTAATGTCGGTTAGTCCCTGCAGGGTTAACTCTGTCTTCAAAATATCAAACGCCTTTTTGATGGTGGAAGGCGTATTTGGATAATAATGATGCATGATGTGCGGGGTACAAATAAAACTGGTCACCCCAAATTCTGAGAATGCCTTTATGAGATTTATAGAATCTTCGACCGTTTTGGCCCCATCATCAATTCCAGGTAATATATGGTTATGTATATCTACCAGTCCATGAAGATAATCCGCTAAAAAAACTTTTCTTTCGAAAAAATGGAACATAAATTTTTTCTACGTTTCTATTTACTTGCCAATACAAAAGTTGGAAAATATATTTCCTAAAAGGTCATCGGTCGTAACACTTCCTGTGATTTCTCCCAAGTGGAACAAAGCCTGACGAATGTCAATGGCAAGAAGGTCACTGGAGATTTCAATATCCATACCTTCCTTTACTTTTTGAATTTCCTCAAGTGCTTTTAAAAGGGCATCATAGTGCCTACTATTGCTCACGATGGTTTCATCCCCGCTTAAGGCTCCTGTATCGACCAAACCAAATAATGTTTCCTGCAACGTATCAATTCCTGTTCCGTTTTTAGCAGAAATGAACAGAACATTTTGAATTTCTTCTTCTATATCATGAATTTGCTTTTTTGTGAGCCTGTCCAGTTTATTGCAGATGGGTAGAATCCTTTTGTTGGGATATTGGTCTTTGAGATTGTTTAGCTGTTCCCTATCAAAATCTGGGCCATCAAAAAGAAAAATGATGAGCTTGGCCTGCTCTATCTTTGAGAAAGTACGTTCAATTCCAATTTGTTCTACTTCATCCCGTGTGCTCCGTATACCAGCTGTATCAATAAATCTGAAATTTACCCCTTGAATACTTATAGAGTCTTCAACCGTGTCGCGGGTGGTGCCAGCGATACTGCTCACGATTGCCCTATCTTCATTCAACAATGCATTGAGAAGTGTTGATTTTCCAACATTGGGCTGCCCTACTATGGCAACGGGAATGCCATGTTTCAATACATTACCCAAGGCGAATGAATCTATCAACTTTTTAAGTACGGCACTTATTCTGCTCAGCAGCTCATTAAATTGCTCTCGATTGGCAAACTCTACATCCTCTTGCGAAAAATCAAGCTCTAATTCAATTAGGGAGGCAAAATTTAGAAGTTCCTCTCTCAAACTTTCTATTTCCGAACTAAAACCGCCCCGCATTTGGTTCAAGGCTATTTCATGGGAAGCCGCACTGTCACTGGCTATCAAATCGGCGACTGCTTCGGCTTGACTCAAATCCATTTTTCCATTCAAAAAAGCCTTAAGTGTGAACTCTCCTGCTGATGCTGCCCTGCATCCCTTTCTCAATATTAATTGAAGTACTTGTTGCTGAATGTAAGGTGACCCATGACAAGAAATTTCCAACACGTTTTCACCTGTATAGGAGTTGGGTCCCCTGAAAACCGATACCAGAACTTCATCCAAAACCTTTTTTCCGTCAATAATATGACCTAAATGAATGGTATGGCTTTTTTGAAGGCCAAGCTTTTTACCGCGTACCGATTTGAATATTTGGTCACCGATGACAATGGCATCTTTACCAGAGATTCGAATAATCGATATGGCTCCTGTTCCTGAAGGAGTTGCCAAGGCTACTATGGTATCTTCGTAAGACATGAGGGCAAAAATACGAATTAGTTGAGTGTAACATTATGGCAAAAATAGATACTCATAAGTTGTAACATCAATATCAATCAAAAAATGGAAATCATCAATCAAAATGTATTACGCAAAGACAATACACTGTTGTCAATTACACACCTAACCCAATTGTTACACTATGTAACAGGGTTTGGCGGATTCATCGTACCACTAATTCTTTGGCTATCCTCACGGAAAACTGTTGAAGGCATGAACGAGCACGGAAAGGCTGTTATCAATTTGCAGTTAAGCCTACTGTTGTACATCCTAATTAGTATTCCTGCGATTTTATTACTGGGATTGGGAATTTTAGGTTTAATCGGTGTGGGAATTTTAGGATTTGTTTTACCCATTGTGAATGCGGTAAAAGCGGCAAATGGAGAGTCTCCTTCCTATTTCTTAACCATCCCCTTTATTTAGGACGAACTCAAACTAGGTTTAATCATTGCCATTTACATATGATTTTACCTAATGTAGCCTGAAGGCCCGACTGTGGAAACCCATAGATGTTTTGGAGTTTTTTTGGTAACACCTTTAATCTAAGGGCTCTATGTTTTTGTTGTTTATCATAGCAAAGGGTCTTGTCATAGAAATAAACTTAGGTTTAGTTCGTAATGCTCTATATTGCCCATGGTTAAATCCATTGGGCAATGTTTCTGAGTATAATTCTCCCCATATACAATTCTGAAAAGTATCTCAAAAGATGTTTGCAAAGTCTTCAAAAGCAAGGGTTTTCAGCGGAACAATATGAGATTATCATGGTCAATGATGGTTCAACGGATGGCAGTGGAGAACTCATTGAAACTTTTGCTCAATCTCATCAAAATGTAATCGCCAAACACCAGGCGAACCAAGGTGTTGGCGCTGCACGTAACGCGGGATTGGACATGGCCAGAGGGAAATATATATATTTCATTGACCCAGATGATTACCTTGCTGAAGATTCTCTGTTTTTTTTGACCAATATCTGTGATTCCCAAAACCTTGAAATTCTTGAGTTTGATTTTGTCGAGACCGAACAATTGGATCTCTCAAAGACCAATTTTCCAGATATCAGCGAGATGGGAATCATACAAGATGGGATATCCCATTTGGGTCAACGACAGTTCAAAAGCTACGTCTGGAGCTACATTTTTGACGCTGATTTTCTGAAAAAGTCCGGAATACGTTTTATTGAAGGAAAATGGATGGAAGATGCCATTTTCTGTGCTGAGATTCTTATGAAATCTAAAGCGGTTTCAAGAATTCCATTGCGTGCCTATCGATATGTGCAGGTATCCGGTTCCGCTATGCATAATAGGGAAGAGGGTCACAATATTAAAATAATGAACGATTTATTGAACGCTGCAGATAGGTTCTCCTTCTTGATTGATGAGCTACAGAATGAGGGGAAGACACTGGCAGCAAATAAACTTATTGTAAGGCAACAATCGTTTTCCTTTTTTCTTTTGGTAAGGGCACTCCGTTCCAAACTACCGTTGAAGTCAATTTACTCATATATGGAAAAGTTGACGGCCGCAAGGGCTTTCCCATTGACCTCCTTTATCAGTGATAGCTATAACAAGTGGTCTTATCGCATTTTGGTGTTTTTTTTTAACGGGAAGGGACGTTTTCGGGTACTATTTTATATATACAGAGGAGCCAAATCCTTACTAAGAAGATAAAAGGCTGGAAAATTTTTGAGGAAAGACTTTAGTTCCTATTAATCCTGGCATTCCAGTGCTACGGGTAGTTTTTGGAAAAATTGAAATCATATTCCGAAGGGGTACCTCGAAAAACCCTTTCAACTACATCATGCCTTAGTTTCACCATCTATTAAATTTGACTGTAAAATTAATTTTTTCATTTAGGTAGTCCCATCTGTCTGTCTATATTCTCTGGTCCTGAATCTTTCAACCTGCATCCAGCGTCCTTGGTACAAATCCCTGGACCTTTTGAACCTTCGATTTTTGATTGCAATCAAATAATGCTTAGCTTCTAAAAATATGCCAATAAAGTAGGCGTATACTTTTTTTCCAAAACTCTTTTTGGGGTACATAACATGGGTCGCATAATAATAAATGGCGTTCGAAAATTTAATTTTATACTCAAAATTGCCCCATCCTGTGTCCAATAATCTGAGTCCATTTAAAAAACACCATTCCAATTCTTTTATAAACATTATTTTTCCTAAGCTGTACCTGCTGAACTTTTTATCATATGAAGTTATGGCTGAGTTGAGAACATTTTTGATAGTATGTCCCAATGAGATAGCTATGGGTTGACTTTTGTGACGCAATACAAAGAGAATTGAAGAGCAAGATCTAATCCTTCCAAGACTTTGGTCGACATAATAATCCCATTTGAGTAGAGCCGAATGCTTGTGGGTACGACCAACAAAGCGATCTTCTATGAACCTTTTAAGGGTTTTCATAAGAGAATGGTAGAGATCAGGGTCAATTTCACCATAATGGATTTCCAATCTTATATCGTAGTCTCTTTCCAGCTTTTGTAGATCTTGCCGAAGAGTTTTATACGTTTTTTTTTTAAGGTGTTCCTCAAATAAGCTGTAGCTGATTTAAATTCTGTCAGATCCATTGCGTAACCCAGCTGATAGGATCTTGAGTAATACCCAAAATGGGGATTGACAAGATCACCATCACCAAAAATGTAGGGAGGTACGTTATAAATGCAGTTTATCCTTGACTTTTGGTATTCCGAAAGATTTCCAGAGTTGTAAACGGAATCTGGCAAGCCACTTACATGCTCATAAAATGGTGGAACCTTGTTTTGTTCAAAGAATTTATGAAAGAAGTTATGCGATAAGGTCAGGGGTATTTTCATATTAATCAAATATTACCGATTATTTGAGCTTTTTGTGAATTGTAGAAAGAAAAGGGGGACCTTGTTCTGTAATATAAAACAACTCTATTCAAACTCAAAACACATTGCCCTACTATTTCCTTGGAAACCACAAACTTCGGCCCAAATAATTTCTTCGCAACCGCTGCATTTCAAAGGAATTGGAATAATTAATGGCTGCACGCCTTAAGGAAGAGCTCCTTCCGCAATGGTAATGTTTAAGTAAGTATTAGGTCCCTGCTCGATTATACAAAAAAGGGCAGTATCAGTTAATTTTGCAGCAGTTGTTTCAGGAGAATTTATTGGACGGAACAAATAATGCAGTCTCAGTTCTTGTAAAAACCACAGACCAATGGAAATACGGTTGCAGCACAGAAACTAAAGGGTAGAGGTTAACCTAGTTGTTCAACATTACAGGCATGACCAACATGGTTATATGTTCCCCTTCATCCAAGCCATCGGCAGGGGTAAGGATACCCGCTCGGTTGGGGAGGCTCATTTCCAAGGTTACGTCATCGGAAGAAAGATTGCCCAACATTTCAACTAGAAATCTTGAGTTGAACCCTATCTGCATATCGTCGCCTTGGTAAGAACATGATAGCCGCTCTTCGGCCTTGTTGCTATAATCCACGTCTTCAGCGGAAATATTCAATTCGGCACCAGCAATTTTGAGTCGAATTTGATGGGTAGTGCGATTGGAGTAAATCGAAACCCGGCGTACTGAGCTTAAAAGCTGTCCCCGGGATATATTCAGCACATTCGGATTTTCTTTGGGAATCACCGCCTCGTAGTTGGGATATTTCCCATCAATCAATCTACATATCAACTCTGTGCCATCAAAAATGAATTTGGCATTGTTGTCATTATACTCAATGGTGACTTCAGATTCAGAACCTGCCAAAATACCTTTCAAGAGATTCAACGGTTTTTTGGGCATAATAAATTCTGCAACTTCGTTGGCCTTCACATCATTTCGTTGATACTTGACCAATTTATGGGCATCAGTGGCCACAAAAGTCAAATTCTCAGTGGAAAATTGAAAAAACACACCGCTCATCACCGGCCTTAGGTCGTCATTGCCAGCGGCAAAAATGGTTTTGTTAATAGCGGTGGCCAAGATGTCGCCCATAATAGTGGTAGAACTGGGGTTGGACACTTCCACTGCTTTCGGAAATTCTGCACCGTCCGCATAGGCCACGGCATATTTTCCATGGTTGGAGCTAATTTCTACGGTATTGTTATCCTCGACCACAAAGGTTAAAGGTTGTTCGGCAAAAGTTTTTAAGGTATCCAATAAAAGTCGCGCTGGAACGGCGATCAAACCTTCCGATTCTGAATCAACTTCCAATACCGAGCTCATGGTGGTCTCAAGGTCGGAAGCGGATATGGTAAGCTTGGTTTCCTTTAAATCAAATAAGAAATTGTCCAGAATGGGCAGGGTGTTGCTATTGTTGATCACACCTCCCAAAACCTGTAAATGCTTTAATAGATAGGTACTGGATACTATAAATTTCATCAAAGAATTTCTTTAGAAATTATCACCAAATGCTCCAAAAAGAGCTCAGCGAAAACAAAATCGATAAAAACAAATATATCTCAAATGCCTGAAGCAAAGAAACAAATTTATCAACACTTAAGTCGAGAATTTCTTTTTTCGATAGTAGCCAAAAATAATTCCAAATAGAAGGGTCAATATCGTGGGAACACCTATATTCAGTAGTTGCCACTTTGTTTTCTGGGCTACAATTTTTTCAGGATCGAGCAAGGGAATGGAAACCCTCTTATTACGGATGTTTATAAGTCCGGTGTCATCCAAAAGATAATTGATGCAGTTCACTAAGAATTCCTTGTTCCCATAGTTACTATTGGTCCATTTATCGTATCCAAGCTCCAAAGGTTGTCCGTTTCGGAGCTGATTCCTGATAAGGTCTCCATCGGAAATTACAATCATTTGATTTTGAGGTCCTTCATCCAGGCTTTCATTTAGTTTTGCGGGTTTCACACGGTTCTTATACGCAGATGTGAAGGCACCTTCCACCAAAACCGCCAAAGGATGATTTCCATCACTATAGGATTCCTTATCGGGAGGGCTATTCAGGATATCAAGGCCTATTTGTTTGGGTACTCCTTCCACTTTGGAAAGCGGCGAGCTTCGCAAGAGCACTGTTTTTTGATACGCATTCGCCAAAGTATCAAGAGTATTCGCAAACTGGTATCGGACTGCTTCAATATTGGTGTTGATGGGATGGTCATTGTTGGAAAAAACCATGGGATTGTAATACCAGGGTACCGGATTGTACTGTGAGTCATTTCCTTCTCCGGAAGCCAAGACAATTTGGGTAAAATAGAGGTCATTGACCAAAACGGGATTTATGCGGATACCGTATTTGAAGAAAAAATCCTTAAGATTTAATTCCCTTGGAAGAGCCAGTGCACTTCCGCCACCTTTGAATATACTGTCAACCTCCATGGCTACTTGATCAATCAACCAAATGGATTTCCCTCCTTGGATAATAAACTGGTCTAAAACATACTTTTCTTGATCGGAAAATGCTTCTGTAGGCTTTGCAATCAGTGCTAAGTCATAGTTTTTTAGCTGCTTCAAGACCTCTGATGGATTTGCCTCTACCGAATCCAAGGTTATCGCCCCAAGATTGTAGTAATCTCGAATGGAGGTAAGGTAATCAGCAATGAAAATATCATCCAATTCTCCATTTCCTTTTAGGACCGCCACCCTTTTTTTCTCTTTGATGTTCAATTTGGTAAATGCATCGGCGAAAGCGTACTCCAATTGTTGTACTGAATTGTTGATACGTTCTTCTGAAGAGGAACCCAACTTGTTTTTAAGCAAAGGAACCTTCATCGTCTGGTTGTTGTAGGTTACCATGGCCCAGGGAAAAATGAGTTCCTGTGAAACCTTTCCACCCTCTTCAACGGTTACATTGGCAGGTGTGAGACCGATTCGTTGCAAATCTAAAATGGTTTGTTGCGCTTTGGATTCATCCTCAAGCGGATTTACCAGATTGTACTTGATGTTCTTGTTATGGTCGGCAAACGAGGCAATCAATTGAAGGGTTTCTGTTTTGAGCCTCGCAAATTCAGAGGGTATTTTCCCATCCAAAAGAACGTCGATTATAACAGGGCCATCAAAGGTCTGGCTAATTTCAATAGCTGGGTCGGAGAGGGTATATCGGGAGTCCTCGGTAAGGTCGAACCTTTGGTATACAAACGCTCCCAGCAAATTCAAAACGATGACCGCAACCAGTACTTTGGCCAATGAAAAAAGAAGGTTTGATTTCATTTGGGCAGTTGTTTTAGTCGAACTAGGGTCAAATACAAAAACATCAGGGTTATGGAAATAAAATAAAGCAAATCACGCGTGTCTAGTACTCCACTGGCAATACTATCAAAATGGGCCCTTGCGCCCCAATATTTTAAAATGAGCTGGGTGCTACCATCCGAGAAAAGTGTGGATAGGGCCTCGAAACCATAAAAAAGGAAAAAACAAAAAAGCACTCCAAGGATAAAGGCCACAATCTGATTGTCCGATAGGGTAGAGGAAAACAGTCCTATACTTGCATAAGCAGCAATTAAGAAGAGCAAACCAAAGTACGAGCCTAGTACCACACCAAAATCATAGTTTCCACTGATAACCCCCAATTCAGAAATCGCGAACACATAGATAAAGGTTGGAACAATGGCAACTAAGCAAAGGGTAAACGTGCCCCAAAACTTACCCAAAACAAGCTTCCAAACCGATATGGGCTTAATCAACAAAAGTTCCAGGGTACCCAACTTTCGTTCTTCCGAGAAGCTTTTCATGGTTATGGCTGGAATCAAAAAAACGAAAATCCACGGGGCCAGAAGAAAGAATTTGCCCAAATCGGCAAATCCATAATCGAAAACATTGTATTCTCCTTTGAAAACCCAAAGAAATAATCCATTCAGTAGTAAAAACAATCCCACAATGAGATACCCAATGGGCGAGGTAAAAAAAGACTGTACTTCTCTTTTAAATATGGCAAACATCAGAATTCATTTGAGGATTGAAGTTTGGCGACACTCCAGGCTTCTGGTTTTTCGGAGAACAGCTTTTTGGTCTCACCCCAAACCTGCTGAAAAAATGTTGAATTTCTATAATTTTCCAAGGATGACTGATTTGCCCAAATGCTGTAAGTGAAAAATACATTCGATTTGTTCAAGTCTTGATAGAGTTCCAAATGGGAGCAACCATCAAATGCTACAATCTGTTTTTTCGAATTTTCGAAAATTCGCTCAAAACTAGAGATATTTTCGGGTTTAAAGGTCAATTTTACAATTCTTACCAACATTTAAAGAAAATTAATGGTTACCGTATCTCTATAATTTAATCCCAATAGGGTAGAGGCGCCCCCAACACTGTTCAGGTCACTCTTATAAATGGCCAGCTCCACAAATCCGGCAGAATTAAAAAGTGCCAAGGCATCTCCCGGGCCCTTTCGTTGCGGTTTTCCTAAATTGAAATTGATGATTCCGTTATATGTATTGTGAATAGCCTTGATTTTATTGGTTCTCGCTATAATTTCAAAATCCCTTCCATTTCGATAAGCTTCAAACAAACTTTTTTGAATATTGGTTATAACATTGCCATAGTTATCAATGTAGATAATATTTCCCACTATGCTCTGGCCATCATTCGTAATTCGGGGTTGAAATTCCTTAAGTATCTTCAGCCCATCAAAAGGTCGCCCAATAACCTCCAATTTTCCACCTCTTGCAATATGGCAGGCAACGGGCACAAAAACATGTAGCTCGGCAAATGAGCTGACCTCAGTCTGGGGAATGTTGATTTCCATAATTTTTTCAGGCTCCACTTCCGATGCAATCAATGACATTACACCATTGTTGGCTCCGACAAAAAAATGACCATCCACCTGAACCACAAGGTGCTCATTTTCTGGGGAAAGCTCAGAGTCGACACCAATAATATGTACTGTACCTTTTGGAAAAGCTGAGTAAACATTTTTTAAGATATACGCACACTCTTGGATGTGAAAAGGGCTTATTTTATGCGAAATATCAACAATGTCTATCTCTGGCAAGTTACTGAGAATGGTTCCTTTGATGGCGCCTACAAAGTGGTCTTTTTGTCCAAAATCTGTAGTTAAGGTTATGATTGCCATGCCATACTGTTGATATATTTTTCCTTGCCCAAAATGAATTTTGGTTAAGTTTGTGGGATAAAAATAAACAAATTAGAACGAAAAGATTCCGTCGAAAATAACCCTAAAACACTCCACTTTTTTTGAACGAACTTATAATTGAACTTACAGAAATAAGCCCTCAGGATTTTTTTGGGCAACGCAATGAAAATATCGAACTCCTTAAAAAGTATTTCCCTAAGCTTAAAATTGTAGCCCGGGGCAACAAGATTAAGGTATACGGAGATGAAGAACGCTTGGAGGAGTTTGATAAAAGGTTCGATATGCTCACATCCCACTTTGCCAAATACAACAAGTTGGATGAGAACATGATTGAACGCGTTTTGACCAGCAATGGGCGTGAAGATTACGAATCAACGACTTCGAGCGGGGAGGTTCTGGTGCATGGCGTTAGTGGCAGATTAATAAAGGCACAAACCGTTAATCAACGGAAAATGGTTGATTTATGCCGTGAAAATGATATGGTTTTTGCCATTGGTCCTGCTGGTACTGGAAAAACGTATACCGGTGTGGCCTTGGCGGTAAAGGCATTGAAAGAAAAGCAGGTAAAACGTATCATATTAACTCGACCGGCAGTTGAGGCCGGTGAAAATCTTGGATTTCTTCCGGGTGACCTTAAGGAAAAACTGGACCCTTACATGCAACCATTGTATGATGCTTTGCGGGATATGATCGCTCCTGAAAAGTTGGCAAAATACATTGAGGACGGTACCATTCAAATAGCACCAATGGCGTTTATGCGAGGTAGAACGCTTGATAATGCGTTCGTTATTTTGGATGAAGCCCAAAATACCACCCACGCCCAAATGAAAATGTTCTTGACCCGAATGGGGAAGAATGCCAAATTTTTGTTGACCGGTGATCCAGGACAAATTGATTTGCCAAGAAGGGTGATTTCAGGTTTAAAAGAGGCCCTCCTCATCCTCAAAAACATCAAAGGTATAGGCATTATATACTTGGACGAGAAAGACGTTATTCGACATAAACTGGTCAAGAAGGTAATCGATGCCTATAAAAACATAGAACACCAAAATTAAGGGTATGGCAAATACCTTAATGGAGACCAACTTCCATTTTCCAAATCAATTATCGGTATATAAAGGTAAAGTACGCGAGGTGTACACGCTAAAGAATGACCTTTTGGTGATGATAGCCACAGACCGCCTTTCGGCATTTGATGTGGTTATGCCCAAGGGAATTCCTTACAAGGGGCAAATTTTAAATCAGATTGCCACCAAAATGATGAAGGCCACTGAAGATTTGGTGCCCAATTGGTTGTTGGCCACACCCGACCCCAATGTTGCCATTGGAAAGGCCTGCGACCCCTTTAAAGTTGAAATGGTAATTCGCGGATACCTTTCGGGACATGCAGCTCGAGAATACAAGGCAGGAAAACGAACACTTTGCGGGGTTGCCATGCCAGAAGGAATGAAAGAAAATGACAAGTTCCCCAACCCGATTATCACCCCAGCGACCAAGGCGGACAAAGGATATCATGATGAGGATATTTCCAAAGAGGACATCCTTGCCAACGGAATCGTATCAAAAGAGGATTATGAGGTTCTGGAGGGTTACACCCAAAAGCTCTTTCAAAGGGGAACCGAATTGGCCGCAGAACAAGGTCTCATTTTAGTTGACACGAAGTATGAATTTGGCAAAACCAAAGAGGGGGAAATAGTCTTAATTGACGAGATTCATACACCCGATTCGTCGCGTTACTTTTATGCCGAGGGTTATGAGGAGAGACAAGAAAGGGGTGAGAACCAAAAACAACTTTCCAAAGAATTTGTTAGACAATGGCTCATTTCTAATGGATTTCAAGGCTTGGAAGGTCAGACCGTGCCCGAAATGAGTGATGACTATATTGAAACCGTTTCTGACCGATACATTGAACTCTATGAGCAAATAACTGGAGAGACTTTTGAGAAAGCCGATTTGTCCCATATTCAAGAGCGTATAGGACAGCATGTATCCGATTATTTAAGTGGCGCAGAATAAATTGGTGTTGAAACCTCAAAGGGGATTACCGGCGTTTAATACGTTCACTTTGGGTAATCATCAATCAAACTCGATAACGAAATAGAGTCGGTCGTCAACTTCGTCCAAATCATTCCATTGGCCTGCATTGTTAATTGGCGTATCCCTTAAAACCATGCTTAGGGCATTTTGTGCTTCCCCACCATCGGGTTCACGGCCCCAGTTGTTGAATAGGCCTCCGACAGCCATTCCATTGAAGTCTCCCTCCCAGAATTGAGGCCCACTACCATCATTATCGCCGTCCAGTATCCATACACCTTCGGTTTCAAAATCGTTGCCACCCATCCAAACGGCAGCTCTTTGCAGGTTTTCAAAAACAAAATTGCCGTTGGTAAGGATCTCGACAAATACACCTTGATTCTCCGCCAAATCATTGATTTCAATCAGATAGCCACCACGAGAAACCGCAAAGGCCGCTGCATCAGCCCAGGTTCTTTCCTCACGAATCAATTCATATGATTTACCACCAACAGTGAAAGCATAAACATTTACGTCAACAATTACGGTATATGCATTCACCTCACCATTTTCTGCGGTAACAGCGTAAATAACAGGATTGGAAAAGTCACCCTCCTCATCAGACTCCGGATTGATCGTTGCGCCCGTTGGAATGCCTATTGACGGGGTCAAAGCGGTCAAATCGGTCCCTTCGGGAAGAATAAGGGATATGATGTTTTCCTGGTCGTTTATGGTACCTCTTACTCCAGAAATTATAAAACTGCTAATGTTGTTTTGATCACTCCCGGTTGGTGGTGCATCATCCGAAGTATCGGTACTGCAGGAGATAAAAAGCAATAAAAAAATTGCAAAAAGGGCTGGATTCTTGATGACCATAACTGTTTTTTTATACTTTGAATTAAACACTTTTTTGTTTAGATGCCAACTTTGTGAAAAGGTTCCTCATTTTTTTCATTTATGTTAAGATTGTTTAATGCAGTTTCAGACTTAAGTATAAGTGTCAAAATTTAACTCGATTTGGATGGAAAGGTATTTTACTTTGAAGAATTTGTCGGAAGGTTTATCAGGAGATTTCATATATTCCAATGATAAATACAAAAATGAACACCGATAACCGAAAAAAATACTGGCGAGAGAACCTTAAATACCTTGCCATTTTACTTTCCATTTGGTTTTTGGTTTCCTATGGTTTTGGAATTTTGTTGGTTGATGAGTTGAACACCGTCCGAATGGGAGGTTTTAAATTGGGCTTTTGGTTTGCTCAACAAGGTTCAATTTACATTTTTGTCATTCTTATTTTCGTTTATGTCCGCTTGATGAACAAACTGGACAAAAAATATAAGCTCGACGAATAATGGACATTCAAACCTGGACCTTTATTATAGTCGGATTTACTTTTGCCCTTTATATTGGAATTGCGATATGGTCACGTGCTTCCTCGACCAAGGATTTTTATGTAGCTGGTGGAGGCGTATCTCCATTGGCCAACGGCTTGGCAACAGCTGCCGATTGGATGTCCGCAGCTTCATTTTTGGGAATGGCCGGTATTATTGCCTTTTCGGGCTATGATGGATCGGTTTATTTAATGGGGTGGACCGGCGGTTATGTACTTTTAGCCCTACTTTTAGCCCCCTATCTTAGGAAATTTGGCAAGTTTACCGTACCAGACTTTATTGGTGATCGGTACTATTCCAATGTCGCTCGTACAGTTGCTGTTATCGCTGCACTTTTTGTCTCTTTCACTTATGTTGCAGGGCAAATGCGGGGTGTGGGGGTGGTTTTCTCCCGATTTTTGGACGTAGAGGTAGATACTGGAGTATATATTGGCATGGCGGTGGTTTTGTTCTATGCCTTTTTGGGTGGGATGAAAGGAATAACATATACCCAGGTAGCGCAATACTGTGTACTGATTTTTGCCTTTATGGTACCTGCCATATTCATTTCCATAATGGCCACGGGTAATCCTATTCCTCAAATTGGTTTTGGTTCGGCAGGTGAGGACGGGGTATATCTGTTGGACAAACTTGACGGGTTGATGACCGATTTGGGATTTACCGCATACACCGATGGAACCAAGTCCAAGATGGATGTATTCTTTATTACGGCGGCTTTAATGCTGGGCACTGCCGGACTTCCCCATGTAATTATTCGATTTTTTACGGTACCAAAGGTGAAGGATGCACGAAAATCTGCAGGCTATGCTCTTTTGTTTATAGCCATTTTATATACCACGGCACCTGCCATTGCGGTTTTCGCACGTACCAATCTTATGGAAACCGTTCAAAATAAACCCTACAAGGAAATCCCGGAATGGTTCACCAAATGGGAAAATACAGGACTCATCGCATGGACCGACAAAAATGAAGATGGAAGAATTCAATATTTACCGGGTACCGCTATCAATGGTAAGAAGCCAGAATTTTCAGAGTCTCGTGGAGAATTGGGCGAACGCTTGATCTACAATTTCAGTGAAGAAAAAAATGAACTATACGTAGACCGAGACATCACGGTTTTGGCCAACCCGGAGATTGCAGGCCTACCCAATTGGGTGATTGCTTTAGTAGCCGCAGGTGGCCTCGCCGCTGCATTGTCAACCGCAGCGGGACTACTTTTGGTAATTTCTACTTCCATTTCACATGATTTAATCAAAAAACAGTTGGCGCCGGGCATTTCTGATAAACGTGAATTGGCTATTGCACGATTTTCTGCCCTATTGGCCGTCGTGGTAGCTGGCTATTTCGGGATAAACCCACCAGGTTTTGTGGCTTCAGTTGTCGCTTTGGCCTTTGGATTGGCTGCTAGTTCCTTTTTTCCAGCCATAGTGATGGGAATTTTTAGCAAGCGTATGAATCGTGAGGGGGCTATTTTTGGGATGTTGGCCGGACTGGGCATTACTAGCTATTATATTGCCCGTTTTAAATTGGGATGGCTCGGAAATCCTGATATGAGCGAAGAAAAAGACTGGTGGTGGGGCATATCCCCCGAAGGTTTCGGGACAGTGGGTATGTTGGTCAATTTTGGTGTTGCCATCATCATCTCAAGTTTTACCAAAGCTCCGCCAAAAGAAGTAAGGGAAATTGTTGAAAATATCCGCATTCCAAGCAATGCGGGAGATGCAATCGGGCATTGAAATCCTCGCTATATCCTGAGGAAGTGAAAGAAATCCTTAAAACGAGATCGTAACTACCAAATACTAAAACGTGGGGGATACTGTTTTTTGAACAACTCCTTAATGTCCTTCGGTTTTAATCGTTGAAGAATTTCCATAAAGGCATAAGCCGTAATGAGGGCATCACCGAGTGCCGTATGTCTATCCTTTTTAGAGATATCAAATTTTTCCGCAAGTTCGTCCAAAGTGTATTGTTCCTTTTTCTGCAGCATTGAGGTGGCCAACAGGGTTTGCTTATATAATAAGCTGGTATCCAATGTTTTATTTTTCAATTTTGGAAGTCCTAATCTATTTAATGCTTCATTGATCATGTTGACATCAAACAGTACATGATGGCCTACCAAAACAGCATTGCCGATATAATCCAAAAACTGTTTTAGGGCATCCAACTCAATAAGACAGGTTGTTTTTTCCTTCTTGAGTATACCATGTATTTTGGCTGTTTCGGCATCGTAGTAATTCTGTGAGAGAAACACTTCAAAACTATTCTTCACTTCAAGCATACCATTCAATAGCTTAACAGCTCCGATACATAGAATTCGGTCTTGAGTCACATTGAAACCAGTTGTTTCGGTATCCCAAAGCACAAAGGTGGTTTGCTCAATTTCCTTGGGTTCTTCTTCGGAAAACTTGGCTTGGTATTCCCACCAAAAATTGGGAAGCACTTCTTTTTTTTCTCGTTTGAATCTAGATTTCATTACCCTAAGAAGCTTTTGACCTGAAACCGGACCTGTAATAATTCTTGGATTTCTTTTAAGGTTTTGAAGGTACGTTTTAATTTGATTTTCTCCTCTTTATCCAGCTGGTCCAAGGCAATAAAACGCCCTGAATCGTTATGTTGAAGTCCCTGTATGGTTCTAAATTTTAACAACGCTTTGCTGGCGTAGGAACAGGCAAGGTAGAGTTCACTGTTTTGAGGTTCAAGTTCCGCCAGCTTCTCATACCGTTCCGCGGTGTTGTTGATGGATTTCACGTTATGGGAAAGAATCAAAACGCGAGCCGCGTCAATCATAGGCATTAAAACCCGTTGCTTGAGGTCAAAAAAGTCCTTGTGCTGTCCATCTTGTTCTACCAAAAATTCCCGGAAGAAACCACTGGGAGATGGGTTCTGCAAGGCACCACTAGCCAAATGGGTTAAAAACAAGGGATGTTTTCGTACTTCTTCAAAAATGTGATTGGAGAGCTTGTCAACTAGTACTTTTTCTCCATAAGTTACATTGTAATCAAAAAATATGGACGATAGTAGTACTTCATCCGGACCTGGATTGCTTATCCAAAAATTGGTGACCTCTTTCCATTCCTTAAGACTATGGCACCAAAGGGGGTTGGAGGCCATCATTTCGGCCGGACAGTACTCGAAACCAATGGTATTAAGTTCTTTGGTCACCAATTCCCCTAAATTTTGAAAAAAGGCAGAAGTTTTCTTGAGCTGGGCTTTTGGAACATCCTCAAAGAGGATGGCATTGTCTTGGTCAGTATTGAGAAGCTGCTCTCCACGACCCTGGCTTCCCATGGATAGCCATGCAAACTTTACCGGAGGCGGACTTTCCAGACTAGCCACAACAAGGGTAATTACTTGTTTTATGGCAGCGTCCTTTAGTTCCGAAATAACTTTTGAGACCAATCGAATTGGAATATTCTGCTCCAAATATCCTCGTAAAAGATTCATAATCCCATGCCTAATGGCCCGGAGTTCTTTAGTAGAGTTGCAGCGCTTAATGGCTCTCATTAGCACGGCAGGATTGTTGCCCAGGGCAACCATAACATCGTGTTTGGATAAAATGCCAACAACCGGCGTGTCAGGAGTACCATCTTCGGTAAGGCATAAGTGGCTGATATTGCTTTTCATCATGGCCATTTGGGCTTGCGTTATGGTAAGGTCCTTCGGGTAGGTAATCACTGGAGAGGTCATTACCTGTTTTGCAGTACCGGTTATTGGGACTTCTCCGGAAAGCACCTTGTTTCTCAAATCTTTGTCTGTTATAATGCCAACAGGGAGCTTTTTTTTGATGACCAAAATCGAACCAACGTGGTTATCGGTCATTGTATGGGCCAAGCTATTTAGTTTGGTATTCTCAGAACATGTCACCAAATCCGTTGAATAACTGACCTTTTGAAAATCCAACAGTCGATTTTCCGGAGGCACCACCTCCTTGTTGGATACTCCGTACAGACTTCCCCTATATTTTTGAGAGTATGGATTTCGGGTATTTGAGGCAAAACTTTCAATTAAAAAGTTTCCCACCAGGGGATTGTCAAGGGCTATGGGCTTAAATTCCCTAAAAGGAATGGCATAAAGTATACTTTCTTCGTGGGCTATTGCATCTAACTGATAATTCTCGTTGGCCACTAAGGGTCTAAGGCCAAAAATATCTCCTTCATCACAAATGTCTGTGAGATGCTTGGCGTCTTTGTCCGTTAACGCGACCGCACCTTTATGAACAACATAGAAGAATTCATGGGGCGTTTCATCCTTAGAGAAGATGATACCATTGTTGGGCTTGTACAAGATCGTCACCTCGAAGGCCAATCGCAACAACTCGTCTTCGGTAAGATTCGTAAAAGGTGGAAAGTCTTTTAAGAAATCAGCAACCCTTTCAGAAATAGTGTTCTTCATAACCCAAAGTTAGGCACAAAAACCATACTGTGGTTATGGAGGCAGGTAAAGCAGGTCCGCCTTATATTTGCGGTCTAGAAAATGAAGTTTTTATGGCTGGTCCCCACAACTTTTATCAGAATGCAATTGAAACGTACAAAAACTTGGTTCGGCTTGATAAGAAAGCTCTAAACCTTATAAGTACGCTTCGCATTGCTGTTTTCCTTTTGACCGCTGGCCTCATCTATTTTTTCTATCCAAACAAGGAGATTTTGGTTGGTATTTCCATTTTGGGAATAGGCGGCTTCGTATTTCTTTTGCGGATGTATGAATCCCGTAAGTCAACCTTTAGGTTAAACCAAGAACTTCTACGAATCAACCAGGAGGAAATTCGAATGCTGAACCATGATTATTTGGACCGTTTTGATGGAATCCAATTTGAAGAGCCAAAGCATTTTTTCAGTTCGGATGTTGACCTTTTTGGCAGAGGGTCATTTTTTCAGTATTTGAATCGGACAGGGCTGACGGAAGGCATACGCCTTTTGGCGGATTTAATGAAATCCAACGATATCACAGATATTGAGAAAAGACAGCAAGCCATTAAGGAGCTGTCCCAACTTAACGACTGGAGGCAGAATTATACAGCTATCTCCAGAATCATCAAAACAGAAACAACTACAGAGTCCATATCAAAATGGCTGAGGGATTATACATCTTTTGTGCCTACGTACCTCAAATGGGTTCCAGCCATTTTTGGTGGGTTGTCCGTAATACTTGTATCCAGTGCTATCTTGGAGCTACTGAACCCACAAATCGTTTTTTATTGGTTCTTATTTGGATTGACCATTACAGCGCTGTTTGTTCGTAAGGTAAACTTGTTGAGCTCCCACGTCAGCAAAATTCGCGAAACGGTTCAGCAATACGCCCAGTTGCTTCGGGAAGTCGAAAATCAACATTTCGACGCAGCGGTCCTGGCCAAGGAAAAAGACAAAATCAAGTCAGGTAGTGCTAAGGCATCTGCTATTTTTAGTGAGTTTGCTTCTGCTTTGGACGCCCTTGACAACCGCAACAATCTTTTGGTGGCTCTGCTTGGAAATGGATTTTTCCTATGGGACTTAAAATGCACCCTTCACATTGAAAAATGGATTGGAAAAAACAAAGAGCTTGTGGAGCAATGGTTCAGGACCGCAGCATTTTTTGACGCGTATAATTCCATGGCCACTTTTGCCTTTAATCACCCGGATAACATTTATCCCTCAATCCTTCCTCAAAAAGGAACATTGATTGAAGCCAAGGAACTAGGACATCCGCTGATACCTCCAAAGGAGAGGATTTGTAGCGATGTATCGCTGAGGTCTTCTGATTTTATGATCATAACCGGTGCCAATATGGCTGGAAAAAGTACTTTTCTCCGCTCCGTATCGCTGTTTGTTGTGATGGCTAATTTGGGCTTGCCCATTTGTGCAAAATCTTGTAAATACCACCCCATTAAGCTGATTACGAGTATGCGAACCACGGATTCCTTGACCGATAACAGTTCGTACTTCTTTGCTGAGCTCACGAGATTACAATTTATTGTGGAGGAACTGGACCGTGGTTCCTATTTAGTGGTTTTGGATGAAATTTTGAAAGGCACGAACAGCGTGGACAAGACCGAAGGTTCCAAAAAACTGATTGAAAGGTTAGTGGCTATGGGGGTGCCCGGAATTATCGCCACCCATGATTTAAGTCTCTGTTCTCTCGAAAATGAACTTAATGAGGTTCGCAATTACTTTTTTGAGACAGAAATCAAAAGGGACGAATTACATTTTGATTACCGATTGAAGCAAGGTGTCTGCAAGAATATGAATGCCTCATTTTTGCTTCAAAAAATGAGAATTGTTGAATAACTTCATTTTACGCAATACCCAAATAAAAAACCCAAGAACAGTTCTTGGGTTTTTTGTAGCGAGAGGGAGACTTGAACTCCCGACCTCAGGGTTATGAATCCTGCGCTCTAACCACCTGAGCTACCTCGCCATGGTGCGTTTTAGCGGGTGCAAATATAAAGTTTAATTTTTGCCGAATCAAAATTCATTATTATTTTATGATATGATATTTATTTTCATATCTTACCCAATTATATAATTTGTTGAAAGGAAAAATCAAATACGAGAATGTCCGACAAAATAAAATTTGAAATAGAGTTCGTAATACAAGCTTCCCCCCAGTTGTTATATCAATATATTTCTACGCCTTCAGGGCTTTCTGAGTGGTATGCCGACAATGTAAATTCACGGAGTGAGAAGTTTACATTTATCTGGGATGGTGCCGAAGAGAACGCCAAGATGCTAAAGCGGAAAAGCGACGAATTTGTTAAGTTTTCATGGGAGGAAAATGAAGATGATTCCTTTTTCGAAATGAGAATTATCGTGGATGAAATCACCAAGGATGTTTCACTTTTTATCACCGACTTTGCGGAGGAAGATGAAGTTGATGAGGCCAAGATGCTTTGGGAAAATCAAGTGTCTGACTTAAAACAAGTCCTCGGTTCCAAATAAAAATTCTGCACTAAAACGTATCTTTGGCCTTGATTTTTCAAGGCTTTTTTTATGGTGAATTTTGATGGGGTCCTATTCCCTGAAAACCAAGGAATTTTGGGATATGATAATAGGGCTTTTAAGTTTGGGGATGGTGTCTTCGAAACCCTTAGAGCTGTAAATGGCACTTTGTTTTTTTGGGAGGACCATTATTTTAGATTGATGGCATCGATGCGCATGTTGCGTATGGAGATTCCGATGAGTTTTACCCTTGAATTTTTAGAAGAGGAAATCTTGCGAACCGTATCGGCAAATGAACGGTCCGAATCGCCTTCCCGCGTACGGCTAACGGTATTTCGAAAGGATGGGGGAAATTATGGTCCATTGAGCAATGAAATTTCTTATTTAATAGAGGTGAAAGCCATGCAAGCTTCTTTTTATCTAATCGATGATAAGCCCTATGAAGTAGAGCTTTACAAGGATTTTTATCTCAACAAAGACCTGCTTTCCAACCTGAAGACCACCAACAAAATACTAAACGTGGTCGCTAGTGTTTATGCCTCCGAAAATGGATACGATAACTGCTTGCTCATCAACACCGATAAGCAAGTGGTGGAAGCCATTAACGGGAATCTTTTTTCGGTGAAGGGCAATGTAATAAAGACTCCGCCACTGCAAGATGGTTGTCTTAATGGGATTGTGAGGAAAAAACTGATGGAAATTATTAACTCAGGTACCGAATTTGAACTGGAAGAGGCTTCCATTTCCCCCTTCGAGCTTCAAAAAGCCGATGAGCTCTTTATTACCAACAGCATAAGCGGAATAATCCGTATAACAAAATACCGGAAAAAGAGCTATGATTCTGTTGTGGGCAATAATCTGTTGGGGAAACTTAATGCAAAGGCTCGATTGGAAGCTACTAGTTGAGCGTAGGGTTTTCTGGAGCATTGGACCAAAGGAGGTAATCCCCGCCCAGTTCCAACATTTTTTCCTTCCAAAAGGCATTGGAGGATTTCTCTAGAATAGAACTTTCATATTCATTTTTGACAACTACCCAAGAATTGGACAATAGTTCTTCGTCCAACTGGTAAGAAGCCCAGCCTGAATACCCTAAAAAGAAACGGATATCCTGTTCGGTGATGGTTTCATTATTGATAAGCTCAACCGTCTTATCAAAATCGCCTCCCCAAAAAATCCCATCAGAAATCTCGATGCTATTATCAATCAAATGAGGAACCTTGTGAATGAAATAGAGATTGTCCTGCTCTACAGGTCCGCCATTAAAAACCTTAAAGGGAATGGTGATTTCGGAAACTAAATCACAAATGTTATAGTCAAGAGGTTTGTTCAGAATAAACCCTACGGAACCTTCTTGGTTGTGTTCCGCCAAAAGTACTACGGACCGATTGAACGAAACATCGCCCGTAAGAGAAGGCTCGGCAACGAGCAACTTACCTTTTGTAGGTTTATCTTCGGTCATTTTGAGCGTTTCTTGTTACTAAATGTAATATATTCTCCTTAAAATGCAAAAACCCACTTGATCCAAATAAAAAAGCACTTCCGGGAAGGAAGTGCTTTAATATATTTTTTTAAACCTAATTGATTAGTTAACCGCAGAACTCAATTCAGCTCCTGCCTTGAACTTTACAACGTTCTTAGCTGCAATTTGGATAGTTTGTCCAGTTTGAGGATTTCTACCTTCTCTTGCATTTCTTCTAGACACTGACCAAGAACCAAAACCTACCAAAGAAACTCTGTTTCCTTTTTTAAGTGATCCCTCAACATTTCCCAAGAAAGATTCCAATGCTTTTTTAGCTGCTGCCTTCGTGATGCCTGCATCAGCTGCCATAGCATCGATTAATTCTGTTTTGTTCATAATGGATTTAATTAATTGTTGTTAAAAAAAGTTTAATGCTGAACAAATTTATATGGATTTGGAGTTCACGCAAGTAAAACCAAGGGAAATCAAGGTTTTTGTTGATAACTTCAAACGTTTGTTGATAAAGTCGCTATAAAAATGGCGCTTTTGCCAGCCCAGTGATAGTAAGGGCTTAGCGCATATGTGAGCTTTCGTTGAGTTGAAACCCCTGAAGTACTTCCGAAGTCTTCATTCTTCGTTTGCCCGGAATTTGGATTTCCAGAAGTTCTAGACACCCATTTTTTGTCGCAACTTTCAAGCTTTTTTTATTGGATAAGATAGCACCTATTTTCTGGTCATGTTCAACGAATTCTTTTCGACTTGCAAAAACCTTTAAGGTCATTTGTTCATCATTGTGCACTAAAAAAGTCCAAGCCCCAGGATAGGGGCTCAAGCCACGGATATGGTCATGGATTTTATCCAAAGGTTCCGTCCAATCGATTCTACAAGTGTCTTTATGAATCTTGGGAGCCTGCTTTACTTTGGTGAAATGCTTTTGGGGCTTGGTCTCCAAGTCTCCTTCAGCTATCAGTCGACATGTTTCGACCACCAGTTGACTTCCCTTTACCATGAGTCTATCATGAAGGCTACCGGCACTGTCCGAAGGAAGAATGACCTCAGATTCTTGAAGAATAATATGCCCCGTGTCAATTTTTTCATCGATAAAGAAGGTGGTCACCCCTGTTTCTGTTTCGCCATTGATTATGGCCCAGTTAATGGGTGCAGCGCCTCTGTATTGTGGAAGTAGGGATGCATGAAGATTAAAGGTGCCGTATTCGGGCATTTGCCAGACCACCTGCGGCAACATTCTAAAGGCCACAACCACTTGAAGGTTGGCTTCAAGTTCCCTAAGTTCCTTTAAAAAGACCTCACTTTTTAATTTGGTAGGTTGTAGGATGGGAATTTCTTTTTCTTTGGCAAATCTTTTTACTGCAGATTCCTGTATTTTTCTACCTCTACCTGCAGGTCTGTCAGGAGCAGTAATCACTCCCACCACATTAAATCCTGCACGGAGTAACGCCTTTAAGCTGCCAACAGCAAAATCAGGGGTGCCCATAAATACAATGCGCAATGCTCTATTTTCCTTTGCGGACATATTTGTTTTCTGAGTTTAGTTGAATGATTTCATCTTCCAATAGGGTTTGAAGGCATTTTAAAAGTTGGGATTCATCTATCTGCAGCCTTAAAAACAGTGCTCTGGACGAAAGGGGCTCCTCATTGAGCGCTTCCAGAATTGCTTTTTCACTTGTCACACTTTCTTTTCCCATTTTTTGGATACAAATATCGCATTTACCGCATGCCGAGGTGGTTTTTTCACCGAAATAGTGTAAAATAAACTGACTTCGGCATACTTTCTCATTTTCAACAAAGGCCAACATTTGCTGCAGGTTTTGCTCTTTGGTTTGATTTAAGGAGCTTATTTTTTTTCCAAAGGTGTTAATCGTACGGTCATCTTCCCGGGGCATCAAAAAGGTCACTTCCAAATCACTTTTGTTTGCTTTGTATTCTAGAATTCCATCCACCTGTAGCTGTTCAAGAGCTTTAAGCAGGTCAGATTCAGAAATCCCGGTTTTCTTTGAGATTAGAAGCGTGTTGATTTTTGTCTCAAAATCTGTTACTCCACCATAGGTTCTCAAAATGGTCTGAATGAGATTTTTCATTTTGGGATGCTTTTCAAAATAGGCAAAAATATCTCGCTTGGAGGTGATGAATCTGAGGGTTGTTTTTTGACTGAACACATCTGTGAGGCCTATCACGGAATTCTGGTCTAAAAGTTTCAGGCCTTGGTAAACTTTATTGGTATTTAAGTTGTATTGTTTGCAAAACTGATTGAAATTCAAGGGAAAGGGCTCCAAAGGCAACTCCCCGTAGGAAATCTGAAAATAATTACAAAGCTGCTTGTATAATTGTTTTAAATAAGCTGTGTCGGGTAGGGAGGTGAGAAATTGTCGCTGTGCCATGACCTTGTCTTCGTTGTTGGTCAGCATGGTTGCCATGGCTTCATTTCCATCCCTACCGCCCCTGCCGGCTTCTTGAAAATAGCTTTCAAGGCTATCCGGAATTTGGTAGTGGACAACCAAACGAACATCGGGTTTGTCAACGCCCATACCAAAGGCATTGGTGGCCACCATGATAGGTACTTTGTTGGATAGCCAATGCTCTAAGCGTTGTTCCTTCTCGGACCTCAAAATTCCGCCATGAAAGAATGTGGAATCAAAACCATGCCTATTTAATTCAGCACTTAACTGTGAGCACATTTTCCTTGATCTGACATAAATAATGCAGCAACCTCTGGTCTGAGACAACAGTGTTTTTAACTGGAACCATTTATCTTCCGTATGTTTTACCGAGAAGGCGATATTACTCCTTTTAAAGGAGTCCTTAAATGTTATAGGTTCCTTTAGGTGAAGCAGGCTAAGAATATCGTCAGCAACACGGTTTGTAGCGGTCGCGGTGAGGGCCAATACCGGAACATTGGGGTGTAGATCTCGTAGAACCGCACATTCCAAATAGGCGGGACGAAAGTCATTGCCCCATTGCGAAATGCAATGGGCTTCATCGATGGCAATGAGGTTTACGTTCATCCCTTTGATTCTTTCTTGTACCAAAGATTGCTGCAGTCTTTCGGGTGAGAGATATAAAAATTTATAGCCCCCATATAGACAATTGTCCAGTAAGTCATTTAGTTCCTCAAAGGAGATGCCCCCAGTAAGTGCAATGGCCTTAATGCCTTTGGCTTTTAGTTCGCCGACCTGATTTTGAATCAAGGCGACCAGAGGTGATACCACAATGCAGATACCTTCCTGCAGAAGTCCAGGCACCTGATAGCAGATAGACTTGCCGCCCCCTGTGGGCATTAAGGTGAGTACATCCTTTTTGTAAAGAACAGCATCAATGATTTTTTTTTGGGACCCCCTGAAATCAGTATGGCCCCAATATTTGTTTAAGATAGATCTGGGCGTTTCCTGCACTACTGAGAGTTTAGGTTATCCAAAATGTAGTCAATGCGTTGTTCAACCGGACTTTTTGGAACAATAAGGGGCTCGTAGCCAAAAGTGGTGTACGTATGTAATAAGGCGTTGTGAATTTGTTCTGCTTCTGCATAGGTCTCCAGACGTTCGTTATCCGAAACATAAATTTGTTCCCAGGGCGGCAATAGGAATATGGTGTTGTATCGATAATTTTCGCATGCACTTACAAATTCCTCATCATAATCTTGGTCAAAAAAGTCCATATAAGCCAAAACATCCGGAATGCCCCTATCAAAAAAGCTTACAGGGTGACTTAGGTTCAAGGAATGCAGATAGTGCTGGGTTCTCCCTGATAGTAAATCCTTATTGAACTGAAGTGAGTCTTCAACGAATACAAGGGGGTTTGAAACAAAGGAATCAATCTTTCCTTCGGTCTTTGCTTTGGACGTCATATCCCTTATAATCTCATGAAAACAATGGAATCCCTTTTCTTCCAAACCATTGATAATGGAAGTTTTTCCTGTTCCCGGGGCCCCTGTGACCACTACCTTTTTCTTGCCCAAATGGAATTTGTTTAGTGAACAAAGTAAGGAAATCAGACTAAGGAAAAAAAATTCTGATGTATCCTATTATCTTTGTAAAAAATAGTGGCATGGAGCATGATAAATCTGAGGAATTTTATACAAGACTTAAGGAACAATTATTGGAGAACACCACTTGGCCCTCCGACTACTTGTACAAGTTCATTATTCCCACAGATGAAAAGCGAATAGAGCAAATCAACAATATTTTCAATAATACAGGAGCAGTTATAGAATCGAAAAAGTCCAAAAAAGGAAATTACACCAGTATTTCGATAACGGTGCACCTCAAAAATCCCGACGAGGTGATTGCCAAGTACAAAGAAGTCTCTTTGGTGGAAGGGGTTATTTCCCTTTAAACGGGTGCATTGTTATAATTTTACTATTTTGCAGTCGTTATTAGGTAATACTTCCCAATCCATTTAATTTCATAATACATCACAGTTTGAATTTAGTAGAACATTTAGAATATAATACGGAACGTCAAAAACTTCACATTCCGGAATACGGACGTCATTTTCAGAAAATGGTGGACCATGCGGTTTCCATAGAAAATCGCGAAGAACGTAACAAAGTGGCAAAGTCCATCATCAGTGTGATGGGTAATCTACAACCCCATTTAAGGGATGTTCCGGATTTTCAGCATAAACTTTGGGACCAACTTTTCATTATGTCTGATTTTAAATTGGATGTTGATTCTCCCTTTCCCATAACTTCGCAAGAAGTGCTTCAGCAACGTCCAGAACCTTTGGAATATCCACAAAACCATCCAAAATATCGTTTCTATGGAAACAATATTAAAAGAATGGTCGATGTGGCCATAAAATGGGAAAAAGGCGACATGCGAACTGGCCTGGAATATGCCATCGCCAATCACATGAAAAAATGCTATCTGAATTGGAACAAGGACAGTGTTGAAGATGCGGCAATTTTTGAACACTTAAAGGAACTCAGTGATGGACAAATCGATTTGGCTCCAGCCGGTGAAAGTTTGACAGAGAGCGATCAATTTTTGAAAAGCCGTAGTTCAAAATCCAACAGAAATGGTGGTAGCGGTAAAAAAGGACAACGCGGAGGAAGGTCCAAAAAGCGATACTAAATTTCAGCAAATAACATGGGGACTTTTAGGATAGAGGGTGGTCATCAGCTTAATGGTGAAATAACACCTCAAGGGGCTAAAAATGAAGCCTTACAAATTCTTTGTGCCGTATTGCTTTCGGCCGAAAAGATTACGGTAAATAACATTCCGGATATTATCGATGTCAATAAGTTAATTGCCTTGTTGGAGGACCTTGGTGTTAAAATCCAGAAAAAGGGTAAAGGCTCTTACACTTTTAAAGCAGACGATGTCAATTTAGATTATTTACAATCGGACCAGTTCAAAAAAGATGGTCGAGGTCTAAGAGGCTCAATTATGCTGGTAGGCCCGCTTTTGGCCAGATTTGGAAAGGGTTACATTCCAAAACCTGGGGGAGATAAAATTGGAAGAAGGCGACTAGACACCCATTTTGAAGGTTTTATTCAACTCGGCGCCAAATTCAGGTACAATAAGGAAGAGTACTTTTATGGAGTAGAGGCTGAAAAACTAAAAGGCACTTATATGCTGTTGGATGAGGCCTCGGTTACGGGAACAGCCAATATTGTGATGGCTGCGGTTTTGGCAGAAGGTACTACCACCATATACAATGCAGCTTGTGAACCCTATCTGCAACAGCTTTGCAAGATGTTGAACCGTATGGGCGCCAAAATCTCTGGAATCGGTTCTAACTTGTTGGTCATTGAAGGTGTGGAAACTTTGGGAGGCACCGAGCATACCATGCTTCCCGATATGATTGAAATTGGGAGCTGGATAGGTTTGGCAGCGATGACCCAAAGTGAACTTACCATTAAAAATGTCAGCTGGGAGGATTTAGGACAAATCCCTACGGTTTTTCGAAAGTTGGGAATCACACTTGAACGCAGAAACGATGATATTTTTATCCCTAAGCATGAGAAAGGATATCAAATACAGAATTTTATAGATGGTTCTATTTTAACCATTGCCGATGCACCATGGCCAGGGCTGACCCCTGATTTGTTGAGTATTATTTTGGTTGTTGCAACTCAAGCTAAGGGAGAAGTACTGATTCATCAAAAAATGTTTGAAAGCCGTTTGTTCTTTGTGGATAAACTTCTTGACATGGGAGCGAAGATCATCCTTTGCGATCCTCATCGTGCTACCGTAATTGGGCACGATTTTAAGTCGACCCTAAAGTCGACCACCATGGTTTCTCCTGATATTCGAGCAGGGGTTTCCTTGTTGATTGCTGCACTTTCAGCCAAAGGAACATCTACCATTCAAAACATAGAGCAAATTGACCGTGGATACGAAAATATCGACGAGCGCTTACGAGCTATTGGCGCGCAAATAACACGAGTTTGAATCTAGTCTGCAAAATTGATAAGAAATAACAGGGTCCATAGCGCTGTTCTCAACCAATTTTTCATTTTAAGCTTTGTAATAATTGTATCTGTTTGATGGCTTTCCTCAATTTTGGAATGAAGTGGTACAAAAACCATAAAGGTGGTCAACCATAAAGCAAGTACCATTACCAATCGCGCAAGGGTTGCAATATTGACTTCCAGATAAATGGAAAAAAAGCATAGAATCAGTTGACCTAGCATTAACGGAAGCACAACATAAGTGACTCTTTTTGTATAGCTTCTGTGCCAACGGATTAAATCGTTCTTCTGGTAATAAGCAAAACTTGGATAAATAACCAATTGCACTAACCAAACGAGCACCAAAGTACCCGAATCGAATATCAAATTTGCGAGTGATATGAATTCAGCCAAAAAGAATCTCCCTTACATTGGTGAAAAAAGGTATGGCCAACTTGCTGGGCTTTTCATAGGCGCCTGACTTTGCAAAGAAATCATCAATTTGCTTCATTTTGATGTAGGAAGAGCTACCATTTTGTCCATAATCATGGAAAGCCATACTCCAGTCATCAAAAATGCGTTCAGAACGAGGTTCTTCCATCAAGGTGATCACTTCACGATGTCTTGGATCTTTTTTGATTCGGTTGTATAAGGACAAAACCTCTTCTTTTGTTCCCTCTAAAAGTTGTAAAAAATGATTGTTGTGGTATAACAGACAACCTGTTATACCATGGTCGGCATTGGAATCCCTAGCATCACTGAGCATTTTGTAAATCTCCGATAAAGTAAAGGATTCACTGGCCACCGAGCGGTAAACTAGCGAATGCATT
Organism: Flagellimonas allohymeniacidonis; assembly: GCF_004296335.1. Taxonomy (GTDB): domain Bacteria; phylum Bacteroidota; class Bacteroidia; order Flavobacteriales; family Flavobacteriaceae; genus Flagellimonas; species Flagellimonas allohymeniacidonis. The sequence goes on from NZ_SGIU01000001.1 coordinate 493,715, forward strand.
GTTATGTATTATTGGTCAAGGTACCCTTAAAATAGAATTTTTTCTTGAATTGATTGCACCCCTGTATCAGGATTTATGAATTATGAAAAGAAAACCAATATTATTTCTCAATGATTGTGCCGTCAGGATAGAGAGCAAACCTGCCCTTCTCACGATCGTGAACATTATCGGGATAGGGCCAGGGCCAGCCTCCAAATTGTGTGAGCCTATACTCTTCCATAGCCTGTTCTATCTCGGCATTGGTGTTCATAACGAAGGGCCCATATTTGGCCACGCGTTCGTCGATAGGGTTTCCCTGAAGAAGAAGAAAATGTGCTTTTTCCTTCCCTATGGTAATGGTAACATCTTCGGAACCATCTAGACTTATCCCAAAATTTGGATTCACTTTTCGGTCTCCAAAATAAATCTCTGAACCTTCATAAAAATACAAGGTCCTATTTACATTGGTTTTTGCCTTTGGCAGTACATATTCTGATTTCTCATCTACCTTTATATTCCAGATAGCTACTTCATTTTCGGCCTTTGCCGCCCATGAGTTGGGTGCTGGAGAATTGGCTTCCGAACCTTTGTAAACCCCGGCAATAACTTTTATGGCAGCGTTGGATTCTTGTACAACCGGAATATCCTCATGCCAAAGCATTTTAAAGTGAGGCTCTACTAACTTGTCAACTTTTGGTAGGTTCAACCAGATTTGAAAAAGCTCCAAGGGATTTTCTTCACTTTGCTTTAGTAGCGGAAACATTTCAGAATGCTGCACTCCTCTTCCGGCTGTCATCCATTGCACATCCCCCTCCCCAAAACGTCCAGCCGCTCCGAGGGAATCAGAATGGTCACAAAAGCCCTTGTTCACAATGGTAATGGTTTCAAATCCTCGATGCGGATGGTAGGGAAAGCCAGGTATCGTGTTGCCATGGTACATCCGCCATCCATCTTTTATGGTGAAGTCATTGCCTATATTTCGACCTTCCAGAAGCTTGGGGTCCGGCCCCATGGTCTCTTCACCCTTAGGATAGTGATCTAAATGATAGACACAAAAGAGAAATGGATCTTCAGTTTGCCATGGAAAGCCCAAAGGGAAGGTATGTTTGATGCCTGTGCTCATGCTAGTGTTCCGCCGTATTGATTTCAATCCAATATCCTTCGGGATCTTGAATATAGATTTGTTTCACCCCATCTGCTCGGTCAGTAACAGAACCTTTGTTACCCGGCCAGTCATAGAAATCTATTTCCTTGGTTATTAATCGCTCGATAAATGCTTCCAAATTCTGAACAGATAGACAGAGATGGATACTCTTGTCTTTTTTGAACTCAACAATATCTTTTTTGATTAAATGGAGTTGCGAATTACCAAACATGGAAAACCATCGAAAGCCCGGCTTTCCTTCTGGATGGGGAATCTCTTCAAAATTGAATATGTCCCTATAAAAATCTCCGGTCTCCATCAATTTGGTTACTACCAATGATTGATGATCAAAATGGAAATTTAGTTTATCCAAGGGCTTAGCGCTAAACTGCGTTTGCAAATATAGCTGCTTCCACTGACCATCCTGATAATCCCCAACCTTGAAATTATAGGTATTGTCATCTATATATTCCCACATATCGGTGACAGTTGATTCCCCATACGAATAGGTATATCGAATATTCTTTTCCTCCGAAGTTACAGTTCCCGAAGTTTTGCCACCAAAAACATCAAATTCCCAGAACTCGATTTCCCCAGTCTGTGAGTTGTATTTACGAACCCCATGGTTTCTAGGACCGTATTCCGTTTGTTCCTTGTTGATGTAGCCTTTGGATTCGGCCAATACGAGAGTTTTGCCCAGATCATAATGAAACCTGATTTCTTGTTTGAATTTAGAACCATCACCCCATGAACCTTCGGCAAACCAAGTTCGCCCGATTAGATTCTCAAAAAATGCCAAGGGATTCTCTTGACTTTGGCCTATGAGTCCAAGAAATAGGAAAAATAAAAATATGAGTCGTTTCATTAAGAATCTTTTGTGGAAAGTGCTTCTATCCTTTTTTGGATATCGTCTGCCTCGGCATACTTGTTATCGCTCTCTGTTCTGTTGATTTTGGAAAGTTCAAACGCCTCTTTCATGAGCTTTTGATACTTCTCCTGCAATTTTTCCAATTCTCCCTTCTTCTTAAATAGTCCAAACATGGTTTTGATTTAATTTTGACCAATAGGGGGTGGGCCCTCAGGTACTATGGCCTCATAGACTTCATCCCCTTTTCTTTGTATATATTCTGCTTTAACCTTTTCAACCAATTTGTCATCTTCAAATAAGTCAACCATGGTCATGCCCATCGCCTTGGCCGCATAGACCATCCCTTTATGACCAATGCTCATGCCCCCACACGCGACAACTGCCCAGGAGTGCCATGGGGTGTCCTTTGGTGCTGTGGTAACCCCTAAATTAATATTGGCCACATTCCAGCTAACGTCACCTACATCAGTTGAACCTCCCCCTGGGTGTTCCTTGGTTTCTTCCAGAGGAAGGATTTTGCTATCCATTCCAAGTTGGGGCTTTCCGGTAACCTCCTGAATTTTCTTCCCAAAGGCAATTTCTTCATCTGAATAGGTAATGGGGCCTAAAAGTTCCATATTCTTTTGCATGATTTCCCCTCCAGCACGATTCACCAATACTTCATAAATACCAGAAATGAGCGAGATTTTATAATCCACATTGGCCATGATGGCCGCACCTTCGGCCATTTTTTGAACTTGTTCATATACCGGCATCATCCCACTGCGTTTTGTATCGCGGACCCTTACCCATATTTTGGAATAGTCGGGCACTACATTCACCACTTGTCCACCATCTTGAATATGATAGTGAATTCGGACAGTAGGCTTTACATGCTCACGATAATAATTGATACCTGTGGTGTACAACTCCAACGCGTCCGAAGCACTTCTACCGTTCCACGGATCTGCGGATGCATGAGCTGCCTGACCGAAAAACTCCACTTTAAAATCCACCAGAGCCAAGGAGCTCTGCACGTCTGCCTTCATTTTAGCAGATGGGTGCCAGCTTAGGTTTACATCAACATCGTTCCAGAGCCCTTCACGTACCATCCATATTTTACCAAAAAACTTTTCTTCCGAGGGTGTGCCAAAGAACTTGACCGTTCCCTTGAGTTTTCCTTGCTCTATCAACTCTTTTGCTGCAATAGCTGCTCCTAGGCTTCCGGCACCAAACAAATTGTGTCCACAGCCGTGGCCCGCAGCTCCTTCGTTCAAAGCCTCTTTGGTAGGTTGCGCTTTTTGTGAAATCCCCGGGAGGGCATCAAACTCTCCTAAAACACTGATAACCGGACTGCCAGAACCATAGCTGGCCACGAAGGCCGTTGGCATTCCAGCAACACCTCGCGCTACAGTAAAACCATTTTTCTCAGCATAATCAGCAAGTATTTTCGAGGATTGATGCTCGTCAAAGGCGGTTTCCGCCAATGCCCAAATAGAATCACTGATTTTAATTAGATTTTCTTGATGTTTTTCAACAGAGGCGATTATCGCCTTTTTGTTCGAGTTCAGCTTTTGGCCCGACACCGAAATGCATAGGAAGCAGGCAAAAAGAAAAAGAATTGTTTGTTTCATTTTAGTGTATTTGAATTAGTCTGTGCAATGCCGGAAATAGAAATTTCATAGAAGACTAAAAATACTAAAAATGGTTCACCCCACCGCCTCTTTATACACTTTAAGACATCGTTCGCGAGCCATTTTATGGTCCACCATTTTCTGGGGATAATCCAACTCCTGAAGTTCTGGAACCCATTGGTTGATGTATTCTTTTTGTTTGTCAAACTTGTCAACTTGGGTCATTGGGTTAAAGATTCGAAAATAGGGAGCAGCATCAACACCGCTACCGGCGGCCCATTGCCAATTTCCCACATTGCTCGCTTGTTCGTAATCCAGTAGTTTTTCAGCAAAATAGGCTTCACCCCATCGCCAATCGATAAGCAAGTGTTTGCAAAGGAAGCTCGCCACCAACATTCGAACCCTGTTGTGCATGTAGCCAGTAGAGTTGAGCTCGCGCATACCGGCATCCACCAGAGCATATCCGGTTTTTCCATTTTTCCAGAGCTCGAACTCCTTCTCGTTATTTCTCCAAGCAATACGATCATACTTGGGTTTGAATGCCTTATTCACCGTATGGGGAAAATGCCATAAAATTTGCATAAAAAATTCACGCCAAATCAATTCACTCCAAAATACCTCGTTTTCTTCGGCGATTGCTTTCTTTACAATTTGGCGAATGGAGACCGTCCCGAACCTTAAATGGGGTCCCAGCCGAGAGGTGCCTTTATCCTTGGAAGGAAAATTTCGTGTGGCTTCATAATTTTCAATGAGATTTGGAGTAACTACAAAATCAGGTACTTTTATGTTTGATGTGGTAAACCCAATATCTTCCAAATTTAGATTGGGAAGCTCCGTTTCATTAATTAGATTCCCGAACGAGGAATAGGTATCGTAGTTGACCAAATGGACGGAAGGTTTGAAGGCTTCTTTCCATTTGTTTTTGTAAGGGGTGTATACGACGTAGGGCTTGCCATCATCTTTGACCACTTCATTTTTTTCGAAAATCACTTGATCTTTGAAGCTTTTAAAATCTATTGACTGTTGGTTAAGAAAATCACCGATTTCTTGGTCCCGCATTAAGGCATAGGGCTCATAATCATGATTGGTGAAAACGGCCTTGACAGTATAATTTGGGACCAATTCCTTGAAAACGCCAAGAGGATTGCCAGAGAACATCGCTATACCGCTTTGGAAATCCTGTTTTAACTCCAAATTCATTTTTTGAAGCTGCATATGAATGAAGTTTAGCCGAGGATCGTCTTTAGGGAGTTCTTCAAGAATATTACTATCAAAAATGAAAATGGGAAGTACTGGATATCCTGATTTCAAGGCATGATAAAAACCCACGTTATCTTCGAGGCGTAAATCCCTTCTGAACCAAAAAACCGCTACTTCTTTCACTAGCTAATGTTCAAAGATGACATTCCCCCATCTATTCCAATAACCTGACCAGTTACCCAGCTATTTTCTTGCCGAAGCAGAAACGAGGCCATATTGGCAATGTCCTTTGCCGTTCCAACTCGTTTCAGGGGATGGCGCTGTGACATCATTTCCTTCTTCCTATCATTGCTCAAAAGTCGGCCCGCTAGCGGAGTGTCAACTAGGGAAGGAGCTATGGTATTCACTCTAATTTTTGGGGCATATTCGGCCGCCAAAGATCTGGCAAAACCTTCAATCGCCCCTTTGGCAGCAGAGACACTGGTATGAAAGGGCATGCCTGTACCCACTGCGACTGTGCTAAAGAACACCATACTTGAGCCTTCTGCCATTTTCGGAATAATTGTTTTCACAGTCTTTACCAAACCGAAAAAGTTAATTTCCATGTCTTGCCGAAAAGCGTCTTCCCCAAGCATCTTAAATGGCTTAAGATTGATTGAACCCGGACAAAATACAAACCCATGCAGTTCTTCGGGCAAATCAAGGGTAGAGATATCATCAGAAGTTACATCAAATACCAAGTGGGTAACGCTCAAATTTTCAAGACCATCTTTGGTTCTTGAAGCGATAAAAACATTGTACTCGCCCATTATTTGCCTGGCTATCTCAAACCCAATACCATAGGACCCACCCACCAATAAAATATTCTTTTTCATTTAGATGTTTTTAAGTTCCAATTTTGTCGGGTATCCCTCTTTGGCACCAAAAAGTTCGGTAAGTTTCTTTTCACGAAACTCAAAAATTTGTCGCAACTGTTTCTTAACCAAAATGGGATGTATCAATCTTCCAAGGAATCCTAGAGGAAGTTTGTAGTCAACAATATCTTCCATTTCCACACCGCCATCAACTTCCTTAATAAAATGCTTGTGATGCCACAATGCGTACGGACCAAACCGTTGTTCATCCACGAAATATTCGTTCTGGACCACATGGGTGATTTCTGTGACCCATTTCACCGAGAAAAATGGAAATGGGGTAACGATGTATTGAATGATTTGACCAGGAAACATCGGTCTATCGGCTCCATCCAAAATATGGAAACCCATATGTTCGGGAGTGATGACCTTTAAATTTTCTGGACTGGACAAGAAGTCCCATGCCTCTGCTTTAGAGATGGGCAATACTTGTCGGGAACGAAGTTGATACATGAACTAAAGGAATTTTCACAAAGATAAGTTTAAATTGTTTAAAGAAAAACATAAAACATTAAACAAAACTTATTTTAGCATACACTGTGGTCATGGCTCTTTTAAGGGTTTGTTAACAGCCAACCCCTTGCTTTATCTTTAGTTTTGTTTCACTAACAAATCTAAAACACTTTCAAATGAAAAAACTAGCGTTATTCCTTTTTGTGGCTCTGCTTTCATTCTCTATGGATGCTCAGTTACAGACTCCTCAACCTAGCCCATCTTCTAAACTTAAACAAACTGTTGGTTTAACGGAAGTTGTGGTAGAATATTCAAGGCCGTCCATGCGTGGTAGGACTATTTTTGGCAATTTGGTTCCTTATGATGCTCTTTGGAGAACGGGTGCCAACAAGAACACAACCATTAGTTTTAGTGATGAAGTTACAGTAGATGGCCAGACCCTCAAAGCTGGTGATTACGCCATTTTCACTAAACCGGGTGCGACTTCTTGGGAAGTTATTTTCTATGCAGACACTAACAATTGGGGTACACCCCGTGAGTGGGATGATAGCAAAGTTGCTGCAAAGACAACTGTTGAGGTTTATCAAATGCCAATGCCTGTTGAAACCTTTACCATGACCATTGATGACCTTCATAACAATGGAGCGACTCTGGGAATGCTATGGGAAAATGCTTATGTCGGCGTAAAATTTGAAGTTCCGACTTTGGCCAAGGCCGAAAAAAGCATCACTCAAGTGATGGCCGGTCCCGGCGCCAATGAGTACTATGCTGCGGCCTCTTATTATTTTGATGAAGATAAAGACTTGGAAAAAGCCAGAGAATGGATTGACAAGGCAGTTTCACTGAATGATAAAGCTTTTTGGGTAATGAGAAAGCAATCTTTGATCTATGCCAAACTAGGCGATAAGCAAGGAGCTATCGAAGCTGCCAAAAAATCGCTTGCTGCTGCCGAAAGTGCTGGCAATGCTGATTATGTGAAATTGAACAAGGATTCTTTAAAAGAGTGGGGAGCTTTGTAACCCCCTCTTTCATTGTAAATTATTAAGGCCCTTTCTGGGCCTTTTTTTATGTCTTTAAAGGGGGCTTATTCAGAAAACCATCAAAGACCTCCAAGAGCAGGGCAAGAAGTATGACCAATACACATCCGAAGGCATTTAACCAGAGGTAAGACATCCAGTCCATATACCAACCAATAATTACGATGATTTGAGTGATTATAGCCGCCAGAAACACGGAGTTACCTTTCACAAATTTGAAGAAAAATGCCATCAAGAAAATACCAAGGACATTACCGTAGAAAATGGAACCAATGATATTAACCAATTGAATTAGGTTGTCAAACAAATTGGCGACACAGGCAATGATTATGGCCAAAACACCCCAAAGCAAGGTAAAGGCTTTTGTGGCTCGGAGGTAATGTTTTTCATCTTTTTCCTCTTTTTGATTTCGCTTGTATAGATCGAGGGCTGTGATAGTGCCCAAGGCATTAAGTTCTGATGCCGTGGATGACATGGCCGCAGATAAAATAACGGCCAATAATAGGCCAATAAGGCCAGTTGGTAAATTGTTTAAAATAAAATGTATAAAGACATAGTCTTTGTCATTGGTTTCCACGGATTCATCCGCTTGGGCAATAAGTGTTCTTGCTGCTTCCCTATTTGCTTTTTCTTTCTGGTTTATTTTAGCAATATCTTCCTTGGTTTGGGCAATCTTATTGTATTCCTTTAAATCCAACGCGGCTGAAAAGGCGTACTGGGCCATTTTCTTTTCTTGTTCCAATGTTAGGTGCCCTTGCTCAAGAGATTTATACTCCTCATTGTACTCCGAATTCAATACCGCTTCGGTGGCTGCGGGATTAAAATTTAAGGGAGAGGGATTGTATTGGTAAAAAACAAAGACCATGGCTCCAACCAATAGGATGAAGAACTGCATGGGAATCTTAAAAATACCATTGAAAATAAGTCCCAACTGACTTTCTCGAACCGATTCTCCAGAAAGATAACGTTGCACCTGACTTTGATCAGTTCCGAAATACGCTAAGGCCAAAAAGAAACCTCCCGTAATTCCGCTCCAAAAGGTATACCGATTGTTGGTGTCGAGGCTAAAATCCAAGATTTTGAGCTTGTCATTGGCCCCAGCAATTTTTAGGGCTTCCCCAAAAGAAACACCGGTAGGCAACGAGCCTAGGATAAAGAAAAAAGCAAAGAACATCCCCACCATAATGATAAACATTTGCTGCTTTTGTGTCATGCTTACCGCTTTGGTCCCTCCTGAAACTGTGTAAATGATTACCAAGATGCCAATGATGATGTTCAGGGTTCGCAAATCCCATCCCAAAACAGCAGATAATATTATCGAAGGTGCAAAAATGGTTATTCCCGCAGCCAAACCGCGCTGTACCAAAAATAAAATGGCGGTTAGCGTTCTCGTTTTAAGGTCAAAACGGCCTTCCAACATTTCATATGCAGTAAAGACATTTAGCTTTCTATAGATGGGAATGAACACCACGCAGATAAATATCATGGCCAACGGAAGACCAAAATAAAATTGGACAAAGCCCATACCATCATGAAATGCTTGACCAGGAGTGGAAAGAAAGGTAATCGCACTTGCCTGGGTGGCCATTACCGAAAGACCAATTGTCCACCATTTGGCGTCGTGCCCTCCGAAAACATAATCATCCACATTTTTACTGCCACGGGTCTTCCAAACTCCGTAAGCCACAATAAAAAATAGGGTGCTTCCAAGAACAATCCAATCCAGTAAACCCATGCTGTCGGTTAGTTATTTGAGATCATGATGTAATAGAACGAAGCGATATATAGGATATTGAGTATAACAACCAGGGTATATTCTTTTTTCCAATGAAATTTGTTCTCCATATTATCCCTTTATGTTGCTTTCTGATTTTACTTCGCTTTTTCCTACGGAAAGCATGTTAGCGAAGAGTTTGAAAGCGCCTGAAACCCCTTCGGGCAACTCCCTGAAAAAACTCAAACCGGTGTAAATATAGTTTCCTTGGCCATGCGGAGCGACCAGAAGCGCTCCATCCTTTGGTGTTTCGCCTTCGTCATTCATGGACAAAATGGGCGTGAATTCAGGTGCCCATTGGTTTGGGAAGTAAAGGCCCCGTTCTTGTACCCAGCCTTCAAAATCTTTTTCTTCTATTTTATTGGGAAAGTTGACTAGAGAGTGATCTTTTGCCAATATGCGAACGTCAGCGTTTTCGTCGGTCACTCTATCGCGTGATACGGTCAGCTCGTAAGGAGCGATATTCTCAAATTGCTTTCGCCACCTTCCAGCCGTATTGTACTGTACAATTAAATTTCCTCCATTCTCCACATATTCCATGAGGAAAGGTTGCTTAAATTTGAGCTGTTCCACCACGTTGTACGCTCGAATACCAACCACCACGGCATCATACTTAGCCAATGTTCCCGCTTGAATGGAGTTGGGATCAACAATATGGACCTGATACCCGATTTGCTCCAAGCTTTCGGGGACCTTGTCACCGGCGCCAACAATGTACCCTATATGTTCTCCCGTTTTCTGAATATTCATGCGAACGACCTTGGCTTTTGAAGGCAATAGAATCGACTGCTTTGGTACGTGGTTGTATTCTATTTCCACCAATTCTTTGTCATATACATTCCCATTGATGGTGGCCTTGGGTTTGATATAGCCCTCGTGATCTCCAACCGGAGGAGTTACCTGAAAGACCAACGTTTGTTCCTCACCTTTCTTTTCAATAGAAAAGGGAATACTTTCCGGTAGGATGGTCCAACCTTCAGGGTGACCTAACTCAAGGCTTCCAGAGACACCGTCCTTACCAGCTTTAACATGGACAGAAATGTTTTTTGCTTCCGGGCTGGCGAAAATCAACACCTTATCAACAATCTCGGTGGTCACTTCAGGTAAAACTTCAAAAGGCTCATAAAGCTCTCCTTGATCAGGTTTGGAAAATCGACGAATCACTGGTTTCATAAAGGAAATGCTAACTCCCTCAAATGAAAGGGTGAACAAAGCCGAAAAAGCACTGGGATTTTCTGCTTTTCCAATCATTTTTTGATCAGCGACCTTATACATTCCCAAGCTCCAGGGTTCTTTCAACCAATAGGGGTCTGATGTTGACTGGGAATTGGAAACATCTAAATCCAAGGTCAAATTTTCTTTTTTGTTTTCGGCCAAAGCCAATTCAGGAGAAAGGGCATTAGTTGTACCATCGATTTGCACGGTATGCAGAACCACATCCAAATTACTGCGATTCAATACTTCAATATTGAGCTTAGATGTATTCCCTGGAGTCGTGGAGGAAGATTCAGCACTGACCTCAAGATAAAGACCGGCACAGGCAAGAATGATGGATTTCAATTCTTCTGACTTCAATGTTTTCCAGTGCTCATCCCTGGTTTGTTGCAAAAGTTGATAGGCCTTTACCAAATCAGGAACATGTTTGGACGGATTCTCAAAATCAAAATCGTTTTCTATAGCATACAGGATATCGCCAATCGCTTTTCCACCTTCAATCCGTGACCAACTTGTGTCGATTCCTTCAAAAAGGTTAGGCCCAGAAGGCAAACTTCCTTTCAAAAGCTCCACATACTCGTCCTGGCTACCGCGCGTGGTCAAGCGACCAAATCCTTGACATAAGTGTTGACTACTGGCAATTGAGGCAATTTCATTGTTGGAAAGTCCCAATTCAGGATAGTATACACCAACATCTAGCTTGACCAAATTGGATTTATCCGCTTTCTCGAAATTTTCCCGGCTACCATAAAACCACCAAGAGGTATTAAAGAATGTACGTTTGGGCTGCCATACCCCTGCGTGTTCCAATTGCTCCGGATAGGCTTTAGGGTCATTTGCCAAATCGTAAGCCTCCACGCTTAGCATGGCAGATGTGGTATGATGACCATGCGTGGACCCAGGGGTCCTATGATCAAACCGATTGATAATAATATCAGGTTTTAAATTGCGAATGGCCCAAACCACATCACCAAGTACCTTCTCTTTGTCCCAAATTTTTAAGGTCTCATTCGGATGCTTCGAATAACCAAAATCGTTGGCCCTGGTAAACCATTGCTCCCCGCCGTCCACACGTCGAGCAGCCTGAAGTTCCTGGGTTCTTAAAACACCTAGCAATTCCCGTAATTCAGCTCCTATTAGATTTTGTCCCCCATCACCTCTGGTTAGTGACAGGTAAGCGGTACGCGCTTTATCATGATTGGATAAATAGGAAATAAGGCGTGTATTTTCATCGTCAGGATGGGCAGCCACATAAAGCGCAGTACCTAAAAAATTTAATTTTTTGATACTGTGATGAATCTCGGTTGAGGTAGGTTTTTGAGGCTTCTGTGCTAGCGAATTGGAAACGATGAATACAACTGTCAACGTTCTTATCCAGAAGTTGTGCATTGGTAAGTTTTTAGCGGTTGACCAAATATAGAAAGATTCGTACCAGGCTGAATGGTATTTAGAACATCTTTAACAAGGGGCGATTCTGCCAGAGTGCCTTGAAAAGTTATGTGAATCAAAGCCCCAGGCTATCCCTAAGAACAAGATCATCATTTCCGTTTTGACCCCAATATGCAGATTTTAGGGACTTTAATTTTTTGGCACTTGTCGTCATTACCTTGGCATTGGGTCCAAATCCGCTACGGAATTCTTCTGTCCAACTTTCTATGCTATGCGGAAAATTGGAATCAAAGTTGATGCGTAGTGTACGTTCCAACTGAGGGTAGGTGATGGAATATGTTGACAGACCGTTCTGTTTGGTGAGCGAAGCGGTAACATCGTAAGCTTTTAACTCTGTATGTCTCAATCGCACATATTCCAAAGAAGGAATCATTTTGAATTCTCCTTCCGGTAGATCGTTGGGATCAATTCTGATTTTGGTCCAAATCTCATTTTCGAGAACCTCTTTTTCAAGCTTAAATTCTTGGTCTGCCTCAGATTCAAAATAGGAGTGCGACATAAATTCAAAAGCATCTCTATTATTGAGCTGAGAATACACGTGCCCACACCATTCCTGCATGGATAAGCTCGTCTTTATGGCATGTTGGTTGTCATAAACGGGGTAGAAGGTGCTGGACATCACCGAATATGGATAAATGCCCGTCAAATATTTTTTAGTAGCGTTTAGTTTAAGAACAGGAATATTTGTTGCATTGTTCCTGTCGGCCTTTACCTGTTTTTGTGAGAGAAAGGGTTCAGTCACGTAAATCAATACGGAAGTACCTTGTCTTAGTTCGCCATATCGGGCTTGTTCGAGTTCGTAGGACGTGATTTCTGCATTTCCGGCATACCAATATTTTTTAAAATCTTGTGATAGTGGTTTTTTGGCTGCAACTTCTGCCTTTTCATTCGCAACAATCTCATTATTGAGAGCCATTTCTTTGCTGGAGTCTGCTGTTTTGCCCATGCATGCTCCCAAAAAAAGGGTGGTGGAAAAGATAATGATAGGTAGAAGGGTAGAAGTTTTCATGATAAAAGAGATTTCTATAAAATTACGCATCCCACCTCAAGAAACCATGTCCATTAACGTTTTGTAAACGAGATGGGTGGGTAATCCAACTACATTGGTATAGGAACCTTCAATCTTGGAAATGCCAATCATTCCAAGCCATTCTTGAATGCCATAAGCTCCGGCCTTATCAAAAGGCTTACATTTTTCCACATAATAGGCCAGTTCCTCATTGGTAAATTCTTTGAACTTTACCCGTGTTGTCTCTGAAACGGTTTTTTGACCATTTCTTGTTGTAAAGCATACCGATGTTATCACCTCATGCCAATCTCCGGAAAGAACTTTGAGCATTTCGATGGCTTCCTCTTTATTATTGGCCTTGGCCAAGGATTTATTTTTATGCCAAACCACCGTATCTGAGGTTAGTAGAATCTCATTTTCTTCCAATTCTGATTGGAATGGGACTGCTTTTAGCTCGGCCAAGTATCTTGAGATTTCTTCACTTTTGAACCCTGCGGGATAAACCTCATCCACGGATTTTTTACGCACCTCGAATTCTAACCCCATCTCTTCCAGAAATTTCTTCCTTCTCGGAGAACCAGAACCCAAAATAAGCGTGTAATCACTTAGTTTTTGGGCTAGGGCGTGGGATCTAGTCATTTTTGGCGCTGAAGTTATCATTCCAGTGCCCTCTTACTTTCAGCACTTGTTCGATGATGTCCCGTACGCAACCGTCACCACCATTTTTATGGGATACGTAATCGGAAATTGCCTTTACCTCGGCGACAGCGTTTTGGGGTGATGTGGCCAAAGCCACCATTTTCATAGGTGGAATGTCCGGAAGGTCGTCCCCCATATAGACTACGTTTTTTGGGTCAATGTTGTGTACATCGAGATACTCTTCCAAAGGCTCTTGCTTATGGTGTGCCCCTAAATAGATATCGGTCACACCGAGCCCTTGTAACCGTTCTTTTACACCAGGATTGGTTCCACCGGAAATAACACAGACATTGTACCCTTTCTGCAGGGCAGTCTTTAGGGCATAACCATCTTTTACGTTCATTCTTCGCAACATTTCACCTTTGGTGGTCACCAAAACCGAACCATCGGTAAAAACCCCATCCACATCAAAGATGAAGGTGGTAATATCGTTGAGCAGTTCTTTATAGTTTTTCTTCATAGGTTTTTTTTATCGCCTTACTGAGCAAGGCATAAAGTTCGGTTTGATTTTTATCTTTCAATAATTCCAAATGTGCTTTTATACTCTCGTTATCTCCACGTTTTGCAGGTCCAGTTTGTGCTTCCAAAGGTGATAAATCCATTACTTTTTGTGCTGTTTCTAAAACTAAAGGTTTCAAAATGTCGAAAGGGAGCCCTTCTTCTTTGCAAATTTCGGCACCAATTTGGTATAAGTGATTGGTAAAGTTATTCACAAAAACAGCAGCGAGATGCAATTTTTTTCGTTGGTGTGAATCAATTTCAAAAACTTGATTGGAAATGGCCTGTCCGAGTTTCTCCAAAATTTCAACACCCTCTCGGTTTTCAGCTTCAACACAAATGGGAATTCCTACAAAATCTACATTCCTGTCTTTGGAAAATGTCTGTAATGGATAAAAAACACCTCGATTTTGGGATAAAATCAAGTTCATGTCTGTCGCTCCCGAGGTATGGGCCACTAGCCCTGTTTTGTATTTAAGTTTTTCGGAAATTGTACCGATAGCCTTATCAGAAACTGCCAAAAGGTATACATCGGCGTCTTTGATAGCGTCGAAGTCCGAAGCGATTTCAACTTCGCCCAAAAATGAGTTAAGGCTACCCTCATCGCGTCCAAACACCTGTACTATTTCGACCACATCGGTTGTTTGAAACGCACGAAAAAGATGATGGGCTACATTTCCTGTACCAATAAGCACTACCGAAAGCATGATCAAAACTACAAATTTAACCCAAGCCGCTTTTTAAAATAATTAACAAATCTGTTTAAGCTTTTCCACTTTAATCTACATAAGAAACTGCCAAAAAGGTAGTAATTTTGCGAGCCGAAAACAGCGTGTACCTATGGTCGATATTTTGAAGAAAACACTCTTCTCCACCAAATTGATGGCAGTTCTTTTCCTTCTTTTCGCTGCAGCAATGGCAATAGGTACTTTTGTGGAAACTTGGTACAGTACTGAAACTGCACGCATTTATATCTACAACGCCACTTGGTTTGAGGCCATTATGGTGTTTTTTGTAATCAACTTTGTTGGCAATATCTTTCGGTATAAGCTTTTGGCCTGGAACAAATGGCCCATTCTCACTTTACACCTTTCTTGGATTTTAATCATACTAGGGGCCTTTGTAACCCGATATATTAGTTATGAAGGCATTATGCCGATACGGGAAGGAAATGCGGAAAGCCGTTTTTATTCCGATAAAACCTATCTCACCGCTTTTGTAGATGGGGACATCAATGGTGAAACCAAAAGAAGGGTTTTGGAAGATGACATCTTGGTTACTTCTGAAGGCAAACGCGCCAGCCTTCCATGGAAATCTGATTTCAATGGTCAGCCTTTCACTATTTCCTATGTGGATTTCATTCGTGGGGCAGAGGAAGGATTGATTCCTGATGAAAATGGAAAGGAATACTTAAAAATCGTTGAAGCGGGTGACGGAGAGCGACACGAGCACTATTTGGAAGATGGTCAGGTCGCAAGTATCCATAATGTTCTTTTTGCCCTGAACAAGGAAACGCAAGGAGCCATAAATATCTTTTTTGATGAAGAAGGGTTCAAAATCAAATCTCCTTTTGAAGGAAGGTTTATTCGAATGGCAGACCAGTTTCAAGGGGAAGTGGTCAACGACAGTTTACAGATTCTGCAGTTGAGATCTTTATATACCATGGCGGGAATGCAATTTGTAATTCCAGAACCTTTGACCAAAGGAAAATATGGAGTGGTCAAAGTTGCGGAAGATGAAATTACAGAGGCTACGCAAGATGCTTTGGTCGTTGCCATTTCGGCGAATGGAGAAACTCAGGAAATCAAGCTATTGGGTGGCAAGGGGAGTTCTGATTTTTCAGATAAAGTCAATGTCGCGGGATTGGACTTTTCTCTGAGCTACGGGTCAAAGATTCATGAGTTACCCTTTGCCATTCAACTCAACGATTTTATTGCGGAAAAGTACCCCGGCACGGAAACGGGCTATGCTTCATTCATGAGCAAGATTACGGTCAATGACCAAAGGCCTTTTGACTATGACATCTATATGAACCATGTATTGGATCATCGGGGATATCGTTTTTTTCAATCTAGTTTTCATCCTGATGAAAAAGGTACAGTCCTTTCGGTAAACCATGATTTTTGGGGCACCTGGATTACGTATATCGGGTATTTTTTGTTGTATATAGGCCTTATGGGACTGATGTTTTCCGGTAAAACACGTTTTAAAGAATTAGCAAAGTCATTGGAGAAAATTCGGAAGCAGAAAGCCGCATTGACCATAGGACTATTTGTTTTTGGAGTTTTTTCAACATTTGGACAAGAACAGCCAGCGGATGACCATCTGCATAATGTTCTTCCAACCCAGGAGCAGGTTGATTCCCTAATTCAGACCACCGTGGTTTCCAAAGAACATGCGGAACGATTTGGGGCTTTAGTAATCCAGGACGAGGGAGGAAGGATGAAACCCATTCACACCTTCGCCTCCGAAGTGTTGCGAAAAATAAGTGGAAAGAATACCTACAAAAATCTCGATGCCAATCAGGTTTTTCTTTCTATGATGATGAATCCTGGGGTGTGGTACAACACGGAATTCGTTGCTTTGGCCAAGCGTGAAAATGATAGTATACGAAAGATTATAGATGTCCCTTCAGGAACAGAATTTGTAAAGGCCACCGATTTTTTTGACGAAAAAGGGGGGTACAAACTCCAACCTTATTTGGAAAAGGCCACCTCAACAACAAATCCGTCCAAATTTGAAAGTGATTTTAAAAAGGTAGGGGAGCGGCTGAGTTTATTGAACATTGCCCTTAGCGGACAGATTGTTAAAATATTTCCGCTTTTGAACGATGAGAACAACAAGTGGATTTCGGCCATCGAGTATCGTGGAGGACAATATCAGGTGTCTGATTCGTTGTACTCCAATTTTATTCGCAATGCCGTTCCTTTTTATTTGGGCTCTTTACAGAAGGCCATTGCAACCGGTGACTATTCCCAGCCTGATAAATTACTTGAAGCGTTCAAGCAAAACCAACAAAACCACGGGAGCGAAGTTTTACCCACTGAGCAAAAAATAAAAACAGAAATTCTTTATAACAAATTGGACATCTTCAACCGGCTTTATAAGTACTACGCTTTGGTAGGAGTGTTGTTATTTCTCGTTTTGGTGTTTAGAATTTTCAAAGACCGTGAGATTTGGACTGTTTCTGCTTATTTTCTGAAAGGTCTACTCATCATTTTCTTTATTTGGCATACAGCCGGACTTATTCTTCGGTGGTACATTTCTGGGCATGCCCCTTGGAGTGATGCCTACGAAAGTATTTTGTATGTATCATGGGCTACCATGGCCATGGGTCTGGCCTTTGGGCGAAAAAGCGAATTGACCATAGCGGCAAGCGGTTTTGTAACCTCCATGTTACTATGGATTGCCCATCAAAGTTGGGTTGATCCCTCCATTGCCAATTTGGTTCCTGTCTTGGATAGTTATTGGTTGATGATTCACGTTGCGGTTATCGTGGGAAGCTATGGTCCTCTAACGGTAGGAATGATTTTAGGTGTTGTTTCTCTTTTATTGATTCTTCTGACTACCAAAAAGAATAAAAAACGGATGGAGCTCAATCTACGCGAGTTGGTCACCATCAACGAACTTACACTTACCGTCGGATTGGTCATGCTCACCATAGGAAACTTTTTGGGGGGGCAGTGGGCCAATGAAAGTTGGGGACGCTATTGGGGATGGGACCCTAAGGAAACCTGGGCGTTGATTTCCATTATGATATATGCCTTTGTTCTCCATATGAGATTGGTACCTGGCTTGCGGGGCAAATGGACCTTTAGCTTTGCCAGCATCATTGCTTTTGCCAGTATTATGATGACCTATTTTGGAGTAAACTTCTACTTAGTTGGCCTTCATAGCTATGCCAGCGGTGACCAAGTGATTACCCCTTCGTTTATATGGTATACCGTTCTTGGGGTCTTTATTTTAGGTGGCTTCAGTTTTTGGCGATACCGTTTACATTACATAAAATAATTTCGAAATTATTTGTGGTTCAAAAAAAAATCCCATCTTTGTGCCATCATGAAGCTATAAGAATTATGTACAGCATAGATGTCACCGGCTTTAGGCCCAAAAAATAAGTGGAACACTTTCCATTTAGGTTGACTCTACCTTCTCTTTTTTTTGCAACATAATTCTTTTAAAATGACAAACTCACATACTTCATCACTTAAAAAATTCTTTAGTTATTTCTGGATTGCGGTAACCGGCAAAGAATCCAACTTTACCTCGGGCAGCATTCGTAAGGCCATTTTCATGCTTTCCATTCCCATGATTCTGGAAATGCTCATGGAATCCATTTTTGCCTTGGTAGACATTGCCTATGTCTCCCAAGTAAGCGTAAATGCCGTGGCTACAATTGGTTTAACGGAATCGGTGATTACACTGGTGTATGCCTTGGCCATTGGTTTAAGCATGGCAGCAACGGCAGTGGTAGCACGAAGAATTGGAGAAGAAGATGTAGCGGGGGCCCGAGTGGCTGCAGTACAGGCTATTGCACTTGGAATATTGATATCCATTGTTTTTGGTATAGTCGGCATTTTTTATGCCAAGGAGATTCTGGGACTGATGGGAGCTGAATCTGACCTTATCGCCGAAGGACATGGATATACCCAATTTTTGATTGGGGGTAATGTGACCATAATGCTTCTCTTTCTAATAAATGCCATTTTTAGAGGTGCCGGGGATGCCTCTATTGCCATGTGGACTTTGGTGCTTTCCAACGGACTGAACATTATTCTGGACCCCATTTTTATTTTTGGATTGGGCCCTATTCCTGAATATGGAGTTATGGGTGCAGCCATTGCCACGAATATCGGAAGAGGAACAGCAGTATTGTTTCAAATCGGGATTTTATTTTTTGGATGGAGCCGTATTAAGCTCATGCTTAAGGATGTGGTGTTGAACTTCAAAGTGATGCTCAACCTTATAAAGGTTTCCATAGGTGGAATTGCCCAGTTTTTGATTGGTACCTCAAGTTGGGTCTTCCTGATGCGCATCATGTCCGAATTTGGTAGCGAAGTGCTTGCTGGGTATACCATTGCCATTCGGGTGATACTCTTTACTTTGATGCCCTCATGGGGAATGAGCAATGCGGCCGCGACCCTTGTTGGACAAAACTTGGGCGCCAAACAACCCGACAGGGCAGAAACATCTGTTTGGATAACTGGAAAATACAATGCCTATTTTATGGGTCTTGTCTCAGTGATCTATTTCTTTTTCGCAGACAACATCATCTCACTGTTTAATGACAACCCCAGCGTGGTTGAAAATGGGGGGCTTTGCTTGCAAATAATTGCACTAGGCTATGTTTTTTATGCCTACGGGATGGTAGTTACCCAAGCCTTTAATGGTGCAGGGGATACCAAGACCCCAACAAAGATCAACCTCTTGGCATTTTGGATCTATCAATTGCCGTTTGCTTATTTGGCAGCCTTGACCTTTGAATGGGGTGCAAAAGGCGTGTTCATTGCGATTACTTCGGCCGAAGTATTGCTGGCTGTAATTGCTATGGTGTGGTTCAAAAAAGGAAAATGGAAAGAGGTGCAAGTATAGCCCGTTTCGTATCTTTAGCTAAAATTTATTGGCATGAGTCAAACGAAAAAAGGCTTGAATACATTATGTACCCATGAAGGTGCTTTAGAGGATACGCTATTTAAGGGAGCGACCTCTCCTTTGTACATGAGTTCTTCCTATGCATTTGAGGATGTTGACCTAAAAAGGTACCCAAGATATTTCAACACGCCCAATCAAGAAGCGTTGGGGAAAAAACTGGCCGCCTTGGAACATGCCGAGACTGCCATGATTTTTGGTAGTGGAATGGCCGCCATTAGTACTGCTTTAATGGCTTTTTTGAAGGCTGGGGACCATGTTGTCTTTCAGCAGACCCTATATGGGGGAACCTATAATTTTGCGGTGACCCAACTTGAAAAATATGGGATTACCTATACTTTCACAGAAGGTTGGGACGTAGTCGATTTCGAGGAAGTGATTCAATCAAACACTAAAGTGATTTATTTGGAAACCCCTTCAAATCCACTTTTGACCATAACCGACATGAAAGGGGTCGCTAATTTGGCCAAGGAAAAAGGCATTTTCACGTTGATTGATAATACATTTGCGAGCCCCATCAATCAAAACCCAATCGATTTTGGTATCGATGTGGTAATGCACAGTGCCACCAAATACATGGGAGGTCATTCTGATATCTGTGCAGGCGTTGTCGCCTCATCTAAAGAAAATATGGATCGCATTTACCAAACGGCGATTTGTTTTGGTGGGAGTTTAAGTGATTATACGGTTTGGTTGTTGGAACGGAGCATTAAAACCATGGCACTTAGGGTAAAGGCTCAAAATGAGAATGCGCTTCTAATGGCCAAGTATCTTGTATCCAATCCCGATGTTGCTGCTGTCAATTATCCAGGTCTAGAGACCCATCCTGAACATGAATTGGCCAAATCGCAAATGAAAGGCTTTGGAGGAATGCTTTCCTTCGAGCTCAAATCTGAAATTGATGTTTCCCATTTTTTTAGAAACCTTCGACTGATAAAGCCCTCAATGAGTTTAGCTGGACTGGAAAGTACAATGATTTCCCCGGCGAAAACCTCTCATGCCCTCATGAGTCCAGAGGACAGGGAAAAGCAGGGTATAAAGGATTCGTTGGTTCGGTTTTCATTGGGAATCGAAGAATTGGAGGACTTGATAGGCGATATCGAACAGGCCATATCCGAAACAAAATCAGTTTCTTTACCGGTATAATTATTCATTTATGAAATTGGACATTCTAGTGTTTGGTGCCCATCCAGACGACGCAGAACTTGGAGCGGGAGGTACCATTGCCAAAGAGGTTTCGAGAGGAAAAAAGGTTGGTATTATTGATTTGACACGTGGCGAATTAGGAACCCGTGGGACTGCTGAGATTCGAGATAAGGAATCTGCCAAGGCTGGAGAAATATTGGGAATAGCTATTAGGGAAAACATGGAGTTTGCCGATGGTTTTTTTAGCAATGACAAAGCCCATCAGTTGGAAATCATAAAAATGGTAAGAAAATATCGCCCTGAAATTGTGCTTTGCAATGCTATTGATGACCGACATATTGACCATGCCAGGGGAAGTCAATTGGTGAGTGATGCCTGTTTTTTAAGTGGATTGGTTAAAATTGATACGAAGATGGAGGGGGAGGATGAATGGCAGGAGGCGTGGCGTCCCAAGTTGGTGTATCATTTTATTCAATGGAAAAATCTAGAGCCCGATTTCGTTGTCGACGTTTCCGATTTTATCGGAAAAAAGGAAGAAGCCATCATGGCATATGGTTCCCAGTTTTTTGACCCCAATAGTGACGAGCCAGAGACACCCATCAGCAGCAAAACATTTATTGATAGTATAAATTACCGAGCTCGAGATCTTGGGAGATTGGTCGGGGTTGATTATGCTGAAGGTTTTACCGTTGAACGCTTTGTTGCCGTTGACAACTTGGATTGCCTGATTTGATCAGCTGGCTTGTTGGTATTTCTTTTCGGCTTTGGGCAAGGTAAAATAGAAAGAAGACCCTTTTCTTAAGGTACTCTCCACCCAGATTTGTCCGCGATTCTTTAGAATCATCTCTTTGCAGAGTGATAAACCAAGTCCGGTACCACGTTCATTATTGGTGCCATACGTGGTGATATTGTTGCTTTCCGCAAATATCTTTTTCTGGATTTCCTTGTTCATGCCAATCCCTGTGTCCCGAATCATAATTTGCCATGATCGATCTTTTTCTTGGGCTTCAATGGTAATCAAACCGTCTTCTGGAGTAAATTTTATGGCGTTGCTCAGTATGTTCCGCACAACAATATCAATCTGATTTTGATCGGCCCAAATGGGGACACTTTCAGGCAGTTGATTAATAATTTTGATTGATTTTCCTGCCGCCACTTCCGATAGCAATTGAATATTTCCGGTAACCAATTTTTCCATGTAGATGCGTTTGGGTTTGGTAACAACCCCATTCAATTGGGTTTGACCCCAAGAAAGAAGATTGTTGAGCGCAAAGGAAATATTTTCCACATCATTCCGAAGCTTGGGAATGAATGATAAGAATTCGGTTTTACTGATTTCTCCTTGAGTAAAAAGTTTTAAGATACCTTGTAAGCCTCCAATCGGTCCTCTTAGGTCATGTCCAATAATGGACAACAACTTGGTTTTGGTTCTATTTATTTCGTTGAGTTGCGTTTCGCGTTCGCTAACTACTTTTGACTTCTCTTTCAATTCTCTATTCAACTTCTTCTGAATGTTTTCGCTCCTACGAATAATAAAGATAACCGTGCATAGAATCAAAACGGCTAGGATAGAGAAGTAGATGTAATTTCTCTGCTTTGCCAAAGCGGTTTCATTGGCGGCTATAAGTTCTTGCTTTTCTTGCTGATACTCCAATTTGGTTTCGAGCAGCGCCAGACTTTGGCGATTTTTATCCTTGGATAGGGAGTCGGAAAGCTTTTTAAAAGTTTCTAGATAAGAAAGTGCCGCCTCGCTCTTATTTCCCTTTTTATGTAGTTTATATAGGGTTTCTGAGCAATCAATAAGACCTTGCAGTGATTTTATTTTCTTCGATAGCCTGAATCCCTCGTTGGCAAATACCATAGAAAGGCTATCTCGGTCTAGACCGAGATATACATTGGCCATACCGTTCATCAGCTGAATTTTCTCGCGATCATCATCCAATTGATGTGTATGGAGCATACTACTTTGATCATACCAATATAGGGCCCATTGGTATTTCTTTTGCTCCAAATAAATACTTCCTTTTACTTCATAAGCATAGGCCAACCAATCGTATACCTTGTGCTTTTCAAAAGTGTTGATGCTATTGTTGATATTGAACATGGCCAACTCATAGTTTTTGGCATCTTTATACAAAGAGGCCATGTTACTGTGGGTTTCTGCCTTAATAATATCATTGCCAATTTCTTGATTGATGGTCTGGACCTTATCATAAAAGATAAGGGCATTTTTAAAGTCTTTCTGATCGGCGTACAAAGCGGCAATGTTCTCATTTAAAATGGACAACATGTGCTTGTTTTCCGTTTGTTTTGCCAAATCGATTCCCTGAAGATAAATGTTAAGGGCTTCCGCGTAGTTGCCCATATACGCATAATCATGACCCAACCCATTGATGATGCTGAGTTCGCATTTTGTAGCACCTACTTTTTTGGCAATACGCAGTGCTTTTTTGAAGTAGCTTAACGATTTGTTCTGGTCACCTTGGTCCGAGTAGTAATTACCGAGCCCTTCCAAAGCTTTGATCTCACCAAGGCTGTAACCAATCTCTCTACTTAGCTCAAGTACTTTCTTTGAGATATTATAAAGACTATCGTTATTAATGAAGCGGTATTCCCTGGCTAGATTGGCCAACAAATCGATATGGGTGGTATCCTTAACATTAAATCTATTGGTAGATTCCAATCGTTTCAATCGGTAAGCGATACTATCTCTCTTACTTTTTTGGGAGATGGTCGGAAGGGTAAAAAGAACCATCATACCAAGAACAAGGACACGTCTTAGCAAAAGTTGTAGGTGATTTGTTTTAGTGATTTGGGGCATCTACACCTTGTTTCTATAATTGGATAAAAATAGATGCTATAGGAATATTCTGTAAGTTAATGTTGTGAAATGCGGAAAAATGTATGTTTGATGTTATGAAACCTGCTGTTTATCGATATAATGCCAATTTTTAGTTTTACTTGGGGTAGCGCTTACCGTCGTACACTGATAGTTTTTGAATTCAGTTTAGGGCAATACTCTCAATCAATTTAATTGAGATTGTCTGTATGGATCAGATGTCCAGCCAGAAATATGGATTTCTTTTGATAGAAATAAGAAAAACATTTACCTTTGCGTCCGCTTTAAATGGTGGTTGTAGCTCAGTTGGTTAGAGCGCTGGATTGTGGTTCCAGAGGTCGCCGGTTCGAACCCGGTCTTCCACCCATAAAAAAGCCCCTTTAAAGGGGCTTTTTTCGTTTTAAGGACTCAATATCTATTTGGAAACTTTATCTACAACAACCTTGTTGGCCCTATTGGCAACTTCCCATGCAGTATGGAAAATGAGTCGTGAACGATTCTCCAACAGATCATAGTTTATCTTATCAGCTGTGTCCCCAGGCCTGTGATAATCAGCATGGGTACCGTTAAAATAGAAAATTATGGGAATGTTGTTTTTTGCGAAATTATAATGGTCACTTCGGTAATAGAATCTATTGGGGTCATTTTCGTCATTATAGGTATAATCCAATTCTATTTGGCTATACTTGGTGTTTACTTCTTCGGACAGATTGTGCAGTTCTGTACTTAATTTATCAGAACCAATAAGATAAATGTAGTTTCGGTCTCCCTCACGCTTTGGATCAATTCTACCGATCATATCAATGTTCAAATTGGCAACAGTGTTTTCCAAGGGAAGGATAGGCTCATAATCTGTATAGTACTTAGAACCCAATAACCCTTTTTCTTCCCCTGTCACATGTAAGAATACAATAGATCGCTTGGGTCCATTACCTTCCTCTTTCGCCTTCTTAAAAGCTTCTGCAATTTCTAGTAGGGCAACGCTGCCCGATCCATCATCATCCGCACCATTGTTGATTTGTCCGTCCGCATTGACACCAATATGATCTAGATGTGATGAAATGACCACATACTCATCTGGTTTTTCGGTTCCTCTTAAGAGGGCCACCACATTTTCTGAATCCACCTGACCATTCCCGCTAGAAATTTTTAGATCAACCTCGGAATTGATTGCCTTCGGCTCATTATCTTCAACAATATCCTTTTTTAGAACTTTGCTGGCGGTTTCATTGAGAAGTACAATAAAATTATCACTGGCCTCTTGTTTCAGTGACATTTTGCCACTTTTGTTGTTCTTCATGAATTCGTAGTACCCCTTGAACCTGGGGTAATTTTCTGAATCAAAATACAGAATCCCTTGAGCGCCTTTTTCAATGGCCAATTTGGATTTCTTCTCCATGGCTTGTGACATGTTGCTCCAAGCTGATTTCTCGGTGGTACCGGTCAAGGTATAGGTTCCATCTTTGTTTTCTGGTTCCCCAGATTTAATCAATACAAGTTTCCCTTGAACGTTTAGATTGGTATAATCCGAATAATCACCCTCTTCAATGCCATATCCCAAATAAACAACCTCTGAATAATTCCCCATGGCAGTAGTGAAAGTAATCACATCTTCACCCAGGTCGAAAGAAGTACCATTTAATGAAATACTTCCAACGGGCACACTCGCAATTTCCAGGGGCACTTTCTGAAAATAATTCCCATCACTTTTTGCAGCTGGAATGCCGAGCTCTTGATACTCCTTTCTTAAATACTCCACAGCCTTTTTTTGTCCAGGCGCTCCAGTTTCCCTACCCTCAAATTCATCTGAAGCATAGATGTATAGGTGGTCTTTTAATTCCTCTTGCGTGATGGTTTCCGCATATTCGAGAGGATTGACCTCTTTTTTAACAGCAGCAGTTTCACTCACCGTTTTCTGAGAGGAATTGCAAGCTGAAACCAATCCAAGGAAAACCAAAATCATTTTTTTCATGTGACGGTATTTTTCAAAATTTACCAAAAGTAGTCAAAAGATTGCAACCCCGTGAAATTGAAAGGGTTCGAAACATTGGATTGGGGTCTTGGTCCCAACCTTAATTCGACGTACGCCTAATTTGGGACGATATCGCTATATTGGATAAAAATTCAATACCGAAGAATTCAATTCTTATGGCAGTACATGTATTCAAATGTATTGATGCGCATACCTGTGGAAATCCAGTCAGATTGGTCAAGGAAGGTGCCCCTGATTTGATTGGCCAAACCATGGAGGAAAAGCGCCAGCATTTTATGCGGGATTACGATTGGATCAGGAGAGGCTTAATGTTCGAACCTAGAGGACATGACATGATGAGTGGAAGCATCTTATATCCACCTCATAAAAAAGAAAATGATGTTGCCATATTATTCATAGAGACCAGCGGATGTTTGCCTATGTGTGGGCATGGAACCATAGGCACGATGACCATAGCATTGGAAGAAGGGTTAATACAACCGAAAACTCCTGGAAGAATTCGGTTGGAAACCCCTGCAGGACTTGTGAAAATAGATTACCATAAACCCAAGGATAAAGTGGAATGGGTCAAAATCACCAATGTGCCCAGTTTTATGGCAAGTGAAAATCTAAAGGTCGACTCATCAGTTTTGGGTGAGCTGCATTTTGATGTAGCCTATGGTGGAAATTTTTATGCGATTATCGATGAGCAGGAAAACTTTTCAGGAATGCACAACTATTCTGCAGGAGAACTTGTAAGTCTTTCACAAGAACTGCGAAAAAAAATCAACACAAAATATCCAGGCCGCTTTGTTCATCCCCAAAATCCAAATATCAACAAGGTATCCCATATTCTGTGGACAGGCCAGCCTTTGGACCCTTCATCCAATGGTCGAAATGCAGTTTTCTATGGGGATAAAGCCATTGATCGTTCTCCATGCGGTACTGGGACATCAGCAAGAATGGCACAACTACATGCCAAAGGGCAGCTAAGCCTTGGGGATGAATACATCCACGAGAGCTATATTGGATCCACCTTTAAGGGAAAGGTTGAGCAAGAAACCTTAATTTCGGGCATAAAGGGAATTATCCCTAGTATTAAAGGTTGGGCAAAAGTCTATGGTCGTAATACAATCACCATAGACACCGAGGATGATCCCTATGCCCACGGTTTTCAGGTGATTTAGATGAGTAAAAAAGTCATTGTTGTTGGTGGTGGTATTGTAGGTTTGTCATCTGCCTATTTTTTAGCTCAGGAAGGACATGAGGTTATCGTAATAGATAAATCGAATTTAGATTCAGGAGCTTCTTATATCAATGCAGGATACATAACTCCAAGTCATATAGTTTCGTTAGCCGCACCTGGTATGATAACCAAAGGACTTCGGTACATGTTTGATTCGTCCAGCCCATTTTATATGAAACCGCGCTGGGACCTTGATTTTTTTAAGTGGGCCTGGAGCTTTAAAAAGTCCGCGACAAGCAGAAAAGTAGCACGTGCTATGCCCATAATCAGAGACCTTAATTTATTAGGGAGGGAGCTCTACGACAGCTTTAAGACATTGGATACGTTTGAGGACTTTCATTTAGAGAATAAAGGGCTTCTTATGATATACAAGACTGAAAAGGAAAGGGACCACGAGGCCAAAACAGCATCCAGGGCCGAGGAACTTGATTTAGAAGTCACTCATCTAAATCGTCAAGAGCTACAAAAACTGGAGCCCAATGTCCAGATAAATGCTTCGGGTGCTTTTTACTACCTATGTGACCGTCACATGACTCCAAGCACTTTTATGCAGGCCCTGCAAAACTATTTGTTGGGTAAGGGAGTCAAAATAATTGGGAATGAGGAAGTACAAGATTTCCACTTAGAAGGTGACACCATAAAATCCATACAAACCGACAAACAGGTTTACGACTTGGAGGAGTTGGTGTTGGCATCAGGTAGCTGGACTTCAAGATTGGCCAAAAAGCTTAATGTTAGAATTCCGTTGCAAGCCGGAAAAGGCTACGGCATCAATGTTACCACGGATACTGGGATTTCCATGCCGGCACTGCTCTTGGAAGCCAAAATTGCGGTAACTCCGATGAGAGGTTTTACCCGTTTCGCTGGCACCATGGAATTTTCAGGAATCAACGATACCATTCGAAAAGAACGTATCGAAGCAATAGCTAGTAGTGCTGGTGATTATTACGAGGGATTGCAAATTAACGACAAGGATAAAAGAATGGCTGGCTTTGGTCTTCGCCCTGTGACACCAGATGGATTACCCTATATTGGTAGGGCATCTAAATTTAAAAACCTAACTATAGCCACTGGGCATGCTATGATGGGGTGGAGCACGGGCCCCGCGACCGGAAAGTTGGTCTCTGAATTGATTTCAGATAAGAAGATTTCTATGGATATCGAGCCGTTTTATCCAGAACGCAGTTTCTAAAAGGCAATTTTTAAAATTAAATTTGGGTTATGGCACTGGTTTTGATTTTATTATTGAAAGCATACTGCTAATTTTGCAAAACCATGAAGAACCTGTTTAGCGTCATACTATTATTTCTTCTTTTTGTGAATGGACTCTTTTCGCAGGAGCTCCAGATTTTCAAAGTTGAAGACTTTGATTTGAAGGGAAAGGTGAAATCATGCTTGGTTATTACGGATTATGGAAGGGAACTTTTTCAATTTGATGAAGAAGGTAGATTGGTCAGCACGGTGACACAATACAACGAATCGGACCAAGACATTACGTATTATAAATATGAGGAAGGAGAGCTTGTAGAAAAGCGTATGGAGAGTTACAAGGATAACATTTTGGATGTTACTACCTCCATGGTCAATTTTTTTACTGTGGATACTACGGCTCAAAGAAGGGTAAGTGAAAAGATCATATCCTATGATAAGGAATTTCTAGAGCAACAGACCTACGAGTACGATAATCAGGAACGACTAATGAAAATTACCTCCTCCAACGCCGATGGTGTGGATGATATTACCCTTTCTTATGAAACAAATAAGGATGAGGAAACCTGTAGCTATTTCTTCAATGGTATTATTGAAAAATCCATTAGGACATCTGAAAAGAAATCCAACACTACTAAGACGAAGATTGTATTGACCAAGGAGTTTGTCGATGGTGAACCGAATAAGGCGGTGGAGGAAGTCTTTGAGGGTGAGGGGGCGCTAGTTTCAAGAGAATCCTTTACCTATGACCTTCAAAAGAAGCGTTTTGCCTCGGACAAAAAGATGTTTTACAGTTACGACACCAATGGTATGCTAACGAAAGAAGTCACTCAGACCAGCAATTCAAAATCTATGAAGGAATACATTTACCAGTTTGATGACAGCCTTGACAAAAATTGGGTGCGACAAATTGTTACTCCAGGAAACAGCTACACATCCCGAAAAATCGAATACTATCCCCAGGAGAAAACTGAAGATGTACCCAATTAAATGGTGTCGCGTAAACCCTGAGTCCTAATTTTTTTATTGAAAACTACTATGACCGAACACAAGGAAAAAATTCTGGCAATCTGTAATCAAATCCGAAAGAACACATTGATGGAAACTCTGGAGATTGAGTACGTTGATGTTGGGGAAAACTATCTAATCGCCAGAATGCCTGTCAGCCCAAGGGTACATCAACCTGACGGGGTTCTTCATGGAGGGGCTTCGGTTGCCTTGGCCGAAAGTGTGGGAAGTGCAGCTTCTTACATCTTTTTGGATGGGCAGGAATTCTATGTTCGGGGGATAGAAATTGCAGCTAACCATGTAAAGTCAATTCGAGAAGGCTATGTGTATGCAAGAGCAGCTATTTTGCACAAGGGCAGAACAACACAACTTTGGGAAATAAAAGTAACCAATGACTCCGGTGAATTGATCTCCAATTGCAAGTTGACCACGATTGCCCTACCTAGAAAATAAAGCATTGGACAAGGTTCTCAACAAAGGTGAAGACTGGATACAACGGAATTTGCCATTTTGCATCTATCGAAAACCAAATTCGGATAAGGTCCAAGGAGTTTTCCAAAATACCGATGAGCTTCATAAAACAGAGAAGTTTAAAGAAGAAGGCTTTGTTTTTGCACCATTTGATTTATCAAAAGGAGCTATCTTAATTCAACCTGATGAACGCATTGAGTCCACCCATATCTTGGAGGAACAAAAGGTGGTGAGTACCATTCCCCAATCAGAGGAGGGGAAATTGTTCCATATCAATTTGGTTTGCAAGGGTCTGGAGGTTATAAAATCAGGTGAGATTCAAAAAGTGGTTTTATCTCGCAAAATCGATGTGCAGACAAAAAGGCAGCCTATTGAACTTTTTACCAGTCTCCTGAACTCTTATTCGAACGCATTTTGTTATTTGTTCTTTCATCCAAAAATAGGCTTGTGGTGTGGTGCAACTCCGGAGACTTTGGTCTCCATAAAACAAAGAAAGTTGACAACCGTTTCCTTGGCAGGGACCTTACCTATCATTGACAATAGTGTTCCTTACTGGGAAAAAAAGGAATTGGAAGAACAAGGCGTTGTCACATCGTTCATTCAAGAAAAACTGCGCCCATATCTCAAAAAAATTCATTCCGGAGCGTTGGAAACCGTAAGGGCCGGAAAACTTTGGCATCTTAAAACCCCTTTGACTGGTGAGTTGTTGCCGGATGCAAGTGTTGTATCGGTGGTTAGAGCACTTCATCCCACACCTGCTGTTTGTGGGCTTCCAGTTAATAAAGCCACAGCTTTCATTTTGGAAAATGAAGGATATGACCGAACCTTTTACACCGGATTTTTGGGAGAGTTGAACTTGGAAGGAAAGAAAGAAGTTTCACTTTTTGTCAACCTGAGATGCATGCAACTTGAGGGTGGCAACGCTCGAATTTTTGTAGGTGGCGGCATTACCGCAGAATCCATCCCGGAAAAGGAATGGGAGGAAACCCAGAACAAAAGCCGAACCATGCTGAACATGCTCTAATTTCATAATTCTCTTTTAGGGAAATAGGCTTTTGGAACGTATTTTTGTAATCCATGATATATTCTGATATACCCTCAGCACAAACCTTGGTTTTGTTCTTTAAGTCGTGGGGGATCAAAAACATCGTAATTTCTCCCGGTTCCAGAAATGCACCGCTTACTTTAGGTTTCTCAAAAAACTCCAATTTCAATTGTTTTAGTATGGTTGACGAAAGAAGTGCGGGCTTCTTCGCTTTGGGTATGGCCTTGCAGTTGCAAGAACCGGTAGCTGTATTGTGCACATCAGGTAGTGCCCTTTTAAATTATTATCCCGCAGTTTGTGAAGCTTTCTATAGCGATATTCCGCTCATTGTGGTTTCCGCCGATCGACCTAAATATAAAATTGATGTAGGGGATGGGCAGACCATCCGACAGGAAAATGTTTTTGCCAATCACATTGGATATTCTGCAAATTTGAAACAAGATGTAAGCCATTTTCCTGAAACCATTCAACAATTTAGTCCCGAGATGCTTATGGAATCCCAAGAGGATATTCAAGCATACAATGAAAAGGAAATTCAAACCGCACTACAGGTAGCAAGCACCAAAAGGTCACCCGTACATGTCAACTTACCCTTTGAAGAGCCCCTGTATGGTCAAACCAAAGACCTTCAGATAACAGCGCCCAAATTTGACCAACGAGATTTGGTAGATGTGGAAACCGAGGATTATGGAACCTATGCTTCCGTTTGGAATTCCAGCAAACGTAAAATGATTCTGGTAGGGGTTAACCCTCCCAAATCGGTCAATACTGAAGTATTAAATAAACTAGCTGAGGATGATTCCGTTGTTGTGTTTACCGAGACCACATCCAATCTTCATCATCCAGACTTTTTCCCAAGTATCGATAGCATCATTGCACCCATAGAAAAGTCAGCCAATAGGCAACAGCTCTTTGAAAATTTACGACCCGATTTGCTCATCACCTTTGGAGGTCTTATTGTTTCAAAAAAAATAAAGGCGTTCCTCAGGGATTTTCAACCCAAACAACATTGGCATGTTGACAAAAAGAAGGCCTTCGATACTTTTTTTAGTCTTTCTGAACATATTAAAACGGATGCAAACACCTTTTTGCGCAACCTTGCCGTTACAAAAACCGGAGACCAAGACTACAACCCTTATTGGAAGAAGGTTAGGGATGCTTATGAGTTAAAAAGGGAAGATTATTTGGAACAGATTCCGTTTTCCGATTTCTGGGCAATGGACCAAATTCAAAGGGCAATTCCCAAGGGTTATCAAGTACACCTATCAAATAGTTCCACGGTGCGATATTCCCAGTTGTTTCCAATGAATGAATCGCTTGCTGTGTTTTGCAATCGTGGTGCCAGCGGGATAGATGGGAGCACCTCTACTGCGATCGGGGCATCTATTTACAATGACACGCCAACCATTTTGATAACAGGTGATCTTAGTTTTTTCTATGATAGCAATGGTCTTTGGACCAATGCCGCTCGGAAAGACTTTCGGATTTTAGTGATCAATAATTCGGGCGGAGGAATTTTTAGAATACTACCAGGAAAAGAGGAATCCGAGGAATTTACCACATTCTTT
This sequence comes from Flagellimonas allohymeniacidonis, assembly GCF_004296335.1. GTDB lineage: Bacteria > Bacteroidota > Bacteroidia > Flavobacteriales > Flavobacteriaceae > Flagellimonas > Flagellimonas allohymeniacidonis. The sequence goes on from NZ_SGIU01000001.1 coordinate 525,720, forward strand.
GAAACCACACATTCGCATAAAGCCAATCACTTGGCAAGAATGTATGGGTTTGAATATCAAAATGTAAGCAGCAAACAAGAGCTTTCAAGTGCATTGAAGAGCTTTTACAATGCCTCTGAAAACCCTAAGATTCTAGAGGTTTTCACACCCCGATTGAAGAACAACAAAATTTTGCTCGATTACTTCGATTTCATATCTTAGAAGTATTATCAATCCCTTTAATTTTAAGAACACTGACTATTATGAGCAAAAGAGATGAATTGGTGGAAAAGTACGCCGCAGATATAAAGGATAAGTTTGGGCAAACCCCAGATATGGACCTTCTTTACAAGGTTGCTGTTGGCTTAGGGCCTGCCATTTACAACCTGGACGCGTCCAAGGTTTCTGGGTCGGACGACAAAGAGCTTGAAACCGTAAAGAATAATTTTTTGATAAAAAAACTAGGCCTTCCGGACAATGGTGATCTTTTGGGAGCCATAAATAGCGTAATAGACACCTACGGCCGTTCAGATAAGAATAAGCATAGGGCCGTAATTTATTATATGCTGACCAAACATTTTGGAAAAGAATCTGTTTATAACTAGAAAGAAAACAAATCGGTTTTAAGCTACCCTCGGGTAGCTTTTTTTATTGACTACATTTACAAAGATGATTGAATTGGGAAACTTTAATACCTTAAAGGTGCTTAGAAGCACCAGCGTAGGATTGTTTTTGGGAGATGACGAAGACACCGAGATTTTGCTCCCCAACAAGTATGTTCCGGCTGATTTTGAGATAAATGATGAACTGCAGGTATTCTGTTATTTGGACAATAATGAAAGACCCATCGCCACCACGTTGCAACCACTGGTTCGCAGAAATTGTTTTGCATATCTCGAGGTAAAGCAGGTAAGTCCCTTTGGGGCCTTCTTGGACTGGGGTTTGGAAAAACATCTTTTGGCGCCATTTCGCGAACAGCGAGTTAGGATGGAGGAGGGAAAGAAATACGTAGTGTATTGTTATCTGGACGAAGAATCATTTCGTTTAGTGGCTACCAGTAGAATCAATCGTCATTTAACCAACGTAGGATTTGATTTGCCAGTGAACACCAAGGTAAATCTACTTGTGAGCCGAAGAACACCTCTAGGGTGGGAGGTAATCATTGATGATAAATTTTTGGGATTGCTTTTCGAAAGCGATGTTTTTCGGCCAATCGCAGTTGGGGATTATTTGGAAGGATATATCAAAAATGTGAGGGAGGACAACAAAATTGATGTAACCCTACAACCTTTGGGAACCAAGATGCTCGAACCATCGGCCCAATTGGTGCTGGATAGGTTACATGAAAGTGGAGGATACCTATCACTGCACGACAAATCATCACCCGATGAAATCAAAAATGCTTTGCATTTGAGCAAAAAAGCCTTCAAAAAGGCCATTGGAATTTTATACAAACAACGAAAAATACTAATTAAAGACGACGGTATTTATTTGTCGCAATAAGTGGCCCCAGCAAGCTTTGCGTTGAAAAAAAATTGAAGCTCCAAGTTTTTTCTATTTGCAAAAAGTTTACATTTGCAATACAGGGAAGCAGTAACTTATTGATGCTTATCTAGTTAACTGAACTCAAAAACTTTAACTCCATTTAATATGCCATTTATCGAAGAAAGCGATTTATTGGATCTTCATAAGGATATCGATAAGGCCCAAATCATTAATGAGAGACTTTTAGACCAAATCAAATTCAAGAATAAGGATTTACGCAAACTGAAATTGCAGCGAAATGTGTTGCTTTCCATCTCGTTGCTTTTTATAGTAAGTGTCTTGGCCATTACGTCTTACACCGCAGGATTCAGCAGCAAAAATGCATTGGAGAACCAAAATAACCTCCTAGTTTCCATTGATAGTTTGGACGCCATTAAAACCCGAATAGACAATCTTAAACTTCAGAACCAAGAACTCAGTTTAGTTCATGAATTCTATTTGGCAAAGGCTTTTTTGGAAAAGGAAAAGATTTATTCCGTGCAAATAAAATCCTTTGTGGATAACAATGTCACCTTGGCCTCCGAGGCCCTTACCAATACTTTGTTTGTAAAGACTAACCCTTTCTACGCTTATTCCTTGGGTAATTTTGAAACTTTGGATGAAGCCCGGGTGTTTAGAAAGCAATTGGTTCAAATGGGCTTTGAGGATGCGTTCGTCGCCTCTTACCAAGACGGGAAAAGGGTACAAATAGAAGACCCCTATTAGATTTGAGCCCATTTAAGGCATGGCTCCTTGCAGCCAGGTTACGCACACTGCCACTTTCATTATCAGGAATCATAACGGGAACCGCCTTGGCCTTAAGGGAAGGTTTTTTTGATACAACGATATTCGTACTGGCACTCCTTACCACAGTGGGCTTCCAGATTACCTCAAACTTTGCCAATGATTATGGAGATGGAGTTAAGGGGACAGATAGCGAAGGTCGAATAGGACCTCAACGAGCACTGCAATCGGGTCTTCTTTCTAGAGCCTCGTTAAAAAGAGGGATAGTCATATCCGTAGTTCTAAGCCTTTTATTGGCAACACTACTGTTATTAGCGGCTTTCGGGACGGAGAATATCGGATATTTTACCTTATTTATAGTCTTAGGCGCCCTCAGTGTTTGGGCCGCCATACGATATACCATGGGCACCAGCCCATATGGTTATAGAGGATTGGGTGATGTAGCTGTTTTTATTTTCTTTGGTTTAATAGGAGTATTGGGAAGTATGTTTTTGTACACCAAGTCTCTGGATTGGACAGCATTTTTGCCAGCCATAACCATTGGTCTTTTATGTGTCGGAGTATTAAACCTAAATAATTTAAGAGATGTTGACTCGGATAAAACCCATGGAAAAAATACACTAATAGTATTTATGGGATTTGAGAATGGAAAACGATATCACCTGGCTCTAATAGCGCTCTCTTTTTTGGCCATGTTGTATTTTGGTTGGGCAACCCGTATCCCATGGCAGCATTCATTTTATCTGCTGGTTTTTCTGCCCATTGGCCTCCATCTTTTAAAAGTAATGAAGACAAAGCAACCCAAATTGCTTGATCCGGAACTAAAGAAATTGGCCCTAAGTACCTTCCTTCTGTCAGTTTTGTTCATGATAGCAGTTAATTATTTTTTGTAATTTTGAGTACTAACCCACTAAACTTAACGAAACTTGGAACATCTCATTAAGATATTGATTGTTGAGGATAACGTAATTATCGCCGACGACATGCAGTCCATGTTGGAGGAGATAGGGTACGAGATTGTTGATAATGTGATTGTTTACGAACAAGCGGTTGAAGTATTAAAGAATAATCATGTTGATTTGGTCCTGATTGATATCATCCTGGCATCAGATAAAACAGGAATCGACCTTGGAAAACATATTCGTGAAAAGTATAATATACCTTTCATATTTGTCACTTCAAACTCAGATCGGGCCACAGTAGAGAATGCCAAAACGGTGAAGCCGGATGGTTATTTGGTAAAACCGTTTGAACAGCAAGATCTTTATACCTCCATAGAAATAGCACTTTCGAATTTCAATTATTCAAGAAAGGAGAACACTAAGGAAATCGCCGGTAGTGAAGGCGATGCTTTTACTTCCAATTCGGTACTTAAGGATTCCATATTTGTAAAAAAACAACACCTTTATTATCGTATTCAATTTAAGGACATACAATTTATCAAAGCGGATAATGTTTATTTGGAAGTGAACACAGCAGACAAAAAGTTTTTGGTTCGCTCACCTTTGAAGGACTACTTGGAAAAATTGCCAAAGAATAAATTTTATAGGGCCCACAAGTCCTATATTGTCAATGTCGATCATATTGATGCCATTAATTCAAAGGACATTATGATCAACAATAACCTTATTCCGATATCCAAAGATTTTAAGGAGTTCATTATTTCTTCTATGAACAGCTAGGAAAAAGAACGCATAGGATTTAAAAGTGCCCTTTAAGGGCACTTTTTTGTTTCCGGTGGGATAACCACAACTTTTCTACTGTTCACAACATAAGTTTCACTAAAAGCAAGACTAAAAATATCTTTAGAGTGTAATTAGTCAAGAAAAGTAATTTTTCATTTTCATATAGTGTTCTCGTAAAAGGGTCTTGTTTTAATAACAAGGCCTTTTTTGTTTTATCTATGCTGAGGGAATCATTTATTCCATGAACGGCACAAAACATCGATAAATGGTACTTTCATATACACCATTTTACTTTTCACAACAGAAATCGGCCATTTCACAACAATAGTGAACATCTCAATGTTAATGGATTTAATTTTGAATCAAAAGAACCGTTCTATACATAGAGATTTCTTCGCAGGGCACATGCACACCTAATGGCAATTATCCCTGCTTAAACTGCTTTTTGTGACTAGTACGGCGTCAAAAAATAAGAACAAAACACAAAATCCTTTAGAACCTAAATCCTATTTGGAGTATTATCGAATTGAAGTAATGAAATTATTCCTGAAAACCTCAATTATTGCTTTAATCACTGTGTTTTGTCATGCCTCTTGGGGTCAGGCCATTCAAGATGATGAGATCAGCGTTTTGAATCAATTTCAAGACGCACCCAACTCAGGTGAGCGCTTTGATATTTTCTTTAATTCAATGGATAGGTATAACGTGAATTCTGCCTACGATTGGTTGGATACCATCAAAATATATTTATCCAATTCCCAAACCACCAATGATTCAATTGCCTTGGGCCAATACAAAATGATGCAGGCCCAGATTTATAATGATTTGGGGGACTACGATAAGAGTATTGCTCTTGCCAAAGAATTATATGCGGCCAAAGATTCCATGAACAGGACCTCCATAAAAATAGTTCTTGATGTTCTCGACGATAATTACGCCAATCTCCAGCTGTATGACAAGCAGATAGAAATACGTAAGGAAAAACGTGAAATAGGCATCACCGAAAACGTGGCCTTCTATGACATTTACAGTAACCTTGGTTTGCACCGTAAGGCTAGAAACCAATACATTATGGAGGTAAAACCTACGATTGCCGACAATGACTCGTACGGTCTGGCCGAATATCATAGCAAGGTGGGTAACTATTTAAGGTTGGATAATTCCGCCCCGACGGCCATGAGCGAGCTTAAAAAAGCGAAGGCGTACCTTGATGTTTTTATCAACGATATATCAAAAGAAAAAACAGAACAACAACTTTTCGATGCGGACCTCTTAAAAGCTGAAATAGAAGGTAATATAGGAAAGTGCCATGTACTTTTGGGAGAATATGAAGAGGCCATTCCCTTGTTGGAAAGTAGCATTGAGGTGCTGAAATCCTCGCCAAGCAACGGACACCAGAGCGAGGTTATTGAAAACACGCTCAACTTGGCCGATGCCAATCTTCAACTGGAGCAATTTAGAGATGCAAAAAAGAGTTTGGACATTGAGTTTGATAATATCAATGCCCTACAGGATATTAAAAGAAACAGTCTTCTTGCCGCCTTTTATGATAGGGTGGAAAACTATCAAAATGCCGCTACATATTATAAGCGTAACGAAAGAATCAAAGACTCATTGAACCAAAAACAATCCTCTTTGATTAAACAGCAATTGGTTACCATTGTTGCCAATGAGGATTTGGAAAATTCACAACGTTTGATTGATGAGCAAAAACGTATCAATGAGCTGGCACGAAGCGAAATGAAAGCCAAGGATGAACGTATCAACTTGGTATTTATCTCGTTGATTTTCACCTTGCTTGGATTCGCTGGCTTGGTCTATGCCTACTTAAAGAGTATTAAAAACCAGCGTTTGATTGCCGAGCAAAAACATATTATCGAAAACGCTTTGGTTGAAAAAGATTCCCTGCTGAAAGAAATCCATCATAGGGTGAAGAACAACCTTCAGATGGTGTCGAGTCTGTTAAGTCTTCAAACGAAAAACACCCGAAGTAAATCGGCTATTGAAGCTTTGGAAGAAGGCAAGAGTAGGGTAAAGGCCATGGCATTGATTCATCAAAAATTGTATCAAAACGATGATCTTTCAGTTATCGAAATGCAAGGTTATATTGAGAGTTTGATCAATAGTGTGCAATCAGTATATAAAAAAGGAGGCCACAATATTAGCATCACTATCGATGCTGAAGGAACCGAATTGGACATTGATCGTGCCATCCCATTTGGATTGATTCTGAACGAATTGGTTTCCAATTCCTTTAAGTACGCCTTTCCGGAAAATGACGAAAACGGAAAGATTTACATCCACCTTAGAAAGAATGGCGAACAAGGTTATTTTGAATACACCGATAATGGGGTTGGTCTTCCTGAAGATACCGAGGAACGAACGCATTCCTCCATGGGAATTCGACTAATGAACCGATTGGTGAACCAGCTTCAATCCAAATTGAACATTGATAAGGCCGGCGAAGGCGTCCGCTTTTGGTTTAACTTCAGTTAAGACTACCTCACCTGACTTTTCATAACAACCTTGTGCAGCATTTTTGGAAAAAATCGCTTTAGGTATATTCCCCGTATTTCACTTCGGCCAATGTAGACTTCAAATTTTTCGTTTCGCATAGCCTTCACAATTTGTTTGGCTACTTGTTTGGGGGGCAATCCGCTTAGGGTAGCGGTATCGTTTTCTTTTTGCAACGAACCATCCCCAATCAAGGCATTTTTGGCAACATTGGTATTTACAAATCCTGGACAAACCATGGTTACTTTCACATTGTCTTTATCGTGTTCCATTCGAAGAACATCAAAAAAACCATGAAGCGCATGTTTTGCTGCGCAATAGCCCGAACGATAGGGTGAACCAAATCGACCCATTATGCTGGTTACGGTCACAAAATGCCCTCCATCATTTTCAACGAAATGTGGCAGTAAAGCCGTACTCAGCGCCACAGTGCCCAAGTAATTTATATCCATGAGCTTGCGGTAAACCTCAAAATCGGTATCCAATATCAATGACCGTTGGCTTACACCTGCGTTGTTGATTAGAACATCTACCCCGCCAAACAATGAAATTGCCTTTTGTATTAGTTCCTTCATCTCGTTGTGACGGCTCAAGTCCATGGTTAGGACTTCTATGTTGCCCCTTGGCTCACATAAGGCCTTTACTTTCTCCAATTCCTCGGCATTTCTCGAAGAAATGATAAGATTACATGCTTCCTTGCTTAAGGTTTCTGCCAGGGCTTTGCCTATTCCAGATGAAGCCCCGGTTATCCAAATGGTTTTTCCTTCTAAGTTATACATGCCTTGAATTTTTGTGTGAAAATATAAGTAAATTTGAGAGCATCACATGAAAGCGACTTACAAAAGGCACCTTCTCAATTTTAAGACCCCCAGCGGAACCTCAAGAGGCGTTATGACGGAGAAAGAAACATGGTTTTTGGTATTGAGCCATGACGGTTCTTACGGGATTGGTGAATGCGGTTTGTTACGAGGATTGAGTATCGACGATGTGGAAGGGTATGAAGCGAAACTTGCCTGGGTGTGCAAAAACGTTGATTTGGGATTAGAAAAACTTTGGGAAGAGCTCACGGAATTTCCCTCCATTCAATTTGGATTGGAACAAGCTTTTATTTCATTACAAAGCACCGATTCCTTTGAATTATTCCCTTCAGCTTTTACCAAATCCGACATCCCTATTGCCATCAATGGATTGATTTGGATGGGTGACAAGGAATTCATGTTGTCCCAATTGGAACAAAAACTTGAGGAAGGCTTCCACTGTATTAAAATGAAAATTGGAGCCATTGATTTTAAAAGTGAACTTTCCATCCTTAGATCTATTCGCGAGAAATTCTCACCTTCAGAAATTGAATTGCGCGTGGATGCCAACGGAGCCTTTTCCGCATCCGAAGCTTTGGACAAATTAAAAGTGCTCGCCAAATTCGATATCCATTCCATAGAACAGCCCATAAAGGCTGGACAATGGGAAGCGATGCAAAGATTATGCGCTGAAACACCTTTACCGATTGCTTTGGATGAAGAACTTATTGGTATATCTGATGTAACAAAAAAGGAAGAACTACTACAAACCGTGAGACCTCAATACATTATTTTGAAACCAAGTTTGATAGGAGGATTTCGGAAAAGCAAGGAATGGATTGACTTGGCGAACAAGTACCGAATAGGGTGGTGGATTACTAGCGCTTTGGAGAGCAACATTGGCTTAAATGCCATTGCCCAATGGACCTTTTCACTCCAAACTAAAATGCCACAGGGTCTGGGCACGGGAAGCTTGTTCACAAATAATTTTGAAAGCCCTTTGGAAGTTTCCGAAGGCAATCTTTTTTATAAACAAAACAAGAATTGGCAGAAAAACTTAATTCATAATTTATGTATATAGAACAAGGATACAAAGGGAGTTTAGGTCTTTGGAAATATTTGTTTCTCCCTATCGGGTTTATAGCTTTTATGGCATTCAACTACTTGGCCACTATCAATTCCCCGGTCAGTGTCGAAGACACGTTAAATCAACTTATAGATCAATTGGGCTCGAATATTGTTTTGATCATTCTATTGGCCCCTTTGGCGGCAGGTTTGTTTGTGGTTTTGGGATGGACGTACTTGGTGCATCAGCAATCCATAACCTCATTGACCACATCGCGCAAGCGAATTGATTGGAAACGAATTTTCTTTGCCTTTTTTCTTTGGGGCGGATTAACTGTTTTACTCACAGGAATTGATATCTATTTCTCTCCCGAGGATTATGTTTGGAATTTTGACCTACAGAAATTTATACCCTTGGCGATAATAGCGATTATCTTAATACCCCTGCAAACGAGTTTTGAAGAATATATGTTTCGGGGACATATCATGCAGGGTTTGGGGATTTTTGCCAAGAACAGATGGGTTCCTTTGTTTGTGACCTCCATTTTGTTTGGTCTAATGCATATTGCCAATCCCGAAGTAGAGAAGTTGGGATTGGGCATCATGGTGTTTTATATTGGAACCGGTTTCTTTTTAGGTATTCTTACCTTAATGGATGAAGGTTTGGAACTTGCACTCGGCTTTCATGCGGCCAACAATTTGATTACCGCACTTCTGGTAACTGCGGATTGGACCGCCTTTCAAACCCATTCTGTCTACAAAGACATAGCTGAGCCTGTGATTGGTTGGGATATTTTAATTCCCATTTTTGTGGTATTCCCATTACTTTTAGTTCTTTTTTCCAGGAAATATGGATGGAAAAACTGGAAAGAAAAGTTGTTTGGACGAGTAATGTCGGAAGAAGAATTTAATGCAATCAATGAAAGCGAATCCAAATTGGTATAATATTCATGAAGCTTTTAGGCTCAATGGTATTCGATACGCCTTTGAGGATCTTGGCGAGATAGGCTATAGTCTGGTCAAGGAAGGTGAGGATTTTGAAATTGGCATAGGCGACTTTCTAATGGATTGGGCTTCCGAAAAACCCACCTTAGAGGTACAAACTTCGGGTTCTACAGGTACTCCAAAGACTGTAGTTCTTAAAAAAGCGCAAATGATAAATTCTGCCAGAGCAACGGGAGCTCATTTTGAGCTATCCGAAGGAGACAGTGCTCTTTTGTGTCTCCCTTGCACGGGTATCGCCGGAAAAATGATGTTGGTGCGTGCCATGGTCTTGGGCCTTCGATTGGATTACGTAAGACCCTCCTCCGATCCTTTAAGCGATACATCAAAAGGCTATGACTTTGTGGCAATGGTACCGCTTCAACTACAGAATTCACTGAAACATCTTGACCGCATAAAAGCTTTGATTGTGGGCGGCGCTCCGGTTTCAGTGATGCTAAGAAATCAGGTCAAAACACTCAAAACCCAGGTTTTTGAAACCTATGGCATGACAGAGACCATTACCCATATAGCTTCCAAAAAGCTTAGCGATGAAAGTAGTCGCTTTTTTAGGGTACTTCCAAATGTCAATATATCACAGGATGATAGGGGATGTCTGGTTATTGACGCGCCGAACATTGCTGAAGACAGTATAAACACCAATGATCTTGTGGATTTGGTGGACGAAAACACTTTTCAATGGCTAGGTCGAGCAGATTCCATAATCAATTCTGGAGGGGTTAAATTGGTTCCTGAACAAATTGAGGAAAAAATATCCGAAGTTATGACCCATAGGTTTTTTCTCACCGGTCTTCCTGATGAAAAACTAGGACAGAAACTAGTACTTCTTATTGAAAATGGAAATTTGGACAAAACTGAGGTGTTGGAAAACCTGACAAAGTTGAAGAATCTCTCAAAATATGAGATTCCAAAAGAAGTAGTGTTGCTTGAAAATTTTGCCGAGACCAGTACCGGAAAAATACTTCGGGCGGATACGGTTCAGAAAATAAGGTAAGTTTTGTACTTTCAAATCATAAACCAACCTTCATGAAAAAGACCATACTTCTTTTAGGCTTCCTTCTCTTTTTTAAAGTACAGGCGCAGCACATACTTCCCGAGGCAGAACGAGCAAGAGTAATTGATGAGATATTGGCGGAACGCTTTAACGCACTATTGCCCCAACTTATGGATGCCGCCAATATCGATATGTGGATTCTGATATCAAGGGAATACAATGAGGATCCTGTTCTAAAAACAATGCTTCCCGCAACCTGGCTCAATGCAAGGCGCCGGACCATTTTACTTTTTTACAGAAATCAGAAACAAGGAACTATTGATAAGTTGGCCGTGGCCCGTTACAATGTTGGCAAGAACATTGTTTCAGCTTGGGATAAGGAAAAAGAGCCCAATCAGTGGAAAAGGTTGATGCAGTTAATTGAAGAACGAAATCCGAAGAAGATTGGATTGAATTTCTCCAAAGATCATAACATTGCAGATGGATTGGACAAAACCGACTATGAGGAATTTATGTTCAATCTTCCCAAAAAGTATCGCTCTAAAGTGGTGTCAGCAGAACAATTGGCGGTTCGCTGGATTGAGACACGGACCGACCGGGAAATGATTATCTACAATCAGCTGGTCGACATTACCCATGCCATTATTGCAGAAGCGTTTTCAGAAAAAGTCATTACGCCAGGAGTCACCACAACTACCGAGGTAGAGTGGTGGATGCGGCAAAAAGTTACCGATTTGGGACTTGAGACTTGGTTTCATCCAACGGTAGACGTTCAACGCACAAGTGAAAAACTTGTCGGTCATTTATACTCTTTTTCGGGCAGGCCAGATGATTTGGCCATCCTTCCTGGGGACTTGCTACACTGCGATTTCGGTATTACGTATTTGCGTTTGAACACCGATTGTCAAGAATTGGCCTATGTACTGAAACCGGAAGAAAAAAAAGCTCCCGATTATTTGGTCAATGCCCTTAAAGATGGAAATAGGGTACAAGACTTCTTGACCACGAATATGGTTAGAGGAAAAACCGGGAATGAAATACTGGCCAAAGCCTTGAGTGACGGAAAAGATGCGGGACTCCGTCCAGCCATATACACCCATCCTTTGGGGTCTTACGGGCATTCCGCTGGAACGACAATTGGCATGTGGGATTCTCAAGGTGGCGTCATGAAAGATGATGGTGAAAACTATCCACTTAATCCGAATACCGTTTACGCCATTGAGCTGAACACCACGGTCACTATCGCAGAATGGAAAAGGGATATTCGTATCATGTTAGAAGAGGCCGGATTTTTTGGCGAACAAGGGTTTCGATATGTAAATGGCCGACAAACCGAACTATTACTTATTCCCAGAATTAAGGAACATTTAGGAAATTAAAGTTGTAGCAGATTCTTCTTTTAAGTAATTTACTGCAAATAAGGCCTTTAGAGGTCAATTTGTTGTAATCTTCTTAATCTATTAGCTATGAAAAAGTTCTTTACACTCCTATTTTTTATTGTATGCATTACTTCCGGAATTTCTCAAGAAAGATTGATTCAAGGTAAGGTGATCAACGGCCAGAGTTCCCTTGACAAGGTGGACATTCAAGTACTCAACAAAGGAATCTCGGAAACGACCACAAACGATGGCAGCTATAAAATAGTGGCTGACATCGGCGATGTCCTCTTTTACAGCGCCGAAGGAATGGAGTCCGTCCAAATTCGAGTAGAGGATGTTACCCGAATACTTAATGTTGAAATGTTTCCAAGAATTGAAAAACTGGATAACGTAACGGTTACCAAGAGTCGAAATAACACTCAGAAGGAACTTGAACTGCTTTACAGAACCAATCCCAACATTATAAAAACAGCCTTTGGCTATTTGGATAAATCCAAAGCGTCTTATACAGCAAGAATATTGCAGGATGAGCAGATTTTACCTGGGGAGTTTGATTTGGCCAATGTGCTCAGAAATAGATTTCCCGGTATAAGGGTAAGCGATGGTTTTGGCTTTGGTCGTGGTCCCCTGGAAACCCAGGGCACTGGTTTTTCCGGACTTAATGGCTTTGGCAATGGAAGAGCAGTATTTCTTCGTAGCGGATGGCCTGCCTTGTTCGATATCGATGGACAAATTTTTACCAATTTTCCTGACTTCATAGATGTTCAGAACATAAGTCGTATGGCCGTGATACCATCAGCGGCCGGCACCGTGCGTTATGGCAATCTGGGTAGGGGGGGAGTAATCGTGATTAACACCAAAACCGGAACACCGGAGTTGGTGGATAACAATGGATTGCCAATTGATATAGCACGAAGGACAGATAATTTTTACAATGGGGATGCCCTTAATGAAGAAACTATCTCTAAAAATGCCCCCACCTATTTAAAGGAGCTTAGAAATGCCGCAACCTTTACAGAGGCCAAAGATGTTATGGAAAGAAATTCGAGCAAATATTCCAGTTCACCTTATTTTACATTGGATGCGTACCAGTATTTTGCTGACACATGGAAAAACCAATCCTATGCGGACCAAATTATTGATAATGCCTATAGCACAATGGGTAACAATCCAGTTCATCTAAAATCTTTGGCCTATATCTACGAATCCCAAGGAAGGTTGAATAAGGCCGAAGATGCGCTTCGTGAAGTGTTTATCCTCAGACCTCAGTATTCACAATCGTATCTCGATTTGGCCAAAGCAAACCGAAATCTTGGAAATATGGACAGAGCGGCGATTTTGTACGCGCGATATTTTTATCTTTTGGATGAAGGATTTATGCAATTGGACACCACGGCTTTTTCGACCATTGTCAACAGAGAGTTCAATAATTTTTTGGCACTTGAAAAGACAGAAATTGCTGGAGCTGTTAAAAATAGTAAACTAAAGATTGACAAGGAGGACTTTGAAGGTACGCGCCTCTTTTTTGAATGGAGCGATAGCGAGGCGGAATTTGAGTTACAGTTTGTAAACCCTGATGGACAATATTACACTTGGAAGCACACCTTGAAGGACAATGCCAAGGATATCCGCAGGGAAAAAGATTTTGGCTTTTCGTGCTCGGAATACCTTATTGATAATTCAATATCCGGTGTTTGGAAGGTCAACGTTAATTATTTAGGAAACAAAAGCCTTACTCCCTCGTATTTGAAAGCAACGGTGTATTATAACTACGGGACCAAAGCGCAAAGGAAGGATGTAATGGTGTTCAAATTGGACATCAAAAATGCGAACCGTGAGCTTTTTAAAGTGGAAAATATATCGGCCAACGTATCCAGGTAGATATGGTTGAAAAGATTTTAGCTTCACTTTTGCTTTTTGGTATTCCATTGTTTGTATCGGCCCAAAAGGACTACAAGGGAAAAATCGTGGATGCCAAAACCGGAAATCCGGTGCCTTATGTAAATATTGGGATTGTAGATAGGGGAATAGGGACGGTAAGTGATGAAGACGGAATTTTTCATCTTGAACTGACTCAAGAAATCTTAAATACTGAAGAGGAAGTACTGTTTTCATCCTTGGGCTATGAACCGCTGAAAATACCCATCCCAAACCTTGAATATCGGTACAACGATTACCCCTTAATAAATTTACAGCCGTCGGTAGTGGAACTCCAAGAAGTGGTGGTGTCCAACATCGACTCGGAATTTGTAGATCAAAATGTGGGCTACAGAAACCTTGGGGAGAACATCTTTGGCTATTGGAAAGAGAACGGAGCCCTAGGAGGGGAACTGGCGACTCGCATTCATGTAAAGAAAGGTCTTCGAAAACTAAATTCTTTGGGATTTGAGATATGGTCCAGCACATCTGACAGTGTACTACTTCGCATCAATATTTATGATATCGAGGGTCCTTTTGGAGCACCAAAGACCAATCTGAACACTTCAAAAAAAAGCATCATCTACATGGTTAAAAAAGGTCAGCGCTTTGGGCGTGTTGACTTAAATCCATACTCCATATTTGTACGCAACGACTTTGTTGCTTCACTCGAATTGTTAGAGGTTTATGGAGGTGAGGAGTTGGGTCTTGTTCTGGCAGCTTCCTCCTACGAAACTGATTCGTTCAGAAAGTATGCAAGTCAAGATAAATGGGAAAAATTGCCCAATTCGGCCATGGCCTTCTTTTTGGAATCCTCATTTATGGTACCGACAAAAACAGCTGAGCGTATCAACAAGCGTCAAGAAAAGAAAAAGAAAAAGCTTGCAATGATATCCGGATTTGTAATCAATAGAGGAAGGATGCTTTCAGACGTTGTTATAATCAACATGCGCACCAAAGAGCAGTCAAAATCCAACGAAAACGGCAGGTATTCCATACATGCCAAGGAAAAAGATGTTTTGTCCTTTACCTTGAACGGCTTTGAGACCCGATATTATAGAGTAAGCAAAAAGAGTACTCTCAACGCAAATTTACAGCTGCCACCCCAATAAACTTAAACTTGGAGTACACCCATATTAAAAGGTTTTTGAATAGGAGCATGGTTGGCTGCCTCAATCCCCATTGAAATCCATTTTCTAGTGTCCAAGGGGTCAATTATCGCATCCGTCCAAAGTCTGGCTGCAGCGTAATAGGGAGAAATCTGGTTATCGTAACGCTTCTTGATTTTATCAAATAGCTCCTTCTCTTTGTTGGCATCAAGGGCCTTTCCATTTTTTTCTAATGCCGCTTTCTCGATTTGCAACAATACCTTGGCCGCTGAGTTTCCACTCATAACGGCTAACTCCGCACTCGGCCAAGCCACGATAAGCCGAGGGTCGTAGGCCTTGCCACACATAGCATAATTACCGGCACCATAACTGTTTCCAATCACAACGGTAAATTTCGGAACTACAGAATTGGCGACAGCATTCACCATTTTGGCCCCATCTTTAATGATGCCTCCATGCTCACTTTTGCTCCCTACCATAAAGCCTGTAACATCCTGCAGAAATACCAAAGGAATTTTCTTTTGGTTGCAGTTCGCAATAAAACGTGTGGCCTTATCTGCAGAATCCGAATAAATAACACCACCAAACTGCATTTCCCCTTTTTTGGTCTTTACCACCTTTCGCTGATTGGCAACAATTCCGACGGCCCATCCATCAATGCGCGCATAACCGGTGAGAATGGTTTTACCATAACCCTCCTTGTAAGGTTCAAATTCGGAATTGTCCACCAAACGCTTGACAATTTCGAGCATATCGTACTGGTCGCTTCGCTGTCGGGGAAGGATCCCATAAATATCTTCAGGGTTTTCAGCAGGGGCCTTAGATTCAATTCGACTGAATCCTGCATTTTCGGCATCCCCAATTTTATCTACAATGTTTCGAATGGTATCCAATGCATCAGCATCGTCTTTGGCCTTATAATCCACCACACCACTAATTTCAGAATGGGTAGTTGCACCACCTAAGGTTTCGTTGTCAATGCTTTCCCCGATGGCGGCTTTTACCAAGTAGCTACCTGCCAAGAAAATGCTTCCTGTTTTATCGACTATCAGGGCCTCATCACTCATAATTGGTAAATAGGCACCTCCCGCAACGCAGCTACCCATTACTGCGGAAATCTGGGTGATTCCCATGCTGCTCATAACGGCATTGTTTCTGAAAATTCGCCCAAAGTGTTCTTTGTCGGGGAAAATCTCATCTTGCATGGGCAAGTACACCCCGGCACTATCAACAAGGTAAATAATGGGCAAACGGTTCTCAATGGAGATTTCTTGGGCCCTTAAGTTCTTTTTCCCGGTGATAGGGAACCAGGCTCCGGCTTTGACCGTGGCATCGTTGGCGACAACCACAAATTGTTTTCCGTGGATATATCCGATTTTCACAATAACCCCACCTGAAGGGCATCCTCCGTGTTCCTCGTACATGCCATCACCCGCGAAGGCTCCTATTTCAATGGCTTCTTTGTCCTTATCGAGTAAATAATCAATCCGCTCACGGGCCGTCATCTTTCCTTTGGCGTGGTGTTTTTCAATGCGACTCTTGCCACCCCCAAGTTTAACGGTAGAAAGCTTTTTACGTAAATCTGAAATTTTTAGTTTGTTGTGGTCTTCGTTTTTATTGAAGTTTATGTCCATAATTTGCAAACCATTTTCGGCATATCGGCTAAAGATACGGAGTATTAATCATTACTTTTGGGTTCTATGCATGGTAAAATTAGATGGGGTATCGTGGGCCCAGGAAAGATTGCCCATAAGTTCGCAAAAGACGTCAAAATCACTTCGGATGGGGTACTTTCAGCGGTAGCATCCAGAAGTGTTGACAGAGCTCAGGAGTTTGCCAACGAGCATAAAATTCCAAATGTATTTGGTAGCTATGAGGCTATGTTCCAATCTCCAGAAGTGGATGTGGTTTACATAGCCACCCCGCATAATTTTCACAAACAATTGGCTTTAATGGCCATGCAACATGGCAAACATGTACTTTGTGAAAAGCCCTTGGGTGTAAATTCTGAAGAGGTAAAGGAGCTGATACGAGCCGCAAAGGACCACAATGTGTTTTTGATGGAAGGCTTGTGGTCAAGGTTCAACCCTTCTATGCGAAAAGTAAAAGAGTTGGTGGATCAAGGTAAAATAGGTCAGGTTTCGTATATCCGGGCAGATTTTGCTTTTTATGCCTTAGATCGGGACGAGTCGTCGCGCCTGTTTAATCCGGAATTGGCATCGGGTTCTATTTTAGATATAGGCATCTACCCCATATTTCTCTCGTATTTGATTTTGGGTAAGCCTTCGGCCATAAAGGCATTTGCAAATTTTCATCCCAACGGTACAGAAATACAGACTTCAATCCTGTTCAAGTATCCAAACGCATTGTCCGTGCTCTATAGCGGATTGACCAGTACATCAAAAATGGAAGCTGAAATCTCTGGAAGCGAAGCCGAATTGCTTTTACATCCCAGATGGCACGAAACCAACTCATTTTCCTTCAAAAAACAGGAAGAACTAAAAACCATAGAGCTACCTATGAAAGGTGGAGGTCTTTATCACGAAATTGAAGAAGTTCATAATTGTCTGAAAACAAATAAATTAGAAAGTGAACTTTGGAGCCATGAAGACAGCTTGGTTTTAGCAGAACTTATTGATGAGGTACGTCGGCAAGTAGGTGTGACCTTCCCCTTTGAAGCCTAAACCCAGAAGAGATTTAGACATTGTCTTTTTTTTGCGATATTTGGTCCACTATTGAATTTATACTATGGGAATGAACAAAAACACCGTACTGGCCTGGGCTACTTGGATCATGATTTTTGTGGGGCTTGGAATGATTGCATTGGGAGCATTTAAATACGACGAGGTCGCTGGTTATGGATTCGGAGCAGTAGGTGTTGGTTTCTTTGCCATTGCATGGGTTTTTAACGCCCTCAAGGGTAGGGTATAGCTTTCCTTTTTCTTAACTAAAATACTGCTGGATGTCAGACGATAAAAAGGTCATTTTTTCAATGTCCGGGGTGACCAAAACGTTTAAAACTGCGAATACCCCAGTTCTCAAGAATATATATCTAAGTTTCTTCTACGGAGCGAAAATTGGCATCCTGGGACTCAATGGCTCAGGAAAATCCACCTTGCTCAAAATAATTGCGGGAGTGGATAAAAACTATCAAGGTGATGTAGTATTCTCTCCGGGCTATACTGTAGGCTATCTGGAACAGGAACCCCAATTGGATGAAAACAAAACCGTTCTCGAAGTGGTTAAGGAAGGTGTGGCCGAAACCGTTGCTATTTTGGACGAGTATAACAAGATCAACGACATGTTCGCGCTTCCTGAAGTTTATGAAGATGCGGATAAGATGCAGAAGCTTATGGATAAGCAGGCCAGTCTGCAAGACAAGATTGATGCTTCAAATGCTTGGGAATTGGATACCAAACTTGAAATCGCCATGGATGCCCTCAGAACCCCAGAATCTGACAAAAAGATTGGCGTTTTATCAGGTGGGGAACGAAGAAGAGTTGCGCTTTGTCGATTGTTGTTGCAAGAACCTGATGTTTTATTGCTGGATGAGCCGACCAACCATTTGGATGCGGAATCGGTACATTGGTTGGAGCACCATTTAGCCCAATATAAGGGAACAGTCATTGCAGTTACCCACGACCGCTATTTTCTGGACAATGTGGCCGGTTGGATTTTGGAATTGGATAGGGGAGAAGGTATCCCTTGGAAGGGCAACTACTCTGGATGGTTAGATCAGAAGGCGAAACGATTGGCCCAAGAAAGCAAGCAGGCCTCAAAACGTCAGAAAACCTTGGAGCGAGAGCTGGATTGGGTGCGACAAGGAGCCAAAGGGAGACAAACGAAGCAAAAAGCCCGTTTGAAGAATTATGACAAATTATTGAGCCAAGATCAGAAGCAACTCGAGGAAAAACTGGAAATCTACATCCCAAACGGACCACGATTGGGGACCAATGTTATTGAGGCAAAGGGAGTGAGCAAAGCTTATGGCGACAAACTCCTCTATGAGGATCTGAACTTTAATTTGCCCCAAGCAGGAATCGTAGGCATCATTGGACCAAACGGAGCAGGGAAGACGACTATTTTCCGAATGATTATGGGAGAAGAGACTCCCGATAAAGGGGAATTCGTTGTTGGGGATACCGCTAAATTGGCCTATGTGGACCAAAGCCATTCGAATATTGACCCCGACAAAACAATCTGGGAAAACTTTAGCGACGGTCAAGAACTGATCAATATGGGTGGACGTCAAGTCAATTCGAGAGCCTATCTCAGTCGATTCAATTTCTCCGGAAGTGAACAAAACAAAAAAGTCAACATGCTCTCTGGAGGGGAACGAAACAGGCTTCATTTGGCAATGACCTTAAAAGAAGAAGGAAACGTGTTGCTTCTGGATGAGCCAACGAACGATTTGGATGTAAATACCCTACGCGCTTTGGAAGAAGGTTTGGAAAATTTTGCGGGTTGTGCTGTTATCATATCCCACGACCGTTGGTTCCTAGATCGGATTTGCACCCATATTCTTGCCTTCGAGGGAGATTCGCAGGTTTATTTTTTCGAGGGGTCTTTTTCAGACTATGAAGAGAACAAAAAGAAACGCCTTGGGGCAGATATCATGCCCAAGAGAATCAAGTACAAAAAGCTTATTCGCTAGAGAATCACTTGCGATTTAGGTCTTCTAGACCTTGTTCCAAGATTTTCTTGGCTTCTTGTAGATAGGCCTTTTGATGCGCGACCAATCCATCGGGATTATCACTATCATTTGAATGGGGATTCAATGTTTTGGAAAGAAGCACCAATTTTTCCACGGCCTTCCGAGCAGAATCCAATCGAGCGTTGGCGTGATCATCAAAAACCTTGACCATCTGCTGCTCAAACTCTGTGTTATCATCTGTTTCAGAAGCCTTGTAGGCTTCATTTTCAATTGTTGTTTCTTCACTGTCCTCAACAATAACATCGGCAGGGTCATTTTGCGTGCACTCATCCAAAGCGGTTATCAATTCATGGATCTGAGCGATGGATTTTTTGGTAAAGAAACGACCTGCTTCCCAGTCATATGGCTCAATGGCTTTTTCCAAAGTTTCCATGGCATCCAAGGTCTTATCCCCAGATTTTGCGCAACCACACTCTTCTTGGTACTGTTTTGATTTTTCCAAAGCCTCCAGAGCCCGTTCAGCAAAATACATTTGATGCTCAAAATTGGTAGCAGTCATTCCCTTTTTGGCATGGTTCAAACTATAGGCTACTTTGGCATATAAGTTGTCACATCGGTTGGCTTGTGAAGTGAATACAACGCAGAAAAACGCAAGAATGCTCAGTGCATAAGTTCTTTGTGCCATGGTTCGATTGATTTGGGTTAATCTTAGTGCTTTAACGATGATATTGCAGGAATAGTATAAATTCCTAAAAATCATCGTTGGGATACCAATCCAGCTGGATAACCTGTATGTTTTTGTTTCCTGAGGCAACCAACGATTTAAATTTGACCACGTCGCTTACATCCGGTCTTCCTCTGTAATGATATGGGTATACCTCCTTAGGTTGAAATTCCAAAACGGCATTGGCTGCACTTTCTACGGTCATTGTATAGGGTAGGTTCATACAAATAAATGCCTTGTCAATGTCTTGTAAGGCTCTCATTTCGGGAATATCCTCGGTGTCCCCAGAAAAGTAAAGTCTTTGTCCATCCATGATTAAAACATATCCATTGCCCCTTCCCTTGGCATGAAATTTCAAGGCTTCTTCCCGTAAGTTGTACATGGGTATGGCCTCGACTTTGATGCCATAGCGCTCTTTTGAATCCCCATTGTTCAATACATCGATTTGGGGCGTGAATGCGTCCGGCATTTTGTCCGCCACAGCTTGGGGCACCATTATTTTGGCCTTACCGGTATCCAAAGCTTCAAGGGTTTTCAAGCTGAAATGGTCTCCATGGATATCCGTTATCAGAATCAAATCTGCTATGCCGTGTGATTCATAACTGGTTTTTTCTCCAACGGGATCAATGTAAATGGTGAGTTCATTCCATTTTAAAACCGCAGAGGCATGTTCAACGGGAATAATTTCTATGGATGGGCTTTCTTTTGAGGCCAGTTTTTTGTTTTCCTGGCCCAGTACTCCTACTAATCCTGTACAGTAAAAGGCAATAACAAAACTATATAGGTGACTTTTTTTCATGGCAGTTTCTTATCAAATTCCCTTAAAAATAAGATATGCAGCTAATTGCTGTATTTTTTTTGAGATTTATTTCACTATTAAAAATCCAAAATGAAAACCCTAGCGTATATAACACCGAACACAATTGATAAATACACGTAAACCAATATCAATTAATTTGAAAGTTATGACTGAAACAAAAAGTAACAACGGGTTAAAGGTAATAGCAGGTCTGCTTGGGGTGGTACTTTTAGGAACCATTATCTATACAGTAAGCCTTTACCAAGATAAAAAGAAAACCACTACGGCTCTTCAGCAAGAAAAGGATTTGGTGGTTGAAGATTTGAATAGCTTGAAATCTGAATATGACAAAGCTATTTTGGAAAGCAACGCTACAAATGAGGAATTGGTAGCTGCTAGAGACAATATTGCAAAGTATATTGACTCTGTACAAGGGATGAAAGCTGATATTGCTTCCCTATCTCGTTACAGAAGACAAGTAAGTGTGCTTAAAGCTGAAAGAGAGGAACTTTTAAAGCAAGTGGATTCTTTGACTACTTCAAACACTTTGTTGGCCATGCAAAGAGACAGCACATTTGTTGAGCTAGAAAAGCAGGCTGTTTTCAGCGACTCTTTGGTAGTACAAAACACACAATTGGCCGATGCTGTTGAAAGAGGTTCTGCACTTAGCCTTTCTACCTTCACTGTTGATGCAGTTAGAGAACGCAACAACGGAAAATTGGTTTCTACTTCTAGAGCCAAGTCCACAGATAAGTTTAAAGTATGTTTTACCGTAGCTGATAATGTTATCGCTGAGGCGGGTGACCGTGAGTTCTTCATTGAAGTACTTGACCCACAAGGCAACGTTTTGGGAGATAGCTTCTCTAAGTCTACTGAAGAAGGCTCTAGCATTACGTATAGCAAGGGAACAAACTTCTATTATGAGAATGGTTCTTTGGATGTTTGTGATTATATCAATAAGCCAGCAAGTGATTTCCAAAAAGGAAACTACATGGTGAATGTTTATGACAACAAATTGAAGTTGTTGGGAACTTCCAAGTTCATCCTGAAATAGTACACTATCCATATAAACACAAAAAGCCCGTTCCATTTTGGTCGGGCTTTTTTAATGGGGTGTTGTGAAAGACTATTTTAAGCCTCCCACCATATCTTCAGGTTTTACCCAACTGTCATACTCTTCCGCCGTCACATATCCCAAATTGATGGCTTCTTCCCGTAAAGTGGTCCCATTCTGATGTGCCGTATTGGCTATTTCTGCGGCCTTGTAGTACCCAATTTTAGTGTTGAGCGCAGTTACCAGCATCAAGGAATTGTTCAAGAGTTTTTTGATGACCTCGTGGTTGGGTTCAATTCCAGAAGCACAGTTTTCATCAAAGCTCACACAGGCATCTCCCAATAGTTGGGCCGACTGCAGAATATTGGCCGCCATAACGGGTTTAAATACGTTTAGCTCATAATGACCCTGAGTGCCACCAACACTAATGGCGACATCATTTCCCATGACTTGTGCGCAAACCATGGTCATGGCTTCACATTGGGTAGGATTAACTTTGCCAGGCATTATGGAACTACCGGGCTCATTGGCAGGGATTATGATTTCTCCAATTCCTGAACGAGGCCCTGATGCCATCATTCGAATATCATTGGCAATCTTGTTTAGGGAAACAGCCAATTGTTTCAATGCCCCATGACTCTCCACAATAGCATCATGGGATGCAAGGGCCTCAAATTTATTGGCCGCTGTCTTGAAAGGTAATCCTGTAAAATCCGAAATGTATTTTGCTACAAGTACGTCATAACCCTTGGGCGTATTGAGCCCGGTTCCTACTGCTGTTCCACCCAAAGCCAATTCACTCAAGTGATCTAACGTATTTCTAAGGGCTTTTAGTCCATGGTCCAATTGGGCCACATAGCCCGAAAATTCCTGTCCCAAGGTTAGGGGAGTGGCATCCATCAGGTGAGTACGTCCAATTTTAACCACAGCCTTAAAGGCTTTGGCTTTTGAATCGAGTGTATTTCGCAGTTGTTCCACACCTGGAATGGTGACCTCTACAATTTTCTTATAAGCTCCAATGTGCATCCCCGTTGGAAAGGTATCATTGGAGGACTGGCTTTTGTTCACATCATCGTTTGGTGTAATGGTCTTTTCGCCTTCCCCAATCTTTTTTCCTGAAAGCTCATGGGCCCTATTGGCAATCACCTCATTTACATTCATATTGCTTTGGGTGCCGGAACCTGTTTGCCAGATGACTAGGGGGAATTGGCTATCGTGCTTGCCCTCCAAAATCTCATCGCATACTTGGGCAATTAGATCTCTTTTTTCTTCAGATAGCACTCCGAGCTCATGATTGGTATATGCTGCCGCTTTTTTTAGGTAAGCAAATCCATAAACAATATCCAGAGGCATCGAACCGGCAGGACCGATTTTAAAATTGTTTCGCGAACGTTCGGTTTGTGCTCCCCAATATTTGTCCGAGGGCACTTTTACCTCGCCCATGGTATCTTTCTCAATTCTATAATCCATATCCAAAGTGTTAGATATACAAAGTTAGGGCTTAACACTTTTTCTACCATGTGGATCAACCACTATCACATATTTTTTTATTTGGACTTGTTTTTTTAATGCAATTCAGGGTATCTTTGTATCTCAAAACGCAGAAAAATGTTCGAATTCGACCAATACTTAGGATTTTTAGCATTCTTGACCATACTCACCATTGGTTTTTGGTTAATGATTTTCTTGTTGACTTTTGTAGTCCCCTATTGGTTGGTAGGAAACCTGCGTGAAATGCTTAAGGAAAGACGTGAGGCCAAACGGGCTCAACTTGACAAATAAAAAAAGAGGCCTTTCGGGCCTCTTTTCATTTTAATCCTTCTTGGATTTCTTTTTCTTTTTCTTCTTCAGTTTTCGGGTATCAAAGTTGTTTTTTTGAAGCTCCATATAGGACTCATATTTTTCTGGAGGAAGCCCCGCTTTAATATCAGCATCCTGATTTTTGGATATTTTTTCCAATTCCTCCTTCATCTTATCGGGTTCCAATTCCAATATTCCCAATTCTATACGTTGTTGCACGTATTTTACCAAAGTTGTCCGAACTACTGCCTCTTCGAAAGGATCCAATGCCAAGGCCTCTGATATTGAGGGCATGCGCTCCTCCACCAATTCTTCCGCAGTCTTGGGTTCCGGAGGCTTTGGGGCACTTTGTGCTTGCGGAACCGTACTTTGGCCCCGACCATACCGACTACCAAAACGGTTACCCCGACCTACTTGCCCAAATAGCGTCTCCATACCACTAAAAAGAGTAATGGCCACCAATAAAATCAACGTCTGTCTTCTCATTTTCTATTTCATTAAATGCAAGCTGGTCAATTGTGCCTCTAAGATACTCACAAATAGAGGCTTTGACAAATGAGTGTCCCTACCTAAAGGATATCTTTGATTCTTTCTGCAGGTCTTGCCACTACAGCTTTGTCTCCATTAACCACGATGGGCCGCTCAATAAGCTTTGGATTTTCAACCATAGCTTTGATGATTTCCGAGTCGCTCAGGTTTTTCCCCTTGTACTTCTCTTTCCATACGGCCTCATTGGTTCGTACCAACTCCATGGGTTTCATTCCAAGGTATCCCAATACTTGTGCCAACTTTTCTTGAGAGGGAATTTCATCCAAATACCTCACCTCTTCAAAGTCCAATCCCTTTTCCTGCAGATAGGCAAGCCCTTCTCGAGACTTTCTGCATCTGGGGTTATGATAAATTTTCAACATCTGTATATATTTTAGTCCTCTTTTTGACCCATCATCATGAGATAGGATTTTAAAAAAGCATCGATTTCTCCATCCATTACAGCATCTACATTGCCCGTTTCTTCTCCAGTCCTTACGTCCTTTACCAATTTATAGGGATGCATTACGTAATTTCTAATTTGCGACCCCCATTCAATCTTCATTTTAGAGGATTCTATTTCGGCCCTTGCTTCCTGTTTTTTTCGAAGTTCAATTTCATAGAGCTGCGATTTCAACATTTTCATGGCCGTGGCCCTATTGTCATGTTGCGAACGTGAATCGGAACAAGAGATCTGGATTCCAGTGGGTTTGTGAACCAACTGAACCTTCGTCTCAACCTTGTTTACATTTTGACCACCCGCTCCGCTAGACCGAGCTGTTGTAATTTCAATATCCGAAGGGTTTACTTCAATTTCAATGGAGTCATCGACCAGGGGATACACATAAACCGAGGCAAATGAGGTGTGGCGTTTAGCATTGCTGTCAAATGGAGAAATACGTACCAGACGATGCACCCCATTTTCACCTTTTAGCCAGCCAAAAGCATATTCACCTTCGATTTCCAGAGTGACGTTCTTTATACCGGCAACATCCCCATCCTGATAATTGAGCTCCTTGACTTTATACCCATTTTTTTCACTCCACATAATGTACATCCGCATAAGCATTGCAGCCCAATCACAACTTTCGGTACCCCCAGCACCGGCCGTAATCTGCAAAACAGCGGTAAGTTCATCCCCCTCATCAGAAAGCATGTTTTTGAACTCCAAGTTTTCGATGGCCAACTGGGCTTTTTCAAACTGGGATTCAACCTCGGCTTCTTCGACTTCACCGCCTTGTTGAAATTCGATAAGCACCTCTAGATCACCGATCAAGGTTTTGGCGGTGTTGAAGTCTTCCACCCATTTTTTTTTGGATTTTATGGATTGCATTTGGACCTGCGCCTGCTGTGGATTGTCCCAAAAGCCAGGAGATAGGGTTTTCTCCTCTTCGTTTTCTATTTCAATGAGTTTGGCATCAATGTCAAAGATACCTCCTTAACGCACCAAGGCGTTCGATAAGATCTTTCTGTTGATCTGTACTTACCATACAATTAAATTTCCAGCAAAAATAAGGTTTCGGTACGGCAGGACAACTAAATTTACATATTTTTAAAGTCAAGATTCACGAAAATGAAACACATCCAATTATTATTGCTCTCAGCGCTTTTTTGCCTCAATTTTTCCATCGGCCAAGAATTGAAAAAAGCGGCCGACTATCAAAAATTCAATGGCTTTTTCAACTATTATTATGATGATAAAAATGATAAGGTCTTCTTAGAGGTGGAAAACCTTGAAGAAGAGTTTCTCTATGTATATTCTTTGAGCAGCGGTATTGGAAGCAATGATATCGGATTGGACAGAGGGCAATTGGGCAATGAGCAAGTTGTGTTCTTTAAAAAAGCGGGCACCAAACTATTACTTGTCCAACCCAATCTAAAATTTAGAGCGCTAACGAAAAACGAATTGGAACGAAAGTCCGTGGAGCAAGCCTTTGCCAAATCGGTTTTACATGGATTCCCAATTGTTGAAGAAGCCAAGGGACGCTATTTAATTGACATTACGGAATTTTTGATGCGCGATGCCCATGGGGTCGCATCAAGATTAAAAAGTAGAAAGCAAGGCTCCTACAGCCTGGATACCTCCAAAAGTGCCTTTGCCTTTGAGCGCACGAAAGCCTTTCCTAAAAATGTAGAATTTGATGTGACGCTTACCTTCAAGGGTACTCCTACCGGCGACTGGATCAGGTCAGTCGCACCCAATCCAAATTTGGTTACAGTTGCGCAACACCACTCCTTTGTTGAATTGCCCGATGATGGGTATAAAAAACGGGAATTTGACCCTCGATGTGGATCCTATCCTTTTACCTACTACGATTATGCAACTCCTGTGCAAGAACCTATCTTGAAACGTTTTGTGAGACGTCATAGGCTTGAAAAGAAAAACCCGAATGCTGAAGTGAGCGAAGCTGTGGAACCCATTATTTACTATTTGGATAATGGCACACCGGAGCCTGTTCTTTCTGCCCTTATGGAGGGTGGGAAATGGTGGAATCAGGCCTTTGAGGCAATTGGATACAAAGACGCTTTTCAACTGAAGATTTTGCCTGAAGATGCCGATCCCTTGGATGTACGATACAATGTTATTCAATGGGTACATCGGTCTACAAGAGGTTGGAGTTATGGAAGTAGTGTTACCGACCCAAGAACCGGAGAAATCATCAAAGGACACGTAAGTTTGGGAAGTTTGCGAATTCGTCAAGACTTTATGATAGCGCAGGCCTTAATGAACAAGCCTTTTGGGGAAAGGGATGACAATTATCAACCCATGTTGGAGTTGGCCCTAGCTAGAATCCGGCAACTTTCGGCGCATGAAATTGGCCATACCTTGGGTTTTGCGCATAATTTCGCCGCAAGTACCAACAACCGGGCCTCGGTGATGGACTACCCACATCCGCAGTTTGAATTGATTGGGAACACTATTGATTTTTCACAACCCTATGATACTGGAATAGGAGAGTGGGACAAGGTATCCGTCGCGTATTCCTATACCGATTTCCCCTCGGGAGAAGACGAAAAATCAGGACTCAATGCAATTTTAAAAAAGGCCCAGGATGATGGCCTTCGCTATATTTCAGATCAAGATGCGCGACCTAGGGGTGGGGCGCATGCATTCGCTCATCTATGGGATAACGGAAGAAATGCCTTCCAAGAGTTGGAGAAGGTTTTGGATATTCGAAAAACAGCCATTCGCAATTTCTCCGTGGATAACATACGAAATGGAGAGGCCAATTCTGTGTTGGAGGACGTTTTTGTCCCGTTATATTTTTTCCATAGATATCAGACTGAGGCCGCCGCCAAGCTTGTTGGCGGATTGGACTATAACTATGCAGTGAAGGGAGATGGCCAACGTACTGTAGCTTCCTTAAATGTTGCAAATCAAGAAAAGGCGCTTCAGACACTTCTTAGAACCCTTGATGCTGAGGAAATCGCCATTCCAAAGGAAAAAATGAACTTGTTCCCGCCTAGGGCGATAGGATATAACCGAACCCGTGAGTCCTTTAAAGGTAGAATGGGCGTATCGTTCGATGCGCTTTCAGCGGCGGAGACCGCAGCTGACATGACTCTGGGATTGTTGTTGCATCCCGAAAGGGCGTCACGATTGGTACAACAGAAAAGTTTGGATGAGGACCAATTGGGACTTCAAGATGTTTTGGATAATTTGATGAAAGAGACCCTTAAAAGCAAAAAGCGGGAACCATATCATTTAGAGGTCCAGAATACTATCAATTTCAGGATACTTCACCATATCATGAACTTGGCGGCCCACAAGGAAGTGCATCCGCAGGTAAATGCTCTGGCATATCAAGCTTTAAAGGAGTTAAAAACCTACCTTTTGACAAGCGAAAGAAATGGTATTTCTGAAGAAATGGTCCGAAGAATTGATGCATTTGCGAAAGAGCCTTCCAAGTTTAAGGTTTTGGCTTCTCCAAAAATTCCCGATGGTTCTCCCATCGGAATGGATTGTATGAACTAAATCCACTTTTCTCGAATGAAGATTAATTTGATCAGCGATACAGTCACACGCCCCTCCCAAGGCATGTTGAGGGCAATGATGACCGCGGAAGTGGGAGATGATGTTTTTAAGAATGACCCTACCGTAAATGCACTTGAGGAAAAAGCAGCGGATTACTTCGGAATGCAATCCGCTTTGTTTTTCCCAAGTGGCACCATGACAAATCAAACTGCCATCAAGTTGCACACTCAACCAGGTGACCAATTGATTTGTGATAAATATGCCCATGTTTACAATTATGAAGGAGGAGGTGTAAGCTTCAATAGTGGTGTTTCCTGTAAGTTAGTGGATGGACACAGGGGAATGATGACCTCGGAACAAGTGGAAAAAGCCATCAACCCTCCTGATTTTTATCATAGTCCGTTGACAAGCCTGGTCTGTATTGAGAATACGACCAATAAGGGAGGTGGGGCCTGCTGGGACTTTGAAGAATTAAAGAAAATTAGAAAGGTTTGTGATGCCAATGGATTGGGCTACCATTTGGACGGAGCAAGAATTTGGAATGCACTGGTTGCCAAAAAAGAAAACCCTAAAGCTTATGGGGGTCTCTTCGATTCTATAAGCGTTTGTTTGAGCAAAGGTTTGGGTTGCCCTGTGGGTTCTGTTTTAGTGGGGGATGAAGAACTGATAGGAAGAGCATTGCGAATACGAAAAATATTGGGTGGGGGCATGCGTCAATCCGGGTATTTGGCCGCTGCAGGTATCTATGCTTTGGACAACAATATTGATAGACTGGCAGAAGACCACCAAAAAGCCAAGGAGATTGGTGAGGTTCTCAGCGAATTGTCCTATATCAAAAAAGTGGAACCGATTGAAACCAACATTATTATTTTTGAAATCAATGCTTCGATGTTCACAGAGGCAGAATTTCTTGCAAAACTGGTACAAAACAATATTGAAATCATTGGTATGGGCCAGGGTAAGCTAAGAATGGTAACCCACTTGGACTATACTGATGAAATGCACGAACACACCCTAAATGTGCTCAAACAAATAGCCTAAAAACCTTTATTTAAAAAGAGAATCCATGCCAGGAATGTTGGGCATACCTTCTTTGGCAACGGCTCCCAGTTCTGCTTCTTGAACACTTGTCGCTTTTTCAATGGCCTTATTCAGGGTTAGGATAAGATAATCCTCCAACTGTTCCCTATCGTTCAATAAACTATTATCGATTGTAAGTGATTTCAGTTCTCTATTGGCAGTAAGTGTGACCTTTAGCAAGCCATCTGCCGAACTCTCATCAATCATAACCGTATTGAGTCTTTCTTTGGTAGCTTTTACCTTTTCTTGGGTTTCTTTGAGCTTTCCCATCATTCCCATGAAGTCTCCAAACATAATCTTCGATTTTATTCGTTTTCAAAAGTAGTAAATAGATTAAAATCAAATCAATGACGCTTCGGTTAACATATATCTTCATTCCAATTTTCTACCTTATTTTTGTCGCCGCTTGTAAAAAGGAAAACCACACATTTATGGATTCAAAACCACCCATTGCCAAGAAAATTCCCAAATCGCTGGAACTCCACGGGGATGTGCGAATCGATAATTACTATTGGTTGAACAATCGGGAGGATGAAGAGGTCATTGATTACCTAAGTGCGGAGAATGCCTATTATGAGCAAATGACGGCGCATACCAAGACTTTTCAGGAAGAATTGTTCAAGGAGATGAAGTCAAGAATCAAAGAAGATGATGCTTCCGTACCTTATAAACTGAACGGATTTTGGTATATCACCAAGTATGAGACTGGGAAGGAATATCCCATTTATTCACGTAGAAAGGAAATTTTGGAGGCCGCCAATGAGGTGATGTTCAATTGCAATACAATGGCCGAGGGCCATGATTATTTTCATTTACGGGGGATTTCTGTAAGTCCGAATAACAAACTTGCCTCATTTGGTTTGGATACCATTTCCCGCAGGCAATACCACATCCAAATAAAGGATTTGGAAACCGGAGAGATACATCCAGATAAAATCGAGAATACTACTGGAAGTTCCGTTTGGGCCAATGACAACAAATCCATATTCTACACTAAAAAAGACCCGGTCACTTTAAGGTCAGACAAGATTTACAAGCACGTTTTAGGAACCCCGAGCGAGGAAGACGAGCTGGTTTTTCATGAGAAGGATTCTACATTTTATACGTTTGTTTATAAGACCAAGTCCAAAGAATACATCGTAATTGGTTCAACAAGCACACTTACTTCAGAATATCGATTTATAAAGGCGGACAACCCCAATGATGAGTTCAAGGTGTTTGCACCAAGGGAAAGAGGGATTGAATATTCCTTGGCCCATTATCAAGACTACTTTTATATTCTTACCAATAAAGACAGCGCGACCAACTTTAAATTAATGCGTACTTCTCTGGACAAAACGGGCATCAAAGACTGGCAAGAGTTTATTCCGCACAAAGAAGACGTGCTTTTGGAGGATCTTGAGATATTTAAGGACTATTACGTCCTCTTGGAGCGTGAAAACGGTCTCAACCAAATACGAGTTTCACGATGGGACGATTCCGAGAGCTATTATCTTCCTTTTACTAGCGAGACCTATGTTGCAGGACCTTTTGTAAACCTTGATTTTAATACCGAGAAATTCCGCTACTATTACAATGAAATGGGTTCTCCTTATGCCATTATCGAATTCGATTTGGCCAAGAACACCAAAAAAGTACTCAAGCAGCAAGAGGTTTTGGGCGGGAAATTTGACAAAACCAATTATCGAACACAAAGGCTATGGGCAACAGCAAGGGATGGAGTCCAAATCCCAATTTCCATGGTTTACCACAAAGACACCAAGCTAGATGAACAAAATCCCTTGTTGCAATACGCATACGGTTCTTACGGAAGTACGGTTGACCCCTATTTTTCCTCGGTCCGTTTGAGTTTGTTGGATCGTGGGTTCATCTATGCCATTGCACATGTTAGAGGTGGAGAATACCTGGGAAGACCTTGGTACGATGATGGAAAGCTCTTGAATAAGAAAAACACTTTTACTGATTTTGTTGATTGCTCTAGATTTTTGATTGAAAACCGATATACGAGCCCAGAACATCTTTATGCCAGTGGAGGTTCGGCAGGAGGCCTGCTCATGGGAGCTATTGTGAATATGGCACCAGAGCTCTACCACGGTGTAATTGCCTCCGTTCCGTTTGTGGATGTGGTCACCACCATGTTGGACGAATCCATTCCGCTGACCACTGGGGAGTACGACGAATGGGGCAATCCCAATGAAAAAGAGTACTATAAGTATATAAAATCGTATTCGCCTTACGACAATGTAGAGGCCAAACCATACCCAAACCTTTATGTGAGCACCGGTTTACATGATTCACAGGTACAATATTGGGAGCCCGCCAAATGGGTTGCCAAGCTCCGGGATCTAAAAACAGACGATAATATATTGTTTTTGGATACGAATATGGATGCAGGCCATGGAGGGGCTTCCGGTCGTTTTGAATCCTTAAAGGAAAAAGCTAAGGAATATGCCTTTATTCTTGATTTGGAGGGAAAGACCCTATAAAATAAAAAATGCTATTTTTGCACCGGTTAAATTTTCGATTCGTCGATTTTTAAATCCTCATCTAAACCAGTTATGAAGAAACCGATAAATGCGCACAGCAATATCCTGGATCTGATTGGAAGTACCCCCCTGGTTCAACTCAACAACATTGCGGCCCCCCTCACTGGAAACTTCTATGCGAAATTGGAATCGTTCAATCCTGGCCATTCCTCTAAAGATAGAATCGCTTCCTTTATTATTGAGGAAGCCGAACGAAAAGGTCTCCTTAAGCCTGGAAGTACCATCATTGAGACTACTTCAGGGAATACGGGGTTCAGCCTGGCCATGGTAAGCATCGTTAAAGGGTACAAATGTATTTTGGCAGTTAGCTCAAAATCATCTCCAGATAAGATTGATATGCTACGCTCTATGGGAGCCAAAGTATATGTTTGTCCCGCCCATGTAAGTGCAAACGACCCAAGATCATATTATGAAGTTGCCAAACAACTACATAGTGAGACAGATAACTCCATTTATATCAATCAATACTTTAATGAACTCAACATAGAGGCACATTACAGAACCACCGGTCCTGAGATTTGGGAACAGACCAATGGACAAATCACACATTTAGTGGCTTGTAGCGGAACAGGAGGTACCATTTCGGGTATTGCACGATACTTAAAGGAAAAAAACCCCAAAGTGAGGATTTTGGGAGTTGACGCCCATGGCTCTGTTTTGAAAAAGTATCATGAAACAGGGGAATTCGACCATAATGAAATATACCCATATCGTATTGAAGGATTGGGAAAAAACTTGATCCCATCTGCTACCGATTTCAACTGTATTGACCGCTACATAAAGGTAAGTGATGCGGATAGCGCACATATGACTAGAAAAGTAGCATGCACGGAGGGAATCTTCGGTGGCTACACCACAGGTGCTGTGGTTCAAGCGATGTATCAGTTGAATACCGAAGAAGAATTTGATGAAAACAGTAATGTTATTGCCATTTTCCCCGATCACGGTTCACGATACATGAGCAAGGTATACAGCAACGAATGGATGGAGAATCAGGGCTTTTTCGATACCAAAAATGTTGAAACTCCTGAACGCATCGAGTATATCAAATAACCACATTTTTGTTTATAAGTAACTGAACGACAATGACTTTCATTGTCGTTTTTTTTGTGCACAATTCAATTATGTGAGCTTGGCAAAAATCTATATTTTTGCAGTTCAAACAATTTCAAGGTAGATGAGAGACTTATTTGATAGAATCATTGAGAATAAGGGGCCTTTGGGAAAATGGGCTTCACAAGCTGAGGGGTATTTTGTTTTTCCAAAGTTGGAAGGGCCTATTTCCAATCGGATGAAGTTCCAAGGGAAAGATGTGATTACATGGAGCATCAATGATTATTTGGGGATGGCAAATCTACCAGAAATCAAAAAAGTGGATGGCGACGCCGCCTATGAACATGGTTCAGCCTATCCCATGGGCGCGCGTATGATGAGCGGACATACTGATTATCATGAACAATTGGAGCAGGAACTGGCCTCCTTTGTTAGCAAAGAAGCATCTTATTTATTGAATTTTGGATATCAAGGATTTATGTCGGTTATCGACGCCCTTGTATCCAAAGATGATATCATTGTGTATGATGTAGATTGCCATGCTTGTATTATTGATGGAGTTCGATTGCATGTCGGCAAACGCTTCACTTTCAAGCACAATGATGTGGAAAGTCTAGAGAAAAACCTCGAGCGCGCAACAAAAATGGCCCAGGAAACAGGTGGAGGAATCCTGGTAATATCCGAGGGAGTTTTTGGAATGCGTGGCGAGCAAGGTATATTAAAGGAAATTGTTGCTTTAAAGGACAAGTTCAAGTTTCGATTACTTGTGGATGATGCACATGGATTTGGAACTTTGGGCAAAACTGGTGCAGGAGCTGGCGAGGAGCAAGGGATTCAAGATAATATCGATGTTTATTTGGCCACCTTTGCCAAGTCGATGGCAGGAATCGGGGCTTTTGTTGCCGCCGACAAAGAAATCATTGAATTCTTAAAATACAATCTTCGGTCGCAGATGTTTGCCAAATCTTTACCCATGATTTATGTAAAGGGTGCTTTGAAAAGGTTGGACATGCTGCGAACTATGCCCCAACTTAAGGCCAAACTTTGGGAAAATGTCAATGCGCTTCAAAATGGTCTCAAAGAGCGTGGTTTCGATATTGGTACGACAACCAGTTGCGTTACTCCAGTATATTTGAATGGTAGTATTCCTGAGGCCATGGCCTTGGTAAAGGATTTACGTGAAAACTATGGTATTTTCTGTTCCATTGTGGTTTATCCGGTAATTCCTAGAGGATTGATCCTATTGCGTATGATTCCTACAGCTACTCATACCATGGAAGACATAGCGGAGACCTTGGATGCCTTTTCGGCCATTCGAGATCGACTTCAAAATGGGACTTACAAAAGACTTTCGGCCGCTGTGGCTGCCGCAATGGGCGAATAAAGGTAAATTAAGCCTCCCTTCTTATCTAAAATATCTATCCAGTATGGATAGAACCGCATTTCTATAAGTGTTTCCAAATAAGTTGAGATGTACTAATAGGTAATACAGCTGATATATCTCGGTAATCTCGTGAGGATTGTCATGTTTTGGCATTATATCATAATAGGCCTTATAGAAAGAAGAGTCAAATCCGCCAAACAAGCGGCTCATGGCAATGTCCACTTCTGAATGTCCATGGTACACACTGGGGTCGATGAGATGGGGAGTGCCATCTTTTGCTATTAAAAAGTTTCCACTCCATAAATCACCGTGCAGCAAGGAGGACTTTACAGGTCCAATAATTGAATTACAGATTTTCAGAGTTTTTTCTTTTGGAGGAACGCTTTCCTCAGAAAGTAGGCCCTTGTTCACTGCTATTTCCAATTGGGATTCGATTCGCATTCCTACATAGAATTCAGCCCAATTTTCACTCATTATATTGTTTTGGGGTAGGTGCCCAATAAAATTGTTCTCTTTGGCGCCAAAGGTCGAAGAAGTAGATGTCAAGTGCAATTCGGCTAACTTTCGTCCGAGTAACCTAAAATCTTCCGTATTGGGGTTTTTACGGTCAACGAATTCTAGTACCAAATATCCATTCCCATTTATTCTTCCGTAGTGGTAAACTTTTGGGACCTTGATTGTTTTAGTGGCTCCAAGTTGTTCCAACCCTTTGGCTTCTGCAATAAACAAATCTTCGGCCCAAGGTTCCGTTGAAGTTTTTACAAAGAATTTAGACTTTGGTGTAAATACTTCATACGCTTTTGATATGTCGCCACCATGTACGGGGCTATATTCCAAAATGGGAGTATCGAGTATCCTTTCAAGATGGGGTTTAAGTTCTGCAAACATTTGAATCTACAACTTGCATTCAAATGTAGCTATTATAAATCCTTACGGTATGTACTTCTTTTTTTGTGGGTTACAGGGTTGAAGCTCTTCCACATTTGGCGAATTGCGGTATTTTCAGCCAACTCTGGCGTTCTTATGCAGTTCACAATACCTTTTTCCTTAAAGGTTTTATAGTATTCGTTGAAAATTATTGCAGTAACCCCCTTGTTTTGATAGTCGGGATGTATTCCAATGAGATAAAAAATAACATCCTTACTATGTTTCTTTGCTTTCAATAGGTGAAAAATTCCCGTTGGGAGGAGTTTCCCCTTGGATTTTTGAAGCGCTTTTGAGAAAGAAGGCATTACAATGGCAAACGCAACTATCTCGTTGTTCGAATCCACAACAAACTTGATATATTCCGGATTGATGAAACTGATATATTTCTTTTTGAAGTACTCTTTCTGAACATCAGTAATCTTGACAAAGGAAGACAACTTGGAATAGGTCTCGTTGAACAAATCGAACATTTTGTCTACCCATGGCATGATATCGGCACTTTTCGCAAAGTTAAGTTCCCTTAAGCCATACCTCTTTTTTATCAATAAATTGGCTTTGTAAAAGATTTTGGGGTCAGTGCTTGCAAAAAGAAACTTGTTCTCTAAATAATTCTTTTCCTTACGGAAACCATGTTTTTCATAGTGGGATTGATAGTATTCGTGGTTGTACCAAGTTATCATAGTTCCGATATGATCAAAACCTTCGGTAAGTACACCTACCTTGTCCAAATTGGAGAATCCTACAGGGCCCTCCATGAATTGAAGGTTGTTGTTCCTGCCAATTTCAGACACTTTGTCCAAAAGCGCTTTGGAAACCTCCAGATCATCAACAAAATCAAACCAACCGAAACGCATTTTGGGGAAACCTTGGTCTTTCACTTCCAACCAATTAATAATGGCAGCCACACGACCTACAAGCTGATTGTCCTTAAATGCCAAGAAAAAGGAAGCCTCCGCATTTTTGAATACAGGGTTCTTGTTGGGGTCAAAAGATTCCATTTCATCTTTAATGATAGGAGGAACCCAATACGGAGAATCTTTGTAAAGGGAGAAAGGGAATTTCACAAAACGTTTTAAATCGGCTTTGGATTCTACCTTTTGAACAGTGACCATAGACTTGTTTTCTAAGGTCCAATAATAGGAATATTATAGGCAGTAGAAAAATGTTGAGGGCAAAACTTAGAAGTCGTCTTTCTTCTTCTTTTTGCGACGCTTCTTTTTGTAGTTTTTCCTTTTGATGCCTCCATTTTGTCCAGCACTTTGACTCTCAATGGGAATCAACTCATCCTTGTGAAAATCGAGTCGGTAGGAAAACCCCAGAACAGTGAATAAACGCGAGGGTGAAGTTTTGAAGTTGGAACCAAGGTGGAAATCCGCCTGAAAATTTTGGTTGATCAAATAGGCTACCCCAGTTCTTAGTAAAATATCGGAATAGCGATCGCTGTTGAACCCTTGGGTTTCAAAGAAAACGCTCCATTTTGGATTTCTAAAAGCGTGTGTCAATGAAACGGCATAGCTCCACTCTGGAAAATCGGTGCCGATTCGGTCATAAGCGATGTTGCTGATAAGAACAAAGCGCGGTGAGAGGCGGCTTTGGGTTGCAATGGCGGCTCTTGGGGAAACCACAGGATCACCTTCAAAAAACGGATTTTCACCGAGATTAAAGGTAGCACCGGCATACAGGGAAACCGCTGGAATTAGGTTCTTCCATTGAAAAACATTGTTCGCCCTCCAGCTATATAAATTGGGTTTGTTGCTCTCGGGATTTTTAAAGGGATCGAATATCAAATATTTGATACCTGCACGATTTCTTGAAAAATCAGTTCGGGTTTCATCAAGATCTAGTTCTGTAAACGTGAGATTTTGAGTGATAAATGAGCCTTCATACACAATTTCAAGTTGCTCAAAAAGCAAGCCATAACGGATGGAGAAATCCGCTCCAAAAATATTGGAATCTGTGTTTAAACTGGCATCGTCCTGTTGTTCATAAAGGAATCCGATTTCCGCTTGAACCACATTTTTACCAACAGCATAGGCACTTACCGCTCTTCCCGGTCGGTTTGAATTGATGACATCGGTATATTGTGCCGAAGATAAAATGGGTGCAAAAAGAATTAAAAGAAATGTGATTTTTTGAAAACGGAAATCCATATAACTGATTTTAATAGTATTTTATGATACTTTGGTGGACATTACGTGACTAACTAAGTAATTTTGATTCACTAGTCTAGCTATATGGTTTTATTACAAACGATTTTAGTACTCATATTAGTATACTACGCAGTCAAATTGCTATTGCGTTGGTTGGCTCCAAAATTGTTTGGTTATGCCATGAAGAAGACGCAGGAACGATTTGGACAACAATTTCATACGACGCAGGGTACTCAAGAACCAGACGAAAAAGAAGGAGAAACTTCTGTTTTCCAAAGACCTTCACGCAGGTTCAAGCCCACAAAAAAAGTTGGAGAATACATAGATTTTGAAGAAATTGACTAATATTTGTTGATTCAAAATCAATCCATGAACTTTTCCCTGAAAGCTTTGATTACCCATTTGAGCGTAACAGCTTTTTTCATTTTGGTTTCCCTAGTGTATTTCTATCCGGTATTGCAGGGAAAGGCCATTTTTCAGTCCGATATTGCCCAATATAAGGGCATGGCCAAGGAAAGAAACGACTACAAAGAACTTACAGGAGAGGAATCGTATTGGACGAACAGCGCGTTTGGGGGGATGCCAACCTATCAATTGGGTGCCAACTATCCACACGATTATGTAAAAAAATTGGATAGGCTTATTCGTTTTTTACCCCGACCGGCGGACTACCTATTTCTATATTTTATTGGCTTTTACATTTTAATGTTATGCCTAAAGGTCGAATACCGATTGGCGCTTTTGGGAGCATTGGCCTTTGGTTTTTCTACCTATTTGATCATTATTTTGGGAGTGGGCCATAATGCCAAAGCCCATGCATTGGGGTATATCCCCATGGTTTTGGGAGGTATTGTTTTAGCATTTAGGAAAAAGTACGTCTTAGGTTTTCTTCTAACCGCTCTGGCGATGGCACTGGAGATAAGCGCCAACCACTATCAGATGACCTATTATTTTATGTTGTTGGTTCTGATACTTGGAATCGTTTATTTGATTTATGCCATTAAGAAACGACAACTAAAATCGTATTTCATAGGGGTTGGTGTTCTGATTGGAGCAGTAGCCCTATCGATAGCCGCGAATGCAACGGGATTGATGGCGACCAAGGAGTATGCGGATTGGAGCACACGGGGAACTTCGGAACTTACCATAAACCCAGATGGGAGTCCCAAGGCGCCATCGAGTGGATTGGACAGGGAATACATTACGCAATACAGCTACGGAATAGCGGAGTCATTGAATTTGTTAGTGCCTCGATTCTTTGGAGGTTCCGGCAGTGAAGATTTAGGACGAAAGTCTAAATCCTACGAATACCTTACAGGTCAAGGACTTTCCCCTAGTAAGGCACTAGAATTCTCAAGTGCGCTGCCACTTTATTGGGGAAATCAGCCAATTGTAGCAGCACCTGCCTATGTTGGGGCGGTGGTCTTTTTCCTCTTTGTTTTGGGGATATTTTTGGTCAAAGGAAAACGAAAATGGTGGTTGGTAATTGGAGCGCTCTTGTCCTTGCTGCTTTCATGGGGCAAAAACTTCCCGCTGCTCACTGATTTCATGATTGACTACTTCCCCCTATACAACAAGTTTAGAGCCGTTTCCTCGGTTCAGGTAGTGTTGGAACTCTGTTTACCGGTTCTAGGAATTTTAGGATTAAGGGAGCTCTTCAAATCCAATACCAAGATGAAAGTCAAACTCAGAACTTGGAAACTGGGTCTTTTTATCACTTTGGGCATAGTCGTATTTGTTTTTCTGCTAATGGGATTCTTCGACTTTACTGGCCTAAGGGATGAAACCTACCGCACTTATTTTGGCGATGAGTTATTGACCATGATTCAAAGAGACCGCGAAGCGGTTTACATCAATGATACCCTTCGGTCACTAATTTTCGTTGCACTTACCGCTTTGGTCTTATGGTTGTTGATTAAAGAGAAAATCAATAAGAATCTGGCAATCCTTGGATTGTGCCTTTTGGTACTTTTCGATTTGGTAGGAGTAAATTTGCGCTACGTTAATGAGGGCGATTTTGTTCGGCAACGACGGGTGAATGTTCCTTTTCAGACTGCTCAAATCGATGAGTTGATTCAACAAGATAAAAGTGTCTTTAGGGTTTTTGACCCTCAAGAGGGTCTCAATGGTGCCAGGACTTCCTTTTTTCATAAATCAATTGGAGGATACCATGCAGCCAAGCCACAAAGACTTCAAGAACTTTTTGAGCACCATTTGTACCAGAACAATGTTGAAGTCCTCAACATGTTGAATGTAAAATACATTATTCAGCAAGATGACGAGGGAAATAGTTTCCCCGCCATCAACGACCAAGTGAATGGCAATGCATGGTTTGTGGAAAAATTACTCCCGGTTAGTTCGGCAAATCAAGAAATGGAAACGCTAAAGTCTTTCGATTCCAAAAAAGAAGCGGTGGTCAATACCCAAGTATATCCCCAAATGACCAAACACAGTTTTGTGGTTGATTCAACTTCGGTGATTCGGTTAATGGAATATCGACCAGACTACTTGAAATATGAATCGAACAATCCCAATTTGGGCTTTGCAGTTTTTTCCGAGATGCACTATCCCCAAGGATGGCAAGTTACGCTGGATGGAAAGCCAGTGGAATACCAGAGAGTAAATTATGCACTTCGTGGATTGAGGGTGCCCGAAGGTCAACATGCCATTGAATTTAAATTTGAACCCGAAGTTGTTGAAAAAGGAAGCAAAATTGCCTTGGCCAGCAATGCGGTTTTAGGATTGGCCATTGTTTTAGGTCTTGGGTTTTCAATGTTCCGTAGAAAAGGCCAAAAGAAAGGGAAAACCTGATGCAAAAGGTTTTGATCATAACGTACTATTGGCCCCCAGCGGGAGGACCAGGAGTACAACGTTGGTTGAAGTTTGTAAAGTACCTTCCAGAATTTGGTTATCAGCCCATTGTTTACATTCCGGAAAATCCCAATTATCCAATCTTGGATAAGAATCTTTTAAAGGAAGTACCAGAGGGCCTTAAAATTTTGAAAAGCCCAATTAAGGAGCCCTACCGATGGGCCTCCTTGCTTTCCAAAAAAAACACCAAATCCATCAGTTCAGGTATAATCCCCGAAAAGAAACCAACCCTTGTCGAACGACTGTTACTTTGGATTCGTGGAAATTTCTTTATTCCTGATGCAAGGAAAGCATGGGTAAAACCTTCCATTGCTTTTTTGTCAAAAGTTCTAGTGGAAGAAGATATCAAGACGGTCATTACCACTGGACCTCCGCACAGCCTACATTTGATAGGAATGGGTTTGAAGGCTAAATACCCGATTCAATGGATTGCAGATTTTCGGGATCCATGGACCTCTATTGGTTATCACAAAAGGCTTAAGCTTATGGCTTCCTCGGCGAGAAAGCATAAGACCATGGAGCACGAGGTATTAAACAAGGCCGATAAGATTATAACGACCAGTGAAACAACAAAACAGGAATTTGAGGAGATTACCAAAAAGCCCATTGCGGTAATTACCAATGGCTATGAACAGATAGATAGTTCGGCGGGTATGGGTAAGGCTCAACATTTTACGCTTTCCCATTTTGGTTCCCTCCTAACGGGAAGAAATCCGGAGAGCCTCTGGACAGCCCTGCAAGAGCTCGTTCAAGAAAATGAAGATTTCAAGAGTGCGTTGCGCATCCAACTTGCTGGGGTTGTGGGCCAAGAAGTACTTCAATCCGTTCATGCCCAGGGGTTGTCCGGTTTTGTGGATGAATTAGGCTACCTCTCCCACCAAGAGAATTTAAAAAAGCAGCAAGAGTCTCAAATATTGGTGTTGCTGGAAATCGATTCCAAGGAAACCAAAGGTATCATTCCAGGAAAACTTTTTGAATACCTTGCCGCAAAACGACCCATTCTGGCCATAGGCCCCAAGTATTGGGAGTCCGCACAGATGGTTTTGGATACCCAGTCAGGGCGCGTATTCCAACACAATGAAAAGGATGCCCTAAAAACTGTACTTTTAGAATGGTTTGAAAAATATCAAAGGGGAGACTTGGGAATTAATTCCAAAGGAATTGAAAAATACCACCGAAGGAGTTTAACCGAGGCCCTGGCTAACTTTATCTAATGGGAGTTGTACTCAAACAGTCCATAACCAATGTTTTGACCACCTATTTGGGATTTTTCTTTGGTGCCATCAACACGCTTTTTCTTTATACCTCCATTTTACCCGAGGCCTACTATGGGTTGGTCACCTTTATCTTGGCATCAGGCGCCATCTTGATGCCCCTGATGGCTTTTGGCGTACATAATACTATGGTTAAATTTTACAGCAACTATCAAGATTCGGAGAAAGATGGTTTCTTATCCTTGATGTTGTTGCTTCCCTTGGTTATGATAGTGCCCTTGGCCGTAATCGTTTTTTTACTGAAGGAACCTATTTCCGATTTTATTTCCGTGGTCAACCCTATGGTGGGTTCGTACTTATGGTATGTTTTTTTGGTGGGTATCTCGATGGCCTATTTTGAAGTGTTTTACGCCTGGTGCAAAGTGCATTTAAAATCCACTTTCGGCAACTTTATGAAGGAAGTATTTGGCCGTATCGGTGTGATGATCCTCCTAGTTCTGATTTATTTCGACTCCATTTCCCTGGAAACGTTTTTCAAATGTCTTGTTGGTCTATATATCCTTCGAACGGTCATTATTAAGCTATACGCTTATAGCATTCGTTTTCCGAAATTTAGCTTCAATTTCCCAGATAACATCAAAGATGTTTTAACCTATTCGGTCTTGATTATTTTGGGAGGTTCCGCGGCGCTCATCTTACTGGAGATTGATAAGGTAATGCTCAATCAATTCCTTCAGATTGAGAATATAGCTTATTATGGTGTGGCGGTCTATATTGCCACGGTAATCATTGTACCCTCAAGGGCCATGCATCAGATTACTTATCCTTTGACCGCTGAGCTCTTGAATACTGGAAACCATTTTGAATTGGAGCGCTTATACAAAAAGACTTCTTTGACACTTTTTATCGCGTCAGGAATTTTGTTCATTCTCATTGTTTTGAATTTGGATGACCTGTATCTATTGTTGCCAGAGAATTATCGGGAAGGATTTGCCATTGTTTTCTTAATAGGATTTGCCAAGGTATTTGACTCTCTTTTGGGAAACAACAATTCTATTTTATACAACTCCAAATATTATAGGACCATTCTCCTATTTGGAGTGGGATTGGCTGTATTGACGATTGGCTTAAACTTGGTATTGATTCCCATATATGGTTTGGAAGGTGCGGCTTTGGCCAGCTTCAGTTCCATTTTTCTGTTCAACCTGACCAAATTGATGTTTGTGAAGTTGAAATTTGGAATGCTGCCCTTTACCAATGCAACCTTTAAGGTTTTAGCAACTCTGATCTTTTTGGGCGTGTTGTTCAGTGTATTTAATTTTCCATTTCATCCCATTGCCAATATTATTTTAAAATCAGGCATCATTTTGGTTATGTATCTGGGAATTCTACATCGTTTTGAAATATCTGAGGATGTGTCCGGAGTATTGTCTAAATGGCTAAGGAGAAAAGAGTAGGACTGTCGCCTTTTTGGAATCGCATAAAAAAACCCCGCAGCGGATAAATCCAAAACTGCGGGGCAAACAACTAACCAACCTAAAAACTATCTTTATCGAATCCTTGAGCTTCTACTCCTTGAACTCGTGTTATTACTTCTTCTTGAAACTGAGTTTCCAGAGTTTCTTTTTACAGTAGTAGAAGAACTTCGTTTCACCGTTCTTTTCGGGCTGCTACTTCTACTGACCACGGATCTTTTTGTGGCCTGAGGCTTTTTATAGGACCTCGTAGTAGTGCTCTTCGTTACCGTTCTACTTCTTGGGGTAGTGGTTACCT
This sequence comes from Flagellimonas allohymeniacidonis, assembly GCF_004296335.1. Taxonomy (GTDB): domain Bacteria; phylum Bacteroidota; class Bacteroidia; order Flavobacteriales; family Flavobacteriaceae; genus Flagellimonas; species Flagellimonas allohymeniacidonis. Next base: position 568,962 of record NZ_SGIU01000001.1, read on the forward strand.
GACGTTTACTGACACTCCGGCTATTCGGCGTTCGTGTCGCCTCACGTTTGGCTACCGTTCTACTTGTCGAATTTCCACGTTTGTAGTTACTCTGCTTAATGGTTCTCCCAGAACTGTTGCTTCTTTTCACAGTATTGGAGGAACGGTTCACCGAGTTACCTCTGTTATCTGTAGACCTTCGTGTTGTCGTATTCCGGTTTACTGAGTTACCTCTGTTATCCGTAGACCTTCGAGTTGTAGTATTCCGGTTTACACTGCTTACACGATTTGAATTGGATCTTGTTACAGAACGTTCAACCGATCTACCGTTTCTTCCGAAATCATTCCTTCTTGTATTGTTATTCCTAACAGCTACCCGTCTATCATTTCGGTAAATGTTGGCCCTTCGAACACTTCTATCATTTCTATAGGTATGTCCAATTCTGGCGTAAGATCTTCTGAAATTATTCCTATAAGGTCTATAGTACGTGTATCGAATTGGGCTATAAAACCTTCTATATGGTCTTGTGTATACATTACAGAAACCAACTGCAGGTCTTACAAACCACCTATGGAAAGGTCGGTATACATAATGTCTGTTATATATGTTTATAAATCCTGTATAGTGACTAAATACTCCACCTCTATAGAAAATATTTAGGCCTCCCACACGTCTCACGCGTCCATTTCTGTACCATACGTCCACGCCACCAATTTGAGAGACACGTCCGTAATAGTCATAAAAAATGGGTATATTCTCTACTTGTATCACGGCACCGTAGTCATCGTACTGAACGAAGGGATTATAGTTAAATCCTGAGTTGAAGGTTACGCCAACATTTCCAATACGAGCCCCTACACCAACATTGACACGGTTATCGATAAAAAAGTCGAACTCCCCGTCTGGGTATACTGAAAAAGTTATCCCATCTTCAACGAAGATGAAGGAGTTACCATATCGATACGTACTTGTGATGAAAGTATTGTCTTCCATCGTGGCTGCTTTGGAACCTGTAGCTCCAAAAAGCATCGCTGCTAAAATGAGTACTAACTTTTTCATATCCTACTGTTTTAAGTTCCCGAATGCAACTTTTACATTCTGACTAGGTAATACCAAACAGCGTGCCAAAAAAATTGAAAGGTCAGTAACTAACTGTATATTAAGTTTTTAAATCTTAAATTTTCTCTTTAAGATATTTCGCAGTGAAGGAGTCCTTGTTTTGAACCAATTCTTCGGGAGTGCCCTCGGCAACCAAGTGCCCTCCGTTTTCACCACCTTCCGGACCGAGGTCGATAAGGTAGTCTGCACATTTGATCAATTCGATGTTATGCTCAATCACAATAACCGAATGTCCTTTGGCAATGAGTTCATCAAACGACTTGAGAAGTTTTTTAATATCGTGAAAATGAAGTCCCGTTGTGGGCTCATCAAAAATAAAGAGCGCCTTTTCTTTAGTATCCCCTTTTACTAGGAAGGAGGCCAATTTTATTCGTTGTGCCTCACCCCCGGATAGAGTAGAGGAAGACTGCCCCAAAGTGACATAGCCCAAACCAACATCCTGCAAGGGTTGCAGTTTGGATACAATTTTCTTTTGAGTATGGGTTTTGAAATGAGCTATGGCATCATCAATGGTCATATTTAATATGTCATCTATGTTCTTGCCTTCAAATTGAACTTCAAGAATGTCCTTTTTAAAACGTTTCCCTCCGCAGACATCACATTCCAAATGTACATCGGCCATAAACTGCATCTCCACGGTGATTTCACCTTCACCTTTGCATTTCTCACAACGGCCTCCATCCACATTAAAAGAAAAATGCTTGGCTTGATACCCTCGGATCTTACTCAACTTTTGGGAAGCGAAGAGACTTCGAATGTCATCATATGCTTTAATGTAGGTAACAGGGTTTGACCTTGAGGAACGCCCGATGGGATTCTGGTCCACAAACTCCACATGTTTTATATGGTTGTATTTCCCATCTACTTTGGTAAACTGACCCGCTTTTTCACCATAGCCACCTACTTCTTTTAATATGGTGGGGTATAGAATTCGCTTGACCAAAGTACTCTTGCCACTTCCCGAAACCCCTGTGACCACCGTTAGCATATTCAATGGGAAGGTCACATCGATATTTTTCAAGTTATTTTCTCGGGCACCTTTTATTTGTATATAATTTTTGGAGTTTCTCCGTTCTGAAGGAACCTCAATGGCTTGATTACCATTCAAATAATCGGCTGTCAAGGAATTGGCCAATAAAATGTGCTCAAAACTTCCCGTAGCTACCACTTGTCCGCCCAAAGTTCCAGCCTCGGGGCCAATATCAATGATTTCATCGGCAGCTTTCATAATATCCTCATCATGTTCCACCACAATGACCGTATTTCCCAAATCGCGAAGTGATTTTAAAACTTCTATCAAATTTTCGGTATCCTTGGGGTGTAATCCGATACTGGGTTCATCCAAAATGTACATAGAGCCGACCAAACTACTTCCCAAGGAAGTGGCCAGATTGATACGTTGACTTTCCCCACCGGATAGGGTATTGGATTTTCTGTTGAGGGTAAGGTAACTTAAACCCACCTTGCTCAAGAAATCCAACCGAGTAGTGATTTCCTTCAATAACCGATTGGCAATTTTGCTATCATGGGCAGAAAGTTCCAAGTCTTCGAAAAAAGGAACAAGCTTTTTTATGGGCAGCTCGATTAAATCGGAAATCGACTTTCCATGGACCTTTACGTAGTCCGTTTCTTTGCGTAAACGTTTCCCTTTGCAAACAGAGCATTTGGTCTTACCACGATATCGGGACAGCATCACTCGATTTTGGATTTTATAGCTCTTTTCCTCCAGTAGCTCAAAAAACTTATGGATTCCTATAAAGTGGTCATTCCCATCCCAAACCAATTGTTTTTGTTCTTCCGAAAGTTCGAACCAAGGTTTGTGGATTGGAAAATCGAATTTATACGCAGAATTGACCAATTGGTCCCGGTACCAGCTCATACTTTCCCCCCGCCAGGGAAAAACCGCACTTTCATATATAGATAATGAGGTGTCTGGTACAACCAGATCTTCATCTATACCTATAATGTCACCATATCCCTCACAACGCGGACAGGCACCGTAGGGATTGTTGAAACTGAAAAGATGAACATTGGGTTCTAAAAACTTCATCCCATCCAGCTCAAATTGATTACTAAATTCTTTGATAGAACTATCCGCTAGGTTTTCAATGGCACACCTTCCCTTTCCTTCAAAAAAGGCATTGTCAACAGCGTTCCCCAAACGGTTGTAAAAATCCTCGTCGTCTTTAACTACAATACGATCCACCACCAAATCGAATTCCCTGCCGATATCCGCGGGTGCCTGGTCTATACGCAAAACCTTTCCTTTATATTTTAGTCTGGCGTATCCCTGCTTCGAAAAAAGCTGAAGTGATTTTATAGAGTCCCTGTCTTCCTTTATCGTAATGGGGGCCAATAACAATAGCTTTGTGCCCTCCTCCAAAGGTTTTATATAATTAATGACATCGGTTACCGTATGTTTTTTTACCTCCTTGCCTGAAACGGGGGAGATGGTCTTTCCAATTCGCGCATACAAAAGTTTCAGATAGTCGTATGCTTCCGTGGTTGTGCCCACTGTAGACCGGGGGTTGGTAGAATTTACTTTTTGCTCAATGGCAATGGCAGGCGCTATACCTTTTATATAGTCAACTTTCGGCTTGTCCAACTTTCCCAAAAACTGTCGGGCATACGAGGATAGGCTTTCCACGTAGCGGCGTTGCCCTTCCGCATAAAGTGTATCAAAGGCTAATGTTGATTTCCCAGACCCCGATAATCCTGTGATTACCACTAATTTATTTCTTGGGATAACAACATCGATATTTTTAAGGTTGTGCAGTTTTGCACCTTTGATGATAATATTCTGTTTTGAATCGACGTTTTGCAGAGAGGCCATTTGTTAAAATTAGGGGGGTAAAGATACAATACACCGCACTTAATACGTATATTGTTTCAGTTAACATCTAAAAATGCCCAAATCACAACATAGTTTTTTCACGGGTATTTGATTTTTCTATCTTTGAGTTGTAATTAAAAACCTGATAGGCCTATACAGCAATAATTACTTTTTTTAAAATTAACTAATTAACACCGCCACCTTTCTGGTAAAGGAGGCCCCTAATTTTAACCAAAAAAGTAATTTGTATGGAACTACAGATTGACGACTCGATATTAGTAAAGAACTACATTGCCGGAGACGAAAAGGCTCTTGAAGTACTGATCAACAGGTACAACCAAAGAATTTCCAGTTTTATTTATTCTAAAGTTTTGGACAGGGATGTCGCTGAAGACATCTTCCAAGACACCTTTATTAAGGTTATTAAAACCCTAAAGAGAGGTTCTTATAGTGAAGAGGGTAAGTTTTTACCCTGGGTGATGCGAATTGCGCATAACCTTATCATCGACCATTTCCGTAAGAATAAAAGAATGCCCAAGTTTGAAGGCAGCGATGATTTCAACATTTTCTCTGTTATCAAGGATGATAAGTTGAATGCAGAAAAGCAAATCATCAAAGATCAGATTGATCGCGACATTACCTCACTTATTGAGGAGTTGCCCGAAGATCAAAAGGAGGTGCTGGTGATGCGTATCTATAAAGACATGAGTTTTAAGGAGATATCCGAAAATACTGGGGTAAGCATCAATACTGCCTTGGGAAGAATGCGGTATGCCCTTATCAACTTGAGAAAGATAGTAGACCGCCATAATATCGTTTTAACGAATTAATCTGCATTCTGTCGAACACCGCAATATTTCGATTTCAGCTGCGTTATCTAATTGTAACATTAATGCTGAAATATGGAAAATATTTACTCTGAAGAACAAAAAACCACTAAGTCAGTAAAAGCCCGAAAGGAGACTATCGATTTTTTACTGAGCTATTCGAAGTCAATCCGAGTAGTTGGCAACAAAAAAAGGAAGTTCGAAGTTGTTCTCAACTAAGAACTTAAAAAACAGCAAAAAAGAACCGCAATTAGCGGTTCTTTTTGTTTTTATGATATTCGTTCAAGACTGTTTTTCGCCCGATGGTCTTTGTAATAACATCTTTTTCCAAGTCCCAACCGCGGGCAGGCGAGTATTCCCGACCATACCAAATGATTTGTAGGTGCAATTTGTTCCATACTTCCTTTGGAAACAATCGTTTTGCATCCCTTTCAGTTTGAACTACATTTTTACCACTGCTGAACCCCCAACGATAGATGAGTCGGTGGATATGGGTATCTACCGGAAACGCAGGTATTCCGAAGGCTTGGGATACGACTACGCTTGCGGTTTTATGCCCAACGGCGGGGAGTTCCTCCAAAAGTTCAATGCTTTCCGGCACTTTTCCGTCGTATTTGTCAATTAAAATCTGCGATAGACCATAGATTCCTTTCGACTTCATGGGCGATAACCCAACTGGTCTTATAATTTCCCGAATTTCATCCACAGTAAGCTTTACCATATCAAAGGGATTGTCCGCCTTGGCAAACAATAATGGAGTGATTTGATTTACCCGAACGTCCGTACTTTGCGCAGATAGCAAGACTGCAATCAACAGGGTATAGGGGTCTTTGTGGTCCAATGGGACAGGAATGGTAGGATAAAGTTCATCCAATGTTTCCAATACATAATTTACTTTATCCTTTTTCGTCATTTTTGTTTAATTTTATGCAAAATTAGTTAAACAATTATAATATTTAGACAACCATGAACACGCTAAAAGTAGGGGATAAAGTACCTGAATTTTCATCAAAGGACCAAGATGGAAACACAATCAATCTCAGCGATTATATAGGAAAAAAACTTGTGCTTTTTTTCTATCCCAGAGCCAATACTCCTGGTTGTACCGCTGAGGCCTGCAATCTAAGAGACAATTATGAATTACTGAAAGAGCAAGGCTTTGAGCTTTTGGGTGTTAGCGAAGATTCCCAGAAAAAACAAGCCAACTTTAGAAACAAATTTGAATTTCAGTTTCCGCTACTGGCCGACGAGGACCATACCGTTATTGAAACTTTTGGCGTATGGGGTCCAAAAAAGTTTATGGGCAGGGAGTATGACGGCTTGCATAGAACCACTTTCGTTATTGATGAGGAAGGTGTAATCGAAAAGGTCATAGAAAAAGTCAAGACCAAAGACCATGCAGCACAATTGCTAAACTAAAAACTGAAAAAGCACCTTAAGAGGTGCTTTTTTATTGATTTTAGGGTTGAGCTTCTTCTTTTTCGGGTATTTCTTTCCTAGTGAAAAGCTGTTTTTCCTTAATTATTTCGGCAATACCCTCGGGTAGCATTTCTTCCCATCCCTCTTCGCCATCGGTGATTTTTTTCAAAACCTCTCTAGAGAAGATGTCCATTACCTCTGGGTCATAATCAATAATGTCCATCACCTTCCCATTATACTTGAAGAACTTGTAGAGCTCCTTCATTCGAGGATGGACCTTTACATTGTTGCTGGTCATGATCTGTCCGGTGTCCTTATCTTTCATGGGGTACAAATACACTTTCAAATCTTTAAAGAAGAGTTTTCCGAAGGCCTCTAGAATGCCACCACTTAAATGGCGGTAATATTTTTCATCAAAAACATCCACCAAATTATTGATACCCATGGTGAGACCAATTCGGTTCTTGGTGTAGTTATTGAAGTATTCAACGAGTTTGTAATATTCCTGGAATTTTGAAATCAATACTGTATGACCCAAGGAACTCAATAACTCCGCACGGTCCAAAAAGTCCTGCTCATCAATTTCCCCGGATGCTTTTAAGTTGGATAAGGTAATCTCAAAAACCACAATGGTATTTTCATATTCCACGGTCTGCTCACGAATGAAAATATCGTAGGATTTCTGGAACATGTCCATATTAACTTTGGTAACCGGCCTAAAACTACCCCGTAATGCCAGAATATTCTTTTTATAAAGGATGGAAGCCGGTAACAAGTTGTTTCCATCAGGACCGAACATCACCGCATCGGTCATGTCGTTACGAATAAGCTGAAGGCTAATCAATCGATTGTCAACATCCTTGAAATTTGGACCTAAAAAGTTGATCATGTCAATTTCTACGGTATCCTTATCAATATGATCGTAGAGGTATTTCAACAGTTTTTTAGGTCTATCGTGTTTAAAGAAAGCCCCGTAAATAAGATTTACACCCAGTATTCCCAAGGTTTCCTGTTGTAATCGTGCTTCGTTTTGCTTAAAGCGGATGTGCAAAATAATCTCATCGTATTCCTTCTGCTTGGGATCCAACTGAAATCGAATTCCTACCCATCCATGACCTTTATAGCGTTTTGAAAAGTCGATAGTAGCCACGGTATTGGCATAGGTAAAGTAAAGATAGTTTGGATTGTTTTCCCTAGAGATACGCTCCTCCACCAATCGCATTTCGTGGGCCAACATCTTCTTAAGCCTTGATTGTGTCACATATCTGCCATCTTCCTCAATCCCATAAATAGCATCACTAAAGGCCTTATCATAGGCACTCATGGCCTTTGCTATGGTTCCTGATGCTCCGCCCGCTCTAAAAAAGTGCCTTGCAGTTTCTTGGCCGGCCCCAATTTCAGCAAAGGTTCCGTAAATATTCTGATTGAGATTGATTCGAAGAGTTTTTGCCTTTATCGAGGGGATATTCTCAAAAGCGTGTTCATCGCCGGCAACAGTAGACATGTGGATATGGTTTAGTTCTAACAAAGTTACACTCTTCCCCAAATCTATTAAATAAATAAGTCATAATTTTGATTTTAATGGATGATATGCTGACCATTACTTTCTTAGGGACGGGAACTTCACAAGGCATACCCGTAATCGGAAGCGATCACCCAGTTTGCTTAAGTCAAGATCCTAGGGATAAAAGACTTAGGGTTTCTGTGATGCTTTCATGGAATGATTTTAACTATGTAATCGACTGTGGGCCTGATTTTAGGCAGCAGATGCTGACGCATAATGTTAGAAAACTTGATGGTATTTTATTCACTCACGAACATGCCGATCATACCGCTGGAATCGACGATATACGGCCATTTTTCTTTCGACAGGGGGACATACCTATCTATGCCCACAAGCGGGTTATTTCTGAGTTAAATAGGCGGTTTGACTACATTTTCGCCAATGAAAACCGGTATCCTGGAGCCCCCGCAGTACAGGTCAATGAAATTAAAAAGGATGAACCCTTCTCCATCGGAGATTTACGGGCCATACCCATTGAAGCTTTCCACAATCGCTTGCAAGTGTTCGGATTTCGTATAGAGGGGTTTTCCTATCTCACGGATGTAAAGCGATTGGACGAAGATCAATTGCAAAAGCTAAAAGGTTCCAAAGTTTTGGTGGTGAACGCCCTTCGAGAAAAACCTCACCATTCCCATTTTAATTTGGAAGAAGCTTTGGAGTTTGCAGAGGAGGTAGGCGCAGAGGCTACCTATTTTACGCATATTAGCCATTATATGGGATTTCATGCGGATGTTGAAAAAAAACTCCCAAAAAATGTATTCTTGGCTTACGATAATCTAAAATTGAACGTTGAACTTGTATGAAGAACAAGATATTTCTGTACTTATTTGTATTCGCGGCACTTATTGCCCTTTTTCAATTTGTGAGCACCGGTAATTTGCAGAAAGAGCTGAACGGTGACATCGAAACGTTGCAAAGTGAGGTTGAAACTCTCAAAGATTCCATTCAGAAGGCCCAGTTGAAAATTCTGGATATCCAATATTTTTCATTGGAGAACAATGATGATGCCTTGGCTTATTATGAGCATTTGAACCTTGAAAATCCATCAAGATATATTGAGGACAAGTTGTTGGAGACCAATGAAAGGAGAGGGGACAACCCTTTGATTCCATATGAAGGAATGAACGGGGATTTCAAAATCAATAAGATCAAAGTGATCAACCATCGATGGATTTTGGCTGATTTTTCAGACGGGAAATTCTGGGGGGATTTGGTGATCAGATATGATTTGAAAGACGACTTGAGCGTTGATTTCACCTTAGTCGACCACCTACTTTACACCAGGAATAACTAAGGTTGTGATTCCAACCACTTTAGAAAAGAATAGAAGTTTTGGGGAGAAACCCCGTGACCTATGGGAAATTCCTCAAATTTGAACGAAATGTTCAATTTATTGAAAATGTCTGGAGCCTTTTGGGCCCATTCAATAGGGATAACCTGATCTACCTGACCATGTGAGGCATAAACCTTGAGATGGGAATGGTCTTTGCTTTCATGATTTTCCAATAGTATACTTTCATTAATATAGCCACTTAGGGCAATTACATTTTTAATCCGGTCAGGATAGGAAAGGGCAACAGCGTAACTCAGCACGGTACCTTGGCTGAAGCCCAAAAGCGTAATGTTTTGGTCATCAAGATGATATGCCGCAATGGCCTCATCAATAAAATTCAAGATTTTATCCCGAGCTTCTTTGGCCTGGTCATTGTCGCTCCATTTTCCATATTCTGCATCAAAATTTATAGCATACCAGGCGTAACCAAAAGGGTCAAGATTGAATGGGGCACGAACCGAGATCACAGTATATTCTTCAGGCAATTCCGAAGCGAATGAAAATAAGTCCTCCTCGTTGCTACCGTACCCATGAAACATGAACAATCCAGGAGTTTTTTCGGTTTTGAGCGATGAGTGTCTTATCAAATAGGTCAATGATAATGGGGTGGGGGACATCGATAGATTTTTATGGAATAAAGGTAAACCATTTTTGAAAATAGCTTCCCAATAGGGGAAGTGTATTCTTTTTGGACTGGATGGCCGAAACTAAACCATAAACCCAACAGATCAAATACAATCCATAAAGAAACAACCACCCTGAATCGATATCCGAAGAGTTAAGAAAGATGGCAATGGCATGGTATAACAGGTGAATGCCAAAAGCTTGACGAATATGAAAACGAGCAAATTCGTTTTTGGGTTCCATATTCATTGTGATAGCTATAAGACACCCAATAATGGTGATATAGGAAATGATGGCCGTTGTTTTGCCCGGCTTCGAACTACTCAAAATTGGATAAGGCTATTTGGTTATTGTTGATGGTCCCATAAACCTTACCCTTAAGGGTAGTTTCCAAAAACATACTGTTCTTAGAGGTTGATTCAATATGCTCTGGTCCAAATACCCAGTCGACATTTGGGTTGAAGAGGCACAGGTTGGCTGTAGCTCCGGGTGCTATTTTTGGTTCGCGAATAGCAAATCGTTCCCTTCCCTTGGTCAGCAACGCTATGGAATCTTCCAGTCCAAAAAGTCGATTTAAGCTTCCAAAGGCAGATTCAAAGCCGATGGTGCCCTCAAGGGCATGGTCAAACTCCACCCGTTTTTCTTCTATGTCGATGGGCGTGTGGTCTGTGGTAACATAATCAATCACACCGTCCTTCAAACCTTTTATCAACGCTTTGCAATCCTCCTTGGTGCGCAAAGGAGGCACCACCTTAAAATTGGTGTTGAAGTCCTTCAAACTATCATCGGTAAACATTAGGTTGTGTATGGCAACACTGCAGCTAACGTCCAATCCTTTTTTCTTAGCTGCTGCAACGAGCTTTACCGAATTTTTGGTGGATATGGTAGGAATATGAAGTTTTCCCCCCGTATATTCCAAAATAAACAGGTCCCGCGATATTTGGAGTTCTTCGGCCAGGGCCGGAATACCCTTAAGACCAAGAACCGTAGAGTTCTCTCCTTCGTTTACAACACCTTTTCCTTTAATGTTTCCATCCTGAGGATAGGAAAACACCAAACCATCAAAATTTTGGGCATACAAGAGCGCAATCTTTAAAAGATTAGGATTGCTTATTTGCTTTTTAAAATCGTAAAAACCGACCGCCCCCGCGTTTCCCATATCGAACAGCTCGGCTAGGTCTTTCCCCTCCGAATTTTTGGTCAAAGTTCCCAAAGGATGCAGGTCCGTGGTTTTCCCTTTTGCTTTTTCCATTACAAAAACAATGTCGGAACTGGTATCTGGCAAGGGGTTGGTATTGGGATTTAGTATGATATCGGTATACCCAGAAATGGCTGCAACATCAAGTCCATTTGCAAGCGTTTCCCTTTCTTCATATCCTGGTTCCCCAAAACTTACTCCAGAATCCATCCAACCTAAGGAAACATGTAAATTTTTGATGTCGATTATTTTAGTGGGGGAAGGGACGTCAACGGAAGAAGAAATGGTATCAATAATTCCGTTTTTTATGAAAATATCCTTCTTTTTCAAGTGCAATCCCTTGTCTTGGGGGTAAACTATTTTTGCAGACTTGATCAGAATGTTCATGTAACGAATTTTTGAATGATCACTTCTATTAGAGCTAAAAGCAGCGCAAAAATAACAAACCATTTCCAATATGAGGCAACGCTGCTTTTTTCATCAAGGTATTGAAAAAGTGATGCCATGGAATCCTTGCTTTCCATCGCATTGATATTGTCAATGTCCAAATAGCTTAGTTTACTCTCTGTTCTTGGATAATTAAAGCTGATTTTCGACAGTACCTCACTCTCGGTTTTGATTTCAAAAATCCCCGATATTTTGGGCTCCTCATCAAAGTATAACCGCACCTTATTCGAAAATGATTTTTGTAAGGGGATAAATTGCATTGTTTCATGGCCCACATTCAATACGTCATCATTTCCCAATTGCACTGGAACGTCAATAAAGCTGGTTGTGCCCAGGGTTTGATATAGTTGGGGAACCTGAAGACCAGATAACGCCATATTGTAAAACGTGGGCACAATGAGTGGGGAGTTTTTAAAATTGCTTACGCTTCTTTCCAAGGAGGAAGTAAATAAATAGAAACCATCATCACCCAACAAAAAAGCATCATCCCCTTCAAAGGAAATAATATTGGGTGCTCTGGACTGTACTCTAAAATGGGATTTTGCGTGTGGAAATTGAAAATTATCAACTCTATTTTCAAACACATTCCGATAGATCGGATGGTCAAATGAGATTTTGCTTATCCGGGTTTCAACTGGAACTTGCTCCAGAAAAAAGGTCCCGAAAAAATTGGATACCAATGGGTTATACATGGAGAAATCGCCTTGTGCAGAAGGAATGACAATCAAGGTGCCCCCTGCTTCCTTAAAGCTTATCAAAATGCGGTTCAATCCCTCAGGAATGTTGACCAAGTCATCCAGTATTACCACATTTTGATTGTCCAAAAGACTGTAATCCAACTGGTCGAGGGTATATATTGAAAGTGCAAACTCATCCTCTGTAAACAGTCGTTTTAGATAGTCTCCTTCATCCTCGGAAACAGCCAATACCCTTATTTTGGGCCTTTCGTCAATGTTAAAAAAAAACTGGTTGTCGTAAGAAAGACTATTATCCGTTATTTGCAAAAGTCCATCTATGGCTTCGTTACCGGGAATGGAGAATTCCACTTCGGTGTTGGAAGATTCGCCAAAAGTAATCGCCGATTTTGCAATGAGAGTATCACCATTATACAATGAAAGGGGAATGGCCTCAGCTTCACTTATGCCTGACACATATACCTTAAGGCGTTCTTGTTGGGAGTTGTTGTTTTCAAGGTAAACGGAATCAATGCTTACATTGGCTGTGGTTTTTGGGGTCATTTGTACCCCATGAAAATTAAAATTCTTCCCTTGTTCAAATTCAGCGTCGCCCAGTGTGTTTTGGAAATCAGACAAGACAATAAGATTCTTTTCACTGCTTGGGCTGTCAGAAAATAAAGTTTCAGCTTTTAACTGTATATCTTCCAAACTTAATTGCCTAGGGGTATTTGGCAATTCCAAAAGACGATTTTGAATGTCCTTTATGGTCACATCAGTAAAGGTCAGTGTATTTGTAAATAGGCTGAATACTTGTTCCTCATCTGAATATTTTATGAGGTCTTGGACGGATTTCTCAAATAGGGACAAGCCATTGGATTTAGCTTGCATACTAAATGAATCATCCAAGTAAACCACAGTTTCCTTCTGCAACAACGCACTTTCCTGAGCGGTGAAAGGCTGTGCAAAAGCAAATACCAAGGCCGCGACCAAAAGACATCTAGTAACCAGCAATAACCATTTTTTTAAGGTGTTGCTCTTTCTTGATTCCATGGTCACCTTTTGAAGCATTGCCACATTGGTGAAAGGCGTTTTCTTAAATCTACGAAGTTGAAAAAAGTGAATAAGAATGGGAATGATAAGCAGCGCTAGAGCCCAAAGAATTTCTGGATGTTTGAATTGCATTCCCAAAATGATTGCTCAAATATACCGATTAAAATAATCTTGATTTATATGCGGTGTTGTTAAGACTATGGTAATTTACTCCTTATGGATTGCTGGAAAAACAAATAGTTGAGAGTTTGTATGACCAAAAGGGGGAGGTCTCCGCCTTATCAACAAAAGAAAAAATAGTCGAGTCTATTTTTATGGTGTAAGCGTTCTAAATAAGATTTGATTTCTCTTTGTGATTGCTCATTGGCAACTGTAATAAGGCTTTGTGGATTTTTAAGGGATGGAAGTAATGAAAAATGGTGAAGGGATTGCCCGTATATGGTTTTGTTTATTTTATTGGGATTATCACAGAGCCAAGTAAAGGGAATTTCATTTTCCACCAGTTTTTTGGCGATGGTCTTGCCTTTAAACCCTGCTCCCCATACTGCCAAGGGACGTTTTTTATCGTAATCCAACTTTAAGAAATAATGCATTTTAATTTCCAAAAAATAGTTCTGGGCATAATGTTCACTGGTTCTTGAGGTCCGATGGTCATAGTCTCTCCACAAGTGAAGCAATTCAGGGCATGGGATGATTTTTAATCGGTTCTCATAAAACCTAAAGGTAAGATCGTAGTCCTCGGGATAGCGGTTTGGATTAAATCCATCACATTTTTCAAAGTCTTCCCGGTATGCCATCCAACATGGGGAAGGAATCACACATTCCTTATAGATTTCATCATAATTGGTAGCGGTCGCAGTTAATCGATTTAACCAAGCTTCATACTTTGCGTATCCATCGCTGATGCCCCGATGCGAGAAGTAGCGCACCTGACCTACGGCCAAATGACCCTTACCCGTTTTATGCAATGCCCTAACCATCCATTCCAGACGATTTGGCGTCATGACATCGTCAGAATCCATTCGGGTAATGAAGTGGCCCGAACACTTGGAATATGCCATTTGCAACGCATGAATGATTCCCGTTCCCTTGTTCTTTAAAACTTGGATACGGGAATCATTGTTTGCATACTCCTTAAGAATTGAAAGGCTGGTGTCCTCGGAATCGTCGTCCACAGCTATCAATTCCCAATTTTGATAGGACTGTGTCAAAACCGAATCTAAACATTCGGGTAAAAACTGCTCTGTATTCTTAAACGGAACCAAAACACTGACCAAAGGTGCATCCATTGGCACAATTTAGTCAATCGAAAGGTGTTCCTATGGCTTATCGCGAGAAATATCCTTAAAGGTCAACATCTCCCAGAGCTTGCTTGAGCCACCATCATAAAAGCCGGTTTCATGCTCAAACTTCTTTGGGTTTTTAAAAGTGCCAAAAATCATGTCAAAAAGAGAAATATCCGAATAGTTATAGGCGTGAATGCCCTTCGCATGATGCAAGGTATGTGCCTCTGGCCTTTGAACTATATATCCAATCCATCTCGGTGTGCGAATATTGCTGTGCTGAAAAATGGAGAAGAAGGTTGTGGTAAGAATGATTAAAGTTGTAGCCTCTGGAGTGAAACCAGCTACGACCACCAAGCAAAGGCTTCCCAAAAAGGTGAACCCAATCATATCCATCGGACTAAAGAAAAAAGCTCCATAACTATCCATACGCTCGGCACTGTGATGCATTTGATGAAAAATTTTCCATAATGCATCACTTTTATGCATACTTCGGTGCCAAATGTAAACCCCAAGTTCGTACAGCATAACCCCGACAAAAGCTCCACCAAGGGTACCCAGTGAACTCAGGTCAAACAACTGGTAGCTGGCCAAATATCCGTCCCATATCATTGGAAGATAAGAGGATAGATAGAAGAAAATAATAAAAGCGGTGATACCCTTGATTTTCCAATATTTTACCTGTGGCAACTTTCTAGCCGGAAGTATGGCTTCCCAAAGCATCAGAAAAGCGTACATGCCCAAAACAATAAACGTAATGGGGTCTAAAATCAACTCAAGAGGAGTTGGCAATTGCATAATAATTTCTTTCATAACTCAACTAACTTAAAAATGATAAAAAAGGCTGTCCAACAAGATTCTATTGAGCAGCCAAAAGAAGACTGTTTGTTTTTTGCGGTGCAAATGTATAGGGGCAAATTGGCCGACTCAAGAAATAAGGGTATATGGATGGTAGTCCCCCTTGGATTTTAGGTAGACATTAAACGGAAAAACGTTAACTGAAGGGCAACCATAGGTAGACATAAAATTTTAACTATCTGACATATAGTGCTTTAAAAATGTTAAGAGAAATTACTAAAAAACAGAGTTTTTTGGGTTAAATATCCCGCTCCAGCTGCAAAAAGTAGTCCAATAACTCCTGTTCGGGCTGTAATTCCAGCTTTTTACGAAGTCGATAACGGGCGGTTTTTGCACTTTCGGGGGATATTCCCAAAATGCTGGCAGACTCTTTCACGTTCAAATTTAAACGCACCAAAGCCGCTATTTTTAGGTCATTGCTGCTTACCTCAGGATGTTTTTCGTTAAGGCGGGAAATAAAAGTGCTATGGACTTCCTCAAAAAACCGTCTAAAATCTTGCCAATCCCTGTCCATATTGGTGTTGATTTTGAGTGTCCTTTTCAATTCCAGAACTTTTTTCTCCATGTCCTTCCCACCTTTTCCTAGCTCATTGATTTGTTGTTCCAGTTGGGCCAGAAGTTGATTTTTCTGGACAAAATTTAAGGTATATGAAGTAAGCTCTTTGTTTTTAAAATTAAGCTTGTTTTGAAGCTCCTGTTCTTTCAAATGCGCGTTTTCCAGTTCAGTTTTGGCTAGAGCTTCCTTGGATTGTGACAACTGCTTCTGTTGAGCTATCAATTCCTTGTTTTTATTGTTTTTTACCTTTTGATGGCGGAACATTAAAAAACCGATGGTGCTTATGGCAATAAGTCCCAGAGATAGTAGAAGGTTCGTTAGGTTTTGAACCTGCTCATTTTCTTTCAGAAGGGCAATTTCCTGTTGTTTTTGACGTAATTCGTTGTCAAATGCCAATGCAGCAATTTGTTTTGACTTTGTGGCATTAAAAATGGAATCTTTTAGAAGAATAAATTCATCATATAGAATCAACGCCTCCCTTAAATTGCCCTCTTCCTTTCTTAGAAGCTTGAGTTCCCTTAGGGCACTAAGTTTATACTTTCTCAGTTTTTTCAAATTGGCATCCGCATAAGACGCTATCAAAATTTCTTCCGCCTGTGGAAATTCGCCCCTGAGCCTATGAAGCCGACCCATTTGAATGGTACTGCTCAGCAAACCATCTTCATCATCGATTTTTGTGCTAAGTTCCAGCGCTCTTCCCAAATGATAGCTCGCCAATTCGAGTTGGCCAAGGTTAAGGTTAAGCCTTCCCAGCCGGTTATGGGCCTCTGCCTGACCATATTCAAAATTGTTTTCAGAATGTATCTTCAATGCATTGGTCAAATATTCCTTTGCTTCCGGATATTGTTTTTGCTCCATAAGCACTGTGCCTATCTTAGTGAAGGTCGTAGCTATGCGGTCGGTTAAATTGAGAGCTGTATAGGTGTCAATGGCCTTGTTGTAAACTTCCAAAGCTTTAGAATATTCCTCTATATCGGCGTATACCATTCCTGAATTCATGAGTGCATTGGTTGCTCCCTCCGAATCTCCAATTTCTAGATATACCGTTTGGGAATCATTTAGATTTTCCAAGGCTTTTTTTGGATGCCCCTGGGTCCAATAGGCCACTCCAAGAACACGTTGGGCCATGGCTATTCCAGATTTATAATCTTGTTCAAGAGCAAGACTCAATGCCTGATTGCCGTATTCGAGGGACTTTTGTGAATCAATGACCCAATAGTTGTACCCCAATTGATTAAGAATATTGACTTTTTCTACAGGAGTACTCTTACCAAACTCTAAAGTGTCGATAAGCGAATTGATTTCTTCAAGGGACTGCGCATGGAGATGTCCCATTGTAGATAGAAAAACCATTAAAGCCAAAAAAATCCGCTTCATCTCTGTGTTATTGGGCACCTTATAGCACAAAATTGCGCAAAATTATGGGTTTTAGATAGTTTCCTCTAGGAAAATCACAGATGATGACGCTTAAGCGGAAGCTTTCGAAATACTTTGAGAAGCATTACTCACTTGGCGTATTCAACGCATTTTTAATTTCTGATTCAATCACCCCCTCCATAATCATATACCCTTTTTTAGTGGGATGAACACCGTCTTCCGCTAAATCTTTGGGAAGGCCATTTCGCTCATCGGCCATGGCGGAAAAGTAATCAGCGTATGCTACCTTTTCTTCTTTGGCCAATTTTTTAAGTAGCTCATTGAGTTCTGGAATTTTGATATTGGGTTGTAAACCAGGTCGCCATGAATAGTCGAAGGCAGGTAGTACCGAACATAGAATAACTTTAATGTCATTTGCTTTGGCCAATTCAACCATGGAAAGGATGTTATCCCGTATTTGCTCAAGTGTCATGGGGCCTGTATTGCCTGCAATGTCATTGGTTCCGGCCAAAATCACAACAATATCTGGATCAAGCTCGATGACATCTTGGCGAAAACGCAGAAGCATCTGGGGTGAGGTTTGACTACTAATACCTCGATTCACATAGGGTTTGCCTTTGAAAAACTCCGGATGCGCCACAGACCATCCTTCGGTAATCGAATTCCCCATAAAAACTACACGCCCCTTTTGTTTTCCATAAAGTTTAAAGACCATATTCGCTTCCTGGTATTTGGTAAGGTTGGCCCAGTCCTGTGCTTCCATCTCTGAATTTTGAAACAAACAAAGAAAGAAAAATGGAAGTAATACCAATTTTTTTGCATGAAACATGATTGGATTTTCTCTAAAATTAAGGATTTAATCGAGTAGAAGAGGTGATGAAACTTCGAACAAATTCAGCGAAACGATTTATAAGTGGGGCTATCTATCTCCAATACTCCGAAGCTTCTGCTCAACTTTTTCGAAAAAAGCTCCCATATGTCTTCCATCCACTAAGGCATGATGCGCTTGAACGGAGAGAGGCATCATGGTTTTGCCTTCTTGTTGAAAAAATTTGCCCCAACTGATTCGAGGAACCGAGTCATGGGGATGATAATGCATGGCATGTTGCATGCTTGTAAAGCTAATCCAAGGAATTGCAGACATAAAAAGCAAGTCGTCCCTTCCCGGTTCATCCTCAATGGAAGGATTGGTTTTCATGGCATCCCGGACACTCTTGGCTTCTTCAATAAAATCATTCAAATTGGATTGGAACGTGACCGTACAAAAGCTAAACACATCTGCCTCATCGGTTGGGACCGTGAAGGAGGGGTGAACCATCGAATGCTCTATTATCTCGTTGTTACGAACGCGCCATCTAAACTCCTTTACCTCATTGGCGGTTTCCGAAAGTAAATGCACCAAACTATAGGTCGTAGGCAATTGTTGCTTTTTAATTTGGGCTAAAAAATCAGATATCTCAACATTGGCCGTGATGTTGAAATGCGGATGATTCATGGTATTGAAAAACTCGAAATGCTTTTTCCTGTGGGCATTTTCAAAAACGACCTTCTTTTCCAAAATTGGCTAGTTCTTTGGAGGGGTGATCATAATATGGGCCCTATGTGTACCTGGGTCCATTAACCAAGCATGGCCGGGTGGAGTGGGGGTGGTAGGTAGTCCTGTGGAAGCCCCAGTGGCAAAGGGGATGTAAAATACATACCTCACATAAGGATTTTCAATTTCCTTGGTTTCCTTGTTCACAGTACCTGTAAATACACAGAGGGTTGCCTTATCGGGCATTTTCAATTTACCTGACTTTACCTCATTCTCCCGGATATCAAAGATTTCCTTGAATTCCTTTCCTTGAGCCTTCAGCTCCCTTCCCCTGGCCATAAAGGGTTCGAGGTCTTTATGATATGCAGCGGTGGAAAACTTTTCGTCGCCAGGGTTGTCCGCCAAGGCAATATAATCGTTGGTTCCTTCCTGCAAAGTCATAAAATTACCGTTTGCATCATACCCATAAACCTTGGCACCATCTTGGTAATCTTGGGGTACGGCCATCAAGGCTGTTTTGATTTGCCAATCCTTAGAGGGAATTTCTTGGGCAACCCCAAATGGCATTGCAAAAACAATACATGTCAACAAAATAACAATCTTTCTCATATGACTTTATTTAATATTTGGCACTCTTCCCTTTGGTTACGGTTCTCAAGATAAATGCTCGGATATCTTCATTGGCCTTTTGCAAATCTTCCCTTCGCAAATACATCATATGACCCGAACGATATCCCTTAAACTCAAAGCGGTCTTTCATTCTTCCACTGGGGTCTACCTGCCACATGGTATATTTTGCATTAAAATAGGTGGTGGCCCCATCATAGTAACCAGATTGTACCAAAACATTTAAATAAGGGTTTTGCGCCATGGCTTGCCGCAAGTTATCTCTGGTATTATCGTCTTCATTGTTCCAGGGGCGTACTGGACCAAACATATTGTACTTGATATCTGTTTTAAACTTAAGTTCTTCTTGCAAATAATAATTGATGGCCGGGGTGAAACTATGCAGCCATGAAGTAATTTCGGAGTTGTAATCGGGACGTTCCCCAAAAAGTTGTTTA
The DNA here is from genome assembly GCF_004296335.1 of Flagellimonas allohymeniacidonis. Lineage (GTDB taxonomy): Bacteria > Bacteroidota > Bacteroidia > Flavobacteriales > Flavobacteriaceae > Flagellimonas > Flagellimonas allohymeniacidonis. The sequence continues at coordinate 588,705 of NZ_SGIU01000001.1, forward strand.
TCCATTCCACGGTAGCGACTATCCAATCTTCCCACAGTGTAGCCTCCATTTTCCTTCAAAAGATTTTTCCAAAAGAATGAGGTGGGTACATCAAGATTATGGTCGAGAATGTCCTTTTCCCGCAAACCGGAATAATAGGCCATTTTTTTGGCAACCTCAGAACGTTCATCGCCCGAAATAAATCCACCTTTGGCAATTGCGGGGATAAGGGTATTGATGGTGTATTCCTCTGCTTCCGGAAGAACTTCCAATAGGTCCTTACTTTGCAAAGTTGATGGAAGTGCTTTATGATGCCATGCGGCAGCTGTGTAATACGGAAGGTTAAGAGCACTTGAAACCGGTCCACCCACCCGAATCACCTTGTAATCGGCAGGGGAGACCATGATCACGCCATTAAGGTACATCCACTGTTGATTTTGTAATGCGAGGGAAAGGCCCATCACCCGGGTTCCCCCATAGCTTTCACCAACAATGTATTTGGGAGAACGCCAACGGTTGTTTCTTGTGACAAAGGTATTCAACCACTCGGCAAGATATTTTATGTCGGCATTGATGCCAAAGAATTTATCCCGATCGACTTCATCGCCCATTTCAGGAATAGTTCTGGAATAACCGGTGTTGGCAGGGTTTACATAAACAATATCGGTGACATCCAACACTGAAAAAGGATTCTGTTTTACTCCATAGGGCTGAACGGGATAACCCTCATCATCAATTTTTAAAATTCTTGGACCCGTATACGCCAAATGCATCCACACTGAACCAGAACCTGGCCCTCCATTAAATGATATCAACAAGGGGCGTTCGTCCCTATTTTTGACGTTGTTTCTTGTATAGTAAGTATAGTGCAATGAAGCTATTGGTTTTCCCATCTCGTTCCAGACAGGCTGAGTACCAGTGGTGGCGGTGTAGTTAAAAGTGGTTCCGTTTACGGTCACACTATGCTGTGTAGTGACCGTGGTATCAATAGGAAGTTTCCTTTCTTGGCCAAAGGCAAAAATCGCAAAGGCCAGGGTGCAAAATACAAGTAATTTTTTCTTCATTTTTCTGAATTAGTCATCTTTAAAAGTAGGGATTTTGGCAGACATTTTAAACCTGTTATTTTTTTGGTAAAAATCGTTGAGGCTCACATAATTGGTATGGCAAAACGGTATCTTTAAAAGTATCACCAAAAAACAAGGTCATGAACAAACTCTCAAGAAGGAAATTCAGTACAACCCTTGCCAAAGGCATTGGTGGAGCGGCTCTTGTGGCCTCAACCCCCATTCATTGTATCGTCCCTGGCAAATCCGATAAAAAGAAATTGGGAATTGCCCTGGTAGGATTGGGTAGTTATAGTACCTACCAACTGGCACCCGCCCTTCAGGATACTCAACATTGTTATTTAGCAGGTATTGTAACGGGAACATCTTCCAAAGAAAAGGTATGGGCCAACCGCTATGGGATTCCGAAAGAGAATATTTATAACTACAGCAATTTTGATGAGATTGCCTCAAATGACACCATAGATGTCGTTTACGTAGTATTGCCCAACAGCATGCATGCCGAGTTCTCCATAAGGGCAGCACAAGCCGGAAAACATGTAATTTGCGAAAAGCCCATGGCCATTAACGTTGCAGAGTGCGACGAGATCATTACCGCTTGCAATAGGGCAGGAGTCAAGCTGGGGATGGGATATCGCTTACATTCCGAACAGTATACCCAAGCCATAAAGGAATATGTTGCCAATAAAACCTTCGGCGCCATCAATTACATTTCTGCTGATGCGGCCTACAGGTCGATGTCAAATCCCGGTCAATGGCGGTTGAACAAGAAGTTGTCTGGAGGGGGAGCTCTGATGAATATGGGGGTCTACGCCATCCAAAGTGTAATTTATGGGACCGGGGAGAACCCCATTTCAGTTTCTGCACAGGAGTTTAGTACACGCCCTGAATATTTCAAAGAAACCGATGAGACCATCACCGCCCAATTTGAGTTTCAAAGCGGAGCGGTAGGAAGCATAATGACATCCCATAATGTTCGCGCAAACCGACTTTTTGCCTCTTGCCAACGGGGTTGGTTTGAATTAGACCCGGCAAGCACTTATATTCCATTAGCTGGAAGAACCTCTCGGGGGGAATTGAATTTTACCCAAGAAAGCCAACAAAAACTTCAAATGGATGATTTTGCCAAACACATTCTTTTGGAAACACCAAATCTTGCTCCAGGTGAAATGGGTAGACGCGATATGGTTATTGTTGAAGCAATTTACGAGTCCATTTCCAAAGGAGGACAGAAAATACCTCTGAATTTTGAAGCAGGCTATGGTTTTGGGGGATAAACTACTCCAACAGGGTTTGATATAACTTATCTCTGATTTCAACAAGTTTTACATGTAAAGGACTTTCGGTTACCGTTCCAATATTTATGGCAATAAACATATATAGTTCTTTATCGGGGAAATATCTCAATTCGCATCCGGCTCCAAGTCCACCACCAGTATGGCCATAGAATTTGTGGCCAGCAATCTCGTTTGTGGCTAGACCTAATCCATAGGCCGGTTTTCCATCTCGCATTGCCCATGTCATCATTTCTTTCAAGGTGGATTCTTTAAGCAGTTCACCCTCTAAAAGAGCCTTTAAAAATTGAACGGCTTCCCGGGTCGTTGTGACAATACCGTCATCTCCCACCATATAGGCCACATTTTGTTGCTGTACAAAGGAAACATTTTCTAAAATCCCATTGCTATACCGGTCCCAGTAGCTTTTAGGAAGCTTTTCACCTTGCAGTTTTAGCGGAGAGATTTGATAGTATGTATTTTTCAAATTCAACGGTTCAAAAATCTGGCTTCGGATGAAGTCACCATGATTCCCCGTGATTTTGTCGACAATCATGGATAGCAACACATAATTGGTGTTCCTGTAGGAATATTTGCTGCCCGGTTGAAAATCGAGGGGCTTCCCATCAATGTATGAGATATAGTCCACACTCCTGAAAACCGTTTCAGGGTGTTGTAACAGGGTAGTGGCATAGTTGGGATTGAAATTATATTCCGGAATTCCAGAAGTATGATTCAACAACATTCTTACTGTGATTTCATCAGCTTGCCTAATCATTTTAGAAATGCTGGGATTTAAATATTTGGTTATTGGAGCATCCAAATCAAGCCTGTCTGTTTCGTATAGCTTCAAAACAGCCACGGCCATATAAGTCTTTGCAATACTCTGAAGATAATGAAGATGGTCATTGGTCATTGGACTCTTTTCTTCCAAACTGGCGAGCCCTTCACTTTTTAGCCACCATCCGTCAGCATCCAATAGGGCAATACTTGCACCGGGACATCCATTTTGGGTAAGTTCTTTGAGTATTTCTGATACTTTTTCACCTTTTGGATAAGCCTCGTTTATCGAAGTTGAATTCACGTCTGAGGTCGACAAACCACTTTGTGCCCAAGTATTTTGCAAAAGACCCACAACACAGATGATAAGAAATATTGTTTTTTTCATGATACCAGGATTTTAATCTTCAAAGTGAATTCGTGTTCCAACTTCCAAAAGGGTGAAGGGTACAATGGGTATGCTTTTATTGTACTTGGTAGCTATAATGAACTGATAGTTTGCATAGGGAGATATGTAGGTTTTTTGGTCAAAATTGTCATACCCAAAACCGATGCCAGCAGGCAAAACAAACATTCCTTTTCCTTTTTTGCCAACATTTTTCCAACCCTTATCAGTGGGTTTATATGAATCTTTGGGTCTTTTGGCAAAAAGATAGCCTGCTCCTAGCTTTAGTTCACCAAAGGCGTCGGAGACAATATCGGGCCTCCATACGGCTTGGGAATGGACCAATAATCCACCACCAACATTTCGATTTCCATACCATGAAACTTTGAACTGTTGAACCCAATTTCTATTGCCATTATGGCTCACCTCAGTTCCTATGCCTATGCCGATGTTGGAAAACAGTTTTTTGTTTTTAAAGGGCATGGAAAGGGAATGAAATTCGATGCTGATAATTAACGGGAAATTCCGATGATTGTCGTTACCCGGGCTTTGTGACCGGGATGTAAGTGCAAATAGCACACACAAGACTAGTATAAAAACTGATTTCATTTTTGATTGATTTGATTCCTCAAAAGTATTGGTGGGATAAACTTTAAATCAATCAAAAAACCAGGTTTTCCGGTGAGATGTATCAAAAAAAACCATGAAACGTCAATCGATATTCCGAAACCAACGTTTAAATGTGGGGGCTTTGGTCCGGCTTACCGGTATTTCTTCGGGTAGTGTCCCGGTTGATGTCAACGTAATCCCTAATTTTCCATTCTCCAGCTTTTTAAAACCAGTAATGGTGTTTCGGTTCACAACAAATTGGCGATTCAACCGAAAAAAGAATTTCTCTGGTAGCCGATTATTGATCTTTTCCAAAGTTGTATCCAGATAAAATTGCTTACCATTCTCCGAAAACAGTACGACAAAGTCACCTTCTACAGAAAACCCTAATATCTCGCCAAAAGGCACTTGAATTTCAGCTTTCCCTTCTTTGACAAGAAACCCTGTTTTAAGCTTTTCCTTTTCAATTTGAACTTTTTGTTCTGTACCTAGCCATTTATAATAATAGTGAATCATAATGTAGATGGCATTGATTACGAAGAACCAAATAGAAATGATAAATAGGTCATGGGAATAAAAACTAGGATGCGCCCATTCACCCTTGACTATCAGACTGGACAACTCGGTCAAAAAACTGATGATAAAGAGGCCTACAAAGGTGGTCAGTAGAAATTGAACCGTGACACGCTTGATAAATCCATCGACATAGGGCGTCTTATTGTCCAGCCATAAAATTACCTTTCTTGCTCCCAACCAGGCTACATATCCAGTAAGCGTGTCCAAGGTATAGGTAAATATGAACCACCAATTGAATTGTACGTTGGAATAGGTTAGGTAATAGTTGAACGCACTTATAAAAGGTATAAGGATTAGAAATAGAGGTATATCGGGATAATATGGAGAACGTTTCTTTACCAATGGTCCATTAAAAATTGATTACCTAAAATAGGGTGTTGAGCACATAAATAAAAATTAGTGCTATCAATTAATTGCAAACCAACAGCTTAATGACCGATGGGATGGGCTTCAATGTCTAAAAAAAGAAAAACTAATTCAAGTATCCAGGAATCGACAAAATTGAAGGCTCTAAAACTTTTCAAACACCCCAAGTCCAAAGAGGGCAAAATCGTATTTTACCGGATCTTTTGGATCTAGTTTTCTAAGGTTTTTATCCAATTCTTCCAACGCTTTTGCATCGTTCTGCTTGCGCTTTAATAGTCCAAGCTTTCGGGCGACGTTTCCTGAATGGACGTCCAATGGACAGGAGAGTTGGGAGGATTGTAAAGATTTCCAAAGGCCAAAGTCGACTCCGGTCAGGTTATCCCGAACCATCCAACGCAAAAACATGTTGATGCGCTTGGCGGCAGAGCCTTTCAACGGGTCCGAAACATGCTTTTGGGTTCTTTTTTCATGCGATAATTCGAAGAATGTCTCTTTGAATTTTGATATGGCCGGCTGGAGCGAGCTTGAATCTTGGTGTTTTGAAAAAATAGCTTCAAGTCCTCCGTAATTAGAATAAATGTTTTTAAGACTTTGAATAAAGTATCTCAGATCCTTGCCATTAAATGTTCTATGGATAAATGAATCCAACCGTTTTAAATCCCCATCCCCATGGTTCATGATGAAATCAAAAGGAGTGTGGTCCAACAGCTCCATCATTTTATTGGCATTGTTGATGATACTCTTTCGATTACCCCATGCTATGGTTGCTGTAAGAAAACCGCTGATTTCTATATCCTCCTTTTCTAAAAATTGGTGGGGTACCTGCAAGGGGTCGTTCTCCAAAAACTTGGGATTGTTATAGAGAATCACCTTTTCATCCAAGAAGTCCTTGAGCTCATTTTGGGTCATACCGAAAAATCAGGAAACAATCAATCCGTCAACCATCGTCAACTTCCGGTCTGCCATATCGGCTAAATCGGTGTTATGGGTTACCAATACAAAGGTTTGCCCAAACTCATCCCGAAGTTTAAAAAATAAGTGGTGGAGCTTATCAGCGCTTTCAGAATCCAGGTTCCCGCTGGGTTCGTCAGCTAGAATAACCGAAGGGCTGTTGATCAATGAACGTGCTACCGCAACGCGTTGCTGTTCCCCACCGGATAACGCATTGGGTTTGTGATGATATCTGTCTGAAAGGCCTAAAAAGTCAAGAAGTTCTTTGGCTTTTTGCTCTGCCTCAGCTCGAGGTGTTTTTTTAATAAATGCTGGAATACAAACATTTTCCAAGGCCGTAAATTCAGGAAGTAGTTGATGAAACTGAAAGATAAAACCGATTTGACTATTTCTAAATCGAGCTAATTCTTTTTCTTTCAATTGGTTGAGGTCATATCCATTGATTACCAATGCACTATCTTTTAAATTGGAAGGTACATCCAAAGTGCCCAGAATTTGCAAAAGAGTGGTTTTTCCTGCTCCTGAAGCACCCACGATGGAAACCACCTCTCCCTTATCCACGGTTAAGTCAACACCTTTTAAAACTTCAAGTGACCCAAAACTTTTTTTGATGTTGGTAGCTTTTATCATAATGATTTATTACCGCCGTGAAAGTAGTAATTCCCGATGAGTGGTCAAAAACTGTAAAGCCAAATAAGTTTTTGATTTTTTTTCGACTATTTAACTGAGCAAAATAGGCCGAATCGATTGTCGGTTCGACAACATTGTTTAACTTTACATTACATATGGATAAACAAAATAATTCTGAATTCGAGACCGCCATTTTTGCTGGCGGTTGTTTTTGGTGTACAGAAGCAGTTTTTCAACGCTTGAGTGGGGTAGAGCAGGTAATTTCCGGGTATACCGGTGGAACCATCAAAAACCCAGCATATCGTGAAATTTGTACAGGGAGAACTGGCCATGCCGAAGCTGTCAAAATCATTTTTAACCCTACCCAGGTTTCGTATACAGAGCTTTTGGAGGTATTTTTTGCCACTCATGACCCTACAACGATGAACCGTCAAGGGAATGATGTTGGCACGCAATATCGCAGTGAGATTTTTTACACTTCTGAAGGTCAAAAAGAGGAAGCGGAAAAGTTTATTGCTTTGTTGGAATCTGAAAAAGTTTTCCCTTCCAAAATAGTCACGGCTATATCAGAGGAAAAACCGTTTTATAATGCAGAAGTGGAACATCAGAACTATTTCAACGATAATTCAAATCAGCCGTACTGTCAGTTCATTATCAATCCGAAGATCAAGAAACTGGAAAAACACTACGCACAGAAATTAAATACGACCCTTAAGTAACTATGGCACCTTATCAAAGTTTAGAAGAATATAATATTGAAATCACTAATGAAGTAAAGCAGCGCTTCTCTGGAATCATTGATGAAATTGGAGAAGACGTTTCTCGCGAAGGTCTTGTGAAAACTCCGGAGCGAGCTGCCAAAGCCATGTTGTTCCTCACCCAAGGTTATAAACAGGATGCTGAAGGCGTATTACGTAGTGCAATGTTCAAGGAATCGTATAATGAAATGGTTATAGTCAAAGACATTGAGTTGTATTCCCTTTGCGAGCACCATATGCTCCCGTTTTTTGGAAAAGCCCACATTGCATATATTCCGAATGGCCATATTGTTGGCTTGAGTAAGCTGCCCAGGGTAGTGGATATTTTTGCAAGAAGACTTCAAGTGCAGGAACGATTGACCGAACAAGTTCTCGATTGCATCAACGATACCCTGAAACCTCAAGGTGTGGCGGTTGTAATTGAGGCAGCCCACATGTGCATGATGATGCGAGGTGTTCAAAAGCAAAATTCGGTTACGACCACTTCCGGCTTCAGGGGCGCTTTCGAAAGGCAAGAGACCCGAAATGAGTTTCTAAGACTTATTGGCGGAGATTTCCATAGCTAATTTTTCCATGTCATTGCTATTTTCTATTTTTCCGAAATGGCAAATGACAAAGATTCAAAATACCAAAAACTACTTTTAGGACTCCTTTTTGATGGCATTGGAATGCTGTCTTTTGCAATACCGGGCATTGGGGAGTTTTCTGATGTCATTTGGGCCCCTTTGGCGGCCTGGTTGATGACACGGCTTTATAAGGGACGGGCCGGACAAGTTGCGGGAACGGTTGCTTTTGTAGAAGAGCTGGTACCTGGCTGGGATTTTGTCCCTTCTTTTACATTAATGTGGGTGTACACCTATTTGATTTCCTCCGAAAAAAAATAGGGAGCCTTTTCAAGAACTCCCTATTCTAACCAAACTAACTCAATTACGAATTACGATTTATTGAATGGTGATATTGAAGGTCTCAGCAATATCGGTTTCTCCACCTGCATCAGCCAAGGTACCATCATTAGGTTTTTTGGGCTCATGACGTAAGGTGACGGCCAAGGTCGCTGCTCCAGCGCCACCAGTGGTCAATGTAAATATCAATCCAACCGGATTCCCATCGTCGTCTTGATCACCATAAGTGATATCGGTAATATTTCCGGTTGGAATATAGAAGAACTGATGTTCATCGTCTTCCTCAGCCACCTCTAAAGTGATATTATCAGCTGGGGTTACGGTTTCGTCCAAAACCACTACAGCTCCCCCATAAGTTGTGTTCGCAGCCAAATCATCAGATACGGTAACCACAGGAGCATTTGGTCCGTCTCCGTCCAAATCTTGGGTCTGAAGTGTTACCGTGGTACCTCCACCTTGGGGAACCAAAGTGATGGTCATTGTGGTTATAGTTTCCTCTTCGTTAACTTCCTCTGGAGCATCGTCGTCATCGGAACATGACCAAAAGGTTAATCCTGCTACTGCAATAAGTGATAAGATTTTAATTGTTTTCATGATTGTAATGGATTTATAGTATTGTTTTTAATAATTGAGTTTTAATTGTAAAATGATATTTCTTCCCAAATCGTCGGCAAAAAAGCGTTGGCGATTCAGGTATTCTCTAAAACTGGTATCCAGCAGATTGTTAATTCGCAATGAGGTGGTCAATTTGGTAGTCTCCCCCAATTGAAAGCCCATTTTGGATTGTAACCCTAAAAGATGATAGGCGTCAGGAGCAGTATTGATTTCCAAAAGCACTTCTTCTTGTTGCTCTGGCGAGAAGACCGTAATGTTGTCGGGCACTTCATTTTGCCGCAACACATATTGACTTTCCAAGGAAACTTCAAAGTCATTCCATTCAGGCTTTGAAAAAGTGACACTGTTTCTAAAATTTCCTGATGGAATATTGATTAGGGCAATATCGTTTTCCGTGTCGTTGCCCTTTACCAATGAGAAACCATGTTGACTTCTCCACCGTGTTGACCAATTGGAATAAGCCGAAACGTCGACCCCCAGTAGACGGGCGTTGGTCTGCCGATATTCCCAAACTGGGAAAGCACCCCGAATGGTAAATTCCACTCCGGTAGGTTCGAGTAGGATAAAGTCTTGTACCCAATTGACAAAGGGTTCAAGGGTAAAACCCCAATGGGCAAAGTCTTTTTGCCACGATGCAATAAATTTATGTGAGGTTTCACTATCAATTCTCAGGTCTCCGAGCTCAATACGTGCTGCAGAATGATGTAGGCCATCACTGAACAGCTCAGCGGGATTGGGAGCCCGTTGTGCCAAGGCGTAATTAAATCGCAACAACGAACCGTTAAAACCGTACTTGGCTCCGATGGTAGATGAAAAATTGTGATAATTCAAAACAGGATTTACCAAAAGTTGGGTTCCTAGGTCTTCTACCACCAAATCTTGGAATTCTGTATCATAGCCCCTTTCTTCCCAACGTGTGGTTCGATAGAACTTTTGTGCATCAATTCGATTGAAGTCATAACGCAATCCAGCTTCAAGCAACCACGCATCATTCACGCGAAACTCTCCCACCAAAAAACTTCCGAAATCATATTTATCATAATCAGGAATCAAACGCCTGACCCCGGTGGCCGGGTTCGCAAAGTTTTCCTGATACCGCCCCAATAGGCCAAAATGAAGATCAAAGCGTTCTTTGGCATCCCACTTAAAATCTGTAGTTAGGGTATGTGTGGTCAATTCCAAGTCTAGGGAAGCTCTATCATCCAATTCTCCTCTCCGAACATCAAATTCGAACCTGCGGTTGTTTTGGAAATCGTATTGCACATTTAATTTTCCAAGACCTTCAAAGCGACGATAAAATTTTGCTTTTCCCAAGTGGTGGGTGACCTCTTGTCTTGGATTTTGCAAATCATAGGTAAAAGGCCTGATAATTTCTGGTTGACCGTTGTTGATACTTCGAATGAGGTCGTCAACATTACCGATATGGGAGGCACGTAATATGGCGATTTCAGAATTGAAATAAGAATATCGTACATCCCAGCCCCATGCAAATTGGTGCTTTCCAAATTGAAGGGTCCCTCCAATTTCTTGTACACCGGTATTGGAAAGGATGTAATCGGGAGCTTCATGATCACCCAAACGTTTATAGGAACCCTGACCCTTCACGAACCATCCTTCTCCGAAGGCACGGGTTAATTCAGAAGAAGCGCTTCCACCTCTTCCATTGGAGACACCGTTTAAGAAGGTCCTTCCGTATAGGGTATCCTTAGCAGGAATTCGGGCTTGTTCCATAACAACCACCCCGCCAATGGCATCACCCCCATACTGTAGCGCTGCAGCCCCTTTGATTACAGATACGGCGCCGACCGAATTGATGTCGATATTTGGAGCATGTTCATCGCCCCACTCCATATCCTGCATTCGTACCCCATCATTGAGGATCAAAACCCTACTGCCATTCAACCCATGAATCACGGGCTTTACAATATTGGCCCCAGTATTCAATGATGATACGCCACCTATCTCTTTAAGGGCATCACCCAAACTTCCCGAACTGTAAGCTTCCAAAGTTGCCAACTTCACAGATTCTTCAAGGGCCGTATTGGTTTTTTTGTTCAACACTTCCCCAACCACTTGAACTTCATCCAATTCTTCAAGGTGATGTTCCATCTTGAGTTCTATGAATATGCTTCTATCGATACGCCTTTGAACCAAAATGGTATTGCATTCAGGGTGAGATATCTCCAACTGATACATTCCGGCACATAAGTTTGAAATCTCGAATTTGCCGTCCAAATCCGTTGTGGCGGAAAAAGGTTGACCCACTATTTGAATAGTGGCATTTACCAAGGGCAGCTTGGAATGATAATCGGTTACTTGTCCCGATAATGTGTAATTACAATCCTGTGACCAAACCGTAAATGGTGTTGTGAACACAAGAAGGATGAAAAGCATTGCTTTCATTCTTAAATCAATAAATTAGGGTATGCAGGTTTCCTATAAGGAAAAAAAGATTAAGGGATTATAATATCCCAGGAGGAGGTCTGGAAAAGTAGGAGTAGTGATTAAATAATCCAGAAACTTGGTCCGTTTCCTTAAGAATTTTGTAACTGACTGGAAAGATTGAAGGGGTGTTAACCTCTGTACTCAAATCGAAATTAAAGCTCTCGGTTTGATTTTCAAGCGCAATCTCACAGATATCGCAGTTCTCGATAGTTTCAAGATCACTATCCTGATGGGCATATACGTGTAGCGCGGAGACCTTTACGCACATGACACCCACTAAAAAGAGGAGTCCTAAAATTTTTCTGATTTCAGGCATGAAGCAAATCTAGATAATTTGTGCGATACCTATCTGTTAACGAAAACATAATTTAAGGGATCAGGAAGCCCAATCCCATTCGTTTGAGCATTTTTTTTTCAAAATTCCAAAAGAATTGAAATTGCCCAAAAAGCCAACCAAACAGAATTAAGAGCAATTGATAAATCGGAAGAATGATCAATATGCGCACCGGCCAATATAGCCAGCCGCTAACGGTTTCTTTTTGTAATCCTATCATTTCGGTCACAGGCTGTGCCAATTTAGCCGAAATGCTCCCTGTAACCGCAAAGACGATGAAAATGGCTATCATTTCCCAACGATACGTTACCACCCACTTGTTTTTCAATTTCTTAAAGCACCACAAAAAGAAACGCAAAAGCAGAAAGTAAAAAACACCTGAAAGGATGATGGTGAAGGGCCATTCGGCGTAGGTATTGTTCAAGGAAAACAAATGCAAAATTCGCCTTGAAATAGTGTAGGCAGTAACCAGAACTAAAAATGCTCCTAGGAAAGGGAATAAAAATTGCCAATTTTGGGTGATGTCCCAACGACTCTTAATTTTTTCCATCTATCAGAAATAGACGGCAAAAATAAGACATTAAATTCTAGGTAAAAAGGGGCCTAACCTTTGATTGTACTTTCTTTGAAAATAGATGAAATAGTTGTACAACTTATAATTGACCTCATAACCATAATCTACAAAAGGATCGTAATCGATGGGGAGCTGGTACAATTGCGGGTCGTATCTAAAACGTTCAATAAACCTTCGGTTCCATTCCTGTACGTAGAAGTCGTTTCGTATTTCCATAAACGACTGCGAATAATACCCTTCAGGTCTTGCGAGCGTGCGGAGCCACATGTTGAATCCTGGATCAAAAATGATGATTTCATATTCTGATTCTTCGTCCTTGATTTCAACGGGATCCCCTTCCTCCGATTCGAAATAGGCTTTCTCTTTTTCCGTAACTTTAACATCACCTTCTTGTGCAAAACCAGGAACGGAGAACACTGCAAAGCAAATCAAGAAAACGAATCGTGTTAGTATCTTTTTCATCTTTATAAGTTACAAAAAATGCCGTTTGAATTTCAAACGGCATTGTTAATTATTGTTAAGGGAAATTCTATTTTCCAAAAAGCCCGCCAAGGAGTCCTCCGATACCGCCGCTCTTTTTACCACCGCTGTTTAAAACCATTCCGGCAAGGTCATCAATAACGCTTCCATCTCCGTCGGAATCCAAAAAAGTTTCAATCAACGATTGCTCCTTTTGCGTATTGCTACCGCCCATAAGTCCGCCAAGCAATCCATTCAATCCATCAGGACTGCTAACATTTTGTTGTCTGCTTTGTTTACCGAGGTAACCCAATAAAATTGGGGCCGCGATTTTAAGAATTTGTGAAATGGAACCTGCATCAATTCCTGACCTGCTACTTAAGGCATTTTCAACTTGTGGTTGTTTGGAACCAAAAACGTGACCTAATATACCAGCACCATCGTCCATAACGTTTTGATCTACCCCGCCTCCGAAAAGACCGCCCAAATCATCCAAAATACCGCCATCATGCTTTGATGAAAGTGCATTCATCAGTCCTTGCGCACCTCCTGGGGTAGAAGTGTTCTTTTTCATTGCACCCATCAAAAGGGGCATGGCCATGCTCAACACATCGGCAGTTTTGTTTTCAGATTGACCGGTTTGCCCAGCAACTCCGCTTATTAATTGTTTGCCCATAGGGCTGTTCAAAAGATCTAATAATCCTGACATGTTTTAGTGTTTAGAATAAGGTTTTCAATGTACGAAAAAGAAGTCTTTAAATCTGCAGGAGACCAAAAAATAGCATCACTTTAGAAGTTTGATAACCTGGGTGGCCAATTCCACCCCAATACGGTCTTGGGCTTCTTGAGTGGAGGCCCCAATGTGCGGAGACATGGAGATTTTGGGATGCATCAAAATGCGAATCTCAGGCTTTGGTTCGGATTCAAAGACATCGAGCCCCGCAAACGCTATTTTTTCATTGTCCAAGGCCTCAACCAACGCTACTTCATCCAACACCCCTCCTCTTGAGGCATTGACCACTCCTGCCGTGGGTTTCATCATCTCAAACTCCTTTTTTCCCAATATGTAGCCATTTTGGGCAGGAACATGCACACTTACAAAATCAGATTCTTTCAGTACCGTATCAACGGATGAGTTTTGAAGTTCAAAGGACATTTTTTGTCCATCGAAAAATGGGATTTCCAGAGAAACCTCATTTGTGTGATGGTCGTTGTACAATACATTCATACCCATTCCAATGGCCATTTTGGCCGTAGCTTGTCCAATTCTACCGAATCCTATAATCCCCAACGTTCTTCCTCTTAATTCGGCGCCTTGGGCATAGCTTTTTTTCAATTGCTTGAATTTCGTATCACCATCCAAGGGCATATTTCGATTGGAATCGTGCAAAAAACGGCTACCAGACAATAAATGGGCAAAAACCAATTCTGCCACGGATTGCGAAGATGACGCTGGGGTGTTCACCACATGTATTCCTTTCGATTTGGCATAATCCACGTCGATATTGTCCATGCCGACACCACCGCGACCAATCAATTTCAGATTAGGACAAGCATCTACCAATTCTTTTTTAGCTTCGGTAGCGCTTCGTACCAAAAGGCCGGTAATATTGTTCTCGTTAATGTAATTCGCTAGCTGTTCTTGTGCGACTTTGGTTGAATTTATCTCAAAACCCTCTTTCTCAAATAGTTCAATGGCAGATTGTGAAATGCCATCATTGGCCAAAAGCTTTATCATCTACTATCCTTTTTTCTCCAATTCGCTCATGATGTCAACCAAAACCCCAACACTTTCAAGTGACATGGCATTATACATTGATGCTCGATATCCACCAACGGAACGGTGACCGTTGATTCCACTAATCCCGGCTTCTTTGCATTTTTCGTCGAAAAATTCTTTTAGGGTCTCATCGGTAATATTGAAGGTGGCATTCATATTGGAACGATCTTCTTTTGCGGCAAAACCAGAAAAGACAGGATTCAACTCAATCTCTGAATAGATAAGATTAGCTTTCTTCTCATTGATTTCCTCAATAGCAGCAATTCCTCCGAGGTCTTTTAACCATTGAAGGGTCAACATGGAAACATACACCGAGAAAACAGGAGGGGTATTGAACATACTGTCCTTGCCAGCATGCACCGAATAATCCAACATTGAGGGGATTTTTCGGGAGACCTTTCCTAAAATATCATTCTTCACAACGACTAAAGTGGTTCCTGCGGGCCCCATATTTTTTTGAGCTCCTGCATAGATCAAATCAAATTTGGAAAAGTCCATCTGTCTGGAGAAGATATCAGAACTCATGTCACAGACCAATGGCACGTTCGTTTCGGGAAACTCTTTTATCTGTGTTCCAAATATGGTATTGTTCGAAGTCAGGTGTAGGTAATCCAAATCTTTTGGAATCGCATATCCCTTCGGGATATAATTGAAATTTTGGTCCTGAGAGGAGGCTACTTCCACAATTTCACCAAACAGTCGTGCTTCTTTGATTGCTTTCAAACTCCATGTTCCTGTATTCACATAGCCTGCTTTCTTCTCTAGAAGATTGTAGGCGGCCATAATGAATTGCATACTGGCCCCTCCTTGAAGAAAAAGGGCGGTATATCCTTTGTTTTCCAACCCCAACAACTCAAGGGCAAGGGAGCGAGCTTTTTCCATAATGGCCACAAATTCCTTGCTTCTGTGGGATATCTCGATGAGGGACAATCCGATGCCGTCCAGTTCAACAACGGCCTCAGAGGCCTTTTTCATCACCTCTTGGGGTAAAATGCAGGGTCCTGCGCTAAAATTGTGCTTTTTCATTGAAAGCGAAATTTTGTTCGATTTTAAAAAGTAAGGCGTAAAGGTCTTAAAAAAACTTGGATGAGAAAACTTGTGTGGAAGGAGAGTTTTTACTTAAGAGAAAGCAGGAAATCCATAGTGTCAATGCCGTCTGCATAATCATCCAAACTTGGGTTTTGTGTTTGGCCAAAAGCTATCTCACTCTTCATAAAACCTTTTGAAACAACACATTGAATCTCCGCTTCATATTCTTGAAGCTTTTCGATCAAAGAAGGAACATCTTCGTAGTATTCATAAAACAAGGAGGCTATAGGTGAGGATAAACTTTCACCTTCTTTTAGAATTAGAAAACCGTTATCCAATATTTTCATATTGCTCATGAGATAGACCGCCTTATTGTAATCATAGTTGTTGGCATACTTATGCTGATGAATGATATCCTTGAAACCGTAAACCGAATTAAAAAGCTTGTCAAAGTCATAATTCTTTGGCACATAAATTTTGGAGACGTTTCGACACCCCAAGCCGTAATACCTAAAAATATCTTCTCCCAGAGCCTCAAGCTCCGCTTCGGATTCATGACCGGTCAATACCGCGACTGAATTTCTATTTTTCCGGATGATGCTGGGATATTTTCCGAAGTAATATTCAAAATAGCGACTGGTGTTATTGCTGCCGGTGGCAATGACAGCTCCAAAATTTTCAAACTTTTCTTCTGTAAATTGAATGCGGTCCGCCAGTAAAGGCTCCTGCTCAATCAAATAGTTAGTGAGAAAGGGGAGCAAAACCGTGTCATTCGAAGAAAGTTTGACCAATACCTGATTTCCGGACAGCAAAACGCATAAAAAATCATGGAAACCAACCAAGGGAATATTTCCTGCCATTACAATTCCGATGGTCTTAGGTGCTAGGTTGCTGTTAAACGGATATTTTTTCAGCCATTGTTCCAAATGGGTTTTGGTAAGAAGCTTTCCCCAATTTTTTAGGGCAATAATGATATTTTCGACTGTAAACCAACCATTTTGATGTTGGGCTTTCTGCAGTACCTCAGAAAAATCGGTAAGCCCATCTATTTCTGGATGGTCTTGTTTTTCAACAAATTCCGTGATAAAGCTTCCAAGTTTAACAAAAGCTTGCACTATGGACTTCTGCTCCGTCATTATATTTGTAAACTAATTTGGCAGGGTTTATTTTTGTCCAAAAGTACACATGCTGAAAGGATTCAGCTAAAAGAAAAAGAAAATTATGGCAATCATTATAACAGATGAGTGCATCAACTGTGGTGCATGTGAACCGGAGTGCCCCAACACCGCCATTTATGAAGGTGCACAGGAATGGACCTATAGCGATGGGACTTCGTTGGCCGGAGACGTGGTATTGCCTGATGGCAAAGCGGTCAATGCAGATGAAATTCAAGAACCCATAAGTGACGAAATCTATTATATCTCACCGGACAAATGTACGGAGTGCATGGGCTTTCATGAAGAACCGCAATGTGCGGCAGTTTGCCCTGTGGATTGCTGCGTTCCCGACGAAGACCGTGTGGAAACGGAAGAAGAGCTTCTGGGAAAACAAAGATTTATGCACCCTGAAGATTAAAGAAGAAATTACCTAATTTGACCCGGACTTGATTAGCCCGGGTTTTTTATGGAAGAAAAAGAAGTATATAGAGGGTTTTGGCAGCAATTGGGATGTGTCCTTTCCTTGATAGCCATATTGGGAATTTTGTTTCTTATCGGTTTGGGAATCTACTTTTTCTTGACAGGGGCTTAGTCACATTTTCCCGACGGTGCATACGAAAGTTCCACTTATATTTGCAGCCTCAAAACAACAAATTACATGAAAGCAGGTATTGTAGGATTGCCCAATGTAGGGAAATCAACTTTGTTCAATTGCCTTTCCAATGCCAAAGCGCAAAGTGCAAACTTCCCATTTTGCACCATTGAACCCAATATTGGAGTGGTCAATGTTCCAGATACCCGTTTGCAAAAACTAGAATCCTTGGTCAACCCCCAACGTGTAATTCCTGCAACGGTTGAAATAGTGGATATCGCTGGATTGGTGAAAGGAGCAAGCAAAGGTGAAGGTTTGGGCAACCAGTTTTTGGGCAATATTCGTGAAACTGATGCGATTTTACATGTTTTGCGCTGTTTTGATAATGACAATATTGTGCATGTTGATGGTTCTGTGGACCCAATTCGGGACAAGGAAACCATCGATATGGAACTGCAGCTGCGAGACCTTGAAAGCGTTGAGAAAAAACTTGACAAGGTAAAGCGCACTGCAAAAACAGGAAATAAAGAAGCTCAAAAAGAGGAAGTGGTGCTCATTCAGTTAAAAGAAGGCTTGGAGGCCGGAACCTCTGTTCGGGCCATTCCCATTAAGGAGGATGACAAAAAAGAATATGTACAGCCGCTTCAGCTCATAACCGATAAACCGGTGATGTACGTTTGCAATGTGGATGAGGCTTCGGCCGTATCAGGAAACGAATACGTAGATAAAGTAAGGCGGGCCGTGGCCGGGGAAGATGCTGAAGTCGTTGTATTGGCCGTTGGTACCGAAGCGGATATCACCGAGTTGGAAACTTATGAAGAACGTCAGATGTTTCTTGAAGATTTGGGATTGACCGAACCCGGTTCCTCAAAATTGATTCGAGGGGCATATAGATTGCTGAATCTTGAAACCTATTTTACTGCAGGAGAGAAAGAAGTTCGCGCTTGGACCATTCCGGTGGGAGCCACAGCACCACAAGCTGCTGGTGTAATTCATACTGATTTTGAGAAGGGTTTTATCCGTGCGGAGGTAATTTCATTTCAAGACTATGAGTCATACGGTAGCGAGAACAAAGTCAAGGAAGCTGGAAAGATGCGCATAGAAGGAAAAGAATACATTGTCAAAGATGGTGATGTAATGCATTTTAGGTTCAATGTGTAATACCTAAGAATTTAGTTGCTTCCATCTATCAACAGTACTTGTTGATTAATTTCTGGTCCCGCTACTTTTATTTTTGTGGCTAAATTTTATATTAGCTAGGATTAACCCCAAGGTAATGGCTGAGAACCAATATACAGAGGACAATATTCGATCACTCGATTGGAAGGAGCACATCCGCCTGCGCCCTGGAATGTATATTGGTAAATTGGGCGATGGTTCTTCTGCGGATGACGGCATTTATATTTTGCTCAAGGAAGTCATCGATAACTGTATCGACGAGTTTGTAATGGGTGCAGGAAAAACCATTGACATTGCCATCAAGGAAAATATCGTCACTGTTAGAGATTACGGTCGCGGTATTCCTCTTGGAAAAGTAGTCGATGTTGTTTCCAAAATGAATACCGGTGGAAAATACGACACCCGCGCTTTTAAGAAATCTGTCGGTCTTAACGGAGTAGGAACCAAGGCTGTGAATGCACTTTCCACCTATTTCAAGGTAGAGTCCACTAGGGATGGCAAATCTAAATCTGCTGAGTTCAAGACCGGAAATCTCACCAATGAGGAGCTTCTGGAAGAAACTTCCAGACGTCGAGGCACCAAGGTAAGCTTCATTCCAGATGAAACCATATTTAAAAAATATAAGTACCGTAGCGAGTATGTGGAGCGGATGCTCAAAAACTATGTGTATCTCAACCCCGGGCTTACCATTGTCTTTAATGGGGAAAAATTTCATTCTGAGAATGGGCTAAAAGATTTATTGGAGGATAATAACAATGTATCCGACATGCTCTATCCCATCATCCATTTGAAGGGAAACGATATTGAGGTCGCCATTACACATAGTAAAACACAATACAGTGAAGAGTACCATTCGTTTGTAAATGGACAACATACCACCCAAGGCGGAACCCACCAAGCTGCATTTAGGGAAGCCATTGTAAAAACCCTCCGTGATTTTTATGGTAAAAATTATGAAGCCTCCGACATTCGTAAGTCCATCATTTCCGCGATTTCAATAAAGGTAATGGAGCCCGTCTTTGAGAGTCAAACCAAAACCAAGCTTGGTTCTACGGAAATGGGAGGGAACCTCCCCACAGTTCGAACCTATATCAACGATTTTGTTGGGAAGTATTTGGATAACTACCTGCATAAGAATTCTACTACCGCTGAGGCACTGCAACGAAAAATTATCCAAGCCGAAAAAGAGCGCAAAGAACTTTCCGGAATTCGAAAATTGGCCCGAGAACGTGCCAAAAAGGCCAGTTTACATAACAAAAAACTTAGGGACTGCCGAGCGCATCTTCAAGATATGAAGAATGACCGTCGCTTGGAAACGACCTTGTTTATTACCGAGGGTGATTCCGCTTCGGGTTCGATCACAAAATCCAGGGATGTCAATACCCAAGCGGTGTTCAGTTTGCGTGGAAAGCCCTTGAATTCTTATGGGATGTCCAAAAAGATTGTCTATGAGAATGAGGAGTTCAACTTACTGCAAGCTGCTCTGAATATCGAGGAATCTCTGGAGGACTTGCGATACAATAATATTGTAATTGCTACGGATGCCGATGTGGATGGAATGCATATCAGACTTTTGTTGATTACCTTCTTTTTGCAATTCTTCCCAGAATTGATCAAAGAAAATCACTTATACATTTTACAGACACCACTTTTCCGAGTACGAAACAAGAAGGAGACCATTTATTGCTACAGTGAAGAAGAGAAGCGAAATGCGATTGAAAAACTTTCCGGTAAACCCGAAATAACCCGTTTTAAGGGATTGGGGGAGATTTCTCCGGATGAATTCAAACACTTCATAGGCGATGATATTCGTCTGGAACCTGTAATGCTTGACAAAGCCTTGAGTATCGACAACCTTTTGAAATTTTATATGGGGAAAAACACCCCAGACCGCCAAGATTTCATCATAAATAACCTTAAAGTAGAACTTGATTTAGTAGAAGAAAATTAACTGCAAACTAAACAAATAACCCTTCTGAATGGAAGAGAATGAAGCTTTGAACGAAGAAGGTTCGGAAAACCAAGAAAACTCCCAAGATACACTTACCAGAGTAACCGGAATGTACAAGGACTGGTTCTTGGACTATGCCTCCTATGTCATCCTTGAACGAGCCGTTCCCGCCATTGAAGACGGGTTCAAACCCGTCCAAAGGCGTATTATGCACGCCCTTAAAGAGTTGGATGATGGACGTTATAATAAGGTTGCGAATGTGGTAGGGCATACCATGCAGTATCACCCTCACGGTGATGCCAGTATTGCCGACGCTATGGTCCAATTAGGACAAAAGGACCTCCTTATCGATACCCAAGGAAACTGGGGTAACATCCTTACTGGAGATGGAGCGGCAGCTTCCCGATATATAGAGGCTAGACTTTCAAAGTTTGCCTTGGATGTTGTTTACAGCCCTAAGATTACGGAATGGCAGTTGTCTTATGACGGACGCAAGAAAGAACCTGTAAATCTTCCAGTGAAGTTTCCCTTGCTTTTGGCACAAGGGGCGGAAGGTATTGCTGTTGGACTTTCCACCAAAGTATTGCCCCACAATTTCAATGAACTTATTGATGCTTCTATCAAGCACTTAAAAGGACAACGCTTTAAGTTGTATCCTGATTTCCCTACCGCTGGAATTATTGATGTAACCAATTATAACGATGGAATTCGAGGAGGGAAGGTTCGTGTAAGGGCAAAAATAGCTACATTAAATAAAAACACACTGGTAATCAATGAAATACCATACGGAACCAATACTTCTTCTTTAATTGATTCCATACTGAAAGCCAATGATAAGGGTAAGATAAAAATCAAAAAAATCGAGGATAACACGGCTGCGGAAGTTGAGATTTTGGTTCATCTTCCGAGTGGAATTTCCCCTGACAAAACCATCGATGCGCTTTACGCTTTTACCTCTTGTGAATCTTCCATTTCACCACTTGGATGTATCATTAAGGACAACAAGCCCTTGTTTATTGGTGTAAAGGAGATGCTTGAAAGATCTACCGATTTTACCGTAGAACTTTTAAAGTCTGAACTGGAAATTCAATTGGGGGAACTAGAAGAACAATGGCATTTTTCCTCTCTTGAGCGAATTTTTATTGAGAACAGAATCTACCGGGATATTGAGGAAGAAGAAACCTGGGAAGGCGTTATTTCAGCAATTGACAAGGGGTTGAAACCTTTCACTAAAAATCTAAAACGCGCTGTAACCGAAGAGGATATCGTTCGATTGACGGAGATTCGAATCAAGCGAATTTCCAAGTTTGATTTGGAAAAAGCACAGCAGCTTATAGATTCATTGGAGGAAAAAATTGCGCAGACCAAACATGATTTGGAACATTTGGTGGACTTCGCCATTGCTTATTTCAAAGAACTTAAAAAGAAATACGGCAAGGGGAGGGAGCGCAAGTCGGAAATCAAGATTTTTGATGATATCGAGGCCACCAAGGTGGTAATTCGCAATACAAAATTGTATGTCAACCGTGAAGAAGGTTTTATAGGCACCTCTTTGCGAAAAGAAGAATATGTAACGGACTGTAGTGATATTGATGATATCATTGTTTTCACCAAGAAGGGCGAAATGATGGTGACCAAAGTGGATGCCAAAACCTTTATTGGAAAGAACATTATACATGTGGGTGTCTTCAAAAAGAAAGATAGCCGTACCACCTACAACATGGTATACAAAGACGGAAAAGGTGGCCCCAGCTACATTAAACGGTTCAACGTAACGGCCATTACACGAGATAAGATATATCAATTGGCCGGCAGCAAAGCCAGTGCCGACGTGTTGTATTTTTCTGCCAATCCAAATGGGGAAGCCGAAATAATTACTGTGATGCTTCGACAATCGGGAAGTATCAAAAAGTTGAAATGGGACTTGGACTTCGCCGATGTTTTGATAAAGGGCAGGGGGTCA
Organism: Flagellimonas allohymeniacidonis; assembly: GCF_004296335.1. Classification (GTDB taxonomy): domain Bacteria; phylum Bacteroidota; class Bacteroidia; order Flavobacteriales; family Flavobacteriaceae; genus Flagellimonas; species Flagellimonas allohymeniacidonis. The sequence continues at coordinate 611,057 of NZ_SGIU01000001.1, forward strand.
AAAGGTAATTTAGTTACCAAATACGCGGTAAAGCGTATCGAGCTGAAGGAAAAAGGAGTGTCCACTCTAAAACCCAGAAAGATTTGGTTTGATGATGTTGTCAGCCGTTTAAATGTGGATGAGCGAGGTGAGCTCCTGGGTGAATTCAAAGGAGACGATTTACTTTTGATTGTTGATCAAAAGGGAAAGTTGAAAACCATCCCCCCCGATTTGCTTACCCGGTTTAATGATGATATGGTGGTGTTGGAAAAATGGAATCCGAAAAAACCTATTTCGGTGGTACATTTCGAGGGAGAGAAGGATCGCTACTATGTGAAGCGATTTCTCGTGGAAAATCCAAATAGGGAAGAACAAATTACATCGGAACACCCAAAGTCGTTTTTAGAGTTGATATCAACAGATTGGCGCCCAGTAATTGAAATTGAGTTCGCCAAACCTCGTGGGAAAGATGCCAAGCCCAACCAACAGGTCGATTTGGAAGACTTTATAGCTGTAAAAGGTATCAAAGCCATCGGAAACCAACTTACTTCCGAAAAGGTTAAGAACATCAACGCTCTAGACCCACTACCTTTCGAAGAGCCTAAGGAAGCCATTCCTGAGGATATTGAGGTGATAGATGAAGAGTCCATAGATATCTCTGATAGAGATGTAAAAACAAATAATGACGATTCTGATCAGCCAACATTGTTTTAGTCACTTATTCTGCCTATTTTGGCGGACAAGTACACACACCTAGCCATTAGCTGAAATATTTTATATGGAATTTACGAACCCGCTGGTTTACGGCGTGCCGGTTTTTATTGCCTTTATTTTATTTGAACTGACGTATAGTATCTCTCACGGAGACGACCATATCTACAACTGGAAGGATTTGGCGGCCAGTGGATTTATGGGGGTAGGTTCTGCGATTTTAGGCGCTCTTTTTAAAGTAGTTTTCGCCATTGTTTTTTTTGAGTTTGTGTATGAACTTTGCAACCCCTTGGTAGATGGCGTCCGGCGAAATTTTTTAGGTTATGAATCCTTCAGCTATGCCTGGTACGTATGGTTGTTGTGTCAACTTGCTGATGATTTTACCTACTACTGGTTTCATCGGGCCAATCATGAAATACGTATCCTTTGGGCGGCCCATATCGTTCACCATTCCTCGGACAATTTTAATTTGGGAACCGCGGTTCGCAATGGATGGTTCACCATTTTGTACAAGCCTTTTTTTTACATGTGGCTCCCTGTGATCGGCTTCCCACCAGAAATGGTCCTGGTATGTTTAGGGATTGAGGCCCTTTGGCAATTTCAATTGCATTCAGTATATGTGCCCAAACTTGGATTTTTGGAGAAGATTTTCAACACGCATACCATGCACCAAGTTCATCATGCCCAAAATATTGAGTATCTGGATAAGAACCACGGGGGGTTTCTCAATATTTTTGATAAACTTTTTGGCACATGGAAAGAGCTGGATGACTCCATCAATGTTAAGTATGGGGTAATCCATTCGCCCAACTCTTTCAACCCCATGGTCATTTTAACCCATGAGTTTAAAGACATCTGGAGCGATGTACGCAAGGCAAAAAAACTTTCCCATAAATTCATGTATGTCTTCGGACCACCGGGATGGAGCCCTGATGGAAGTACACTTACGGTAAAGCAACAGCAACAATTGTTCAGAAAACAAAAGCAATTGCAACCATCAGTGCTGTTCGAAAGGCCCAATTAAATTAAGGGCTCTTATCCTTCGGAGGCTTCTTTTGCTCTCTGGTTTTTCTTCATTCTGAGATCAAAAAATTCTACCATAAGGGAAAATGTAATGGCAAAGTACAAGTACCCCTTGGGAATGGCGCCAATTTCATTATCGAATACAACTAAGTGCGATAAATGCGCGGCTTCTGTGATGAGCATGAATCCGATAAGTATCAAAAAGGATAATCCTAAAATTTGTACTGAGGGATGACGGTTCACAAATTCTCCAACAGGGTTTGCGAATAACATCATGATAACCACAGAGACCACAACTGCAATGATCATCAAAACAAGAGCGTCAGTGGTATTAGGTGAGATTCCATTCGTCATACCGATTGCAGTTAATATGGAATCGAAAGAAAAAACAATATTGATAACGGTTATTTGAACAATGGCATTCATCAGGGAAGAAGAGCGTGATTTGGTCACCTCTCTTTCATCATGACCTCTATCCTCAATCTTTTCATGAATTTCCTTGGTACTTTTATACAGCAGAAACAAACCGCCCAGAAAAAGAATCAAAGCCTGCCAGCTTATTCCCCCATGGATCCACGATTCATCCAAAATTAAAAAAGGTTTTTTCATCTTGGTGAGCCATGTGATTCCAAAAAGCAACAGTATACGCATACCCATGGCCAGTATCAATCCTAGGTTGGTCGCCTTTTTTCGGTCCTTTCGGTCAAGTTTTCCTGCAGCGATGGAAATAAAAATGATATTGTCAATTCCTAGAATAATCTCCAGAAAAGTGAGTGTCAATAGGGCCATCCAGGCATCCGGACTGGTTAAAATTTCAAACATGGTCAGTGTATTTTGTAAGCGGTTCCTTTAAATTTTCGGGATTCTCCGATTGCGTTGTACTCAAAAGTATACGAAGAATCCGCAGTTGTCAATATTTTAATATGGATCGATTTTTCCTCGGCCTTGCTCTTCGGGTTTTTATTTTTGAGGATATACTCACAATCATTTATCCAACGTATGGAAGAAGTGTCTCTTTTTCCTTCAAAGAGATCGATTTCAATATTTTCGTCACGAATGAAAGTAGTAGTTTTTTTTTCACCGTCGATTTCTGCGGTAAATGAAAAGCTTCCGGTCTTAAAGTCAGTGCAGTTTCTATTTGGTGGGGAACTACAGGCTATAATTAGACCGAGTGCGATATAACTTACTATTTGCTTTGTCATGCTTGCAAAGTAAATCCAAACTCTGCAATTAAAAGAAATTGCTCAATGCTTTTTTGTCTCAAATGATTCAAAGGTGCCATCGGAATAGAATAAAACAACCCTCAGAACTTCCTTTGCATCCTTTAATGGCAAGGATAATCTTTGCTTTTTTTCTTGCTGCAAATTTGAAGGTTCGGAAATGTTCGGGGTAGGAGATTCCATCTCGGCTGAATCAGAAGGAAAACTTCCCTTCCCATTGAGCAGCCAATACAGATTTACTTCAGGAAAGGTTTGTACCACTTTCATTATAAAATCGAGACTAGGTCTATTACGTCCATTGAGTATGTGTGACATGCTCGACCGCTGCACCCCAATGCTGTCAGCAAAAGCTGAAACCGTAAGATCATAATGCTCTAAGAGTCTTTTTAAGCGTACTACAAATTCTTCATTCACAAATGTAAATTTATAGTGCTAAAAGTACGAACAATTAGGGGTAGTCGGCTCAAACAAGTATAAAAATTTATTAAAAAATTAAAATAATACATTTATATAAATTGTATTAAATCACTCTTTTATAATACTTTAAACAAATATTTTTAGAAGAGCAAAAAGATACCTCCCAGCGGTCACACATTTGTAAAAGATAATTAACAAATGTCAAGCAAAGTGGTCAAATTGGATTTTATTTTGATTACAAATGTAAATTGAATGGTATTTACTTTTGTAACTTTATAGTCAAATGCCGAGAGACCTACATTCCGATTATAAGGAACCCTCATTATCGGGGAGATACATTACCCTGAATCAATTGAAAGATAATTGGCTCAAACCCTTGTCCACCTATTCCAATATTGTGGGTAAGTCCGTTCTCGAAAAGGATATCATAGCATTGACTATGGGGACAGGACCCAATAAGGTACTTATGTGGTCTCAAATGCATGGAAATGAATCAACCACCACCAAGGCGGTTGTCGACCTCACCAACTTTCTTTTATCCAATAGCGAAGAAGCAAAAGCCATTTTGGACTCCTGTACCTTAAAGATTGTACCTATTCTGAATCCTGATGGTGCAGAGGCATACACCCGGATGAATGCCAATAACATTGATCTAAACCGGGATGCTAAAACTAGAAATCAACCTGAAAGTCGAGTTTTAAGGGGACTATTTGATTCTTTTCAACCGAAGTTTTGTTTTAATCTGCATGATCAGCGCACCCTTTTTAGTGCGGGCCCGTATCCCAAATCTGCAACGGTTTCCTTCTTATCGCCCGCGAGCGACGCTGAGAGAACTATTACATCCTCAAGGGAAGAGGCGATGAAGCTTATAGTGGCCATGAACCAGGTCTTGCAGACCTTAATACCCAATCAGGTGGGCAGATACGATGACTCCTTTAATGAAAACTGCGTTGGCGATGCCTTTCAAATGGAAGATGTTCCAACTATATTGTTTGAGGCCGGACATTACAAAAATGATTATCATCGTGAGCAGACTCGTAAGTATATTTTCTATGCGCTGTGGGAAGCTATACGCATTATATCAGCCAACAGTTCTACTTTGTTTAACGTCTCAGAGTACTTCAATATCCCCGAAAATGAGAAATTGTTCTTCGATATTTTAGTACATAATGCTCATCTAGTCAATACCAAACTAGAGAAAGGAAGCTCCATGGGCATTCGATATACTGAATCTTTAGACGGTGATTTTATTGATTTTATTCCGAAAATACAGGGACGGGGGGATTTATCGGGCTTTTTTGGCCATAAAGTTTACGATTGTTCCCATGAGAATGACATGAGGTCGATTTTGGCGGAGAAAAAAATCTTGAAAGTACTTAACAGCTCAGAATAGAATTTTGGTCAATTCTTGAACATTCTTACATTTTTTTTACAAAAAGTGGTTTTTTTTTACGTAATTTTTCCTAATTAACTACTTTTGTTGAAAATACTAACACTATGAGCAAAGTAAAATTAGACGAAATCGATCACCAAATATTGGATATGTTAATTGACAATACTCGTACCCCGTTCACGGATATTGCCAAAAAATTATTGATTTCGGCAGGGACAGTTCATGTCAGGGTTAAAAAAATGGAAGAATCTGGGATAATTAAGGGCTCGTCCTTAACCTTGGACTATGTAAAACTTGGGTATTCGTTCATTGCCTACGTTGGTATCTTTTTAGAAAAAACGCATCAGACCAAGTTTGTTTTAGAGCGATTGAACCAAATTCCTTATGTCACTGTCGCCCACATAACAACTGGTAAATTCAACATATTCTGCAAAATACGTGCTCGTGATACGACCCATGCTAAAAATATCATTTTCAAAATAGATGATATCGATGGAATTAGCAGGACCGAAACTATGATTTCCTTAGAGGAAAGCATAAACGATAAAAAACGTTTAATGCACACCATTTTCAACGAACTGTAAGTATATACCTCTTTCATGCTGTCTTCTGATTTGCTCCCTTCGGAATATCATCCGTACTACGCTGGGTATATCAATATTGTTGATGATGTCCACTTGATGTCTGCCCTTCAGAAAGGAAGGGATGTGTTTTTGGATTTTGTCTCAACGTTTCCTGAGAGTAGGTTGCACTATGCCTACGCAGATGGAAAATGGACTGCAGCCGAGGTACTTGTTCATATACTTGATGCTGAGCGTGTATTTCAATATCGTGCCTTTCGCTTTGCTCGAAATGATAAGACAGCCTTACCGGGCTTTGAACAGGACGATTATGTGTTGGAATCGAAGGCGAATGATAAAAGCAAGGAAGAAATTCTTCAAGAATTTACGGGTATACGTGATTCCACATGGGCCCTTTTTGCTTCTTTAAATGAAAATGAGCTTAAAAGAGAGGGGTCTGCAAGTGGCTCATTGATGAGTGTGAGGGCGTTAGGGTTTGTTATTTGTGGTCATCAGAAACATCACCTGGGCATTTTAAGAGAGCGTTATTTATAGAACCAATCCTAAAACAACGGGTCACTTTCGTTTTCACCATCTGATTCCAAATCGTTGTTTGGATGGACTTCTCCTTCTGCTGGAAAAGCGACTTCCGGCTCTTCTTTTTTAACCAGCTCTTTTTCAATGTTTTCTTCAAAACTGGAAATAAAATTGGAAAGGCTTTTACTGATTTTTACCAGATAAATGGTATCCTCGGTACGTACTTCTACTGCTTCTACAATTTCTCCACTTGGTTTTTTTAGGGTGATGATGTCGTCATCGCCATATCCATAGGGATAAGAATCAATAAGCCGGGCGGCTACGGAGTGATCCAACTTCCTGTAGTCTATTAAAATTCGTTTCATGGCAGGTGGTATTGGTTTACCTACCTAAACTATAAATTTTTAGAGCGGTTGTATCCAAAGAGTTGTCAACGCCAATTTTTTGTGTATGTAAAGATTATTCTTTGTAGTAAGCGAAGGCTTTTTGGAAAAGATTCTCGGGTACCTTCACATCGGTCAAGGCCGACCCGATTTCCTGGAGCAACACAAAATTTATATTGCCATGGGCATTCTTCTTGTCATACTTCATTAAGTCGATAATGTCCTTGATATCCTCTTCTTCGAAATCCACGCGATTAAAATGACTTAGAAAAGTTTCTTTGATTTCTTGAAGTGACAACTTGGACAAACCTTTTAATTCATGGGATAGATAACCTTCTAAAATCATGCCTACTGCAATGGCTTCTCCATGAAGTAATGGGGGTTTATGGGAGCTTTCCAAAAAATAAGATTCTATTGCGTGCCCAAGGGTATGGCCAAAGTTTAAAATCTTTCGAAGTCCTTGCTCCGTTGGGTCTTCGCTAACCACTTGATTTTTTATAGCAATCGATTTTTGGATGGAGCCGGCTGTAGAAAAGTTTTTTTCCGTTCGAAGGCACTCCCAATAAGCGGCATCTAGAATCAATCCGTGTTTTAGCATTTCAGCATATCCGCTTTTGGTTTGCCTGGTATCCAATGTTTTTAACAATTCAGGAAAAACCAAGACCATTTGGGGTTGATTGATAACCCCAACTTGATTTTTCAGCGAACCCAAATCCACTCCAGTCTTTCCCCCAATCGAAGCATCCACCATAGCCAGGAGGGTAGTGGGGATATTGATAAAATCGATGCCTCTTTTAAAAGTCGACGCCACAAAACCACCTAAATCCGTCAAAACCCCGCCACCTAAATTGATCAGCAAACTTTTGCGATCAGCTCCACGGTTGGATAATTGTTGCCATAGGGCATAACAGGTTTGAATAGTTTTATGTTCTTCCCCAGGAGTGATTTTCAAGACATGGTCGATGTGTTTGGCCAGTATGGAATTCAACTTTGGAAGACAGTGCTTTTCGGTGTTATCATCCACCAGAACAAATATTTTGGAATAATTGCTTCGTTGCAAATGCTGTGTCAACGTAGCCTCTGCCAACTCCTCAAGGTATACCTCGTACGTATCTGATGTAATAGGGTCCATAATGCAAATGTGACACTAAATAAAGACTATTTTTATAGATAATCTTATCGAATCCCTACTTATATTTGATTTGTTATTAGATTGTCAAAAATGCACATGAATTTTGAGAATACTGCAATCGCTTTTGACCTAAAAACCGATTCGGAACTCGAAAGGGCCTACTTCCTTTTCAAACTGATTGCCAACGAACCTCTTGTTAGGATAGGTACTGCCGTTACCAATTTTGCCATTAAGGCCCATTTGCCCATTGAAGGGTTGATACGGGCCACGGTATTCGACCATTTTTGTGGTGGTACCCATGAGGAAGACTGCATGCCCATAATCGACAAGATGTTTGAAAAAGGGGTGTGTTCCATTTTGGATTACTCGGTGGAAGGGAAAGAGATAGAAGACCAATTTGACTTTGCATTACAAAAAACGCTCGAAGTACTTGACTTTGTGAAAGAGAAGGATGCGATTCCCTTCGCCGTTTTTAAGCCCACAGGTTTTGGGCGTTTTGAACTGTACCAGAAAGTCAGTGAAAATAAACCCTTGACCGAAGATGAGAAGGCGGAATGGCAGCGTATAATTGACCGATACCACCAAGTTTGCAAAAAGGCTTTTGATTTGGATGTCTCTCTTCTTATCGATGCCGAAGAAAGTTGGATGCAAGAAGCTGCCGATGACATAGCGCTGCATATGATGCGTAGATATAATAGGGAAAAGGCTGTGGTTTTCAATACGGCACAGATGTACCGATGGGATAGGTTGGCGTATATCCAAGAAATTCATGAGATAGCTTCCCAAGAAGATTTTGTGGTGGGACTAAAGGTCGTTCGAGGCGCTTATATGGAAAAAGAAAATGAAAGGGCTGAAGAACTGGGGTATAAAAGTCCCATTTGCACCTCAAAACAAGCCACCGATGAAAATTTTGACGCGGCAATAGCCTTTATGATGGAAAATTTAGAACGCATGGCCATTTTTGCTGGAACGCATAATGAACTGAGTTCTTTGAAATTAGTGGAGCAAATGGTAGATATGAAGATTGCCAATAACAATCCTAAAATATGGTTCGGCCAACTTTTTGGAATGAGTGATCATATCACCTATAACCTATCCAATGCCGGATATAATGCGGCGAAGTACGTGCCTTACGGCCCGGTTAAGGATGTTATGCCCTATTTGATTCGCAGGGCTGAGGAAAACACTTCAGTCGCTGGGCAAACTACTCGCGAACTTTCGTTGTTAAAAAAGGAAAAGGAACGAAGGAAGTTGGATATTTAGTAGCTGAGACTTTCTACTACAATACTGTCCTTGCAGTTTTGAACTTGGAGTATTCTTTTACGATTATCAATATCTTTTTCGATGCGATAGATTTTGCATGGCTCTGATTTCGTATCACTATTTCTAAAATCAATATCGCCATCCTTTAAAAAGGATTGAATCAATATCGTGTCGCGAAATGTTTCCTGCAATTTATCCCCAAATACCAAAGGCTTGGAGCGGAGGTCTTTCAAAACCCTGCAATTGGGAAAGTAACAGAATTCCGTTCCCGTTTCCTCTGACTTTTTCTGAAGAAAGAAAACCAAAAAAACAATACCAATGGAAAGGCCAACCAAATACCAACCCAAGCGCCGTAAGAATGCCATGGACTAAAAAATAAGAAAGTTAATATCGCTATAGGAAAGCCCGAACCAATCCCCAACGGATTTGTTGGTCAAAATGCCGTGATACATATATAACCCGTTGCGCAATCCGCGATCGAAACGAAGGGAATGTTCCAGACCACCATCTTCCCCGATTTTCAGCAAATAGGGGGTAAAAATATTGCTTATTGAAATAGAGGATGTCCGTGGATAGCGTGCTGGAATATTGGGCACCCCATAATGGATGACATCAAACTTTTCTACGGTGGGTTTATCGTGGGTGGTGATTTCTGAAGTTTCAAAACAGCCACCCATATCAATGCTCACATCAATAATAACAGCTCCCTTTTTCATGTTTTCCACCATGGAACTGGAAACTATAACAGGAGTGCGGTCCTTACCTCGGGTTGCACCGATGGCCACATCACATCTCTTTAAAGCCTTCAATAAATTTTTGGGTTGTATTGTAGAAGTATAGATGGTTCGGTTTAAGTTGGTTTGTAGGTTCCGCAATTTGGTCAAGGAATTATCAAATACTTTGATGTTGGCACCTAGTCCCAGTGCGGAACGTGAGGCGAATTCACCAACAGTACCTGCTCCAATAATGACGACTTCAACAGGAGGCACGCCACTGATATTTCCAAACATCAATCCGTTTCCCTTGTTGGTGGTAGCCATAAGTTCAGAGGCGATGAGGATGGAAGAAATTCCGGCAATCTCGCTTAAAGATCGTACAGCGGGATACTTACCATCTTCGTCCCTGATATATTCAAAGGCAATGGCGGTCAATCTTTTTTTCGCCATGTTTTCAAAGTAGGCCTTGCTTTGTGTTTTTATCTGAAGGGCCGAAATCAAAATGGTTTGCGGATTCAACAAATCCATTTCGGCGAGGGTAGGGGGCTCCACTTTTAAAATGAGCGGACAAGAAAATACTTTCTTTACGTCGCGAGTAATCTCGGCACCGGCATTGGTATAATCCGCATCCGAAAAATTGGCACCCTCTCCGGCACCTGCTTCTACCAATACACGATGCCCATGGGCCGTAATGGCGTTGACGGCATCGGGGGTAAGACAAATTCGTTTTTCTTGGTATTGGCTCTCCTTGGGAAGACCGATAAACAGTTCTCCCTTTTGCTTTAAAATTTCGAGGGTTTCTTCCTGGGGTAAAAGTTGCTGTTTGCTAAAGGGTGAGGAGGGTTGGTTCATACGATGTAAAGCTATTCACAATACCTTTAAGGTAACGAACAAATTTACATTTTTTTCGAAAGGGTCTGTTGGCGTTGTTCCAGTTTCTCACGCTCTTTACGAAGTTCTTCCTTTTCTTTAAGGATTTGAAGTTCAGTGTCCATAGCGTCGAGATCAATACCATGCACGTGTTTATCCACTAGTTTAACCCTAATGAAATAAACTACGGGAACAACTACCATGGTTACAGCAATCACATATAGAATTTCGTTCTCGTCTATTATCTGAGATTCATAGGTCAGAACGCTGAACAGTTGAAAGCTATACATGGCAATGGGTATCAAAATAGCATGGTACCACCAATGTTTACAGGTGGCAAACCATATCACCAATAATAGCAGTGGTGTGATTTTAAGAAGATAATAGTAGAATGCACTACTAACATCGGAAAAACCATTATTGGAAAAAGTAATTCCCAAAAAGTTTAATTCCGTGCCATCAGAAGGCATATATTTCCAACAATAGTGGATAATTGGGGTGATTGCTATAATTAAAGTGATCAGGCCTTCAATAACTAACTTGCGCCTGATTTTATTTTTGTCACTCATATAGACATAACTGCCAACCCTTGAAAATATTGTACAAAAAAACCCTTCATAAAAAATGAAGGGTCTTTTAACCGTAATCTTAGCTCGGCTTAGAACTTAATTTGATCCTTTTTTCGAATGCTTGGCACATCTTCCAAAGTATCTTCAACAATGACTGAGGTTGACACAACTGTCATTGCCAAAAAAGCAACAGCTAAGAGTCCAAAAAAAACTTTTTTAGTGTTCATCGTAAAAGAGTTTTTGGTTAATAAATGAATTCATCTATGGTTCAAAAGTAGGAAAATATTTCAACCTACCCTACACTTCGTCGATAAAAATTGCATTTTATCCTAAAAACTCAACATTTAATCGAGAAGCACTTGCACAATAAATGATTTGTTTGAAGATAACTGTAATGAATGGGTTCAGGGATTTAACTCGACTGAACGTGTGTTTTCATCGATGAAGCGTAAATGCACCTTCTCCGAATTTTCGGGCAAAAGGGAGGTGATTTTCTCTGGCCATTCAATGAAAATCCATGCATCGGAAGATGTATAATCCTCAAAGCCAAGGTCTAAGGCCTCAGCTTCCGTTTCAATACGGTAAAAATCGAAGTGGTAGGCAAGCAATTCATCCGATCCATCGTGATATTCGTTTACCAAACCAAATGTGGGACTACTGGCATAGTCTATTCCCCCTAGCCGTTTTACCAAAGCTTTGATTAAAGTGGTTTTTCCGGCGCCCATCTCACCAAAAAAACATAAGGTTTTGTTTTTGACCGATTTCACCAATTGCTCAGCAATTGCATCAATCTCTTGAAGTGTAAATTCCGTTTTCAATCTTATTATTTAGCCTCCAAAACTACAAAAGGAACAATCATTTCCTCCAAGGAAACACCACCATGTTGATAAGTGTTTCGGTAATATCCGACATAGTGATTGTAATTGTTGGGATAAGCAAAGAACAAATCGTTCTTGGCAAAGATAAAGCAGCTACTCAAATTAATGTTGGGCAAGTGAATTGACTGCGGATTTTTAGTGGATAGAACATCCTTTTCCTCAAACGTTAGACTCCGACCGGTTTTGTATCGAAGATTTAAGCTGGTTTCGCGGTCACCAATTACCTTTGAAGGTTGCTTTACGTTAATGGTGCCATGATCCGTGGTCAAAATCAATTTCATGCCCAAATCCTGGGCTTGCTGAATGATCTCCAATAGGGGAGAATTTTTAAACCAGCTAAGCGTCAAAGATCGGTAAGCCTTATCGTTTGATGCCAACTCTTTGATGACCTCCATTTCGGTTTTGGCATGTGACAGCATATCCACAAAATTGTAAACCACGACGGTCAGATCATTGTCTTTTTGCGACCTAAAATTCTGCGCCAGATGTTTCCCCTGTTTGAGACTACTTATTTTATGGTACTCCCAATTCAAGTTGAGCCCCAAGCGTTTCAATTGTTCGCCCAAGAACTCTGCTTCGAACAGATTTTTACCACCCTCGTCAGTATCGTTCTTCCACCAATCGGGATATTTCTTTTCCATATCCAAAGGCATGAGTCCAGAGAAAATAGCATTACGGGCGTATTGGGTCGCTGTAGGAAGTATACTGTAATAGGAACACTCCTTTTTCTTTTTATAATGCACGCCGAGAGCTTCCTCAAAGGCCCACCATTGGTCAAACCTAAGGTTGTCAATAACCACCAAAAGCGTTTTGCTCGATTGCAGTTCTGGCTTGATCATTTCGCGAAAAAGCGTATGTGACATAATGGGTCCATCATCACCATCAAACCAATCCTGGTAATTCTTGTCCACAAATTTGCTGAACTGTGAATTCGCTTCAACTTTTTGCGATTCCAGAATTTCGAACATTCCAGAGTCTTCAATTTCCTCCAATTGCAGTTCCCAATAAATCAACTTTTTATAAAGCTCGGCCCATTCCTTATGACTGTTCACCATGGAAAGGTCCATAGCGATTTTTCGAAACTCCTGCTGATAATTGGCCGTGGTCTTTTCCGAAACCAATCGCGAATTGTCAAGACTCTTTTTAAGCGAGAGTAAAATTTGATTGGGATTGACGGGCTTAATGAGGTAATCGGCAATTTTTGAGCCGATGGCTTCATCCATAATGTACTCTTCCTCACTTTTGGTGATCATTACCACTGGAATAGAGGCATCGTGTTTTTTAATCTCGTTGAGGGTCTCCAGGCCAGAAATGCCCGGCATGTTTTCATCCAAGAAAACAATATCGAAAAATCGCTCATTTATTTCTTCCAAAGCATCCTGCCCACTTTGGCAAGTGACCACTTCGTAGTTTTTCTTTTCCAAGAAAAGGATATGGGGTTTGAGCAGGTCTATTTCGTCATCCACCCATAAAATTGTAATCTTGTTCATATAGTGCCTATCTTTACAATCTTAAATTAACTTCCTTGGTGCAGACCAAAAAGCTTAAACTCTTCAACGATCCAATTTACGGTTTTATTGGAACTCCAAATGAACTTATTTTTCGGCTGATAGGCCATCCGTATTTTCAGCGGTTGCGAAGAATTTCCCAAATGGGTATGTCCTACTTGGTTTATCCAGGGGCCCACCACACCCGATTCCATCATGCTTTGGGAAGTATGCACTTGATGACGAAGGCCATTCAGGTTTTAAGATTGAAGGATATAGAGATATCTGAAGAGGAGGAAAAGGGCTTGTTGGGGGCCATTTTGCTTCACGATATCGGGCATGGTCCTTTTTCACATGCTTTGGAGGGATTCATTATAGATGGTGTAGGTCATGAAACACTTTCACTGGAATATATGAAGGCACTCAATGAGGAATTCGATAGTGCCTTGGACCTTGCCATTGAAATATTCAATGGAAAATACCCGAAACCCTTCTTGAATCAGTTGGTTTCCAGTCAGCTCGATATGGACCGATTGGACTATTTAAAGAGGGACAGTTTTTATACCGGAGTGACCGAGGGCAATATCAACTCTGAAAGACTGATTTCAATGCTCAATGTGGTCGATGGCAATTTGGTTGTGGAGGAGAAAGGGATATATGCTATTGAAAAGTTTCTGATGGCACGAAGATTTATGTATTGGCAGGTGTACTTGCACAAAACTAGCCTTGTTGCCGAGCAGTTGCTTATTCGAATTATGCAGCGTGCGAAGGAATTGATGCCAAATCAATCAATTTTAGGTGAAGATTCAACATTATATCGTTTTCTATTCGAAGAGAAGGAAGTTGGTGTCAATAGGGATAGGTTAAGTCAATTTGCTTTATTGGACGATATAGATATTTTGGCCGCTATTAAAAAATGGAGGTTCCATGAAGATTTTGTGCTATCAAAAATGTGCCAAATGCTTTTAGATAGAAACTTACTTACTATCAAATTAAAGAAATCACCCGTACAGCCTGAAAAGGTGGAGGCCAAATTAAATAGCACAAGCGGACAATTTGGTATTTCAAAACAAGAAGCAAGCTACTTCGTTTTTACTGGAGAAATTTCCAACAACACCTATAATCAACAGGAACAAGAAATCAACATTTTAAAAAAGAATGGGAAAGTAGTACACCTTTTAAAGGAATCTGATGCTTTGGGAACTGATTTCATTTCAAGAAAGGTGACCAAGTATTATCTCTGCTACCCGAAATAAGCTGTTTGGCAAATTTTGTTACTTTTGCAGCAATGAAATTCACGGCCACCCAAATTGCTGGTATTTTAGAGGGAGAAGTAGAAGGAAACCCGCAAATCGCAGTACACAAATTATCGAAAATAGAAGAGGGAGAACAAGGTTCTTTAACGTTTCTCGCCAACCCTAAATATACCTCTTACATTTATTCGACAAAAGCTTCAATTACTATTGTCAATAAAGACTTTGTTCCTGATCAGGAAATTTCTACAACTTTGATTAAGGTGGATGATGCCTATAAATCCTTTTCAAAGCTTTTGGAATATTATGATAAGGTAAAGAACAACAAAATTGGACTTGAGTCTCCCTGTTATATAGGGGACAACGTAGCCTATGGAGAAGGTTTTTATTTGGGAGCATTCTCATACTTGAGCGACAACGTGAAGATTGGGGACAATGTGAAAATATTTCCCAACGTCTACATCGGAGATAACGTAACCATTGGTGATGATGTTATTGTTTTTGCCGGCGCCAAAATTTACTCTGAGTCCATTATTGGCAATGGCTGTGTAATTCATAGCGGAGCTATAATTGGAGCCGACGGGTTTGGATTTACACCCAATGAAAAAGGGGAATACAGTAAAGTTCCACAAACCGGAAATGTTATATTGGAAGATAACGTGGATGTTGGAGCGGGTACCACTATCGATAGAGCTACCTTAGGGTCTACCATTCTAAGAAAAGGCGTAAAACTCGACAACCAAATACAGATTGCCCATAATGTAGAAATAGGGGAGCACACCGCCATAGCCGCCCAAACGGGTATTGCAGGCTCTACGAAAATTGGAAAACACTGCTTGATTGGCGGCCAAGTAGGCATTGTAGGACATATTACTATAGGGGATCGGGTGAAAATTCAAGCACAATCAGGTATTGGGCGAAACATTAAGGATGACGAAGTACTGCAAGGTTCTCCGGCCTTAAACTATGGTGATTACAACAAGTCCTACGTCCATTTTAAAAATCTTCCAAAACTAGTCAACAAAATAAACAACATAGAAAAACAAGTAGAAGGTAGTGAAGACAAACGTTAAGCAACGCACTATAAAGAAAAAGGTTACGCTGAAGGGAGTAGGTTTGCATACGGGTGAAAATGTTACCATGTCCTTTCTTCCTGCTAAGGAAAACCATGGTTTTGCCTTCAGGCGGGTTGATTTGGAGGGAGAGCCCATAATAGAGGCTGATGCCAACTATGTGGTGAATACCCAAAGGGGCACCAATCTGGAGAAGAATGGCGTAAAGATTCATACCTCTGAACATGTGCTGGCCGCTTTGGTAGGTCTTGATGTCGACAATGTGCTCATAGAGCTGGATTCTCCAGAACCACCCATTATGGATGGATCTTCAAAATTCTTCGTAAAAGCACTCGAGGAAGCTGAAATCGTTGAACAAGAACTTGACCGCGAAGAATATGTGGTTAGAGATGTTATTTCATACAGGGATGAGACCACAGGGAGCGAAATTACAGTTATCCCCTCGGATGCCTATCAGGTCACTACCATGGTAGATTTTGGGACAAAGGTTTTAGGCACCCAAAACGCCAATTTGGAAAACTTAGCGGACTTCAAAACGGAAATAGCCGACGCACGAACATTTAGTTTTCTTCACGAATTGGAAATGCTTTTGGAGCATGGTCTTATCAAAGGTGGCGATTTGAACAATGCCATTGTTTATGTTGACAAGGAGATTTCTGAATCAACCATGAAAAAGCTTGAGAAAGCATTTAGGAAAGAGAAATTGTCCGTGAAACCAAATGGCATATTGGACAACCTTACCTTGCATTATCCCAATGAAGCAGCACGACACAAGTTGTTGGATGTGATTGGCGATCTCGCACTTACGGGTACTCGAATCCAAGGAAAGGTCATTGCGAATAAACCTGGTCACTACGTCAACACTCAGTTTGCTAAAAAGCTTAAAAAAATAATCAAACAGGAGCGAAGGAATTCAGTTCCTGATGTTGATTTGCATGCAGCGCCGGTCAAGGACATCAACCAAATTATGGACATGCTTCCGCACAGACCTCCATTTTTATTGGTGGATAAAATCATGGAATTGTCCGAGGAACATGTAATAGGAGTGAAAAATGTCACAATGAATGAGCCTTTTTTTGTGGGTCATTTTCCTGGAGCACCTGTTATGCCGGGGGTCCTTCAAATTGAAGCCATGGCCCAAACAGGAGGAATTCTGGTTTTAAGCACGGTTCCTGACCCGGAGAATTATTTGACATATCTCCTGAAAATTGACAATGTAAGATACAAGCAACAAGTTGTTCCTGGAGATACCCTTATTTTTAAGCTCGATTTGCTTACACCTATCCGAAGGGGTATCTGTCAAATGCAAGCACGTGCCTATGCAAATGGCAGACTCGTATCTGAGGCTGAGATTATGGCACAAATCACCAAAGTAAAAGGAAACTAGATGAATCAACCCTTAGCCTACGTACACCCGGGCGCCAAGATTGCGAAAAACGTAGTTATTGAACCCTTTACCACCATCCACAATAATGTAACGATTGGGGAAGGCAGTTGGATTGGTTCCAACGTGACAATAATGGAAGGAGCCCGTATCGGGAAAAACTGTAATATATTTCCTGGTGCCGTTATTTCAGCAATGCCCCAAGATTTAAAATATCAGGGAGAGGAAACCACTGTGGAAATCGGTGATAATACAACCATTCGTGAATGTGCTACCATAAATAAGGGCACATCGGACCGAATGAAAACCAAAATCGGCAACAACTGTTTAATTATGGCCTATTGCCATGTTGCACATGATTGTATCGTTGGTGATGGTTGTATTTTTAGTAACAATTCTACACTCGCGGGCCATGTGACCATAGGTCAAAATGTGGTTTTGGCTGGTATGGTGGCCGTACACCAGTTTGTTTCCATTGGTAACCATGCCTTTGTTACCGGAGGTTCTTTGGTAAGAAAAGATGTACCCCCTTATGTGAAAGCCGCAAGAGAGCCATTATCTTATGTGGGAATAAATTCTGTTGGACTTCGCAGACGAGGATTTGAGTCCGATAAAATCCGTGAAATCCAGAATATTTACAGAATTTTATACCAACAAAATTATAACAATACCCAAGCCGCATCCATTATCGAAGCTGAAATGGAGGCAACACCTGAGCGAGATGAGATTCTTCAATTCATTAGGGATTCCCAACGCGGTATTATGAAAGGTTACTTTAGTTCAAATTAATTCTATGGCCAATACATCTGATATACGAAAAGGGTTGTGCATTAGATACAACCACGATATTTATAAAATTGTGGAATTCCTTCATGTAAAACCTGGAAAGGGGCCGGCTTTTGTGCGGACCAAGTTAAAAAGTGTCACTACAGGAAAGGTTATCGACAACACTTTTTCCGCAGGGCACAAAATTGAAGATGTGCGGGTGGAGACCAGGTCATACCAGTATCTGTACGCCGAAGGGGATACCTTTCACTTCATGAATACCGACGATTACAATCAAATTGCATTGCAAAAAAGCTCATTGGACTCACCAGAGCTTCTAAAAGAAGGGGAGGTTGTCACCATTATATTTAACACAGAAGATAGCTTGCCTCTTTCGGTTGAAATGCCAGCAAGTGTAATCCTTGAAGTCACCCATACCGAACCAGGAGTTAAAGGCAACACGGCAACCAACGCCACAAAACCCGCTACCGTGGAAACTGGAGCGCGTATCAATGTGCCTTTGTTTATCAATGAAGGGGATAAAATAAAAGTGGACACTGAAAAAGGTGCCTATATGGAACGCGCAAAGGAATAGTACCCAATGAAATTTCCGAGAACTCAGACCTTAAAGGAAATTGCCCAACTTATTAACGTTGAATTCGTTGGCTCCGACGATTTTCCTGTAGAGGGGATGAACGAAATCCATGTTGTTGAAAAGGGAGATATCGTTTTTGTGGATCATCCCAAATATTACAATAAAGCACTTCAATCAGCGGCGACCGTAGTTTTGATAAACAAAAGAGTGGAATGCCCGGAAGGTAAGGCCCTGTTGATTTCAGATGATCCATTTAGAGATTTCAATAAGCTGACAGTTCATTTTAGACCATTTCAAGCTTCCAATAACTCCATCTCATCTAGTGCTACCATAGGGAAAGGCACGGTAGTTCAACCTAATGTCTTTATTGGTAACAATGTGACGATTGGAGAAAACTGCTTGATTCATTCCAATGTGGCGATTTACGATAATTGCGTGATTGGGGATAATGTTACTATCCACGCTGGAACCGTGCTCGGTGCAGATGCTTTTTATTATAAAAACCGCCCAGAAGGATTTGACAAGCTTATTTCTGGAGGTAGGGTGATTATACAAAACAATGTGGATATTGGCGCAGGATGCACCATCGATAGGGGAGTTACCGGAGATACCACTATAATGGAAGGCACGAAACTTGACAATCAAATACAGATTGGGCATGATACGGTTATTGGAAAAAAATGCCTAATTGCTTCCCAAACCGGAATAGCAGGCTGCGTGGTGATTGAAGATGAAGTAACCTTGTGGGGACAGGTTGGCGTAATCAGTGGAATTACCATTGGTAAAAAAGCTGTGGTTTTGGCCCAAACCGGAATCTCTAAGTCGTTAGAGAGCGGTAAAACCTATTTCGGAAGCCCAGCTGAAGAAGCAAGAGAGAAAATAAAACAAATAGCCTTTATAAAACGTATTCCTGAGCTATTTGAAACTTTGAAAAAGAATTCCTGAATTTGATTGGTTCAAATAACCATCAAAGCATATTTTTGCACAGCAACAAGATAAACTTATGAGCGTCTTAGTAAACAAAGATTCGAAAATAATCGTACAAGGTTTCACGGGTAGTGAAGGTACCTTTCATGCAGAACAAATGATTGAATATGGCACCAATGTGGTTGGCGGTGTAACCCCCGGAAAAGGAGGTCAAGAGCACCTGGGGAAACCCGTATTCAATACGGTGGAACAGGCCGTGCAAGAAGTGGGAGCCGATACCACCATCATATTCGTACCACCTGCTTTTGCTGCTGATGCCATCATGGAAGCGGCCAGTGCGGGGATTAAGGTGATCATTACCATTACCGAAGGCATCCCAGTAGGGGATATGGTGAAGGTTTATGATTACATAAAAGATTTTGATTGCACACTTGTGGGTCCAAATTGTCCCGGAGTCATTACACCTGAAGAAGCCAAAGTCGGAATTATGCCTGGTTTTGTGTTTAAAAAAGGAAATGTGGGAATCGTTTCAAAATCGGGTACTTTAACCTATGAAGCTGCTGACCAAGTAGTTCGACAGGGCTTGGGCATTACAACTGCGATTGGAATTGGAGGTGACCCCATTATTGGCACCACGACAAGGGAAGCGGTTGAACTATTGATCAATGACCCAGAAACTGAATGCGTGGTCATGATTGGTGAGATTGGTGGACAATTGGAAGCTGATGCAGCGCATTGGTACAAGAACAGTGGAAGTAAAAAGCCCATCGTAGGTTTTATTGCCGGGGAAACCGCACCTGCAGGAAGAACCATGGGGCACGCTGGAGCCATTGTAGGCGGTAGTGATGATACGGCCCAGGCCAAAAAGAGAATCATGAAAGAATGCGGTATTCATGTTGTGGATTCACCAGCAGAAATCGGTTCCAAGGTAAAACAGGTGATGGCCTAGCAAAGCGTTAAAACTATTGTAAATCCCGTTTGTTACGGGATTTTTTTTCGCCATTACCTAAAACAACAACTATATTTGAGTAATAACCATTCAGAGAAACAACACAGACCATGAAACTTTTAGAAGGTAAGAATGTAATCATTACAGGAGCCAGTCGAGGCATCGGAAAGGGAATCGCTGAAGTATTTGCCAAACATGGGGCGAATGTCGCTTTTACCTATAGCTCCAGCGAAGGACCTGCATTGGAATTGGAAAAAGAGCTTAAAGCTTTGGGGGTAAATGCAAAGGCTTATAAGAGCAATGCGGCAAGCTTTGCTGAATCTGAAGCTTTGGTGGCGGAAGTTTTGGAAAATTTCGGAAGCATTGATGTATTGATCAATAATGCAGGTATTACAAAGGATAATTTGCTGATGCGAATGGGGGAAGCAGATTTTGATGCGGTTATCGAAATCAATTTAAAATCCGTCTTCAATATGACCAAGGCTGTTCAAAGGACCATGCTTAAACAACGCAAAGGCTCCATCATAAATATGAGCAGCGTGGTTGGTGTAAAAGGGAATGCGGGTCAGGCAAATTATGCTGCTTCAAAAGCGGGAATGATAGGATTTACCAAATCCGTAGCCTTGGAATTAGGCTCAAGAAATATTCGGTGCAACGCTATTGCTCCTGGGTTTATAGAGACTGAAATGACCGAGAAATTGGATGAGAAGACCGTTCAAGGATGGCGCGATGCAATTCCATTAAAGCGTGGTGGCGCTCCGAAAGATGTCGCCAATGCATGTCTTTTTCTTGCCTCTGATTTATCCGCTTATGTTACTGGCCAGGTGTTGAATGTGGATGGAGGTATGCTAACATAAATTGCATGGAAATACGCACGGCATTACTTATTCTTTTGTCTGCCTCTGCGGCTTTTACCATAGTTTTTTATCAATATTTTTATCGAAACCCTAAAAAAGGAAGTCTTAAGACGATTCTAGCCGGCTTACGGTTTGTTGCCCTTTTTTGTGCTTTCCTGCTCTTGGTCAACCCGAAGTTGGTCAAGAATGAGTACTTTCTTGAAAAGGCGAATCTTATTTTTTTGGTCGATGACTCTGCTTCGATGCAACAATCCAATAAATCGGAAGAGGCCCTCAAAGCGCTGCAAGTATTGGAAAGTAATGAGCAACTCGCCGACCGTTTTAACGTGCTCAAATTTGGTTTTGGTGGCCAATTGTTGAGTGCCGATTCCTTAACCTTTTCTCAAACCAATACCGATGTTTCAGATGCGCTTTCCAAAACCAACGAACTTTTTGTAAATACCAATAATGCGATACTTCTTTTTTCCGACGGCAACCAAACCCTTGGGCGTGACTATGAATTTCTTGACCTGCAAAACAACCTACAAGTAAATTCATTGGTGGTGGGCGACACCACATCATATGAAGATATTTCAATAGAACAAGTGAACACCAATACCTACGCTTTTCTACGAAACAAATTTCCAGTTGAGTTCACCGTGAAATACAAAGGGAATCAACAAGTGCGCAAACTTTTAACCTTGACTCTGGATGGAAAAAGAGTATATCAAGAACGCATTTCATTGGATGGAAATGCCAATAACCAAGTGATCAATGCACTTGTTGAAGCCGAGACTGTGGGTTTGAAATCGTTGATTTTAAACGTTGAACCATTGGAAAATGAAAGAAATACCGCCAATAACAGAAAGGAAGTTGGACTTGAGGTGATTGATGAAAAAACGAACGTCACCATCATTACCGATTTTCTGCACCCCGATGTTGGTGCGCTTCGCAAATCAATAGAATCCAATGAACAACGAAAAGTAGCCATCGAAAAGCCGAGTGTCGACTCTAGGGTATTGGAGGAAACTGATGTTTTTATCCTTTATCAACCCAATAGTAGATTCAAGGAGATTTATGATTATCTCGAAAACAATGCAGTGAATTTTTTGACCATAACAGGTACAAAGACCGATTGGAGGTTCCTCAACCAGGTACAACAAAGTGTTTTTAAGGAGAGCTTTAATCAATCAGAAGAAGTAATTCCGGTTATGAATAATTCTTTTTCCACCTTTGGTCTTGGCACTTTTTCAGTTGAGGGCTATCCACCTTTATTAAGTAATTTGGGCGATGTGGAAATCAAAAAGGAGAACGAGACTATTTTGTTTCAACGCATCCGTGGTGTGGATTTGGACAAACCTTTATTTTCCTTGATAACCGAAGACTCTGGCAAAGAAGCAATTTTGTTCGGAGAGAATATTTGGAGGTGGAGGGCAAGCGCTTATCGAGATCAACAAAATTTCAATGATTTCGATGATTTTATCGGAAAAATGATGCTCTATTTAACCAGCTCTGCTCGGAAAAGCCGCCTAGAATTGGAATACAAATCGGTTTACGAAGGAACAGGTAGTGCTGCTATTCGGGCCTTGTATTTTGACAAGAGCTTTAATTTCAATCCCAAAGGGACCATAACCGCAATTGTAAAGGGTCGAGATAGCGATTTTGGAAGGGAGACCCCCTTGTTGTTGAAAGGATCATATTACGAATGCGATTTAAGTGATTTGGAACCGGGCACTTATGATTTTACCGTTACTGTCAGAGAAGAAAACATCTCGCGTTCCGGGGTGTTTAGGATTCTGGATTTTAACGCAGAAAACCAAATGTTGCCATCAAACCACAAAAAGTTAAAGAGGTTAGCTGATAAAACGGGTGGTGCACTATACTTTCCCGGAGATTTGGAAGTAGCCATTAATGATTTGATGGACTCCAAACAGTTTGTTCCCATCCAGAAGAGCAAGCAAAATGTCGTATCTTTAATCGACTTTAAAATTCTTTTGGGCCTAATAATTCTAAGCCTTGCCTTAGAGTGGTTCATTCGAAAATATAATGGATTAATATAAAAGGGAATATGTATGGATAAATTACCAAAAATTGGATTGCCCATCATTGTTGCGGTGATTCTTATTATTATTTTAATTTCTAAATCAGCGGTTACCATTGGTTCTGGAGAGGCCGGGGTATTATATAAAACGTTTAGTGATGGGGTAGTTACCGACAAACCACCATTGGGTGAAGGTTTTCACTTGGTTGCTCCCTGGAACAGAGTGTACATATATGAGGTAAGGCGACAGGAGATTTTTGAAAAAATGAAAGTGTTGTCCTCAAATGGTTTGGATATTCAACTGGATGCCTCTGCATGGTATCAACCAAACTATAATGAATTGGGAAAATTACACCAAGAAATTGGTGAGAACTATTTGCAGCGAATCATCTTACCTACCATCCGATCGGCAGCCCGTAGTGTAGTGGGACGGTATACACCAGAACAATTGTATTCCAGTAAACGGGATGCCATTCAAGCGGAGATTTTCGAGGAAACCAAAAAGATTGTGGAAACCCAACATATTCTTTTGGATGATATATTGGTAAGGGATGTCACACTTCCTCCTACAATCAAGGAAGCCATTGAGCGTAAATTGAAGCAAGAGCAGGAATCCCTCGAATATGAATTTCGTTTGGTTACCGCTCAAAAAGAAGCAGAACGCCAACGTATTGAAGCACAAGGAAAGGCAGATGCCAACAGAATACTTAGTGCATCATTGACTGATAAGATCCTGCAGGACAAAGGTATCGAGGCCACACTTAAATTGTCACAGTCGCCAAACGCAAAAGTAGTTGTGGTGGGGTCTAGTGGCGATGGATTGCCCCTCATTTTGGGAAATAACTAATTAGCATTTTTTTGATAAAAAAATAAATTCTAATTTTACAACAGAATGAGAAATCAAAACACACATCATCATTTTTATACTTGCACTCAAGCGAGGTAGAAATGTATTGACGTCTGTGAACTATATTTTAACCCGTTTGAGAAATCAAACGGGTTTTGTTTTTAAGTTCGTTTGGTTTCTTGGCATAATTTGAAAAAGAAAATGAGCAAAATTCGAATTGCGGTCCAAAAGAGTGGTAGACTCAATGAAGACTCGCTGAAAGTCTTAAAGGACTGTGGAATTTCAATTGACAACGGAAAAGACCAGCTGAAAGCCACGGCCAGAAACTTTCCTTTGGAAGTTTTTTACCTACGCAACGGAGACATCCCTCAATATCTTAGAGATGGAGTGGTGGACATTGCCATAATCGGCGAGAACGTTTTGGTTGAAAAAGGGGTGGATATTGCCATTGTGGAAAAACTGAATTTTTCAAAGTGCAGGGTTTCCTTGGCGGTTCCAAAATCGATGGAGTATTCTTCAGTAAAAGATTTTGAGGGTAAACGTATTGCCACCTCTTATCCCAACACCGTGAAATCTTACTTGGAATCAAAAGGAGTAAATGTTGATTTGCACATTATCAATGGTTCGGTAGAAATAGCCCCCAATATTGGTTTGGCCGATGGAATTTGCGACATTGTGTCCAGCGGAAGCACTTTATTCAAGAACAATCTCAAGGAGGTGGAAATTATCTTAAAAAGTGAAGCAGTCCTTGCAGTCTCTCCGCTGATTTCCGAAGAACGAGATGCCATACTACAAAGACTTCGATTCCGAATTAATTCCGTTTTACAAGCACGGAATCACAAATATGTACTTCTCAATGCACCTAATGATAAATTGGATGAGATAATTGAAATCCTTCCGGGAATGCGTAGCCCTACGGTTTTACCATTGGCCCAAGAAGGATGGAGCTCCGTGCACACGGTAATTAATAGGGATACCTTTTGGGAAGTGATTGACGAATTAAAACAAGCAGGCGCCGAAGGGATTCTGGTATGTCCAATCGAAAAAATGGTACGCTAATGCAACGAATACGTTACCCTAAAAAAGAAGATTGGAGCGAAATTTTACGCCGGCCCACCCAAACCGTTAAGGATATTGAATCCATCGTGGAAGCTGTTTTCAAGGATGTTGAACAAAGGGGTGACGAGGCAGTAATGGACTATACCCAACAGTTCGATAAGGTACGCTTGGATTCGATACAGGCTACTCAGAAAGAAATAGAAGCTGCATCGAGTCAAGTCTCAGCTGAATTAAAGCATGCTATTCAACTAGCAAAAGGTAATATTGAAAAATTTCACAGTGCCCAAAAATCGGAGAAGGTGGAATCCGAAACAATGCCCGGTGTAAAGTGTTGGCAAGAAAAGCGGCCCATTCAAAAGGTAGGATTGTACATTCCTGGAGGAACCGCCCCCTTATTTTCAACCATACTCATGTTGGCAGTTCCGGCAAAAATAGCTGGATGTGAAGAAATTGTTCTATGCACCCCACCCAATGAGAATGGACAGATAAACCCTGTGATTCTATACACGGCCCAATTGTGTGGCGTTTCCCAAATTTTTAAAGTAGGGGGGATTCAAGCTATTGCAGGGATGACTTTTGGTACCGATACTATTCCAAAAGTGTATAAGATTTTTGGACCAGGTAATCAATATGTAACAGTTGCCAAACAAATTGCCACCAAATATGGAGTGGCTATAGATATGCCAGCAGGCCCCAGTGAACTGCTCGTTGTCGCCGATGACTCTGCCAACGCAGCCTTTGTAGCCTCAGATTTGTTGAGCCAAGCAGAACATGGAGTGGATAGTCAGGTTATTTTGGTTTCAACCTCAGAAAACTTCATTTCGGAGGTATCCAAGGAAATTGAAGCGCAGTTGATAGATTTGCCGCGAAGGGAAATTGCGAAGCAGGCCATTGCCAACAGTAGATTGATTTTGGTGCAGGATGACAATACAGCTCTCGCTTTAATAAACGAATACGGTCCGGAACACTATATCGTCTGTGTTGAGAACGAGGAATTTTATATTCAGAACACAATAAATGCAGGTTCTGTTTTTATTGGGAATTATACTCCTGAAAGTGCTGGGGATTATGCCTCTGGAACCAACCATACTTTACCTACCAATGGCTACGCCAAACAGTACAGTGGTGTAAATTTGGACAGTTTTATGAAGAGCATGACATTTCAAAGAATCACAGAGGAAGGAATTCAAGGAATTGGTGAAGCCATTGAGTTAATGGCGGAAGCCGAAGGGCTTCAAGCCCACAAGAATGCTGTGACCCTTCGTTTAAAAAGTTTGCAAGAATGACAGCTTTCGATATTAACGATTTGGTCCGTGAGAATGTAAAGCGGTTGAAACCTTACTCTTCCGCAAGGGACGAGTATGTTTCTGACGGCTCAAAAATGATTTTTTTGGATGCCAATGAAAATCCTTATGAAACCGGATTAAATCGCTATCCCGATCCTCAACAGCGAAGTTTGAAAACGCTTTTGGCAGAGCAGAAACAGATTTTGGAACAGAATATACTGCTAGGAAACGGGAGTGATGAAGTACTTGATTTAATTTTTCGTGCCTTTTGTGAACCCAACCAAGATAATATAATCACTTTGCCACCAACCTATGGCATGTATAAGGTTTTGTCCGGCATCAACGCCATTGAAAACCGAGAGGTGTTTCTCACCAAAAATTTTGAACTGGATGTACCCAAGATTTTGGATGCAATAGATGATAAAACAAAAATTATTTTCATTTGCTCTCCTAACAATCCAACTGGAAACACTTTTCAAAAGGAAAAAGTCAAACAAATATTGGAGAATTTTAGCGGACTTGTGGTAATTGATGAAGCGTATATTGATTTCTCGAATAGCGACAGTTGGTTGTCTGCTCTCCAGGAATATCCAAACCTGATAGTTACCCAGACAATGTCCAAGGCATATGGTATGGCCGGCATTCGATTGGGAATATGCTATGCTTCTATGGAGATTATCGCTGTCCTAAATAAAATAAAACCTCCTTATAACATAAATCAATTGACGCAGTATCAGGCGCTGAAAAGGGTTTTAGATGATACTATGGTGCAAGAGGAAGTGACACAGATTTTGGAAGAACGAAAAAAATTGATCGACAAGTTGAAGGGAATTGGTTTTGTTCAAAAAATTTATCCTACTGACGCGAATTTTGTATTGGTAAAAGTGGATGATGCAAATAGGAGGTATGAGCAATTGTTACAATTGAACGTGGTAGTTAGGAACAGGAGCAATCAACCCCTTTGTGAAAATACATTGCGATTCACGATTGGAACTCCAGAAGAAAATCAACAGTTAATGGCCCTTTTAAATAAAATAACGTAATGGGAAAAAAGGTACTTTTTATTGACAGGGATGGCACAATTATAAAGGAAACAGCAGATGAACAGATTGATTCCTTTGAAAAAATCAGCTTTTACCCAAAAGCATTCACCTATTTAGGGAAAATTGCCAAGGAACTGGACTTCGAATTGGCCATGATAACCAATCAAGATGGTCTGGGAACGGAAATTTTTCCAGAAGAAACGTTCTGGCCTGTCCATAATTTCATTTTAAAGGCTTTTGAAAACGAAGGCGTGGTCTTTAATGAGGTTTTTATAGACAGGACCTTCCCGAAGGACAACGCGGACACGAGAAAACCAGGCACTGGACTTTTGACCCAATATTTTTCTAAGGAATATGATTTGGGGAATTCCTTTGTCATTGGTGACCGTCTCACGGATATAGAATTAGCAAAGAACTTGGGTGCAAAAGGAATTTATATCAACGATGAAACCCATTTGGGAACTAATGAAATTACTGTAAAAAGGGAAGAACTTGACCCCCACATAGCTTTGGAAAGCAATGATTGGGAAAAAATTTATGAGTTCTTAAAACTGGAAAATAGAACAGCCTCCATCGCAAGAAAGACCAACGAAACGGATGTGCAGATTTCCTTAAATCTGGACGGAACCGGGAAAAGTAAAATAGACACGGGACTGGCATTCTTTGATCATATGTTGGACCAATTGGCGCGTCATGGGCAGATGGACCTCCAGATAAAGGTCAAAGGAGATTTACAAGTAGATGAGCACCATACCATTGAGGATACGGCCATTACCTTGGGAGAGGTTTTTGCAAAGGCTCTGGGCAACAAAATGGGAGTAGAACGATACGGGTTTTGTTTGCCCATGGATGATTGTTTGGCTCAGGTCGCACTCGATTTTGGCGGAAGAAATTGGTTAGTTTGGGAGGCTGAGTTCAACCGGGAAAAGGTAGGGGACATGCCCACTGAAATGTTCCTGCATTTTTTCAAGTCGTTTTCTGATGGAGCCAAGGCCAACTTGAACATTAAGGCAGAAGGCACCAATGAGCATCACAAGATTGAAGCTATTTTCAAGGCGTTTGCCAAATCCATAAAAATGGCGGTGAAAAGAGATGTCGAAAAGATGGTGCTGCCATCCACCAAAGGAATGCTATAAATGAAAATTGTAATCATCGATTATGGTGCGGGGAACATCCAAAGCATCAAATTTGCGATAAGGCGATTGGGTTACGAAGCAACACTCAGTGACAATCCCGAGGAAATAAAACAAGCAGGTCGTGTTATTTTTCCTGGGGTTGGTGAGGCAAGTTCGGCCATGGCCAAGTTACGGGCAAGCGGGTTGGACCGTCTTATACCCCAACTAACCCAACCTGTTTTAGGTATCTGTCTGGGCATGCAACTCATGTGCAAGGGTTCAGAAGAAGGGAATACCAAAGGCTTGGATATTTTTGATGTGGATGTGGTGAAGTTCCCAGAATCGGTGAAAGTGCCGCAAATAGGCTGGAATGAAATTTCAAACTTAAAGTCGGGCCTTTTCACATCTATTACAGAAAATTCACATATCTATTTGGTACATAGCTATTATGCACCTACATGCGAAGATACCATAGCCGTTTCGGAATATGCCTTGCTCTATAGTGCGGCCCTTGGCAAGGATAATTTTTATGGAACTCAGTTTCATCCTGAAAAAAGTAGTTCGGTAGGGGCCCAAATTCTGAAAAACTTTCTAGAGTTATGACCCCAATGAAGGTTTCAATTTCCACGGATAAAGGTAAAATGGATATTGGGTTGATTCATGAGTACCTTTCCAAGCAATCCTATTGGGCCAAAGGTAGAAGCTATGACCTCGTGGAAAAATCCATGGCTAACTCCCTTTGTTTTGGTGCATTTGATGAAAACGACAAGCAAATAGGTTTTGCCAGAATTGCTACTGATTATGTGGTTTTCGCATGGCTAATGGATGTTTTTGTAGTGGATGATTGTAAAGGGAAGGGCATTGGTAAACAGCTGTTACAAGCTATACTCGAACACCCGAACCTTACCCCAGTAAATGGCATTGGATTGCGAACAGAAGATGCCCATGATTTTTATGCGAGTTTTGGGTTCGAGGAAATACCCAAACCCAACACCTGGATGTTAAAAACGAAGAGCTAGATGAGAATCATACCCGCAATAGATATCATTGATGGTAAGTGTGTGCGCTTGTCAAAAGGGGACTATGCCACCAAAAAAGTTTATAACGAACACCCATTGGAGGTGGCCAAAGAGTTTGAAGCCCATGGCATTGAGTATCTTCATTTGGTGGATTTGGACGGAGCAAAGTCGAAACACATTGTCAACCATAAAATTTTGGAAACCCTTGCCTCAAAAACAAAACTCAAGATTGACTTTGGAGGGGGACTAAAGACCGATGAGGATTTGCGTATTGCGTTTGAAAGTGGCGCAGAGCAGATTACTGGAGGCAGTATTGCTGTAAAGGACAAAACGACCTTTTTGGGTTGGCTCAAAAAATACGGTAAGAACAGGATCATATTGGGTGCAGATGCCAAGGATGAAAAAATTGCGGTTTCAGGCTGGCAAGAGGAGTCAAATTTGGAACTTGTTCCTTTTGTCAAAAACTATCAAAGTGAAGGTGTCCATTATGTGATTTGTACGGATATCAGCAAAGATGGCATGCTGGAGGGACCTTCTTTTGACTTGTATAGCAAGCTATTGAAAAAAACGAAAAAATGGGAGACGCGAATAACAGGAAGCGGTGTTGAAGATGTAGAGATAAACGGAATAGCCCTGATTGCCAGTGGGGGAATTTCCCATTTTGATGAACTGCAACAATTGGCCGATTTGGGCTGTGAAGGTACCATCATAGGTAAAGCTATCTATGAAAATAGAATCAGTTTAAAACAGCTAGAAGATTATATATTGAACCATGGAGTACTCTAAGACCTTTCAAATGGAGTTTGTGGCACAGGCTATTTATCGCATGGAAGAGAGCTTGCGAATGGTAAAAAAATGCATGGAACAGCTTTCAGAAGATGTGATTTGGAAAAAACCAAATGCGGTTATGAACAGCATAGGCAATCTTATTCTTCATTTGTGTGGAAATATAACCCAATACGGCATTGCTTCCTTAAGGAAGATAGAAGACAAACGGAACCGGGATGAAGAATTTGAGGTACAAGATGGTTATAGCAAAGCGGAACTTATGGAAAAATTGGAATACACGGTAAGAGAAGCAACAAATGCCTTTAGGGAAATTGAACCTGAGGAATTTTTACGAAAAAGAAAAGTTCAAGGGTTTGAGTTTTCAGGAATTGGAAACATAGTTCATGTAGTAGAGCATTTTTCATATCATACGGGTCAAATTGCGTTGTGGACCAAATTACTAAACAATCAAGACCTTGGATTTTATGATGGAATTGATTTAACCGTTAAAAACGATACATAATGCTCACAAAACGCATTATACCCTGTTTGGATATCAAAGACGGACGCACTGTCAAAGGGATAAATTTTGTAGACCTTCGAGACGCTGGTGACCCTGTTGAACTGGCGGCGCTTTATGCGGAAAAAGGTGCAGACGAATTGGTGTTTCTTGATATTTCGGCTACAGAGGAAAAGCGAAAAACATTGGCCGATTTGGTGTATCGAATAGGAGAAAGAATCAATATTCCGTTTACGGTAGGAGGGGGAATTTCATCAGTTGAAGATGTTGATATCCTTCTGAAAAATGGAGCGGATAAGGTCTCAATCAACTCTTCAGCGGTTAAGAACCCCCAGCTTATCAATGATTTGGTTGCCAAATTTGGTTCACAGTGTATTGTTGTGGCCATAGATGCCAAGGAGATTGAGGGCGAGTGGAAGGTTCATTTGGTGGGAGGTAAGGTACCTACGGATGTTGAACTATTTGAATGGGCCAAGGAGGTAGAAGAACGTGGGGCCGGTGAAATTCTTTTTACATCAATGGACCACGATGGCACCAAAAATGGTTTTGCCAATAAAGCTTTGCGCAGGCTCTCACAAGAGGTGAACATTCCAGTGATTGCTTCAGGTGGAGCTGGAAACATGAAACATTTTCTCGATACTTTTGTTGATGGTCAGGCAGATGCAGCTTTGGCGGCCAGTGTATTTCACTTTAAGGAAATTGAGATAAAGGATTTAAAAGAATACCTTGAGCATGAGGATATTCCCATGCGATTATAAAAAAGAAGACATGAACCTGAATTTTGATAAGAGTCCCAATGGATTGATTCCAACAATAATTCAAGATGCCACTACAAAAACTGTTTTGATGCTGGGATATATGAATCATGAGGCTTTGAAAAAGACGGAAGAAACACAAAAAGTCACCTTCTTCAGCCGAAGTAAAAACCGACTGTGGACCAAGGGCGAGGAAAGCGGGAACTACCTGCATTTGGTAGACATACAAGAAGACTGCGATTCCGATACGCTTTTGATTCAAGTAAATCCCGAAGGTCCCACTTGTCACAAGGGAACCGATACATGTTGGGGAGAAAGTAATGAACAGAACTTTGGCTTTCTTTCAAAATTGGAGGAAATCATTGCTTCCAGAAAGGAAAATAGCCAAGACGAAACCAGCTATGTTGCTTCGCTTTTCAGAAAGGGCATCAATAAGATTGCCCAGAAAGTAGGGGAGGAAGCGGTGGAAACGGTTATTGAAGCCAAGGATAATGATGACTCCCTTTTCTTGAATGAAAGTGCGGACCTACTTTTTCATTACCTAATACTTCTAAAAGCAAAGGGATTTACCTTGAATGATGTGGTTGTGCTTTTGAAAAGTCGGCACAAGTAACTGCAAGCAAACAGCAAACAATTTAATCGCGTTTGTTTATTCTGGCATCTCCAGATAATCGTTGACGAACGATTTCTGCTTCGCCCCGATAGTTCAATTCACTGTCTCCAGTGGCATTCACATCGATGGTATTGGCAACCGAAAGAAAAGCAATACTATCCCCGCTCAGCGTTAGAATAAGATCCTCAATGGATAAATCGTAATCCCTTAACTCACTATCGCCACTTAAATCCGCATTCAATCTGCTGGCCTCTCCAAATACATCCACTTCAGAATCTCCGTTGATGTCTATTAAGAGGTTGTTTGTATCTACTTCCCCCAAGAAGCGACTGTCTCCCAAAACATTTATCGAAACATTTGTGGAAAGCAGGACATTTTCCAATTCAACAAAGGAATCCCCCGAAATGCGGTAGCTGGAAATGTTTTGCGTAGTGATATATACTTTTAAAGTGGCATTGCCACGAATACTCACTCTATTTTCCAATTGTACTCTTAACCGATTTTCGCCTTTTGAAACGATGATTCTATCTTGAACGTTGGTATTAGCCTCAACTGTAATGCTCTCCTCGGTATCCGAAAACCGAACGAAGACATCGAAATCACCTGAAACTTCCAGTTCATCGAAATCCGTAAATGAATATTCCCGGGTTGAGACTTCATTGGAAACTTTGATTGATTCCGTGTCGCATGAAGCCAATAAAAAACCAGTGGCCAACACAAGGCCATATATTATGTTTGTTTTCATTTGATTTATGTTTAAAGTTGTTTATCCTATTCGTATTGGTACCCAATTGAAGTGGATGGGAAACCAATTCTCTTTGTCGTCTTTGGTAAATACGACCTCATTTTTTGAGTAAACTATTTGGGTCTGAATAGCTGATGGCCGTTTTTTTCTTCTGTTTTTCATCAGTCCAATTGTTTTTTATAGCGGTTTCTACCCATATTAAAAATGCCCAGTTTGATACCAATTTCAGTACTAAAACCATTGATTCGGTCTATAGGACTGTCGGTCAATTCAATTTTACTGGAGAATCGATATTTTACCCCAGCTTCTATTTGCGCGTATCTCGAAATATTAAAAAGAGCGCTTACTCCAGGTTCCAATACAAAAACTGCATCCAAATCATCATCATCAAAGTCGAAATCCTCCTCGTTTTCCACAATATCGCGATCCACGTACCCTACAGCACCGCCACCAATGAAAAAGGGAAAGGAGAGGCTAACGGCTGATTTTCCAAAGAGGATGGGTTCTAAATGAAATCCTGCGTAACCTGCAAATAAATCATCGTTGTCACCACTTCTAGGATTAAAAATGTTTTGTCTGGAATACAGTCCTTTGGCCAAAAACCCTACTTCGAACTGCTGATTGGCCACATAGGCCACCTTAAAGCTTCCGATGTAAGTGTCCTCTCCTTCAATTTCGCCATACCCAATACCTATGCCCATGTACACGCCGTGCACTACATTTCTACGGTCGTTAAAGGTTATGTAATTCCCTTCATCGTCTTGCGCTTTTAATACAAGTGAGAAGAGAAAAAGAAATACAGGGATTATTATTTTTTGACTGTTCATTATTATAGGCTGTTTTGATTGATTTCCTTTAAAGACAATGGAATTTTTAAAGGGTTGCACTTTCACAAAGATTTTTCACGTATAGTCACAATTCCTTTAATTCCATTAATAGTTATGGTCCCTTCTTTGCCTTTGCCATAGGTGGCTTCAATTTTTCTAAGCTTTCGACCTTTGTCCAACATATCAGATTTTACATTTTCAAAAGATTTGGGCAATCGGACCACTCCTTGTTCTATCGTTGCATTAAATCGATGAGAAAAATCGGTCACGGTCAAACTAATGTCGGAAGACTCTTGTTCTATGGCAATATCGGTCTCTTGGCCCTTAATCTGGGTAACCTTAAAGTCCGAAATCTTCATGGTTAAATCGACACCTCCGGTCAAGCGTTCCAAATTCAGGGTACTGAATTTTAGATTCCCGTAAATTGCACCCACTTCTGTTATGGTAAGGTCATCTTTATTGGAATAGATTTCCAAGGTATTTACCGAACCCAGTTGTATTTCGGTGCCGCTACTGTTCAATCGCAGATTTTTGGAGTTTTCCATGTCCAATTCGCCGTTCTTTAGGTTTAAACTGGCATAATTTAGGTTTCGCGCTCTGACTTTACCAAACTTTAAAAGGATGTCAGCCTTGTTCAAGTCATCATTCAACCAAAGGTTACCATGCTCAATCAGAGTACTTAATTCTCCACTCCATCCTTCAATAACCAAATCACCAAACCGGTTGGTCACTTTAAGTTCCGCTTTTTTTGGAAGAAAAACTTCATAATCAATTTGTACTCGGCTCCGGTCAATATCAATAGGATTGGTGCGGTTAAACAAATCGGCAAACCAGCCAGTATTCTTGTTGGAAATCTCCGAAGTGATGGAAACATAGCCACTACTTGATTTGAATTCTGGGTTTATCCTTCCTAACAAATCTTGGGCATTATCTCGTCTTCTATGGTTTACCTTAACATCGATTTTAACCAAAACTTTATCTTGTTCCCATCCTGTCACAGTGATGTTGCCATATTTGTTTTCCAACTCCAGCTCACCTGAATTGGTAAGTGGAAAACTTTTCTCAATGGTTTTGGATACCCTTTCCTGGGCGGTACTTATTAGTACCGAGAACAGTGTAAAGGCCATCCACAGGAGTTTTTTATAATGTATAGCCATAATCTTCATCGGGTTTTTTAGCATCGTTTATTTGGCGTAATAGATTTTCAATGAGTTCAATACGTTTTTTGTAATTGGCCACGATGGCCTCAAGCACGCGCTCATTGTCAAGGTTTTTTCGCATCTCTTTGCGAAGAGTCTCGTATTCGGCATCGAGTTCATCCATAAAGGACAAAAACTCTTGCTTATCCATTTCAGAGAGATTGGGATTGTCCTGTACCAATTGTACTTGGTACGACACCAAGCTTTGATAGTGCATGTCTATTTCCAGTAATTCTTCAGAGACAAATTGGTTTTCCATGGTCGTCCTTGGTACTAGCAAAAAGCCCATGGTAGCAATACCCAATACTACTGCTACACTGGCAGCAATTCGAAGTAATGGGCGTTTCCAAAGTGGAATTACCTTAGTTTTTGGTTTGTGCAACTCTTCGGAGATATTCGCCCATAATTTGTCGCGATTCGCTTTGTGCTCATCAAATTGCGCGGTGTTTTCCCGAATATGCTTTTCAAAATTGTCCATTACAATTCGCTTATGATTTCCAATAATTTTTTCTTTGCCCTGTGATATTGTGATTTTGAGGTACTGGTCGAAACCCCAAGTATTTCCCCAATCTCCACATGGTCATAACCCTCAATCAAATACAGATTAATTATCTGTTTGTATCCGTTCGGCAATTTTGCGATGCCCATCTTTACCTTCTGTAGATCAACAGCATCGGCTTCAATGGGCTCTTCGTCCGCCAAATGAAACTCGTGTGCCTCCATCGGCACTATAGCGACACGTTTGGTCTTTAGGTAGTTGATACTTTTGTTAATGACAATTCGTTTAAGCCAAGCACCAAAACTGCTTTCATACTTAAAACTGTGCAGTTTTTTAAAGGCGTCCACAAAACTGTCCTGTACAACATCCTCTGCATCTTCCTTATTACCCAAAAACCGAAGCCCAACGTTGAACATGGCGTCTACATACAGGCTATACAGTTCGTA
Organism: Flagellimonas allohymeniacidonis; assembly: GCF_004296335.1. GTDB lineage: Bacteria > Bacteroidota > Bacteroidia > Flavobacteriales > Flavobacteriaceae > Flagellimonas > Flagellimonas allohymeniacidonis. The sequence goes on from NZ_SGIU01000001.1 coordinate 646,759, forward strand.
TTGCGAACTGGGATTGCCGGTCTTGCACTGTTCGACCAGGGTTTGATGTGTAAATCGAATGTCGGTTTCCAAAGGTTAAGGTTGATGCCTTCTGAGTTAAAGACAACAACAAAAGTAAAGGGTTGCACATGCTTAGAAAAAGTTTTGATCAGGATTAAAATTTCATCTTGAATGCAACCCTTAATTTTTTCACCTGTCTCTTGGTGGTGAAAATCTTAAAACCATCAAAAATCAAAAACATGAACAGTAAAGAACACCTGAGTCCAGCACTTAAAACCATAGTTTGGTTGCTCTGGGCTTATTTTATGGGCTGCCTTTTCGTTATGGGCCAAAGTAGTCATACCATCAGTGGCACCATTACCGACAAAAGCAATGGGGAGACCCTTTTTGGGGCCACTGTCTTTCTCACCGGAACCACCATTGGGGGAGTAACCAACGAGTATGGTTTTTATTCCATAACCGCGCCAGAAGGAGAGTATGTACTCAATATCTCGTATATGGGCTATACCGACATGAATATTGAAGTCCATTTAAACCAAGACCTCAAGCATGACGTTGAGATTTCCGAATTTTCTACCAAACTCGAGGAAGTTGTGGTCACCGCAGAAGAACCTGAACGGGCCATCTTGCGCAAACCCGAAATGAGCGTTTTGAAAATGAACGTAGCAACCATCAAACAAACCCCCGTGGTTTTGGGTGAAGTAGACGTTTTGAAATCACTGCAATTGTTGCCAGGGGTGACCAATAATGGCGAAGGCACGGGAGGCTTTCATGTTCGAGGTGGGGCGCAGGACCAGAACCTTGTCTTATTGGATGAAGCTATTATTTACAACACCTCCCACATGTTTGGTTTTTTTTCGGTCTTCAATGCTGATGCCATTAAAGATGTAAAACTCTATAAAGGAGGTATTCCAGCACGCTTTGGAGGTCGGGTATCCTCTGTATTGGACATCCGTCAAAAAGATGGGAACAGTAAAAAGTTTGCCCTGACCGGAGGTGTTGGGGTCATTTCCAGCAGACTGACTGCAGAAGGGCCAATCTTTGGTGACAATGGATCTTTTTTAATAGCAGGTCGACGTTCTTATGTGGATTTGATTTTAGCAGCAGCGGGAGAGGACAATCGGGTTTCCTTCTACGATTTGAACCTAAAGACCAACTACAGCATTAACCGAAACAACAAGCTCTTTTTGAGTGGCTATTTTGGCCGGGATGCTTTTGACTTTGCCGGTATTTTTGAAAATAGTTACGGCAATGGCTCGGGAAACCTACGCTGGAACCATATCTTTAATGACCGATTGTTTTCTAATCTTTCCGCCATAGTAAGTCGATACGATTATGACTTAAATTTTGACCAAGATGATTTTGAATGGGTTTCGTCGATTACCAACTATAATCTTAAATACGATTTAAAGTATTACTTAAACGACAGCTTTTCGCTTGACTTTGGAGCCAATGGTATTTATTATGATTTTGACCCTGGACAGGTACAGCCTACCTCACCAGACTCACCTGTAAATCCATTGACGTTGGACCAAAAAAGGGCACTTGAAACGGGGGTCTATATCAACGCAGAGCATAAACTAACAGATAGATTTACTGCGCAATATGGCTTACGGTACAGTTCTTTTTCGCGGCTGGGAGGACAACCCATTATGGAGTATGCCAATGGACAACCAGTTATATACAATTCTGAGCTTGGCATTTACGAAAGGGGCGAGGCTATTGGAGAAACAGATTTTTCCCGAAGGGAAGCCATTGAGACTTTTGGTAATTTGGAGCCTAGAGTTTCGTTGGCCTATCTCTTGAACGAAAACTCTTCCTTAAAAATGGGATTTTCAAGAGCAGCGCAGTACATTCATTTATTATCGAATACCTCCTCTGTAACTCCTTTGGATGTGTGGACACCCAGTGGACCCTTCATTAAGCCTCAACTGTCAAACCAATATGCCTTAGGTTACTTCCAAAACTTTTTGGATAAGAGCTATTCGTTGGAGGTGGAAGCTTATTACAAAACTGTAAATAATCGAATCGATTACATAGATGGCTCAGAACTGATTGGTCAGAACACCATTGAAACAGAAATCTTGAATGGTGAAATGCGAGCCTACGGATTGGAGCTTCTATTACGAAAAAATGAAGGGGATTTGACAGGTTGGATTGCCTACACACTTTCAAAATCTGAACAGCGTACACCTGGGGGTATGGCTGGAGGTCCAGGAATCAACGGAGGCAATTGGTACAATACATTTTTCGATAGAACGCACGATATTTCCATTACAGGTTCCTATCGATGGAATGACCAATGGAGCTTTGGTGCAAATTTGATTTTTCAAACAGGAAGGCCTGTAACTTTTCCCAATGGTCAATATCAATATGAAGATTTGTCCATTGCCAGTTATGCACCTCGCAATTCAGACCGCTTACCAGCCTACCATCGCATGGATGTATCGGCCACCTTTAAACCAAGAAAATATCAAAACAAACGCTTTAAAGGCGAATGGGTATTGAGTATTTATAATCTGTACCACAGAAAAAATGCAGCTTCCATTTCTTTCGGTCAAAATTTGGAGACTGGAGCCAACGAAGCAACCAGAACTGCCATTTTTGGGATAGTGCCCTCATTGACGTACAACTTTAAATTTTAGACCAATGAAAAAGATCATAAAAATTGCATTAACCTTAGTAGTTGCTGTTTTTGCTTCCTGCACTGATGTAGTTGATGTAGAAGTACAAAACGGACCCGAACGTTTGGTAGTTGAAGCTTCCCTAGATTGGGAAAAAGGAACAACGGGCAACATACAGACTATTCGATTACGAAAATCAACTCCATTCTTTGATACAAACAATGTTACCGATGTTACAGGGGCATCCGTAGTGGTAACTAATGAAACTAGTGGTGCCAGCTATATTTTCGCGGATCAAAACAATGGTGAATATCGAACAACAAGCTTTCAGCCGATATTGGGGCAATCCTATTCTCTTCGCATTGATTATGATAACGAGGTATATACCGCGCGCGAAACCATGACATCCGTTACCAACATCACAAATGTTTTTCAGGATCGAGAAGATGGTTTTGATGATGAAGCCTTGGAGGTACATGTGGTGTTCACCGACCCTCCAGAGGAAGGAGATAATTATTTGTTCAAATTTCAAAGAGAAGGGGACCTTTTGCCCGATTTAGAAGTCGCTGAAGATGAATTTGTCAATGGCAATGAAATTGATTGGTGGTATGAAATTGACGACGACGATGACATAGAGCCCTTTGAACCTGGAGATGTGGTCAATATTGAAATGTACGGAATCTCCAGACCTTACTATGACTATATTAAGATTCTTATTGACCAATTGGGAGGGGTAGGAATATTTGAAACCACCCCGGTAGCGGTAAAAGGCAATTGTATCAATCAGACGAATCCGGATAATTATGCTTTTGGATATTTCCGATTAACTGAGATGGTAAAAACCAGCTACACCTTTGTGGAAAATGAACAAAGTTCCAATTGAGAATAGTCAGACTGTAAGTTGAAAAGTCAAGTTTAGGTTGGTTTGATGTGAAAGTGTCGGGTTGCTAGCGCCCGGCACTTTTTATTTGGAACAATTGTTAAAGTATTCTCAAAAGTGCAAACAGATTTTCAACAGAATGCAACCCTGAAAAATGTTATCTGTCTTTAAGACAACATAAAAAAATAAAGTTAATGAAGCGAATAGTAGCAACTGTAGTTTTTGGAATAACAGCCTTGTACGGAGTACATGCCCAGGAGTACAAAGTAATTACCAGTGTGGAATCCATAGTACCCAGTGGGTTGGGCCGATCAAGGATTATTACCGCCCAAGAAGATAAGGATTACAAGGAGTACACCAGTGTCCAAACCGAGGAGGACAACACGAGAAACAAATCAAGTAGGAGTGATATCAGGGTGAAGAACTTTGAAGAAACAAAATTATTGAACTTTTTTAACCTCGGAGGAATTCGGTTTCAGAACATTGCGGCCAACGATGCACTCTTATCCTCCAAAATAAACGATATGATTTCTGAGGGTTGGGAATTGGCCTTTGTTACCAGTGCTGTGGAGAGCGCCGGAGGAAAAGGTGATGCGAATGGTATTTTTATCACACGATACATTTTTAAACGTTAGGTTGATTGATCGGTACATGGTAAAGCCTTCTGAAAACGGAAGGCTTTTTTTCTACCACCAAACCACAAAGAATTTCTCAAACTCGTTTTGCGATTTACGCATCCAAACCATCGGCGCATTTTGCTTTATCATTCTCAGATTGATTTCCATTAAGATTTCAAAATGGGAGCTCCACTGTACATTTTCATGAGGAGCTATGACCCATTCTTGTTTGAACGGAATATAAAATTGATAGGAACTGAATGCAGATCCCTCAAAGTCCTTAAATCGAAGCCAGTGACCAACTACGCAAGCATTGTTTAGAGGCCGGATATGTACTTTCTCTGATTCGTACGGTTGAAAAAGTTGGGCCTTATAACAAACAAATTGCTCTAGATTTTCGAGGTCCACGTTTCTTTCCAGCAATTTCTGCCTCGCTTCTTCCTTTTGAACCAAGGCAAATTGCTCTTTTTTGATTTTCTCCAGTTTGGTGAAGAACATATCCCTACGATTGGGACCCATCAAACGATGTATGGGTTCGGAAATGCTAGGGTCAATGATGTAAAACTTATAGGTCAATTCGACATGTAAAAAAGAATCCCGCTTTTGATCACTCAGAACAAAATCAATCTCTCCAATGGTGTTCTTTCCATTTTTTATACTGATGTTTTGTAGTAAAATTTCATAAGAACCCTCCCATTCAATCAACTGGGCAAAAACATGTTCCATTTTATGTCCCAGTCTTATATTCCCAGGGATGCTTTTTGGTGAAAAATTCTCGAAATCCACACTAGGAAAATCGAACTGACCCACACCGAACTGTGTACCGCTCCATAAGGGAGGAGTGCTGTTAAAACCAATAAACATATCATTCAACATCAACGGTGGGCATGAAGGGCGTTAAGTTTTTTCTAAATGCAAAGTCAATAAGAGCAAATGTCTTATTTTTATATAATGGCTATGAATTTAAGAAAAGGGTTTCGTTTTACTACCTACGAAGCGCCTGATCAGACCCCTTTTGAAAAGCTTTTCGAGATTTTCCAAGAATTGGTGACCCATACCTCTGGCGATGTGGAAGAGGCCTTGGATTGGCTTCGTGAATTGGATAAGGAATACGAGCTTACTGATGATGACTACACCATTGATGATTTTATTGAGGATTTAAAAGCTAAAGGTTACATCAGAGAGGAGTTCGATACTGATGGTGAGCAAGGAGAAGGGGAGGAAGGTGACGGTAACGGCGGTGGTCTTTCCATTACGTCCAAGCTAGAGCGGATGCTCCGTCAAAGGGCTTTGGACCAGATTTTCGGTAAGATGAAACGAAGGGGCTCGGGAGACCATAAAACTGGAAAGCTTGGAAGTGGTGATGAGCATACAGGGGAATTTCGAGAGTATCGCTATGGAGATTCTCTGGAACGGATTTCCATGACGGAGAGTCTTAAAAATGCGCAAATCAACCACGGAATGGATGCCTTTACACTCAAAGAGGACGATTTAGTGGTGGAAGACACCCAATACAAGGCACAAATGAGCACGGTTCTTATGATTGATATCAGCCATAGCATGATTTTGTATGGCGAGGACCGAATTACTCCTGCGAAAAAGGTAGCCATGGCCCTGGCAGAATGGATTACCACCCGGTATCCCAAGGATACCCTTGATATTTTGGTCTTTGGGAACGACGCCTGGCCCATTCCGATAAAAGATTTGCCATACTTGAAGGTGGGACCTTACCATACCAATACTGTAGCGGGCTTACAATTGGCTATGGACATGTTGCGTAGAAAGCGAAACACGAACAAACAGATTTTCATGATTACCGATGGAAAGCCGTCCTGTTTGAGATTACCCAATGGCGAATATTACAAGAATAGTGTAGGCCTAGACGATTATATTGTAGAAAAATGCTATGGTATGGCACAACAGGCCAGAAAATTGCATATTCCGATTACCACATTTATGATTGCCCAAGACCCTTATTTAATGCAATTTGTAAGGGAGTTTACCAAAGCCAATAAGGGCAAGGCCTTTTACACAGGGCTCAAAGGGCTCGGTGAGATGATTTTGGAAGATTACGAACAAAACAGAAAAAAAAGAATAAAAGGATAGCATCGCTATAATGAAGAAAGTAAACCTCAACGATATCAAAACCCTAGGGCAACTAAAAAAGTCTGGGTACGAAAGCAAGAGCATCAAAGATGAACTGCGTGATAATTTGCTGCAAAAAATAGCCAATGGTGAAGAAACCTTTAAAGGTATTTGGGGCTATGAAAATTCGGTCATCCCAGAGTTGGAACGTGCGATTTTATCAAGGCACAACATCAACCTCCTCGGGCTTAGGGGACAGGCAAAAACACGACTGGCGCGTTTGATGGTGCAGTTATTGGATGAATGGATTCCCGTGATTTCAGGTTCGGAAATTCACGACGACCCGTTTGAACCCATTTCGAGATATGCCAAGGAGTTGATCAAGGAAAAAGGTGAGGAAACTCCGATTGAATGGTTGCATCGTGAAGAGCGTTTCTACGAAAAATTGGCTACACCCGATGTGACAGTGGCTGACCTCATTGGAGATGTCGACCCTATAAAGGCCGCTAATCTAAAACTTTCATATGCTGATGATCGTGTAATCCATTTTGGAATGATACCTCGCGCTAATCGTTGTATTTTTGTAATCAATGAGTTACCGGACCTTCAAGCAAGAATTCAAGTAGCGCTTTTCAACATATTGCAGGAAGGTGATATACAAATTCGTGGTTTCAAGCTTAGGTTGCCTCTGGACCTTCAGTTTGTATTTACGGCAAATCCCGAGGATTATACAAATAGGGGCAGCATTGTTACCCCATTAAAAGATAGAATTGGTTCTCAAATTCTGACCCATTACCCGGATACGGTTGAGATTGCCAAAAAAATCACGAAACAGGAGGCGCAGATGGATGCTCGCCAAAAGGAATCCATACATATCCCTGAAATGGCCATGGATATTCTGGAGCAAATAAGTTTTGAGGCCCGTAACAGTGAGTTTGTAGATGCTAAAAGTGGGGTTAGTGCCCGAATGAGCATTACCGCATTTGAGAACCTTTTGAGTACCGCTGAACGACGTGCCCTAAAATCTGGGGATGCGGAGACCACGGTACGGTTAAGCGATTTTATGGGGGTAATTCCATCGATTACCGGAAAGATAGAGCTGGTGTATGAAGGTGAGCAGGAGGGGGCCGGTTCTGTTGCAGAGACGTTGGTTGAAGATTCCATAAAGACGTTATTTGGTAAATACTTCCCAAAAATTGACAAGCTTGAGCACAAAGATGCAGAAAGTCCTTACGACAATCTTATCGCCTGGTTTTTTGATGGTGAAGGATTCGAGCTTTTGGATGAAGATTCAGATGAAGCCTATAAGCGAAAATTGGATTCTGTTACGCCGCTCAATCATCTACTTAATGAGTATCAGCCTGATACAAGCAAACAAGATTCCTATTTTTTGAAAGAGTTTTTGTTATGGGGACTGGTATCGCACAAGAAACTGAGCAAGTACCGTTTCACTGAGGGATATCAATTTAAGGACCTCTACGGAAGTTATATCCGCGGACTTTAGCCTATTGCCACATGTTTAAGTTGTCATTGAAGTTTTCAAAATTGTAAACTCCAATGTGTCGCTTTCTATGCCAAAAAGAGAGGAGACTCAATAAGAACAATAGGCAATATAATACCAGGATCAAAACACCAATTGGTAAAAATGTACTCGGTATTACGTGTTCTTGATAATCCGAAATAGATCCGATGATCATAGCGCTATCATAAATCTTAAAAAGATATACCACCATTACCGCATATAGCGCATACTCTAGATTGCGCATTTTGGGATCTGGCAATTCATCTTCAGTGATCTTGAACCATATCACATACAAATAAAGGAAATGGACAAGACTTAACAATGGAAATATATAATTGTCCGGTTTGGTGAAGTAAAACTTATTGGTGTAAACCCCATAAAAGTTAAGGACCACCAGAATTGTGAGCACCAGCAAGGTGGCAATATTGCATCGTTTCCAATTGAGTATGCTGGCGATTAGGTTCATGTACTACCGATTTGGGACGTTCAAATTTCAGAATAAAACGATAGCCATGACCTATTTATTTTCCCAAAATCGATGAAGAGTTGACAATGTTGGGTAAGTCGTTAAATACGCGGTAAAAGTCCTCGGATTATCTTTTAAGAGGAAATTTCCGTAAAAAAGTTCCGGTTCGCCAAAGCCATTCCAGAGGACCATATCGAAATTTCTTTAACCACCAGTTGCTTAAGATCATTTGAAGGGCAATGACCAACAAAGCGATACCAAAGGTATAGATGTTTCTGAGTTCCCCTAAATAGCCAAGCCCCCATCCAAACAATATAAATGTGCCCAAAACGCTTTGGAAAAAATAATTGGTCAAGGCCATACGACCGTATGGAGCAAATTTTGATAGCCATTTTCTGGGCTTGGTACGTTTGTAGAGAATTACAAATATGCTAATCAGTAAAAAGGTCATGGCAATATTGTTTAGGTCATATGCCGTTAAACCAAACATGGCGATCCATTTATCGAATGTTACATTGGGCCCCATGCTCCCGAAGGTAACCGCCATTAATCCACCAGAAACTACAAATAAGACCAAGGACCAAATCCAGGTACGTTTAATCAGCTTGCCGAGCTCTTGGTATCTTTCAAAAAATCGCATTCGCCCAACCAATAACCCTAAAAGGAAGAATCCAAAAGTTAAATAACCACGACCGAATATACCCAATTGAAAATTTGCCTTGTTCAAATGGCTGTCATAGGCGTTGGTTGCAAAAACATCAGTTATTGAACCGTTTTTTAATATGTCGAAATAAGCCAAAACCGAGGGACTATCGGGTGTCATGTCCATATCTCCAACTAGATTCGACCCACCCGTGAAATAAAAGACAACATATCTCCCCAAACCAATAAACAAAAGCGCTGTAATGCCCAAAATCCACTTGTTGTCGATTTTATAAAAAGGAATCAATAAAACTCCCAACATAGCATAAATCGTCAAAATATCTCCAGCATAGAAAAGACTATGCAGATATCCTATGATCAGAAGGAGAATCAACCTCCAGAGAAACCGACCCGCAAAATTGTTCCCCTTCTTCGCCCCATTTTCCATTTGAATGAAGAAACTTAGTCCAAAAAGAAAGGAAAAAAGCGCAAAAAACTTTCCTCGCAGGAAGAGACCGATAAACCCATCCACAATGTTATCACCGATTCCTTGGTGGACTGCTTCATTGAACGCAGTGGGAGGTGGGGCCGCAATATAGTTTTCCACTAGGTGGACAATAACAATTCCAGCTAATGAAAAACCCCGAAGGGCATCTATGATTTCAATACGATTTTGGGGCTTGTTGCTGGGAGTAGAAACTTGCATGACAGTTCGTTGATTGATGGTTATTTATGATAGTAACAAAGAATAGGACAACAACCCAAAACATTTGTTACAGTTTTTAGAGAAATAAAGTACAACAAATGTGACTAAAATTGTGTGTTTCTATTTTTTTGTATTTTGGGATAAATGTTGAAATGATGCAAAATTGGATTTTCGTTCTGCTGATAATCTTGGCGGTTTATGTGGTTTTCAGCGTTTTGTTATACGTTTTCCAGGATTACTTTCTTTTCAAGCCGGAAAAACTCCCAAGTGATTTCGCATTCCACTATAAAAACCAAGAAATAGAGGAATACAATGTTGAAACGCGGGATGGTGCTGTAATCAACGGGTTACGCTTTAAAGCCAAAAACCCAAAGGGCGTTGTTTTCTACTTAAAGGGAAACTCAAAGAGTATTCGGGGATGGGGCAAGTTTGCCGTCGATTTTACCCGACATGGCTACGACGTGATCATGGTGGATTACAGAGGATTTGGGAAAAGCACGGGCAGAAGGACCCAAAAGGCCGTAAAACGCGATATGCAGGTCATCTATAATAAAATCAAGGAAAAGGTCTCTGAAAAATACATTATCCTGTACGGTCGCTCATTGGGATCTGGGTTTGCCACAAAATTGGCTTCCATGAACAATCCTAGAATGCTGATTTTAGATGCTCCGTATTATAGTTTGAGCAAGGTGGCCAAGAAATTTATTCCCTTTATGCCCCTGTCCTTGCTTATTAAGTTCCCGATGCCCACTTACAAATGGTTAAAGTATGTTAACTGTCCCATACATATTATTCATGGAACGGACGACAGACTGATTCCTTATAAGACCAGTGTTCGATTGTCGAAGATCAAACCTGAAAACACAAAATTATATACGGTGATCGGGGGTGGTCACAAAGACCTACATACCTTTGAATCCTATCATAGAATGTTGTCGGAAATTGTAAATTCCCGACCTAACAAAGTTAATCTGGAGGGCTCTAGCATTGACGTAGTACATTCTTCAAAAGCCGCTAATGCGAAGGTTTAAGCGTTTTGGTCTTTTTATATTTGCCATCGTATTTATTCCACTGGTTATGATAAGTCTCTTACAAGAGAAACTGATTTTTTTGCCCACACAGCTTCCACAGGATTATGAATATTCGTTCAACAGGGAATTTGATGAGTTTTTTCTGCGGTCTGAAGATGGTGCCCAACTCAATGCACTTCATTTCAAGGCTGAAAAACCAAAAGGACTTATTCTATACTTTCACGGCAACGCAGGAGATTTATCGCGTTGGGGTCTCATCACCTCCAAATTGGTCGATTTTGGATACGATGTTTTAGTGATGGATTATCGCAGCTACGGTAAAAGCACAGGCAGATTGAGTGAAAGGACACTTTACTCAGATGCTGAAATGTTTTTCGAACATGCCCTGAAAAGCTACGACGAGGAGCAGATTATTGTTTATGGCAGGTCCTTGGGAGCGAGCATTGCCACAAACCTTACCTCAAAAAACCAACCGCACAAACTAATTCTTGAAACACCGTTTTACAATCTTGAGGATGTGGCCAAGGAACGTTTTCCATTACTTCCTATAAATCAACTGCTCCGCTACAAAATGGAATCGAATGAATTCATTCAGAATGTAAAAATACCTATCCGCATTTTCCACGGTACGGCTGATAGGGTAGTATCCTATGAATCAGGAAAGCGCCTTTACGATGCTATACCCCTTTCGGATAAAAAACTATATACCATTGAAGAAGGTGGACATAACAACCTTGATGAATTTGAAGCGTATTGGGAGGCATTACGTTCGGAATTGAAATAATCCCTAATCAAACAAGTCAGACGAAAGATAACGATCACCACGGTCACATACAATGGAGACAATGGTACCGCTTTCCAAAGTAGCTGCTAAGCGAAGAGCAACGGTAGCTGCACCGCCACTGCTCATTCCAGAAAAAATGCCTTCTTCTTTGGCCAATTTTTTAGCCATTTCCACAGCTTCAGCTTCACTGACCTCCATGATGCGGTCCACTTTCTTCGGATTAAATATTTTGGGAAGGTAGGCTTCTGGCCATTTTCGAATGCCAGGAATTCGAGAATCATCTGTCGGTTGTACCCCAACAATTTGTATAGCTTTATTTTTTTCCTTTAAATAGGTTGAAGTGCCCATAATGGTCCCTGTGGTTCCCATACTTGACACAAAATGGGTGATTTTCCCATTGGTATCTTTCCATATTTCAGGACCTGTGGTTTTGTAATGTGCCTTCCAATTATCGTCGTTGGCAAACTGATTGATCATCAAATAGCCTTCGTCCCGTACCTTGGCCTCTGCATAATCTCGCGCCCCTTCGATGCCAACATCTGAAGAGGTAAGGGTGACCTTGGCTCCATAGGCCCTCATGGTCTGCACCCGTTCTTTAGTGGAATTCTCCGGCATCACCAATTCGATTTTCAGATTGTAGATGCCAGCAATCATCGCCAGTGCAATTCCTGTATTTCCGCTTGTAGCTTCAATGAGCTTGGAAGATGAATCGATGTCGCCTCTCTCCAAAGCACTTTTTATCATGTTGTAAGCAGGCCGGTCTTTGACACTCCCTCCAGGATTATGCCCTTCCAGCTTAAAGTAAAGCTTTACGTTGGGATTGGTATTCAACACCTTCGATTCCACCAAAGGAGTGTTCCCAATTAGATCAAGAACCGTTTTAGACATCAGCAGTTTTTATGTGAATTTCAGGGGTGTGGAATACTTTTGAATTTGCGGGCACCGAAGCAGTGAGCCAAGCATTTCCCCCAATGACCGAGTTTTCTCCAATAACGGTTTCCCCGCCAAGAATGGTCGCATTGGCATAAATAGTAACATTCGATTGTATGGTAGGATGCCTTTTCACTTTTTGCAAGCTTTTTTCAACATATAAAGCGCCCAAGGTAACGCCCTGATATACTTTTACATTATCATGAATAACGGCAGTTTCTCCAATGACCACTCCTGTCGCATGATCGATAAAAAAAGACTTTCCAATCTGCGCCCCGGGGTTGATATCAACACCTGTTTGTCGGTGAGCATACTCGGTCATTAGTCGGGGAACCAAAGGAAATTCTTTTTTATAAAGTTCATGGGCAAGTCGATAAATGGCAATGGCATAAAAACCAGGGTAAGCCATATATACCTCTTGAATGGATAAAGATGCAGGGTCGCAATTAAGAATGGCCTCGGCATCCAAATTTAGATTTTCAAGGACCGATGGGAGTTTGGCAACATAGTTATCCCATAGTTTATGACAAGGTTGCTGAATTTCCCAACAGGCCAAATCCACCAGCCTCCGAAATTTGTTTTCAAGTATATCCAAATTACTGGCTACTGGCGTATTCACATCAAACAGCGTATAAAACAGCAAGTCGGTGAATTCTTCAGTTTCTCTTTTTAACCTATAGTCCAAATAGGGTTGTTTCTTATGACCTTGCAGCTCCTGAATAATTTTTTCCTTATCCATACTTAAAAGTTAAAGTTTAAAAATAGATAAAACCTTACCACAGCAATAGCTAAATGTATAACTTTAGCTAAAATATAACACATCAATTCCATCCAGTGAAATCAACAATAATCTCTAAAAAAGCATTTGATTTTTTAAATAGACTTGCAAAAAACAACAACAGAGACTGGTTTGAGGCCCATAAACCTGAGTTTAAGAAGCTGGAATCAGAAATCAAGTCTTTTTATGCGCAGGTTCAGGAAAACCTCAATGAGCATGACGATATTGAGAAAATGAAAATGTTCCGAATTTACAGGGATGTTCGCTTTTCAAAGGATAAAACACCGTATAAAGCCCATTTTGCGGGTTCTTTTTCTAGGTTGGGTGCGCATCTTCGTGGGGGCTACTATTTGAGATTGAAGCCTGGCGAAACTTTTTTGGCCACAGGTTTTTGGGAACCCAACAAAGAAGATTTATTCCGAATACGTAAAGAATTTGAAATGGATGCGTCCGATTTCCGAAAGGTCATTGGCGAAAAATCATTTAAAGCCGTTTGGGGAGAGATTCAGGGAGATGGAGTGAAAACTGCACCCAAGGGTTTTGATAAGGAACATCCAGAAATCGATTTAATAAAAAGAAAGCAGTTCATTTTTGTTCGAAACTTTACGGATAAAGAGGTCTTATCAGAAGATTTTATCAATGAAGTGGACAAATCCTTTAAGGCCATCCGCCCATTTTTTAATATTATGAGCGATATTTTGACCACCAACCTTAACGGAGAGTCGATTTTAGACTAAAACCTTTTCCTCGAGCAGCAAAACCTGGTCTTTGAGCCTTTCAATCACCATATTCATCATGCGTTTGTTAAGGGCCGATGAATTGTTCAGGTATAAATTGTATTCGTCAACTGTGAAATGACCTATGACCATTCCCTTTAGGGAATTTCTGAACTTAATGTCTTTCTGAATGGATCGTTCAATGTATTCCAGCTTTTTGTCAGCGGTCAATTCGTAAAAAGTTCCTTTATGCTTTCGAATGTAATTTTTAAAAACCTCCAGTAACAGAGCGTTCTGAAACTTGATTATGGGCCTGAGCGTTTTGTTTTGAAACCGCTCATCGGAACTCATATTTTCATGTAATCTAGCTTGTGGGATTTCAGGACGGATGTCCGTGAGGCCATTGGATCGAGAATCCATATCGATTAGTTTTAATAAAATTACAGAATCAACAATTGTGCAAATTTTGAACCCGAGATAGTTTTTAACGATGTTATGAACAGAGTTGGGGAATGCGTAAATTGCTTCGATAAATCAATACTGCCTCAATGAAGTTTGGAAAAGTAGAACACCCGGAATTAGTGGATTTCACGATTCCCAAAGATCACCCAGATACTGAGATTCTTTTGTCCCCATACAAGAATGGCAAACACCCTGAATTTTTTGTGGGCTGTGCGAAATGGAACAGACAAGACCTAAAGAATTTCTACCCTCGGGGAACCAAAGACGAACTGGTGTATTATGCTTCGCAATTCAACAGTATTGAACTAAATGCCACTTTCTACCGCATTTTTCCTGCGGAACAATACCAAAAATGGTATGACAAAACCCCTGAAGGGTTTAAGTTTTTTCCAAAGATGACCAATGAAGTGAGTCATTTACGTCGATTGAACGATAAAGTATATGAAATAGCCGACCGCTATTTGGAGGTCACCTCACTGCTAAAGGAAAAATTGGGAACCATTTTTTTACAAATGCACAACAACTTCAATCCGAAGAACTGGGATAGGGTAGTGCGCTTTGTGGAATATTGGCCCAAGGAGTTTCCATTGGCCATGGAGTTTAGGCACACCGACTGGTTCAACGATGAAAAGGTTGCCAATGAATTGTATCATTTGTTGCAGGAAAATAATATTGCCAATGTTTTGGTCGATACGGCTGGCAGAAGAGATTTAATGCATATGCGGCTCACCAATGATGAGGCGTTTATACGTTACGTGGGAGCCAACCATGAATCTGATTATCCCCGTTTGGACGATTGGATTGCCCGCTTGGAAAAATGGAAAGAACTCGGCTTGCACAACATCCATTTTTTTGTACATCAAAACTTGGAACTTGAGTCTCCCTTGTTGTCGGCCTATTTTATAGAAAAGCTCAATAAGCAACTAGATACCAAACTTCACGTTCCACAGACGGTGATTGGAGGTAAAACCCAAACTTTGTTCTAGTAGGGAATCCCGACCTCTACAAAGGTGTTTTTAGTGTGAAATCTAGGTGATATGGGAGCAGCCATACAACAGGTTGACCCCAGATAGAAGAGGGAAAGCTCTTGAAGTTTGGACACTTCGCCGCCTATTTCAATTCCGGCAGAAAGCTGAATGGTCCCTACAGCAGGGCCACCAATAATGGAAAGGTGCCAAACTTTGTTGTTCGCATCTGTGATATCGATATTATAACGTTCGTTTCTAAAAGCTGGAAGGGAAGGATTCTGTTTGTAAATCCAAGGACGCAATATCACCAAATCACCAGGCACGTGTTGAATTCGTGTTATGGTACCATCGATAGGGGAATGAATTCTATGGTAGTTTTTATTATGCAAAAATACATTCGTGAAGGTGTAATTTTTTGGAATATCCCTTTCGGACAATCCAAAAACTGTCGCAACGGAACGAACATCCGATTTTATCTGGACAAACTCGAGGTTCTCAACTTTTTCTTCATCACACAGAAGTCCCTCACAGGGCCAAACATAATCACTATCATTAGCGGGTAATTCCTTGAATTCACGAATAAAAAAGTCTTGAAAACACTCAAAATCGTTCTTTCCATTCGGTGGTTTAAACTTTTGTAGATAGTCCTTATCCGAATAGTTCATCCGGATGTAAGGCTCAATGATTTTCTTGGAATATGGTTTATCATAAACAGAACTATACCAAGAAGAAAGGCTTCTTTGTAAATTGCTGGGGAGATTCCCCCAGACTTCAACCGATAAAAATTTGTAGAATTTTGCCCTCCATTCGGGCACTTTGAAAACAGTAAAACTTGGATCCGAATAATATTCCGTAATCGAGTTCATTTTTGGCCGTTGGTATTGATTGACGGTTGAATTTATTGGGATTAATTTTTTTATGCCAAAGAATTAAGAAAAGTTTATTTAATGATTAACATTTTTTATAAAAAATGAAATCTTATTGTTAAAACACCTAAGTATTATTCCTGAAATGGTTTATACCTTATTTTTAGCATAATTATCCCCCCTAAATTTTGTCTTATGAGATTTCACACCAGAAAATGGGTAAAGCCCGAGGATTTAAATGCCAATGGCACCTTGTTCGGAGGTAAGGTACTGGCTTGGATAGATGAGGAAGCGGCACTATACAGCATTGTACAGTTGGAAAGTAAAAAGGTAGTTACCAAATACATATCCGAAATTAACTTTATGAGCAACGCCTCTAAAGGCGATATTGTAGAGATTGGAATAGAGGTGGTCAAATTCGGAAATACCTCAATTACTTTGAATTGCGAGGTTCGTAATAAGATGACCCATGAAAGTATTGTAACCGTTGATAACATTATCATGGTCAATTTGGATGAAAAGGGGAATCCTACTCCACATGGGAAGACCAAGGTGGAATATGTAAAGGACCGTTTGGCCAAAAAGGAGGAAGAACGCTCTAGTTAAGGGTAGCTGCAATGGCCTGTACTTCGTCTAGGACACGCAATAGATTGCCCCCCCAAAGCATTTCAATTTGTTCTTCGGTATACCCTCTGTTTACAAGTTCCAAGGTAACATTGAAGGTTTCTGAGGCGTCTTTCCATCCTTCAATTCCACCACCTCCATCAAAATCAGAGCTAATGCCCACATGTTCAATACCTATCAGCTCAACCATATAGTCAATATGGTCCACAAAATCGGATACATTTACTGCTGATGGGGCGTTGGAATCCTTACTTGCTTTTTCATCGGCCAACTTTCTTACAATGGCATAGTTTTTCATAAACTCATTTCGCTGTTGGTCGGTCAATGACCTAAATTGGGAACGCTCATACCATGCCACTCCCAACGAGTCCGCCACGTTTTGATAAATACTTTTCATATAGGCAGCTCTGGCTTCATGCTTTTCCGTGTTGAGATAAGCACTAAAGGCCACGGTCTGTACAACACCGCCATTTTCTTTCAATAACATCAATTGCTCATCATCCAAATTCCTACTATGGTCACAAAGGGCCCGAGCAGAAGAATGAGAGGCGATAATTGGTGCTTTGGACAGGGCAACCATTTGCTTCATGGATTCTTTGGACGGGTGGGAAATATCAATCATCATCCCCAAACGGTTCATTTCGCCGACCGCTTTCTTCCCCAACTCGCTCAAACCGTTATGGAGCCAAATACTATCTTTTTCCCCTGTATTGGAATCACAGAACTGGCTATGGCCATTATGGGAAAGGGAAATGTAGCGAGCTCCTCGTTTTTGGTATTCCTCAAATTTAGTAAGGTCCTCTCCAATGGGATAGGCATTTTCCACACCGATCATCGCCACCTTTTTGCCCGCTGCTTGAATACGTTTTACATCATCTGCGGTAAGCGCAAGTTCGATTTGATCTGGGGCATATTCTTCACACAATCTGTGTATGGCCTCAAACTTTGAAATGGCATTTTCTGATGCTTTTGCGTATCCCTCTGTAGTTAATGAATCTTGACCGGTATAAACAATAAGCCAGGCAACATCCAAGCCCCCTTCTTTCATTTTGGGGAGGTTCAGCTGTGTATCCAAATTCTGTGTGTAGTTAATACTATCGGTAAAATTCTTCACATTGATATCATCATGTGTATCAATGGTGATTACACGTTCATGAATGCCTTTCGCCTTTGCCGTAAGGTCTTCGGAGCTGTCGTTGGTGCTATCTGATTTTTTTTCTCCACAAGAAAACAACAGAAGGCCAGTAAGTACCAAGAGTATTTTTTTCATATCACAAAATTATACCTACAAATAAAGCATTTTGACAACAAAATCCGAGAGGTTCCAAACAATAAATTGGCTCGGCCCCTATAATTGGACATATTAGGGTCAATCACACTAAGGAAATCTATTTTGGGGACAAGCGAATTGCTACGGTATTTAGAAAAGCTGGAAATTGGTTTAAGCAGCTTTTCTTATGAAGAATTGACGACTTCTCAAGCGGGAGAGCTCAAAAAATCATTTACGGATTTTAAAAACGACTTGGAAAACAAAGTTTTTGGGGTTCCTCCATTGAATGAGCTGGATGCTATTTTTGAAGAAGTGGGCATAAGCAGTCTTCCGAAAGAATCATCTTCCAAAACAGCCACACATAAAAGTTTAAAGCCAATTTTCGTACTGTTACAGCAGCTGGAATCCATTTCGATTGATAAAAAGCAGCAAGAACTTTTAAGTAGACTCACAGAGCAAATCTACTTCGCATTTACACAATTGAGCACTCCGGACTTATCTGAAAATACCAACCAAATTGAAAGACGTTTGCAGGTTCAGCGCAGGAGCAAAGTAGACCTATGTACATTGTGGGAAGAATGTATGCAACAAATGGACCTCCTGGAAGAATTTGTTCGTTTGTACAAGCAAAATGTTTTGGAATTTATTGGGAAAATTAGAATCAATCTCCAGAGTCAAAACTATCAAGGGATTGATTTTTCCTGTCAAAAATTAGGTTCTTCCCTTCGGATGCTCAAAACCTTGAGCCTTCTTGAAATTACCGAGCAAATGTCTCTGGAATGCAAAAACGACCACGACATCAAACATCTCAAGTTTTTATACGGACAATTTTTGGTTGAATATCCGAAAGTGGAAGAACTTTTGGACTTGGAACTGGAAATGCTCCGTAAGAAATCCAAATAGTTGCCATTATGGTGATAGAAGAATCTTTACCAGCCTATCATAACAGTATTTTTTTTCAACTGTTCAACCATGCCTCTGATGTAGATTCAAAGTTGATTCTGCTAGATCAGGTTTTAGAGCTTGGTGAAGAGCAGGATATTCCCTTATTGGAAGAGTTGGAAAGTACATCGGAACTCAAAGTAAGTAACCGGGCCTATGAAGTAAAACTTGAGCTTTTAGCGAGGATGAATCCAGACAATGTCAGTGACGAGGACAAATTGCCCATGAACCTGTGCTTTTTGTATGAGGAGTTTGAAATACGACCTGCCAAAGTGGACAATGATCCAGACATTGATTTTGATCTTTCTTTGGAAATTTTGTCCGATGATTGAAAAGATGACAAAAAACAATGATGGTTTCACAACGAAATAGCAGAAATTCACCACAATTAATTGTGGGTACATAATCTTTCTACTAGGTTTACGTTAATATCAATAACCCAAACAATAAACCGTCCTAATATTATGTTATACGATACCTACGGAGAAGAATACTTGGCATTTCTTCAAGAACTAAATGAAATTTTGAGCATCAACGAACTTGTAGAGCTCGATTACCTATAGAAAAGAATAACTCCCAAACTTTGTCCAATGAAAAATCAAAACTCGGAAAACACAGCATACGTGAATTTTATTCAGAACCTAAACAAAATGCTGAACGAAATAAACATCACCCAGCTGAATTACCCCAATAGCTAAATAAAACCAAGGGCATCAAATCGATGCCCTTTTCTTTTTTCCAATCTATCCCAAATATGATTTAAGATTTTTGCTCTTCGAAGTATGTCTCAATTTTCTGATTGCCTTTTCCCTAATTTGACGCACCCGTTCCCGAGTTAAATCAAAAGCGCTTCCAATCTCCTCCAAGGTCATTGACGGTTCATCCCCAATACCGTAGTAAAGACGAACGATATCCGCTTCACGGGGTGTCAAGGTGTCCAAAGCTCTGTTGATTTCGGTGTTCAAGGATTGGTTCATTAACCCTTTGTCGGGCTTGGCAGATTCGTTGATGTTAAGCACGTCATACAGGCTGGATGTTTCCCCTTCCTTCAAAGGAGCATCCATGGAAACATGGGGTCCGATGTTTTTCAAGGATTGTTTTACCTCAGTTATGGTCATATCCAATTCCTTCGCAATTTCTTCAGCCGAAGGAGGACGTTCGTGAGCTTGTTCCAAATAGGAAAACGTCTTTTTTATTCGATTTATGGTTCCAATCTTGTTAAGCGGTAAACGCACCACTCGCGCTTGTTCGGCCAGTGCTTGAAGAATAGATTGTCGAATCCACCAGACTGCATATGAAATGAACTTGAAACCTCTTGTTTCATCAAATCGTTGAGCGGCCTTTACCAAGCCCAAATTACCCTCATTAATAAGATCGGGGAGGGTAAGCCCTTGATTTTGATATTGCTTGGCCACAGAGACCACAAACCTAAGGTTGGCTTTTGTCAATTTCTCCAATGCCACTTGATCACCTTGCTTTATCCGCTGTGCGAGTTCCACTTCTTCTTGGGCAGTGATCAAATCAATTTTGCTGATATCTTGTAGGTACTTGTCAAGGGATTTGGATTCTCGGTTCGTAACTTGCTTTACGATTTTCAGCTGCCTCATCTGAGATTGTGGTTTAGGGTTATTGGGGAATGATATTACTTCAACCACAATGATTTTCCAATAAAATCTGAATATAGTTATCAAAATGTTATGAAGAATTTCCTTGCGGCATTAACCTTTCAATATGCATTGTTGATAGTATCTTAATATTAAACCCATGTTAAACCCGTAATCGGGTTTAAAAAACGACTAATTTTGTAAGGTTTGATGTTTACGAAAACCTAACGCCACTTTCTTTGGAAATCCAAAAAGCAATTAAGAAGAAGACGCTCTACGACTACCAAGAAGAAGATTTGACAAAAATCTTTGAGAAAATCCATGAGCTACCACCCGGAACCAACATTCTCTATCAGCTTCCCACTGGTGGTGGAAAAACAGTGGTTTTCTCTGAAATAGCTAGAAAATACATTCAAGAGACAGGCAAAAAGGTTGTGGTGTTAACGCATCGAATTGAACTCAGCGGACAAACCTCAAACATGTTGCACGGTTTCGGTGTGGCCAATAAGATCATCAATAGCGACGTCAAAGAGCTCTATGATCAGAACGATTATATGTGCTTCGTGGCCATGGTGGAGACATTGAACAATCGTCTACAGGAAGAAAAGGTTCAAATCAATAATATCGGACTTGTTATTATTGATGAGGCCCATTACAACTCTTTCCGAAAATTGTTCAAGTATTTTGAAGAAGCGAACATACTGGGGGTTACGGCAACACCTTTGAGCTCGAACATCAAGCTTCCGATGAAGGACCATTACAAGCATTTGATCATTGGCAAATCGATTAAATCTTTGATTGAAAACCGCTTTTTGGCCAAAGCCAACTTATACAACTATGATGTTAGCCTACGTACCCTTAAAATTGGTATCAACGGGGATTATACGGTAAAATCATCAGATGAGTTTTATGGGAATCAGAGTATGTTGGGCAAGTTGGTTTCTGCTTATGAAGAATTGGCCAAGGGGACAAAAACCTTGATTTTTAATAATGGAATTAGTACTTCGCTCTATGTTCATGAAACGTTTAAAAAGGCAGGGTACAACATTCGGCACTTGGATAACAAGAACACGGCCTCAGAGCGAAAGGAAATATTGGATTGGTTTGCTAATACTGATGATGCGATTTTGACCTCAGTTAGTATTCTTACCACAGGTTTTGATGAACCCACGGTGGAATCCATCATACTAAATCGTGCTACACGTTCCTTGACTCTTTATTTTCAGATGATAGGAAGGGGATCCCGTGTACTGCCCAACAAGGATGAGTTTAATGTTATCGACATGGGTAACAATGTTGCTCGTTTTGGCCCTTGGGATTCGCCTGTGGATTGGCAAGAAATCTTTCACTTTCCTGATTTCTATTTAGAGAACATCAAGAATGATGAAGATATCGAGCGGGAATTTGTTTACGAAATGCCTGACGAGCTAAAGGCCAAGTTTAGCAAGTCTAAGAACATCCATTTTGATGTAAAAGCGGAGTACAAAAAGGTGTTTGCGCAAGGCCTGAAATCCAAACTGGTTTTGGAACGCAGTATTGAGCAGCATGCTCAAATTTGTGTGGAAAATAGTGTAGACGTTTTTGATGCGCGTATTTTGGCCAAAGAGCTCAAAGAAGAGATTGCCTACCGAGTGCGCCAATATTCGTATTGCATCATGAACAACACCAAAAACTACAAAGAGTGGTTGGAGGAAGACTATGAACGGAAACTACGCTCCAGCATCTCACGCAAGTTTGCGGCCATGATGTAGATTCGATGAAAAAAGTTCTTATTATAGGCTCTGTTTGGCCCGAACCTTCCACAACTGCAGCTGGGCATCGTATGCAGCAATTGCTAAACTCTTTTTTAAACTTTGGTTGGGTCACCACTTTTGCATCTACAGCAGCTAGGACGCACTTCTCGTTGGATCTGGAGAAAATAGGAGTGAGGACGGTTCCAATTCAACTGAATCATAGCAGTTTTGACGATTTCATACGGGAATTAGATCCCAATATTGTTGTGTTTGACCGGTTTATGGTTGAAGAGCAGTTTGGGTGGCGAGTAGCAGATAACCTTCCAGATGCCGTTCGGATTCTAAATACTGAAGATTTACACTCCTTAAGAAAAACTCGTGAGGAATGTCATAAAAAAGGGGAGAAGTTCACCCTTGGCCAATGGAAGTCCAATGACATGACCAAGCGGGAAATTGCTAGTATTTATCGAAGTGACCTTTCATTGATGGTATCTACTTTTGAAATGGAATTGCTGCTGGAAAGACTTAAGCTGCCAAAGGAGATTGTGATGCATCTGCCCTTTATGTTGGATGAAATTATGGATGAAAGCACAATATCGTGGCCCTCCTTTCAGGACCGAACTGGATTCATCACGTATGGAAATGGGAAGCATACGCCCAACGTGGATTCTATTTGGTATCTAAATCAAAAAATATGGCCATTGATTCGAAACGAGTTACCAGAAGTCACCTTAAAAGTATTCGGAGCCTATCTGCCCCAGCACATTGAGCAATTGCATAAACCTAAAGAAGGGTTTCACGTATTGGGTTGGGCGGAAAATTTAGATGCTGAGATTCAAAGCTCGCGTGTGTGTTTGGCACCCATACGATTTGGAGCTGGAATCAAGGGAAAACTCATACAGTCCATGCAAAATGGAACTCCAAGTGTAACAACGAATATAGGGGCTGAAGGCATGAATGATGAGTCCGATTGGCCAGGAAAAATACAAGATGACCCGCTGGAATTTGCCGAATCTGCCATTGAACTCTATACTAATCGAAAAATTTGGGAAAGAGCTCAGATGAGAGGTATGGAGCTGATTAATCAAAATTATTGTAAACATTCGCTAGAAAAGAGGTTAAAATCAAAGCTAGAGCATATAGCACTTAACCTTGTTACTCATCGTTCCCAAAACTTCATTGGGCAACTTCTTCAGCAACAAACCATTGCAAGTACCAGATTTATGGGGAAATGGATAGAGGAAAAAAATAAAACTAAAACGGATGGTTAGTAAAACATCGAAGTCTTTGGTGCCAGATGCCTATTAGGATGAAACTCTTACTACAATCTAATAATCTTGCTTAGATTCTTTCAATATTCTTCTCTTTTTGCCAAAGCTTATAAAATTCAAAGGAGTAAACGAACAGAAAAAAAATCGCCCAAGTTTTCGATAGATCTTCAAACGAAAGTCGTAGTATGGTATTGGTTCCACCAAATGCATCTATTAAAATCATAATGCCAAAAAAAAGCCCTCCTAAATAAAGGCTGTATGTTTTTAGGGTTTTAGTCCAAAGTAGCTGCTTAAAGGAAAACAGTACCACAAGTTCAAAAACACCTATCGCTCCCAGTAAGTATGCATCATTGAAACCCAAGTAGTACCCCATTCTTTCATGAATCATAAACCTCTCGTCCATTGCCAAAAAGAGAAACAATAAGGATTGAAAAACTAAGAATGGGAGAATTTTTTTGGTGTTTTTTTCTTTTTTCCTATCCAATGTTAAACACAGTATGAAATTATAGGCGATTAAAACCAAGAACACCGTGGTGATCGTGGTGTTAACGGCAAAGAAAATAACATCTCCCTCAATATCAGAAAGATATTCCCTGACATAGGTCTGCCCAAATTGCAATTCAAAAAAAATAATGAGAACGCTATATAAAGCAAGCATTAATATCCCAAATCTATAGGCCATGAGAATCAACTTTTTTATTAGTTCATAATAGTTTGGTGGAAAAATGAAAATTATTGATTGATTTCATTTTCCTGTGCTCTTAGGATATAGGGTAAGGTTCACCCCTGTTCATGGACGGGATGTCCCATTATATAATATCCAAGGTTTTTCCCATTGGCTTTTTTAGCATCACCAATGGACCATTTATAGTTTTTACTTTTATCCGATCCTAGCAATTGTTCAATATCCTTAAAGGTATAAGTTCTCATCAAAGATGCTTGCCCATCCCAGGCGTACACCAATGGGATTAAAGGTATCAGATAGGTAAATATCACCTGTTTAAACGATAGATTTTTAACAAAAGGGGTCATACCCCAGGTCATAAGCATTAACACCAGCAAGGAAATTGGCAAAAGCAATACCCAAACCAAAAGCGGAACGTTGTTTTTTGCAAGTTCATAAATCAAAATAGACTCATTACTCTTTTCAGCTGACTGTAATATGTTTTGGGCAGTTTTTGGGCTCATATGATGAAAACTGGCAATCATGGTTTTAAGTCCAGCAGGCGCCACACTTAAATTAGAAGCATCCACAGGGGCCTCATGATAGGATAGGTGTGATAAATTCTTCTCCTTTAAATGGGAAATAATCTCTGCATTTGGATGAAGATCGGTCAGTATTAACCTTAAGGGCTCTTCCCGTTTTTCGTTTAGCAATGTGATTACATCCAACATCGGACCTCCAGAACCAGAACCTAAATCAATGATTTGGTCAAAATCGGACTTCTGTTTCGTTTTTAGTATCAATTGCGCAATAACCTCAGAGGTTCCCATCATACTATGCAGTACTTTAATAAGGCCTGTAGCCCCATTCCTAACTACTTTGGGCAACCAGTTAAAATCTTCAAATTCAAATAGTTCAATGCGTTTCATAGTAGGTTGAATTCCCGATGAACAAAAGGTTAGCGCTACAAATTTCGTGGAAATTCTAAGTAATTAATAAAATATTGACAGACTTTTGGTACAGTTTTGCCCCAAATCTTACCGGAATACTTCAAAATGGACAAAGTCGACCTTTGAAAGTGAATACCAAAATGTAAAATCCGTTACTTTGCAGATATCAAAAAGTACGTATGAAATCACCCAATTGGCAAACAGCCATCGAGTTCGAAGATATTACCTACAAAAAGTGTGACGGGGTTGCCCGAATTGCCTTTAACCGACCAGATATTCGCAATGCTTTCCGACCGAAAACTACCAGTGAATTGTACAAAGCCTTTTATGATGCCCAAGAAGACACCTCTATCGGTGTGGTATTGCTTTCTGGGGAAGGACCCTCTTCCAAAGATGGTAAATGGGCCTTTTGCAGTGGTGGAGATCAAAAGGCTAGGGGACATCAAGGCTATGTTGGCGAGGACGGTTACCATCGTCTAAATATCCTTGAAGTACAACGACTAATCCGTTTTATGCCCAAAGTGGTCATCGCGGTGGTTCCGGGTTGGGCCGTTGGCGGTGGGCACAGCCTGCACGTTGTGTGTGATATGACCTTGGCCAGCAAGGAACATGCGATTTTCAAACAGACAGATGCCGATGTGACTAGTTTTGATGGCGGATATGGCTCAGCATATCTTGCAAAAATGGTCGGTCAGAAAAAGGCTCGTGAGATTTTCTTCTTAGGTAGAAACTACTCTGCCCAAGAAGCCTTTGAAATGGGTATGGTAAATGCAGTGATTCCCCACGATGAGCTTGAAGATACTGCTTACCAATGGGCACAGGAGATTTTGGAAAAGTCTCCAACCTCCATTAAGATGCTGAAATTCGCTATGAACCTTACCGATGACGGTATGGTGGGCCAACAAGTGTTTGCCGGTGAAGCTACGCGCTTAGCCTATATGACCGAGGAGGCGAAGGAAGGAAGAAATGCATTCTTGGAAAAACGTAAGCCCGATTTCGGCAAAGACAAGTGGATTCCTTAAAAAACGTTTAGGCTCTCAACGGGGAAATTACAAAGATCAGCTTTATTAAAATTAGCGCAATTCGTGTCATCTAGAATGGAATAGGCCCAAATCAAAAAGAGCCTTGCCACTTGGGTCAAGACTCTTTTACGAGAACACTATATGAAAATGAAAAAATTTACTTGTCTTTATCTTACACTGTAAATCTACGTCGAGAGTTCCCGTAAGCGAAAATTTTGTTGTGAAGTGGCGTTTCCTTGTGGTTAGTTGCCCATTTCATGTGTTTTAGCCCCTTAACGTACTGATTTTGTGACCTCAGAAAGAAACCGATTAGCGTCAAAATCAGGCTCTTCGGCGAGCCCAGTGCGCACTATGACCATACTTTTGGACGGGATCATAAATACATGTTGACCCTGAAAACCATTGCAAGAAAATAAATCGCCAGGGACATCAGGGTACTTCCCACCGGCATTCAACCAAAAATGGGCACCATATTTTTCTTCGGAATCTGGTGTCGGTTCAGTAATATAGTCTACCCAGGCAGAATCAAATAGCTGTTTCCCGCCCCAAGATCCTTTATCCAGATACAATTGCCCAAACCGCGCCCAATCACGGGTACTTGCCCATGCATAGGAGGAAAGTACATAGTTTCCCTTTACATCGGCTTCCAATACCATGGAATACATTCCAATTTTGTCGATGAGTTCTTTGTAGGGGAAATCCAAATAGTCTTGGTGGCTTCGAAATTGCTGTCTCAGTATGCCTGAAAGCAGGTTGGTAGTTCCAGAAGAATAATTCCATATTTCAGTGGGCGGGGCAATCAAATCTTTTTCTTTTTGGGACCAAGACATATCGTCCTCCAAAAAGAGCATTCGGGTCACATCTGAGATTTTCGTATAATCCTCATCCCATTCCAATCCGCTTTGCATACGCAACAAATGATTTAGGGTAATATCCTTGCGCTCATCTTGTTTCCATTCAGGTATGGGCGCTGGCCATTCCATTTCCAACTTACCCTGATGTTCTAGAATACCGTAAAGAGTTCCCAAAATACTTTTGGTCATCGACCATCCTAAAATGGGGGTGTCCTTTGTGAATCCATCCAGATATCTTTCGGCTATCAGATGTCCTTTGTACAGAATCAAAACTGTACGGGTTTTCTGAACTTCCAAATTTTCAAAAGCCAAGCCCACGGCTTTGTTCAATCTGTCGTAGTCTATTTCGGGAAACAAACTGTCCTTAGGTTCTCCTTGTCCATAAGGATAGGGGATGGTATCTCTTGGCTGAATTCGATTCGGAGTCAATCGGAATAAATCCTTTTCATCACCACCATTCACCAAGACAGCGCCCAAACCTTCCCTATAAATGGCTTTTCGGTTCATCAGTCCATAAACGGAAGCTGAGGCATATTTGTCGTCTTGATTTACCTCCGATTCCGCCAATTTTACCAAAGGCATGTTCGTGTCATTCTGAACGAGCGAAGCCTCTGACCTCCCGGCCAGAAAGACTCCTGATGCCATATATTTTGATGCATATCCGCTTATGATGTTTAGTTTGGAATAATTAAGATAGAGCAAAATTGCGACACCTATCAGCAGTAGTAATAGAATGCGTTTAAAGAGTTTCATGGATGAAGATTTGTTGTAACTTAATCGCTAAATATAAACATTTACCACATGTCTAACATTGGTTTGATCATCGAAGAGCGCAGTCGGGATATCGGTGATTTTTTAGTGGGACGTTTGATTCCATTTAGAAAGAAGCGCATGATAGGTCCTTTTATCTTTATTGACCATATGGGGCCAACGCAGTTAGGTCCCAAACACTATATGGATGTTGATCAACATCCCCATATTGGACTTTCCACTTTGACCTTTATGTTGGAAGGTGAAATTATGCACGAAGACAGTTTGGGAACAAAGCAACGAATCAGCCCAGGTTCTGTGAATTGGATGACCGCCGGTAGCGGGGTTTCCCATTCGGAAAGAACTCCGGTCGATTTACGAAATGGAAAAGTGTTTACCGCTCATGGATATCAAATCTGGGTGGCGTTGCCCAAGCATCTGGAAGATATGCAACCTGCCTTTCATCACATTCCTGAAGACCAATTACCACAGTGGAAAGATGGCAATGCCGAATTTACCTTAGTTGCTGGTGAGGGGTATGGAAAAAAGTCTCCGGTGCCTGTTTACTCTCCTTTGTTCATGATTCAGATAAAAGTGAAAACATCATATCAACTTAATGTTCAAGACGCATTGAAAGGAGAAATCGGAATTTGTATTGTTGAAGGCCGTATCGAGGCCTGCGGACAGACCATAGAAAAGGGCAACATTTTGGTTTCGAAAGTAGAAGATACCTGTAATGTAAAGCTTCAAGCCGACACCCATTTGTTGTTGTTTGGTGGCGAACCTTTCCCAGAAGAACGTCATATTTATTGGAATTTTGTTGCATCCAGTAAAGAGAAAATAGAACAGGCCAAGGCGGGTTGGAAAAACAAAAGCTTTCCAATGATGCCTCACGATACCAGCTACGTTCCCTTGCCCGGCGAAAAAAAGTAGTTTCCCTATCTTTAGTCTAGCTAAATAGGATCCTTTGAAAAATCTATTTTGGTGCGCATTGTTGTTTGTCGCTTGCCAAGAACCGCCTCAACAGGAATCGGATGAATCGATGTTCGAATGGCGTGCCATTGAGGTAACGGCCTCCGCCTACAATTCTGTTCCATGGCAGACCACTGAAGAAAACTCAAATATTGCAGCTTGGGGCGACACCCTAAAACCAGGAATGAAAAGTATTGCAGTTTCACGTGACCTGATAAGAATGGGATTGACCCACAATACCATGGTAAAAATCGGTTTGTGGCCCGACACCTTTTACGTGAAGGATAAAATGAACCGAAGATGGAGAAACCGGATTGACATATATATGGGCTTGGATATTAAAAAAGCAAGGGAATGGGGAAGGAAAAAAATTGATATTTGTTATGCCATACCTTTGGATACCATTAACTCTGAAAATAAATAAGTTTATGCGCATGTTTTTTTTGGGCGTACTCCTTTTGTTCTTTTGCAACTGCGGTGTACAACGAACTATAGTGGAAAAACCTATTGTTTTTGACGAACAACGTATAGAACTTACCAAACAATACTTATCCCAGCGGTATAATCTGGATCAAGGAACACCAGAAATTGTTCCCAAAATGATTGTCCTGCATTGGACTGCCATTCCGACTTTTGAAAAGTCATACGAGGCTTTTGAGAATTCTACCTTACCCAATTGGAGACCGGATATAGAAAGTGTGAGCGGGCTAAATGTATCAGCCCATTTTTTAGTGGACCAAGATGGTATTATTTACAGATTGATGCCCGAAACGACCATGGCAAGGCATGTCATAGGCCTGAATCACAGTGCCATTGGTATTGAAAATGTTGGAGGCACAGAGGGAACCCCATTAACAAGAAAACAATTGAAAGCCAATATCTGGTTGGTGAATTATTTGGCCACCAAATACGATATTGATCACTTGATTGGGCATTATGAGTATACCTTTTTCGAAAACCACCCTCTTTGGTTGGAGGTTGATGATGGGTACCGTACGGAAAAAACCGACCCAGGGGAAGATTTTATGAAAAAGGTACGGAGGGCCACAAAAAAATTTAATTTTGAACCATTACCCACAAAATAGATTCATGAAACATCGACTTTTCTGTTTTCTTTTCACTTGTGCATTTGTTATGGCTGCACAAGAAAATATCACCACACAACTTTATGATACGTATGAAAATTATAAAGAGACATCCCTAACCAAAAGGCGCATCAAACACCATCAAATTCAGCCCTTAATTCAAAAATTTGATGCTAATCCAAAGTTCGATGTGCAAAAAGTAGGGGAGTCGATTGAGGGGCGTGACCTGCATTTAATTAGTATAGGAACGGGAGAAGAAAATATTTTTCTGTGGTCTCAAATGCATGGGAATGAGCCTACGGCCACTCAGGCCATATTTGACATACTCAACTTTTTGGATGCTCCAGAATTTGCAGCCGAAAAGCAGGAAATCTTGTCGAAGTTAAAACTTCACTTTTTGCCGATGCTGAATCCCGATGGGGCAGAGGTATACCAAAGAAGAAACGCTTTGGGCATTGATATCAATAGAGATGCGCTCCGATTACAATCTCCCGAAGGGAGAACCTTAAAACGAATTAGGGACAGCCTCAACGCAGATTTTGGGTTCAATTTACACGACCAGAGCACCTATTACAACGCCAAACTTACTGACAAACCAGCGACTATATCCTATTTGGCCACGGCCTACAACTATGAAAAGGATATTAACGAGGTGCGATCAAAAGCAATGCAGGTGATTGTTTTTATGAATGATATTATTCAAAACTATGCACCCGGACAGGTAGGGCGCTATAGCGATGATTTCGAACCCCGGGCCTTTGGTGACAATATTGCCAAATGGGGCACTAGTTTGATACTTATAGAGTCAGGAGGTTATGCCAATGATGAAGAAAAACAGGAAATTCGAAAATTGAACTATGTTTCCATTCTTTCAGCTTTATATTCCATTGCAAAAGGGAACTACAAACAAATTCCTATAGAGGAATACGAAAAGATTCCAAGAAATGATCGGAAGCTATTTGACCTCAAAATTGAAAATGTGACCTATGAGTTATTGGGAAAAGAATATATTTTGGATTTGGGAATCCATAGGCAAGAACTGGATTTGGAGGGGCATAATGAATTCTATTACCGTAGTGCAATCGTTGACCAAGGGGACCTTTCCACATATTACGGTTATGAGACGTTTGATGCAACGGGGTATACCATTGTCGCACCTAAAATAGCCCCCGAAACTTTGAAAACCAATTCAGCGAAGACTTGGTCGGAGGGAGAAAACCCATGGAAATCAGGCTATGCATATCTTAAAGCGCAATTTCTGCCACCGGTACCTTTTTTGGAATTTCCAATGCACATGGTCTCGGAAGATTTTCAATTGGATGATTTGAAGCTCCAACCTAATATCAATCCCACCTTCTTCTTAAGAAAAGATGGAAACATTACCCATGCAGTAATCAATGGTTTCTTGTTGGACCTTAACCAGCCCTTGGAAGGTCAAAAATTTGGTAATGCCTTAATCTATCGTTAGTATCCGAATTGAATATTCAAATTGGAACCGTAGCTGAGTAATACGACCAACATGGTGAAAAGGGTACAAACAATTGAGGCAAACAAGGAAAGAACCAAAGTCTTGTAACCCTTGGATAGCGGTCCTGCCGCGCTGTTTTCGATGATTTCTTTAATTACATCCATAGCAATTTTTTTGAGTTAAACTTTTGAGTTTTAGTTTAGGATGCAATGGTCGTTGTTCTATAGTAAAACAACTTTCGGGCCAAAAACCCTACTTATAGAGGTGGACCCCAGGGTACGGCATAAACGTAGAATTGAAAAAACTGACTATATACTCCCCCCTTTATTGAATTGGGGTAACCACAAAACTTTTAAACTCCACAGGGCCGTGGTCCCCTTGAATCATAAAAGAACCTGGCTCACCTTCTTTGCTATCTAAAGCACCACCGGTGATTCCTGGAATATTTTGGTCATTGATGACCGTTTTCCCATTGGCCACAACTGTTACCCTTCGTCCAATAAGTGTAATGTCATAGGTTTGCCATTCTCCAGGCGCTTTGGCAGCATTCTCGTTGGGTTCCAAAAACCCATAAACGCCGCTAAAGTTTATATCAGAAGGTTCAAGGCCTTTATGGTCGGCGATTTGGACCTCGTAGCGCCCTCTCAAGTATATCCCACTATTGCTGCCTTCAGGGTATCTGAACTCAGTATGTAGCTTAAAACCCATGAATTTTTGGTCTGAAATAAGGTTTGCTCCTGATTTTGGACTGGTAAGGATACCGTCTTTCACCAGCCACTGATTTTCGGCATCGGTATGCCATCCGGTTAAATCCTTTCCATTAAAAAGTTGGATGGGCTCACCCCATGTTGGGTTTTCGTTGTACGAAATTTTGGGAGCACGAACTCCGGACCAGTTTACCTTGGTTCCATCCGTATAATACATGATTCCTTTGAGCACACCATTTTCAAGACTTCCCTCAAACTTCATGTCTTCGCCCTTGGGTTCCCATTGTCTTGGAATGGCAAAAGAAAAGCCCGTATCGGTCGACTTGATTTCCGAAACGGGGCGTGCACTTCCAAAAGCAAAAACAAAACGGCCTATCAAGGTTTCATGGCCAGAGTTTCTGACCTCCAACCAAGAGGGTACTGTTTTACCCATCCACTCCATTTCAAGGTCCCAACGCCCTTCCAAAGGATGGGCTTTTTGGGCATGGACGGATAATAAAGACATAAAAAGAATACTATAAACGGAGAATTTCAAAACTCTTTTGGATGCATTCATGATCGTGATAGTTTAAGAGATTGAAGATACTTATTTATCTAAAGATAAGGCAGCCCATGTCTAAACTTTACTATCCTTTTTCTGCTGTAAAAATGTGCTTACTCACAGCCCCCTGTGAAACCATCAGCCTTGAACTTGGTCTGTACAGCACCCTGCAGGCCGCCATCCGTTAGCTGAATGACCAGATTGCTTTCACCACTGCCATCCCGTTTGGGGGTGCAGTATTCAAACAAGTAAAAACTGTTAGCTTGTTCCGACACCCTTTGTGAAATTTGATTGAAAGTGGCTTCCAACTCCTCTGTATTGGAAGCAAAAACGCTTGCTGTTTTCCCTATTTCCGACAAAACTTCGGTATCAATTTCAGCCCCAAGCCCGATACTGAAAAAGGAAATATTCCTGTCTGCTTGATTCACCGCTCTCAAAGCAGCTTCCTCGGTAAATCTTGATGCCTGGTCTGTACCATCAGTAAACAAAACCACAGAGGCGGCCTTTACGATGGAATTCTGGCTGTTTTCCTCGATCAAATCTTCAGCGATATCGGTAGACTTAATGACTGCTCCGTACAAATCTGTGGATGGGTCATTACTGATATCCTGGGTAATACCATCAATGGCAGCAATCAACTCGGTGGCCGAAGAGGTAAGAGGATTCAACAGATGCAATTCATCTTCACCATCGAACCAATAAATGGCCATTCGAAAAGACTCGGTTTCCGGTTCGGGGATGACATTGGTCACAAAACTCGAAGCAGCGGTTTTCAATTCCTCCAAGCTACTTTCCAAAACACTGTTGCTTAGGTCAAGTACTAGTAGAGTGTTATTATTGAATACTTGGGAGTTCGGAGAAATTCTCGCCAAGGACTCCGACGACGAAATGGTATTGAAACAGTCATCATTTCGGCCTTGTTCATATATGGTAAATTGGTCGGCGGTCAATCCGGAGATTGGGTTTCCATTGGTATCGGATACTCTGAAAAGTATGGACACCTTTCCAGGTAGCGCAGTGCTTTGATTCTGTATGGAAAGCAGCAGTTCGTTTTCTCCGAAACCCAAACAATCATCAGGTTCCTCACCTTGACCCAATTCACGTTGGTTAATGTCAAAATTTACATCATCGTCAGCGTTTCCGCAGGAAAAAAATACTAGAATAATAGAAAGGGATACGAAATAGCAAAAGAGGTTTTTCATTTTCATTGTTTTTTGATCTCTCTTGCTCAACGTTGATTTTTATTGAAAATTATCCAATGGAAGAAGATAAACTTTAAAGAAAAGTTAAAAAGAGTGCGGTCTTGTTAAAAATGAAGCAGTCCAATCAATTTTTGGTAACTTCAATCACGTTTCATTTAAGACTAATCAATTCAAAAAACTATGCCAACGTATCAGATTAAAGTAAATGGGGTTTCCCAAACTGTTGATGTTTCTGAAGACACTCCGGTATTGTGGGTTCTGCGCGACCATCTTGACCTCGTAGGAACCAAATATGGATGTGGAATCGGGCAATGTGGTTCTTGCACCATCCATGTAGACGGTACTGCCATGAGAAGCTGTTCCTTGACCTTATCTCAAATAGAAGGAAAAGAAATTACCACTATTGAAGGTCTGTCTGAGGATGGTTCGCATCCGGTTCAACAGGCTTGGAAAGAAGTTGATGTTCCTCAATGTGGATACTGCCAAGCTGGCCAAATTATGACGGCCTCCGCGTTCTTGGAACAGAATCCCAGTCCAACTGAAGATGACGTGAGAAACGCCATGCACGGCAATGTTTGTCGATGTGCGTCCTACACCCGAATTCGCAAAGCAGTAATGATTGCTTCAGAAAATATGGAGTAACCTTATTGTCAACTTTCCATCCTTAAAAACAACAAAATGTCAACAAATAGCTCAAAAAAATTAAGTAGAAGGGCCTTTATTCGAAATTCCTCTCTCGCCGGGGGAGGTATGATCATAGGCTTTAACCTTTTGAACTCTTGCAAGCCCAAGGTTGTCGCTGAAAAGGCGATTGACCTAGCAAGCTTGGATTACAGCGATTTCAATGCGTTTATAAAAATTGCAAAAAACGGTGCAGTTACCATATTCTCTCCCAATCCTGAAATAGGCCAAGGTGTGAAAACCTCAATGCCAATGATCATTGCTGAAGAATTGGACGTAGCCTGGAAAAATGTTCATGTGGTTCAAGGAGTACTGGATACTGAAAATTACCAACGACAGGTTGCAGGAGGTAGCCAATCCATCAGATTTGGATGGGATGCCCTGAGACAAACTGGAGCTAAGGCAAAGCATATGTTGGTTAGCGCGGCAGCTGCAAGGTGGGGAGTTGACCCATCAGAATGCACTGTAAGCGAAGGAGTCATCACCAATGCGGCTGGTGAAACCTTGGGTTACGGCGATGTGGTGGAAGAGGCAGCACTTTTGGAAGTCCCTGAAGAAGTTACCTTAAAGGACCCAAAAGACTACAAAATTATGGGCAAGGACGCTTCCAATGTAGACATTGATGAAATCGTAACCGGGAAACCTTTGTTCGGATTGGACTACAAAGCCGATGGAATGGTATATGCTTGTGTTCTTCGCCCACCTTCCTTCGGACAGAAATTGGTTTCTTATGATGATGCGGAGGCCCGTGCCATGCCCGGGGTTATTGATGTGGTCACCATTGGAGAAAAAGTAAGGGGGCTTTTGGCTGAAGACCCAAGCTTCGGAAGCAAAATCTCTTCAAGTGATAAGGTTGTCGTTATTGCGAAATCCACTTGGCAAGCCATGAAAGGCAAAGAAGCCATTAAGGCCGTTTGGGAAGAGGAATCAAAGGTTGAGAGTACAGAAGAACACGATAAAATTCTTAACGATTTATTGGATGGGAATAAATTCAATACGATGCGTTCCGATGGAAACATTAAAAAAGCTTTTGCCGAAGCTGATGAAATATTGGAAAGAACCTACGAATCGCCTTTTTTACCCCATAATTGCATGGAACCCATGAATTTCTATGCTGATGTGACCGACGAGAAAGTACATTTGGTAGGTCCAATACAAACACCGGCTTGGAAGGCAGGATTGGTTTCCAAAATGCTGGGAAGGGAAGAAAAAGACATATATCTTGAAATGACTCGGCAGGGTGGCGGTTTTGGAAGAAGGCTATATGGTGATTTTGTGATAGAAGCTGCTGAGATTTCTGATAAAATCAAAAAGCCTGTAAAAGTTGTTTATTCTAGGGAAGATGATATGGAGGATGGCATTTATAGAATGGCCCTCAAGTATAGAATCAAAGCAGGAATCAAAGATGGAAAAATTACCGCCTATCATTTAAAGGAAGCTGCCATTAATGATAATATGTATGGGTTGATTCCTAATTTTTTCCCTGCTGGCGCCATTGAAAATTACCAAGTAGATGCGGCTAGTTATGATAGCAATATTACGACAGGAGCTTGGAGAGCCCCATATACCAACTTCTTGGCATGCGCCGAGCAGAGCTTCTTTGACGAGCTTGCCGAGTTGATGGAGGTGGACAAGATTCAAATGCGATTGGATTTACTCGATAAGGTGAAGCCAGAAGAAGATGAGCGCATCCAATACTCACCGGACCGAATGAAAGATGTGATAAAGATGGCTGTGGAAAAATCTGGTTGGGGAAATAAGCCAAGCAACGTCTATCAAGGTTTTGTGAATTACTACTGCCATAATACCCATGTGGCCGAGGTGGCAGATGTGGAGATTGAAAATGGAGAGCCTGTAGTCAAAAAAATTACCTGCGTGGTGGATTGTGGTATAGTTGTAAATCCTTTGGGAGCCCTTAATCAGATAGAGGGAGGCGTGATTGATGGTGTTGGGCATTCCATGTATGGGGAATTGGCTTTTAAAAATGGTAAACCAATGGCAAACAATTTCGATAAATACCGCTTGATTCGTATGAAGGAAGCTCCTGTAGTGGAGACCTATTTTATCGAAAATACACTGTCACCAACAGGATTGGGCGAACCAACACTTCCACCTGCTGGAGGAGCCATCGCCAATGCATTCAAAGCGGCCACTGGAAACAGACTCTATAAGCAACCATTCATAAAAACACCCGAATTATTAAAAGTACCTGCTAAGGAAATTATTGGTTGATCATATGACGATACTTTTGTTTGGAATCACGAAGGACATTGTGGGAAGTCCCACTTTGTCTGTTCCTACTGCTAGTGTGACCGGAAGAAAAATACCCAAGACCGTCAAAGAATTGAAGCAATTTCTGGGAGAGACCTATCCGGAACTTAACAAACTGTCCTCGTTGGCCATTGCGGTGAACAACAGCTATGCCGAGGACGAGCAGCTTATCAATGCTTATGATGAAATTGCATTGATTCCACCGGTTAGTGGGGGATAAACCAATGAAATGCTATCTTAGAACTGTTTTAGGAACCTATGGCTTTAATAGATAATCACGGGAGACAAATCAATTATTTGCGATTGGCGGTTACAGATAGATGTAATCTCCGTTGCAACTACTGCATGCCCTCCGAAGGCATTGATTTTGTGAAAAATGACAAATTGCTTTCCATTTCCGAATTGGAGAAGGTGAGTAAAATATTGGTTGGTCTTGGCATTGATAAAATTCGAATAACCGGGGGAGAACCCTTCGTCCGTAAGGATTTGATGGTACTTCTTCGCAGC
Organism: Flagellimonas allohymeniacidonis; assembly: GCF_004296335.1. Taxonomy (GTDB): domain Bacteria; phylum Bacteroidota; class Bacteroidia; order Flavobacteriales; family Flavobacteriaceae; genus Flagellimonas; species Flagellimonas allohymeniacidonis. The sequence continues at coordinate 683,954 of NZ_SGIU01000001.1, forward strand.
CTCTCCCAAACGGAAGGGCTGAACGATATTTCTGTGACAACCAATGCGACCCTTATAGGTCCTCATATAGATTCCTTAAAAGAAATGGGAATCAAAAACATCAATGTTAGCTTGGATTCCATAAATCGGGAGACGTTTGAGCGTATTACACGACGCAAGCAATTTGATACGGTGCACAATAATCTCATTCGTTTAATTACGGAAGGTTTCAATGTTCGTATCAACTTCATTGTGCTCGATGGGCAAAATGAACAGGATATCATCCCCATCTTGGACGTTATGAAACACCATAATGTTTCCGTACGGTTTTTAGAGGAAATGCCTTTTAATGGAGGTTCAAAGAACTTTTCTACCATCAAATGGAACTATAAGGCCATCTTGGAGCACATTGGGAAAACCTACCCTGATTTTGAAAAATTGGAGTCGCCCAAGACATCTACCTCAATTAATTATAGAATTAAAGGGCATCAAGGAACTTTCGGTATCATACCCTCGTTCAGTCGTACTTTTTGTGGGTCTTGCAATCGACTTCGGGTAACAGCTACTGGAGATGTAATCACGTGCCTCTATGGAAAACCCAAGGCCAATCTGAGGGAAATCGTGAGGGAGCATTCTTCGTCCGAAAAGGTTGAAGAAGCCATTATAACGGCTATTGGAAATCGTGCCAAGACCGGTTTTGATGCCCAAAAAGAACATGATTCCACCGTTTTTGACAACTCCATGACCTCTATAGGTGGATAATTGGAGAAAACCAAGTATTAAAAAATGAAACATACGCATCCTGAATTATATGGTCTTGTACTTGCTGGTGGGAAAAGCACCCGAATGGGTTCGGATAAACGTCTGTTGCAGTATCACTCGGTTCCGCAGCAGAGCTATATATATCAACTTCTGGAATCCGTTTGCAAGCGCACTTTTTTAAGTATTCGGGATGAACAGAAATCCGAGATGGAGGAGAACTTTGAAGTAATGATGGACCAAAACGAGTTTCGAGGCCCCTTCAACGGAATACTTAGTGCCCATAAAGCTTTCCCTGATGCAGCTTGGCTGGTATTGGCCTGCGACCTTCCTCTGATTGATGAAAAAACACTTGCTCTTTTGGTTTCAAAACGAAACCCAGAAAAAATGGCAACATCCATGGCGACCAACAAAACAGGACTACCGGAACCATTGGTAACCATTTGGGAGCCTACTGGACTAAAAAAAGCCATTGCGTATTTAAAAACGGCTGAAAGCTCTTGTCCAAGAAAGTATTTGCTCAACTCCGAAATTGAGTTGGTTTTCCCTGGGAACGACGAAGTATTGTTCAATGCAAATTCTTTGGAGGATTATGAGCATATCAAATCGAAATTGGAACCAACCCATGGCAAATAGGTACATCCGACAAACAAACCTCCAAGATTTTGGAGAAGAAGGCCAGAAACGACTTGCCCATGCAAGGGTGCTCGTTGTTGGCTTGGGAGGCCTGGGAATACCTGTGGTTCAATATTTGAATGCTATGGGCGTGGGCACATTGGGACTTGTGGACCATGATACGGTTGACATCCACAACTTGCAGCGTCAGGTGTTGTATTCGGAAGCGGATAGCGGACAATCCAAGTTAGGCGTAGCCTTAAAAAAACTTAGGAATCAGAATTCAGAGACCAACCTCATTCCGCATGATACATTTCTGACCAACAAAAATGCATTGGAAATCATCAAAGAGTATGATGTAGTGGTAGATGCCACGGATAACTTTCCTACTCGATATTTAATCAACGACGCCTGTATCATTCTTAACAAACCTTTTGTATATGGGGCATTGCATGCCTTTGAGGGGCATGTGAGCGTTTTCAATTATCGGCAAGGACCCACTTACCGCTGTCTTTACCCAGCAATGCCCGCGGGAAATGAAGTTCCCAACTGCGACGAAAATGGGGTTTTGGGAGTTGTTCCGGGAATCATTGGGTCATTGCAAGCGTTGGAAGTGGTTAAAATCATCACTGGAATTGGGGAGGTACTCTCAGGACAACTTTTGATTTTTAATGGACTCCAGCAGGACCACATCAAAATTTCATTTAACTCCAAATCGGAGAATAGAAAGATAAAAGCTTTACAGCCATCCTATGAGTCTCTTGATTGTGAGCTTGCACCCTCCATATCCAATGAGGAATTTCTGAAAATTCGCGCTTCTCAAGATTCGTTATCCATTATTGATGTTCGCACAGTTCGTGAATTTGAAAATAGTCATCTGGAAGAGGCCCATAATATTCCGTTGAATACTTTGGCACTTCCTGCAGATTTGTTTCTGGAGAACAAACCCATTTATGTCATCTGCCAATCAGGAAAACGAAGCGAGAAAGCGGTCATTGAATTGACAAAAGTCTATCCGAAACATACTTTTTACAATATCTTAGGGGGAATGAACCAAATGAGGACCCAGACCTCCTAAAACGCTTTGAGGCATCTTTATTTTTAGAATGACTGACCCACACAACGAATTGATTCCTTTTGAAGAGGCTTTAAACCATGTTTTGGAATATTGTCAGGATTATGGGGTAGAGCAGGTAGGCCTCGGAGAATCCCTAAACCGTGTTTTGGCGGAACCTATTGAAGCCGATAGAGATTTTCCGCCCTTCGATCGCTCAACCAAAGATGGAATTGCTGTCAACTTTAAAGGGATGCAGTTAGCAGAATCTCATTTAAAGATTCAAGGAATCGCACAGGCAGGTTCTTCTCAGATTACATTAAAGGATGACGCTCATTGCATTGAGATTATGACGGGAGCCGTACTCCCTGAAAACTCAGATACGGTAATCATGTACGAACACCTGGAACGGAGCAATGACAATTTTAAGGTGCATAAAGCGGTAAAAAAAGGTCAAAACATTCACAGCCAAGCCAGTGATGTAGCGAAAGGGGAGATACTTCTTCCCTCAGGAACAAGAATTACAGCCTCCGAAATTGGAGTTTTGGCCTCTGTTGGGAAATCGAATATTCAAGTAAAGAAGTTACCTGAAATTGGAGTAGTAGCCACCGGAAATGAGCTGGTAGAGGTCAATGAAAAACCCCTAGCACATCAAATTCGAAAATCGAATACCTATTCCTTAACAGGATTGCTAACAGATCTGGGCATTTTATCCGAATCCTACCATTTTAAGGATGACGCGGAGTCCTTAAAAATTGAGTTGGAAGGTCTATTGCATAAAAAGGACGTTCTTTTGTTGAGTGGAGGGGTCTCCAAAGGGAAGTTTGACTTTCTTCCGGAAACCTTTGCCAAACTTGGCGTTGAAAAAGTGTTTCACAAGGTGCTTCAACGCCCTGGGAAACCCTTTTGGTTTGGGAAACATGTAAAAACCAATACACTGATTTTTTCATTTCCAGGAAATCCCGTATCTACCTTTGCCAATTTCCATGTATACTTCATCCCCTGGCTTAACAAAACTTTGGGATTGTCATCAGCCCGAATTACTGTATTTTTAAAGGAATCTGTTGAAAATACTACGGGTTTGACTCTCTTTAAAGGTGTTAGGGTTCAAGTAATCAATGGCCAATTTGAAGCAGAAGTAGTCCAAACAACAGGTTCAGGGGATTTAGTTGGCCTCACAAAAATTGATGGTTTTGTACAATTGCCATCAAACACAAAACTTGAAAAGGGCACGCTTGTTCCCTTGGTGCCCACCAAAACGATTGTCTAGCATGACACATGAATTGAAGAAAATTGTTGAGCGCTACCAGCAAAGTAAAGAAAATAGAAAAGCAGTGTTGGCTTCAGTAGTTGCACTGGATGGGTCTTCATATCGGCGACCTGGTGTAAGAATGCTACTTTTTGAAGATGGTGAGATGGTAGGAGCTGTGAGTGGAGGCTGTGTTGAAAAAGAAGTTTTGAGACAAGCGAGTTCGGTTTTTACTTCCGGTGTACCAAAGGTTATGGTGTATGACGGTAGATATCGATTGGGCTGTGAGGGAATTCTTTATATTCTTTTAGAACCTTTTTCCCCGGCCGATGATTTTTTGAGCGAATTTTGGGAAGTGGTGTCTTCTCGAAAACCATATTCCATTACCTCTTATTATGTAAAAGACCATTCTGAAAACAGCAATTACGGTTCCCTTTTCGATTTCAATGGACAAGCCATTCCATTGTCTGCAAATCGCATTGAAATTTCTGAATTATCGGTTTTTGAGCAAGAATTGAAGCCTTGCTTTCAACTGGTAATTATTGGCGCGGAACACGATGCTGTCCAATTGTGTCAGTACGCAAATCTTACGGGATGGGAAGTTACCGTTGTGGCCAGTCCTAGGGAAGAAAAAACAAAAGAGCACTTTCCCGGAGTTCATCGCTTTTTACAATTTGAACCGGAGGGGTTGGATTTAGCTCTTGACGAACAAACTGCTGTGATCTTGATGACACATAGTTTTGTTAAGGACTTGGGCTATCTTCTCGCTCTTCGAGAAAAAAAATGTGCTTATCTCGGACTGCTTGGACCTGCCAGGCGCCGGGAAAAATTGTTTGATGAAATTCTCGAGAGACATCCTGAAATATCCGAAGAATTTCTAGAAGGCGTCCATGGCCCAGCTGGGATTGACATCGGTGCCGAGACCCCACAGGAAATTGCCATCTCCATCCTTTCTGAAATATTGACCGTTTTCAATAAGAAGGAGCCGCAACTTCTCAAAGAAAAAACCGGCACGATTCACAGTTGATGTATGTCAGATGCCATTCCTATTCTTATTCTGGCCGCTGGTTCTTCCTCTCGAATGGAGGGAGCAATTAAGCAGTTACTCCCATGGGGGGAAACTACCCTCTTAGGTAATGCAATAGAGCATGCAAAAGCTGTAGGCGACCAAGTCTTTGTGGTTTTGGGTGCGAATTCCGAAGAAATCCTGAAAACGCTTCCCCAAGAGGTAAATATCATTCAAAATCCAGAATGGGAATCGGGTATGGGAAGTTCCATATCAAAAGGCATTCAGGATATTTTGGTCCAACAAAAAGAGATGGAAGGTATATTGATCATGCTGGCCGACCAACCTCTTATGGATTCTGATTTTTTGAAAAAACTAAGGCAGCTTTATACACGGAACGGCCCTAAAATTGCCGCTGCCCAGTATAAAAACAAGTTCGGGGTCCCTGCGATTTTTCATCATTCTTTGCTTTCCGAACTCTTGGATTTGCATCAAGATTTTGGAGCAAGGCAGATTATAAATAAGTATTCGGAAGATGTTTTAGGCCTTGACCCGAAAGGGAAGGAATTTGATGTGGACACCAAAGAAAAATATACCCAACTAACGGATAAAATGAATTTTAAAATATGAGAATCAATACGATTACCCTAATTGCTTTTGGTCTTTGTTTAACCGCTAATGGCCAACAAATGAGTTTTGAGGAATACAACCCCAAATCCACCCTGGTGGTTCCTGAAAATCCCGTAGAACGAGCGAAGTTCACATTCATTGATGTGCACAGTCACCAATTTCGAATGGCCAACCAAGACTTATCGGAGTTGATACGACATATGGATCAAATGAATATGGGGGTTATGGTGAACCTTAGTGGAGGCTCAGGTTCAGGGCTTCAGGCGATGCTGAAAAATGTAAATGAGAATTATCCCAACAGGTTTGTAATTTTTGCCAACGTGGACTTTAGTGGGGTTGGAAATCCGAATTGGGGCAATGAGGCCGCATCGCAACTTGAAACTGACGTTCGAAACGGGGCCAGGGGTTTAAAAATTTATAAAAGCTTGGGTCTTAGAAACCGAGATATTGCTGGGAATCGTATCGCGGTCGATGATTCACGGCTGGATCCTGTTTGGGCAAAATGCGCGGAATTGGGAATTCCGGTTTTGATTCATTCTGCAGACCCAAAATCGTTTTGGGATCCAATGGATGAAAACAACGAACGCTGGCTCGAATTAAAAACTAGACCCCGCAGGAAGCGCTCCGAAACCAATCCTGCACCCTGGCGACAAATTATCGATGAGCAACACCGAATGTTCAAAAAGCACCCAAACACAAAATTCATCAATGCCCACATGGGGTGGTATGCCAATAATTTGGGAAGGCTAGGGGAGTTGATGGACGAAATCCCAAATATGTATGTTGGAATTGGTGCAATTATCGCAGAGTTGGGGCGTCAACCCAAGCAAGCAAGACAGTTCTTCATTAAATATCAAGATAGAATCCTATTTGGAAAAGATAGTTGGCAGCCCTCCGAATTCCCAACTTATTTTAGGGTGTTGGAGACGGCCGATGAATACTTTCCGTATTACAAGAAATACCATGCCTTCTGGGCGATGTACGGGCTGGATTTACCAAACGAGGTACTGCGAAAAGTATACTACAAAAATGCGATGAAGTTGATTCCGGGATTGGATACTTCCTTGTTCGAATAGTACCTTATCGACCGGATGTTCTTTCCTGTGGATTGATTTCTGCAGATTCCAAATCTTGGAAAATGCCACATGAGACCTGTTTTTTCAATAAGGATTTGGACTTCTTCCGTTTAACGAGGTTTTCGATTTCCCTGTTCAAGTATTGCATAAGAGGTTTTTTACAATAACGGGTACAGTCTTTAAATATTTTGGGTAGTGTCCAATTGATTTTGAATATGTTTTAGTGCATTTACCCAATGCATTTTTAAAATTAAAGCCGCGGTCGGAACATTGTCTTCTTCAATGGCTTCGATAACTGCCTTATGTTGTGCATCTATTTGTTCGTAAAATGAGACATCTTGTTGCAACGCTTGCTCATAAAATAACAACCGGGTCTTTAGGTCCGTTACGATTTGAACCAAAATGGGGTTATTACAACTTTGGACCAAAATTTCATGAAATCGAAATCGCAACTGAATTCGTTCATCCAAGTTTTGCGTCACGGATGATTTTTGAAGGATATTGTTCAAATCCGCAATGGAAGAGGGCGAAAACCTGGAGTTTTCAAGTGCCATAACCTCCAATTGGGCAATGGTGTCATACAGATGTTCGGCTTCTGTCGCGCCAAGTTTTTGTACGATGAATCCCCGATTTGGTATCGCCTTTATGATTCTCGCATGTTCCAACTGGCTTAAAGCCTCTCGTATGGGCGTGACACTGATGCCTATTTTTCTTGAAAGAGCAGCCAGGTTGATGGTTTTCCCAATCTGTAGTTCCCCTTTGCCAATTTGCTTCAAGAGATGCTCTTTTACCTGATCTCTTAAAATTTGAGGTTGAATCATGACTTGAATATACAAATCATCTGTCAATGGGTTACTTTTATATTCCCTGATTCATATTATCTTTAGAGCTATCCTAAAAACCAATGAAAATGAAAAAGTGGTCTATCGGCCTATTGGTCGTCCTTTTCCTTCTAAGCTGCAAACAAAAAGAAGTTGTATCCGCGGATATCGCCCTGTATGAAACCCAATTTTTCAAGGACATTCAGCTTCAGGCCATTTTTAAGGATTCTAAAACCTTTGTGGATTTAGTACCTAAAGAACATGCTTCCGTCTTGGAGTCCAAGTACCTTTCCGAAAAGGACAAACCAGAATTTGACCTTGCCCAATTTGTTGCTGATAACTTCGAGGATAAATCCATGAAGGCCCTTGAATTTAAAACCGATACCACAAAAACGATGTACGAGCATATCACCTCCATGTGGGATAAACTGACACGTGGACCTGATAGTTTGATTCCGAATTCCACAAGAATCCCCTTGCCCCATAAATATGTGGTTCCAGGAGGTCGGTTTCAGGAGATCTATTATTGGGACAGTTATTTTACCCTGGAAGGATTGGTAGTGGATGGGAGAGAAGACTTGGCCAAGAATATGGTTGATAATTTTAGCTTCCTTATCGATTCCATCGGATTTATTCCCAATGGAACACGTGATTATTACCGCTCTAGAAGCCAACCTCCTTTTTACGCCCTGATGGTGGATGCCGTTTCAAGAAATGACAGCACAGTACTTGCCAATTACCTACCACAACTTTTGAAAGAATATAACTTTTGGATGGGCTCGGAAGGTGAACTCCAACCCAACAAAGCCAATCGACATGTTGTCCAATTGGGTTCTGGGGCAGTATTAAACCGATATTGGGATAAAGAAAATACACCCCGCCCAGAGGCGTACAAGGAAGATATCCATCTGGCAAGCGGTGCGGCCAATGATTCACTGCAAAAAACTCTTTACAATCATTTGAGATCAGGGGCAGCATCGGGATGGGATTTTAGCTCCCGCTGGTTCGGAACCAAAGGTGAATTCAATTCCACGGAAACAGCGAATATTTTACCGGTGGATTTGAACTGTTTGTTATTCTTTCTGGAGAATACAATTTCGAAGGCGTATGACTTAAAAGGAAATCAGGAAGAAAGTGATGCTTTTGCCCAAAAGGCAAATCAAAGAAAAGAAGCTATTGAATCTCTTTTTTGGAATGAGGAAAATGGCTTCTTCCATGACTATAATTTCAGTAAGGGAGGCTTGACCAATGAGCTTTCTTTGGCGGCTGCCTTTCCGCTATACTTTGAATTGGCCTCTGCTGAGCAAGCAAACCGTGTAAAAGATGTTCTTATGGAAAAATTCTTGAAGGATGGAGGACTAGTGACCACTTTGGAACATTCAGGGCAGCAATGGGATGCCCCCAATGGATGGGCTCCGTTGCAATGGATTGCGGTTAAAGGACTTTTAAACTATGGGCATGAGGAAGAGGCTAAAGAAATTATGACTCGCTGGTTGGCGCTGAATGAAAGAGTTTACAAAAACACTGGGAAGATGATGGAGAAATACAATGTTGAGGATCTTTCATTGCTTTCTGGTGGAGGAGAGTATGAAACCCAAGATGGGTTTGGTTGGACCAATGGTGTGGCCCTTGGATTCAAACAGATGTTAGATGACATGGAGGATTAGGTCTTCATCTTATTTTACATAGTAAGGTTATTGCTGGAAATTCGACTCAGTTTTCATACCATCATCAATCAATAAATGGCAAAATCCCTATTGTTCATTCCAGATATCTCTGGATATACGAAGTTCATTCAAACTACTGAAATTGAGCATAGTCAGCACGTTATTTCCGAGCTTTTGGAAGTGTTGATAAGTGCAAACACCCAAGGTTTACAGCTTGCAGAAATAGAGGGCGACGCTTTATTTTTTTATAAGGAGAATACTATTCCATCACAGGAAAACCTTTTGGCACAGATCGAGGCTATGTTCACGGCATTTTATAGCCACCTAAAATTGTTGGAGCAACACCGCATCTGTCCATGTAACGCCTGTGCCACGGCACCTAATCTTGAATTAAAAATCATTGCGCATACCGGTAATTTGACACATATAGAAGTTCAAGGAAATCGCAAACCTTTTGGTGAACAGGTTATTGAGGCGCATAGATTGCTCAAAAATTCGGTGGATAGCGATAATTATGCCCTAATCAGTAGAAAGCTTGCCTTGGAAATTCAACTTTCACCGTATTATTCCAGCAAAGTTTTCCGGTTTCGTCAAGGTTCGGACCAGTATGATGACCGAAATATGGAATACGTATATTCTCTGATTGATACGGAAACCTTGCATCTTAAAGCACCTGAAGAATTGCAAACAGTCAGTTTTGACCATCCTCCCCAGCTTACAAGCTCAAAAGAATTTCCGATTTCTGCACCTCAATTGTTGGAATATATTACCAACTATTCATACCGGGATTATTGGGTGAAAGGCGTTGATAAATTTGACTATAATGAAAATGAGGTCACACGTCTGGGAACCAAGCATACCTGTGTGGTCAACGGTAAGAATCTCGATTTTACCACGATAACCAAAGAGGCAGAGGAAGGGAACTTGATTTATGGGGAAATCACAAAGAGCCCTCCAATTGTAGACGAGTTGTATCAGTTTTTTGTAATTACACCATTGGGAGAAAATAGGTGTAGACTAGAACTACAAAACTATTGGAAAGCCAAATCTCCTATAAAAAAAATACTGATTTCTTTAGTGGGCAAAAAGTCCTTCAAAAAAGGAATGGAAAAAGCTCTTCAGGGCTTACATCAGTTTATCACCAATAAAGATTCTGGAGTTTCCCCTTAGGAAGGCTGGTCCAAATAAGTCCCCAGATTGTTCAACGAATCGTCCCAGAAACGCTCGTAGAATTTCAACCAATGGTTGACCTCTTTCAAAGGTTCAGCATCCGCAAAGCAATAGCGTTCCCGCCCTTTTGAGTTGATATGAATAAGCCCAGCATCTTCAAGCGTTCTCAAATGTTTGGTAACACCCTGTCGACTTATCTGAAATTGACCCGAAATCTGTGTGATGGGCATTGCAGCCGAAGCAACCACCAAGGCATGAAAAATTTCACGCCTGGTGGGGTCGGCTATGGCTTTTAAAACCCTTGTGATTTTATCCTGCATGTACCTCTTCCGTTAAATACCCAGCAAGAAGTGACACGCAGTTGTCCCAACCTCCGTTGAAACTTTCAAACATTTCCACTGCAGATTCTGCAGGGTAATTTGCTATTCCTGAATGCTCCAAATACAACTTGGTTTTGCCTTCCAATTCTTGTAGCTCCCATTTTACCGTGGTCTCCGTATCGGTATCCTGTACTACCCATGTGTAGACCAAGGTGTAAGGGTCGGCTTGTTTTACGGTCCCGGTAATAGGAACACAACCCTCTTCCTTAGAGGTAAAGGTATATTCATAGCCAACTTCGGCTTTAAAATCCGCCTGAATAAACCAACTTGAAATTTCCTCGGCTTTGGAAATGGCATTCCAAACCTTGTCAATGGAATGGTTAAATACTTTTTCTTTTTGAATTACATTTTTCATGACTGTTCGTTTATTTTAGATTAATATGCAACTATATGGTTGCAAATATAAACAACATTTTTTAATACGCAACTATTCGGTTGCTTTTTAAATTTGAAAATCTTTGTAACGTCCCTAGCATAGAATCGTCTATCAGTAAACGGCAATGATGGACGTTGAGATACTCAAAGATATATCCCTAATGGCGAATACAATAGGGGCAGGGAATTGTTTTCTGCTGGCTGTTTCCTACTTACGAATGACAAATTCAGGTAAAGCGCACAACATAGGGATGCTTTCTGTGCTGTTTTTTATTATTGGAATGGTAATCTTGAATACGGTTCTCAATTTCGCGGATTACAAGGGTCTTGTTTACGGATTTGAACCTATTACCAATGCTTTGACTTTTGCGATAGCACCGGTTTTGTATTTATACATTCGGTCTCTTAGCTTTCAAAATCAAACTGTTGGATTGAATTCAAAACACCTGATACATTTTTATGTTTTCCTATCAATTACAATGGTTGCCTTGTTATTTCCTGAAAGTTCGGCTGGAATTTTCAGCAGCGAAATCATCAATGGTAAGGTTATGATACCCTTATGGAATCTACATTTTCTTTGCTATTTGGGAGCCTCCTATCTCCTCCTTCAAAAAAATGACAATACAAAAAACAAACAGCCAAAATTTATTTTCTGGAGTATAGCATTCATTTGGGCCCTCAATTTGCTTTTCTACCTGTTTAGGACTTTCGTGCACGGGCTTCCCAATCTCCTTTACCTAAATATTACTTTGCTTTTTACCGCGGTAATGCTTTGGTTTTCTTATGCAAGGCTTGTGGTTTACAATAAAAGTGAATCGCTAAGAATTCGCAACATCCAAAATGGGAATAAACAATTGATGAATCTTAACTTGGAATCCATCGTTGCTGATATTTTGAAGAATCAATATTATCGTAATCCAGAATTGAATATTCGAAGGCTTTCCCGAGAACTTGATATTCCATATCACGAACTTAGCACCTTGATCAATAGCACATACCACAAGAACTTTAATGAGTTCATCAACGGATTTCGAATCAAGGAGGTTGAGGAAGCATTGAAATCAGGAGAGCACACTTCGCTTACAATTATGGGTATCGCCCAAAAAGCGGGTTTTAGGTCAAGCTCAGCCTTCTATTCCGCTTTTAAAAAAGAAAAAGGAACCACCCCAAAGGCTTTTATCGCACGCCACTGTCATTCCGCTTAGACTTTGTTCGGATTTGCAAAAGTGGACATCTCTCATTATCAAAATGTCGTTTAATTGGATAGTATTGTGCTACTATTCATCAATTAAATCCGACAAAATGAAAATTTCATTTAAACTATTTCTGCTGATGATGTTTATCATGGGCATCATCAAAGCAAAGGCACAACATCAATATCAGGTAGTTGTGGAGAATCCAAACACCATACGTGTGAATGCGACACTCTTGGTTCAAGGAAAGGAATTGCATCTGCCCATAATGTCTGCCGATAACCTTCCTGACGGTCCAGCAGCACTTATTAAAAATATACAGTTGACAGATTCAAATGGGAATCAAGTTAAAGTGGAGAGTTCCAAAAACAATGGAAATTATTTCACCTGGCAAATGGAGAAAACGGCTACTAAACTCAACCTTCAGTATGAAATAGATATGAAACATGACCAATACAAATGGCCATTTGGAGTAGAGGAGATTTCCTATAGAACGGAAGAAGGTTTTATGATTGTCGGGCGCTATCTGTTTATTGTTCCCAATTTTGGCGAAGAAGATCGCTACGCAGTAGATTTCGAGTTACCAAAAGCCTGGTCTGTCAGTAGCCCATGGAGTACAGATTCAACGTTTCATTTTTCAGAATTGAGTGGCAGTGAACTCCGTGACAATGTATTGTTTGTAGGCACGCATAGGGAAGAAGCAGTAACGGTCGGACCAACGACCTTGCGATTGGTTCTTGGGCCAAGTCTTCAAGAAGACAAGGCAACCATTCTCAGTTATCTCCGACCCAACATGGAGGCAATCGGAACTCTATTTGGAAGTGCCCCAAAAAGCTCCTACCTCGTTGTTATGCAAGAAGGACCTATAGCCGGTGGCGCTTTCAACCAAAGCTACAGTATGTTGGTGGAAAAGCCCATTAATAAGGCATCTTCAGCTTTGTGGGGACACGGTATGATCCACGAAACCTTTCATTTATGGAATGGACGGGGTCTAGTTCCCGAAACCCAAATGGAATGGTTTAAGGAAGGTGTTACTGAATATCTGAGCATTCAAATCCAATCAAAAACCAAATCCCTGCCTAGAAAAAATGTAGAAAAAAAATTGGAGAATGCCTATCGTCGATATTTTCTTGCTACCATGATGGGACAATCCAGTTCTTTACAGGAAGCAGGCAACAACAAGCATCAAAATCGAATGAAGATTTATGGTCTTGGGACTTTCTTTGCTTTCATTTTGGATATTGAAATCAGACATGCCAATCAAAATTCAAAAGGTCTGGATGAAGTAATGCGCTTGATGTATCAGGAAATGGCTATAAAGGAAGAAAGATATACCTTGGAAGACGTGAAACGCTACGTTAATATTGTAGCGGGCAAAAATCTGGATACCTTGTTTGAATCCTACGTTACGGGTACAAAGCCATTGAATGTCAATATGCATTTGAAAAAAGGGGGTATGCTATTGAGCACCATGTTTGACGAGGCTTATCTGGACTCTGACCCGCAATCAAGTTCGTTTGGAAAATCAATTCAAAACGCCGTTTTGGGCTGGAATTAAGGTCGAGATGAAGATTGGTGAGGTTTAGAAGAAGGCACTGAAATTTTGTTGGCAGTTGCCCTGAGAAAAGAATCATTTTATTTCACATTTCATTTAGATATTACGACTAGTGTTTTGGTTATCTTACGGTGCTAATTCAACCAAAACTGACACAGATGATTCGTTCTTTCAAAACTTGTTTTGCCTCATTTCTTATTGTTTTACTTTGTTCAACCACCTACGCCCAAAAACCTGACTCTACTACTTTCAAAGGTCTTAAATTTAGAACTTTGGGTCCTGCACTGACCTCTGGTCGTATTGCAGATATTGCCATCCATCCCAAAAATGAAAGTGTATGGTATGTGGCTGTGGGTTCAGGAGGAGTCTGGAAAACTATCAACGCTGGTACCACTTGGGAACCCATTTTCGATAAGCAAACGTCTTACTCCATTGGTTGCGTGACCATAGACCCCAACAATCCAAGTACGGTATGGGTAGGCACTGGAGAAAATGTCGGTGGTCGCCATGTAGGTTTTGGTGATGGCATTTATGTGAGCCATGACGAGGGAAAAACTTGGAAAAACATGGGCTTAAAAGCCTCAGAACATATTTCTAAAATCATGGTCCACCCATCCAATTCCAATATCATTTGGGCTGCTGTGCAAGGTCCCCTTTGGAGCAAAGGAGGGGAGCGGGGGCTATACAAGTCCATCGATGGCGGAAAAACTTGGAACATAACATTGGGGAATAACGAGTGGACCGGGGTTACCGATATTGTTATGGACCATACCAACCCAGATGTACTGTATGCGGCCACATGGGATAGACACAGAACAGTTGCCGCCTATATGGGAGGCGGACCCGGGTCAGGAATTCACAAAAGTGTTGATGGCGGAGAGACATGGTCCAAATTGACCAATGGCATACCTAAATCCAACTTGGGTAAAATTGGATTGGCCTTATCACCCTTTAATAATGAGGTTATTTATGCGGCCATTGAATTAGATCGCAAAAAAGGGGGCGTATTTATTTCAAGAAACCAAGGAGCCTCATGGACCAAACAATCCGATGCCGTTTCTGGGGGTACAGGCCCACATTATTATCAAGAGCTATACGCCTCCCCACATCAAGAAGGCAAACTTTACCTGATGAGCAACTACGTTCAGGTATCTGATGACCATGGAAAGCATTTTGAACAAATGAATGAGGATAAAAAGCATGTGGACAGCCATGCCATGGCCTTTAAAAAATCAGACCCCAATTATGTGCTCTTTGGAACTGATGGTGGGCTTTACGAATCCTATGATCTAACAAAAACATGGCGATATTTTAGAAACTTGCCGGTAACACAGTACTATAAGGTGGCTGTGGATGATGCGGAGCCTTTTTATCATATTTATGGCGGAACTCAGGATAATGGTTCTCATGGAGGACCATCACGCACCAAAAGCAAAGCTGGAATATTAAGTCAAGATTGGTGGATAACCTTGGGAGCGGATGGTCATCAGTCCGCAACGGAGCCAGGTAATCCAGATATTACTTATGGAGAATTTCAACAAGGATGGTTGTGGAGAATTGACCAAACCACAGGTGAGACGGTCTTTATACAGCCGCAGCCCAAAGCAGGTGAACCACATGAACGGTTCAATTGGGATGCTCCCATTTTAGTGAGCCCACACAAGCCGACGCGATTGTACTTTGCATCGTATCGTGTTTGGAAATCTGAAAATAGGGGGGATGATTGGACTGCTATCAGCGGAGATCTTACAAGAAATGAAGAGCGTCTCGAATTGCCCATTCTGGGCAAAAAGCAAAGTTGGGACAACCCTTGGGACGTTGGGGCCATGTCCAACTACAACACCATTACTTCTTTGGCCGAATCCCCAATCCAAGAAGGGTTGATCTATGCGGGTACCGACGATGGTATTCTTCAGGTATCGGAGGATGGTGGAAGCAATTGGCGTAAAATTATGTTGGGGAACATCAAAGGCGTACCCAATAGAGCTTTTGTCAATGATGTACGCGCCGATTTGTTTGATGCCAATACCGTTTATTTGGTGTTGGACAACCATAAGGAAGGAGATTACAAACCCTATCTTCTTAAAAGTAGCGATCGAGGCAGAACCTGGAATTTTATGAATGGTAACCTTCCAAAAACACTACTGACTTGGCGCGTGGTTCAAGACCATGTGAAAAAAGATTTGTTGTTTGCTGCAACAGAATACGGTGTCTATTTTACCAATAACGGAGGTTCCAATTGGATGCCACTAAAAGGAGGATTGCCTACCATTTCTTTCCGGGATATCACCATTCAACGAAGAGAAGATGACTTGGTTGGGGCATCATTTGGAAGGGGTTTTTATGTATTAGATGATATTTCCCCATTAAGGGAATTCAATTCAAGCACCATGTCCACTCCAACCTTGTTTAAAGTGAAGCCGACCTATTGGTATGTGGAAAAAGATGAAGTCTATGGTCAGGGGAATGCAGAATTTGCTGGAAAAAACCCAGCATTTGGAGCTACATTCACGTATTTCCTTCCAGATAAATTAAAGACTATTAAGGATACACGTAAGGAGCGGGAAAAGGAATTGAACAAGCAGAAAGCCAATATTCCATTTCCGGGATGGGATGTATTGGACGAAGAGAAAAATCAGGAGAAGCCCAATATTGTGCTCATGGTTAAGGACGCCAATGGGAATTTGGTAAACACCGTAAACGGTACAAACAAAAAAGGGTTCAATAGAGTGGCCTGGGATTTGACCTATGCCAGCAGAACGGGCATACCTTTAAAAAAGCCCAAAGGTGACGATAGCTTTTTTAGCTCGCCCTTTCAAGCGACACCGGGAAATTATACAGTCGAACTGAACCAATGGGTCGACGGAGAGTTAAAATCGCTATCCACACCACAAAGCTTTGAGGTAAAAAGACTCTCAACCGGGGCTTTGCCGCCCAAACCTGTTGAGGAAATTGTTGCTTTCCGTACTGAATTTCAAAAATTCAGTCAAGATTTGATGGCTACAAACAAAGTATTGGAAAAGAGCATGGCAAAAGTGGACGCCATGAAAAGGGCCTTCAAGCAAGCACAACGACCTAGTGCAGCTTTGGCTTCGAACATTTATAAAGCTGAGAAATTGTTGCAATCCCTAAAAACTAGCCTAAAGGGTAGCGGAGCTAAAAATGAAGTAGGGGAGCGCAATCCACCTTCTCCGGAAGATGGCTCATTTATTGGATACGTCGGTCTTGGAAATACGTATGGCCCTACGGGAAATCAGAAGGCGGCCATGGCTAGGGCCAAAAATCAATTGCAAGAAATCAAAAAAGAACTTAACGCCGTTGCAAATACTACCCTGCCTGGTCTAGAAGCAAGTTTAAAGGCAGCAGGGGCACCATGGATAGAGGGACAGGGACTCATTAACGATTAATACTATATGAATTTGAAACAAATAGGGCTTATGTTGGGCCTTCTGGTATCCATCCAGATTCAAGCACAATACTCCGCATACGATTGGGAAGATAGGGACACATGGATGAAGACTACATCACTTTTGGCTAAGGCAGGAGTTGAAATTGGTGATTCAGTCGCCGATATCGGATGTCACGAAGGCTATTTGTCCATGCATTTGGCCCGAAAGGTCTCCACTAGCGGTAGGGTGTATTCTGTGGATGTAAGAGACGACCGTTTGGCCACCTTGAGGAGGAATGCGAATGACAGAGGATTTACCAATATTGTGACCATACTAGGGGACTATGACGATCCCAAATTACCGGATAATACGCTAGACCACGTTTTTGTGATTGATACCTATCATGAAATAAGAGCACACAAAAAAGTACTTGGCCATATTCGAAAAGCCTTAAAGAAAGGTGGTGGTTTAATGGTCATGGAAAAACTGAAGAAAAAGGTGCGTGGGAAATCCCGGGAAGATCAAGTGGATGCCCATTCACTATCTATGGGCTATGTAAGGAAAGAACTGGAATTAGCTGGGTTTGAAATCGTAGATCAAATCAACGATCATGGTCTTTGGGAGCGGGAAGCAGACAAACAAATGTGGGTTCTTTTTGCGATAAAACCTTAGGGTACTTAGGTTATTGCGCCCTTCTTTGGTAGACATAGCTTTGGATACCAGGTAAATCTTGACCAATTTGGTTAAAAAGACGATCCCCTGATATGGTAAGGAAACTTAAAGCAGCATTTCCGCCAAAACCAACTGCGGACTGGTCTGCAAACCATGTTCCGGTTCCTATGACGGTTTCTGAGCAGTCAATATTAAATTGGTCCCCGGTAATTGGGGTTATCGTCAAATCAGTTTGTTCCAGGGTCCAAACAAAATCTCCATCAATCAGCAAAGTTCCTGAAATACAATCCAACTCATTCATCAAATTAGAGGAAGCTGTTCCATCATTATTCAAATCTTGACCTGGATTAATGTTGACTTCGACCAAATCCCATAACCCGATAACATCAAAGTTCAAGGGGTCAGCATCTTCCACGCCATCGTCGACATTGCAGGAAAGGATGGTGAGCAAGAAGGTACATCCCCACAGTAGTTTACAATTCTTCATCGCTTTTTTTCGCAATTTATATAGAAGTTGTTCCATATTCCAAAAGGTTGCTTTAAAATCCCTTCCATTTAAAACGGAAAAAACCTGTTTCACCTTATACGTTGGTCGATAATTCAGCGAACTTCATACTAAAGATGTTCCTTTTTCGTTTCAGAAGCATAACCCCAATACCCCACGTATTATGAACAAGCTATTGAGAAAAATACCAACACTACTTGTTTTAGGAACACTAATGGTCTTAACTCAGGCCTGTAGCGAAGATGCAGAGCCAGTAGGCGGTGATATTGAATTGTCCCAAACCGAACTTCAAACCATTCTTGATGTAGATGATGCGGCAGGAGTAGCCGACCAGGCATTGACCGAATTATTTGCCAATAGTGGCGCTGCCACCAAAGGTTTGTCCTTAACCCAAAAGAATGATTGCTATTCTGCGGAATATTCACAATCTGGTTTTGTGGCTACATTCAACAATTGTGTGCTCAACGGTACTGATAATGTAAATGGAACTTTAATAGTGACCTACGAAGTTGGGAACGAATCCGCAGCATTTACCGCTACCTATCAAGATTTCTTTGTTGGAACCTTAAAGATTAATGGGACTCGAAGCTATACGCTTACAGCAAACGCAGAGCAAAATGCTTTTTTCTTTAATGTAACCAGCGAAATTTCGGTAGAATTTGAGGATGGTAACGTCATTTCAGAAAATGGAACAAAAACCTTTGGACTTATTTTCGGTGATACCATAGAAACCACGTCGTTTACATTATCCGGATCTTGGACCGTGACCGCCAATGGAAATACCTACGCTATTGAAAGCGACGAGGACCTTGAAGGAAACTTTGGCTGTGAGCACTTCACTTCCGGAAGCATGGATGTAGAGAAAAACGGATTGACCGTTAATGTTGATTTTGGAGATGGAGAATGTGATGACAAGGCAACTCTGACATATCCCAATGGTGCCACTGAAGAACTAACACTATAAAAAACATTGCTGAAGAAGAAACAAAAAGCACCGAGAAATTCGGTGCTTTTTTTATGCGATGTGGTTACCCCTAGGCCTGCAAGGGCATAGCGGTCAAGCGTTCCCCTGTTAAGCGGTACACTGCATTGGCAATGGCTGCACCTATGGGCCCCAGGGGAGGTTCTCCCACAGGACCCGGTTTGTCAATACCTTGCAACAACACCACATCAATTTCTTTGGGGGCATGTTTCATTAATGCCATTTGATACGGTCCGTAAATGGTTGGTGAAAGTTCGCTATTTCTTATTTCCATTTTTTCAAATAGGGATGCACTAATACCCATAATGATAGAACCCTCACACTGGGCTTTTACTTGATCCGGATTTACCGCTACTCCAGGGTCCATGGCACAGGTCACCTTATGCACTTTGATTTTTCCATTTTTCAGGGACACTTCGGCTACTTGGGCGCAGGGGGTGCCTGCATCCGTTGATGCTGCAAATCCCATAGCTCTTCCATCAACTATTTCATCGGTGTAGTTCGCTTTGACCGCTGCTGCTTGGATAACAGCTTTAAGTCGCGTTCCTGCCTCATCATCTTGGATATGTGCCAACCGGAATGAAACAGGGTCTTTTCCTGATTTAACAGCCAACTCATCCATAAAGGACTCCCAAGCAAAAGTATTGGCCAACAGCCCTAAACTTCGCCACCAACTGGTCGCAAAGGGGAGCTCCACATGCCATGATACTGTTCTTATATTGGGAATGGCGCTATATTGACAAAATCCACCGCGAATGGCTCCTACATCAGCTCCCAAAATGGAATGTACAAAACCAGGAAGTAGAGGAGAATCTATAGCCACATCCCCACTTGAGAAGTCGTGGCGAATGGCCTTGATCATTCCTGACTCATCCAGATTTGCCTTTAAAACATGATGGGTAGGGGGACGGAACATATCATGTTGGAACTCCTCCTTCCTTGAGAAGCAATACTTTACGGGTTTTCCTACAATTCTGGACATCACAGCCGCTTGAACTGCGTGGGGTGTATGCAAACGTCGTCCAAATCCGCCGCCCAAATAGGTTGGAACAATATTCACTTGCACTTCATCAAAGCCTAAACGCTTGGCAACTTCCTTTCGAGTGAGATTGACCACCTGAGTCGATATGTGTATGGTCGCTTTATCACCATTTACGTAAGCCAAAACCCCGTTGGGTTCAATTTGGGCGTGGGCTCCAATTGGACTTGAAAATTCCATTTCAATAACTTCACTAGAATCATCAATATCACTTCCTTCTTTCTGAATTAATGACGCATTGCCTTCACCTACTTGAAGTATTGCTTGAATCTCTTCTGAACTCCAATCCCGTTCAACGGACCAATCGACTTTAATGGCCTGCTTTGCATTTTCTGCTTCGCTATAAGATCGGGCAACCACCCCAACAAAGTCTTCCTCCTGGATAATCTGAACCACCCCTGGCATACTCTCTGCTGCCGAAGTATCTGAGCTTACGAACGTGGCCCCAATCTTATCGGGTCGCACTACCGCGCCATAAAGCATATCGGGCATTTCAGCATCCAATCCAAAGATGGGGTCGCCAAAAACCTTGGCTTCCAAATCGATGCGTGCAATGGGCTTACCTATAAACTTGTACTCTTTCAAATCGCGAAGGGGAGGAGTGTTAGGCACTTCCCATTCGGTAACATCTTTTACTGCATCTGCATAGGTAATGGAATTACCTGCAGCGGTCAACTGCGCATTTTCCGAAGAAATCTCATTCACTGAAACTCCCAGTTTTTTAGCTCCTTCGACCTTAATCATTTCTCGCATGGTCGCTGCCAATTCGCGAAGGGGTTGCCACAAACCGGCTACGGAAGTACTCCCTCCAGTACTGAAAGTGTCGATATTTCCCGTATCTGTTTGGGCGTGCACAATTTGGATTTGATTCATGCTCACATCCAGTTCATCTGCAGCCATCTGGGCAAGACCGGTAAAGGTTCCTTGCCCCATTTCTACCTTGGGGGAATGCAAAATTATTTGATTGTCCGATGTGACCTCAAACCAAATCATGGGCTCCATACCGCTCCCCATATAGGCCATATCCATAGAATTGGCATAGGCCAGAATATTTCTTCGAATGGGATTTCGGAAAAGATAGGTGCCCACGGCCAATACACCCAGAGTACCCAATCCACCACGCACCAAAAACTTTCGTCGTGATACTTTCTTTCCTTTTTTATTGGTCTTGCTCATAATCTTAGGAATTGATGGGGTCAATGGATTCAGCTTTGATCTGCGCGGCTTTGTGGATGGCCTTTCGCATACGGTAATAGGTACCACAACGGCATACGTTAATAATATTTTTGTCGATATCTTCATCGGTAGGTTGGGGAATCTTTTCCAAAAGTGCAGCTGTGGCCATCATAAAGCCAGGTTGGCAATATCCGCATTGGGGAACAATTTCCTCAATCCATGCTTGCTGTACAGGATGGGGATTTTCCTTGTTTCCCAAACCTTCGATGGTGGTAATGGACTTACCTGCCGCAAACTTCACAGCATATGAGCAGGAGCGTACCGCCTCACCATCAATAAGCAGGGTGCAGGCGCCACAGGCGGCTTTTCCACAACCAAATTTGGTTCCTTTGTGGTTCAACATATCCCGAATGACCCAGAGCAAGGGAGTATTCCCATCCTCGATATCCATAGATTTTGCTTGGCCATTTATTTGAAATGATATCGTCATACAATTATGTTTTTTATTCTGAGGGAATTACTGCCCCGTTCTCGAACCATTCTTTTACAGCGGCGATGTATTCATCTTTCGGAACGGGAGGTACTTCTCTTAAATTTCCATTGGCATCCAGACCCGGGTTCCAGGCCCAAAGCACTAATTCATGCTCGGTAAGGTGGTGCAAGGTTTCTTCTGGAGTTCTCCCGCCATTTCGTTCAGCATCCATCATGGATTTCGCGATTTCAACTCGACTCAAGCCCTCCCATTTCATTTTATCTGGGGCCAGAGACCATTCTGGTGCACCTGGAACACCTGAATAATCATTGTTTTCCGATTGGTGACAGGTCGCGCAGTTCGTAGCCTGGTAGCCCATATTTTCATCACCACGGGTTATTCCAAAATAATGCGGGTGGCTATCAGCTCCCTGCTTTGGAACATTGTCATTGGGGTGACAGTTTACGCAGCGCTCGTGGGTAAGCACCTGCATCATTTTATCAAAGGCTTCTGAACTTGAAGCGTTCTCAACCGAATCGGTTTCCGATACATAATACGTGTTATACCCTGTGCTGGAAGCGAGGCCAAATCCGAAGATTACAAGGCCGAGAAAAAGCAGGGAGAAATGAAGTCTTTTTTTCATGGTCAGTGGAATCGTAATTGCGGGCTTATTAAAGATAATTGGTTTTTATTGAACTTCAAAGCCACACACAACCATCGACAAAATTGCATTACAATGGTTATCTTTAAGTCTATCTTAAAACTTATAGAAATGAAACGACTGACCGCTTTTATGCTTTGCCTCCTTGTAATTGGTATGGCTTCCTGTAAACAAAAATCCGAAAGCAAGACCGCAGAAGAAATAGAGGCAGAGGAACTTCCCGCCAAAGTGATGGGGCAGGAGGTAACCTATGCCACCGACTCCACCAATTTAAAAGGTTATATCGCAGTTAATGAAAATATTGAGGGGAAACGCCCCGGCGTTCTTATCGTTCACGAATGGTGGGGCCATAACGATTATGTTCGCGAACGGGCCGATATGTTGGCTGAAATGGGCTATACGGCTTTTGCAGTGGACATGTACGGCGATGGAGTGCAAGCGAATCACCCTGATGACGCTGGTAAATTCGCCATGAGTGTGTTTAACAACCTCCCTGAAGCCACGGCGCGCTTTAATGCCGCTTTAGAACTTTTAAAATCCCAAGAATCTGTGGATCCTGAAAAAATTGCAGCTATTGGGTATTGTTTTGGCGGAAGTGTGGCCCTGACCATGGCCAACACAGGAGCGGATTTGGATGCTGTAGCTGCTTTTCATAGTGGAGTACAACTTCCGGTAATGCCAAGTAATGACTTAAAAGCCAGGGTTTTAGTTTGCAACGGTGCTGCTGACCCCTTTATTGCTGAAGAATCCGTGGAGGCTTTTAAAAAGGCGATGGATTCGGTAGGGGCGAATTACGAATATGTTTCCTATCCTGATGTAAAACATAGTTTTACCAGCAAGGCTGCCGATGCCAATGCTGAAAAATTTGGACTGCCCTTGGCTTACGATGCTGACGCCGACACAAAATCTTGGGCAAGCCTACAAAAACTTTTCGAAGAGGTTTTTTGGAACTAGAAACGGCGGAAATCAACAAAAAAAGGCTCAAAAGCTCCTTTTTTGTTGGGTTTTACTAATCAAAAGTTAAACTAATAAAAGGTAATGGTATTCGTATTATCTTTAGAAACAACCTTTCAGTAAGTATTCTTAAACGCCTAAACCTAAAGACTATGGATACCAATACTGCAATACCCAAGTATTTTATTTCTGTTTTGATGGACTCGTCCAAGGCTTCGCATACAGCCTTGACCAATGCCGTGCAATTGGCCAAAACCCTTGGCGGAAGGGTAGAGGTCTTCTACGCTAAAGCCCCTACAGATGTTGTAAAGTTTGATAATCAATTGTCTGCCATGCGCGCCATTCACGAGGAAAACCGTAGCTCGAAGAATCGCATAAAGAATGAAATCAAGGCCATCAGTCAGGAAGAAGGGCTTCCCATTTCTGTAAAAACGGGCTATGGGAATCTAAAAACGGCCGTCAAGGATTATGTGAATAGCCAAACCCCAGACATTATCGTACTGGGTCGGCGAAAATCCAAAGTGACGGGTTTTTTGACCGATGGAGTAACCGACTTTGTCATCAATGAATGCCCATCACATGTGTTGATTTTGGGAGAGGACGATAAATTTCATTCGTTTGCTAACATTTCTCTCGGCGTATTTGGAAATACCTTAGAAGAAAAAGACTTTGAAATCGTGAACGACCTCAAAAACAATAGTAGCAAACCCGTTCGGTTGTTCAATATAAAAAGCGAAGAAGGCACCCAAGAACTCGAAAGTAAGCTACAGCAAACGGTGAGTTATGTGTTTTCGGAAGGTGCCAATGCCATTGATGGTTTGACCTCTTACGTAAAACGGACCAAAACAGAGCTTTTCTGTATGCCCAAAAGAACAAAGGGCAAAGGGTTTGGCGCAAATTCTACCAAGCAGGTGATGCGAAAGTTGGACGTTCCCATATTGATTATGGCCGGTTAGATTGCCAGTATATTCCTTTTGATAAATTACTTGACTAGTTCAACAAGTCGAAGCGATGGGTGTATTTAATAGTCAAAACCTGATTGTTTAAAAAATCGAGGTCGTTGTCGTCCTTGACGATATTGAATACGACAAACAAACCGGTATTGGCATTCTGTAACCATCCAAATCGAGCATTGACCGAGGTGATTTCTGACACATTGTTCCGTTGTATCAAACTCTGCAAAAAGATACGGGGGGTAAAAGAGTAGGCAAGGCGAAGTCCCCCAACGAGGGCAGTCGTATTACCGGTGTCCAACTGAATATCGTTATGACTCATGATGAGAGAGGAGACAAACTTATCGCCAATTCTGAAATTGGCCGTACCACTGTTGGAATAGCGCATACCATTAAAATACCCCCCAATAAAGGTTCGGGTACTGACCGAAAAAGCATTATTGGGATTGGTGATCAAAATAAACTGTAACTCCTCGTTCGTATAATTCCCCACGGGAACCGTCACATTGGAGATATCAAACGGCTGCAATACCCGCTCTTGTGTAAAATTAATACCCGTATGGATTTCAAATCCGCTATTGAACTCCCAGTGATTGTCCACATGCAGGAAGCCGGTAATCTGCTGACCTTCAAAATTCCAGTAGCCTCGGTAGGAGACGTGGGGTCGAATCTCCAACAGTTTGCCCACGTTCTTCACCCGATGCGCCTTAAAAATGAGGAATTCAGGCTTCTTAAATGCGGTTCGCTGCAAAAAGCCCACTTCGGGATTGAACCCTGGAGCCACTTCTGTATAGCCCGCCCGTAGATTCCAGCCGTCCCAATCGTAGTTGGCCAAAAATTTGAAGGCGTGGTCTTTTTCATCGGTGTTCGGGGTGTTACTGCTCGCTACAAATCCTGAGATTTCGGCCTTGTTCCCGATGCCCCATTTGCCGTCCACGGCAAAAACACGGTTGTAGTCGTCATCAAGACCTTCGAGTCCCTGACGGTTGACAAAAATGCCACCCATAGAACTACGGGAGTTGCCAAAATTATGGTTCACACGGGCCACGGAGAAGTTGTTTTGCGTGAACCCAATTTCATCCACATCCTCTGTGAACATGCTCAGGAGGCCAACATTGGTCTGACCCACTTTTCCAGAAACCCTTGCACCCCCAAGGATAGGCACCAAGCTTCCATCATCATTGATTCCGATGCGCCGACTAAAGAACAAATCGACCTCCCCAGGACTTCCTACTGTAAATTGCCCTGCATTTTCAAGGAAAAAAGCCCGCTTTTCTGGAAAAAATAGGTTGAATCGGTCCAAATTTACCTGTTGGTCGTCCACTTCCACTTGGGCAAAATCGGTGTTATAGGTCAAATCCAAAGTAAGGCTAGGGGTGATGCTATATTTTACATCAACACCCACCTCTACATCCGATTCAATATCATCATCTTCCGTATTGGCCTCATCTCTAACGAATCGGGTAAGACCATAGGGAATCAATTTTAAATTCCCGGGAGTTTTAAGGTTGAGCCCTGTTAATTTTCCGGCCAAGGAAAGGCGCTTCATATCGAAACCCAATGGGAGGGAGGTCCAATAGGCCGTTTCAGTATTCTTGCTGATGTTCCGGCGAAAATTTAAGCCCCACATTTTGTTATCTCCGGCAGCAAAGCGCAGCGAACGTAGGGGAATAGCAAACTCGGCACTCCAACCGTAATCGCCCATCTGTGTTTTTACGGACCAGGTGGCATCCCAATTTATATTGGTTCCCCCAATCACTCCACCTTGTTGGCGGTTCGCATTAAAATTACCTTTTCCTTCGTTATCAATTTGGGCATCGTACTCCATGCCCTGAGCATTGGTGCCAAAGAGAAAGCCGTTCTGCTGATCGTTGTAGGTGTCGATGATAAAGAGAAAACTGTCCTCATCGTTCAGGTCAGCATCACGCCGGGAATCGGATACCACCAATTTTTCAGGTTCCGTATCGTAACAGACCACGGCCACATAAAAAGTAGTTTTGCTATAGGCTACGCGTATCTCTGTTTTTTCGGAAACCGGGGCGCCGTAGGTAGGCCTCAACTGAATAAGGGGTTGGGCCAGGGGAACCGTCTCCCACAAAGCCTCTCGACGAATTTCGCCATCTACTTCTGGATCTTGCACTAAAAAAGTGGCTTGGTAATACGGCCGTTCAACGGAGCTGGTCGCTGTGGAATCTTGTTGGGAAAACAATACAGGGGAAACGAGCAAAAAGGCCATTAAGGCCCATAACTTGGACGAGAGTAATCCCATAAAGGTTGGTTATTAGTCACCTAAATATACAGTTCTTTTGAGCTAACTTCCCAATTCCTGTCTGATAAACTCTCTGGGGGTCATTCCCAGTTGTTTTCGAAAAGCGGCATTGAAGCTTGACTTGGATTTAAAACCAGATTGATTGGCGATTGCCTCAATGGTCAATTTTCGATTGTCCCGATCTTTTAGTTTATCTGTGACTTCATTGACACGATATTGATTTACAAAGTCATAAAAACTTATGCCCAATATACCGTTGAGAAGTGCACTTAGCTGTTTTGGGTTTAAGTCCAGGGCATGGGCCAAGCGATCTAAACTGAGATTGGTATCCAGATATACCTTTTGATTTTCCATCACGTGATGCAACTTGTTCTTTAAAATTGAGAGGTCTTCAGAAGTCATTGCCATGCTTCCGTTAACAGTGGTAATGCCTTTGTTCAATAAAAAGAACTTGGAATTGGAGAACACTTCTGCACCCAACCATAATAGTACCAAGGCAAAAACCAACCAAAGTGGATTGTACGAAACCGTGGCGACCCCAAAATCATAAATCCAATAATTTATGAAGATCATAGCGCCCCAAACCACAAACGAAAGTGTGGTTCCGGCCAGAAACCGAATAGCCCAAGACACTAGGGTAGCATTTTTGCTGGGAAGCTCTTTCTTCCAAGATTGGAACAGGCGATAGGACAGAAAAATATAGATGAGTCCAAGCAAAACTGCTAAAATCTGCTCCCCATGGCTGTATTGAACCTCAAAGGGTGAAAACATGAACTGTAATTTCATGTGTTCTGGTGCCACCAACAAGAAGGTATAGTACAAAAAGGAAATTGCTGCGGGCACAAAATGAAACCAATAGGTCGGTTTCCATTTAAAAGGGTTTTCCAACAGGCTTTTTACATAGAGCCATATCAATGGCCCCAAAAGTAAAATGAACGATATGGGGATAAATAGACTTTTGTACGAATTGGTGAGGCTATAATTTACCGCGTAGAGCTGGTTTTTAAAGCCGTACAATGAAATGACCAGAATGATGCCTGCCAAAAAAACACTTAAGGATTTGCCCTTGAAGCTTTTGAGCAAAAAAAACAGGGACAACAGGATCCCCATGGCAAATACCGGGTAAATAAGTTTAGTGTACAATTGTCCTAGCATGCCAGCTTCCAAAAAGGGAGCAATCGTAGTATCGACCGTTTCCGAAAATCCACTGGAGGTTGGCACCAATTGCATTTGGCATTCTGGACATAAACCTGGTTCTGCAAATAAATGGGTGTCTTGGGCACAGCCACAGGGAGGGCATCGATACATGGTGTTTTCTAAGGTAGCTGGGTGGCCCTTCTGAATAGGATAGGTCCAAACCGATGCCAACATCAAACAAATGACCAAAAGTCTTTTTCCCATTTCAACCCTGTATTGAACCCTTAATCCTAAAAGTAGTAAATAGACTCCTAAAGATTCTGTTAAATATCGGAGCCTCTTGCTTTCCCTCCAATTTAAAAAGTTTCAGTTCGTATACATAAATGTACGTTTGGAAGATTCCATACAAATCCGCAATCGACAAGAACGGTGTTATCATCTTCGAATTATAATTTGATTCGGCAAAAGGGACAGCCTTAAAAACAAACGCTAACAAATTATATGTGAAAATGCGCTTTTACACCTTCATTTTAACAGTACTGTTGGGATACTCCTTAAGTTTTTCCCAAGTTTGGTCACCAGACGGCAATACCATTGCGTTCTTCTACATCCATGCGGTGGAAGACATTTATACGGTAGACAGCAATGGCCATAATTTTAAGGTATTGGAAGGCCACCCTGAGCGAGATTTTGCGCCGCGTTGGTCCCATGATGGAAAGCATATTTTGTTCACCTCAGTTCGTGATGGGCATCATGAAATCTACCGATTCAATAGGGAAGGGGCTGCCCTGAAAAAGCTCACCGAAAGTGAATTCAACAGCGAGGATGGCGACTATTCCCCTAATGGGAAATCTATTGTTTTTTCAAGTGACCGAACTGGCAATCAAGAGCTTTTTATCATGGATAGTGATGGGAAGAACCTAAAACAACTTACCCATTCCCCCGAGCTGGAAAGTACGCCGCGTTGGTCGCCCGATGGTTCAAAAATTCTTTTTAGAAGAAGTCCCGATAAGGATGCGGAAGCCGACCTGTTTACCCTGGATATCGATAGTGGGGAGCTGGTGCAATTGACCCATACGCCTGAAGGGGAGTTCCATCAAAGTTGGTCGGCGGATGGCAGTCAAATCTGCTTTGTAAAAGTAGTGGAGGGGGTCTTTGAAATCCATAGCATATCGGCCAAGGGAGGGGAGAGCAAAAAGTGGGTAAGCAAAGAGGGATTTCAGGCCTTCTACCCGAATTGGTCGCCCGATGGCTCCAAAATTGCCTTCACCCGGGATGTAAGTAAGGGCACAAAGCCAGGTCTACCTGCCCTTTTTATAGTGAATCGGGAAGGGGAGGAAAAAATGCTTTGTAACAAGAACAGTTTCTGAGGAAGCCCTAGCACTCTAAAAATATTATAAAACCGAGATAGATCAAAAAACGGACCGTCATGAAAAAAAACAAAGCTTTAACCCTTATTGTCTTTATTTTTCTAGCTTGTGCAAGCCATCAACAACTTAAGGCACAAGAAGATACCTACATTCATGTGGAGTATATAAAACTGCCTACAAACGCCTGGAACGATTACTGGACCCAGATGCAAGAAGTTTGGAAACCAACATATGAGGCCATGATACAAAAGGGTGAACTAAAGTCGTGGAAGCTCTTTTGGGTGCGCTTTCCGGCCGGGCAGGAGATTCCCTATGATATTGTGAACGTCACCTTTCACAAAGATTCTGTTGGCATGTCTAATAACAAGGTCTCCAGCTTTTTTACCAGCAAGCAGGAGGGGAGCACGCCCTATGCCGAGGCCACCATCAATTTGATGAACATCACCAATACGGTGAAGACCGAGACCTATCAAGTGGTGGAAGAAGCCCATGGAAGTTTTGAGCTGGATTCATTGGCAAAGACCAATCAAAACTATCAAATTGACTTTATGGACTCGGCACAAGAAAAGGCCGATGCCTATGTTCGCATGGAGGCCGAAGTATTTAAACCTATGCATCAGGTGGCCCTAAACGATGGCCGACTGAAAAGTTGGGTATTGTGCCGACGTACCAGCCAAGATGATGATGCCATACTACAGCGGTTTATGATTTTTAACCAATGGAGTTCGTGGGCCAATTGGCAATCTGCCGGTGGACTGCAGGATTTTCAAAAAGTAAACCCCAGTTTGGACCAAGAGGGCTTTAATGACATCTTTAGACGGATTGGACATTTACGACAAATGACCAAATCAGAAATGTGGACCATTTGGGATGAGCTTTGATAGCTTTTAATGTTTGCCCATAGGTCACAACACTTCACCAAAAATTTTATTTCTACTTCATGGGCGTCAATTTTCCTATTTGTTGGCCTTGTTTGACGTTCAACGAACTGAAGGCACCTTTTTGGAAAATAAGAAGTACGGTAGACCCGCCATAGGCAAAATAACCCACCTTGTCGCCTTTGTATATTTTCAGTGGCTTTGTGTCATCAACATATTTTAGGTGTTCCTCGAATACAACGGAACCTATGGTCTGCAGACCTATGGGAATCATGCCTATATATCCGTATTGTTCGGTTTTTATGACCAAGTAACCATGCCGGAAATTCTCGAAAACACTATAATCCTTGTTGTAGGCAACATTCCCATTGTTGATAATGTCTGGAATATCTGGCATCCCAAACAAAAGCTTGCCCACATCTTCCCGAGCCTCGACCACGGTACCTGATATGGGCGAATGATAGTGGTGGTAATTGTCGGGTTTGAGGAATACAGCCAGGGCAGTTCCTCCCACAAATTTTTCGGCATACTTCGAATCCTCCAATAGTGCATTCAGGTTGAGTGTCATTCTTCCCTTTGTAGGGATTTGGGTCTCCAGTTTTAGATCATTGTTGATCATATTGATTACGCCATCAGCAGGGGATACCAAAGCCGAATTGTCCGCAATCGCATCAACTTTACGGGCACCCGGTTTTAGGTCTCGTGTAAAGAAATGGTTGAACGATTTGAAACCCTCCAAGGGAACGGTGAAATCATCGTGGTCTATTGATTTATCCTCTAGCCACGTAGTGATTATTTTTGCAGATTCAGGACTGTCCATGTACTTTCCCCTTTCTTCAATGAAATCTAGGGACCAGCTATAACCAGGCTCATTCAGAATAAACTTCATGCCGTGAGGGTTGTGGTAGTAAAGCATGGAGAATTCAATGATTTTATCAAGTCCGTTCTTTGTGTTTGGGAGAAAATAGAACCATTCGTTCAGAAAAGCGTAGAGGTCATCAATTCCCTTATTTTTCCACGGATTGGCCGTTCCGTCGGGCATGTCCTGCAAGTTGGCGAACATTTCCTTTACCACGTTCCGGAACGCTGCATCCGACGCATATATTTCCTTAAGTTTTTTAACGGGGGGACAATCGTTTTGGGAATGGGCTACATTAATAAACAATAGCAGAGTCATGCCCAGTGTGAAGATTTTACGTTGCATAATATTTGTTTTTATTGGTAATGAGGGGGAAGGATGAACTTATTCAACAAACATAATTACATAAAATGGTGCACCTTGCCAAAGCTCCGTATGGTTTTAACAAACACATTAGAATAAGTGGGGGGCAAAGAATAGGATAGGCAGCAGGGGTTATTCAAACTTCTATTTTACATAATATAAATTATAGTACAAATGCAAGGAGTTTCTTATTTTAGTAGAATAATCAAACCCATATGAAACATTCCGTGGTCTTGGCAGCGTTTTCCTTTTCTTTTCGATAGTATTGAAAAGTAACCACAAAACCTATGGATATAAGAAGGATCATCATGACCGAGGACAGGAATGGAAGTCCCATCTGACGCATGATATAATTGGATTTGCTTGGAAACTCCAAGTGCATCAGAATCCCAGCAGAACTTGGAACAGGCCCCTTTAAGTCCGTGGTGAAAGTATTCTTTGTGTTGATCGGATGGTCGTTGGAAATACTGCTTTTGCAAAAATCAAACCTGTACTTTAAATCGATGTTCGAGGCAAGAAGCTCGGTACGGATAATGGAATCCACACTCTGCCATTCGTCCTTGGACTCAAAAGTCGCCTTGCAAGAGCTGTTGGAATCGTTCCCCAGGCAATAGTCGTTCACGCTCTGACACACCTGATAGTCCTCGGACACATTATTGACTATGGATTCAAGGGCCAGTGAAGCCTTTTCATTGAAATGCGCTTCCTGTTCGATAGCGGCGGTATAGACATATACTATCTGATTGGCCAAGAGCCCCAACAACAGCATCGAAACGATGGCCATCAACAGGTATGTTCTTTTGTGTCTCACGTGGTCAAATTTAGGTATTAATCGTCCGTATCCCAGAAAATTAACCGCGCTATAACATGAAATAACCGCGCTATAACCCACATCATGGAAGGGTTTCATTTAGTTTGTGCATCAGTATGAATAGTTTGCGTCTTTAAAGGCGGCAATTAAAATTAAAAACATGCATATCATGAGATTAAACCCAAAAACAATCGTATTTCCGGCCTTCTTGGCATTTGGAATGTTATTTAGTACCAATGCCGTAGCCCAGACTTCTTTTTGTACGGATAAGAAAGAGGCCAAGGCTTCCTGTGCCATGGATGAGGAGGGCAAGAAAGCCTCTTGTGGTACTTCGAGTAAGGCGATGGCCGAATCCACCTCCGGATGTTCCCCTTCTGGATGTCGCGGGGCAAAGACGAAATTTGGAGAGGCCAAGGTCATCAGCAACCTTCGTTTGGACCTTATTGCAGTTAAAGCGGAAATGGAAAAATCAAAGAGCCCTGTGTTCGAATCACGGGTGTACGATATTCACGGCATCGTTGGTGAAACCGATGATGAAAGCCTACAGATCATTGTAAGGGAATTGAAGATCATGGAGGAGGCATTTGCCGAAAAACTGAGATACACTGCACTTGCGTTCAACCTTCCAAAGAACAAGGCAAAGCAAGTGAGCTATTTAAAGGGTCGCATAGAGGGGCTTAAAGAGGTGCTATCTACCCAATAGATAAAAGATTTGTTAATCGGGAATCCCCAATTGCCCATTGGGGATTCTTCATTTTTACCATCAAACGAAGCCATAGCAAATGACGTTCAGAAAAATCATAAGCCTTTCTGTGGGCTTGAGCTTTATGGTTCTGCTCATTACCGGGATACTGTCCTATTTCAACGAGTATTCCCGCATAACAGCCACTTTACACACTGTTTTCGGAATACTCTTCACCGCAGGTGCAGTACTGCACATGAGGAACAATTTCCGCTCCATCAAGATGTACAGTAAGGGCCGGATTATATTGTTTGTTTCACTGGTTGCGCTAATGTTCATATCCGCCGGATATTTTCAGGTAGAGCCATTGGGGTCCATGATGGATTTTGGGGCTAGGTCCAAGGCCAAGGCCAAAAAGGAACTTAATCTTTCGGAATACGAGGTCATCGAAATGAATGGCCAAAAGGCTATTGAGCTCACTATAAATCTATTGCGTTCCGAGCACTATTGGCATCCCCAGATGGCGGTTTGGCTTGAGGATGATAATGGAAACTATCTCGAAACACTATTTGTATCAAAGGCCACGGCCAAAGGATTGTTCTTTGGGGGACGAAGCAAGGATAATTTCAAGGAGTTTGATGAAGCGAAAGATGCGGTAGGCGACTTTAGAAGGGTCAATGCATTGCCCGTTTGGTCACACAAAAGAGGGGTCCAATATTCCGATGGGATGTACGTACCTACCCATCGGGACGATTTTCCAGATGCGATTACCGGTGAGACCATAACAGACAACTTTAACCTGAATACTTCGACGGATAGGACAACAAAGTTCAGGGTGAGAGTGGAGCTGAACGTTGCTTTTGACGACAATGAGTATTATTCCGAGTACGACTTCCCGAACGATGAAGTTTTCCATAGTGGTACTGGGCAGTTGGGGCAACCTTCCATTATTTTCGAAACTATGGTCGATATGGAGGACGGTAAACAATATTATTTGATGGAACTTGTGGGACATGGGCACCAATCCGGGCAGACGGGTGAGCTCTTTACCGATCTGTCGACCCTTACCACGGCAAAACGGATTGTGGAAAGGATAGTTGTCGGTGCTAAGAAAAACACATAGCCAAACGTACAATAAATCCAAGATCAAAAATGTTCGGATAACTTGTTTGGGTTTGGGGCAAATTTGACAGCAACAACGAATGGCTCTATTCTCAGTGTATCACTCCAGGTTTTATCGTCTATAAGGGCAAACAGGAAAGGCTTCATGCGGTACATTATGATACAGATGTTTTATTTGGGGAAGCGGTTCTTTATGGTTGCTATTTGCCCCATATGGTTGGCTGAATGTTCCATCACATGGTACCAGATATAGTGGTAGTTTAATCCCTCTTCTATATTCGATGAGAACCAAGCATCATCTTTGGTTTTGAGTCCATTTAGGGTTTTTTCACGGACTTTATCCCATAAATCCAAATAATACCTAATCGGCTTACCTTTGAGTATGCTTTTTACTTCTTCATTAAGTTCTCCTGCCATACCCAATTCCGTTCGTTCATCTTCTGTCCATTCTCGGCCCTCCAATGTCGCTATTTGGTAATAGGATTCCGTAGACACCAAATGCATGAGCAATGATCCTATGCTATTGGCATCAGCATCATACAAGAAATCAGTTTGTGATTGGTCCAAGTCTTTAACTTGTTGGGTAATTCTGTCTTTTAGGTCTTCTAACATATAGACCATTAGACCAATCTGTGGTGAATAACCTTCAACCGATTTTAGTTCTCCTTGTGCGTTCAACAGTATCATTGGTAATAAAAGCAGCAAAAGGCTGATTTTTGTTTTCAAGGATTTCATAGTATCGTGTTCAGATTAATACGTTGATATGAAAAGAAATTCTAAGTTACTATTTCTGGTCATACAAATGTTTATGTGGGTAAAACTGCCCCAATACTTCCGACCAAGCTGTTCAAGGTTAACTTGTATAACAGACTGATACGCGTCATTGTAGGCCACAGTCTTCAGGAATACTTTTGGGGTCAAAAAACTTGAAAACCATGAAATTTTGTGTATTCCTTTTTTCTTTTTTGTTTTTGATTGTTGCATACGGGCAAGATGCCGAAGAGCAAACAATAAAAACTACTGTTGGTTTTGAACTGGATGCGGTACCCTACATATTCGAGGGATATTATGGTTCAGTCTGGGTGGGTCACAATCATTTTAGGTATAGGGCGGTAATTACAAAAATAGAGACACCGAGCTTTATCTTGGAAGATGGCTTTACCAATAATGAAATGAGAGTTTATGCCGCTATTGTAGATTATTTTTTTAAACCTGACTTCAAAGGTTGGTGGATTGGGCCTGGTCTGGAGTACTGGGATGCCAGTATACAGACCGATGCCCAATTGGAAACAGCAGAATACAACAATTTCATATTCACGCTTGGCGGCGGGTATGTCTGGAAATTTCACAAGAATTTTTATTTGAACCCTTGGGCGGCAGTACATCTCAGGATTGCAGGTGATACAGAAGTAAGTGTAGATCAAAGTAGCTATGAAACACCACTTATCGTACCTGAAATCTCACTCAAGCTAGGTTGGCATTTTTAATCCAATGATTGATATTATGCAAGGCCCAGAGTTACATCAAAATATTGGAACTCCCCTTCTCCCCTTCTCCGCTATATCGAGCTTCAAAGGGTTCGTTTAGAGTTTGGCAGAAACCGTATTCCATTTGGAATATATTGACCTTCCCAATAGCCTAATTTTAGTTTTCAAAACACTATCTATGTAAATTTAACGTTAATTAAATGTAAATTAATTATTTCTTTATTAAATTTGGGGTGTATATATTGCTTATACGAAAGCATGATGAAACGGATTAAAAGCATTTTGTGTGTGACTCTTGGGCCTTACAACCATCTTATTGAATACTTAAGAGCCTATGGGCGTAAGTTCAGGAATTTTCAGAGATTGATTTACAGCGTTTGATGTAAACATCCAATGAAGCTGGCTCTAGGTAGTTTTTTGCAAAATGCTGAGTGTAGGCTTTCTCCCTTGTCAAAAATTTTATGGCTTCTACTTTGGATTTTAAAAATGTAACTTCCCTATTCTCCTTCTCGGCTCTTTGAAGCTTCGATGGATTTGTTTGTAGTTCTGCAAGCGAGTTAACTTGCAATACGCTGTTTTTTGGCACGAAATACCTGCAAGGTCAATGCACCATAGGTCACCGATAGAATGATGACAGCAAGCGCGATACCGGCGTAAGGAATCATGGCGACCAAACGCAATAGAATGGCAAACCCCAAGGCCACAAAGGTCACAGGCCAAAAGCCCCAATCTTTATCTTTACTGTTCCTCAGATAATAAGCCATCAAAATAGCGGCAACGACCTGGCCAAACACCAAACTAAACACAAAAACGGCAGCAGCAAAAAGTCCTAATTTGATACCTATGGTTATAAAAAAGGTAATGAGGATCGCGACAGGGATCCCGATCAAGTAGATCAAGCCAAAGCCAAAGCTCTTTAACCAATTGTCCTCTAAACCTTCCACAGCACTTGCAAAGGCATTTCTAAAGAGGGCATGGAAGAACAGAATGGCCAAAAAGGAAGAAAAGATATAGATCACCCATTTTTTCACTGAGCTAATCCCAAGTACAATTGCTGATATTTGTGATTCTTCCTCAAGATCTTCATTGAACTGGGCATTGGCATTCACCAAGGCATTGTTGAAATTTATTTCTCCACCGCTATCCCAGTATTCCACATCTTTATGGAATTTCGCGTTGGTCCCTAGTGTAAGATCTTCTCCCGCTATCTTTGAGGGTCCCCGTATGGTTCCGTCGATGGAGACATCCCCTCCGCTAATTTTTAGCCCTTCGATAACTTCACCATTGACAGTAACGTCGCCGCCGTGGCAGACGAGCTTACCGTTTATCAGGGCATTCTCTGTAAGGATAATTTCCCCTCCAAAAACAACTAGGTCGTCCCCAATCTCGGAGTCAATGGTTATTCTTCCTCCGGCAACACGAACATCATCGGCTATAGGGCCTTCGACCGAAATTTCTCCACCAGCCGCGGTAAGGTCGCCATCAATACGGTCTTTAACGCTAAGGCTTGCGCCCGCCATAACCAGGTCGCCCTGTACTGGGGCATTTACTTTGATGGTTTCTCCAGCGACGTAAGTATCGTCGGCCTGTGCTTTGTCGATTAAGATTTCTTTGCTTTCCTCATTCTGACCAAATGACAATGCAGAAGAGAGTACAAGTAATAAAGTTGCTAGTTTTTTCATAAGTGCTCGGTTTTCTATCAAGCACCAAAGCTACTCGCTGTCAAAGGTTTAAGCAATGATATAGGTCATTATGAACCCTTCCCCTTTCAACGGTGAGAAAGTGGTAGGTGCCTTACGTTCTGTTTCGCTATTCTGGTATATTAATATTCCAATCATAGACGTCAACCAGTTCATTTAATAGTGGAATTTGTCTATCTATAATAACGGCCAGGTCATTAAAAATAATTCGACCTTCGGTTTTAGGGTTATTGTCCTGACCCAGAAAAACGGCGTCCAGTAATTCGGACTCATTCAGAAAACGCGAGTTGGTCAAATCGATATGGTTGATATCATCCAAACTCTGCGGA
This sequence comes from Flagellimonas allohymeniacidonis, assembly GCF_004296335.1. GTDB lineage: Bacteria > Bacteroidota > Bacteroidia > Flavobacteriales > Flavobacteriaceae > Flagellimonas > Flagellimonas allohymeniacidonis. The sequence continues at coordinate 721,293 of NZ_SGIU01000001.1, forward strand.
GCAGCAAGCTGCTTTAAATGTACCGAGGATAAATTCAAGAATTCCAGCTGGGTTTGTTGGGTGATGTCCAACTCTTCAATATAATTGGCATACAGGTTTAAAAACTTGATTTCGGTATTGTTCGATAGGTCCAGCTGCGTAAGGCTATTATTGGTGATGTACAAATTCTCCAAGTTTACGTTGGCGCTCAAATCTATTTGCTCCAATTCGTTGAGCTGCAGAATCAAGGTGGTCAATTTTTGGTTTTGGGAAACATCTAATGAACTCATCTTATGACCTCGAATGGTTACATGGTACAGTTCGGGGTGCAATGCCAGGTTCAGATTCTCAATGGTTCCGGTCACTCCCAGAAATTTTAGGTTGGTCAGGGTGGACAAGCCCTTGATCTCGGTATCGAAATCGTCACTTACCACCAATATTTCCAGCAATGGGTTTTTGGACACGTCAATGGAGTTCAACTCGCCAAACCTTACAGCCAGATGGTTCAGTTTAGGAAATCGCTCCAAAATGGAATCAATATTGGGCAAGGTGTTGTCGCCCACTCCCAAGAAAGTTAAGTTGGGCAGTTCTTCCAGCTGAAGGGTTTGAATTTTATCACCCTTGCCATTCCCAGTAATTTGTAGGTGCAGTCCGGTGACTTCTGTAACATCCGTAGTGCTCAGTGTTATGGTATATTCCCCTGCGGCAGCATAGCGGTGTTCTATTCTATCACTAGGTGCCTGAATTTCGGAAGGGGCTTCGGCCACCTCTTCACTTCCATCACCCCAATCGATATGGTACAGCGAACGGTATCCTTGCATTACCGTTACATCAATAAATCGCAGTCGGTTTTGGCCATCTGATTCAGATTGCACCCTAAAAGTTGCCACTTTTTGATTTTTGTAATGCTCAAACTGTAGAGTAAGCGGATTATCTATTGTGTAATTTTTTAACTCTTCTTGGGTGGCATATATTTTGATCTGCCCGAAGGCCGGGTCTTCCACTTCAAAGATGTAGGTGCCTTCAGAATTTAAGTCCACTTCAACTTCCTGCACCTCGTTATAGGGAATAGCGTTCTGTCGGTTGACCATTCCATTTGCCTGGGTTATGGTTAAATCCCCTACTCCGGAAGTGTCCGTATTGGTAACAATCTCAATGGGAAGTAATTGAGTTGCGCTGCCTTGATCGTTGGATTCCTCTTTTTCACAAGAAAAAAGCATGAAAAAAACTAAGTATGCAACAAGTATTCTGAGGGATTTGAGGCGGAAGGTCATTGGATAGGTTTTTGGATAATATCTAACGTAAGAATGCTAGAATTAGTGCCTGTCGCAGATGACATTTCCAGCCAAAAATACTCCTAAAGAAGCATACCTTTTGATAGCTGTTGGCAATATTTAGGGGTAATTACCTATTAAACCAAAGTAGCTTAGTGATTTACCAACCGCTTTGCCATCGCCATAAACTCAAAAGTGTCTTTTCCGATATTGAATTGGTGCTCGCCCACGGTTTTGAAGTTATTTTTTTCGTAAAAGCGGATGGCTCTTTGATTTCCCTTATAAACAGATAGCCAAATGAGCTCACATCCACTGGCTTTTGCTTTTTTGAGCAACACATCTTGCAGGCGTTTGCCAATTTTCATGGATAAAAAATCCTTTAGGACATAAATTTTCTGTAGTTGACCTGCCTTCTCCGAGGGAACAAAATCAGATGGAGAATGGAGTTTTAGTTTGGCATAGCCTACCGGAAGACGGTCAACAAGAGCTATCCAATACGCATTGTTTTCTTTTTGAAGACTTTGCTCAATCTTATCAACAGAGAAAGTGGTGTCCAGATAGTTTTTTAATCCCTCCCGGTCGGTGAACAAGTTGCCAAAAGTTTCGGTGAATGTAATTCTTCCCAGTAAAGCAATCGAAGAGGCGTCTTCTTTATTCGCCAATCGTATTTCTTCCATATACTGAGGGTTTCATTTTATATATTTAAGCATTGAAAGGTAACACTTCATATTTTAAAGGTATCTCCGAATTGCTCGATGGCCTGAAAACGGTAAAGCCATTGAGTGAACACTTTCATATTCATAAATTTAGTGATACCCCGAATAGTTGGCTGAAGGAAACGCAAATTTTTCGAAGCAACACCTACGCCATTATTCTGATGATACAGGGCGAGGCAGATTACAAAATCGGACTTTCGGACTATCATATCGGTGACAGCAGCCTTTACTTTATGGCCCCGGCGCATTTGCGCTATTACAATCGACTTTCCGAATGGGATGGCTATGTGCTACTTTTTATGGATGAATTCATTTTGAACAACAGTTTAAAAAAGCTGGTTACCGGCTTTAAGGGTTTCAAAATATCATCGGAAGTGGTCATTAACCTCAATAAACAAGCGCTTGAAGAATCGGAACGTATTTTTAAATACCTATATGACGTCTCTTATTCCGACAGCAAAACCAAGTTTAAAAAAGCTGAAGCCTTGTTGGAACTTTTAATGATTCATATGACAGAATTGTACGACACACAGTTTGAGACTCAAAATGCATCGAAACCACACCGCATTTTTAAAATGTTCGAACACATTGTGGAAGATCATCTTTATGCTATTATCCAAGACAAGGCGGAAAAGCAAATTACCATAGGGGAGATAGCTGAACGGATTCATGTAAATTCCACTTATTTGGGTGAAGTCATAAAGAAAGCCACAGGACGCACGCCCAAAGAAATCCTGTCGGACCGTTTTGTTTTGGAGGCAAAGTCTTTATTGGGCAATACTGATATGGCCGTAAATGAAATTGCCTACTTTTTAAAGTTCCAAGATGCCTCCAACTTCACCAAATTCTTTAGAGCAAAAACTGGTATTTCACCTACCAAGTACAGAAATTTTAAGTAGAATTAATTCAAAAACTGGGATTTTCACCAGTATCACTTCGTTCTTCACCACATAATCACCTTCCTTTTGAAGGACATTTGTACCATAAAATTTAAACATCGTACAAATGAAAACTAAAGACACTTTTACATTAGGAGATTTCGAAATCAACCGACTAGGTTTTGGAACAATGAGAAGCACAACTGGTAATGGCATTTGGGGAGACTCCCTCAATAAGGAAAATGCGATTTCAGTTATTAGAACAGCCATAGAAAATGGCGTGAACTTTATCGACACAGCCGACTCTTACGGACCTTATACCTCCGAACTTTTGGTAGAAGAAGCCGTGCGACCTTTCAAAGACAACGTGCTTGTTGCTACTAAAGGTGGCGCGGTTAAGTATAAGCCGGGGGCCGTATTGGCCAATGGCCACCCATATTATTTGCGTACCGCTATTGAAGGGAGTTTGCGAAGATTGCAGCGGGAAACCATAGACCTGTATTTTTTACATCGGGTTGACCCTAACATCCCCATTGAGGATTCGGTGGGTGCCTTGGCCCAATTTCAAAAGGAAGGGAAAATAAAACATATTGGTATCTCCAATGTCACTGTTGAGCAATTCGACAGAGCGCAATCAGTAGCCAAAATCGATGCCGTTCAAAATGCCTTCAATTATGGTGATCGACGGTATGAGGACGTGGTAAAGCAAACCACTGACCAAAACATTGCCTTTATCGCCCATACACCGGTTGCAGCAAACCAGTGGGACATAAACGCCTTGAAAGCGGCCAATGAAAAGGGAATCTCGGTTAACCAACTTTCCTTGAAGTGGTTATTGGACTACGCAGCCAATGTTATCTCCATTCCAGGTACATCTTCCCAATCACATCTGATGGAGAATTTGACATCGAAAAATGTGCACTTGGAAACACTAAATGTTTAAGAATAAAAAAGAGTACAATGAAAAAGCTAAAAAATGCAGTAATAGTTTGGGTAGCCATCTACCCAACTATTACTTTGATTATGGTAGTTTTCGGAGAAATGCTGTCCGAATTGCCCATTTATTTGAGAACCTTAATCCTAACACTAATTTTGGTTCCTGCCATGGTCTACTTCCTAATTCCATTTTGGACCAAGGTGTTTAACAAACAGAACATTGTTCAGGAGGATTTAAATAAATAAACGAATTCCAAGGAAAGACCACTATTCTATTTTCAACCCTTGGGTATTGGCAAACCTGCCAGTGACCAACCAGCCCCCAAAATTTTCAGAAACAGCCAATAATAGTGTGTTCTTTCCTTTTTTTAGATTTAGATACACGGCATCAAAAAGTCCGATGGTGCCCAAGTAACGGTAATCCCTAGTCCGAAACCCATTGTTTCCTTTGTAGATGGGCTCGCCGTTTAATAGGACCACTACTCTATCACTGTATCCGAACTCAAACAATCGGGTTTCATCTTTATTTGCTGTGATGGTGAGTTTGGCAAAAACGGTATTGCCCGGGGTATCATCCCGTAGTTCCACTTTTCTTGAAATATTGGCGGCAACCCCTTCTTCCAAGACTATTTTTTGGCCCCATTTGCGTCCATTGATGACTGATTGTACGTTGTTGGGATTGTCCAATAGTTTTTCTTCAAACTTATCGGATACCTCCCATTGCGCTATAGCACCTTCTATAGGCTCCCGTTCGCCGGGATTGAAATCCTTTAGCTCAAATTCATCTTTGTTTACCTTGAAGTTGGCCAAATGAATGCCGTTCGCCAAACCGCCAGTGAAAGTTAAGCCTCCAGCCTTGGCCTCATGAAACAATTGCCATGACAAATTGGGTTTTTCGGCATGGTCTAGATACACTTGGGCCTTATCATCATGTACCACTATTTTAACATGCATCCACTGGTCTACCGGATAGTCATAAACAAACGAATACTTTGGCCCAAAATAAAACTGCCAAGGGGTAATCCCTTTGAATACAGCAACCGCCTGGTTGGCATCAGGATTGCCCGATTGATGGGGACGGATATAAAACTGCTCGGCATCTGAACCATTCGATCTAAAATAGACTCCAGGAAACCCTCGGGTCTCTGTCATATAAATATCATATTCAATGGTCCCATTTAAAAAATTGGCATCTTTTAGTGTCATCGAACCCGCCTGCAGATAAATGGCATCTTTCCCCTTAAAGGATTCCAATACATAGGATCGGGCATTGATATCCCAATTCACCGTATCCAAGGGAATGATCTCCTGTGACAGGGCAATAATCGAATGAAAAAGTAGGAACGCAAAGAAAATAGTTGACTTGCTCATGTTTTTGATTTTTGATGATGCTAAGAAAAAAGTAAGCGGGCAAATGAAGAAAACAAGTTCGTTCAAGTTGATTCATTCCCATTCATGCGTTGGAATTTTTGCAATCTTTGTGGTCTAACACCATGTAATGTATCACGAACTGGCATACGTTCAAAAATGTTTGGAGCAGATTGAAACGCAACTGGGATGGGGCGCTTCCGATTCGTGGCACAACGACATGTTTGTGGAGCTCAGCGAGCGCATTCAGCAAGAGACCAAAGTGCTTTTGAGCCCTGTGACCCTTAAAAGGGTCTGGGGGCGAATCGACTATAAAAGCGCTCCGAGTATTACCACATTGAATACCCTAGCAAAATTTGCCGGTTTTGAAAACTGGCGAGATTTTAAGGGAAATCTCCCCGAGAAAAAAAGTTCGGGTATAACGAGAAAGATACGGGCCAATTTGGGTGTTATTATGATGAGTGCTTCGGTTATGACCTTGGTTTTTATTTCTTTTTACTCCTTAAGGGGTCCGTCCCAAGTAGAGGAACCGATTGATGTTTCAAAAGTGGTCTTCAATAGCAGGCCTATTGCCAAAGGCTTACCTAACTCCGTGGTCTTTGACCTTGATTTGGGAGAAATCAAATCTGACAGTATCCATATCCAACAATATTGGGACCCTACAAAGACCATTGACCTCCAACCAGGCCAAAAACAAGCCACAGGACAGTACTATTTTCCGGGTTATTTTAGGGCAAAACTTTTGGTGGATGGAAAAGCCATCAAACAACATGATCTTTTTATTAAAACCCAAGGTTGGTTGGGCACTCTGGACTATCGCCCTATTCCGAAATACTTAAAATCCCAAGAGGTGTATGAAGGCAACCTTGCTTTTCCCAAAAGAGCGATTGAAGAAATAGAAGCCAGTGAGAAGCCTATAAGATCTACCTTTCACAGGGTCATGGATTTTGAAACCATTTCAGGTGATAATTTTGAGCTTCGTTCCACCCTTAAAAATACCTATCGGGATAAGTGGGCGGTGTGTCAAATGGCCTACATTATTGTGTTAGGTACCAAAGGTGCTATGGTCATTGCATTGGGCATTCCAGGTTGTGCCTCTGAATTATGGGTTATGATGAACGACGTTTATCTCGATGGAAAGGAAAAAGATCTTTCGGGCCTAGGTATTGATCTGTCAGAACCCAAAGAGATTAAGGTTCTGGTGAAAGAAAAGAAGTTAACCGTTAGTTTTGCAAATCAAACCCTTTTCGCCGGCAGTTATAATGAAACTATTGGCAGAATAGCAGGACTTCGCTATCGATTCTTGGGCACCGGAGAGGTGCACCAAAGTATACTTTCCGATTTGGACGGTGAGACCGTCATCGATTTTATGGATGATGACGCACTTTAACCTTACTTTTTAGAACAGGGACTAAATGAAAGCCCATCTAGGGCCTCCCCTTTATGCGTTCCCAAATTTGGGATAAGAGGTAATTTGCATCTCGCTCCGTTTTTGGAGTTTCTGTGGCCCTAATGCGGCCATTTATTTCTTCTAAAAGATAAGTGAAGGCAAAAAACGGGGGCTGATCCTTACGGGGTACAAGCCCAAACCGCAAATCATAAAAATACCATTGGTCCATTTTTTGTTCTATGATGAACCATCCTTCTGTTATGGTCATCAAACGTTGTACATTGGGAAACTTCATCATTATTGTCGATTCCTTTCGATTTTTGGGATAGGTTTCAAAACGAATAGGCGCAGTGTCAAAAAGAGAATAATCAGCAATGAGATAGCTGTCAGCCGTTTCAATATTGGCATTCCACAATAGGGTAGTCAATGGTGCGGGACGCGTGCTGATATTGCTATACGCTATTTGTTGGTCGTTAAGCGCTTGCTCAAATTTTTGATTCACTACTTCCTTGATAACCAACGTTAATATGAGATATCCAGTTGAAATGCCCAATCCAGCTATGTTCAGACGTCTTCTCATCTTTGAATCCCTTTTATAAAAAAGAAGCACTAGGGTCAGTAACAAAAATGGAAGGGTGTACAAAGGGTCAATCACAAAAATTGAATTAAAGGCCAAGCGCACTTTAAATGGCCAAAAGAGTTGTGTTCCCCAAGTTGTGAAAGCATCCAGCAAGGGGTGTGTGAAAAGACCCAAAAAAAAGAGCTTGGCCCAAGGTTTCCAACCTAAATTGTGCTTTCGCTCCAGCTTATTGACCAACCATCCCAATATGGGAGCCAACAACACGCCAAAAACTATGGAATGGCTGAACCCTCGATGCAGCTCGATGGCCGTGATGGTGTCAGTTAAAAAATTAGCGATAACATCCAAATCAGGAATCGTGCCTGCAATGGCACCGTAAAGCAATGCTTTGTTCCCTACTTTCTTTCCTAAGGTGGCCTCTCCTACCGCGGCTCCTAAAACTATTTGGGTCAGTGAATCCAAATAAAATTCTTTAAGCGCTAAAATAGGGATTCCTAAAATTATAGCTCGTCAGAAACGACAAGCTGTCCTACTCTACTTAAAGGTCAATGAAGGTGGTTAATTCGAACGCAGCTAAACTCAATGTCCCACTGCCAAAGTTGTTGGGTATAACTTCTTACAGGGTCTAATGTATTCCTCTACAATTGTTCTCCAAAGTCACCTGAATTTTATCTATTTCCGTGGCGCCTGGTGGCAACTCTTCCGTTGTCAAGCCTTCATAAGCATTAGCTGCCTTCCATTGGGCAATGGTTTCACTAAAAAAAGCTGAGGCTATGGAATCGGTTTCATACACAAACAAATCATAGGCCTCTCCTTGGTCCCCTCCGAAACGGGTCACCACTTGCCACTTGCCATTTTCCTTATAAGAGGTGTTGGTCCAGTCGGACTGTGGATAGAATTTTTCATCTGAGGGTCGTAGCAGTACCCAAATATCCTTGTTGTGATTTTCCGGATATACGCCCATACTAAGAATTCGGCAGTTCACTGCGTCGCCAGCAACGGGAGAGATGACCTGCACTTGTGTTACCGGATATTCCACCTGCAATTTGTTACCTGTGTCGAAAGTCTCATTTATGGGAATGGGATTCATAGAGCCGTAAGTAAACCCTCCGTAAATCAACAATACAATCCCAATACTGGCCAAACCTACACTTAAGCCTGGATTTTTTCTATATAATATGGCAAATAAGATAAAGATGATGCCTCCAACTACCGAAATGATTACACTTGTGAACATTTTAAAGCAATTTTAATCGTGAATTCAATGTTTTATGAACTTCTTAACAATATAAGTATTTTTAGGGCACAATGCTAAGCAAAATGGTCACTGCGGGGCTTATACAGCAATCGACCACTAAATCGTCACTCACGTTAATGTATTGGAATTAGGGAAAGAAATTGCGCTGAAATTATCAAAAAAATGTCCAAACACTCCTAAAATATTCGTCTTTTATAAAACTACTTCTCATGAAAAAAATATTTTACCTAGCCCTCCTTTTTTGTTCAATAATTTTAGTGGGGAACATCCATGCTCAAACTCAAGGAGTTTTTTCAGAAACCCTCTTAGGTGGCTGGAACGGTACTGGCACTCTTTTTAATCAAAAGGCCTCATTTAAAATGCAATGGGAAAATGAGCTGAATTCCAAGTTTATGGTGCTAAATTTTGAAAACAGGTTTAACGATAAATCGGGTGTGGAAAGAGTAATGAACGCCAAAGCTTATTATAATTTAGAACAGAATAAAGGGGTTTGGTTTGATTCAAGAGGAATGATATTACCCTTGGTTTTGGAGATTAACAATGACAGCATGACCGTTTTATGGGGAGACCAGGAGACTGAAAAAGGAAAGACCATTTATTCCTTGGTTGATGATGAACACATGAGCGTTGAGGACTTCGTGTTCAAAGATAATTCCTATATGCTTTTTGGGAGGGCACTCTATCTTAAGGAGTAAACAAAATGGGGGTTCTACTTAGTAAATTGAAGTGAGTAGAATTTTCTTGAATCCTTAACTTCCATGATTTCCGTAAATCGTTTTAACCTTGATCAACTAAGGGGCTTTGCCATTGCGAAATTGGGAGGGGGTCATCCCTTCAAATTTTTTAAAAGCTTGGTTAAAGGATGATAAGCTGCTAAATCCTGTATCAAATGCGATTGAAGCAATGGTATATTTCATGGCATTTGTATCCGTCAGTAATTTTTTTGCATCCTGAATCCGGTGATAATTGATGTAATCATTGAAATTTTGCTTGGCATTTTGATTAATCGCACCTGAGGTATTTTGTGTACTGCTGTTCACCCTTTTACTAATGCTGGCCAAGGAAACGTCCGATTCCAGGTAAACTTTCTCTTCCATCACAATCTTATGAATTTGCTGGAATAAATTGGCCTTGTCATCCACATCAAAGACATCTCCATTCAGGTACGTGACCTTAAGTTTAAAAGCCTTATAACTCAAAAAATAAATCACTACAGAATAAACAATTGGGCCGACGATATAGGGAACGGTATCCTCTATAAGGTTGAAAACATATGAAATCCAGATGAGTACAAATCCGGCCAAAAGCATTTGCAGCCATCTCAAAAGTGCAGATTGGGATTTGGTCCGGATAAGCTTGTCTAGGCGTTTATTCACCTTGTACACCGCTCTGCCCGACCAGAAAATATAGAATGCCAAGTGGAAATAAATGAAAAGAATGATGCTGGCAAATAGAGCAATGCTTTCTTTACTACTTTCATCAAACCAACTTTTATTGACAAAAAAACTTAGTACAAATATCAGGGCAAATGGAAGTGCTTCAAGCAGGTAAGAATATAGTAATTTAAAATTGGCCCTAGTCATCGCCCGCACATACCAGCGTAACAAGGGCCCTATTATCAAGAGAAATGATAAACCGGCAAAAATAAATTGCGGCTCCAAGTCCTTTCCAAAGTAAAGCATGACCGATTTACCGATACGAAAGGCCATGAAAATCAATATCAGGCCAAGCAAAACATTAGGTTTTGTTCGCTTTTTGTGATCAAAAAAGAACAGGTAAAGGGCAAAAAACACACCGTGCAAAAGCCCAGCACCGCTAATCAAAATAAGAAGTATGTCTAGAAAACCCAATGAATATTTTTTCTAATTTAAGGAGTTTCTGCCATCCGTTCTTCCATTTTTTTAGCAAAAGACACCAAACCAATCAGGTCAAAAAACTGTCCAATTTTACCCTGCATCGCGGCAATAATACCATGTTTTGCAATAAGAACCCTTTTAATGGGCCTATTGGTATCTTGGGACATCTTTTCAATTTGTTCTTTTGCCATACGGGAACCTTCACTGTGGTAGGTGTTTAAGATGGTAACGGCATTTTCTTCATCCGTGATTGTTCTAAGCTTTGGGGTATGCCCCAGTTGCCGAATCATGGTTTCAGCAACCGACCAGACAGACCACGGGTTTTGTCCTGTCACAATATTGCCATCATAACTGATATTGTCCAAATACATGGGCCCCTCAATAAATTGCGCCCCTTGTGAGGTCAGCTTATCCTGAAGAAGAAACGGAAAAATTGTAGCCGCATCTGGAATCAACAGCAGCTCTTCATCATTGGTAAAACTACTGACCTTCTTGTTGGCCAAAATAGATTGACCATTGTCCAATTTTACATTGACCAAAGCTGCCGGACCATGACATACCGCCCCAACAACCTTATCAGATTGATATAAGGTTTTAATAATATTCTGTATGGATTCATTTTCGGGGAAATCGAACATTGCGCCTTTACCTCCGACGAAGAATACGGCCTCATAGGTTTCCTTATTTACTTCTTTTACAGGGATGGATTGGTTTACTTTCCTTTGTGCATCCGTATCGTTTAAAAAGGCATAATCAAACGGACCCATATCTTCATCATCAATCACCACGGGCGGAGTCCCCCCTTTTGGGCTGGCAATGTCCACCTCATAACCATTGGCCTGAAACACATAGTAGGCCCTTGCCAATTCAGAAAGTTCATAGCCTGTACTTTTGTCGCTATTGCCCATCGTGTCCGTGCTGGTGACCACAACCAAAATCTTGCCTCTAACTGGAATGACGTTTTCGGTTAAATAGGGCAAATCATTCACCGAAGTAGATTCAAGGGATTCACTTCTAGGTGGAATAAGTCCCATAAACCAAAACCCGAAGATTACAAGAATAATGATCAGGGTACTCAAACTTAGCAGTGTCCACTTGAGGACTTTGTATTTTTTGAACATAATATTTCGTTTTAAATTTTAGGCGAAGCAACCACAAGTATTGCAGAAAAGCTGTGTAAATGATAATTCCGTCAGAACATTTCTCATTTTGTTTTGAAAAGTAAAGGCGTAGGAATCTTTCATTTTATCAAATGTTATGAACTTTAAATCACTATTTTAATACTCAAATTTGACCACACCATACATGCAGGAACAACCGACTAGCCTCAAAAAGTTTGGAACCTTTGGTGGAGTGTTCACTCCCACCCTGTTGACCATATTAGGGGTCATCATGTATCTTCGGTTAGGTTGGGTAGTCGGCAACGCAGGTCTTTTGGGAACCTGGTTGATTATTATTATTTCATTTTTGATTACCCTTTGTACTGCACTTTCCATGTCGGCCATAACTACCAACATTCGAATAGGTGCCGGTGGGGCTTACGCCATCGTATCCCAAGCTTTGGGTTTGGAGGTGGGCGGTAGTTTAGGTATTCCACGATATATTTCTCAAGGTTTGGCCGTCACCATGTATATTTTTGGTTTTCGGGAAGGTTGGATGGGCATCTTCCCAGACCATAATGCCTTTTTGGTTGATATTATTGTTTTCGGAGTGCTTATCACCATTGCGTATATCAGCGCCAACCTCGCGATAAAGACCCAGTTCATTATTATGGGCATTATAGCATTGTCCATAATTTCCATCATCATTGCAGCATACGAAGGTTCCATGACCATACCCACTAGTGAGGCGCTAAGTTGGGGTTCTTTTAAGGGATCCATAGAAAATGGGTTTAGTGGAAGCGATTTTTGGCTGGTTTTTGCTGTTTTCTTTCCGGCTGCTACTGGAATTATGGCAGGAGCCAATATGTCTGGTGAACTAAAAGACCCTAAACACAGCATTCCTTCCGGAACTTTATGGGCCATTGGGGTAAGTTTTGTCATTTACATGTTGATGGCTTTTTGGATTTCGAGAAGTGCTTCAGAAGAAGAGCTTTTGAACAACTACTATGTTATGGTCGAAAAGGCATACATCGGTCCTTTGATTTTGGCCGGAATACTTGGAGCGACCTTCTCTTCGGCCTTGGCATCCATTGTAGGTTCCTCACGAATTTTGTTTGCCATGGGAGAACATAAGGTACTCCCCTTTTCCAATTTCTTGGCTGGACAAAGCAACAACGGTCAGCCACGAAATGCCATGTTGGTTACGGGAATTCTTATTTTTATTACTCTTCTGCTTCGCAACATCAATGCAGTTGCCCCTTTGGTGACCCTATTCTTTTTGATTACCTATGCCATGATCAATATTGTGGTCATCATCGAACAAAACTTGGGCCTGATCAGTTATAGACCTGTTTTTAAAATCCATAGATGGGTGCCATGGTTTGGATTGGTCTCTTCGGTATTTGCCATGTTCATCATCAATCCTACTGTGAGTTTGGTATCCATCGCCATTGTTTTGATGGTCTACTGGTATTTATCACGTCAGAATCTGGAAACTCCTTTTGAAGATGTACGCTCAGGTTTGTTCTTTTCCTTTGCCGAATGGGCGGCAAAGCACACCTGGGGCATGAAAAAAATGCAACAGCGTGCCTGGAAGGCCAACTTGATGGTGCCGGTAAGGGACATCAATGGCTTACGGGGAACTTTTGAGTTTTTGCGGAATATTGCCAAGCCCAAAGGTTCTATAAAACTATTGGGCATTGAAGGCTATCATGAAAATAGCACACTCGCAGAGGAATTAGAGGCCATTTCCGAATCATTTCGTCAGAAGGAAGTGTTCTCCTCTACTTCGGTGATACATACGGACGAATTTGCGAAGGGCATCAACTATAGCAGTCAGGCCTTGCAAGGGGCATTTTTTAGACCCAATATCATCTTTTTAAATCTACAGAACCACGATGATTATGAAACCGAGCTTCGCCCAGTGATGAAAGAGTCCATTCGGTTGGAAATTGGGGTGCTCTTGTTTTTATCCCACCCAAAAGCCTTGTTGGGTCAACGAAATACCATCAACGTTTGGGTGAGTGACCGAAGAAATAATTGGGATTTGGGCTGGGATATTGGGAACTTGGACCTATCCATGCTTGTAGCCTACAAACTAAAGATGAATTGGAAGGCACGTATTCGGATAATTACCGTCATAAGTGACCCTAAGGAAGAAGCGAACGCCAAAAAATTTTTGAATTTGTTGATCAACTTGGCCCGACTGCCTGAAACGCTAACCGAAGTACATGTTGGTAATTTCCATACCGTGGTGCAAAGCGCACCTTCAGCCGATCTCAATATCTTTGGGATGGATGCTGACCTTAAGTTCGATTTTGTAAAAGAAATGTCGGTTAAAACCCAGAGTTCTTGCTTGTTTGTGAAGGATTCGGGGCATGAGAGCATTTTGGCCTAGAATTATTGGGACCTACCAATTTTTTGGATCTTTGCAACTCCATACAATCCATATTACATCGGTACTTTCAATAAACTTCGGTCGGCGTAACTACCTACTTCGAATAAGTTCATTTTTGGTAGGCTTTTGATAACTGGAAATGCTTTCAATATATTCAGGTATTGAGGAGACATTATTTTGAGATAAAAACTCATCTATTTTTTCTTCATGTAAAATTTTGATTCGTCTTCCAAGTTCGGTTTTGAAGGAATTGGTATAAATGAAATCTACCTTGCCGGAGAAATGAAGTTCATCAAGTGGTTTCAAGAAAACCAGTGCATCATATGCGTCATACATCGCCAAACCCGCTTCCACATTCAACATATGATTTCCAATATAGCCTGCTTGACCAAATACATTATCTTGAAGTGAAAATGCAACAGGTATATTACCGTTCAGACTCAAAGCTTCATCCCAAATTCCATTCTCCATTTTAACCCACTCGTAGGTATACTTTGCCAATCCATCTGAAGTGGCGTTAGCATTCGATTTCGCTTTTTTCATGATTGAAAGTGTGGCGTTGTGAATCCTAAGGGAATACGTTTTGTTAGGATACCATTGTTTAAAAAAAGTGCCGCAGTTCCAGTAAAGCTTTCCCCTTTTATCTCTTACCTGTTTATATGCGTGTCTTGTATTGGTAAGAAAGATCCCCTTTTTTCCTTCGGCAAATTCACCCATATAATCTATAATAGTTTTGTACATAAAATAATCTCTAGCCACAAGAGACTTTAAAAAAGCATCATAATCTTCTCGTGTATGAATACCTTCCCAATAAATGGGTTGATCAACGGCTTTTACTTTTATCTTCTTGGATTTTGAATGATTTAAGTCCCAAACCGTGGAAAGAAGGTCAAGATAGGTCTCATATCGCCAACCATGCCCGCTAAAATCATCTTGAAATACCTTAAGTAGCAAGCTTTTATCCTTTTCTGCACTTTGTAGATAGGCATCTATATGTCTTTGTTGATTGATTCCAAATACTTCGATAAAAACGTACTCGATTTTGTTTTCATCCATACCTAAAAGCTTTTCATAGTACTCGAAAGGCTCTAATGCATTATGCAAGGCGTCATCAAATATTAGTAAATCGTAGGTGTCCAGTTTCCTCTGGGCAAACTTCAGCGGATTTTCTCCTTGTGTTTTAATCACTTGCACATAGTCTTCCACCTTTTGGGAAACACCATGAGAATAAGCAAAAAGTAATACAATCATTGAAGTAATCTTGAGGACGGCTTTGCTCATCAGGTGCGGTTTTTTTTGTTCACCTTAAAGACTCAGAACAAAAACAAACGTTACAAAGCATCGCTATATCCGTTTCACTTGTGGCTTTGCTGGTTTATTATGCCAACTATTGTGAAAACTTTGAAGCGATTGGAAATCGCTTTTGTAATTCACTTTAAGTTTTAAATACCCTGGGCTTCTGCCCTTTCTTGAAAATTGGGCTCAATCAATTTCTGAATCCAATAGTTCAACAAGTTCATTTATTTCATCAAGAGCCCTGTGATACACCGCATCTTTTTCTCCCATGATTCGCGCGGAGAGCACAAAGAAGTTTTGAAATTGAAATCCGAATAAGAATTCTTCATCATGTACTTGACCACTTTTAAAGCTTATGGACTGAATCAAATGAGGTGACAGTTCCATAACCACATCAAGGTGAATCGATTCCATACGGTTGATGTAAATGTAAGTTTCCTCCAACTGTCGCAAGCGTTCAATAATCTCTTGGTTTTGTAGTAATTTAATTTCTCCACTGTTCACCATGGTCTCATAAATATTGCCTTGGCGATCAAAATCAGAATAATTTAGGAGGTTCAAACCTATTCTGCCCAAGCTGTCCTTTTGGTTTCTATCTTGTTTATCAATGATGTCCATGGCATATTGGAACTGTTCACCGTTGGTGTTGTTATATTGTATCTGTCCACGAATGTTGCCCGCATCGTCCAACAGTTGTTGCTTGGTATTGCTATAGAAATTTTGCTCGGCATCCTTATCAATGCGAACCTTGTTTTGATTATTGATATTCAACGCGATTAAAATTCCGACCACTACAAGGGCAGTTTCTCCAACGGCATATTTGAAATATTTCAACATTTTGCCTTCCTCAATAAAGTCCCTCCGCATGGTTCTGAAAAATTTAATCATACTGGTTAGGTTGAGTTATCTAATTCATTATTATATAGGTATTTACATTTAATTTATCTCAAGTATTCAGTGTCTTTACTTTTGCCGTATGTACACCAGGAATATCCCAGACCTCTCTGATTTTGCCATCCAATATTCGCCAAACTACCACCACATCGGTTTCAATTTCCTTATCTGGCAAAACCATAGTGTTTTTGGTATAGGTCACCACGAATTCGTCACCCCAGGTGGAGATGGATTGGGGATGTACTTGAAAAGTGCCCTGGGTAAGCTCGGATATTTTGTTGAAAAAAGCTTGAAAGCCTTCAAATCCGATATAATCTCCTTCCATATCAGGTAACTCTGGATTGTAGTAATGGAAGATTGCATCGTCTGCTACAATTTCAGCAGCCGAAGCGATGTCTGCCGGATTAAACTTTTCTAAAATGGAAATATTTGGATGTTCGTGGTTCATATCTATTTGTTTTGTTGATTCGCCAAAATTTGAATAATCGAAACATCATATCGTTTGTTATTTGTCTTGAAACAACAAGGCTCTTAGCCCAATTCAGCAAAAAAGACCATATAATTGTGCCCTTGCTCCTTTGCACATTTTGGACAATAGGCATAGTGTACATAATAGTCTTTTACCTTTTTTCCCTGTTGGGCAAGGTCTTGGTCGATTTGCTTCATGAGTTTGGGTATCGCTTTAAAGGGCGCATCAAAAACACGAGTCTCAAATGTCCCACTTAAGGTAGTATTATTTGAGTTGGAGATTGGGCCCGTTACGGACAGAAACATTTCAGACTTGAATGCGCTAGGATCATGAAAAAGCAACAATACTTGCTCCTTATCCTCAACAAGTTTATGGGCGTCCTCTGCCAGTTTTACCATTTTGGTCACCTTGGCACCAATCATAGGGGGCAATGGTATATGGAACAATGTGGGCACCGAGGCCCTTATAAACGGTTTTTGGTTCCATTCAAAAGTTTTACCTTCCCACTTTTCAGGATGAAACACGGGACAGCATTCTTCTTTAATCTGTTTTGATTCTTTTACTACTTCCATGTTGTTTTGCTAAAAAACTCTCTTTATGTTTTATTGACTCGCTTGGCCCAAGGTGTGTTTCTTTTTCAGAATGTTCCTAAATCGAGTGCCGCTGAGATAGTGATCTTCGACCAATTTGCCATCATGCATCAAACTAAAGACCCCAAAACCAGAGGGTGCATTTTTGGCCTCTTCTGCCGTATTGAGTTTTTCCACTTTCAAGTCCACCTCAAAATCAGCCGCTGCATGCAGCATGGCTTCCACAGATTTTTCATGCCACGGGCATTGGTCTGCATAGATCAAATGCCAACCCTGGTATTGCGATTGTTGACGTTCCCAATCTCGTAGTTTGGGATCGCTTGCTTTACTGTTCCATTTCTTGCTCAATAAATCAAACCGTCCTCTAGTATCCACCACTTGATATCCGTTCTTGGCAAAAATATCACTATCTGCCATCCATGATCCTTTACTGGCCATTACACATACACCAGACATGCCATTGGCCAATGCCTGTTTTTCGCACTCCTCCACCAGCAAGGAACCATAACCTTGGTTTCTGTCCTTCTTGGAATAAACGTACATGCAATGTATGAACATGAAATCCGGTCCATCTACAGGTCGCCATGCAGATTGCGCAGGCACATACTCAATGAATCCAATCATCCTGTTTTTATCTCCCTTAAGAATGTTTATGCGAAGCCCTTCGGCATATCGTTCAGTGTACCATTGATGTTTGCAGGCAAAGGCTGTGCTTTTAACATCTTTAACGCAGAATAGGGTTTCCTCTTTGGCATTTTGGGGGGTGACCTGAGTGATAGCAACATTTTCCATTTTAGTGTGGATTTGATCTATGGAAAATTAAGTCTAGTAGCAAAAACCACAAATGATATGGGTCAGTAAACAAGCCAAACTAAACACCATCAAAATTGGACTTGTTCGTTTCAATAAAACCCTTGCATACCAAATTGGACTCCGGTCACTTTAAAGCATCCAATCTTTTTTTGGCAAGTTTGCCAGCCGGACCTGTGGCATCCAAGCTGATTGTCTTCATGTAATACTCCTTGGCTTTTTCAACATTTCCTTTCTTTTCATAGGCCTCGGCTAATGAGGACCAAGTATATGCCGATTCAGGAAAAAGCCCAGCGGATAGTTCAAACACAAAAATGGCTTCCTGGATTTGGTCGGAGTCCAAAAGCCCATACCCTGCCCTATTAAATTCCTGCTCAAATCCAACGTGGGCGTACAAGGGGTCATTCACCAATCTTTTGGCCTCTGTTTGTAAAAGCTCCATTTTACCTTCCATAAACAGTCCTCTCAAATAGGCCATTGGGTCCCTTACAAATCCTTCTCCATCAAAACTCAAGGCCTTGGCCAATACAGGGTCTTTACCTGATTTGTAGTCGTCGAAACGTAATTCAACAGGGATATCCGCAGGCATATAAGGCCCATTTTCCCATTGTGGTTTGTCCTGCCACCAAGCAAAAGATAAATACACCGGAAGTTTACTATTGGGCAGTACCACTTTACGATTATCCCCATAAAAATTGATGTTCTCTCCGGTAGGTTCTCCCACGAAAATTACATTGGTATAATTGCTAAATTCATTCACCAAGTTTTGACAGGCCGAAAAAGTACGTCTACCTAGAATCACATACAGCTTACCAGTCTGATTAATCTTTTGCGTCTCAATGATACCTGTGATTATGGGTTTATTTTTATAGTTATTTCCTCCTCCGTTCAGACGTACATCGATGACCAACCGTTCCACAGGGTTGTTTTCAATAAATTCGAACAATCGCTTGTAAAATGCTGGAATAGGTTCACCCAGATCATCTTGTATTTGACTATGCCGAACATATACTGCCTTCTCCTCGGGGAGGTGTTCGAAATAATAGATTTTGTCCAGATTCTTCAGATACAAAGGGGGTTGGGCAATATCTCTTGCGCTTACCCAGTCAGAGTCGGGTTTTACCTCCCCATAGTGCAGAGGGAACTTCAAATTCTCACTGGCTTGTACCTTTACTGTGAACTCTTTTCCCTCTTTTTCGAGAGTCAGCGTCAATTCTGTTTTTAGGGTATCCGTTACACCTTGGGCGTGCAGTACTTCCGGAAACAGGGCTGTGTTGATGCCATAAGCCTTAAAAAATTGATCATTCTCAACTGGCTCAACTGGATATATGGCCTTTAAGACCTCCTTCATATCCTTCCCCTCAATTTCAAGGATTCGGGCTCCAACAAAATCTTTATATTCTTCTTGTATACCCGTAATGTAAATGCCATCTGAAAATTGAAAAAGCTGCATGGGGAGTTTATGAAAAGCCACTGGGCTGTCTCGAAAGCTCATTCGGGTATGACCGTACTTAAAAAGCCCAATGATTTTTGAAAACCCTACCACGACCTCATGGGCTTCCATATCGGGGATTTCGTTGTAAAAAGTCTCGACCGCTTTGTCGAATTCTGAAGCAGTGACCTTTTTAAAAAGAAAAGGATAGTCCTCATGTACTATTTCCTGAAGAAAGCGAAGGTCCTTTTGCCAATCGACAGCAGATAACGTTTGAGCATGTCCTTTGAAGAGAACAAGGCACGCAATAAAGAGTATAAAGGTTCTCATAATTAGTAAATAGTTAGTTGTTTATAAGAAGGGTTTTTATTCATTTTGTTACAGTTTCAAAGGCTCAATTATTAGTGACAATGGCGCGCTTACATGATTCGGAATAATGCTTATTCCTTTGGAGTAAAATTCAAAATGGTAAGGTATTGGGTCCAGGGACCCACTTCATTTTTATAATGCTTTGCTAGTACCCTTGATATCTGGGCAATATGGCCCAGGTCATGCACCACCCATGCCGATAGGAGCTGAGAAAGTGTAACCTCCCCCAGTCCAGGGTGCATACCTTTCCGTTCAAAATCATCGTTGGTAAGATTCAAGGACTTTAGCGTTTTAATATTCTTGGCCCGAAGCATCTCAAATTCATTGAGTAAGTCTTCAAAGTTTTTGCCTTTTGAATTTTCAAATTGGGCAAAACGGTCATAGGGCTCAAAAGGTATTTCTGGCCCATGTTCCAAAATATGTTGGGTTCTTACCAACCAATCCGTGTTTTCACCATGAATCAGATGTCCAACCACATCAAAGGGACTCCAAGAATCTCTTCCTTCATTCGCTGTGCTCCATTCCTCACCCACATCAAAAAGAAGGCTTTTTAGAACACCTGGTGTTCTTTCCAATATTGAAATAGCTTGGTGCAATTCAAATATCATAACATAAAATTTGTGTTGTTCCTTCCTGCTAAAAAAAAGACACTCTTAAATTAAGACTTTAAACAAAGAGCACCAATTTTATAAAAGTGAAAGCCATTCCATTACTGCTCACTTAGTGTTATTTTTGCATCAACTATTCTAGTTGAACCACTATGAAAACAAATTATGGTCGATGGCTGCATGATTATCTGTTAAAAACAGGTATGAATGAGAACACTGCTGATTATATCAATGTAATTATCCTGTTGACAGGTATACTTGTCGTTGCTTGGTTGCTTGATTTTTTGTTGTGGAGATTATTGAGGTCCTTGTCTGTGCGATTGGCTCGGCGAACAAAGACCAATTTTGATGATTTTTTAGTGGCCAACCGGGTCCCCAGATATGTAGCGCATATATTCCCACTTCTATTGCTGTTTGAGCTTATCCCAGTAGTTTTTACCGACTTTAACTACGGCGGTACCCTTGCACTTAAGGTCATCATGATTTTGGGTGTGATTTTAGCCCTGATTCTCATCAAGAATTTGCTTTTGACCCTGAAAGACTATCTGCGCACCCTGCCGCAACTGCGCGACAAACCATTGGACAGCTATATTCAGGTCTTTATGATTTTTGCCTGGATTGGGGGCCTTCTCACCATTTTTGCTATTCTTACGGATACGACCATTTGGAAGTTCTTTACGGCCCTCGGTGCTGCCTCCGCAGTGATATTGCTAATTTTTAAAGACTCCATATTGGGATTGGTAGCAAGTATTCAGGTCAGTATCAACGATATGGTCCGTATTGGAGACTGGATAACCTTTGAGAAGTACGGAGCGGATGGTGATGTCATTGAAATCAGTTTGGCCACAGTAAAAGTCCAGAATTTTGACAAGACCATAACCACCATTCCAACCTATGCCTTGGTTTCAGATTCTTTTAAGAATTGGCGAGGCATGAAGGCTTCGGGAGGAAGGCGAATAAAACGGGCATTGATCATTACCCAAAAGAGCATCAAATTTCTCACGCCAGATGACTTGCAGAAGTTGGAGAAAATCGAGTTGATCAAGGATTATCTTCTACTGCGAAATGAGAAAATCGAGACATTTAATCAAGAACGCGGGGTGAACAAGGAATTGGCCATCAATGGGAGAAACCTCACCAATATTGGTGTATTTCGAAAGTACGTGGAAAGTTATGTGCAAGGACATTCAGCCATCAATAAAGATATGACTTTGATGACACGGCAATTAAGCCCCACTCCACAAGGAATCCCTTTGGAAATTTATGCGTTTAGTGCTGATAAGCGTTGGGAGAATTATGAATATATCATGGCCGATATTTTCGATCATTTATTGGCTGCGTTGCCCTATTTTGATTTGGAAATTTTTGAACTTCCCACCTCATTGGGGAGTAGCAAATAAGGAAGGATCAACACGCTCTAAAGACAGCTTGACCCTTTGCTGATTTAGAGTTTTTTGCTATAGATTTTATCCGCCTGATAAACCAAGTAGCCCACAATTAAATTAAGAAGACCCAAACCGCTTTCCCATGGTTGGGCAATCAGCAAATAGGTCAATACCCAACCGCTGAATGCTAAAAAAATTATCTGGGGAATTGGAAAAAGAGGACTACGGTAGGTTTTGCTGGATTGTACATTTTTGTTTTTTTTCCGCACTACGAATACCCCGGCAACTGCCAGTGCCGCAAACAATTGCAGAACAAATCCGCTGTAAATCAATACTTGTTCAAAAGTCCCTGTCAGAAGTAGGGTCAACGTAATCAAGGCTTGAAGCCAGATGGCACGCACGGGTACTTGTCTTCCGCTTTTTTTTGAAAACCATTGCCATAGCCTGTGGTCCTCGGCCATAACCTGGGTAACTCGTGGTCCAGCCCACACCATAGCACTGATGCTGGAAACCAACATCAGGGCAATGGCAAAACTAATCAGTTCACCTCCCCTTGCCCCAAACAAAGCATTTGCTGTAATTTGTCCAATTTCCAACTGTCCTTGGAGTGACTCCAAAGCGTTTTGTCTTAAAAAAACAAAATTTAAAAGAAGGTAAAGTAAACTGACCACTACTGTTCCGAGTAAAAGTGCTCTTGGCAGTGTTTTGCGAGCATCGTGAATCTCGTCCACAATGTAAGCCGCTGCATTCCAGCCCGAATAGGAAAAGGTAACGAACACGAAAGAAACGGCAAAGGCTGATGATAAGATCTCTTCTTGCCAACCTTTGTCCCATATTAAAGCGGAAGCTTCAGGGGTTTGGGTCAAACCAAAATAAATGAGAGTGACAATCAGCAATACCTTTAATACGGTAGTAAAGTTTTGAAGTGCGCTACTCTTTTGAATGCTCATGGAATGAAAAAAACTTATGAGGACAACCACGCCTATGGCCAGAAATAGTTCAGGGATACCAAGGTAGGGTCCAATGTATTCCCCCATGGCCATACCAGCAAGAGCAACTGGGGCCGAAAAACCAATGGTCAGTGAGACCCATCCCGATAAGTAACCTAACAAAGGATGAAAGGCTTTGGAAAGAAAATGATATTCTCCACCGGAACGCATCCAGTACGTTCCCAATTCCGCATAACTCAGTGCGCCACACAATGCCATTAAGGCGCCCAGAGACCAAAGTAATAAGATGGACCAGCTGTTTTGCGTACCTACTAACTGAAATCCCAAGCTTGTAAAGATACCTGCTCCAATCATGTTGGCCACAACTATGGCCGTCGCGGTAGGCCACCCTATGGTGTTGGTCTTGCTTTTGCTCGTCAACACCTAACTTTTATTCTTGGTTTTATCCCTAGTAAAAGGCACGAAGCGCACGGGCATTACATTCTTTTTGATAATCTTATCTTTCTTTTTGGTGACCAGAACCAACTGACGTACAGCATTGTGGGGACCAACGGGGATTATCATTCGCCCCCCCACCTTTAATTGATCTAAGAGAGGTTGCGGAATGGCTTCAGCTCCCGCAGTGACCATTATGGCATCAAACGGAGCTTTTTCTGGCCAACCGTGGTAACCATCGCCCTGTCTCACAATAGCATTGTCATAGCCCAAAAGCTTTAATCTTTTTTTGGCAGTTATGGCAAGCTCCTTTACTATTTCAATGGTATACACAGAATCCGCAATTTTTGACAGCACAGCCGCCTGATAACCAGATCCTGTACCAATCTCCAAAACTCGGTGGGAAGCCTTTAATCGGAGGGCTTGTGTCATGTAGCCCACAATATAGGGTTGGGAGATGGTTTGTCCGTTGCCGATGGGTAGCGGACCGTCGGAATAAGCAAAAACTTGCTTATCCTCAGGCACAAACTCATGGCGGGGAACGTTGAGCATGGCCGATAGTGTAGCTTGATGGGTAATTCCCCTAGCTTGGATTTGTGTTTTCACCATCTGACTTCGCTGTAAAGCATAGTCTGCTTGGCCCATGGCCAAGGAAGCCATCAGAAAGAAGAAAATTCCAGATATCCATGCTTTGGTTATGCCCTTCATTTCGTTTTGCATGGATAATAAAGTACAAAACTATTGCTGAAGCCAGATTGACTTGGCTCAGTTTTAAGAAAGAATTGGGTGAATAGAGGTAAATCGCATTTACCACCGATCAACCTTCAAAGGTGACTCGGTAAATGGCATCACCATAATCATCGGAAATCAACATGGAACCGTCTTTTAAGAATAGAATATCCACAGGTCGACCAAACTGATCTTGGGTATCATCATCCAACCAACCATCAATAAAAGTCTCGTAGCTTACCGCTTTGTTACCATCCAGTTTCACTAAGGAAATTCGATATCCCACCTTTTTGGAACGGTTCCAAGATCCGTGTTCTGCAATAAAGGCATACTGTTGATACTTCTGAGGAAACATAGCGCCTCGATAAAACTTTACAGCCAAAGGAGCTACATGAGCTCCTAGAGGTTGTACAGGAGGAACAAACTCTGAACATGGAAACTGGTCACCGAATTCTGGGTCTTTAACGGTTCCCCCATGACAATAGGGATAACCAAAATGTTGCCCTATTTCAGTAATATGGTTTAACTCACAAGGGGGTATGTCATCTCCCATCATGTCCCTTCCATTATCGGTAAACCACATTTCTTTCGTCTCTGGATGCCAACTAAAACCAACAGTGTTTCGCACACCCTTGGCATAGATTTCACGATTGCTTCCATCAGCTTCCATTCGAGTTATGGTTGCATACCGCTCATCTTCATTGCTGCTTTCACAAATGTTACAGGGAGCACCCACTGGGACATAGAGCTTACCGTCGGGTCCAAATGCAATATATTTCCACCCATGGTGAAACTCAGTAGGGTAATCATCGTAAATGACCTCTGGGGCAGCTACTTTTCCCAATTGCTCTTCAATATTGGGATATTTTAGAAGGCGATTCACTTCAGCTACGTAAAGTGCGCCGTCCTTATACGCAATGCCATTGGGAACTTCCAAGGTACTGTCCAGCACCATGATTTTATCCGCCTTAAAGTCGTCATTCTCATCTTGAATTGCATAAACTTTATTTTCATTTCGTGTACCCACGAACAAAGTACCCTTATCGCCCATGGCCATGGATCGGGCTCCATCTACCCCTTCAGCGTATATGGATATTTTAAATCCCTCTGGAAGGTTGAGCCTATCCAAAGGCATACTGGACTGGACTGGAATTTCCTCCTGATTGGACGATTCTTTTTCCGCCTTATCCTTTTTTTCATTGCAGGAAATACCTAGCACCATCAAACAGATTACGCTAAGAGTTGAGAATTTGAAAATGTTTCGAGTCATATTTAAGAATGGATGAACTATTTATAGATATTGTTGTAAATGCTTTTTGAAGTAGGCTGCACTATCGGTTATACTTTGGATGGAATTAATGGCAAAGTTGCCCCCTTGCTCTAAATAATAATATTGCAGACCGGAATCTTTTGGGTTGGGAAGGATGGTATGGTAATCTATAGATCCATTGCCCAATTCGGTATAATCCCGAGTGATTTTATCCATGTCTTTAATATGCCACATAACGTATCGCCCAGGCTGTTTGGCCACCCAATCCGCAGGCTTGATTTGGGACGAATGCATGACCCAATATAAATCCATTTGTAGTTTTACCAGTTCCGGGTCCGTTTCGGCCAGGATAATCTCATACCCCATTTGGTCTCCGTGTAGTTCAAACTCAAAACCATGGTTGTGGTAGGCAAAACCCAAACCTGCATTGGTAACCTGCTCCCCTATCTTGTTCAATTTGTTTGAAAGCTTTTTAAATCCTTCGGAATTTCTGAATTTCGGGTCAAGCCATGGCCAGGTAATATAGTCTTGATCTAAAATTTTGGCTCCCTCAATACACTGGTCTACATAACGTATCAATTGGGATTCCGGTTTGTCAAAAAACTCATGGAGGCCATAATGTCCGCTGGATGTGGTAAGACCAATATCGCTCAATACATTTTTAAACTCTGAGGTTTTTATTCCGTAATACGTATCCTCTTCTCCATTGTATCCATAAATCTCGAGGTCCTCGTACCCCAGTTCCTTTACTTTTTTAAGACTGCCCAAAGGATCTTTTTCCATGGCATCCCTAATGGTAAACAATTGTAGGCCCATTTTATATTTGGACAAGGCTTTGGAAAAAGGCATTGAAAAACTAGTTGTGGAGCTTACTATTCCTGCAGTCAAGAAAGCTGATTTTTGAACAAAGTTTCTCCGATTCACAAATCGTAATTTAGGTTGACCCAATTATGAGGTCTTACCAAAAGTAAGCAAGTTTTTAATGAATCAATCCTCAAGCTGGCCAATAGGATGGTCTTCATAGAAATCTTCAAAGGTCTTATCCGTTTTGTAATTGTCGGTAAGCACTTTATAAACCATGTAAATTAAAGCCACCTGTCCAAAAAGGGTTGCATAAAATAACCAATGAAATGGGAAATTCATTCCAGACATTAACACCAGGATGACCAACAAAAGTGTTGTGAAGGCTACCATGCCCATTGCTGTAGTTTTCATAGAACTGTTTTATTGTAAATTAAAACAAAAATGTAAACGGGAAAATAGCTTAATACAACATTAACAGAAGTTTCCAATGGGTTGGATAGCCATAGTAACCTGTAATTCCTTACTCCACAAAGAATGTGGCTTCCTCCTGCAGTAATTGACCGTCTTCAAGTACGCCCTCCAAAACAACTTTATACTTTCCGCTACTATCATCAGCAAAAAAAGTAATCAAGGCCCCTTTCTCTGGTGATATCTCCAAATTCGGTTCCCAATGCAATGTATTCCGATAATCGGGTTTGGCATGCTGCGGTTTTGGAAAGTTATAGTTAGGTGCAGTGAACCTATCGGGCTTGTCGAAACCTTTAACCGTTAAATTGAGAATACCGGGATAGACCTTTTCCTCAAAGTCAAATCTTCGGCCCCGATCGGTATAAATGGCTATTACACCATTAGATCCCCTGGCGCCATAATAGCTTGCTTGTGCGCCTGTGAGCACGTCAATAAACATAATGTGGACCGTATCCATACTCAACAAATCAAGACTACCCCCTGTTGAAGTATCATAGGGCGGCAATGGCACCCCATCAATAACAAACAAAGGACTGGTGGACAAATTGATACTATTGAATACCGCCCGTGTCAAACGAATCGATTGATTAGGGTAGGTACCCCTCACCCGCACGCCTGGAATCATGGACATGATATCCAATAAACGCATTCCATCGGTGACATTGGTGGAATCCAACAGGAGCCGATGCGTCGGTCTTGGGTAAGGCGTGATTTCATTGAGTCCCTCTTCAACAATTTGTCTGTTACTTTTGACCTTTCTTTTGTCTTTTACCACAGTTTCTTCCAATCTGATGATGTCTGGGGGCAAATCAAATTCCAAGGATTCTCTCCTATAGTCTTTTGCAGCCTCACTTACATAAGGGGTTGCAGAAATGTCGTGTCGATTTGATTTTTCCAATGCGAGACCTTGAATCAAGGGAAGAAAAGGTAAGCTGTCAATGTTGATGGCTAGATTCTTTGCCTGTTCCTTTTTTCTGGCCAAGGGATCCATAGCATCCAAAACCACATCTACCGTGTCGTCAAAAGCCAATGGACCGAACATAAAATTCCCTTGGCTATCGGTGTTTTTTGTTTCATAGTATGTGCTTCCCTCTAGAATGCCCAAAGTTATTTTTGACCGCTTAGGTACATTTCTGTTGATGAAATTCGTCGTTCTCCCTGCTATCATTATACCTTGTTCAGGGGAATTCTTCGCCTTCTTGGATACCTCATTTTTTAGTAATTCATCCCACTCAAATCTGCCCCACGATTTGCCCAGCAATAAGGCCTCAAGTGCATTGTTATTTTTGAAATTAGGAGTATCAAAAAAATAGGCGCCATTGTCAACCGTTGGCCCAATGTCGGAGTCCAAAAGCAGCCATTTTTTAATGCTAGTAGTTTTGGCATGTTGGTTATCGCCTGACCCCAACAACTTATGAACACTTAGCGAAATATTTCCTTTCAACATGCTTTTTCCTAGATTGGCCAAACGTAGGCGAAGTGCAACCTTACCTCTTTTTTCAAAGGTATCCTTGGCCTTGATTATCCACACCCGAGCCGATTTTTTTGTATTGTGGATAAACGTCATCCGCTCAGCAAGCACTTCCCCATTTGTGTTGAACAAGGTAAAGTGTCCCACTCCTGGACTAAGCCTATCGACCAATAGTTTTAGGGAATATTGGATGGAATCTGGTTCTGATTCATGGCGCAAAAAGATGTTACCCCTTACGTGACCTAATAAAAATGTACGTTCTGTAGCAGTTTTATATGGTGTTTGAACCTGGATGATGAGATGGTCCCCGTTGTTTTCAATCTGAATTCTTTCCTTAGCTCTTACAGCTATGGGAAGTTTAACTTTGTTTGCTGACTTGTCCTTGGAGACAACAGCAAAGTACTGCATTCCCGGTTCCGGTCTTAATTGAAAAGTCCCCAGTCCATACTCATCGGACTCAAAATTCGCTACTTCTGCATTCTCTTGGTTGATTACTTTTCCTTTTGAACGAACTCCCTTACCATTTTGGTCTTGAATTTGAAAACCCACCAAATTATTCGATTCTTGAACGAGATTTCCACCTTCTGGAAAACAATGGAATTGAATCCCCTGGTCTTCTGTAGGATTTGAGGCTAGGACCTCTGTTTTCTGTGAACCATTGCTGCTCGTTACTGTTGTCTTTGCCCCCTTGTTTCCAAACTCTTTCCTCCAAACAAAAATCTTTTTCTGAAATGCATTCGGATTTGCGTCATTCAACATATACTTGGTGTAAGCCCTTATGTAGTAATTTCCTTCATCCCAAAATTTATCAAGCGGTATACTGCCAAAGCCACCTAACGAATCCATACTAATAGTTCGCTTGGCCAGCATCTTATTGGATTCATCGAGAAGCTCCACATAAGCGACCTTACTCAAATTACTCCTTGCATGGGTCACTCCATTGAGGAGATACAACTTGAACCAAAGGGTTTCTCCCGATTGATAGTAGTCCTTATCAGTGTGCACATACACCTTTTCTGGATAATTTTTGACGGCATAGCTCATCAGTTTTCCGGTTATCTTTTCGAAATTGCTTTCATCTTGGGCCCACAAGCGTTGGCCGGAAAGGACAAGCGAGCAAAGAACTGGAATCCAAAATCTCATGATAGATGTTTTGGTTTTAACAAACGGTTGGTTGGTAGAATATTTCATACAATGGTCAATGTCTATTCAACAACGAAAGAGGTTTCTTCTGAGACAACCTGCCCGTTGGAAAGAACACCTTGAACTTCAACAACGTACTCCCCGTAGCTATCATCGGTAAAGAAGCTTATCTCCGTTTCTTTGGTCTTTGAAAGTACAATATTTGGTTCCCAATGCAAGGTGTTCCTATAATCTGGTTTTGAATGTTCTGGTTTTTTAATCGAATAATTGGGAGCTGGGAAAACTTCGGGGACATCGAAACCTTTAACCGTAACGCTGAGAATCCCAGAAAAAATAGGTTCGGAAAAATCAAAAGTACCTCCTTGATGAGTGTACATTGCAATAACTCCATTTGCTCCTCTTGCCCCATAATATGCAGCATCAGCTCCTGTAAGTACATCAATGAACATGATTCCAAAAGTGTCCATGGTATTGAAATCAACTCTAGATGCCACGGATTCATCGATGGGAATCAGTGGCACACCATCAATAACCAAAAGTGGGCTAGTGGATAAATTCACACTATTATACAATGCCCTGGTCAAACGGATAGATTGGTCTGGATATACCCCTCGAACTCTTACCCCAGGTATCAATGCCATGATATCCACAAGTCTGGCGCCATCAGTAATGTTCGTAGAATCCAAAAGAAGCCTATGGGTAGGTTTAGAATACGGCGTAAGCTCATCAAGGCGTTCATCAACAAGTTCCCGATTCGTCTTTATCTTCCTTCGTTCCTTAACAACAGTTTCTTCCAATTGAATGACATTCTTGGGCAATTCCAGCGCTTCCACTATTCTTAAATAGTCATTCTTGGTTTCAGCCAATGTTGCTTTGGTGGAGCTTCTATTCATATTGTTTTTTTGAATTTCCACTGTTCGAATAAGTGGTAGAATGGATAAGGTGTCCAGGTGTATTCCCACTGCTTTGGATTCCTCTTTTTTCTTTGCAAGCGGATCTATCGCATCCAAAACAATTTGCACTGAATCATTGAATGCGAGCGGGCCAAAATTAAATTTACCCTGATGGTCCGTATTTTGGGTTTGGGTAAAAAAGCTTCCCTCGAGAATACCGAGCGTCAATTTTGCTTTTTTGGGCACATTTTGATTGTCAACGTTCGTAGTTCTACCACTTATGAAAATTCCCTTTTCAGGTTCATATTTGGGATTTTTAGAAACTTGGGTCTTCAATAGGTTCTGCTTGGAGAATCTTTCCCAAGATCTGCCCATTAGTAAGGCTTCAAGGGAGTTCTTATTCTGAATGCTATTTTCCTTAAAGAAATTTGGCAAGAAATCTGAGGTTTGCCCCAAATCAGAATCCAGAAGCAGCCAATTTTTTATGTCACTTTTCTTTTGTGTTCCTTCAAGATTTCGCTTACGAACACTAATGGAGATATTCCCATTTAAGTTCCTCGATTTTTCATCTTTCAAGCTTAGCCGAAGTTCGACCTTTTCCCTATTATGAAAACTTGCCTTCACTTTTGCTATGTGTAAACTCGCCAAATTCTTTGTGTTATTGATGAAGGTAAGGCGGTCATTCAGGATATTGCCATTGCCATCGAATAAAATGAATTGGGCCATGCCTTGATCCAATTCGTCCAACAAGAGCTTCCTTGCGTATGAACTTTCCGAATCGATTCCTGCAATGTGCTTAAAAAAGATGTTTCCACGCATATGCCCCAAAAGCATTGTGGGCTTTGAATCTTTAGCTGTTGGAGCATCAACTTTGATCACCAAGTGATCCCCGTTATTTTGAACCTGAAGTTTATAGTTGTCCTTCTTTGGTGATGGTAATTTAAAAAGCTCTTCAGAATCCGCAACAACAGCGAAGTATTCATCGCCCTCCTTAGGCCTTATTTGAAAACTTCCTAAGCCATTTCGGTCCGATTTGAACTCCAAAACGTTTTCACCATTTTGATTAATGATACTGCCCGATGACAAAACCCCTCTACCCTTTTCATTGCATATTTGAAAACCAATAGTGTTGGCGGATTGTGAAATAAAGGTTCCTCCTTCAGGAAAGAATTTGAGTTCGAGCCGGCCTCCACCGCTTGGCGATATCGTTTTATTCTCTTGTATAGCCGTGCCTTCAGATTCATTTACGTTGTCAGTTTCTTTAGAGCCTGATTTGCTACCAAACTCGTTCACCCAAATGGTAAGTTGCTTTTGAAAGAGTCTAGGCTCCTTTTCATTTAGCATGTATTTGGTGTATGCTCTCAAAACATAGTCACCTTCGGCCAAAGATGAATCCAACGATATATTTCCAGCTCCGCCCAAGGAGTCCATTTGTATTATTTTCTGGGCAATGGGTTTTTCGGCATTACCCCACAACTCAACATAAACCACGTTGCTCAGGTCACTCTTGCGATGCGTAACACCATTTACCAGATACGCTTTAAACCATATGGTTTCGCCAACCCTGTAATAGTCCTTGTCCGTATGTAAATACCCTTTTTCAGGATAATTCGTAATGGCATAACTGGTGAGGTTTTCGAAGATTCTTTGAAAATTTTCCTCTTCCTGGGCCCAGGCATTGGAAGTAACAAGAAAAAGTGAAGTGAAAGCAACTAAGAAGAAAACCGAAATTGTGTTTTTCATACTATGTTTTGACTGGATTTTAATGTATTGCTTCAAAATGAATATATGATGTAATAGGCGTCCCAACGTATTTCCCCGATAGGATTTAACCCTAAAAGCCGTAAAAATAATGGAGGCTCGCTCAATCTTAAATCATTGCTTTGGTTCGAACGTATCTATTCGACCAGAATAGGCAATGGGAAATCGCTGTGAACTATTGATATTGATATTCCCAGTTTTGGAGGGAAACCACTGTGCGTTTACTTGATAAGTTTCAGTCCTATCATTGATGGTAAATGAGAACTTGTACCCCTTTTCATTTCTTTCCATTGAAAAATCGTCCGGAATCCCTTGAAAGTGAATGGAATTATCAGTGCCTGGGTAAACAGCTCCCATTTGACGTTCTCCATAATATGGAAAATAGGCGTAGACACTATCCCCCACCATCCTGAAATAATTGGCGTTGCCTGTAAGATCAATATTGTTGGGTGTGCTCCCTGGAAGCAACAATCCTGCAGTTGCAATTTGATTAAACGCCGAAGTTGTCAAAGGTCGTGCCCAATTGGCCACAAACTCAAAGGACTTTGCCTCAATCAAAGCATCCAGTTCTTCAAGCTGTTGTGCAGTAAACTTCTTGTTTTGCGATGAACTACATCCAATTAGTAGTGCAAGCGAAATCAGGGGAAGATATTTCAATAGTGTTTTCATAATTCAAGCAATTTATAGTTCTTAAATTACGCATACCCCTTCATGATTTCAAGTATTTTAACTTTTGTGAAAGAATTTATTTACCATCCCAAAGTTTGTTGCCCAATATTTTAGGTAATACCTCTTTCTTATAATTCCGACTCATCGGAATTCTATGGGACTGGATTTGAAGTTCGTGCTGTGCGACTCCTTCAATTTTGTCAATGGCAACGATATAGGATTTATGAACCCTTAAAAAGGCGTTGGCATCCAATTTTTCCTCAACGTTCTTCAAAAACAGCAGACTCACATACCTTCGTTTTGTGGTTTGAATGATAACGTAGTTCTGCATGGCTTGCACGAACAAAATGTCTTCATGGAAAATCTTCTCGTATTTACCATCACACTTTATAAAGAAACAACCACTTTCCTCTTCCAGAGTGCTTACCGATCTTTGTTGAAGTAATTCATATTGTCGCTTGGCCTTGGTGGCCGAAGTAAAAAAGCGATTGAATGAAATAGGTTTGAGCAAATAGTCCATCACATTCAAATCAAAACCTTCCAAGGCATAGTTAGGATAAGCCGTGGTCAATATGGTCATCGGTGGTTCTGGATTCGATTTTAGGTATTCCAAGCCATTCATGACCGGCATTTGAACATCCAAAAACAGCAAGTCTACCTTCTGATTGGATAACAGTTTTGGAATTTCCATCGCCGTTACTCCTGAACCCACACAGGTTAAAAAGTCCACCTGCTCTACATAGCTTATAATGCATTCTCGAGCCAAAGGCTCGTCATCAATAACAATACAGTGCATCATCCCCCTACTTTTCTCAATTGAACTTCTCCTTCTTCTTGCAAGGTAATCGTTAATCGTACTCGATACCGGTCTTTTTCCTTGGTCACCAAAAGATTATGGGCGTTAGGATAGATAAGATCTAGGCGTCGCTTCACATTTTTTAAACCTAGGCCTCCAAAGTTAATGGTATCCGGTTCGGCTATGCCCATATCAAAGTTGGCGCTGTTGACCAATTCAAATTGTAAACCGTTGTTCTCCAATTCAATGCTCATTTGAATCCACCTTTTTAAGCTTTGATCTTCTGATAGGTGCTTGAAGGCATTTTCTATAAACGGAAGCAGAATGAACGGAGCAATGGTTAAACCACTTGTGGACTGTTTGGGCAATTCGACATTGATTTCAAAATTCTCGTTTTGCCTTAAACTCTCCAGTTCCATGAAGCTTTGAAGATAGGACAGTTCATTTTGTAAAGGAATTTGATGGTCATTGCATTCATACAACTGGTATCGAAGCAAACCTGAAAACTTCACCAAAGATTCGGAGGCCATCTCTGGATTTTTGTTGATCAGCACAAAAATGGAATTGATGGTATTGAACAAAAAATGTGGGTTCATTTGTGATTTTAGAAACTTGAGCTCTGTTTCCAGTTTTTCTTTCTCAAGCTGTTGATGTCGTTTTTGGGAGGCAATCCAAATTTTCGTCAATTTGATGCTCATTCCCAAGGTTACAGCACCTACACAGGAAGGAAGCGCGTTGAATTTGAATATTGAAAAAGGAGTTTTAGGGTTTATGTTATACAGCTCATAGGTGGAGGTTTGTGCAATATATCCTGATAAAAAATAATTGGCCGTAATAGCTGCGGCCATCAAAAGGACCACCCCGATAGTACTTGCAAAAAAGGTTACATATTTTCCTTTTTGCAGGTATTTGGGTATCAAAACGTACAAACAGAAATAAACACCCAAAGCCTGGTATACAACATAGCCCAAGTACTTTACCACGCCAAAGGGTTCTACAATGAACTCCATAATTTTGGAAACACTGCCCGAGAAAATGGTCCACCACATTAAGTGATAGGCTGCCCAAAAAAGAACGTGATGCAGTTTGTAGCGTTCCAGAAAACTGAAAATAGCTTGTAGCTTTTTCATTAGTAAGAATTGATTTTCCAATGAGTCCTCAAGATACCATTACCAACGCTGGTATTCAAACCAAGGCACCATAACTTGACGTCAGGTATAAATTTATTGATGACCGGTATATGACCACGGAATTGGTGTTTTGAGGTTCCTTCTAAACAGTTGTAGCTTCCCTTGTCATTGATTTGTAACCGCTCGTCATTCCTTTTTTTCAAAAAGCAACGGTTGCCGCTTCTTGCAGGAAAAACTCATCCATGTCAAGAAACAAACAACTTCTTTTGATTTTATTTCTTATCTCGGTTCGCACATTTTCACAAATAACAGGGAATGTTAATGATGAGCGCGGCAACCCCATCGCTTTTGCCAACGTGATGTTATTTTCTGACCCTGGTGAAGCCTTGGAAACTGGCGTTATCACCGATGATGAAGGGCGCTTTTTGATAGAACCTAAAAACATAGGAAGTTTTAAGCTCAGAATCAGTCTTCTCTCCTACCAAACGTGGACTTCGGAATCTTTTGAAATCGATGGTCCTACTTTTACCAAAAGATTTCCTTCCATAGCCTTGCCGGAAGAAGTTACCGCTTTGGAAGGTGTTGCTGTTACTGGTCAACAAAGAATCATACAGCGAACCCAAGAGGGAAGTGTCGTTAACGTTCAGGCCAGTATTATGACGAAAGGTAGTACAGCTCTGCAGCTGTTGGAACGTTCTCCAGGCGTGATTTTGGACCAAAGAAACAATAGTTTTTCCCTAAATGGAAAAAGCGGAACCTTGATTATGATCAATGGAAAACCCCAACGTATCCCAGCCTCCGATATCATGTCACTACTTAATGGAATGAGTGCGGACAACATAGAAAAAATTGAACTGTTGACCAATCCTTCCGCACGTCACGATGTGGATGGCAACGCAGGAATCATAAACATCGTAACCACCAAGAACGAAGCGCTAGGTTTTCGGGGCAATACCAGTTTGAGTGCAGGTTATGGGGAAGGTCCTAAACAGACCACAAGCCTTTCCCTAAACTACGGCGGGGAGCGTACTTCCCTGTTTGGATCATACTCTTTTTCATACGATGATTCCCGCAGTGGTTGGCGTGGAGTTGGAACTTCTGACCTTCCTGTTTTGGGGGAGGACACTTTTATAATCTTCCAAAGCGATACCTATCGGGTGGACCGAAACCACAACCTTAGCTTGGGTTACGAGCAACAACTTTTGGATAACGATATGTTAGGGCTTAATGTGACTTACAACAGAGCCATTCCAGATATCGCAACCCGTAATCTAGGTCTTTATGATTTCACAGCACAACCCTTTTTGGAAGCTAGAATCAATCTGGATGCGGACCAAACTTGGAACAATTTTACGGCCTCAGGATTTTATGAGGTAAATACGGCCAACTCTACGCTTGCATTTACGGGAGACTTTATCAAATACCAAAACAGTGCACCAAATACAGTCAACAGTCTTTATTTTGATGACGACGGACTTCCCTTTCAACCAGAGAATGAAATCTACAATGAAGGAAATCGAGGATTTAATGAAACCGATATCAATGTAGGGGTGGCAAAGCTGGATTTTTCAGCACCCCTCAATGAAAAAACAAGACTGGAAACGGGAATCAAGGGTTCCTTTTCCAAGACAGTCAATGAAGCACGAATTGAATTTTTGGAGGGTGATGATTTCATCTCCGACCCCCGATTTATAACAGACCTAATCAACAAAGAAACAATAGGCGCCGCTTATGGCATTGTCAATCACAATCTAAATCAAAAAGTAAATGGGGAACCGGGCCTTCGTTATGAATATTGGGATCAAAATTTTGACGATTCCAGTTTAGATCGAAGTTTTGGAAAGCTTTTTCCATCCCTCTTTTTAACGTACACGCTATCAGATACCACAGCTGTTAACTTTGCCTACAACAAGAGAATCACCAGACCCAACTATGCCGATTTGGCCTCTTTTTTGAGTTATAACGACCCTACGTCGGTATTTAGCGGTAATCCACAGTTGCTTCCGGCCATAACAGATAATATTAGTCTAACGTATACGAACAAGTCATTTAGTCTTTCCATATTGGCCTCCAATGAACAAAATCCAATTGCGCGGTTTCAAATCATACGGAATGAAACCAGCGAAGTGGCTGTCATTGCCCCAGTAAATCTAGATTACCAACGCAGTCTTGACCTTCAAAGCAACATCCCAATTCGCATTACAAATCGTTGGAACTTAAATCTAAATGGAACACTTGGGGTTCGAAGATTTAAGCTATTGCATACCGATGACCAAATAACCCATAACTATGTTCACTATAACTTTAATGGTAACCAAACCCTACAATTACCTGCCGACATTGCCCTTGAGCTTTCGGGATGGTACACTTCCGAACATTTTAATGGAAGTATTCGCGTTAAGGGATTTGGAAGTTTAAATGGTGGTATACGAAAGAGCTTTAAAAACGGAAGCAGCCTACAATTTTCGGTAACCGATATCTTTCAAAGCATTGATATCAGACCGCAAACCGGCACCTTAACTCGTGAAGCCTATGGTGGGGAGTTCGATGTTAGGTATCGTCCAGAGTCAGGCTTCTCAAGAATTTATAGAGTCACTTTCTCTTACCCTTTCGGAAACAAAAAGGTAAAGAACATCAACTCCAGAACGGGTGCCGATTCTGAAAAGTCGAGGATACAGTAAAATGAGTTGAAGTTTTAATGAGTATATGGTTAAATAAAATTTAGAGGAGGTAAAACCAATTAATCAATTGCAAATCATACTTTTCGCATTTTGTTTCGAAAAGTCAGGTACGCCAAGGCCAAAAGTGCCGTAGCCGAACAAGCATACATAACCCCTGGTACGTTGGCAACGTTTCCTTGGTAATACCAACCCGAGAGCAACGCGCCCAACCCTATCCCCGCTTCCAAAGCTATATACATGGTGGCGATGGCCTTACCTTTTTCTTTGGGGTTGCTCAAATCTATGGTCCATGCGTTGATTGCGGGAGAAAGAACACCCATGGCCAATCCGTATAACGTTGCCGCAACTAAGAGACCATTGGAAGTGTCCAAATAACCCATCAAGAAGGTTGAAACCAACAAAAGAATCAAACCAAACACAATTACCACCATACGGCCATGTCTATCTGAAAAGCTTCCGGCGACAAAACGCACCAACAAAGAGGAAATAGTGAAAACAATAAAAAATGTGCCTTTGTTGGCTATGCCCACATGTACGCTCCAATCGGGAATCAACGTCAGCACAACCCCAAAAGCCATATAGGATAACAAGGTCACGATTCCTGCAGGAATTGCTTCTCTCGCAATTATTTCATTTCGGGATATTTTAAGAGCCTGTAGCTTGAACTCTTTTTTTTCCTTTAAAGTCTCCCCAAGATTAAACATTAGCACTAAGGCCAATAAAGCCATACCCGATGAGCTCCAAAACAGCACGGTATATGAAAAGTGGATTTTGATAAGGCTGCCAAGGGCTGGTCCAAGAGCAAGGCCTGTGCTGAAAGCGATACCCTGTATGCCCATGGCTTCGCCCAAGCGTTCTTTGGGAACAATATCTGAAACATAAGTCGATGTCGCCGTTGGGGTGAATCCTGTTGAAAACCCGTGCACCAATCGAAGCAGTAAAAAACCGGTAACCGTTGTTGAAATGGGATAAAGAAATCCACAGCCCAAACAAACCATTGCTCCAAAAAGCATTACAGGCCTACGCCCAATAGTATCCGTCAGTTTTCCACTGAAGGGTCTGGATAGTCCTGCTGTTAAGGTAAAAAGCGCTATGATCAATCCAATATATTCCGCTCCTCCCAAACTGGTCAGGTATGCCGGCAGCTCCGGAATGAGCATATTATAACTGGCTGAAAAGAAAAGGGAACCCAAGCAAACCAGGATAAATCTGGAGCCATACATTCTTGGTTTTGCCATTGTTCCCGCTTTTTGGGTTGCCATGATAGATTTGATTCAATACCTTTCAGGAACAAAGAAATCAGTTATTCCAGAGCATAAAAAGGACATTTGTCCCAACCCATAAAATGATACGTACCAACACGGATTTACTCGACTATATTGCCTTATTGCAAAGACATTCCGTTAATTCCATAGGCGTTGAAGCCTTTAAGGCCAAACAACTTATATTGGAGCAAGATAGAAGGTACAACACCGTTTATGTGATAAAAAAAGGCATAGCCAAGTGCTATATCACTGATGAAAATGGAAAGGAATTCATTCAAGAGTTTTTGGGAGCGGGAATGGAGTTTGGCGAGTTGGAGGTTTTCAGTGAAAAGATGACCATTTGTTCCGTTTCGTCTGTTTCAGAGCTGGAAACCTATACTTTTTCGCATCGAATTTTCAACGAGTTGTTGGAAAAGGATCCAAAGTTCAATAAGATGGTTATGAAGGCTCTTGCAGATAAAATACGGTATAAGGCCCCTCGCCATTCTTATCAACATTCTTATCCCATTGAGGACAACATACTCCGACTGAAACGAACTTTCCCTGAGTTCACCGACGTACTGCCCAAAAAGGATATCGCCAATTATATTGGAATCACCACGCGGAGTTTAAATAGAGCTTTGAAGGATTTAAAGGAAAGTGGGAAATAGGTCAGTTCAGCCCCTCGAACCATCTTTTAAATTCGGCTACTTTCTCACGACTTACAATGACCTCTTTATCCATTTTGCACTTCAGAGTAAGTTTTAGTCTTCGATTTGAATACACCATAACATCGGTTATGGCGTTCAGATGTACCAAAAAACTTCGATTTACCCGAAAGAATTGCTTAGGATTTACCAACTCCTCCAGAGTTTCCAAAGTGTATTCAATCATATACCGTTTTCCATCTGCAGTAATCAAATAGGCGTCTCTTCCTTCTGCATAGAAGACATTTATGGATTCAGTTGAAATGGAATTCAGGTGGTTTCCCATTTGAACCAAGAAACGATCCTTATAGACTTTTTGCTCTATCTGATCTAACATGGAGGCCATATGTGTGGGACTGGAAAACTGTGTCTTAAGTAATTCCAGCTTTTGAAGGGCCTTGGTCAAATCAGTAAACTTGATGGGCTTGAGCAGATAATCAATGCTGTTGACCTTAAACGCATCAATGGCAAATTCATCAAAGGCAGTTGTGAAAATTACCGGTTTTGTGAGGATAGTTCGAGAAAAGATTTCAAAGCTTAGACCATCTGAAAGCTGCACATCCATAAAAAACAAATCCACTGAAGCCTGGTTTTCGGCGATCCAGGGAATGGATTTTTCCAAAGATGGAAGTATCGCAAGAATTTCAACGTTTTCACTATGTTTTATGAGATAACGCTCCAATTTTTCCGCGGCAAGGGCTTCATCCTCGATAATAGCTACTCTCATAGCATCTGAAGTTTAGGTATTTTAATGGTTTTGTCATGTGGGTTGTGTGCTACCTCCAATGGTGTGCCAGAATAGTATTGATAATTGTTCTCTAATTTATTTAAAGAATTGATATTTAAGGTTTTATTAAGTTTTTCCTCATGTTTATATTTAATTTCAATCGTATTGCCTGAATCAAGAATTTCTATAGCAAGTTCATTGGTTTTGGAAGGAATGGTCGAACGCATAATGACTTCAATAATTTGCACCAGGGTTCCCGGAATAATCCACGTCTTCTCCTTAAAACTTTTAACTAGTTGGATTCTCCTATAGGGCAAATGTTCCTGAACGGATAAAAATTCATCCAAAGCTTCCATTTCTTGATCAAGGGGAATTACCTCATTTTTTCTATTGGATAGCAAATGGCGATACATGGAAGCGAAACTGTCCGTAACCTCCTCCGCTTTGTCCACATTGTTTTTCATAACCATGAGAATTGCTTCTAAGCTTTCGAACAATAGCAAAGGATTGATTTCTTGTTTAAACCGAGCAAAATCCTCCTCCATTTTCAGTCTGGCCCACTCTTCCTTTTGTAATTTTTCCACATTTATCTTGTGCAAAAATTGATGGCTCACATACAACAGTACATATATCAAAGAAATCACTGAGAAAATACTATTGAAAATCAAGAGCTCAGTGAGATTAGGCTCATAATGCAGTATTTTAACGAAGTAGAGGTACATGGAACCACTGACCAAAACAATGGTCGCCAAGAATGTCGAGACTACCTGCAAGACCAATCGCAACAAAAAGGATTTAGGCCGATTCAAATGTCGGAAAATCACAATCGACAATCTGGCCAATTCCTGAATGAGGTACGCTAAAGCAATACAGACATACAATTCTTGCCCAAAGAAGTTTTCCCCCAACTCATTGATCGTATTGTTGATCAACAATATGAGCAAATAAACCAAGGTGCCGCTGAACAAGGGACTCAGAAGTCTAAAAAGTGGATGGTGAATAAAGAGCCTTTTCATAGGAGCACTGGTAATTTTACAATGAAATTAGACTCATCGGCTATTTGTACTGTTTCGTTGGCCAATAGTTTGTAGCGAGATGTAATGTTGCCTAATCCTATATTGAGGGACTTGGTGTTTGGACGTGCCTTGGTTTTGTTATTGACGACCCAAATCGCTCCTTCCTGATGTTTTATTTGAATATTTAAGGGTGTATTTTCAGAAGTTACATTGTGCTTGATGGCGTTTTCTACCAACATCTGAAGCGTTAAGGGTGGAACCTTGCTTGTCATAAGCTTATTTGGAAGTTGGTTGGATAGAAAAATTTGCTCTTGAAAACGTGTCTGCATTAAAAAGCAATATGACTGTACAAAATTCATTTCCTCCTCGACACTCACCAACTTGTCCTCATAGGATCTCAAGGTGTAACCATACGATTTGGCCAAAGAGCGAATAAATGCTTCGGCTTTGGCAATGTCTTTCTGAAAAAGGGAGGAAAGGGTGTTTAAGCAGTTAAACAAAAAATGGGGGCTTAGCTGCGATTTCAAAGCCGCCAACTGCAGTTCTGTCTGCTTCCACTTAAGTTGTACTTCCATCACCTGCCCCTTGTCATACTGCTGGTAGGAGTAAAATGCAAAATAGATGATGTTGTAAATAAGTACGACACAAAACAGTAAAATCACAATTTTAAGTTGCATACTGCCTTCCGGGTCAAAAAAGAAATTGTAGTTGGAATTAACAAGTCCATAAATCTTTAATGCCATGTAAACCATAGACCATCCAACAACGGAATGGAGCACTATTCCCGCCAAGAGTCTTAAACCAGTTTGCCTTCTCCACTTAATGTAGCGGTTCAAGAATTGATTTATAAAATGAAATGCATAGCTCACACCAATTCCCAAAAATCCGTTGAGCAGTATTTCTACGGAAAGAGGACTCCCACCAAGGCTATGGAATCCGTAGAACAATAGGCCTACAACAAAGCCCAAGGATATTAAGACAAGATGTTTTCTCATGGTTGGTCGGTCTATAAAAAAACGTAGCATCTTATCCATACCACCAAAATACTCATATTTGCCCTAAGCGGTTGAGTATTTTGGCGATTGGATTGGTTATGGTTTACTGAACTGCGTTAAGAACTCTTCTATAGTGGGAATCTGATGAAATAGAATTGCTGACGGTACGATACGCATCGCTCACTGCCTTACCATTGGATTTGACAGCGGGAGCAAAGCGCAAAAGGGATTCGGCCTTATGATAATCCGAATCAATATCCTCAATAGCTGCAATGAGCTTCACCAAATCTGATTCACCAAAATCATTTTTGGCAATTTCCTTAAAGACCTCCGATTTATGGCTATCTGAATTTATTCGCCCTAAAGTGACCACCAAATCATCAACATTCCCAGAGGAAAGCTTATGGCGATCCACCAGTTTTTTCAGAACGCTGGCTTGGTGACTGTCGGAGCCCATTTGTTCCACACACTTAAGAAGGTGGGATATGGTAGAGGCATCCATTTCCTTGTTCACAGCTCTTGAAAGTACTGCTCCCCTGTGATAGTCCGAGTCCATTCCATCCAGGGCATTTAAAAAGGTATGGAAACCGCTTGTAGATAGTTCATCAACATTTAATGCGGCTTTAAGCACCTCTGCCCTATGGTGATCTGAATCAATTCCTTTTGCAGTCACTGCAAGAACTTTGGTGTTTTCAGAAGATAATGGTCGGTTTCGTAAGGCGGTCAACAAAACACTTGCCTTATGGTGATCGGAATCAATATCCCTAGCGATTACCAACAATGTTTTAAGTTGAGTGCCCTTAATGTTCCCATCTTTGATGGATTTTTTCAAAACCTCGGCCTTGTGATGGTCAGAATCTATCTCTGATGCTGCATAAATAAATGCTAAGGTGCTTCCCTCGTTTTCTAGAAATTTGGCAGTGTATCTTTTAAGAATATCGGCTCTGTGATGGTCTGAATCAATTTCATCTCCAACAGCATGGATCACCGATATCAAATCGGCATCTTTGAGGTCTTTTTGAAGCAGAAGTTTAATATAGCGCGCTTTGACGTGGTTGCTTTCCATGATATCAACCTCTTTCAACACACCATACGCTCCTCTTTTTTTGTAGATACGATTTACGCGTTGCTCAGATCCCAAAGTAGTGGTGCGAACAACATCCAAAAGTATATCGGCCAACCAGGCTTTACCTTC
The DNA here is from genome assembly GCF_004296335.1 of Flagellimonas allohymeniacidonis. Taxonomy (GTDB): domain Bacteria; phylum Bacteroidota; class Bacteroidia; order Flavobacteriales; family Flavobacteriaceae; genus Flagellimonas; species Flagellimonas allohymeniacidonis. The sequence continues at coordinate 763,963 of NZ_SGIU01000001.1, forward strand.
TGGGTCAAAGCTCTTTTCCGAGCCCCCGACGTAGTATCTTTTTATAAGTTGGCCCGAATTATTGGGTTCGATAAAAATGCGTCTTCTGGAGCCAAAAGCTGATCGCTTTATTTCCATAAAGCCGCCCCGGGAGATGGCAACAATATCTGAATCATCATCAGAGAGCGTAATGTCGCCTCGATATTCCACATGAAAACTTTTACCAAACGGATTGCTTACTGAAACTGTGGTTTTTCCATTATCCTGCACATTGACCGAAGTACGTCGCTGGGCATGCAATGAACTTCCTGATATAAGCAGAAAAAAAAGGATGAGCTTAAGAAGTAGGGCCGCAAGAAATTTGGAAAGATGATTCATGATTGTTCGTTTTTTGATTGATGAATTTTGATTGATGAATTTTGATTTTGATTGATTGATGGTGCAAAGATGTGGAAGAAGCACGGCACCCTAAAATGAAATGTAGCGAAATGGCCCTTTTTTGTATTGAATTGTACATAGGGGAACATCATCGCCCTATTGGGGTGTCTATTTCTTGAAACGTTCCAGGATAGCAAGGGTTTTCTTAGTGTTGATGAAGTACACCCCTGTCAAAAGAACAATTGCGGCCACAATGGATTGTAATGTGATTTCCTCTTTAAGGAAATACCACCCCAAAATCATGGCGACAATGGGATTGACATAGGTAGATGTGGCCACTTTTTCAGGAGAGACAACTTTTAACAGGTAATTAAAGGAGGTAAAGGCGAGGATACTTCCAAAGATTATCAGAAGTACCATTACCAATTGAACATCAAAGCTCCAGTGGTTGGGAGCAATCCACTTTTCACCAAAGCCCAAACTCATTAAGGCCAACATAATTCCTCCGGTAAACATTTGATAACCTGTATTTACAAAATAGTTGGAAGGTAGGTCGGCCTTGGCAACAAATAAGCTTCCGTAAGCCCAACTCAACATACAGGCAAAAATCATGATCATGCCCACAACCGAATTTTCCTTATTTATGATTTGTTGTTGGCTTACAAGAAGATAAATACCTACAATACCCAGAATTACCCCGACCACCGACATCGGTTGAATTTTTTTTCCTTCCAATACTCGCATAAACAATAAAATGACGAGCGGCTGGGCCGATATTTCCAAAGCGGCAAAACCGGTATCCACGTACCGTAGCGCCCATACCACTACTCCATTCCCAAAACTTAAAAACAGAAAGCCTGCAAAAATGGTGTTCAACAATTGTTTTTTGGTAACATGAATGGCAATGCCCAGCATACGAGCAAGAACAAAAATCATAACCCCAGCCGTGGTGAACCTGAACGAAGCAAGCATAAAGGGGGGCAGCTCCAAAACAGCTATCTTGTTCAAAAGATATGTAGAGCCCCAAATGACGTAAATGGCGAAAAAGGCAAGTACAATAAGTGTGGTGTTCCTGGGCTTGCCCATCACGAAGTTTTGGAATTTACCATGCAATATTACGGATGTTTGCAAGAAAAAATCCAATCAATTTAAAAAGTAGCTGAAGCTAAAAAATTCTTCCGATTTTAATAGTATTGGTTGGTATCGAGAAGATAGGCTGCCATTTCGCTCTCCAGTCGCTTGAACAGTTCAATGTGTTTATTGATTTCGGTCTTTAAGGACTCCCCCATCTTCCTTTCCTTTTTTACCATCTGCACCAACTGTTTCTGATTGCCCGCAAAGGTTTTAAAATCGTGCTTGAGGTCTCGCAACTTTTCAAAACAGCTATAATTGGTGGGTTCGCAGGTGTAAGAATTCAATTTTCGGGAAAGACGCTGAATGACATTGTTATTTCGTTCTAAACGAATCAACAGTTCCTGAGTTGGGATAGGTCTGTCTTTTGTTAGATCATCCATAAGTTTTGTTTATTTATTGGTTAAGCATCAAGGGCACTTTTAAATTACAAAAAATCCTACAATTCGTTTTAAAATTAACTTGGATTTTAGCTTTTTAACAATTTTGGAATAAGCATTCAGGCACTATAGAGTCTATACCTTTAAAAAATTCCTCATCCAATATGAGGTTGTGAAAGCCAAATTGGGTTCTAAAATGAAGAATGCAGGAAAGTCCTCACTAGCATGTTTTGGTGGAGATGTTGGACTCTTAAAAAGGTTAAACAAAAAGAGAGGGAATGAACGGTAAAAACAAAAGACCTTGATTTACTTTTAGGGTGAAAGTGGGAAAAATACGACCTACTCTTTATCAGCGTGAAACAGGGCAGTATAAATTTTGCCGACTCCCCAATTTCCTAAAGGAAAATAAAGCGCAAAGAAAAGTGCCATGCCCAAACTGAAATTTCTAATGTTGAAAAAGCGGTCCAAGATGTTATCGGGATAGGCATATGAAGTTTGAAGTGCATAGCCACTAAATTCCAACAAGCCCATTGCAATTAATCCATAAGCATACTGCCTATGGAAGGGCATTCCCCTTAACACCAATGAAATAGGTACCATGTAAAGAATATAACAAGTTATGACCTGCCACCAAAAGGTAAATCTGGCTATTTCCATTTGCCGTCCAAACCAGTTCATGCCCAATCCCCAGAGAAAGTAGACCAAGCAATAGGTCAACAAAAGTCTCTTGTCCACCGACACTTTCGATTTTACAAAATGGAAAAACTTTTTCATGCTTACTTTTTTAGTTTCTATTCCCGAGACTTGGTTTTAAACTACAAGACAACTTCCAAGGGCTACGGATTCAAAATCCAAAAATAGACGGTCCTTGCCTCAAGCGCAGAGTTATTTGCTTTTGATTTCTGATAATTTTTTCATTCATTCTTTGTCGGCCAGTTTGGTTTCAATAATCTCCAAAGCATCATTGATGGTTTTCATGCCATCCATATCCTCATTTTCGAGTATAATATCGAATTCGTCCTCCACATCCAGCACGATATCCACCAAATTGGCGGAATTGATGTTAAGCTCCTGAATGAAATCGCTTTCTTTTTTGATTTCTTTGGGATCTACGTCTTCCGGTAAGTAGGTCTCAACAATGGTCTTAAGTTTTTGATATTGTTCTTCTCGCATTCTAGTTCAATTCTGTTTGCTTTCACTATACTTTTTAAAAATAGCGCAAGCATTTACATCCCCAAAACCAAAACTGGCCTTTGCAATAACTTTTGGTGCAAAATCCATAGTTTTTTGAGGTATTCGGCTTGCATTCGCATATTTCAGGATTTCAGGATGCACATCTTCACAATTGACATTACCGAAAATCTTATTTTCAGAAAACTGAAGTATGGTTCCAACACTTTCAATGCTTCCAGCAGCCGCCAAACAATGGCCGATTGTACCTTTGAAGGAATTTATGTATGGGAAATCCTTACCATGTCGATTTAGGGCAAGGCTCCAATTTCTGATTTCCAAGGAATCTTTTGTGGTCGCTGTAAGATGCCCATTAATAGCATCAATCTCGTTTGCGTGCACCCCAGAATCAGACAACGCATCTCTTATGCATTGCTGAACGCCTTCACTATTTGGAGCGGTCATACTACCTCCTAACCTTTGTCCTCCACTGTTCACACAGCCCCCTAAAACTTCGGCATAAATCGTCGCGCCCCGCTCAAGTGCACTTTCCAAAGTCTCTAAGACAAGTGCCGCTGCGCCACTCCCAGGAACAAACCCAGAGGCAGTTGCGCTCATGGGCCTACTGGCTTTTTTGGGCTTTTCGTTATACTTTCTTGGTAAAATCCGCATGGCATCAAAGCCACCCCAAACATAAGGTCCGCTATCACTGCAACTCCCGACGAGCATGCGTTTCGCTTTACCGAATTTAATGCGATCATATCCCATTAAGAGGGCCTCAGTGCCAGTGGTACAGGCTGAGGAGTTAGTGGTCACCTGATTTCCGCAACCCAACATTCCTCCCAAATAGGCACTGATACCGCTGGCCATGGTCTGCATTACGGTCGTACTCCCCAAACGTCGAACGTTACCGGCATCCACGTGATAAATAGCGTCTTTGAACTTGTCAACGCCTAAAATTCCAGTACCAAAAACAATCCCGGAATCCCAGTCGAGTGGGTTGTCATTATCAATTTCAAGCTTGGCATCCCTCCAGGCATCGACCCCGGCCATGACTCCATAAATAAGCCCAGAAGATTCCAATCCTTTCTGCTGCAGTTTTGTAAAGTAATTATTTAGGTCAATAGTTTCAATTCTCGGTTCTCCAGCTATTTGGCATGAAAAGTTTAGGTCTTTCAGTTTTTGCTGGAATCGAATTCCGCTTATACCCGATCTTAAGGCTGCTGCGAACTCTGGAAGCCCAACCCCATTTGGGGCGCATACCCCCATTCCGGTAACTACTACCCTAGTTCCCATCCTTTACAGTTTTAAACATGCCTGCCAAAACACCTTTGCATACTTGCTGTCCTTTCTGGTTCACCATTTGCACCTTGCATTTGAGTTTTCCGAATCGGAAATACACTTTTTCAGAGTATACCGTAACTGTTTCCCCAGGGAAAACAGGTAAAACAAACTCCATTTCAGAACTAGAAAATGCAATCCTCGAAGGAAAATCATTTTTGGAATCCTTGAGCAAGTATATACCAAGACAGACCAGCCCTATCTGGGCACAACATTCAGTAAGCAGTACGCCGGGGGTCACTGGGAAGTCTTTAAAATGGCCTTGATAAAAGTCCAAACCCTCATTGAAAGTAAAGGTCCCTTCCACACGTTCTTCTGTAATATGTTGAAGTTCATCAACAAACCGAAAAGGTTTGTCATAAGGAAGTCTTGCCAATATTTCACTTTTCGTCATGGTTTATTGTATACTTTCACCTCCATCTACCTTAATGACTGTTCCGGTAATCCATTTAGCCTCTTCCAAAGTTAGCAGGTATACAACATCCGCTACGTCCTCTGGTTTGGTAAGTCTGTTATTGGGATTTCGCTCCAAGGCCTTTTTCCCTAGAATTTCACTATTGGGAATCATTCGAAAAGACTTTGTATCTGTTGTTCCTGCCTGTATACAGTTTGCTTTTACGCCTAAAGGGGCAAACTCCAGTGCAATGTTTCGAGTAATGGCTTCCAAAGTGGCTTTTGCAGCAGACACTGCGGCATAGCCTGGCCATGCTTTGGAACTGCCCTCACTAGTAAATGAAACTATTCTGGCATCTTTGGCAAATAATCCTAGGTTGACCAACGACCTTGCCCAATCGTACAAGCTTGTGGCCATGGCATTAATGGTAAGTTGGAAATCTTCATTCACCAACTGATTCGTTGAAGTCAACATCGTTTTTAGATTGCCTTTTGCAATACTGTGTACCAAAACATCGATTTTGTCTGGACCCAACAACTTTACTATTTCTTGCAGTACTTCCTCTGTTTTTTGCTTATTGGTAGCGTCAATGTTAAAGCTGTGGAGTTGATTTTCATCCAAAGTAATTTCCTGAAAATCCTTATTAATCTCTTCTAAGTCAATTTTTCTATCTCTGTGGATAATGATCAAATTGAATTGATGTCTTGCAAGTTTTTTTGCAGTTGCCAATCCCAGGCCACTACTTCCACCAAGAATCAGCGCCCATTTGCCAGATGTACCCGTATTTACCATTTCAGAAGTATCCTTTGTGCTGAAAACCCAGGCCCGAAGCTTAGTAAAAGTCCTTGCTTTCCCTCGGAATCATCAAGCATCATAAAACGTTCCAATACGTACAATACCGTGACACTGCTCATATTCCCAAATTTACGCAACACTTCTCGGGTATCATCGATGTTTTTGCCCAATTTCCCAAACAGTTCTTCTACCGTCTCCACTATTTTTTTGCCACCAGGATGAAAGATCAAGTAATCAACATCTTCAATACGCGTTTGAAAGCGTTCCAAGAAGGGATGTACAATTTTTGGGAAGTGATTCGCTATGACCTCAGGAACGGATGGGTCCAAAATCATTTTAAGACCAGTGTTGACCAAATCAAAGCCCATGAGATGAGTGGCATCCTTGAAATGATACATTTCCTCACCTACAATACTTGGACCTTGAGCACTAGGTTCAGAGGATAGAAGTGCGCATGCTGCACCATCTCCAAAAATTGCCGCGCTTACCATATTGGTCATAGAAAAATCATTTAGTTGAAAGGTTGCTGTAGGACTTTCCACGGCAACAACAGCAGCCCTTTTGTCGGGATTGGATCTCAAAAAATGCGCAGCATAAATCAATCCTGAAATCCCGGCCGCGCATCCCATTTCGGTGACAGGAAGGCGCACAACATCTTCCTTAAGACCAAGAGAATTGGCCAAATAAGCGTCTAGCGAAGGAATCATAATCCCTGTGCAGCTCACGGTGATGATGTAATCCAAGGAATCGGCTTTCCAGTTAGCAGAATCCAGCGCTTTTTGCAGCACCTGTTCCCCCAAAATCTTCACTTCACGGGCGTAAATGGCATTCTTTTCTTCAAAAGAAGTGGCCATGAAGACCTCTTCAATGTCCATAATCCCATAGCGACGGTCCACGCCAGCCCCCTTAAATATCTTCTTGACCTTTCTCTGAAAGCGTTCCTCTTGACCAGAAAGCCAAACATCAATAAACGGAAGAATCTCCCTAGTTTCTCGGCAAAATTTGGGTAATTGCTTGGCTACTTGTACAATTCGTACTTCGCTCATATGTTATTTTCTTGTTTGATTTGCATCACCCATACGTATCGAAAAGCCCACCTCCAACGAATGGTATGTATAACACTTGGTATTTTATTCGAAAGGTGTATCAGCTCATTTTTAGTAAAGCCTTTGCTTATGGAAACCAATCCATCGTACTTGGCCACCTCAGTTCTGATAAAGAAAAAACTGAATACCTTGAATAAGTAATATGCCCACTTGCTACGTTGTAAATCGTTGATGACCACCCCCACCTTGGCAAGACTTACAAATTGGTTCAAGAAGGTTTCAAGGCGTTCTTCCTCAAAATGGTGCATCGTTAGGGTGTTGATGATAATATCACATTCAAAACCGGAATCTGCTTTAAGGATATCCATTTTCTTATAGGTGATATTGAGATATTCTTCACTTTGTTTCCTTGCAATTTCAAGAACATCCTCTCTTAAATCGATACCCGTCATCTGATGTTCTATCTTTCTTTCAGTCAGGAAATTGGATAATTTTCGGAGCATTGTACCATCCCCTGAACCCATGTCCAAAATCGTATACGATTTTTGTTTTGTCCTTTTTATGAGCTTCCACACTTCCTGTATGGTAATTTTATCTCCTCCAAGCAGTTTATTACACTTGTTTATGTCTTCGTACGCTTCTTGGAGCATCTCGAACGCCATATTGGGATCATCCATTTTTTCCGCTACCCTACTTCGAAGTGAAAAATCCATTAGACTGTAATTGGTTTACCGTGCGTACTTGCGATCACCCCACGGAGCAATCTTTTGGAATTGGCCAAAGTGGAAATTGCCATATCAAACCATTCGGTATGAATCATGAGCGCCTGTAGCCTTCTTCCCATCCACATTCTTTTACTGAAGTTCTTTTTCCAAGCTCGTTGGTAATTCAATTCCATTATATTTCGATGATATTCTTTGTTTTCCAAAAACAAATCAATCTGCTCAGCTGCAATTTTAGCACTATGGATGGCCATCGCCATTCCATTTCCACATAACGGATGAATCAAACCTGCTGTATCTCCACACATGAGCATATGGTTTTCTACCGCCTTTTTCCTATCAAAAGAAATTTGGGCGATACTCAAGGGTTTTTCAAACTTAAGCTTGGCTGTCATCAAGAATTCCTTTAGCAATGGATTCTCGCTTATTACATTTTTATGGAATTCTTCAACGGTGCCTTCTTTTTTAAAGCTTTCATATTGTACCAGATAACAAAAATTAATGCAGCCATCCTCGGTTTTTGAAAGCCCCCCATAACCTCCTGGAAAATTATGAAGTCCAACAAGATGCTCAGGGTGTGGGTAAGCTGTATAATGACCTTTTATTCCCAGCCAGGGAGATTTGTTATTAATAAATGACCTATTCAACTTCTTGTCCAAATTAGACCGCTTACCAAAAGCCCCAATTGCTACTTTGCACTCAATTTTTCTGTCCTCGGATGTAGTAAGTTGAAAGACGTCACCATCAAAAGTCACATCTGACACGGTATCAAAAAGAAATTGAACCCCTTTCTCAAAAGCCTTTTCGTAAAGAAGGTTATCGAAAGTGTATCGGCTAATGCCAAAACCCCCGGAGGGTAAATCAACACTAACGGATTTACCTTTTTGGGTGGAAAGCTGCAAGGTGGTTATTTGAGGCAAATTAAACCGGTCGAGGTCTATGCCCAAATGACCTAAATAGGGCTTGACCTCATTGGAAACATACTCACCACAAACCTTATGCTTGGGATATTTGTTTTTTTCGATTATCAGTACCTCCTTGCCTCTATCCACCAAATCCAAGGCTGCCGTTAAACCGGCAAGGCCTCCCCCAATAATAGCAATCTCAACACTGTTCACAAATTGAAGATACTGCATAAAAACAAAAATCCCGACCAGATCGGTCGGGATTTTAAGGCGAAGTTTTGTATTTCTTATCCTTTGGTTTTTTGATAAGCTTCTTCTTTGAGTTCCTCGCTTGCCATAATAGCAAGTTCCACCCTTCGGTTCTTGGCTTTTCCTTCTGAGGTTTCGTTCGTAGCCTTGGGCTGGCTCTCGCCGTACCATTTGGTTGTAAACCTACCATTGGAAATTCCTTTGGAAACCAAATATTTGGTAACTGACTCAGCTCGTTGCTGCGATAGTTTCCAATTGTAATCCTCAGGACCGGCACTGTCGGTATGGCCTTCCACCAAAATAATGGATTGTGGATACTCTTGGAAAATTCCAGCCAACTTATCCAATGTATTGGCTGACGTTCCTTTTACATCTGACTTGTTGGTGTCGAAATACACCCCTGCTTCTTCATTGAAGGTAACATTAATTCCTTCTCCAACCCTTTTTACCTCAGCTCCTGGAATTTCTTCTTCTATTCGTTCAGCCTGACGGTCCATACGGTTTCCTATGTATCCTCCAGCTGCACCGCCTACCACAGCACCGATGATGGCGCCAAGTGCTGTATTTCCCTTTCCTACATTATTTCCAATGACACCGCCAATTACGGCACCGCCAGCAGCACCAATAGCTGCTCCTTTTTGGGTGTTATTGGCATTTTTTACTGCATTACAGCTTACAATTAGACTTAGCATTAAAATGGCTGCTGTGCTTTTTATGATTGCTCTTTTCATGTGCTTACTTTTTAGTGAATTGATAAACGATGGTTACGGGTTGTCCCTCAACAGAAACATTAGATCTAAGGGTCATGTTTTGCTCATTGATGCTGGATATGTTCAAACGATATCCAAGACCTCCCGAGATGTCCTTTCGATTTTCATCAATAAACTTGAACTGCAACTGACTGCTGTAGTTCTGGGCAGGTTCAACAACGGACCAACGGAAAAAACGATCCCCGCCTTGACAAAGGCTGCTTTGCGAGATGGTATATCTTCCGGTACTGTTGTTGTCACGAAAGAACCAATCGCTTCCTTCGAAGCAAATGTCTTCTGCATCGCCGAAAATGGTCGATTTAAAATTTCCAGTATTGTTTTCATAAGATATGTTGTCCAAGGTCCAAGAACCACTAAAAAGGTTTCGTTGGGTTCGGGCACTTTTGGAAACGGAGCAGGAAGAAAACAAGATTCCTGCCAACATCAGTAAAAAGAATGTTTGCTTTACCATAAGAAATTGGAGTTTATTGGTTTTATATACGATTGAGACACCTTTTTGAATGTTTGGTCATGTTAAAAAATTGTTAAGACATATTTTCTAGTACTTCACTAGATCGAGCAAGACCCTTTCGAACCTTTTCTTAGGAAGAAAATTCTCTTCCAGTTTTTTTGCAAATGGAACTGGGGTTTCCAAGCTGCCTACCCGCCTTACCGGTGCATCTAAATGCTCAAAGCAATTCTCCATTACCATCGCGGATATATCACTGGCCACACTTCCAAACAGTGTGTCTTCCACCAAGATTATTAATTTACCTGTTTTTCGTACCGAGTTGAAAATCGTTTCGCTATCGAGAGGTTGAAGTGAACGCAAATCTATGAGATCTGCTTTGATTTCTGAATGTAAATCCAAGATTTCCATTGCCCAGTGCACCCCCGCACCAAAGGAAACAATGGAAATGTCATTTCCTTCCCTTAATAAACTGGCTTCTCCCAAGGGAATTGTAAAATATTCCTCGGAAACCTCACCATACACACTCCTATATAGTGCTTTGTGCTCAAAAAACATGACCGGGTTCGGGTCATTGATGGACGCAGCCAAAAGCCCTTTTGCGTCTTGTGGAAATGCAGGATAGACTACTTTAAGACCTGGAGTTTTGGTGAACCAGGCCTCATTGGTTTGGGAATGAAATGGTCCTGCGCCTACCCCACCGCCACAGGGCATCCGTATGACCACATCCGCTTTTTCTCCCCATCGATAATGCACTTTGGCCAAATAATTCACAATAGGGTTGAATCCTGAACTTACGAAGTCAGCAAACTGCATTTCTACAATGGCTTTCATTCCATTTATCGATAGGCCCATCGCCGCAGATACAATGGCAGATTCACAAATTGGGGTATTTCGGACCCTACTTTTTCCAAACTTGGATGTAAAATCTTCCGTTATTTTGAAAACACCCCCGTACTCGGCAATATCTTGACCCATAATGATCAATTCATTGTGCCGGTACATGGATTGTTCCAAACCTTCAGAAATGGCATCCACCAGCCGTATCCTTTTCTTTTTGGGCTTTGGGGCTATATGTTCAGGATTGTATGTCTTATATACCCCTTGGATTTCTTTATTTGTATTTGGGGAAACCTCAGGCTCATCGAAGGCTTTTTTAAGGTTCTCTTCTATTTCTTGGGAAATTCTTTGCCTCAGTGCTTTGATTTTTTCCTCTGTCAACAATTTCTTATCCAACAGAAAAGTCTCAAAGTTAGAAATAGGGTCTTTCTTCGCCCATTTTTTCATTAATTTCTCAGGCACATATTTAGTGCCGCTAGCTTCCTCGTGCCCACGCATCCGGAAAGTCTTAAATTCCAGCAAAACTGGTCGTGGCCTTTTTCGTAAGGCCTGGCAAAGCTCACTGACTTTCGTATATACCTCGAGGATATTGTTGCCATCGATTACTCTTGACTCCATGCCATAGCCCTTGGCCCTATCGGCCAAATTTTTGCAATTGTATTGTTCATTGGTTGGTGTAGAAAGGCCATATCCATTGTTTTCAATACAAAAAAGCACGGGCAAATTCCAGACAGAAGCCACGTTCAAGGCTTCATGAAAATCTCCTTCGCTTGTTGCTCCTTCACCTGTAAAGACCGCAGTTACCCGCTTTTTTCTTCGGAGCAAATCCGCCAAGGCTATTCCATCAGCCACACCAAGCTGTGGCCCAAGATGGGAAATCATGCCCACAATCTTGTGCTCTTGTGAACCAAAATGAAAACTACGGTCCCTACCCTGGGTAAAACCACTGGCTTTCCCCTGCCATTGGGCAAAAAGGCGGCTTAACGGTATGTTTCTGGTGGTAAATACTCCGAGGTTACGGTGCATGGGCAATATATATTCCTCCGATTTCAAGGATTTGGCCACCCCTACCGAAATGGCTTCTTGGCCCATACCACTGAACCATTTTGAAATTTTTCCCTGTCTGAGTAAAATCAGCATTTTTTCCTCAATCATTCGGGGCTTCAGCATGCCCTCATATAAATCGACAAGTAGCTCTTTGTCAAGTTGACCAATGTGGTATCTCATAAATACAAATTCCTTGGGCTAAAAGTAATAAAATGGGACATGTCTTGTCACTTTAAGAATAAGGGTTTCGCTTTATTCATTATTTTTGATTGAATCAAAACAAATATCATGAGTGCCATACCCAGTGTAAACCTTAAAGACTTTCTATCGGATGATTCCTCCAGAAAGGAAAAGTTTATTAAAGAAATTGGAGCTGCCTTTGAGAACATTGGTTTTGTTGCATTGAGCGGACACTTTTTAGAGGACGAACTGGTCGACACCCTGTATTCAGAAATCAAAAAGTTCTTTCAATTGCCACAGGAGACCAAGGACAGGTATGAAATTGAAGGAATTGGAGGCCAACGTGGGTATACTTCCTTCGGAAAAGAACATGCAAAAGGTAGAAAAGAAGGAGATTTGAAAGAGTTTTGGCACTTTGGACAGTATGTGACTGACAATCCAAAACTAGAAGAAGAATACCCCAATAATGTTGACGTTTCAGAACTCCCTGGATTCAATGAAGTAGGCAAGGAAACCTACCAAAAACTGGAAAAAACGGCCCAATACGTACTGCGAGCTTTGGCCCTGCACCTAGGGCTTGAGGAAATCTATTTTGATCAATGGATTAAAAACGGTAACTCCATTTTAAGACCCATACACTACCCTCCGATTACTTCTGAACCCAAAAATGCGGTTAGAGCCGCGGCCCATGGGGATATTAATCTAATCACTCTTTTAATGGGTGCACATGGCAAAGGGCTTCAGGTTCAAAACCACAAAGGTGAATGGGTAGATGCCATTGCCAAGCCTAATGAGTTGATGATCAACGTTGGCGATATGCTATCTCGATTAACCAATAACAGATTAAAATCCACCATACACCAAGTGGTTAACCCACCAAGAGAACTTTGGGGAACTTCACGATATTCTATTCCATTTTTTATGCATCCAGTAAGCGAGATGCCCTTAAATTGTTTAGACAATTGTGTGGATGACGCCCACCCCAAGGGTTTTGCCGATACCACAGCGGGCGAGTATTTAAACGAAAGGCTCATTGAGTTAGGTCTCGTAAAGAAGTAAGCCCTCGTTTGTGAAAATTTCTGCAAAAGTTATTCCCGGTCATGGCGCTGCCTCCGGAAAAAAGAACGATGAGCGCTACCCAAGCGGAACTATTGCGCTTCAAGCTCCCTTTTTTAAAGAACTTGGTTTGGATATATATAAGTATCACCCAGGCACATTGAATATTGATGTGGCCCCTTATAACATTAATATTTCACAACCGAAATGCTACTTCGAGAATGTAAAATGGACAAGTCATATTCCTTCAGAAAACTTTTATTTCTTCGATATTGCGCTATATCATTTAGGAAGTCGATATGAAGGCTTAATTTACATGCCAGACCCAAAAACCAAAACTGAACATGAGCAGTCTAAATCTACTTTGGAACTCTTGCTTCCCAAAATTGAAAATGTAGTTTACGGAAGCCATGTTGATATTGAAATTGATGATAATCAAATAAACCTAACCCTATAATTAAACATGGATTTGCAGGATCAACTAAAAAATCTGTTTCCAGATCATATTCCTAAGGAAAACGATGAACCCAAGGAAGCAAAGCCTAGCTACTGGTTGCAATCGGACCCGATAATTTGCAAATATGAGAAGCGCAAGGGCAAACCCGTAACCATTCTTGAGGGTTATAATGGTGCAGATTCTGATTTTAAGAAATTAACCAGCGATTTAAAGTCTTTTTTAAGTGTAGGCGGAAGTTTTAAAAAGGATATTATCATCATTCAGGGAGATTATCGCGATAAAATCATGGACTTTTTAAAGGGCCACGGATTTGCGGTAAAAAGGGTTGGAGGCTAACTGGATATTCTTTAACAATAACATGGATTTTTTGGCATGTTGTTAAAATCAAGTCTTGAAAACCAATGTTTTAGGAAAAAATTTTTCTGTTTTTTGTTTTAATCTTACTTTTAAAGTTCTAACCGACGAAAACTAAACTCAAAATGAAATCACTGTTGCACATTACAAATGGAGACAGTTTCACCACCAGATTAAAATCTCTGGACGTCAAAGGTGACATTATCACATGGCGCGAAATGCTTTGTGAAGGGAAAACGTTATGTAACGTGGGCAGTGAATCCTTTTGGAAAACCCGGTTTGAGTTCTTAAACCGTAACTACAAAGTATCAAAGTCTTGGTTTGTAGAAAAGACCCTAAAGGAATATCGATCACTTTGTAACCACAAACAACAGGACCAAATTGTATTGTGGTTTGAGTACGACCTTTTTTGTCAAATAAATATGTTGGCAGTCCTTAGTTGGCTTAAAACCCATAGAAGACATGCGGAGATTTCATTGGTGTGCAGCGGCAAGGAGGACGAAAGTGATAAATTATATGCTCTCAATGAATTGAGCGATGAAAAGCTTCTCTCACTGTACAAAAATAGAATCAAACTTACTCAAGATGATATTGAGTTTGCAGATTATGTGTGGCAATTGTATTGCAGTGACAACCCAATGCGCCTTGAAAATATCATTACCCACAACGCTTTTCAATTTCAATACCTTTCCGACGCCCTAAGAGTACATCTGAAACGTTTTCCAACGATAAAGAATGGGCTCAATGAGCTTGAAAATAGAATCTTGCTCACGGTAGAAGAGCAAAAACCAGAATCCAAGAAAGAATTATTGGGCGAGTTACTTTCAGACCAGGGATATTATGGTTTCGGAGATACCCAATACGAAAGAATTATTACATCCCTCAGACCACTATTGGGTTCTGTTAACCCCTTAAAGCTTACCAAAAAAGGAAAGCAGGTGCTGGCAAATCAAATGAATTATTATTCACAAATACGTGATAATCAACAATATTTGGGCGGTTCCTTAAAGTATAACTTCCTATATAACTCAACTACGGACCGCATTCTAAAACTCTAGAATGGCATTACTTGAATCTGAACTGATTCTCAATCCAGATGGTAGCATTTACCACCTGAACCTACTTCCAGAAGACATTGCCCCTACCATTATCGTTGTCGGTGACCCTAATAGGGTAAGTATGGTATCCAAATATTTCGATACTATTGAGGTCATTAAAGAAAAAAGGGAATTTCTCACTCAGACCGGTGTTTATAGGGGAAAACGGATTTCGGTTGTCTCCACAGGTATAGGCACCGACAATATTGATATAGTATTCAACGAACTGGATGCTTTGGCAAATATTGATTTCAAGACCCGTAAGGTAAAATCCAAAAAAAAGCAATTACAAATTATACGGATTGGTACATCGGGCGCCATTCAGAAGGATATCCCCATAGATTCATTTATCGCGAGCACGTCGGGTATTGGTTTTGAGGGTCTCCTTCACTTTTATGAATCCCAATCTGTTCGTAATGAAACTCTGGAAGCTTCCCTTAATGACTTCTTGGGTTGGCATCACCTCAATATTGTTCCCTATGCCGTGGATTGCAGCGAGGAATTGCTAAAAAAGTTTTCTTCTAATCGTATACGATTTGGTATAACTGGAACTAATTCAGGGTTTTATGGACCTCAAGGTAGAAATTTAAGGTTGCCCCCTCGAATACCCGACTTTAACGATAAACTTCGAGATTTCACTTATCAAAAACAAAGAATAACCAACCTAGAAATGGAAACCGCGGGTATTTATGGGCTAGCAAAATTGCTAGGGCATCAAGCTCTTTCCCTCAACGTTATACTTGCCAATAGAATGACCGGGGAATTCTCAAAAAATGGATTTTTGGCTATAGATGATCTCATTAAATATGCCTTGGGCAAGCTCACTTAAACCCTTTGGTATAGGAAAAAAGATGAAAGTATTGAGCAATCATCTTTTGCTTAGTGGAACCCCTAAAAAACACAACCCTTTACAATGAAATCGGTTAGAATCATTGGAGTACCGGAGCATTTTAATCTCCCGTGGCATTTGGCAATCGAGGAAGGTGCCTTCGAAGACCGCGGAATTGAGCTCGTTTGGACAGATGTTCCTGAAGGAACTGGTCGTATGTGCGAGCTGTTGACCAACAACGAAACCGACCTTGCCATTATTTTAACCGAAGGTATTGTAAAAAGCATTTCAGAAGGAAATCCGGTTAAGATTGTTCAAGAATACATTTCTTCCCCCCTATTATGGGGGATTCACGTTGCGCACCAATCATCCTACCAATCCATTTCAGAACTTGAAACCGCACCAGTTGCAATCAGTCGCCAGGGAAGTGGAAGCCATTTAATGGCCAATGTGCATGCCAAGCACCATGGGTGGGACATAAATGGCCTTAAATACGAAACCATAAACAATCTTGATGGAGCAATCCATTCTTTTTCTGAAGGATCTCAAGCCTATTTCCTTTGGGAACACTACACGACCAAACCCTGGGTGGAAAAAAGGGTATTCAGAAGGTTGGGGGATTTCCCTACGCCATGGCCTTGCTTTGTTATCGCAGTCACGGAAAACTTCATTGGAAAGAATTCAAACCTTCTCAAACATATCTTGGAGGTAATCAATACCTACACCATCGAATTCAAGAAAATTCCAAGTATCGATCGAACACTTTCCAATCGATACAAGCAGACATTGGAAAACATTCAATCATGGTTGTCAAAAACAGAATGGGGCCAGGAACAAATAAAAAAAGGAACTATTGATACCGTGCAATCCAGTTTGTTCGATTTAAAATTAATTAAGGAAATCAGGGAATCAGAGTTCTTTTTATATCCGTGAGTTCGGGGTTTATGAGAAGTGCTTATTTATTAACACCCTAAACTTAAGGTCAGATAAGGGCTTTTGGGCGGTATCGGTAACGTTTGGGTTCGCTAGGGCCATTTGAGTGGTATGTTCAACATCCAAAGCGGTAAGCATGACCACAACCACCTTTTTTTTGAAATCTTCATTGAATTTCTTTTCAAAGGCGTCCAAAAACTCCCAGCCGTTCATCACCGGCATATTGGTGTCCAGAATCAAAAGACAGGGCGTATTTCCCTCTAGCCCTCCTTTTTCTATAAAGTCAATCGCCTCTTTGCCATTATTTGCGACATTTACCGGGAGGTCATTGTCCAACTGTCTAACAAAGAACTTATTCAAAAAGTTTGTTGTCTCATCATCATCGACGAGAAGTACAGACTTCAGTTTTTGCAAAATATGAGGTTTCTTTTAGTTCGGTTTCTTTCCAAACGTACGAATTCTCTTATTATTTTAATAGATTTTAGGCCACTTTTATTCACCACCTTATCAACGGCCTTCCCTTTTGACCCAATAGCGCATTCGTTTTGCTGAAATGTTGGTTGCCAAACCATAGTCCTCTGTTGGCACTTAATGGCGAAGGATGTCCCGACGTAAGGATGTGATGTTTTGATGTGTCAATGAGCCCTGACTTCTTTTTTGCAAAACCGCCCCAAAGTAGAAAAACCAAACCTTCTAATTCACTCGAAAGTAATTGGATCACCCCATCCGTGAATTGTTCCCACCCCTTATTTTGATGACTTCCTGCCTGATGGGCCCTAACGGTCAGGGTGGCATTCAATAACAACACCCCCTGGTCGGCCCACCTTTCCAGATTACCACTTTTTGGGTAGGCCGTACCCACGTCTACCTTTATTTCCTTAAAAATATTTACAAGGGAAGGTGGATGGGGAATTCCATCTTTCACTGAAAAGCAAAGCCCATTGGCCTGATTGGGTCCATGGTAAGGATCTTGCCCGATGATGACCACTTTGGTCTCATAAAATGGACAATGATCAAAGGCAGAAAATATATCTTTTCCCTTTGGATAACAGGTATGCTGAGAATACTCTTGTCGCACAAATTGCACAAGCTGCTTAAAATAGGGTTTCTCAAATTCTGGCTGCAATTGGGTTTTCCAACTGGGATCAATACTCACGTTCATAGGGTGAAAATAGCTATAAAAATGTTTTTGTCCTTGGTGCCTTTGAAACAAGTTTTAAAACCAATACTTTAGGTAGTAAAATTCTAAAGGACAATCTTATTATATATGAAAATTGACTTCAATATAATCTATCTCAAAAAGCTATTTCCTCTTAGAATCAGCCGGGGTGTGCGGGATGGACAACACAACTTATTCATATCCGTCGAAGATGAGGGTCATGTAGGTTGGGGGGAGGCTTCCCCGGGCGAATCAGAAGGGGCAGCAACTGCAGAAGAAACCCAATCTCACCTCGAGAAATTTTTGTCCCTGGACCTGGAGCTAAGTTCCCCCTTTTCAGTTCATGATTTGGCAGTTAAAGAAAAAGTGGCTCCTTGCGCACTGGCCGCTCTCGATATAGCCCTTTGGGACTTGAAAGCCAAAAAAGCAAATATGCCTTTGTACCAACTCTTTGGGTATCCAAAACCGAAGATTGCCACATCCATTACCTTAGGAATCATGTCTCCGGAAGAAGCCAGGGAACGACTCCCTTTAATTTTGGAAAACCAAGGTATTCGAACCTTAAAAGTGAAATTGGGAAGCAACGAGGGTATTGAAGCCGACAAGGCCATGTACCAGGAGGTTTTGGAATATCACAAAAAATATCCCATCTCCATTCGAGTAGACGCCAATGGAGGTTGGACGGTTGACGAGGCCCAACAAATGATGCAATGGCTTGCAGACCGTGAGTGTGAGTATGTGGAACAACCCCTTGAAAAAGGAAGTGAGGAAAACCTATCTTACTTATTCAAAAACAGACCTTTACCTATTTTTGTAGATGAATCTTGTCGTTTTGCGACCGATATCCCAAAATGGTCGAATTACGTGGATGGCGTCAACCTTAAACTGATGAAATGCGGAGGGGTTACAGGCGCACTTCAGATAATTTCAACAGCAAAAGCCTTTGGTCTTAAAACTATGATAGGCTGTATGGGAGAGACTTCCATTTCCATCGCCGCTGGAGCCTCGGTTTCAGGGGTATTAGATCATATAGATTTGGATTCTCATCTCAATTTGAACCCTGACCCCTGTGAGGGTGCACCTTTGGTGAATGAAGTTATCACACCCCCAAATGTGCCAGGACATGGAGGGAGATTCAAAAATCAATTCGCACCTTCCAGTCAATAATCTTCTTTTGATAGCTATGTTCGAAGTAAATCAACCAATTTGTATTTATATGGAAGGTGCCTTGGACCATGACTCTGGCAAGATGGGTTTTGGTTTGATGCGATTTTCCAAACACCCTATTGTATGCATTATTGATTCCAAATTTAAAGGCAAAACAGTCCGACAGGCTGTTGGGTTGCCTTATGACATCCCTGTTGTGGGCTCCATTGAAGAAGCTATTTCCAAAAAGGCTGAGATTATGGTACTTGGCATCGCCCCAAGCGGTGGAAAGTTCCCAGATGTTTGGACCGCTCCGGTTTCCCGAGCTTTGTCACAAGGGCTTTCCCTAATCAATGGGCTACACGATGATCTCAATGCTCGATTTGGCCATTTATTGAAACAAAATGTTATTTGGGATGTTCGAAAACCCAAGCCCTCCTACCCCATTGCAACGGGCAAAGCTGCCGATCTGAACAACAAACGGATTCTGATGATAGGCACTGACATGGCCGCTGGTAAAATGACTGCTGGGCTGGAGTTGTACAGTGCTTTAAAAAAACAGGGGGTAAACGTTGGTTTTGTACCCACAGGACAAATAGGCATTACCCTTATGGGTAATGGCATTCCCTTGGATGCTATAAAGGTGGACCAAGCGGCCGGCGCTGTGGAAGAGGCAGTCCTTAAGGAATCGGGCAGGGAAATTGTCATTATCGAAGGACAGGGGTCTCTGGCACATCCGGGCAGCTCCGCCACCTTACCCCTTATTCGTGGTGCCCAGCCAACAAATTTCATTCTTTGCCATAAGGCTGCCCATGAAAATCTGCGATATCCGGTTTCCCATATACCCATTCCTCCCTTGAACGAGTTTATCAAACTTAATGAAGCGGTAGCTGAAGTATGCGGTTCCCAAACAAAAGCAAAGACTCTGGGAGTAGCGCTGAACACTACAGGTTTGGATGAGATAACCGCTAAAGAAAAAGTGGAGGAAGTTGAAAGGGTTACGGGACTTCCTGCCACCGATGTTATCCGATTTGGAGTGGAAAAATTGGTCGAAACCATAATTCTTTAACCAGAGGTTCTTACCTTGTTCATAATAGTCAATTTTACTCACTGATAGCAAAATTCAACCATCATGACCGACTTACAAATCGCAAAAAAAACCGCACTTCAGCATATTACGACCATTGCAGAAAAATTCGGAGTCAGCTCAGACCAAATTGAGATGTATGGCAAGTACAAAGCCAAATTACCCTTGCAGGCCATCGACAAAAAAAAGGCCGCGGAAAGCAACCTGATCCTTGTTTCGGCCATTTCCCCAACGCCTGCGGGAGAGGGGAAAACAACCATGTCCATTGGCCTGTCCGAAGGCTTGAACCGCTTGAACAAAAAAACAACCGTTGTGTTGAGGGAACCATCTTTAGGCCCCGTCTTCGGGATTAAAGGAGGTGCCACAGGAGGAGGATATTCCCAAGTGTTACCCATGGAGGATATCAATCTCCATTTTACTGGGGATTTCTCGGCCATCGAAAAAGCCCATAATCTGCTGGCCGCCCTTATTGATAATAACATTCAAAGCAAAACCAATTCCCTCCGTATTGATGCCAGGACTGTTAGCTGGAAACGCGTTGTGGATGTGAACGACCGGGCATTACGTCATGTTATTGTGGGATTGGGAGGAACTACATCAGGAGTACCAAGGGAAACCGGTTTTGATATTACCGCTGCTTCAGAAATCATGGCCATTCTCTGTCTCGCCGAAAACCTCAGTGACCTCAAGAAGCGCTTGGGGAACATTTTTGTGGGATACACTTACGACAAGGAACCCATTTATGCCAAGGACCTAAAAGCCCAAGGGGCCATGACCGCACTGTTGAAAGACGCCATAAAGCCCAATTTAGTGCAAACCATTGAAGGCAATCCGGCCATTATTCATGGTGGCCCCTTTGCCAACATTGCCCAGGGCACCAATTCTGTAATTGCTACAACTATGGGCATGTCCCATTCAGACTACACCGTAACCGAAGCTGGTTTTGGTTTTGATCTAGGTGCGGAAAAATTCTTTGATATCAAATGCCAAAGTGCGGGCCTAAAACCAAAAGCGGTTGTACTGACGGCTACGGTTCGAGCTCTAAAGTATCATGGGGGAGCTGATTTAAAATCCCTTACGGTTCCGAATGCCGAAGCCCTTAAAAAAGGGTTGCCCAATCTGGAAAAGCACCTTGAGAACATTGCCAAATTCAATATCGTACCTGTGATTGCCATCAATAAGTTTTTGACAGATACCGATGAAGAAATTGAGGTCATTCAAGAATTTGCCCAATCCAAAGGGGTGCGGGTTGCCATAGCCGAAGTTTGGGCCAAAGGCGGTGAAGGAGCGTTGGACTTGGCACAGCATGTTATCCAAATCATTGAATCCAAGGCTTCGGACTTTCAACCACTATACGATTGGAAATCGACGGTAACCGACAAAATTGAGACCATTGCCAAGGAAATTTACGGAGCGGAACATGTGGACTATACCGGGAAAGCAAAGGCACATTTACGCAAGATTTCAAATTTGGGGCTCGATGGCTTACCTGTTTGTATTGCCAAAACCCAAAAATCATTATCCGACAATCCAAAACTTCTAGGTCGTCCCAAAGACTTCATCATCACGGTTCGGGAAATTGAAATTGCCGCAGGTGCGGGCTTTTTAATTCCCATTACCGGAGATATCATGCGGATGCCTGGACTGCCTGCCCATCCTGCTTCCGAGGGAATGGACATCAATGATGATGGGGAAATTATTGGGCTGTTTTAATTGTAGCGACTTTGGGAATCACCTTTTCAGGCTCCGCCCCAAAATCCTATCTTTGCGCTGCTAGAAAAAGACCATGCAGCAGATACACGCCAAAACCCTTGAAGATTTAGAGTTTCCAACCGTATTGGAGCAGCTTTCATCGCGGTGCAATACCGAGTTGGGGAAAGAGGCGGCAATGAGCATAGCTCCGTTTACCGTTTTAGAGGAATTGCAGGCCATTCTTGGACAAACTTCGGAGTATCTCTCGTCCTTCACCAACGAAAACCGTATTCCGAACCACGGATTTGATGCCATCAATGGAGAACTTCGCCTGTTGAAAATAGAAAACACGACTTTAGAAGTTTCCGGATTTCGGCGAATAGCTTCCCTTTGCAATACAGTTTCCCTTCACAAAAAGTTTCTAAAAAAGTTTAAAGAGTACTATCCCCTGCTCTTCAAGTTTTCGGAACACTGGGAGGAAAACAAATCCATTCCTGAAGAGGTTGGCAATGTAATCGACAAATTTGGGGAAGTTCGGGACTCCGCTTCCGTCGAATTAAAACACATCCGCCAGCAAATCAACGAAGTCCGGGGTAAAATCAACCAAAGCTTTGGTGGGGCTTTGCAACGGTATCAATCCTCTGAGTTTTTAGATGAAATTCGCGAATCCGTAGTGGAAAACCGTAGGGTCTTGGCTGTGAAAGCCATGCATCGCCGTAAGGTAAAGGGTACGGTTATGGGCTCTTCAAAAACCGGGAGCATTGTCTACATCATCCCTGAGGCGACATTGCAGTACACCCGGGAGCTGAATAATTTGGAATATGATGAAAAGGAGGAAGTACAACGTATTCTGAACGAACTCACCAATTTCATCCGACCGTATTCCGAGTTGCTCAAAGGCTATCAAGATTATCTGATTCATATCGATATCACAGCGGCCAAAGCGAAGTATGCTTCAGAAATGAATGCCATACTGCCGGAAATCAATCAAGAAAAACATCTGGAGCTCAAAGATGCCTATCATCCTTTGCTCTACTTGTCAAACAAAATCAACAACGAAAAAACCTGGCCCCAAACCATATCATTAAAGCCAGAAAATCGAATCATTGTCATTTCAGGGCCCAATGCGGGAGGAAAAAGTATCACCCTCAAAACCATTGGCCTTTTGCAGGTGATGCTACAAAGTGGACTATTGATTCCTGTGCATGAACGCAGTACGGTATGCTTCTTTGAAAGAATTCTGACCGACATTGGCGACAACCAATCCATCGAAAATCATTTGAGCACTTATAGCTATCGTCTCAAAAACATGAATGCCTTTTTGAAAAAGTGCAATGGCAAGACCTTGTTTTTGATAGACGAATTCGGTACCGGCTCCGACCCTGAATTGGGAGGCGCTTTGGCTGAGGCATTCTTGGAAGTATTTTACGAACGGGAGGCCTTTGGGGTCATCACAACCCACTACGCCAACCTAAAAGCATTGGCCGATGAGCTGCCCCATGCCACCAATGCCAATATGCGGTTCAATTCGAAAACCCTGGAGCCGACCTTTCAACTGGTTTTGGGAGAAGCGGGAAGCTCCTTCACCTTTGAGGTGGCCCAAAAAAATGGCATTCCCTATAATCTGATCAACAAGGCCAAAAAGAAAATCGAGCGGGGAAAGGTCCGCTTCGATGCTACCATTGCAAAATTGCAAAAGGAGCGCAGCAAAATGGCCCAGACGGGTTCCCGACTCGAAGAAGAGGAGGCCAAAGCCCGTGAGGAGGCCGAACGCTTGGAAAAATTGAACACCAAGATCAAGAGCAAGTTGGAGAACTATCAAGAGCTGTATGATCATAACCAACGGATGATTCAATTGGGGAACAAGGTGAACACGGCCGCGGAGAACTACTTTCTGAACAATAAAAAACGTCCCTTGATTTCTGAGCTATTGCGCATTGTGGAAACGGAAAACAGCAAACGAAAAAAAACCAGTGCCAAACAAGCCAAGGCCAAACAGGCCCAACAAAAGCAGGTGGCACATGAGCTGGAAAAGAAAATGGTAAAGGTCCGGCAAGAAAAGAAAATCGAGAAAAAGAAGGCTGAAAAGGAGGAAAAGAACAAACCCCGACCAGTTTTTAAAATTGGGGACCGGGTCCGCATGTTCGATGGCAAGGCTGTAGGTAGTATTGATACTTTGGAAAAGGGAAAAGCTGTTGTCAATTATGGCATGTTCACTACCAATGTGAGTGTAGACCAATTAGAACTTGTCGAAGCAAAAAAATGAAAACTTCTTTTACATTATATAAAAAAGGACTGGCAGTAAGTGTTGACGTTTTCGTACACAATAAAAAAATATGTATTCGCACTAACAGTAATAGTGGAGAACATCTGACACACATTGCAAACGATTCCGAAGCGGATTTATTAAAGGCCCTAGAAGCCAAGTCTTGGTTAAAGCGCCTATTTTCACCAAAGAAGCAGGAAAATTTGTCGGCAAAACACAGAATTCTTGAACTAATGGCAGAAAAATTCACCACTGTCGATAAAGACCCTACACCTGAGATTGATGCCTTTCTGAAACACCATCAAATTCAACATTCGAATTCGTATTGGCCAGATTCGGATAGGTTTTAATTGAAGGTCCTATAAAAATAACAGCCGGCATCAAGTTGTTGAACCCAACCTGAGCGGCCGACTGCCTAGCTAAATTATGTTATAATGCGTAGGGGCCTTCTTCATTTCCGGCTAGATCTCTCACCACCAATAACCCATCAGGTGTAAAAAACAACATTCGCTGGATGGCACTGCCATTGATGTTTATTTTACACGCTGCTTCGACTGCTCCTCTAGATCCGGTGACCTCTCTTTCCGATTCCCAACAATTGAAATCCCCAAAACCAACAGTACCACTTGGAACGGTTACTGAGTAGGGGTTGTAATAATTTCTTCCGCTATAGGTAGATCCGTTGGTGTCCATGGGATAAAAGTAAGATGACGTTACCTCACCAGTAATTATCCTTGTAGCGAAAGGCTCAGTATAAATACCCACAGGCTGGATGTATCTATCACGTCTTACAGCCGCCTTAATACCTTTGCCGAACAGTGGAAAGGATACACAATCCACGTCTCGAGATTCCGGACCCACAAACGACCCGTCCGCAAAGTTACTGTTGACCCCATTTTCTTCAGAGAAATTATCATTCACCACCCATCTTCGGTTTGAGCCGTTACGTTGTCTATATTCCCCAATAGGCGATGTTGGGGTACTTCGAATTCCGTTATCATCGTATTCCAGAACTTCATATTCTGTTCCTTGCGCATTGAAAATGTAAATTTCATCCAAGAATTGCCGTAGTGCCGCCCCGACACTTTCAAAAGTTGTGGCACCTAGAGGCCCATTCGCATTATCGATGCTATACGGTTCAGAGACCGCGCCATCAGAGGCATTGAAAATGACATATTGCGTACCTGCACCATTAAAAATGGCCGTGTACTCATTTTGTATTTGTGTGGCCGCGCCAATTCCATCTTCGAAAAGGTCTACAAGATTGGAATACAAAACAGGAGGTAAAACTCCTTTTAACTGACATTCCACAACCTCCATTTCGGTGGAAATATTGGTACCTACCTGTTTTGATGGATCTTCCAACGAATAAATTTCATATGACAAGGGCAGCCCGGTTCTAATATCGGTGCTCTCCGCCAACATATCGGCAAGCGCACCAATATTGGTCTCTCCAAGTCCTGAAAATGTATTTTTCGAGTCACCGCCATAAGCAATCACCTTGATTTTAAGATTTTCCATCTTTTCCATACTATCGACTTCCAAGTTTCCGGAAATCTCCTTATCAAAGCTTTTGTAGGAGGCATCAATTTGGGTGTTCATCACTTCCAAGGAAGAAGTGGACTCAATAAGCATATAGAAAATTCTGCCATAGGTTACCTTTTTAATATATGTAGCAGGATTGTCAGGCTGTATAAACCTATTTAAATCATCAGGGGTGACACTGGGGTCAAAAACATCCTCATAACTGGTTGGAAAATCATAACTGACATCGTAGTAGGATTGATATAGCTTGACCAGGACACGATTATACGTTCTATCCTCACTAAACGATAGTTTCCCTTCCGCTTTTATTCCATAACCTTCAAATGACAGTCCCATTTGCAAAGCAACCTGCTGTTCTGAAAATACGTTTTCGTAGTCCAGATCAAAATTGGCAGGAACCACACCCGTACTTCCAGCTATGATGTCATTCATTGCTTGGCGAACTTTAGATTCACTCATTTCAGTCAGGTCTTGTGAGGCCTCAGGATTGCCATCATTTAAATTATAGGAAATGCTACCCCCTGCCCTTTTCAAAGGAATACCCTGGGGTTTAACATTGTTTATCGTTTTTCCCTGCAACAAGGCTCCCGGGAAAATTTCACTGGCCACCCCACCTAAGGTTTGAAAGTCACCCGTGCCATCGGTTACGCTTACCGTTCTTGAAGTACATATAAAACGTAAGGTCTCAGCATCAGAACCACTTCCACTGCCATAATCCTCTGGGTAGGGTTCACCTTCTGCCAATACATCATCAGTTCTGGATTGGGGCACTTCTGCAAATTCACCTCCTTGATCAATTACAGCTTTAAAAGTGCCAGTCGATACCGGGCCATCATCATCTTGTGAAATGGGGTCATCGTCGGTGGGTACTTCGGGATCATCACTATCGCTGCTGCAAGAAAAAAAGAGTAGCACAAATAGGGCCACAAAGGTTAACAGCTTAACATGCGATTGGTTTGTTTTCATAACTTCTTGGTTTTTAAGATTCAACGGCTCGAAATTATCGCGAGGATGGCCCCATACCTAATTTTTGGCATGGACAAAGTATGGACAAGCGATATGGATTGCCCTCAAAAAACACATGGACATAGCTTTTTTTTGCAAGGAACCTAATTTTGTTAAAGCTCAATAAAATCAATCTGTTTCAGGGGTTTTTCGTTAGTTTCGACACTCAAAATTCATGGACTTGATATGGACAAGAGGTTTTCGAGCCAGGAAAGTGACTGCATTTCCCAGGGATTTAATTTCTATCTTGGAGGAAACCAACACGCTAGAAAATGACCGTTAGAGTTTCAACCTTTTTGAATGTATCATCAGTCAGAACGCTCAAATCAAAGTTTCGTCTAAAAACGGAATCTGGGTTTATTGAAAAAATCCGATTAAACCACTTACCTAAGCCACTTAAACCAAAGAACATTTTTGGTTTCTTTTTTTTGGTTCTTTCACTTCAGGCAAGCGCTCAAAATACTCCATTAGACAGTTTGAAAACTCAAGCTTTGTCTCAACCCGATTCAATTAAACTTTTCACATATTCCGAAATCATTAACTCCATGCTCCGGGCCAATCCAAAAGAAGCTGCAGAATATGTTGGGTTGCAATCAGACCTAGCGGAGAAACTAAAGAAGGACTGGGCCGAAGCAGAGGCAAAGATGACAGAAGGGAATTTTTTTGCAGCAACAAATGACTACGAAAAGGCCGAAGAGGCCTATGAAATTGCAAAAAGCATATTCGAAAAGCGTTCAGATAGTCTACAACTATCAAAGTGTCTCAACAATCTAGCCCGTCCCTTGGTGGAGCAAGGCAAATATGAAAAAGCCTTGACCAATTCTATAAAAGCTTTGAAAATCAATGAGATTTTGGGAGAAGACAAGTCCATGATAATTGGAAATTATATGGCAATAGGGAACATTCACTCCGTAATGGGAAGCTTTGACAAGTCGTTGGAGTACTACAAAATGGCAGAGAATATTGCTTTAGATGAAGGGCTTACTTTTAGACTCGCCCAGGTTCGACATAATATCGGCTCCAATATGATGTGGTTAAAAAGAAATAAGGATGCGATAGACTATTTTGAGCAAAACTTGGCTTTTTTCGAAGAAGCGAAAAACCAATTACGTATCGCCATCACCTTAACCAGCATGGGGGCCAACTACTTTGAAATGGATAGCATTGCAAAAGCTAAACCCTGTTTTGAACGGTCTTTGAGAATAGCTGAAAAACTAGGAAATCCAGAGGGAGCAGCACATAACGCTAGAAATCTAGGGAGGATAGCCATGAAGGAAAACAACCCAAAAAAGGCATTGAACTATTATACCATAGGTATGAACACTTCTTTAAAAACCAATTCGAATGGGATATTGGCAGCAGACTATAACAATATTTCAAGCGCTTACCTCGCAATGTCTGACTATAAAAATGCCTACCATTATTTTGAAAAACACAAAAAGCTTAGTGATTCCCTTTTAAACGTGGAAAACACCAAGAAACTCAACGAGTTGGAAATTCAATACCAAACTGAAAAAAGAGAAGCAGAAATCGCTCTTCAAGATGAAGAGATAAAAACCCTCAACGAAAAAGCCAAGGTCGATAAATTGACCAAAGGTATCTATGCCGGAGGTATGGCGTCTGCCCTAGCCCTTTCAGGGCTGTTGGTGTTCGGGTTTCGGCAGCGAATCAAAAAGAACCAGATTGCGCGAGAGAAACAAGAAGAAATTTACAAACAAGAAATCGCCCACAAGAAAAAGGAACTGGCCAGCCAGACTTTGCACTTAGTGCAGAAGAACACCTTTATCCAGGAGCTGATGGAGAACCTCCAAAATATCAAAAACGATCCCGAACGCTTTAAAGTGGAGTTCAGGCGCATTGTGATGCTACTAAAAAAAGAAAACGCCTCAGACAAGGACTGGGAAGTATTCAAGACCTATTTTGCCGAGGTGCATAACGACTTCGACCAAAAGTTGAAGACCCTTTACCCCGACATTTCGGAAAAAGAAATCAGGTTAGCAGCCTTTCTAAGGATGAATCTAACAACCAAAGAAATAGCGGCTACGCTCAATGTACTGCCCGACAGTATCTTAAAATCCAAATACCGATTGAAAAAGAAATTGGGATTGGATAAGGAAACGGATTTGACCTCATTCCTCAATGGCCTCTAGATACTAGCACGCCAATCAAGATGTCACTTTCCAAACATACCCGTTCTGGGTCTCATCTGGTTTCCGGTTGCTTCAGTACTTTCCATATCAATACCCGTTAATGGTCTGCCATGGCTTGCATTACTGTAAGCGCTCATCGGTCTCCCCGACCCTCCCGATGCACCCGAACCGCTAGACCCAGAAGTCATTGGGGATTGTCCGGAAACGCTACTTCGCATGGAGTTTGGTCTTGATGAAGAACCACCGCTTGCCGTTGAGTGAGATCTGTTGGACCATTGATTGTTTCGCGTGTTGGCTTCTACGCCTTCATCAAAAGTCTGGAGACTTTCGGTTTCTCCAACACTTTCTACACTGCAAGACACCATAGCTGTAAGGGCAAATCCTAATACAAATAAATAGATGAGTTTTTTCATTCTTTAAGTTTTATCGTCTTCTAATGTAGTTAAAATACTTCAAGTTATCTCATTGAATGTCTCAACCGCATTCCCTCGTCATTTCGAACTCTCTACTGCTCGGCAGGTAGAGCACGGAATCTTTTGATTGATTTTCTTCTTTCTCAAGAATAACGAAGAACCCGATCACCCAACAACTAGGTAGTACTAGTCCTGTCTGATTAACATTCTTCCATTTTTTTGATACAGAGGCATTCTATATTTTTAAAAGTATGTGATTCAAAATAAGCCGGTTATGAACCGAAGGTTGTTGTTAAGTGCGATCGGACTCAGTCCATTGGCACTGATTTCCGCTAAGATTCCCACCCTTGCCCAAGATTCCATTGTGGAAACACTGATCAAACGATGGAAAAAATCCAAGGCATATACTTTGACCGTCTTCGATACCATGCCCGCCAACGATATCGAATTTTCACCCTCGGTGCAGCAGTTGAGCTTTGCGCAACATTTTATCCATTTAGGGTTTATCAATGTTACCTATATCGGTGTTTTGGTCGATACCCAAACCTATGCTGATTTTTATGCGCTTATGGAAGCCGATTTTGTAATGCAACCGCCCGATGGCATCAATGTATTTCAACCCGATCGGTTGAAGGAACGGGACGCCCAGGAAAACAAGGCCAGGGTCGCCCAATACATTTCGGATACCTTTGACTATGTAATCACCCAGTTGGGGAATTTACACGATGCCATGCTCACCCAAGGCGAGAACAAGGAAAAGCCCGATTACCTCTCTGGCCATAACAACCTAGATTTGATCTTGCGGGGTGAAAGCCACACGGCCCACCACCGCGCTCAGGCCATTGCCTATTTGCGGGCAAACGGCGTTCAACCCCCGGGGTATACCGTAAACAACAAATTTTAGATTCCCACCTCTGCAGCAATGACAAAGAAAAAAGGGCCTTAGGGGTTTTTGGTCTTACGCCAAAATTCCACGAACTTCGTTCGCCTTTTACAAACCAATTCGAATAAACAATTCATCAATGATCAAACACTTTTTAGGAATTCTGTTGGCAATCCTATGCACTACGAAATCCAACGGCCAAGAAAACCGAACACCTGAAGATAGCAGCGTTTTCGAAAAAACCGACGCTTATCTCAAATCCATGGTGGATAGCCTCGAGATTGTCGGGCTGAACTATATGGTCCTTATCGACAATGAAATTGTACACCAAAAAGCCATGGGGTTGGCCCAAGCCCAGCTTCAAACGCCCATGACCTTGGAAAACTCCTTTCCTGTGGCCTCCATTTCAAAAATGTTCAGTTCCACTGCGCTGCATGGTTTGCTTGCTCAACATAACCGCAATGTTAACGAAACCGTGGCCGATTTTCTCCCCGACCGTACCGATTTGCCCGACTCGTGGCGGAAGTTGACCTTAAAACAATTGCTCTCCCACACCTCGGGAATTCCCGACCAGATTGACTACGGAATCTATCTGGCCCCCGAAAGTGAAAAGGCAGTGATTGTTGCCATGAAGGACAAACCCTTTAGCTCGGAACCCGGCACGGAGTCAAAATACAATGCGACCGGATTCTTGCTGGTTCGCATCATTATCGAAAAGCTGGCCGGGCAAGATTTTGAGTCGTACATGCACGAACAGGTGTTTGACAAACTGAATTTACGTTCGGCTCAATACGGCGGATTCAAAAAAGTGATTCCCGGCAGGGTCACCTGCTATCAGAACGTGAACGGCGCCCTGGAAATGTTCCCCTTAAACTATTCCCCACCCATGTATGCCGGGGCGGGATTAAACATTACCATCAACGACTTGGCCCAATGGTTTCAGGCGGTGCAAAAGGGGGAATTATTGACCCAAGCACAGCTCAACGAAATTTGGGAACCTGTACAGCTCAACAATGGCAATGACGCGTACTTTGGCTTGGGCTGGGAGGCCTATCGCTTGCAGGGCAATTTTAAAATGGTGGGGCATGGCGGTGCCGGTATCTCCTCGTTTCGGCACTACTGGAATACCGAAACCAACAAAAGTGTCACGGTGATTCTGTTGACCAACGGAGCCCACAACTGGGAGGTTCGGCCCAATCAAATCAATTTGCAGATTGCAAGCATGTTATTGACCGAATAGACCCAAAAGCACCAAGCACCAAGCACCAGACTTCGCGCACCCAACACCCAACACCTAACCCCCTTTGCAAATTTCATCAATACACTCCCCAAGCAGCTTGATACTGTGCAGCGCATTTTTTTCGTCCTCATCAATGGGGTACTGCCCTCTTGGCAATAGGGGCATTGGTTTTGACCTTTTAAGTGTAGCATAACAAAAGAAGTATTGGTTAAAAAAGAGGACAGGTCACTGCTACACTCATCAAAGCGGTGCCTTGAAGGTCTGGGGACTTTCACCCTTTTGCCTGTCCAATTTACAATTCAAATGAGGTTGGGGAAGGCACCTAAAAAACGATAAGTGTAGCAGGGCAAATATACGTTTTCTATGTAAATGGGATTTGGCAACCCCTAAAAATCGAAGTTGTGGATAAGCTGCTTATTTATAACAAGATTCACAATTAGTTGGTTATATGGTATTCGCCAAAAAGTAGGTTTTATCCGTCGGTTAGGGAAGGTTATCCGTATAAAATGGGGTAAATTGCGGATATAAACGAGTTGGCATTAATATAAAATGACTGAAGATTTAACCAAAAGAATAACCCAGTTTTTAGAAATTGACACTAACTACGCAGTCATAATTAGTGGTGATTATGGAATTGGAAAAACTTTCTATTTTAAAAACAAACTATTTCCTTTAGTTAGAAACATTAATGTTCCAAATTCTGAAAGCGAGGAAAAATATAGACCTATTTTAATTTCCTTATTTGGAATAAAAAGTGTCGAAGAAATTCAAAAACAAATCTTTTTAGAATTGTTTCCTCTATTAAAAAACAAAGGAGTTAAAATTGCTTCAGATATTGGCAAATCTTTATTAAAAGTGTTTTCTGGCGTTGACATAGAACAATACGTTAATGATGCCGACACTTCTACATCAGATATAATAAATTATAACAAATTATTACTCTGTTTTGATGACATAGATAGGAAAAGCGATGATTTACAAATCAAAGAATTATTTGGTTT
Organism: Flagellimonas allohymeniacidonis; assembly: GCF_004296335.1. Classification (GTDB taxonomy): domain Bacteria; phylum Bacteroidota; class Bacteroidia; order Flavobacteriales; family Flavobacteriaceae; genus Flagellimonas; species Flagellimonas allohymeniacidonis. The sequence goes on from NZ_SGIU01000001.1 coordinate 796,051, forward strand.
CATTAATAACTTGGTGGAAAACTCAAATACCAAAGTCATAATTATCGCAAATGAAGATGTATTAAGAAAAGAAGAATCAAATAATGATGAAGACACATATTCTGTTATAAGAGAAAAAGTTATAGGCATATCGATAAAGTTCAATACTGATGTAGTTTCAATTTACGGCCAAATAATCAATTCAAAATACAAAGATTCTCTTCCTGTTTATTTTAATTATTTAAAGGATTATAATCAAAGTATTATTGCAAGAATTGAGCAGAATAACAAAAACATACGAAATCTAGTTTTCTTTTTAGAACACTATAAAATCATTTTCAACTCTTTAGATGAATACTTGAAACCAGATGATAATTTAAATCCTTTTAGGAAAGAAATCTTTGAATTGATTTTGAATTTCACTTTACCAATTTCTATTGAGTACAAAATGGGTAGTCTTAAGCCCAAATATTTTAAAGACATTAAAGACTTACACATTGGAGGTTTATTTGACTTATCTGCATTTTTAAGTGATGGACCATCAATGAAAATAAAGTCAAAAGAAGAAAAAGTTGAAACATACCAAGAGATTTACAAAAGAAAATATCTTGACGACACTGTTCAAAGAAAAAAAGTTTTTTTCGAATCTATATTTAATTATATAACTGGTAGTTCTTCGTTTTCTATTGACAAATTAATAGAGGAATTAAAATCAATATTTGTTATAGAAGACAACAAAGTTCCAAAAAGAGAGAAGGTTTTGAATACCCTTTCATATTGGCAATGTATTGACCTAAATACAAATGAATATAGAAAGCTCACTAATGAAATGCTGAAATTTGTTGACACAGGAGAGTATAAATTAGACCAATATCCAACGGTTTTCCATTATGCTACTAGATTCAACAATTTACTAAACTACAACCTAGAAAATCTGAAAAAAAGATTCAAAAGAGGAATCAAAAAAGGAACTTTTGAATACAAGCCTAGTCTTCATTTTCATTTGCACATAAGTGCGAATACAGAATTCTATGAAGACCTCAAAGAGGTTGCGGAATATTGTATTCAAATAAATAAGGAAATCAAAGTAAAATCTGAAAAAGAAGAGGTTGAAAACCTTTTCGAGTTATTTCAAAATAATTTTAAAGAGTTTTTGGAAAAGGTTAATGAGTCAAATACAGAATTAAGATATAAACCGATTTTTGCCAAATTCAATTTCAATAAGTTTTGGTCTACTTTGAAAAAAGCTAAAAATACTGAATTAATAGAATTCGGTTTTGATATGGCGAGACGTTACACTAAATATGTCTACCCTGATTTAAATCCAGAAAAATATTTTCTAGAACAATTAAAAGAAAAATTAGAATCGGAAATAGGTAAATCAAGAACAACTAAAATGGATAATATTGCTTATGAATTTTTAGTTTCAAAAATAAATGAATCAATTAATAATTTTGAATAAATACTAATGCCAACAATGGCTATAAGTAATTGCTTGTACTCGCCTACTTCTGAAAATCCTCGTGGATTTTCAGTTTGGTGTGTACTTGCGAAGTTAAGTGCTAACCCACGCAACTACTCATAGCCGAGACCGTTATGTGGTATTAACAAAAGAACGAACATATGCCTATATCAAAACCATCAGTACAATCATTATTTCTTCAAATGCAATTTAACGGAAACAATATTGCTTCTGGCACTGGATTTATTGCAGACACACCTTCTGGTCCAGCACTTATTACTAACAGACATAATGTTACTGGAAGAAATAATGTAACTAATGCCACTTTATCACCAAATGGACATACGCCAGACTCTGTTATGATTATGCATAATAGACAAGGACATCTAGGACAATGGTTAGGCAAAAATGAACCTTTATACGATGAAGATAATAATCCAAAATGGATAGAGCATCCGACTTTAGGGGCAACAGTTGATTTCGTTGCTTTACCTCTAACTGAACTTGATGATGTCGAATTATTTCCACACACTCTAGGTGTAGGTGACCCACAGATTCTAGTAGCACCTTCAGATACTGTTAGTGTGGTAGGCTTTCCTTTCGGACTTGCTGGCGGTGGAGCACTCGCAATATGGGCAACTGGTTTTATGGCAACTGAACCTGAAATAAATCATAATAATCTTCCAACATTTTTAATTGATTGTAGAGCGCGACCTGGTCAATCAGGTTCAGCTGTTATTGCTCACAGAAATGGTGGAATGGTAGCAATGGAAGATGGAGGAAGTGCCGCTTTTAGTGGGCCTGTTACGAGATTTCTTGGAATTTATAGCGGTAGAATTAATGCACAATCTGATTTAGGCATTGTATGGAAAGGGTCAGCAATAAAAGAATTAACAGATTCAATGAATTAAAAACACCACACAACAATGGCTATAAGTAATTACTTGTTCTCGCCTACTTCTGAAAATCCGCGAGGATTTTCAGTTTGGTGTGTACTTGCAAAGTTAAGTGCTAACCCACGCAACTACTCATAGCCGAAACCGTTGTGCGTAATTTGACGACCCCATAAATTATTCATGGCAAAAAAAGACAAATTCAGAAAAAACCTATCAAAACCAAGAATAAAATCAGACAGTGATGAAATTGGAATAATAGGAATTAGTCTTGCGCTCACGGCTTTATCCGCCAGCTTCATTTTTGGAGATGAAACAAAACTTTTTGTGAAAGTTATTTGCGTGGCAATTTATATTCTGGGTGGACTTTCTACCAGTTTCCTATACTACACATATTTGACTAGTAAAATTCCAAAAACAATGAATTTATGGAACTCGAAGGGCGGATTGGGAATCAAAGGTTCTTTTTGGATTTTTATCTACTATGTTAGAATTTTTTTAAAACAAATGCTTACGACTAAAGGTAATTCACTAGCAAAAATAAGAGAGTTAGGCTATCTTACTGTACTAGCAATTTTATTCATATTATGGATAACCTTTGGAATTGTTATAGCAGATGTATTATTGGAATTAGTGAATAAATAAAAACTACGTACAACAACAGCTATAATTCACCTGATCGCCGGTCATCGGTGGTCATAGCCTTTGGCGACGGCTCACAGGCAGGAACCATAGCCTAGACCGTTAGGCTTAATTAAAAAAAGGAATTATGGATCCTATAACTTGGGGGTTTATCGGAACATTAATAGGGACAATCGTTGGGGCTTCGGCAAGTATAGTTACAACTAGAATAAATAGTAAGAATGCTATTCGAATTCAAGAAGGAATCGAAAGAAATGCCCGAGAAGAGCGATTCAGAAAATTCCAGAGGGACAACTTCCTTGAGCTTCAGGAAAAACTATCCGACGGAATGCGATTAATTGCCAAGGCTTTTGTAGTGGATTTAGAACATTATAAAAATACAAATGATTGGGCTTCTTCAACTTTGAGTTCCGAATTAAACAATGAAATTTCAGATTGCTTTAGGGAAGTGTCAATCCGAACAGAAAGAATTGATGATGACAAATTAAGAGAGGAAGTTAGACAATTTAGAATAAAAATGACTCAATGTTTGATAGCTAAGTCCTATGAATCTGGTAAAGAAAGAATGGCTGATTTAACAAAAAGGTTTGATGAAAAAATGCCAAAATTAGGCGCTGCCCTAAGAAAGAATTATTAAAATAACTAAACCTAACAACCCCGCGCTCCCGCAAGATTGTATCTTGTGGTCCGCGCTATAGGGCTAAAGCCCTTTTTGTATTTTGGTCAGGACCCTTGGCTTAATTGTTGCTGTGCAGATAAGAAATGGTGAGTTCAATTAAATTTTCGATTTTCATTTTTCTGATTTTGGCAAATTTTAGTTGTCAAAATTCGGAGCAGAGAACTTCAAAAAAAGTGGAAAAGGATTTCGGTCTTTTCCCAAACGAAAATGATAGCCTTGCGGTAGAGTTGAAATTTGCTGAGTATAATAACTGGAGAGAACTACTTGAACGAACCGAAAGAATTGTTTGTAATGATAGCCTTCCCAAAATAACCATTGAAAACGATAGTCTAATTAAACGGGTTTATTTCAAAAACCCATGTTGGGAAGAAGTAATTTGTGTTTTGACCAAACAAAGAAACATTATTCAAATACATAATGACACAATTAGTAAATATGACCAACTATTGTACCCGTTGGATAGTTTGGGTTCTGTTTTGAGGAGAGATTTTGAGAACAATGGAAAAGTACCATCGTTAAGTGAAACCTCTGAAAAACTAATGTTTGCCATATCTTACGACAATGACTGGATTGAAAGATTACCCGTGACATTGAAAAGGCTAACCAAGGAATATGAAAAAGTCACAGACAGCATTGTTTTAAAAGTATGGTTGAATGAAAAACTGGAAACTCCTCCACCTCCACCTCCACCTGACTCCTTAGAGTAAATCTTTTGCTCCTCCAATAACTGCCAACGCCCTTTTCAAAAAATTCGTTTACAAGAAGAATAGCGTTTCATTTTTCCGATTTCCTTGACAGCTTTCCCTGCTCGTCCCCATTACTTCTTAATATTTACTATTTTAGTCGACTATGTCAATATTTATAGACCGCTGGATAGTTAAATAAATGGAAACTACACCAAAAAAAGGTATTCAGGGATTAATTGAAAATTGGCAAAGTGATTTAATCGCAGCGGTGAGTGTCGCACTCATTGCGTTACCTCTTTCATTAGGTATTGCTTTGGCAGCAGGAGCACCTGCCATGTCCGGTGTCTTTTCAGCAATCGTTGGTGGTGTGGTCACAACCCTCTATCGGGGGGGTCACATATCGGTCAACGGACCTGCCAAAGGAGTTATTGGGGTTATCCTTTTGGGTATTGCATTAATGGACGATGGTTCGGGCCAGGCGTTTAATTATGTATTGGCAGCAGTGGTGGTTTCGGGCGCAATTCAAATGCTATTGGGGATATTGAAATTGGGTCGATTGGCGGACATTTTTCATTCTTCGGTGATACACGGCATTTTGGCAGCCATCGGAATTATCATAGTTGCCAAACAGATCCATGTGGCCATGGGCACACATTCTGATAGTCCGAGCATTATACAAAACCTCATCGACGCGGTTGTACTCTTACCTCAAGCCAATCCTTTTGTGTTGATCATTGCTTTGGCCGGATTGCTTTTACTACTGTTTCATTCCAAAATCAGTTACCGGATATTCCATCTTTTACCCGCTCCCATGTGGGTCATAGCCCTTTCCATTCCCTTTGTCTACGCCTTCAACTTCTTTGACCAACAAACCCTTTCATTCTTTGGAAAAGCCTATGAGGTGGGACCTCATCTGTTGTTGGACATTCCTGATACTATAATGGATTCAGTTATGCACCCCAACTTTGGCAAAATTGATACGCTTGAATTCTGGACCACTGTATTTTCCATTTTGATCATAACCAGTATAGAATCCTTGGCCATTGCAAAAGCTGTGGACAAAATTGACCCCTATCAGCGAAAGACGGATTTGAACAAAGATTTAACGGGTATTGGATTGAGTACCATGGTGGCTGGTTTGATTGGAGGTTTGCCCATCATTGCCGTGATTATTCGAAGTACGGTCAATATCCACAATGGTGCGAAAACAAAGTGGTCCAATATGTACCAAGGACTTTTGTTGCTACTTTTTATTGTGGTACTGAGCCCCATAATGAGACAGGTACCGCTATGTGCTTTTGCTATTTTACTCGTTTATACCGGATTTAAATTGGCATCGCCGGGGGTCTTCAAACAAGCTTACAATCAAGGAACTGAGCAACTCATATTCTTTATGGGAACGATGGTTTTAACCCTCTATACCAATTTATTAATTGGTTTACTTGGTGGATTATTATTGGCACTGGTCACCCACATGCTATTGGCGAGGCTTTCCATCCCTCAATTTTTTAAAATGGTGTATAAGTCTCGTACAAAATTGTTGAAACGTGAAGATGGCAGTTTCGATTTAAAAATTAGAGGGATTGCGAATTTCTTGGGCATTTTAAAAGTTGACAAACTAGTGGCTCAAATCCCTTCTGGGGCAGATGTCAATATTGATTTATCAGAAACAAGATTGGTAGGCATGACCTATATGGACTATCTGGTGGAATACTTAAAGATACAAAAGGCTACGGGCGGTGAGGTCTATATAACAGGATTGGATTCACATGTTTCATCATCTACACACAATAGAGCTTTAAAAATTAGTTTGACCGGTTCTGCCACCAATTTATCACAAAGGCAAAAACGATTACGAAATTTAGCAAGTGAGAAAGGTTATCAATACACAAGTCAAGTTGATTGGAATACGATTTATCTAAAGAAGTTCCACTTTTTTGAAATAAGACCTATTGAACGCAAATACAATTGTCTCAAAGGAACATTTAAAGATTTGGGTGTGTCTTGGGAAATTGCGGATGTAATATTTAATGAAGGTCAGGCTTTTACAGCTGAAACGTTCAATACAACGCTAATGGTCTTAAAATTGAATAAAAAAATACCCGTTTTCACGATGGAAAAAGAAAGGGTACTAGAAAAATTATTTGACCGGGTGATGGCATTTACGGGCTATAAAGACATTGATTTTGAGATGTATCCGGATTTTTCTAAAAAATTCCTGCTTATGGGGAACAATGAATCTGAGATTCGGTCATTTTTTACAGATGAAATCATTCGCTTTTTCGAAAATCATCAGATTTATCATTTAGAAAGCAATGGTGAGGCACTGGTTATTTTTAATAAAATTAAATTGGCACGTACAGATGAAACCATTGCATTTATAGATTATGCCAAAGAATTGGCCACGCTCTTAGATGCAAAAAAAAGCATAACAATTGGGGCTTAAGAGGAGTCAATATGCCCCCCCCCGCTCCCTCAAGAAGGCATCTTGTGGCTTACGTTAACACTGCTGAAACCCTTTTCGTAACTCGGTAAAGGCCATTTGAACTTTCCTTAGCTTTGTTGCAGCAACCCATGAAATCTAAATGGACCAAATAAACTTTAAAAAGAAAACAGGCCTCGTTTTTTTAATCGTACTTCTTTCTATTGGTTTAGCCTATGCGCAAACTCAGAATGAAAATCACAACCCTAATCCCAAACCCTCTGAATTATTTCATATACCCTATGTTAGTTCAGGAACATTGAATAGTCCAACACTGTTTTTGGTTCTTCATGGCGATGCGCCCTTTAACAATCCTTCATATCAATATGGCATCGCCAGACAAATAGCAAATGAGAATAATAATGTTGTTGCCGTAGGGGTTCTAAGACCCGGTTACACGGACAATGAGGGGAACCGTTCAAAAGGAGAACGGGGCTATACCACGGGAGATAATTATACCAAGGAGGTTTTGGAGTCAATACATAATCTGACTGCCGATTTGAAGAAAAAATACAATCCTTCGAAAATAATTTTGGTGGGACATTCGGGCGGAGCCGCCATATCTGCCAACTTAATTGCGCAATATTCAAACACCTATTCCAAGGCGGTACTTGTCTCCTGCCCTTGTGACCTTCATTTATGGCGAAAGCACATGAAGGGATTACAGCCAGAAGCACGAATTTGGGATATCGAGGTGACAAGCCTTTCTCCCATTGAAGTGCTCGATAGCATCGATAGTTCAATAGAAATTGTTGTGGTCCATGGAGAGGATGATAAAACCGTACCTCTCAATATTGCTTCAAAATATGTAAAAGCATTAAAGGAAAACAACAAGAAAGTCAACTTCGTTATTCTTGAAAACCGAGGTCACGAAATAGCTTTCAACAACAAAATATTTGAAATTATTAAAGCGCTTGTGGAATAAAACTGGTGGTACGACCCCTTGCTATCACAGGATGGCATCTTTTGGTCCACGTTATTGGTGCTGAAGTCCTTTTTGTATCTTGGTAAGGACCCCAGTAATGCTACGTAGCTGAATTGTTCCTCACAAGAAATCGAAAAAAAGTGTACAAAGTTTCAATACTTATAGCCGTTGTGCTGTTTCAAGCCAATTGGGCCTTGGGTCAACACAAAGCCGTATGGGTAGAAAGATGCCTTACCGAAACTACTCATGAAGACCGCTATGCCTCCTATTCCCCAAATGGGGAATGGATCGTATTCGAATCGAACCGAGATGGAAACTGGGACATCTATATGATGAATTCGCAAGGCGAGAATGTAAAAAGGCTTACCTACAATGAATCAGAGGATAGAAGACCAAGTTGGCATCCTAATGGAGAAAAGGTGTTGTTCGAATCCAACAGAAATGGGAGCAATGAATTATTTACCCTTAACCTAAGAAGTGGGAAAGAAAAAAAATTAAAGCAAAACACCAAAGATGGGGAGTTTGTGTTTGCGTCCTATTCCCCCAATGGAAAAAGAATAGCGGTCAGCTTGAGGGAATCGGAACAAAAAAGCAAAATTGTCCTCCTTTCCAAAAAGGGCAAGAGGGTTAAAACAATAATTGAAAATGGGAAGCGGAATTTTTATCCAAGATGGTCTAAAGATGGAAAGGAAATTGTCTATTTCTCAAGAAAAGACACGGACAACAAGGACGATGAAATTTACGGCATAAATTTAGAGACAGGTGTGGAAGCCAGACTTACCCTTTGGAAAACACACAACTTCTGTCCTTCATGGTCCTTTGACAATTCGCAGATAGTTTATGTGACATCCATGGAAGGTTCAAGACCCGAGATTTTTATTATGGATCGGGATGGCAACAACAAAACGCAAATAACGCACAACGAAGAAGGGGACACATTACCCAATTGGCATCCTAAAGAAAATAGGATTTTGGTAACGGCCTATAGGAATGGGAATTATCAAATTTGTGAATTGGAGTTGTCGGAGAAATGATATCCCCCCCTACCACAAGATGATCTTGTGGTCCCGCTATAATCACTAAAGTCCTTTTTGTATCTTGCTAAAGACCTTAAAAACGGTCCTTAGCTTAGTTGTTGGGTAACATTAAAAAAATAATTACGCAATCATGAAAAAAAATGATACGTTAACATTATTGGCTGTGGGAGCAATTTGTTGGATATTAAGAGTTGTGACCCATGAAGTAATTGGTCATGGCGGATCAAATCTGTTCTTTGGAGGCAAAGCCATTTCTGTAAGTACAATGTTTTTCAAAGCAAGTCAACCTGATTTTTCTTTTTTACAGCAAAAAGTATTCATTGCTTCTGGTTCAATAATTAATTTGATATTAGGATTCACCTCTTTCTATTTTTTTAAAAAACAAAAAACAAAAAACTCATGGAAAGGATACTTCTTATGGATAACATCAATAATATTTATTTTAAATACAGGAGGTTACATTGCTTTTAGCCAATTCTTGAGTTCTGGAATGGATTGGTCTGTATTTTTAAAAGGTTTATCACCTTTATGGCTATGGAAAACACTTGAACTTATTGTTGGTGTTTCTCTTATTTATGTTGGATTTAAAATTGCTGTTAATTACAAAAGAGTCTTCTTTTTTAAGGGTATTACGAACCGGTATGAGAAAAAAATCTTAGTCTTACCCTATATATCTGCAACACTTGTTTCAGTTATAGCAGCTTTAAATATGGTTTCTGACAATTTAGGCCTTTTAGTTTTAGGGGCGTTTGGAAATAGTTTTTTCTTCCTAAGCCCCATGCTAATTGCAGCTTTCATAAAAGTACCCACAACTTTAAATAAAGAAATTGCAGATAAACCAACATTGACAAGAAATTATTGGCTAATTTCCATAGCCTCTTTTCTTACATTACTGTTTATTTTGGTATTATCTAGAGAAATATATTTTTAAGTTGACAATTAGTAGTACATACAAATAGTTATTTAGATAGTGGAGCAGTTTAAAAACGTTGCCCAACAAGGCTATAAGTAACCAGCCCGAAAGACCCGGTCTGGCGGGTTGCTAGTTCTCGCTTACTTCTGAATCCCAATAGCTATCGGGACGCGGATTTTCAACTTGGTGTGTACCTGCCTGCCGGCAGGCAGGCTTGCAAAAGTTAATTACTAAAACACACAACTACTCATAGCCCAGACCGTTGTAACCAATACAAAAAAGTGAAATGAAAAAAACAATTTTGAACTGCATAATTCTTTTACTTCTGTTCTCAAGTTGTAATAGTCAAACTAAATCAAGTCCGGAAACTCTTAAAATAGAAGAATTTAATTGGACTGTAAATATTCCTGAAAATTTTGAACCAATAAATCAAGCAGTATGGAATAAAACTTTAAAAAAAGGAATAAATGCGATTGAAAACACTTTTGAAGAAGAAGTAGATAATCAAGCAACAACTATTTTCACATATAAAAATGGGCAGTTTAATAACTTTGGAGCAAATTGGCAACCCTTTGATATTGAAATTGACGGGGATTACATGGAAACATATTCTGAAGTAAATGAGATGATATATCAAACTTTTGAGACACAAATGCCTGATGCAAAACTTGACTCTATATCGTCAACTCAAAAAGTAAGCGGATTGGAATTCCAAAGGTTTGATATTTCAATAGATTTCCCTAATGGCATAAAAATGAAAACCATTGGTTTTAGTCGATTATTTGATAAAAAAGAATTCACAATGAATATTACCTCTGTTGATGAAATAATTGGACAAAAAATGTTAGACGCATTTCTAAACTCCAAATTTGAATAAATACTGGTTACAATACGGTATATAGCCCCCGCTCCCACAAGATTACATCTTGTGGTTCCATGTTCTTACCTTTAGTGCTTTCCGGCCTTGTTTTCCACCCCCTAAATACCGCTCGAATCATGACGGTTGTCATCGTTAATTCGATGGTAATTCCGTATTATCCGACATCTATTTCCTTTAGTATCAATCGAATAAAATCTTCAGTCATGAGGTACAACACTATCATAATTGGGGGTGGCCTTGCTGGATTGACCGCAGGAGCCACCTTGACCAAATTCGGAAAGAAAGTCCTATTACTGGAACAACACTACAAGCCTGGAGGCTGTGCCACCACTTTTAAGCGGGGCGATTTCATCATTGAGGTCGGCCTGCATGAAATGAGCGGCTTGGTAGAGAACGGCAACGTCAGAAACGTCTTTAAGATGTTGGACGTGGATAAACATGTCGAATTTTTGCAGGTACCCGAGTTCTATGGGGTGGTATCGGACGGAGAAGACTTTGTTTTTCCGCATGGCTTTGATGCTGCGACCCAAGCGCTCCTAGACAAATATCCTGAGGAGGAAAAGGGCATAAAAAAGTTTATAAAACTCATTCAGGGCATCCGAAAGGAAGCGCACAGCTTACCGCGTTCGCCCTTAAAGCGCAAGTTGATCTATCCGCTGATGCCTTTGCTTTGCCCCAACCTAGTATCAGCAACGAAACATACGGTGGGCTCGTGGCTGGATAAACACATCAACAATGAAAACGCAAAACTGGACCTCGTGGCCCATATTGCCTACTGGGGCGATGACCCCTACACCTTGTCGATGTTCTATTTTGGGCTACCTTTTTCGGGCTTTATCGAAAGGGGGGGCATTTTATAAAAGGGGGGTCGCAAAAGCTGTCCGATCATCTGGCGGCCTATATTGAGAAGCATGGCGGCACCGTTTTATTGGGTAAAAAGGTGCAGAAAATTGTTACCAACAACGGGCAAGCAACAGGTGTAACCTTTCGCGATACCTTTAGAAAGGAAGACCCACCCGTAACCGTGAATTGTGACAATGTCATTGCGAATTGTGCCATGCCCATAGTGCCGAGCTTACTGGATGAGCCCTATGCCAGTGCGCTTGGGAAAAAGATAGATGCACACCCCAATTCCACCTCGTTGCTCTGTATGTATTTGGGCTTTAAGCAAAAAGTAGATCAGTTTGGGGTTAAATACTATTCGAACTTTATTCAAGGTGATGATGTAAAACGTCTAAAAGATGTACACCCCAATCAATTGGGCGATTGGGCCAAACGCAGTTTCATCTTTGTGGATTATGAAAAGGTCGATGCCGGGCTAGCACCCCCGGATAAAGCTGCCGGGGTAATCTGTGCGGTGGATTATCTGAAACAATGGGAAGGTCTTAGCGATGAAGACTATAAGGCCAAAAAAGAAGAAGTGGCCCAGATCTTACTACAACGATTGGATGAAAAATTCCCTGGAATCAAAGAAAGTGTGGAATACTATGAAGTCTCGACTCCGAAGACCATTAAGCGATACACTTCCAACCCCGGAGGCGCGGTTTACGGTTTTGCACAGACGTTGGACTTGACCGCATCCAAACGGTTTCGAAATAATTTCTTGATTCCCAATCTGTATTTTGCTTCGGCCTGGGCATTTCCCGGCGGTGGTTTTGAGGGCAGCATAATGGCTGGATTCTTGGCGGCCTTGCAAATGAACAAAGACAAGATTTGGACCCCATGTGATGATGCAAAGTTTTCCGATAGCAGAATTGTCGCGGTAACTGGGCTCGAAACCCTTGACGATGAAACCCTCGAACTACGGTTTGAAAAACCAGACGCGTTTGACCACCAAGAAGGGCAATACGCTATCCTCAATCTTAAAGACCCCCAAGTAACAGCACTGGATGTACCCTATCGCTGGCTTCCTTTGGCATCCAATGGTGAGGAGGACCAGTTAAAGTTTAAGATTCAACTCGATGGCAGTAGCTTTTCAAAAAGCTGTGAGCGAATCGATATCGGTGATGAGGCAATGGTATTTGGGCCTATGGGCTAGTAGGAACTCCCCCGCTCCCGCAAGATTGAATCTCGTAGTCCACGTCAGTCGTTAAGTTTTTGGGCTACACTATCATAGTATTCCCGTGAGAGCTTTTCGGTCCAAACGGTGGGTTCTTTCCCATAAACAGCGATATAAGAAACCTTGTTGTCCACAGATGAGGTGTGCCAATGTTCTGTGCCCTTTGCGCATCGGATCACATCCCCTTTTTTCATGATAATGGGTTCCTTGCCTCTTTCTTGATAATACCCCTCACCTTCAACAACAATAATTACCTGAACTGTGGTGTGCTTGTGCCAATCTAAGGTGGAGTTGGCACTAAAGGTTGCTTCGGTAATGTTATAATCGAAATCCTCATCCGATTCTATTAAAAAGTTTAACCAAGCATCACCCAGATGATGGGTATTGGGAGCTTTGACCCCTTCACTTAATATGAGCTTAGATTGTACTCCGAGCTTTGGGCTTGTATTAAAAAGGGCACTGTAACGAGTAAAAGGGTAACTAAATTTTTCATCGATGGAACTTTAAATAAAAAATGTCTCAATTGAATACAAGATAGAAATTTCAGTTCAGTATCAAGATTTGGTGGATATCCCCAGCTACCGCAAGATTGTATCTTACGGTCCCGCGATAGGTGTTGAACCCCTTTTCATTTTAGGGAAGCATTCTTTTCCCAACAGGTAACATTATTCCGCATCGGTCGTCCTCTAGGTAAACCAACACCATGGGACGACTTGTCATACTCCTTATACCCTTTTTACTTTTCATCAGCTGTAACATTCTTGATCAGAATAAGAACCAAAAGGCTGTAGAATATCTTGAACAGGAAATGGAACAACAAGGAATCCCCGGATTGCAGGCTATTGTGATCCAAAAAAACGAAATTGTACTGTCTGAGAACTTGGGATTTGCAAACGTGCCCTTTTCGATACGAACACAAGAAAACACGATTTTCTCTATCAACTCCATAGCCAAAGTTTTTGCCGCCACAGCCATAATGCAACTGGTTGAAAAAGGAAAATTCCAAATTTCGGAACCCATTTCAATGCACATTGATGGTCTTCCTGACGATTGGAGCGAGATTACCATTGAACAACTCCTGAGTCATACTTCCGGACTTCCCGATATTGAAGACCCCAACACCGAAGGCCTCATTGGAGGAAAAGGACCGGATTCGGCTTGGGTAAAAGTGCGGAAAATGCCACTACAGTTTAAAGCTGGGGCAAAATTCAACTACAATGCCACCAATTACCTCTTGATTCAAAAACTCATTGAAAAGTATGGCGAAAGCTCCTTTGAAGCATTCGTTAAAAAAAATCAATTTGACATTGCACAAATGCACAAAACCGTATTCGGAAATTCCTTTGACGTGGTCGAAAACAAAAGCCCTACCTACAGCTATTATCTAATGGATAAAGCCATTGGAGATTACGTAAAAGGTGACCAGCTTTTAGAAGTAAGCGAAGAATTCCCTTCAATGCTTAGGGCTGATGCGGGTGCTTTCAGTTCTGCCCATGAAATGGCTAAGTGGGTGTTGGCTCTGCAATCGGGTAAGTTTTTACAGAACAACACTTCCATAGAAAAAATGTGGCAAGCCGTTCAGCTTGACGATGGCAGCTACGGGGGTTTTGGGGATATCTTTAATGGCTATGGCCTGGGATGGCCGGTGGTGAATCGCGAAAATCATCCAGCGGTATTGCCCATCGGTGGTGGTAGGGCTGCGTTCGCCATTTATCCAGAAGACAAGCTCACGATTATTCTATTCACCAATCTATCAGGTGTTCTGGTTCATGAAATCGTTGAAAGCCTATCCAAAATTTACCTAGACAACACCGATTCAAGCCCATACTGGACTACCCCACACTGAAATCTGGGATCAACCAGGCTTTCTGGTTAAATCTCTGTAACTTATAACAGGCTATTATAGGGCGATAGCCCGCATCCCTTGGTTACAACCTAAGGTTGTCACATTCGCCAAAAGCGATCGTCCTTATAAAAACAACCTGTATGAAAAATACAATCCTTTGGCTTGTCCTCACCTTGTTTTTGTTTTCCTTTCAGCCAAAAACTCCTGACCCGCAACCTAAAAGTATGAGCATGGAGCTTACCAACGGTCGTTGGTTCAATGGCCATACTTTTGAGCAACGAACCGTATGGGTCAACAACGGAGTTTTAAGTTTTACCCAAGGGAATATCCAAAACGACACGGTGATAGACCTCACAGGCAAGTATGTAATACCCCCTTTTGCCGAGGCCCATAACCACAATCTGGAAAGCGATTACGGACTGGAGAAACGCATTAAGGCTTATCTGGATAATGGAGTGTTTTATGTAAAACATCTTTCATCCATAAAGAAGCGAGTGGATCCCTTGCTACACCACTACAATAAACCAACGGGTTTGGACGTAAGTTGGGCCCATGCTCCTCTTACCGCAACCGGCGGGCATCCTGTTGCCCTTAGAAAACGATTTTTGGATTACGGGTATTTCGATGGGCTATTCAATTCCTTGGAAGAGATTGAGTCACATGGCTTCTTTATTGTGGACACGGAGGAGGACCTCAACCGTAAATGGGACCAAGTACTATCGTTTCAACCTGATTTCATCAAAATCAACCTCCTCTATTCCGAAGAGTACCAAAAGCGAAAAAACGATACGGCTTATTTTGGCCAAAAGGGCCTTGATCCAAACTTGGTTCCGAAAATCGTTTCAAAAGCACATAACGATAATTTAAGGGTAAGCGCCCATGTGGCCACGGCCCATGATTTTCATGTGGCGGTGACCTCCGGGGTCGATGAAATTGCACATCTACCTGAGATTCATAATGGGAAGCTTATTTCGGCCAAAGATGCAAAATTGGCGAAAGAAAATGAGGTGGTTGTGGTGACCACGGCATCCTTGGTGACGAAAAACAAGAAAAAACCGAATTACGAACAGCTGCTGGCCAATATTGCTTCGAACCTTAAGATCTTGAAAGATGCTGGTGTTCAAATTGCCATTGGCTCGGATATGTACAACGACACTTCTGCTGAGGAATTCAAACTTTTACATTCCCTCAAGGTCTTCGACAATCGCGAACTCCTTAAAATGTGGTGCGAAAACTCAGCAACCACCACCTTTCCCAATAGAAAAATTGGTTTTTTAAAAGAAGGCTATGACGCCAGCTTTTTGGTATTGAATACCAATCCTTTGGATAGTATTGAGGACATCAACGACCAAATCAGTTTAAAAGTGAAGCAGGGTACCATCTTGCCATAATTAGAATTTGCAGCTCGCGAATGCGGATTTCCGTGCCCTTTGCCCAGACTAGGGTTTTACTCTTCCAGTGCGTATCTTTACACTGTGGAAAAGGACAAAAAAGTGATACTTTTTGACGGTGTTTGCAACCTCTGTAACGGTGCCATTCAATTTATCATTAAACGCGACAAAAAAGATGTGTTTCGCTATGCTGCTCTTCAAAGTGAGATTGGCAAGGAGCTTATCCAAGAGCGTTCTATCGATACTACCAAAGTGGATTCCATCATACTTATCGAGCCAGGCGTGGCCTATTTCACCAAATCGGATGCAGCTCTTAGAATTGCCCAGGATTTTGGAGGTCTTTGGAAAGGTTTGGCCCTCTTCACATGGATTCCGAAAGTCTTTCGAGATGCCATCTACGACCTTATCGCCCGAAACCGCTACAAGTGGTTCGGCCGAAAAGATGCCTGTATGATTCCTACTCCTGAACTGCAGGCTAAGTTTTTGGGTTAACTCACCCAAAGCACCCTCTTCCTCTCCAAAAAAGCCCCGTAGATCATTGCTGGTTTTAAATAAGTGGGTTGAATTTTAGGTTTGGGTTATAATTCTAATCCGACCGTTATGAAAAATCTAATCATTCTCTTTTTTACGCTCCCCTTTCTTTTGTTCGCCAACGAACGAAAAGTACCTTCAAAAATCAAGGAAGTAACTGTGTACTTAAGCGGGGCACAGATCACAAGAACGGCCCAATGCCATCTCTTGGAAGGGTCCAATGAGGTCATTTTCACCGGCCTGTCTCACAAAATTGATGAAAGCAGCATTCAAGTTTCGGGCCTTAGCGCAGTTTCAATTCTTTCCATTGCCTACGACATCAACTATCTGGACCAAAAGGAAAGCAATCCACAAGTGCAGACCTGGGAAGACGAAATAAAAAGCTTGGAATACAAAATGGCTCTCTTAAAAAACAAAATTCTGGGATTGCAGGAAGAGGAAAAAGTCATTAATACCAATCGATTGGTCAGTACCGACAACCAAGCGCTTAGCCTAGAAAAGGTAAAACAGATAAGCCAGTACTACCGCGAGCGCATTACCGGCATTAAAAACGAAATCTTTAAGACCCAACTCGAAATCACTGAGCTGAACTTGGAGAAGAACGCCTTGCAAAAACAAATCGCCGAGGCCAATCAAGTTCCAGAAAAAGAACAAGGGGAAATTACCATTAAGTTTGATGCGCCCATCACCACTGACCTTAATATCACCTTAAACTATATGGTGAAGGATGCTGGCTGGGTGCCCAATTACGATATTAAGTCCACCTCCCTCAACGCACCGCTCAACTTGGCCTATAAGGCCAACGTTTACCAAAATACAGGTCAAGACTGGGAGGACGTTAAAGTGGTCTTGTCCACGGGCAACCCTAATTACAACATAGCCAAGCCCAATGTGGAGACCCAGTATCTGAATTTTGTGAGCTCCTATCAAAAAAGATATGCTCCCTCTGCCAAGAAAAAGGGCTATGCTTTTAATCCCAATGTAAAAAAGGTGGCCGGTACGGTGACGGATGCTTCTGGACTGCCCTTACCTGGGGTCAATGTTGTGATCAAAGGCACCTCAACAGGTACTGCCACCGACTTTGATGGTAATTACACGCTAGACGTTCCCTTCGGGCAAGAGTTGGTCTTCTCCTATATCGGCCAAGTCACCCAAGAGCTTCCTTTATATTCCTCCATCATGAACGTTCGTATGGAGGAGGATTTCCAAGCTTTGGATGAGGTGGTGGTTGTTGGTTATGGCCAATCGAATAGCAACAATATAACAGGAGCAGTATACTCTGTTAGTCCTGAACGATTGATTCAGGGTAAAACTGCGGGTGTTCAAATACGAGGTACCTCAGGGTTAGCAGGCGCAACTTCTAAAATTCGATACCAAGAACCCACTCCATTATACATTGTGGATGGTATTCCTGTTGAAGGATTTTCTGAAGGGGATTTGGATGCGAGTGAAATACAAAATATTGAAATACTAAAGGGTTCCAATACTGCCATTTATGGAAGCCGAGGCAGCAATGGAGTGGTTTTGATTACCACTAAAAAGAGCAGCGTTAAGGAAGGGGCTACCAAAACGGAGTTCGCAATCAAAAAACCATATTCGGTGGTTTCGGATGGAGATATTACCGCTATTGAGATCAACACCTTTAAGATGCCTGCCAATTACGAGTACTTTGCTACACCACTTATTAATGAAAATGTCTTTTTGACTGCTAGTTTTAAGGATTGGGAAAAACATCAACTATTGCCCGGGGAGGCCAACATCTACTTCGAGGGTACCTATGCCGGGAAAACTGTGCTGGACCCCTACACCACCAAAAAGAAAATGGTACTTTCCTTGGGGATAGATCCCAACATCACTGTAACCCGGACGCAGGAACGGAACTTTAAGCGGAAATCCTTTACGGGCAATAATCGCATCTTGGACCGAACCTATATATTGGAAGTTAAAAACAACAAAAATGTGGCGGTTGACTTTAAATTAATGGACCGCATTCCAAAATCACAAAACAAAGAAATCAAGGTGGAGGATATCGTAACCAACTCCGCAGACTATGATCAGAAAAAGGGATTGTTAACTTGGAAAATGAAATTAAATTCCAAACAAACCCAAACGGAGACCTTTTCGTTTCAGGTGAAATATCCGAGAGGGAGGTATATTTCCCTCTAACTGGAATTCATTTAAAAATTATCCCTAAAATGGTAGGTTCTTTACCATTTTAGGGATTATTCGCTAATATCCCTGATGTATTAACTAAAAATTAATTTTTTCATTGGATTTTTGGCAATAACTGGCACCGAATTTGTGACGTTTTTATTACGGTTCCACCGAATTTTTTGGCTCTTCTTTTTCCATTCAAGACCCCATGAGCAATCTTCTGGGAAAAGGCTTCATGAATTTCGTGGATACTCGGTGTGCGTAGCCTTTTACTAACAAAAAAAATCAAAATTGAAAATGAAAAAGTTATTTCTACTCTTATTTCTGCCACTTGCATTTGTGGCCTTTGCCCAAACCGGCAACAACGACATTCTATTCACCAACTCCGGTGAAATCATCCAAGGAAAGGTGGTTAAGGTAACGGCCTCCTCCATCAGTTTTAGTTATCCGGGGGAAACCTTGATCAATGAGTTAAGTACAACCAACCTGCAAAAGATTGTTTTTTCCAGTGGGCGTACCCAAAACTTTTCGGGTTCCCCAGAAAGTTCTAGTGCCACTAAAATGGTAGCAAAAGAAAATTTTATACCAGAACAAACGAAAGAACCTATTCCAACGGAAGAAATCTTTTTGGGCCCTGGCGTAGAAAACAACAAGTTGGTTGTGGTGCCTTCCAGTTTTACCAAAAATGGAGGTTTTGACAAGGATACCTCAAGCCAAATCACACGATTCGCAACGACCTATTTAGCGGATAAGAACCAATCACAACCCATAGAAGTGCAAGAGATGTCAAAGACGATCAGCATGTTGGTCGATGCAGGTATTGGCTTTCAACAATTGGCCACCTCCCCCATCGACAAATTACAAGCAGCTTTAAAAGCTGAGCATCTGGTCATTATTACTGTGAGTGAAACCAAGAATCAATCTAAACCCAAAAGCTCCGGATTTTATGATGATGCTCCTGCCCAAGAAGCAGAGTCAAGCTTAAAATACGATATTGAACTAATCGTCTATGGTGGTGAGGGCAAAGAAACCTATTCCACGAAGCTTTCGGATGAGCGTTCATATAAATCCAACTTGGCAAGTGGGGGCCAAGAATGGAAAACAGGATTGAAGTATGTCTTAGATCAAGTATTGACCTCTGCCAATCTATAAAAAAATTAAGGCGGACCTTAGAGTCCGCCTTTTTTTATTCCATTATTCAAAAGAAATGGGTGTTGTAAGTAACTCAATAACCTCCTCATCTCCTTCAAATTGCTTTTCCCAGTTGTACACTACTTGTTTATAGGGATTATATCCCATGAGCACCAATTTTTGGTTGCGGTGGGCTTCCACCATGCTACGTACCCTAAATCGTGATGTTTCTGGGTCCTGTTCCATTATAGCTTTTATGGTCTCTCCTAATTCCTCCCGCCAAGAAAGGGACTTGATCAAATCGTCCCGAGTAATTTCATCAAGCCCGGGCGCCATTTCAATCTCATTCTTTTTTGAATTCGAATACATGTGTTGAATCTCTAGTTTGGCAAGAGAGGAATATTCCTTGGCTTTGTATTTCGCTTCCACTTCCTCCACTGTGTTTCCTTGAATAGGTGCACTGAAAACCGCTACCTCCCCTGGCACCAATATTTCTCGGTGCAGCAGCCCAACCCCGGGCATATTGCTCCGACCAATAATAAAATCGTTCGCTCCCAAACGTTTATGGATAATCAATGTGTCCATTCGAATTTTATCATATTCTTCAATGGGTTCCCGTTCATCTTTGGAAAGGAACATGTTTTCCATTTCGACCATGCTTCGGACATCTCCATTTCTATCAAAACCATAAGCTTTAAGGGGAAATCGTTTTTCTATGTCCTGTTGGGCCAGACCATTCAATATAAGGGCAAAAAAGGCGACAAGGCCCACAATGGGGGCTTTCAAATTTTTCATAAGGTATTGGTTCTTATCTTAGGTTGTTCAAGATAAAATCCAAAGTCTTATTGGTATTCAACTTTTGTGTGAAAGAAAGGGTTTTGTGTGTAATTGGCTGGGCCAGTCCCAAAGTATGAAGGTATTTAATGGTGTCCTCGTCTTCGAGGGCCACCTTGCCGGAAAGTAGAATGTCAAGACTTTCCTCCCTTTGGTACCGTTTATAGATTTTGCGCAACCCGCTTAAGTATAATCGGTCTTTTGTAAAACCTCCACCCCTATGGGCCCGAAGTGTGATGCCAAAAGCCTCATCTCGATTGAGCTTGTAATGGCCATGGATCAAATCAAAAGTATCGGCAAAAGAATAGCCCTTAATCAAACTATCGGCGGCCAGCACGCGATAGGCCAGCTCCTTAAGCCGTTTCAAGGTCAGGGCCCCTCCCATATATTCGCTGAAAACCGCCAAACCTTCTTGGGTTTCCACATTTTTGGGAAATCCGTTTGAGAATACTTTCAAAGGTTGAAGCAACCCATTATAAGTGGTCACCAAGTGTATGCCTATTTCGTGATTGGCGAGAGTGAGCAGCTGGTTTTTACTGAATTTGACGTTCTTTTTTATTAGAAGAGCCTGAGCGCTATTACTCACCATGGCCTCGGCAGCAATATTTGTGGAATACTTAATGTTAATCGGGAAATCGTATTGCTTGGCAAAATCTTCAAAATAGGAACAGGCCTCATGGGGGGTATATACCTTTTCCATATCGGCGGAAGTGGGTTCATCAGCAAAATGGAGAATGAAGCGCGCATTTTGAACATCTTTTTCCGTAGGCGTGCCATATACGCTTAGTGAATTGTAATAAAAATGCCTCCCTTTTCCAATAGTCTCTATGCACTGGATCATATTGGAGTAATAGTTGATAACATCCATATACATTTTACAGATGGTATCATCTTGAATGCGCTCTAAACGTTGGGCAAAGAAAAGCCGCTGTAGCTTAAATGGATTGAATTGAACCTTCGGATAGGTAAATTCGGGGTCAATAGCGTACTTCGAGGTAAAAAAACGATGCTTTTCCTTCTCTATGTTCTTCGGATTCACATAGCTCAGCAACTCAATACTCTTAATCAAGCGGTCGAGATTGGCATCGACCTCAAAAACATGGCCGTATTGCCTTTCCAACTCCTGTATTTGTTCTGTCTTCATCATTTAACTCCCCTATGAAACTCTTTGACCATTTCTGGAATCATTGTTCGTAATTGATGTTCCACACTTCGAACCACTTCTGGAAAGATGATTCCGGTATGTTCATCACAATATACTTTCGATATTTCCGTGGCGAGCACTAAGGTATTTTCAAAATTTCGGGTCATATACTTCAAAAAATAGCCATTGCCCTGAAAGGTATCATTGATCCTTGAAAGGTTGCCAATACCATTGGGCAGGTTCATCGTACCCAATTTACGGCTCCAAAATTCGGCCAAATCCCCAAAACGGTCCATATCAATATTGGAGGTGCCTAGATTCCAAACAGGCACTTCCCTATCCCATCGTTTCCAATTGTAACTGTGCATATCAAAAACAATGATATGCTTAAACTTAGCCTCTAGCTTTTCAATCAAAACTTTAACTACCCTATAAAAGTTGGTGTGCTTTGAAAGGCTTAGGTTCTTCTCATCTTCCATTAGCGGCTTCTTCCACAATTGTTTGCCCCAAGCATCCTCATAAATAGCCCGTTCAGGTTCTCGATTTAAATCGTATTCAAATCGACTGTCCAAACCGGCAATCAAGATGGGAAACGTATTTACCATCTGTTTGGTACATGGATCCTCTTCATACCACCTTTCGTATTCGGTATGGAGGCAATTGTCCCACAATGCATGCCGAAAATGGTGCCCGTCATGGACGGCTCCGCAAACAAAGGGAACATATTCAGAGATTTTTAGGGTAAAGGAATAATCGGAGGAAACCGCCTCAAAGCAGGTTTCCTTTTCAATTAAACCAATGATTTCATCCGTGGTCAGTCTAAGCATTTTCTACTTCACTACGCAATCTAGACCTCCGGTCGAAGGCCTGAAGTTTATCAACTACCTTACTTTCTATAAAATCGATGACCTTGCATTGCGCCTTGGTCTTATATACTTTGTTGATATAGGTTATCCCTCCGGGGGACATAACGTTCACCTCCACCAATTTACCACCGATTACATCTATCCCAACAAAATAAAGTCCGTCGTTGACCAATTTGGGTCCAATCTGTTTGCAAAGTGCCTTTTCTTCCTTGGTGAGGGAATGTTTGGCCACCGAACCACCTGCTGATACGTTGGAGCGATGATCATCTGACCCAGGTATGCGTCGCATGGCACCAATGGGTTCTCCGTTCAACAATAAAATACGAACATCTCCCTGATCAGCACCTTCAATGTACTCCTGGAGGATGACATAGTTGGAACTTCCATCCGAATTGGTCACATAAAAATCCAACAAGGAATTGATGTTGGACATAGCCGATTTCTCGATCAAAATAACCCCAGAGCCCCCAAAACCGTTAAGTGGTTTTAATATCATCTTGTCCGCTGAAGATTCCTTGATCTGTTGAACCAAATATCGTTTGTTTTTGGAGACATGGGTAGCGGGGATGATATTACTATGGCTGTCCCCAAAGGCAGCGGTGTACAGCTTATTGTTCGCTTCCCGTAGACCCTGCAAGGAATTGACAATAAACACATCATCCTTTACAGAATCAAGAAAATTGAGCATCAAAGGATCTAAAGGTGGGTTGGCCCTCATAAAAATGACATCAAAACCTGCCAAGGGCAACATCTCCTCCCTTAAGGAGGCCTGTTTGTAAAAAGTTTTAAGACTGCTGGACACCTTTTCCATCCGATTGATCACCGTGCAAAAAGCACTGGTCACACTATTTCGTATGGTAAGGTTCGCCGGAGAGCAAATAGCTACCCCGTGATTTCGCTTTACGCATTCATGAATCAATGCAAGACTGGTATCGTTTTCGGGTTGGCGAATCTCATCCCATGGATACATTAAAAAACAGATGTTCATGACCGATTATTTTTGAAGGTTATCTTACTTCTTCCAAGTGGTCGTCCCACTCCCGCACCTTGGGTTTCCCCAGTTTACCGACAGATTTGGCAACGATCATCGATACCGTGGCATCACCCGTAACGTTCACCACAGTTCTACACATATCCAAAGGCCGATCTACCGCAAATATCAAAGCAAGACCAATAGCCAATTTATCCGCAGGGAAACCAATGGATTCCAACACAATGACCAACATGACCATACCTGCACCAGGAACTGCTGCTGACCCAATCGACGCCAGAAGTGCGGTTAAAACTATGGTCAATTGATCCCCAAAACTCAAGTCAAACCCGAGTGCTTGGGAAATAAATACCGCGGCGACCCCCTGGTAAAGACTTGTACCGTCCATATTGATGGTTGCTCCAACGGGCAGCACAAAACTGGATACTTCCTTATCGACGCCTATATGTTCCTCTACCCTTTCCATGGTGACCGGCAAGGTAGCTGCACTTGAGCTGGTTGAAAAGGCTAGCAATTGTGCAGGACTAATTTCTTTTAGGAACCAAAATGGATTCTTTTTAGTAAAGGTTGATACCACGACCGAGTAAAAAACAATCATCAACACAAGACCCAACACCACAACTCCGGCATAGCGCAATAAAGCATAGAGCAAATCGGGGTCACCGGAAGAAACCACAACACCTGCCAAAAGAGCAAATACCGCATAAGGTGCCGTCAACATGATCAGATCAACCATTTTTAGTATGACATCATTCAGGGAATCGAAGAATTTTTTGAGTGGCTTGGCATTTTTCTCACCAATCAGCAACATGGAAATGCCCAAGAAAATCGTAAAAAATATAACCTGAAGCATCAATTTATTGTCGCTCATGGCTGCCAAGGCATTTTCCGGAACCATATCCACAAGAAATTGAAGCGGCCCACTACTTTTCTGTCGGGACGCTTCCTCCAATTTGGAGGTTACCGCCGTGTCACTGGCATAGGTTTCAGTAAGTTGAGTAATGGTTTCCTCAGAAATTCCATTTCCTGGGGTCATCACATTTACCATTAAAAGTCCAATAGTAATGGCCACAACAGTTGTTGTGATATAGATAAGAATGGTGCGAACTCCAATATTGCGAAACTTCGAAATGTCCTTTAAATCAGAGATTCCTTTTACCAATGAGGCAATAATCAATGGAATGGCTATTAGTTTTAAGAGCTTTACGAAGATGGTACCGATGGGTTGTATCCAATCAGAAACAAATCCCTTTCCCCAATAGATCTGGGTCATCAAAAACCCAAAAATCACCCCCAATACCATTCCAATCAGAATCTGCCAGTGCAGTTCGAGTTTGCGCATGTGTGTCTTTTAGCGAGTTAAGATACTATTTTGAAGGGAAAAATTAATAACGGCCTTACATTTTGTTGGTTCGGGCCAAAAGGTAATAGTCTGCCATCACTAAAGCGGCCATGGCCTCCACAATTGGGACTGCTCTTGGAACCACGCAGGGATCATGCCTTCCTTTGCCTTGGGTGGTTACCTTCTCCCCTTCCTTATTTATGGTTTCATAGGCCTGAAGAACAGTGGCCACGGGTTTGAATGCTACATTGAAGTAAATATCCATTCCGTTGGAAATGCCTCCTTGAACCCCACCACTTCGATTGGTTGTGGTTGTACCGTCTGAATTGAAAGAATCGTTATGCTCACTACCCTTCATTAAAACGCCATCAAAACCGCTTCCATACTCAAAACCTTTCACCGCATTAATGGAGAGCATCGCCGCTCCCAACTTGGCATGGAGCTTATCAAAAACAGGTTCGCCCAGACCGATGGGTACATTTTGGATGACCCCTGTGATCACACCGCCTATGGTATCACCTTGTTTTTTGATTTTCTTGATATACTCCTCCATCCGTAGCGCGGTATCCGGGTCTGGGCAACGCACAGGATTGCTTTCAATTTGGGAAAAATCCAATTCGCTGTAATTCCTATCGAGCTTAATTTCGCCCACTTGGGAAACAAAAGCATTGATGCTTACCTCAGAAAGTAGCTGCTTTGCAATGGCTCCGGCAACCACACGGCTAGCTGTTTCACGAGCGGAGCTTCTACCGCCACCACGATAATCACGAAAACCATATTTTTTATCATACACATAATCGGCATGTGAAGGGCGATATGAATCTTTGATATGGGAATAGTCTTTTGATTTCTGATTGGTGTTGTGAATAGCGAACCCGATGGGGGTACCTGTCGTTTTTCCCTCAAAAAGTCCAGAAAAAAACTCAACGGTATCCGGTTCCTTGCGCTGGGTCACAATTGCAGATTGACCGGGCTTTCTTCGGTCAAGTTCGGATTGGATTTTAGTCAAATCCAATTCCAGACCTGCCGGGCAACCATCAATGACACCCCCAATGGCCTTACCATGGGATTCCCCAAAAGTGGTAAGCCGAAATATTTGACCAAATGTGTTCCCTGCCATATCAAATAGGATAAGCGCCAAAGTTAGCGGTTATGCTGGTTTTAAAAAAACAGCTGTTCCAGTTAATCTTTAACTAACATACCCTTGGCTTTGTTGATGTTTTATTAACCGTATGCTTAGGAATTATTGAAATGAAATTCATTTACAGTTTATTCCTACGCTGTTATTTTGCATTTAAATCCATTCAATTTGAAAAAGAGGAAGATAGAGTTGGCGGTTATCTCCGATGTCCATTTGGGTACATATGGTTGTCACGCTGATGAACTTATTGCCTACTTGAACAGCATAGAGCCCAAAAAATTGGTACTCAACGGCGATATCATTGATATTTGGCAATTTAGCAAACGGTATTTTCCCGCTTCTCATCTCAAAGTGCTCAAGAAACTAATTGGAATGGCCTCAAAAGGTACTGAGGTTTTCTATATCACTGGAAATCATGATGAAATGCTTAGGAAGTTCAGTGATGCTTCAATGGGAAATTTTAAAGTAGCGAACAAATTGGTATTGAATTTAGACGGAAAAAAAGCCTGGATTTTCCATGGGGATGTTTTTGACATATCAATTCAAAATGCAAAATGGTTGGCCAAGCTTGGTGGCTATGGATATGACGTGCTCATCATGCTCAACAATTTTGTGAACTGGTGTCTTGTGAAAACCGGAAGGGAAAAATACTCGCTCTCCAAACGCATTAAAAATGGCGTGAAAGGTGCTGTCAAATATATCAATGACTTTGAAAAGACTGCTGCAGAACTAGCCATCGAAAATGGATATGACTATGTGGTTTGTGGACATATCCATCAGCCAAAAAAGGAACATTTTGAAAACAAAAATGGAAAATGTCTCTATTTAAATTCTGGGGATTGGGTAGAAAACCTGACTGCTTTGGAGTATTCATTCAAGAGATGGCGAATTTACCATTACAATCATGATAAGCTTTCTCCATTTTTTGTCGATGAGGACTTAAAAGAAATGGACATGAATGAGCTAATTGCCTCGATAACGGATAAAGAAGTTGATGCGGAAAAGGTTAATCTTGAAAAAACCGAAGATGAAAATCTAGGTAATTTGGGCAACCAAGGCCTCGCGCAAGATTGATGCCGGGTGCTTCGCTTTTCTTCCCGTCCCATCAAAAATCTGATGTCGGCAACTCGTGCCATTGGCCGCAATTATTACATCTTCTTCTGATTTTCTAACTGCCGGAAACAATTTGAGTTCTCCCACCTGCATACTGGTTTCATAATGTTCCTTTTCGTACCCAAAAGAACCGGCCATGCCACAGCATCCTGAAGGAATGATGGAAACTTTGTAATTTTTCGGAAGATTGAGCACATCAAAGGTGATTTTTTGATTGGACAGCGCCTTTTGATGACAATGGTTATGTATTTTCACTACCCTTTCCTCTTGGGTAAAGGTCTCGGAAGACAGCTTACCATTGCCGATTTCCTCGGATAAGAACTCCTCGAGCAAATAGGTGTTGGCATTTAATTTTTCCAATGCCTTTTCATCGTGATAAAGTCTCTTGTACTCATCGCGAAATGTCAACACCGAAGAAGGTTCCAAACCTACGATAGGGAGGTCTTCCCCCAAAATTGAAGCTAACTTTACCATGTTTTTTGCAACCAACTTTTTTGCTTGTTTTAGGTAGCCTTTGGAGAGATAGGTTCGGCCACTTTCTGCAAAAAATAGGCGCACTTCATAACCTAAGCCACATAATAGCGCAATGGCATCCTTACCCACCTCAACATCTAAAAAACGGGTGAATTCATCAATATATAGCACCACTTTTTGCCGCTTTATTGAAGATTTTGATTGGTGCCTTCCCAAAAATTTTTCAAAATTGAAGCGATACACTTTGGGCAAACTCCGTTGTTCCGCGACACCCGAGCCGCGTTTTAACAATCCCCCAAGGGTCTTTGATTCGTAAATGGCATTGGTCAAGGGAGCTACAAGGCTGCCTAAGGCATTTAGTTTGGAATTATGGGCGAAAAGCTTGCTGCGCAAAGAATATCCGTTCGCTTCTTGATATTGAAATTGAAATTCCGCTTTTAGTGTGGCCACATCCACATTGCTGGGACATTCACTAGCGCAGGCTTTACAACTTAAACAGAGATCAAACACCTCTTTGAGTTCCTTATGATCAAAGTTATTGTTCTTATCAGAATTCGTCAAAAACTCTCTTAACGCATTAGCCCTGGCCCTTGTTGTATCCTTTTCATTTTTGGTGGCTTGATAGCTTGGACACATGCCTCCACTCATATGATGGCTCTTCCTGCAATCCCCACTGCCATTACACTTTTCAGCGGCTTTAAGGATGCCCTCGCTGTCGGAAAAATCCATAAGCGTGCTTACCTCCGGTTCTGAGCGATCTATCTCATAACGTAGGGACTCATCCATGGGAAAGGCTTCTACAATTTTACCTGGGTTAAAGACATTTTTGGGATCAAAAGCAGACTTTATTTGTTTTAACAGTTCATAGTTTTTATCCCCAATCATCAAAGGAATAAACTCAGCCCTTACAATACCATCACCATGTTCTCCGCTAAAACTTCCTTTGTATTTTTTGGTCAATTGGGCCACTTCGGTGGTAATGGACCTAAAAAGCGTGACATCTTTCGATTTTTTTAGATTAAGAATAGGCCTTAGATGGAGTTCCCCAGCACCTGCATGGGCATAGTAAACGGCTTCTTGCCCATACCCCCTCATAATCTCGGTGAATTCTCCAATGAAATCCTTAAGGTCATTCAAGGCCACTGCAGTATCCTCGATACAAGCAACTGCCTTTCTATCACCGACCATATTTCCCAGCAAACCAAGACCGGCTTTTCTCAACTCTAGAGCCTTATTGATATCGGATTCATAAAGCACCGGGCTCGCATAGCTCAACCCCGATTTTTTGATGGTCGATAGAAGTTCACTAATTTGCTTATCTAGGTTTTCTTTCGATTGCGCTTTTACCTCCAGCATTAAAATCCCGGCAGGGTCACCTTCCACAAAAAAACGATTTTCAAGCTGTGATCTATTATTTTTGGTACAGTCCAAAATAACCTTGTCCATCATCTCACAGGTATGTAGATTATGCTCCATAACCGGAGCAACGTCTGCAAGACAATCTTCCAATGTGTGGTAGTGGGTGCAGACCATGGCAGCCATGGTCGGGGGCAAATCATCCAACTGAAGGGTGATTTCTGTGGTGAAGGCCAAGGTTCCTTCACTGCCTGCAAGTAGCTTACATAAATTGATTCCGTCCGTATTGCCTCCAAATACATTGCTCTTCAAAAGCTCGTCTACGGCATATCCGGTATTTCTTCGGTGTATCTCTGGTTTTGGGAATTCCTCAACAATACTTTTTTGAACCTCATCCTTCGAAAGCTCACCCAATAAGAAGTTGTAAATCCCAGCTTCCAAGGTACTTTCATTAGTTTTAGCTGCCAGTTCGTTTTTTGAAAGATTGGAGAAATATGCTTCGCTTCCATCCGAAAGAACACATTGTAAAGCCACTACTTTATCACGGGTTACGCCATATTGGATTGAGGTCGTACCTGACGAATTATTGCCGACCATCCCGCCTATCATGCAACGATTTGCCGTAGAGGTGTTAGGTCCAAAAAAGAGTCTATGGGGCTTTAGGTATTGATTGAGTTCATCACGAACGACCCCAGGTTGCACCCGAATTTGCTTTTTGTCCACGTCCAAGTCTATGATCTTGGTAAAATGTTTGGAGACATCCACTATGATACCATCGCCTACACATTGTCCCGCCAGTGAAGTTCCAGCGGTTCTTGGAATTAGTCCCACACCATTTTCATTGGCCGCTTTCACCAGAGATTTAATGTCCCCTACGGTTTTAGGGTATGCCACGGCCATGGGCAGCTTTCGGTAGACCGAAGCATCCGTTGCGTAAAGCGCTTTAATTAAATCATCGAACAGCAATTCACCTTCAAGGTTTTTTTCAAGGGTTGCTAAGAAAGAATTATCCAAACTGGAACAATTTTTGGTGGAGTAACTGAGTTTTAAACTAAATAGTTTACAAAACTATTTCAAATTTTCAACTAAAGGAGAAACATATGAAGATTACCACATTATTTACCGCACTTTTTTTATTCGTAACGATTGGAGGTTACGCTCAAGACGTTTCTGAACATGCGCTCGGACTTCGTCTTGGCGACAGTGACGGCTTTGGAGCCGAAATTTCTTATCAAAAATCGATTGGACGCTACAACCGCGCGGAGTTCAATTTGGGCTGGAGGGACAGTCGCGAGTTTGATGCCTTTAAGCTTACAGGGGTCTACCAATGGGTACATCATATTGAGGGGAACTTCAATTGGTATTATGGCGTTGGTGGCGGACTTGGTAGTGTCGAGTTTGAACCTGTTCCAAATGGGGAGGATAATGATGGACTTTTTGTTTTTGCCGCCGGAGACATAGGGGTAGAATACAATTTCGACATTCCCCTGTTGCTATCCCTAGACTTTCGCCCCGAAATAGGCCTTTTGGGGTATGACGGCTTTGATGACGGCTTCGATTTTGACATTGCCCTAGGTATCCGCTATCAATTTTGATAGCTTGCTATTTTCGATGACCGTAACTGTGCTTGTTTTTTTTTGCCACAACTAATGAATACCTTAGCGGCTTAAACGAATGTAGAATGAAAAACATAGTAGCAATCACCCTAATCATGCTGGTCTTGGCTTCATGCAGTTCTAAGCCTGAAGGATTTGTGATCAACGCCAAAGTAAGTGGTGAATTGGAAAATGGAACGAAAGTTTTCTTGAAAACCACTGATTCATTAAATCAATTGGTAGATGTGGACACCACAACCGTGGAAAATGGTCTTTTCAGTTTTAATGGGGACCAACAGCAACCCAAGCTTTATTATATCTTTTTGGAATCCAACCGAGGGAACATTCCCGTTTTTATTGAAAATGGAGAAATTGGGTTAAAATTCCAGAAAGACAGTTTAAATTATGCCGAACTTAAAGGAACACCACAGAATGAAATTTTTATGAATTTCTTAGGTGAATCCCGAAAAATGGCGGACCGTGCACGGTCCATGCAACGTGATCTGCGAGATGCTTCCCAGCAACGAGATACCGCAACAGTGACCTCACTTCGGGAAGAGTATTTGGAGCTGCAGGATGAAGTGAAGACTTATAATATTGATTTTGCCAAGGAGAACCCAAATGCTTTGATTTCGGTATTGATCATTGGGAACCTCATGCAAAGTAAGGCCATTCCAACCGAAGAGGTTGAAAAAATGTACGAGGCCTTAACCCCAGAGATGAAGGCGTCCGAACCTGGAGAAACCCTTAAGAAGCAACTTGACAAGTCAAAGGTCACCGACATTGGTGGGGTGGCCCCTGAGTTTTCCGCTCCAACTCCAGAGGGAGACATCTTAGCATTGAGCGATGTAAAAGGGAAGGTTACTTTGGTGGACTTTTGGGCTGCCTGGTGCAGACCTTGCCGTGCCGAAAACCCCAATATTGTTTCCGTTTACAATAAGTATCACGAAAAAGGACTAAACGTCATAGGCGTTTCCTTGGATACCCGAGCCGAAGATTGGACACGGGCCATAGAAGCGGACGGATTGGCGTGGAACCACATCAGTAACTTGAAACGATTTCAAGATCCGATTGCGCAATTGTATAACATCAATGCCATTCCTGCCGCATTCTTATTGGATGAAAACGGTGTGATTGTGGCCAAAAATTTACGTGGTGCTGCTTTAGAACAAAAAGTCGCAGAACTTTTAAACTAAAAAATCAAAAATTTCTAACAAGGCCCAGGGTAGTCCTCTGGGCCTTTTTTATTTATATTTTTCCGGTTTTCTCCAAAATGAACAGAATTACAATAGGAATGGCCAATACTACGACAATAAAAGTTTCATTCACAAACAAGTCAGGTTTAAAAAGCAATGTCATCACATAGCCACCTACGGCTCCTCCGAAATGGGCAGTGTGCCCAATATTCCCTAATCGGCTCTTCATCCCATAAATGGAATACAGCAAATACGCAATACCCAAAACATAGGCGGGAATCGGAATCGGAATGAACATGATTCCCAATTGCATATCGGGTCTTAACAAAATGGCCGCATACAAAATTCCTGTAACAGCACCACTTGCGCCAACAGCACTGTAGTAAGGCTCATTTTTATGAAAGAAAAGGGCCAACAAACTCCCTCCTATCAAGCTGATAAAATAAATGATGACAAACTTACTTGCGCCAAACCACTGAATAACCACATTGGCAAAGAAGAAAAGGGTAAACATATTGAAAAACAGATGGGAAATATCAACATGTAAAAATCCGGAGGTAACCGTTCGTTCCCGTTGTCCGGCCTGTATTCCCCCAATACTAAATTTATATCTCTCAAAGAAAGTGGTATCGCTGAAACCTCTAAGGGTCACAAGAACGTTTGCAGCGATTATGGCGATGGTCACCAAATGCAAATTGTACATATACCGTAAGGTTTGGGTTCAAATATAGCTATATTTGACCACAAGAAATTTCGATGCAGTTGCTTGTTTATCTCATTGCCTACCCCCTGCTCTGGTTGGTTTCCAGACTTCCTTTTAAAATTATCTATCTCATTTCGGATGGGGTGTATTTCTTGCTATACCATGTCGTTGGCTATCGTAAAAAAGTAGTGCGACAAAACTTGGAGCTTGTATTTCCTGAGAAATCCATGGAAGAGCGTCTTCAAATTGAAAAGAAGTTCTATGCCCACATGTGCGATATGTTTCTGGAGATGATCAAAACGATGGGTATCTCCAACAAACAATTGCAGAAAAGATTCGTTTTTACCCAGCTTGAGGTGCTACACCAATTGGAGGCAAAAAACAAGAGTGTCATGCTGATGTTTCCCCATTATGGCAGCTGGGAGTGGGTGATTGCCTTGGATGCCCATATACAATCCAAAGGATATGCCATCTATCAAAAGATTGGCAATAAGTACTTTGATAAGTTGGTACGAGACATAAGACAAAAGTTTGGAACGACCTTGATAACGACGAAAGATACCAAGGACATCGTTTCCAGCAACAAGATGAACGGGCAGCTTAGCATGTATGGGATTTTGAGCGACCAATCGCCCATGGTCAAAAAGGCTCTTTTGTGGGCTCCTTTTATGGGGATTACCGTTCCCGTCCATACAGGGGCAGAGTTCCTTTGCCGAAAGTTGGATTTGCCAGCAGTCTATCTTAAAGTGACCAAACTGAAAAGAGGCCACTATCAAGGTTCTTTCCATTTGCTTACTGACAATCCAAGGGAGCAGAGTGAATTTGAACTTACTAAAGCTTTCCTAAAAAATGTGGAGTCTTCCATAAGGGAAGCTCCTGAATATTATTTTTGGACCCATAAACGCTGGAAACACAGAGATAAAGTACCAGAAGCATTCAAACATGTCCAAAACTCCCAAACAAAACCGTAAACGGTTTAAGAAACGGCACATTCTCTTGACCTTGGGGTTTGGATATTTGCTATTTGCCAATTCATGCATGACCATGCGCACCTCTGCCAAGAACACCAAAGCTTTTTTCGGACAATACGAGGTTGCGTATGAGGATAAAACGGAAGTTATCCTTGATAGGGAAGTTCATTACATTCAAACAGGAAAAGAAGACGGTCACAATCTAGTCTTTTTACATGGGTCACCCGGTAGTTGGGATGCGTACAAGAATTATTTAACAGACTCTACCCTATTGTCCAGGTATAGAATCATAGCGCCCGATCGTCCAGGGTTTGGAAAAAGTGGTTTTCGGAAAAGTAGCTCGCTACGAGAGCAGTCCATGTTGCTAAACCAACTATTGGAGCGTTTGGACAACGGCCAACCCACCACTCTTATAGGCCATTCATACGGAGGGCCCTTGATTGTTCAAATGGCTGTGGACAGGCCTGAGCTATATCAAAATCTCGTTATTTTGGCCGGTGCTTTGGACCCTGCGGCCGAAAAGCCTGAAAAATGGCGGAAACCCTTGACCTGGATTCCTTTGAAATATTTGGTTCCCGGTGCTTTAAAACCTTCCAACGATGAACTTTGGTTTTTGAAGAATGACCTAAAGGAATTGGAACCCCGATTAAGTCAAATCCGTCAACGGACACTGATCATACATGGTAAAAAAGACAAACTGGTTCCCTACCAAAACGTTGATTTTATGAAGAGTCGTTTTTCCCAAGTGGACAGCTTGAAAATAGTTCCCTTGGAAAATGAAAACCATTTTATCGTTTGGACCCAAGAACAGCTTATCAAAGCGTCTTTGTTGAACTGGGTCAGTGAATAGTTTCTTCTCACCGCAACAGAAAACCTATTCTTTTCTTAAAGTCTTCCTGGTTTGTATTTAGTTTCATAAATTTTATGTGCTAAAAATCAAAAAATGAAACAGTTATTCACATTCACATTGGTATTGTTCTGCAGTATTTCTTTCGGGCAGCGGCAAAAAACCGAGGTCCCTGAAGCACTACTTGAGGCCATCAAAACAGATGTATGGACCCCTTTCATGGAAGCTTATGATGAGTTGGACCCGCAAAAGCTTAAGTCTTTTCATTCTGACGATA
Organism: Flagellimonas allohymeniacidonis; assembly: GCF_004296335.1. Classification (GTDB taxonomy): domain Bacteria; phylum Bacteroidota; class Bacteroidia; order Flavobacteriales; family Flavobacteriaceae; genus Flagellimonas; species Flagellimonas allohymeniacidonis. Next base: position 830,591 of record NZ_SGIU01000001.1, read on the forward strand.
TTATAAGGATTTCCATTAATCAAAATGACATACGATCTGGCCAAACCTATTTGGAAAGCTTTGGTGGTTTCCTTGTTGGCGTCAAAGAGCGAGGGGCCAAAGTTCGAATTGCCTTCGCCATTTTATCCACGGCTATTGATTCATCCGGAGAAATGGCATATCAAACCGGATACTATAGATTTAGCTCAAAACGGGCCGGAGAATCTGATTTTGTGCATCGAGGTTATGGCTATTTCAATGTCGGACTTAAAAAAGTAGATGGCCAATGGAAAATCTGGTTGGATTCTGATAAAAGAGCTGACATAACGGATGAGGATTTTGCCAACCATGAGCTAGTCTACGAATTGTAGACTAATCGATTCCAGCTACTTCCTTGATTTCAGAAATAATTTTGTCCGCTAAACCGTCTGCTTCTGCTTGACTTTTTGCTTCGGTATAGATTCGAATGATAGGTTCGGTGTTCGACTTTCTTAAGTGTACCCAATTATCCGGGAAATCTATCTTGACCCCATCAATGGTCGAGACCTGTTCATTCGCATATTTTTGATGCATGGCATCCAACAAAGCATCCACATTTAAATCTGGCGTCAATTGTATTTTCTTTTTGCTCATAAAGTAACTGGGATAGCTTGCCCTTAAATCAGCAACCGTGCCTCCACGTTCTGCCATAAGCATCAAAAAAAGTGCAGTTCCCACAAGAGAATCCCGACCGTAATGACTTTTAGGATATATGATTCCGCCATTTCCTTCACCTCCTATTATGGCGTTGGTAGCCTTCATTTTGGTCACCACGTTCACCTCACCTACAGCCGCAGCCTCATAACTGCCCCCATGCTTTTCTGTGATATCCCGTAGGGCCCGTGAGGACGAAAGATTGGAAACCGTATTGCCCGGGGTTTTACCCAACACATAGTCAGCACAGGCGACTAACGTATATTCTTCACCAAACATCTCACCATCATTGCTAATAAACGCAAGGCGGTCAACATCTGGGTCGACCACAATGCCAAAGTCAGCTCTCTCTTTTACCACAAGCTCACAAATATCTTGCAGATGCTCCTTTAAGGGTTCGGGATTATGAGGAAAATGACCCGTAGGGTCACAATACAATTTTATGACCTCTACCCCCAGTGCTTCCAAAAGCTTGGGTATGGCAATACCCCCTGTTGAGTTCACGCCGTCTACTACCACCTTAAAACCCGCTTTTTTGATAACGTCCTTATCCACAAGGGGAAGTTTTAATACTTCATCAACATGAACATCGATATAAGTGTCGTTTTTTATCACTTTTCCCAAATCGTCCACTTGGGCAAAATCAAATTCATCACTTTCAGCGATTTCCAAAATCTTCTTTCCCTGTTCTCCATCCAAAAACTCACCTTTTTCATTCAATAACTTCAAAGCGTTCCATTGTTTTGGATTGTGGCTCGCTGTCAGAATAATTCCACCGTCAGCTTTTTCCAGCGGTACGGCGATTTCAACCGTGGGAGTTGTAGAAAGTCCTAAATCAATGACATCGATTCCCAAACCAACGATGGTAGAAACCACCAAATTCTGAATCATTTCACCCGATAGCCGAGCATCCCTTCCGATAACAACTTTTAGATTTTCTTTTCCTGAATAGGACTTGAGCCATGTACCATAAGCCGCTGCAAACTTAACAGCATCTATAGGGGTAAGATTTTCACCAGTGTTACCTCCGATAGTTCCACGGATTCCTGAAATGGATTTGATCAGTGTCATGTAAATTCTAATTTTGTGCAAATATAATGGCATGGTACCTATTCCATGTTTTGAATTCGTAAATTTCGTGACGGAAACAGAATTTTATCCATGAACTTCTTGGCGCACATTTATTTGTCCTTTGGAGACAAGGAAATAACCCTTGGCAATTTTTTTGCCGATCATATTCGTGGCAACAAGTTCAAACACTTTCCAGATAAAATTCAGAAGGGCATTTTGCTCCATCGCGAAATTGATACGTTTACGGATTCCCATCCCATTGCCAAGCAAAGCAGCAAAAGGCTCCATAAAAATTATAGCCATTACAGCAGAGTGATTGTAGATATATTTTATGACCATTTTCTGGCCAAAAACTGGGAAGATTATTCTGAAACTCCGCTCGAGGAATTCGTTGATGGATTCTATGATTTGCTGGAAGAAAACTACGATATCCTTCCACGGGGCACGCAACGCATGCTTCCCTATATGATTGCTGATAACTGGCTTGTCAACTACGCCAACCTTGAAGGAATTTCCCGAGTTTTGAACGGAATGAACCGAAGGACCCAGAATAAATCCAAAATGAATTATGCCATTTTAGATTTGGAGGAACATTATGAAGCATTTGAAAAAGAGTTCAAAGAATTTTTTGAAGAATTGATTACCTTTTCGCGGCAAAAATTTGACTCCCTATGCGAAAACTAATTCTATTTCTCCCCTTCCTACTTTTTATTCATTGCAAAAAACAACCCGCTCCCCCGACTGGTCTCGTCACTGAGAAGGCCATGGTGGTTTCCGCCCGGGTGGAAGCGTCCCGAATAGGCTCAGAAATCATGGAAAAAGGAGGCAATGCCTTCGATGCCATGGTCGCCACGGAAATGGCGCTCGCCGTAGCCTATCCTTTCGCAGGAAATTTAGGAGGTGGCGGTTTTATGGTTTATCGGAAGCAAAACGGTGAAATTGGAGGATTGGATTATCGTGAGAAAGCCCCCTTGTCTGCCCACAAGGATATGTATCTTGATTCATTGGGTAATGTGGTTCCAGATATGAGCACGGTTGGCGCAACTGCTGTTGGTGTGCCGGGTACTGTGGCCGGCGTTATCGAAGTACATGAAAAATTTGGGTCGTTGCCCCTTTCGGACATCCTTACCCCTGTAATAGAATTGGCCAAAAGAGGCGTAATTGTAACAGAGAAGCAGGAAAAACGATTGGAGAATTACAAAGAACGGTTTGTAAAGGTAAACGGCGATAGCACAAAGTTTGCTTCAAATTTCAAAGCTGGTGACACCATAAAATACCCCGAACTGGCGGCCACACTCCAAAAAATCATGGAACAAGGAAGGGACGGATTTTATAAGGGCGAAGTGGCCCAAAAACTGGCAGATTTTATTCAAGAAAAGGGCGGGTTTATTACGGAAGAAGACTTGGAAAGGTACGAAGCCAAGTGGCGTCAGCCTGTTGTTTTCAATTATAAGGACATCAAAATAATTTCAATGAGCCCACCCAGTAGCGGAGGTGTGACCATGAATCAGATTTTTAAAATGATGGAACCTTATAAAGTTTCCAGATACGGCCATAATTCGGCTAAATCCATTCAATTGTTTACGGAGGCGTCACGGCGTGCCTATGCAGACAGGAACTACTTTTTGGGTGATCCAGATTTTGTTGACATTCCATTGGATGTGCTATTGAGCGATGCCTATCTCACCGAACGAATGGCAGATTTTTCCTTTGATAAGGCCACCCTCTCCTCAGCAGTTTCCCATGGGGAGGTAGAAATCGTGGAGAGCAGCGAAACCACCCATTATTCCATTGTGGATGCTTCGGGCAACGCCATTTCAGCAACGACAACACTAAATGGCGGTTATGGCTCTAAGCTCTACGCTACGGAATTGGGCTTTTTTCTCAACAATGAAATGGACGATTTCAGTTCCAAACCGGGAGTGCCCAATATGTTCGGACTTATTGGTGCAGAAGCCAACAGTATTGCCGCAGAAAAGCGAATGCTGAGCAGCATGACACCCACTATTGTAGAAAAGGATGGGGAACTTTATATGGTTGTTGGCACCCCTGGCGGTTCTACCATTATCACGGCAGTGGCACAAACGATTTTAAATGTTTACGAGTTCAATTTTAGTATGCAAGACGCCGTAAATGCTCCGAGATTTCATCATCAATGGCTTCCTGATGTAATTACTTTTGAAGAAGAAGGGTTTACCGAAGACCTATTGACCGAATTGAAGGAAAAGGGTTATCGAATCTACGCGGGTCGCAATAGAATCATTGGCAAGGTAGACGCCGTACGTGTTTTATCCGATGGGAAATTGGAAGGTGGTGCCGACAAAAGAGGAGATGATACCGCCGTTGGATTTTAAAAAGAAACTGTCAATGGCCTACGACCTTGTTATTCTTACCGAACCCAGATATCTAAATCCAAAGGAAAGTAATCCTTACGTGGATAATGTTATTTTGGAGGATACATTAGTTCGCGAAGCCCTGGAAAAATTGGGTTTGAAAGTGACCCGAAAATCGTGGGATGATAACGTTTTCGATTGGACTTCCTCCAAACATGCCCTTTTTCGAGCGACGTGGGATTACTTTGACCGCTATGACGAATTTTTCAAATGGTTTCAAAAGGCAAAATCCCAGACCAACTTTATTAATTCCGCTGAATTAATTTCTTGGAATATTGACAAGCATTATTTAAGGGATTTGGAAAATAAGGGCGTACGAATCCCAACGACCATGTATGTGGAACCTAGCACCCAAACTACTTTGGAAAGATCCATCCATGATGCCAAAACCAATCTAGGATTCAAAACCGAAGAGTTGGTGCTAAAACCTTGTATTGCGGGTGCAGCCCGACATACGTATAAGTTTAATGTTTCCGAATGGACAAAATACGAGAACATTTTTCAGGAATTGATTTCCAATGAGGCCATGATGCTACAGGAATTTCAGAAAAATATTGTGGACGAAGGTGAAATCTCAATGATGGTATTTGATGGAAAATTCACCCACGCCGTTCTGAAGATTGCCAAGGCCGGGGATTTTCGCGTACAAGATGACTATGGGGGAACGGTGCATTCCTATCTGCCCTCCGCAGAAGAAATCGCTTTTGCCGAAAAGGTGGTCAAAGCCTGCTCCGAAATGCCTTTGTACGCAAGAGTAGATATTTTTAAGGATAATGATGGACACTGGGCACTAGCAGAGTTGGAAATCTTTGAGCCCGAGCTTTGGTTCAGACTTCATCCGGAAGCGGCCAAAGTTTTAGCAGAGTCCATTTATTCAAAAATGATGCATGAAAAGGCTTTTTAAAGTTTTAGGAATCGTCATAGGGATTGGCCTGCTTGTTTTAATCATCTCACTTTTTGCCATTCATGAACCTTTGCCCCAGGCCCAAACAGGAAGAGAGGCAGATGTACTGGCAGAGAAGATGTTGGAGGCCTTAAACTACAAAACCTATGAGGAAACCCGTTTTTTGGAATGGTCCTATCGAAATGGAGCCAATCAATACAAATGGGATAAGGAGCTAGGGAAAGTCGAGGTAGAATGGGGTGACAACCATGTAAAACTGGACGTGGTACATTTGGAGAAAAGTTTGGCATACAAAAATGGTAAAAGCCTAGCTTTTGATGAGAAGGAAAAACTGGTTGATAAGGCCTTAAAAAACTTCAATAATGATTCGTTCTGGCTGGTAGCCCCCTATAAGGTTTTTGATCTGGGCACAGAGCGTTCCATTGTAACATTGCCAGATGGAACTGAAGCGCTATTGGTCACCTATACTTCGGGTGGGACTACTCCTGGAGATAGTTATCTTTGGTTGTTGAATGAGAATGCTTTTCCAAGAGCATTTAAAATGTGGGTCAACATTATACCGATTGGCGGCCTTGAGGCTTCATGGGATGACTGGATCGTTACCCAAAGTGGTGCCTTTCTCCCAAAATCGCACGCCTTGGGCCCGGTTAACTTAAGCATGGGAAACGTAAAAGCATACAATACAAAATGAAAATAGTTTTAGTAGGTGGACATGGCACCATTGGAAAAAAAGTTGCTGCAAGGCTTTCAGAAAAAGCACAAGTACTAGTGGCTGGGCGACAAAAGGGTGATGTCTTGGTGGACATTTCCGATAGCACTTCCATTACAAAAATGTTTGATGAAATAGGAGAAGTTGATGCCATTGTTTGCACCGCGGGGGAAGCTAAATGGGCTCCTTTTGACGATTTGACCGAAGAAGACTTCTATATCGGCATCAAGAGCAAACTAATGGGGCAAGTCAATTTGGTACGCCTTGGGCAGAAGAATCTGAAAGATGGTGGCTCTTTCACGCTAACCACCGGAATTTTGGCCGATGACCCTGTTCTTCAGACAACCAGCGCGGCTATGGTGAACGGTGCCCTTCACAGTTTTGTGTTGGCTGCTGCCCTAGAATTGAAAAAGGGGCATCGCATTAATGTTGTCGCATCAGGACTGGTGGAAGATGCTTACGAACGCTACAAAGATTATTTCCCAGGGCACAATCCTATCCCTATGACCAAAATGGCTAACGCTTATATCCGAAGTGTTTTCGGAAAAGGGAATGGGGAAATCATTCGCCTATACGACTGAACCCACCCTAGTTTGATTTAGTTAGACGAATCGGTACGCCTTAAGTCTACAATAAATCAAAAAGTTATAAGAAACTTTAGTGGAGTGACTTGTATCATATAGATGTGTAGAAAGGAGAAATACCTTTGTACTCTAAATGTGAAGTCATGAAAAATTTTATGCTTTTTTTATTCTTAGTTGCCTTGGCAGGCCCTTTAACCACCTTGAATGCCCAAAAAGGAATGGGTGAATCTGAAGGTATTGCAAAAACTGGAGAGATTCCAGAAATGCAGACCATTTCAGGTCTTGTTACCGAAATTAAGAAAGGACCTTGTACCTATACGGTTGGAAAATCTGTTTCAGGTACACATCTTATGGTCCAAACAGAGGATGATGTGGTTTTGAACATTCATCTGGGGCCTACTGCCAAAATATTTGACTTTATTGAAGACGCAAAAGGTCATCACTTGGAAGCTATCGTGTTCACAACGGAAAAACTACCTGAAAATCATTTCATTGCCAAGGAAGTGACATATAATGAAAATAAATTGGTGCTACGGAATGGATATCTAAAACCATTTTGGGCTCACAAAAAAGGTAGAGAATACTGGAAGTGAAACGTCAAGAACTGTTTCTCCTTCTCAAAAGAATGGGGTAGAATCAATTCTTTACTTGGCCCACCTGTCTCTTTAACTCTTCCATCGATTGCTGTAGTTGCCTTAGCAGTCCTGTTTCGGTATTGGCATCCACATTAAAGGTCAATTTACTGCTCACTTCCCAAATTTCCTGAATTTGAAATGGTTTGATATCGTAAGGTGGATAGGATTCATTCAAGGAAACCAAAGTAATATTATTTGAATTCGGCCTTTTCTCAATCTTTTTGACCATGACAGAATCCTGCAATACCACCACATACATTTTATTGGCACTTACATGATCAATGTGCTCAATAGCCCTTGCCAATACCCATTCACCAGGTCTTAAGTTGGGCAACATACTATCCCCTTCTACTTGAAAACCGCGATAGGTAGCGTTTCGAAACTCTGGAATTGGTAAATCAAAAGCAGGGAGTTGTTGGTACCAACTGGTGTCTTGAATATTCTGTGGATATCCCGCGGCCGCTTTTGCATTCACAAGTACCATGTTATCCCTATCTGCAGAATCTACGGTAACAACCTTGGGAATAACATTGGTATGGGAAGTCTCCAAATACTTTTCCTCACTTTCTCCAAAAAGCCAAAGGGGATTTATCTTGAACTGCTTCAAGAGCTCAGCCACAACCTTACCGGATAATTTGGTCCGTCCTCTTTCAATATCAGCAGTGGTACTGGATATTCCCAGTAATTTGGCAAACTCAGCTTGGGTATGCCCCAGCTCTCGACGAATATCCGTAAACCGTTTTAAAGTGATTTCATTTTCCATAGATACTTCTAGGTTGAGTTATTTCAAATATAGGTAATTTGGATTATTTCCAAAAATATTTTGGATTATTTCCATAATTAGGAATATTTCCATAATTTTGGATTAATTACAACCTCTGCTATGAATTTTGAAAGAATCCGTGAAAAATTGAACATCTTGGCCGATGCAGCAAAATATGATGTTTCCTGTGCCAGTAGTGGCAGTAACCGTTCGAACAAAAACAAAGGCTTGGGAAACAGTACAAGCATGGGTATTTGTCATAGCTACACAGAAGATGGGCGTTGTATATCCCTTCTCAAAATCCTATTGACCAACCATTGCATTTATGATTGTGCTTACTGCGTTACCCGAAAGAGCAATGATGTTAAAAGGGCTGCTTTTAAGATTCAGGAGGTGGTGGACCTTACCATTAATTTTTACCGAAGAAATTATATTGAGGGCCTTTTTTTGAGTTCGGGCATTTTCAAAAATCCGGATTATACCATGGAGCGGTTGATTGCAGTGGCAAAAAAGCTGAGGGAAGAAGAGAATTTTAATGGCTACATCCATTTAAAGTCTATACCGGGCGCTAGTGACGAACTTATGTACGAAGCTGGTCTTTACGCGGATCGGCTTTCTGTGAATATTGAAGTTCCTACCGTTTCAGGTTTGAAACTTTTGGCTCCTGATAAAAAACATGAGGACTTTACAAATCCCATGTTGAAGGTCAAAAATGAATTGATTCGCTATAAAAACGAACACAAGGTTATCAAAAGCACACCAAAGTACGCCCCTGCCGGACAGAGCACCCAAATGATTGTGGGAGCAACCAACGAGACAGATAAGGATGTAATGTATTCTGCTACCTACTACTATAAAGAGTATCATATGAAACGGGTTTATTACTCAGGATATGTTCCCGTGGCCGAAGACCACCGTTTACCCTCCATAGGTTCACAAGTACCCATGCTAAGGGAGAATCGCCTTTATCAAACAGATTGGTTGCTACGTTTTTACGGTTTTGCGGTAAATGAGATTCTAAATGACAATCATCCAAATTTAGACGTGGACATCGACCCAAAACTCTCTTGGGCTTTGCGAAACCTCCATTTATTCCCAGTGAATATCAACAAAGCGGAGAAGCGAATGCTAGCTCGTATCCCAGGTTTCGGTATGCTTTCCGTCGAAAAAATCATAAAGGCTAGAAAGTTTCGAAAATTGAACTGGGACCACCTGAAAAAAATTGGGGTAGCACTCAATCGTGCCAAATATTTCATTGTCTGCGATTCCCGTCAATGGGAAAAACGTGATTTGGAAGCGGAAAGAATAAAGGGCCTAATTCTTCAAAATTCAAATGGAAAGTTTAGGTCCCAGTATAGTAATCAATTGCAACTGTTCAATTGAAAAAAGTATAAACATCAAAAAACAATAGATCATGAACCCTTCAAAAATCCTCATCTACGACGGTAGCTTCAACGGCTTCCTCACTTCAGTCTTTGTAGCCTTCGAAGAGAAAATCAATGTGGTGGACATTCAACCCAACCACCAACAGCAAAGTGGTCTCTTCTCGGAGACGGAGACCATTTTCACCCATGTTTCCAAAGCCAAAAGGGTATGGAATGGCGTTCGAAACAAAAGTCATTCCGCCATCTCCAATATTTACTTCACCTTTCTAAGTGAGACCGAGGGTGTTGAGCTCCTCTTATTTCGTTACATTCAAAAGTTAATGCTGTCCAAGCATCAAAAGCACAGTGATTTCTCTGATGAAACTGTATTACGCATCAGCCAGCTCGCCCGTTCCGTCGGCCGGGAGAAACACCGTATGGAGGCTTTTGTACGTTTTCAATTGACCAAGGACAATATCTATTTTGCCAACATCGAGCCTGACTTCAATGTGTTGCCTTTAATATCCAAGCACTTTAGAAACCGATACGCGGACCAGCAATGGTTGATTTACGATGTGAAACGCAAATATGGGATTTTCTATGACCTGGAACGTGTTGAACTGGTATCCCTGAATTTAAGCGAAATACATTATAATAAAATCAGAAAAAGTGATGCTTTCCGCACTGAGGAATATGATTACCAAACCCTCTGGAACGATTACTTTAAAAGTACGGGCATCAAATCGAGAATCAACAGAAAATTGCATACGCAACATGTTCCGAAAAGATATTGGAAGTATCTTTCGGAGAAAAAGGAAACTGCCTAGGTTACGCTTCGTATGGCCTACAAACAATTAAAACTTTGGTTTGATGCAGAACTAGCCGAATTATTGGCAGAAAAACTTCTTTCACAGGCGGTCAGTTTTGATAAGGCCTCGTTTGTAAAATCCGTTTCGAAAAAGGTCAGTGCCTTGGAATTGAAAGACAGGGTGGAGTGCATCGCCGACGAGTTGAACGTTCATCTTTTAGGAAACTATCAGAAAAAGGTGCATTACTTGCAAAACATTCTTGGACCTGAAAATGAAAAAGAAACAGGAATGTTCAAAGAGTTTTATTGGGTGATGCCGATTGCCAAGTTTGTGGAAAAGTATGGTCTGGAACATTTCGACCTTTCCATGCAAGCTGTTTACGAAATCACCAAGCGAAATACAGGGGAGTACACCATCCGCCCGTATCTGGAAAAGTTTCCCGAAAAAACCCTGGATACCATGTTACGGTGGTCGCAGAATCCGAATAAACATGTTCGACGTTTGGCAAGTGAGGGGGTGCGGCCCCGATTACCGTGGGCCAGTAAATTGGATGACTTTGTTGAAGATCCTTCCCCTATTCTACCCATTTTGGAAAATCTCAAAGATGATCCAAGCAAGTATGTGCAAAAATCCGTGGCCAATTGTGTAAATGACATTTTAAAGGACAATCCAGAGATAGCAAAAACCTTAGTGGAAAGTTGGGTGACCGATGCTTCCAAGGAACGGAAGTGGATTATTAAACATGCGCTTAGAAACTTGATTAAGAAACAAGACCCATGGGCATTGCGTGTTGTTTCCTAATTTGTGGTAAACACCGTCATCTCCTTTAATCCAAAACTTGCTAGCTAAAATTCGGACCAAGAATTGTATCTTGGCGTTGAGTTTTTATGATTGCACGTAGATTAATAGCATTTGTTTTTATTGCCATTGCCCTCATATTAGGCATCATCTTCTATTCCCAAATTGAATTCCCCGTGGATGTTAGGTCCTATTTCCGATTCAGCACCTATGATAGGTTTGGGCCACTTGCCATTAGCATAGAGTTGTTGGTGGCAGGTTGGTATTTGTTTACAGGTCATTCGAAAGCCAACTTTGCTTTGGCCTTGTTTGCTTTCACCGCGCTACTCGACCCCTTCTTTAACCTTACTGGAATTTTTACCAGTATGGTCCCCCTCTATGCTACCCTCCTGTTTGTGGCATGTGCACTGGTCGCTCTCTATATTGCGTTTTCCAACGCGTTTGGTACCGGTAGAATCTCATTCCTCACAGCTATGGGGAGCTTTGTCCTTGGGGCTGCAGTTGAGCTTTTCTTCAATTATTGGTAGGGCGAGGAAGTGAGTTTTGCATCAAAGTATTCGGTATGAAGCACTTAGCTTCCCTTTACAGCTCGAAGCGCCATAAACGCGGGAAATTCGTTTAATTCCTTGAAATGTTTGGGGTCTAAATGCTGAAATTCAGCGACAGGCTTGGGCTCCACCAGTTTTTCGATTAAGAACCCATTATCAATAAAAGGCTGAATAATTTCAAAAAGAGGTCTTCTATAACTATTTATCTCTATTGGTTTTCCAAAACTGTTCCAAGTACATTTTACAGGTTCGACTTCAAAATATTTTTTGGACTTGAAATAGGTATATTCAAAAAAGGGATGTTCAATGGATATGACCACTTTTCCTTTTGGTTTTAAAACTCGGTAAAACTCTTGAATGGTCGCATTCCAATCCTTTACGTAATGCATCGCCAATGCACAAAGGACCGTGTCGAAGGTTTTCTTCTTGAACATGGTTAAAGGTTTTTCCAAATCGTGGACAAAAAAATCCGATGCGTTGGAATTGCGCCTTTGTGCCAGTTCTATCATTTTTGGGCTAAGGTCAAAGCCCTTTATCAGAGCTCCTTCTTTAAGAAGGATCTCGGCATATTTTCCGGGGCCGCATGCTGCATCCAGAATGGATTTTCCCTTCACATCTTCAAGTAATGCAAGGGTGCTGGGCCGATCATAATAGGCATTATGGGGTTTATGGTCAATTTGAGCGTTGTACTCCTCTGCAAGAGACTCGTAGGCCTTGAGTATTTTTTCCTTAAGCATCGGATTTATTTGCTTCTTTCCCCAATAAACTGATCGCCCTTGTTCTTAAAAAGCACATTAAATGAGGTGAGGCTACCATAAATTCGGGTAATGTATTGTTGCAAATCAACTTTCTCTTGATCATCCACGTTTTTGCTGCTGTTGATTTTCTGCTCCATCACTCGAATTCGGTCCCGTACCATAACAATTTTATGAAAAAAGGTTTCAATGGGCATTTCCTTGTTGGCCAAGTTGTCCCCAGGCTCCAAAATAAGCTTACCCCCTTTCCATTTGTCGGCCAAGGCCACTTTTTCGTGCGTGTCGCTCCATTTTTCCAATATTTTCACCAAGGAACGTTCCACATCAAAAAAGCTCACCGAGTCCACTTCATCCTCAACCGCTTCGATTACTTCAAAATCGGAATCCAAATCGATGGTTTCCAATCCATTTTCCAAAAAGGTGACCCAATAGTGCTTGGAAGATACGTTGGTGACCACTCCCTTTCCGAAATCGGCGTGATCAATTCGAGAACCAATACCCAATAATTTCATAGCTGTTAGAAAAGATTTAAAGTTCTTAGCAAATCAGCACGATTTGCTTTCATTTTTTTCGCGAAGCCTCAAAAATAATCTACTCCTTTTCAAAAGCCAATAGGGTTTCGTAAAAATCCTGATAAATGGCTTCGGAATCTATTTCGCTATAAAACTTGATTTTTCGATTTCCATTATCCCTTGACGTTTGCACCTCGGTGAGGGTTCCAAAGTCTGGATAAATAAATGCAGAGATCAAGACTAAATCCCAAAGAATCCGACTTTTTCTAGAGCCGTCAAGGTGGTTGGTCCATCGGTCCAATAGAAATTTTCCCAGAAAGTGATCTTGGGTTTTCGCCTGAAGTTCATCAAAGTCAATCTCCATAGCAACAGCAACATTAATGGGCATAATAAACATCTCAGCTTCCGAATTCAACAAAACGTCCAAAGCGTAAGGATCCATTAATGGGTTGAAATCATCCCTTTTAAGCACTCTGTTTGCAAAATCCATAGTCGTGCCCAACCAATACACCTTCAATTTCTTAGCAATCTCCGGTTCCAAGTAAATTGCAGATGCCACATTGGTCAACGCTCCAAGTACTAAAATTGTTAATTCATCTTTCTCCTTGGCTTGTCTAATAATCTCGTAGGTGGCTGCTGAATGTTGTGCCCTATCTCCCCAATCGTACATCCTAGCGGTAGCACCACGAAGGGTTTTTAGATTGAGGTTCATCTCTCCCAAGAGTTGCTGATTCAAGCGATGACTGTTTTCCATGGAATTGGGAACGGCCCAATGGCTAGTCTGCCAATGCGCAGAGTTCAATGCCGTAATTTCGACCGAGGGCTCCATGAAAATTCGGGCCAATGCATAAAAATCGTCTACCTCATTCCCGGTGTCGGCATCAACAATGACCGAACGAACTTCTTGGGCTTGTATGGTACTTGTGCTAAAAGCAAGGCAAACCATCATAGCACACAGAAAAACTCTAACAAATATAGACATAGGAAATGTTTTCTTAGAAGGTGGTTGTACATGGTCAATTTACAAAATAGAAAACTAAGGTAGCTTCATTTTTACATGCCAAATCGTTACTTTTGCGGTTTTGCTATGATTAACTACGAAGAGCACATTGAGGTACGGGGAGCACGGGTTCATAACTTGAAAAATATAGATGTCACCATCCCCAGAGAAAAGCTTGTGGTCATCACTGGACTTTCAGGAAGTGGAAAATCTTCCTTGGCGTTTGACACCATTTATGCGGAGGGTCAACGTCGCTATATTGAAACGTTTTCTGCCTACGCCCGTCAGTTTTTAGGGGGTCTTGAGCGACCCGATGTTGACAAAATCGATGGGCTGTCACCGGTTATTGCCATTGAGCAGAAGACCACTTCCAAGTCACCTCGTTCCACCGTGGGAACCATTACCGAAGTGTACGATTTTCTTCGTTTACTTTTTGCCAGGGCAGGAGATGCTTATAGTTATAACACCGGAGAAAAAATGGTCAGCTATAGCGATGAACAAATCAAGGATTTGATCATCGATGCTTATCGTGATAAGAAAATCAACATTCTCTCACCTGTCGTAAAATCGCGCAAGGGCCATTATCGGGAACTTTTTGAGCAAATATCCAAACAAGGTTTTGTGAAGGTTCGAGTGGATGGTGAAATTGTGGATATCGTTCAAGGAATGAAGGTGGACCGTTACAAGACCCACGATATCGAAATCGTAATAGATCGGTTGAAGGTTGTGGAAAGTGAAGACTTCCATAAACGGTTATCCGAAACCATCAATACAGCCATGTATAGCGGAAATAATGTGCTCATGGCCTTGGAAGAAGGAGAAAAAGAGCCGAGATATTTTAGTAGGGACCTTATGTGTCCATCTACGGGGATCTCCTATCCCACTCCTGAGCCCAACACTTTTTCCTTTAATTCCCCAAAAGGTATGTGTCCTACTTGCAATGGCCTTGGGCATGTACATGAGGTAAATGAGCAAAAGATTTTTCCGAATAAAAAACTATCCATAAAGTCTGGCGGTATAGCACCCTTGGGGGAATACAAGAAATCCTGGGCCTTCAAGCAATTGGAAACCATCGCGCAACGCTACAATTTTGAATTGTCTGACCCTCTTGAAAAAATCCCAGCTGAAGCCATGGAAATCATCCTTAATGGTGGAAAGGACAGTTTTGAGGTAGATTCAAAGACCCTGGGTGTAAAAAGAAGTTACAAAATCGATTACGAAGGTATTTCCAACTTCATAAAAACCCAGTTTGAAGAAGCTAATTCCACTTCCATAAAACGTTGGGCCAAAGATTATATGGACAAAGTTTCCTGCCCCAGTTGCAAAGGAGCCCGGTTACGGAAAGAATCCCTGTATTTCAAAATTGGAGAAAAAAACATCGCAGAGCTTGCCCATTTAGATATTGCTGAACTTGCAGACCTTTTCCAAAATCTTGAAAATACCCTTGAAGGGAACCAGAAGAGAATTGCTGAAGAAATCATTAAGGAAATAAGGACCCGAATTCAATTCTTACTGGATGTGGGGCTTGATTATTTGTCCTTAAATCGAAGTTCAAAGTCGTTATCAGGTGGGGAAGCACAACGTATTAGGCTAGCTACGCAAATCGGTTCCCAGCTGGTAGGGGTACTTTACATCTTGGATGAACCCAGTATAGGCTTGCACCAACGGGATAACGCAAGGCTTATTAACTCCTTGGTTTCGTTAAGGGACATCGGGAATTCTGTAATTGTTGTTGAGCACGACAAGGACATGATTGAACATGCGGACCATGTAATCGATATTGGTCCCCATGCCGGTCGCCATGGAGGTGAGATCATCTCTGAGGGAAAACCCAAAGACCTGAGTAGTCATGATACCCTAACGGCGCAATACCTTTCGGGCGAATTGGAAATCCCAGTTCCGATGAATCGCAGAAAGGGTACAGGTAAGAAAATTGTGCTAACGGGCTGTACCGGAAACAATTTGAAGAACGTTTCCGTGGAGTTTCCTTTAGGAAAACTCGTAGGAGTAACAGGTGTTTCCGGTAGTGGTAAATCTACCTTGATCAACGAAACGCTCTACCCTATTATGAACGCCCATTATTTTAATGGGGTGAAAAAGCCAATGCCCTATAAAAAAATTACAGGGCTACAACATATTGACAAGGTCATTGATATCAACCAATCTCCCATAGGGCGAACTCCAAGATCTAATCCAGCTACATACACCGGAGTATTCAGTGAAATTCGTTCGCTTTTTGCCAAAACCACCGAAGCCACCATTCGGGGGTACAAACCTGGCCGTTTTAGTTTTAACGTCACCGGAGGTCGATGTGAGACTTGTCAAGGTGGCGGTTTAAAGGTGATTGAAATGAATTTTTTGCCAGATGTCTATGTGGAATGTGAAACCTGCAATGGCAAACGTTTTAATCGAGAGACCCTAGAAATAAGGTACAAGGGAAAATCGATAGCCGATATTTTGGAGATGACCATTAACGAAGCGGTTGACTTTTTTGAGAACATTCCGAAAATACATCGCAAGCTTAAGACAATAAAAGACGTTGGTTTGGGTTATATTTCATTAGGGCAGCAGTCCACTACCCTATCTGGTGGCGAAGCGCAACGCGTTAAGTTGGCAACCGAACTATCCAAGCGCGACACCGGAAACACATTTTATATCCTCGACGAACCTACTACCGGACTCCATTTTGAAGATATTCGTGTACTAATGGAAGTTTTGAACCAGCTGGTGGACAAAGGAAATACCATCTTGGTCATTGAACACAATATGGACGTTATTAAAATGATGGATCACATCATAGATATTGGCTACGAAGGAGGCCGAGGGGGTGGCGCAATTGTTGCTGCCGGGACTCCAGAAGAAGTGGCAAAGGACAAAAAAAGCCATACGGCTCGATTCTTGAAGAAAGAACTTGAAAATACAAAGCAAAAAATAGCACGAGCTGTTTAAAACCGAATACTATGCAAATGCGAAAGGAGCAACACACCAAAGGGTGGAACGAAATTAAGACCAACGACTCTTGGGCCATATTCAAAATAATGGGAGAGTTTGTGAATGGTTTTGAGAAAATGAGCGAAATAGGTCCTTGCGTATCTATTTTTGGGTCAGCACGAACCCGCCCTGGCGACCTGTACTATGACCTTGCCGTGGATGTAGCCAAAACGGTTTCAGAAGCAGGATATGGCATTATAACCGGAGGAGGACCGGGAATTATGGAGGCTGGAAACAAAGGGGCCAGTCTTGCTGGTGGAACTTCGGTCGGATTAAATATCGACCTTCCTTTTGAACAGCACGACAATCCTTTTATTGATGGAGACAAAAGTCTCGACTTCGATTACTTTTTTGTTAGAAAGGTAATGTTCGTGAAATATTCCCAAGGATTTGTGGTGATGCCCGGTGGTTTTGGAACCTTGGATGAACTTTTTGAAGCCATTACCCTAATTCAAACCAACAAGATTCAGAAATTTCCGATCATTTTGGTGGGTTCCGATTTTTGGAAAGGACTATTCGATTGGATTCAGCATACCATGCTTGAAGCTGGAAATATAAGTGCCAGCGACCTTGATTTGGTAAAACTTGTTGATACACCAGAGGAGGTTGTTGAAATTATTGACGCTTTCTATAAAGGTCACGACCTGGCCCCCAATTTCTAATTTACCCAAACCTTTGATGCAGTTACGCCTAATTCCTATTATTCTTTTTGTGCTTGGGTTATCCTTTCCCAAAATGGCTAAGGCACAACATAAAAATGAGATTACGGCTACACTGAATGACAGCACCAAAGAAATCACAGTCACCCAAAGATTTACTTACGTCAATGAAAGTGATGATGGCTTAAGTGTACTTTATTTCAACGACTGGAACCACGCTTTTGCCAACAAAAAAACAGCATTGGCCAAACGTTTTGGAGAAGAATTCAACCGGAGCTTGCACTTGGCCAAGGACAAGGAACGGGGATTTACTTCGATAAAGACCATCGTAGATAACAATTATACCGGCTTAAACTGGACTCGGATGGGGAATCAAGATGTTCTGAGAATTGAGCTGAACGATGTTTTGGATGCTGGACAATCCATACAACTTTTCTTTACCTACACTTTAAAACTTCCCAACAGTAAGTTCACGTCCTATGGACGTAACCCGATTGGGGAGTATTTTTTAAAGGATTGGTACATCACTCCTGCGGTTTATGATGACGAATGGAAACTGTACAACAATATGGACTTGGATGATCACTATACGGATGTGTCCAACACCACCATTAAGCTGACGTTTCCAGAAAAACTCTTTCTAGCCACCAATTTTTCAGATGGAGGAATAACCAGTTTCCCTGGAGGGCAGTATGTGCAATTGTCAGGAGAGAATAGAAAAAACTGTGAAATCCATTTGACTCGGGGGAGAAGGTTCACCAAACATATCACCGAATTACTTACCGTGACCACGGATTTGGAGGCTAAAAAGTACGACAACATCTCGGAAGGAATATCCATAAGCAAGGTGGCCAAGTATTTACACGACAATCTTGGCCCGTATCCTCACGATAATCTTTTGGTAAGCGAACTGGATTACGGAAAGCATCCACTATATGGAATTAATCAGCTGCCTTCTTTCATAAGGCCGTATGAGGAACAGTTTCAATTTGAAATGAAATTCTTAAAGACTTCCCTCCGAAGTTATTTAAAGGAGACTTTGTTTATTGACAGAAGAGCGGAACGCTGGGTGTCAGACGCTATCGTGAATTACCTCATGATCAAATACGTTGAGGAATACTACCCTGATCAGAAACTGGTGGGCAAGCTTTCAAAAATATGGGGTTTTCGAGGTTTTCACCTAGCCCAGATGGACTTCAACGAGCAGTATGCCTTGTTGAGCATGCTCTCAGCCAGAAGAAACATTGATCAAGCCCTCAGCACAAGAAATGATTCCTTGATCAAGTTCAACGAAAGAATTGCAAACGGCTTCAAGGCCGGTTTGGGTATGGCCTACCTGTCAGAATATTTGAATTCACAAAAAATAGACAGTAGTATTCAATCCTTCTATCGAAACTATAAGCTCAAGCCGTTGGTCAAAGCCAAGGATTTTAGAAAAACGATTGAAGAATTTGCAGACAAGGACATTGATTGGTTTTTTGATGAGTATGTCTCCACGCGAAAAAAAATAGACTTCAAAATAAAGAACATCTTTAAATCAGAGGACTCGATTACATTGACCATAAAAAACAAGCGTGGCACCAACGTCCCCATATCACTTTTTGGGTTGAATAAGGATTCGGTTGTTTCAAAATATTGGTTCACAGGAATTGACACCTCTAGAACGATAACCATACCCAGGGGTGATGAAACACGTTTGGTTCTGAACTACGACCAAAAAATTCCTGAGTTTAACCAACGTGACAATTGGAAAACGCTCAATGGATTTTTTTCCAGCAATAAAAAGCTAAAACTCCAATTTTTTAAGGATACCGAAGATCCCTATTTCTACCAAATATTCTATGTGCCGATAGCCAATTTTAATGTGTATGATGGAATTACTCCCGGCTTGCGCATTTACAACAAAACCTTTCTGGAAAGACCCTTTACCTACGATATCGCTCCCACCTATTCCTTCTTGGAAAAAACCGTTGTTGGAAAAGCATCTTTTCGATATCGAAAATATCATGGCAAAAGTGGATTGTATGTTTCCAACTATGTGCTAGGGGGTTCAACCTCACATTTTCAGGTAAACTCCCGTTTCTCAACCATTACTCCATCGGTTAGCTTCGGATGGAGGCCAGACAACCTTATTTCCAACAGGCGCCAGAGTCTTCTCTTCCGTCATGTCAACGTATTTCGGAATATTGATGAAAGTATCGCGGATGAAATCGATACAGACCCCGATTACAGTGTCTTCAATGTTCGTTTTAGAGATGTGGACAACGACATATTGAACTTTACCTCATGGTCCATTGATGCGCAGCATGCGAGCAATTTCACGAAAGTCGCCTTTGAGATGGAATATCGAAAGCTTTTTGAGAGCAATCGTCAGTTGAATCTTAGGCTGTATGCAGGTAAGTTCATAAGAAACAGGACCGATTCTGACTTTTTCAGCTTTGCTTTGGACCGACCTACCGATTATTTATTTGACCTGCCTTATTTAGGGCGTTCTGAGGATTCCGGAATTTATAGTCAGCAAATCATTATTGCAGAAGGCGGATTTAAATCAAGCTTGCCCAATCCTTTTGCGAATGATTGGATAGCCACAGCCAACGCGAGTACGAATATCTGGCGATGGATAGAGGCTTATGGTGATATTGGCTTTATTCGCAGTACAGGTGAAGACGCTCGGTTTGTTTATGACTCAGGCGTACGTCTCAATCTTGTGACCGATTATTTTGAATTGTACTTTCCTGTTTATTCCAATCTTGGGTGGGAAATTGCCCAACCTGACTATGGCCGAAGTATTCGATTTGTGGTAACCATAAGCCCGAGAACGCTGATCGGTTTGTTCACCAGAAAATGGTTCTAGTTTTGCATTTTTCGCAAAATGGAACCTCCTATTTATCCCGTACATAGAAAATAGTTTAAAAAACACACATTTTTTTGTTGATTTCTTATTTTATTAACAGGAGTTGACCTTGTTATTATCTCGCTATTTTGTAATTTTGCAAAAATCTTTCATCAGCCTATGAAACCCAATCCCAGTACTAGTAGCGATATCTCCTTTGATGATTTTCAGTCCCAAATCCTAAAAGACTATGAGGTAGCGGTCACCAGTAGGGAATGCAGCCTTCTCGGACGGCGGGAAGTTCTCACTGGGAAAGCAAAATTTGGGATTTTTGGCGACGGCAAGGAGCTTCCCCAATTGGCCATGGCACGTGCTTTTCAAGATGGGGATTTTCGAAGTGGGTATTATCGAGACCAAACTTTTATGATGGCCATAGGACTACTATCCCCAAAGGAGTTTTTTCATGGCCTTTACGCGACCACTGATTTGGAAAAAGAACCGATGAGCGCTGGTCGACAAATGGGAGGACACTTTGCTACCCATAGCCTGAATGAAGATGGTACTTGGAAGGATTTGACCAAACAAAAGAACAGCAGTGCTGACATTTCCTGTACAGCAGGACAAATGCCGAGATTGGTTGGCTTGGCCCAAGCTTCAAAAATTTACCGCGAAGTCAAAGAGACGGACTCTACAAACTTTTCAAACCATGGAAACGAAGTAGCTTGGGGGACCATAGGAAACGCAAGTACCAGTGAAGGACATTTCTTTGAAGCCATCAACGCAGCAGGGGTATTGCAAATTCCCCTTGTTATGTGTGTTTGGGATGATGATTATGGAATTTCCGTACCTGCTGAATTTCATACCACCAAAGGTGATATCTCCGAAATTTTAAAAGGGTTTCAAAGGGATGAAAACAATGAAGGTTACGAAATATTAAAAGTAAAAGGTTGGGATTATACAGCCCTAATCCACACTTTTGAAAATGCGGCGGACATTGCTCGGGAAAACCATATTCCCGTGTTGATCCATGTGACAGAACTAACACAGCCCCAAGGACATTCCACTTCAGGTTCGCATGAGCGATACAAATCCCAAGAAAGATTGGAATGGGAACGCGAAAATGATAGCAATAAGCGATTTAGGGAGTGGATTCTTGAAAATGAAGTTGCTACTGAGGAAGAGCTCAAGGGTATGGAGCGCAGCATCAAACAAAAGGTGCGGGCAGCAAAGAAAGAAGCCTGGGCAGAATTTCTTAAACCCAATTTAGAGGATAAAAAACAGCTTATCGGTCTTTTGGAAAATGCAGCTCAGCATAGTCCAAACCGTGCTTTTATCACCAAAATCAAAAATGACCTAATAGCTATTGAAGAACCCCTAAAAAAAGATTTGGCATCCAAATCGAGAAAGGCCCTACGCTATGTCATTGGTGAAAATTCACAAGAAAGGGTAGCCCTCCAGAACTGGGTGGAGACCTTTCTGAAAAAAGAACAACCCAGATACAGCTCACATCTATACAACGAATTAAATACCAATGCCATCTCTGTTGATGCGGTGGCCCCTTCCATTCCCGATGAGGCAGAATCTGTGGATGGAAGAATCATTTTACGGGATAATTTTGATGCTCTCTTTGCAAAATATCCGAATGCCTTGGTTTTCGGAGAGGACACCGGCAATATCGGAGATGTGAACCAGGGTCTTGAGGGACTTCAAGAAAAGTACGGGCCCTATCGAATAGCAGACACAGGAATTCGGGAATCTACCATTATTGGGCAAGGTATTGGTTTGGCCATGCGAGGACTTCGCCCCATTGCGGAAATCCAATATTTGGATTACATCCTTTACGCCCTGCAGACCTTAAGCGATGACCTAGCCACGCTACTATATCGTTCGGTGGGCAAGCAAAAGGCTCCACTAATTGTGCGAACCAGAGGGCATAGGCTCGAAGGAATTTGGCATTCAGGTTCCCAAATGGGTGGGTTGATTCATTTGTTGCGAGGTATGCACATATTGGTGCCGCGAAACATGACGCAGGCCGCAGGGTTTTACAATACCTTGATGAAAAGCGATGAGCCAGCCTTGGTCATCGAAAGCTTGAACGGTTATCGCCTAAAGGAGAAAAAACCTAATAACTTGGGTGAATTTTGCACTCCGATTGGTAAAGTTGAAACACTTAAAGAGGGTGGGGACATTACTTTGTTGTCCTACGGTTCCACACTGCGCATTGTAGAGTCGGTGGCCCAAGAGCTTCTTGAAGTAGGCATAGACGCTGAGGTGATTGATGCACAATCGCTGCTACCCTTTGACTTGGAACACCAGATGGTGGAAAGCCTAAAGAAAACCAATAGACTTTTGGTGATCGATGAGGATGTTCCAGGAGGATGCTCTGCATACTTGGTTCAGCAAATCATGGAGGAACAAGGAGGTTATAAATATCTTGACAGTGCTCCCCAAACGCTGACTGCTGAAGCACACCGACCAGCTTACGCCTCGGATGGAGACTATTTCTCCAAACCCAACGCTGAAGATATTTTTGAGAGGGTATACGGCATTATGCATGAGACAGACCCCGTCTCCTATCCAAAACTTAGATAAGTAAATTGACCTCACTTAAAAGTGAGGTTTTTTTTTGACGTTTGACTTCTGAACTCTGATGGTTTCATCAAAAAATAAATTTTCTTAATTTCATAGGAAAAATCTGCTGACTGACCATCCATGTTTTTGGCTTTTCCCGAATTTGATATTTACAGTACTCCTTTGCTCCTATTGTCCCTCCAGGGTTTGCTCTTTACCGTTCTTTTAATAAGTAGGTACTTCAATGGCCGTAACGTATCGGATTTTATCCTAGCATTGATTCTTCTATTCACATGTTTTGGACAAACCTGTTACACCGTGGGTTTTATGGCTTGGTACGACACCTTTAGGACGACCAAAATCAACTATGTGCTGTTTAACGTCTCCCTGGCTCTGGCCCCATTGATTTACCTCTATGTAAAATCGATTACCACCTCTCATTTTCGTTTTAGAAAAAGGGATTGGCTGCATTTTTTACCTCTAATCCTTTTTCTGGTCTACCGGGCTTCCATTTATTTCTATGACTCAGGCCAATCAGGTTTTGATGAGGTTCAAAATGGCGTACTTAAACTAAGCTTGGACGAACCTTATATTCTACCATTGATTACCGTTTTTGGCTTTGGTCAGATGCTTCTGTATTTGGCATTCACCTTTCAGTTGTTCTATAACTATCGAAAAAAAATAAATGCCTTCTTTTCCAACACCTATAAATTGGAGTTGAATTGGATACGAAACTTTTTGGTTCTTTACGCTTTTTTGTTTCTGTATGATATGATCCAAACAGCGATTGCTTCTTACTTTACAGAACTGAACTATATGCAACGGTGGTGGCTTAATCTATTTGTAGGTCTGACTATCATATATGTCGGAATAAAAGGATACTTCACTGATACTACCAAACTGAAAAAACTGAACTTTAGCTTTACGCCCAATCAAATAACCATTCCAGATGTAGATCTAAGTCGAGATAGGCCAATTGACAAAAAATCTGTCGAAAACCTCGAAAGGTTTATGGAGATGGAAAAGCCCTATCTGAACCCAGAACTCAACTTGGTGGATTTGGCCAAGCAGGTCAATATGTCCAGAGCACAGCTTTCGGAGGCAATCAATACAGGTTTTGGAAGAAATTTTAACGATTTCATCAATATGTACCGGGTCCAAGCCTTTAAAAAGATGATAGCCGCTGAAAAACATCAACAACTCTCTCTTTTGGGAATTGCATTCGAATGCGGATTCAATAGCAAAGCCACTTTTAATCGCGTCTTCAAGAAACTCACCCATTCCTCTCCTTCTGAGTTTCTCAAAACCGCCTATTGACCTTTTCAACAATTTGCCAAGGGTCTCAAATCGTATTTTGAGGCCTCTCTATACCATTTGAAGCGCACAGTCAACTACTCTTTTCCACTTTTGTCCTGTTCAACTAAAACAGACAGAAATGAAAAATTTATTTACAAGATTGCTGCAACCTACCTTTCAAAAACATTGGATCGCCGATTTGGTTTTTGCAATCATGCGATTTATCTGTGGGCTTATATTGGCGATTGACTTTGGCGCCTCCAAATTTGGAATGCCTTGGACGCCTAAAGAAAAGAACCTAGGTCTTTTTGAGGTAATCGACTGGTTTCCTGAGGACATCGCAGCGTACGGAGGTATTTTTGCTTTGGCCCCAGTCTTGTTTGCTTGGCTCGGAGCCTTTAGTGAGGCCATAGGTGGTTTGTTTTTAGCCGTGGGCCTTAAAACGCGGGTGGCCTCCTTTTTAATTATGTGCACTATGTTGGTCGCCATCTTTTTTCAAAAATGGGGCGAAGGAACCTGGGGCATGCTTCCCGCATTTGGTTTTCTTTGGATTTCAATTTATAACCTTTATTTGGGCTCTGGCCGATTTGGGTTGGACACTTTGGTTGTAAAACTTCTCAATAAAACCAAGTAAACCAATCAAAAAAGGGCTTTCCACCTAGCATCGGACAGCCCTTTTCTTTTTTTGAAATCATGGGAGGATAAAAAATTCTTTTTACGGAAAGACTTAGAATTTATACTTTAACGAAAATTTTAATTCCCCCTTGATGAAAAATAACACTTTGGTCCATGTTGGCCTGGCTATTTTGCGAATCTTACCTTCTGGATTTATGCTTACCCATGGCTTTCCAAAATTTCAAAAACTAATTAGTGGTGACACAGAATTTCTAAGCCTTTTCGGTATGGGTTCAGCCCCTACCCTTTTTCTTACGGTAATCGGTGAATTTATTTGTCCAATTTTATTGATCATAGGTTTTAAAACCCGATGGGCCGCAATTCCTTCCGCAATAACCATGGCTGTTGCCGCCTTTGTAGTTCATGGCGGCGACCCTTTTGGTGATAAGGAGTTGGCCTTAATGTACTTCACTATTTTTGCTGTGATATTCCTTTTGGGTCCCGGAAAATATAGCGTGGATAGACGATAATTAGGCAATTTCCACTAACAGCTCTTTCAAAAGATCAGCTTGCCCCATATTGTTCGCGTTTACTCCTTTACTTTTTAAGTCGAGCTGTCTTAATCCCGAAATGATTCGACTTACCCGTTTCATGGGATAATTTTTGGCGGCAACGGTATACTCACTCACGAAAAAAGGATTCACACCTAAAACACTGGATACATTTTTGGGTGAGTGGTCTTTTAACCCGTGATATTGAAGCAACTGGGTAAAGAATGTATTAAGGGTGGCTACGGTTACAATAAAAGGGTTGTCTTTGGGATTATTGGAAAAGTAATCAATAATTCTGGCCGCTTTCTTCATGTCTTTCTCCCCAATCGCCTTTTTAAGCTCAAAATTGTTGAAATCCTTACTGAAGCCAATGTGCTTTTCAATCAATTCAGGGGTGATCTCGTCGGTTTTCGAAAGAATCAAGGTAAGTTTATCCAATTCATTTCCAATTCGTCCTAGATCAGTTCCCAAGAACTCGACCAAAAGAACACAGGCTTTGGGCGTAATACGATATCCTTTGCCAGCAAGCGTTCGTCTTATCCAATCTACTACTTGGTTTTCATAAAGCTTCTTACTTTCGAAGATTACACCGTTTTTTTGAACGGTTTTGTAAAGCTTTTTACGTTTGTCAAGTTTTTTGTACTTGTAACAAAGCACCAATACGGTGGATGGCTGAGGGTTCTCTGCATACGAAACCAAGTTTTCTATGGTTCTGGATAAGTGCTGGGCTTCCTTAACAATAAGCACTTGATGGTCGGCCATCATTGGGAATCTTTTCGCACTGGACACTATCTCTTCAAGGTTGGAGTCTTTTCCGTACAGGACCATTTGATTAAAACCCCTTTCCTCTTCCGCAAGCACGTTGTCAGCAATATATTGGGCAATTTTGTCAATGTAGTAGGGCTCCTCCCCCATCAAAAAATACAAAGGTTTTGGTTCTCCTTTATCTATCTCCGCTACAATTTCCTTAACCTTATCCATTCATCAAAATTTATCACCTTTGTGACATGCAAGACTTGAACTTTCCCAAGTACGCCTTTCGAATCAAAAATAGCGAAAATAGCCTCTCGATTTTTGACATTGTTCGCAAAAAATTCGTGCTTCTACAGCCTGAGGAATGGGTTCGTCAGCACACCTTACATTTTCTAATACATACGAAACAATATCCACTAAGTCTCGTGAATGTTGAAAAGCAATTGGTGGTCAATCAATTGAAGAAACGATATGATATAGTGGTGTTCAACGCATTGGGCCAAGTAGAGATTTTGGTGGAATGTAAATCCCCGACTACCAAAATCACCCAAGAGGTCTTTGATCAAATAGCGCGGTACAATTATCAGCTGAAGGCCCAATACCTGATGGTGACCAATGGAATGGCACATTACTTTTGCAAAATGGACCATGTCAATGAAAAATATACTTTTTTAAAGGAATTTCCTGATTTTCGCCGTTAATTTGCTGCCGCTTTGAAGATTGCTGTAGTCATATTAAACTGGAACGGGAAATCCCTTTTGGAAAGATTTCTACCCAGTGTATTGGCCCACTCCGATGGAGCCGATATTTACCTTGTTGATAACGCCAGTACGGATGATTCGATAGATTTTGTAAACCAAAATTATCCTTCCATAGGTATTGTTCAAAATACCTCCAACGGTGGTTTTGCAAAAGGTTACAACGATGGGCTTAAGACCATTGACGCAGATGTTTATTGCCTTTTAAACTCGGATGTTGAAGTGACCCCAAACTGGTTGGGTCCTGTTATTGATACCTTTGATGCCCTGCCCAAAACGGCTATAATCCAACCTAAAATTCTTGATCTTAAACGAAAAGACCACTTTGAGTACGCCGGAGCCGCAGGTGGGTTCATAGATAAATTAGGATATCCGTTCTGTAGGGGGAGAATCTTTCAGGCTTTGGAAAAAGATGAAGGCCAATACGATGACGTTTCCGAAGTGTTTTGGGCGACCGGGGCCTGTATGTTTATAAGAAGCTCCGTTTTTTGGTCATTGGGCGGTTTTGATGAAGACTATTTTGCCCATCAAGAGGAAGTGGATCTGTGCTGGAGGGCAAAAAATCAAGGGCACAAAGTATACTATGTAGGTAAAAGCCAAGTCTATCACTTGGGAGGTTCGACCTTGGATAACATGAATCCAAAAAAAACCTTTCTAAACTTCAGAAATTCGCTGTATTCCATTACTAAGAATCTACCAAGAAGAAAGGCTTTTTCGATTATTTTCTTGAGACTTCTTCTTGATGGAGTCGCTGCACTCCGATTTATTGTGCAGTTGAAATTCTCCCATTGTATCGCCATTCTTCGGGCTCATTTCAGTTTTTATACTACCTTTAGAAAGATGTATCGAAAAAGGGAAAAAGCCAATTTTTTGATAAAATACTACTCCACAACATCCATTGTCTGGTCCCATTTCGTACATCATGTAAACAATTTTAACATTTTAGTAAAAGATTAACGGATCACCATTATTGAAACCTTCGTTTTTCTATAATTTTGGTTCATCTTTTAAAAATCGACATCTCTAATTAATCCTAATTTATACTCAGAATTATGAAAAAAGTTTTTCTTGGAACATTGGCCATGGCAGTTTTGTTGTCGTCTTGCGTATCCCAAAAGAAATATGCAGAGCTTGAAGCAAAACAAAAAGAAACTCAGGATCTTTTGAATTCTGCCACGGTAAAACTTAATGACTGTTTGGAGGAAAAAGCTACGGCTACCTCAAGACTCAAAACTCTTGAAGACCAAAATGCCTTTTTGAAGGCCAACAACCAAGAGTTAATCAACAATATGGGGAATCTCACCACTCTCACTACGAAAGGGGCGGAAAACCTAGAAAAATCCTTAGAAAGTCTACGCGAAAAAGATTTGACCATACGTAAACTACAAGATGCCGTTACCCGAAGAGATTCTGTAAACTTGGCCCTTGTTCAAAGTTTGAAGGGTGTGTTGGGCAATTTGGATGACGAAGATATTGAAATCAGTGTTGAAAAAGGTGTTGTATTTGTATCCATCTCTGACAAGTTGTTGTTTAGAAGTGGAAGCTACAATATCACCTCTGCTGCTAAAGGAGTGCTAGGTAAAGTGGCAAAAGTGGTAAACAATAAACCTGACTTCGAATTTTTGGTAGAAGGGCATACCGATAACGTTCCTTTTGCCAGTGGAGTTTTGGTGGACAACTGGGATTTGAGTGCAAAACGTGCAACCTCAATCGTTAGGACACTTCAAAACGAATTCAACGTAGATCCGAAGCGTATGACCGCTGCTGGAAGAAGTTACTACGTACCAATTGCATCAAACGATTCAGCGGGCGATCGTGCCAAGAACAGAAGAACCCGAATTGTGGTACTTCCAAAAATCGATCAGTTCTACAGCATGATCGAAGAAGGTATGAAGGATCCAGCCATTGGT
This sequence comes from Flagellimonas allohymeniacidonis, assembly GCF_004296335.1. Taxonomy (GTDB): domain Bacteria; phylum Bacteroidota; class Bacteroidia; order Flavobacteriales; family Flavobacteriaceae; genus Flagellimonas; species Flagellimonas allohymeniacidonis. The sequence continues at coordinate 859,045 of NZ_SGIU01000001.1, forward strand.
GGTTCAGGAAACTAAGAAAATCCGATTATAATTGTGAAACGGCCCTTTATGGGCCGTTTTTTTTGATTAAAGGTTACAGAATATCCAAGTCACCCTTTCCTTCCCTTAGCACTTCGGGCTCCCCCTTGGACAAATCGATTACCGTGGAAGCCACATTGCCTCCATATCCCCCATCGATGACCACATCGACCAGATTGTTCCATTTCTCATATATAAGTTCAGGATCTGTAGTGTACTCCAAAATATCATCCTCATCATGTATGGAGGTGGAAACAATCGGATTGCCCAACTCCAAAACCAATTCTTGCGCAATTTTGTTGTCCGGTACTCGGATACCGACGGTCTTCCTTTTCTTGAAATCTTTGGGTAAATTATTGCTGCCTGGCAGCACAAAGGTATATGGGCCTGGAAGGGCTCGTTTTAATATTTTGAAGGTCGGGGAATCTATTTGACGAGCGTAATCGGACAAATTGCTTAAATCGGCACAGACAAAGGACCAATTGGCCTTAGCCAGCTTTACACCTTTGATTCTGGCTATTTTTTCAAGCGCTTTGGAGTTTGAAATATCACAGCCCAATCCATACACCGTATCCGTGGGATAAATGATCAACCCTCCTTTTCGCAGGATGTCCCCAATATGGGCAATTTGCCTTGGGTTCGGGTTTTCCTCAAACAACTTGATCAATTCGGCCATAACACTGATTTTTAGATGCTTATATATCCTTCTGTCCAGAAATTAAAGCATACTATTTTTCAACGGATTACGTTATTACAAAGTAACAAAGATTATTCCCAAATCTGACACCATGAACACCATAAGAGGTCGTGTGTTGATTGCTTTTTGTGTGCTCTTTCTTTTGATTGGCCCTTTTCTCCTTTTTGCCTTTAAGAGTCTGCAGAAAATCGACAATGCCAAAACCTTGCGTGAAAGGGTGGCCGTGTTTGATGGTAACCGCCTAAAAGCCGATAACAAGTTTTTCCAAATACTTGATTTCGATACCAAGAGCAACGAGTTTTATAGCGACAAATCCTCAAAATCGCTTCAGGAATATCACCAATACATCGAAAATTCCAAAAAGGCCGTCGCGAGCATTAAAGCCGCGAACTATAATGCCAATAACACCATTGACAAAAGATTGAGCCGTATTTCTTCGGATTTGGAAGCATTGAACTCAAAAATCACTCATGTTTTGGGTCTGATTCAACAAAAAGGCTTCAAAAATTATGGAACCATTGGTAGAATGCGCCAAAGCATTCATCAGCTGGAAGCGGGGACCAAGGGAATTTCCTTGGAAGAAGTGCTTCAACTGCGAAGGCTCGAAAAGGACTTCTTCTTAAGGAAGGACCAATCCTATGCCAAAACGCTGAACATATTCTGTGATAATATCTTGATAAAGCTCAAAAGCGATGCGGAAACGGATTCAGAGACAGTCGTATTGTTGGAGACCTATAGAGAAAACTTCAACTTGATAACCCATTTGGAAAAGGAAATCGGCAATGGCAACTCCGGCATGATTCGAGAAATTCAGCGCATAAACCAAAGGTTAAACGGACAAGTTGCGGCCTTATATAAGATGGTCGACGCGGATTCCAAGATAATGATTGGCTCCATAAAGTCGTATTTGGTACTATTCTTTACTATTACGGTTCTTTTTGCCATATTATCGGCCTTTGTATTTTCAAGCCATATTGCGAAACCCATCAATACCTTGATCAGCGATATGGACTCCATTGTCCAAAACAACTTCGAGGGGCAATTGAAAAGAAATAGGAGTATAAAAATTGCCGAAATCGATAAGCTTACAGGCACCTACAATGGATTGGTGAGTAAAATAAAAACACAAATCAACGCTCTGAGCGAAAAGAACAAGTCGTTGAAATTTTTGAATGGCAAGTTAGTGGAGTCTGAAAATGAACTCAAGGAAGCTTCCAGAATCAAGGATAAGTTTTTCTCCATAATTTCCCACGACCTAAGAGGTCACACCGGTAACGTGCTGTCTTTGGCTAACATCCTAAAGGATGAAAAGGAAAGTTTGAAAAAAGAGGAAAAGGAATTGTTTATCAAATACCTATCCGATGCCTCACAAAACCTCCAATTACTGTTGGATAATCTGTTGAATTGGGCCAAATCGCAAATGAACGACCATGAGGTCTCAAAACGTTCCTTCAACATTTTTCAAGTCATTCAAAAGAATGTGCTGCTTTTCAAGGAAAATGCGGCCAGAAAAAACATTTCCATTAGCTATGAGGAACGACTGGTGCCAAACGCCTATGCGGACAAGGACATGATCGACTTTGTCATACGAAACCTTTTGTCAAACGCACTAAAGTTCACTACCCAAGGGGATTCCATTTTGATTCAAGTCCTTGAAGGAACCTCCGAATTGATCATATCAGTAAAGGACACAGGTATCGGTATGTCTGAAAAGCAACGAAAAGCACTTTTAAACTCCACTAAAGAAAACAACTCCACCAAAGGGACCCACAATGAGGAGGGAACCGGATTGGGCTTTGCCATTTGCAAGGACTTCATCCAAAGAAATAATGGAAGTATCGAAATTGATTCGAAACTCGACCATGGGAGTACATTTAGCTTTACCGTGCCCACGAGTTTGACAAGGGAAAGTATTTTAAGAGTATCTTAGTTAGGCATCTAGAAGCTCCAACTTGGCAAATCGAAGAAGAAGTTTCTTCACATCGCCTTTTTCGAACTGGATTTCCGCTTTTTTGTCATTGCCAGTACCCTCAATTTTCAAGACTTTGCCCCTTCCAAACCGGGTATGGTTCACCAAGGACCCCTCGGCTAAATTGGGATTAATAACATTGGTGTTTTCAGCTGGGGAAGAAATTTGTGGTTTTAGTTTTCGAAGCTTTCTAAGTTGATTTTCATTCGGCCGATGAAAACTGGGAGGTGTCCCTTTAACGGGCTTCATTTGTCTTAATTTGCTTTTGTCCACCTCGCCAAAAATATCCGCATCAATCAAGGACTTATATCGATATCCATCGTTGACTGGAATAAGATTTTCTAGATATTTCTCATCGATTTCTTCCAAAAAACGGCTTGGCTCGGCATCAATGAGCTTTCCCCAACGATAGCGGTTTTGGGTATAGGTGAGATAAGCTTGCTTTTCAGCCCGTGTAAGTGCTACATAAAAAAGGCGCCTTTCTTCCTCTAGTTCGCTTCTGGTGTTCATGCTCATGGCTGATGGGAACAAGTCCTCCTCCATCCCCACAATGTATACATAAGGGAATTCCAACCCCTTTGCCAAGTGTATGGTCATTAAAGCCACACGGTCATCATCACCAGTGTCCTTGTCCATATCGGTGGCAAGGGCTACATCTTCCAAGAATTCGGTCAGGCTACCTGTGGCATCCGCCAACTCTTTTTGGCCCTCCACAAAATCCTTTATTCCATTGAGCAATTCCTCAATGTTTTCCATTCGGGCGATTCCCTCCGGCGTACCATCCTTCTTAAATTCCAATAAAAGTCCGGTCTTCTTTGCCACATGTTCTGCCAAAGCAAAGGCATCCGCACCCTCATTCATAATTTGGAAGCTCTTGATCATGGTCACAAAGTCCTCAAGTTTTCTCTGGGTACCAGAATTTATTTTCAATTGTAATTTGTCCAAGTTTTCCATGACCTCAAATATGGAACGGCCAAAGTGATTGGCAGCCACCACTAGTTTATCTATGGTTGTTTGACCTATTCCACGTGTTGGGAAATTGATAACACGCTTTAAGGCTTCCTCATCCTTAGGGTTGACCACCAGTCGTAAATAGGCCAACACATCTTTGATTTCCTTTCTCTGATAGAATGAAAGACCCCCATAGATTCTATAGGGAATATCGCGTTTCCTCAAAGCATCTTCAATGGCTCTCGACTGCGAATTAGTTCGATACAATACTGCAAATTCACCATTTTGCAACTGCTGTTGCATTTTATTCTCAAAAATTGAAGAAGCCACATAACGACCCTCCTCAGCATCAGTAACACTGCGGTGCACCTTTATTTTAGGACCTTCCTCGTTGGAAGTCCACACCACCTTTTCTAGTTGGTTTTTGTTTTTCTCAATAATCGAGTTGGCGGCGTTGACAATATTTTTGGTGGAACGATAGTTTTGTTCCAAACGGTACACGGCCACATCGTCATAATCCCGTTGAAAATTCAAAATATTGCTGATGTTCGCCCCTCGGAAAGAATAAATACTTTGCGCATCATCGCCCACTACACAAATATTCTGATAACGGTCTGATAGCGCTTTTACAATTAAGTATTGAGAGTGATTGGTATCTTGATACTCATCCACCAAAATGTATTTGAAACGTTCTTGATATTTCATCAACACCTCTGGGAATCTGGTGAGCAACTCATTGGTTTTTAAGAGGAGGTCGTCAAAATCCATGGCCCCGGCCTTGAAACAACGATCTACGTAGTTTTGATAAATTTCCCCTAGACGTGGGCGTTTGGCCATAGCGTCGGCCTCTACCAATTCGGGATTTTGAAAATAGGCCTTTACGGTAATAAGACTGTTTTTATAGGAGGAAATTCGATTTTGAATCTGTTTGTACTTGTAAATGTCCTTGTCGAGCCCCATTTCTTTTATGAGAGAGGCTATCAAACGTTGGGAATCTTGGGTATCGTAAATAGTGAAATTGCTAGGATACCCCATTTTGTCACCCTCATATCGTAACAATCTGGCAAAAACGGAATGGAAAGTCCCCATCCAGAGATTTTTGGTTTCAGAATTCCCGGCAATGGCGGCAATCCGTTTTTTCATCTCCCGAGCGGCCTTATTGGTAAAGGTCAAGGCCAAAATATTGAACGAGTCCACCCCCTGCTCCATCAAGTGGGCTATACGGTAGGTCAAAACCCTAGTTTTTCCCGAACCCGCACCAGCAATAACCATTAAAGGGCCTTCTTTGTGAAGTACAGGAGCGCGTTGCGCTTCATTCAAATCATCCAAAAACGTACTCAATACCTTCTTATTAGTAAAGTGACTGTGAAATTAGACAATATAGGTTTTATCCTAAAATCATCCTGTTAATAGTTATAAACACGCGGAGGTTCTATCGAATTTGAATATATTTAGAACTTCAATTTGACTATCAATGAAACTTTTTTCCATCGCCATGATGTCCATGGTAATGATCTTTTCAACTTTTGGACAAGAAAAAAAATCGGGGCCCGTGGTTCCAAATTTTGGTAAGGTTTGGGAAATAGACCAGCCCGATTTTGAGACGGATACCACAAAGGAATACAAGGCTGTTTTTGATATCATGCGAAGCCCGGAGTCCCATGAGGAAATCAATAGCAGTATTGAGACTGCAGCGCGTTTTCTTAACATGCATGCGCAGAGTGGTGTGCCTGTTGATCAGCTGAAGGCCGTACTTGTGGTTCACAACAAGGCATCAAAAGATATTATTCAAAATGAAGCCTATCAAAAACGATTTGGGGTTCCCAATCCAAATTTTGAAATGCTACAAGAATTAATGGACGCTGGGGTTGAAGTAATCTTCTGCGGGCAATCTTCCCGTTCCCGTGGATTTCCGAAAGAAGAATTGGTTCCTGGAGTACAGCTGTCCCTTTCAGCCATGACAGCACTAATCCAATTACAAAACGATGGCTATCAACTTATTAAATTTTAAAAATAGATATGAAAGGAATTGTTTTAATTATATGTTTATGCACTGGAGTTTTTGCCATCGCACAAGGCACCAGCCTTGAAAAAGATTTTGCTGCTGTGGAAAGCAAAGTAATCGAATGGCGAAGGGATATTCACCAAAATCCAGAATTGAGCAATCGAGAATTCAAGACTGCCGAAAAGATAGCCAAGCATTTAAACTCTTTAGGCATTGAAGTTCAAACCAATGTGGCCAAAACCGGTGTTGTTGGGCTGCTTAAGGGAAATAAAGAGGGGAAGGTTGTTGCCCTAAGGGCAGATATTGATGCCCTTCCGGTGACCGAACGAAATGATCTACCCTACAAGTCGACCGTCACTTCAGAATTCCTGGGAAAGACAACTGGGGTTATGCATGCGTGTGGACACGATACCCATACTGCAATTTTAATGGGCGTGGCTGAGGTGCTTTCCAAAAACAAGGATAAAATCAAAGGCACCGTTAAATTTATATTTCAACCTGCAGAGGAAGGTCCACCCCCAGGGGAAGAAGGCGGAGCTCTCTTGATGGTGAAAGAAGGAGTTCTCAGCAATCCGGATGTCGATGCCATTTTCGGACTGCACATTAATTCCCAAACTCCCGTGGGTATCATAAAATACAAACCTGGGGGCAGTATGGCAGCGGCTCAGCGATTTGTCATCAATGTGAAAGGTAAACAAACCCATGGGTCGCAACCTTGGGGTGGAGTCGACCCCATATTAATCAGTGCGAAGATTATTGATGGTTTGCAGACTATAATAAGCCGTGAGGCTGAATTGACCAACGAAGCCGCAGTGATTTCCGTCGGAAAGATTACCAGCGGAGTGCGTTTCAATATTATTCCGGAGAGTGCTGAAATGATTGGCACCATTCGCACTTTGGACTACGATATGCAGAAATTGATCAACCGCAGAATGGAAGAAATGGTCCCTGCCATTGCGAAAGCATATGGCGGTGATGCCACCATTGACATACAAACCACGACATCCATAACCTTTAACGACCCAGACCTAACCGCACAAATGGTTCCTACTTTGGAAAGCGTAGCGGGGCAAGAAAATGTAGTGATACATAAGGCAATTACAGGTGCTGAGGATTTCAGTTATTTTCAGGAAAAAGTACCGGGGCTATACTTCTTTTTGGGAGGCATGACCCCAGGAACTACTGAAGCTTACCCACATCACACGCCAGATTTTAAAATTGATGACAGTGGACTGCAACTCGGTGTAAAGGCCATGACACAATTGGCTCTGGACTATTTGAACATGTAAGGTTTTGAGGTGAATTAACACGCTATATTATTTGAAAAACCCTAATCTTTGCAGAATGAGAAAACAACTACCTTTCTTAATAATTCTTTTGATATCGTTGACAGCCCATGCTCAAAAAAAGAGCGAATTGTTTGCTGAAATAGAACAATTGAAGTCAGAAAAACAAGGTTTGGGGCAAGAGCTTGCCGAAGCCAAACGAGAGATTTCATCAAGCAAAGCCAAAGCTGACGCCTTGGAAGCCGAAAATATAAGCTTGCGTGATGCCAATGCAACCCTCTTAACGAACTTGACAAGTTTTTCAGAGCTTTCGAGAAAGAATTCGGAAAACGTAAACAAAACTTTGCAGGCGCTTCAGCAAAAGGAGAGGCAACTCAGTGGAATCAATGAAATGATAGCCGCCAACGACTCAACGGCCATAGTGCTTTTAACCAAGGTGAAACAGATTTTGGGAGATGGTGCAAATGCAGATTTTTCCGAAGGAGATGTCATTATTTCAGGGAGTTTGAACACCTTGTTTGGTTCTGACACTTCGGTGGAACTAAGCGAAGCCGGTTTGGCCTGGGTATCAAAAATCGCTGAGGTCCTAAAAGCAAATCCCGAACGAAAACCTGAAGTTGTTGGCCTAAATATCACGGGAGAATTCGGACTTACCTACGACCAGGCCAATGTTGTGGCCAAGACCTTGACCGACACCCATCAAGTTCCCGCAGAAAAATTGAGCGTTTCGGTACAGGATGGAAATTTCAAGGAGGGCATAAGCATAAAACTCAGACCGGATTATGAAGCTTTCTACGGTACGGTAAAGGAGAGTGTGAAAACCAGCCAATAATTCCATAGGTGCAAACTCCATTTATACTTTTTGAACACTTGGTGCGTTGTACATCTATAAAATCAAAAAAAACCAACTATCCATGAGTGGAGATGACATCTTTCGATTATTCGCTTACCTTTTACCAGCAGTTGTAACCGGAGCTGTGGCCTTTTACTTTTTCAGACTTCATACTCGAAATGAAGAAGGTAGAAGACGTTTTCTTTTGCATAAGGACTCCCAGAAAGATACACTCCCCATTCGTCTACAGGCCTATGAGCGGATGGTACTTTTTTTAGAAAGAATTTCCATCAATAGCTTGGTAGTTCGGGTCGCTCCAAAAGGCAAGGATAAAAACGATTATGAAAATCTCCTCATTAGGCAGATTGAAACGGAGTTTGAACACAATCTTTCCCAACAAATCTACATGTCCGACGAGTGTTGGAACATTATCAAGGCTGCAAAGAATGCAACCATTCAAATCATACGTTCCGCCGGCATGAGTGAAACCGACTCTCCCGATAAGTTACGTGAGGATATTTTGAACCAAACCATGGAAAAACAATCCCCATCGGCAACTGCACTTTCTTACGTCAAAAAAGAAGTGGGAGAGCTTTGGTAACAACTACTCTTGATGCTCGGGATCAATGGGACTGGTCTCTTCATTTTTGTTTTTAGCATACAGGTATCCCCTTTTCCACCATAAGGTCATTCGTTCTTTGTTGAAAATCAAGGAATTGGTTGTTAGAACTGTAGGAGTGTAATAAAAGTTGATAATCGCATCTTTCTGATTGGCCACCAATTTACCAATTCTGATATTTTGGTTTTCAATACGATCCAACATGAAACCGAAAATGGTGGTGATCAACTCAAAAGGATTACGTACGGGCATTCGGTTCAAGTAATTTACCTCCGTATGTAAGACTACGACATCAACTTCCGTGGCGCCTCTTCGCAGGGCCTCCTCGATGGGTACCAAGCTGCCAAGGCCCCCGTCAGCATATTCGCAACCATTGCGTCTTACCAAACTCATAAAAGGAGTATAATTGGAAGAAATCCAAATCCAATCGCAAAACTCCTCATAAGTGCAATCATTGATGGATTTATATTCCACCTGATTCAAGGATAAATTGGAGACCGTGACCACAACATCCATAGAGCTCTGCTTCAGACTTTGGAATTCTTCAACGGTGATGGATTCGCGTATCAAATACCTCAGGTTTTCACTTTCCCCAAAGGTCTTGCGACCCTTGGCAAAGTTTTTCAAAACATTCCAATGGTTGATGGCAATTACATCGACTCCATGCTTCTTCCGAATCACGAAGGGGCAATTACTAAAGATGCTATCTTGATTGACCGAGGAATAGATTTCCTTGATCTTATCCAGCTTATTTAAAGCCAAGTGGGAAATCAACAAGCTGCCTGTGGACGTTCCCACAAAGAGGTCGTAGTTGTGCTTTGCCTCTTGAATCAAAAATTGTGCAACACCTCCAGCGAAGGCTCCTTTGCTCCCTCCTCCAGAAATTACCAAAGCTCTCATTTCCCCAAGGTTTTGTCCAAGTATGATTTTTCTTCAGGATTCAATGACTGATATATTCCTTTAAGTCGCGCATCGCTCTCCTCCCCTTTCAAAAATTCCTTAAGTAATTTTCTAGAGGACTTTTTAAAATACCAAACATGGTGATTGCAAGCATTGATTAAATTCTTTAGGGTATTATCAGAAAAGGCATTTAAATTTTTAAGGTACTGGAAGGCCAACAATCGGGTTTCAAAGTGATACTTTGGATGGGTATAATTGCTCAATTCCTGAAAAAATTCTGGTTTTAAGGCATCGGCATAGCCGGGGGTCACCAGTGCCAAAGTGAGCCAAAGTAAACGAACATTTTTATTGGGCATCCCTTCAATATCCTTGGTTTGGTCCAAATACTCAACTTGATTCTTTGGGAAGTCCGTCCAAAGACGAAATAAGGCTGCTTCCTGGGTGAGGTAGCTCTCATCTGCCAGAAGGATCTCAAAGCTTTCTTTTAGTTCTGGAGAAACCCTTTCAACATTCATGGCCAAGGCTTGACGCACTTTTATGCCCTCTGTTTGAAGTATTGAGTCTAACAAATCAACAGGCAATTGATTGCCAAAATCATACAACAAGCTTGATTTAAGGAAATCCGAATCCCAATCCTTCCATTGGGCAGTCAGCCATTCGAGAGTCGAGATTTCATCTTCCTCAGCTTTCGCTTGGATTTCAAAATAGGTTTTTAGGGAGCTGTTTTTGGTCCTCAAAAAATCCTTCGCCGTTTCCAATGGGAATGCCGATTCTTGAAGCCAACTGTTTTCAAAATCCAATAATTTCATTCCCGAAGCTTTCCGGACTTCCCACATAAAGTCGGAAATGGTAACATTTTGATAGGCAAATTTATTTAAGTAATTCTCAATGGCCTGTTTGAAGTTTTCGTGCCCAACTTTGTCTCGCAATATGACAAGTGCCCAGGCTCCTTTTTCATAAAAAGTCAAACTACCCGCACCTGGATCGGTAAGCGCTTCTCCATTTCCATCCCCAGAAAGATTCGATAGCGAGGTAGCCGTCTCCCATAACCTCCAGTAGAAATAGTCATCACCAAATAATTGTTTTTCCGCCAAGTAGGCATAAAACGTAGCAAAACCCTCATGCAACCAATGGTGGTTTCCACTTTGTTCCGTAACCAAATTGCCAAACCACTGGTGCGCCATTTCGTGGGCATTGACATTTACATAGTTTTTGTCTTTAAATGCAATGGAATCAATAACAAAGGTGTTCGAGAAAATGGTTGCTCCCGTATTTTCCATTCCAGCATAAAGAAAATCCTGTACCGGAACCTGTTTATAGTTCTGCCAGGGATAGGGAATACCAATCTCCTTTTCCAGATAGTCAAAGATTTCCCGTGTATAACGATAAGTAGGCTCTACCTTAAGACTGTCTTTGGGCTCATAATACAATTCAATCGGTACTCCAGAGGTAGAACTTAACTCCTTCTTATCAAAACTTCCAATGGCAAAAGCCAAAAGATAGCTGCTCATTGGACTTTGCATATCAAAATGCCAAGTTTTTAACCCGTCTTTCTCGAGTACCTGATTCAATTTACCATTGGCCAATACTTGATAGTCTTGGTTGAAGGTAATCTTTAAATCAAACTCAATCTTTTCGTTCATATCATCAAAACTGGGAAGCCAGTGACTCGTGTATTTCCCCTGTCCTTGCGTCCATATTTGTTTGGAGGCCGTATGGGTGGCATCCCATCCCAGAAAATAAACTGTTTGTTTGGGTGTGCAGTTGTAAGAAAGCGTAAGACGGTGTTCCTTGGCTTTTCGAAATTTCTTATCGAGGATTAGGTATTTGGGGGTTTTCCCAATTTGCAAAGGTTCCCCATCCAACAATACTTTGTTGAAATTCATATTCTTGGCATCCAAAAAAATAGAGTCCACATCCTTGAGTACTTGAAAGTGATACTCCACGGTGCCGACAATTTTTTTGGATTCGGCGTCCACAAAAATCGAGATGTCGCCATGGATGAAGTCCACATTATCTTGAATCTGGGAAAACACCAAGTGGCTAGTAAGAAAAACTAAGAAGATTGGGGATAGCCTCATCATCGGGTTCTGCAAAAGTCTATCCAAAATACATATTTTAGTTCGATGAATGCCAATTTTCTGCAAACCCCTATCACCTATCTCAAAAATGTAGGTCCCAATAGAGCCGAAATTCTGCGGTCAGAATTGGGTATTACGACCTACTACGACTTGTTGCAGCTATTCCCAAATCGGTATCTTGACAAAACCCATTACTATAAAATAAACCAACTACAACCCAGCGGTGCCGATGTTCAAGTAGTTGGAAAAATCATTCATATAAAGACCGTCGAGCAGAAACGGGGAAAGCGCTTGGTAGCAACTTTTATGGATGAAACAGGACAAATGGAACTGGTATGGTTTCGTGGACATAAGTGGATTAGGGAGAATCTCAAATTGAACGAACCCTATGTCATTTTTGGGAGAATTGCGCGCTATGGCAGTACATTCTCCATGGCCCATCCAGAGATGGAGCTGCTTAGTGTCCACCAAAAAGGACTTAAAATTAGCATGCAGCCCATTTATCCCTCCACGGAAAAACTGAGCGCCAAAGGAATTACCAATCGGGTGCTTAGCCAGCTGGTGCAACAGCTGTTTTTGGAGAGCAAGGGACAATTTTCAGAGTCGCTTTCCGCAGAAATACTTCATGAATTAAAATTGATATCAAAAAGTGAGGCGCTCTTGAACATACATTTTCCAAAAAGTCAAGACCTGTTGACAAAAGCCCAATTCCGATTAAAGTTTGAAGAGCTTTTCTTTGTCCAACTTCAACTTATCTCCAAAAAACTCATTCGAAAACAAAAAATCAAGGGAATGCCCTTTTCGGAAGTGGGCCAGAATTTCAATGCCTTCTTCCAAGAACATCTTCCTTTTGAACTCACCAATGCACAAAAGAAAGTCATTAAAGAAATCCGGAAGGATTTGGGCAGCAATGCCCAGATGAATCGATTATTACAAGGCGATGTAGGCTCAGGAAAAACTATCGTGGCCCTCTTGTGCATGCTTCTGGCCTTGGACAATGGGTTTCAGGCGTGTATGATGGCCCCTACTGAAATTTTGGCCATCCAGCATTTTAACGGGTTAAAAGAACTACTGGGAGCCATGGAAGTGGACATTGCATTGCTTACAGGTTCAACCAAGAAATCAGTTCGGAAAGAAATCCATGAAAATCTACAAAACGGTCAGTTAAAAATTCTGGTAGGTACCCATGCAATATTGGAAGATGTGGTTCAATTTCAAAATTTGGGATTGGCCATAATTGATGAGCAACATCGGTTTGGAGTGGCCCAACGGTCTAAACTATGGCATAAAAATGAGATTCCACCCCATATTTTGGTTATGACGGCAACCCCCATCCCAAGAACCTTGGCGATGAGCTTATATGGGGACTTGGATATTTCAGTAATTGAAGAATTACCACCGGGCCGAAAGCCTGTGAGAACCCTTCATAGGTATGATTCTAACCGGCTCAAGGTTTTCGGATTCATCAAAGATGAAATCAAAAAAGGGCGGCAGGTGTATATCGTTTACCCTTTGATTCAGGAATCTGAAGCACTGGATTACAAAGATCTGATGGATGGCTATGAAAGTATTGCCCGGGATTTCCCTTTGCCCGATTATCAAATCTCCATAGTGCATGGCAAAATGAAACCGGCCGACAAGGACTACGAAATGAAACGGTTTGTAGAGGGAGAAACCCAAATTATGGTCGCCACCACGGTTATTGAAGTTGGAGTTAATGTGCCAAACGCCTCGGTAATGATTATTGAAAGTGCCGAGCGTTTCGGACTTTCTCAATTGCATCAGTTGCGTGGCCGTGTGGGCCGCGGGGCCGAACAGAGTTATTGTGTTTTGATGACCAGTCACAAACTCTCAGAAGATGCCAAAACCCGGTTGGAGACCATGGTCCGAACCCATGATGGTTTCGAGATTGCGGAAGTCGATTTAAAATTGCGTGGACCTGGGGATTTGATGGGCACCCAACAAAGTGGGATGTTGAATTTACGTATTGCCGATATCGTTAAGGACAATCAAATCTTAAAAACCGCTAGATACTACGCCATCAAGGTGCTCAAAGAAGATCCCGCACTGCAAACGGATAAAAACCAACCCATACATCAATCCTATTCAAGAATTATGAAAGATAGGACCCTTTGGAATTATATAAGCTAAAATGCCCGACTTTCGCCGGGCACCTCACTCAAAACGCTATGAAAATTGACTTAGTTAATTCCTTCGCCTTTTTCTGCTTTGGCAATATTGGCCGCTACCCTATCCTTGTTGGCTTGGGCCGGAGCATTCTCCAAAGCAATTTTTAAATGTTTTACAGTGGATTTGTTGTCACCCAAAGCAGAATAGCCGCGTGCAAGTCCGTAATGCACAGGCCAAGTGTCCTTGTGGGTTTTTGCATTCCACTTGAAAATTTCAAGGGCTTCATCCGTTTTTCCTTGTCCAATCAATTGTCTTCCATACCCATGTACCTGAAACACGGTTCCCAAGGGTAATGCTTCCTTCATTAGGGCATCAGCCTCAGCAGTTTTTCCTTGCTTTGCCAAAATCTGTGATTTGATACTAAGGTTATTGAACGTCTTTTGACTAAAGAACTGCCCTGCTATCGCTGCATCGACCCATGTCAAGGCTTCATCCAGATCTCCATCATTGTTCAAAGCAAAATTGGCAGCCTGCTCCCAGCTTTGACGGGCGAAGCCAGGGGTAGTTTGGAGTTTCTGACGGACCTCTGTCAATACATTGTCCGTAACATTGGTTTCAACTTTGAAAGGAATTTGTTTTTTCTCCCAGCTTAAGGCAACCACGGCGGAAGTAGCATCTACCTCTTCAAAAGAATAGGTAAGTTGCTCTACGTGGGCAATCTCCTTCGTCTCAACATCTACACGAAGGACATCCTCAGCGGGGTCGTAGAAATAACTTCCCCAAGCATCGTGGTTTTTGGAAAAAATAACGGTCGCAGTATTACCTTCATTGACAATCATGTGCAATCCATATTTGCCAGCAGGAAGGCTTTTTCCTCCAATGGTAAGATCGTGAGTGGTTTTAAAAATAGTGTTCTCATTGGCTCCGGCCCTCCATGGAGATTCAGTGGCCGTACCAAAACCTAAATTGTTCATTCCATAGGGGACCAAAGCACCCCAAATCTCACGGTCGTTGACACTGGGGCGGGAATAAACAACATAAACATCAGTATTTCCAACACGTTGCATCACTTTCGCCGTTTGACTGCCTCGGGGCAAAAAGTTCAATTGGGCAACTGAAGAGTAAGAAATAAAGAAAACTGCAATGAGCATTGTGGCCGAAAGGGCCGAGTAGCATTTTTTCATTTGTTCGTTTTTGATTTTGTTAATGAATAAACTAAAGGTTGTGCCTCTAAAGTAGATAGGAGACCTTTTTCTTGGAGTTACAGCTTTGTTAAAAAGCAAATCAAGGTGTTAAATTTCAACGAATTACTATGTTTTCAGTAGCTTCTATTGCTTTCTTGTTAATTTTATTAACATTAGCCTAGGTAAACCTATATCGGGACTTACGTTTTGTGCTCCTAAGCAGCAACAAAAAAATCTGCCGAGGTAAATTATTGGATGAGTTTTTTAACCTTGGAAAAGGAATGGTCCAACATTTTTGGAAGCCCTTAAATTTTGATTGTGGACATGTTGAACATCGTAATTTTCACTACTTCTTTTTTGAAGAATTTTAACCTTACTCCTATTTTTAACAGCTTATAATTGATGTATTTGTATAATGAGCAAGACACTATTTGATAAGGTTTGGGATTCACATGTGGTGCAACACATTGAAAATGGACCGGACGTTCTTTTTATTGATAGGCATTTGGTGCATGAAGTAACGAGCCCCGTTGCATTTTTAGGCTTGAAAAACCGAGGAATCAAGGTGCTTTATCCTGAACGCACTTTTGCAACCGCGGACCACAATACGCCGACTCGCAATCAGCATTTACCGGTAAAGGATAAGCTATCTGCAAACCAATTGAAAGCCTTGGAAGAAAATTCCAAAGCACATAACATTCCCTATTGGGGGCTTGGGCATGAAAAAAATGGCATTGTTCACGTCATAGGTCCGGAGAACGGGATCACCGTGCCTGGAGCCACTATTGTATGTGGCGATTCCCATACATCAACCCATGGTGCCTTTGGGGCCATTGCATTTGGAATTGGAACCAGCGAAGTGGAAATGGTACTCTCCACACAGTGCATCATGCAGCCCAAACCGAAAAGCATGCGTATCAATATCAATGGTGAATTAAATCGAGCGGTTACCCCAAAAGATGTTGCGCTTTATATTATATCTAAAATATCCACCTCCGGTGCTACCGGCTATTTTGTGGAATATGCTGGGGATGTATTTAGGAATATGAGCATGGAAGGCCGAATGACGGTTTGCAACCTAAGTATTGAAATGGGTGCCCGTGGCGGTATGATTGCCCCTGACGAAACCACTTTTGATTACATAAAAGGACGGGAATATACTCCAAAAGGTGCTGAATGGGATAAGGCCATGGAATATTGGAGTACTCTTCACTCGGCAGAAGACGCAGTTTTTGACAAAGAAATAATCTTTGAGGCTTCTGATATTGAACCCATGATCACCTACGGCACCAATCCTGGGATGGGAATTGGCATCCAAAAAGGTATTCCCACGGCAGAAGCAGTAGAAGCTGGAGCTGCCACCTACAAAAAATCTTTGGCTTATATGGACTTCAATGAGGGGGAAGCCATGATTGGTAAACCCATCGATTTTGTTTTTCTAGGAAGTTGTACCAATGGGAGAATTGAAGACTTCAGAGCCTTTGCTTCTATCATTAAGGGAAGGAAAAAAGCGGACAACGTGACCGCCTGGTTGGTACCTGGCTCACACAAAGTTGAGGAAGCCATAAAGGCCGAGGGCATTTTGGATGTTTTGCAGGAAGCGGGATTTGAGCTTCGAGAACCCGGATGCTCGGCTTGTTTGGCCATGAATGATGACAAGATTCCTGCCGGAAAATATGCCGTAAGTACCTCCAACCGAAACTTTGAAGGAAGACAGGGTCCCGGAGCAAGAACCCTTTTGGCAAGTCCGCTTGTGGCGGCAGCGGCAGCGGTAACCGGAAAAGTTACTGACCCACGTGAACTATTGGAGCTTCAAGAAGCTTAATTAATTATTTTTTACTCAAATGGCATACGATAAATTCAACATACTGACCACCACCGCAGTTCCACTACCCATAGAAAATGTGGACACGGACCAAATAATTCCAGCCCGCTTTTTAAAGGCGACCGAACGAAAAGGTTTTGGCGATAATCTTTTTCGCGATTGGCGGTATCATCCCGACAATACTCCAAAAGAGCATTTTGTGCTTAACAATCCCATTTATAGTGGAAAAATTTTGGTCGGGGGCAAGAATTTTGGCTCGGGTTCCTCCAGGGAGCATGCAGCTTGGTCGGTTTACGACTACGGTTTTCGCTGTGTTGTATCTAGTTTTTTTGCGGATATATTCAGAAATAATTGCCTAAACATCGGTGTTCTTCCGGTTCAGGTCAGCGCAGAATTTTTGGATAAGATCTTTAAGGCCATCGAGGCCAATCCTAAAACAGAAATTGAAGTAAATCTTCCAGAACAGACCATCACGATTCTAGAAACCGGGGAACAGGAAAACTTCGCGATCAACGATTATAAAAAAGAAAATATGCTCAACGGTTTCGACGATATCGACTATTTGTTGAACATCAAGAGCAACATCGAAAAATTTGCGGAGAACACCCCATTATAGAATCTTCGCTTCAATTCGTGAAATTAGTGTCTAACTAGTAGGTCAATCGTAGTATATGAAGACTAGGAAAGTAGAAATCATGGATACCACCCTTAGGGATGGGGAGCAAACTTCTGGGGTTTCGTTCTCTTCGTCAGAGAAGCTCACCTTGGCCAAGCTTTTATTGGAAGAACTGAAAGTGGACCGAATAGAAGTGGCATCCGCCCGTGTATCGGAGGGTGAATTCAATGCGGTGAAAAGCATTACGGATTGGGCAGCCTCTGAAGGTATGCTGCGCAAGGTAGAGGTCCTCACCTTTGTAGACGGTGGTGTCTCTTTGGAGTGGATGGTAAGAGCGGGTGCCAAGGTCCAAAATTTGTTGACCAAAGGTTCCATGAACCATTTGACCCATCAACTTAAAAAAACACCAGAAGAACATTTTAGTGATATCCACGAGGTAGTCCACAAGGCCAGAGATTTAGGCATTGAAACCAATGTATATTTGGAAGACTGGAGCAACGGAATGCGAAATTCGCAGGAATACGTCTTCCAATTTCTTGATTTTTTAACCTCCCTTCCCATTAAGCGAGTATTGCTACCTGATACTTTGGGCATTTTGACCCATTTTGAGGCGAAATCTTTTATTGAACAAATTATCAAACGTTATCCGGAGACCCACTTTGACTTTCATGGGCATAACGATTATGACCTCAGCGTTGCCAATGTAATGGAAGCCTTAAAAGCCGGCTGCCATGGCCTGCACTTGACCGTAAATGGCATGGGCGAACGTGCTGGTAATGCACCTTTGGCGAGTGTTGTTGCCGTGGTGAACGATTTCCTCCCTGAAATTTCCATAGGAGTAAAAGAATCCTCACTTTATAAAGTGAGCAAATTGGTCTCTGCCTTTACCGGTTTTGGAATTCCAGACAACAAACCCATCGTTGGTGATAATGTTTTTACACAAACTGCTGGTATACATGCAGATGGAGATAATAAAAAGAATCTTTACTTCAATGATTTACTTCCCGAACGTTTTGGCAGAAAGCGCAAATATGCCCTAGGAAAAACCTCAGGCAAAGCCAACATTCAAAAGAACCTTCAAGAGTTGGGGCTTACCCTTAATGATGACGAGTTAAAAAAGGTAACCCAACGCATTATCGAACTTGGTGATAAGAAGGAGCGAGTCACCAAGGACGATCTACCCTATATCATTTCCGATGTTTTGGATAGTGACCAATACCAACAACGCGTACTTGTGAAATCATACGTTTTGACACACTCCAAAGGTTTAAAACCTTCCACCACCCTTTCCATCGAAATTGATGGCAAAGCCTATGAGGAGAATGCCCAGGGCGACGGTCAATTCGATGCTTTTATCAATGCGCTAAAGAAAGTCTATAAAAAAGAAGGTCTTGAATTGCCAAAATTGGTGGACTACGCCGTTCGTATCCCTCCGGGGAGTACTTCGGACGCCCTGTGTGAAACGATTATCACTTGGCAGACCAAAGAAAAGGATTTTACCACCCGTGGACTGGACTCGGACCAGACCGTATCGGCCATCAAGGCCACAGAAAAAATGCTGAACCTTGTATAGCAACCTAACGAAACACACTCTATGAAACTCAAAATAGCCCTATTGGCCGGAGATGGAATTGGCCCAGAAGTTATTGATCAGGCCGTAAAAGTATCCAATGCTGTAGCTGAAAAATTCAATCATGAAATTAACTGGGAGTCGGCCTTAACGGGAGCCGCAGCCATCGATGCCGTAGGTGAACCCTACCCCGACGAAACCCACGAGGTTTGCCTGAACGCAGATGCCGTTCTTTTTGGAGCTATTGGGCACCCGCGATTCGACAATGATCCTTCAGCAAAGGTTCGTCCGGAACAAGGGCTGCTAAAAATGCGCCAAAAATTAGGTTTGTTTGCCAATGTGCGGCCCACTTTTACATTTCCATCGCTGATTGACAAATCCCCTTTGAAGCGAGAGCGCATTGAAGGTACCGACCTCGTGTTTTTAAGAGAACTCACTGGTGGGATTTACTTTGGAAAGCGCGGACGCGAAGACGATGGGAACACTGCCTTCGACACTTGCACCTATACTCGGGCAGAAGTAGAGCGTTTGGCCCGAAAAGGCTTCGAGATGGCCCGCCAGCGTTCTAAAAAATTGTGCTGTGTGGACAAAGCCAATGTTTTGGAAACCTCACGCCTATGGAGGGAAACCGTACAAAACTTGGAAAAAGACTATCCTGATGTTGAAGTATCCTATGAATTTGTGGATGCGGTTGCCATGCGTTTGATTCAATGGCCCAATGCCTATGATGTTCTGATTACGGAAAACCTTTTTGGAGACGTCTTAACGGACGAAGCTTCGGTGATTTCAGGCTCCATGGGATTGATGCCATCCGCTTCCTTGGGTGAAAAGACCTCTTTGTTCGAACCCATTCATGGGTCGTACCCCCAAGCTGCTGGAAAAGACATTGCCAACCCTTTGGCCACTGTACTTTCTGCTGCAATGATGTTCGAAACCGCCTTTGGGCTCCAGGCTGAGGCAGATGCAATTAGAACCGTGGTCAATAAATCCTTGGCAGAAGGTGTAGTCACCGAAGATTTGGCCGAAGGTGGAAAAGCGCACAAGACCAGTCAAGTTGGCGATTGGTTGGCCGAACATTTGTAGCTGAGCACCTCTAAAACATACGAATCTGGAAAGCGACTTTGATAGTGGCTTTTTTTTATTCCCTTCAATTATCGCATTCATCAATCCATAAGCCAGATTGGTCAATTGCATCTCCTTAACTCTCAAGACCTCTTTTACTTTTAAGTCCAAATAACCAACTTTTTAGGGCTTGGCCCCGTTTTCGGGGCCTTTCTCCTTTAAATTTTCCAAACGTATTAGAGTTATGAAAATCCTGAATCGTATTTTTCTTTATGGTGCATTGAGCACATTTTGTTTTTTTACATCCTGCAGTAATGATGACTGCGCCCAAGAGACCTTTTACCAAGATGCCGATGGCGATGGCTACGGAGACGCAGCCAAATCCCAGACCGCATGCACAGCACCTAAAGGCTATGTTGCGGACAATACCGACACCGACGACACCAATGCCAATGTCTTTCCTGGCTGTACACAAGTAACCTATTATAAAGATAGTGATGGTGATGGCTTTGGAAACCCAAGCATTTCTGAAACCGTCTGTGAGGGTGAGGACACCCCATCGGGCTATGTGGCCGACAAAACTGACCCCGACGATACCAATGCCGCCATTTTTCCCGACTGTGAGCAAGTGACAGTATATGAGGACACTGATGGTGACGGTTTCGGAAACCCAGATGTCTCCCAAAACTTATGCTCTGGAGAAGATACCCCCGAAGGTTTCGTTGTGGACAATACCGACTGTGATGACACAAATGCTGAGCTCAACCCCGATGTTGTGGTCACCTATTACGAAGATGCCGATGGCGATGGTTTTGGAAATCCTGGGGTTTCGCAAGAAGTATCTGTCTGTGCCGATGCCCCAGCTGGCTATGTCCCCCTTGAAAATACAGATTGTGATGATACCGATGCCGAGATCAACCCAGATGTTGTCGTCACCTATTACGAAGATGCCGACGGAGACGGCTTTGGGAACCCACAGATTTCTAAAATAGCAACGGGCTGCCCTATCCCGCAGGGATTTGTTTTGGACAATACAGATTGCGATGATGCTGATGCCAGTAAAAACCCGGGGGCACAAGATAGCTCCTTGGACGGTGTCGATACCAACTGTGATGGTATCCCTGGAACCTTATGGGCTGGTCCAAATGAAACGTTCGACAAAGAGGGTGGGGCCGATTGGACCCAACCCGAAAACCAAGACCGGCTGACCGACAGGGTGGTCTTTACACGGCAAAATGCAGGTCCGATGTACAATTACCAATGGTGGCAGGACAATTTTGATGGTGATGCAATACATAATAGCAAAACGGAGTCAGATTTATTTGCTGACTTTTGGAACGCAGATAACGCAATAAAAGATTTCAATGAAATCAACCCTTCAGGAGGCACCAAAGGGGTGCGTTGGGCCTTATTGGATGACACAGGGGCCGACAATCCCGGTGATGCTTGGGACCAATTCTCCTTATATGGCACCTTAGGTGATCCTACGCATTTTTATAGTTTTCACAACCTGTGCACTATTGTGAGATACCTAAATATAAATGAACAAATTATAGGGGTAAATAACGATTTTTTTGTTATTAAATCAGACAACGTCTCTGTCAATGCAACCGTTCAAAGCCAATTAGTTAACAAAAAACTTGGAGTTTGGCTGGTCGAAGAAGATATCTACCTTACGTTAACCTTTACCGAATGGGGTAATGGACAAGACAACCCAGGTGGGGCCATTTCCTATACCCGCTCCACCCCCAACAACTAATTTGGTGTTTTTTGGTTATAGTTGAGAGGGCCTTGGAGATTCCAAGGCCCCCTTTTTTATTTATAAGATGTAATCTGTACTCAAAAAGTTGCTCACTTTAGCCTCCAGCAATTGCTCA
This sequence comes from Flagellimonas allohymeniacidonis, assembly GCF_004296335.1. GTDB lineage: Bacteria > Bacteroidota > Bacteroidia > Flavobacteriales > Flavobacteriaceae > Flagellimonas > Flagellimonas allohymeniacidonis. Next base: position 880,667 of record NZ_SGIU01000001.1, read on the forward strand.
ATGGTTTCGTTATTGAGCTCATTGTCCTTAAACGCCACAAAGGTTCGTATGGAGAAAGAACGCAAAGCATCATGCACACTTAAGGTGGATTGTGCGGAGTCTTTTCTTCCGGTAAAGGGATAAACATCCGGTCCGCGTTGGCAAGAGCTGTTCAAGTTTACCCGGCACACCAAATTGGCCAAAGTGTCAATCAAGGGAGAAAGGGTGTATACGTCCTTCCCAAACAAACTCACCTGCTGCCCATAATTGGATTCGGCCATGTCGTCCAAAGGCTGCTCAATATCCGTAAAGGACAAAACCGGGATAATCGGCCCAAACTGTTCTTCTTCATAAACCCGCATATCCTTGGTCACCGGATGCAGAACGGCCGGCCAGATATAGTTGTTCTTATGCTTCCCTCCTTTTTTATTTTTAATCTTGGCTCCCTTGGCCTTCGCATCATCCAATAACTCTTGAATGTATTCCGGTTTTCCGGGTTCGGGAAGCGGAGTCAATTTTGCCCCCTCGTCCCAAGGGTTACCAAATTTTAAGGCGTCCACTTTCTCTGAGAATCGTTTTAGAAATTCATCTTTCACATCTTCATGCACATAAATTACTTTCAGTGCAGTACAACGCTGTCCATTGAAAGAAAGCGTTCCGGCAATGCACTCATTAACTGTCAAGTCCAAATCAGCATCCGGTAAAATAATGGCTGGGTTTTTTGCTTCCAAGCCCAAAACCAAACGCAAACGGTTGCTTTTTGGGTGCTGCTCTTGCAAAGCATTGGCCGATTTACTGTTACCAATCAGCGCCAAAACATCCACCTTACCCGTTTTCATAATGGGAGCTGCCACCGCTCTACCTCTTCCGAACAAAATGTTTACCACGCCTTTTGGGAAACTACTCTGAAAAGCCTCCAAAAGAGGCGTAATCAACAGTACCCCATGTTTAGCAGGCTTAAAGATAGTAGTGTTCCCCATGATAATAGCGGGAATCAACAGCGCAAAAGTCTCATTTAAGGGATAGTTATAAGGTCCCAAACACAACACCACCCCCAAGGGACCACGACGTATATGGGCGTACACCCCATCGTGTTTTTGAAACTTGGCCGAATTGCGGTCCAGCTGCTTGTAATCCTCAATGGTATCGTAGATGTACTCCACGGTACGGTCAAACTCTTTGTAGGAATCCGCTTCGTTCTTGCCTATTTCCCACATCAAAAGTTTTACCACTTCCTCCCGTTTTTCCTCCATCCTTTTAACAAATGCCTCCATGCATTCGATACGGTCTTTCACCTTCATGGTCGGCCAAACGCCCTGCCCCTTATTGTAAGCAGCCGTTGCGGAATCCAAAGCCTCCATAGCTTCGGCTTCCCCCATATCGGGTATGCTGCCCAAAACGGTGGGGGCATATTCTTTGGTAGATGAAATGGTGGAGACTACCTGAGATGTATTTCCGTTCCATTCTTTGAGTTCTCCATTGACCAAATAGGTTTTCTGGTGGATTTCCTCAGTGATTTGATATTTTTCAGGAATCATAACTTTCTTGGTTGAATTATCGCCCAGATTTAAATAGCCGCTAGACGATGGGCTTCATCGCTGTCATGGATTCCCGTAACCGGGCTCCTACCACTTCCACAGGATGCTCACGAATGGCCTTGTTCACAGCAATCAATTTGGCATTGTCCACACCATTGTCAGATTCGGCGCCGAACTGCTTGCCAATAATGTCGGTATCGACCGTCTTCATAAAATCGGTCAACAAAGGTTTGCAAGCATGATCGAAGAGGTAACATCCGTATTCCGCAGTATCGGAAATCACACGGTTCATTTCGAACAATTTCTTTCGCGCGATGGTATTGGCAATCAAAGGAGTTTCATGGAGTGACTCGTAGTACGCCGATTCACCGATAATTCCCGATTCTGTCATGGTCTCATACGCCAATTCCACTCCTGATTTCACAAAGGCCACCATCAAAACCCCATGGTCGTAATATGCCTGTTCAGAAATATCATCATTGCCCGCGGGAGTCTTTTCAAAGGCGGTTTCTCCTGTGGCCGCACGCCAATCCAATAGGTTTTTATCCGCATTGGCCCAATCTTCCATCATAGTTTTTGAGAAATGTCCGCTCATAATGTCATCCATGTGTTTTTGAAACAAGGGTCGCATGATCACTTTCAACTCTTCGGCCAATTCAAAGGCTTTGATTTTAGCTGGATTGGACAAGCGGTCCATCATATTGGTGATTCCCCCATACTTTAGTCCTTCGGTAATGGTTTCCCAACCATATTGGACCAATTTGGAGGCATATCCCGCATCCATTCCTTTTTCGACCATCTTATCAAAAGATAAAATAGAACCTGTTTGTAGCAAACCACAAAGAATGGTTTGTTCCCCCATTAAATCGGATTTTACTTCCGCCACAAAGGAAGACTCGAGCACGCCAGCCTTATGGCCTCCAGTTCCTGCGGCATAGGCCTTGGCCTGTTCCAATCCCTTACCTTCAGGGTCATTTTCGGGATGGACCGCAATCAAGGTAGGAACACCAAAACCGCGCTTGTACTCTTCACGAACTTCTGAGCCTGGGCTCTTGGGAGCTACCATAATTACCGTTAAGTCCTCACGTATTTGCATTCCTTCTTCCACAATATTGAATCCATGGGAATAGGACAGCGTTGCCCCTTTCTTCATTAAGGGCATTACCGCGCTTACTACATTGGTATGCTGTTTATCGGGTGTAAGGTTAATAACCAAGTCGGCCTTCGGAATCAATTCTTCGTAGGTGCCGACGTTAAAATTATTTTCTGTGGCATTTTTAAAGGACTGTCTTTGCTCTTTAATCGCCGCTTCGCGTAGAGCGTAAGAAATGTCAAGGCCAGAATCACGCATATTAAGGCCCTGGTTCAGGCCTTGCGCCCCGCAACCAATGATCACTATCTTTTTTCCTTTAAGCGCAGTAACGCCATCTGCAAATTCATGGGCATCCATAAATCTACATTTGCCCAATTGTTCCAACTGGTCGCGTAGGGATAGTGTATTGAAGTAATTTGTCATTTTTCAAAGTGTATTTGTGTTGATTCAATTATTTGGTTGAAAATTTTCCAGTAGTTCGGTAATGCGCATCTCCGCCTTAGTGACCGCTATTCGCCCTGAACGAACGAATTGCATGATGCCAAAGGGTTCCAACCGGTCGTGCATTTCGTCAATTTCATGTCGTCTACCTGTTTTGGCCAGAACAAAAAACTCTCGGTGCACCGTCACAATTTTAGAATTGCTTTCCTTAATGGCATTTTGTATTTGTGGTTCATCAAAAAGCAAGGCCGACTTAATTTTGAAGAGTGCCGACTCCTGAAAAATGGTTTCTTCATCGGTATGGTAAAAGGCTTTGATAACCTCAATTTGCTTTTCAATCTGGGCCACAATTTTTCGCGTCCAGTCTTCCGTGGTGAAAACTACAATGGTGAATTTTGAAACGTTCTCAATTTCTGATTTAGAGACATTTAAGCTTTCTATATTAATGTGACGCTTTAAAAATATCCCAGATATCCGATTCAGGAGACCCACGTTATTTTCTGAATAAACCGAAATGGTATACCACTTGTTTTCCATAATCATTGTGTTTTAACAGCGACCAAAATTCCTGTCGACCAGTTCATTTTTGTGATTGTGAAATCCGTTCTATTTCCCATATAATCCAAAAAAGATTGAACATGTTGTTCATGACCCTCCGGCCAATTGGGCTGTACATTTAAATCGTCCACCACGTAATACCCTCCCGTTTTGACAAGATTCAAGGTTTCATCCAGGTTACTGTACTTTCCGGGCCAGGCATCCGCGAAAATAAGGTCGAACTTCGCTCCGTTATACGCTTGAAGCCAATCCCCGCCATCCGCACACGTAAGTTCAAGTCTTTTTTCTGAGGGAAAGAATTCTTTGGCGATTGCGATAAGTGTTGGGTCGTTGTCAACACTGACAACCTTTGATTCCAAATCCATTCCGTCGAGCATCCATGCCAGTGACAATCCCATGCCGGTCCCCATTTCCAAAAAGCGGCCTTTGGGTTTGGATGCGCACAGAGTTTTTAGAAACGTACCGATATAAATATCGGAAGGCATATCGAAGCCAATTTCAGAGGTTTTCTGAAGCAGTTTCGGATATAGGGTTGGGATTTCTTGGATGTTGGATTGATCCATACTATTTCAATCTAATGTCCGACACAGAGGCTCCAGACGGAATCATCGGAAAGACATTGTCCTCCTTTTCCACACGAACTTCCAAAAAGAAGGGGTCTTTTGAGGCTATCATTTCCTGTACCGTGGAAGACAGCTCAGAACGTTCACTTACTCTTTTTGAGGTTATGTGATATCCCTCTGCAATTTTTACGAAATCTGGGTTGGTCATTACTGTGGATGCATATCTGCTTTCAAAGAACAGCTCTTGCCATTGTCGTACCATGCCCAAGTGATCATTGTTCAGCACAACAATCTTGACAGGAACATTATGTTGGAAGATCACTCCGAGTTCTTGAATGGTCATTTGATACCCTCCATCGCCAATAATGGCTACAACTTCCCTATCCATGGCTCCCATTTTGGCTCCAATGGCTGCTGGAAGTGCAAATCCCATGGTGCCCAAACCGCCAGAGGTAATGTTGCTCTTGGTTTCGCTAAATTTCGCATATCTACAGGCTATCATCTGATGTTGGCCCACATCGGTAACTATGACTGCATTATTATTGGAGGCCTTGTTGATTTCTTCAATCACCTCGCCCATCGTCAACCCTGGTTTAGTGGGTTCAAGGTCTTTTTTGATTACGGTTTCATATTCAATCTCATGTTTCTTGTCAAACTCGGCTCGCCATTCAGGATGTTTATTTTTATTAATAAGCGGCAACAACAAATCAAGGGTCTGTTTGGCATCTCCCAAAACGGCCACATCGGCTTTTACATTCTTATTGATTTCGGCCGGGTCAATTTCAAAATGGATGACCTTGGCCTGTTTAGCATAGGTGTCCAAGCTTCCAGTCACACGATCATCAAAGCGCATTCCGATGGCAATGAGCACATCGCATTCATTGGTCAATACATTTGGGCCATAATTTCCATGCATCCCTACCATGCCCACATTTAGAGGGTGCGCTGTATCCATGGCAGAAAGCCCTAAAATGGTCCAAGCTGCAGGTATCCCCGCTTTTTCAACCAATGCTTTAAGTTGTTGCTCCGCTTCACCAAGAATCACACCTTGACCATAAATAATATAGGGTTTCTTGGCCCTGTTGATCAATTCAGCTGCGGATTCTATGGCCTTGGAATCGGGTTCAGGGTTTGGTTTATAACTCCGAACCCCAGTACATTTTTCGTAGATGAAGTCCAACTTATCAAATTGCGCATTTTTGGTAATGTCAATCAAAACAGGTCCTGGTCTTCCCGCTTTGGCAATATAAAAGGCCTTTGCCATAATTTCTGGAATTTCAGATGCCTTGGTGATTTGATAATTCCACTTGGTGACCGGAGTTGAGATTCCGACAATGTCTGTTTCTTGAAAGGCATCGGACCCCAAAAGGTGTCTTGGAACCTGACCCGTTATGCAGACCATCGGGGTGGAATCAATTTGGGCATCCGCCAATCCGGTGACCAAGTTTGTGGCCCCGGGTCCTGAAGTTGCCATGGCCACTCCTACTTTCCCACTTACCCGTGCATAGCCTTGAGCGGCATGGGTGGCGCCTTGCTCATGGCGAGTAAGTACGTGCGTCAATCTATCTTGAAATTTGTAAAGTTCATCATAGACCGGCATAATCGCCCCGCCAGGATAACCATAAATCAAGTCAACTCCCTCTGCCAATAAACAGTGGATTATCGCTTCTGCTCCCGTAATTCGGATGGCTGCTTGTTTTTTTGAATCTTTTTTTTGCGCCTTTAATGTTTCCATAAGCCCATTATTTTGATGTTTGTGAACCAAACAGTCTATGTCGAATACTATATCAAATCGGTTACGCAGCCCAAAGATGCCGATGAAACCGTTTTTGCGTATTTGTACAAACTGCCTCTTTTAACTTTTAGAGCAGGTTGTATCCAATTATTCTTTCTTTTTTTCAGTTCTTCTTCGGACATCTGAACCGAAATACTATTTTTTTCCGCATCAATTGTGATTAGGTCCCCGTCTTGAACCAATGCAATAACACCTCCATCCTGCGCTTCAGGAGCAATGTGCCCTACAACAAAACCATGGGTCCCTCCCGAAAATCTTCCATCAGTTATCAAAGCGACATCCTTACCTAATCCAGCACCCATAATTGCGGCTGTGGGTTTGAGCATCTCAGGCATTCCAGGCCCACCTTTGGGGCCTTCATAGCGAATGACCACGACGTCTCCCTTTTTAACCTCGCCATTTTTTATTCCGTCGTTGGCCTCAAACTCGCCCTCAAACACTTTTGCCGGACCTGAAAAGTACAATCCTTCTTTTCCGGTTATCTTTGCAACCGAACCATCTTTGGCAAGGTTTCCATATAAAATTCTAAGGTGTCCTGTTTCCTTGATCGGAGTATCCAGGTTTTTAACCACCTGCTGTCCTTCTGTCAAATCACCAACATCTTTCAAATTCTCCGCAACGGTCTTTCCAGTAACGGTCAGGCAGTCGCCATGGAGCATATCATTATTTAACATAAACTTCATAACAGCGGGTATACCTCCCACATTATGAAGGTCTTCCATTAAAAATTTACCGCTAGGTTTTAAATCTGCCAAGAAAGGTGTGGAATCGCTGATTCTTTGAAAATCATCGAGACCAAAATCAATATTGGCTGCTCTGGCTATGGCCAAAAAATGAAGCACTGCATTAGTAGAGCCGCCTAATACGACAATCAATCTGACAGCATTTTCCAAAGCTTTTTTGGTGATGATATCACTTGGTTTGATGTCTTTTTCCAAAAGATGCCTCAATGCCTTTCCTGCTGCTATACAATCTCCTTTCTTCTTCTCTCCCACGGCTGGGTTTGAGGAACTATATGGTAAGGACATGCCCAAAGCTTCAATAGCAGACGCCATTGTATTTGCCGTGTACATTCCCCCACATGCCCCTGCTCCTGGACATGCATTCTGAATAACGCTTTTATATTCAGCCTCGTTCATGGTTCCTGCCACTTTTTCACCCCAGGCCTCGAATGCGGATACCACGTCCAACTTCTTATTGTTCAGGCATCCGGAAGCTATTGTGCCTCCATAGACCATAACGGAAGGGCGATTTAACCGAATCATGGCCATCAAGGCTCCTGGCATATTCTTATCGCAACCCACAACGGTAACCAGTCCATCATAATTCATGGCTTGAACCACGGTTTCCATAGAATCTGCGATAATATCCCTGGAAGGAAGTGAATAGCGCATTCCATAGGTTCCCATAGAAATTCCATCACTTACGCCAATAGTATTGAAAATAAGTCCTATCACATCTGCTTCACTGGTACCCTGTTTTACGAAAGTTGAAAGTTCGTTTAGGTGCATATTGCAAGGGTTACCCTCGTAGCCCGTGCTTCCTATCCCAATCAAGGGTTTCTTTAGGTCTTCATCCGTAAGCCCTATGGCATGCAACATGGCCTGGGCCGCTGGCTGCGTCGGGTCTTGGGTAACATTTTTACTGTACTTGTTCAGTTCCATTAAAAATTCTCTTTCAAAAACAAACTTTACCTGAATTTACTTTAGTTTTCAAAGATATATCTTTCAAATACCCAATATTTTTAACATAAATAATGGGTTTAGATTCAGACCTACTTTTGAGTAGGTAAAAAATTGATATCCAGATATTTAATTAGAAATAAAATATCATATTCAATTAGTTTCAACACATCATTGGGATGTTGGGGTTCCTGTGATTCACGCCTCATTTTGACTACATTTGAGTCTATGGAAAAAACGGTAAGCGAAGCAATAGAATACAGACGTTCCGTTCGGGTCTTCCGAGAGGATAAAGAAATTGAAACGGAAAAAGTAAAAGAGTGCCTCCGAAAAGCTGTTCTCGCTCCTACCAGTAGTAATTTGCAGCTTTGGGAATTTTATCATGTCTCTGATAAAAATACCTTGGCCCAACTGACAAAGGCTTGTTTGGGGCAGAATGCCGCCAAAACCGCAAAGCAAATGGTAGTGGTGGTGGCCCGAAAGGATCTGTGGAAAAAGCGCGCAAAGGCCAATCTTGAATTTTTAAAAGCTGCCTACGGGCACAAAGCAAAGGAAGACTACACCAAAAGGGAAAAGTTTGCCATGGCCTATTACCAGAAATTGATTCCGTCGGTATACTCAGATTTTTTAGGGATTTTGGGATGGTTAAAGTTTGTTGTTTTTCAAGTCGTCGGTATTTTCAGACCGACCTATCGTCAAGTCAGAAGGTCCGATATGCGTATCGTCGCACACAAAAGTGCAGGGTTGGCGGCTCAAAATTTCATGTTGGGCATGGCCGCTATAGGTTATGATACCTGCCCAATGGAAGGGAGCGATACCTTGGCTGTAAAGCGAATTTTAGGCTTGACCCGCGGAGCAGAAATTAATATGGTGATTGGTTGTGGTGTACGTGCAGACAAAGGAATTTATGGACCTAGATTTAGGGTGCCCTTTGAAGAGGTATATCGCAAAATCTAGTTGATCAGTTTAAAGGATAGTATATCCCCAAACTTTTTTTGAGCCAAATTGCAAATCGAGGCCTCTGACATTTGCAAAATTCTTGGATACCCCCCGGTTGTCTGACCATCTTTCATCAAAATTATCAATTTACCGGCCGGTGTAATTTGGATGGTGCCAGGTAACGTTCCGGAGGTAAGCATGGAATGCGAATGGCCCTCAATTTTTTCCGAAAGTTGATAGGCCATTCTATTGTTTTCCTTTGATACGGTAAACGGTTGGGAAAATAGCTTTTTTAACTGTGAGTCAGATAAGATACCGTATTCAGGTCCTTTGTATACATTCATGGACTCTAACGCAAATTGCTCTTCTGTCTTTAGCTCCGTGAGTATCGGTTCAAAGGATTCGGTTCCTTTGTATTCAATCTCGAGCCCATCTTTGATACACTTCCTAGCTGTCACCGGAAAATATTGAGAAGCGCTTCCCAGCATTTTTGGTGTTTGAAACCCATCCTTTATGGCCAAATAGTTTCGAAAACCGGCTTCCAATCTGCCGTAGGATAAAATATCGCCTTTTTTTACCGGAATTACCTTATAATTGTCGATGGGTTTGTTGTTCAGGGTAGGCGACATCAGGGCCCCAGATAGACAAATAAAAGTGGACAGTTCAAATTGAAGCGTTGGCCCCGTCATGGTGATTTCCAAAACAGCATCCCCAGCATTGTTTTCCAACATAAGGTTGGCTTTTTTCACAGCGCTGTGATCCATGGCACCAGAAATCGGAACCCCGATACTGCGATGTCCGAGCCTACCCAAATCCTGAATTGTCGTGAAAAAACCAGATTTTAAAACCTTAAGCATTCAAGTCTATTTTTTCAACCTTATAAATTCCTACTTCTCCCTCAATTTTATGGAGGTCATATTCAGCTCTTGAGATAGCTTGAAAGCTTATTTTGTCACCTACACTAACAAAACAGGGTTCTTCTTTAGAAGCATCAAAAATGGAAACAGGGCAGTTTCCAATTATGTTCCATCCGCCAGGAGAATCTTGGGGGTAAATGCCGGTTTGTTTCCCAGCAAGACCTACAGAGCCTTTGGCAACATGCAATCTTGGTTCATCGCGCCTTGGAAGTTCAAGAGTCTTCGGGAGGCCACCCAAATACATAAACCCTGGCAAAAAACCTATCCCAAAAACGGTATACTCAAAAGAAGTATGCTCTTGAATTAGTTGCTCCACAGATAGTTCAAGCTTCTGAGCGGTTTCTTCAATATCAATTCCAAATTCTTTGTCATAACAAACGGGAAGTTTCCAGAGAAAACGTTCTTTTTGGGATTCCACTTCATTTCTTTTGGAATAACAGTCCAATACAGTCTGTTTTATCTGGTCAAAATCCAGAGTAGCCAAATTGTAAATCATGGTAACCGAATTGTATGCAGGAACCAACTCCCAACCGGAAATCCCTAATTCTTCAAAAGCTGTGGTAAACCCTAAGATATCCTGTAAGATGGATTCTTCAACTTGATTCGGCCATTCCACTAAAATGGCTCTTTCGCCAAATGGCTTGATGGTGATGGGGTACTTTTTCACTCTCTTAACAGCAACTTGTGCTTTGGAAATTCATGTGAAAGATACGTTAATATTTCCAATGCCGAGCTTGTGTCACCGTGAATACAAATAGTTTCTGCCTTAGTTTGTATTTCGTTCCCTTGCAAGGTCCTCACTTTGTCCAACTTAATCATGGGTAAGATATGTTCCAGTACCGCTTTGGGCTCATGAATGATGGCTCCATCCATTTGTCTGGACACCAAACTTCCATCATTATTATAACTTCTATCCCCAAAAACTTCAAAAATGACCCTTACCCCAACCTTGGGCGCCAATTGAGCGATGCAAGAACCAAAAGGCGCATATATGGTTTGTGTTGAACCGAACTCTTTGACGATGTTAAGAAATAAAGCAGCCAAGTTTTCGTCTCTTGCGACCTCATTGTAAAGGGCGCCATGCGGTTTTATGTGATGTAAAGTTGCGTTTTCTTCTTTGAGCACTGAACTGAAATCCCTAAGTTGTTTTAAAAGGCTTTCTTTAAGTTTTGGATGTGGTATTTGCATAACCTTCCTCCCAAAATTGGCTGGGTCAGGATATGAGGGATGGGCGCCGATTTTTACATCGTGCTGTTTTGCCAGTTTTATCATTGAACGCATGGAGCCCTTATCTCCAGCATGGCCGCCACAGGCAATATTACAGGAGGTAATCAAAGGAAAGATTTTGGCCTCATTGCCCACTCCTTCCCCAACATCGCAGTTTATGTCAACTCTCCATTGTTTCATCACAGCAATTCAAAAACCTTTAAGATACTTTTTACCCCTAAAAAAATTGTGAAGCCAATAATAATGACACCAAGCAAATTTTGAACCAACGAATTCGAATGAGCACCCATGACATTCTTCTTATTGGCAATCCAAAGTAGCAAAATTGCCATTACAGGCAATAGAATGCCATTGGCAACTTGAGCAAATTGAATGATTTGAATAGGCTTAATGTCAAAGGACAAAAACAGCACTCCCAAAAAAAGAATCGCTATCCATACCATCCTAAACCTGATATCTTTGGTCCCTCTCCACCCAAAACAACTGTTCGCCACATAAGCTGCAGCTAAAGGTGCTGTCATAGCAGAGGTCACACCAGCACAAAATAATCCTATGACCATAAAGTATACCGCCATTTTCCCAAATAGGGGCTCAACACCTTTGGCCAAATCCATGATATTGGTGACATTATCAATTTGGGAGGCCGAAGCCGTTATTAAAATTGCAATGGACACGGCTCCACCAATGGCAATAGACACAATAGTATCCCAACGAATTGTTGACAAATTACCAGATGCCCCCCATTTTTCCTTGACAAGAGCTGCATGCAAAAAAAGGTTGTAAGGCACTACGGTCGTACCCACCAAGGCCATAACGGTCAAAATACTGTCCTGAGGCAGGGTAGGCACAAAAGCTCCTTTTAAAATCTCAAAGATTGATGGTTTTGTAATTATCGCAGAAATGATAAAGCAAAGACCCATGAGCCCAACCAATGCGATGAAGATACGTTCAAGTGATTTGTAGTTTCCCCACCAAAGGATGGCAAATGCCAACAGTCCTATTAGCAATGGATAAAAAAAGGAGAACGGGGTATTCCCGAAAACACCCTCCAGACCAAGGGTGGCCCCACCAATATTACCAGCTTCGTAGGCGGCATTGCCCACAAGAATAGCCGCCAAAACCACCCCAATAACACTGTTTCGCAACCAGATGTTTCTTAATTGCCCCTTTACAACATCAACAAGTCCTGTTTGGGCAAGAAAACCGATTCGGCCTGCCATTTCTTGAAGAATAATGGTAGCCAAAATGGAAACCAAAACGGCCCAAATCAATGCGAAACCAAAACCAACACCTGCTATGGTGCAAACGGTAATCGTTCCCGGTCCAACAAAAGCAGCCGCCACTAAAATTCCCGGTCCAATTTTTTTGAGCATGATTTTAAAATTAGAGGATATGAAAATAGATTCTTTTGCAGAAAAATGTGCATTTCGTCCAAAAAAATGCATTTCGTCTAAAAGTACCCCTATTTATCACCACAAATTATACGAATATGAAAATGTAAAAGTTATAATAATCCCAAATCACATAATTGACCTAAACTTGACCGATACTTATGACATGCTATGATTGTGGCAAAAAAATAAGCCAACATGAACATAAGGAATCTTTTGGAGACTTAGGGGTTGTCCTTTGTGAGCGACACACCAAACTCATCAAAAGAATAATTCTTAACAATAACACACCCTTAGAGGCTATTCAGTTGTTCTATGCCCTCAAAGAAAAAGGTGCCCAACCCATGTTAGAATGGTGGGATGGGAATAAATCAGTTGATATAGCCTTTTCACGGGTAAAACTCAACATCGAAATTGATTCAGAGTACAATTTAATCACCCACGAACAGGCCATAAGGGACCTCGAGGAAGCCATGTACTCTTTTAAAAATGGTTTTACCACCGTGCGTATCCCACACCTTACCATAAAATATTACCTTGAGGATACGGTAAACAATGTTCTGGGCATTATCACCGCTTTGAAAACCAATATGAAAGTCATTTGATTCAATTTCTGGCTTCAATTTGTCTTTTTCGTATTTTATCCAAGAAACCAAGAGTTAGTCCTATTTCATAGTGCTTAATGACTTTAAGAGTTAGTTTTACGGCTTCAAACTTTGCATTAAGCGATAAATACCCAATCCCGTGGCTGAAAAACTGATCATCAACTTCACCCCAACTGGAATGATTCCTACTAAGGAAATTACTCCCCACGTCCCGATAAGCGTTTCAGAAATTGTGGATGATGTTCTGCGCGCATCTGAAATTGGTATCACCATGGCCCATTTACATGCAAGGGATGCGGTATCCGGTGAGCCAACTTATCAAAAAGAAATCTATGCAGAGATTATTGAAGGTATTCGAAAATACGATTCAGAATTGGTGTTATGTATTTCATTAAGTGGGAGAAATTTCTCAGAATTTGAAAAAAGAGCAGATTCCTTGTTTCTTGATGGTTCTCTAAAACCGGATATGGGAAGCCTTACATTGAGTTCTCTGAATTTCAATGCAACAGCGAGTATGAATTCACCAAAAATGATTCAAGATTTGGCCAAAACCATGTTAGAACGGGGTATTGTGCCGGAGTTGGAAGTTTTTGACGTAGGTATGATCAATTATGCCAAATATTTAGAAAAAAAAGGATTGATTAAGCCACCGTATTACTTCAACCTTATTTTAGGAAATATTGCATGTGCCCAAGCCAATCTATTAAATGCTGGAGTTATGATCAATGAACTTCCCGAAAATTCTTTTTGGAGTATTGGGGGAATTGGTAATGCCCAATTAAAGATGAACTCTCTGGCGATAGCTATGGGTGGTGGAGTTCGCGTGGGTATTGAGGACAACATATGGTACGATACGCAAAGAACTCGATTGGCTACCAATGCTGATTTGATTCATAGAATCCACACCATAGCCCAGGCTAACGAAAGAGAGGTCATGAAGCCCAATGAATTTAGGCGCAAAATGAATATGTCAACAGAATTTACCGATAATTATGGTCGGCCAGTGGTTGGTCTTTAAGATTCATGAAAACAGACGAGAAGGCTAGGTTTTACAAACTCAGACTGTTCTTTATAAGAATAAGGCATGGTCTTTTTTTATGGACCCTTAGGAGTATTTTGGCCAAGTTGGGAATTGATATTGGTCCATACTACTGGGTTTTGGAAGGTGATGGGCTTTGTGATGATCCAAAAATCAAAGGAAATTCTGAAGACTATCATACCGATTTGTTAAGCACAGAAGAAATAGCCTCATTGCGCAACATAACGTTTTTTGACCCCAAACATGTGTCAAAAGCAAGCGAAAATGGCCAAATGAAGGTCATTGCACTTAAACATGCCAATGAAGTTGCCGCAGTAATGTGCATTCAATATGATAATGTAGTTTATCGAAAGAAAGAATATCAGTTAAAATCGAATGAGGCTTATCTTCTGAACATGTACACCTATCAGTCTTTTCGAGGTAAAAACTTGGCTCCTTACCTGCGTTATCATACATACGGAATGCTCCGAAAAGAGGGAATTGAAAGAATCTACAGTGTAACCGATTACTTCAACAAATCCTCTTTGAAATTCAAAAAAAAGCTTAATGCTCGACCAATCGCCTTGTATTTTGCAATCGTTCTGTTTAAACGTTTTCATAAAACATTTAAAATCAAAAGTTACGGTGCTTAGTGGAGCACTAGCCCAACCATCCTTCCCTGTCCAGGCTTCGATATTGAATCGCTTCTGAGATATGCTGGCCCAAAATACCTTCTTCTCCATCTAAATCCGCTATGGTGCGTGCCACTTTCAAAATACGATCATAGGCTCGGGCAGAAAGATTCAGCTGTTCCATGGCAGTTTTAAGTAAGTTTTTGGAAGTGCCCTCCAAAAAGCAGAATTGCCGAATGTGTTTGGTATTCATTTGTGCGTTGTAATGAATGCCCATTTCTGTAAATCGTTGGGTTTGCAATTCTCTTGCAGCAACTACCCTCTTTCGTATTTCAAGGCTGCTTTCTCCTTTCCGATCATCGGATAATTGTTCGAACGGTACTGGAGTAGCCTCAATATGGATGTCAATCCTATCTAAAAGTGGACCTGAGATTTTCCCAAGATAGCGTTGCATTTCAGAAGGTGAGGAGGTAATGGGAGAATCGGGGTCATTAAAATACCCTCCAGGACTTGGATTCATACTAGCCACCAACATAAAACTACTTGGATAGGTTACAGCAAATTTTGCTCGGGCTATGGTGACTTCCCTATCCTCCATGGGTTGACGCATAACTTCGAGCACTCTTCGTTCAAACTCGGGCAATTCATCCAAAAACAAAACCCCATTGTGCGATAAGGATATTTCACCAGGTTGCGGATAACTCCCGCCACCGACCAAAGCGGCACTGCTAATCGTATGATGTGGACTGCGAAAAGGACGTTGACTCATAAGACCTTGGGTTTTAACCTTGCCCACAACACTATGTATCTTGGTAGTTTCCAGAGCTTCCGCCAAGGTCATGGGAGGCAATATTGAGGGCAGCCTTTTGGCCAACATGGTCTTACCAGCTCCAGGAGGTCCGATCAATATGATATTGTGACCCCCTGCCGCAGCAATTTCCATGCAACGTTTAATACTTTCTTGTCCTTTGACATCACTAAAATCGAATTCCGAAAATTCTTGATTTTCCGTGAATTCTTTCCCTATATCGATTTGTAGAGGTTGAAGGGTTAATCTACCCTCGAAGAAATCAATCACCTCATCAATTTTCTTTACTCCAAACACCTTAAGACCTTCGACGATGGAAGCTTCCCTAGCATTCTCATAGGGCAGAATAAATCCTTTAAACCCTTCTTCCAAAGCCTTTATAGCAATGGGAAGTGCTCCTTTTATAGGCAATACACTTCCATCGAGGGATAACTCACCCATAATCAGATATTGGTCTATCTCGTCAGCCTCTATCTGATTAGAAGCAGCAAGAATACCCATGCTCAAAGTTAAATCATAGGCCGAACCTTCTTTGCGCAGGTCTGCAGGGGCCATGTTGATGGTAATTTTTTTTCCTGGGATTTTAAAGCCGTTGTTCCTTAGCGCCGCAGCAATTCGAAATTGACTCTCTTTTACTGCATTATCGGGTAGTCCCACGAGATGATAGCCAATTCCTCTATCGATATTGACTTCAACGGTGACCGTAGTGGCCTCTATTCCAAAAACAGCACTTCCATATACTTTGGTTAACATTCCATAAATCCTATGGAAAACAATATAATTTCAATCTCGGGAGATGACTGACATACTTTGATGGATAGGCAGTATAAATTGTTCAAACTGCCCTTTCATTACATGAATAATTCTTTTTCAATATAAGCGATAATTTACATGTAGGTTTTTTCTTACTTATATAATATTTCACTAACTTTAAGTAACTCTAAATCTATATTCTATGAAAAAGTTATTTGTCATGTTAGCCGTTTTTGCAGTTTCTATCTCCTGTTCAGAAAACGAAATCGAGAATCCAGTTCAAGTTTCTGAAGAACCTACCGCCACAAATGCCCTAGGCCCTATAGTCTGTACTGGATATGGTATCTTTTCAAATTCCGTCTATGACTGTGGTTGGCGTCGTGGATACGAGGATTGGGTCTTTCACTACAACAGTGTTGTCACTCAACAGTCCTATCCTCCTTGTTATAAAATTAGAATTGTAGTCGGTTCGGGAACCGTTGGCATAAAATGGAATACCGCTCTTTTTGCCCAACAAATTATTCAACAAACCCAAAACCAATATCAGACGTACTATAACAATTTGTTCAATAATACGGTTGGTGATTTTAATCAAGGGAAAATTGCTGGATATTTAGCCGGGCGTGGACAGGAACCGTACACCGCAAATAGTGAGGATGTTTGTCCCTAATCCTTATTTCAGAAAACTAGAAATGCGAGGGTGTTTAAACCCTCGCATTTCTAATTGAACGTATTACGATTCTTAATTTTCGGAAGGAACAAAAACCAGCTTCGACTTGGATGTGGTTTCTATTTCATTTTGATTCATCATCATTTTTCTAAACTCACCTCGGACATAAAGTTCGGCCTGGTCTTTATAATGTTCGCTAAGTGGATTTCCAGATTGCCCGGTTGGCAATATACTGATGCTATTTTCAATATCTGAGAAATCAATTATTCTGCGTGTAGATGGCCCTGTACTGACCTTATAAAACCCGGTACTATCATAGGGGAAGGTCATATTGTTGATAACCTCTCGACTTCCTTCAACGGGGAAGGGTCCTACGTTTAAATACTTTCGCAAAGACGCTACCTGTCCTATCGGATGTTTATGTTCCAAGGTATGTACTTTGTCCCAAGTCCATTCATTGGGGTCTGGTCCAAAATCCTTGACCAAAGATGTCCAGGCATCAGCGAAAGACTTGAGCACAATATGGTTTCGTGTTTCCACCACGTCTTGGGTCAGTACGTTATCCCACCATTTGCCTACTTTCATAATGGCGCCCCAGGCTATGTGTCTCTTCATCAAATGGGTTGAAAGAAATTGTTTGAATCGCTCAGGTCCCATTTCATCCTCAAAGGTGTTTTTGAGCACGTAGTATTCACTTCTGTGATATAATAGTGCACTTTGACTGTCCAGCGTATATGATCCATCCCAATTGCTCAGCTTATCCACTTCAACCAACTGTTGCTGATCGAGGTGGGATATATCCAAAAGCTTAATAAGTTCTGACACTAGCCTCGGATTGACGGAAGAGGTCACATCCAAAATCATCTCAGAAACCGATTCTTTGTCCCAATCATTCTTATTGTCGAGAAGTTCAACAATGCGTTTCGCTCTGTTTTCCGGCAAATAATAACCAGGATAGAGCATTCCTGCAATGGAATCAGGTTGATTGTTGGCGGAATAGACGTAGTTCCATGGAGGGTTTATTGCACTCGGATTTTCGGAGAAATCGAGGTAACGAACGGGTTCCTCTTCGCCAGAGACTCCATTCAAAATAAACTTAGAGGAAATGCTATCGGGCATCTGGTAAAGTTGGGCACTGGCCCACCATGCAACATTTCCTTCCGCGTCGCCATACATCACATTAAGCCCTGGGGCATGAATATTGGGCAGGGCCTCTTGAAACTCATCCAAATTTTCTGCATGGGTAATACCGTAAAGTGCATCCAAAACCTTGTTTTCGAGACGGGTATAGATCCATGACATGGCTACGGGTCGTTCTTGGGTAATCTGGTCTGCTATTCCATTAAGAATGGGTCCGTGCCTTGTTTTTTTATAGGTGAACAAGACATCATCTCCATCCTTAACTGAAATGGTCTTTTCCACTACTTGAAGCTCTTTCCAGCCTTCTTCAGTGTTGTATTTTGTACTATCGGCCTGATTTAGTTCTTCAAAATAGAAGTTAAGGTCATCATTTTGGAACATGGTCAAGCCATAGGCCAGATTCCTGTCATGTCCCAACAACGGAAAAGGCACTCCTGCCATGTGATACCCATACTTTTCATAATGGGGAGTGCTCACATGGGCCTCGTACCATACTGATGGCTGAGCAAAACCAATATGTGGGTCGTTTGCCAAAATAACCTTCCCAGATTTAGTTTTTTCAGGAGCCAGTACCCAGCTGTTGCTTCCTACGAAAAGTGGAATGGGCAATTTGTCAAGAGCTTTGGTTACCGCTGCGGTGATGTTCGTGGCAATAGAATCCGAGGAGACATTCTTATAGTTTTTTATCCAAACCGTTGAGGAATCGGATTCAATGGCCAAATCATTCAAGTACTCCTCACCCAAGTCATTTTTCAAATCGGTAAGCAAGGGGTCTGTCTTATGTCCCATGGCAAAAGTAAAAGCCATATATCCCACTGCATTGTATACGTCTTCCAGCGTGAAAGGCTTCTTCTCCAAACCCGTTAGATAAAACTCAACAGGCGTAGGTCCGTTCTCAATAAAACTATTGACTCCATCCAAATAGGCATTACATAATGCTGCCATAGGACTGCCGTTATCAATGTTAGTGAGTGTTGCTTTGGTATGTTCATCAATTCCCAAGGAGAGAAAAAACTTATCTGTGTCTACCAAATCTGGACCAAAAACCTCTGACAATCCTCCTTTGGCCACCCTTCGCAACAATTCCATTTGCCAAAGGCGGTCTTGCGCATGCACATAGCCCAAGGCCTGAAAGGCATCTTCTTCACTTTCTGCATATATATGGGGAATTCCAAAGGAATCATAGAACACAGTTACCTCATCGCTTAAGCCGGCCATGGTTTTTTGACCACTATATTCCGGTTTTAAGGTGTTCATGAACAATGCTGTTCCTATTACCAGTAATACAATAACAACAGCAAGAAGTAGAAGTATCTTTTTGAATGTTTTCACAAAGCTTCGGTTAAGTTATTTAGCTTTTCGAAGTTACATTTTTTTGTAAAAACAGGAAATGAAATGAAAAAACTATGGTCGATTCATGGAGAGCTGGTAGTTTTCCAAACCAGATTTTAACCACTCTTCATAAACCTCCGCATCCACATATTGAACGGCTTCATTCAAAATCTCCAAGTTTGGAGAAAGCAAGACATAGTAGGGCTGCGAAGCTGCGTTGAAGTTTATGGTTTGAAAAGTGCCCCACTTCTGGCCTATGGTCTCTATGGATTTTATTCTTCCCGAATCGTACTTAAAATCAAATTGTTCATCTGTTGGTAATTCCTTCCGATCATCCACATATAACGAAATAAGGACGTAGTCGTCTTTAAGCATTCTATAAATGCTGGCCTGGCTCCACACGTTCTCCTCCATTTTTCTACAATTTACACAGGCCCATCCGGTAAAGTCCAATAAAATGGGTTTGTTCTGTTCTTTGGCAACGGCCAAACCTTCATCGAAATCCTTATAGCAATCCAATCCCAGTGGACATTCACTATCGGTCTGTTGTAGACTGTAAAAGTCAGGCGGTGGAAAACCGCTCAAAAAACGAAGATGGGTAATGTTGGCAAGTCCTAGGATAAGATATATCGAAAAAGCGGCAGAAAAGAGCCCGACAATCTTACGTGGAACGGACAGTTTTTGTTTGGGACCATCGTGTGGAAACCGAAATGCTCCAAATAAATAGAGGGCCAATAAAACGAAAAGTACAATCCAAACTCCCAAAAAGATTTCCCGCTTCAAAATCCCCCAATTACCAACCAAATCAGCATTGGACAAGAATTTGAAGGCCAGTGCCAGTTCCAAAAAGCCCAAAACCACCTTTACCGTGGTCATCCAACCTCCTGATTTAGGAAGGGAATTTAACCAAGCTGGGAAAAGCGCAAAAAGAGCAAAGGGCAATGCCAAGGCCAAACCAAAACCTACCATTCCGGCCGATAAATTTATGGCAACATTTCCTTCGGCCAGTGTCGTACTTCCCAAAAGTCCACCTAAAATGGGACCCGTACACGAAAAGGAAACAATCGCCAAGGTCAATGCCATAAAAAAGATACCCAAACCTCCACCAACCTTATGTGAAGCGGCATCCATCTTATTGGCCCATGAGCTTGGAAGGGTCAATTCGTAGTAGCCGAAAAAGGAAAATGCAAAAAAGACGAAGATTATGAAAAAGAGAATATTCAGCCAAATGTTGGTTGCAATGGTATTCAGAATTTGCGAATCGACGGAATCGAAAAGATGGAAAGGCAAACTCAGCAAAAAGTAAATCAAGACAATAAAGAAGCCATATTGAATGGCATTGAAGATTCCTTTCGACCTTTGCTGTGACCGCTTGGTGAAAAAAGAAACCGTTAGCGGAATCATCGGAAACACACAGGGAGTCAACAAAGCTATCAATCCACCCAAAAAACCAAGTCCGAATATCATCCAGAGGTTCGATTTGGAAGCTGAATTGCCCAAGGCTCCCTGGCTTAAAACTTCCCTGTTCTGCAAGTCAATTTTTAAGGACTCCCCCAAAGCAACGCTGGCTTCGTCAAGATTTTTGGTTTCAGTAATAAAGGCTGAGCCGTCCAAAGAAATTTGAAAAAATTCATCCATGGGGATGCAGACTTCCTTACAAATTTGATAGAATAGATTAACTGAAATCTGCGATACCTCAGGTCGTAAAAGTTTAATCTTTTGCGTAAAGATGGCTTCTCCTTTGAAGAAGGTTTCTTCCACCTCAAAAATCTCACTATACTCCTTAATGGTCTCACTCTCCTCCGTACCCCCTATCAGTTCGTAGTCCTCTCCTGCTCCTTCAAAGGTGAACTCACTGGGCAGTGAACCTCCCTCCGCTGTGTATTGCGAATACACATGCCATCCCTCTTGGATAATCCCTTTGAAGGTCAACTCATATTCGGTCTCGGATATTTTCTCCACCGAATGTGACCAAATGGCCGGATTGTCTTCAGATTGACCGAAAACCGAACCAAAATTGAATAAAATTGCAAAAAGTATTGCTAATACTCTCATTCGTTAACCGTGATTTTAATAATCTTTTGGCTTGCATTGCTTACTTTAAAACGCTCATCTCCCCTGCGTCCGACTACCCAAGCAACCTCATCTCCTGAGCAAATCAACCATTGCTTCTCCTTCGAAAAAACATCCATTTTTTCATCCTTAAAGAATTTGGATAGCTTTTTCTTCCCCTGCATCCCAAGTGGATAAAAATAGTCGCCTTTTTCCCATTTCCTTAATACTAACGGATAGTTTAACTTTTCCTTATCTAAAAAAACGGTGTTTTTTGATGGATTTTCTATTTGAGAAACCTCTTCTATGGTCAAATGAATGGGATGTTTGATAGTTTTTTGCTCCTCTTCCAAAAGATGTACGCTTGACTCCTGGACCGTTATTTCCTTAAGAATCAAATACGCTCTGTCCTTTAATAATCTGTGGGTTTTAGAGTGGACTTCCTTACCACTCATAGCGCTCAAAAGCGCATGCACATCGTCCCATTCTGTAAATCCATAGGGGTGAAAGAGTCCAAATAAATAGGGTTTCAATGGTTCAAGCTTTTTAAGCTCTTTAATTGGAATTTTAGTTCTTTGCCCTTCCTTAACAAACAAGTTAGTCCTCGTATTTTCAACGGTTTTATCCACTAAACCTTTTGTTTGTAGCAGATATTCCCGGGTTCTTAAAAAGTTATCCAAAAATGTAGGATGGAGTTCCTTAAGTTTAGGAGTTATTTCCTTTCTGATTTTGTTCCGAAGATATTTGGTTTCCCTATTGCTGGAATCCTCTCGCCATTTCAAATTGGCTGATTGCGCATACGCCAAAATCTCTTCACGGGAAAACTGAAGCAAAGGTCGAACCACCCTGTTATTGACTTCAGGAATACCGGTTAACCCTTCAATTCCCGTTCCTCTCGATAGATTAATTAAAAAAGTCTCGAGGCAATCATCCGCTTGATGGGCTGTTAAAACGTAATCTTTGTTTTCCATTTCAAGAAGTTCATCGAACCACTGATAACGCAATTCCCGAGCTGCCATTTGAACAGAACCCCCATGGGTTTTAACATGGGCCAAGGTGTCGAAAGAAGTTGTGAAAACGGTAAGGCCTAAAGCTTTTCCCAGTTGCTTTACAAACTTCTCATCCCCATCACTTTCCAAACCCCTCAGCTTAAAATTACAGTGCGCCAAAACGATATCCAATCCTAGTTGATGGCAAATGTGCGCCAAAACAACGCTGTCCACCCCCCCACTACAGGCGACCACCAAAGAACTCTTCTTTAAAAAAGAAAGCTGATTTTCAATATTTTGTTGAAATTCCTGAAGCACCTGTCAAAAGTAGTGATTAACTATCGGTCGATTCCAATACACTGCGCATGGCCTTTGCTTTTAAAAGGCATTCTTGGTATTCTTTGGCTGGGTCAGACTTGGCCGTAATGGCACTACCTACCGAATAGGAAATATACTGTTTTGATGCATTGTAGAGAATACTTCGAATCACCACATTAAAATCGAAATCACCTTTTGGGTCGAAGTAGCCAACTGTTCCGCTGTATAAACCCCGTTTGGTTTCTTCCAGCTCTTCAATGATTTGCATCGCAGATATCTTAGGAGCTCCGGTCATACTCCCCATAGGAAAAGTATCCTTAATAAGATCTGTGGCCTTTGTATTAACAGATACCTCAGATTCGATAGTGGAAATCATTTGATGTACTTGTTTAAACCGATACACTTTGCAAAGTTCTTTAACATCAACGCTTCCCATAAGGGCGCTTTTGGAAAGGTCATTTCTTACCAAATCGGTTATCATGATGTTCTCTGCCCTTTCTTTGGGGTCATTTGCCAAGGCTTCTTCCAGAATTAGGTCTTCATCTACGTTCAATCCCCTTGGAGCTGTTCCTTTTATGGGCTGTGAAATCACTTGGTTTCCCATTTTTTTTAAATAACGCTCTGGGGAAGCACATAAAAGGTACTTATCGTTTAAGCGGAGGAAGGTAGCAAAAGGGGGTTCAGAAATGTCATTCAGTTTCCGGTAAATGTGCCAGGGATCCATCCCTGTATTGTTCGAATAAAACTCCTGGCATAAATTGGCTTCGTAGATATCGCCTCTCTTGATGGAGTCCAATAGCGAATTGACTTTTTCAAAATAGGCATCTTTATGGATGCGCATTTGAATTCGGACCCCACGGGTTGATGTATCGGTTTGATTGGAAGTAGAATTACTTATTTTATTAAAGTCATTTTCGATTTCGTTTGCAACGGATTCCAGATAAAGGAAATCAACCGAGTTGTCCTTTATCCTGATAATCTTTTCGGGTTGAAAAAAACAAACTTCGGGAAAATCCAGTGCATCCCGGTTTCTAGATTTTAGGGCCTCTAGCTGATTTTTAAAATCATAAGTGATGCATCCAAAAAGCCAATCTTTCGTTTTGTCGAGGTAATTTTGTACTTCATCGATGGTTTTAATGAAATTTTTGGACTGATTGGTCTGTCCACCAACCGCCAGTACTGCTTCAAAAGATGAATAGGGTTCATGATGCTCATTGCTATCCAACCATACAATATGCTGATAGGGTCTTGACCAGTTCAATAGTGCTTTTTTAAGAGCTTTTAAATCCGAAAAAGGAAAAGAACGAAGTACTCTTTGCAAATCGACCTAGGTTAGTTTTTCTAAAAATCGATTCAGAGCGTCCTGATGTGCCAACTGTAAATCAGAGGAAACAATAGTACCTTTTTCAAAATTTTCCTGAAACGAGGGTAAAGAGAACGTGGTGACCACTTCGGCACCAAAACGCGGCAACAAGGCTTCCAGTACTTGCAAGGAGCCTACTCCCCCCCTTTTTCCTCTAGAGGCTGACATTAAGAATACAAATGTGTCTTGAAAAAATTTACGCTCCAATCGTGAAAGCCAGTCTATTACATTCTTAAAGTAGGCCGAAGGATTTCCATTGTGCTCATTGACCGACAGGACAACGCCCTTGGCTTTTTGGATGTCATTTTTCAACTCTATCAAAGAGTTTGAAAATCCTTTTTGCCTTTCTTCATCTTCCGAATACATAGAAAAAGGATATTGGGCCATATTTAGTACTTGAATTTCATGACCTTCTATTAAAGAAGTGGTATACCGTATCAATTCATAATTAATGGAAGTAGAAGAATTGCTACCCGCCAATGCCAAAATTTCAGCCATTGCCTATATTATTTGATTGTTTCGCTAAAATACCCCAATACCTCCTTAGTTGCCAGTATTTTGTCTAATTTTGCCGTGCAAAACATCCAAACTACTTGTTATGCAAGTATATAGGATAATTGTTTTACAATGAAATCCAATAGCACTAGGTTATTCTTTATCGACGCCATGCGCGCATGGGCCATTTTGATGATGCTTCAAGGGCATTTCATCGATGGGTTGTTAGATCCGGTCTTTAGGGATAGGAATAATCTAGTATTCGATACATGGCTCTATTTTAGAGGGATTACAGCCCCCGTATTCTTTACGGTTTCTGGTTTTATTTTCACCTATTTGTTAATTCGAGTACCCCAAAAGGGGTTAGAAAATCCAAGGGTAAAAAAAGGGATTCGAAGAGGATTACAACTCCTATTAATAGGGTATTTACTACGGATGAATTTGTTTGGTCTCTTAAATGGAGAGATTTATGATTCCTTTTATTTGGTGGATGTATTGCACTGCATTGGTCTTTCCATTTTGGGTGTGATTGGAATTTATTTGTTCAGCATCAAAAGAAAACCCTGGCTCTTCCCTGCCCTGATGCTAGGGGTCACTATTCTATTGTTTCTTTTTGAGCCTTTTTACAAAACATGGTCTTTTGGATTTTTGCCTGATGCACTGGCCAATTATTTTACCAAGTCCAATGGCTCAGTCTTTACCATTATTCCATGGTTGGGCTATGCTACCATTGGTGGGTTTTTGTCTATTTTATTTACCCGATATAAAAATTCAAAATATCTATATCCCGTTGCGATAAGCAGTGCTATTGCCATAGGCTCAGTTTTGATTTTCTATTCCTCGGACGCGTTTTTAGAGCTGCATAGAACAACTGGAATTCAGCTTTTTGCGGATATCTTCTTTAACAACTATCTGTTTATTAGACTTGGGGATGTGTTCCTCGTTTTTGCCGTGTTCATGATTCTGAGGAAATTTATGAACAACGCTACGGTACTAAAAATTGGAGCCAGCACTTTGTCCATCTACGTGATTCATTTTATTGTTCTCTATGGAAGTTTCACGGGATTGGGCCTTTATCGTTTCTTGAACCACTCGCTTAACCCAACGTTGGTGATTTCCGGCGCCATTGCTTTTATGGTTCTTTGCACATATTTGGCGCTTGCCTATAATAAGCGCGAACAAGAAATCAAGGACAATATCTCCTTGATTTTTGAATGGGCTAAAATTCAGACTGCCGAAGCCTATGATCTTGCCAAACCCGTTTTAAAGGAATTGGGTATGCGAGCCAAGCTGTTCTTGAGCAGGGTGTTCGCCTTCGTCAAAAACTAGTTAGAACCTTTCCCAAAAAATTTCCTTTTAGCTTTGAAAAATAGCTAGACAAAATAAGTGCTATATGTGTATGGCCCTATCCTCAGTTGCGGCCAATGCAGCTTCTTTTACCGCTTCGGCATAGGTCGGGTGAGCATGGCTCATTCGTGCCATATCCTCTGCAGAAGCCCTAAACTCCATAGCAGTTACACCTTCGGTAATCAAGTCAGCGCAACGGGCCCCAATCATATGGACGCCTAAAACCTCATCGGTGTTTTTGTCGGCCAAGATTTTCACAAAGCCATCGATATCCATGCTGGCACGTGCACGCCCCAACGCACGCATAGGAAACTGCCCTGTCTTGTATGCTACTCCAGCTTCTTTCAATTCTTCCTCAGTTTTGCCCACAGCGGCCACCTCAGGCCACGTGTACACCACTCCGGGAATCAAATTATAATCGATATGTGGTTTTTGTCCTGCGAGAATCTCAGCAACCATGGTGCCTTCCTCTTCAGCTTTATGGGCCAACATGGCGCCTCGAACCACGTCGCCAATGGCGTAAATATTCGCTACATTGGTCTGTAAGTGCCCATTGACCTCTACTCTGCCTCTATCATCAAGTTTCACTCCTGCAGCCTCAGCATTTAATCCTTCCGTGTATGGGCGACGTCCAACGGAAACCAGACAGTAGTCTGCCGTAAAGGAGACTTCCTCACCTTTTTTATCATCGGCTTTTATGATTATCTCATCTCCTTTTCGTTCAACGGATTTCACTTTTGTGGAGAGGTGAAACTTCACTTTTTGCTTTTTCATCACCTTCATCAATTCTTTGGAAAGAGCTCCGTCCATTCCTGGAATAATCCGGTCCATAAACTCAACAACCGTGACATCAGAACCAAGTCGTTTATACACTTGGCCCAACTCCAAACCAATTACTCCCCCGCCAATAACAACCAAATGCTTTGGAATCTCTTTTAGTTTTAATGCTTCGGTAGAGGTTATGATTCTTTCCTTGTCAATTTCAATAAAAGGCAAGGTAGAAGGTTTGGAACCTGTTGCTATGATGGTATTTTTTGCTTCAATGGTTTCAGTTTTTCCATCTGATTTCGCGATATTGATATGCGTAGCGTCCTTAAAACTGCCCAGACCCTCGTAGACGTTTATCTTGTTTTTGTCCATTAAGAATTGGATTCCCTTAGTGGTTTGGTCCACTACAGCTTGCTTGCGAGCAATCATTTGTTTTAGGTTCACCTTGACATCCCCGGGAATATCAATGCCATGTTCTTGAAAATGCTTAACGGCATCCTCATAATGGTGTGACGAATCCAACAGTGCCTTTGAAGGAATACACCCCACATTGAGGCAAGTGCCGCCCAGAGTTGGGTACTTTTCAATTATTGCGGTTTTCATTCCTAATTGTGCACAGCGTATCGCTGCTACATACCCTCCGGGACCAGAGCCAATTATGGCCACATCATATTGATTCATAAATCTTAGCTAAGAACAGTTAAAACAAGTTGTAAAACGGCCGTAAAAATACGAATGTTTTTCCGTTAAACCGAGCCGCTTCACATTGGGGCCAAAGGAAATTTTGCAGCTCCGAAGAAACCGGCCCAAAGACCTGCAATCAAAGAAATGTGCAAACCGGTCACAGACCAAAATGAGATGGCCCAATACCCAAAAAATAAAAGGAACAACATCTTCCCGACAATTGCCGCAGAAATTAAAAAATGGGGCCAACTATTGTCACGTACAACAACCAAGGAAGCTAAAAAGCCGGCAAGGAAAGCGGATATGAAGAAGGTAAAACTTCCATAGGCCAGTTTTGACAAAGATGATGTGCAGTAAGTAATGCCTTTTAAAATAATTTCTTCGGAAAGGGTGGTGTACAGAACAAGGGAAAATCCACCCAAGACGGTGGCCAGTATAATTAAAAATAGGCGCATACGGGACTTCATGTCAATATAGTTTTACCATTGTCTTTTTTGCCCCAAGACTCATCAAATATTCCTTGACTTCCAATGCCTCATCGCCACCTTTTTGCGCATGATGTAAGAGCGTAAAACCATGTGGGCCTTTGGCATGTATGGTTTTCGGAAATGCTGTGAGCATAGCTTTAACCACATCAATCTCACCTAGAACGCAAGCGGTAAAAATGTTGGCCTGAGCCCCATTTTCCAGAAAAAAATGAACCGTTTCCTTGTAACCTACATGGCTAGCAGCACCCAGACCTGTCTCAAAGTCTCCATACTTCCAATCATGGGCAGCATTTAGTAGTGTGGGATATTCCTCTAGTAACTCTTTAACTTTGTTGATATCACTATGTGATTTCCCAACAAATTCTTGTACAATCTTTTTATCCAGTTGTGGATCTTCTTGTGGCTTAAATGAAAGTAAGGGGAAGGAGGCCGCAGCAAGCCCCGAAATCGCAGAGGATTTCAAAAATTGATGTCTGTTCATTTTTTGGTTTTGCCTTCAAGTTAACAAGGCGCGTGTCTCAACCTATGGATTTTAACACCCTGTTAGGTTAAACTTTCTTAAACAAAAACAGCCGTGCTGCTCTTAACTTCCTGAATTACAAACGAACTTTGAGTGTTCCCAATATTGGGAATAACGGTAAGTTTTGTGACCATGAAATCCCTGTAACGCTTCATGTTTTCCACGTTTACCTTCAAAATATAGTCGTAGTCACCGCTTACATGAAAGCATTCGGAAACTTCTTCCAACTTCAGTATTTCGCGTTCAAATTGTTTAACATTCTCCTTGGTATGCTGTACGAGTCTAACATGACAAAGAACGGTAAAGTCCCGCTGTACCTTCTCCTTATTAACTAGAGCCACATATTTGGTAATTATTCCCTGTCTTTCCAGCCTCCTGATGCGTTCGTAAACTGCTGTTTTGGAAAGATTCAGCTGATCGGCATAATGCTTTGTGGTTTTTTTACAATCTTCTTGTAAAAGCTGAATCAATTTTTTGTCGGTTGTATCCAATTCCATAGTGAATAATATTCGGTTTTTAAACAGTAATTCTAAATTAGAAAGAACAAAAATCTGTATTTGTACCAATTTAAGAATTTTATTCTAAATTATGTAATATTAATTGACCTTAATTCCTTTAAGTATTAACTTTATAGAAAAAAAAAGATATGGACTATAAAGCTTCAGAAAACATTCAAGACCTACAATATTTTGGTGAATTTGGCGGGGTCAACCCTTCCATTTCCGATTCATCGACCTACACCTTTCTTTCTGCAAAGACCATGTTCGATACCTTCGAGGGGAATACCGAAGGATGTTACCTGTACAGTCGTCACTCCTCCCCTTCCAACCTCTATCTGGGTGAAGCCATGGCCCAATTGGAGGGGACGGAATCGGCCAACGTATACGCTAGTGGCATGGGTGCTATCAGTGCTGTAATTCTTCAATTGTGCGATTCTGGTGACCATATTGTTTGCAGCAGAACCATCTACGGGGGCACCTATGCCCTTTTGAAAAATTTTTTGAAGAAGTTCAATATCCACACCTCATTTGTGGATATCACAGACCTTAAGGCTGTGGAAGCTGCCATAACATCCAAAACGAAAATGGTGTACTGTGAAGCGGTGAGTAATCCGTTGTTGGAAATAGCTGATATTCCCACCCTGTCCGAGCTATGCAAAAAAAATAGGATTCCTCTAGTGGTCGATAACACATTTTCCCCGCTTAGCATAAATGCGGCAAAACTAGGGGCAGACATCGTTGTGCACAGTCTCACCAAATTCATCAATGGCAGTAGCGATTGTGTAGCGGGAGCTGTATGCGCCTCCAAAGAATTTTGTTTGCGTTTAAAGGATGTGAACGATGGAGCGGGCATGTTGCTTGGAAGTACTTTGGATAGCCTACGGGCGGCATCTATTCTGAAAAACATGCGGACGCTGCATGTTCGAATCAAAAAACATAGCGAAAATTCGCATTTTTTGGCGCAACGGTTTGAAGAAGATGGTCTTCGCGTGGTCTACCCAGGATTAAAAAGCCACACGGGACACTCTACCATGAAAAAACAAATGAATCTGGAATATGGATTTGGAGGACTGCTAACTTTGGATGTAGGCTCCCTTGACAAAGCCAATGCCCTGATGGAACTGATGCAAAAAGAGAAATTGGGATACTTAGCGGTAAGCCTTGGCTTCTATAAAACCTTATTTAGTGCTCCTGGCACTTCCACATCCTCGGAAATTCCTTTGGAAGAACAGGAAGAATTGGGGTTGTCGCAAGGACTAATCCGTTTTTCAATTGGCTTGGACAATGACATCCACAGAACCTATTTGGTCATGCGCCAGTGCATGGAAAGTCTCGGTATCATTAATGGAAAGTCGATTTTGACCCAAAAGGCCTAATTGGGTTTGGGTTTGGAGAACAAGGTGCAAAGTCGTAATATTACCTTCCACCAAACTTCAACCCATGTCCGAAAAAAAAGAAAAAGCCAAATACCGCAAAAACGAAGTCATCATTGAAAATAGGGAACTGAACATTTGGGAAGCCTTAATCCCCGTGTTTGCCTTAGTGGGCATGCTTGCCTATAATGTATATGTATTTGGTGATGACGCGTTAAGTGGCTCCAATCAATTTATACTTCTCCTTGGTGGTGCGGTTGCAGCCATTGTCGGATTCTTCAACAAAGTCTCCTACAAACAAATGTTGGCAGAAGTAGCGGACAATGTGAAATCCACTACGGGAGCTTTGCTGATTTTGTTGATGGTCGGTGCACTTTCTGGCACCTGGCTGGTCAGTGGGATTATCCCTGCCATGATTTATTATGGCCTTCAAATATTAAATCCTACCATATTTTTGGCTGCATGTGTCATTATTTGTGCAATCATCTCCATTGCCACGGGAAGTAGTTGGACCACAGCTGCTACAGTAGGTATTGCCTTGATAGGAATTGGTGATGCCTTGGGCATTTCCCTTGGCATGACTGCGGGAGCGGTACTTTCGGGAGCTTACTTTGGGGACAAAATGTCTCCCCTGAGTGATACCACCAATCTGGCGCCTGCCATGGCGGGAGGGGATTTGTTTTCCCATATTCGTTATATGGGTTGGACCACTATTCCAACGGTAAGTATAACGCTAATAGTATTTATTATTCTTGGTTTTACCATAGATACTTCCGGGGTAGCAGATACCGCTTCTATTTTGAAAAATATAGACGCAGCATTCAACATAAACGGTTGGCTATTTATAGTGCCGATTGTGGTCATCTTTCTCATAGTCAAAAAAGCACCACCCTTGTTGGCGCTTCTTATTGGAACCCTTTTAGGTGGTGTGTTTGCACTTCTTTTTCAACCAGATATCGTAACCACAATTGGGGGTGGAACCAGTTTGAATTTTGAATCGGGGTATAAGGGCATACTGAATTCCATTACAGTCGATACAGCAATCGAAACCAGTGACCCTGCGCTTAATGACCTGTTTACTTCAGGGGGAATGGCAGGAATGCTAGGAACCATTTGGCTTATTGTTTGCGCCATGGTGTTTGGTGGTATTATGGATGGCATCGGTGCACTTCAAAGGATAACCAAATCTCTGTTGGGTATGGCTAAAACAACCTTTGGACTTTTTGCCAGTACGGTGGGAAGTTGTTTGGCCTTGAACGTTACCGCTTCCGATCAGTATTTGGCTTTGGTTGTTCCCGGGAAGATGTTCTCAAAAGCTTATGAAGAAAGAGGATTGGCTCCCGAAAATTTAAGTCGAACCCTGGAGGATTCAGGAACGGTGACATCAGTGTTGGTTCCGTGGAATACCTGCGGAGCGTACCATAGCGGCGTTTTGGGAGTTGCTGTTGGCGAGTACTTTGTTTATGCCATTTTCAATTGGCTCAGTCCATTTATGACGCTGTTCTTTGCCGCACTCAATATCAAAATCAAGCAATTGACCACTTCAACGGCCACCTAATTTTTTCCAATTTTGTGATAAAAATATCAAAAGGGATAAGGCTTGCTTAGGTGAATATTTTTAACTTCATCCCAAATTAAAATTAAAGACTATGGCATCAATTACTTTAGGCGGAAATCCAGCAACCACGGTTGGTGAATTGCCTGCTGCACATACAAGCGCACCTGATTTCACATTGACAAAATCAGACCTTTCCCAAGTGTCTCTTTCTGACTATAAGGGCTCCAAGTTGGTTTTGAATGTTTTCCCCAGTGTTGACACCGGCACTTGTGCCAAGTCGGTAAGGCAGTTCAACGAAGAGGCGGCAGAACTCGAAAACACAAAAGTTTTGTGTATTTCAAAAGATCTACCTTTCGCGCAAGCTCGTTTTTGTGGAGCTGAAGGTATTGAAAATGTCGAGATGCTATCAGATTATAAAACTGGTACGTTTGGCAAGGACTACGGGTTGGAATTCGCAGATAGTGCTTTTGAGTCCCTTCTTTCCAGATGTGTTTTGGTGTTGGATGCCAATGGCACGGTGCGCTATACGGAACAGGTTTCGGAAACCGCCGATGAACCAAATTACAAAGCAGCTCTAGAAGCTCTTATGGATGCCTAAGGAACCCTTTTTTCTTAATCGTATTAAAAGTGTCGGCTATGCCTTCAAAGGGCTGTTTCTTTTACTTTGGACGGAAGCCAGTATTAAAATCCAGTTTTTTATAGCCCTGTTCGTCACCGGTGCAGGTTTTTATTTTGACATATCAGCGACGGAGTGGGCCATTCAGCTGCTTGCCATTGGGTTGGTAATGGGAATTGAAGGCTTAAATACCGCCATTGAAAAATTGGCCGATTACATTCAGCCCGAACATGATAAAAAAATTGGGTTCATAAAAGATATTTCGGCAGGGGCCGTTATGATAGTATCGATACTGGCCACTATAGTCGGCTTGATCATTTATGTCCCTAAATTGATTTGAGGCAAGTCCAAGGACGACGATGGTATCGTAAATTTGTAAATTAGCCCGCTTATTAGAGGTTATTTGATGGCAAAAAAGAGAACCAAATCAAAATCTAGCACGCAGAAGAGGAAGAAATCGCCTAAGCTCTCCAAACAGAACAAAATTATTTTTGGAAGTTTGTTGATTGTCCTTAGCATCGCTTTGTTCTTTTCTTTTATGTCCTATTATTTCACTTGGCAAGAAGATCAAAGTCTACTTACCGAGTTTAAGGACAGAAATGCTCAGGCCAGCAACTTATTGAACAAATTTGGGGCGGCGGTGAGTCATTTTTTTATGTATAAAGGATTTGGCCTTGCTTCTTTTGTCTTTCCCCTACTCTTTGCCATCACCGGACTCTATCTTTTTTTAGGATTGAATACCAAAGGATTGGTCGGGAAATGGATTTGGGGTCTTATCGGGGTTATTTGGACATCCATTGCCTTCGGTTTTTTTGCTATGGAGCAACCTTTGTTAGGAGGTTCCATAGGCTTCGAAATGAACGATTTCCTTCAAGACTACGTTGGGAAGATTGGAATCTTTCTCATTCTCATTTTTGTTCTGATGGTCATTTTGGTACGGCTGTTCAACTTTACGCCTGAAGGCTTTGCCAATTTTTTCAAATCCCAAAAAGAAGGCCTACAATCTTCGCTTGGTAAAAAAGAACCCAAACTGGCCTCCGTGACCGATGACGGCAGTATCGAACTCAGCATGGAAGACGACACCCCTGTGGTCGTAGACACGTATACCCATAAGAAGGATATCCCTCAGTTAAATCCAGAAGCTGGACTCGATGTTAATATCCCTGCGGAAGAAGAAACTCCCGATATTGATTTAAAAGTCGAGACCGTAAAACAAGAAAAGGAGGAAAAAGACATCAAGGCTGAAAAGTTGGTGAAGGATTTTGGAGAATTTGACCCTAAGCTGGAACTCGGCAACTATAAATTCCCACCTCTCGAATTATTGGATGCCCACGGTGCAAGTGGCGGAATTACCATCAATCAAGAAGAGCTCGAAGAAAATAAGAATAAGATTGTAAGTACCCTTAAAAATTATAAGATTGGCATTGCCCAAATTAAAGCAACCATAGGGCCGACGGTCACCTTATATGAAATTGTTCCCGAAGCAGGGATACGTATTTCCAAAATCAAGAACCTTGAGGATGACATTGCCCTTTCATTGGCTGCCTTGGGTATTAGAATCATTGCGCCTATTCCTGGAAAAGGGACTATAGGGATTGAAGTACCAAACAAGAATGCCACTATCGTTTCCATGCGTTCAGTAATTGCTTCCAGCAAATTTCAAAAAGCAGAGATGGAATTGCCCATTGCATTTGGTAAAACCATCAGCAATGAAACCTTTGTGGTTGATTTGGCCAAAATGCCCCACTTGCTTATGGCGGGTGCCACAGGACAAGGAAAATCGGTAGGTCTTAATGCAGTTATTACCTCCCTGTTGTACAAACGACATCCCGCAGAAGTTAAATTTATTTTGGTTGACCCAAAGAAGG
The DNA here is from genome assembly GCF_004296335.1 of Flagellimonas allohymeniacidonis. GTDB lineage: Bacteria > Bacteroidota > Bacteroidia > Flavobacteriales > Flavobacteriaceae > Flagellimonas > Flagellimonas allohymeniacidonis. Next base: position 914,687 of record NZ_SGIU01000001.1, read on the forward strand.
TTGAACTTACCTTATACAATAAAATAGAGCGTCACTTTCTGGCCAAGTTGCCCGATTCTGATGAGGCTATTATTACGGACAACACTAAGGTCATTAATACCTTGAATTCTCTCTGTATTGAGATGGACAATCGGTACGAGCTTCTAAAATTGGCGATGGTTCGGAATATTAAAGAATACAATACCAAGTTTAAGGCCCGAAAACTAAATCCAAACGACGGTCATAAGTTTTTGCCCTACATTGTTTTGGTGATTGATGAGTTTGCCGATTTGATCATGACCGCAGGCAAGGAAGTGGAAACGCCCATTGCGCGTCTTGCCCAATTGGCTAGGGCCATAGGAATACATTTAATTATTGCCACACAACGACCCTCAGTGAACGTCATTACAGGAATTATTAAAGCCAACTTCCCGGCACGTATCGCTTTTCGGGTTACTTCGAAAATCGATTCTAGGACCATTTTGGATGCTCAAGGAGCCGATCAATTGATTGGTCGCGGGGACATGCTTTTCACCCAAGGCAACGACGTTACCCGTTTGCAGTGCGCCTTTGTTGACACTCCTGAGGTTGCCAAAATCACAGAGTACATTGGTTCACAACGCGCGTACCCTGATGCCCATCTACTGCCTGAGTATGTTGGGGAAGATTCTGGCACGGGTATTGATTATGATATTGCTGACAGGGATTCCATGTTCCGGGACGCTGCCGAAGTCATCGTGACAGCGCAACAAGGTTCGGCTTCCTTGATACAACGAAAACTAAAATTGGGATATAACAGGGCCGGTAGAATCATAGATCAGCTCGAAGCTGCAGGAATCGTGGGGCCATTTGAAGGAAGTAAGGCCCGACAGGTTTTGGTTCCTGATATCCTTGCCTTAAATCAATTACTGGAAAACGAAACAAAACAATAAAAGACCATGTTCAAAAAAATACTCATACTCTCCATTTCACTCTCACTAGGATTTATTGGTGCAGCCCAAAACTCACCCAAAGCAGAATCCCTCTTGAATGAAGTATACAACAAAGTGAAGGGTTACAGCAACATCTATGTTGATTTTAAATACAGCTTAGAGAATACCGAGGCAAACACCAAAAGTGAAACTCGGGGAAACGCTACGCTTCAAGGCGATAAGTATTTGGTGGATTTGTTTGGATCCAAACAAATGTATGATGGAAAAAAGGTATATACCATCGTTCCCGACAATGAGGAGGTGACCATTGAGGACCGTTGGGAGGATGAAAACACCGTGACGCCTTCCAAAATGTTGACCTTTTATAAAGAAGGTCATACTTATAAATGGGATGTGCTTCAAGATGTACAGGGAAGAAAAATTCAGTATGTAAAATTGACTCCTATTGATACGGATTCAGAAATTAAGTCGATTCTTCTAGGTGTGGATGCTCAGACCAAACATATTTACAAGGTCATAGAAACAGGAAAAAATGGCACCAAAACCACGATAACCGTTAATTCTTTTAAAACCAATCAGGCGCTGTCCAATACCTTGTTTACCTTTAACGAGAAAAAATACGAGGACGAAGGGTATTACATCATAAGAAACTAGACGTTGAAAATCTTAGACCGATATATTTTATCGCGATTTCTTTACAATTTTTTCAGCTCCTTCCTCATCTTAATGGTCATATTCATTTTTCAGGGAATATGGCTTTTTATTGATGACTTGGCAGGAAAAGGGCTAGGTCTTGTCATAATCGGAAAGTTTCTTTTTTACTATATGCCCAGTTTGGTGGATAAGGTATTACCCTTAACCGTACTGCTCTCTTCCATCTTGACCTTTGGTACGTTTGCCGAGAATTATGAGTTTGCCGCGATGAAGGCATCCGGCATCTCGCTGCAAAGAGCCATGCGAAGTTTAATTGTTTTTGTCATTCTTCTGGGCGGTGTCACCTTTTTCTTTGCCAACAATGTCATTCCCAAATCAGAGCAAAAAACCTTTAATCTTAGACGTAATATTGCCAAGGTGAAGCCTGCGGCGGCAATCACAGAAGGTATTTTTAGTGATTTTGAAGGTACTGGGGAAGGCATGAACATCAAAGTGGACAAAAAGTTCGGGGAGCAAGATCGATTTCTTGAAAACGTCATCATCCATAAGAAAACCCAACAGGGTGTGAATAATACCGTGATCAAAGCCAAATCGGGGGAATTGATCAGTAGTGAAGATTCAGATATCATTCAACTCGTGTTGAAGGATGGCAACTATTACGAAGAACTTAAACCCAAGGCGCCCAAAGCCAGAAGAAAACATCCCTTTGCCAAATCAGATTTTGAGACCTATACCATAAATATCGATGTCTCCGAATTGAACAATCAAGATTTGGAAGAAGATGGTAACATCACCACCAATAAAATGAAGAATGTTACCCGTTTGGTCAAGGATATCGATTCCCTAGGGAAGGATAATCTGAAAAAAGTAGAAGCCTTTTCCAAGAATATCACCGGTCGTATGGGAGCCTTTCCCATTTCTAAAGAGAAGGACAGTATTCGCGGTATTCGGATTAAACAAAATTTGACCAAAGTACCTGAACAAGAGATTGAGGAAAATGAAAAAGATAGTATTTCTTCCGTGGGTGATGTGTTGGATAAACTGCAAGAGTGGCAAAGGCAGCAGGTCTTTAACAATGCAAATACTTCTGTAGCAGGAATCCTTACTACAGTGCAAGCCAAGAAGGAAGAACTTCAAAAGCGGTTCAAGTTTTATAACAGTCACATTCTATCCCTACATCAGAAATATGCCTTGGCATTTTCTTGTATCATTTTATTTTTTGTGGGGGCGCCGTTGGGAGCGATCATACGCAAAGGAGGACTCGGATTACCTATGGTCATCGCCATTGTCTTATTTTTGACTTATTATTTTATTGGGGTTTTCGCAGGTAACTATGCCAAGGAAGGAAATATTCACCCAGCTATCGGCGCTTGGATGTCCACATTCATCATGCTTCCCTTGAGCATATTGCTTACGAAGAGAGCAACTGCCGACCGTGGTTTAATGGGTGATGGTAATTTTATACAACGGATTACGGAGTTTTTTAAGTTCAAGAAAAAGAATAAGGCCGTCAAAGCATAATGGTTACAAAAGAGAAGAAAATAGAATTGCATACGATTGAAGAAGCCATTGCCGACATCAAGCAAGGAAAGGTCATCATTGTCGTGGATGATGAAAATCGTGAAAATGAAGGAGATTTTATCGCTGCTGCTGAAAAAGTAACGCCCGATATGATCAACTTTATGGCCACCCATGGACGCGGGCTCATTTGCGCTCCTTTGACGGAGGAACGTTGTAGTGAACTCGACCTGACCATGATGGTCGAAAATAATACAGTATTGCATCACACGCAATTTACCGTGTCGGTAGACCTTTTAGGTCATGGATGTACCACGGGAATATCTGCGCATGATCGGGCCAAAACCGTTCAAGCCTTGGCCAACAGTGATACCAAACCCCACGATTTGGGGCGTCCGGGGCATATTTTCCCATTAAAGGCCAAAGAAGGAGGCGTTTTGCGTAGAACCGGACATACCGAAGCAGCCATAGATTTTGCCCGTTTGGCGGGATTACAACCTGCAGGTTTATTGGTTGAAATATTGAATGAAGACGGTACCATGGCTCGACTTCCACAATTGGCGGAAGTGGCCAAAAAATTCGACCTCAAAATCGTCTCCATTGAAGATTTGGTGGCTTATCGCATGGAGCACGACAGCCTGATTGAAAAGAAAGAAGATTTTGATATCACCACCCGTTTCGGGGATTTCCGCTTGAGGGCCTACGTACAGACCACCAATGATCAAGTGCATGTTGCCTTGACCCGAGGTACTTGGAAAAAAGGGGACAAAGTGCTAACCCGTATTAACTCCACCTTGGTCAACAATGATATGTTGGGCACCTTGACCAGCAATCCGGATGAGACCTTGCACCGCATGTTCAACGCTTTGAATACGGAAGAAAAAAGTGCCATGATCTTTATCAATCAAGGAAACCAGTCCACGAAGCTCTTAGCCCGCTTGGGCGAGTTTAGGAGGTTGAAGGCCGATGGCGTCACCAAGGCTCCCAAAGTTGAGATGGATGCCAAAGACTTTGGTATCGGGGCACAAATTCTTCATGACCTGAATATTTCGAAAATTCGACTGCTGACCAATTCGAAACAAACACGGCGTGTGGGGATGGTTGGCTACGGTTTGGAGATTGTGGAGTATGTAGGTTATTAAATTATTTCTCGGAGCACGCTGACCATTTGCTGTCCCCGTTGCCCTACCTCCTTTTCCGTCCATCCTAATTTCATCAAACAGGAAATGGTGCGTCCCATCCAATGGTCGGAAGCCGAAAAATCCGCTTGGGAATAATCCGGTAAACTGTCCCGTACTTCCTGAGGAAGTTTTCCCAAGGATTTCTTCTGAATCAAATGTTCCCATTTTCGATAGTAATGCCAATTATTGTCGTACCAATAAAAACATCCATCCACTCCATTTTCACTAAGACTTGCATGGGCCTTTCTCGCTATTTCTTCTGAAGGAAGGAAAAAATTGAGAAATGAATAATTCTCTTCACCCCCATCGGGCACTCTTCTAAATGTTATCCCAGGAACTTGGGATAGTGCCTCCCGCAGAACGGTATAATTTCGTTTCTGAATGGCTATAAACTCATCTAATCTTTCCACCTGCGCACAGCCAACTGCCGCGTTCAGTTCGGAAATTCGAAAATTATACCCCAAAAAAGGATGCTCTTCGGCCCCGCGATCATGCCCAATATGATTATGCCCATGGTCGGAATATTTGTGCGCATTTTCATAATAGGATGCATTGTTTGTAATTACAGCACCGCCTTCACCACAGGTTATCGTCTTTACATAATCGAAAGAGAAACACCCCAAATCCCCAATACTGCCCAAGGGTTTTCCTTTGTAACTGCCTCCTATGGCCTGGCAGGCATCCTCCAAGAGCAAGAGTCCATGTTCTTCGCAGATGACCTTAAGGGCATCCAAATCGGCCATGGAACCGCACATATGTACGGGCATGATTACTTTGGTCTTTTTGGATATTGCTCGTTTGACGGCTTCAGGGTCCAGAGTAAGAGTGTCATCAATATCAACCAAAACAGGCACTGCCCCCAATGCTATAATAGATTCAAAACTGGCCACAAAGGTGAAGGTCGGCATAATGACCTCATCCCCTGCCCCCACTCCAGCACTGGCCAATGCGACCGTCAGAGCCGAAGTACCGCTGCTGGTTAAGTGCACATGGTTTACCTGCATTCTTTCGGCAAGTGTAGATTCCAACTGTTTAGCTTTCCAATGTCCGTTGCGCATACCATCAAACCCATAACGCATCAGAACTCCAGAGTCCAAAACATCTTGTACTTGCTTTCTTTCCTGATCTCCAAAAAGTTCAAATCCTGGCATATTATATCTTAAGTATTACTAAATCACTTTTAGAATCATTCATAAATCGGTCAACACCATTGTTTGAATACCGACTGACAGAGAAAATCGGCTAGCAGGTCGCCGAACCATAATTTTATTGCCATAATCACAACCATGACCACCAAAAATGTTTTTACAAAACCATCTCCCTTTTTGACCGAAAATCGACTTGCAATCCATGCACCACTTCCATTTCCAATGGCCAAGATAAGTCCGACCTTCCATACTACCTTATCGTTGTAAGCGAAGACTGCCAATGCAGCCAACATGTAAACAAATATCACCACGACCTTTGTCGCATTGACCCGAACCAAGTTCATACGGTTTGTAAAATGCATGAACAAAATCATTAAGAATCCCAAACCCGCATTGATGAACCCACCATAAATTCCAAAAAAGAAAAATACAACAACACTGAGCCATAAATATTTGCCCGTAAGTCGCTCTTCCATTTCCTCCAGCCTCATTTTTGGTTTAAATATAATAATGAGCACCACACAGAGCATCACAATGGCCAAAATACGGTTGAAGGTCGTACCGGTTACATCAACCGCAATACGTGCACCTATCAAGGAACCAAAAAAAGCTGAAATCCCTAAATACACATTAAATGGGTAGGTAGAAACCCCCTTGCTTTTAAAACCGGCAGTGGCAATAGCAGTTTGGATAACAATCGCCACCCTATTGGTACCATTGGCAACGTTCGGCGGGAGACCTAAAAAAATTAGAATTGGCAATGATAGTAATGAACCGCCTCCCGCTATGGTATTGATAAAACCAACCGCAAAACCGACCACAATCAAGAAGATGTAGTGATACCATTCGTCCATGCCACAAAAATAGATGATGAGCCAGAAATGGCGAATGCTATTTTAGTCAAAAACCTCAACAGTTATAAACACTGGATATTGAAACCCCATTAGCATACATTACAATATTTGTAGGAAATGTAATCCGACAAAAAACGTTTACCTTCGTTAAAACTAAAATCATTAATCATGAAAAAAGCAGCATTTTTCGTTTTATTGTTAGTCTTGAGCTCTCCGATGTTTGGGCAAGGAGATTTCAAAGCAAGCGCACATCTTGGGCTTCCCATAGGTGATGCTAGCGACTTTGCCACCTTTGCCATCGCTGTTGACCTTGGCTATTTATTGGAAATCAGCGATGAATTTTCAGCTGGTCCCGCTATTGGCTATTCGCATAGTTTTGGTGATGACATAACTTCAGGTGGTTTTACCATTGAAGTAGATGATGTTCAATTTCTTCCCATTGGTGGTGAGGCAAGATATGCCTTCGATAGTTTCTTTGTAGGGGGCGGTTTGGGTTATGCAATTGGAATCAATGATGGAAATGATGGAGGTTTCTACTATAGTCCAAGATTTGGTTATAATGTTTCGGATAAAGTGGCCATCATGGCAGCTTATAGAGGAGTTGCCGTAGACGGTGGCTCTTGGGACCTTATAACCGCGGGCGTAGAAATCAACCTGAATTAAAAATACAATCCTGAGGTTAATTACCTGGTTCCCTGCTCTGGGAACCAGGTTTCTTTTTTAAAACCATGGGTTTACCCACCTTAGGAATTAGCTTAAACCAAGGTAATTTGCTGAAATCAAAAAAAACCTTTCCACAAACCTAAAAGCTTTATATATTTGCACCCGCAAAAGGAGGAATGGCAGAGTGGTCGAATGCGGCAGTCTTGAAAACTGTTGAGGGTCACACCTCCGGGGGTTCGAATCCCTCTTCCTCCGCAAGATAGCCCTGTAAACTTAATGTTTATGGGGTTTTTATTTTATGGTTGACAGTTTGGTTGTTGGTTTAGGGTAAAATTAATTTCCCTTTAAAATCTTCTCAAAGGTTGCCAAATAGCTCCTTACACTATAAATGAACTTACTGTACTCCATTCTACCCTGAACATAAGCCACATAAAAATTGAAGTAGGCCTCATCAAAATCACCATTTGATGTGGATTTCCTGATCTTTATGATTTCCTTGTAGGACAGGCCAAGTACGGTGTACTCAATTCTTGATGTCAGGTTAAATTGGATTGTGGAGATGGCCTCAACGGTCCTACTAAATTTTTCCAATTTCTTCAGTTCACTATAGAATCTTTCCACGTGCACTTCCGATAATTGGAACTCAGGGTTCAAAATACGGTCGATGACCCTCTGGAATACTTCCACATCCACCATCTGGCTTTCGCCTAAGTTCTTTAGGATTTTGTTTACCTTGTATACGCTTTGGATGAGCTGAACCACCTCTACGGCGTCCATTAACCGGGTGTCGTCCTCCGCGTACAAATTTTCCGATGTTTCCACCATAAAGTAACCTGCATGGCTCCCTGGTGTGAATTTTTTAGCGATGTCGTGCATCGTTTGTCCTGAAATTACTCTCATATTATTTGGTTTTAAAAGTTAGAATTTCCTTCTGAAGCATTTTTTAAGTCGCCGAGTACTGTGCTTGAGCATTTTGTTGTTTTCTTCACTTGGGTCCTTTTGGAAATTGGCTGCATTTTCCCAGACAGAGTCAAAGATTGGGGCGAGGTTTGGATTTTGTGAGATTTTGATACGCATTATATACATGTTTTGTTAATTATTATATTCAAATATACATTATAATGTATATAGTTAGAAGATATAAATGTTAAATTTTGATACTATGTTGTATAATTTAAGAGATTCTATTCATCATGAATCATTTTTACTAACTTAGTAGTATGATAAAAGATGCCGTTAAGGGAATATTGAAGGCAAAAGGAATGACCCAGAGTGATCTCGCCAAAAAACTTGGTATTTCACAAGAAACAATAAGCAGGCAGATTGGTGGCAATCCTACTTTAAAAACCATTACAGACATAGCGAATGCTTTGGACGTCGATATCCGTGAACTATTCCGGCCAACAAAGGGTGGCGAACTGCTAAATGGGTTTGTCCAGTATAAGGATAAAGTTTATGTCATAAATAATCGAAAAGACCTTGAATCACTTTTAGAAAAGCTAAATACCCAAACAAACTACACTAAATTGGATTAATCTAGTTTGGGTATTTGTTCAATAAAGGTGAATCCTTTTATCGTCCAAAAAAGTTAGTCCCGTTCAATGTACTTTGATATACAATGAGCCGCCCCGGACTTGCTAGCCAAGGAGTGGAAATCATCCAAAAACTTAACCTCAAAATCATGCTTTTTCCAAAGCTTTTCATTTTCTTCATCAATAACTTTTAATTCTTTCCATACCCCATGTCCATATGTTGGCAAAAAAACCTTATTTCCTTCTGTTGTTATTTCAGTTAAATTGTTATTTGAAGTAGCGAAATACCACTTTCTCACATTAATTTGTTTCAAGCCTAATATTGCCATTTGATCCAATATTTTTTTCGCCTCGTCGTTTGGTAAATTTTCACTTATGTTTTTCTTTTTGTAAGCATTTTTTCCGGTTTTATCAATATAGACATAGGGCATAGGATTTCTATAAATTTCAAATCCTTCACTCTCCAGAAATTCAGCCACTTGATTAAATTGTCCAATTAACGCATAACTTGAATTAGGTAAAATATGTTGATCGTTTATCAGGTCAATAGCCAAACTTGGGTCACCTACCATCAATTTATATTTATTATTGAGGGTATTCCTACCTAATAAGGAAATAAACATATCGATATGGAAAATTGGTTGATAAGTGCCAAATCCTTCTCCTTTAATCTCTAAGAAATATTCTTCACCAATTTTCACTAATTCATAAGACTTTTTTGGCGCAGGTTTAAGACTGTGGTAGGGAAAAATCAAATCTTTATAACCATCAAGATATGTTTTGAATACTACTCGTGCTTTATCTATAAAATTGTATTCGTTAGCATTAGTATCAATAATACCACCAAATGCCGTTTTAACAGCATAATCTAAACCAATTAAATAAAAGTCATCGCCGACCAAAACATTACCCCCCTGAAAGTATGCAGGGGTCTGAAAAGACTCTAATTCTGTTGCCTTTGATATATAATCCGCAATTACGGCATCACCATATCGATGGAAGGAAATCGGCTCTAACAAATACGTTTTTCCATTTTCACCAGATACACCTGTTACGTACGCATCTTCAGCCCAGATTAAAAAATTAAGATCGTTTTCCGCAGTGACTATTTCAAAATCCGTATGGTTGAATTCAGATAACCATTGGTTAACAACATTTCTTACCTTTTCATGTGTGAAAATTATAAATTTTACCGATTGTCCAAGTGATTCCATTAAGGATTTTAGTGCGGAACCATCGGTTGGTTCGTTAGCCTTGATAACTGTAGCATAATCTGGTATTGCTAGCAAAACCTTTTTAATTCTGCCGTGAGCGCTACCAATTAATTTAATCTTTGTTGGTCTAGGTGTTCCTAGGCTTGATTCTAGTAACCGAAATGTATTAAAACCTGGTGGTGTCATGTCAGAATAGGTTCGACTCTTACTTTTTTCGTCTTCGAAGAAATGTTGTTCTTTAATTGTCATAATTAACTTTTTTATTTAGGTTTTATAAATCAAACTTTTAGAAAAATCAAAAGAGCCATATTCAGATTTCGATTCACATAAATTTGCCTAAAAGCAAAACGTAAGGGCGATGATGGGGGTAGTTCTCAGGTAATCTAATACCTATAAAAAGAAGGGCTATTAAATTTATATTTTACCTTTTTAAATTCATTGCAGATAATCCTTATAAATACTAAGGTTTTCCTTCAATGATGACTACATATTTACCATAGTACTTCAATGGATTTTTTTAGCGCCTTCCCTTTAATCCCATTTTGATGTAAATCATCGATCTTTAGTTTAGAATGTCAAAAAAATAGACTTACATTTTGAGGTCAATAATAGCCGGCCACATGAATATTTTAAAGCAGTTCTACCACGAGTATCAGAAGCATATTTTTGCCTATAGTCTTGTTCTTGGCATTATCATTCTTCTCCTTGCCTATAGTACTTGGATAACGAACAATACCGTTGTGGAGGTAATGAAGGTCGTTGGCCCTGTGATAATCTCAAGTGGTGTGTTCTCGGCTATTGTGAGATCTGATCAGTTCACTGAAATATATAAGAAAGAACTTGAAAAGATAATCTATTGTGATGATCACCTTAAACACAGAAGGGATGTACACGAATTATGGGAAAAGATCTCGAAACAGCTCTATCAGGACAAATTTCCCGAACTGAGTCGCAAGATATCCGAGACACTCATGAATTATTTTCCAATAGCATCCGAGCATTATTACCACGAATACACCTATCGTATAGACATCTCTTTTGTAGATGAACAAAAGGAATACATAAGGCTTAGCGAAAAGGAGGACTATGTGATAATATCCAACCGCGACAAAAAGGTTGATTACAAGTCCAGTACAATGTTCAAGTTCCCGGCGGAAGACAATGAAAGAAGCGATTACAGCCTTGATTCATTCAAGATAAACGGAAAACTGTCAATGCCCGACGAAAAGCAACTTACAAAGAACAGGAACAATAAAACAGGCACCATCAGCGTTGAACACAAAAGAGTACTTAGCGGTGAAAATCGGTACGTTATTTGTAAAGAAGAAACTAAGGTCTATAGTTTGAAGATTGAGAACACCAAATCGCACACGGCGTCATGGTTGTTTGACAAATATCACTTGGAGGTAACATACCCCAAGGAACTCAAACTGAAGTTCTATGAAAAAGGCACCATCAAACGCTTTCGCGTTGATGTGAGAAAGGCCAACGGGCTGAATATCCTTAAAGCGGATTATGACGGGCTGATGTTGCCGAACCAAGGGGTTCGCCTTATTTTTTCAAAATAAAAACGTATATTCACCCAATATGCATTAATTTTGCACTATGAAAAACTACATGAACAACACATCTGTGATCGAAGAGGAAGAGTACACTGGATAATGTGTGCCGCACTTTTCCTTCCCCCTTGTTTTGTTTGAAAAAAGCGACAGTCCCAAATCGTACGCTTCTTTTGAGAGATTTCTTTTGTCTTAGATTCAAACTGTTAAATTTGTCTTATTCCTAGGTTTCTGTAGTAAAAGACCTACTTTATCCAATGATTTCCAAGTACTTTTTCTGATATAGTAGAACCAAATAAGTCTGTGCTTACTTCTTATTTGATTACCATATTCCCTTACAATCTAAACATACTTGTGCAATATCGCTTCCTTCAATAACTGGGCATTTGCATCGCGATACGAAACCGGGACACAAGTTTCCATTTCCTCTATGAAATTCCTTATTATTTTCAATAATCTCCTTTCCGCTTGGTCCAGTGTATCGTAAAAGAACTCGTCCTTTATGGTCCATTACTCATCTACCTTAGTATAGTCTTAGTGCTTCGAGCAATAAATTCCCGATTGACTCATTTATTGACTTAAGTTGATGAAAGAAACTTTATCAAACCAAAAGCAAGGGCTGTGCATCTAAACGCTGCATAATCACCAGTATTGCTGACTTTGCCCTCAGCCGGATTGTAGATTAGGCCTAGGACTCGGAGATCGTTCATTAGAAAATGATATTCTTGTTCCTTAAGTGAATCAAGTTTTTTCTTTCTTTCCTCAATTATTGCTTGGAAATCTTTGCCAAGATTTGATAATTCGAGATTGGTCTCATAGATTTCCTTGTCAAACCTTGCAATAATTTGGTTGTCTTCTTTCAGTCTAAATTTTTGAAGCTGTATTTCGGCAATCCGCAAATCCCTTTTTTCTGTCAACCCTTGTCTTTTGGCATTTACGGACTTGTAGTTGGTATGATATTTTTCTATTCGAGGTTCAGTGGAAACAAAAACAGATAATATGGAAATCTGGGTTTCGTTTAAGGCCATTGCCAAATCCAAATAACGTGAGACGTAATCAAAGTCCTCATCATATATTATTTGTCCAACGATAACCTGTTTAAGCCTCTCGATTTTTTCTTCCTTGTTTGCCTTTGAGGCCTTTCTTATACCCTCTTCGATTAGATCCCATAGCTCAACCCTATCTGATTTGGAAATATCAAAATCAGGGTCGATTTTTCGAATCCCTTTTTCCAGTTTTTCGACAAACGAAATGACCCTTTGTATTTTTACTTCGGCATGTACGCCAAATAAAGTCTCAAAAACCAAATTTGCACCCAGCGTACCCACAAAGGCATCTCCAGTAACTGCTGCCAGCATGGGGCCAGCAATAGTCTTAAATGCAGTCTTGACCGCTAACAAGTTATCTTCAAGATTCTCCTTTTTCATCGGTAACAGCAGTTAACAAAAAAGCCTAGTGGTCCATAAAATCAACTGTTTTGTCTGCCAAATGGGAACACCTAGGTTTTGTGAAAAATAAAACCGAAATATTCGAAGCAGCCTAGGCTTTCTCAGATATCATCAAATACGTTGATATTCCATCGTCTCGATTTACGAAACCTACATTAACATCAAAATAAGTCAAATACCAGCTCCTGAAGGCACCTCCTTCCTCTGATTCCATCATGTCAAGGTCAAAAGAAGCAAATTCGCCCTGGCCCAAAAAATCTTCACCTAGACCATTATACAGTTTGTTCACCAGATCCCTTGTTGCCCTTGGGTTAGGATCATTCATCGCCTTGTATAAAAATCGTGTTCCATCCTTGTGGTCTGTGATAGAGACATAATCAAACCCTTGTTCGCAATCCGTCCCGTTTAGCTCAGATATTTTGACAGCTCCCTCAAGTTCCTCCTTTAAAGAAATTTCGGTTTCTTCCATATTTTGATGGTCGTAATCATATGGGTTAATATCTACATTTGACAAAATTGTTTTTAACCTTGCCTTTCTGTTTTCATCACTTTCCTTTTTTGGTTTAAGCCTATCAAATAGTCCCATATAACAAGTTTAGAATTGCATTATTCTGATACTTTCGAAGATAATAAACCATTATCTTTAAAGGAAATTCTGACAACATTTAATCACTTTATTACCCTAACCAATGAAATCGTGTTACGGATGCGAAGAGCAAATCAACGAATCCTATAAATTTTGCCCTCATTGCGGGGTTAGACAAACCAAACTAATATGCCAAAATTGTAATTATTCAAACGAGGCGAACTCAAAGTTCTGCCAAGAATGCGGAAATTCTTTAACCACAAAATCAAAGAAAAAGATTCCACTGGCTGCTGAACAAACTGAGATGCCCATCCCTTCAACTGGTATAACGGTTGAGTTCAATTTTTCCACTTCCCAAACATTTGATTTTGCGGTAGAGGAAGCCTCAAAGTTCGCTTCATACCGGATGATTGGTGAAGGTAAAAAAGCTGTTTATCGAGTTAACGTTCCAGATACTTCCATTGAAGAACTAATGCCCTTACTTGAAAACTTAAAAGGATGGAGGAACCGAAGAGTTTACCACAATGGAGAGAAAATGAAATGGGATACGATTTTTGGCTACCAATGGTGCTATGAACAAAGAAGTGCCAGTTTCAGACCAAACCTGTATTGTTTTGGTTATGACAATGACTACAGTTATAACCTATGGGGTTGCATACAGAGTAGGCTGGAATTTCGAGAGAACTCTGATCTATTCACATATGGCAAGTGGCTTAATACTAAGGGTGATTGGGAATTTGATAAAAAAAGGATACTTCATGAGCTCCAAAAAAATCTTTTCCCATTTCGCTTTTGCCCTGCCCTGAACCTTGGTTTGACAAGAGAAGTACTAGAAGCTTTTCCAGAAAAGGTGAACCCACACCAGGATAAGGACTGGAAGTTCGTTGAGAATTGGAGATCTCAGGATGGATTAAAAATCACCCAATCAAAGTACGGCTTCCCTCAAGAAATGTATGCTAACGGTGCGCAACCCGCCAGTATGAAAAAGTTTGTAATGGGTATCTCTAAGAAGATAAAACACAAATTACCGGAAGGTGTTTGACCATTGAGAAATGACAAGGCATTATCTGGACATTGGTCTTAAGAAATATTACGATCGAGCTTATCAAGAAGTGAAAACTTCAGGGAATGTATTTTGGAGTCTTGATGAAGGGCTTGCTCCATTTCTTGAAGAGATTAATTCAAATGAACATATTCAGACAATATATTCAAAACGTGGCCCCTATATGGGAGGCTTCAAGCTATACAGTTATGTTGCAATAGCATATTCTCAAAAAGTTGAGCTTTCTTTGTTTAGGAACGTCATTCCGATTTTTATTTCCAAGTACAACGAGCTTAGAGACGGTGAATGCATATATGAATATCGAAAACCCTACAAACGCGAGGATAAGGAAAAAGATGTGGAAGTTTTGGATTTAATGTGTATCAAAGATCCCAACTATTTTAATGTGCACCATATCCGTTTGGAACTAAAGGGTATCGGTCATAATACGCACAACGAATTTTGGGTTGACCTAGCTAAGTATCTTTCCGAGATAAAATGATGTATTTGAACGATTACAATACACCTTATTGTCAACCAATTTTTCAAATACCTGTATATCTGATACTTACCATAACTTATTTGGAGTAGTAGAGTACTGAACCCTCTATCCCACAATAAAATAGTCTCCCTTTTTCAATTCGAAATAGTACCGCATCATAATGGAATCCCAATCATCTGGACTTCTTCCAATCTTTTCCTTGACCATCTCCTTGGGCACAATGGATAATTTGCCGTCCTTGTCCATATCCTTCATTTTGACCTGTTCCATTTCAGCAACGACTTGGTCCCTAACAGTTCCAGAATCAACCAATTCGCCGGTTTCCCTAGCCTGTATCTTTTTTGCCATCTCGATGCTGCATTGGCTTTTTAAGTTGGAATAGTTCTGGCCCTTCAAGGGTCTTGAATTGTTCACAAACCCTTTGCACTTCAAATAGTCAACTACGCCTCCCCCAACCCCGTCCTCATCAGCTATGGTATTGGAGAGGCTTATGGAGTGTTCGGACATGATCCGTTTTGCCATATCAACAACCTCGTTTACAGCCCCTATCGGCAGTTCATATCTCTTGGTACATAACCATCCCTCCCATACCCTGAAAACGGTACTGTCCTTCCCAAAACGGGCCACATCAATGGTGAGGTATCTGTTGCCTGTTGGATTGAGGTGTACAGGATTGAAATAGTCATCTATCGCCTCTTTACTGATCAGGGCCGAGGGGTCGTCATCATAAAGCCAGTTGCCATAATAGAGCCTTTCCTTACTATCATTGTCAAGTGACAGCAATCCTTCAAGATATGATGGGTGAAGATGCGGATTGTCCTTAGGCAACGCTTGAACGAATTTCCTGTGTTCCGGCAATGTATTCTTTCGGTCACGTTGGTAAAACTCGTGGTACACCCAGTTTTTTGAAGGGTTGCAAGTACCAAGTATTTTGGGTATCCTCTTGAACTCTTCCAGTTTATAGCGAATCCGGGACTTGACGATCTGCCAGGCTTTATACGTAATTTGATTGCATTCATCAATAAATGCCCCTGTAATCTCTAGGGATCCAAGGGAATCAAATTCTGGGTCACTTGGGTACTGGAAAAGGTCCTTTAATAGTACTTCACTACCATTGCCAAAGAGCAAGTTCTGCTTCTGGGAGTTGTATTCGTATTGATCATTTATTCCAAGTTCTTTTGATAGCTCAAAGAATGTGTTCAAGGTCGTTTCCCGAAGGTTCTTGAGTTTCGACCTGCCC
Source organism: Flagellimonas allohymeniacidonis (assembly GCF_004296335.1). GTDB lineage: Bacteria > Bacteroidota > Bacteroidia > Flavobacteriales > Flavobacteriaceae > Flagellimonas > Flagellimonas allohymeniacidonis. The sequence continues at coordinate 930,739 of NZ_SGIU01000001.1, forward strand.
ATTAGCCACCTGGTTCCTGGATGTTTCTGGCAGGATTCCATGAGCCAGAGGCACCCCAAGGCCGTTTTGCCACCACCACTTGCTCCGCCATATAGCAGTTCATGGGTCGTGCTGTCCTTGAGGTATCTCACAGCTTCAATCTGTTTCGGCAGTAGCTTCATCACCTCCTAGCGATATTACGTTCATGGGCTTGCTGTCCGAAGTGTGGTCAATATAGGATTGCGACAGCTTCTTTCTTTCTTCATTGGTGGCGATGAGCTTCATAAGGGCCATCTGTAAGGTTGCGTTGTCGGATTCCCTCCACTTTTTTCTCAGTTCCACCTTTAAAGCGATGCGATTTTTGCCCAAAAGGTCTTTTAGCTTGTCCATTTCGTTTGAACCCAGTGGGATGTACTTGTAGAAAGTAGATTTGGAACATGGGAGAAAAGACACAACGTCCTCGATGAAGAAGAGGTTGTGCTTTTCGGTCTCATTGGTTGCCATTTCGAACAATGTTGCGGTATCGTAGGTCATATCGTGTGTTTTAGATGTTCTTTAAGTAGGCGTTGCTCCACTCAATGTAGTCTCTCACATATTCGGGACTGGTGGTGGTTTTTGAATAATTCTCCTCCCTCCAATTGCTCTCGAATACCTGCATTGCCTTTCCTTTTGCTGTGGGGGAAATGTAATTCGATCCCTTGGGCAGTTCGACCACCAAACCTTTCCATTTCTCTACCTCAGGTCTTATGTCATGGATCGGCAGGTTGTGTTTTTCGGAAACAATTGTTGATGTTTCGGCCATGAACTTTGCACGGCGCTCTTCGAGGGTAAGGGAATGTTCCGAATTGTAGTTCTTTGCATTTTCCCAAATTGATTTTGCTACTTCTTTGTTCATATTCTTGCGATTAAAAATTCTTGATTCCTTTTGCACTGGGCCTGAAGCCCTCGCTTGTCACGTTGACCACCTTTAGGATATCGATGGTCCTGTGCCTTGCCTCTGAATTGTGGCTATGGAAGCCCAACTTACCTGCAATTGCCTTGTTCCTGTTCAAAAGCTCTGACAGTTCACGGGCAAATTTCAAGGTCTCCACTTGGGACTCAGTGTTTGCGATTATCTCGTATTTGGATTTTATCTCTTGTTTGCCCTTTTCACTGATGTCCATCCAGATCCCATCGAGTTCCGCATATTGGAGGGTCCTGTATCTGTCTGGAACATAGTAGAGCTTGTTAATCAATCCTTTGGGGTCAATCCCCATGGCCTCGTAATTGAACTCCTCTGTGGCATTTGGGAATGGAAATTTTGGCCTGAGCTTATCCGACACATAATCAGCACCTTTTTTAAGGATTTCCTTTCGTTGTGCAACCGTAGGCTTCTCACCGAAAAATTCATCCACCGCTTCAAAGGCCCCATTGATTTCATCGACCCTTTTCCTTACCTGGTTGGTCACCATTATTATTGAGTTGTGTTCGTGGCCCATGACCGGGCTTTCCATTTCAGCTGTTTCCATTATCTACTTTTTAGTTATTATCTATATCTGTATAGGTCGTCCCTATCGCTCTTGTTCCATAAATGGCTCAACTCGAGTTCCAGGTTACGTTTTTGCTCCTTCCTTATTCGCTCCTGCTCCCTTTCCAAGTACCCTAGCCGTTCGATTATCTGCAGCCTAAGTTCATCACTGTATTTCGAGACAATGAGCAACAGCCCCTTTTTGGTGAGCAAGTATTCTTTCCTAAGCTTTCCCTGTTCATCTATGTACCTATCCTCGTTCCATAGCCGACGCATTTCTGCGTTGGCAACGTTCTTTTGTAGGTTGGTGATTGTTCTAAGCACATCGGAATGCCTCTTGGATACCACATCCGCAAGTATCCTTGAACTTGTGTTCTGCATATTGTTGATTTGGGCCAATCTGTCTTCTTTCATTTTACAACTTGCTTTTTTTCCGCACCTACTAGAGCATTATTTATAACAATCTCTGGACTTCTTTCATGGTATATTCCTAAAGATCCTTGAAAGAGACCACCAAAATGTAGGAGGTCATTTTCCCTTAGAACAAATTCCTTGTCCTTTATTCCTGGAAGAACTAATTCAAAAAGCCTACTTTGTTTTATAAGACCAAGCATAATGAGTTTTGATTTGAAATCCTTACCGCTGGATTCATTACAATTCGAAGGTATATCTGTATCTTTAAGTATCTTATGGAAGGCTAGATTGGAAAGTGTGCTCTTTGAACGAAATTTTGATTTTAATTCCTCAAGCGTTATACCCTGGCGGTACAACTTTTTCCAAATCCTGTAATCGCCCTTGGATAGCCGCTCATTACGGGAACATGCTTCCAGTACCTCTATCCGTTTAGCTTTCTTGCCAATCTGCCTTTCCTGTTTTCCCAATCTTGAGTGAACCCTAACAAATGCACAATAGGTTTTGGTATCAATGAATTTATCATAGACTTTTATTGGGATGAGTTTTCGTCTGTGCAGACATGGCAGATTGTTGCTGCTCCATTTCCTTCCATGCACAGCAATGTTTCCATTGTTATGAATCTCAAGGAGACCTATTTCCAGAAGTATGGGAAGGTGCTTTTCAATTGTTGTGCGGGACAGGCCCGTCAATTCCCTCAGCATTGCGACCGGGCCTTTCTTCCCTACTTTCTTTAATACCACATCCTTTTTGTAGGCGCGGATAGTAGCAAAAGTTGCTATCAGTCCATCACCGCCCAAACGGAAAAGACAGTCATATTCTACATTCGTCAGATACACTCTTTTCATCTAGGAGGCCCGTTGGTACTTTATGGATTTTACTTCTTGGCAGACCCTTAGAAATTCCTTGTCAGGAATTAAATACTTTGTAGAAAACCTTTCTGCCTTGATTCTACCGTCCTTAATGGCATTGATGATAGTCTGCTCACTTAAGGGGGTGACATTGGCCAATTGCTTGGGAGAGTATTTCTTTACCGATACCTCTTCTGGGATTTTTTCTGAAAGTGTGGCAATATCAGACTTTAAAGACTCTATCGCCTTAAGTATTGCCTCATATGGATTGTACATGACCTTGAATTTTTAGTTAAACTCAAGGCTAAAATCCTTATTGGATATAACAATTATCGGTAAAAGGTAAATATTACCTTAATTACCAATACTTTAACGTTTAGGGATAAAAAAGTACTCGTTTTTGATTTCTTCGAAGTCGTCTAGCTCTTTATGTTTGGATAGATTCTTTGCGGTAGTGTATTGGAATTCAGATGATAACAGATCGGAGGCTAATTTTTGTTTGGCAGTGACCAAATATCCTTTTTCCAATAGATCATAGTATAACGCCGTAAGAAATTTATGTGATGTGCGCTGCCCATTGGAGGGAGGGTTCCAAGTTTTTTGGTCTGTGGATATATAATTGTGTTCCTTGAGTAAAGAAATTAATTTGTCATAATCGGACGCATCAAAGAACAAATCTTTGAAACTTTCTGGCGAGTTCACATCTTTGGATTTAAGTAAACTTTTAATGAATGTGGAAACAATAGACCTACTTTTGACCACAACTGATTTATAGGCCTCTTGATTCCCATAGTCTGCAGGGTCCAATAGTTTAGCTATTTGAGCATCAATTTCTTTAAGCCTTGGTTTCAATTGTAATTCGTTAATTTCGGATTGAGTATATCCATCATACCTCATATTCTCAACGATTTTTTGAATCCTTTCTATATACTCGTTTGCAATAAGTTCGGCGCTTCTTTTTCTTTCAATGCCAACCCATTGCCTTTGATGTTCTTCAAAGTATTTTTTGAAAACCTCGAATGGTATGAAATAGCCGCTTGTTGTAGTCAAATTGTGTTGTGAGCTTCCAATTTTATCCACGGAACAGTCATACAGATCCGCAACATGATTTAACACAGCATCAAAGGAATCCCTCCTATTCGACTTTTGTGATTCGTTTTTCCAAAACTCCTCCACTTCTGGATGGACTTTTTCCAAAAGAAAAGTAAATCTTTCCATAGGTTCCATGGAACCCCAATTCACAGAGGCATATTTTCCTTTCATTTATCGTACCTTTTTTAATGGTTCAAAATCCACTTTGAAAACATTGTTCACCGCCTCGGATTTGGCCTCGTCATCCACTTGATAGTATTGGTTAAGCACAGCTATGCTTTTATGGCCGCTGATGGAGGCAATTAACTTGTCGCTAATGCCTTTCCTTTTCATAAGGGTAATAAAGGTACGTCTAGCGGTATGGCTTGAAATGCGCTCGTAGAATGGCATGGTGGAGCGGAGAACCTCTGTTCCCCGGGTCTGCTCCTTGGTAACCATTTCGTCGTACCCTGCCTTTTTGAATACTTCCTTTATGTACTCATTCTGTTTTTGGTTGGCAATCAGCGGAAGGCTGTAATCATATTTTCTCAAAATGTACTGAGCAAGTTCGCTCAACGGTATGTTACGGGCCGTTTTTCCGGAATCTTTCTCTTCTTTAAGAATTATCTCATTACCATTGAACATTTCACGCCTTATCAGTTTGAGTTCACCAAATCGCATTCCCGTGAGGCACGCAAAAACGAAGACGTCCCTGACCTTTTCCAGACGAGCGGTTTCAAACTCCTGTTTCATAAGGTGCTCCAGATCCTCCAACTTGAGTGCCAATTGTTTGGTAACCACCTTGGGTTTCAATTTGAATTCCTTGAAATCCTCCTTGTAAGTATACCCCTCCTTTAGCGCCCAAAAAAGAAATGTCTTTAAAAGTCCCATGTTACGGGAAAACGTATTGTTGATGTGCCCCAATTCGCCCATGCAATAGTCCGTGAACTCAGCATGGAACTTTGAATTGATATTATTGAAGGTGATCTTATAACTTCTTTTGGTTTGGAACCGCTCAAGCGTCCTTTTGATGATCTCATAGCGCATGACGGTACTAGCAGACCATTTCTGGAGCTTTTTGTTGTGGTCAATGAAATTATCGAATGCGTCGAAGAAAAACCTTTTCTTGCTTGGATTCCTCTTAAATGATTTGTCGAACTCATCCTTCAATACCTTGGAGGTAAAGTCCTGGTCAAATGATTTGCACCTTGCCTGTATCTCTTCAAACTTGTCCTTGTATCGGTTAATCTGTGTCGCTATGGAAGATGCAATCTTTGAACGGTTTGATCCATGCCTCAAAGGTTGCCGGTTTTTGAAGTCCCAGCTTTTGGGGGCAATTCTTTCACCAGTTGAATAGACAAATTTTTTCTCTTCATGTTTAAAATAACAAGAGAACAAGATCAATGTTTTATTGTTGGAGTTCTTTCCCCTCCCCTGGGGTTCTTTTAGAAAGAACGTGGATTTTATCGTTGACATAATTCGTTACCATTTAGTTGACAATTTTTTTTAATTGGAATGTCTTAAAATTGAACTGCCAACCACAAATAAATTTACGAAACGACCATATTTAAAGGGTATCCTAAGGTAAAGAGCTATCAAGATTTTATTAACCAATAAAAATTACAATACCCTCTTCCTCCGCAATCAAGCGCAGCTTTTAGCAGCTTAAACAAGAAATCCCGCTAAGTCTACTTAAGCGGGATTTTAGATTTAAGATGAGAATTCTTGAAGAATTCAAAGTTGCATTTGCTGAATGGGAGGTTCGGGACGCATGAAATGAATCCCTCTTCCTCCGCAATCAAGCGCAAGGCTTGAAAAATGAAAAACCGCAGAATCTTATTCTAGCGGTTTTTGTTTTTAAGGTATAGGAATTTGCAAAATGCCAAGGAGATGTTGGAACAAAATACCTCTCCCCCTGCAATCAAGCGCAACTTCAGGCAGCTTAAAAAAAAGAATCCCTTTGATGATTTTGAGGTTTAACATGGACAAACAATCCTTATCATCGATTTTATTCCTATTTTGAGAGTATAGAGATGTGAAATATATTCCTATAAACAAGTTGTACAAACTATGAAAAAGGTAATTGCGATAGTTGTAGTCCTTGCTTTGAGTTCCTGTAACCTTTTCAAAGAGAATGGGATTGATTTTAAAATAGTGAACAGTTCGGAATCCCAAATTACTGATGTAAAATTTTATACCACTGAGAAAATACAAATAGCCGAATTTGATAAAATTGAGCGCAACAAAAGTGTGTCGGATTTTCTATCAATGAAAGACAATCAGGCTGATGGCGAATATGTTTTAGAGTTTACGCGAGCCAATGGAAAAAAGGAAAGCAGTGCTGCGGGGTACTATACCAACGGTGGCTCGCTCAACGGCTGGGTTAGATTTGAAATAAAGTCGGATACCACTTTTATAAAATTCGGCAACTACTAATTATTACACTACTATGTACAACAATGACCACAGGTAATGGCTTGTTCTCACCTATTTCTGAAAACTGCTGGCGGCAGTTCGCTTGGCTGGGTGCCATTGTAGTTTAGTGTCACACCAAAAAAAAGTATTAATCTAGGAGTGTTTCGCGTTAGAGTGCTTCCTTAATTATTTCCTCAACCACTTCGGGATTAAGTAAGGTACTGGTATCTCCCAAGTTAGAGGTGTCCTTACTTGCAATTTTTCTTAAAATTCGCCGCATAATTTTACCTGAGCGCGTTTTTGGCAATCCATTGGTGAACTGAATTTTATCCAACTTCGCAATGGGTCCGATATGCTCTGTAATCACTTGGTTGATTTCCTTCCTGAGGTTATCCTGATCTCGGCCCTCCCCTGCATCTTTCAAGGTAACATAACCATATAGTGCATTTCCTTTTATATCGTGCGGAAATCCTACAATCGCTGATTCGGCCACTGCGGGATGTTCATTGATAGCATCTTCAATGGGAGCTGTCCCAAGATTATGTCCAGATACTATGATTACATCGTCCACCCGACCTGTGATTCGGTAATATCCCACCTCATCCCGAAGGGCACCGTCCCCGGTAAAGTACATATTTTCAAAAGCTGAAAAGTAAGTGTCCTTAAAACGCTGCTGATTGCCCCAAATTCCCCTTGCTATAGAAGGCCATGGAAATTTTATACACAAACGCCCCTCTACCTGGTTACCCCTTATTTCGTTACCGGCCTCATCCATCAATGCAGGTTGTATCCCTATAAAGGGTAGGGTCGCATAGGTAGGTTTGGTTGGTGTGGAAAATGGGATGGGTGTAATCATGACGCCACCGGTTTCGGTTTGCCACCAAGTATCCACAATCGGGCTTTTCTTTTTGCCGATGTTGTCGTTGTACCAATGCCAAGCTTCTTCATTAATGGGTTCTCCCACAGAACCTAAAACCTTTAGGGAACTCAAATCATATTTTTCAATCAGTTCTGTACCCTGTTTTGCCAAGGCCCGAATAGCCGTTGGAGCTGTGTAGAACTGTTTGATTTTATGTTTTTGAACAATATCCCAAAAGCGTCCGAAATCAGGGTAACTTGGTACGCCCTCGAACATCACTGTTGTGGCGCCATTGGCCAAGGGACCGTAAACAATATAACTATGGCCCGTAATCCAGCCAATATCGGCCGTACACCAATAGATATCCTCTTCTTTATACTGAAATACATTTTTAAAGGTGTAAGCGGTATAGACCATATAGCCTCCTGTGGTATGCAGCATGCCTTTAGGCATGCCCGTGGAACCAGAGGTGTATAGGATAAATAAGGGGTCTTCAGAATCCATAATTTCAGGGGAGCAATCCTTATAAGCCTCATCCAAAAGCGGCTGCAGCCAAAAATCACGACCGGATTTCATATTGACTTCGGAATTAATGCGCTTGACCACCAATACACTTTCAACCCCAGGGCACTCTTCCAAGGCCTCATCAACTATTCCCTTTAAATCGATGGTTTTGGCACCCCGGTATGAACCGTCGGATGTTAAAACCATCTTGGCCTCGCAGTCATTGATTCGGGTGGAAAGTGCAGTGGATGAAAATCCGGCAAAGACTACCGAATGTACGGCACCAATTCTTGCGCAGGCCAAAACGGATACCGCAAGCTCAGGAATCATGGGCAGGTAAATGCACACCCGATCTCCTTTTCCAATGCCCTTCTCTTTTAGCACATTGGCGAATTTGCATACTCGCTCATGCAGTTGTCGGTATGTGATATGCTGGGCACCTTCTTTGGGGTCATTGGGCTCAAATAGAATGGCCGTTTTATCCCCCCTTGTTCTTAAATGTCGGTCTATACAATTTTCCGTAATGTTCAGTTTGGCTCCCTCAAACCATTTTACCTCAGGTTTTGAAAAGTCCCAACTCAACACCTTATCCCATTTCTTCCGCCAGAGAAAGTGCTCTTCAGCAATTTCTTCCCAAAACCCTTCTGGGTCCCTTACTGATTTACGATATACCTGAAAATATTCTTCGAAATGTTTTATGTGGTAGTTACTCATTATTGATTATAATATTATTAAACGACCCAAACCAACATTGTGTTCGGTTTCCAGTAAAAAGGGTTCGTTATAATTCATTTTCATCAAAATTAAATTAGCACAATTTAATCGAATTGCAGCTTTTTGCCTCACGGTTTTTGGTTGTTGTTTGCCAAAAAATGAAAAGATTCTTTGTTTTGTCTTAGTATTTCCCCATCCAAGTCTTTTTACAACTTCCAAACTCACTAAATTTGTTCTATCATTAGAAAGCCCGAACAAACGAGACTTTGAATGGATGAGGTAATATTTGAGTTTTTATCCAAGTATATTGAATTGACCGAAGAGGAAAAGAAAATCCTATCGGAACTAAAGTTTATAAAGTCGTTCAAAAAAGGAAGCCTTTTACTAAGGGAAGGAGAAATGTCGAAGGAATGTTTTTTTATCCTTGAAGGTTGCGCTTACAGCTACTATTTGGTAGATGGCGAAGTTAAGGTTACGGAGTTTTTTACCGAAAAACAGCCCATAACCCCAGTTAGCTACACTACCAAAAAACCTTCGGAATATTACTTGGAGTGTTTGGAAGATTGTATCGTATCCATCGGGTCACAGGAAAGAACCGCTGAACTTATGACAAAAATGCCGAGACTTGCTGAACTGGGCCCTGCCTTTCTTGAAGATGAACTCGCATCCCAGCGAATGAAATACGATACTTTCATAAAACTGTCTCCAGAACAGCGCTATCAAAATCTTCAAAAACAGTCTCCGGAGTTATTGGATAGGATTCCACAATATCTGATTGCTAGCTATTTGGGCATTAAACCAGAATCGCTAAGCCGAATCCGTAAGCGGATTTTGAAATAAGAACTTTCCTCTTTCAACACATCTTTCACAGGGGCATTGGCTTGTTTGTCATTTCTTAACCCAAATCAATGAAAATCTGTTTTGAGCACCGCAATTTTGCGCCTCAAAATAAGACAAATGAAAAAACACGAGATTGAAAGGCGGCCCTTGCTATCTACCTTATGGATATTTGTTCTCTTCAACATGATCTTTCGAGACTTGCACCAATTTGCCAATGCGGGTTTTGTTCAAGAACTCATGTCCTTGGAAGTTAGGGAAGAGCTTGTACTCGTTTTTGGGTTCGTCCTTGAGATTCCTATTGCAATGGTGCTTTTATCCCGAATTTTAAGGGACAAGGCCAATAAATGGGTAAACTTCCTAGCTGTTGTCATAACCCTGCTGGGAATACTAAGTGCGCTACCTTCTGCGGATATGGATGATGTATTCTTCGCTGTTATGGAATCCGCAGCCCTTGTCGCCATAATCCTCGTTTCATGGCGACTGCCTTCACAAAGTAAGCTTCGACTTTAAATGCAAAACATGAAAGCGATTGTTTGCACCAAATACGGAGGGCCCGAAGTTCTAAAGCTTCAAGAAATTGACACCCCTATGCCCAAAGACAATGAGATACTGGTGAAGGTTCATGCAGCAACTGTTACTACTGCGGGTCTTATTGGTCGAAAGGGTGAACCCATTTTTACCCGATTGTTCAGCGGGTTATTTAGACCAAAAAACAACATTTTGGGAATGGAGCTTGCTGGTGAAATTGAAGTCATGGGCAAAAATGTCTCTTCTTTTAAAATCGGGCAGAAAGTTTTTGGACTTACAGGCATCACATTGGGTGCCAATGCCGAATACATTTCCCTACCAGAAGATGCCGCCGTGATCACGAAACCAAACAATATGGACTATGAAGAATCCGTGGCTCTTATTGAAGGTGGATTAACCGCATTCAACTTTCTCAAAAACAAAGCAAAAATCCAGCGGGGTCAAAGGGTGTTGATCTATGGAGCCTCTGGGTCGGTCGGAACCGCTTCCATTCAACTTGCCAAATACTATGGCGCCGAAGTCATCGGTGTCTGCAGCGCTTCGAATCTGGCCTTGGTAAAATCGTTAGGGGCCGATCGGGTCATCGATTACACCAAAGAGGACTTTACCCAAAATGGTGAAACCTACGATATTATTTTTGATACCGTCGGTAAGCGCTCATTTCTAGATTGCAAAAATTCCTTGGAGTTAGATGGAATTTATCTCGATACCACGGGATTATCCACCGTTTTGCATATGATATGGACTTCTCTTTTCAGCAAGAAAAAAGCCAGTTTTGCTGCTACCTATATGCGAACTGCCAAAGTACTTAAGCAAGATCTTGCCTCCTTAAAAATATTGATAGAGAAAGGGGCAATACAGTACGTCATTGATAGACGTTATCCGCTTGAGGAAACAGCAGAAGCCCACAGATATGTTGAGACAGGCAAGAAAAAGGGGAATGTGGTCATCGCTATAGATCACAACTTGCAAACCGAACCCTGAAAACACTGCTGCCGCTTACAAACTATTGAGAATTGGGTTTGCCCTTGTTGTTAAATATCGGGGAACGGTAGTGAGCAGATGTAAAACAACCGATATTTACCATGGAAAATGGCCCTTTGCTTTCTTGTTGATTATGAAATCAACATAAAAAAAGCAACTATGCTATTTGATGGTAAGGAATAGTAAGGATTGATTTTAATAGGGATTATTGTTTTGCAGATATCAATATTTTATTCGCCCAAAACTTGAAATAAACAAACCCAAAAACCATATGAAGCGATTAGTTGCAGTTTTACTACCTGCTATTTTGCTGAGCTCACATTTGATATGCTTTGCGCAGAACTCCGGAAAAAGCAATCAAGAAATTGTAATTGGAGAGCGCTTTAGCCTTTTTTCCAAAGCTTTAAACGAAGACCGGGAGGTATTTATATCACTACCCTCCAATTACAATAGAAATCAACACAAGTACCCTGTCATTTTCGTTTTGGACGCTGAATATTTATTCGAAATCACAAACGGTATAGTAAAAATCAAAGTTTCTAGAAATGAAATGCCAGAAAGCATTGTGGTGGGAATTCCAAATAGTCCAGGAAAACGGTATGATATGGCCATGCCATTAAGTTATCCCGATGGCCGTACTTTTTTTGGAGATGCCGATGGCAAAAAAATCAAAGATTACCTCAAGTTTGTCGGGGAGGAACTGAATAATTATCTGGAAAATAATTATAAGGTAAACCCACACCGAACCATAATCGGCATGTCACCTACCTTTGGGCCGGTATTGGAAGCATTTTGGAACCAGCCCGATTTGTTCGACGGCTATATTGTTTTAGCGGCAGAGTTGGCCGTAAAAACCACCTCTGGCAAGACCATACAGGAAAGAGTACTGCACGCTATTCAGGAGCCGGAGAGGTCCAAGTGTGCCGTTTACATTGGAAAAGCAAGTGACGATTTAAAAAGAAGACCCAAGGAAGAGGCCCTGGCCTATGTTGAATTGAATCAGCGACTTGAGAGAACCGCAAACCCAAAGATTAACTACAGGATAGAAATCCTAAAAAATGAAAATCACTATGGAATGGCTACCTTGGGTATTAAGCACGGCTTGGAAAACATTTATCCATTCTCCACCTGGACCATACCTTACCGCGATTTTTGGGAAGCGAGAAACCCTGCTAAGGAAATAAGGCAATTTTATGATAAGCTTTCCGCACAGTATGGGTTTGAAATCCTACCCCTCGAGGATTCCTTCTACGCGGCCCAAACTTTATCGGGGACGGCGAGAAGGCTAAAGCGCCAAGGAAAAAACAAAGAAGCACAGGAAGTTCTTCAACTAGCACTTAAATATTATCCCAACTCTCCCTATTTGAAAAGGATGTATTCGGATACCACATCGTCCGAATAGAATCCGGCTTTTTTCGAAGAACGGATTACGTGAACCAACTACCTCGACATAAATTATTCACACATTTGGAATTGCATTAGACACCTTTCTTAACCCAAGTCAATGCATTGCACTGCTACTTGAATTTACTTTTGCCCCTCAAATCAATCAAATAGCAGTATCATGTACCTTTTGCATATTATAAGGTTTCTCCATTTTAATACCAGGGGCCTTAAAGGTTTTATTAAACTTGCCTTCTGGCTCTTCCTTTTGTTCGGACTCTATAACTGTTCCACCAACAAGGCCATACGTATGCGAGAAAAAAGTCTTAACGAATGGGATTCCTCTGAAAGGGAAAAAAGTAAAAAGTCAGTCCATGGAGGTGGAAACATTCCTTATGGGGTAGCCGACGGAACGGTTGAAAAAGGGCTATCAAATCTCGAGGCCATGGCTGAAGAACTGAGTTAAGTTCAATTTTAAAAATCTGTAACCCTGCATTAATAGCCCTTTAATTACAAATTCATTGGGTTTTTTACCACTCCGCTGTTAGCCTATCTTAGGGTTTCGTTACTCATCCGATTTGGTTTGGGCAACACCAGCTTTATGCGTGCAATTGTATACATTAGGTCGAATTTCTGACCGTAACCATCGAATTTTGTAAAACAATGAGCCTAAGTATTGTTGACTTTATTGTTTTTCTTGGTATAGCGCAAGGTATTTTTTTGGCCATAACCCTACCCTTGGCCCATAAAAACAACAAATCTGCAAACCAGGTACTTTCGTTACTTCTGGTACTGGCTTGTGCTATGCTTGTCGCAAGAATTCTATTTGTAAGGATTCAAGGATTATGGTTTTTAAAATGGGCCAATGTTCCCGATATAATCATTTTCCTTTTTGGGCCCTTGGGACATCTCTATTTTAGAAGACTTTTCATTAAGCCAACTCAAAAATTTAGTCTGGGTTACATTCATTTGCTGCCAGCGGCCATTTTTTGTCTGTTTCTGGTATACGTGTTTGTGTTGGGCACTGAAGGATATAATTCCAAATACTTTTCCGGAGATTTATTCTACCCCTTTATGTTGATTGAGGGAATCGCCATTCTCCTTAATTTCTATTATTATCTTAAAATTCTTAAGCTGTTGATAGATTATCAGAAAATGGAAAAACAACAACTATCATTTAACCAAGGAGCTGTAGAGTTCACAAAAGTGCTGATGATCTTGAGCATAATTTTGATTTTGGTATGGGGTGGTAGCTATTTGGGCCGATATATACTGGGCTACTCCCTACCCTTTTTTAATTATAGCACCATATGGATAGGGTTGCCATTGGTGATTTATGTAATTGGTTTTTACGCCCTGAAGCAACCTGAAATTTTTAGGGTTCAATTTCAAGACAAGGAAAAATCAGAAAACAAAAATCGACTCAACCCCGCTGAGATTGAATCCTTAAAAAGACAATTGGATTTATTGATTGAACAGGAACAGGTCTTTTTGAACAATAAACTTACCCTTAATGAACTATCCGCGAAGCTTAAGACTTCCTCAAATAACCTATCGTGGTTATTGAACAATATATACAAAACCAGCTTCTATGATTTTGTCAATCAGTTTCGAATTGCTGCCTTTCTGAACAAGCTGGAGAATAAGGAACACTTGACCAAGACCTTGTTTACCCTCTGCCTAGAAGTCGGTTTCAATTCCAAATCCACCTTCAATAAAGCCTTTAAGGACCTGGTGAAGGAAACCCCAAGCAACTATATCAAAAAATTAAAAAGCAAATAGTTCAACTGTACACATACGGTCGATTTTGATGGTTTTGATGCCTACCATTGAAGAAACTTTAAAAATTGATCGATGAAAACAACAAACTATGTATTGAGTAAATCCTCTACAATCCATTGCCTTCTGATTGCGTTGGCCGTTTCAGTTTCGTCTTGTTTTAGAGGCGAAGTTCCAAATCAAGAAAATGCGGAAGTAGAGACCCTCATCTCCAATTTTCCTGCCAACGATGCCCTTTCGGTAGGCCGAAACGGAAGTGTTTATGCCAGTAATTTTGGCCAATTTGGGGCAAGTGGTGGCACGGGCACCACCATATTGAAGGTCAATCCACGTAAGATGGACTTTGTTCCCATCGCAGAAAACTTGACTGGTCCTCTCGGTAACGCTGTGGATAAAAGCGGGAACGTCTATGTAAACAATGCAAACAATTTTGTGAGTGCCGACATTCTCAAAATTGCAAAAAACGGTACGCAAACCGTATTGGCGACCATAGAAGGTTTCCCATCAGGTATGACTTTGGATACAAAAAACAACTTGTACATTTCTAACTTTAGCACTCCCACTGTGCACAAGGTAACACCTGAAGGAGAGGTCACTCTAATTGCCAATGATGTAAGGCTTGCCGGTGGTGTCGGTATCGATTTTGATGGTCGCGGCAATCTCCTGGTTGGAAATTATGCAACAGGACAGATTTTATCCGTCAGTTTGGACGGTCAGGTTGAGCTTATTGCTTCTATTCCCGTTGTGATAGAAAATTTTGTTCTGGGCTATATCACCTATCACAAAGGGTTTATTTATGGAACAGCAATTGGTGAAAATCTTATATATAAGGTAAGCCTTAAAGGAGAGGTTGAAGTTTTTGCTGGAACAGGTGTGGCTTCCACTACTGATGGTCTTTTACTGGAAGCTACCTTCAATGCCCCGAATGGCATAGCGGCCGATCCCATTAGAAACATTCTGTATATCTCAGAATTTGGAGGTTCAGGAAGTTTAAGGGCCATTAAATTATTTTAGGGGTATTGCAAATTTGATCAAGTGGTTCGTGTGTTGCCCATCAGGTTGAATTTAATTTTAATAAAACCAGTAGACCGAAAGTCTACTGGTTTTAAACTTAAGAGACACTATGTTCCCAAAGGAATTCAATGCAAACATTTTTAAGCAGGCAACTCGGCAAGTCTCAAATAAGGCTTTACCGTTTCAAACCCTGCGGGAAACAGTTCAGCTGCCTCCTTATCGGATACCGAGGGCACGATTACAGCCCTGTCCCCTTTTTCCCAGTTTGCAGGTGTGGCCAATTTTTGATAAGCCGTAAGCTGTAAGGAATCAATGACCCTCAAAAGCTCATCAAAATTTCTACCGGTTGACGCAGGGTATGTCAGCATTAGCTTCACCTCTTTATTGGGAGCGATGATAAAAACCGATCGCACGGTCATCGTAGAATCGGCATTCGGATGAATCATACCGTATAGTTCTGAAACACTGCGGTCATCATCAGCAATCAATGGAAAGTCAACATATGCATGCTGCGTTTCGTTGATGTCCTCTATCCAACGCTGATGCGATTCCAAAGGATCAACACTAATGGCGGCCACTTTCACATTTCTGTTTTCAAACTCTTCCCCATAATTGGCCATCATGCCAAGTTCTGTTGTACAAACCGGCGTGAAATCGGCCGGGTGGGAAACCAACATTCCCCAGCTTTCACCCAGCCACTCATGAAAATCGATTTTTCCTTTCGAAGAGTCTGCAATAAAGTTCGGGGCTTTATCCCCCAATTGAATAACATTCATTAGTTATATGATTAGAATATATGGGATTTTCTTGCCAACAAGTCTGTTACCTGTTAAGCTATCCCATGTTGTACAAATTTTTGGACGTAATTGTCCATTAATCGTTTAAGCTTTTGTTCCCAGATGCATCTGTAGAAGTATGTACCTCACTATCAATGCCCAGGTCATAACATCCCTCATCATCACTTGAGCAAGAAATGAATGCTGCAGAAACAAAAGCTAACACTAAAAAAATTTTGACTGTTTTCATGGTTTATCTATTTATGTTAGTCAAAATTATCAAGGTAACATCAGGAATTTTTAACGGAAAAACACCAAAATCAAAAATGGCCGAAAACAGGTAGGAAGCGATTTTTGTGGTTAAATCAATCCTCTGTGAATGGCATATTTTACCAGGCCGGCAGAATTTTTAAGTCCCAGCTTAAGGAGGATATTTTTGCGATGCGACTCTACCGTATGGGTACTTAAGAAAAGTTTCTCGGCTATTTCTGAAGTGGTATGCTGATCTGCGATAAGCTGTATAATCTCTTTTTCCCTTTGTGATATCCCAGCCGACTTTTTGGAGGCTTTCAGACCATCCATAACCATTTTCATCGTCTCGGGAGTATGAAAAGACCCCGAAGAATGCAGGGTCAATATGGCTTCAACCAAAACTTTTTTACCAGAGTCTTTGGGCAAATATCCATTGGCACCTGCGGAAAAAATGTTCTTTAAAAATTGGGGCGATTTATGCATGGTCAAAACCAAGACCCTTGGAGGTATCTGCAGTTTACGAATCTCACGCAATGTGTCAAAACCATCCATTCCTGGCATCTCAATATCCAATAAAAGGACATCGACGGTCTCATGGCTCAGGATATCCAGAACTTCATTGCCATTGTTAGCTTCTGCCACTACCTTCATGTTGGCTTGTTCATTCAAAAGCGAAGCCAACCCTTGTCTCAACATTACATGATCATCGGCCAAAACTAATCGTATCATGCTATATGGGAATTTGTATGTTCATGGTAGTGCCTTTTCCAACAACGGAATCTATGTTTACCGTACCTTTAAGGTGATCCACCCGGGATTTGATATTGGTGAGGCCCATTCCGGGCTTACTGTTTACTTTTATACCAATTCCATCATCTTCCACCATAAGATTCATGTAGTTCTTATGTTTGTTCAGGTAGATGTTCAGTTGACTGGCCTTGGCATGCTTTAAAACGTTTTGTATGATTTCCTGAAAAATCCTGAAGAGATATATTTCCTTGGTAGAATCAATTCTATTTTCCATTTCATGTGCGAACAACTGCACGCTTAACTCCGAATCTTCAAGGTGGTCCAAAGTCGTCTGTATGGCAGATACCAATCCAAATTTCACCAACTCGCCAGGCATGAGGTTATGTGAAATTTGACGCACTTGTTCTGATGTTTTTGTGAGTATTTTTATAGTAGTATCAACTTCCTCGGCATCTTTATATTCCCCATCCTGTAAATTGAGCAGTTTGTTTTTGGCAAGGGCCAAGGAACCTCCAACACTGTCATGAAGGTCTTGAGAGATCCGCTTTCTTTCGGCAAATTGGGTATCTGCAATCGCTCCGATTAAATCTTTCTGTTTTTGGTTCTTGTTGTGTTGTCTAAATAGCACAAAAGCCAGGGCAAAAACGAGTATGATACCCGCAATCCCAATGCTTAGTTTGCGAATTTTTGAATCCTGCTTGGCCAAATTTATATCGGCCTTTAATTTCTCTTCAGAAAGCGCCAAGATGTCCTTTTCCTTTTTCTCGGATTGATATTTGATCTCCAACTCGCTTATGTCCTTTAAGTGCGACTCATTTACAATACTGTCTTTCCAGTTCCCATATAACTTATGGTATGCCAATGCCTGAGGGAAATCTCCTATGAGTTCATGTACATTAGCAAGCCCCAAATAGTTATTTCGCAAGGCGTCCTTCAAATCCAAACGCTTGGCAATTTCAAGACTCTTCGTGTAACTGCTCTTTGCGTCGAGATACCTTTCTTGCTTAGAGTGCAAATTTCCAAGATTGTGCAAGGCACTGCTCATGGAGGTCAAATCATTGTTGACCTTTGATTTTTCCAAACTCCTTTGGTAATACTCCAAAGCCAGACGGTAATCCCCTTGTTCTTCATATAAGGATCCAAGATTGTCATAATTGCGGGCAATCCCACGTT
This sequence comes from Flagellimonas allohymeniacidonis, assembly GCF_004296335.1. Lineage (GTDB taxonomy): Bacteria > Bacteroidota > Bacteroidia > Flavobacteriales > Flavobacteriaceae > Flagellimonas > Flagellimonas allohymeniacidonis. The sequence goes on from NZ_SGIU01000001.1 coordinate 948,529, forward strand.
GGTCTCGCAGTTCTTCACATATCACATTGGATTCTAGGTAAGCATTGATCGCATCTTTAAAGCGGCCGAGATTTTTGTAGATAATGCCCAAATTTCCCAATGTATATGAAGTGCCTCTTTTTAAATCATACTTATAGCAAAGGGCTAGGGACTTGGCCATATACGCCTCAGCATTTAACCAATCTTCCAATTTAATATAGGAAATCCCAATATTGTTCAAAACCCGGGCCCTTCCCTCTCCAAGCTTATGAAGGCTACTTACTTTTTCCGCTTTCAGATGCCACGAAATTGCTTTGGCATATTCACTGCGATAGTAGTGCGCTAGCCCGCCCATGGTATACACACCAACAATCTGTTTAGGAGTGAGACTTTGCTTTCTACTTAGAGCGCTATTAGTGTAATGAAATACGCTGTCATAGCGATGATATGTCAAATGGTTTTCGATTTGCGCCAGATCTAAAGAACCCGCGAGGGAATCGTTCTGGGTACCTTTGGAAAATAGGAGCGCTTTTTTAAGGTGTTGCAGAGAAGAATCTGGTTGTTTTCTGTTTAGTGCTTTAAAAAGGGATAAATGTAAGGCTGCTTTCGAATCGGTATCCTCCGTATGGACCAAAGCATTCCTTAAGCTATCAATTTGAAGGTTTTGTGAATTTGAAACCCAAGGTAATAGCAGTAGCAGATAAAAAATGAAAACCAGTTCTTTGCGCATTGAAAAAAGGACTACCCCGTATTGCTCGCAACTTCAAAACTAGTGGATATCAGCCTTCAATTTTAGAGAAATGTATGTATCCCAAAGTTCCTTATATAAACGGTCAGATACCGATTATAAATTGAAAAACCCAAGGTGTCGACATTCTGTTCCATTTCACTTGAGTTAGTTTGGTTTTATTACTATTTTCGAGCCTTCTCGTTAAAATGGAAAAGTCTTAAATAGCACCTCCCCTATGCAACTACAGAACAACATTCGCACTTCTTCAGGTTGGGATATCATAGAAAACTCTTTTGATGAAGCTCAGTTAGTGACCACTGGCAGTAATTTCATGATTGGTAATGGTTATCTCGGCTATCGTGGAACTTTTGAGGAGTGGGGAGCCAAGGAATATGTTGCCTGTGTGGTTACAGATACATGGGACCAAGCGGAAGGAAGTCGATGGAGCGAATTGTGCAATGTTCCCAACGGGCTTTTTACCGAGCTGCGTATAAATAAGGAGAAGCTTTCAATTTTTGAAGGTGAAACCACAGAATACTTAAGGTCTCTAGACTTAAAACATGGTATAAATCAAAGAAAAGTGACCTGGACTTCCCCAAAAGGAAGTCAGGTTCAGATACAAGTTGAAAAATTTGCAAGTCATGACAACCATCACTTATTGGTGATGCGCTACGCATTTAAAGCTCTAAGCGCTGGTATGTTTCAAATCACAACCGGAATTGATGGAGAGGTATGGAGTATCAATGGGGAGCATTTTAAATCTTTCGATACAACGGAGAAAGACCATCTCATCGCAGTTCAGCAGCACACCTATGAGATGAATACCGAGATTTGCGTGGTGGAAGGCATTTACATTTCCGGTCGCCAACCCGAGGGGAGCACATTGAATAAAGAAGGGAAGCGTTTCTTCAGGGAATTTCAGTTTGACCTGCAAAAGGATGAGGAAATCGTGTTGGAAAAGGTGGTCTCCATAATCCATTCCAATGAAGTGGAAGACCCTTTAGGTCTGGCAAGGGATGAAGTGAAACAAGCACTGCAACTTGGCTACGACGAACTCAAGCTTGCACATAAAAAACATTGGGAAGCTTTTTGGGAAAAATCTGATATTGAAATTCAGGGGAACTTGGAAGCCCAGGTGTTGACCCGGTTCAATATCTATCAAGCGTATATTGCAACCCCTACACACGATAATCTTCCCATTGGAGCAAGAGGTCTCTCATGCCAGGTATACCAAGGGGCAGCTTTTTGGGATCAGGAAACTTTTAATCTCCCCATGTATGTGTACACCCATCCCGATATCGCCCAAAAGTTGGTGGCCTATCGACACGATACTTTGCAAGGAGCCAAAAGAAAAGCGAAAAATCTTGGCTATTATGGGGCTTTCTATGCTTGGACCAGTGGGAAAACAGGAGATGAACTGTTTCCGGATTTCTTCTTTACCGATGTATTGACCGGAAGACCTATTCGAAACCACTTTAACTGTTGGCAAATACATGTCTCTCCAGATGTGGTGTATGGCATTTGGCTGTATTATGAGGCTACTTTGGATTGGGATTTTATGGTGAACCAAGGTGCTGAGATTATTTTTGAAGTAGCGCAGTTCTTGGTTTCAAGGGTTCATTTTAAAAAGGACAAAAACCGATATGAAATAATCCGATTGTTGGGACCTGATGAGTACCACGAGAATGTGGACAACAATGCCTACACCAACTATCTCTCACGCTATTCCCTTCAAAAAGCTTGCGAGGTTTATCAAAAATTGAACAAGGAAAACCCCAAAGTACTGGCAGCCCTATCTGAAAAAATTGAACTGCCGGAAACCGCTTATGACAGTTGGAAAGAAATCGCTGACTTGCTCTATATTCCAGAAACCCATCCAGAAACCCATCTTATTGAACAGTTTGATGGTTATTTCAAATTAGAGGACATCGAACCCGATGCACTCCGAATGCGACTCATTGATCCCGGTGAATACTGGGGATGGCCTAATGGCATAGCAGTTAACACCCAAGTACTCAAACAAGCAGATGTGGTTCAACTCATGGCCATGTTGGAAGGTTTTTCCCAAGAAGAGCTCACCGCCAATTACGAATACTACGAACCACGAACCGAACACGGCTCATCTTTGAGCCCCAGTGTACATGCTTTGGTGGCTTGCAAAGCAAACCATGAAGAAGAAGCCTACCGCTACTTTATGGAGTCGGCTACCATCGATTTGTACAATGCCAGTAAAAAGGTTTTAAGCGGAGGTTCCTTTTTAGGAGGAATCCACACTGCTGCGGCCGGTGGGGTTTGGCTTATCATTGTTAAAGGCTTTGCTGGATTTGCTGTGGTTGATGATGGTGTGCGATTTAATCCGAAGCTCCCAAAGGAATGGGAAGGCCTTTCATTTCGATTGGATATCAAACAGTGTGAGCTACTTGTCAATTTAGACAAAGATGCCCTCACCCTTCGTAGAACAGATGGTGGAGAGCACGGCCTAAAAGTATATTTTAAGGAAAACGCAGAACTTTTGAAACCGAAAGCTTCTCTTGTTTTTAAACTCTAAGAAAGAGATAGCTTTAATGTTTAAATGCTACCATAGTTTTGAAGTAAAATAGAATCGGTTTCTTCCCTGGATTTGAATACCTCAAAGGTTCGGCCCTGTGTTCGTTGAGCTCCAAGGGCATTAGCGTATTTTGCCGCCCTTATATAATTGGTTTCGTCCTCCAACAAGCCAAAACCGAGCCCTCCAGCAAAAGAATCCCCGCAACCTGTGGTGTCGACCACGTGGTCCACTTTCACAGATTTCACCATTTCTTCATGGACTTGACCATCCTTTTTGTAATAGACCACTCCCCCACTGGAATCCAAGGTGACCACCAGAGATTTGACACCATGATTCAAGACATGTTTTCCCAAATGAGGAAGGTGGGCTCTCCCTTCTCCATCAAAATGGGTCAAATGTTCAATGTCATATTCTTTTTCAAACCAGCTGCAATTCGATTCCTCCAAATTCATTTTCAGTACATCTATATATGGAAGCCACATATCGCGATCAATCCAAAACCTGATTTTTCGATCTCCAAAAATGGTCAGCGTATTGGTAGGCCCATGGGCATCAAAAATAATAATGCCCTTACTGTTCTCCTTTATGTATTTGATTGTCTCCAGGGGAACTTCAAAGTCGGTAATGGGAACACAAACAAAAACATCGCAATGCAACAGTTCTTTAACATCTTCAGGAAGAATGGGATTCATAAAGCCAGTTTGCTTTTCCTGCCTATTGTTTTGATCTATAAACTTTAATTGGATAACATCACCTTGGTCCAAATCAGAAGTGATATATGATGTGTTGATGTTCCCGTAAGAGGAAAGAAGCTCACTTATTGGCTGGGCATCCCTCTTTCGCACATGGGAGACCACATGTACGGTTCCTTGATCTCCCAACAAACGCGATAAACCAATGGCCGTGTGTGTGGCACAACCGTATTTTTCAATTACCTCTCCATGATGGGTAGTAATATGATCTCGGGGTATGGGCCCAAGCACCGCTACATTATAGTTTGACATTTATTGGAATTTGATAAAAAAATACGAAAATAAACTAGCTGTATAAAATAATGAAACCTAAAATACATGCTTAGCTTGATTCCATAAAAAACTGTTTTTCAAACACTGGTTTGAGCCGAAATGTTTTCTGACCTGGAAATCAACAATTTGAATCCAGATTGATTTGTCTTTTTAAAAAATTTATTCGATGAAATGCATTTTTTAATCGACAAAAGTGAAAACCTATGAAAAATTCATAAGTAAACAGCCCAAAACTTTCTTCAAATTTGTGATGTATTAACCCCCAAATCTAATACCATGAAAAAGTTTATCTCTTTTAACCTACTTATTTTCAGCCTTCTTCTTCATGTAATTGACGCCAATGCGCAAAACACAGAAGACCTGGCACAAAACTTAGAAACTGAAACCAAAATTATTGGTGAGTACTCCACCCTTGAGGGCTATGTACCTTCTATCTCAGTAACTAAAAATGGCCAAATCGCTTATTTTAGCAAAGCCATAGACCAAAAGCCTTTGTACGGGGTATTTTCCAAAAAAGAATTGGTTCATAAAATTTATCGAGCTGAGAACATTAACGGTGAATGGAAAAATATTACTGAACTGGATGTTTGTCCAAAATATGCCTCAGCCAAACACCCTACCATTTCTGCTGATGGAAAGCGTTTGTTCTTTGCTTCCAATATGCGTGGTACTTATGGTAAATACGACATCTATGTAGCAGATATAAAATCTGACGGTAGCTTGGGAATTTCTAAAAATCTCGGACCTAAGGTCAATACAAAAAAGGACGAGCTTTACCCAAGCATCCACAATGGTACCTTGCTATTTTTCGCTTCCGAAGGTCGTGAAGGGTACGGCGGACTTGACCTATATGCCACCCAAGTAACCCACAACAAATTGACTGCATCCGTAAATCTCGGAAGTCATATCAATAGCAGTAGGGATGAATATGCCATTCAATTGAGTCCTACTAAGGGATTAGGCTATGTCGTCTCAAACAGGGGAAGAAACCATACTATTTCCCAGCATATCATAGCTTATGGCCGCGCTTCTGAAAAGAACCAAGTGGTTGCCAAAAACGATGCTGACCTACAGGATGTGCTTAGCGATCCTTCGCAAACCGAATACACCAGTACAGTTTATGTAGACAAATAGTCCAGTACTAGATTTGGAAGTTGGTTTAATACAAGTTAAATCGGTCCACTACCTGAGGGTTAATTTGATGTTGTTTAATTGCCGAAATATTTAATCATGCTTAACCCATGATAATTTAGACAGAGGGGAACTGCAAGTTTATCATACGAAACGGGTTGTATTATTTCAATCTGACCGATTTTTACCGAGAACAGGATGTTACTTCAAACATCCTGTTCTTTTTTTTATTTAAATACTTGAATATTAGGTTATTATAGATATTAATGTCTTTATTTAAGTCTATAATTTTCAGCCAATACCTTTATTTTGGGGCTGCATTTGAACGAAAACAACTACAAGTTTTCTCTTTTTGGAATAAAAATTCCTAATTTAAATCTTGAAATAATGCAAACCCAAATCGTATTACCATGAAAAAAAACTGCAACTCTCGAAAGAAAAGTTTTCCCAACGAGAAATCGAACTACTTTTTTTAGTGTTTTAATACACTAACCTCGACTTTACATTTTTTGTTTTACCTAGGGTAAAGAGAACGTGTCCATACCTGTTATGAAGACATGATTGTCTTGCATTGGCCTACTATACTGTTCGTCAAGGTGTATTTCAATCATTATAACTCTTCACAGATGGGTGTCGAGCACTCCACTTATGCCCAAAATTGAGCATAGGAAGACCTTTTTTAATCAGATAACCCCCAAATCTATCTTATCATGAAAAAAATCCCCTTAAAAATCGCCATCATCGATAATGATGAAAATTTAAAGTCGGTATATCAAATTTATTTTGAACATACCGAAGAATATGAATTATGCGGAATATATCCTTCCGTAACCACTCTTTTATCCGAATTCGGAAGGTTAAGTCCGGATGTGATTATCTCCGAGGTTTCCTTGTCTGGTGTAAAAGGAGTTGACGGCATTGAACATTTCAAAAAGAAAAATTCTGCTGTACAGATATTGATGATGAGCAACCGTGCCCGATTTGAAATGATAAAGGAAGCCTTTAAGAAAGGAGCCTGTGGTTACCTTACCAAGCCCCTATCCAGAGATCGGCTTTTCAATGCCTTGGAGGAATTGGAAGTGCATGGCATTACCATGGAACATGAGGTGGCCAAAAAAATCATCAGCTCGTTCCAGACCAGAAGTTTTGATTCTTTTTCAAGAAAGGAAAATGAAATCATTGAACTGCTGACCCAAGGATTCACATACAAGATGATTGCCGATAGGCTTTGTGTAACGACCAGTGCGGTGAATTTTCATATTCAAAACATCTATGTTAAGCTCAATGTAAATTCTAAATCAGAAGCCTTGCAAAAAATTCGGGAACTTGAAACAAGACGTTTGAATGCTGCATAGTCAATCCTGTGATTACCAAACACTTTAAAAACGAAAAAAGCCCGACCATGGTCGGGCTTTTTCTTATACTTGAAATATAATTATTTCACTTCTTCGAAGTCCACATCTTCTACATTGTCACCATCTTTGGACTCCGTACCTGTGGTATCTTCTCCATTTGGTGAAGGTCCACCAGCTTGTTGGCCCTCCGCCTGCGCTTTGTACATTTCCTCAGAAGCAACTTTCCAAGCTTCGTTGATTTTTTCCAAAGCAGGTTCAATCAAAGCCAAATCTTTGGTTTCGTATGCTTTCTTCAACTCTTCCAAAGCATCTTCGATAGGCTTTTTCTTATCATCAGAAAGTTTATCTCCGAATTCCTTCAATTGTTTCTCTGTCTGGAAAATCATTCCATCCGCTTCGTTCAATTTATCAGCGGTTTCTTTCGCTTTCTTATCGGCTTCAGCGTTGGCTTCCGCCTCAGCTTTCATTTTTTGGATTTCCTCCTCGGTCAATCCAGAAGAAGCCTCAATACGAATGTCCTGGGTTTTATTTGTGGCTTTATCGGTTGCCGAAACCTTGATAATACCATTCGCATCGATATCAAAGGTCACTTCAATTTGAGGTGTTCCTCTTGGCGCAGGCGGAATACCATCTAAATGGAACCTACCAATAGTTTTGTTATCCGCAGCCATAGGTCTTTCCCCTTGCAGCACATGGATTTCAACTGAAGGCTGATTATCTGCTGCAGTAGAGAACACTTGAGATTTCTTTGTTGGGATTGTGGTATTTGCCTCAATTAATTTGGTGAACACACTTCCCATGGTTTCAATTCCCAAAGAAAGAGGGGTAACATCCAAAAGAAGTACATCTTTCACATCTCCTGTCAAAACACCACCTTGAATGGCTGCTCCAACGGCAACTACCTCATCAGGATTCACTCCTTTGGAAGGTTTCTTACCGAAGAATTTTTCGACAGCTTCTTGTACTGCGGGAATTCGGGTAGATCCACCTACCAATATAATTTCGTCGATATCGCTTTTTGAAAGTCCGGCTGCCTTCAATGCAGTTTCACATGGTGCAATGGTACGCTTCACCAAGTCATCAATCAATTGCTCAAACTTGGCTTTTGAAAGGGTGCGAACCAAGTGTTTGGGTCCTGAAGCAGTGGCCGTTACATAAGGCAAGTTGATTTCGGTTTGTGCAGAGGACGACAATTCAATTTTGGCCTTTTCAGCTGCCTCACGCAAACGCTGTAAAGCCATGGCATCATCCCTTAGATCAAGACCTTCATCCGACTTGAACTCTTCGGCCAACCAATCGATGATCTTTTGGTCCACATCATCACCACCTAAGTGCGTGTCCCCATCTGTTGCCAATACTTCAAAAACGCCATCACCCAATTCCAAAATGGATACATCGTGGGTACCTCCACCAAAATCAAAAACTACAATTTTTCGGTCTGTATCCTTTTTGTCCAAGCCGTAAGCCAATGAGGCAGCAGTTGGTTCGTTGATGATACGTTCAACGGTAAGACCTGCAATCTCACCTGCTTCCTTAGTAGCCTGACGCTGCGAATCATTAAAGTATGCGGGTACAGTAATTACGGCTCGTGTAACATCTTGACCCAAATAATCTTCAGCTGTTTTCTTCATTTTTTGAAGAATCATTGCCGAAAGTTCTTGTGGAGTGTACAAACGTCCATCCACATCAACCCTAGGGGTGTCATTGTCACCTTTTACCACGTTATAAGGAACTCGGTCTGCTTCCTTTTTGGATTCGGAGAACTTGTTCCCCATAAATCGCTTAATGGAATATATAGTTTTATTTGGATTGGTCACCGCCTGTCTTTTTGCTGGGTCACCAACTTTTATTTCACCGCCTTCAACAAAGGCGATTACAGAAGGGGTTGTTCTTTTTCCTTCCGCGTTGGGGATTACCACTGGCTCGTTACCTTCCATTACCGAGACACAGGAGTTGGTCGTACCCAAATCAATTCCTATTATTTTACTCATTGTATATAAGTTATATCAGTTGATAATTCTTTTCTAATTCGCTTAACAATTGTCAATGACTATGCCATCCAATAGAATATGACAAGCTGTCATATTTTGATGCATACAATGTGATGAACTATTGAGGTTGTCGCCCTATCTTTGGAGCAGTACAAACGCTGGTAAATGGAATGTATTAGTGTATTTGACATGCTCAAAATTGGTGTGGGGCCTTCGAGTTCACATACCCTGGGCCCTTGGCGAGCTGCGGAAAGATGGATTTCTGAACTTAGGGACATGGGCCACTTTCAATCTAGCAAAAAAGTTAAGGTTACCTTATATGGTTCACTATCCCTGACAGGAAAAGGGCATGCCACCGATATCGCTGTGGTTATGGGGCTTTTGGGACAAGACCCTGAGACGGTGTCCACAGAGACCATTCCAACAGTAATTGAAGAAATCAAATCCAGTGGCCAATTATGTTTTGCGGGTGAACGAACCATTCCATTTGATTTTCAGAGAGACATTGTTTTCAAAAGGGAATTTCTCCCCTTTCATGCCAACGGTCTTCGTTTTGAGGCGCTATTGTCAAACAATACTACCGTTGTAGAAACCTATTATTCCATTGGAGGAGGTTTTGTGGTTAAGGAAACCCTAGAGCATTCTAAAGAAAACAAGGAAACTTTTAAAACCTTTCCTTGTCCCATTAAAACTGGTGATGAACTTCTGGCCTATTGCCACTCCCACCAATGTTCGGTTTCTGATGTTGTTTTGCTAAATGAAAGGTCTTTGCGCACGGATAAGGACATCGATTATGAATTGCAGCGGATTTGGGACACCATGTTGGACTGCATGTATTTGGGATGCCACACCCAAGGCAAACTGCCTGGCGGACTCAATGTAAGACGGAGGGCCTATGAAATGCACCAGAACCTCAAAGGAGATTTACCCTATTCCAATCCGAAAGAATGGTTGGAGACGATACGTAAAACCGAAGTCAAATTTCGTCAAATATTAAAATGGGTGAGCTGCTTTGCACTTAGTGTAAATGAAGTAAATGCTTCCTTGGGGCGAGTGGTAACCGCTCCTACCAATGGTAGCGCTGGGGTTATTCCAGCGGTTTTGATGTATTATTTGGTCATTGAAAACCATGAGGCCGATTTTCAACATATCAAAAAATTCTTGTTGGTAGCTAGCGAGATTGGTAGCATTTTCAAAAAGGGAGCAACAATATCTGCCGCTATGGGTGGATGCCAAGCAGAAATTGGTGTTTCTTCGGCGATGGCGGCTGGTGCTCTTTGTGAGCTATTGGGAGGTAACCCAGATCAGGTGTTGGTAGCTTCGGAAATTGCCATGGAACACCATTTGGGTCTTACCTGCGATCCCATTGGTGGGCTTGTTCAGGTTCCTTGCATCGAACGTAATTCGATGGGTGCGATAAAAGCCATAAATGCCGCGGAACTGGCTATGGATACCGACCCAAAGGAAGTAAAGGTTCCATTGGACAAGGTTATCCAGACCATGTGGGAAACGGCCAAGGACATGAACAGTAAATACAAAGAAACCTCTGAAGGAGGTTTAGCCGTTGGTGTTAACTTGAGTGATTGCTAAAAAGTATCAGCCTTTTATGGACAAAAAGAACAATCACAAACAATCACAACCCAATAATCCGTTGCATGGCGTAAAGTTGATTGATATTTTGGAATTATTGGTTGAGCATTATGGCTGGGAAGAAATGGCAAGGAGAATCAATATCAATTGTTTTAAAAACGACCCTTCAATCAAATCAAGTCTTAAGTTTTTAAGAAGAACACCATGGGCTAGGGATAAAGTGGAAAGGCTCTATATTAACCTAATGACAGGAGGGGGTTAAAAGATTTTCCCTAAAACACAGCAAAACAAGCATCGTACACAATATTCTCAGCGAGGTTATGCAGATTTTATTACCTTAGTGATTGATTAGCAGTAAATTATCGAATAATTAACTTCATCAAAACTTTTAGATAAATACCCCCTTAAGGTGCAATGCCTTTTTATGCAGAACAGCTCTCCCCCACTGGTTCGCTAATCAAAACGTAAAAAAGAAAACCTAACGACAGAACATTATGAAAACAAAATTAAGCTTGGCCATATTGGTTTTGGTAGTATTGACCTCCGTTCATTTCTTAACAAAAAACACTTCCAATACTACGCTTAAGAATCAACAAAAAGCATCCTTTAGCTTTATCAAGTGCACACCAACCACCTATTTGTTGGAAGTGGTGGATTCTACACAACAAATTGCGCCTCTTTTTGAAAATTTAGGGGATTTGACCTACAGCATCACAACTGAAAATGAAAGAGCGCAAATATTCTTTGATCAAGGTTTACGGCTCACGTATGCCTTTAACCATGCAGAGGCCCATAGATCATTCATGGAAGCCTCTCGTTTAGATCCTACTTCGGCAATGACATTTTGGGGCCAAGCTTATGCCTTGGGTCCCAATATAAATGACCCATTGCCCCCAGAGGAGCGGAAAATAAAAACCAATGAAGCACTGGCCAAGGCCCTAAGTCTAGCTTCCACTGCAAGCCCGAAAGAACAAGCCCTTATCAACGCCCTAACGGCCAGGTACAGCGAAGACCTCACCAAGGATGTTGCAGAGCTTAATATGGCCTATATGAATGCAATGGCAAAAGTACTGGACGAATATCCGGATGATGCTGAAGTACAGGTATTATTTGCTGCCTCGGTGATGAACACAGTTCCTTGGAATTATTGGGATGAAGGCGGAAATCCCTCCCCCAATATTCCAGAAGCTAAGGCCGCTCTTGAAAAAGCAATGGAAATCAATCCAAATAATCCTGGGGCACATCACTATTACATTCATATGGTGGAGCTGCCAAAACCAGATTTAGGCGTTGCAAGTGCCGATAAGTTGGGAACGCTTATGCCGGCGGCAGGACATTTAGTGCACATGCCCTCTCATATTTATATTCGAGTGGGACGTTATTTGGATGCCGTTGAAGCGAATCAAAGTGCAATTTTAGCCGATGAGGATTACATTTCCCAATGTTACTCACAAGGCTTATATCCTTTGGGATACTATCCTCATAATATCCATTTTCTTTGGTCTGCAGCCAGTCTGCTGGGCAATAGTGATGTCGCTATTGATGCTGCAAAGAAGACTGCGGAAAAAGTTCCTGTAGGGGAATTTATAACCATGCCATTTTTACAAGATTTTGCTTCTACACCCATGTTGGCCTACACCCGATTTGGAAAATGGAACGAAATTTTGACCATTCCCGCACCCAACAAGGATATTAAACACCTTAACTTGATTCGCCATTATGCCAGAGGGCTTGCGTTTATCAGAAAAGGAAATGCCAAGGAGGCCAAAGAAGAATTGGACGCAATCAAAGTTTTGAAAAATGACCCTGAACTTGAAGATCTGGTGGCCACCGCGCACAACCCTTCGATTAATTCAGCGAACATAGCGTATGAAGTTGTGGCAGGGGAATTGGCCGCATTGAATGGTGATTCTGCCAAAGCCATTGAACATCTCAAGAATGCCGTGGTATTTGAAGATGCCCTTACCTATACCGAACCTGCTGCATGGCATATTCCGACAAGACAGAACTTAGGGGCCATTTTAATGACCGCAAAAAAATACGAAGAAGCAGAACAAGTGTATCGGGAAGATTTGGAGATACTTCGACAAAATGGATGGTCCTTAATGGGACTGCACAACAGTTTGAAGGCCCAAGGTAAGTTAGATGAAGCAAAAGCCATTAAAGCGGAATTTGATAAAGCTTGGCAACATTCTGATTTGACTATTTCAACCTCCGTATTGTAAAAGGGCAAAAATGTCATTTAAAAAATATAAGCAAACCAAAAGGCTCGTGGTTTTTGGAACTATTGGCGTTTTGTTTGCTTTTTATATTGTTTTCCGGGGCGGCTCAGAATTACCTGTTATAGGCCCAAAAGATTTTAATCCAGAATTGGTAGATAATAGCCTACAACATTCAGAAAAGCCACATACCGTAGCCGATTTTACTTTGATAAATCAAAATGGAAGAATCATCACCCAATCAGATTATAAAAATAAAATCTATGTTGCTGATTTCTTTTTTACCCGTTGCCCAAGTATCTGTCCTATTATGTCAAATAACATGGGGAAATTACAGGAGATTTTCTTGAACAACGATGATATCATGTTGTTATCCATGTCCGTTACCCCCGAAATGGACAATGTTTCAATTTTAAGGGAATATGCCAATAGACATGGGGTCGTTGATACCAAATGGAACATTACCACGGGAGATAAAAAACACATCTACAATTTAGCCCGCAAAAGTTACTTTGCCGCAGTGGATGAAGGAGATGGTGGCTTACAGGACTTTATTCATACGCCTAACTTTGTTTTGGTCGACCGAAAAAAACAAATACGGGGAGTTTACAATGGTACGGACGACGACGACGTGCTCCGTTTAATTGATGATATTAAAATACTTGCTCAATAAATCGTAACTAAAATGGAAACCTAAGCTGTTTACTCTTCAAGACAGCCTGCTTTGCCTCTGGTATCAATCAAATAAATGATTTTCCAAGTACCATCAAAATTGATGAGTTGAAAAGAATTAATGCCACAATGTGAGAAATTCCCATTAAGCCAAAATTCATACCCTACCCATGCATTGGCCATGGTTCGATCTACCTGAATAGAAAAAGAAGTTAACTTCTCTTCAAAACCAATACTGTCCGGAATACTGACAATGGATTCGAGAAATTTCGAGAATTCACTGGTACGGTACATGGTTTTTCCCTCCTTGTTTCTCCCAGTCGTCTGAAGCACTATGGAATTGTCAACAACATTTTTAATGATGGTCGAGTCCTGCTTGTGGAATCCGTCAAAAAAAGTCCGGATGGTTTCCTCAACAGCTTGTTTTTCCATGCCATCGGCATTGGGTCCCTGGGCATAAATTGAGATTGTAAATAGAGATAAGATAAAGAAGGTGAATGTTTTCATGGGTAATAGCTTAAATTCAAACCAAATTAAACAAATCTGCTTACATTTAGCCGTCAAAAACGATAATCGATGTCAGTCGCCAAGAAAGAATACAAAAGGGTTACGGTAAAATCACTTGTGGAAATGAAGCAAAATGGGGAGAAAATCTCCATGCTTACCTCCTATGACTACTCCATGGCCAAAATTGTGGATGCTGCAAATGTAGATGTCATACTGGTTGGTGATTCGGCCAGTAACGTTATCGCCGGACACGAAACTACCCTGCCTATCACACTTGATCAAATGATCTATCATGCAAGCTCTGTGGTGAGAGCGGCCAAAAGGGCCTTGGTGGTCGTTGACATTCCCTTTGGAAGTTACCAAAGTGACTCTAAGGAAGCCCTGCGCTCGGCTATTCGAATTATGAAAGAAAGTGGTGCTCATGCTGTAAAGGTCGAAGGTGGAATGGAAATAAAGGATTCGGTAAAACGGATTCTCCAAGCAGGAATTCCTGTAATGGGGCATTTGGGGTTAACGCCACAATCCATTTATAAGTTCGGCACTTATACGGTTCGGGCCAAGGAAGAAAGGGAAGCTGCCAAATTAAAGGAGGATGCCAAAAAATTGGAAGAACTCGGCTGTTTTGGTATTGTTTTGGAAAAAATTCCTGCTAAACTTGCCCAAGAAGTAGCTGAAAGCGTCTCCATCCCAATTATTGGAATAGGCGCTGGTGGTGGAGTTGACGGCCAAGTTTTGGTGGTCCACGATCTTTTGGGAATGACCCATGAATTCAACCCACGATTCCTTCGAAGATATATGAATCTCTATGAGGAAATGAGCAATGCGATTTCAAAATATGTCGATGATGTCAAGAGCAGGGATTTTCCAAGTACTGAAGAGCAGTATTAATCTGGTCTTCAAGAAATATGGTCTTTTCGGCATACTTTTTCTCTTTTTTACCCTAAAAGGCTTTTCAGGTCAGAGCTATTCGATTCCAGTATCAAACAAACATAATACGGACACTCTAAAAGTTCTTTTTGTGGGCAACAGTCTTACATTTTACAATGACCTGCCCAGTTTGGTCCGAAAGCAAGCGTTGTCCCAAGGAATCCAACTACAGACCGAAATGCTTGCTTTTCCCAATTATGCCCTTATGGACCATTGGGTGGATGGCAAAGTACAGCAACTGATATCGGAAAATAACTATGCTTATGTGGTCATACAACAAGGCCCATCTTCGCAAGACTATGGAAGGGAAATACTATTTGAATACGGACAGAAGTTTAAGCAACTCTGTTCTAAATATGGCACAGAACTGGCCTATTTCATGGTTTGGCCTTCAAAACGCTACTACAATACCTTTGCGGCAGTAATTGCCAACCATAGAGATGCTTCCAAGGTAAATAATGCTATTTTATGTCCTGTAGGTGAACTATGGAAAAATCATTTTGATGCTACAGGAGATTTCTCGTACTATACCAATGATGGATTTCACCCCTCTATGTTGGGTAGTGAGATGGCAGCAAAAGTTATTTGTGAGGCGCTATTTCCCAGTCCTAAGGATTGAGAAATCAATACCTTTAAAGTTAAAAGCTTAAATCATTAAAAATCAAAACAATTAATTCCGAAAATTTAGAGGTTCTTTACGAAGACAACCATCTAATCGCCATTAACAAAAGGCCGGGAGACCTAGTGCAAGGTGACAAAACAGGGGATGTGCCTTTGAGCGAGGTGGTAAAAGCATATATCAAGGAGAAATACAACAAACCCGGTAATGTATTTCTAGGTGTAGTGCATCGATTGGATCGCCCTACCTCGGGAGTACTTCTTTTTGCCAAGACTTCAAAAGCACTCTCCCGATTAAACAAGCTTTTTGCCGAGGGCAAAACCAAAAAGACCTATTGGGCCATGGTTAAAAAGCCGCCCACAAAGACGTCCGACACGCTTGTGCATTGGCTGGTTCGAAATCAGAAGCAAAACAAATCGTATGCCCATCCCAAAGAAGTAGAAAATTCCAAAAAGGCCATTTTGGAATACAGAGTGATCAAGAAACTAGATTCGTATTCCCTGCTTGAAATTGATTTAAAGACAGGCCGCCATCATCAGATACGTGCGCAATTGGCCGCAGTGGGTGCCCATATAAAAGGAGATTTAAAGTACGGAGCGGACAGAAGCAACCAAGATGGAAGTATTCACCTTCATGCCCGTAAATTAGAGCTTGTGCATCCCGTAAAAAATGAACCTTTAGGGATTGACGCCCAAACACCAAATGACCCACTCTGGAATGCCTGTGATTAACGGATAGCAGCCAGCGCTTTCTCGCGAATGATTTGCGCCACCGGTTTGTTCTGAAGATGACCTTCCAACCATGAAAGAATATCCAAGTACAAAAATGCCCGTTTTTCGTAAGGGTGGTGTTCGTACTTTTTTAGTTCGTCATAAAGTTTTTGGAATTCATTGCGAAGCTCGCCAGGATAAATGTCACCTAAATTTCTCAAAAACTTGATCATTTCCCTTTGTACGGCATGCAAATCGTTCATCTTCAACAAAAACTTATAGGTGCTTTTCAATTGAACTTCAAGATGATAGTCCATTCCCGCTTCATAATGAGCCACTAAACTCAAAACTCGGGCAAAGCACATCAGGTCCTCACGCATTTTCAGGTTCTTGTTGGAAATGATACGTTTCAGATAGAGAATACAATTCTTATGGTCCCCCATTCCAAAATACAGACAAGCAATTTTGTAATAGAGAAGCATGATATGGTGCTCATCAATACGATCTCTATGTTTCTTTATTCCATATTCAATGATGTTGACCAAATAAAGTCCCTTCTCAAAAGTGCCTTCAAGAAAATGGAGACTTAAACGATTGGAATTGATGTACAAGAAGCTTAAAGACGCAATATTATCGTTTTGTGGAAACTTAGGTCCGTTCACATGCTGCTCCAATCGTTCTAACGTATCTCGGAACTGAGAGCCATATTTCACAAAAAATAGCGCCTCCAAAAGATAGTGGTTGCCTTTTAAATAAAATACAGGGTTCAAACGAATCATCTCCTCATTTTCATAAAAGAGGTCTACCCATTTGCTCGCATACTTATAGGCTGCAAGAAAATCTTGGGTCAAAAGGCTGTACCAAAGATGGGCTTTGTAAAGCCAAAGTTTTTCTCGAAAGCCTAAATCTTCAACCCGGTATGCCGGCATGTGAGACTCAAAATACTGCCGCACACTGTTCAAGTCCTCATCATTGCGAACATAACCTACCTTCAACATCATACCATACAATTGGAGGGATAGGTTGGACAATTTACTGGTCATTACATTATGCTCTGAGAGTTCTTTCGCCTGCACTGCCAGTTCATCCGCCCTATGCGGAATGCTTCGCGTGATATACTGCGTTTCGATGATCTTCTCCAGTTCCACAATTTCATAGGCCACATTTTTCTCTTCATGCTCAATGGCAAAGTTTTTGGCCTTATCCAAAATTTTTAAGCTCTGCTTGTACAATCCCTTCTGATATAGGATGGTGGCAAAATCCAATTGTTCCCGGATTTGTACTCGAATATTTTGGTTAACGGGATTCAATCGCAAACTCACCAATATTTGCCTATACAAATGGGCTTTAAGGTTGGAAAGTTGCGCTTTTTTGACGATCCCACTATCCAAAATTTGCTTTTCATCATAAGCCCGCATCTTATCCAAAAGGTTAAAAAGCGCTAGAAATTTTGCATCGGTGTTCACCCCAAGTCTACCCACATACAGCTTAAACTGTCTCTTTTCAGATTTGGAAAGTGATTTTATGAGTACAAACAAGGTGTCCTTGTGGGTATTTGTCATCGTAAAAAACTTAATTTAACCATCTGTATTTCAAAGCCTTAATGAGCAAGAAATACAGTTTAACATTGTAATGGATTTGTTGAATCCCCTATCTGGGCCAGCTCCTGATTTATCTTCGTGTAATTGAGTTAAAACGCACTGCCAGAATGGGTAAAGATAAGGTACAAATTTTTGACACTACACTACGAGATGGAGAGCAAGTTCCAGGTTGCAAACTGGACACCAAACAGAAATTGGTTATTGCCCAAAGGCTCGACGAACTGGGAGTAGATGTCATAGAAGCAGGTTTCCCGATTTCAAGTCCGGGTGATTTTCAATCCGTTCATGAAATTGCCAAATTGGTCAAAAACGCAACAGTTTGCGGATTGACCAGAGCCGTAAAAAAAGATATTGAAGTTGCCGCCGAAGCCATTAAAGTGGCCAAAAGACCGAGAATCCATACCGGGATAGGCACTTCAGATTCGCATATCAAATACAAATTCAACTCTACCCGGGAAAAGATCATCGAACGGGCAGTTGAAGCTGTGGCATATGCCAAAACCTTTGTGGAGGATGTTGAGTTTTATGCCGAAGATGCGGGGAGAACGGACAATGATTATTTGGCGCAGATATGTGAAGCGGTCATCAAAGCCGGAGCCACAGTTTTGAATATTCCTGACACCACTGGATATTGTCTACCGGAGGAATATGGAGCCAAAATGAAATACCTAAAGGAAAATGTCAACGGAATTGAGAAGGCCATTCTGTCCTGTCATTGTCACAACGACCTTGGACTGGCCACGGCCAACTCCATAGCTGGGGTAATCAACGGAGCACGCCAAATTGAGTGTACCATTAATGGTATTGGTGAGCGCGCTGGAAATACATCTTTGGAAGAAGTTGTCATGATTCTTAGACAACATCCTTATTTGGAGCTCGATACCGACATCAACAGCAAGTTGTTATACGACACCAGCCAAATGGTTTCCCAAAAAATGGGAATGCCCGTGCAACCCAATAAGGCAATTGTAGGTTCAAATGCCTTTGCGCATAGTTCTGGTATCCATCAAGATGGGGTTATAAAGCAACGGGAAACCTATGAGATCATTGACCCCCATGATGTGGGCGTCAACGAATCCTCCATTGTGCTCACTGCCCGAAGTGGTCGCGCGGCTTTGGCCTATCGAGCAAAAAATGTAGGCTACGAGCTTACCAAGTTGCAACTGGACGTGGTTTATCAAAACTTTTTGAAGTTTGCCGATCGCCAAAAGGAGATTATGGATGAGGACATCCACAAAATCATTGAAACCAGTGATGTGGGCATTGCCAGCATCGCCTGACCCAAACAACAGCCCCAACCTATTGTACTAACTTATAGGCAAAGTCTCAAAAGAACCCACATGAATTTGAAAATAGCCTTACTTCCTGGAGACGGAATTGGACCTGAGGTCTTGAATCAGGCTGTGAAGTGCCTTCATGCTGTGGAGGAAACATTCAATCATCATTTCACTTTCAAGGAAGCCTTGGTTGGAGCTACGGCCATTGACCGCACAGGGAACCCATTACCCAATCAGACGCTAAATCTTTGTCAGGAAGCAGATGCTGTCTTGTTTGGTGCCATTGGAGACCCAAAGTATGATAACGACCCTTCAGCAAAAGTACGTCCGGAACAAGGTCTATTAAAGCTAAGAAAGGAACTGGGTTTATTTGCCAATATTAGGCCTGTGCAAGTGTTTCCCACCTTGTTGGACAATTCGCCTCTGAAAAAAGATATCATTGCAGGGACCGATTTTGTTATTTATCGTGAACTGACCGGAGGTATTTACTTCGGTGAAAAAAAACTTAATGAGGAAGGAACTATTGCCTCCGACCTTTGTGAATATTCTGAAAAAGAAATTAGCCGAATTGCCCATTTGGCATTCAAAGCTGCAAAGAATAGGAGCGGCAAGCTTACCCTAGTCGACAAGGCCAATGTTTTGGAATCGTCTCGCTTATGGCGAAGAGTCGTCTCTAAAATTGCAGAAAGCTACCCAGAGGTAACGCTCGATTTCCTTTTTGTGGATAATGCTGCCATGCAAATCATTCTCAACCCCAGTCAGTTTGACATAATCTTGACTGAAAATATGTTCGGTGATATTATTTCTGATGAAGGCAGCGTAATTGGAGGGTCCATCGGCTTGTTGGCGTCGGCATCCGTTGGGGAGCAAAATGCTCTTTTTGAGCCCATCCATGGATCATATCCTCAGGCCAAGGGAAAAGATATTGCCAACCCCATTGCATCAATTCTCTCTGCAGCCATGCTTTTGGAGCATTTTGGTCTTTTTGAAGAAGCCATGTCGGTTCGAGAGGCGGTGGACAAATCCTTAAAAAAGGGAATTGTAACTCCCGATTTGGCTAAGAAAAGCCAATATGGAACCAATCAGGTTGGCGACTTTATCGCGGACAATATTGTTGATGAGGATGATGATTTAAATATGAACGATGAAAACATCGGACTAGGCAAATCCACGATTATTTAATCGGTTTCTGCACTCACCATCTCCTGAATTGTTTTGTCAAAGTCCTTTTTGAAGATTTCATGCTTTTCACCAGTGGCGGGTCCATTGAAACCTGTATGAATTTTTCGCACTTCCCGGTTTTTATCAATAAAAATAGTAGTAGGGTAAGAAAGAACATGATTTAACATCGGGAGTTTTTCATTGGCCTTTTGTTTGTTTGAAGTGCCGAATTGTGCCAAAAGAATTGGGTAAGGCACACCAATTCGTTGCTTCAACCTTTCAATGCCCACCCAAGCGCTTTCCTCGGTCTTGGCATACTCAAAAGCCAGCGCGACAAAAGCTACATCCAATTCAGGATTGTTTTTCAGATAGTCCACATAGAATTTTGTCTCGTCTAGGCAATTGGGACACCAAGTACCCATAATCTGTACCACTACCGGTTTTCCTTCAAATTGGGAATGCGTCAAACCGATCATCTCTCCTGACTCATTCGGAAAAGAGAAATCAATATGATCATATCCTTCCTTTAAAAAGGTGAGCGTATTGGCATCCGGTAGTTCGAACGCCTCATTGCGTTTGGCCGAAAAGGTTTCCACAGAATGGTTTCCTGAGTAAAATTTACCCTGCAACGTGCTGTCTGTAACGCTGGCGGCAAATAAAAAAACATGGGCACCGTCAAATGTGGAGAGCTTCAGGGAATCGCCATCCATAACGCCTTCCAAATAACGATAATCCCCTGTTTTAGTACGGAACGTTCCCTTTACAATGCCTTCCTCTTGAACAAAAACTCCTTTGGCGGGATACTCATCTTCGGTACCCACTTCAAAATAAGTTTCCCAAATTCCAGAAATGTTGACGTTAGCCGTTTGCTTAGTGGTGAACCGTTCCTGTTTTCCATGAGAGGCCGAAAAGGAAACCACACGCTCTAAACTCTCTTTGATAAAACTTCCTTCTATCTTGTTTTCAGTAAAGGTGCCTGCTATATATCCTTCAAAAACTGGCATTTTAATATGGATGGAATCCCCAGAGATTTCCATTTCATCAACTACCACCACTTCATCCGCATTGTACATTTCCATTTGGTAACTCCCATTATCCGCCAGTTTAAGTTTAAAGTTGAAGGGAAGTGTTCTATTTTCAGAAACGCCCATTTCCGCACGCCACTCTCCAGGCAATAGTGTTCTTTCTTCAACCTTGCACGAACCAAATGTCAATGCAACGGCACTAAATAAAACCCAAATGTTCCTCATGGCACTGCTAGTTTTTCTTTATTTCGAAAATATAGTTCAAAACTTACAAATCAAGGTGTTCCTTTGCAAATATTTGGATTGAATCTCTTTTTTGATTGTTTTATCTTTGTCCACTTTAAATTTGGGGTATGAAGATTTCTTACAACTGGTTAAAGCAGTTTTTGTCAGTGGATTGGGAGGCGCAAAAGACCGGTGAGCTTTTGACAGATCTTGGACTTGAGGTTGAAGGCATAACCAGCTTTGAATCAGTTAAAGGCGGCCTTGAGGGTGTTGTTGTGGGACACGTGCTTACTTGTGAAAAGCATCCCAACGCTGACCGTTTAAAGGTGACCACTGTTGATATTGGCGAAGAAACTCCTGTTCAAATTGTATGTGGAGCCCCAAACGTTGCTGTCGGCCAGAAAGTACCTGTTGCCACCATTGGTACCACCTTGTATTCTGCCGAAGGTGAACCTTTGAAAATTAAAAAAGGAAAAATCAGGGGCGAGGAGAGTCATGGGATGATCTGTGCCGAGGATGAACTTGGTCTTGGAAAAAGTCATGACGGAATAATGGTGCTCAGTGATGCGCTTGAACCTGGTACACTTGGTAGTGAAGTGTTTGAAATAGAGACTGACGACGTCTTTGAAATAGGGCTAACACCCAATCGTGCAGATGCCATGAGCCATTTTGGCGTCGCAAGAGATCTCAAGGCCGGACTGGAACAGCATGAGATCAGTAAAGGTTTGGTCACACCTTCGACCAGCAATTTTTCTATCGACAACAGGTCTTTAAAAATTGATGTCGAAGTTGAAGATAGCGACCTTGCACCACGATATTGCGGGGTGACCATAAGTAACATTATTGTTCAGGATTCCCCAGATTGGTTGAAAAATCGATTAAAGGCCATCGGGCTTTCCCCGATAAATAACATAGTGGATGTTACAAATTATGTACTTCATGAACTAGGACAACCTTTGCATGCTTTTGATGCCAACAAAATAAAGGGAGGCAAAATTGAGGTAAAGCGACTGCCAAGCGGTACTAAGTTCACTACCTTGGATGATGTCGAGCGCGAACTGCATGAAGAAGACCTAATGATTTGCGATAGCGAAAAGCCCATGTGCATTGCTGGGGTTTTTGGCGGTACATATTCAGGAGTTACGGAGCACACTTCCGCCATATTTTTGGAAAGTGCCTATTTCAATCCTATTTCCATTCGTAAGAGTGCCAAACGTCACGGTCTAAACACGGATGCTTCCTTTCGTTTTGAACGTGGCATCGATATCGAAATCACCGAGTATGCCCTTATGCGTGCCGCAGCGTTGATTCGAGAAATTGCCGGAGGCGAAATCAGTTCTGAAGTGGTTGACCTGTATCCAAAGAAACCCAAGGAACGCCAAGTATTTTTGACATTCGATAAAATCAACTCGTTGATAGGGCAAGAAATTCCCAGAGATACCATCAAGTCGATATTGTCTTCTTTGGAGATAAGGGTGAACAATGTTACCGAATCAGGTCTTGGCTTGACCATTCCCTTTTATCGTGTGGATGTGGAACGTGAAGTGGATGTTATTGAGGAGATACTGCGGGTATACGGTTATAACAAAATCGATTTCAAAGAAAAATTAAACGCTTCGATAGCCAGTAATTCTAAACTGGAAAGTCATAGGTTGCAAGACATTGTCGGTGATATGTTGGCCTCCCAAGGCTTTTATGAAATTATGACCAACAGTTTGGTGGCCCGTGAGGATTTAGAGGCCATTGTTTCCTCTGGAAATGCCGTGGAAATGATGAACCCACTAAGTTTAGATTTGTCCGTGCTTCGAACATCCATGCTGCTTTCTGGACTGGAAACCATCAAATACAACAACAACAGACAGCAGAACAGACTAAAGTTGTATGAGTTTGGCAAAACCTATCATGCCACGAAAAAAGGGAACGATGAAAAACAGCATCTGTCCCTGTTTATTTCTGGAAACCGCAATTCAGATAGCTGGACAAGACCAACGGAAAAAACAGATTTCTTTTATCTAAAAGGGTCTATAGAAACAATTTTGCAAAGACTTGGTATTGAAAAAGCGGAAGCCAAGCCAACCGATTCCAAAAGTCTATCGGAAGGACTTAGCTATTGGGTCAATGGAAAAGAGCTGTGCACTTTTGGTCTAGTTAACAAATCGGTATTGAAAAAGCTCGAGCTAAAACAAGCCGTTTTGATAGCCGATTTCGATTGGGACATGATTTTGGATTTGGTACAAGATCAAGCCATTTCATTCAGAGAAATTCCCAAGTATCCTGAGGTTACCCGTGATTTCGCATTACTTCTTGATGAAAATGTTAGCTTTCAGCAAGTGAATGATATTGCTTGGGACACAGAAAAAAAATTGTTGAAAAGTGTGAATCTTTTTGACGTTTATACCGGTAAAAATCTTCCAAAAGGGAAAAAATCCTATGCGATTAGTTTCACCTTGCAAGATGAAAACAAGACTTTGACGGACAAGCAGATTGACAAACTAATGTCTAAACTTCAGAAGAGCTACGAAAAACAACTCGGGGCCAGCCTCAGATAAATTTACATTTGAGCAGGTAGGATAACACTATCGATTTCGTGGATCACCCGATTGCCATGACTTAGGTCTGCATGGGTGATACGGGCCGTATTGCCTACTGGATCGGTCAATACGATATCATAACCTTCCATATGAGCGGTCAACTTTTTGCCTTGCACGGTAGTAAAAGAAGCTCTCCCTTTCCCCCTGCACAGGGCCCTTAATATTCGAGATGCTGTTAAATTACCCGCAACGATATGGTAGGTTAAAAGAGATTTGAGCTCGCTTTTGTCCTTGGCGCTCATAAGTTCCTTCAATTTTGCTGAAGAGAATTTTTCGAAAGCCGCGTTGGAAGGAGCAAAGATGGTAAAGGGACCTGAGCCCTCCAAAATATCATCCATTTCAACCGCCTTAACCGCCGCAAAGAGCGTAGAATGACGTTCAGACTCAGCAGTAACGGACAGCGTTTCTTTTTTTTGATATTGTGCAGAAGAGGATAGGGTTCCCATGCATAACAATGCTAGTAGGCTAATGGTGGGGGTCATTTTCATAATTGGGGTGTTCGGGACCTATTTTTTAATGTTCAAAGCGTGTTTTTACGATAAAGTGTCAAAAACGTCGATAAGATACACCTTTTTGGGCATTCGACCCGATTTGACGCCAAGAAAGTTTGTATTTAACAAAACGTTAACAATTTTGCGAAAAATAGATTTTCCAATAGGAAATCCAAATCATTAACTTTGGTGTAATTGCTAAGAAAAAAGAAAATGATATTTCAAAAAACCAACATTGAAAGAAAGCTACAACATCTCAAAAATTACTCGAAGGAAGAAGAGGAAAAAATACTTGCTCAGGTTCAGCACATTTTAAATCGGGAAAAACGGAGAACCGAGAAAATTTCTGAAACCTTAGGTTCCAAAAAACATACACCTGGCAATGATTTTGTTTTCGATTTATTGGAAACCGAAAAAATCTATCATATCGATCAGATAAAAAAAATCTGCATCGACTACCGACTTCGCTTTTTGGATTCCAGATACTTCAAGGGTAAAATTCCTGCCACCGCTTTTGAAAAAATCACGCAACTTGAGAATCAACACCATATCGAGATAGAAGGGTTCAAAATAATGGCACCTTCCAAGCTGTTTAAGTTGGAGGATAAAGATGATCCGCTACTTTTTGCCCCAATTGGCAACGATTATTTCTACCTCATCCATAAATGGGGAAATGACCTTCATCCCTTGCGGAAATTATTGGTCTGGCCGTTTAAGAGTATTGTGAACCTCACCGTGTTCACGCTTTTGATAAGTTACCTGGTTACCTTGATGGTTCCTTCGGGTTTGTTTTCGAAAAACGATTCCTCTGCCGAGTTCTGGATTATTTATTTCTTTATGTTCAAGTGCATTGCCTCTGTGGTGATTTTCTACGGATTTGCCTTGGGCAAGAACTTCAATCCAGCTATTTGGAACAGTAAGTACTTTAATGCTTAGTTGGAAACAGGTACTGCGCCGTACATTTTCTCTCGCTGCTCTTTGATGGACTTGTCGGACATGTAGTCATCAAAACTCAAATATCTATCGATGGTACCTTTTGGGGTAAGTTCGATGATTCTGTTGGCAACCGTCTGTACGAACTCGTGGTCATGCGTTGTGAGCAACACGGTCCCTTTAAAATTCTTTAGCGAATTGTTGAATGCTGTGATACTTTCCAGGTCCAAGTGATTGGTGGGTTCATCCAACATCAAAACATTGGCACGCAACATCATCATTCGGCTCAACATGCATCTCACTTTTTCACCGCCTGAAAGTACGGTGCTCTTTTTCAGGGCCTCTTCCCCACTGAACAACATTTTGCCCAAAAACCCTCGAATGTAGACTTCCTCGCGCTCCTCTTCGGTTTTGGCCCATTGACGAAGCCAATCCACCAAATTGATATCCCCGGTGAAGTACTCCGAGTTATCCGCAGGTAGATAGGATTGGATGGTGGTCACCCCCCATTGATAAGAACCTTGGTCTGCTTTTATTTTTCCTGAGATAATATTGTAAAAAGCGCTAGTGGCACGAGAGTCTTTTGAAATAATCGCGACTTTGTCACCCTTGGCTAGGTTGATGTCCACCCCTCTAAAAAGCAAATCTCCATCTTCAGAAGTTGCAGAAAGTTTTTCCACATTCAATATTTGATCTCCCGCCTCCCGCTCTCTTTCAAAAATGATGGCCGGATATCTTCTACTTGAAGGTTTGATATCCTCTATCTTAAGCTTATCGAGCATTTTCTTTCTTGATGTGGCCTGCTTGCTTTTGGCTACGTTGGCGCTGAACCGCTGAATAAACTCTTGAAGCTCCTTGGCTTTTTCTTCAGCTTTTTTGTTTTGTTGGGCGCGTTGGCGTGCCGCCAACTGGCTACTTTGATACCAAAAGGTGTAGTTCCCTGAAAACAGATTGATTTTTCCAAAATCTATATCGGCGATGCTTGTACACACGGCATCCAAAAAGTGCCTATCGTGCGATACTACGATGACCGTATTATCATAATTGGCCAAAAAGTTTTCCAACCAGTTAATAGTTTCGTAGTCCAGATCGTTCGTAGGCTCATCCATGATCAACACATCTGGATTTCCAAAAAGGGCCTGGGCCAAAAGCACCCGTACCTTTAGCTTGGAATCCATATCGGCCATATTGGTATAGTGAAGGTCTTCAGAAATTCCCAAATTGGACAATAGTGCGGCCGCATCACTTTCGGCGTTCCAGCCGTTCATCTCCTCAAACTGCACCTGCAGTTCCCCTATTTTTTCAGCATTTTTGTCGCTATAGTCGGCATAAAGGGCATCAATTTGCTTTTTTATATCGAAAAGGGGCTTATTCCCCATAACAACGGTTTCCAAAACCGGAACTTCATCATAGGCATTGTGATTTTGCTCCAAAATGGACATGCGTTTTCCGGGCTCTAAGTGCACATGGCCCGAAGTAGGATCAATTTGGCCCGATAGCACTTTGAGAAAGGTCGATTTTCCTGCGCCATTCGCTCCAATAATCCCGTAACAGTTTCCATCTGAAAAGGTTACGTTCACTTCATCAAACAAAACGCGTTTGCCAAATTGTACCGAAAGATTGGATACCGATAACATATGCTAAATTTTCGGCAAAAATAGGTAAAAGGAATACTTATTACTAATTTAAAAACACATATTTAAACATCACAAAAACAGTGTTTTACAACTTTTAACTCGTCATTAACAAGATGTCCCTCAGGTATTTTTAATTTTGTAGATTGTAAATGATGGAGCCCTTGTATGACTAGACTTTTACTCAGCCTCTCCCTAATGCTGGTTTTGGCGTGTTCCGAAAAATCCGGAGAATGCCCTTCCATTGTTCTTACTGGTGAAATCGTAAACCCAACCAGTGATTACGTTGTTCTTTATAAGGATGATATGGTCATTGATTCGGCCAAGCTAAATGAAAATCACCACTTTTCATTTAACCTCCAGGGTATAGAGGAAGGTCTATACCATTTTGATCACAGCCCAGAATTACAATACGTCTACCTTCAGGAAGGTGACAGCATCCTTATTCGTTTGAACACTCTTGAGTTTGATGAATCGTTGGTTTTCTCGGGCAAAGGTTCTTCCATCAACAATTTTTTGATCGAGATGTTTCTGGCGCATGAGGAAGAGGAATCTATGATTTATGAGTACTATAAACTCGACCCCGATACGTTCAGCCATAAGATTGATTCCCTGCGTACAACGAAGATTTCACTTTTGGAGGAACTGGTCGAAGAAAATGATTTGACCGAAAGAGTCTTTTTAATGGCGAAGGCTTCCATTGATTACAATAATTATATCTACAAAGAAAAATATCCTTTTTACCACAAGAAGAAAACAGGCGAAGAGACCATTCATGAGCTTTCCGACAGTTTTTACAAGTACAGGTCGGACATGGACCTTAACAATAGGGACCTTGCCTATTTTAGGCCCTATTTTGACTTTATGAAATATCATTTTGGCAATCTTTCATACATGACCTGCATGAAGCATTGCGGAATGCCGAAGGATGCAAAAATGGACCACTTGCATTTCAATAAACATAAATTGAAACTGGTTGATAGTTTGGTTCAGGAATCAGAACTAAGGGACATTTTGTTCCGAAACATCGCCATGGATTATTTGCTCACCGAGCACAAGTCAAATAATGACTGTAAAATTTTTATTGAAAAATTTCAAGCGCTTTCCACGAACGAAGACCACAAGAATGAGATTGCCATGCTCTACAGCGGCATCCAACGTCTGCAGCCCAACGAGGCCCTCCCTGATTTGAAACTTCGGGATGTTGATGACCAAGTGGTTTCCATAAAGGAAATCAGCAAAAAAGGAAATACCGTATTTTACTTTTGGACAGGCACACAGAAAAGACATTTTGTAAATGTTATTAAGCATGTGGCTAAACTGGAAAAGAAATACCCCGAGCACAATTTTGTGGGCATCAGTCTTCGCACCACGCATCCGCAATGGCTCGGCATGTTGGATGAATACGGGTTAAAAAAGTCCCATCAATTTAGGGGAGATGACTTTAAGGAAGTGCAAATGGGCATGATAGTCGATGGGCTGAACAAATGTGTCATTACAAAGGACACTCTCATCGTGGATGCCTTCGCCAACCTTTACAAATCCTTCTAAAAAAAAGAAACCTCGAATCAGTGATTCAAGGTCCCTTCACATTTTTTATCAGAATCTTCTATTGATTCCCTTTGCGGTAATCGGCCAGGAATTTTTCCAAACCAATGTCGGTCAGTGGGTGTTTTAATAATCCCTCAATGGCAGAAAGTGGCCCAGTCATCACATCAGAGCCGAGTTTTGCACAGTCTATCACATGCATGGTGTGACGCACAGAGGCGGCCAATATTTGCGTTTCAAAGCCATAGTTGTCATAAATCAAACGTATTTCACCGATAAGGTTCAACCCATCAGTGGACACATCATCCAATCGACCAATAAACGGAGAAACATAGGTTGCTCCTGCTTTGGCTGCCAGCAATGCTTGTCCTGGAGAGAAGACCAAGGTGCAATTGGTTCTGATACCTTTATCCGAAAAGTATTTCAATGCTTTTACACCTTCCTTGATCATGGGAACTTTCACCACAATCTGCTCGTGAAGTCCTGCCAATTCCTCTCCTTCCTTGACCATTCCATCAAAATCGGTGGACACCACTTCGGCAGAAACGTCCCCATCAACAATGTTGCAGATATCCACGTAATGTTTTAGAATGTTGTCCCGTCCGGTAATTCCCTCCTTGGCCATAAGCGATGGATTTGTGGTAACCCCATCCAATACACCCAATTGTTGGGCTTCGCGAATATGATCAAGATTCGCTGTATCGATAAAAAATTTCATACGTTTTAGCTATTTAGATTTGTAATCCAATTCATTGCTAATTTACAACATTAAGAATCCTATGCATCCAAAATGATGTAAAATAAACGTATACTTAATCCAAAACCTGTAGCGTAAACGAACGCACGGTGGATTCAGAACAGGTTGGGCTGCCATCAAATCCGTTGAAGTCAAATCGTTCGACAAAGAGTTCCACCTGAAATCGGTAATTCCCCGATTCCTCAGGGATTCCAAAAAGCTCTACAGACCTTCTATTGAAGTCAACAAAAATCCCTGGAGGGAGTTCTCCAATGACATCAAAAAAATAGTCGTAATCATTATCGTTGACCTCGTTGCTTATCTCTGCGGTTATTAGGTCGCTGTATCGTTCACCGACCACTCCCACGAGCAACTGTTTTTGATGGATCTCTGGGTTGATGTTAAAAACGCATTCAAAAATCTCGTCACATCCATAAAAAATGAAGGCGAATGAGGCCGCAATGCAAATCTTGAATAATCGTAAACTTTTCTCCATGTTTTTCAAGCATCAAAAAACATGCCATCACCTCATAGCTTATAATGGTTGAGCAAAAGTCTTTCGTACACTTTGTCGGGCAATATTTTCTTTAATGTCAAGGAAAATTTCTGCAAAAATGCTCCCACAGGACGATGTGGTTTCGGGTTTTTGGATTGCATCACCCTATAAACCGCTTTGGCAACTTCCATGGGATCTCCCCCGGAGTCCACATGGTCATCAATGGACTGCAGTGTTTTGGAATACGGAAGATTGTATGGAGAATCTTCCTTTACGGGAGCATGGTAGCGCCCTGCGGCTATGTTGGTCGCAAAATCCCCCGGGGCCACGTTTACAATACGTACTCCAAAATCCTTGGTTTCCATTCGTAAGGCCTCTGTAAGCACATTCAACGCACCTTTTGAGGCCGAATAAAATCCCCGGTAGGGCAAGCCCATATATCCGGCAATCGATGTGATATTGATGATGAGTCCCCCACCCTGCTTTCGCATTTGCGGTAAAACGGACTTGATCATATGGACAGGACCATTGAAATTAGTGTCGAACACATTTAAAATTTCTTCATGCGGAGTTTCCTCAATGGGTCCGGTAATGCCCACACCAGCGTTGTTGATCAAAACATCGAGTCTGCCCTCTTTTTTTAGGACGGCATCAACCGCTTTTTGAATGCTTTGCGGTTGCTTTACATCCAAAGTGAGCAGTGAGAAGGCATTAAAATCCGGGTATTTGTCTTTGTTGCGTGTGGTTCCGTATACCTTAAGACCCTTGGCCGTTAAATACGTGCCGATAGATTTTCCAATTCCGGAAGAACCGCCCGTGATCAAAACAACCTTATAGTCCATCAGTATACCCTTATTTATTGAAAGAAATGCGTTTGGAATCGCAAAAATAGGGAAACAAAAAAAGGCAAGCTACCTACATCGCACCGCTACGACCACATACCCTTGCTGCGTTCCCGCCCTGGGGGATTTTGCAGGAGCTGGTCGTGTAGGACTTGCCAAATGCAAATATACGACCTTTTAAATTTGTCGCAATCCTAATTCATTCTTAATTTCGATGGGCAATAATGTCCATCATGAAACAAGTATACAGTACCATGTCGAAATTGATGATAACTGCCGGATTCCTTCTCTTTTTCTTAGCCTGCGGTGGCAATGAAGAAGCTTCAAAACTTTTTGAGATCCAACTGGAGGGCAAGAAAAAAAATATTCAGCAAGGGCAGGAAATCGGGATTGCCATCAAAAACAAAAAAAATCTCGACATTCAAAAAGTCACCTACTTTATGGACGGCGAGGAACTGCCCGTAAACAACGGCAAAATCTCTCTGATTTCGCAAAAACTTGGAAATAAGGTGATCAAAGCCTCTATCCTATTTGAGGAACAAACGGTGGAGATAGAAAAGAAAATTCGATTGTTGTCGGCCAACGCACCTGAGGTCTACACCTATGAAATTGTAAACACCTATCCCCATGATCCCAGCGCCTATACCCAAGGATTGGAGTTTGCCAACGACCTGCTTTACGAAAGCACTGGCCAAAGGGGAAAATCCACTTTAAGAAAGGTAAAATATGAAACAGGAGAAGTGCTCCAAAAAATTGATTTGGACAAAACTGTTTTTGGAGAGGGCTTGACCCTTCTCAATAACAAGCTCTTCCTCTTGACCTGGCAAAGCGGTTTGGGCTATGTGTACAATCCCAATACCTTAGAAAAAATCCAGAACTTCAGTTATGGTGAGAGCCGCGAGGGTTGGGGTCTTTGCAATGACGGAAAACAACTTTACAAAAGCGATGGGACCGAGAAAATCTGGTTTTTAGATCCCGAATCCATGCAGGAGGTTGGCCACATAGAAACAGTGACCAACAAATCCATTTTCAACAAGGCCAATGAATTGGAATATGTGGATGGAAAAATCTACGCGAACGTGTACCAAAAGGAAAGCATGATGATCATCGATGCCACCTCAGGGGCCATTGAAGGGGTAATTAACTTTGGAGGCCTAAAAAGCAAGGTAAACCGTGGTGAAGAATGGGATGACGTAAACTCCGTGCTCAATGGGGTCGCCTACCACCCCGAACGGGAAACCTTTTTTGTGACCGGAAAAAATTGGGACAAGCTTTTTGAGGTTAAAATCATGAAGAAACAATAGGTGCAGGTATTCGAACAGCATAGAAAAGTTGCCCCCAAAGACCTTGATGAACTTGACCATGTGAACAACGTACGCTATGTGGAATGGGTGCAGGAAATGTCCAAAAAACATTGGAACCACGCTGCAAATGCCCAAATGAAAAAGGACATGATTTGGGTGGTGCGCCGGCACGACATTGTGTATCACAAATCAGCAAAATTGGATGACACTTTGCGACTCTCCACCTTTATTAAGGAAAACAAGGGACCCATTTCAACACGGATAGTAGAAATACATGACAATAAAACCGACCAACTTTTAGTTAAAGCTACTACAGACTGGTGTCTTTTGGATGCAAAAACGCTAAGGCCCAAAAGAGTACCGGAAGCCGTAACAACCCTATTCGAAAAAGTGTGAAACGTTGTCCCCAAATCTGGATTTCTGCAATCTTCGGACTCGTATTGGTGCTCTGCTGGAGTTCATGCAGGAACGATTTTGAGTTTGAGTCCAATTCGGGCAACCTTCGCTTCTCCAAGGATACCGTTTTTTTAGATACAGTTTTTACCAATATCGGTAGCGCCACCTATACCTTAAAGGTATATAACCGGCTCAATGAGGATATCGCCATCCCTTTTGTGGGGCTTCAAAATGGTCAAAGCAGCAGTTATCGCCTAAATGTGGATGGCGAGGCCGGAAAAGAATTCTCCAATATCCCCCTTTTGGCAAACGACAGTCTTTTTGTTTTTGTGGAAACCACTTTTGATGTGGCACCCACCGGAGAGCTTGAATTTTTGAACACCGACCGAATTTTGTTCGGTGAAGGTGCAGGCCAGCAATCGGTGGAACTCGTGACCTTGGTGAAGGATGCTGTTTTTCTGTATCCTGCTACCGATGCCGACGGCCTTGTGGAAACCATCCCCATTGGCTTGGATGAGGAGGGCAATGAAATACGAATTGAAGGCTTTTATCTGGACTTTGACGAGCTCAACTTCACCAATGAGAAGCCTTATGTAATTTACGGTTATGCCGCCGTGCCCAACGGCAGTGTCCTCACGATCGATGCCGGGGCCCGGGTACACTTTCACAATAATTCAGGTATTATGGTGGATGCCGGTGCCCTCATGCAAGTCAATGGTACTCTGAGCGAAGACCAAGAACTTTTGGAAAACGAAGTGATTTTTGAAGGGGACCGGCTCGAGCCCTCCTTTGCCGATACGCCCGGGCAATGGGGCACTATTTGGATTCGTGAGGGAAGCATCGACAATTCCATACAGAACCTTACCCTTAAAAATGCCACCGTGGGCCTACGGGTGGAAGGCAACGCTACGTCCATAGTGCCCAGCTTGACCTTACAGAACAGTCAAATTTATAACAGTCTCGATACCAACCTTTGGGCCACCACGGCAACCATTAATGCGGCGAACTCCGTTTTTGGGGGTGCCGGTAACATCTCCTTCCACGGAAATTTGGGCGGCAATTACAACTTGGTGCACTGTACCCTGGCCAATTATTGGAACAATGGTTTTAGAAGCGGTCCTGCCCTGGCCTTGGACAATTTTGGGCAGAATGCTTCCGGAGAAGTTGTTGCTGAAGACCTACAACAGGCCAATTTCACCAATTGCATTATCGATGGCAGTGTTCAGGTTGAACTTTCCCTTCAACAAAATCCAGCGGCCGCTTTCAACTTTCTGTTTGAGAACTGTACACTTCAGTTCAATGATACCGCAGGTGTTTTTGAGGGCAATCCGCTCTATAATTTGGAAAACCTTTCCAACTATCAAAATATAATTTTGAACGGGGATATGGACTTTGAAATGCCCTTCGAAAACAACCTTCAAATCGGGCCCGATTCAGAGGCCATTGACCAAGGCAAAAATGACCTTCTTCCTCCCCTTCCGCAAGACATTTTGGGTCGCGATCGTATATCGCCTTCCGACATTGGTGCCTACGAATACATGTCTTCTAACTGACATTTGAGAAAGAAAATATCTACATTTTAACAAAAAAAGGGCGATTTTGAGGGAAACCCCTAATTTTTTTAAGGGAAATCTTTAATGGGTTTTTTTCATCCGTTAGTAACTTGCAACCAGCAATTTACGTATGGATTATAGCTATGCCATAATAGATTCCGACGCAACCTCACGACTACAATTACAAGTGTATTTGGAAGAGTATGAGGAATTGGTCTGTGCAGGTTCTGCCCATGGTCCAACTGAGGGCCTAAATACCATCCTCAAATTTGGTCCCGATGTGGTGTTGATCAACCTCAATGAAGATAGCGTTTCCTATTTTCAAATGGTAAGCGAATTGAACCATTATATGGGTGCCCTTCCGTTAATCATTGGCTACTCCAATTCAAAAAATTATGCATACAACGCCATAAAAAGTGGTTTTTTCGATTACTGGATATTGCCCCATAACGAGTTCGATATCCGCAAGACCATCTTCCGTTTGCGCAAATTGCACCCAAAAGATTCCAAACAGTCCACCATCTGTCTCAAATCCTATAATGATTATAGGTATCTGGACACCAAAGAAATCCTTTACCTTAAATCGGATAACAACGCCACAGACTTTTTTATGCGCAATGGCGAAGTGATCAGCGCGTTTAAAACCCTTAAGTCTTTTGAGCAGCGATTGCCCGATGGCTTTATTCGCATTCACCAAAGTTATATTTTGAACAGCAGGTACGTGGCCCGTATTAATTACGGTAAGTCGATGTGCACACTTCGCAAGCCTACGGATACCACCATTCCC
Source organism: Flagellimonas allohymeniacidonis (assembly GCF_004296335.1). GTDB lineage: Bacteria > Bacteroidota > Bacteroidia > Flavobacteriales > Flavobacteriaceae > Flagellimonas > Flagellimonas allohymeniacidonis. The sequence continues at coordinate 983,132 of NZ_SGIU01000001.1, forward strand.
TTTTCTAAAAAGTACCGCGAGCGCGTAGATTTGCTCAAAGAAATCCTATCCAAAACGGCACTTCGGGCGGTAAATTAACACAATTCTAACAGAACCGGGCCAATTACTAATAGACTGCGGTCAGTTACTAAAATGTGTCGGCCAGAGGGCGTGAACTTTCGTCGGGTAAATAACTTCGGCCCCGAAAGCTAACTTAATCTTTAAAACTTATTTATTATGAAAAAAGTATTTACCCTTATTGCCATGGCCGTGTTCACCCTAGGTTTATTTTCTTGTGAGGCAGAGACCAATGTTGAAGAAACCGAAAGCCTTTTTGAGACCATTGATGCAAAATCCAACGCTGTTGATGGTGACGACCCAATGGATGATGACAGACAGTAAATAGTTAAGTATTTTCTTGTAAATGTTAAATTATATCCCTTTTTTATCTTTTACAAGACAGTAAGATTTACTTAAAATATAACCGAGGAAGGTTTACTTCTCGGATTAAGACATAACCCCAAACCTCTCATTTAAGGATTTGGGGTTTTTTAGTACCTTGTAGTAAAAGAAATAGGTTTTTGACCTATTTTTCAACCAAACGCCATTGAAAAAAATACTTAACATACTTGTGCTGATCCTTCTTTGTTCTTGCAACAAAGGGCAAACCGAGGTTCAGGCCCCAACCAACCCTGCAATTACCCAAGCACTGGAACAGTTGCGGATTGCCAGGGACAGTACTGCTTTATCTTCGGAACAACGTAAAGAATATCTAAATAAAGGTCTGGTTCTTTTAAATCAGTTCGAAAAAGATTCCAATTATCTAACCAATCTTTCCCAGGTTTCGCTAATTAGCTCCCGACTTAAAGACTCTTCACTTTTCCGCCAGGTCAACCTTAAAGTTCAGGAGCTCTCAAACGATAGAAATGCTTTTAGAACTTTAGGGGAGTCACATTGGGACTTGGGAACGTTCTTAAGAAACAATGACAAAAAAGATAGTGCCTATTACCACTACAGAGCGGCCTATAATAGTTTTTCAAAATTACCTGTGGATTCTACTTCGCAATCCCTTAAAGCCAGAATGTTATATGGTATGGCGCGTTTGCAAGACGATTTTAAGGACTACTTAGGAGCAGAAGTAAACATGGTAAAAGCTATTAAGATTTTTGATGATTTAGGTGATAAAAGACGGTTGTACAACAGCTATAACCAGCTAGGGATCATCTCTAATGGTCAGAAAAACAGGGACAAAGCATTAGAATATTATATGAAGGCCGGAGCGCTTATTGCCAAGTTGAACGTTCCAAATATTAATAGGTATAGATGGCAAAACCAAAATAATATAGCTCACGTCCTTGTAAAAAAAGAAAAATATAATCAGGCCATAGTTTCTTATAAGAAGTTATTGGCCGAAGAAACGCTTTTTAGATCTAGGCCAAGTCTTTATTCAAAAGCATTGGTAAGCCAAACTTTTGCTCAATCCAAAACTGGGGTAACTGGCCAACAACTCAATCGACAATACGAACGTGCCATACATATTAATGATAGCATAGGCGACTTGGACGACCAGGGCCGGGCCAAACAGTTTTATGGAGAATTGTTGATTACCCAAGGAGATACCCTAAAGGGTCTAAACTATATTAAGGAGGCTCGTCAAATTGCAGAAGAAATGTCAAACAACGATCGCTCTTTGGAAGTGCTGCGTAGCCTCACCAATTTGGACAAAGACAATGCCGTGGCCTACTCTACCGCCTATTTTGACCTTAGTGAACAGATCAAAGAAGAGGAGCGCACCGAACGGGACAAGTTTGCGCGTATTCGGCTGGAGACCGACGAGGTCATTGAAGAAAATGTAATATTGACACGCCAAAAACAAATATACGGGGGCATTGCCATTGGTCTTCTACTTTTGGGGGTTGCCTTGTTTACGATAATCTCTCAGCGCATCAGCAACAACCGGCTCAAGTTTCAGCAAAAACAGCAAGAGAGCAATCAAGAGATCTATAACCTTATGCTTTCGCAACAGGGTAAGTTTGAAGAGGGCAAAAAATTGGAGCAGAAACGCATTTCTGAAGAACTGCACGATGGTATATTGGGCGAAATGCTGGGCATTCGTTTGGTTCTCAGTGGCTTAAACGAAAAAGACGACGAGAGTTCCGTAGAGCACCGGGGCCAACTTATTGAAAGGTTGCGAGGGGTGGAAGAAGAAATAAGAACAATTTCACACGAACTTAGTGATTCTTCCTACCAGAAAATTTTTAATTTTATTGTCTCCCTCGAGGAAATGATACAAAATATCGAAACTTCTTCGGGGATTGGATGCTCCTTTACATACGACCCCCATTTGGAATGGGACGAACTTGAAGGCGACCTAAAAATAAATGCCTACCGCATTGTACAAGAAGCTTTGCAAAACAGTGTGAAGCATTCACAAAGTGAAAATGCATTGGTGAACTTTGAAGTTGAAGAAAATAAACTGAAACTCAGTATCTCTGACGACGGTATTGGCTTCGACATCAACAAAGGAAAGCGTGGCATTGGGCTTCGCAACATTATATCGAGGGTGAAGAAAGTTAACGGCACCTTGAATATTGACAGTAAAAAAGGAAAGGGTACCACTTTGGTGATCACCTTTCCCATAGCATATACCAAACGAAGCGAACCGCAAGAAACAGCAGGAAGTTCAGAAACTATTAAAGCCTAAATACCTACTAAAATGAGCAAAATTAAAACACTTCGAATCTTAGCCATCGACGACCATGAAATGACCATGCTCGGATATAAGTTTATCCTTGAGCGTATCGTTTTTGAAGGTTATTCCATTATTGTGGATACCGCCAACACCTATGAGTTGGGCAAAAAAATGATCGAGGATTCCATAAATTCCTTCAGCTACGACATTTTGTTTTTGGATGTCCAGTTGTACCCACCCAATGAGGACCAACCCAATACGGGCGAGGATTTGGGAATTTTGGCGCGGCAATTGGTGCCCGAAACCAAGATTGTGTACATGTCGTCGTTCAGTGATAACTACCGAATCAACAGTATTTTAAAATCCGTTGACCCCGATGGGTATCTGATCAAAACGGATATTGATCCAAAAACCTTGGAAGATGCCGTGAAAACGGTGACCCTTAACCCGCCCTATTACTCTTCAAAAGCGTTGAGTGCCATTCGCAAGAAAATGACCAACAATATCAGCTTGGATGAAAAGGACAAAAAGATATTGTATCATTTATCGATTGGAACCAAGAACAAGGATTTGGAAAAATTCATACAACTTTCCCCCTCTTCCATCGAGAACAGAAAGCGACATTTAAAGTCTCTTTTCGGAACGGAAAATGAAAACGATCTTGCACTCATTTTAGCTGCCAAAAATCGAGGATTTATTTAGAGTTAGAAATCCATTTTAGTAAGCTTTTTAGCACAAATGGTCAATTTTTCCTGAAAAAAGTGCCCAAATAGTAGGAAACCCCCAGAATTTTTAAGGTTTTCCTTTAATCCCAAGAAAAAGTTTCGTTTTACTTTTGATAGTACGGACCATTTAACCAGAAGAACATGCCGGCACGAAAGAAAAACGAAGACAATTTCCCATTGAAAGGAATTAGGACTTTTGTCTATACCGAGGGGTTGGAAGAATTTGTCAGGGTTTTGGAGAAGGATTTTTTTGCGGAGGTAAAAGTGCAATGCAGTTACCATATCGAGAAAGGAAAAACCGATTTGATTCTTGACATTTATTGCAATTTTGGGTTCACAGAGAGCCTGCACCATTTCAACAATGGAAATTGGGGCGGTTTTTCCGCCACGGAAAACCACACTTTGCAAGAATCTTCCTTTGATGAAGCGTTCCAGCAATTGTGCATGGCCAACAATGACGCGATTGACATTGAAGAACTTTCCCTTCATTTTAGGGACACGGCCATAGTGATCAGTCGTGTACAAGATTACAGTATACCCGAAGAATTACGGAGTATCATCTTAAAGATGAGCGAACATTTTGTGTATATCACCAAAGGGCTTACGGAAATGCCCTATGAGGTTTTTGTTCCGGTCTTTGAAGACAAATCACAGAACATTACGAAATTTTCTGGAGCAAGAAGAAACTATTATGAGCACTGGGGGCTTTACTTTGATGATGAGACCAACCATGATGTAATGGTATACTCCTTGGACTCCAAAGAACTACAAAAGGAGAATTTCTTTTTGTTGGATTAACAATATATTCACCTTAGGCTTAACCTAAGAACACCCACACACCATTACATATTGAACAAAGGTCGATGACGCATTAACTCATTGACCTTTTTTCTTATGGCAGTGATATTTGCCTCATTGGCAGAATCATTGATTACCTCGTCAATTAACCCAACAATGGTCTCCATATCTTCTTCCACCAATCCCCTGGTGGTAATGGCCGGTGTTCCAAATCGAATTCCTGAAGTAATGAATGGCGATTGGTCATCAAAGGGAACCATATTTTTGTTGGCAGTAATGCCGGCATCCTCCAACGCCTTTTCGGCATCTTTGCCCGTGATGCCCTTATTGCGCAGGTCAATAAGCATCATGTGGTTGTCGGTGCCACCAGAAATGACTTTGTATTCTCTTTTCATAAAAGCCTTGGCCATGGCGTCGGCATTCTTTTTCACCTGCAACATATAGTGCAGAAAGTCATCGGTCAATGCCTCCCCAAATGCGATGGCCTTGGCGGCAATGATATGCTCCAAGGGGCCTCCTTGATTTCCAGGAAAAACAGCAAGATCGAGCAAGCCCGACATCTTTCTCAGGTTTCCATTCTTCAAACGAATTCCAAAAGGATTTTCAAAATTCTCTCCCATCAAAATCAACCCCCCGCGAGGCCCACGTAATGTTTTATGCGTGGTAGTGGTTACGATATGACAGTGCGGAATGGGATCTTTAAGAATGCCTTTGGCAATTAAACCCGCAGGATGCGAAATATCTGCCAATAGAATGGCATTTACACGGTCTGCAATCTCACGAAATCGTGCGAAGTCCATATCACGGGAATAGGCAGAAGCTCCAGCAATGATCAATTTGGGTTTTTCCCTATCTGCAATTTCCTGAATTTTATCGTAGTTCAAAGTACCTGTCTCCTCATCAACTCCATAAAACACTGGGCGGTAAAGTTTTCCAGAAAAATTCACGGGAGAACCGTGGGTCAAATGTCCACCATGGGCGAGATCAAACCCTAAAATGGTATCGCCCGGTTGCAGACAAGCATGGTATACCGCTGCATTGGCCTGTGACCCCGAATGTGGTTGTACATTGGCATAGACCGCCCCGAAGAGCTCTTTGGCCCGGTCAATGGCAAGCTGCTCTACCTCATCTACTACCTCACAACCTCCGTAGTATCTTTTCCCCGGGTATCCTTCCGCATATTTGTTCGTCAAAACAGAGCCGGCGGCCTCCATGACCTGGGGGCTTGTGAAATTTTCAGAGGCAATTAGCTCAATTCCCTCAATTTGTCGTTGGCGCTCACGCTCGATAAGGTCAAAAATTGCAGTATCTCTTTGCATTCGGTCTATTTTAAGAAGTTTCAAAAGTACGAATTGGTCATAAAATAGTTCGTAAAAAAAAGACTTCGAGCAGGGATGTTATCAAAATAAAATCAACAATTTGGTGAAGGCCGGTTTCTCCCGAAATCCGAGAAAAATATAGTATTTCATCGATTATATACTACCGTTCAACCTAAATCGTTAATACTAAGTAGGTTTTTGGCACGGCTGTTGAAAATCTATCTAAAGAATCATAAAACCAAAGACATGAAAAAACTAGTACTTTATAGCGTTGTGTTGCTACTCTTTTCATGCGGCGGGGTCAAAAAGACCCAAGAGGCCGTAAACAGTGGCAACTATATGGCCGCCATGAACAAGGCCATTAAGAACTTAGCTGAAAACAAGACAAGAAAGGGAAATCAGGCATACATTGTATTGCTTGAAGATGCCTTTGCCAAAAATGCGCAGAGAGAGCAAGAGCAGATCACTTTTCTGGAGCAAGATGGAAATCCGTCCAATTTGGAGACCATCTACAACAAATATGTACAGCTTAAAAATATTCAAAATCGGATAAGACCATTGATGCCCTTAAGAATCAACGATGAGGGACGGGATGCCAATTTTCGATTTATGAACTACGACAATGCCATCTTGGAAACCAAGGATGACCTGTCCGACTATTTGTACGTCAATGCCTCAGATTTGTTGAAATCGGCAAAATATAAGCAAGACTATAGAAATGCCTATAACGATTTCCAATATCTGCAAGAGCTAAGCCCTGGTTTTAAGGATACCGTTGAAAAAATGGACGAGGCCTATCAAAAAGGATTGGACTATGTGAAAGTTCAAATTGAAAACGAAACCGAACAGGTGATTCCAGAACGTTTGGAAGAGGAGTTGTTGGACTTCAACACCTTTGGAATCGATAACTTTTGGACTAAGTTCCACTCCAGCCCCATGGCAAACATGAAGTATGACTATGCCTTGAACCTTGGGTTTCGAGAAATCAATATTTCTCCGGAAAGAGTGAACGAGACCCAAATTATTAAGGAGAAACAGATCAAGGACGGTTATGAGTACCTGCTGGATGAAAACGGAAATGCCGTGAAAGACAGTTTGGGCAACCGTATTAAAGTGGACCGATTGCGAACCGTGCAGTGTAACTTTTATCAGTTTACACAGTTCAAGAGTGCCCAAATTGGGGCCAAGGTTAGCATCACGGATTTGGACAGTGGTCAAGAGGTGAACTCCTATCCCCTATCCTCCGAATTTGTCTTTGAGCACATATATGCCAATTACAAAGGGGACCGAAGAGCATTGGACAACGATTTGGTTGCACTATTGGATTTGGCCGCGGTGCCATTCCCAACCAACGAACAAATGGTGTACGATGCCGGAGAGGATTTAAAGGCACGACTAAAGAACATTGTTCGTCAACAACAATTTCAATAAAACAACAAGGCCCCAGTAAGGGGCCTTTTTTTATACGTATTCCTTAAGGTCGATATCGGCTATGGCACCATGCGAGGCATGGAACGATATCTCCCCGTTTTTAATTACCAATAATTGTGGGGATTCATGGATCAATCCCAATTGGGATTCCACCGCGTTGGACACATCACGGTACTGATGTAGGTCTAAAAAGTAAATATCCACATCATCACCAAGATTGTAAGTGCCGGTGAACATATTCAAAACCATACGACTAATGCCGCATGTGGTCGAATGCTTAAAAATAAGCTGTGGTCGAGAGTCGGACTCTTGCACAATTTCATCCAATTGATCTAAAGAAGTCAGTGGAATCCAAGGTACTTTCTGTACTTCCTTATTTGTCTCATCCCGCTTCCCAAAAACACTGTCGAATAATCCCATAGCATAAATTTAATACATCTGTCGGGAAGTCTTGAAAAGCTTACAGCTGACGAAATGTCCTGTGTTTTCAAGCATTTCCAGACATTTTGGCGCTTTCCCCCACTTGGTAAGGTTGTTGAACCTGATGAGAAAAATAATGAAAATGAATTTCAACAATTTTACCATAAAATCACAAGAGGCCATTCAGCAGGCGCAGCAAATTGCCCAAGGCTTTGGCCATCAGCAGATTGAAAATGAGCACTTATTCAGGGCCATTTCAGAAGTCGATGAAAATGTGCTTCCCTTCATTCTTAAGAAATTGAATGTGAACATTGCTTTGGTCGGTCAAATTCTAGACAAGGAACTGGAAAGCCTTCCCAAAGTTTCTGGAGGTGAGATCATGCTTTCCCGTGAAGCTGGAAAAACCCTGACCGAGGCAAGTGCCATTGCCAAAAAGCAATCCGATGAATATGTTTCAATCGAGCATTTGCTCTTGGCCATTTTTAAATCCAAAAGCAAAATCGCCCAAATCCTAAAAGATCAAGGGGTAACCGAAAAAGATTTAAGTGCTGCCATTGCAGAGCTTCGAAAAGGTGGCAAGGTCACCTCGCAAAGCGCTGAAGACACCTATAACTCTTTGGACAAGTACGCAAGAAACCTTAACGAACTGGCAGATAGCGGAAAGTTGGATCCGGTAATCGGTAGGGACGAGGAAATTCGTAGGGTGCTGCAAATTCTATCCCGTAGAACCAAGAACAACCCCATGCTAGTGGGAGAGCCTGGTGTGGGTAAAACAGCCATTGCGGAAGGTTTGGCCCACCGTATCGTGCAAGGTGATGTACCCGAAAACCTCAAGGATAAGGTTATCTATTCACTGGATATGGGTGCTTTGATAGCCGGAGCCAAATACAAAGGTGAGTTTGAGGAACGCTTAAAGTCGGTAATTAAGGAAGTAACCTCAGCAGATGGGGGAATCGTCCTCTTTATTGATGAAATCCATACCCTAGTTGGCGCCGGAGGAGGTCAAGGTGCGATGGATGCGGCCAATATTTTGAAACCAGCGCTTGCCCGAGGTGAACTTCGGGCCATTGGTGCCACAACATTGGATGAATACCAAAAATATTTTGAAAAGGACAAGGCACTCGAAAGGCGTTTCCAAAAAGTAGTGGTCGATGAACCTGATACGGAAAGTGCTATTTCCATTCTGCGAGGAATCAAGGACAAATATGAGGCACACCACAAGGTGCGTATAAAAGATGAGGCTGTAATTTCAGCAGTGGAGCTTTCACAGCGATACATTACCAACCGGTTTTTACCGGATAAGGCCATTGACCTTATGGACGAAGCTGCTTCGAAGCTTCGAATGGAAATTAACTCCAAACCTGAGGAACTCGATGTGCTTGACCGGAAGATCATGCAACTTGAAATTGAGATTGAAGCCATCAAACGTGAAGACGATACGGCCAAGTTGCAAAGTTTGAATTTGGAGTTGGCCAATCTTAAGGAAGAACGCAACGAAATCTTTGCCCAATGGGAAAGTGAGAAAACCGTTGTGGACAACATTCAGAAAACCAAGCAAGATATTGAGACCTTCAAACTGGAAGCGGAACGTGCTGAACGCAACGGAGACTATGGAAAAGTGGCCGAACTACGGTATGGAAAAATAAAAGAGGCCCAAGAGCGACTTGAAAAGTTGCATCAAGAATTGGCTGATCAGCAAAGTGCCGGAACCTTGATCAAGGAAGAAGTGACCAATGAGGACATTGCCGAGGTGGTTGCCAAATGGACCGGTATCCCTGTTACCAAAATGCTGCAGAGCGAACGCGAGAAACTGCTTCAGCTTGAAGAAGTTCTTCACAAAAGAGTGGTGGGCCAGGAAGAGGCCATTGAGGCGGTATCGGATGCGATTCGAAGAAGCAGGGCTGGGTTACAGGATGCTAAAAAGCCTATTGGTTCATTCCTTTTCTTGGGTAATACTGGTGTTGGTAAGACCGAATTGGCCAAGACTCTTGCAGCCTACCTTTTCGATGACGAAAATGCCATGACCCGAATCGATATGAGTGAGTACCAAGAGCGCCATTCGGTGAGTAGATTGGTGGGAGCCCCTCCCGGATATGTGGGTTATGATGAAGGCGGACAGTTGACGGAGGCGGTTCGAAGAAAGCCTTACTCGGTCGTGCTTTTGGATGAAATTGAAAAGGCACACCCAGACACCTTCAATATCCTTCTTCAGGTATTGGATGACGGAAGACTTACGGACAACAAAGGCAGAGTGGCCGATTTTAAGAACACCATTATCATAATGACCAGTAATATGGGCAGTCCCATCATTCAAGAAAAGTTTGAGGATGCTGTGGATTTGGATAGTGCAGCTGAATCTGCCCGTGTGGAGGTAATGGGTTTGTTACGACAGACCATCAGGCCCGAGTTCCTAAACCGGATTGACGATATCATAATGTTCAGGCCATTGACGAGAGCCAACATTAAAGACATTGTAGGTCTACAATTGGAGCAGCTTAAAAAATTGGTTGCTAAGCAACACATTACTTTGGATGCCACTGAAGAGGCTATTGATTACTTGGCCCAAAAAGGGTACGATCCCCAGTTTGGTGCGCGACCTGTTAAGCGATTGATTCAAAAAGAGGTGCTGAACAACCTCTCAAAAGAATTGCTTGCCGGCAAAATAACAGCAGATAGTATTGTGCTGCTCGATTCTTTTGACGATAGCTTGGTTTTTAGAAATCAAAACGAGCTGGTAAAATAAATAAGCTTAAATTCATAGTGGAAATATGCCCCTATTTTGTTAAAAGTGGGGGCATATCTTTTTTAAAATACCATGCAGTATATCTTTTTTATATATTAGCCTAAGACCAGACCATCCTGAACCAACATGGCCAAAAAAGCAGAAAGAACCACCGCCTACATTATTGAAACGGTAGCTCCAATTTTTAATAAATACGGATATGTGGGCACCAGCATGAGCGACCTTACGGAAGCTACTGGACTTACCAAAGGGGCCATCTATGGGAATTTTGAGAATAAAGAAGCCCTCGCCCTATCAGCTTTTCAATACAATCAAAATCAGTTGCTTTCGATAATCGACGAAAAACTTGATGTACCGGGTCAGGCCTTGGACAAACTGTTTTCCCTTATTCGTTTTTACCGTCAATATGATGTGTTCACCCTACCCTTTGGAGGTTGTCCGATTCTGAACGTTGGTGTGGATGCCCAAAACAACAATAAACTCCTTTCTGCAGCGGTTAAGGAAACCATTAAGGAAATTGAGGGCAAAATTGCCTTGGTATTGGAAAATGGTGTAAATGCGGAAGAAATTCGATTACCCGTGCCTCCGCTTCAATTTGCCAAACAACTTTTTACCATGTTGCAAGGGGCCATTGCCATGGCGACCATGACCCGAGATAGAAAGTACTTGGTGAACACCATCGCGTATCTTGAGCACTTGGTCAATTCTGAGATTGAAAAACTGAAATGAGCATTGTCTATGAATGATTTTGAATTCAGATGACCATTAGGAAAATAAAAATTAAAGATTACTTTTAAAATGCTGAACATCTAAGCAATAACCATTGATTTCCCATATGCGCAAGTTCTTTCAAGCTTTTATTATATTGTCGATTTGTTTGTTGGTTACCACAGGCTGTAACGAAGACAAAAAGACGGAGGTCGTTGATCCAGTGATTTCCACTTTTTATCTCATCCGACATGCTGAAAAGGACCGCACGGACCCAGAAAACAAAGACCCTGAATTGAACCAAGATGGATTGGACCGGGCCATAAAATGGGCAGAGGTCTTCGACCTCATTGAATTGGACGCCATTTATTCGACGCGATATGAAAGGACTTCGATGACTGCTGCACCCACCTCGGTTAAAAAAGAAATTGAAATCGAATATTACGACCCATCATCGGTAGATATGGAGACCTTTAAGCAATCCAATGCGGGTAAAAATGTACTGGTCGTTGGGCACAGTAACACCACTCCTACCTTTGTGAATCAACTCTTGGGGAAAAAGCTATATCCCCAAATGGAAGACACGGACAATAGCAGCCTTTTCATCGTTCGATTTATAGATGACGAGCCTACTTCCATCCGCCTCAAAATTGACTAATTAGGTTTAACTTCTATCTCGGAAAGTTCGATTTTCGAAAGTAACTCCAGTTCTCCTGCTTCGAACAAGCGGTCTATTTCGAAAATGTCGGTCCCTTTGGTTTTTGGCTTATAATTATTGTAATCCACAAAGCGTATACTATCCACATAACGCTCGTTATACGCTTCTCGAAAACGTTGTCCCCCGCCGTTCACGCGAAAATCATAGGCCAAATAATCAGGTTTTAGAGTTGCCTTGTTGAACCAATAGAGGTACACATCCTCAAAATCCTCACCGCCCATATCTTGGTCAAAGGTCACCTTGATCTTATAATAGTCCTTATCCTTGATTTTTACTTCACTGAGTAAGATTTTATTCACCGCCTTGTCATTCAGACCATATGGCAGCTTCACAAAGTAGTGAACCGAATTTACTGAATTGGAGTATCTTCTGGCTATGGAATCCGGCAGTGCAATAAGACTGTCATTGATGAATCGTTCCAAACCTTCGTTTGTTCTTTTATCTCGAATAACTATGGAATCCAGATAGGTATAGCGCTCCAGCGATTTGCCCTGCTCGTCATATTTTGAAATGTACTTTCGGTCCCTGAACAAAAAAGACACTTCATGATTTCTGAAATACTCCCCGCCACTATCTTGAATTGAGGAGTCAACGATTTTCTGGGCGGTCATAGCAGGTTCTGGCTGTTGTTTGCAAGAGATCAAGAACACCAGTAGTACGAAAGAAAGTAGTTTCTTCATTGGTATTAGTTTCATAGATAATCGTAAAAAGGTTCACAACATTACAATTTTCTTAGGGAAGAGTTTCTATTTTTGCCCTTCATGCAGAAAAACATCAACATAAAAAACAAAAGGGCCCGGTTCGATTATGAGCTCTTGGAAACCTATACAGCTGGCATTGTTTTAGGGGGTACGGAAATTAAATCCCTTCGACTGGGCAAGGCATCGCTTTCCCAAAGTTTTTGCGAGTTCAATGAAAAGGGGGAGTTGTTTGTGATCAATATGCAGATTGATGAGTACAGCCATGGCGGCCACTATAACCATAAACCCAAGGCAGAGCGAAAACTGTTGCTCAATAAACAAGAGTTGCGAAAACTACGAAAGGAGGTTACCACTTCGGGGCTTACGATCGTTCCCGTTAACCTCTTTATCAATGAAAAGGGGTTGGCCAAAATGAACATTGCATTGGCAAGGGGGAAAAAACAATATGACAAAAGGGAAACCATAAAGGACCGCGAAAGCAAACGCAGTCTTTCCAGAATCAAAAAGAACTTCAACAACTAGTTTTTGTTTTCCAACAAAGGGACAAAGCGAAAAAGGCCCAGTTCCTGCTTTTCAAACTCCTTTTCCGATTTTCTAATGAACAAGGTCATGACTTGCTCATCAGTTCCCACCGGAATCACAAGCCTACCTCCTACTTTAAGTTGCGATAACAACGCTTTGGGTACTTTCGGCGCACCTGCTGTGACAATAATCCCGTCAAACGGAGCGATTTTTGGGAGTCCTTTGTAGCCATCTCCAAAAATGACTTTTTTGGGACGGTATCCCATCCTATCGAAAAACAAACTGGTCTTTTTAAACAGTTCCTTTTGCCTCTCAATGGTATAAACTTTGGCTTTGAGCTCCAATAGAATAGCTGTTTGATAACCACTGCCTGTTCCTATCTCCAAGATGGAATCGTTGGGTTTTACTTGCAATAGCTCTGTTTGAAAAGCAACTGTGTAAGGTTGGGAAATGGTCTGACTGGCACCAATGGGAAAAGCTTTGTCTTGGTAGGCATGGTCCTCAAAACTGCTATCCAAAAAAAGATGTCGCGGCACGGCCTTAATCGCGTTTAAAACGTTTTCATCCTGAATGCCCTTGGAGGCTACAACCTGCGCCAATTTGTTGCGCATCCCCTTATGCTTTAGCGTATCTTTCATGCTTTTGGTCTGGTCTTCGAATTTAAAAAGTTTCCATCGAGAATCAACACAGGTTCGCTTCTTATTTTCATGGGAAACTGATACCATATCCTTATTTTTGACAAAAATCTGACTCATGCTTAAAGTTGGTGTCCTTGGTGCAGGACATTTGGGTAAAATCCATTTAAGGCTCTTAAACGAATCTGAAAAATATCAACTTGTTGGTTTTTACGATCCAGATGAAATCAATGCCAAAAAAGTAGCTGACGAATTTGGGTATACCTATTTTCCGAATATCAATACTTTGATGGATGCCGTGGATGTGGTTGATATTGTGACACCTACCCTATCCCATTTCGATTGTGCCAAAAAGGCTATTGAGAGAGGATGCCATATTTTTATTGAAAAGCCGATAACCAATACGCTTGAAGAAGCCGAAAGTCTGCTGACCATGGCCAACGATAAAGGAGTAAAGGGCCAAGTGGGACATGTGGAGCGTTTCAATCCGGCTTTTTTGGGTGTAAAGGACAAGATTGAAAATCCCATGTTTATTGAGACCCATCGTTTGGCAGAGTTTAATCCCAGAGGAACCGATGTCCCGGTGGTATTGGATCTTATGATTCACGATATCGATGTGATCTTGAGCGTGGTCGGTTCAGAAGTAAAACAAATCAACGCAAGTGGTGTGTCCGTTATCAGCAGTTCCCCCGATATCGCCAATGCCAGAATCGAATTTGAGAACGGGTGTGTAGCGAATCTCACTTCAAGTAGAATTTCGTTGAAGAATATGCGTAAATCGCGATTTTTTCAAAAAGATGCCTACATCTCGGTGGATTTCTTGGAAAAGAAGGTTGAGGTCGTAAAGATGAAAGATGCGCCGGAAAAACCTGGAGATTTCGACATGATTCTGCAAAATGCCGAAGGGGTACGAAAACAAATCTATTTTGAAAACCCCGATATCCTCCCCAACAACGCCATCAAACAAGAGCTGGAAACCTTTGCAGATGCCATTGAGAACAATACAGAACCTATTGTCACTTTGGAACAGGGCACAAAAGCATTGCGGGTAGCTTTGCAGATTATTGAATCCTTCAAAAAGTAATTGGAATGAAAATAATAGCGGTTATTGGAGCCGGTACCATGGGCAACGGAATCGCCCACGTTTTTGCACAAAATGGGTTTCAGGTGAACCTTATTGATATTTCGGAAGCGTCTTTGGAAAAAGGCTTGTCCACCATTGGCAAAAATTTGGACCGAATGCTGTACAAAGAAAAAATCACAGAAGCTGAAAAAGAAAGTACACTCAAAAACATTAGCACGTTCACGCAAGTAAAGATAGGTGTTGAAAATACAGATTTGGTGGTAGAGGCGGCAACGGAGAATTTGGAAATCAAACTCAATATTTTCAAAGATCTGGATGCACTCTGTGATGCCAAAACCATTTTAGCGACCAATACCTCCTCCATTTCGATTACCCAAATAGCTGCCGTTACGCAACGACCCGAGAAAGTTATCGGAATGCATTTCATGAATCCGGTTCCCATTATGAAACTGGTAGAAATCATTAGGGGCTATAGTACTTCTGATGAGGTTACCCAAACCATTATGGATTTGTCACAGAAACTGGGCAAAACCCCTACCGAGGTAAATGATTATCCCGGTTTTGTGGCCAACCGCATCTTAATGCCCATGATCAATGAGGCCGTTGAAACCCTTTTTCACGGCGTGGCCGGAGTTAAGGAAATCGACACTGTAATGAAGTTGGGTATGGCTCATCCTATGGGACCTTTGCAATTGGCCGACTTTATTGGACTTGATGTATGCCTTTCGATACTGAATGTGATGTATAACGGGTTCAAAAATCCGAAATACGCCCCTTGCCCATTGTTGGTCAATATGGTGATGGCTGGAAAATTGGGGGTTAAATCAGGGGAAGGTTTCTACGATTATTCCGAGTCGCGGAAGGCAGAAAAAGTTGCCGCACAATTTAGTTCATAGTGCATGGCGCAGATTAAACCTTTCAAAGCGATTCGGCCCAAAAAGGACAAAGCACCCTTTGTGGTATCACGTTCTTACGAGGAATACGATAAAAAAGAATTGAAGGCTGTTTTGCAATACAACCCCTTCTCCTTTTTGCATATCATCAATCCTGGTTTCAAATTTCACAAAACCATTTCGGGCCAAGAGCGATTTAAGTTGGTACATAATCGGTATTTGGAGTTTTTGGAGGAAGATATCTTCCAAGAAGATGGGGAGCCCTGCTTTTATCTCTATGAGACCGGAAAAAGCAAATTCCGAACCCTAGGTTTCTTTTGTGCTTGCAGTGTGCAGGACTATCGCAACAATGTGATCAAAAAGCATGAGGATACCATCCAGCGGAGAGAAAAACTATTTGCCGATTATCTGGAAACCGTAGGTTTTAACGCGGAACCGGTGTTGATGATGTATGAGGACAATCCAGAGATAAAGTCCATTCTCCTTAACGCGACCAAGACAACGCCCGAATATGATTTCACCACTACGGATAAAATCAGACATCGGCTTTGGAAAATAGCGAACAAGGATACTGTAAGTCATTTACAGACCATTTTTGAGCAGATGGATGCGCTATATATTGCAGACGGGCACCATCGCAGTGCTTCGTCCAACTTACTGTCAGAACGGGTGAAAAACAAAAGTGAATCCCACCAAGGCACTGAGGCCTATAATTACTTTATGGCCTATCTTATTCCCGAATCCGAAGTAAAGATTTATGAATTCAATCGCATGGTGAAAGACCTCAACGGCTACGCCAAGGAGGAGTTCTTAATCAAATTGGATGAGTTTTTCCGAATTGAGAAAAAGGATGAGGGCCTGTACAAGCCGACGCAGAAGCATCACTTTAGCATGTATTTGGATGGGGAATTCTATTCGCTATATCTTAGAAAGACCAGTTACACCTTTACCGATGCCCTGAGCGAATTGGATACCCAAATTCTTTTTAAAACCATATTGGAACCTATTTTGGGCATTCATGACCTTCGTAACGATAAACGCATATCCTATGGATATGGCAAGTACAATCTCATCAAAATGAAAGATAGCATTGATAAAGGCGATTATGTCGTTGGTTTTAGTTTGGTTCCCATCAATGTCAATGAAATTAAGGCCATTGCAGATGCCGAATTGATCATGCCCCCTAAAAGTACCTATATCGAGCCCAAATTGAGGAGCGGATTGGCCATCTATGCGTTTTAAACCATTACCCTATGTCCATCGGAACAAATCTTAACAAAGTAAAAAGTAGTCTTCCTGGCCATGTTACCTTGGTTGCGGTTTCCAAAACCAAGCCCAAGGAGGTTATTTTGGAAGCCTACAATACCGGACATCGCATTTTTGGGGAAAACAAGGTGCAGGAAATGGTGCAGAAATGGGAAGAACTGCCCAAAGACATCGAGTGGCACATGATTGGTCATGTCCAGCGAAACAAAGTGAAATACATGGCCCCATTTGTTTCCATGATTCATGGGGTAGATAGTTTTCGTCTTTTGAAAGAAATTGACAAACAGGCCAAAAAAAACAACAGGACCATTGATTGTCTGCTTCAGATGCACATTGCAAAGGAGGAAACAAAATTTGGTTTGGATGGAAATGAGTTAAAGGAAATAATCGTTTCGGAGGAATTTGAGCTTCTCAAAAACATCCGAATTGTTGGAGTGATGGGCATGGCCACTTTTACACCAGATGAGTCTCAAGTGAGAAAGGAATTCGCCTATCTAAAATCCATATTTGCTGAACTAAAGGAACAACTGCCCGAAATCGATACCCTTTCCATGGGGATGAGTGGAGATTATGGCATCGCCATTGAGGAAGGCTCTACCATGGTGCGCATAGGAAGTAGTATCTTTGGGGCACGCAACTACCTATAAACCGTTTAAAACATTACATGTACGCCATTCTTGACATTGAAAGCACCGGGGGCCAATTCAACGAAGAGGGTATTATGGAGATAGCGGTTTACCGCTATAACGGACATGAAGTGGTAGACCGGTTCATCAGTTTGATCAATCCCGAAAGGGAAATACAGCCTTTTGTTTCAAAACTCACGGGTATCAATAACAAAATGTTGCGTTCGGCACCGAAGTTTCACGAAGTAGCCAAACGTATCATTGAAATTACCCAAGATGCGGTGGTTGTTGCGCACAATGCCCAGTTTGATTATCGAATTCTTCGAACCGAGTTCAGGCGATTGGGATACGATTTTCAACGAAAGACCCTATGCACGGTTGACCTTTCAAAACAATTGCTTCCAGAAGCTGAATCGCATAGTTTGGGCAAGTTGGTTCGTTCTTTGGGCATCCCCATCAGTGATCGTCATCGAGCAAATGGAGATGCTATAGCCACTCTAAAGTTATTTGAACTTTTATTGGGCAAAGATGTAAAAAAGACCATTGTGAGTGAAGTCATCCGTGAGGCCGAACATGGCGAGCTCTCTCCAAATCAGTTAAAAATGGTTTCTTCCCTTCCTGCCAAAACAGGACTTTATTATATGTATGACAAGGACGGGAACCTTATTTTTTTAGGGAAGACCAAGGATATCCAGAAAAGGGTAAACCAACACTTTACAAACGTTGGGCAATTGGCACGAAAACTTCAAAAAGAAACCAAAAAGGTTACCCACGAACTTACTGGAAGTGAGGTTGTAGCAGTATTAAAGGAATACCTTGAGGTCAAGAAAAACAAACCTCGCTACAATACCATCAGCAAGAAGAAATTGTTCTCCCACGCCATCAACTTTTCGGAAAATGGCACGCCACAAGTTCAGTTGGAAATCGTTAAAAATGCACAACGGTTAGTGTCAAGTTTGGGCTTCAATGGGATACCCTCGGCCAAGGTTTTCTTAAAAAAAATTAGCGAAGAGTACGAACTTTGTCCCAATGCATTGGGCTTATCCCCAGCTTGCAAAACTCCAGAGAATCAATGCCAAGGCAGTTGTATTGAAGTACAGAATGTCAGGGCATACAACGAAAAAATGGAAACCGTACTCATGAAATATAGCCTCGCTGGAAAAAACTGGGTCTTGGTCGATAAGGGGCGAAAACTAGGTGAGCGAAGCTTTATTCTCATCAAAAATGGTCGGCTTGAGGGCTTTGGCTATACTGAGCTCAATCATCAAATGAATAATATTCATATATTAGAATCGCTATTGACCCCAATGTCGAGTGACGAAAACACTACTTTCATTATTGAATCCTATTTGAGAAAAAAGAATAGCCTCAAGATTTTAGAGTTAACGCCTGCCTTTTGAGAGAGCATAAAATACATTCTGGTTGGAAAAATAAGCTTCATGAAATTATTTATGAGGCCGATACTCCATTAGGAAAGATTTTTGACATCGCCTTGGTGGCCCTTATTGTTTTGAGTGTTATTTTGGTAATGCTCGAAAGTGTGAAAGAAGTGGATAGAAGCTATCACCAAATACTTCTCACACTTGAATGGATAGTGACCATATTTTTCACCTTCGAATACATCGCGCGATTGATCAGCATTAAAAAACCGTGGAAGTATGCACTTAGCTTTTATGGTATTATTGATCTAATCTCAACAATTCCCTTATATCTTTCCTACATCCTTGCCGGCTCCCAAGTGTTGTTGGCAGTTCGTGCCTTTCGACTGCTGCGGATATTTCGAATATTGAAATTGGTGAAGTTTCTTGGCGAGGCTTCACAGCTGAAGGCCGCCCTGAGAGCGAGCCGAACCAAAATAGCGGTATTCATTTACGTAGTTCTTATACTTTCGGTTATTATGGGTACCATTATGTACTTGATTGAAAGTAACGAAGCCGGATTTACCAGTATTCCTCGAAGTATTTATTGGACGATTGTCACCCTTACTACGGTAGGGTATGGTGATATTGCTCCGCAAACCACCTTGGGGCAATTTTTGGCCACTGTGGTCATGGTTTTGGGCTACGGAATCATTGCCGTGCCCACGGGCATTGTGACCGTTGAGTTTTCCAAACAAAAGGGTAAGAGTTTGATACACACCAATACCCAATGCTGCAAAAGCTGTTCGGCGGAAGGCCATAGGGATGACGCATCACACTGTTATAATTGTGGTGAACCCTTATGAATCAGAAAACCTTGTTAGCTGTAGTGGGTCCCACAGCAATCGGAAAGACCCGATTGGCCATAGCTCTTGCCAAACATTTCAATACGGAAATCATATCGGCTGATTCCCGTCAGTTTTTCAAAGAGATGAGAATAGGCACGGCTGTACCCAGCTCCAAAGAGCTTACGGAAGCCAAGCACCATTTCATTCAGCATAAAAGCATCCATGAGACTTACTCTGTTGGAGACTTTGAAAAGGAAGTCATGGCTTTGCTTCATCGCTTATTTCAGGAAAAAGATACAGTCGTTTTAGTCGGTGGCAGCGGTTTGTATGTTGACGCCTTGGTAAAAGGGCTGGATGAATTCCCCGAAGTCAATCCTAAGATTCGAAAAACTTTGAATAAAAGGCTGCTGGATGAAGGCATAGAAAGTCTTCAGAGAGAACTTAAAGCAAGGGACCCGCTTTATTATGACCAAGTAGATTTGATGAATCCGCACCGCGTTATTCGTGCTTTGGAGGTTTCTATAAGTTCCGGACGACCGTTTTCCTCATTCCGAAGAAAGCACAAAACAAACAGGTTTTTTCAAACGGTATATGTGGGAATAGATGCTGACAGAGCGATAATTTATGACCGAATCAACAGAAGGGTAGATAGTATGATGGACGAGGGCCTACTTGACGAAGCAAGACAATTGCACCCATTCAAAGAACTAAACGCCCTTCAAACCGTGGGCTACCGGGAATTGTTTGAATTTTTTGAAGAAAAATGCACTCTCGATTTTGCCGTAGAGGAAATAAAGAAAAATACGCGAAGGTTTGCCAAACGCCAATTGACCTGGCTTAGAAAAAACGAACATATTATTTGGTCGAACTATGCCGACCCGCTGGAAAAAATCATTCAACGAATAAAGAACGAAATTGGTGCGAGCAATGACTGAGAACAAAAAGGTATTTATTGTTATGGGTGTATCCGGAACGGGCAAGACCACTGTCGGGAAATTATTGGGCAAAGCCCTGGACATTCCCTTTTTTGATGGAGATGACTACCATCCAGAGACCAATGTGCAAAAAATGTCGGCGGGCATCCCATTAAATGATCAAGACCGGGAAGGCTGGCTATTAACGCTTAATGAATTGGCCCAAAAACATCGATCCTCCGGTGCTGTTATCGCCTGTTCTGCCCTGAAGGAATCCTACCGTAAAATTTTGAGGAAAGATTTAGATAATCATTTGGAGTTCGTGTTCTTACAAGGTTCCTTTGAACTTATCAAGAAAAGAATGGAAAGTCGAAAAGATCACTTTATGCCCGCGGCCCTGCTCAAATCCCAATTCGATACTTTAGAACCCCCGAACGACGCAATCACGCTTTCTATAACCAATGACCCGGAAATGTTAGTTTCCCAAATTTTGAGGAAACGGCAATAATTGCTTCTTTTTTTGATGATTTACTAAAACTTAACACCTTAAGAAGCCTATATCCACTATATTGTCAAACTTTAATGGTTAGGCCGGTAACAAAAACTTTGTAATTGCGTCTAACTGACAACTAATTTAAATTTTACCTAAAATGAAAAAAGTATGCTTTTTGGCTGCTTCCTTAATTTTTGTTGCAAGCTGCAAGGAAGAGTCGAAAGAGACCGCAGAGGTTGAAAAAATCCCCGGTATCGTATTGGAAAATATGGATGCCACGGTCAGTCCAAAAGAAGATTTTTACAATTATGTCAACGGTAACTGGATGAAGAACACCGAGATTCCAGAAGACCGTACCCGTTGGGGAGGTTTCTCGGTGCTTCGCAAATCAACAGATGCCGATGTACTTCAGATCATTGCTGATGCAAAAGAAGGCAACACCTATGACGCTTCCACAGATCAGGCCAAAGCCTTGGCCATTTTTGATACCAAAATGGATACCGCGGCGCGGAATGAAGCCGGTATAGCACCATTGCAACCTGCGCTTGACGCGATAGCGGGAATTGGCAATCTCAACGACCTTCAAACGGTACTTGCCACTAACCCATCCGTTTCTTCTCCCTTCCTTAACCTTGGGGTATTTGCAGACTTGAACAATAGTGCCATGAATGGAGTGTATCTAGGTCCAAGTGGTCTTGGACTTCCCGAGCGTGATTACTATCTGGAAGATGATGATAAGTCCAAAGAAATTAGGGAGGAATACAAAAAACACATTGTTAAGATGCTTCAAATATTGGGCGACAGTGAAGCGGATGCCCAAGCAGCTTCCGAAAAGATTTTGGAGCTGGAGACCCAACTGGCTGAACCTCGTTTAAACAAAGTACAAAGAAGGGATGCCCGAAATTTGAATAATCCAAGAAGCCTCACGGATGCAGATGATATGCTTTCAAGTATTGACTTAAAAAAGATGGTCGTAGATCTTGGTGCAACTAAAAAGTTTGATACACTTTTTGTTACCCAATTGGACTACACCAATGCATTAAATGACTTTTTAAAAAATACTCCCATTGAAGATATTAAGACCTTGGTACGATGGGACACTTTTAATAGTGCTGCTGCTAGGCTTACCACGGATATTGAAACCGCAAATTGGGAGTTTTACAGCAAATATCTAAGAGGGGCCGAAAAACAGCGTCCAGCTGATGAGAGAGCCCTAGCAACGGTAAATAGATCTGTTGGGGAAGCACTTGGTCAATTGTACGTAGATGCAAAGTTCCCGCCAGAGGCCAAGGCCAAGGCCGAAAAAATGATTGCCAACGTTATAGATGCATACAAGGAACGTATACAAAAGTTGGATTGGATGGGAGATTCCACCAAGACCAAGGCCATTGAGAAACTGGATAAGTTCACAGTGAAAATTGCATATCCTGATTCATGGGAAGATTACTCGGCTATGGGAGTTGCAGCAGACAAATCCTATTTTGACAATATGGTCGCAGTTGACAAATGGCAACGTGAAGACAACCTTTCCGATATAGGGGAACCTGTTGATAAAAGTGAATGGGGAATGTCACCTCAAACGGTAAATGCTTATTTCAATCCGCTAAACAACGAAATCGTATTCCCTGCGGCTATCCTTCAACCTCCATTTTACAACTACACAGCGGATGAAGCGGTAAATTACGGTGGAATTGGTGCTGTAATTGGACACGAAATTTCCCATGCGTTTGATGACAGCGGTTCGCGTTTTGATTCCGATGGGAATTTAAAAAATTGGTGGACGGAAGAAGATTTGGCTGCGTTTACACAACGTGGGGATTCTTTGGCAGCACAATATGATAAGGTAGAAGTACTTCCTGAGGTATTTGTAAACGGAAAGTTCACCTTGGGTGAGAATATCGGAGACCTTGGAGGTGTATTGGGTGCCTACGACGGGCTTCAACGTCACTTTGCGGAAAACGGAAGACCGGAGAACATCGATGGGTTCACTCCAGAGCAACGCTTTTTTATGTCTTGGGCCACAGTTTGGAGAACCAAGATTCGTGATGAAGCCTTGCAGACACAAATCAAAACTGACCCTCATTCCCCCGGGCAGGTGAGAGCCATTCAACCCTTATTGAACGTTCAGGCGTTTTACGATGCCTTCGATATCAAGGAAGGTGATAAAATGTATTTGGCCCCCGAGGATAGGGTTCAAATATGGTAGTTATTGCCAATACAATCTTTTAAAAAGGGGAAGGCTTTCGGGTCTTCCCCTTTTTTCATTGGAATAATACGCAACGGTCCATGTCTATTGACACTCCTTTTGTAAATTCTATTATATTTGAGCACATGGCCCAAACCAGACTCAATTCCATTTTATGACCCTTACCCTAATTTTAGCTGTAATTGCAGGTATAGCAGTTCTTCTTTTTCTCATTCTTCGTCTTAAAATCAATGCCTTTATCGCCTTGCTCATTGGAAGCATTACCGTTGGGTTGATTGCAGGATTGAATGCTAAAGAAATCATACAGACGATTCAGGAAGGGATGGGCAGCACCTTGGGTTTTGTTGCCACTGTTGTTGGTCTTGGGGCGATGTTCGGGGCTATATTGGAAGCATCCGGGGGCGCAAAGGCCATTGCAAACTTCACCGTTTCAAAATTCGGGTTGAAGCGAGCACCACTGGCCATGGTCATTTCTGGTTTTCTCATAGCCATACCTGTTTTCTTTGACGTGGCATTTATCATTTTGGTTCCCATGATCTATGCCCTACAACGAAAAACTGGAAAATCGTTGTTGTTGTATGCCATTCCTTTGTTGGCGGGTTTGGCCATAACACATGCCTTCATCCCTCCCACTCCAGGGCCTATTGCGGTAGCGGATATTGTGGGTGCAGATCTGGGCTGGGTAATTTTGGTTGGTTTCTTGGTCGGTATTCCCACAGCATTGATTGCCGGATTATGGTTTGGCAAGACCATAGCAAAAAGGATATTCATCGAAGCGCCTGCCCAGAGCAGTGGACAAGAAGAAAGTCAGCTTCCCCCCATTGCCCAGACTCTACTTATTTTGGCCCTGCCTATTTTTCTAATTCTGCTAAATACGATTTCCTCCACAGGAGCGCTGGGAATAAAAAATCAAGGTTTATTGGACACTATCGCCCTAATTGGTCATCCGTTTGCTGCGTTGATCATTGCGAATCTATTGGCTTGGTATTTCTTTGGAATCCGAAGGGGTTTCACAAAAAATCAGCTTTTTGACATCACCTCAAAATCTTTGGCTCCGGCGGGAACCATAATTCTTCTTACCGGTGCAGGAGGCGTTTTTAAGCAAGTTTTGACCAATACGGGAGCGGGGAAACTACTGGCCACTTCTTTGAGTGATGCCGGAATTCCAATTTTGGCCTTTGCCTTTATCAGTGCCGCAATTGTTCGAATCATTCAAGGATCGTCGACAGTGGCCATGATAACGGCTGCCGGTCTCATATCCCCCCTTTTGATGGATGCCTCGCTTTCCCCAATCCAACTTGCATGCATGGTGATTGCCATTGCTTCTGGAGCAAGCATCTTCTCTCATGTAAATGACAGCGGATTTTGGTTAGTAGGTCAATATTTGGGAATTACCGAAAAACAAACCTTCAAGTCCTGGACCATAATGACGACACTTTTGGCCCTTGTCGGTATCACAACGGTTTCCCTAATTTACCTTCTGGTATAAAAAAACCACCCTTTGGGTGGCTTTTACGTATTACTTTATAACTGTGTGGGTACTATTACTGATTTTCCGCCTTGATTACCAATCTGAATCCTTCCCCATGGATATTCAGTATCTCAACAAGATCATCACGCTTCAAATATTTGCGGAGTTTCGCAATATAGACATCCATACTTCGAGAAGTGAAGTAATTGTCATCCCTCCAAATTTTGGTCAATGCCAATTCCCTTGGCATCAAATCGTTTTCGTGTAGGGCCAACAAGCGCAGCAATTCGTTTTCCTTTGGGGAAAGTTTGATAGGCTCCTCTTCCTTGTACTTCAAGAACCTAAGTTTGGAATTCAAATGAAAATTGCCGATTTGAAATTCAAATTGTTTGCTGTCTGCCAACGTACTGGACGCTTTTCTTTGAAGTATCGCTTTAAGCTTCATAAGCAGTACTTCAGAATCAAAGGGCTTGTTCAAATAGTCATCAGCTCCTGCCTTATAGCCTTTGAGCACATCTTCCTTCATCGTCTTGGCCGTTAGAAATACAATGGGAACATTCTCATTCTTTTCCCGAATTTCACGAGCCAGAGTGAACCCATCCTTATACGGCATCATAACGTCCAAAATACAGACATCGTAATTGTCTTTTTTGAACTTTTCAAACCCCTCCATTCCATTCTTTGCCAACACGACATCAAAGTCGTTCATAGACAAGTAATCTTTCAATACGATTCCAAAATTTGGATCGTCCTCTACTAGCAATATTTTCTTTTTTTCAGTATCCATAAGCTTTTATATTAGAGGAAGTTTGATGAAGAAAGTGCTACCTTTTCCTTTTTCACTTTCTGCATAAACCTCGCCTTGATGATCTTCAATTATTCGTTTTACATAGGCCAAGCCTAAGCCATGACCTTTTACATTATGTATATCCCCGGTATGCTCCCGGTAGAATTTTTCAAATACTTTTTTAAGAACCGCTTTGCTCATACCTGCTCCTTGGTCCTTCACTTTGATAATGATGTTGTTCTTTACCACCTCGGTAAACACATCAATTTTTGGGGAATCGGGTGAATACTTTACGGCATTGTCCAAAATATTGACCAGAACGTTCGTGAAATGCACATCATTGGCCAATACTTCAGACCGCTCAGCATCCAAATGGGCATTGACATACCCTCCGCGATCAGCTACAATCAACTCCACATGATCTATGGCCACTTTTACAATGTCGTGGGCATCTACCCTATCCTTTCTTATATCGAGCTGATTTTTCTCCAATTTTGAGATTCGGAGCACATTCTCCACTTGGGCGTGCATCCGTTTGTTTTCATCCCGAATCATTCCCAAATACCTCAAAACTTTGTCCGTGTCATTCAGTGATTTTGGGTTTCGTATCGCCTCAACAGCCAAATTGATGGTTGCAATGGGCGTTTTGAACTCATGGGTCATATTGTTGATGAAATCTGATTTTATCTCAGAAATCTGTTTCTGTTTGATTAACTGATAGATGGCACTGGAATAGGCCACCACAATAACCAAAGTGAAAATCAACGACAACAAAGCCATTCCCATTATGGACCTAAAAAGAAACCTTTTCATTTTAGGAAAGGTAAGCAGCAAGGAAAAATTGGTTTGACCCTCACTGTCCTTAAAAATGGGTGCCCGATACATTTTGGTCTCCAAAAATTTGAATTTCTTGGACTGTACCTTGGTTGGGAAACCCCTGCTGTACACACCATATTCAAAGTCGATGTCGATGTTGCGATTGCTCAGCTCTTGGGCCAAAAGCAACTCTATTTCTTTTTTTGAGACCCTTTTGTGAATTGGCCTACTTTTGGCGTATTCCATAAAGACATCTTCCCAAACCGCTTTATCTATACTTGACAGGCCTCCAATTTTTTCAGCTTTCTGGATGGGTGTTAAGCTGTATCGCTTTCCGTCCAGCCCAAACTCTTCTTTGAAAACCGCCTTGGTTCTCTTACTCGTATAGTTTTTAAACGTGGTAGTGTCCTCATCCCCGTTTTCATTATCAAAGAACGTCGATGTTATATCGTAATCTTCTTCTAAAATCCCATGGGAATAGAAGAGTATTTCATCCGAATTCAAATCCCGATCAACAAATAGAAAATTCCTAAACTGGGTTGTCTTAGGTTGTCCAATGCTATCGACCAAAGAAGCTAATCGGTCTGAATAATCTTTCATCTCACGCTTCTCCACCCTATTTGCAACCCTATCAAGAATATCCGTTACCGTTCTTGAGAACTGTTCCTCTTTGTCATCTACCGAGGTCCTTATCCAGTAAACTTGTACAAATATGATACCGGTCAGGGACAAACTCATCAGAATGACGAGAAGAACAAAAAGCTTCCTGTTCATTGGGGTAAAATTAGAAATTTAACATTTAGAGCATTTACCGTTTAACCTAACCTTAACAAAAATGTTAAAATTGAAGGTCAATTCGCAAGTTTCACTAGGCTTTCATGCGTTTCTTTGACTTTTTTAAGGGTAGTGTCCAAGTCAATGTTTTCAATGACAAAATGGGCCTTTTCCATTTTCCCTTCATCTTCCATCTGGTTTTTCATACGCTGGAGTACATCTGCTTTAGTCAGACCATCTCTTTTTGCCACCCTATCCAATCGAAAGTCTTTCGGGGCCGTAATCAAAATCACACTATCATAATAATCCTCAATACCCTTCTCGAAAATCAGTGCGGTTTCCTGAATAACATAAGGTGCATCCTGTTTTGAAGACCAGCTCTCAAAATCTTCCCGTACCGCCGGGTGGACTATGGCATTTAAACTTTGCAGTAAGTCTGGATGGGTAAAAACCCGCCTTGCAATATAGGGTCGGTTCAAATTTCCATCCAAATAGGATTCATTTCCCAATAAATCTTTGATTTGCTCCTTAAGCTTTTTCGAATGGACCATCAATCTTTTAGCCTCGTAATCAGAGTCGTATACCGGAACACCAAGCTCTTTGAACATTTTGGCCACGGTACTTTTACCACTCCCAATTCCACCTGTTAAGCCAACTACCTTCATTTCCGTTCCAATACAAAGTTCACGGTTCTTTCTTGAAGACGCACCCCATAAATATCTTCAGGGCTTTGCACAATACGAAGCAACAACGAATTGTTACTGGCGCCCCCCAATTGTTTGTAATCCGCAATAATTTGAAAATCCTCCGAGGAAATGTCCTTTAAGTTGGCTATTGAAGCCTTGCAGACCAACGATATCTTGTTGGGAAACAACTTCACCTCATACCCTTCCGGAAAATTGATTGCTCGGATAGGTACTTCAAACTCTTTTTCTGAAAAACGCGCCACCTTGCCCGACACTTTCACCCTACTCTTGGAAAATATGCTGTTTTCTAAGGCATTGGGGAAAACCAAAGCCGCATCCACAGAAAAGTCGGATGAGATATCGTTCAGGACAATGGGCTCCGTCTCCACCTTCATCAAAGTGTCTATTTCTCTAGCAGGACCCTTAACCAAAATGGAGTCTGGTTCTATTGTAAAAATACCATTCAAAAGGTGGTTGGATTCGAACTTAAGCTCAATATTGGGGCGCACCGGAATTTTTTTGGAGGCTACCTGATAAAGGTCAACCTCCAATCGATTTCGGTCCAAATCCAAGAGTGAGACACTCTGCGAAAATTGCCCCTCCAACTGTTTTTTCACAGCATCCTCGGACAAGGTATACTTTCCGTCCGCATAAACCACTTGGGACACGTCGAGATTCATTCGCTTTTTTACCAGATTGAAATAAAACATACGAAATCCGTTGGTTCTGATTTTCGCTTCAATAGAATTCACAGGATTGTTTCCCAATAAAAGGGAGTCCGGTAAATTTCGATAGTTTAAGACGAAATTTGCCCTTGACTCATAGGAATCGGAAAGATTGCTCAAAAACCAAGCAAGGAAAGAGCAGGCCAGAAAAAGGGAAAATACCTTTATCTTTCTTTTACTTTGACCACTAAACAGCTTTGCCTCCACGTTCTATCCTTTCTTAAAAAAAAGCTTTGGAAATAGAATTTCCGGCTCCTTACTGCTAAAATTAACCAAGAAAGTGGACTTAAGAAAACCTGAGCCGTATCCCACGAATTGAATGAAGGTAGCGAAGATGGAAAAAAATGCAATTTTTAGGTGTTTCGTTTTTACCAAAGCATCAAGGAAGAGGACACTAAAATAGATGCCAAAAAATAGCAATGGTACGTAAAACCCTGTAAACGCCAATCCTATTGAAAAAAGCAATCCAAAAATAAAAAGAGTAGGAAACCAATACGTAATGCGAGCCGTTCCTGGGTGCCATTTGTTCAAAATGGGACGAACCATTCCAAATTTATTGACCTGGATGTAAAACTTCTTCCAATCAATACGTCTTTTATGGTACACAAATGCTTCGGGAAACAACCTTGAGCTGTAACCGGCTTTCCAAATGCGAAAGGTCAAATCTGGGTCTTCCCCTGGATGGATTTGTCCAAATCCCTTGGTCTTTTCAAAGGCTTCTTTTGAAATCCCCATGTTGAAACTGCGAGGCTGGAACTTGCCCACCGCCTTCTTGCTGCCCCTAATACCACCCGTGGTCAAAAAAGAGGTCATCACATAATTAATGGCCTTCTGAATACTAGAAAAAGAAGGGTCGGCCGCATCGGGTCCCCCAAAGCAGTGCACATACTCTTTGGCAAGCTCTTTGGACACTTCTTCCAAATATTGGGGTGGTAGAATACAGTCAGAGTCTAAAACGATGAAATAGTTGCCCTTGGCGCGAGTCATCCCATAATTTCTGGAATCACCGGGTCCCGTATTGGGTTTCTGATAGTAGGATATCTGCAATTGGCCTTGGAATTGGTCAATCACAGCTTCTGAGCTTTCCGAAGAACCATCTTCAACAATGACCACCTCATAACCTCCTTTGAAGGTCTGATGTATAAGACTCTCCAGCAACTCCTGGATTTCATCAGGTCGATTGTAAACCGGTATGATCAATGAAAGCTCTATCACCATCCCTAAAAAATAGAAAAGCCATCCTCTTGTGGATGGCTTTAACGGTTGTTTTATTTAGTTATTCTGAAAACTCATCAATGACTTCCTGACTTACGCCAGTATTGGAGAACCCTCCATCGTGGAACAGGTTCTGCATGGTGACTTTTTTGGTCAAGTCAGAAAATAGTGTGACGGTATAATTGGCACAATCATCTGCCGTGGCATTGCCAAGGGGAGACATCTTCTCTGCATAACTGATGAAACCATCGAAACCTTTTACCCCCTGTCCAGCTGTAGTAGGGGTTGGTGATTGTGATATGGTATTTACCCTAACCTTTTTCTCCTTCCCAAAGAAGTAGCCAAAACTTCTGGCCACGGATTCCAAATAAGCCTTGTTATCGGCCATATCGTTATAATCGGGAAAAGTTCGCTGCGCAGCCATATAGGTCAAAGCCACGATACTGCCCCATTCGTTCATGGCATCTGCCTTGAAAAGGGTCTGCATTACCTTGTGGAATGAAAGCGCCGACACATCCCATCCCTTGGTCGTGAAATCGTATTTCTCATCGGTATAGGCCCTTCCTTTTCGAACGTTGACCGACATGCCGATGGAATGCAAAACAAAATCCAGTTTGCCTCCCAAAATCTCCATGGACTTTTCAACCAAATTCTGAAGCTCTTCTTCGTTGGTTGCATCCGCTGGGATGATTTCAGAGCCCGTTTTTTTGGCCAATTTATTAATCTGTCCCATCCGCATGGCAATTGGGGCGTTTGTCAAAACAAAAGTCCCTCCTTCCTCGTGAACACGTTCTGCAGTTTTCCATGCTATGGAGTTCTCATCCAAAGCACCAAATATGATTCCTCTTTTTCCTTTTAAAAGATTGTAAGCCATAGTATGTTGTACTCGTTGGTTTAACGGCAAAGATATCCAATCTTTCCGATTTTGTGGTCGAAAAACGTGCTGCTTGCCAATTTCAGTTTATGCTTGATTCAACAACTCTTTGGCGTGGGCCACGGCAGATTCAGATAGGGATTTTCCACCCAACATTTCCGCCAGCTCCGCCACTCGCTCTTCCTCGGTCAACTGCTTCATTTGGGTACTGGCGACCCCATTCTGTTCTTCCTTGAAAACTTTGAACTGGTGCTTGCCCTTTGAGGCCACTTGGGGCAAATGGGTAATGGAAAGCACCTGCATGGTTTTGCTCATTTCCAACATAATTTCCCCCATTCGGTTGGAAATCTCTCCAGAAACCCCTGTATCAATTTCGTCAAATATCAGGGTGGGCAGCTGCTCGTATTGTGATAAAATGGATTTTATGGTAAGCATAATCCGGGATAGCTCTCCACCGGACGCCACTTTTTTCAGTTCCCCATAATTGGATCCCTTGTTTGCCGAAAACAGGAAAGTCAAATCATCCTTTCCGTTGGATTTATAGTTTTGTGATGGATTTATTTCAATCTGAAACGTTGCCGCAGGCATCCCTAAATGCATTAGTTTTTCTTGCAATAGGGACTTCAGTTTCGACAGGACTGACCTTCGGCCTTCGCTTAAATCCACGGCATAATGCTCTAAAGCTTTTTCAGTCTTTTCCACCGCCTCCTGTTTCTGCTGAAGTTGTGCTTCCATGTTTTCCACAACTTCGACCTTTGCCGCTAAATCATCCTTGATTTTCAGTAATTCTTCAACAGAATCGGTTTGGTGCTTTTTCTGAAGGGCGTAGAGTTGCTGCAATTGCCCATTGACAACCTCCAATCTTTGTGGATTGGCTTCCACACTGTCTTGTAGCACCTCAAGTTCCGAAGCAATGTCATCCGTCTCAATCAAAACCGATTGAACACGTTCGCTTAGTGCGGCATAGGCGCTCCCGAAAGCTTCCAAATTTTGCAATGTTCTTTTAAGTTCAGCCAAACTGGCCAACACTCCCATGGGTTCTCCGTTCATCAGCTGGTGACCTTGGGATAGTTTTTCCAGAATTTGCTCCACATTGTTCAATTGCTCATATTCCGATTCCCATTCCTCTTGAACACCAGGTTGCAATTGCGCCGCTTCCAATTCCTTGAAGAGAAAACTATTGTAATCATGCTCTTTAATGGCGTTAGCTTGGGATTCTTGAAGCTCCTTCAACTCGGTCAAGGCATGTTTGTAGTCGACCAAAGCGGCTCGGTAACTTTCCAGTTTTTTGTCGTTCCTCGCCAAGGCATCCACCACCTTCATCTGAAAATCGTTTTCGGTGAGCAACAAAGTCTGGTGTTGGGAGTGCACATCGACCAATAATTCCCCAAGTCGTTTCAATACATCAAGGTTGACGGGAGAATCGTTAACAAAAGCCCTCGACTTGCCACTGGGTAGAATTTCCCTTCTAAGAAGGGTGGTGTCTTCATAATCGAGATCATTGGATGAGAAAAAGCGTTTCAATCGATATTTTGAAACATCAAATTCCGCTTCAATAATGCATTTTTTATCCATCTCCTTGAGCGAGGACAAATCGGCCCTCTTTCCCAAAGCCAAGGACAAGGCACCTAAAAGAATGGACTTTCCAGCGCCCGTCTCTCCGGTAATCGTGGTAAAACGGTCAGAAAAAGCAACATTGATATCATTGATCAATGCATAATTCTTAATGGAAAGATGGACTAGCAAACTTTACAAATTTGCAGATAAAGATAACGGTCTTTGTAGAAACGGACTAGTAATTTATTTCATTCCAAACATTGGAATAAAATGGGGCCACACGGTTGAGAGTTTCCTTTAATCTAACGATGTCCACTTTGGGGCCATCGGAAAAAATATTTTGTATCTCCTCAGACTTCGCATCAAAAAAGGTCTGGATCAAAAAGGCATTGGGCCTTCTTTTGATAAGGGTTTCAAAAAGGCGCAAACTTCCTGCAATAACTTGTTTTCCGGTGCTGTTATTATCTCCTAAAATGTCGAGGCCCTTTCGGTGGTAGTTGTACATGGCAATGCGATATTCCCGAAATGAGTTGCTCAACAAATTGTCCACCAATTCGAAACGGGAACGGGTCCCGGTCTCCTGGCTCCATCCAGAAGAGTTGGATCCTTGGGCTTGGGTCACAATATTTTGGGCCTTTCGGTAGAACTCATCCCCACCCTCAAGGGAAAAGGTATCGGCGTCCAATCCCAAAATGACATACACATAATAACTAATAACGGCAATCAAGTTCGATTCAAACACATTTTCGTTGTACACCAAAGGCTGAAACTCCTGGTACAGAAAATTGAAAGCATCGTCCTTGTAATTAAAAACAGGACTTTCGTAGGAAGTATTGAAAACAGGTCGGGAAGATTGAATTTGAATATTGGCCTCAAATCTATCAGACTCATACTGGGTCACGGTGATAAACATTCGGGCACTTATCCTTTCATTTTCCTTGTATACTCGATTCGTCCATTGATTTTTGTTTACAAAATCGTTCAGGGAGCGCTCCAGTGTTCTAAAGATTTGCTGGTTCGTCTGATTCACCTGGTCCGAATTGACCACAACGGTACAATTCAGTTCTTGCCCATGGGACAATAGCCCAAACGCCAACAAAATAATTGTGAAAAAAGCCTTACGCATGAATTCTGGAGATGATTTCTTTCCAAATATCCGAAGCCACCTCTGACTTCGTCTTCAAATCAAACGTTTTAATCTCTAAATTCTTATCGATAAAAGAGATTTTATTCGTGTCCCCAGCGAAACCTGCCCCATCATCTTTCAGGGAATTCAAAACAATGGCGTCGAGGTTTTTTCGTTTCAGCTTTCCCTTGGCATTTTCCAATTCATTTTCTGATTCCAACGCAAAGCCCACCAAAAACTGGTGGGTTTTTTGCTCACCCATGGAAAGCAGGATATCGGGGTTTCGTTCCAATTCAATGGCCAGATCTCCCTCTTGTTTTTTTATTTTCTCCTTGAACACCTTTTTGGGGCGATAATCTGCAACGGCGGCAGCACCTATTACCACATCCATTTGGTCGTAGTGTTCATGGCAAATCTCATTCATTTGTCTGGCAGAAGTAACCCGGATGAGCTCTACATTGGCGTGGTTCACATTCAGATGGGTTGGACCGGAGACCAAAATGACCTTCGCCCCCATTTCAGCCGCAATTTTGGCCAGTGCAAATCCCATTTTTCCTGTGGCCCGATTGCCCAAAAAACGAACAGGGTCAATGGCTTCATGGGTGGGACCTGCCGTAATCAGCACTTTTTTTCCAGATAGCGGAAGGCCTTGGGCCAAATCATTTTGTAGAAAAGCCACTATGGACTCGGGTTCTGCCAAACGCCCTTCCCCGTGCAATCCGCTTGCCAGTTCGCCCGATTCTGCTGGAATCATTTTGTTCCCATAAGCAATCAGTTTTTCAAAAGTAGCTTCGGTGGATGGGTGCTTGTACATATCCAAATCCATGGCCGGTGCAAAATAAACCGGACATTTTGCAGACAAGTACGTGGCCAGTAACAGATTGTCGCAGGTGCCATGGGCCATTTTTGAAAGCGTATTGGCCGTAGCTGGAGCAATCACCATAATATCGGCCCAAAGACCCAGCTCTACATGATTGTTCCAAGAGACACTCCCGTCTTCCTCGTTCACAAAATCCATAAGGGCTGGATTTTTGGAAAGGGTGGAAAGGGTAAGGGGAGAAACAAAATCGCTGGCACTCGATGTCAAAATAACTTTGACATTGGCACCAGCTTTGATCAATAACCTAACGAGAAAGGTGGTTTTGTAAGCGGCAATTCCCCCGGTAATGCCCAAAAGGATGTTTTTACCGCTAAGCATCTATTCTGCGTCTTTCTCTGTATTTCTGTAATAAATTTTGTCTTCCAACCACTCCATTACGGCCAAGGCATGGGGTTTTGGAAGCTTTTCGTAAAACTTGGAAACTTCAATCTGCTCCTTGTTCTCAAAAACTTCTTCCAAACTGTCGCTATAGGTAGCGAACTCCTCAAGCTTTTCCAACAATTCCTTTTTGATCTCAGAATTAATCTGGATTGCTCTTTTGGAAGCTATGGAAATGGCCTCGTAGATATTATCGGTTTTTTCATCGAACTCGTTTCTGTTGAGTGTCTTGGTGGAAACCGGTGCGTTGGTGTTTTTTAAATCTTGCATATGCTCGTAAACTTTTGTGCTAAATGTTATTTTGAGGCCGTTTCGTATTGGCCCAATTCCTCTTGGACTTTTGCAACCAAATCGTCTGCCTTCTTTTTAAACTTTGATTCGGGAAAATATCGCATCAAGGTATTGTAGGACTCCTGTGCATCCTCCAAACGTTCTTTTTTCCTGTTTTCCGTACTGTTCAAGGCCAAACTGGTCGTGGCCTCAATTTTATAGTACAACGCCTCTTCTCGATAAATCGACCCTGGGTTATCAGAAATAAAATTATCAAGGGCCGTAATGGCCGATACTAGGATGGGATAGTTGAATTTTCCCAATTTATTGAACTGCTTTGCAATTTCAATCTGTTTTTTTTCCTTTTTGGCGGTAAGTTCTTTGGCCATAGTATTGGCCTCTTCAAAGTATTCCGATTCTGGATAGGTATTGATAAAAATCTGAAGCTTGGCCAATGCTTTTTCCGTATCGGTCTGATCCAAGGAATACCTTGGAGAGAGCTCGTAGTAGCTTTTTGCTCCTAAAAAAGTGGCCTCTTGAATTTTATCGCTCTTTGGGTACGACTTCACGAAACGCTCAAACTGATATCCAGATAGGTAATAATCGCCGTTTTTAAAATAGGTGTCCGCAAAAAAGAACATCACCCGCTCGCCTTGGGGTTTCCCCGCATACTTGGGTGCAATTTGCTCGTACAGTCTTTGGGCACGACGGTAATCCTCTTCGTTATAGAGTTTTTCAGCCATGTCGTACTTGTTCTTTATGTTGTCCTCCTTGAGCACTTTTTGGTACTCACTACAACTTGAAAGCAAGAAAACTAAGGCTATAAAAAAAAGAAGGGGTCTCATTTTCAAAAACATCGGGCAAAATTAGGGATTATCAACGGATTTTAAAAATAGAATCACATAGCAAAAGTAAGATGCCTTTTGACATTCCAATGCGTTTTGATAAAGCTTTAACGAAACTTAGGCGTTAACCTTGCTATTCAAGGTCAAAATAAATTGCGAAATCCTGTTTTTCAGTTTCGGGCTTGCTTCCACCAAAGGTAAGCGAACCAAGGCGTTGGACAGCCCCAAATGTTCAAAAATGCTTTTGATTCCGGCCGGATTGCCCTCTTCAAAAATAAGTCGCATCAACGGCAATAGACCATGGTGGATTTTGTACGCCTCCTCTGCCCTACCTTCTCGCGCATATCGAATCATTTGAGAGAAAACTTCGGGCAAGCCCTGGCCCAAAACCGAAATTACCCCCGCTCCACCGGCCAAGACCGTTGAAAGCGCTGTGAAATCGTCCCCAGAAATTACCAAAAAGTCCGAAGAGGCATTCCTTAGAATTTCATCAATTTGAACGGAGTCCCCACAAGCCTCTTTGATGGCAACAATACTCTCGAAATCCTTCGCCAAGCGAATGGTGGTTTCCGGAAGCATGTTGCTTCCTGTGCGCGACGGCACATTGTACAAAATGATAGGTTTTGGAGAAGCTTCCGCCAACACTTTAAAGTGTTGGTAAATCCCCTCCTGTGTGGGTTTGTTATAGGCTGGTGATACAGAAAGGACCGCATCAAAATCCGTTAAATTGGTGGTTCGGAGTTCTTCGGCAAGAGCGGCTGTATTATTTCCGCCGATGCCCAAAACCAAGGGCAATCTTCCTGCATTGGTCTTTACAACGATATCGGCAACCTGCTTTTTTTCCGCTTTGGAAAGCGTCACCGATTCTCCGGTGGTACCCAAAACCACCAAATAGTCCACGCCACCTTGAATGTTGTGCTCAACAATTCGAGAAAGCGCAGCTGCATCAACAGACCCCTCTTCTGTAAAGGGGGTGACCAAGGCCACTCCGGTTCCCATCAACTGTTCCATCATATTTCGTTCAATACCGTTAAATACTTTTTCAGTTCCTCCTTAAACGCCTTAAAATCCTTAAAAGGCGTACCCAAGATCAAATCGTTCAGTTTTGAATCCACCGAAGAGAAACCAACTCTTAGGCGAGCCGGCGTTTTTATGGTCAACAGTTTCATCATCAAATTATCCTCTTCATAATAGTTGATCAAAAGATCATACTCCCTGCCCAAAAATTCCAAAACATAGCCGTTTTCAATGTCGCCCTTCCAGCCGAGATCCTTATCGGAAAACATTTGGATGGCAAAGGGTGAATTTTTGCCGAAATCCCTTTTGTAGCCAATGATTTTTATGGCATTGGGCCGTAACGAAAATTCCTCAATCAGTTCATAAAATACATCGGCTTTTGGAAAATTGTCCACATCGACAATACAGGCGATACTGGTAACGCCCTTCTCCCGCTCCACCTGAGCTGGAGGTTTTTCCATCTCCTCCTGAAGATATTTCAGACCCGATTTAACTTTAAATTTATCTTGGAGCCCTTTGAAAACCATAAATTTCGCCCATTTTTGCAAAGGTAATTATTCTACCAAGATAACAGAACAAAGATACCTCAAGTGACAAATTCAAAAATAAAACATTTTGTTGTAATTATAACACTATGTTTTTCCTTTGCCTGCAAGCAGGAAAAAGGGCAGCTCATCGAAATTGAGGGAAAGCAAATCCCCGTCGATTCATCACTATCGGGAATTGACTCCCTTACAGCTTTTATAGCTCCCTACAAAAAACGCGTGGACGAGGTGTTGGACAGTACCTTGGCCCATGCACCCCGAAGTCTTGATCTTAATGACGGCGAGCGCAATACCTCCATGGGCAACTTTTTGGCCGATTTGATTTTTGAAGAGACCGCTCCCCTTTTTAAAACCAAAACTGGAAAAGAGCTCGATTTTGTGATCATGAACCACGGTGGGGTACGTGCCATTCTTTCGGCTGGACCCGTCACAGCACGAAATGCCTACGAGATCATGCCGTTCGAGAATTACATCTCGGTGGTAGAACTCGACGGCACAGCCGTTCGAAATCTGGTTTTGTATTTGGCCGGTGCCCGAAGGGCCCATCCCATTGCAGGGATGCAGATTGTGATGGACCAAGATGGCGGACTGGAATCCATTACCATTGGGGACAGTCCTTTTGATGAAAGCCGCAGCTATTTTGTGGCCACTTCGGATTATTTGGTAGCGGGAGGGAGCGAAATTGGTTTTTTCCCGAATGTGGAATCCACTACGGATACGGGCTATCTGTTGCGCAACGCCATCATCGACCATTTTCGAAAAAAGGACACGCTAACCGGTCAAGTGGATGACCGATTTATTATGAAGGACCAATGAAACGAAGAGATTTTCTCAAACAAACAGCAGCGACCTCAAGCTTTGTGGGCTTGGGCGGATTAGGACTGAATTCTTGTGCCCACTTTGGCCAAAAAAAGATTACCATTTTGCATACCAACGATGTACACAGCCATATTGAGACCTTCCCCAGTACGCATGCTCGATGGGCCAATTTGGGCGGGGTGGCCCGACGAGCGGCCTTGGTGGAAAGCATTCGCAACGAAAACCCCAATACCCTTTTGTTCGATGCCGGGGATATCTTTCAAGGAACACCTTATTTTAATTTTTATGGAGGCGAACTGGAGTTTAAATTGATGAGCAAGCTGAAGTACGATGCAGCCACCATCGGCAACCACGATTTTGACAATGGGATTGGTGGGCTGTTGGCCCAGGTGCCCCATGCCAGTTTTGAGCTGCTCTCGGCCAATTATGATTTTACCAACACCGAGATGGATGGCTATACCAAGCCCTACAAAATTTATAGTATTGATGGTATTAAAATTGGCGTATATGGATTGGGCATACAACTGGAGGGGCTAGTGTTGAAACGCTTGTGCAAGGAAACCCAATATTTGAACCCCTTTGAGGTTGCTTTGGATACCGAACGCCAATTGAAGGAAAAAGAAAACTGCGATTTGGTGATTTGCCTCTCGCATTTGGGCTATGATTATGCCAACCCCAATCGCCCCTCCGATACGCAATTGGCGGAGCGCACCTCTTATACCGACCTTATTATTGGTGGCCATACCCATACCTTTTTGGATAAGCCCGATGTTCGCACCAACCAAAAGGGCAACTCCGTTTTGGTGAACCAAGTGGGCTGTTATGGGATTAACTTGGGCCGTATTGACTTTTACTTTGATAGCCAAAAAAATGCCTCGGCAAATGGGGTGTCAATCACGGTGTAGCATAAAAACACCCAAGCGATATCGCTTGGGTGTGTGTATACCTCAAAACCGGGTATGGCCCATACCACGGATTTGTATTTTTTAATTTATTTTAATTGCATTGGGAGTCTCCTACTATTTGCCAACTATCGTCATTGACCAAGGAGTCTCTGGCGGCAATGCCCTCATCACAATAGGTGAGTCCATCGGCCCCCAAGGTTATTCCTTGAGGTGGGGATTCTAAACTGGCCCAGCCGACCAAAGTAGCACTGTAGTTTTCTTGGGAAAGACCAGAATCAGAGAGCATGTTTGACAAATTGGAAGAATTGGAAATATCCCAATCTCCTAAACTTTTGTCAAACGAAGACGCTTTAAATAACATTCGATTCATATTATTTACCTTGCTGGTGTCCCAGTCTTTAATGTCTGAATTAAAACTCTCCGCTTCGGTAAACATATAGGCCATACTAGTCACATTATTTACTTGCCAAGTACTAATATCTCTGTTAAAAACCCTAGCACCAGAAAACATGCTGTTCATATTTTCCACTTTGCTGACGTCCCAACCGCTGATGTTTCCATTAAACTTTTCAGCTTTTTGAAACATTGATTCCATCTTAGTGATGTTACTTACATTCCAATTATTTAGGTCCCCATTAAAATTAAATGAATACCAAAACATCTTTGAAAGGTCCGTTACGGAAGACAAATTGGGAGCGTCAACAGCATTGCTAACCACTTGCTCACATCTGGCAAAAGCATATTCCATGGTTTCCCATTCAATGAATCCCCATTGATCGATACTCTTCAGGGCAGTATTAGGTGCATTACCCATCCCCATGCCAAATGCGGGGAACTGTCCTTTTATAGCTACTTTGTATGTCCCTAAAGTATTATAGGTGTGGTGTATATCATTACTTTCGGTGATGTCTTCAATGAAGCCATCTCCCCAATCAATAGTGTAGTTATAGGTTCGCTCAATATGGGTGAAAATGGTAATGGTCTCCCCATTTTCATCGGTCCTCCATGTAGTAACAAACCATTCAGGATCGTCGGCAAAGCTTTTAAAAGCATCTAAAACAGTAATACTTACATGAGCCTCTGCTATTTCAGTCCCATCTGTAACACTTACAATGATTTCATGTGCTGTTTTGGTCTTGTAATCTAACTGTTGGCCTTGGCCCAAACTAATCTCCCCACTGTCCGTAATCTCAAATAGATTGCCATCGTTAGTACTAATGCTAAAGACAAGTTCGTCACTGTCAAGATCCATAGCGACCACCATGCCAATCACGGTTATATCTTCTATATTTTCTGCGGCGACAAAGGCTTGGTCCTCCATTTCAGGGGCATTGTCGTTCACATTGGTCACGGTTATTGTAATCTCTGCGGTAATAGTTTCGGTGCTGTCATTTACGGCAACGGTTATTGCATGAGACTCGGCGATCTCAAAATCGAGATTTTGTCCCTCGGCCAGGCTCAGCATACCTGTTTGGGTAATTTCAAACAAGTCGGCGTCGTTAGTCACAATGCTATAAGTCAATTCGTCCCCGTCTTGATCACTAGCCACAACGATTCCAATTTCTTCGGCATCATCAATGTCCTCAGTCACGATAAATTGCTGATTCTCAATTTCGGGGGCATTGTCGTTGTCGTTGGTCACGTTGATGGTGATCTCGGCAGCGGCGGTGGCCGTGCCATCGTTTACCTCAACAGTGATGGTATGAGCGTCTGCTGTCTCAAAATCAAGGTTTTCCCCCTCGGCCAAACTTAATACGCCAGCTTCGGTAATTTCAAATAGGTCATTGTCGTTGGTGGTGATGCTGAAAACAAGTTCGTCACCGTCCTCGTCATTGGCCACCACGGTGCCTATCTCAAAGGTATCCTCTATATTTTCAACCACCGAAAAGCTTTGGTCCTCGATCATGGCGCTGGAGTTCACATTGGTGACGGTGATGGTCACCTTGGCGGTGGCCTCGTCCTCCCCATCGCTAACGCTAACGGTGATCTGGTGCGATTGGGCGGTGTTGAAATCAAGGCTCTTTCCACTGGCCAGGCTCAGGGCGCCCGCTTCTGTTATCTCGAACAGCTTGTTGTTGTTTGTGGTGATCTCAAAGGTAAGGGCATCCCCGTCGGCATCGGTGGCCTGGAGGGTGCCGATTATTTGGGAATCGGGTATATTTTCCGCCACGGTAAAGGCCTGATCGGCCATTTTGGGCGGAGTATTGGGTTTTTCATCGTCCTTGCTGCAGGCAAAGACCAAGATTGCAAAAGAGGCAAAAAGAAGTAGGTCACGTAATTTCATCACGGGTGTTTTTTTGGTTTAACAAATTGAAATTAGGGGTTGCGGAAATTTTGGGGTGACCTTGTTTTATGGACCCAGTACACCAATTGACCAAGGGCCGTTTTGGGTTGACGGGATAAAAAAACACCCAAGCGATCTCGCTTGGGTGCCATACATCCCAAATTCGTGAACATATTTGAATCACGTTTTGTTTATATTTTTATTAGTTGCATACGGCATCTCCAGTTATGTCCCAGCCATGATCATTGACCAAGGAATCTCTTGCTCCTATGGCTTCAGGACCGCAATAGATAAGGCCATCAGCTCCCAATTCAATTTCTTGTGGTGGCGAAACATGATCGGCCCAGCCAATCAAGGTAGCGCTATAGTTCTCACTGGAAAGACCAGAATTATTGAGCATCAATTGCATATTCAAAACTTTACCTATATTCCAGCTACCGATATTTTGGTCGAAATACGTTGCATCGGTGAACATGGCATACATATTGGTTACGTTGCCAACATTCCAATCACTTATATCTTGATTGAATGAACTTGCCTGTCTGAACATCCATCCCATATTGGTCACGTTACCGACCTCCCAAGAGCTGATATCACTATTGAATACCTCAGCACCCAAAAACATTTGTTCCATATCGGTCACTTGGCTTACATCCCAAGCACTCAGATTTCCACTAAATGAACTTGCGTGGGTGAACATGGAATTCATGTCCGTTACTTGGCTTACATCCCAGTCGCCAATATCACGGTTGAACAAACTAGCATATGAGAATAAGCGGGACATAGACTCTATGTTGCTCACATCCCAACTACCTATGTCGCCATTAAACATAGAACATTCATAAAACATATATGCCATGGAGGTCACTTGGGGTAAGTTAGGAGCATCGATGGCATTGTGTACCATTGTCGTGCAATTCATAAAGGCATTTTCCATTGTTTGCCATAGATTGGTGCCCCACTGGTCAATACTTGCAAGGGCAGGTATGTCTTCCTCTGCTTCACCCATATTAATGGCCGGGAACTGGCCCTTTAGGGCCACAGTATACGTACCCGCTAGGGTGTATGTATGCTCCGCATCATCACTGCTTGTAATTTGCTGGGTCGTGCCGTCTCCCCAATTAATGGTATAGTTATATTGCAGTTCTCCACGGGTGTAAATGGTGATGGTTTCGGCATTGTTCTTTGTTTTCCAAGTGGTGATAAATGCCTCTGGGTCTTCAAAAAGGCTTTCAATCGTATTATCAACGTTAATGTTGATCTGTGCGTTCACCTCTTCTTCCCCGTCGGTAACGCTGACGGTAAAACTGTGCTTCTGTTCTTTCTCATAGTCCAGTTGTTTGCCAGCCGCAAGGCTAATGGCTCCACTTTGGGTAATCTCGAACAGGTCGGCGTCGTTGGTAACCAAACTAAAGGTAAGGGCGTCACCATCGGCATCGATTGCTGTAACGGTGCCAATTACCTCAGTATCGGATACATCCTCAGAAGCGGTAAAGGATTGGATGGCCATTTTAGGGGCACTGTTGGTTGCGGGCACTTCTTTTGGCCCATCGTCTTTGCTACAGCCAATCACAGTGATCATCAAAACGGCAAAAAAGGTTGTTTTGTAAAATTTCATTTTAGATTTTTTTAAGGTTAAGGCCTGAAACTATGGGGTTTCTTGTATTTTAAGGGTGAGTGTTTTACGGAACGAGGCCACCGATTGACCAAGGCCCGCTTTGGGTTGATTTGATTTTAGTCTTCAGTGAAGACATCATCTTTTTCAAAAAAAATATTCGCTACTGTAACAATGCCATTTTGGAATACTCTTTAGACCAAACATCAATCAACAAAACCTCATCAATCGAGAACAAACATCAATCAAAAAAACCATGCATTTCAATTTCAAGAAAGCAACACTGTGTGCCGTCAGTATCCTGATGGCGCATGGTGCTTTTGCACAGAACCAAACACCGATTAGCGAAGTCAATTTTTATGAATCTGTAGAAACGGTAAAAGCGAAAATTGGCAATCACGTACTTTCCCATTCCGTTTTGTCCCTAGATCAGCCGACCTTTCCGTTGGCGAAGGATTCCGAAATCCATTTGTTGTGCACCAACCTTAAAACCGAACAAGGCATCTTGGCACAAGTTGTTTTTACTTTTGCTGATGACCAACTGCAGTATATAGAGGCACGGGGCAATGCCGTCAGCACCCTTATCGAAGCTCGAAAAGATACCGCTCAGACCTTTATGGGCTATAAGGTGCTTTTTAAGGAGCGTATATTCGGAAATATGGAAAAAGACATTGTTTGGATACTGACCGAAGAGGCCATGCATCCCAATTTGTTTACTTGGGAGAATCCCTATCTCACCAAAGGCGGTGCTGTGGAAATGGAACACTCCGTTTCTGCAGAAATTCCTGATTTTATTGAAATGGGCGCTGATCTCGAGACGCTTCGCCCCCTATTTGAAGCCAATAGCAGTTTTGTACATGAGCAAAAGCTCGATGGTTCGGACCCCAATGCCCAGTTGCAGCTGAATTGCTTTGGAGTGGACTACGCCGGGTTTCCGCGAAAAATTGAAGCGCGATTCGGTGATGGCAAGCTCAATGTGGTATGGATCCTGACCGGCAAGGGCGAAGAAGACCGCCTACGTAAAAAATTGGTGGCACAGTACGGGGAGCCCATCTTTGTAAATGATGCCTGGGAAATGTTTGAAAACTGGACCATCGGCCTGAGGAAAGATAAACCCGAAGTTTTGCTCTTGACGCCAGAGCTGGGTCAGTTCTACAAAACGGAATACTTTAAGCAGTAGCTTTTTTTGTTCAATGGCAGGTCACCAACAATGTTGCGGGTTCAGTGATTCCCTTCCGGCGTTGTCTTCGATTGAAATTTTATGAGGAAAGTGCCGCTTCGACCAATTGTTTCAGCTCAGCTTCCAAGCTGATCTTTGGAAAAGGTTGGCCAGCCCTGCGGTACCAGTAGCCGGCATTCCAATCATCACCTTCCTTGCGGTGCAGATAGGCGTGAATCCAACTTCCCATGTCGGTATTGAGGTCTTGTGCTATGTTGTGGGATGCATTCCAATCGCCTTTGGCATCCCACCAGAGGGATTGTAGGGCCAATGACCAACTTTTACTCGGGGCGGAGGTATCCAAAGTTTCTTGAAAGGCATCAAAGTCCTTAGGAATC
This sequence comes from Flagellimonas allohymeniacidonis, assembly GCF_004296335.1. GTDB lineage: Bacteria > Bacteroidota > Bacteroidia > Flavobacteriales > Flavobacteriaceae > Flagellimonas > Flagellimonas allohymeniacidonis. The sequence goes on from NZ_SGIU01000001.1 coordinate 1,027,357, forward strand.
ATCCCTCTAATTTTTGAAGAAACTCTTGTTCCGAAATGATGGGCACGCCCAAATTTTCGGCTTTCGTCCGTTTGCTGGGGCCCATATTCTCCCCTGCCACCAAAAAGCTTGTTTTTGAAGATACCGAGGAAGCCACCTTGCCCCCATTGTCCTCAATCAACTTTTTCAATTCGTTACGGTTGATGGTTGCAAAAACCCCAGACACTACGAAGGTTTGGCCTTTTAAATGATCCGTTTGGTTTTGCAATTGTTCTTCTGACAAGGAAAACTGTAAGCCATAATCTTTGAGTCGATGTACAAGTTGAACATTGCTTTCCTCTCCGAAGAACTCCACCACACTTTCTGCAATGCGTTCACCTATTTCATCCACGGCGACCAGTTCCTCTGCAGTAGTTGCCATCAAAGCATCAATATTTTTATAGGCCTTGGCGAGTTTTTTGGCCACGGTCTCCCCCACATATCGAATTCCAAGCGCAAACAAGACCCTCTCAAAGGGTATGGCCTTTGAAGCTGCCACCCCATTTACCAAATTTTCCGCTGATTTTTCGGCCATGCGTTCCAAAGGCATGATCTGTTCCTTGGTGAGGGTATACAAATCTGCATAATTCTGAATCAGGCCTTCTTTGTGCAACAATTCCACCGTTTCACCACCCAATCCTTCAATATCCATCGCCTTACGGGAAATAAAGTGTTGTATGCGGCCTGTGATTTGGGGAGGACAGCCCACGTCATTGGGGCAAAAATGTTGGGCCTCACCCTCATTGCGAATCAATTCCGTGCCGCATTCGGGGCAATGGGTAATGTATTGGGTGGGTTGGGAGTCTTTGGGACGCTTTGTAAAGTCCACCGCAATGATTTTCGGAATAATTTCGCCACCCTTTTCCACAAAAACCGTATCGCCTTTGCGAATGTCCAACTTCGCAATCTGGTCTGCATTGTGGAGGGAAGCTCTTTTTACCGTGGTCCCCGCCAAGAGTACGGGTTCTAAATTCGCCACGGGTGTGATGGCTCCGGTTCGACCTACTTGATAGGTTATCTCGTGAAGCACTGTTGAAGCTTGTTCCGATTTAAATTTATAGGCCATGGCCCAGCGCGGGGATTTGGCGGTATATCCCAATTCTTCTTGATGCCGTATGTTATTGACCTTGACCACAACCCCATCTGTTTCGTAGGGTAGGTCATGACGGTGTACATCCCAATGATTTACAAATTGCATGACCTCAGTGGTGGATTTGCACAACTTAGCCACTGTAGGCACCTTGAAACCCCAAGACCGGGTTTTTTCCAAAACTTCAAATTGGGAAGAAATGCTTAGGCCGTTCCCAACAACACTATACAATAAGCACTCCAAAGGACGTTGGGCCACCAAGGCGCTGTCTTGCAATTTCAAGCTTCCCGAGGCGGTGTTTCTGGGATTCATGTAGGGTTCCTCCCCATTGGCGATGCGTTCTTGGTTCATTTTGGCAAAACCTTCCAAGGTCAAGATTATTTCTCCGCGGATATCGAATTTGGGAGGGTAGTTGCCTTTCAATTGCAAAGGCACTGATTTGATCGTCTTAATGTTGGTGGTGACATCATCGCCTTGAAATCCGTCACCGCGGGTCACGGCTTTCACCAACCTTCCTTCTTCATATGTAAGGCTTATGGAGGCTCCATCGTATTTGAGTTCGCAGGTGAATTCCACCTCAACATTGCCCAGAATCCGTTGAATGCGTTTTTCCCAATCTTCCAGGTCTTCCTTGGAATAGGAATTATCCAAGGAATACATGCGGTGTTCATGGGCCACGGTCTCAAAATTCTTGGTCACCTCGCCCCCAACCCTTAGGGTTGGTGAGGTTGGGTCATGAAATTCGGGGTGAGCGGCCTCCAACTCCTGAAGCTCTTTGAGCTTCATATCAAATTCATAATCAGATATGGTGGGCTGATCGAGGACATAGTATTTGTAATTGTGCTCCCGAAGTTCTTCGCGAAGGGCAGTTATTTTTTGTTTGGCATCCATTAGTTACATTTTGGGCTGATCGCAAATTACCCTATGAGGTCTTTACTCCTTTTAGCATTCGAAAATTACCAAAAATATCTTTCCGTAATTCCAGATTGACAAAATTCGAATCTCTTAAGAGCTGTTCGGTTTCTTTGGATAGATATTGATTGATTTCCAAAAACAATTTCCCGCCAGGTTTTAAGTGTGTTGTGGCATACTCCGTAATGGTGCGATAAAAAACCAAGGGGTCCTCATCAGGTACAAAAAGTGCAAGGCCCGGCTCATATTTTTTTACATTATTTTGAATTTCTTTCTTTTCCAATTCCCGAACATAAGGAGGGTTGGAAACGATTATATCGTACTCCTGTGCGATGTTTTCTGAAATGTTTCGGATGTCTCCTTGAAAAAATTCCACTGAAACCTCGTTCAACTTAGCGTTTTCAGTTGCAAGTTGTAAGGCTTCTTCGGAAATGTCCAAGGCATGAACCTGGGCAGCTGGCCAATTTTTGGCGATGGCGATGGCGATACATCCGCTGCCTGTTCCGATGTCGAGAATTCTTAGGTCGGGTGTTTGGTGTTTGGTGCTTGATGCCCGGTGCTTGGTGTTGGATGTTGGGTGTTCGAGGTCTGAAATAACCCATTGTACCAATTCCTCCGTTTCTGGTCGAGGAATGAGCACATTTTCGTTGACCTTGATTTCCAAATCCATGAAATGGGCAATTCCCAAAATGTATTGGAGTGGTTTTTCCAATCGCAATTGGGCCAAAGCTTCAAAAATGGGCTGCTCCTCTTCTTTGGTAATGGTGAGCTGGGGCTGTAAAACCAAAACAAAGCGCTCCAATCCCAAATAATGCTCAATGACCCGATAAAAAAAAGAATCTACCTCCTCGACCGGATATAGATCGTCCAATTCTTTATGAAAGATGTTTTTGATATCGGCCAGAAGCATCTTACAGTTCTTTTAGCATCCAAACCGGACAAGAATAGTGTCCTGTGTTGCCCATGGGGGCATCGATGTATTCAAACCCATTTTTTTGATAGAGTTTTTGGGCGGCTTTCATGTAGGGCATGGTTTCCAAGTAGCATTTTTCAAACCCGAATTCACGAGCTTTGTCCAAACAGACCGAAATCATTTTAGAGCCCAGTCCCTTGCCGCGCAATTCATCCAAAAAGTACATTTTTTGTAGCTCGCACACATTGCCTTCATAATTATCCAACTGTGCAATTCCGGCGCAACCGAAAATCCTTCCGTTGTCCTCCACCACAAAATAGGTGGCCTTGGGAACATTGTAGGTCGAATACATATCATCCAAGGCTTTATCGGCATAGGCAGTGCCCACTTTCGGAACGCCCAAATCTTCCAAAACCTTTCGCACGACCTGAGCTACTTGTGCATTATCTTCGGGTTTGATTTCTCGAATGACCATCGCAGTTTTATTGCGCTTTATTGTTCTATTTTTGCTGGGTGAAGATACACGAAAAATACATCCGACGTTGCATTGAGTTGGGCGAAAATGGCCTAGGTTCCACAGCGCCAAATCCTATGGTTGGATGTGTAATCGTTCATCAGGATTCCATCATTGGAGAAGGCTTCACCAGTCCGTTCGGAGGTCCACATGCCGAGGTGAACGCCATAGAATCCGTAGAAGACAAGTCATTACTTGAAAAGGCTACCTTATATGTGACCTTGGAACCTTGTTTCCATTTTGGCAAGACCCCGCCCTGTGCGGATTTGATCATAGCATACCAAATTCCTGAAGTGGTTATTGGGCTGTTGGACCCACATGAAAAAGTTGGTGGAAAGGGCATTGAAAAATTGAAGAAATCCGGGTGCGAGGTGACCATCGGTGTTTTAGAGGAAGAATGCCGCGCACACCACAAAAGGTTTTTGAGCTTTCACGAACGTCAACGCCCATACATTATTCTGAAATGGGCAGAAACACAGGATGGCTTTATCGCTCCAGAAAAATCGGCTCGGTCCAATACCCCAGAGCCTTATTGGATCACCAACTCCTACTCTCGACAAAGGGTGCATCAATGGCGAAGCGAGGAACAGGCCATTTTAGTGGGAACCCAAACCGTTTTGGAAGATAACCCCAGTTTGACCTTACGGGATTGGGTTGGAAAGCATCCCATCCGGATTGTGTTGGACCGTGATTTACGGATTCCCAAGGACTTCAAGGTTCTTGATCAAGAATCAAAGTCCATAGTCATCACACAAAACTCGGATGCGAACAAAATGATAAAGGGTGTGCATTATGAAATAGCAGATTTCAACAGGGAACTTGCAACTCAAATCTGTGAAATCCTGTACCGCAATTCCATCAACTCGGTGATTGTTGAAGGTGGCACACAGACCCTACAGACTTTCATAGATGCCAAACTATGGGATGAAGCGCGAATTTTTAGGGGAGAGATTACCTTTGGAAATGGGCTTGTTGCTCCCAAAATTTCTGGAAAAGTGAAGACCTCAACGAAAATACAATCCGATTCTTTAACCCTACTTACCCCATGATCAAGAACATTATACTGGATTTTGGCGACATTTTCATCAATCTCGACAAACCTGCCACGGCAAGGGCCATGGTTCCTTTTGGTTTTACAGGGGTGACCCCTAAGTTGGATGCGCTTTTTAAAGCCTATGAGAAAGGTACAGTTTCGAGCACTGTATTTTTGGAAGTGGTTTCCGCTGAGTTTCCCAAGGCCAGCGAATCTGATTTGATCAAGGCTTGGAATGCCATTCTTTTGGAATTTCCTGATTCCCGTTTAGAGTTTGTTGAGCAATTGGCCCTTGAAAATCAGTATCGTTTGTTTCTTTTGAGCAATACCAACGACATTCATATTGAATATGTGAAACAGACCATGGGCCTGGAAAAGTATGCCCGATTCAAAAATGCGTTTGATGTTTTCTATCTCTCTTATGAGATGGGCATGCGGAAACCTGATCTAGAAATTTTCGATTTTGTGCTACAAGAAAACCATCTACGGCCCCATGAAACTTTATTTGTGGATGACACTAAGGACAATACGGATGCGGCATCGCAGTTGGGCATCAAAACCTGGAACCTTCTGGTCGGCAAAGAGGATATTACCCAATTAAAGTTGCACCTATAATGTTAGACCTTGCTTTAAGTGTTCTATGCTCCAGCCTCATCTTTGTTATTTTCAAGTTGTTCGATGTATACAATGTACAGACCTTATATGCCATAATCGTCAACTATTTGGTGGCTTTTATAACCGGAACTTTACTTTATGAGGGTTCACTAAACCTTAGTGAGGTGTTTGCACAGTCCTGGTTTTTGGGAACTTTGGCCTTGGGTGTTCTTTTTATAGTCATCTTCAATCTTATGGCCAAGACCTCTCAGGTGGCCGGGGTGTCCGTTGCATCTGTTGCCACAAAAATGTCCTTGGCGATTCCGGTGGTGTTTGGGATGGTGCTTTACAAAGAACAGCTTTCAGTACTACAAATTCTGGGAATCGTTTTGGCATTGGCGGCCGTCTATTTTGCTTCCATTAAAGGGAATGCCCGCGCTGTTCCCAAAAAGGCGTTACTCTTGCCCTTTTTGGTATTTCTGGGTTCTGGCATTATCGATACCAGCATGAAATATTTTGAGGAGAGACATCTCTCCAATGAAGAGGTGGCTATTTTCTCTGCTATGATTTTTGGGGCAGCGGCCTTTACCGGTCTATTGTTCATTCTGGTAAACCTTCGCAAAAAACCCCTGAAAGTGAACTACAGAAATCTTGCAGGTGGGATTCTGCTGGGAGTCCCCAACTACTTTTCCATCTTTTTCCTTTTAAGGGCACTACAAAATGACCTATTTGCCAGTGCTTCCATTTTTACCATCAACAATGTGGCCATTGTTATGTTTTCGACCTTCTTGGGCATTCTGTTATTTAAGGAAAGGATGAGCATCAAAAACTGGAGTGGGATCTTGCTGGCTGTTGTAAGTATTGTTTTAGTAGCCCTTTTTTAATGGAGAACGGAACAGGCATCTATAAAACACTAACAAGACCTTCGGTAGAAATTCTTTTTAAGGATAGAAAAAGTAAGTTTTTTGGGTATGCCTTTCCTATTCAAACCGAGGAAGAAGTAAAGCCCATAGTTGAGGAATTACGAAAAAAACATGCTTCCGCAAATCATGTGTGTTATGCCTGGCAGCTAGGTATTGATAATCCTAGATTTCGTGCCAATGACGATGGAGAACCCAATAATTCAGCTGGCATGCCCATTTATGGGCAAATCCAATCCTTTGGGGTCACCAATCTGCTGGTCGCTGTGGTCCGAATTTTTGGGGGAACCAAACTTGGGGTCGGGGGACTCATACAGGCTTATCGCGCTGCAGCCGAAATGGCATTGGATAGTTCAGATATTGAGGAGCGAACGGTAGTAGAGAATTTTCAACTTGATTTTAGCTATTCGGAAATGAGCAAGGTGATGCGAATGATCAAACAGCATCCAATAGAAATTGAATCGCAGAAAATGGAGATGGATTGCTGTTTTATAATTTCCGTCCCCAAAAGCAGGTCCGACATTATATTTGAATATTTCAACGAGCTGCCCTCGATTTCAATTCGAAAGATTTAAGGGTCCAACCTTTCCAGAATATAATCTGGGCACATCATCGGTTTTTGGGAGGTTTTGTTCATGAAGGCCAAAACCGTATGGGCCTCGACCAAAAGTTCCTTTTCCTCGTTATAGATTTTATAGTCGAATTCTATTTTAACTTTGGGGGTTTTTACAAGTTGTGTTTCAACTGTAAGAAGGTCATCATACAGTGCTGATTTTTTATAATGTAGTTGTAAGGAAATTACAGGTAACATGATTCCATTTTCCTCCATGCTCCTATAGGTAATGCCCAAAGCCCTTAACCACTCTACCCTGCCCATCTCCAAGTATTGCGCGTAGTTACCGTGATACACCACGCCCATCTGGTCGGTTTCGCCATAGCGCACGCGAAAAGAATGTGAATTTAATCGCATATTTTAAGCGAAAAACTTTATATTTAAAAGCTTGGTTAACATTAAGGAAACATGCGAAAAAAAAATAAAACTTTCAACCAGTTTTGATTTTTTTTTTAAAAGATTTGTTTACATATTTGTCGCATCCGATAAGCATCTTTCAACCTTAGATGCTTTCATCTAAAAAAGCATCTAGCTAACCAACAAACAAGGGAAAACTTTTATGAGTGTTACTGCAAATTCCGTATGGAACAACTGTTTGGCTTTTATCCAGGATAATATCCAACCGCAGGCATTCAAAACGTGGTTTGAACCTATTAAGCCCATCAAGCTTGCAGATAATGCCCTGAGCATTCAAGTTCCCAGCAAGTTTTTCTATGAATGGCTCGAAGAGCACTATGTAAAGCTTTTAAAAGTTGCCTTGACCAAAGAGCTGGGTAAAAACGCAAAGCTTATCTACATTATTAAGATGGAAAATAAGTACGGGAACAAAGAACCTTTTACGGAGCAAATTCCAAGTTCTAATAGAACCTCCATGGATCCTCAAGAGCTTGATGTTCCCATCACCTCAAAAAGTCCTGAGCTAAAGAACCCATTTGTTATTCCCGGAATTAGGAATATAAAAATCGAGTCCCAGCTCAATCCCAGTTATAATTTTGATAATTTCTTGGAAGGGGATTCCAATCGGTTGGCTCGTTCGGCAGGTATGGCCGTAGCCAATAAACCCGGGGGTACCTCTTTTAACCCACTTTTGGTTTTTGGAGGGGTTGGTTTGGGGAAAACGCATTTGGCCCATGCCATTGGAGTTGAAATAAAGGATAAGTACCCGGAGAAAACGGTACTTTATATTTCTGCTGAAAAATTCACCCAACAATATATTGAGTCGGTAAAAAAGAATACCCGTAACGATTTCATCCACTTTTATCAATTGATAGATGTATTGATCATTGATGATGTCCAGTTTCTTTCTGGAAAGTCTGGAACCCAGGATGTTTTCTTTCATATTTTCAACCATCTTCACCAAAATGGGAAGCAGGTTATTTTAACCTCAGACAAAGCCCCAGTGGATATGCAGGATATCGAACAGCGTCTGCTGTCTCGATTCAAATGGGGACTGTCCGCAGAGCTTCAAAGTCCAGATTACGAAACCCGGATATCCATTTTAAAGAACAAACTATATCGTGATGGGGTAGAAATGCCCGAGGAAATCATTGATCATGTGGCCAAGAACATCAAGACCAATATCCGCGAACTGGAAGGCGCCATTATCTCCTTGATTGCGCAAGCTTCTTTCAACAAGCGTGAGGTCACTTTGGAATTGGCGCAACAGGTGGTTGAAAAGTTCGTGAAAAACACCAAAAGGGAAGTTTCCATTGACTACATTCAAAAAGTGGTCTCGGACTATTTTGAAATGGATGTGGCTACCCTACAATCAAAAACTCGTAAGCGACACATTGTTCAAGCAAGGCAATTGGCCATGTTCTTTGCTAAAAAGTTCACCAAGGCCTCCTTGGCAAGCATCGGTTCCCAAATCGGAAAAAGAGACCATGCCACGGTATTACATGCTTGCAAAACCGTCGACAATTTGGCAGAGACCGACAAGCAGTTCAGAAAATATATTGAGGATTTGAGCAAAAAATTCTCCTAACAATCCCGTACTTTGATGAAAACCAAGGTTTTGATGGTCTGCTTGGGAAATATCTGCAGGTCTCCATTGGCTGAGGGTATTTTGACATCCAAAATAAACCCCGAAACGGTCTGGGTAGATTCAGCTGGTACGGCGGGATATCATATTGGCAGTCCTCCTGATTCAAGATCCATAGCCGTGGCACAGAATTATGGCCTGGATATCAGCAAGCAACGTTGTCGCAAATTTTCCTACTCAGATTTTCTGGAATTCGATTATATCTATGCCATGGACCTGAGCAATTATGCAGACATTGTGAGCCTGGCCCAAAACGAAGCTGATAGATTGAAAGTTCAACTCTTGCTGCAACAGGTAGATTTGGGGGTAACTGAAGTGCCAGACCCCTATTACGGTGGAGCTGAAGGTTTTGAACAGGTTTTTCAAATGATCGATGCAGCCTGTGAGGTCATTGCAAAAAAAATAGAGGGTTATGGAAGAAACTAAACCCAGTTTGGTAGCCGGCAAGGTATACTTGATTCCGACCACTTTGGGAGATGGAGCACCACTGGAGGTTTTGCCCATATCTATAAAGAGGACTATTGAAAATATTGACCATTACATTGTTGAAAATGAGAAAACGGCCCGAAGGTTCATCAAAAAAGTGAGCCCTAGCAAATCCCAACCTGATCTGCACATCGAACCTCTCAACAAGTACACAGACCCCGCGGTAATTCCGAGTTATCTGGATCCTTGTATCCACGGTCATGATGTAGGCGTACTGTCCGAAGCTGGCTGTCCCGGAATCGCCGATCCTGGCGGTGAAGTGGTCAGAGTGGCCCATGAAAAGAGGATACAAGTAGTTCCCCTGGTCGGGCCTTCTTCCATTCTTATGGCCATGATGTCCAGTGGCATGAATGGACAAAATTTTGCCTTTAATGGCTATTTGCCCATTGAGGGACCTGAGCGAAAAGCCATGATCAAAAAATTGGAGCGAACCTCTCGAGAGACAGGGCAAGCCCAAATATTTATGGAGACCCCTTACCGGAATGACAAGCTCTTAAAAGAACTTACCCGCACCCTTCAAAAAAATACAAGGTTGTGTGTCGCAACCGATATTACATTGCCCACGGAGTTTATCCAAACCAAAATTGTTCACGAATGGTCAGAATTGAACCCGGATTTGAACAAGAGACCAACGATCTTTATCATTCAGGCATAAAAAAACCGGAATCAGTTTGATTCCGGTTCTGTATCACCACCAAAACTAAATTTTAAACTTTGGCGTTTCTTTTTTGAAGAATTTCTGAAACATCATATCCAGCAAACTTCTTCATATATTTCGAAATCGTAGTGCCGTAAGCATCTGCCACGTCATTCTTTCCATAAGAACGAAGATACTTTTTCACATTTCCGGCACCCGCTAAATGGGCGGCCGCCAAAATTCCAGATTCCGTAATTTCAATACCTCTGATACGTTTTCCGTTAAAGCGCTTGATATCTCTTCTCAAAATCCACTTATTACGGGCAACGTTGATTTCAAACATTTTTTCTTGCAATGCTGCATCTTGTAAAAATCCTTGAATGTCATAAACACCCATCAATCGAAGGGTATTCTTTCCAAATTGATACTTTCCAAGATATCCCAATGTATTTACAATGTGATACCTCCCTTGAGACTCTTTAAAAGCCAAGGCTTCTTTAAAACCATTGAATGATTTTCCTAAGAAGGGCGGGTTAACAGCAATTTCTTCAACGGGGGTTTTCTGTTGTTGAAGAACAATAGGTTCAAGTTCTAAAGTCACTCGGAGCGATTCAGGAACTTTGGGTGATTCCTTTTTGGTTACCGAGAACGAGCCGAAACTCGTAAAGACTACAATCATGGCAAGATGTAAAGCAAAACTGGTCCATCTTTTCATAATTCACATATTTAAGAATTCACTGCCTAAGGCACCGAACCAAAATTGGCCGGCAAATATAGGAGGAGTCTTTTTTGTTAACAATGATAAAGCTCATAAGTTTTTCTTAAAACCGACCCAAATAACGTTAAACCGCTGATAATTAACGGTAAAAGCCTTTATCTACGTAAATTTTGGCTATTGAGCCATTGTATGTACTGCACCTTGTTTCGGTTGTGCTGCGCCAAAGTTTCGGCGAAACGATGATATCCGAAGTTGGAAACATCGGCCACGAAGAACAAATAGTCGTGTTTTTCGGGGTTTAACACGGCTTCTATGGAAGAAATATCGGGCATAGTGATGGGACCCGGTGGAATTCCGGCATATTTATAGGTATTGTAGGGAGAATCCATTTCCAAATCACGATACAAAACCCGTTTGATTATGGTATCGTAATTTCCGGTTTCCTTTTTAATGGCGTATATTACTGTTGGGTCCGCCTGAAGTAAAATTCTCCTTTTAAGGCGGTTGATGTAGACTCCTGCCACGCGTGGCCGTTCGTCAATCTTAACGGTCTCCTTTTGGACAATGGCAGCTAACGCAATGACCTCATTTTGCGTAAGGTTTAAATCTTTGGCTTTCTGAATACGTTCCTCGTTCCAAAACCTTTGATATTCCTTGAACATTCGGTCTCGAAAACTATGTGCAGATGTATTCCAAAAGAATTCATAGGTGTTGGGCAGGTACATACCCAGTTTAGTGTCCTGGTCAAAACCATTTCCGTTAAGAAAGCTAGATTCGTTGAATGCTTGCACTAATTCTAAACTATCCGCTTCAATCTGTTCCGAAATTCTGCCGGCCAAAGCGGGTAGCGACTCTTGATTATTGAAGGAAACCCGAACCGGAGTATTGGCACTTCTAAGGGTATTGATGATTTCGTTGTTGTTCATCCCTTTTTTAATGGCATACTTGCCTCCCTTAATATGGGTTACATACCCCTTACGTTCAGCCACGGACTCAAAAGTAGAAACACTTCGTAATAATGGTTGCAGTTGTTCCTTTACTTCAGCAAAAGTTGCATCGGAATTAATGTATACGAAAGCTTCTTCATTGTTGAATTTCGTATTTGGATTGAAAATGGCCGCATAGATCTGGTAAAAGATAAAACCGCAAATACCCAAACCCAACAGAGCTGCCGCCCAAAGAACCTTTTTAAGATACATTTGGATTTATTTTTTGATACATAATTTCGTTTTTGAAACCTTGGTTGGTCCGTACCCACTCACGCTTGAGGCCTACTTTTTCAAAACCCAATTTTTCAAAGAGGTGAATACTTGTGTGGTTGTCCTCCAAAATATTGGCATAGAGCTGGTGTAAATCGAGAATAGAGAAGGCATAATCACCAAGTATGGACAGGGCCTCGGCACCCCATCCTTTATTTCTATCTTCCGGGTTCGAAATGACCAATCCGACACCTGCCCTCCGGTTTTTGGGGTCAAAATCGAATAGATCTATCAATCCCACACAATCGTCCTCCCCGTTGCAAATACACAACCTTAGTTGTTTTACCTCATAAATATCCCGATGTGCATTATCTAGATACAATTGCAACACCTTTTTTGAATAGGGTTTTAAGGTGCCACTAACTTCCCAAATGGAAGCATCGTTCTCCAATTCGTACAAGAAATCGAGGTCCTTAGGTTCAAGGGCACGCAGTGAAATATGTTTCCCCCTTAGATTCACCATTCCAATGTTCCTTTAAAAACTTGTGTGGCAGGGCCTTTTAAATATATTTCTGTGTAACCACTATTGGCCACATCAAAACTAATTTCCAATTCACCACCCGGGGTATTGACCTGAACCTGATTCGACACGGTTTTACCTGCTCGGTGCATGGCCAAAGCCACGGCAGTCACTCCAGTTCCGCAGGAAAGGGTCTCATTCTCAACCCCGCGTTCGTAAGTTCTTACGTTAAATGAATCTGCCCCAGATTGTGAAACAAAATTGATATTGCTCCCAGGTTTTCCGTATAAACCATACCGAAGCTTCGCTCCTTCTGACGGTACGTCCATATCGTCAAGGGCATCTACCAGTTGTACATGGTGCGGAGATCCCGTATCCAGAAAACTATATTGGGGTTTCACTTTTATCTCTTCAACATCCTGCATTTTTAGCTTCACAATATCCCCTCGGATTTGAGCTGTATGAATCCCATCAATGGCAACAAAAGTGGCCTCAGTATCAATGATTCCCAAGTATTTTGCAAAGGCCACCAAACATCTCCCCCCATTACCACACATGGTACTTTCTCCCCCATCGGAATTATAGTACACCATCTTGAAATCCGTCATTCTGTCATTTTCAAGCAAGATGAGTCCGTCTGCACCCACGCCAAATCTTCGATCACAGATCTTAGCAATCAATTTGGTATCGTTTTTGGGGAAGATTTCATGGCGATTGTCGACAAGTACAAAATCGTTTCCCGTTCCTTGGTATTTGAAGAAATCCAATTTCATAATCTGATGCAAAAGAACAAATATAGGGCATTATTTAGGGAAAATTTTGTAGTTAAAAGGGAGTTAAACCGACTAAGCCAGAAATGATTTCATTTAATTTTGTTGAAGCTTATTGTTAAATAATTATTGAATTATGAAAAGAATAGCAGGATTGTTCATTGTATCCCTATTTGCAGGGGCAATTACGCTGGGAGCGTATAAACTGTTTTTTGAAAAAGACACCTACAAATGGGTGAATTCCAACGAAGAAGTTCCGTTTGTGAGCACAAGCGGATTGACCACTTCCGCCAAAGGGGCAGGAATCAACGAAGTGGATTTCACCATTGCGGCTGAAAAAACCGTTAACTCTGTAGTTCATGTAAAAAACTTGACCATCAATAAAGGTAACAACAGCATATCTGATTTCTTCTATGGGTACGAGCGCCAGCAGACTCCACAGATAGGAACGGGTTCTGGAGTTATTATCTCTCCTGATGGTTATATCGTAACTAATAATCATGTCATCGCAAATGCCAGTCAGTTGGAGGTGACCTTAAACAACAAAAAAACCTACGAGGCTGAAGTGGTCGGAGCCGATAAAGACTCCGATATTGCACTTTTAAAAATAGATGTAAATCAACCTCTTTCATATTTAGCCTTTGGAGATTCGGACAATGCCAAGGTGGGTGAATGGGTTTTGGCGGTCGGAAATCCTTTTAGTCTAACATCAACGGTCACAGCGGGCATCGTTAGCGCAAAAGCCAGGTCCTTGGGTAGAAACCAGTCCTTTATACAGACCGATGCGGCTGTTAATCCTGGAAATAGCGGCGGTGCTTTGGTCAACACCAACGGTGATCTCATTGGTATCAACACCGCTATTACCTCGCAAACAGGTTCCTATGTAGGCTATGCCTTTGCAGTGCCTAGCAATATTGCTAAAAAGGTAATAGAAGATATCATGGAGTTTGGCAACGTGCAGCGTGGGCTTTTGGGTATATCCGCGCTAAATGTCAACTCAAAACAAGCCATTGAGATGGGGCTCGACGAGGTTCAAGGCGTATATGTTTCCCAAATCACTCAGGATTCAGGAGCTGAAGAAGCCGGACTAGAGGAAGGTGACATTATCAAGCAAATAGATAATATCCGAATCAGTAAGTTTTCAGAGCTTACTGGATATCTTTCTTCAAAACGACCTGGTGATGTTGTGGACGTCATTGTGGACCGCGATGGGAGGCAAGTAACCAAACAAGTGCGGCTTAAAAAACAGCAAAGCCTCATTTTGCCTACAACCGGCTTTTTGGTTCGAAACTTGACCAAAGAGGACCAAAAGACCTTTGGAGTGAAAAGAGGAGTGAAAATTATTGACGTACCAGAAGGGTATGGTCGATATAATTTGAAAAACAAAGTAATCACCGAAGTTGACGGCAATGAAATCAACAATATTGATGACGCAAAAGAACGCTTTGATGAAATTTCAAAGTATGGCCGAACCAGCTTTACCATGGTCAATGAAAAAGGTGAAAAAGAAAGGCTCATTCTTCAATAAAATTCAAAATAATCAAACTATGAAGAGCACCCTCTTAAGGGTGTTTTTTTATGACCAAACCCTTTACGAAAACGTTTGAAATATATATTTTTGCCGAAAATTTAATAAAACTAGAATCCTACCAAATAATGAGCGACATCCGTTCCTACGAAAAAGAACTGGCGTTTCAAGCCGATAGACGAAAAGCAACTACCGAATTCATAAAAATAATCAGCGATTTATGGTACGACAGGGCCATTGAGGTGGTACTTTTCAAAAATCAGATTATTGATAAGAATGTAAGCGACATCATCAACCTGCATGAATACGCGGGGGAGTTTGTTCAAAAGCCGATTTCGATTTTTGATTCGGTGGAAATTTTAAGGGCCATCAATGATATTAACCTTCCCCCTGCCAAATTGGACATTGGTAAACTGACCTACGAATATCATTCCGAAGAAAACACCAATTTAAATGTGAAGGCCTTTGTATTGGATAAATTGACTGATGCACATGCCTCCAAAGAAATAAAACCCAAAGATGTAGTACTCTACGGTTTCGGACGTATCGGACGTTTGGTTGCCAGAGAGTTGATGGCGAAGACCGGTCGTGGAAGTCAATTGCGATTGAGGGCCGTCGTAGTACGGGGTGATTTGAGTCAAGAGGTTCTCGAGAAAAGAGCAGCCTTATTGAAAACCGATTCGGTACACGGTCAATTTATGGGAACTGTGGATATTGATGAAGAGAATGAAGCATTGATTATCAACGGAACCACAGTAAAGTTTATCAGTGCGGACAAGCCCGAAAACATAGACTATTCAAAATATGGTATTTATAATGCCTTGATTATCGATAATTCTGGAGCTTTTAGGGATAAGGCTTCTTTGTCAAGGCATTTAGAGGCCAAAGGCGCAAGTAAGGTACTGCTCACTGCCCCTGGTAAGGAGGTGCCCAACATTGTGCATGGCGTGAATCACGCGGAATTTGACCCGGATAAAATCAAAGTGTATTCTGCCGCCTCGTGTACCACTAACGCCATTACTCCTATTTTAAAGGTAATGGAGGATTCCTTGGGTATTAAGAAGGGACATATTGAAACCATTCATGCCTACACCAACGATCAAAACTTGGTGGACAATATGCACAACAAGTACCGTAGAGGTAGAGCAGCGGCCCTAAATATGGTCATTACCGAAACGGGTGCCGGTGCAGCAGTTGCAAAGGCCTTGCCCGGTTTAAAGGGAAAATTGACCTCCAATGCCATTCGTGTTCCAGTTCCCAACGGTTCACTGGCCATATTGAATCTTGAAGTGAAAACCAAAACATCCAAGGAAAGTGTCAATACCATTCTTAAAAAGTATGCCTTGGAAGGTGACTTGGTGGAACAAATCAAATACTCTTTGAGCAACGAATTGGTATCCACCGATATTGTAGGAACCTCGGCTCCCTCCATATATGACAGCAAGGCTACTTTGGTTTCCGCAGATGGCAAAAGTTTGGTCTTATATATTTGGTACGATAACGAGTTTGGTTACTCTCATCAAGTCATTCGTTTGGCTAAATATATTGCCAAGGTAAGACGGTATACCTATTATTAAAATGTGTTCTCTGGGTTGGTTCGGGTAAGGTGAAGCAGTTTTTCTTTTGATTTTTCGTTTATTGATGTAATTTCGCCCTACCCTCAATCTAAATTAAAGTATTACAACCATGAAGCGTATCGTTTTATTCGTAGCCCTGATCTTTCTTTCAGCACATTCAACCCTATCCGCACAACAACAGACTTCTACTGAGGAAGACCCAACTTTAGTGGGTCAATTTCAGGTATTGGAGAAAAAGTCCGGTAATTATAGAGCCAACGGGATTCGCTACGAAGTTATTCGTTTGGTAGACCTCAATCGAATCAAGCAAAACATTTTTGATTCTATAAATACAGCGAATAGCTCCATTAAGGACTTGACTGCTACTATTGAAGGGAACAACACTGAAATTACCAGTTTGAACGCCAAACTGCAGGAAACCACAGAAAACCTAAAAAAGGTCACCGATGAAAAAGATAGCATCTCCTTTTTTGGAGTTTTGGTCGGCAAGGCCACTTATAAAGGAATTTTATGGTCTATTATCGTTGGATTGTTATTGATGTTGTTCCTATTTATCTACAAATTCCGGAACAGTAATTTTCTTACCCAACAAGCAAAGACGGCATTGGCTGATTTAGAGCAAGAGTTTGAAGACCATAGAAGACGGGCTTTGGAGCGCGAACAGAAAATAAGTCGTAGACTACAAGACGAATTAAATAAGAGCAAAAAATAATAAAGAATGGCTTCCTAGGGAAGCCTTTTTTATTTGCATCAAGAACGTAATTGAACTTTGTAGCCAATAAGCACAATGCTGGGAATTGTTTAGTTTTGGCCCATGCAAATAAAACAGGCCAACATTTCAGATTTGGAGCTATTGGTACCTTTGTTCGATGCCTACAGACAGTTCTACGAACAAAAAACCGATAAGGATTCAGCAAGGGAATTCTTAAAGGAACGATTTCAAAAAGAAGAAAACATCGTTTTCATGGCAATGTTGAATAATCAAGCTATTGGATTTACCCAGTTATATGCAACTTTTTCATCCGTAAGCATGAAACCCTTTTATATTTTGAATGATTTGTATGTCAATTCTGAACATCGTCACATGGGAATCGGAGAGGCGCTGCTTGAGAAAGCCAAAGACCATTGTGCTAAGAAGAACTTTAAAGGTTTAGCTTTGGAGACCGCCCTCGATAACCCTGCACAAAATTTATACGAAAGGCTGGGATGGAAAAAAGATGAAGCCTATCTCCACTATTTTTGGTCAAATCCCGAATGATAAAACATTAAACCGCTGTTCGTATGCGAATCGACATCATAACGGTCCTACCGGAACTCCTAAAAAGCCCATTTGAAGCCTCGATTTTAAAAAGATCTATCGAAAAGGGTTTGGTTGAGGTCCATTTTCACAACCTTAGGGATTTTACCACCGGAAATTATCGCCAAGTGGATGATTACCAATTTGGTGGAGGGGCCGGTATGGTTTTGATGATAGAACCCATCGACAAATGTATTGCCCAACTCAAAAGCGAGCGCGAATACGATGAAGTCATTTATATGACCCCTGATGGCGATACCTTAGACCAGGGAATGGCCAATCAGCTTTCGCTAAAAAAGAATATTATTATTTTATGTGGACACTATAAAGGAGTGGACCAAAGAGTAAGGGATATGTTCATTACCCGAGAGATTTCAATAGGGGATTATGTGCTATCTGGAGGCGAATTGGGCGCTGCCGTCCTATGTGATGCCATTATTCGATTGATTCCAGGAGTTCTGAACGATGAAACTTCAGCTCTGACCGATACTTTTCAAGACAATCTATTGGCCCCGCCCGTGTATACCCGGCCAGCTTCTTATCAAGGTAGCGAAGTTCCGCAAATTCTTTTGAGCGGAGATTTTCCGAAAATTGAGAAATGGCGGGAAGAACAAGCCTTTGAAAAAACCAAGACAAAACGACCTGATTTATTAAAATGATATGGAAAATCTAGAAGCATTTTATATCCTTGGAGGAGCGATAAATGGAATATTTAAATTGATAATTGCAGCGGCTTGCGTGATTCTGCTCATTAGGGAAAGAAACCTGGCTACGATATTTATGTGTATTGGAAGTATTTTAACCATATTCTTCTCCTTGGGGAGCGTCCTTTGGACCACGCTTGCAGCAAGTCGTTCTTCAGAAGCTTTGATCCGTTCAAATGCAATTATGAACCTTGCGGCACAAATACCCGTTATCCTCTTCGCCATAGGCATATTGCTTTTTGCCCTACAATACGGTAAAAAGATTGCCCTTCTTAAAAAGCTGACTGAATAGCTTGTTGTTTACCAATATTGTGCTATTTTTGCAAGCGCAAAATCAACCTCTGACGAGAGACGTGAAAGTTGATAGTGCAAAACAAGAAAAAAAGACCAATGGAATCTTTAATAAAATTTGTAGAAAGCGAATTTATCCAAAAAAAGGATTTTCCCGAGTTTTCTTCTGGGGACACCATTACCGTTTATTATGAAATTAAGGAAGGGGAAAAGACACGTACCCAGTACTTCAAGGGAGTAGTGATACAACGAAGAGGTACCGGTGCAACAGAAACCTTTACCATTCGCAAAATGTCTGGTACGGTTGGAGTGGAAAGAATTTTTCCAATCAACATGCCTGCACTTCAAAAAATTGAAGTGAACAAAAAAGGAAAAGTACGCAGATCTAGAATCTTCTATTTCAGAGGGTTAACCGGTAAAAAAGCACGTATTAAAGAGATTAGGGGATAGTCTTCCCACCTCTTTGCAATATTGAAGGCGCCTTTTTAAAGGGCGCTTTTTTTATGAACAATTGTTAATAACAATGGTTTATAGATTGTTGATTTTTAATCAGTTGTAAAATTTGCATATCTGCATTCTTATTCTAATTTAGTGGAAGAAATAAGAAGGAGATTATATCAAAAACTTGTTTCTTTTAAAGTTGACGTTCTTTAAAATCGTTGGTTCCCTTTTAAATTGGTAACACTACTGATCTCAAAAGGTATTTCAAATCGAAGTCTGTTTCGGCAGATGGAGAAGAGAAAAACATAGGTTTCATGTGCGGGTAGAAAGCAATTTTTGCTCTGATGAAATCAGGAATCAATGAAACACTCTTCAAGATGTGGTTTAGTTGAAAAATTAAGAACATAGTGTTGAGGAAACGTCAAAGGGGCAAAGAATGCAATCTTCGGTTTGCAGATTTATGGCAACATAAATCTTGGTTCGTTGACCCTTTTAGAAAGCCATATCGGTGTTTTGCATCGATATGGCTTTTGTTTTTTCCACTTTTTTCCAAATTCTTTCATTATTTCTTGGGCCTTTATCCGACAAAGGGCATAAATTGTATATTTGCTCCGCTTAAATAGTAACAGCCCAATGCCAAAGATTTTTTATACCAAGACGGACGAAGCCCCGGCCTTGGCCACCCTTTCGTTTTTACCGATTGTAAAGGCCTTTACGCAAACCGCAGGAATTTCCATTGAAACCAAGGATATTTCTCTCGCTGGTCGTATTCTTTCTGTTTTTCCAGAATTGTTGAATGATGCCCAGAAAAAATCAGATGACCTGGCCGTACTGGGTCAACTGGCCAAAACCCCAGAGGCCAATATTATTAAGTTACCAAATATCAGCGCATCAGTACCCCAATTAAAAGAGGCCATTGAAGAATTGCAAAAAAAGGGATATCCCCTACCCGACTATCCCGATGAGCCACAATCTGATGAAGAGCGAACAATAAAGGCCCGTTATGACAAAATCAAAGGGAGCGCAGTAAATCCGGTTTTGCGCGAAGGAAATTCCGATAGAAGAGCCCCCAAGGCAATAAAGAATTATGCCAAAAAAAATCCCCACACCATGGGAGAATGGTCTTCCAGTTCCAAAACCCATGTAGCAACCATGGACCATGGGGATTTTAGGAACAATGAAAAATCGTTAACGCTACAGGAAGCTGATGAAATACGAATTGAGCTTGTAGATTATCAGGGCAATATTACCATTTTAAAAGATGATCTGACCATCCAGAAAGAAGAGGTCATCGATGCTACGGTAATGAACAAGAATGCCTTGGTTGACTTTTTCAAAAGTGAAATTGCGGATGCCAGGGAAAAGAATCTTTTGTTGTCCTTGCACTTTAAGGCGACCATGATGAAAGTGTCCGACCCCATCATCTTCGGACATGCCTTGGAGACCTATTTTTCTGATGTGTTTCAATCAAATGCGGACATTTTTGAAGACTTGGGAATAAATCCCAATAATGGACTTGAAACTTTGCTCGAAGAACTTCAGGAACTTCCCGAAGATCAACGAAACAAAATAACGAATGCAATCCAAGCCACCATTAATAATGGACCGGATTTGGCGATGGTAAATTCCGATAAAGGTATTACCAACCTACATGTGCCCAGCGACATCATCATTGATGCTTCCATGCCGGCGATGATTCGGAATTCTGGCAAAATGTGGGACAAAAATGGACAACTACAAGATACCAAAGCGATTATTCCTGATAGTAGCTATTCTGGAATCTATCAAGCAACTATAGACTTTTGCAAGCAACACGGTGCCTTTGATCCTAAAACTATGGGAACAGTTCCCAACGTGGGTCTTATGGCCCAAAAGGCAGAGGAGTATGGGTCTCATGACAAAACTTTTGAAGTACAAAAAGAAGGAGAAGTACGGGTGGTAAGCAAATCCACCGATTCTGTTTTACTCACGCACAAAGTTGAAAAGGGCGATATTTGGCGTATGTGCCAAGTAAAGGATGCCCCTATTCGCGACTGGGTGAGATTGGCCGTCTCCAGAGCCAGAGCTACCCAAACCCCAACTGTATTTTGGTTGGATAAAGAAAGGGCCCATGACGCTGAATTGATTAAAAAAGTAGAGAGCTACTTGCCATTGGAAGATACCAAAGGGCTCGATATACGGATATTATCTCCAGTTGAGGCCACAAAATTTACCCTTAAAAGAATAAAGGAAGGCAAAGACACCATTTCGGTAACAGGAAATGTGCTCCGGGATTACTTGACGGACTTGTTTCCCATCCTAGAGGTGGGCACCAGTGCCAAAATGTTGTCGATTGTACCCTTAATGAACGGAGGAGGCCTGTTCGAAACAGGTGCCGGAGGCTCTGCCCCTAAACACGTTGAACAATTTTTGGAAGAAGGGCATTTACGATGGGATTCCTTGGGTGAGTTTTTGGCATTGGGGGTTTCATTGGAGTTTTATGGTGAAAAAAACAAAAACCCAAAAGCCCTGGTACTCGCCGAAGCCTTGGATGAGGCTACCGAGCAATTTTTGGACAATAAGAAATCTCCTTCCCGTAAGGTGAACGAACTGGATACAAGAGGGAGTCACTTCTATTTAACCCTATATTGGGCGGAGCAATTGGCAAATCAAAACAAGGACCTGGAACTCAAAGAAACGTTCGGTAAGATTTACGAACAACTTTCCCAGAACGAATCTTTGATCCATAAACAATTGCTGGATGCCCAAGGCGCTCAGGTAGATTTGGGGGGGTATTATCTGCCAAGCCAGGAATTGGCTTCCCATGCTATGAGGCCAAGTGTTATTTTCAACGAAATTCTTGATTCACTGAATTAGTTAAGGGATTAAGAAACTGTTAAACCCATCGGTTTAATGGGATGATTTTCTATTTTAGGCAACCTATTCCCAAAATGGGCTAGATTCATGCGCAAGATAGTTGCCCTTTTCACTCTTACGATTCTTTTTGGCTGCGAAGACGTAATTCAAGTTGACTTTCCGACCTCAGAATCACGATTGGTGATTGATGCTCTTATCGGTTTCAATCAAAGTAATGGAGACCCCATTGTGGTGGGAGAGGTAAGACTTACCTTGACCGCACCTTTCTTACGAGAGGGGGTTCCTCCGGCTGACAACGCAACCGTGGAAATCATTGATGAACAAACCGGTCAGTCTTATCCTCTCAACGAAAATGAACCCGGAGTTTTCAATACCGGTTTCCCAGATTTACAATTCGATAGGAACTATACCTTAATTGTGACCTATCAAGGTGAAACATACACTGCCTCGGAAAGACTGAGTGCCTCCCCTACTTTGGTAGGTCTGGAACAAGGGGAGGACTTTTTGTTTGATGAGGAAGAAGAAACTGAAGTGTTGGTCACCTTCACGGATATTCCAAACGAACGAAATCATTATCTTTTTTCATTTGGCTTTGACAATTTTTTGGTAATTGATGATGAGTTCTTTCAAGACAGTCAACTAACTTTCTCCTATTTTTATGAAAATGTGGACCCGGGTGACCTATTGACAGTCACTGTTTTTGGAATAGATGAAAGATTCGCCAATTTTATGGAGCAGGCCCTCACACAATCGGGAGAAAATGGAGGAGGCCCATTTGCCCTGCCCACTGCGATGGTCAGGGGAAATATTATCAATAACACCAATTCTGATAACTTCCCATTTGGGTATTTCGCAATCAGTGAGTTCGACGTCGATTTTTTAACAGTGGAATAAGAGTATTCCTATTGATTTATACGAAATAAATTCTCTACTTTTAAGTAAAACCAAGCGCATGCCCAAAAAACAGACTCTCCTCCTGTACATTTTTCTTTTACTTACTTTACAAACCTTCTCTCAAACAAAATATACGATTAGCGGCACCATCAGGGAAGCTGCCAGTAACGAAACCATGATCGGCGTCACCATTGCCGTGCCCGAGCTTCGTACCGGTACTACAACCAATGAGTATGGGTTCTATTCGTTGACTCTTCCCGAAGGGGAATACAACATTTCCGTTTCGTATTTGGGTTTTAGCGATATTTCGCAAACTGTTTCCTTAAACTCCAACCAACGCTTCGATTTTAAACTGCAAATGGAAACGGAGGAACTCGATGAGGTGGTTGTTACAGAAAATGCCGAGCGAACTGATATTCGCAAGCCCCAGATGAGTGTAAATACCCTCGCCGTTACTACAATAAAGCAAATTCCAGTTGTATTGGGCGAAGCAGATGTCATAAAATCCTTGATATTACTTCCAGGGGTGACCAACGCAGGAGAAGCCTCTTCCGGATTCAATGTTCGAGGGGGGGCAGCCGATCAGAATTTGATTCTGTTGGATGAAGCTACTATATTCAATTCATCCCACTTATTCGGATTTTTCTCTGTTTTTAATCCAGATGCCATTAAGGATATTAAGCTTTTCAAAGGAGGAATTCCCGCTCGATATGGCGGTAGAGTGTCTTCTGTGCTCGAAATATTTCAACGGGAAGGAAACAGCAAGGAGACCAAGGTAACCGGAGGTATTGGTGCCGTGGCCAGCCGCCTGCTGGTTGAAGGGCCCATTACAAAAGATAGAACAGCTTTTCTCGCTGGTGGCCGTGCTTCTTACGCCCATTTATTTTTGCCACTGTTCGACATTGACAATCGCGCATACTTTTATGATGTCAATACAAAGTTCAGCCATAAAATCAATGAAAGGAACAACATTTATCTTTCAGGTTATTTTGGAAGGGATCTCTTCAGTATCAACGACAACTTTGTGAACACTTATGGGAATGCGGTGGGTAATTTCAGATGGACCCACTTGTTCTCTGATAAGCTCTTCTCCAACCTCTCCCTCATTTATTCCGATTATTTCTACGGTCTAGAATTGGATTTTGTTGGCTTTGAATGGGACTCGGGGATTCAAAACTTTAATGTCAAGTACGACTTGAAGCACTACATCAGTGATAAACTCCAAATCAACTACGGCCTTAACAACACCTATTATGTTTTCAATCCTGGTAAAATAAAGCCCAATAGTCCAGATTCAGGTATTGTAGAGGAACAATTGACTAAAAAATACGCCAACGAAAACGCCATATACATTGATGTGGAACATGAAATTTCGGATAGACTAAGCGTGGGGTACGGGTTACGGGCCAGTCAATTCAATCGCTTTGGGCAAGATGAGTTTTTTGTATACGAGAACAACAACCCAGTGATTTTTGACCCCTTTACCTTGGTGTATCAAGAGGCCATACCCATTGATACCATTAGCCCCGGGCGAGGTGGTACACTTCGAAAATTCTTCAACTTCGAACCAAGGGTTTCCATGGCCTATAATTTCAACAACAAGAGCTCCATTAAAATGAGCTTCACCCGCTTGGCCCAATACCTTCACCTATTGTCCAATACAAGCTCACCAACACCTTTAGATGTTTGGACGCCCAGTGGTCCGTTTGTCGAACCACAATTACTCAACCAATACGCAGCGGGATACTTTAAGGATATAAACGATGGAGAGTATTCGCTCGAAATTGAAGGGTTTTATAAGGACATAGAAAATCGAATTGACTACATTGATGGGGCCGACCTCATAGCAAACAACGCCATTGAACAAGTGATTCTCAATGGAGAGGCACGCGCTTACGGTCTTGAATTTTTGTTGCGTAAGAATAAGGGGAGGTTAACAGGTTGGTTGGCCTACACCCTTTCCCGATCGGAACAACGGACCCCAGGAAGGACCCCAACCTTTGATAATGGAAGGTCTAATTTGGAAACGGGCATCAATTTTGGAGAATGGTACAGCACCCCGTTTGATAAAACGCATGATATAGCCCTGTACGGCAACTATGAGGTGAACGACAAATGGAGTTTCAACGCAAACTTTATTTATCAAACCGGACAGCCCACCAATTACCCTATTGGACAATTCGAATTCCAGGGCTTGGTAGTCCCCTATTTTGGGCGAAGAAACCAAGAACGCTTGCCAGACTATCACAGAATTGATGTTTCCGCTACTTTGACACCCAGAAAAAATAAAGGCAGGAAGTTACAGGGCGAATGGGTCTTCAGCATTTATAACCTCTATAGCAGAAGGAATGCTGCGTCAATCAATTTCAGACAAAACCAAGACACCGGAAGAAACGAGGCCATACGAACATCCATTTTTGGCATCGTTCCCTCGGTGACCTATAATTTTAAATTCTAACATGAAAAAGATGTTCGGTATGGTGCTCTTGCTTTTTCTCACCTCCTCTTGTGAGGACGTGGTAGAGGTGGATGTGCCTTCCGAAAACCCTAGACTCATTGTAAATGCCCTTATTCGGGTAAATCCTGATTCTCAAACTTTTACGTACAGGGTGAAGGTGAGTCTGACTGACTCATTCTTTGGCGAAATTCCGGTGACAAATCTTACACAAATTACCATCGGTGGTGCTATTCTAGTGGATATCAATAATCCGGGTTCGGGAATTTACGAAGCCACAAGATCAACTGAAAGCCTGCTGCCGGACCAACAATTGATTTTGCAATTGACCTGGGAAGATAGACGGTACTTTGCATGGACTAACTATTCCCCCTCAGTTCCCATTGATGACCTTCAAATTGGTGATGGCACCTTGTTTGATGAAGATGATACTGAAGTCATTGTAACCTTCACCGATGACCCAGACCGAGCAAATTTTTATGTTTTCGACTTTGGCTTTGGGAATTTTGCAACCACAGATGATGAATTTATACAAGGCCAACAGCAAACCTTCTCTTATTTTTATGATGAAAATCTCGAATCTGGTGATGAATTGACGGTAAAAATTTTAGGAGCCGACCAGGAATTTTTTAATTATATGAATAGTTTGATTGAGCAGACAGAGGACGATTTCGGGGTTTTTGAGACCCCGGCCGCCACAATTCGCGGAAATATTTTTGATGTCACGGATTTGGACAATATTGATGTTTTTGACAATGTAGAGCAGCCAGAGTTGTTTCCATTGGGTTTTTTTGCCGTTGTTGAGGAGTATCAAAGAACTATTACAATACCATAAGTATTATGACAATAAATAAACTATTAACCCTAATTGCAATTTGTCTTCTTTCTTTTTCCTGTGAAGATGTAGTACAAATTGATGTACCTTCCGAGGATCCCAGACTCATTGTGAATGCGGTTTTAAGAGTGGATGAAAGCGAGGAATTTGTTCCTGTGGAAGTAAGCGTAACGGAAACCAGTGCATTTTTTGGTGAAACTCCTGTCACCAATGTGGAAAGTGCCGTTATTTTCTATGGTGTGCCCCTTGAGGATCAACCCGATTTGTTCGAGTCAATATTTGTATCCAACCTGACCGAGGTAGACCCAGGTAGCGGAATTTTGGTGCCCGACCCCAATTTTTCTGGGGACCAACGTATTCGAACCCAAAACGTGACCCCCAATACCGATTTTATTCTTTTGATTACTTTTCAAGATAGGGAGTACGCCGCTCGTACCACCTATCAACAGGCCGTGCCTTTTGACGATGTACGACAAGGCGATGAGATTTTGTTTGATGAAGATGACATTGAAATCGAAATTACCATTACCGATACCCCCGATGTTCGGAATTTCTACATTTTGGATTTCGATTTTGGGGAGTTTTTGGCCTTGGATGATGAGTTTTTTGATGGTCAGCAATTTCAGTTTTCCTATTTCTATGAACAAGATCTACAGCCAGGAAGCGAAGTTGAAATTAGTATTCTTGGTGCTGACCAGGATTTTTTCAACTATGTCGATTTGATTGTGGAGCAAACCCAAGATGATGGTGGGGTATTTGAAACACCGGCCGCTACCGTTCGAGGCAATATTTTCGATGTAACCGATTTGGACAACATTTTTGTATTTGATAATGTACAACAACCGGAAGTGTTTCCTTTAGGCTATTTCGCCGTGGTACAAGAATTCAGACAGACTTTGACAATAGAGTAATTATAAAAAGGCGTACAGCACCAACACGATACCAATACCTGTCAAACCTTGGATCAAGCTTCCAAGCGTATGCCCTCTTAAGGCATTTTTTACATTGATATTGGAAAATTGGGAAACCACCCAAAAGTAACTATCGTTGATATGCGAAACGGTCATTGCTCCGGCCCCGATAGCTAAAACCGCTAGCGCTTTATCAGTAACCGTAAGCAAGCCAAAGGTATCCAATAGTGGTGCGATGATGGCCGCAGTAGTAATGATGGCCACCGTGGAGGAACCTTGGGCTGTTTTCAATACCGCAGCGATGACGAAGGTTATCAATAGACCCCCCAGTCCTGAATTGGATTGTAAATCAATTACCGAGGCGATGTCAACCGTTCTGAGTACCGCACCAAAAGCACCCCCGGTACCTGTAATCAAAACAATAACCCCTGCCTGCTTCAAAGCTTCGGGTATCCAGCTTGTTTTTTCTTTGGATGGCACCTTTCTCCCAAGAAAGAAGGCAAAAAATACACCAATCAATAAAGCTATTATCGGATTTCCCAAAAAATCAACAATCTTAAAAACCAGTCCCTGTCCCAATGGGTAGGTGGGATAATTAACTATTGATTTAAGTGCAATAAGTACGATAGGAGACAGTAATGGCAAGAACGCCATATAGGGACGAATCCCTAAGTCTTCCACCTCATCTCCAACAGTTTCTTCGGTCTTTTTCTCCTCCATTTTTAAGGATTTTCCAATAAATGTGGCCCAAAAATATCCGGAAAGGGAAACCGGTAAGGACACTACCAGTCCCAAAATCAGTACCATTCCCAAATCCGCATCGAGAATTGCCGCTGCTGCCAAGGGGCCGGGGGTTGGAGGCACAAAGACATGAGCCGCATAAAGCCCCATCGATAATGAAATGGCAAAAACCAAAATCGGGATACCGCTTTTTTTGCTCAAGGCCTTGTGCAGAGAAGAAAGAATGATAAATCCCGAGTCGCAAAAAACAGGGATGGAAACTATATATCCAGCCAAATTAATAGCCAATGGGGATCTTTTGGTTCCAATAAGTTTTAAAACGCTGCTCGCCAAAAGTTTTGTACTTCCTGTTTTCTCCAAATAAATACCAATGACGCTTCCGAAGGCAATAACCAATGCTATTCCTGACAATGTTTTTCCAAAACCCTCTCCCAAGGCCTTGATAATCTCATTAGGGGAGAGCCCCAATAAAAATCCTGAAACTATTGCGGCAATGGTCAATGAAAAAACGGGATGCATTTTAAAACGGATGGTGGCGACAATAATGAAAAGGACCACCAATAGAAGTATGAGAAGAACCATGCCTTATGAACGAATATCTTGCCTAAATATAAAGCAATATGCCTATTTTCGTTGTAATGCGCACAGATAAAAAATTATTGGTCAAGGGAATCAAATGTATTGGTTATACCACTGGGTTGATGTTCTTGGCTCCTTTTGTCATTTATCAAGCTTTTAAGAATCAAGACCATCCAGCCTACATCCCAGTTTTGATTGTTGGACTGATTTTGGCCGCAGCCGCAATCGGCTTTGGTTTTTATTCCATCAAAGTCTTTATGGATGCCCTTTTTGGAAAAGGTCAGAAATAGACCGAAGTTAATTTTTAATGGGATTGGGATTCTTCCATTTGTTGCTCAAAAGCGCATAATCATAATCAAGCACCGATTCTTGACGTTCCAATCGTTTGGCGGCGAATGCCCGTTGTAAAATATCTTCGATCAAATAATCCTCATGTATGCGTTCGGGATGAAACTCCTCCTTTATACTGATTTTGAAAGCCTTGGCCGTGGTGTTGTACCAAAACGCCCTCCAACCACTCCGCAGTTCCTTGACCAAACTAAATGCGGTTTTTCCAGTCTGGCGATAAATCAACTTGACCAAAATTTGCCCCTCTGTTCGGGTCAGCTTCTTCAGTTCCTCGGAGAACTCCCCTTCAATGTATTTTTGAACCTTTTTGGTATATCGCTTTTTTTGTCTTCTCTTTTTAATTTTGGTAAGGCTGTCGTTTAGTTCCACCAACCGCTCAGCTGCCAATTTTGCATAGGGATATACCTTTAAGGTCTTTCTTCTTAAAATATAATAGCGGAGTTTTTCATTTCGATTGGCAAATTCAAGCTTGCTGAAAATGAATACCTCATCAAGCTCAATGGAACTTCTTAGAATGGAGTCGCCCTCAAAGCGAACGTAATAGTCAGTAATGGTGTCCTTTGGGGTTTCTTGCGAAAACCCGACAACAACAACCAATAGAAAAATGATGTTTAAAAGGTGGCGAACCATCTAATTTCTTTAACAAAGATCTCGCCAAAATTAAGGATAAAGCTAGGAATTGGCTATTAAATAAAAGTGAATATTGTTATGTTTGTGGACTAAAGTTCTTTTATGGCAACACCTAAAATCATTACCGATTCATCTTTAAAATTCTTTGAAAAATACCTGAACAATGCCTCGCCAACGGGCTACGAATGGGAGGGTCAGAAGATATGGATGGACTACTTAAAACCCTATGTGGATGAATTTATTACCGATACCTACGGTACCGCCGTTGCCATAATCAATCCTGAAGCAGAGTACAAAGTTGTCATTGAGGGGCACTCCGATGAGATTTCATGGTATGTCAATTATATCACCGACAACGGTTTATTATATGTCATCCGAAATGGAGGAAGCGACCATCAGATTGCGCCCTCAAAATGGGTGAATATCCATACCAAAAATGGCATTGTAAAAGGTGTTTTTGGATGGCCCGCCATACATACCCGTAAGGCCGGTAAGGAGGAACCACCAAAACTGGACAACATCTTTATCGATATAGGTGCCAAGGACAAGGAGGAAGTGGAAAAAATGGGAGTGCATGTCGGTTGTGTAATCACTTATCCTGATGAATTCAACATCCTTAATGGCGATAAATTTGTTTGTCGCGCTCTGGACAATCGTGCCGGTGGTTTTATGATTGCTGAAGTTGCACGCCTGCTGTATGAAAACAAAAAGAAACTCCCTTTTGGACTGTACATCACAAATTCTGTACAAGAGGAGATTGGTCTGCGCGGAGCCGAAATGATCACCCAAACGATAAAACCCAATGTGGCTATTGTCACCGACGTAACCCACGACACCACTACTCCAATGATTGAGAAAAAGGTACAGGGGGATTGTGCCATTGGCAAGGGACCGGTGGTTTCCTATGCACCGGCAGTACAGCAGAAATTAAGAGAGCGAATCATAGAGACCGCCGAGGCAAAAGACATTCCTTTTCAAAGACAGGCCTCCTCGAGATATACTGGGACGGATACAGACGCATTTGCCTACAGCAATGGTGGTGTGGCATCCGCACTGATTTCCCTTCCGTTGCGTTACATGCACACTACGGTGGAATCGGTTCACAAGGATGACGTTGAAAATGTGATTCGCCTGATCTATGAAACTTTACTGACCATCAAAGCAGGGGAAACCTTCAGTTATTTCGATTAAAGCTCAAAAACGTTGAATTTTCTCATTAAATCATAACATCAAACTCCGCTGCACCTGATGTAAGAAAACATAAGCTATGGATGAAATGGTCGACCTCCTCGATGAGAAAGGGAACTACTTGGGCAAGTCGATTTTAAAATCGGAAGCCCATCGAAAAGGGCTTTACCATCCAACCGTCCATGTGTGGTGCTATACATCAAAAGGTCAAATTTTGTTGCAACTTCGCGGTAAAGATAAAGCCACTTTTCCCTTAAAGTGGGACGTCTCGGTTGCGGGTCATGTAGGGACAGGAGAATCTCTTGAAGTAGCTGCCGTGCGTGAGGTACAAGAAGAAATCGGGCTTAAGATATCACAGCTGGAACTTGAAAAAATTGCCGTTTTCAGAACCGAAAACCGTCATTCGGAATCGCTAATGGACCGAGAGTTCAACCACACCTATTTATGCCGATTGGATGCAAGGGCAAAATTGCAAAAACAAGAAAGCGAAGTCGCAGATTTACGATGGTTTTCACTGAATCACTTCAAGGAATGGGTAGAGGAGAATCACACCGACTTGGTACCCAATTCGGGAGGACGGTACGAAAGAGTCATCGAAGAAATTGAATCAAGAATTTAGGTCTTGTACAAAAGCTAAGGGGTTTTGAAGCTCATAGGCCTTTTGCTCCCCACTCGTCATGTTCTTCACCACAAATTGTCCTTCAGACAGCTCTTTTTCCCCAAGTAAGATGACGTAAGGCACCTTTCTTTTATCGGCATACTTAAATTGTTTCTGGACTTTTGCCGCTGATGGATACAAATCTGCCCGCAGTCCTTTGGAGCGCAATTGAGTGATAAGTTTTAAAGCAGCCTTCCCTTCTTTCTCCCCGAAATTAAGACAAAGTACATCCAATGAAACTGAAACCTCTTCAGGAAACAAGTCTAATTCTTCAAGTACCAAATAAATGCGATCTAATCCGAAGGAAATACCCACACCGCTGATATCTTTAAGTCCAAAAATTCCAGTCAGGTCATCATAACGGCCGCCGCCGCCGATGGACCCCATGCTCACGCCTTCGGGAGCACTAACCTCGAAAATAGCGCCGGTATAGTAGTTTAATCCACGGGCCAGAGTGACATCCAATTGCAATTTTGAAGTTTGAAGTCCAAGTTCGTTTACCGAATTGATGATTTCTTCCAATTCATCTACCCCTTGCATCCCTATTTCAGATTCCCTTAAAAGATTTTTTAAAACTTCCAATTGATCTTCATTTGGGCCAGAAAGACCAAACAATGGGGATGCTTTTAGAATAGCGGTTTCAGAAATTCCCTTGTCCAGCATCTCCTGTTTTACCCCATCCTGTCCTATCTTATCCAATTTATCCAAGGCCACGGTAAAATCGACCAACAAGTTTTTGGCCCCTATCACTTCGGCAATTCCGTAGAGTACCTTGCGATTGTTGATTTTAATGGTAGTCCCCTTTAAACCCAATTCTGAAAAGACCAGGTCGTATAACTGCACCAACTCTGCTTCCTGCAAAAGTGAATTAGACCCCACCACATCAGCATCGCACTGATAAAACTCGCGAAAACGTCCTTTTTGCGGCCTATCTGCTCGCCAAACCGGTTGAATTTGATAACGCTTAAACGGAAAGTCGATTTCATTTTGATGCATCACCACATAACGTGCAAAGGGAACGGTAAGATCGTAACGCAAGGCCTTATCCGTAATTTTTGGAGCAAGGCTGCTCGATTTTTTCGAACTGTAAGTGACATCATCCACTTTGGAGATAAAATCGCCCGAATTCAAGATTTTAAAAATCAAACGGTCACCTTCTTCCCCATACTTGCCCAACAAAGTCTCAGAATTTTCAAAGGATGGGGTTTCTATGGACTGAAACCCGTACAGTTCAAAATTCTTTTTGATGGTATTGATGATGTAGTTGCGCTTGGCAACCTCGATAGGTGAAAAATCGCGGGTCCCTTTGGGTATGGATGGTTTTTGTGGCATGAAATCAAAATCTCGTGCAAATATACATTGTTCGCCCAAACATCAATTCATATTAGGCATCCGTCAATCAACTCGAATTTAAGCATCCCACCTGATTTAATATTGCACCAGTAATCTAAAAAACATCAAGAAATGAAACTTAAATCAATCTTAGTGGCAAGCTTCATCGCCACTTTAACGCTTATGTCCTGCTCTGGTGAAGATGGAGAGCAAGGACCACAAGGTATGCAAGGGCAAACCGGGGACACCGGAGCAACAGGACCAACTGGAGCTATAGGTGAAGATGGTAATGCCAATGTGAATAGAATCTCTATTGATCTAAGCGATGTGGACGAAGGGGAGGCCATTGTACCATTTGCCGTTCCTGAACTGACCGCAGAAGTGTTGCAGACCCATATTGTCCTATTTTATCTGGAAGGGGATTCAGGTAATACAATTTTCTATACGTTATTGCCTGGTGTGGATATATTTACTGGCTTGAATTTTTACCTTTCAATGATTGAAGGGGGTGTTACTCTTTTTATTACAGATACACAAGGTAGTCCAGCGGGTTTGCCTGCGGGCATTTTCTCATATTTACATGTGGTAATGATTGAGTATAGTGCAAGCTCACCTTCAGGAAAAACTTCCAAAGCCCACTTTGCAAATCACTTAAAGCAATCTGGGGTTGATATCAACAACTATAATGAAATCACAGAACATTTTGAGCTTCAGTAGTTCAACTCAAAAAAATATTTGCTCTTTTCCTACTTATCTCTATTGATTCAGGTTGGGGTTCCCTTTGGGAACCTCAATTTTAGTTACTACTCCATAATGCGTTCGAACCATTGGTAGAGTTCACCCTTGGTAATGACCGCGCCTTGTTGAATCAATTGAAACTTATCTTGGTTTTTATCCTTCGAATATGCTTTGGAGGCAGTAAGGTATTCCACAAAATCCGATTGAAAGTTGCGTTTGAACCAACCGAAACCTTCTTGGGTACGTAGGTCGATTTCAGGATTCATCACCTTAACTGAAAACAGCTTCATCTCCTTCTCGCTCAAATGGAACAAATGCATATGACGCTCAGAAATATTTTCCAAATACTCTACCTTGGAGAGCACGCCTTCCCAAATTAAATCACTAAATACATCGAGTTCTTCCTCGGCAACCTCAGGGTTTTCTTCTTTCAGGGCATCCCATTCTTCGGCGGTAATCGATTGCGTCGCTAAAAAGTTGATGAACTCAGGATGCAGCTCCTCCAACTGCTGTTTGGTCAATCGTGTGTACTTCATCCGGCAAAAATAAAAAAGGCTACGCTTTCACGTAGCCCTTTTCATATTATCTGAGTTAATTTTAGAAGATATATCGTAAACCAAATTGCATTTGCCATCTGGATGCCAAACTAAAGTCATCCACAAATGTACTGGTCTGTGATGGGTCAAAACTATAAACGGGCTCTCCGCTTGTATCAATAAAGACGCCTACAGGTTGGGTGGTCAAGGGTAACTGAACCACTCCCCAATCAGAGTTCAACAGGTTTCCAAAGTTTAGAACATCAATACTGAACTGGATGGTATTCTGGTTTTTACCCAAACCGTTAAAGTTGAAATCTTGGAGCACTTTTACGTCCCATCGACCTCTCCAAGGACTCAATTGGTCATTTCTGCCCACATAATCCCCTCTTCTACCGCTTAGGTAGTCGCTCTGTTGAATGAATGCCTCAAAACCATCGCGCTGTTCTTGAACCGTAGGGTCACCTGGATTGACAGGTGCAGCAAATTGTTGTTGTTGCAACTCTGCTGCTGTTGGGATGTAAATCAGGTCGTTGGTAAACGAGCTGTCCCCGTTGATATCACCTGAGTAAGTATAAGAGAATCGACCTCCCTGGGCATATTCAAAAAATGCACCGATGGAAGTTCCCCATTTTCCTTGTCCGTAATTCCATTGTTTATTCAATTGACCAATAAAACGGTGCTTGTTACCAAACAAACTTGGGGCAGTACCTTGTTGGTTCACATTGCCCAAAGCTGGATTAAGGTCAAACAAATCACTTGAAATCTCGGCAGACATGGAGTTTACATCAAAACTTTCCAAAAAGTTATAAGCCACCATGGCGTAAAAGTTGTTTTCGAATTGCTTCTGCAACTTCACTGACCAGTTGAAAGAGCGTCCCTCATCAACATTGGAAATTACATAAGCACTGGTAGGCCCTCCAAAAATCTGGGCCCTGTCCTCTGGTAAATACACAGGGCGATTATCAGGCCCTGGCAAGGTTCCGGAAGGCTGTGCCAAACCAAAGTTGTAGGTGGTCGCTGCATTCAAGTCCTTGGTGAAAACGATATCAGTAGTGGCGACTATCCCATTTTCAAAACGGTAATCCAATCCAAGATTGGAACGCCATACTTGTGGAAACTGGAAGTTTGGATTGGTGGGTGTATAGAAAAAGAAATCAGTATTCTGCACTTGGTTACCCACCCAAACAAATGGGAATCTTCCCGAGAAAATACCGGTCCCACCTCGCAACTGAAAGCTTTGGTCACCTCGAACATCCCAGTTGAAGCCCAATCTTGGGGACCAAAGGATCTCATTATCGGGAAGGTCAAAACTATCTAAAAAGATAGGTTGTCCATTCTCATCAAAATATTGGATGTCGGGAGCATATCCACCTCCATCAGCCAATAGACCTCCCTTTCGGTCAATGTTCTCCTGAATCAATTCCCGTGTGTCAAAATACAAGGGTTTATCCGCCCGAAGACCATAGGTCAACTTAAAGTTATCTGTAACATCCCATTCATCTTGAACATAAAAAGCCAACTGACCTACGTGGGTCTCAGCCAAAGCCCAACCCCCTGGAGTTCCAATGGGAACCGCATTGTTCGCTGCAAAAACGTTCTCTGCATTGCTGATCGCGTCACCAATCAACCCATTGTCCACAGCATCCAAAAAGGCACCTACACTTGGGAAGTCAGCAAAAACACCCACAGCTCCCCTTCCATCAGCGAAAAAGTAGCTGCCGAGGTTAAAGGAGTTGAAAAACTCAAATCGTTCAAACGAGAATCCAACCGTAAACGTATGATCGTTAGCAAACAGGTTCATATTGTTCGTAATCTGAAATACATTCTGTTCCAAGCGGTTGTTTATGGAAAAAGGCTCATGACCAGCAACAATGGCTCTTACCCCATCTTGTTGAATGTTAATGGCTGGAGCGGGGCTTGAAAAAGGATCTCTAGAGTCCTCAAACTTGGTATATCCTATTTGCAGTTTGTTCACTGCGGTACCTTCACCCAAGGTGGAGTTCAATTCAGCGAGATAAGAATTGATTTTGTTATTGATTCGGTATCCACTGTTGGCGAACTGAAGGGTAATCGCATCCGGACCACGCCGACCAATGGCCAACTCATTCGCAGTCAAATCCCTGGAAGCATCCAAAAAGTTGTAAATCATGGTCAACCGATTGTTATCGTTGATGTTCCAATCCAACTTGAAGATACCTTTGGTGGATTCGGTATCTAAAAGATAGCCTTCAAATGGGCCAGTCTCATAACCCAATCCAGATAAAGCATCTGAAACCAGTTGAAGGTCATTGGCAGAAACACGAGAAACGTTGTTGCCACCTTGTCCCCTATCCGCAAAAAAGTTAGAGCCTAAGTCCTCACGCTCATCCCTTTCGAAGTTGGCAAAAAAGAACAGTTTGTTTTTCACAATAGGTCCTCCGATACTCACCCCGTATTGGGTTTGGGTCAGGTCTGGAACAAAAATATCCTCTCCGGAGACTTTGCCACCGGTCAAGTCTTGATTACGGAAGAAACCGTAAACGGTACCTTTTAAGGTATTGGTACCACTTTTTGTCACCGCGTTGACCGAAGCTCCTGTAAACCCTGCCAATCGAACATCGTAGGGCGCCAGGGAAACCTGAATTTGCTCAATCGCATCCAAGGAAATAGGTTGCGCATTGGACTGCCCCCCAGGTGTTGGTGCATCAAGACCGAATGGGTTGTTGAAAATAGAACCATCCAAGGAAAAGTTATTGAACTGGCTATTTCGTCCTCCGAAAGAGATTCCATCAGACGTTGGTTCCAATCTTGTGAAATCTGCTTGGGAACGGGTAATGGTCGGTAATCGTCTTAATTCGCGATTCCCTAGATTGGTCTCAGCCCCGGTCCGGTCGCTTCCAAAAGTCCCTGACCGATCGGATACCACTACAACTTCATCCAGGGCCTGACTGTCAGAAATCATGGTAACGTTGTAGTTGAATGTTTTTCCCAGTGAAAGTGAAATATCACTTTTCACCGAATTTTTGAAACCCACAAAAGAGATGGTTACCTCGTAAGGTCCTCCAATACGTAGATTCAATAGGTTGTACCGGCCATCTTCGTTTGTAATTGCACCATAACGCGTACCGGTAGGCGTGTGCACTGCAACCACGTTCGCTCCAAATAAGGGAGCGCTTTGGTCATCAACAACAGTTCCTCTGATGTTGGAGGTCGTGACTTGGGAGAAAGCCGAAGTGAATACCATTAAGAACAGTATTCCCAGAGGTAATAGTTTCTTCATTTGTTTGAGTTAAATTGTTTTTTGATTACCTACAAACATAGGACAAAAAAAAGAGCTATGCACGCATAGCTCTTAACAACTTATTAACCAAAACCTAATAATTACTTGGTCTCAGCGACAACTTCAAAAGGAAAATCAACAATCACTTCTCTATGAAGTCTTATTTCTGCATTGTAAGGTCCAACTCTTTTGATGGTACCTCCTTTTATATTAATAAACTTACGGTCGATTTGATGACCTGCTTTGTCCAAGGCCGCAGCAAGGTCGATACTACTTACCGAACCGAAAAGCTTATCTCCTACTCCAACTTTCGCAGGTATTCTGATTTCCAACCGTTTAAGTGCCTCAGCAGTAGTGCTGGCCTCGTCAACAATCTTCTTTTCTTTATGAGCTCTTTGCTTCAAGTTTTCAGCTAAAACCTTTTTCGCTGAAGGGGTTGCCAACATGGCCAATCCTTGAGGAATCAAAAAGTTTCTTCCGTATCCGTTCTTTACGGTAACGACATCGTCCTTAAAGCCTAAATCCTGAACGTCTTCTTTTAGAATAATTTCCATTCTTCGCTAATTTTTTATTTCAACATATCGCCAACATAGGGCATTAAGGCCAAGTGACGAGCACGTTTTACCGCTTGGGCCACTTTTCTTTGATACTTTAGGGAAGTTCCTGTCAACCTTCTTGGAAGCAGTTTACCTTGTTCGTTAACCAATTTCATCAAAAAATCAGGGTCTTTGTAATCGATGTACTTGATACCTGACTTTTTAAATCTGCAATACTTCTTTTGCTTGGTGGTTTCAATGTTCAACGGGGTCAAATACCTGATTTCCCCATCTTTTTTTGCTTTTGCTTGTTGTTCAATGGATGCCATGCCCTACGCGTTTGCTTTTAGTTTTGTTCTTCTTTTCTCTGCCCAAGCAACTGCATGCTTGTCCAATTTGACGGTCAAGAAACGCATAACGCGTTCGTCTCTGATAAATTCGAGCTCATAGGGATTGATTACACTACCCTCGGCTGTGAATTCGAACAAGTGGTAAAATCCACTCTTTTTGTGTTGAATGGGATAGGCCAATTTTTTAAGTCCCCAATTTTCTTTGGAGACCATTTTGGCACCATTCTTAATTAAGAAATCCTCAAATTTCTTAACTGTTTCCTCTATCTGGGTATCAGATAGAACGGGATTCAAAATGAAAACAGTTTCGTAATGGTTCATATATACTTATTTTAAAGGAGCGCAAAAGTAACAATTATAACTTCTTCACGCAAGAAAAGGGATAAATCTTCGTTTAAAAGAAGTGAGTTATCAACAGAAGTGAACCAACCAAATCTACATAACGTATATAGCAAAGTACACAACATAATAGACCATGTTTACATCTTTTGTTGCCTTTAAACGTCTTTTTTATGTAATTTGCCGATGATTTAAAACCCTACAAATCACCCCATTCTATGAAATTAAAAAGTATAATAGTAGACGACTCCTCGATGCAGCGAATGGCTGTCGCAAAATTGGTGAATAACCATCCCCATCTTGCCTTGGTAGCCGAATACAGCAATGCCATTGAAGCTAAAAATGGTCTGAAGAACCACGAAATCGACCTCATCTTTCTTGATGTGGAGATGCCAATCATCAGCGGGTTTGATCTTTTGGAAGCCCTTGAGAACCCACCTCAGGTAATTCTTATCACTGGAAAGCCGGATTACGCTTTGAAGGCCTTTGATTATGATGTAACCGATTATTTGCACAAACCCATCACCCTTGCCCGTTTTGAAGCCTCTGTAAAAAGAGCCGTGACCAAGTACGAGCAGTTGAACAGGGTTGATGAAGATGAAGAGCACATCTTTGTAAAAAGTAACCTAAAGAAACGTAAGGTTATTTTAAATGATATTAAGTGGATTGAAGCTCTTGGTGATTACATCAAGTTGGTGACAGATGAAGCCAATATTGTAATTCTTTCCACAATGAAGTCTTTTGAGAAACAACTCCCAGCGGAAAAGTTTCTTAGAATACATAAATCTTATATAGTGAATCTGGAAAAGATTGAGAAATTCAACAGTAAGAATGTTGAAGTAGGGGGCAGACAGATTCCTTTGAGTAGAAACAAAAAGACAGAATTGGCCGAAGCTTTGGCCAATGTGTAATTATATGTGGTCCACGTTGTAGACCAGTCTTACGCTTTTATACTTGGAAATAGCATTAAAGGATTTTTCGATTCTTTTAATGCTATTTTTAGTTGGTGCCAGAGGTTGGTCCCTTGAAATTTTAACCAGTATATTTTTTAGATAATCCCTTCTGATTCTGGATACCGGAGGGTATTCAGGTCCCAGCACCGTTTGCCCCAAAACATTTCGCAAGGACTGGGCAAACCATTGAGCCGCCTCGTTCAGCTTATTAAAATCCTTGTCCTTCAATGTGATTTTTATGATTCTAACCACAGGGGGATATTTGAACTGTTCTCGTTCATAGTACTGTTGCTCAAACATTTTCTCAAAATCGTAAGTCGTAACCTGCTGCAGAATCTGATGATAGGGATTGTAGGATTGAATCAGGACTT
The DNA here is from genome assembly GCF_004296335.1 of Flagellimonas allohymeniacidonis. Taxonomy (GTDB): domain Bacteria; phylum Bacteroidota; class Bacteroidia; order Flavobacteriales; family Flavobacteriaceae; genus Flagellimonas; species Flagellimonas allohymeniacidonis. The sequence continues at coordinate 1,066,685 of NZ_SGIU01000001.1, forward strand.
TGCCTCTCTTTTGAGTCCGCCCTGCCCTTCCTGCAACCTGTGTAAGTAATTGAAAGGTACGCTCATGAGCTCGATAATCTGGAAAGTTCAATAATGTATCTGCATTCAAAATACCTACCAAACTTACATTTCTGAAGTCAAGACCTTTAGCCACCATTTGTGTGCCCACCAAAATATCCAACTCCTGCTGCTCAAAAGAAGTGATCAACTTTTCATAAGCATATTTTCCTCTCGTGGTGTCCAAATCCATTCTTCCCACTTTTGTCTCAGGAAACAATTGATGAAGCTCTTTCTCAATTTGCTCCGTACCAAAACCTTTGGTGTCCAGGGTCGCATTGCCACAAGCCAAACAGCTCAGTTGCATGGCCATGTGATATCCGCAGTAATGGCAGCGCATTTCATTTCGAAACTGATGATAGGTCAAGCTTACATCACAGTTGGGGCATTGGGGCACGTGTCCACAGGTAGTACATTCCACAATAGGGGCAAAACCTCTTCTATTTTGAAATAGAATTATCTGTTCTCCCTCGGAAAGTGCTTCCACAATAGCATCATGAAGGGTTTCAGAGAAGTGGCCTTTCATCCGTTTACGCCGGGTAGCTTCCTTAATGTCGACCAGAGCGATGTCGGGCATCATCACATCGCCGAAACGATGATTGATTAGAGCATATCCGTATTTCCCCTTTTTTGCATTTTCCACACTCTCAATACTGGGCGTGGCAGAACCCAACAAACAATTGGCCTTGTGCATGGAAGCCAATACTATGGCAGCGTCGCGGGCATGGTAGCGAGGAGCTGGGTCAAATTGCTTAAAGGAATTCTCATGTTCCTCGTCTATTAGGACGAGACCGAGCTTCTGAAAGGGCAAAAACAAGGAAGATCGCGCTCCAATTACAATTTGTGCTTTCTTGGAAGCTGCCAATACGTTATTCCATACCTCAGCTCTTTCGTGGATGCTATATTTTGAATGGTACACCGCCACTTTATCTCCAAAATGGTCCTGTAAACGACCTATAAGCTGTGAAGTGAGCGCTATCTCTGGAACTAAATACAGGGTGGATTTCCCTTGAGCGAGCATATCTTCAATGAGTTTGAAGTATACCTCTGTTTTTCCTGAAGAAGTAACTCCATGCAACAAGGTCACCTTACCTTCCTGAAAACTGTCCTGGATTTTGCCCAAGGCCTGTTTTTGATGATCATTTAAAATGATGTTGGGCTTGGTTACTTCACCTTCAAATTGAACGCGATCGATTCGAAGTTGATATTCCTCCAGTATTGATTTCTTTACCAATGCTTTCACTACAGCTCTTGAAGCCCCACTCTCGTTACAAAGGTCTTTCAGACGAATGGGTTTGTTCGTCCTGCCCCGCATTTGAAAGAGGGCCAAAAGCACCTTGATTTGTTTTGGGGCCCTTGAAAGCTCTTTCAGTAGTTCCTCTAAGTTATGTTCTTCTTGGTAGTCGGCTGCCAGTTTTATAAAGGTGACCCATTTGGGCTTGTACTGTTCATACAGTTCTTCTTTTTGAAGAACAATCCCCTTTTGTACCAAGCGATTGACCAACCGGATAACATATTTTTTATCGACAATAGCACTGATTTCCTCAATTTTTAAGGCCGATTGGTACCGCAGTGCCTCGTATACAAGAAACTCATCATCTTTCAATTCCAATTCGTCCACTTCAGCTTCCTTATTAGGAAGAATCAAAGTTTCACTTTCCAGTAAAAACGCACTTGGCAGGGCCGCCCGCACAACTTCACCCAAGGTGCACATATAGTACTCCCCTATCCACTGCCAGTGTTTTAATTGAATTTTGCCAATTATTGGAGTGTCATCCAATATTTGGTAAATGGGTTTGGCATCGTATGCTTGCGGTGCTCTGTCATGAACCTCCATAGCAATTGCCGTGTAAATTTTGGATTTCCCAAATGGAACTGCGACCCGCATTCCGGGCTGGACCCTTCCTACATCCTCGGGTTCCAGTCGGTAGGTGAAAAACCTCTCCAAAGGAATAGGAAGTACAACATCGAGATAGTTGTGCATAGGCATTAGGGTTCGGTTACTCTATGCCATGTTTGCGTACGAAATAAGAATGCCACATAACCTCGAACCTTCAATATATTGCTATTGTCAGGGTCAAGCCAAACTTTCCCCCGATAGGTAGTCCCGTTTTCTGGGTCCAAAAGGTTGGAACCTTTGTATTCTCCCTCGTCTGCTTCTTTAAACTTCCTCATGATGTGCATTCCTTGAACGGGCTGGTCCTTTAATTCCCCTTTGCATTTTATGCATTTCGCATTTTCACGACCTTTTTCCAGAACCTTCAAGATTTTGGCATTCATGAAGCCATTTTTCTCGTAAACCTCAACAATGGCCTTGGTCACTCCAGTTTTGTCATCAACAGTTCTCCATTTTCCAAAAATGTTCTGGGCGCTCAATGGCTGCCAACCATATAGTACCAATACAAGCAGAAGCATTTTAAACTGAATTCTGTTTATCATGTCTTTTCTTCAAAGAATTAAGGGTTGCGTTCAGCTCAAATCCCAAAAGTAGAATGTTGGAGTTCAACCAAATAAAAACCATTAAGATCAATAAGCCTCCCAAGGCTCCATAAAGTTCGTTATAACGGGCGAATTTTTCCACATAAACCCCAAAGAGATATGAGGTCAATAAAAATAGGAAAGTGGTCATCAATGCTCCGGCAGAAAAGAATCTCGCTTTTCTACCTTCGGCAGTACCAAAATAATACAGTATCGCCGTGGTCAAATAAGACAATGTGGTGAAGAAACCGATTTTGGTCAATTGAATACCCACAGTGTCTCCTTTTTCAACACTGTACCCCAAAGTTTTACCCAAATACTCGCTGGTGTACTCCACAATGTAAAACTCAAAATATACATATGCCACAGCCCCGACAATAAGAAGTATCGAAAGCAACAAGCCCACCATCAGCGCATAAAGGTATTGCCTGAAAAAATTGCGGGTAAGTTCCACGTGATACGAATTTTCAAAACCTCCGAAGATGGAATTTACCCCATTGGCCACCAAAAAAATGGAAATGAGAAAGGAGGATGATAACAATCCACCTCGTTTTTGGTCCTTGATCTGTTGATAAATATCCCCAAAATAATCGCCAGTAGCTGTCGGAAGGAAAGATTCCAGATAAAGCAGGAACTGGGCATCAAAATTTTCGTTTCCAATGCTTGCATAGGGAATGATAAATGGTAAGAGCGTAACCAAAAAAATCAACAACGGAAACAAGGCCATAAAAAGGCTAAAGGCAATAGAGCTCGCCCGTGAGGAAATTGTCCCTTTTACGATACCCAGCACATACATTTCGGTGAGATCATAGAAGGAAAGTCCCTCAAAAGCCGGCAACCGAATGCTTTTAAGCAATCTGACCAGCCAATTGATAACCGGTATTTTTTCCAATCGTTCTTCAATGGCCACCGACATTATACTGCTTTAAGGCTTAAATCGAGATTATTCACCGAATGGGTCAAGGCCCCTGAGGAAATATAATCCACGCCACATTCGGCATATGCTCGTAGAGTTTTCTCATTAATTCCCCCTGAAGACTCCGTCAAACATTGATTTCCAATCATTTTAACTGCTTGCCTAGTGTCCTCGTAGTTAAAGTTGTCCAATAGGATACGGTATACCTCTTCCGATTTCAAAATTTCCTTGACCTCTTGAAGATTTCGGGCTTCAACAATAATCTTAAGGTCCCTTTGCGTGGTTTTCAGATAGTTTGAGGTCTTTTCAATCGCTTTGGTAATGCCCCCAGCAAAGTCGATATGATTATCCTTCAGCATGATCATGTCGTACAGGGCGAAACGATGGTTCTCCCCTCCTCCAATTTTGACGGCCCATTTCTCCAAAGCGCGAAATCCCGGGGTTGTTTTTCGGGTATCGAGAATTTTCGTTCCAGTTCCTTGAAGCAAATCCACAAAACTTTTGGTCTTTGTTGCAATGGCACTCATGCGTTGCATAGCATTGAGCACCAATCTTTCTGCTTTAAGGATACTTTGGGAACTCCCTTCCACCAAAAAGGCGATATCGCCATGTTTCATTTCATCCCCGTCTTCCATCAACCTTTCCACTTTTAACTCTTGATCCACAAACGAAAATACCTGTTGGGCAAAAGCAATGCCCCCAATTACGCCTTCATCCTTCACCAATAGTTTGGCCTTCCCCGTAGCCGTTTCCGGAATACAGGCCAGGGAACTGTGGTCCCCATCGCCCACATCTTCACGGATGGCATTTTCTATTATGAGTTGAATTTCTTTTTGAAATTGCGCTTCGGTAATCATTAAAATGGGGTTTCCACGAAAATACTAAAAACCCAATTCCCAAGGTCGACCTTAAAGCATTATTTGAAACGAAACGATTAATTTTGGGCATGCAAATTTCTTTGATTGCCGTTGGAAAGACGGATAGTAAAGACTTGATGAATCTGATGGAGACCTATCAAAAAAGGTTGCAGCACTATATCAAGTTCAACTTTATGGTAATACCAGATATTAAGAACAGCAAAAATCTTTCCGAGGCCCAACAGAAAACTAAGGAGGGTGAATTGATTTTAAGTCATATCCAATCTTCTGACCATGTATTGCTAATTGATGAGAGAGGAAAACAGTTTTCTTCGCTTTCCTTTTCCGATTTCCTGCAAAAAAAGATGAACGGCGGGTTAAAACAGCTTGTTTTTGTAATTGGTGGACCCTATGGGTTCAGTGATGCGGTTTATGCCCGGAGTAATGGAAAAGTAAGTTTATCTTCTATGACCTTTTCCCATCAAATGGTACGCTTGTTTGCCCTGGAACAGTTGTATCGCGCCTTCACAATTTTAAGGAATGAGCCTTATCATCATCGGTAGCTGTCTTTTCTTTTGATGTTAATTTGTATCGGTCCAAAAGGTCTTCCACTTTTTTGATGACGAAGTGGTGAGGTTTTTTTTCACTGGTGGTTTTTTCCAAAGACTTTATCATATTTTGGGATACCTCCTTCAACTTGTCCAGCTCTTCTGCAATAAAATTATATATCTCTTTCTGACGAATGGGATCTTTCTCCACTTTGAGCACATACTGCAAATCCCCTATATTTTTCATGTGCGAGCTAAAAACATGGGATTGATGCCAAGCAATTTCTGAAAGTTTCTTCTTTTGATCAATAATTTTTGAGATAATCGGATTTACAATGAACAACAATTCAAAAATGATAATGAGTATAGCAAAAATGGCTAGCTCCAACTCAATCAGCATCATTGATTTGATATCTTTCTCTGATTTCTTCTGGAACATGTTCACTATTCCATCCATAATGAAGAGAAAACGATCTACCCGATAGCGCACATCACTAAAGTTAATGCTGGAAAAACTCTGGAAATCCTTGAGCTCGACATAAAGCCAATCCAAGTGGGCTTCCAACTTTCCGAATTCCTTTAATATTTCTTCATTATCAAGTGGTTCAATCTTTAGATTGACATTGCCTTCCTGCAAAAAACGATTCATTTGGTAGAGCTTGGTCAGGGTCAGCTTCATCTCCGCATAATCGCAGTTATGGTATCTACAAGAATATAGTTCATTGAGCAAACGTTGGCTCAACATACGCTGTCGACCCGCCAAATTCACAACCAAAGCCGTAGAACGCTGCTCATTCAGTGTGTACTGGGTCATCGATTGAATAACAATGGTAAGAAGGACAATTGTACTTACCAACAGGTAATAGGCCCGAAAGCCCCTCTTAAAAATTTTAAAACGGCGGAATTTCATGCAGATTCCATTTTATAGGAATTAGCTTACAATTTAGTGCGAAAAATAGGGATGTTCCCAAAAATGTTGTGAAACAGCAATTTCAAAAGGTGAAACCGCATAGGCGTTGCAAAAAGCGAAGAATCTAGTACAGCACCCTGAACTTAATGGTATGCTCCACATTCTTTAGGGCCTTTACCACTTCTTTGTTATATTCTTTATCCAAATCCGTGATAACATAGCCCACTTCACCATCGGTAGATAGGTATTGTCCGGTGATATTCATTTCATATTTGGCCAACACTTCATTAATTCGGGCCATAATTCCGGGTACGTTATGGTGAATATGCAAAAAGCGATGCGCATTGTTCTGCTTGGGTAGGCGAATGTTTGGAAAGTTCACCGCATCCACGGTATTTCCAGAATTGATATATGCCATAATCTTACCGGGAACGAATCCAGCGATATCCCTTTGCGCTTCCTCGGTACTACCTCCAACATGGGGGGTAAGAATTACATTGGAAAGTCCTTGAAGGGGAGTTTCAAAATCACCATTGCTCCTGGGCTCAGCTGGATAAACATCAACTGCTGCCCCGGCCAATTTGCCATCCTTCAATGCATTTGAAAGTGCTTTAATGTCGACGACAAAGCCCCTAGAAAGGTTGACCAAATAAGCTCCATCTCGCATTTGCTGAATCTCACGTTCCCCGATAAAATTTTTGTTGGCCTTATTGTCATCAACGTGAAGTGTTACCACATCCGAAACGGACAACAATTCTTCCAAGCTACTGCACTTAATTGCATTTCCGAGGGCCAAACGGTCAGCAATGTCATAATAATAGACCCGCATTCCCATGGCCTCCGCCAATACCGAGAGTTGCTTGCCGATATTGCCATAGCCCACAATTCCCAAATTTTTACCACGGACTTCTTTGGAGTTAATGGCCGTTTTATTCCACTGCCCTTGGTGAATTTCAGTACTTCGCGTGAAAACATTGCGCATGAGCATAATGATCTGTCCGATGGCCAATTCTACCACGGACCGGGTATTGCTGTAAGGAGCATTGAATACGACGACCCCTTTTCGCTTACAATAATCCAAGTCTATTTGGGTAGTCCCTATACAAAAAGCACCCACCACCAACAACTTGTTGGCCGCATCCAGCACTTTTTGGGTCACTTGGGTTTTGGAACGGATACCCAAAACATGAACGCCGTTGATACGCTCTATCAACTCATCTTCGCTAAGACTGTGTTTTACCAATTCAACCGAAAAACCATCTTCGGACAGGTTGTCAAAGGCGTCAGGATGCACATTCTCCAATAATAGGATTTTAATACGGTTTTTGGGGTAGGACAGATTTCTCGGTAAATCGTTCACAAATAAAAATTCATCAAGGTTAGGTGTAATATGGTCTGCGTTGTTCGCGGCTTTTTCGCGATGAACGTTTTCAGTATAGGCAAAAAACTTATGGGCCAACCCGGCTTCCCGCATTACATAATCGCTGTAACCGTCACCAATTACCTGAATTTCACCATCAAGGTCCAAATGCTTCAAGCATTCAATTTTGCCGTTATGGGAAGCCAGCACATTGCTCTCATCAAAGCCAATGATATTGCCTTCCGTATCAAATTTAAAGGTATTGGCATAAACCCTTTCGGAAGGAATGTTGTACTCCTCCACAATGGGGTCAATAAACTCTTTAAATCCACAAGAAATTACATAGATGTCGTCGGAATACTTTTCAAAAAATTCTTTGTTGGTCGCGATAGACTTTGAGATTTTCTCACGAAGCTCATCCACAAGATATTTCAAATTGTCCTTATGAGCATTGAGCAATCGAATACGCCTTTCCAAAGATTCGGTAAAGGATATATCCCCATCAATACCCAAATTGGTGATTTCCTGGATTTCCTGAATCACCTCCTCTTTGTTCGATTTACCTTCCAAGGTGATTTCTGCCAAAACATCGAGGGCCTCCACCCGGGTCAAGGTACTATCAAAATCAAAAACGTATTTGCGTGCTGCTTCAACCATTGCTGCTCAAAATAAACTTCAAAATTAAACTTTAATCCCAACCGAAAATACCTTCACACAAAAAACCAACCACCAAATGAAAAAATCTCACAAATCGAAATGAAAATTTGCGAAAAATGAATTTTGAAGCATAAATCCCGATGCATTGGCCTCCTTATTCAAAACCAACGTCGGGTTTCCTTCAAATAAAAACGGTAGGGTTTGCCAAACTTCTTCTCCAAAGCCTCCTCTTCATGCTTAATTTGAAAATGGTTCATATAATACACAAACCCCGCGGCCAACAAAGTATTAAAGGCATTGCCCAACTTCAATCCAAAGGCCAATAACATCAATAACATCCCCAAATACATAGGATTACGGGAATATCGGAAAATTCCATGGGTAACCAAGCTCGTAGTTTGGTTCAAATCAATAGGGTTAGTTGTGGTTTTGGCCCTAGTAAATTGAAAAATGCCTAAAAACATCACCAAAATAGCCAATCCAAAAAGAAACCAAGCCAGCTCAATACGACCAAAAAAATCAAACTCCCCTACAGGAAGAAACCTATCCAGCAAGTACATCAATCCTCCAAAAGCAACCATGATCAATGGTGGAACAATCTTCACTCTCATTTAGTGCCAATCTTAAGATTCGAAATTACTACTTTTGGTTCGTTTAAAAATATGCCTTTTTGAAACTCGTATTTGCCACCCACAATCAAAACAAGATAGAAGAAGTACGGGCTATTCTTCCTGACACTTTTACTTTGCTTTCCCTCGATGATATTGGGTGTACTGAGGAAATTCCTGAAACGGGTGAAACCCTGGCTGAAAATGCCAAAATCAAGGCAGATTATGTAACGCAAACCTATGGTTTGAATTGTTTTTCGGACGATACCGGCTTAATTATCGATGCTTTAAATGGAGCGCCGGGTGTGTATTCAGCCCGATATGCCAGCGAGCACAAAAACGCGAAGGACAATATGACCAAGGTACTTGAAGAATTAAAAGACGAGTATTCACGGACGGCGCGTTTCAAGACCATCGTCCATTTAAATTTGATGGGGGAATCCCATGTATTTGAAGGCGCTGTAGAAGGATGGATCACCAAACAGATGCAAGGAAGCGGAGGTTTCGGTTATGACCCCATTTTTAGACCGGAAGGCTATGATCAAACCTTTGGGGAACTACCCACCAAGGTGAAAAATACCATCAGCCACCGGGGAAGGGCCATTCAAAGTCTCGTCGAATTCTTAAAAAAAGAGACATTTTAGCTCCTAACCCTTTAAATTAGACTACCTTTGCGCCTTTATTAACGCCGCCGGTATGGGCAAGGTGTTGTATGAGCTTCCGTGTAGGGTACAAAAAATCGCTCTGAACAACACAACATATTTGCGATTTAAAGTATACTACAATGACTGCATTTGAAGCCTTGGGGCTGGACAAACCCCTATTGGACGCTATTTCTGATTTGGGATTTGAAACCCCATCCGAAGTTCAAGAAAAAGCAATCCCCCTATTATTAAGTGAAGATACCGACCTAGTTGCCTTGGCACAAACCGGTACTGGAAAAACCGCTGCTTTTGGTTTTCCCATGATTCAAAAAATACACTCTGAAAGTAGAACAACCCAAGGGTTGATACTTTCACCAACGCGAGAGCTGTGTCTGCAAATTACCAACGAGCTACAACTATACTCCAAGTATGTAAAAGGCCTAAATACGGTTGCCATTTACGGAGGCGCCAGTATCACAGAGCAGGCTAGACAAATCAAAAGAGGCGCACAAATTGTTGTGGCCACCCCCGGACGGATGAAAGATATGATCGGACGCGGTATGGTGGACATCTCAAAAATTGATTATTGCGTGCTCGATGAGGCCGACGAAATGTTAAACATGGGCTTCTATGAGGATATCAAGGATATTTTGTCCAACACTCCCCAAGAAAAGTTGACTTGGCTGTTTTCGGCCACCATGCCGAAAGAGGTTTCAACCATTGCGAAAAAATTCATGCATAGTCCCCAAGAGATTACCGTGGGCACCAAAAATGCCGGTGCCACAACGGTTCAGCATGAATATTATGTGGTCGGGGGACGTGACCGTTATTCTGCCTTAAAACGTTTGGCCGATGCCAATCCCGGGATTTTTTCCGTAATCTTTTGTCGCACCAAACGAGATACCCAAAAAGTTGCTGAGCGCCTTATTGAGGATGGTTACAATGCAGGGGCTTTGCACGGGGATTTGAGTCAAAACCAAAGGGATTTGGTCATGAACGCTTTCCGTAAAAAACAAGTCCAACTTTTGGTCGCCACGGATGTTGCTGCAAGAGGTATTGACGTGGACGATATTACCCACGTGATCAATTACCAATTGCCCGATGAAATAGAAACCTATACACACCGTAGTGGTCGTACAGGAAGGGCCGGAAAATCTGGAATCTCCATGGTAATTGTTACCCGGTCCGAGCTTCGGAAAATAAAGGCGATTGAGAAAAAGATAAAACAGGATTTCCTAAGTAAAAAGATTCCAACCGGGATTGAAATCTGTGAAATTCAGTTATACCATCTGGCAAATCGGATAAAAGACACCGAAATCAATACCGAGATTGATGGGTATCTGCCCGCTATCAATGATGTTTTGGACGGAATTGATAAAGACGAGCTCATCAAAAAAATCGTTTCAGTCGAATTCACCCGTTTCTACAACTACTACAGTAAGACCAAGGACTTGAATACCCAGGACAGTGGCCGTGAACGCAGTGGCAGCAGAGAGAGGGGCTCCGGCTCCGGCTCGGTTCGCTATTTCATAAATATCGGGGAAAGGGATGGCTACGACTGGATGGGCCTAAAGGACTTTCTTCGAGATACCTTAAATCTTGAGAAAGAGGATATTTTCAATGTAGATACCAAAGGGAGTTTTTCATTTTTCAATTCTGATGCTTCCCTAACCGAATTAATCCTTCAAACCTTTACTGATTTTAAGGTCAATGGGCGATTTATCAATGTTGAGGTTTCCACAAAACCAGGAAGTTCTGGTAAAGGCGGCCGAAAAAGAGATAGAAAACAAGGACACCGCAAAGGAAGGGACAATCAATCCTTTAAAAGGGGGCGAAAGGAAAACAAAGGAAGACGTGGCGGTAAGAAAAGACCTGGTTTTTATTAGTTAATTCTATATTAAATGCCACAACTCTCCCGTAAATTTTGCTTTGTTTAGTATTTTTACGGTCACGTTGATTGCATGAAAAGAATTTTACCCTTATTACTTTTCCTATTTTCATTTGTTGGTTTTGCACAAGATGGGGATGAGGCCGTGCTGGAAGGCGAAATAACCGCTACGGTGGTCAATGCCCAATCCAGTTTTCCTATGGAGAGTGTGCACGTCATCAATCTGAATAAAGTGGTAGGAACGATTACCAACCAAAAAGGAAAGTTTACTATCCCGGCTGCAGTGAACGATACGCTGTATCTTTCTTTCCTCGGATTTAAATCCCAAAAAGTACGGGTGACGAATGATATGTTCAAGTTTGAGAACACCGAAATCGCATTGACCGAATTGGCTTATGCCCTTGAGGAGGTTATTGTGAGGCCCTATCAACTGACAGGCTATCTTGAGATCGATGTGAAGAACCTGCCTATTAACAATTCATATCAATATAGCATCTCCGGATTGCCCAAGAGTTATGAAGCAGGCAGCAAAAATCCCAGTGCCGTTACCAAAGTTTTGGGTGCCATATTGAATCCAGCGGATTTATTGCGAAACCTTTTTGGGAAAAAACCCAAGCAAATGCGAAAGTTGCGTCAAATGAAAGAGGATGAGGATATTCGAAATCTTTTGGCCTCTAAATTCGATAGGGAAACGCTCACCGAGCTACTTCAGCTTGACAAAATGGACATCGATGACATTCTCAGTAATTGCAATTACTCCAAGTCCTTTATTCGAACGGCAAACGATCTGCAAATCTTGGATGCCATCTCGAGTTGTTATGAGGAATACAAGGTTTTGAACCGAAGATAACACCCACTCCCCTTTTTTTGATGCGCTCCGCGGATTGGCCATTTTAAATAAATTTTATATTTCGCCTTTCATTTTATAGTTTTAGGCAAAATCCCAACGAATGAAAAAACTACTTACTGTTATGTCCATTATCTCCTTTCTTTTTGGTTGTAAAGAACAAAAAGCACCGAAAAAAGATGAACCTATAGTAACAGAAGTTGTGCAGGAAAAAGAAGTCCCTTTCATCTGGGAAGCAGCCAACGTCTACTTTTTACTTACGGATAGATTCAATAACGGCAATCCAGAGAACGATGTCAACTTTGATAGAACGGAGGAAACTGCAGTTTTGCGTGGTTTTGAAGGAGGCGATATCCAAGGCATTACCCAAAAAATAGATGAGGGCTATTTTACCGATTTGGGCATCAACGCCATTTGGTTCACTCCCATTGTGGAACAAATTCACGGTGCCACCAATGAAGGCACCGGTAATACGTACGCCTATCACGGCTATTGGGCCAAGGATTGGACGGCCGTTGACCCAAACTTTGGCACTCGGAAAGATCTGGAAAATATGGTGAAAGCAGCGCATTCCAAAGGAATTCGTGTTTTGCTTGATGTCGTGTTGAACCATACGGGTCCGGTCACAGAAAAAGACCCGGTTTGGCCTTCAGAATGGGTAAGGACAGGACCAAACTGTGAGTTCACCAATTACGAAAACACCACGGCCTGTACCTTGGTGAACAACCTTCCCGATATTCTCACAGAAACCGATGAAGCGGTGGAACTGCCAGATGCCTTGTTGGCCAAATGGAAGGAAGAAGGTCGTTTGAGCCAAGAATTGGATGAACTGCAATTATTTTTTGAGCGAACTGGCTATCCAAGGGCGCCAAGGTTTTATATCATCAAATGGCTAACTGATTACATCAATGATTTTGGTGTGGATGGCTTTCGGGTCGATACAGTGAAGCATGTCAATGAAAACGCATGGGCTGATTTGTACAAGGAAGCCTCTTATGCTTTCGAAACCTGGAAGAAGAAACATCCAGACCAAGTTTTGGACGACAATGCCTTTTACATGGTCGGAGAAGTATATAACTATGGTATCACTGGTGGGCGCGATTTCGATTTTGGGGACAAAAAAGTCGACTATTTTGATTATGGGTTTAAGAGCCTTATCAATTTCGACCTCAAGAACGATGCACATAATGGGTATGAGTCTGTTTTCAAAAAATATAGCAAACTTTTGGGCACCAAACTCAAAGGGAAAAGCGTGTTGAACTATCTTACTTCCCACGATGATGGAAGTCCATTTGACAAAGATCGGCAAAAGCCTTTCTTGACTGCGAACATGCTGTTATTGGCTCCCGGTGCTTCGCAAGTGTATTATGGTGACGAGACTGCCAGAAGTTTGGTCGTCGAAGGAACCGAAGGGGATGCCACACTGCGTTCCTTTATGAATTGGGAAGACTTGGATAGTTTGGAGCACACTAAAAAAATCCACAAACACTGGCAGAAATTAGGCTTGTTCAGAAGGAATCACCCTGCTGTTGGAGCCGGTATTCACAAGCGGTTGGCCAAATCCCCATATGTATTTTCCAGAAGTTATGTGGATGGGGATTACAAGGACAAAGTCGTCATCGGTTTGGAACTGCCAAAGGGCAAAAAGTCACTGTGGGTGAAAGGATTTTTCGGAGATGGCACCAAACTATTCGATGCCTATTCAGAAACCGAGGTTATGGTCTCCAACGGCAAAGTGATTCTTGAAAATGACCATTCCGTTGCACTATTGGAATTAGTGGAATAGTTTTATTTTCTTGAATGCAGGGCAATCCGGTTTCCTTCGGTGTCCAAAAAGAGCCCACTATAGCCCACTTCTGGACTAATTTGGGTTTTGGGCTTTAAAATTTTGCCTCCAGAAGCCTCTACCCTATCCAATTCATTTTGAACATCCTCGCTTGAAAAATAAATGAGAATACCATCCTTGTTGCTGGGTCGATAAAAGTTTTTCTCGTGAATTAACGAGCCTGCCGCTCCTGGCTTTCCCTCTGCCCAGGGAAACCATCCCATCAACACACCTCCAAAATCTTGCACTTGGATATTGATTTCAAAAATGGCGTCATAGAACTTTTTGGCACGGTCCATATCCTCCACAGGAATTTCAAACCAGCCTACCATGTTGGATTTCATAATTATCCTTCTAAGGTTGATTTAAGACTGGAAAGACCTTCTTCGAAATCCTTGCCCACCATTTTATCCATGCTCATAAAAAGCATCATAATACTGAACGGAAACTTATTTTTCCCTGAAAAGCCCCAAGTGACCCGAGTTTTGTCAGATGCGACCTCCTCAGTGGTCAAGTAAGCATCCGAAGTGGATTTCCATGGCTTTAAAAACCTGAGTTCCGACTCAATTCTTTCTCCGTCCACAATTTTTGTGATCTCTTGTTCGCCTTCACCAACATCTTTGTTGCCATTCCAATAACTCATGGCCCCAACTTCGCCATCGGTTCCTGTGAACTTTTTCTCCATATTGGGATCCTTCTTGTTCCAGGGCGACCAGCTATCCTGATTTTTTAAAAATCTGAGATTATTGAATACCTCATTCTTCGGTTTGCCAATCTCTATGGACCTGGAAACGTTATAGGTCTTCGGTGCAATCAACCCAAGAAAAAGGATTAAAAGCAAAATTCCCGCTAAAATGTAAAGTAGTGTAGTCATTTGTTTTTTAATTGGTTAACCCTTAAAAATACTAAAACTTTAGTCAGATAGGTATCTGCTGATAATTCCTTCCACGTTTTTGATGGATTTCTTGGTCCAATCCAGCCTCTTTTCTAGGATTTCAATATCGGAAAGCTGCCAATCCAGGTCAGAATTCCGTAGCTGTTGGGTCAATTTTTGAAGAATAATGGCGGCTGACACCGAAATGTTCAGGCTTTCAGAAAAGCCTACCATAGGAATCTTTAAGTAACCATCGGCCTTTTTCAAGACTTCATCACTCAAGCCTTCTTTTTCAGTTCCAAAAAAAAGAACGGTTTTGGAATCGAGCTTAAAATCAGAAAGAAGACAAGAATCGTCGTGGGGAGTGGTCGCAATAATTTGATAGTCGTTTTCCCGTAAATGATCAATACATTCGGTGGTTGTTCCGTAGCGATTTACATCTACCCATTGCTCGGCACCCATTGCAATGTTTTTATCCAGTCGTTTTCCAAAACGATCTTCTATGACATGCACATCTTGGACACCAAAGGCGTCACAACTACGAAGAACCGCACTGGTATTGTGCAATTGGAAGACATCCTCTATGGCAACGCTTAAAAACCGCGTGCGCAAGGACAATACCTCTAAAAACCGATGCTTCCTTTCTTCAGTCAGAAATCCTTCCAAATAGGTCAACAAATCGTTTTGAAACATAAATAACAAGATAGCAAAAATTGAATTCCTTACTTTTAAACTATAATGGCCAAAAAACAAAAAATTGTAGTACTCACTGGTGCCGGTATGAGCGCCGAAAGCGGACTCAAGACCTTTAGGGACTCGAATGGTCTGTGGGAGGGGTACGATGTCATGGAAGTTGCCTCACCCCAGGGTTTTGCAAGAAACCCAGAGTTGGTTCTTGAATTCTACAATCAGCGACGGAGGCAATTATTGGAGGTCAGTCCGAATGCAGGTCATAATGCATTGGTACAACTCGAGGCGCATTACGATGTCAGTGTTGTTACACAAAATGTGGATAATTTACACGAACAGGCCGGTAGTTCGCACGTGGTTCATTTACATGGCGAACTTCTTAAGGTTCGAAGTACGATCAACGAAAACTACGTCTTGGACTGGAAACAGGATCTTGTTTTAGGTGATTTGGATGAACAAGGACATCAATTACGACCCCATATTGTGTGGTTTGGGGAAATGGTCCCCATGTTGCAAACTGCGGCTTACATTACCCAACAGGCCGACATCTTGATCATTATAGGAACCTCGATGCAAGTTTATCCTGCAGCCAGTTTGATTCATTACGTAAATACCGGGACACCGATTTACTTTGTGGACCCCAAACCAAGTGTGAATCCGATGGATTTCCAAAACTTGACCATTATCTCCTCCACGGCTGCTGAAGGTGTTCCTAGTTTGGTATCTGAGCTATCTGGTAAAGCGCTCTAGTCTTTTTCGCCCAGTCCATGAGGGCTTTCTTTTGTTCTTGGGTCAGTCGAGCCTCTTTATGGGTCCAAGTATATTCCTTTAAAGGCATTTCGCCTTCTTCCACTTCTTCAACAAGTTCTTCCAGCTTATGATCTTTCTTTTTGGCCGAATAGTTTTCCCATTCCGAAAAGTCCAAATGTTCCTTTCCTTCATCTACATGGCCATCAATCCAATAGGAAACAGGAGCAATGTTGTTGTACCAAGGATACTCGGTATGGGCCGTGTGACAATCATAACAGGCCGATTCCAATATTTGCTGCACTTCGGCACTGGGTTGGGTTTCTTTTTCAAAAGCGGCTACATAATCTCCTGATGCTCTATTTTTTTCAGGGCGATAAAACTGCATTCCCACTAAAATAACCAAGAGGGCTATTGCTATTTTTTTTGCTATTTTCATCACTTGGGTGTTTCCGTAAAAATATAGTTTTTGTGACTGAACAGCAATTACATGTTCGATTAAATGAAGGCAGATTGTCCAAGGGCAAAATTAATGGGTTGGTCAATGAATTGACCCAGTGGCCCGAGCTCACCGGAAGTTTAATTCTGTTTGTTTTTGAGGAGGACAAATCTGACTCCTTCAACGCCAGTTGGGTGCTAGATCATCTGATGCGCAAAAAGCTGGTTTACATAGTGCCACATATGGATGTTTTTACCAAAGGTTTGCAATCAATGAGCTCAGAATCGTGTATCCGACCCATGGCGCACATTTGTCAGATGGTGACCGAGGTCTACTTCAAAAAGAAAGATGTTGCCTTTAGGAAACATGTAACCGAGGAACAATTGGACCGCATTTTAACTTGTTGTTTTGACTGGCTTATCGGTAATCACAAAATTGCCGCCAAGGTATTCTCGATGACCAGTCTTTTTTATTTGGGTCAAAAATTTGATTGGGTACATCCTGAACTTAAATTGGTATTGCAAGATACCATTGGGGAAGGCACCGCTGGTTATAAGAACAGAGCCAAGAAAACCTTGGATAAGCTCGTTGCCATGGGGCACTAAACTCTTGAAGTTTAAGTATCTTTGCCTCTTTAAAAGAAAAACCAAATGTCCTTGACTTCCTTAACTGCCATTTCACCTATAGATGGAAGGTATAGCAGCAAAACCAAAACACTTCAAAATTATTTTTCTGAGGAGGCATTGATTCGCTATCGGGTACATGTTGAAATTGAATATTTTATAGCCCTTTGCGAAATTCCACTGCCCCAATTGGCAGATTTTGATTCATCCAAATTCGAAGATCTACAAAGGATTTATTTGGAATTCAGTACTGAGGACGCCCAAGCCATCAAGGAAATTGAAAAAACTACCAACCACGACGTAAAAGCGGTTGAGTATTTCATCAAACAACAATTTGATGCTTTAGGTTTTGATAAATATAAAGAGTTCATCCACTTCGGGCTTACTTCGCAAGACATTAATAATACAGCCATACCGCTTTCCATAAAGGAAGCCATGAACGAGGTTTATGTGCCTTTGTATTTTGAGGTTTTTGAGAAATTGAAGGATTTGGCGAAAGAATGGGAAAATATCCCCATGCTGGCCAGGACCCATGGTCAACCAGCCTCCCCCACTCGACTAGGAAAGGAAATCGAGGTGTTTGTGGAACGTTTGAAAGAACAATTCAATTTATTGAACGATATTCCCAGTGCTGCCAAGTTCGGTGGTGCAACCGGGAATTACAATGCGCATAAGGTTGCCTATCCAAATATTGATTGGAAAGCGTTTGGAAAACAGTTTGTTCAGGAAAAGCTAGGGCTGCACCATTCATTTCCCACCACCCAAATTGAGCATTATGATCATATGGCTGCCTTGTTCGATACTTTGAAACGAATCAATACCATATATATCGATTTGAACAGGGATGTATGGACTTATATCTCGATGGATTATTTCAAACAAAAAATCAAGAAGGGAGAAATCGGGTCATCAGCAATGCCCCATAAGGTCAACCCTATCGATTTTGAGAATTCTGAGGGAAATTTGGGCTTGGCAAACGCCGTTTTTGAACATTTGTCCGCAAAACTTCCCATTTCGAGACTACAACGTGATCTTACCGACAGTACAGTACTTCGTAATGTTGGGGTTCCTTTTGCCCACACTTTGGTCGGGTTTCAATCCACCTTAAAAGGTTTGAACAAATTGGTATTGAATGCGGAAAAGTTTGAACAGGATTTAGAGAATAATTGGGCCGTAGTGGCGGAAGCTATTCAGACCATTCTGCGAAGAGAGGGGTATCCCAATCCGTACGAAGCCCTAAAGGGCTTGACGCGAACCAATGAAAAAATAACCCAAATTACCATTGGTGAGTTCATCAATACGCTTGAGGTATCTGATGATATCAAAAAGGAACTTAAAAAAATTACCCCGGCGAATTATACCGGGGTATAGTTTTGGTCGAACTCTAATTCTTTATTCCCTAACAGGTATCATATTGGAGGTATCCACAGGAAAACTATCATATTTATTATACAGCTTTAGATACTTTTTAGGGTCAATAGGTACTTCGCTCAAGGTTTCGTGTAAACCTTTAAAAAAGCCTTCGCGTTTTTCAGCCGGATTAAATAACAATAATAATTGAACTGTCTCTTCGGTATCATTTCTGAATCCGTGTGGGCTGAACCTAGGAACATATGCCACGGTTCCCGATTCAGCTTTTTGTTTTGTATCTCCAATTTCAATAGTAAGCGTGCCTTTGGTAACAATAAAGGTTTCATCCATAAAACGATGATAATGCAACTTGGCCCCAATAGCTTTGGGAGGAAGCGTTATTTCATATACTCCTAGTTGATTATTGGATAGCTCACTTGTCACTTTAAAGGTGACTGACATGCCATTTATATGTAGACTTTCTCCTTCCTCAGGATAAATGATACTGGCATTGTTAACCAGTTCGTCCTCAAAATAATTTGGTTCTTTTTTCATATTGTATGTTGTTTTTTGACTTAAAAGAAATTTTGGGTGCATTAACAGTATAGGTCCCCATCCCATCCATTTTATAAACTCTTTTCGAATCATAGCATCATGAGTTCTTTTCGTATGCTGTCCTTTTGTACCCTTAGGTTATTTTCAAGAAGATTGGGATGTGCCGTTGCTTCTAGAGAGAAAATCGCCTTCAGTTTTAGACCCATAAAACCAAAAATGGACTTCAAATAGGGTTCTTGAAAATCAAGTGCTTCCATGGAAGTACCCTTATAGGTTTCTCCTTTGGTAGTGATTATGTATGCTGCTTCACTATCGAGAAGCCCCTTATAACTACCATCCTCACTTACGCTAAAGGTATATCCTGACCTAACGATATGGTCTAAATAGGATTTTAATGTGGATGGAACATTTAAATTATAAAGTGGACTGCTAATTAAAACATGGTCGGCAGATTGTAATTCTTCAATCAATGCATCTGACAATGCAACCGCAAGTTTATTATTTCCCGTTTGCTCTGACTTCGGGATGTGAAAGGCTTGAACGGTTTCATTTTGTAAATGTGGAATTTGAGTATTGGTCAAATCCCTATAAAGCACTTCTCCTCCGGGGTACTTCTTTTTCCAGTTTATTTCAAAAAAATCAGCAAGTGCCCTTGAATGTGAGCCTTCTTTTCTTAGGCTAGCATCTATTCTTAACAATGTTTTCATCTATTGAATTTTAGGTTCAACAGAATGACAAATTCAATAGGGAAAACGTGACGTGCTTTACGGAAAAAGTGATTTTAGCTTCTTTGGGTCAACGATGGAATATATACTTCTGATTTTCGTTTTTTCCATTTCAAAAACCTGGCAGTTGTATAAAGCCCCGTTTTGATAATATAAAATGGCAGGTTGATGATTTACAGTACTGATTCTAATCTCTAATCCGGTCAAAAAAGCCTTAAATACATACAGTGAAAGCTTGGATACGTCTCGTATGCCATTGGTTATCGCTCGTACCACTTTAACATGCTCGCCACCGTCAGCCGCCAAAAGGATATCTTTTGACAATAATTTTTCAAGTGAAGTAATATCTCCACTTTTCATGGCTTCAACATAATATCTCAGCTGTGATGTGTCTTGCTGATAATTAGTATTGCTTGAATTCCTGGTCGTATTTAATTTGCTTTTTGCCCTACTTAATAATTTTCGAGAGTTTTCAATTGTAAAACCAATAGTTTCTGCGATTTCTTTATGAGAATAGTCAAATGATTCCTTTAAAATAAAAACGGCACGTTCTTTCGCAGATAGTTTTTCAAGAAGAACGAGTATGGAATAAGACAATATTTCTTCTTTGTTGATATTTACGTCTGCATTTTCTGTTGAAATTGGTTCTGGTAACCAAATACTATCGGCTGATATTGTTTTTTTCTTCTTTTTTACATTAATCGATTGGTTGATTACCGATTTTGCCAAATACCCAATTTCATTCTCGATATGATCCTTGTTTATTGAAAGATATTTTATCAAAATATCCTGTATAATGTCTTTTGCATCTTCTGAAGAGCCAAGGATGTTATAAGCGTAAGGAAATAATATGTCATGATAGTTTTTCAAATCAAAGATTTATGTTCCGTGACTATGACAATTTGAACCATAAAAACGTGACATTTTGATTAGAGATTTCGACCAATGACTGAAGTTCGACAATATTGGTCAAAAATACTATCCTAAATTGATGGAAGCTTTCCTGTAATCTAAAAAAAGAACGTAGTCGAGATGCCTTATGTGGTCCTCGACTACGCCTGCCTCACCATTTCAAGCGGGTTTGATATAGTATTTATTTTATTTATCCCTCTTTATGAATTTCCACCTGATGTGGGTAAGGAATTTCAATGCCAGCTTCATCTAATGCAAGTTTACAGTTTTCGTAGGTGTTGAAATACACATCCCAATAATCCTCCGGCTTACAAAAGGGTCGAACCGCAAAATTTACAGAACTATCGGCCAATTCCATAACATTTACCGAAGGAGCTGGGTCTTGAAGTACTTTGGGATTGGAAGTCAAGACCTTCAACAATACTTCTTTTGTTTTTTTGATGTCCTCATCGTAGCCCACACCAATTACAGTATCCACACGCATTTTTCCTTCCGCGGTGTAATTGATAATGTTTCCATTCGCCATTGCACCATTTGGAACTATAGCGAGTTTATTTTCGGGCGTCGTTAACTTGGTGGTAAAAATCTCGATTTCCTTTACCACGCCAAGTACGCCCTGGGCCTCAATGAGGTCCCCAATACGGTAGGGTTTGAAAATCATAAGTAAAACCCCTCCGGCAAAATTGGAGAGTGATCCCTGCAAGGCCAAACCAATGGCAAGACCAGCAGCGGCAATAACAGCGGCAAAAGTGGTTACATCGACCCCTAACCTGGAAATCACTACGATGATCAGGAATACCTTTAGCGTCCAAGAAATGAGGTTCAATAGAAATCGTTGAAGCGATTCGTCGTATTTGCTCTTGGACATAACCTTTCGGGCGGCCCCGACAATTTTCTTGATAATCCAAGAACCTACAATGTAAATGAGAATCGCGGTAATCAATTTCGGTCCGAACTCTTTGGCCAAGTCCAATCCGTAGTTCATCCATTCTTGTGCTTTTTCCATAGTGATAAAGATTTTGTTAGTGTTATTACAGTAAGACACTAAGGTATAAAGAAGGTCACAAAAATTGGAGTTTGAATTGATGACAAATAAAAATCCCGCACTGCAAGCAGTACGGGACATATTGTATTGGTGGTTTTGAGAACTAGCCCTTTAAAAACTTTCCAATCTCTCCCAATCCTTCGCCATTGTAATCCGATTTTTGAATGGCTTGCATCAGTTGAACGATATGTGCAGGATTCATATCCTTGCCCAAAACCCGAACCAAAGCGAAGCCCATATCTTTACTATCTCCATAAATGATGACCTCATCAATGGCATCTTCGGTGCCTAAATACTTGATGACGCCTTTTCCATATTGTGAATTAATTTTCATTAATTCAACAAACTCGCCATCCTTCAAAATCTCTTTTACTTTGGCTTTTTCAGCTTTGTATTCGGCTACGTTCTCAGAGGTTTTTCTAAAAGCCAACATATTGAACTTTCGAAGAGACTCTACGGCTTCAAGCTGTTTCGAGGTCAAATTGGCACTTTCCATTTTCAAAATGCTCGCCGGAACATCAAGTGCTATGAAATTTGGGTTTTCTGAATTGTCCACATAGTATTCCTGCAAACTCTGTTGCGAGGAGCAGGAGGCCAAAACAAGGGCTACCACTGCGAACAAACTTTTAATTATATGCTTCATCTCTGTTTTTTTGATTGATTTTCACTTCTTGATCACTTCAACAATGGGTATCAAAACCATCTATTTTGTTACAGATGTTTGATACCCAATGTTTTTATCCATTACTGCTTTTCAACCTTATCCAACTCCTTGGGCAGATTCATTTTTCTGGTCAAAGACCCCACTTTGGTCAAGTCGATGTCCCCACTCATGGTCAACAATACGGTCTCTATGCCGTATGACTCTTCCTTTTCATCTTCCAACCCCGTAACGAACATCAATAGCTCGCTTACATGGTCTTCGTCCTTTCCACTCTTAACATAAAACTTAAGATTGGTATCCCCATCCTTGATTTTCATGAGTTCTTCGAGTTTTGAGGATTTTACGTATTGTTTCATAGTGGCCGCCATATCTGCAGCTGCCCCTTCATCTTCGGAAACAAATATTTTGATACCATCGATGCTTTTGGCAATCTCTACAAATTCCTCGCTCTCTTTATCTCCTTTTTCCTCCATCATATCAGCAACAATGTGGAGCATCCCTTTGCTGATGGTCATGGAACCTATTCTTTCTGACTCCTCGAACTTATCGAATATCGATTGTGAAAATCCGATTAGTGGAAGAAGCATTAAGAATAGGCCTATGCTTGTTTTTTTCATCTTAGTTGCCTTTTTCCCCAGCTTTGTTCAACTCCTCGGGAAGATTCATCTTTTTCGTCAAGGAATTGATTTTGTTCAAATCGATATCCCCTGTCAATGAAAGTAAAACCGTTTCGAATTTTCTGCCGTCAGATTCTACATCCTTCAACCCGGTGACGAACATCAACAGTTCACTTACATGGTCTTCGTCCTTGCCTTGTTTGATGTAAAACTTCACATTGGCATCCCTGTCTTTGACCCGCATCAATTCTTCCATAGTGGAAGACTTGAGATACCTGCCCACAGAAGCTTTCATATCTGCTCCTATTTTTTCATTGTCGGTAGTAAACACCTTAAGACTTTTTAAACTACTCGCGATTTCCATAAAATCCTGTGCTTCGGGATCATCAACCTCCACATCGATTTTGGCCAATAGGTTGAACATACTTTTGTTCACGACCACCGATGTAACATCGTCCAAATCTTCAAACTTGTCGAACAGGGATTGTGAAAACCCGGATATCGGAATTGCGACGATTAGAAAAATTAAAATATACCTTTTCATCTTTTTTGTTTTAATCATTGTTGTAAATTTTCTGTTTTGCGGCTTCAAACTCTTCCAAATAGGCCACTTTTTCAGTGCCTCGACCAAAGTTTTCCGCTAAGAGTTCAAATGCCTTTTTGGTCTCCTGATAAGCAAATTCTGCTTGTT
Organism: Flagellimonas allohymeniacidonis; assembly: GCF_004296335.1. GTDB lineage: Bacteria > Bacteroidota > Bacteroidia > Flavobacteriales > Flavobacteriaceae > Flagellimonas > Flagellimonas allohymeniacidonis. The sequence goes on from NZ_SGIU01000001.1 coordinate 1,090,212, forward strand.
TACGTTCTTGATACTGGTTACCAAAGTAAATTCCAAAGGTTAGAAGGGCCACGGCAGCAACGGATATCCATTTATAATAGTTTTTTCTAGGTTTTAATGGAACCTGCTTGGTGTACCGCTCTTCTTTGGCGGCGGAAAAATAATTGAACATTGGTCTATATTGTTCCAAATGTGCTTCCACATTTTCTTGGGAAAAGTAATTTCGTAAAGTTTGCTCTTCCGAAACCGTTGTGGTGGCTTCGAAGTACTTTTCCAATAGCTTTTCTATGTTATCCAATTCCATAGTTATGTTTTTTTGCCAATTCTTGTCTTATTGTCTTTCTCGCCCTGGACAGAGCCACACGTACTGCGGTGGGTTTCATGTCCAGTAGCTCGCATATTTCGTCAAATTCATACTGTTCCACATCCCGAAGCTGCAAGACCATTTTTTGTTGTTCAGGCAGTCCTTCCATAATCCGCTCCATCCATCGTACACTATCTTCTGCCTCCAACTGTCGCTGTAAAGAGACATTTTCGTCCCGATAATTGCTGTGAACCAGCTTAAGGTTGCTTGCCTGTCTCGATTTCAATCGATCTAAACAAAAATTCTTGGTCATGGTCATGGCGAAAGCTTCAACGTTTTTATACTCTCCCATGGTTTCGTGCTTCGACCATAGTTTCAACAGAATTTCTTGAGTGGCGTCCTCCGCCTCTTCCCGGGAAACCAACAATCGCTTTGCCAAACGATATAGTTTATCCTTAAAAGGCATTACCACATTAATAAATTCAGTCTGTTGCATTAGTTGTTTTTAGTTGTTCGGAAGGTTTTCACATCTTCCTACATAATCACGACGACGCTTATCGAAATTTGTTACAAATTATTTGATTTCTCCCTAGATGTAACTATTTTGTGGGGCAAAATCGAAAAAGATAACGAGTTTACCACCTTATCTGCCAGCCTCTACCAGTATTGGAATGAATTTTGAGGAATAAAACAAAAATTTAGCTATGAAGAAATATTTTTCCCTTCTTACGGGATTGACCTTGCTTTTTTTGGCATGTAGCGAGGACGACAACGGAATTGATAATCCTAATCCCAACCCCCCTGTCTCAGCAGATTTCCCTGTTCAAGACTTTATGTGGCAAGCCATGAATCTATGGTACTTTTGGCAGGCTGAAGTTCCAAATCTTGCAGATGACCGATTTTCGACCGATGCAGAATTTGTAGAGTTCATACAAAGTCAATCCGATGAGGAAGCCTTTTTGAGAAGCCTCTTGTTTACGGAAGACAGGTTTACTTTTTGGAATGAGAATTATAAGGAGCTTGTGAGTAATCTGTCGGGGGTCTCCAAAAGTAATGGACTAGAGTTCGGTTTGGTTCAATTCTCTGGCAGTAATGACATTTTCGGATATGTTCAATATATACAGCTCAATTCTGATGCTGCAAGTAAGGATATTAGTCGAGGTGAAATTTTTACCCGCGTTGATGGACAACAATTAAATTTGGACAACTACATAGGCCTTCTCTTCGGAGATAACGACACCTACACCTTAGGTATGGCGGATATAGCCAATGGACAAATCACAGATAACACTAAAGAGGTTACCCTTACCAAAGTTGAAGGCTTTGAAGAAGATCCCATTTTGGTGGCTGAAACACTTGATGTTGGCGGAACAAAAGTGGCCTATTTAATGTATAATCGTTTTTTAAGCAGTTTTAATGAAGAATTAAATGCCGCTTTTGCCCAGTTTGTTGCAGAAGGTGCTACGGAATTGGTACTGGATATGAGGTACAATCCCGGAGGTTCAGTAAATACTTCGCGCCTTTTGGCCAGTATGGTCTATGGGACCAATACCGATGAATTATATATTCGACAACGTTGGAACAGTAAGATTCAAGGCCAGTTGAGCGCCGAACAGCTAGAGGATTATTTCGCGGATACTACGGGTTCAACACCCATCAGTTCCCTAAACTTAAACCGGGTTTTCGTGTTGGCCACCAACAGTTCTGCTTCCGCTAGCGAATTGGTCATGAACGGTCTGGCACCTTATGTAAACGTTATCCATATTGGGGAGACTACAAGGGGTAAGAACGAGTTTTCCATTACACTTGTGGATGACCCAGGAAATTCTTTTATCTACAGCAGCACTAGGGAAAATGTAATAAACAGCGATAATAGTTGGGGATTGCAACCCTTAGTGGGAAGAAACGAAAATGCCAATGGTTTCTTTGATTACACAGATGGACTGGCCCCAGACATTGAGCTGGAAGAGGATTTATCCGATTTAGGCGTGTTAGGAGACCCAAATGAACCCTTATTGGCCAGGGCGTTAGAAGAAATTACGGGAGTCTCCACCAAAAAGGGATCTGTAGTGCTCATGCCTGCAAAAGCCTTTACTGGATCTGCTTTGGAAACACCCCTCAAGGATATTATGTATTTGGATAAACCCCTAAACTTGAAATAAAGAAAAAGCGGCTTTGAGCCGCTTTTTTTTGTTTATAACAGACTTTTGTTTAATGGGTACTTGCCATTTGAAAGGTCTTGTACTTGGTCAATAATTTCTGTGGTACCTCAATCACCTCTGGATGAAAAAGACCCGCCAATACTTCAATTCCATCTACCAAGGTTTTAGCAGATGATTGGGTAAACATATCAAAATCGGCTATAAAGACCCTATGATTTTGTACGGCTTGGAGATTCTTCCATCCTTTCTTTTTAGTAAGAAGGTGTATTTCCTCGAATGTACGGTCCATTGAAAATCCGCAAGGCGCTATCACCAATATTTCTGGATCGTACTTTACTATTCTTTCCCATTGCGTTACGACACTATCTCCTGAAGGGTTAGATAGCATATCGACTCCCCCCGCGAGTGCGATTTGATGGGGAATCCAATGACCACAATTAAAAATGGGGTCTAGCCATTCCATGAGCATAACTCTTTTTGGTAGCGCCCTTGCCTTTCTTAACTTATCCACAACCCGCTGAATTCTATGGTTCAGGCCATTCAAATATTCATAAGCCCGTTCTTCCTGTTCAGCTGCTTTGGCTATAGTTACCGCAGACCGAAAAACATCTTCCAAAGACTCAGGGCTTACGGAAATCAATTCGGGCTGCTTCGGCAGGTTTGCAACGGCGGCAGCCGTGCAAGCTGTATCAATCTGACAAATATCACACATATCCTGGGTGAAAATCACATCAGGTGAAATCTGTTCCAGCAGGGTTTCATCCACATAGTACAAATCTTTTCCCTGGTGCTTACTTGCAGAAAACACGGCATCGATTTCCCTACTTGACAGGTTTTTACCTTCAAGGATGCAGCGCACCACAGGTTTCTTCTCTTTAAGGGCTTGCTCTGGGCACTCAAAGGTAACGCCATACAATTGGTCCTGTAAACCCATATCATAAATCATTTGAGTGACGGCGGGCATAAAAGAACATAGTTTGAGCATTACCTTGGTGTTAATTGTTTAAAAAGTGAGATTGAACCCCGTAGTGATATTTCTTCCCCTTGTAGTGAAACCAAAAACTTCAGCGAAGTCCTCATTCAGTATATTGTTGGCACTTAAGAACAATTTCAATTTGTTTGCCATCACTTCATGTTCCAGATACAGATTCACCAGCGAAAATGCATCCAAGGTCACATCGGTAAAAGTGGTAAAATCGGTATCGAGTCTTTCCCCTGTGTACGCATAATCAAGTGAAATGTTGGTGGTTGGGCAGATCTGATATCCCAAGTTCAAATTGACCTTGTGTTCAGGAATCCGGATGGCATTGTCCCCTTCCCTATCGGTGTAGGTATAGTTGGCACGCAAGGAAAACTCTTCGGTTGGGAACCAAAACGCTTCAAACTCAATACCGCTTACATCAATTTCATCTGCGACGTTGATACTTGTAAAATTTTGGTCGAATCCAATGGTATTTTTTTCATTGCGGTCAAAATACAAAGCGCTAACCCTAAGCTTTTTGTTGATGAAATACTCTACCCCTCCTTCAATTGTTCTATTTTCCTCAGGTTCCAAATCGGGATTCGCCCCAAAATCCCCAAATAGTTGAATCAAATTAGGTGTGATGTATGAAGTGGCATAGGAACCCAGTAGTTTTACATAACCCTCGGAAGTTGTAAAAGCATAGGACGGATTTACATTGTAGACGAAATGGTTACCGTATTCCGAATGGTTGTTGAGTCTGGCTCCAGTATTCAGGTTAAAGCCAAAATCAGACACATAAACCAGATTGAAATAGGGATCAACAATGGTGAAATCAGCCTTATTGGTAAATACAGCCTCATCTTTCAGGTAGTTTACACCTAAAATAGTATGCCATTTCTCTGCAAAAATGTACTTATTGTAAACATCCAAAACCAAGTTCTTCCCCTCAAATACACTTTCTCCAAAGGTGGAAATGCTCTCCGTTTCATAGTCTGTGTAGGCCGCATTGAGGTGAATGGAACCCTTAGTGTATTTAAAGGAAGTGGAAAGTCCCGCCCTTTCTTGGGCGGTTCTACTTTGATTGGGAGCTTCGGCCAAATCTGCATCAAACTCGTTGGTAAACTTGGTCTGATTTCCATAAATGGAAAGTTCAAAACTATCCGTGAATTGATATCCCAATTTGAGATCTGTACTAAATTGCGAGAAAATATCCTCTTCATTTTCAGGTGTCACCGCTGCAGATAATCCACTGGAGTATCGGTTGGAAAAATTAATGCCATAGGAAAATCTGTTCACTGTTCCATTAACAAAGGCGTTGTTTTGAAAATTGCCCAAGTTGTAGTTTTGATCATCGGCTGTTTGATTGGTTCCAAGGGTAGACTGAAAATTGGCCGAAATCGGTTTCTTGGCGTTTTTCTTGGTGGTAATGTTGATCACGGCTGTAGCCGCATTGGTACCATATAAGGTACTGGCCGCTCCCTTTATGATTTCTACCGACTCTATATTGGCAGCAGACAGCAATCTTAAATCATATTCCTGTGAGAACGATGAGGGGTCCGAAACGCGAACACCATCAACTATGACAAGGGCTTGTCGTCCTCTACCTCCTCGGGCAAATACCCCAAAAACAGATCCATCCCTGCCCCGGCTACCAGCAATTTCAATTCCACTTTTGGTATTGATGATTTCGGCAATGGTTCTACCTTGATTTCGTTCCAGTTCGGCTCCTGAAATCTTGATTACGGTTTTTCCCGAATTTTCGCGTTTCAACTGAAACCGCGAGTCACTTACCACAACTTCTTGTAATTCTTGCACTGCAATGGAATCTTGCTGGACATTTTGGGCTACAAGAATTTGGCCTGCCGAAACAGCAGCGCACAACACTAAATACTTTTTTTTCATTTTCGTTTACATGAATAAACGGGAGAGTAGTATGTCTGTACCCATACGTAAACTTTTATCCCGAAAGTTTAACTTAATTTGTTTGAATTTGGCAGGTCTCCTGACTCGCGTCTTGCCTACTACCTTCCCGCCCTGATGGGCAGTGGTTTTGAAGTTGTGGCAAGCATCTCTAAACGAAAGAGACAAAGCTTACAGTTGCGGGAACAGCTCTGGAATTTCACCAGATTCCCTTTTAATTACATAGGGTTAAGATCCTATGCAAACCAAAATTCGGTACGAATGTAATCATTCTGTTTAATCTTTTTTTACAAAAGTTAAATAACCTTACATTTGGGTCTATGGCAAAAAAATGGATAACAAACCTTCTGCTTGCTGCATTGATTGTTTGCTTTTTCTGGGGATGTGTCGAAAAAAATAAGCCCTTTCCGGTTCAACAAAATTTAGTTCAAACCAAGGTTGAACATGCTTCGGGTTTTACGATACAGCAAAATGATCTCTATACCGTGATTGAGGTTACCTCCGCCTGGCCTGGGTCGGAAACCGCCTTTACCTATGCCTTGATTCCAAGGGAAAAACTTGCTTCAATCACCTTGCCCAAAGATGCCTATGATGCCATTGTGGCCACTCCGGTAAAAGCTATGGTTGTTACCTCTACTACCCATATTCCTTCTTTGGAGGCCCTCGGTGTCTTGGATGCTCTAGTAGGTTTTCCAAGTACGGACCTAGTGTCCTCAGCTGAAGCCAGAAAACGTATCAACTCTGGTTTGATCAAGGAATTGGGCACCAACGAAAATATCAATACCGAAATTGCGTTGGAGTTGAATCCAGAAGTGGTCATCGGCTTCGGCATAAATAATACCAACAAGGCTTACGAAACGCTGAAAAAATCGAACATTCCCATAGTTTACAATGGGGATTGGACGGAGCAGACCCCATTGGGAAAGGCTGAATGGATAAAGTTTTTCGCTCCCTTCTTTCAGAAGGAAAAGGAAGCTGACCACATTTTTGAAGAAATTGAAGCTTCGTACAATCAGACCAAGTTGTTGGCCCAACAGGCAGCAGAAAAACCTACGGTTTTAACAGGCGGATTATACAAAGATGTGTGGTACGTTGCGGGAGGAAAAAGCTGGATGGCCCAATTTTTACGGGACGCCAATTCAGATTATATATGGTCCAATACTAAAGATCAAGGAAGTATAGGCCTGAGTTTGGAAGCAGTTCTTGAAAAAGGCCAAAAGGCAGATTTTTGGTTTAATCCCTCCCTACATTCATCGTATGAGGAATTGGAGGCGGCCAATGCCCATTATGAAGAGTTCGATGCCTTTTCAAATAAAAAAGTTTATTCCAATGCGGTGAAAAAAGGCCAAACAGGAGGACTATTGTTTTATGAACTCGCTCCGCAACGACCCGATTTGGTCCTTAAGGACCTCATTGCCATTCTACATCCTGAATTGCTTCCCAATCACAATCTTACATTCTATTTGCCCCTACCTTAAATGCAGAGACCAAAATCATATCAAATTTCCTTTTTGCTTGTAGTTCTCGCGTTGTTGCTTGCATGGGTTTTGAATATCAGTTCAGGGTCTGTGGCCATTCCATTTGAGGCTATGCTATCTTCATTATTTGGGGGTAAAATTGAAGTGGAATCTTGGAATTACATCATCTGGAACTATCGTATCCCAAAAGGATTTACCGCGGTTTTGGTGGGTGGTGGCCTTTCAGTGAGTGGTCTTTTGATGCAAACACTGTTCCGTAACCCTTTGGCCGGGCCGTTTGTTTTGGGCATAAGTTCTGGGGCAAGTTTAGGGGCTGCGCTCTTGTTGATGGGAACGTCGTTGATTTCGGGCTTTGCCTCTTTCACCCTTCTTAATGATATCACCTTGGCCATTGCCGCAAGCATAGGGAGTTTTTTGGTTTTACTGGTAGTGATGGTCGTTGCCAATCGTATAAAAGACACCATGGCCTTACTTATTATTGGTTTAATGTTCGGAAGCATTACTGCAGCCATTGTTAGTGTTTTGGCTTATTTTTCCACTGCGGAAAACTTGCAACGTTTCATTTTTTGGTCCTTTGGAAGTGTTGGGAATTTATCCCAGACCCAGGTTCTCCTTTTGGCCGGTATTACAGGTTTTGGGGTTTTGTTGAGCATTCTTTCCATTAAAAGATTGAATGCCTTTTTGTTGGGAGAAAATTATGCGCAAAGTCTAGGTGTATCTTTGAAAAAATCAAGACTGATAATTATTATCGCAACAGGATTACTCGCTGGGGGCATCACTGCATTTGCTGGTCCTATTGCTTTTGTTGGACTTGCGGTACCCCATTTGACGAGGCAAATTTTCGATACCATGGAGCATCGTATTTTAATACCTGCCGTATTTCTCTATGGTGCTATTTTGATGCTACTATGTGATACCATAGCCCAATTGCCGAATTCTGCGAGCATTTTACCCATAAATGCCATAACTTCATTGGTTGGCGCCCCAGTAGTTATCTGGTTATTGGTTCGAAAACGTAAAATGCTATTTTAATGCCCGACTCTAAAACGTCAAGTATATCAACAAATGGTTTAACCATTGGGTACAAATCCAAAGCGGTTGCCGGCAACATCAATTTTTCTTGTGATTCAGGGGAGTTATGCGCCATCATCGGTGTCAATGGCATCGGAAAATCAACTTTGCTCAGGACATTGGGCAATCTACAACCCAAGCTTTACGGGAGTATCTCCATAAACAATCAGGACCTCTCCACATATTCCTCAGGGGACTTGGCAAAGAAGCTCAGTGTGGTGTTGACGGAACAGCCTTCTTCAAAAAATCTGACTGTGGAAGAGTTGATTGCGCTGGGTCGTCAACCTTATACAAATTGGATTGGTACCCTAACCTCCAAGGATAAGATTTATATTCAAGAAAGCCTCACGGCATTTTTGCTGAAAGAACTCCGACATAGAAAATGTCATGAGCTCAGTGATGGTCAATTGCAACGTGTCTTGATTGCTAGGGCCATGGCACAGGATACTCCGCTCATCTTGCTGGACGAACCTACCACCCATCTTGATTTGTATCACAAAGTTCAAATTTTGAAACTGCTGCAGAGCTTGACTCACAACGAGGGAAAGACCATTATTTTCACAACCCATGAAATTGATTTGGCCATCCAGCTTTGCGATAAAATCTTGATTTTGGATGGCGAACAAAACCCTTTTGGGGAGCCCTGTCAGTTGATTGAAAATGAGCATTTTGAAAGGCTTTTTCCAGAAGAAATGGTGGTGTTCGACCCAAAAACAGGCGCATTTAAGGTTAGTAAATGATCTTGGAGCATAAGATTAACATCAACGGGAATCCGTTATCTTTATCTGAATAAAAGATTACATGAGTAACGAATTAATTTATATAATTATCGGCCTTTTAGCCATAGCCATTGGGGTGTTTTTGGGCATGTACCTCCAAAAATTAAAGACGAAATCCAATGAAGAGGTCTGGCAAGAGCGTGAGCAACAATTAAAGGGCAATATCAATGCCTTAAACGATAAATTGATTTCCAGTGATGAGGAAATAAAACAATTGCAACTTCAAAAGGAGCAGCAAGGAAACCAACTGGTACGACGCCAGGCGGATTTCGAGAATTTACAGCGCATCAATACCGAACAGAAAGAGGAGGTTGAAAAATTACAGGAAAAATTCACCAAAGATTTTGAAATTCTGGCCAACAAAATCCTAGAGGACAAATCCAAAAAGTTTACGGAGAAGAACAAGGAGAATATTGAAAGTATTTTGAATCCCCTCAATAAAAAAATAAAGGAATTTGAGGAGAAGGTGGAAAAGTCGCAAAAAGAGAATATCAGCATCCATTCAGCACTTAAAGAACAATTACTCAACCTACAGAACCAAAATCTAAAAATTACCCAGGAGGCGGAAAATTTGACCAAAGCCCTTAAAGGGGACAGCAAAATGCAGGGGAATTGGGGAGAACTGGTTTTGGAACGGGTTTTGGAAAAGTCTGGACTTGAAAAAGACAGGGAATATAGCGTACAGCAGAGTTTTACTCGAGAAGATGGAAGCCGAGTTCTCCCCGATGTCATCATCCATCTGCCGGACGGAAAAAAGATGATTGTGGATTCAAAGGTTTCGCTAACCGACTACGAGCGATTCACAAACGCCGAAGATGAAGACAAACCTCGTTTTTTAAAGGACCATATCAATTCCTTGCGAAAACATGTTGAGCAACTGTCCGCAAAAAAATATGAGGACCTTTATGAGATGGAAAGTCCAGATTTCGTGTTGATGTTCGTCCCCATCGAACCGGCATTTGCCATTGCCATAAATGAAGACAATTCCCTCTACAACAAGGCCTTTGAACAAAATATTGTTATCGTTACTCCTGCTACCCTATTAGCCACACTCCGAACGATTGATACCATGTGGAGCAATGAAAAGCAGCAAAAGAATGCCATTGAAATTGCTCGTCAGGCAGGTGCCCTTTATGATAAGTTTGAAGGTTTTGTAAGCGACCTTACACGCGTTGGCAAAAAAATGGATGAGGCCAAAAATGAATATCGCGGTGCGATGAACAAATTGGTTGAAGGCCGTGGAAACATTGTGACCAGTATTGAGAAGCTTAAGAAAATGGGGGCCAAAGCCAAGAAATCGATTCCAGAACCCATTTTAAAGCGGGCAGAGGAGGATGATTATGAGGAATCCAAACTTGACCTTAACTGAGCGAAGAAGCAGCATCTCGGTCCAAGAACCAAACCAAATCCCCTGATTCTGGTTGTACCAACGAAGCAGGGTACTGTTTAAATCCTTCTGCTTTTTCTGTAATGGTTTTCACTTTTTCGGCCTTACCCTGACCCGTAACCAAAAAAACCACAGTTTTAGCTTTATTGATCACTTTTCCATTGATGGAAACCCTCTTTTGCCCAGAATCAGGATGGGTTGCTACCACACAATGGTCCTCAGCATTCCAAAGTTCAATTTCATGTGGGAAAATTGAAGCTGTATGGCCGTCATCACCCATACCTAAAATCACCATATCAAATTGAGGGATACCCTCTACCCTATCCAAATTAATTTCTAAAAGATTGGCATAACGAAGTGCCTCAGATTTTGGGTCGTTCTCCCCCAAAATTCGGTGTATGTTTTCTTTTGGTACGGATAATTTTGAAAACAAATGCTCCACCGTCATTTTATAGTTGCTTTCATCATCCGTTGGGGGCACACAGCGCTCATCTCCCCAATAAAAATGAATTTCATTCCAATCCATAGTATCCCTGAAATTCTCAGCAAGAACATCAAATACAATCTTTGGAGTGCTCCCACCAGAAAGTGCCACATGAAAATCCGCTTCTCCTTTAACTACATTGGCAAAATAAGCCGAGAATGCTTCTGCCACCTTCTGTTTATTGTCAAAAATCTTTAGTTCCATAGCCATTAACAAATTACACAATACCCAGCGTCATCAGCCAGGTTCTGCCCTGGATTTCGCCAAAATCCCAAATCATCAATGAGTTCATCCGCGTTCTCAGGGCCCCATACCCCTGCAGCATATCCATACATACGAATGTCCTTTCCATTTTTCCAGTAATCCAGAATCGGGTCTACAAACTCCCAGGCAGCCTCAACTTCATCCGCCCGTGCGTAAAGGGTAGCATCCCCTTGCATGGCATCCAATAACAACCTTTCGTAAGCCTCCATCACATAGGTTTCTGCTAAACTGGAGTAGTAGAAGTCCAAATTGGCACGTTCAACTTTAAAGCCTTGTCCAGGTACTTTCACCCCAAACTTGATCAAGATACCTTCGTCGGGCTGAATACGAATGATCAACTTATTGTCTTTGCTACTCAACCCTGAGTCTTTGAAGATTTGATGGTGGGGGGTTTTAAAATGAATGATAACCTCGGTGACCTTCGTAGGCATACGCTTGGCCGTTCGCACATAAAAGGGAACATCTTTCCAACGCCAATTGTCCACGAAAAACTTTACCGCTGCATAAGTTTCCGTAGTTGAGTTGGGGTCCACACCATCTTCTTCCCGATATCCTTTAATTTTCTCTCCATTGATTTCAGAAGCCACATATTGTGCTCGAATGGTGTTTTCGAAGAGGGATTCGTCATCCTTCATAATTCGAAGAGATTTTAAGGCCTTTACCTTCTCATTTCGAATATCTTCAGGTTCGTTGCCGATTGGGGGTTCCATGACCACCAAAGAAACAATCTGGAGGAGGTGGTTTTGGAACATATCACGTAGCGCCCCTGATTTATCATAATACCCGCCTCGCTTCTCCACGCCGACGCTTTCCGCATTGGTAATTTCCACGTGATGGATATAATTTCGATTCCACAAGGGCTCAAAAATGCTGTTGGAAAAACGGGTCACCAACAGATTTTGCACAGTTTCTTTTCCTAAATAATGATCTATTCGATAGATCTGCGATTCATTAAAATACTTTTGAAGTCCCTTGTTCAATTCTTTTGCAGTCTCCAAACTATATCCAAAGGGTTTCTCAACAATCAACCGTTTCCAGCCCTCTTCCTGTGAGCTTAATCCGGCATCAGCGAGGTTCTTGGCTATGGGTTCGTACAAACTGGGGGGCGTTGACAAATAAAACATATAGTTATTTTCCGTCCCATTGGTATCATTTAGCTTCGCAATGCGTTTGCTTAATCTTTCATAATTTTTGGTATAATCATCCCCCAAATCCTCATAAAACAACATATCAGCGAAGCCCTTAACATAGTTCTCCTTTAAATCTTCTATTTTGGACTTTAAGTATGGGCTTTCATATACTACCTTCTTCCTAAATTCCCCATCGGAAAGATTGCTTCGGCTTGCCCCCAAAACCACAAAATTCTTTGGTAATTGTTTAGCGACATATAAATTGAACAGGGAAGGAATCAATTTTCGTGCTGTGAGGTCTCCAGAAGCTCCAAAAATGACGAGCATTTGGTTTTTGGTCTCTTTCATATTTAATTCAAATGTTGACTATCATTGTACGTTTCAATAAATGCGAGGAAAAGTATAAGCCCCAAAAGGTTTCTACGAGTCATTTATTTTTGAGCTTAACGAATATAACGTTTATTTTAGGTTCGGAATTTATTAAATAGCTTACTTAGTAATCACTTAACAAAAGCAGCGTAAAAAGCATAGAATATGGCAAACACATACGATTTTGGGTTGGTAGGTCTTGGTGTCATGGGACGGAATTTTATTTTGAACGTCGCTGATAACGGGTTTACCGCTTTTGGAAACGATTTGGACCAAGAAAAAGTAAACGCACTTATCGAAGAAGGCGGGGATAAATCGAAAGTAAATGCCGATGTGGATGCCGCCAAATTTGTCGCTTCTTTAAGTGCACCCCGTAAAATAATGCTATTGGTTCCTGCAGGTAAGGTTGTGGATATTGTGATTGAAAGCCTGCTTCCCTATTTGGATGAGGGTGACATCATCATAGATGGTGGCAATTCTTTTTTCACGGATACAGACCGAAGAGAGGCGTACCTCAAAGAAAAGGGCATCAACTTTTTTGGGGCAGGTGTCTCCGGAGGAGCCAAGGGTGCGCGAAAAGGCCCCAGTATCATGCCCGGAGGTTCCAGGGAAGCCTATCAATTCGTAAAACCCATTTTTGAGGCGGTTTCCGCCAAGTACAAGGGAGAGCCCTGCGTGACTTATTTGGGCCCAAAATCAGCAGGAAATTATGTAAAAATGGTCCACAATGGTATCGAATACGGACTGATGCAGCTAACCTCAGAAATCTATGACCTTCTAAAAAAGGCAGGCAATTTGAGCAATCAAGAATTGCATAAAACTTTCGATACGTGGAGTAAAGGGAGGCTTCAATCCTTTTTGGTGGAGATCACAGCAACTATTTTTGACCAAAAAGATGATTTGACCGATGGGGATTTGGTGGATATGATTTTGGATAAGGCCAAACAAAAAGGAACGGGTAAATGGACCTCCCAAAATGCTATGGATTTGGGAATTCCTGTGCCTACCATCGACATTGCCGTTAGCATGCGCGAAATTTCAGCCTTAAAGGATGAACGCATCAAGGCCGATGCGCTGTATGATAGACCGACACCTGAAAATGTGGTTAAGGATTCTTTGGTAAAAAAGGCCGAAGCGGCTCTGTATTTTGCCTTTATTATCACCTATGCCCAGGGTATGCATCAATTGGCAGATGCCTCAAAGGAATATGGCTATGAGCTTGAACTTGGCGAAATTGCCAAAATCTGGCGTGCTGGTTGTATTATCAGAGCGGCACTGTTGGCAGATATTACCGAAGCTTTTAAGGCTGATGCCGAACTACCCAACCTTTTGGTATCTCCCTCATTTGTATCAAAAGTCAAAGAGACCGTTGATTCAGCTCGAGAATTGGTGGCTTACGGCGCAAACAATGGCATTCCTTTACCGGGACTGAGCAATGCCCTTACCTATTTTGATGCCTATACCAGTAACAGACTGCCATTGAACCTCATACAGGCCCAAAGGGACTTCTTTGGGTCACACACCTATGAACGATTGGACCGAGACGGAATCTTCCACACCGAGTGGGAAAGCTGAGAAAAATTGGAATCCAAGTGGATATATCGGAATAACAGCGATAATACTGCCCGATTTCTGCTTGGGGAACCTGGTAAGAATACATTGGCCTGCATCGGGCTGAATCCGAGTACGGCACAACCTGAACTCTTGGACAACACATTGAAATCCGTAAAACGAATTGCTTTCAGCAACGGTTTTGACGGTTGGTTGATGTTCAACCTCTATCCCCAAAGAGCTACCAATCCAAATAAATTAACCAAAGTTGCAAAGCGTACGCTGATTTCAAAAAACTGCGAAATATTTCGATTGACCATCCATCAATTTGAGATTAAAACACTTTGGTTGGCATTTGGTAATCTTGTGGAATCTCGGACATATCTTCCCAAATGCCTGATTGAAATGTATGCAGCTGTCCATACTTCAGGTTTGCAATGGAAAAAAGCCCAATCCCTTACGCATAAAGGCCACCCTCGACACCCACTTTACATTCCATCGAGTAGCATTTTGACAGATTTTGATATGGCTGCATATATAAAAGCTATTGCGGTGTAAAATTCTCATGTATTTCAAAAGTATTGGTAGCAGTTTTTCCGTATTTTCAAATGCAATTAAAATACCATCAATACCTTAAATACCAATGAAGCTACAGGAACAAATGCGAGCCGAATTTTCGGATAAAACTATTTTTGAAAAGGCCCAAAAGTATGCTTACGACTATCTGGATGGCATTTCTGAAATGGATGTTTTCCCTTCAGAAGAAAGTTTAGAACTTTTAAAAAAGTTTGATGAAAAACTTCCAGAGAAGTCAACCTCTGCATTGGACACCTTGGATTTCTTGAACAACTATGGAACACCAAATACCATTGCACAAATTGGGGGAAGATACTTTGGCTTTGTAAATGGAGGTGCCGTTCCAGCTTCGCTTGGTGTGAAGTGGCTGTCCGATGTCTGGGATCAATGCGCTGGCCTGTATCTGACCTCCCCCATCAATGCCAAATTGGAATCCGTATGCGAAAAATGGCTCAAGGACCTTTTTGGATTGCCCGAGTCCACCGTTGCTGGCTTCGTGAGCGGAACTTCCATGGCCAATCTTTGCGCCTTGGCCGCAGCGCGTTTCCAATTGCTGAAGAATTTGGGATGGGACATTAATGAAAAGGGCTTAATTGGAGCACCGAATATTCGAATAATCGCACACGAGCAGGTACACGCCAGCGTAAAAAAGACCTTGGCCTTGCTTGGTTTTGGAAAAAATAGCCTTGAATGGATACCCTCTGATGACCAAGGCAGGCTTATGCTTGATACCTTACCTAAATTGGATAGTTCTTGTTTGGTGTTGTTACAAGCCGGGAATGTAAATACAGGTGGATATGACCCCTTTGATAAGGTATGTGATATGGCAAACGCAGTGGGAGCCTGGGTTCATGTTGATGGTGCCTTTGGATTGTGGGCAGGGGCATGTGACTCATTGAAGCATTTGACCCACGGCATGGAAAAAGCATCTTCGTGGGCCGTGGATGGGCATAAAACCCTAAACACACCTTATGATTCCGGAATTGTGCTTTGTAGACATCCCAAAGCAATGGTAAGTGCCCTACAGGCTTCGGGAGAGTATATCATTTACAGTGACCAGCGAGACCCCCTCCTCTACACACCGGAACTCTCTAAACGGGCAAGGGCCATCGAACTTTGGGCCACACTTCGCTACTTGGGGAAATCAGGGATCAATGAAATGGTGCAAGGCTTTCATCTACACGCCAAGCGTCTGGCGAAGTCACTAAAAGAACTTGGGTTCGAAATTATGAACGAGGTTGTGTTTAATCAAGTTCTGGTTCGATTCAAAGATGATGATTCCACGAAAAAAATCATTGCTCACCTACAAAATTCAGGTGAATGTTGGTTGGGAGGTACAACTTGGCAAGGGAAGGCAGCCATTCGGGTAAGTATATGCTCTTGGGCCACTACTGAGGAGGACATCGCGCAGACCATTGCACTTTTTCAAAAAGCAAAAACCGCTTTGGGTTAGACTACTAAATTTAAAAACTATTTAAATGAACAAATCAACAATAATGCTTTTAGGACTTTTCCTTTTATGTGTGCTCAGTTGTGGGAGAAACGACACCAAATCCAATGATCAAAATGAAGAGGAAGTGCTATTGTTGGCACTACAAAAGTTCAACACTGCCTTCGCGGATGGCGATGTGACCACATTATCCTCCATGATCACAGATAAATATCTTCATACCAACGCTACCTCCAAAGCCATCCAAAAAGAGAATTGGTTGAGTTATCTTCAAAAAAGAGAGGTGGAAATAACATCGGGATTGATAGAGACCCTAAACTACGAAATGGATGAGGTGGCTTTGACCTTTTATGGGGATGCTGCCTTGGTAACGGCAAGAATAAAAACCGAAGTAAGGAAAAACGATTCCATCAGCACTTCTCAGTATCGTGTTACCCATCTTTGGGTAAAGGAAAACGGACAATGGAAACGCGCAGGGTTCCATGACACGCGCATAGATTGACTCTATCCATCCTACCCTAGAAGCAATAGAGTCTCCTAAGAAACCTAATGAAAAAATTGCGTAACCGAATGGTTTCATTTATATTTGTAACCAAACAGTTACGCTTTAATAATGCGTCGAGATGTTTTTCAAGCCATAGCAGACCCCGTACGTCGAGATATTATTAAGTACCTCGCCGAACAACGCATGACGGTCAATGAAGTGGCAGAAAAATTTGATATAAGTCGTCCCGCTATTTCCAAGCACCTGAAAATTCTTGAGGAATGTGGGGTCGTCTCCATTGAAAAGCATGGAAGGGAACGTTTCTGCTTCGTACAGCCCAAAAAGTTGATTCCCGCATTTCTTTGGATTGATCAATATCGAAATCTATGGGAAGAGAAACTGGATTCCTTTGAAAATTACCTTAACCAATTAAAAAATAACAAGAAAAATGAGCGAAACTAATCTACCCGAAAACCGAACCCTTACGTTAGAGCGCACCTTTGGTGCTCCCCTGGAATTGGTATGGGAAGCCTGGACCCAGCCTGAACATATCGCACAATGGTGGGGGCCAAAAGGTATGGAAACCACCGTTTTGGAGCATGATTTTACGGTAGGCGGACAATGGAAATATTTGATGAAAATGCCAAATGGAAGTGAATTTGTGGCCGATGGGGTCTACTCTGAAATTGTTGAACGTCAAAAAATTGTTTCCACCGCCAATTTTAAACCTATGACCGAAAATGTGGAAATCCACGCCATTTTCGAAGCCGTGGGAACGCAGACCAAATTTACCTTTCATTGTGTACATGAAACCGAAGAATATTGCAAGCAACAAGAGGAAATGGGCTTTTACAATGGCTGGGGCTCACTTTTTGAACTATTGGCGGACTTTGTTCAAAACCAATAACAACAAGAAAAGCATTTTTATTATGGTTTTAAACTGTTCTTTAAATAGCTGAAAACATATTCCTTGTACTTTCCCCCTATTGGTATCTCCAATTTGGCTATTTCAACATCTTGGGCAGTATAGGCCGTGATTTTCTTGGAGTTCACCACATAGGACCTATGGATTCTAATGAAGTATGAAGGTAATTGCTCAATTATTTTGCCCAGCTGTTCTTTGATTACCAAACTCTCATTGGGCAAGTGTATTCGAATGTAATCCTTAAGACTTTCGATATAGGAGATGTCATGCAATACCACCTTTACTTGTTTCTTGTTGCTGGATACAAACAAATGGTCTGCTGCTTGTCGCTCTGTATCTCCCTTTGAAACCGTTTGAACACCATCGCTCAACTTGTTGACCGCTTTCAAAAAGCGTGAAAACGTAATCGGTTTCAATAGGTAATCAACCGCTTCTAATTCATAACTTTCCAATGCATACTCACGGTAGGCCGTTGTGAATATCACCTTTGGTGGATTGGATATCGTACTTAGGAAATCCAGCCCAGTAAGTTTGGGCATTTGAATATCTAGAAAAATAACATCTATGGTTTGCTTAGCCAAGAAATCACTGGCTTCAATCGCATTCTTAAAAGAACCCAACAATTGTAAATAGGGAATCTCGGCGATATGCGCCTCTAACAGCGACCGGGCCAATGGCTCATCATCGACAAGAATACATTTAATCATTTGACGAACTGGTGTTTAGTCGTAATCTCACTTCATACATATCTCCCAAATCATTGCTTTCAAAACTATAATCTTTGTACAATCGCTGCAGCTGCTGTTTTAGATTCGCAACTCCGATTCCTTTGGTAAAGCCTGTATGGTCGGGCAACTTATTAATTTCCTTGGTATTCTTTACTTCAAAAAAGAGATTTTCCTTTTCAAGATAGAGATGAATGTCAACTTTAGGGTTCCTAATTTGTCCACTTGCACCATGTTTAAAGGCATTTTCTACAATTGACAACAGCAATAATGGTGCAATTTTAAGTTCCTTGTACTTACTTCTATCGAAATCAAATCTACAATCCAGCTCTATGCCATCTCCAAACCGTATTTTTTCTAATTCAATGTAGTTCTTTATGAGCTCGATTTCATTTTCGAGTGGTACATACTTCTCATTGCATTGATATAAAATATAATCTAACATGCCAGAAAGTGATTCAACCATTTTAGGGGCTTTATCCGACTTTTGAACTGTTAGGGCATAAAGATTGTTCAAGGTGTTAAAAAGAAAATGTGGGTGTATTTGTGATTTTAAGGCATCAAGTTCTGCTTGGTTTTTATCGCTTTGCAATTGGAGTCTTTCCCGTTCCATTTCATTTTTTTCATAGGCCATCTTCGTCAAGGTCATAGCAAAAGTTGCTGTGAGCAATGCAGGTAAATACCCAAATAGAAGAAATTCAACGTCCGAAAATATTTCAGAAACTGTTTCTTGGACAAATGGACCTTTTCTAAAGAGCGGTTCGTACAAATAGACATTCACAATCCTATCAAAAGCACTTGCGAAGTAGAAGAGAATAAAAGCACCCAAAGCAAAAAACAAATACCTTCTTTTTTGATAAAAAGATGGCACCAAATAATAATTGAATCCATACACAGCCAATAACATGGCGGGTACTCTTTTTAGGTTTTCAAGAAACAACAGGAACAGACTTTGGTCATTACCATCCTTAAAAAACTGTATCAAGGTGAAACTGGATAACAGAAGAAACCAAAATAGTAAGTGGGATGATGTTGCAGGGCCCAGTAGTTGCTTTTTATTTTTGATACTCAATGACATTGAACTTCTAAAAATAAATAAATAACAGGGTCGATTTCCTCTTTATCGACCAATTTAGAGTTTCCGATGTCGAATATCTGCTCTCCGCAAATGAAACCCATTAGGCTTCGTTTCAAAGCTGGGCATGGGCCCATAAATTTGATTGGTCTATTTTCCAGTTTAACCAAAGGAAATCCCACCATATTTGGTGCATGAAAAAATTTAAGCTCACCAAATTTACACGTCGATTGTTACGTGTTTTTGGAACATTATTCGTTTTATGGCTCACTTGGAGCATTTATTACTATAGCACCTGGACCATGCTTCCAGAAGAAGGATACCCGATAACCGAAGAGGTATCGAACCCTGAATACCAATATGCAATTAGGGAGGCGAAGACTTATTTGATTGGGGTAAGCAAGCGACTCGACGTGCCTTCGTTTTCTGTAGCTGTTGGCCACAATGGTAAGGTAATCTGGTCAGCTGCTGAGGGATATGCAGATCTAGAGAATCGTACTTCGGCATCCACTCTCACGCAATATCGGGTGGGAAGTACTTCAAAAGCAATAACCACAACAGGTATTGCTAAATTAGTAAACAAGGGCGGACTGAATCTTGATGAAGTAATAGGAGATACCATTAGAAATTGGACTCGGAAAAAATGGGATTTTACCCTTCGGCAATTGCTTAGTCACACAGCGGGCATTGGAAATTACGAAGATTTTGGCCTAGAATCTGCGAAATATACCCTTTGCAATTGTAATCAATTTGATTCGGCGTCAGAAGGTTTAAAAGTATTTGACCAATATCCATTGCTTCACAAGCCTGGTTCGGGTTTTAAGTACTCGACTTTTGACATTAACCTGTCCAGTGTGGTCCTTGAACAAGCTGCTGGTCACCCGTTTTTGGACTATATGCAAACCAGCATTTTCGACAATTTGGACATGGACAATACCTACGGTGACCACGCAAAACCGAAAACCGAATATTTTGCAACGTTTTATCAAACCTCGGAAGGATACTACCGAGAGTACCGTACCATGGGTATCCGACATGATGTGAACCTAAGTTATAAGTGGGCCGGTGGTGGATTTATATCCACTCCAACTGACTTAGTTAAATTAGGGAACGCTTGGCTTTCGGACAGCTCATTCCTATCCATGGAAACGAAAAAAGAATTTTGGACTCCTGTTAAGCTTTCCGATGGAGCAGTCAATGAACAAGAATATGCTCTGGGTTGGCGTTCTTGGCTTAAATATGAAAGCGAATCTTTAATAGATGGAAAACCCATTTGGATGGTCCACCACGGAGGTGTAAGCAAAGGTTCAATGAATTTTTTGGTATTGTTTCCGGAATATAACCTTGTAATCGATGCATCAATAAACGCCAGAGTAGAGTCTTTTGCAGATTTTGCCGATGAGGTAAAGAAAATTGCGAACTGCTTTTTGAAAAGCATACCAAAGAAAGAATCAGAATTATTTCAGGAAATAACTGAACACCTATAAACCAAAATGGTAGAGATAGCCAATATTTTTACTGAAATGTTGGAGAATTCGATTCTTTTTTTACCTTTGTAGTGTTCTAGTTATCTAATACACTATAATGTTAACACTAAAACAGCTTCAATTTCACTACCCAAACAGCAGACCTGTACTAAAGTCGGTAAATCTGTCCTTTAAACCAGGGGGCATTTACGGTCTTTTTGGCAAGAATGGTGAAGGGAAGAGCACATTGATGAAATTGGTCAGTGGGCTATTGAACCCTAAAATGGGACTTTGCAGTTTGAAGGGCCGCTCCACACAAAGCCGAAGCGTAGCAACCTTAAGGGACCTTTTTCTGGTTCCCGAAGATTTTGAGCTACCCGGATTGCCAATTCAGACTTATGAAAAGGTGCATTCAAGTTTTTACCCCAATTTTTCCAAAGAAACCTTTTACAACCTAATTGAAGAGTTTAGACTTTCTCCAAACCAAGTCATTTCAAGACTTTCGTTTGGTCAGAAAAAAAAGGTGCTTATCGCTTTGGGTTTGGCTGCAAATACGCCCTTGTTGTTAATGGATGAGCCAACGAATGGCCTGGATATCCCCTCTAAAAGTCAATTACGAAGAATTTTGGCTTCTTACGTTGATGATGGGAAGTGCATTATCATCGCAACCCATCAGGTAAGAGATCTTCACAGCCTCATTGATCATGTGGTGATATTGGACAATGCCCAAGTGATTTTTGATTCACCCTTGTCCGATGTATCCGAGAAGCTTTGGTTTGGCAAAGCATCCAAAGAAAATGAGGCCTCTGCCTTATTCTCCGAATCCACTTTTGGTGGTAAGGCCATTTTCCCGCGAGAAGATAGGGATGAAAGCGAAATCGACCTGGAACTTTTGTTTAATGCAGTATTGACCGAACCTACACAAATCAACACTCTACTAAACTCTATAAACCATGGGTAAAGAGTTCGATATTTCGCGGATCGTGCAATTCATAAAACGGGATTTGACCCTGCAAAAAAACACCATCACCATTGGCCTTTTGGTAGGGAGTATAGTATTGTTTCTGCTTTACCTTTTTAATATGGTTTGGGACAAAAGACTCTCGGCAGATGAATTTTTGGGGAGTTTTTCACTTTGTTACTTTCCGTTAGGTATTTTTTATGTGTATACCATGCTACGTGAATTTCAGAACCCAAAGTTCAACCATTCCTATTTATCGCTTCCTGTATCCAACTTGGAACGAATCACAGCCAAATGGCTAAACGGTGCTCTTTTATATACCCTTGTATTCTCCTTAATTGGAATTATCGTCGGTATCCTGGCCATGATGGTCGGTATTGTGGTTTTCGGCGCAGAAATGCATGTTACTGCCTTTTTCTCGGAAAACTATTGGAAGGTGGTAAAGCTCTTTTTGTTGATTCAACCCACTTTTATGGTCGGAGCCTTAACGTTTAGCAAGAATCGTGTTGGAAAAACCTTGATGGTTCTAGGACTCCTCTTTATTGGATTTCTACTCTTCAATTTTATTGGTTTTGGCATATTGAACCATGATTTTGGGGTTTTCTCTGGAGAATCCTCAGGGTCAGAAGCGTTCGATAGGGCAAGTCAGGATTTTTCCGTGTTGGGACGATGGTTCTATGGTTTGATCTTTGGCCCTTTGATGCTAGTCGTTGCCTATTTCAAAATGGTTGAAAAGGAGGTGTAGGGATGGATTTCGATAATAGCAAACCTATTTATTTACAGATTGTGGACTTCTTTTATGAAAATATCCTTGAAAAACGTTGGCAAGAAGAAGAGCGAATTCCTTCGGTTCGGGAAGTGGCCATGATGGTTGAGGTCAATCCCAATACCGCAATTCGTGCCTTTAACCACCTTCAGGACTTGGAGGTCATTTACAATAAAAGGGGCATCGGATATTTTGTTTCCCAGGACGGATTCTCAAAAGTTTTGGAAATCAAACGAAGGGAATTTATGGAGCAAACGTTGCCCGATGTTTTTAAGAAGATGAGTTTAATGGACATTCCCTTTGATGAGTTGAAGAATGCCTATAACCAACAAAAGAAAAAATGAAGAAAAGTAATCTCATCTTGATCAGCGCTTTGATTGCCATTGTTTTTTTCAGTTTGGCCTTTCAACTAACGGTGCATAGTTACATTAAGGAGGATAAAGCTAACAAAGTCCCTGAGGTTTTTCGTTCTGAAGAAAGGAAAACCGATTCTTTTGGTAGTATAAAAACGGGAGAACGTTTACGAATACTACTCTTTCAAGACAGTATCCAAAGTGTTACGGTGAAGGCCAATAATTCAATTATTGATTCTGTCCAGACCTCTGTAGATGATGGTGAGCTATTGATAAAAATGTCCAAAGACATCAGAAAAAAGGACAGTATTGTTGTTGAAATCTCGTGTCCAGAAATCAGCGCCCTTCGCTTAAGTGGAAAAAGCTATGTAGAATCCAATGGAATCCTTTCAGGGGAACAACTACGACTCGAACTTGATGGCAGTAGTTCGGTAAATCTAGAACTCAACTACAAGACTGTTTTATACAACAACACCTCCGATGGGGACATCGAAATCCAAGGAGACATCAAAAACATACAAATAACCAATCAACCCAAAGAGTAATCAGCAGGAGCACTTATTCATCAATCAAATCAATCATTCATTCATCAATCAAAAAACGAACAATCATGAAATCCTTTATCCAAACGTTGGTCCACAAACATCCCAGACTGGGAGTTACGCCTTTAAGGTTGTTTTTTATGCGTGGACTTTATTTTATCACTTTTATTGGTCTGGCTTTCCAGTCGTGGGAATACCTCATCTTTCCGGGAGAGCCTTTGGATTATATTACGGGTGTAACTTTTAGTTTCTGGGCCACATATGCGACCCTTATGGGTTTGGGAATTCGATACCCCCTAAAAATGTTGCCCCTACTCTATCTTCAGTTGGCCTATAAGGCCACGTGGGCCATTTTGGTTTATTTCCCCTTGAAGTCAGAAGGTTTGCTCACACCAGAAGCCTCTTATTTTTATAGCGTTTGCCTCACGGCCATAGTCTTGGATGTCTTGATCATTCCATGGTCATATACCTACAAAACCTATATACAGGGCTTTCTCAATATTAAATCTCAAAAAACATGAGATAAAGTCTTACCGCATAACATTCATCAATCACAAATCATCATCATTCATCAATCAAAAAACGAACAATCATGCAATCAAACATCAAAATCGGACGTACGGCAGGTATTCTCCTGTTTATTATTGTGGCCCTTGGAATACCGGCCTTGAATCTCAGAAGTATCTCCACCTCAATGTCGTGGTCCCCAAATCTTTTGGAACATCTATTTGAAAATGATCTTCAATTACGCATATCAATTTTCATGGATATTCTCGTCAGCGGAGTATGGTTAGCCTTAGCTATTTTTCTATTCCCCATTATAAAACAGTATCGAAGTGGCCTCGCCTATTGGTTTTTGGGCATATGGATTTTACATTTTGCCATAATCCTTGTGAGCAACACGCAAGAGCTCTCTCTTTTATCACTTGCTCAAGCCTACTCCGATGAACCTCAACTTGAACAAGATATCTTGATCGGCCTTGCCACTTTGAAGATAGAAAGCTATTTCTGGAGCCATTATTTTGCAGTAATGCTTTTCAGCATTGCCATGGCCGCCCTGTATTATGTTTTTCTTGTTTCAAAACTCATCCCGAGAATTCTCTCTGTATGGGGCTTGATAGCCATTTCCGTTGTATTTGTGGCCTGTTGGCTTGCCATTTTCAATCAAGACATAAGTTTCGCCTTGTTTGGTCAGAACGGGGTTCACCTATTGACACTCATCGCATGGCTTATCGCCAAAGGTTTTAATCCAAAGCCTGTGATACCAAATACGTTGGAAGTTAATTAACTATTGCATCATCAATCAAAAAACGAAGAGTTATGTCTTTAAAAACTCAAACCATCAGCAGGGGTAAGTCCCAAAACAATTTTGCAAAGCAATTCTTGACCGGCACTGCAACGTTCTGGTTTACGGTTGCGGTATTGGGACAATGGATTTTTGCCTTCTACGTGGCCACATTTTACGGGGGAGCGGCAATGGACGGGGATTTTATGAAATGGAACCGTGTTTTGCCCCATGGCTATGTTGAAGGAGAGACTATGGGAAATTTGGCCGTTGCCCTACATCTTTTGTTTGCAGTTGTGGTTATGGTGGGCGGCCCACTCCAGTTCAGTTCAAAAATCAGAAACTGGGCTCCCAGCTTTCATAGATGGAGCGGGCGAATCTATGTCGGGTCTGCCTTCTTGATAAGCCTGAGTGGTATGTACATGGTACTCACAAAAGGAACCATAAGTGGTTTTATCGGAGATCTTAGCGTGAGCATCAATGGAGCCTTGATACTACTATTCGCATTCCTTGCCATTAAAAGGGCAATGCAAAAAGACTTCAACGCCCACCAAAAATGGGTTTTACGCCTATTTCTTGCCATGGGAGGCGTATGGTTTTTTAGAATTGGGCTGATGTTCTGGCTATTAATCAACAACGGCCCGGTCGGGTTTGACCCAGAAACCTTTAGAGGCCCTTTTTTAGTTTTCTTGGGCTTTGGGCAATATCTGATTCCATTGGCCCTTGCCGAACTTTATTTTTATTCGACCAGAACCAAAACATCAGGTGTAAAGATTCTAACATCCATGATCCTTTTAGTATGTACCGTAATTACCGCCATTGGAACCTTTGCAGCAACTATGGGAATGTGGATACCAAGAATAAGTTAGATAGTCTTACTTGCTCAAATACATTTTTCTACGAGCGTACAAATTATAGAAATCATCGTCTTTTAAACTATCAATAAACAAGATGCTTTCGCCTGTACTCTTCATTTCAGGTCCCAAGTTTTTGTTCACATTAGGGAACTTACTGAAAGAGAATACGGGTTGTTTTATCGCGTAGCCTTCTAGGTAGGGTTTGAAGTCAAAATCCTTGATTTTCTTTTCGCCCAACATCACTTTGGTGGCATAATTCACATAGGGTTCACCGTAGGCCTTGGCGATAAAAGGTACCGTTCTGGAAGCCCTTGGGTTAGCTTCGATGATATAGACCATATCGTCTTTGATGGCAAACTGAATATTGATGAGACCAACGGTGTTCAGAGCCAAAGCTATTTTATGGGTATGATCCTTAATTTGATGCATTACAAATTCTCCCAAATTAAAAGGAGGTAAAGTTGCATTTGAATCCCCTGAGTGGATTCCGCAAGGCTCAATATGCTCCATAATCCCTATGATGCGAACTTCTTCTCCATCACAAATTGCATCGGCCTCGGCCTCAATGGCACCATCCAAGTAGTGATCTAGCAGTAATTTGTTGTTGGGTATCTTTTTTAAGAGATTGACGACATGTGATTCCAACTCTTCCTTGTTGATAACGATTTTCATGCCCTGACCACCCAAAACGTATGAGGGTCTTACCAAAAGCGGGAAGTTAAGTTCTTTGGCCAAATCAAGGGCTTCATCCGCCGTTTCGGCAACCCCAAACCTTGGGTAAGGGATATCGTTTTCTTTCAATAGTGTGGAAAAACTTCCTCGGTCCTCAGCTAAATCCAAAGATTTAAAGCTGGTTCCAATAATGTTTATTCCGTACTTATCTAATTTTTCAGCAAGCTTGAGCGCCGTTTGTCCTCCTAATTGGACAATAACCCCCTCTGGCTTTTCGTGAAGAATAATATCGTAAATATGTTCCCAGAAAACAGGCTCAAAATAGAGCTTGTCCGCGGTATCAAAATCCGTGGAAACCGTTTCTGGATTACAGTTGATCATAATGGTTTCGTAACCGCATTCCGCAGCAGCCAAAACACCATGTACGCAGCAGTAATCGAATTCAATCCCCTGTCCTATCCTATTGGGCCCCGAACCCAAAACCACAATTTTCTTTCGGTCTGTTACTTCACTGTCATTGGCAACATAACGAGTGCCATCCGGTTTTTCTATCTCTTCTTCAAAAGTGGAATAGTAATAAGGCGTTACTGCTTTAAATTCAGCTGCGCAGGTATCCACCAGTTTATAAACCCTATTGATGCCCAGTTCTGTTCGCTTCTTATGCACTTCGCTTTCATAGCAATCGAGCATATGGGCTATTTGACGGTCTGCAAATCCTTTTTGTTTGGCTTCCAGAAGCAAGGCTTTTGATAAGCTCTCAATGGTATATTTTGAAATTTCCTCTTCCAAATGATGCAATTCTTCATACTGCTTGAGGAACCACATGTCTATTTTGGTGATGTCATGAATGGTTTTCAGTGGAATTCCCAACTGGATTGCATCATAGATTACGAACACTCTATCCCAACTTGCAACCTTGAGTTTTTGAACGATGGTATCATAATCCTTATATCCTTTTCCATCTGCTCCCAACCCGTTTCTTTTGATTTCCAAGGACTGGGTGGCCTTGTGCAAGGCTTCTTGAAACGACCTTCCAATTCCCATCACCTCACCCACGGATTTCATTTGTAGTCCAAGTGATCTATCGGATCCTTCAAATTTATCAAAGTTCCATCGTGGAATTTTTACAATTACGTAGTCCAAAGTTGGTTCAAACAAAGCCGAGGTGGATTTGGTAATCTGATTATCAAGCTCATCCAAAGAGTACCCAATGGCCAATTTGGCAGCAATCTTGGCTATGGGATATCCTGTGGCTTTGGAGGCCAAGGCCGACGAACGAGAAACCCTAGGGTTGATTTCGATGGCTATAATGTCTTCCTTTTCATCAGGGCTGACCGCGAATTGTACATTACATCCCCCCGCAAAATCCCCAATACTCCGCATCATGTGAATGGCCATGTCACGCATGCGCTGGAAGGTTCTATCGGAAAGCGTCATTGCCGGTGCCACAGTTATGGAATCTCCCGTGTGGATACCCATGGGGTCCATGTTTTCAATGGTACAGATAATGACCACATTATCGTTTTTGTCGCGGAGCAGCTCTAACTCGTATTCTTTCCAACCCATTAGGGCTTTATCGATCATTACCTCATGAATCGGGGAAATTTCGAGTGCTCTGCTCAACAATCCGTCAAAATCCTTTGGATCGTAAACAATGGAGGCGCCTGCCCCACCCAAGGTGAACGAGGCCCTTATTACTAAAGGAAAACCAAATTCTTGGGCAATCTCCTTTCCTTTTAAAAAGGAGGTAGCAGAAGCTTGGGGTGGCATGCCGATTCCTATTTTCAACATCAGTTCCCGGAATTTTTCCCGGTCCTCAGTGATGTTGATTGCATCAATATCCACACCGATGATCTCGACGTCAAAATCTTGCCAAATCCCTTTTTCATCTGCCTCAATGCAAAGGTTGAGGGCTGTCTGCCCTCCCATCGTAGGCAAAACAGCATCTATATTCGGGTGGTTCTTTAAAATCTCGATAATAGATCGGGTGTTCAGCGGTTTCAGATAAACATGATCAGCCATGGAAGGGTCCGTCATAATCGTGGCCGGATTACTGTTTATCAAAATGGTTTCGATACCATCCTCCCGCAATGAACGGAGTGCTTGGCTTCCAGAATAGTCAAATTCACAGGCCTGCCCAATAACGATTGGACCTGAACCGATAATCAAAATGGATTTTAAATCTTTTCTTTTTGGCATTCTTTATAGTGTTTCTCTTTATGATGGTACAAAAAAAAGGTGCTACTTAAAAAAGTAACACCTTCAATTCTTTAACTAAAATAGTCATTATTTTTTATGTCTTGGCTCAGAGGATACGGTTAATTTCTTTCTTCCCTTGGCTCTTCTTCTTGCAAGAACTTTTCTCCCATTGGCAGTCGCCATGCGCTCTCTAAAACCATGCTTGTTTCTTCTCTTCCTTTTTGACGGCTGATACGTTCTTTTCATTTCGGAACTCTTTTAACAGATATTAAATGGAGGGCTGTATTTCCCTAAAAAATTCTGGGCGCAAATATACGAAGAGTTTTTACTTCGACAAATGGTTTGTAAAAAATGTTTGTGTTAGTTTTGCCTCATTGTAACGAAATTACCTCATGACCCTACAAAAACCATTTGCCTTCGCATTTTTGCTCGCTGCGCTGGTCATTTTTTCGCAAAATATCTGGGCGCAACAATCGCTTTCCTACAAGCTTGCCAAGGGAGAGGTTTTTAGCATTAAGCAAAATGCCAAACAATTGATTGTTCAAGAATTGGAGGGGACCAAACACGAGATGACCAATGATTTGGATGCCATTTTTACGTTTACCGTAATGGAAAAGACCGAAGAGGGTTTTGCTATTAACTTGACTTTCCAAGATTTTGGTCTCAAAAGCAATTCAAGTATCCAAGGGGAGTTGTTCAATGTTCGAGCTTCTGAACCGATAGAGGGAGATTTAATGTCGCAAATGTTCGCCGGCCTTGTTGGATATGAACTTCAAATTACCATGCGAAATGATGGCAAAATACTGGAAGTGAACGGCGGAAACGAACTCGTGGAAAAAATGGTCACTGCTGCCAACATAGAAGATGAGTTCACCAGAAATTTGATGAAAAAGTCTTTGGCGAAAGAGTTTAGTTCCAATGGTTTGGCCAAAAGTTTTGAGCAGATGACCTATTTCTATCCGCAAACCGAAGTGAATATCGGTGATACTTGGGAAACCGTGTTTGAAGGAAAGATGCAGGCCAAAAACCTATGGAAATGGGAAAGGCAAGACTCTGACTCCGCGTATATTACCGGTACCTCGACCATTGTCTTAAAAACGGATGAAAACGGAACTGTTATGTCTTTGGACGGTACACAAGAATCTTCCATAGAGACCACATTATCGACTGGTTTCATTAAAAAAATCAATAGCTCAAGTCTGGCAAAAGGAATTTCAATTATGGCCAACATGAAAGGTGTTGAAATACCAACATCCATTCAATCAGATATCACCTACGAAATAATTCAATAAATCCATGTTCAATAAAAATATCAAATTGGTTATTGCCGCTGCCATTATTGCATATGCAGTATATCAGTTCATTGAAGGTTATGTAGGCAACGGAATTGCCTTGATTCTACTTTCCTTGGTTTTTATATTTCTCTATTTCCGAAACGAATTTATTCTTTTGGCATTCCTACGGATGCGCAAACAGGATATGGAGGGAACCCAAAAGTGGTTGTCGAAAATCAAAAGTCCGGAGTCTGCACTTATCAAGAAGCAGCAGGGCTACTACAACTACCTCCATGGTATAATCTATTCACAAAAGAACTTGACCCAAGCTGAGAAATACTTCAAAAAAGCCCTGAATTTGGGTCTTACCATGGACTATGACGTGGCTATGGCGAAGTTGAGCCTCGCCGGCATTTCAATGCAGAAAAGAAGAAAACGTGAAGCCACTAAACTGTTACAGGAAGCTAAAAAGCTGGACAAAAACAATATGCTGACCGAGCAAATCAAGATGATGCAGCAGCAGATGAAGAAAATCTAAGTTCTGATTTACTTGGATTCCCGGTAGTATCCTTTATTTGGAATCTCAACGATATAGGTTTTCCCTGTACTATTGTTCAGATGAGGTTCTCGAAGCCAAGGATTATGTCTTTTCAATACCTTGTAATTGATTTCATAAAGTTTGGCAAAGTCGGCCCAACTGGTGACCGCAGAATCCACTTCCACTGAAAAAGTGGGAACAGCCGTATACAAATCATCATTTTTTAACTGAAATCCATACTTATGTGGATTTGAAATAATCTCTTTTATCGCCATAATTCGGAACACATAGCGCCCGGTTTCTTCTCCCAGCAGTAAATCATAGTAATCATCTGCCTTTTGAATTCTCATGTATTTTCTAATACCTCCAGGCCCTGCGTTGTAAGCTGCTGCAGTAAGCGTCCAACTACCAAACCGCTGTTTCCATTTTTTTAAATAGCGGCAAGCCACCTCTGTTGCCTTTTCCAAATGGTAGCGTTCGTCGACGTTATCGTTGATTTCCAAGCCATACTCCCTTCCTGTGGGTTTCATAATTTGCCAGAACCCTCGAGCTCCAGCGGGTGAAACGGCATTCTGCAATCCACTTTCGGCCATGGCCAAATATTTAAAATCATCCGGAATGCCATTTTTGGCCAATATCGGCTCAATAATGGGAAAGTATTTGTTTGCCCTTTTCATCATCAACACGGCATTGGATTGCCAGTACGTGTTCACCAAAAACTCTCGGTCCACCCGTTCCAAAATTTCAGGATCCTCAAGAGGCACGGGCTCTCCAGCAAAATTCAAATCTTCAGGAATCTCAATAGCACTGATTTGGTATCCATCGGTGACATTCTTATCCGCCACTGGGGTCGTTTTTTCAATGTTGTTTTCCGCAGGAGTGGATTGGACAGCAAAAATCAAACTGCCAACCACAACTACCAAACCAATCAATGCCAATATGTTTTTGAGGTGTTTCATACAATTCCGATAAATTTTACCATAAAGATACTATTTAAGAACTCCCTTCTTCCAAAATAATTGTGGGAAGGTGTTCATTGAACCATTTTGCCCGATGAATGATCATGGTATGCTTGCCATTTTTGACCGAAACGCAGTTTTTGATGTTTGCCATGGGAAAAACAGCATCCAACTCCCCTTGAATATGAACGGTGTTCGGCAACGGTTTGGTTTGTGACCAATTCACCATTTTGTCGATGGACCAATCGATATAATATTTATCACGGACGGATAGATATTTCTCATAAAGCTCCAGTCGTTTGTTCACTGATTCGCCAAATGCATATTTCGCCAAGAGTTCAATATTATTCACAAGACCTGTCGGCAACAATTTATGGGCCTTGGTGTACTTGGCGAAAATCATTCGCTTGGGAAGTTCACTGCGGCTTTTTACACTGGAGACCACAATCACCTTTCTAGTAGGAATATTTTTTGCTATTTCTTGAACCAAAAGTCCCCCGAAAGAAACGCCAAGAAGGACAGGGTTTTCATGAACTATCAATTTGCCCATTTCCTTGGCATACGCTTCAAAAGAAATACCCTTTTTAGGAAGAAACCAGTTCAACTTATGTACTTCAAAAAGATTTTTAGACAAATTAATTCCGTCAAAAATAGACGAGTTGGCCGCCATTCCCGGCATAAGGTAAACATGGATTTTATTGTCGGGCATTTCTCGGCTAATATCGATTTGGCTAGGAATTTAACAATTTTTTGAGTAATTTTGTACCCCTTTATGCAATAGCCCCGCAATTAAAATGTAACCGAACGTTACATACGCCTAGTAAAGGTTTTATTTCGAACGAAGCCAACTTAAAAAAAGTACTATATGACAGAAATGGAAGTAAAGGACAACAGTTTCCTGCGCCAATTTGAAACAAAAGTAGATGGGCATTTGGCCAAAATTGAATATTCCTCCCAAGAGCGTAAAGTGTTTTTGACCAAACTTGTTATTCCAGAGGAAATTACCCAAGAGGGTTTCAAAGAAACCTTTATTAAAGAGGTTCTGCACCAAATTCAAGAAAAGAATTTGCGCGTAGTGCCCACTAGTCCACATATCGCTGGATTTCTAAGAAAAAATAGACAATACAAAGAAATGCTTCCTGTTGGAATACGAATCTAACAGAAAGTAAAAAAAGTTCAAGGCCTCTCCATCGAGAGGCTTTTTTTATGCCATTATGTTTTGGGAAATGAACTCGAAACGCACCAGACCATCCTCATCAATCTGGGTAAGTTCTATCTTATGCAAAGTGTTCACCAACTCAGGATTCCATGGAGCTTTTACCTTAACATAGTTTTCGGTAAAACCATGAATATAGCCTGACTTGTTTTCTCCTTCAAACAACACCGTACGCTTACTCCCCAACTGACTTTCATAAAAAGCTCTTCTTTTTTTAACCGAAAGACCCCTTAACATCTTACTTCTCTTGGACCGGATATTTTTGGGGACAGCGTTGGACATTTCAGCAGCGAGGGTATTGTCCCTCTCAGAGTATGTGAAAACATGCAGGTAAGAAATATCCAGTTCATTCAAAAAATGGTAGGTCTCCAAAAAGTGTTCTTCAGTTTCCCCCGGAAAACCGACGATGACATCCACACCAATACAGGCATGGGGCATAGTCTGTTTGATGCGTTTTACCCTATCCACATACAGATTGGACAAATAGCGCCGACGCATTTGCTTTAAAATGACATCACTACCGCTTTGCAGTGGAATATGAAAATGGGGGACAAAGGAATTGCTCTGGGCCACGAAATCGATGGTCTCATTCTTCAACAGATTCGGTTCAATGGAAGAGATTCGGAGTCTATGAATGCCATCCACCCCATCCAAGGCTTTTACCAAATCCAAAAAAGTATGCTCGTGTCGTTTATTGCCAAATTCGCCTTTACCGTAATCCCCGATATTTACACCTGTAAGCACAATTTCCTTGATATCTTTGGAAGCAATTTCTTTTGCATTTTTCAAGACATTCTCCAAAGAGTCGCTTCGTGAAATTCCCCTAGCCAACGGGATAGTGCAATAGGTGCATTTATAGTCACAACCATCTTGAACCTTTAAAAAAGCTCGGGTACGGTCTCCGATGGCATAACTGCCTACATAAAAATCAGCTTCCTCTATCTCGCAGGAATGGACTTCGCCCCTCTCATTTTTTGAGAGGTCATTGAGATAATCGGTAATCTTGAATTTCTCTGTGGCACCCAAGACCAAATCCACGCCATCCACATCTGCCAATTCTTCAGGTTTCAGTTGGGCATAGCATCCCACGGCTACCACAAAGGCATCAGGATTAGATTTCTGGGCCTGTTTTACGATGGTCTTAAAACGCTTATCCGCATTTTCCGTCACGGAACAGGTGTTGATAACATAGATGTCTGCCCGCTGTGAAAAGTCCACCCGGTCAAAACCCTCGTTTTCAAAACTTCGGGCAATCGTGGAGGTTTCGGAAAAGTTGAGCTTACAGCCCAAGGTGTAAAAAGCTACCTGCTTTTGCATTTAACCATCTCATTTTGAAGGCTGCAAAGATAGAAAGAAGTTGCCAATTGATGCCAAAAGCTATAACCCTATCGGCATTAGCTCCTTCGCCATTTTTTGGTGATTTCAAAGACATGGTCAAGAATCTCCTGCTCTACGGAATCAAATTCAATATTTCGTCTCTTCATCATAGCAGCAGCCACCTGATAAGCCTTTCTTGGAAGATAGGTCGTAAAGCCAGATGCTCCCCCCCAACTAAAACCGGGGACAAAATTTCTTGGGTAACCACTACCAAAAATATTGGCATTCACCCCTACAACGGTACCTGTATTGAACATGGTGTTGATTCCACATTTCGAGTGATCCCCCATAATCAATCCACAAAACTGGAGTCCGGTCTTGGCAAAACCTTCGGTGCCATAATCCCATAATCGTACTGGAGTGTAGTCATTTTTGAGGTTGGATGTGTTGGTATCGGCTCCCAAATTACACCATTCCCCTAATACTGAATTGCCCAAAAATCCTTCGTGACCCTTGTTTGAATAAGCGAATAAAACGGCATTGTTCACTTCCCCACCCAATTTACAACCCGGTCCGGCTGTAGTGGGTCCATAGATTTTGGCTCCCATCTTAAGCACAGCCTTCTCGCAAAGTGCCATTGCACCCCTAACGATGCAACCTTCCATAATCTCCGCATCCTTGCCAATGTATATGGGGCCGGTGGATGCGTTTAAAAGACTAAACTCCACCTTGGCTCCTTTCTCCAAAAAGATATTTTCAGGGTTCACCACTTGGTTTGTGTCAGAAATGGGTTGACTTTTACGACCCTTGGTTAGGAGTTCGAAGTCCGCTTGTAGCGCCTCCCCATTTTTGGAAAAAATATCCCAGGTATTCCTAACGGTCAAGGGAGTTTCTTCCACAGTTATGGCTTGATACTCCGATGGAATAAATTCTGCTTTGGGGTCAGCTGTGTGGTAAGCGACACATTCATTCTCCCAAAAAAGAGCTTGACCTTCCTCCAAACTTTTCACTTTATCGACCAATGTTTGGTTGGGCAAATACGCAGCGCAAATAACAACATTGGCGGAACTGAGCTTCAATGGGAATTTGGTTGATAGGTAATCTTCCGTCAGGCAACTCACATCGTCGTCCATCCATTTTTCCCATTTTTCCCTGATGGTCAAAATCCCTATGCGCATTTCGGCGACAGGTCTTGTAAAGGTCAACGGAAATAAGGATTCCCGGTATACTCCATCAGAAAGGATATAGTTCATGGTTATGGTTTTCAGACCATAAAAATAAAAAACGCCCCTGATTAAAATCAGAGGCGTCCCATATTATTTTAAATAAGCCTATTCAGCTTTCTTTTCTTCCTTGCTGAATTTCTTGTATTTGTTTTTGAACTTGTCGATTCTACCTGCAGTATCGACCAATTTGGTCTTACCAGTGTAGTAAGGATGTGATGTTCTGGAAATTTCCAATTTGACCAAAGGATACTCAACACCATCTACGGTTACGGTCTCCTTTGCTTCCGCGGTGGATTTGGTAATGAAGATATCGTCATTGGACATATCCTTGAATGCCACCAACCTATAATTTTCTGGATGAATATCTTTTCTCATGGTCCTATTCTCAAATTTTCAGGGTGCAAATTTAATGATTTCTTTTACACCAACAACTTAAAAAAACTAAAAAAGAAAAAATCTATCTTTAAATGTAACAAAAGTGCCAAATTGTTCACTAACAGACCGACAACAACTTACAAAATTCAGTTAAAAATGGAAGAAGCACAACCTAAAACCGGAAAATTTTCTTTGAACTACGGTCTTATTCTGGGTGGAATTAGCGTAATATTCGGAATTCTACTGTACACCCAAGACCTTCATACCTCGCAAAGTCCTGTTCTGATGGTATTCAACATTGTTATTATGGCCGTGGTCACTTTTTTGGGCATTCAAGCCTTCAAAAAAGCCAACGGCAGCTTCCTAACCATAGGTCAAGCTATTAAAGTTGGTATTGGAATTGCACTTATTGCAGCGATTATTGGGATACTATACAGCTATGTCCTAACCAATTTCATTGACACCGATGCCCCATCAAAAATTATGGATGCACGATTGGGCCCAGCTTTGGAAAGTGGGGAAATCACGCAAGAACAGTTCGACCAACAAAAAGAGCAAAGCCTCAAATTTTGGTGGATGGGCTATCCCGTTATTTTGATTTTTAATATCATTATCGGGTTGGTTTTGGGTCTGATTTCTGGTTTGATACTCAAGAAAGCAAAGCCTGCGTACTAAGTCAAAAAGTGCTACTTTTGAAGGGAAATCCAGAAACAAACAATGCAGATTTCCATTGTAATTCCCTTACTCAACGAGAAAGAATCACTTC
The DNA here is from genome assembly GCF_004296335.1 of Flagellimonas allohymeniacidonis. Taxonomy (GTDB): domain Bacteria; phylum Bacteroidota; class Bacteroidia; order Flavobacteriales; family Flavobacteriaceae; genus Flagellimonas; species Flagellimonas allohymeniacidonis. Next base: position 1,126,061 of record NZ_SGIU01000001.1, read on the forward strand.
AAGAACTTCATGATTGGATTGTACAAGTGATGCAGTCCAATCATTTTTTATATGAGATTATCTTCATTGATGATGGAAGTTCGGATGGTTCATGGGATCTCATCCAAACGCTGTCGAAGTCCAATCCGAATGTTAGGGGCATACGGTTTTTAAAAAACTTTGGGAAATCGCAGGCTCTCCATGCCGGATTCAAGGCTGCGAAGGGTGAAGTGGTCATTACCATGGATGCAGACCTGCAAGACAATCCCGAGGAAATTCCAGACTTATATGGAATGATTCAAGAAGAGGGCTATCAGGTAGTCTCAGGCTGGAAGAAAAAGCGGTACGATTCCATTATCACCAAAAATATACCTTCCAAATTGTTCAACTGGGCGGCCAGAAAAACATCTGGTCTCAAATTGCATGATTTTAATTGTGGGCTTAAAGCCTTTCGCAACAGTGTGGTGAAAACGATAGAGGTTCATGGTGAAATGCACCGTTATATTCCCGTACTTGCGAAGAACGCAGGATTTCCCAAGATCACCGAAAAAGTGGTACAGCACCGAGCAAGAAAATACGGTGCTACCAAGTTTGGTGCGGAGCGTTTCATCAACGGTTTTCTGGATTTAATCACCATTTGGTTTGTTTCCAAATTTGGTCGCCGCCCCATGCATCTCTTCGGAGCGCTTGGCGTGCTTATGTTTTTGGTAGGATTTGGCTTTTCACTCTATTTGGGTATCGACAAACTCTTTTTGAACCCTACCGGTCGTTTGATTACCGAAAGGCCACAGTTTTATGTAGCCCTTACAGCTATGATTATAGGTACCCAAATGTTTTTGGCGGGTTTTTTAGGCGAAATATTAGTGCGGAACCGAAAATCGGAAACGCGATATACCATCGCTGACAAAATCAATTTTAGCGAAAGTTCCTACGCAGAAACTTCGTAATTTTACGGCCAAAATAACCTCCTGTTACATGGATACAATTACAACCACCGCACAGTCCTGGTTGACTGATTTTTTTGATGAACAAACCAAGAAAGAAGTCCAGAACCTTATCGATAACGATCCTGAGGAATTAAAGGAACGTTTCTATAAAAACCTTGAATTTGGGACTGGAGGCATGCGTGGCGTCATGGGCGTAGGAACCAACCGAATCAACAAATACACCTTGGGGAAAAACACCCAGGGTCTGAGCAATTATCTTAAAAAAACGTATCCAAACGAAGCACTTAAAGTAGTCATTGCATATGATTGCCGCCACAATTCAGACACCTTATCGAGAACCGTATCTGAGGTTTTTTCTGCCAATAATATTCAGGTCTATCTGTTTTCGGAACTACGGACCACACCAGAATTATCTTTTGCTGTACGACATTTAAATTGTCATGCCGGTATTGTTCTCACCGCATCCCATAACCCTCCTGAGTATAACGGATACAAAGTGTATTGGGGCGATGGTGGACAAATTGTTCCTCCACAGGATGGGGAAATTATTGCGGAAATCAATGAACTATCCTTTGAGGATATCAAGTTTGAAGCAAAAAAGGAGCTCATTCACCCTATTGCCAAAGAAGTGGATGAAGTGTTTTTTGATGCTTCCGTTAAGAAAGGGAGCTTTGGCGCTGCTGGAAAGGACGACTTTAAAATCGTGTTCACCTCTTTGCACGGCACTTCAATAACCGCAATACCCGAAGTTTTAAAAAGAGCGGGCTACGCCAACGTTTCCATCATTGAGGAGCAAGCGGAACCCGATGGTTCCTTCCCGACGGTACAGTCTCCAAATCCGGAAGAGCCTGAGGCCTTGACACTGGCCATAAAAAAAGCGGAAGAAATTGGCGCCGATATGGTGGTCGGCACAGACCCTGATAGTGATCGTTTGGGTATTGCAGTTCGGAATTTGGAAGGTGAAATGGAATTGCTCAATGGAAACCAGACCATGGTCTTAATGACCAAGTTTCTTTTGGATCAGTATAAGAACAAAGGCTTTAAGGGCAATGAATTTATAGCAACCACCATTGTATCCACTCCGATGATGGAGCAAATGGCCAAAGCCTATGGTGTAGAGTTCAAAACAGCCCTCACCGGATTTAAATGGATCGGGCAAATGATCAAAGATTTTCCCGAGTCCCATTTTATCGGTGGTGGGGAAGAGAGTTTTGGTTATATGGTGGGGGATTTCGTCCGAGATAAAGATGCTGTGACCTCTACCCTACTGGCTTGTGAAATTGCAGCAGATGCCAAGGCAAAAGGAAGTTCATTCTATGAGGAACTTATCGATTGCTATGTGCAATTTGGTTTTTATAAGGAGAAATTGATTTCCTTGACCAAAAAAGGCATCAGTGGTGCTGAAGAAATCAAACAGATGTTGAAAGATTTCAAGGAAAACCCAGTGGAATCCGTTCAAGGCTCCAAAGTACTGTGGATTGAGGACTACAACACTTCCATTTCAAAAAATGTGCAGACCGGTGTGGAAAAGAGCATTGACCTACCCAAGTCGAACGTTTTGATCTATGAAACGGAGGACGGAACGCGAATCGCCGCAAGACCCAGCGGTACCGAACCGAAAGTAAAATTTTACATCAGTACCAACGCTACTTTGAACACTGCAGCAGATTATAAATCCGTAAATTCGCAATTGGAAACCAAAATCGAAGGTATCCTATCAGAATTGAATTTATAGGTACATGAATTACTTTAAAAAGATTCTACAATTTGCGGTGCCCTATCGCAGATATGGATTTCTCAATATTTTTTTTAATATCCTTTACGCCCTTTTCAGTGCCCTATCGTTCGCAGCACTGATACCTATGTTGGATGTGCTTTTCAAACCGGATGAAAAGGTTTTTGAAAAACCTGTTTATGAGGGTTTTGGCGGCTTGAAGGACTATCTTCAAGAATACATCAACTACAGGGTCACTGCCTATTCTGGCGATGACGAGATGAAAGGATTGGTTTTGGTCATTGGTCTTGTCCTTGTGCTGTTCTTGTTCAAAAATGTGTTCAACTATTTGGCCATGTACTTCATCACCTTCCTCCGCAACGGGGTGCTGAAGGACATTCGCAACAAGATGTACCAGAAAATTGTTGATTTACCCATTTCCTTTTTCTCAGAAAAACGAAAAGGAGATTTAATTGCAAGAATCACTTCGGACGTGCTCGAAATCCAGCATTCATTTTTATCCGTGTTGGAGCTGATTGTTCGGGAACCTTTGACCATCTTGTTCACCATATTGATCATGTTCGGAATAAGTACAAAACTGACCATATTTGTCTTCGTGTTTATCCCCATTGCGGGTATGATCATCTCAAGGATTGGAAAGTCATTGAAGCGGAAATCCGATAAGGTACAGAAAGAACAGGGCGAATTTCTATCCATCGTGGAAGAAACTTTGGGAGGGCTTCGGGTCGTAAAAGCCTTTACCGCGGAATCCAAATTCTTCAACACCTTTAAAAATTCCACCTCTCGATTCTTTAAGTTTTCGAATTCCCTGTTAAACCGACAGAATCTGGCATCGCCAACTGGGGAATTTTTGGGTATTTTGGTCATTGGGGTGCTATTGTGGTTCGGTGGTAAAATGGTTTTGATTGATAAGACCTTGGATGCCTCTTCCTTCATAGCCTATATGGGCTTGGCTTACAACATCCTTACTCCGGCCAAAGCCATAAGCAAAGCTTCTTATGGTGTGCGCAAAGGAAATGCAGCTGCAGAACGGGTATTGGAAATTTTACAATCCGAAAACCCAATCAAGGATCCTGAAAATGCTTTTGAAAAAACTGATTTCACTGAAGAAATCAAACTGAACGGAGTGTCCTTTAAATACGAGGAGGATTTTGTTCTAAAAGATTTCAACCTCACCATAAAAAAAGGAAAAACAGTAGCTCTCGTGGGACAGTCGGGAAGTGGAAAAAGCACTATTGCCAACCTAGTTACCCGTTTTTATGATGTGACTGGGGGCGGTATCTTTATTGATGGCACCAACATTAAGGAAATGACCAAAAAGTCGCTTCGGGGCCTGATGGGCTTGGTTACTCAAGATTCCATTTTATTCAATGATACGGTGGGAAACAATATCGGTCTGGGTATGGAAAACGCATCCGAAGAAGATATAGTAGCCGCGGCCAAAATTGCCAATGCCCATGATTTCATTATGGAATTGCCCGAAGGCTATAACACCAATATTGGGGATGGGGGAAATAAACTCAGTGGTGGTCAAAAGCAACGGCTTTCTATCGCAAGAGCGGTTTTAAAGAATCCTCCGATAATGGTATTGGATGAAGCTACTTCCGCCCTCGATACCGAGAGCGAACGCTTGGTACAGGACGCCTTGGAAAAAATGATGCAAAACCGTACTTCCTTGGTCATTGCACACAGATTATCCACAATTCAAAATGCTGATGTTATTGTTGTCCTCAACAAGGGAGAAATTGTGGAACAAGGCACACACGAAGAACTGATGAAATCCCAGAAAGGGTATAAAAAATTGGTTGAAATGCAATCTTTTGCAAGCTGATTAAACCTTTTGGGACCCTAACCGTCTTATCATCAAATGGCAGATGCAATTGTTAGCTGAAGAAGCCTTGATTGACGAACTCAAAAGCCCCGAAACCCGGGAGCGTGCCTTTGGGGTATTGGTAAATACCTACAAAGAGCGACTCTATTGGCATATTCGGAGAATTGTACTCAATCATGACGATGCTGATGATGTATTACAGAACACTTTCATCAAAGTATATCGGAACATCGACGGTTTTAAAGGGGACAGCAAATTATACTCGTGGATGTACCGGATTGCCACCAATGAATCCCTGACTTTTTTAAAACAACGGTCGAAAAAAGCAGGTATCAGTGATGAGGAGCTCAAAACACGAATGGTAGAGAATTTGCAGGCTGATGTTTATTTTGAAGGGGAGGAAATCCAGCTCAAATTGCAACAAGCTTTGGCCACACTTCCGGATAAGCAGAAGCTGGTTTTTAATATGAAGTATTATCAAGAAATGAAGTATGAAGAGATTTCAGAAGTATTGGAGACTTCCGTGGGGGCGCTTAAAACATCGTACCATTTGGCGGTAAAGAAAATTGAAACGTATCTTAAGGCTGATTAAACCTTTGAAAAATTGTAGAGTCAAAAGAAAGTAATGGGGGAAAACGAAGAAAATAATTTCAAAACACCTGAAGGGTATTTCGAAAGCTTTAATGAAAGGCTGATGGGGAAAATCCGAGGAGAAGAAGAAACCGAAAAGCTTTCTTTTCTCCCCAAGTCTGATGGGTTTTCGGTACCTGAGGGATACTTCCAAAACCTTGACCAAAAGATGTCCAGTAGACTCGGTGACCAAGAGACCAAAGTAATTTCTTTAAAGACCTATCGTAAATATTTCTACGGAGCGGTTGCCGCTGCCGCCGTCTTTCTCGTCATTTTTGGATTGAATTTCAATACCGAAACTCCTGTTGCCTTTGAAGATTTGGCCAGTGCTGAAATCGATGCCTATCTCGAAAGCACCGAATTGGATTTAAGTAGTTATGAACTGGCTGAAATGGTACCCATTGATGAAATTGAAATAAATGATGTTGTGGAAGAGCAATTGGAATCAGAAAACATTTTGGAATATTTGGATGAAAACATCGAGGATATTGATGAACTAAACCTGAACTTTGAGGATTATGAATAAAAGAATTCCTATAGCGCTGGTTTTAACCTTTTTTGCCTTTAGCCTGTATGCACAGAGGCCGGTACGAGACCGTATAAAAACCCTGAAAGTGGCCTTCATCACCGAACGGTTGAGTTTGAGCAGTGAGGAAGCACAAGCTTTTTGGCCCATTTATAATGCGCATGACGAAAAGTTGGAAGGTATCCGCAGAAGGGAACGATTGGAATTAAAAACCAGGATTCCCTTGGTGCAAGACTTAACGAATCAAGAATCTTCGGCATTGTTGAAGAAGTATCTGTCGATTCAAAATGAGAAGCACCAAGCTGACCAAGAGTTTATATCCAATCTTCAAGGAGTGCTTGCGCCCAAAAAGATTTTACTGTTGTTAAAAGCTGAAGAAGACTTCAAAAAACGCTTGCTGCAACAGTATCGCAAACGTCAAGGAGGCGGATGACCTTACCATTCGACAAAAAACACTAAAAAGGGGCCGAACGGTCCCTTTTTCTTTTAAACCTTTTCAAAAACCGGTGGTCATAGATACATAAACCCAAAAAATCTACATTATGAAAACCGTAAAAAACATTCTATTGACCCTTATACTTTTGGGCTCTATGGCATCCTGCAGTTCCCAAACTAGAGTTGTTCGGGTATATCCTGCACATGGAACAGTAGTGACCACCATTCATAATCCAAAGGTAGTGGTGCATAAAAAGACCAATTTTTACTTTGCCAACGGAGTTTGGTACAAAGCAAGAGGAAGAAAATATGTGGTTAGTGCAGCTCCTGTTGGCGTTCGCTTAAGAACGCTGCCTCGAGGATATCGAATTGTGCGTGTTAACGGAAGAAAATTATATAAGTATAAAGGAGTTTGGTACAAAAAATCAGGAAGAAATTTTGTTGTGGTAACAGTTTAGTTGGTTTGGTTAGTTAGTTGTTAAAAAGGGGATGGTGTTGCCATCTCCTTTTTCACTTATCGAAACACCAATTTGGCAATTCTGTCTCTTCCTGCCGCATATGCAACAGAATCGTTTAAAAACCGTAACGTATAAAAACCTTCCTCGCTGAGCTGACTCCAAGTGCTCCCTTGATCCTTTGAATAAGAAATTCCGGTGAAACCCACTGCAACCAAATCCATTCCACCAGATCCTGGCACAAATTGCACACAACTTTTATAGCCCGGTTCCATTCCATTGGCTTTTAACTTCCATGTTCTTCCTCCATCTTCAGTGAACATCTTATTGGCTTTTTTCAGATTAGGATTGGAATAATCCCCTCCTATAGCATACCCAATTCGGTCATCAAAAAAGTCAAGGGAATAAATGCCCTCTGTCGGTTGATTACTAATGATTGGAGTTGAAATTACATTCCAGGTCCTTCCTTTATCACTGGAATGATAAATGTTCCCGGCTGTAGTCCCAATCCAGACATTATCCCCAACCAAATCGACATTGGTGTTGCTGGCGGCAAAGGCCCCTTCACCTTTGGGGGATTTAGGCAAAACCGAACAAGGTAATTTTTGCCATTGCTTTCCACCATCCCTTGTAATGATAATCGAAAGACATCCATTCATACTATCCCCAATGGCGATGCCTTCCAAATCATTCCAGAACTTCATTGAGTCATAAAACACTCCTTCCCCTTCTTCTTGATATACCAGTTCCATGGCACCTTGGTCCCCGGTTTTATAAAGCAAGGCTGGACTACCCACAGAAAGCATAAAGAAATCATTTGTAGTGTGCCCTACCGCCCTAAACTCTGGAATATTCCCTTCAAATTCCATAATAGCTGAACGAATTTGCCCTGAATTCGCGTCCAAGGTTCCATACATTCCCTTACTACCGGCAAAAGCCAAAGTTTGTACATCCAAAAACTCTATGGCCCGAATACTGACCGAATCTTCAAAAAGAGGAGTGACAAAAACTTCGTTATACTGATGTGAGCCTTCTTTGGAACCACACGCAGCCATCGAAATGATAAGAACAAGCAGGGCTATTTTTCGCATATTGAAACGCTTTTTTCAAAAGTAACCTGAAAATAAAGGGAAACCATACCTTTGCAATCCTAATTTTCACGGATGCGCTTACATAGAAATTTGGTCTTTGCCGTTATTGACGCGCTTGACCTCATATTTAATGAAAAACAATATGCCGATAAGGTCATAGAAAAAGTTCTCAGGCTCGACAAACGCTGGGGAGCTCGCGACCGTGGTTTTATTGCCGAAACCACTTATGATATTGTACGATGGAAGCGTTTGTACACGACCATTGCAGAAGTAAACGAACCTTTTTCGCGTCCTAATTTATTTCGAATTTTTGCCGTTTGGTGTGTGCTGCGTGGAATTCGACTGCCCGACTGGAAACAATTGGAAGAAACACCCGAACGTCGCATTAAAGGTCGGTTTGATGAACTTTCAAAAATTAGAAAGTACCGCGAATCCATACCTGACTGGTTGGATGAGTTGGGAGAAAAAGCCTTGGGTGATACCCTTTGGACCAAAGAAATCAAAGCCTTGAACAAAAGGGCTGATGTTATCCTAAGAACCAATACGCTTAAAATTGATCTGGCCGGATTGCAAGGTGTGCTAGCTGCGGAAGAAGTGGAAACGGAAGTTCTCAAGGGATATCCCGATGCCCTCATTTTGAAAGAGCGTAAAAATGTTTTCACCACGGAAGCTTTCAAAAAAGGATATTTCGAAGTACAGGATGCCTCGTCGCAGCTTGTTGCTCCCTACCTCGATGTTCAGCCAGGTCAAAGGGTCGTCGATGCCTGTGCGGGGGCAGGTGGAAAAACCCTGCATCTTGCTTCCTTAATGCAAAACAAAGGCCAATTGATTGCCTTGGACATCTATGAGAGCAAGCTTAAAAAATTAAAGCTTCGTGCAAGGCGCAATGGGGTGCATAATGTGGAAAACCGTGTAATAGACTCAAACAAAGTCATCAAAAAATTGCATAACAGTGCCGATCGGGTGCTTTTGGATGCACCCTGCTCCGGTTTAGGGGTTATCCGCAGAAATCCTGATACGAAATGGAAACTGGAACCTGAATTCATTGAACGCATAAAACAGGTACAGCAAGAAATTCTTCAGAACTACAGTAAAATGGTCAAAACAGGCGGTAAAATGGTCTACGCCACCTGTTCAGTCCTTCCCGAAGAAAATAGTCAACAAGTTCAAACCTTCTTGAGTTCAGAAGCAGGGCAAAGTTTTAAGTTGGTCAAAGAGCAAAATATTTATGCCTCCGAACACGGTTTTGATGGGTTTTATATGGCACAAATGGTCAAAAATTAACCTGGAACTGACCAAATTCCATTGGCTTCGTCAAACTGCTAAAATTAAAATCTACTCCTCTCCCAGAGTCGGATACTCTACACCTAACTGTTCTAAATAGGTATCGTATTTGGTCTCATCGTAGTAAAATTTTTCCAAAGCAGGGCGGAATTGCTCTTGCTTGTCCTTATTCAAATAGGTAGGTGGCATATCATCCGCGGAAATCATGGGCTGGTATTTGGTTTCCTTGCTTTGCTCATTATTAAAGTAGTCCCAAGCTTGGGTCAATAATTCAGGTTTCATCAAAAAATCCAGGATGGTCATGGCCTCAGCCTTTGCCCCGGCAGTAACGCCCTTATGCGCAATAGGTGTCGCCATGGTTATGGCATTGCTCCAATGGTGTCCTTGTAAACCGGGAATGTTCGAGGGAAAACGCATCGTTACCGTTGGCACTTTCCAAGAGATATCCCCAATATCATCCGACCCTCCACTAACAGGTTCCTTAACAGGTAGTCCCAGTTTGCCCAATTCAACAGCAAGTCCTTCTGTTTTATTGGAATTGACTTCCTTTTGTACTGCCTTGGCCAAAGCTTGGTCCTCTGCCGACCATTCGGGAAGACCAACTTGCTTGATGTTTTCATACATGGTCTCGGCAATGACTTTGTTATAGTGTCTGGGCCATGCTGTTCCCAGTACCCTCGAGGTCATTTTTGTCCCTGTCATTAGGGCAGCGCCTTTGGCGATATCATTGGCCTCTGCATACATTTCCATAATGCCTTCATATTCAATATCCCTAAAATAGAACCAAATGGCTGCCTTGGAAGGCACCACGTTGGGCTGATCCCCTGCGTCTGTAAATATGGAGTGAGAACGCTTTAGAGGATGTAGATGCTCTCTTTTATAATTCCACCCTATGTTCATTAATTCTGCGGCATCCAAAGCACTACGTCCCCTCCAGGGTGCTCCTGCGGAGTGTGCCGCTTCCCCTTCAAATAAATATTCCACTGAAATTAATCCGGTGCCGCGTGTAGGACCCCAAGAAACGCTAAGATTGCTGCTCACATGAGTGAAAATGCACATATCAATATTATCGAACAGGCCATCTCGAACATACCATGCCTTGGCCGCCACCAGTTCCTCTGCAATTCCGGGCCAAACAACCAGAGTTCCACCTATATTTTCCCGCTCCATAATTTGTTTTACCGCCAACGCGGAGGTAATGTTTAGTGGAATGCCCGAATTATGGCCTTCCCCATGACCTGGTGCTCCTTCCACAATGGGTTTATGATAAGCCACTCCAGGGTATTGGGAAGCTTTGGGAATACAGTCCACATCACTGCCCAAAGCAATAACGGGTCCTTCGCCATTGCTCCATTTGGCAAACCATGCTGTTGGAATTCCTGATGTAGAGTGTTCAATGGTAAAGCCTTCCTTTTCAAGAATGTCTGTAAGATATTTTGAAGACTCCACTTCCTGAAACCCCAATTCAGCGAAGCTGAATATCTTATCAACCATAACTTGGCTTTGTTTGTGATTAGCCTCAACAATGGCAGCAACTTCAGCCTTTAACTTGTTAATCTTGCTTTTCGAATATTTGTTTTGGGAAACAACTGAGGTAAGTGACAGGAGACACACTCCCACCAAACCAAATTTGAGCATTTTCATAAGGTTGGATTTTTGAATTAGCTAGAAGTCTAAAAATAAGAAAATAATACCGCTTTCAGAACAATCTACTTTCCCTATCTTTCCTTGGCTTTTAGTACAAAACAGATACTATTGGAACCTAAATACCAAAAACCAATTGAACACTATGAAAAAGTTTTACAATTTTAAATACCTTAAAGGTGACCTTACTGGAGGATTGGTTGCCGGAGTGGTTGCACTACCCCTGGCCCTTGCCTTCGGTGTGCAATCGGGAATGGGTGCCGCAGCTGGTTTATATGGGGCGATTGCTGTAGGAATCTTTGCTGCTATTTTTGGAGGCACAGCCACTCAGGCCAGTGGCCCCACTGGCCCTATGACCGTAGTTTCAGCAGCCTTGGTCACAGCTGCCATTGAACTTACCGGAAGCTTGGAGAGCGCTATGGGCATCATCTTGTTGGCATTTTTATTGGGTGGGGCCTTGCAAATTATTTTTGGACTGCTCAACATAGCTGGCTATGTAAAGTATTTCCCTTATCCCGTCGTTTCTGGTTTTATGAGCGGTGTGGGACTCATCATTATCATACTGCAGTTATTCCCTTTGTTCGGCCTCTCCTCTCCCAAGTCTACCGTTGCAGTGATCCAAAATCTATCTAGTATTTTTACTGACGGAAACTGGCATGCCTTGGCCTTAGGCGCGCTAACTGTGGTCATTTATTACCTATTCCCCAAACTTACCAAGTCCATTCCCAGTGCTCTGGCGGCGTTGATTGTAGCCTCTTTGGTAGGTTACTTTTTACAGTGGGACGTACCCATAATTGGCGAAATTCCTTCGGGATTGCCAGAGCTTCAAATTGACACCTTCTTTCCGGTAGATCCCAATGCTTACGGTATTATCTTTGAATTCGCCGCGGTATTGGCCGTTTTGGGAAGCATCGATTCGTTGCTCACCTCAGTTATTGCCGATAATATGACCAAAACGAAACACAATAGCAACCGTGAACTGATTGGGCAAGGAGTAGGAAATATCTTGGCAGCAGTCATTGGAGGTATTCCAGGTGCAGGCGCTACCAAAGGAACCGTGGTGAATATCAATTCTGGAGGTCGAACCCGACTTTCAGGCACCATTCATGGCCTTTTATTGTTTGCGGTACTCATGGGATTGGGTACTATGGCCGCCAATATCCCTCTATCTGTTTTGGCGGGACTTTTGATTCCAATTGGCTTTAAAATCATTGATTTTAGAGGTCTAAAACATCTGAGAATGGTCCCTCGAGCAGATGCGGCTGTCATGATAATTGTACTCCTCATTACAACATTCGGAAGCTTAATCAATGCAGTGGTTATTGGGGTTGCATTGGCTTCTTTATTGTTCATGAAAAAATCAAGTGAATTGGCCAAAAAGGGAATGGATGTGGGTCCAGTTTCCGATTTTGACGGTTCCAGACCTTGGCAAGATGAGCAAGAATTCTATGAAAAATACAAGGACACGGTCATTATCAAACATCTGTACGGACCTCTGTTCTTTGGGTTCACCTCCTATTTCAGGGACGGAATCAAGACCCTATCCAAAGACATTAAGGCTTTGGTCATTCGAATGGACCGCGTACCCTACATCGACCAATCGGGAATCTACGCTTTGGAAGATTCCATTTTAGAATTAAGAACGCAGGGGGTAGAAGTTATTTTTACTGGATTAAAAGAGCAGCCTTTAAACCAATTGAAGTCTATTGGAATGATTCCCGATTTAGTTCCGGAAGAAGACCTGTTCGAAAAAGTGGATGGGGCCTTTACCTATTTGAAACAAAAATTGGATTAGCTTTTTTATTCCAAACTTTATGCTATCATCAATTCTTTTCATTTTAATGCTTCAAGTAATGAACGTTGACACCATTTTTGATTTTACCACAACTTCCAACCTCGACAATTGGACTGTTATTAATGATGGGGTCATGGGCGGACGTTCCTTTGGAAGTTTCTCACTATCAACGGAGGGGCATGGAGTATTTAAAGGAACTATTTCTTTGGAAAACAATGGTGGTTTCTCATCCGTTCGTCATCGTATGGCATCACTCGAAGTCTCTCCAAACAGTAAAATCAGAATTAAATTGAAAGGGGATGGTAGCAACTACCAATTTCGTGTAAAGAACAAAATTGAAAACAGATATTCCTATATCCAACCCTTTCGGACCACTGGTGAATGGGAAGAAATTGAAATTGAGCTATCCAGTATGTATCCGGGTTTTCGAGGACGGCGTTTGGACCGTCCCAATTTTTCGCATCAAACCATTGAAGAAATCACATTTTTGATTGGTAACAAAAAGGCACAGGGTTTTAAATTACTAATTGACCATATTACGTTGGTTAATTGACCCTTAACTATCAACAGACCACGTTAACAACTCACTGGTGAGAGACATTAAAATTAAAGCTAAAGTGGTACATTTGCATTTTCAATTTTGTTCTAGAGCCAAGCTGATATGATTCATTTCTTTGGGGACGTGACAAAAACCATTTTTGCCGTCCAAACCACGCAAGAAATCACAACAAAAGACCAAGAAAAATTAACATGGTTGTTCGGCAACCAACCTAAAATACACGCGGCGTCACTTGACGCCTTTTTTATTGGCCCCCGAGCTGCCATGATTACCCCATGGAGTACCAATGCCACGGAGATTACCCAAAATATGGGCATTTCTAACATAATGAGGATTGAAGAATTTCATTCTGTATCCGAAGACCACAACGATTACGATCCTATGCTCTTTCAGAAATACAAGGGCTTGGACCAAGATATTTTTACGATTGATATCATACCAGAATCCATTCTGGAGATTGATGATATCGCGGCCTATAATAATCAAGAAGGTTTGGCCCTTAACTCGGAAGAAATTCAATATTTGGAGGAGCTTGCAGAACGTCTTGGTAGGAAACTGACCGACTCTGAGGTGTTTGGATTTAGTCAAGTAAACTCTGAGCATTGCCGGCACAAGATTTTCAATGGCACTTTTGTAATTGATGGTGAGGAAAAACCTTCTTCACTTTTCAAACTCATCAAGAAAACTTCACAGGAAAACCCAAACGACATTGTTTCGGCCTATAAAGACAATGTGGCCTTTATTAAAGGACCCAAAGCCGTTCAGTTTGCCCCGAAACGCGCAGATGTTCCCGAGTTTTATGAAGAAACCGAGTTTGAATCGGTACTTTCCCTCAAAGCGGAAACCCACAACTTCCCTACCACAGTGGAGCCCTTTAATGGGGCTGCTACAGGTTCTGGAGGAGAAATTCGAGATCGTCTTGCAGGTGGTAAAGGTGCATTACCCTTAGCTGGAACTGCAGTTTACATGACCTCTTATTCCCGATTGGAGGAAAATCGACCTTGGGAAAAAGGTATGGAAGAACGTGATTGGCTGTACCAAACCCCCATGGATATTTTGATTAAGGCATCCAATGGGGCTTCCGATTTCGGAAATAAGTTTGGTCAACCTTTGATTGCAGGTTCCGTGCTCACCTTTGAGCATGAAGAGGAAGCCAGAAAACTGGGTTTTGATAAGGTGATTATGCTGGCCGGAGGCATTGGCTATGGAAAGGCCAACCAAGCGTTAAAAGATACCCCAAACAAAGGAGACCGTATCGTAATTCTTGGTGGGGATAATTACCGTATCGGAATGGGAGGCGCTGCCGTATCCAGCGCCGATACTGGCGAGTTCAGCTCTTCTATAGAACTGAACGCCATTCAACGTTCCAACCCTGAAATGCAAAAACGGGCCTCCAACGCGATTCGCGGTATGGTGGAAAGCCATGATAATCCCATTGTATCCATTCATGATCATGGTGCTGGTGGCCATCTCAATTGCCTTTCTGAACTGGTAGAAGAAACAGGCGGTAAAATCGATATGGACAAACTTCCCATAGGTGATCCAACCCTTTCTGCCAAAGAGTTGATAGGCAACGAATCACAAGAACGTATGGGCTTGGTCATTGGGGAAAAAGATAAAGCCCTATTGCAACGTGTGGCAGAACGAGAGCGTTCACCAATGTACGACGTAGGAAATGTGACTGGCGACCATCGTTTCACCTTCCATTCCCAAACTACAGGCGATAAACCTATGGATTTGGAACTCAATGATATGTTTGGCAGCTCCCCTAAGACCATCATGGAGGATAGAACCTTGTCAAAAAATTATAAAGCTCCCGATTATACACTAGAACACTTCCACGATTACTTGGAACAACTGCTTCAGCTCGAAGCTGTAGCTTGCAAAGACTGGTTGACCAATAAGGTGGACCGATGTGTCGGAGGTCTTGTAGCCAAACAACAATGTACCGGTCCCTTGCAATTACCTCTCAATAATTGTGGGGTTATGGCACTGGATTTCAAAGGAAAAGAAGGGGTGGCAACGAGTATTGGCCACTCTCCTATTTCAGGTTTGATTGACCCTGTCGCCGGCAGCAGAAATAGTATTACTGAAGCCCTTACGAATATGGTTTGGGCTCCTTTAAAAGATGGTTTAAAGTCCGTTTCCTTATCGGCCAATTGGATGTGGCCCTGCAAAAATGAGGGAGAAGATGCACGTTTGTATGAGGCTGTGGAAGCCGTATCAGAATTCGCTATTGCATTGGGCATCAATGTTCCGACAGGAAAGGACTCCTTGTCCATGAAGCAGAAATATAAAAATGAAGAGGTCATTGCGCCGGGAACGGTGATTATTTCGGCCGCGGCCAACTGCAATGACATCACCAAAGTTGTGGAACCTGTTTTGCAGAAAGATGGTGGTGACATCTATTACATCAACCTTTCTAAAGACGAATTCAAATTGGGTGGGTCTTCTTTTGCCCAAGTTTTGAACACCATTGGGAACGAAGCCCCAACGGTTAGTGATGCAGGATACGTAAAACAGGTGTTCAATACCATCCAGAATTTGATTCGACAAGATGTGATTGTGGCCGGACATGATGTAGCTTCCGGCGGATTGATAACAACATTGTTGGAAATGTGTTTCGCCGATAATGATTTGGGAGCCCATCTCGATCTATCCGCATTGGGTGAACCAGACATAATTAAACTCCTCTTTGCTGAAAATTTAGGAATCGTATTGCAGTCCAGCGACGATTCTATAGAGCCACAATTAGATTCGGCTGGGGTAGAATTTGTGAAACTCGGTTCTGCGATTTCAGAGGGTACCCTGACGCTAAAGAATCAAGGTATTGAGATTGGCTTAAACGTAGCATCCCTTCGGGATACGTGGTACAAAACCTCTTATTTGTTGGATGAAAAACAAACTGCCAAAGGATTGGCAAAGGAACGTTATGATAACTACAGTCACCAGCCTTTAACCTTTCAATTCCCATCCAATACCCCAAGTTTAAATGCATCAGCGGGTGTTTCAAGACCCAAAGCCGCCATCCTTAGGGAAAAAGGAAGTAACTCGGAACGGGAAATGGCCAACGCCATGTATCTGGCCGGTTTCGATGTTAAGGATGTGCATATGACAGACCTCATCTCAGGACGTGAAACCTTGGAGGACATTCAATTTCTGGGTGCCGTGGGAGGTTTCTCCAATTCCGACGTTTTAGGTAGTGCAAAAGGTTGGGCCGGAGCCATTAAATATAACGAACGTGCCAATAAAGTCATTCAAGATTTCTTCGCAAGAACGGATACACTTTCCGTTGGCATTTGCAATGGTTGCCAGTTGTTCTTGGAATTGGAATTAATCAATCCGGAGCATGATGCCCATGGCAAAATGACCTACAATGATTCAGGAAAACATGAGAGCGCCTTCACCTCGGTGAAAATTCGAGAAAACAACTCAGTAATGCTTTCTTCCATGGCAGGCACCATTTTGGGAGTATGGATTTCAAATGGCGAGGGCAAGTTCAGTCTTCCCCTGTCGGAAGAGAATTATGACATTGTTGCCAAATATGGTTATGAAGGCTATCCGGCCAATCCCAATGGCAGTGACTACAATACGGCGATGCTCTGTGATAAGACAGGTCGACATCTGGTTACCATGCCACACATTGAACGATCTATTTTTCCTTGGAATTGGGCTTACTATCCAAATGATAGAAATGACAAGGTATCTCCTTGGATACAGGCCTTCGTAAATGCCCGGGAATGGGTAGAGAAGGTCAACAGCGAGAAATAATCCCGGATTACGAATTTTATAAAGTAACAAGGACCTAATTGAAGAATTGATTTCTTCGTATGGGTCCTATTTACTATTTTGCAATTTCTTTACAGAAACTTACTATGCAAAAAGTTACCCGGCTCTTTGATTTTCCATATCACCAATTGGAAAATAATTCACTTGAAAAAGCTTTAGTCACAAAAAATAATGGAAAGTGGGAAGCCACTTCCACCCAAGAATACATTAATAAGGCCAATGCCATTAGTCGCGGGTTATTGCGCCTTGGAGTAAAACCCAACGATAAAATTGCCGTGATTTCGATGACCAATCGCACAGAATGGAATATTGTGGACATTGGAATTCTGCAGTTGGGAGCACAAAACGTCCCAATCTACCCTACCATTTCTGAAGATGATTATGAGTACGTCTTGAATCACTCAGAAGCCAAATATTGCTTTGTTTCATGTACAGAAGTATTGGAAAAAGTGCTTTCGGCAAGTTCAAAATTGAAAAAACTAAAGGACGTTTATTCCTTTGACCAGCTCGAAAATTGTAAGAATTGGGATGAAGTTATCAAGTTGGGTGAAGATTCTTCCAATCAAGACCAAGTAGAGGAATACAAGTCACAAGTACAGCCTGGCAATCTGGCCACGTTGATATATACTTCAGGAACAACGGGCAGACCCAAGGGAGTTATGCTGTCCCACGACAATATTGTTTCCAATGTAATCTCCAGCGAGGAACGGGTGCCTTTTGAATCTGGAGGAATTGCATTGAGCTTTTTACCTGTCTGCCACATTTTTGAACGAATGATCCTTTATCTATACCAATATTGTGGAATTGAAATTCATTTCGCTGAAGGTCTGGATAAAATAAGTGACAATGTAAAAGAGGTGAAACCTGACGTGATGACCGTGGTACCTCGTTTATTGGAAAAGGTTTATGATGCCATTATCGCCAAAGGAACCGATTTGACCGGTATTAAAAAGAAATTGTTCTTCTGGGCGGTCGAGTTGGGTCTTAAATATGAGCCCTATGGAAAAAACGGCTGGCTGTATGAAAAGAAATTGGGCATAGCCCGTAAACTTATTTTTAGCAAGTGGCAAGAAGCCCTGGGTGGTAGATTGACCACTATGGTCTCTGGTAGTGCTGCCTTGCAGGCCAGATTGGCAAGAGTGTTTGCCGCTGCTGGGATGCCCGTGATGGAAGGCTATGGACTTACCGAAACCTCTCCGGTGATTTCCGTTAATCAGGAATCAGGGAAAGGCTGGAAAATTGGTTCGGTTGGGAGGATCATTACCGGTGTCGAGGTCAAGATAGCGCATGATGGGGAGATTCTGTGTAAGGGGCCCAACGTAATGATGGGGTATTACAAAGATGAAGAAAAGACCAAAGAAGTTCTTAAGGATGGATATTTTCATACTGGGGATATCGGAGAAATTGATGCTGACGGTTTCCTAAGGATTACCGATAGGAAAAAGGAAATGTTTAAAACCTCAGGTGGTAAGTATGTAGCTCCCCAAATTCTGGAAAATCGTTTCAAGCAATCACGATTCATTGAACAAATCATGGTGGTCGGGGAAGGCGAAAAAATGCCCGCTGCTTTGATACAACCCAATTTCGAATTCTTGTATGAATGGGCCAACCGGCATGACATCACATTAGGGGAAAACTCCGATATCATCTTAAACGAACGCGTAATTTCCAGAATACAGGAAGAGGTAGATTTAGCGAATGAGGAATTTGCCAAGTGGGAAAAGGTAAAGCAATTTAGACTTACCCCAGAAGTCTGGAATATTGATGATGGACATTTGACCCCGACCATGAAATTACGCCGCAAAATTGTGAAAGAGAAATACATCCACCTCTATAATGACATCTACGGCTATTAATTCATGGTAAGTAATGGCCTTTGATAAGTATTCCACAGAACCATTAAAAAAGACCAGTAAGTTACTTCTTGGCCTAAGCATCGTTATACTCACAGTAACCATTTTTCTGCTAGTTTTTGGAATGTATCAAACCAAACAAGGAGGGAATAAAACATTAATTTTTCTCGTTCCCACAGTTTTTGGGCCTTTGACCATTTTAAGCTCTTTACTTGCCGCTTCGATGGGTGCAGAAGTCAAAAAAAGAGAAAAAGGTCATCTTTAATCCGTTTTTTGCACTTTTCATAAAGACAACTTTTTACGATGTGAATTTATTATGCATGCATAATAAATTTTTGTATATTTGGGCACCAAGATAGTTCTATGAAAGAGTTGACCATTGATCATGCCCTTAGGGCCACATGGCAGGCTGTAATCAAAATGTACAATGAGGAAGCGAAAAACTACGGTCTTACCATGGCGATTGGTTTTACTTTGCTCAGCATTGATCCAAAAAAAGGAACCCCAAGCACCGCTTTGGGTCCTAAAATGGGAATGGAAGCCACCAGTTTATCCCGCATACTCAAGAGTATTGAAGAAAAAGGGTATATCCAAAGAAAACCTAATCCTAACGACGGCAGAGGCGTACTCATACATCTTACTGCGCTTGGGTTGGAAAAAAGAAAGGACTCCAAAGATGTGGTTTTACGATTCAATGATGTAGTGAAAGAACATATAGATGAAAGTGATTTAATGGGATTCTTCAAAACGGTCGATGTCATCAACAAACTCATCTTGGACAAAAAAATATATATCAAAACAACAACTAATTAATTCCAATTCTTAACATGGGAAGGCATATTAACAAAGTTGCCGTAATCGGCTCTGGTATCATGGGAAGTGGCATAGCCTGTCACTTTGCCAACATCGGGGTTGAAGTTTTATTGCTCGATATTGTTCCTAGGGAACTTACCGAAAAAGAAAAATCAAAAGGGTTGAGCCTTGAGGACAAAGCAGTACGAAATCGATTGGTGAACGACTCGCTCACCAATTCCTTGAAATCAAAGCCCTCCTCTATTTACCATAAAAAGTTTGCCGATCGTATTACGACCGGAAACTTGGAGGATGATATTTCCAAGGTTAGTGAGGTGGATTGGATCATTGAGGTGGTTGTAGAACGCCTTGATATAAAGAAGAAGGTTTTTGAAAACTTGGATCAACATAGAAAACCAGGTACGCTTATCACTTCAAACACTTCGGGGATTCCTATCAAATTTATGAGTGAGGGACGAAGTGATGATTTCCAAAAACACTTCTGCGGAACCCACTTTTTCAATCCCGCACGATACTTAAAACTCTTTGAAATTATTCCAGGCCCCCAAACATCTCAAGATGTATTGGATTTCCTCAATGGATATGGAGAAAAATTTCTGGGAAAGACCTCTGTGGTTGCCAAAGACACCCCAGCTTTTATTGGTAATCGAATTGGAATTTTCAGTATCCAAAGCCTTTTCCACGCGGTTAAGGATTTGGGCATGACCGTAGAGGAAGTGGACAAGTTGACTGGCCCTGTTATTGGACGCCCAAAGTCTGCAACCTTCCGCACAGTGGATGTGGTCGGACTTGATACTTTGGTGCACGTGGCCAATGGAATTTCGGAAAACTGCAAGGATGATGAGCGGCATGAGCTTTTCCAATTACCAGATTTCATCAAAACCATGATGGAAAATCAATGGTTGGGAAGTAAATCGGGGCAAGGATTTTATAAGAAGGTTAAAGGCGACAACGGTAAAAGTGAAATCCTGACTTTGGATTTGGATACTATGGACTATCGTTCCAAAAAGAGCGCCAAATTCGCAACACTGGAATTGACCAAAACCATCGATAAAGTTATCGACCGTTTTTCGGTACTGACAGGTGGAAAGGACAAAGCAGGTGAATTTTACCGTAAAAGTTTTGGAGCTCTCTTTTCATAT
The DNA here is from genome assembly GCF_004296335.1 of Flagellimonas allohymeniacidonis. Classification (GTDB taxonomy): domain Bacteria; phylum Bacteroidota; class Bacteroidia; order Flavobacteriales; family Flavobacteriaceae; genus Flagellimonas; species Flagellimonas allohymeniacidonis. The sequence continues at coordinate 1,146,569 of NZ_SGIU01000001.1, forward strand.
GTTTCACACCGCATTCCAGAAATTACCGATGAGCTTTATAAGATTGACGATGCCATGAAGGCCGGATTCGGTTGGGAGCATGGACCCTTTCAGATATGGGACGCCGTTGGACTTGAAAAGGGGTTGGAATTCATAAAAGCTGAAGGTTTGGAAGCCGCATCATGGGTTTCCGACATGAAAGCAGCTGGAATCGATTCTTTCTACTCAGTGAAGGATGGAGCTACCTATTTCTTTGACATTCCCAAAAAGGCCATGGAAAAAGTACCTGGTCAAGACGCCTTTATCATTTTGGATAACATCAGAAAGTCCAACGAAGTCTTCAAAAACAGTGGAGTTGTGGTTGAGGATTTGGGTGAAGGCATCTTAAATGTGGAATTCCAATCCAAAATGAATACAATTGGTGGAGATGTTTTAGCGGGACTAAATAAAGCCATCGACCTTGCCGAAAAAGACTTTCAGGGTCTTGTAGTGGGAAACCAGGCGGCCAATTTCTCTGTGGGAGCCAATATTGGGATGATTTTCATGATGGCCGTTGAGCAAGAGTATGACGAGCTTAATATGGCAATAAAATATTTTCAGGATACCATGATGCGCATGCGCTACTCATCCATACCCACCATTTCTGCTCCGCATGGCATGTGTTTGGGAGGTGGATGTGAGCTTTCAATGCATGCCGACAAAGTGGTCGCCGCTGCAGAAACCTATATTGGTTTAGTGGAGTTTGGTGTTGGTGTGATTCCTGGAGGTGGAGGCTCTAAGGAAATGGCGCTAAGAGCCTCTGATTCATTCCGAAAAAATGATGTTGAGCTAAATGTTCTGCAGGAGTATTTCTTGACCATCGGAATGGCCAAAGTGTCCACCTCAGCCTATGAAGCCTATGACTTGGGCATCTTGCAAAAAGGTAAAGATGTTGTCGTCGTGAACAAAGACCGACAAATTGCCACAGCAAAAGCCTATGCTAAGTTATTGGCAGAATCTGGATATACTCAACCTCCAAAACGTAAGGATGTTAAGGTACTTGGAAAACAAGCTTTGGGCATGTTCCTGGTAGGAACTGATTCTATGGAGGCTGGTCACTACATTTCAGAACATGATAAAAAAATAGCCGACAAATTGGCCTATGTCATGGCCGGAGGGGACCTTTCCGAAGCAAGTTACGTAAGTGAGCAATACCTTCTTGATATTGAAAGAGAGGCTTTCTTATCCCTTTGTACCGAAAGAAAAACATTGGAACGCATCCAGCACATGTTGAAAACTGGAAAACCTTTAAGAAACTAAGATGAAAACAGCATATATCGTAAAAGCATACAGAACAGCGGTAGGAAAGGCACCTCGAGGCTTGTTCCGTTTTAAAAGACCAGACGAATTGGCCGCGGAAACCATCGAGCACATGATGAGCGAGGTACCCCAATTGGATAAAAAACGCATTGATGATGTCATCGTGGGAAATGCTATGCCAGAAGCAGAACAGGGTTTGAATATGGCGCGTCTCATTTCATTGATGGGATTGAATATCGAAGATGTTCCCGGTGTAACGGTAAACCGCTATTGCGCATCTGGGTTGGAAACCATTGGAATAGCTACGGCCAAAATACAATCGGGAATGGCGGACTGCATTATCGCTGGGGGTTCAGAAAGTATGAGCTACATTCCCATGGGGGGCTATAAACCCACCCCAGATTATGCTACGGCCAAAGAAGGCCATGAAGACTATTATTGGGGTATGGGACTAACTGCAGAGGCAGTGGCCCAACAATTTAAAGTGTCCCGTGAAGACCAAGATGTCTTTGCCTATAATTCCCATGTAAAGGCCCTTAACGCCCAAGAAGAAAATCGTTTTCAAGACCAAATTGTTCCTATCGAAGTGGAACACACTTTTGTAAACGAAGCGGGCAAAAAAGAAACCAAAACCTATACAGTAAGCAAGGATGAAGGTCCGAGAAAGGGCACCAATATTCCCACATTGAACAAACTAAGACCTGTGTTCGCAGCCGGAGGAAGCGTTACCGCCGGAAACTCATCTCAAATGAGCGACGGTGCAGCCTTTGTATTGGTGATGAGTGAAGAAATGGTCAAGGAATTGAATCTGGAACCCATTGCCCGATTGGTGAACTATGCCGCTGCTGGGGTCGAGCCACGGATTATGGGAATAGGACCCGTAAAAGCCGTTCCAAAAGCTTTGAAACAAGCTGGATTAAAACAACAGGATATTGAACTTATAGAGTTGAATGAAGCCTTTGCCTCCCAATCTTTAGCAGTTATTCGAGAACTGGGTTTAAACCAGGAGATTATCAATGTGAATGGCGGTGCCATCGCTTTGGGACACCCACTCGGTTGCACTGGTGCCAAACTTTCCGTGCAATTGTTTGATGAAATGCGAAAGCGAGACATGAAAGGAAAATACGGCATGGTCACCATGTGCGTAGGAACCGGACAAGGTGCAGCTGGCATCTACGAATTTTTAAACTAAAAGAAGAACTAAAATCTATAGCTATGAGCACAGATACCCTAACTAAAGATATTCTGAGAGGAGGTCAGTTTCTGGTTAAAGAAACCGACTGTGAAGATGTATTCACCCTTGAAGATTTGAACGAAGAACAGAAAATGATGCGTGAAAGCACCAAGGAGTTTGTTGACCGCGAACTTTGGGCGCACTGGGAACGCTTTGAACATAAGGATTATGCCTACACTGAAGAAACTATGCGCAAGGCAGGTGAGCTGGGCCTTTTGAGTGTTGCCGTCCCGGAAGCGTATGGTGGAATGGGCATGGGCTTTGTTTCCACAATGTTGGTTTGCGATTACATTTCAGGAGCCACAGGTTCTTTTAGCACGGCTTTTGGTGCTCATACCGGTATTGGTACAATGCCCATTACGTTGTATGGAACGGAAGAACAAAAGCAAAAATATGTTCCTAAACTTGCCTCTGGAGAATGGTTCGGAGCGTATTGCTTAACAGAGCCTGGAGCGGGTTCTGATGCCAATTCCGGAAAAACCAAGGCAGTACTGTCCGAGGATGGAAAATACTATAGTATTACGGGACAAAAAATGTGGATTTCCAATGCAGGCTTCTGTAATCTTTTTATCGTTTTTGCCAGAATCGAGGATGATAAGAATATAACAGGTTTTATTGTTGAAAATGACCCCAGTAATGGAATTACGCTTGGTGATGAGGAAAAGAAATTGGGAATTCACTCCTCTTCTACCCGACAGGTTTTCTTCAATGAGACCAAGGTACCTGTTGAAAACATGCTTTCCGAAAGAGGTAATGGGTTCAAGATTGCGATGAATGCACTAAATGTAGGTCGAATCAAATTGGCCGCTGCCTGTCTGGAAGCCCAACGGCGTGTTATCAACGAGGCCGCCAAGTATGCCAACGAACGAATCCAATTCAAGACACCTATCATTAATTTTGGGGCAATTAAAGCGAAAATTGCTGATATGGCGACCAATGCCTATGCCGATGAATCGGCTTGTTATCGAGCTGCCAAAAATATTGAGGACAGAATTGCCATACGTGAGGCTGAGGGCAACACCCATCAAGAGGCGGAGCTCAAGGGCGTTGAGGAATATGCCATCGAATGTTCGATTTTAAAAGTAGCTGTGTCCGAACATGTTCAACACACTTCCGATGAAGGTATTCAGATTTTTGGGGGAATGGGCTTCAGCGCCGATACCCCAATGGAATCTGCCTGGAGAGACGCACGTATCTCAAGAATTTATGAAGGTACCAACGAAATCAACCGAATGTTGGCCGTAGGCATGTTAGTCAAGAAAGCCATGAAAGGGCATGTTGATCTTTTAGGACCTGCCACCGCCGTTGGTGAAGAATTGATGGGCATCCCATCCTTTGACACACCTGATTTCACTGAATTGTTCTCTGAAGAAAAAGATTTAATTGCCCGATTGAAAAAGGTTTTCTTAATGGTAGCAGGTAGCGCCGTTCAGAAATTTGGACCAGATTTAGAGAAACATCAAATGTTGTTGACGGCGGCCTCAGATATTTTAATTCAAGTATATTTGGCAGAATCAACATTGCTTAGGACAGAGAAAAATGCAAAAAGATTTGGAGAAGACTCCCAAGCTGCGCAAATTGCAATGTCCAAGTTGTATCTTTACAGAGCTGTGGATATCGTTATCCAAAAAGGAAAGGAAGCCATTGTTTCTTTTGCCGAAGGAGATGAACAGCGAATGATGCTTATGGGGCTAAAACGATTTACGAAATACACAAATCAACCCAATGTCGTGGCACTCCGCACACAAATTGCGGACAAGGTTGCAGCGGATAATGGGTATACCTTTGACTAATTCAAATAATGCTTAGACAAAGCTTATTTGGAAAAACCGCCTTCTGAGGCGGTTTTTTTTATTTGCCATTTTGTAAGGTTGCGCGAAGCCCATACTTTTATCCTATGGATCAAAGTCTCATTGAAAAGGTTTACAGTACCGATGATTTTGAAGAAAAAGGACATGCGCTGATAAATTTGTTCTCCAAACATCTTCAAAATACCATTTCATCAGAAAAAGAAAGAGTCATTCAGTGGAGTAATCCAGAGGTGGAACTGTCATACTGGAAGGACTTTTTAGCGAACAAGGATCCAAAAGCCTTTTTTGAGGAAGTTTTAAAGCGCACCACACATACACATCATCCAAAATATGTGGGACACCAAGTTGCAGCCCCAGCCCCCATCACTGTGCTGACCGGAGCGTTGAGTTCGCTATTGAACAATGGGATGGCCGTTTATGAAATGGGAATGTCCCCTACAGCCATGGAACGCATTGTTACCGACAAACTTGCAGAGAAAATCGGCTACGACTCGCAATCCAGGGGAATTTTGACTTCGGGTGGAACATTGGCCAATCTTACGGCCTTGCTCGCAGCGCGAAAAGCAAAAGTGCTACACGACGTATGGAACGAAGGCCATTCACAACCTTTGGGCATTATGGTCAGTGAGCAAGCACATTATTGTGTAGACCGCGCAGCCAAGATCATGGGGCTTGGCAATAAGGGCATTATCAAGCTGCCTGTTCGTGATAACTTCGCTATGGATGTTGACAGGCTTGAGGAGTACTATGGAAAAGCGATGTCGCAAGGTATCCACGTTTTTGCCATTGTGGGCAGTGCCCCAGCAACAGCTACTGGAGCGTATGATAATCTTGAAGCCATTGGAAACTTTGCTCAAAAACACAATCTCTGGTTTCATGTGGATGGAGCCCATGGCGGGGCCGCTATATTCTCGGAAAAGTACATGCATCTACTAAATGGAATCGAAAAGTCTGATTCGGTGGTCATTGACGGACATAAAATGATGCTTATGCCTACGATTACCACTGCGCTTGTTTTTAAAGACGGAAGTGATTCGCACAGTACGTTTAGCCAAAAAGCAGACTATCTACTGATAGATACAGAGGAGGAAGATTGGTATAACGGGGGAAAGCGTACTTTTGAATGTACCAAAAGTATGATGAGTTTACACTGGTTTATTATTCTCAAAATGTACGGAGAAGAGGTTTTTGATTCCTATCTCACCAGGCAGTACGATTTGGCTCGAGAATTTGCGTCTTTTTTGACCAATGAAACTGACTTTGAACTTGCTGTTGAACCCATGTCCAATATTTTGTGCTTTAGATGGATAAAACCTGGAGAAAATCTTGCTGCAATAAACTCCATAAACGAATCCATACGCCAAAAGCTTTTGGATAAAGGTGAATTTTATTTGGTTCAGACCAAACTAAAGGGTGTGCATTACTTGCGCACTTCGCTTATGAATCCTTTCACCACTATGGACCATCTAAAAGAGTTGGCACATCAGATAAGAAGCATTGGAAAGAATCACGTGAAAACCATCAACTAATCGATTCCAAAATTCGCTCCTCACTTTTCTTTCTTGAAAAATTTATGGCGCATTCAATCAAAGCAAGATGAGAGTAGGCTTGTGGGAAATTACCCAATAACCTTTTGGTCTTAAAGTCAATATCTTCACTAAAAAGACCTAGGTGATTGCTATATCCCAATAAGCGCTCAAAATGGGCAAGGGCTTTTTCCTCCTCTCCAATTTTAAAAAGGCTATTGATGAACCAAAACGTGCATATGGTAAAAGAAGAGGAAGGTAATCCAAAATCATCCTCGTTTTTATAACGATACAACAGTCCGTCGTTGCTCAACTCTTCCTCAATGGCATGTACGGTGGACACAAACTTGGGGTCCTTCGCATGAATGAACCCGTAGGATTCCATCAATAAAACAGAGGCATCTAAATGTCGTGAACCATAGGATTGGACAAATGCGTTCTTTTCCGGGTTCCAAGCATTTTCATGGATATCCTTTTTGATTGCCTGTTCCAGAATGGTCCATTTTTCAATTTTCCTTGACTTTCCAAACATTCGGGCCACTTTAATGGCTCGGTCGATGGCCACCCAACATAGCATTTTGGAAAAGGTAAAATGTTGGTCCTCACCCCGAAATTCCCAAATGCCTTTATCGGGTTCCTTCCAGTGTTTCTCTACAATCCAGACAATCCCTTTGGTAATGCTCCAAAGTTCCTCCCCATTTTCAATATCGTTGCTAAACTTTACCAATTGCTCGTAGATGACATCCATCAAAATGCCATAGATATCATTCTGTCGCTGTTTGTAAGCCGCATTTCCAACCCGTACCGGTTGAGAACCACGATACCCTTCCAAATGGTCCAAGGTTTTTTCGGTCAATGTCTTTTCCTTGTTGATACCATACATGATTTGAAGTTTTTCGTCCTTGTCCGGCATCAAATCAATAATAAACTGTAAGTATCGCTTTGCGGAATTCTTGTGCCCTAGTTCCGAAACTACTTTAATAACCATTGAAGCGTCGCGTATCCAGCAAAATCGATAATCCCAGTTGCGAACCTCACCAATTGTTTCTGGCAGCGAAGTAGTAGCTGCGGCTAAAACGGCACCTGTTTTATCATAGGTTAAAAGTTTTAGGGTGATGGCACTACGCATGATTTCACTATTGAACTGCTTATAGTTTGGTGTACGATCAACCCAATCGAGCCAATATATCTTGGTGCGCTCCAACTCCAATGATATTTTTTCCGTAGTTGGTTTCAATATCTTTTCGTTATAGCAAATCGAGAAATAGCCATCTTCCTCCAAAATAATTTCCTCTCCTTTTAAAACAGTCTGTTTATTAAAAGAGGTATACATAAAAAGCGTATCAAACTTTTGTTTGTGGGTAAGGCTTACAATGAAATCCCTTTTGACATGATTTGAGGTTTGGCCCAGGGCATATTCCAATTTAGGATCATACAAAACACTGAACCTTGGTTTCCCAGAAACGTATTTGATATACCTAACAATTTCAGGTGGTGCATTGTATTTTCCGTTAGGCTTATGGTACCTGGGCATAAAGTCATGAACTTCAAAGGTATTCTCACCATCCGAGTATCGCGTAATCAAGATAGCAGTGTTCCTGTGATATTTTTGATGGATTTCATAATTGTGCTTGGTGATGATCTCAAAACTCCCCCCTTTCTTTTCATCAAGAAGCTTTGCAAATACTGAAGTGGAATCAAATTGAGGTAAGCAGCACCAATCAAGAGAGCCGGTATCGGAAATCAAGGCAGCACTTCGACAGTTGCCAATTATTCCGTAATTTAGGTTATCCATACTGAGGATTTGTATTTCTGTTGGTCAATTCAGGTTTTTATCCAATCATAAAGCGAAAAAATAGGAATTTTATTACATTTTGCCCTAAAATCCTTCTTTCATGAGTAAAACTATAATTATTTCCAATAGACTGCCAGTTCAATTGCAAATAAGTGATGGTGGCTTAAACGCTATCCCCAGTGTTGGAGGTTTGGCCACTGGAATGAAATCGGTGCACACGGGCGGTGAAAGTTTATGGATTGGGTGGTCTGGACTGACCATGGAAGAGATTCCTGAATCCCTTGAAAAGGATATTGATGAAGCACTTGCCGAACATGGTTGTTCTAAAGTAAGGCTCTCTTCAAAAGAAGTTGATGGCTTTTATTTTGGGTTTAGCAATCGGACCATATGGCCGTTGTTCCACTATTTTTTGGAATATTCCGAATTTGAGCTGGATTTCTGGAACACTTACAAGGCGGTAAATCAAAAATTTGCCGATGCCATATTGGAAAAATCGGGAGAGGACGATACTATTTGGGTACATGATTACCAACTTATGTTGGTTCCGCAAATGGTGAAACAAAAAAGACCCAATACCTCCATAGGTTTCTTTCTACATATCCCATTTCCATCTTATGAAATTTTTAGGACGCTCCCCTGGAGGGAGGAGGTCTTGGAAGGTTTGCTCGGTTCAGATTTGATTGGTTTCCACACTTACGACTACGAGCGGCATTTCTTAAGTTCAGTGAGAAGGCTGCTGGGATTGGAAGTAAGTTTCAATGACATTTATCTTGAAGATCGTGTTATTAAAGTGGATTCATTCCCCATGGGAATAGATTACAACAAGTTTCATGAAGCGGCCAAAGCCAGTGTTTCCCTAAAGGGAGTACAACGTTCTGACCTCCAAAAGAAGTTGGACGCCCACAAAGAATCAGCCCCGGACACCAAATTAATTGTGTCCATTGACCGGCTCGACTATAGTAAGGGTATCGCAAAACGAATCAATGCCTTTGAATATTTTTTAAATAAATATCCCGAGTACAAAGAAAAGGTCCGCTTGATTATATTGGCCGTTCCCTCACGATCCAATGTTCCACAGTACAAATTGCTGAAACGGGAAATTGATGAGCTTGTGGGTCGCATTAACGGGGAGCTCTCTACCGTGAACTGGACCCCGATTTGGTATTTCTATCGCTCTTTGTCTTTTGAAAGCCTTATCGATCTTTATGTTTCCAGTGATATTGCATGGCTCACACCATTGCGGGATGGAATGAATCTGGTCGCCAAAGAGTACATTGCCACACGGACCGAAAAAACGGGTGTTCTGATTTTAAGTGAAATGGCAGGATCGGCCTATGAAATGAATGAAGCCCTACTCATCAACCCTAACAATTTTGAGGAACAGGCAGACACGCTCAAAAAGGCCATTACCATGCCCAAGGAAGAGCAAATCGCACGGAATACTTTTCTTCAAAATAGATTGGGACGCTACAATGTTGAGGTATGGGCCAATGAATTCATGAATGCCTTGAGACAAAAAAGCCTTGTTGGTGATGTTAACGTTACCCAAAAAATTTCTGATACCATACTCAAGAATTTGGGTGGCCAATATGCAAAAGCGAAAAAAAGATTGGTTTTCTTGGATTATGATGGAACCCTGACCGGTTTTCACAAAGACCCCCAGAAAGCCTCTCCCGATGATGAGCTATATAGGTTATTGGACAAGCTACAGGAACAAGAAAACACCACCTTCTTTTTGATCAGCGGTAGGGACAAACAAACCTTTACCAAATGGTTTCTTGAAAAAAAATACAACATGATCGTGGAGCATGGAGTTTGGATTTCACGAAATGGTGAGGAGTTCAAACTCTTGGAGAAGGTCAAGGGAGAATGGATGGAAAAAATTAAACCGGTATTGGATTCCTTTGTAGACCGTACCCCTGGATCTTTTATTGAGGAAAAGAATTATTCGTTGGCATGGCATTATCGCAATACTGATCCAGATTTTGGGGAGAAAAGAGCTACGGAACTTAACACCGTTCTCCGAAGTCTGATAGGCACCGACGATATTAGTGTGCTCAATGGTAACAAAGTGATGGAGGTAAAAAGCAGTAACGTGAACAAAGGAAGGGCCGCAGTACGTATGCTCGGGGAAGATAATTATGATTTTACTTTCGCCATCGGTGATGATTGGACCGACGAATTCATGTTTCAAGAGCTTCCAAAAACAGCGATTACCGTAAAAGTAGGTCTTAAAAAAACCCATGCGAAATATCATGTGGAAAATACAAAACGAGTCCGTGAGCTCTTAAAACTTTTTGCTGACCAATGATCAACAAACTAACACTGATAGTATTTCTGGGAATGGCTATAATTCTAAATTCCCAGACCAATACAGAGGTTTACCTTTTTGATTTGGATTGGAAAAATGGAGAAATCTCGCTTTCCAATCCAAAAAACATTTCCAACAATGATGGTTATGACAACCAACCCTCTTTTTGGGACGATGACACCGTACTATTCTCCTCAACACGAGCGGGGCAAACGGATGTCAAACAATTTTACATAACAAAAGGAAGCACCTCGAAGTGGATAACCAACACGGCCGCAGGTAGTGAATATTCCCCCTTACGAATTCCTGGTTCAAATAATGTTTCCGCTATTCGATTGGATTTGGATGGGCTACAGAGACTTTATGAGTACGATATCAAAACAGGTGAATCGGAGCTGTTAAGTGATTTAAAGATAGGCTATCACGTCTGGTACAATGACCATATTTTGGTATCAACTGTGCTGATCGATAATCGAATGGATTTGGTGGTCAGTGATCTTAGCGATGGCAATCAGTTTACAGCAGATAGAAATGTTGGACGGTCGTTGCACAAAATACCGGGAACTGACCTTATTTCTTACATCCATAAATCTCAGCGAGAAAAAGTAGCTTGGACCATCAAATCCCTGAATGTAACATCTCAAAAATTGGATACCATACTGACGCTTCCATCCCGTGTTGAGGATGTGGCATGGCTTTCAGATGGAACCATATTGCTACCGGATAACAATAGGATTGCCAGATATAATCCAGCAAAAGATAGTACTTGGCAAGATTTTCATGTTTTTAATCGGGATCAAGTCTTTAAAATATCCCGAATGGCTGTAAACCCGAGTGGTACTCGGTTTGCGTTGGTCACCGATGTTTCCCCAACAGAAATTGTACAAAAGCAAGTGGATACATTCAACAAAAGAGATTTGGATGGTTTTCTTTCTTGTTACTCCGATAGGGTATTGGCCCGGCGTTTTCCAAATGACACCATGTATATTGGAAAGGATAAAATGATGGCCAGTTATGAACGTTTTTTTGCCAATACCAAAAGTACACGCGTAGAGGTGGTAAAACGGATTTCTATTGGCGACAAAATCATTGATGAAGAAGAAACCCTGGTCGATGGACGTGAGGGACATCAGGTCGCATTGTATACCATCAAAAACGGGCTTATCCAATCCATGAGCTTCATTTTTCCAAATCAGGGAATTGGCGATGCCGAATCTATAGTAAAGGAGCAACTAGTGGCCTACAATGCCCGTGATATTGACGCCTTTATGGACACCTATTCAGAAGATATCAAGCTTTACAATTTCCCAAACACGCTTGTTTCGGAAGGAAAAGAAAAAATGCGTGAAAGTTATGGTTCTTTTTTCGATAACACCCCTGACCTTAATTGTGAAATCAAAAACCGAATGGTTGTAGGAAACAAGGTGATCGATGAGGAATATGTCACAATAAACGGTACACCTGTAAGTGCTGTGGCCATTTACGAAGTGGAGAACGGCAAAATTGCCAAGGTCACTTTTTTGCAATAAGCTTTCATGAAATTTTCCCATAACATAAGCAGAGTCGAAGCGTTTAGTGATGCTGTTTTTGCCTTTGCGGCCACCCTTATGGTGGTATCCATAGATCTTAACGAGAATTTCATCCTAATGAAAAGTAGGGCTTTTAGCCTATTGACTTTTGGGGTAAGCTTTTTTGTTCTGGTCGCTCTATGGATGGTGCATTACAATTATTTTCGGAGGGTCGGCTATATTGATAATTGGGTCATTGCCCTAAATTCCATGCTTTTATTCATGGTTTTGTATTACGTTTTCCCTCTTAAATCGCTCATTAATACTTGGATTGGAGAGGACAAAATTACTCTGCAGAATCTTTCAGAACTCTTTCAAATGTACAGCGTTGGCTTCCTTCTAATTTTCTTGTGCTTTGCCTTGATGTACCGAAGGGCCTACAAAAAAATGAAATCTCATGAAAAATGTATCACGGCACTTTTTTATAGTCGTCATTTTGGTATTTATGTGATTGTTGGTGCTATTTCAGTAGCAATCTCTATTTTTAAGCTTGGAGTATCGTTTGGCCTCCCTGGAATGATTTACTTTCTTTTGGGACCTTTCTGTTATCTTCATTCCAAATGGTTCGATAAAAAATTTAGAAATAACACTTTATGAAAAACCTTATTGTTTCCCTCTGCTTGGTAATGGGCTTGGGTTCATTTGCTCAAACCGATTCTCGAATATATGATATCATCAATGCAGTGTCGGCCGACAGAATCGAAAAAGATATTACCACCCTGGCCAACTTTGGAACTCGACATACCTTAAGCGATACGGTATCGCAGACGCGAGGTATTGGTGCCGCCAGACGCTGGATAAAGTCCGAATTCGATAAAATAGACTCGAACTGCAACGATTGCCTAGAGGTTTTCTATCAAAAGGATTTGGTGAAAAAAGGTGACGGGCGTCGTATCATCAAAGATGTTTGGGTGGTCAATGTGGTTGCCATTCAAAGAGGGACCAAATACCCCAATCGCTACATTATTATGAGTGGGGATATCGATTCTAGGGTAAGTGACCCCGTTGACTTTACTTCAGACTCCCCCGGGGCCAATGATAACGCCAGCGGCATGGCAGGAACCATTGAGGCTGCACGGGTTCTTTCCAAATATAATTTTGAGAACAGTATTATCTATGTGGGTCTTTCCGGTGAGGAACAAGGCTTGTACGGTGGCAGGGGTCTTGCCGCTTATGCCAAGGAAAACGGTTGGGAGATTATTGGAATCCTCAACAACGATATGATAGGCAATATCACTGGGGTTGATGGTGTGGTCAGTAACCGGGATTTCCGGATTTTTTCAGAACCGGTCCCTCCTACCGAAACAGAGGATCAACGAAGGGCACGACGCTTTTATGGCGGTGAGGTAGATGGAATTTCAAGACAATTGGCACGCTACGTGCACAAAACCACAAAAATCTACATGCCCGAAATGAACCCCATGCTCATTTACCGTCTAGATCGGTTTGGCCGAGGAGGGCACCATAGACCTTTTAATGATGCAGGTTTTGCCGGCATCCGAATTATGGAATCACATGAAAATTATACCCAGCAACATCAGGATATTCGCGTTGAAGACGGAATTGCTTATGGTGATGTATTGGAACATGTAAATTTTAACTACGCTAAAAAATTGACTGCGGTCAATGCCATCAATCTGGCATCCATAGCTTGGGCACCGCCCTCACCACAAAAGGTTGAAATTGGCGGTATTGTTGAGCCCTCGGCCAAATTGAAGTGGAGCAAGGTGGATGGTGCGGCCGGCTACAAAATTTATTGGCGCGACACCACTTCACCTATCTGGGATAACTCCAAATACGTAAGGGACGTAACAGAACATACCCTGGAAGGTATTGTTATCGACAATTTCTTTTTTGGCGTAGCGGCCGTTGGTAAAGATGGTCATGAAAGTCCGGTTGTATTTCCCAATGCGGTTTTTAGATAATTCAAAACTTTATGAAAATAAGACAAAGGTTGCTCTTACTGGTCGGTCTAATCGCCACCCTTAGTGCAAGTGCACAAAACTTCACACGCCAAGATACACTTAGGGGCAGTATAACTCCCGAAAGGGCTTGGTGGGATTTGAACTATTACAATCTGAACCTGAAGGTTCAACCCGATAAACAATTCATAGCAGGATACAATATCATTCGATACAAAGTGCTGGAAGAAAATGATGTGATTCAGATAGACCTTCAGGAACCTTTAAAAATAGATGCCGTTTCCCAAGATAAAGAGGATTTGGACATTACCTCCGAAGGAGCTGCCCATTTTATCCATTTGAAGAAAAAGCAGGTACCTGGTGAGTTCAATGAATTGTACGTTCAATATTCCGGCAATCCAAGAAAGGCAAGAAAAGCACCATGGGATGGTGGTTTTTCATGGAAAAAGGATACTCATGGAAACCATTTTGTTGCCACTTCCTGCCAAGGATTGGGAGCAAGCGCCTGGTGGCCCAATAAAGATCATATGTACGATGAGGTCGACAGCATGCGCATAAGCATCGACGTACCCAAAGACTTGATCGGGGTAGCCAATGGTAAACTACGCGACTCCTACTCCTACGGAGATTATACCAATTACGAGTGGTTTGTTGCCAACCCCATAAACAATTATGGGGTGAATGTAAATATTGGTGACTATGTGCAGTTTGGGGAAAAATATGAAGGTAAAAAAGGTACGCTGGATTTGGACTACTATGTTTTGAAAGATAACTTGGAAAAAGCCAAAGAACAATTCAAACAGGTACCCATGATGCTCGATGCCTTTGAAGAATGGTTTGGTCCATATCCCTTTTATGAAGATAGCTTCAAATTGGTAGAAGTACCTTATTTGGGTATGGAACACCAGAGTTCAGTTACCTATGGAAATGGTTACAAGAATGGATACCTTGGAAATGATCTTTCAGGGACGGGTTGGGGTTTGAAATTTGACTTTATTATCATCCATGAAGCGGGACATGAGTGGTTCGCCAATAGCATCACCTATAAAGATCCCGCTGATATGTGGATTCATGAAGGATTTACTGCCTATTCAGAAAGTCTTTACCTAGACTACCACTACGGAACCGAGGCAGCTTCAGCCTATGTCATCGGCACCAGAAAAGCCATATTAAATGACAGACCCATCATTGGTGCATATAATGTAAACAACAGAGGGTCGAGCGACATGTATTACAAAGGCTCAAACCTATTGCACACCCTCCGGCAATTGGTCGAGGATGATGAGTTGTGGAAAAAAACACTAACGGGCCTCAATACAGAGTTCTACCACAAAACGGTTACCACACAACAGATTGAAAACTATATCAGCAAGAAAACGGAAAAGGATCTTTCCGCTTTTTTCAATCAGTATCTCAGGACCACTATGATTCCCAAGTTGGAATATAAAATGGAGGGAAATAAGATTACGTATAGGTATGTTGACGTTGTTGAAGATTTTGATATGCCGATTCGGGTTTTTGTGGACGAAAAGGAACACTGGCTTTTTCCCAATTCAGAATGGAAAACCGAGAAGCTAAAGGGAACTGATTTGGAAATAGACAAGAATTTCTACATTGAGGCAATTCGCATTTAATCAATCTTAAGAATTAAGCAAACCATGGGAAATATCAATTTTAGCAAACTAGTGAGGACTTTGTTCCCTTTTCTTATTGTTTTCTTACTCCCCTTGACCGGAATCACCCAAAAACTGAATCAAGAAGAACTCAATAAGGCCGCCAGTGCTTTCACTGTTTCTTCTTTCCCTTTACTCAAAGAGCTGCTTAGTATTCCCAATGATGCCTTTTATCCCGAGGACATTGAGAAGAATGTGCAATGGTGTGAATCAGAATTTTCCAAAAGAGGCTTTTCAGCTACTCGCATTCCAACCGAAACCGTACCCTTGCTTTTAGCAGAGCGTAAACAGAAAAAGGCCAAGAAAACCGTACTTATTTATTTGCAGATTGATGGCCAACCTGTTGACACGACAAGATGGTTCCAAAAAAGCCCCTATTTGCCGGTGCTTAAAAAGCAAACCCAAGGGGAATGGAAAGAGATGCCATGGGAATCCGTTGCCTCCTATGAAGATGATTGGCGGGTTTTTGCGAGGTCTGCCAGTGATGCCAAAGGTCCGGTTGCCATGTTTTTGTCCGCATTGGATGCAAGCAAGGAATTAAAGGTGGAGCCCAATTACAACATCAAGGTCATTATGGATTTTGAGGAGGAACTGGGGTCCCCTCAATTACCCAAGGCCGTTCTCGAAAACAAGGGTCTGTTGCAGGCCGATATGCTCATCATTTTCGATGGGCCTCGCCATATTACCAACAAACCAACCCTTACTTTTGGTGCACGCGGAATTGCAACCGTTCAGTTGACCACCTACGGTCCAGTGGTACCCCAACACAGTGGTCATTTTGGCAATTACGCCCCAAATCCTGCATTACGGCTGTCCAAGTTGCTTGCCTCGATGAAGGATGATGGTGGGCGGGTTACCATTCCTGGGTTTTATGATGGCATCAGCATAAGTTATGATACGGAGAAAATCCTAAAAGCAGTTCCTGATAATCAGGAACAAATCAAAGAAAGGCTTCAAATTGCCACCACCGACCAAGTTGGAGCTTACTATCAGGAAGCCATACAGTACCCTTCCTTGAATATTAGAGGTATGCAATCCGGATGGATCAACGAAAAGGTACGGACCATTATTCCTGCCTGGGCAAGAGCTGAGATTGATGTTCGCTTGGTACTGGAATCCGACCCAGAAAGATTGATAAAACTGATCAAGGATCATATTGCCGCCCAAGGGTATTTGGTTTTGGAAAGAGAACCCTCCAAAGACGAACGACTGAAACACGAAAAAATAGCCACCTTTACCCATGAAATTTCTTATCAGTCATTTCGAACGGACTTTGATTCGGAAGTTGGACTGTGGCTACGAAGTGCCCTGAAAAGGGCCTTTAACGAAGATCCCATAATGATTCGAATGAGTGGGGGCTCTATCCCGATATCGCCTTTTGTGACCACCTTGGGAATCCCTGCGGTAACCGTTCCGACGGTAAATCGGGACAACAACCAACATAGTCCAAATGAAAACCTCCGTTTAGGTAATTACCGGGAGGGTATTAAGACCATGATAGCAATTTTATCTGAAAAACTGTAAAATCCTAGATCAACTTAAAATAAGGATTGGGCATGACGGACGAATTAGATCATCTCTATTTCAAAAATGATGGGGAATGGCGTGATTGGCTCCATAAAAATCACAAGAATTCCAAAGGGATTTATTTGATTTTCTACAAAGTGGACCACAAAATGGAAAGCATGCGATGGGAGGAGGCCGTTCGCGTAGCGCTCTGTTATGGGTGGATTGACAGCACCGTAAAAAGCTTGGGAGAGGGTAAAAGGCGACAGTACTTTTGCCCCAGAAAACCGAAAAGCATTTGGAGCAAAGTCAATAAGGACCATATCACTGACCTGATTTCAAAAAGGCTTATGCACTCCAGTGGACTTGCAGTCATCAATGCAGCCAAAGCGAATGGCTCTTGGGCAGCATTGGACGATGTTGAAAATGGTGTCATTCCAGAAGATTTGCAAAAAGCCTTCAAACAGAACAAAAAGGCCCTAAAAAACTTTGAGAACTTCACCAAAGGACAACAGAAAAGCTACTTGTATTGGCTTAATCAGGCCAAGCGCGAAGAAACTCGCCAAAAAAGAATTAAGGAAATCATCCACCTTTGCGGGCAAAATATTAAATCCAGAGCACAGAGATAGCTATTTTTGTTTGCCATGAAACGTTTGCATCGACTTACTTCCTTACTCATTAAACTTCAGGCTTCGAAATCGCTCAAGGTTCGCAAGTTGAGCGAGGAATACAATGTGACCCCACGTACCATTTACCGGGATCTAAAGGCTTTGGAAGACGCCGGCGTCCCCATTGGCTATGAGCCTGGAGAAGATTATTTCCTCCTGGAAGGTTACCAGATTCCGCCCATACATTTTACATCGGAGGAAGCAAGTGCCTTGATTACCGGGAAAGCCCTTGTGGATCAAAATAGCGATAGTTCATTGGTGTCTAATTATACCAAAGCCATTGAAAAGGTGGTGGCAGTACTTCCCTCAGGAAAAAAAAGGGATGCCTTACTGCTGGAGAACCGATTGGCCCCATCGATTCAGAAAAGAACCTCATCTAGTGATAACCTCATATCCATACAGAAAGCAATCACAGAATTTCAAAGGGTTGAAATTAAGTATGTGAATGCGCAGAAAGTAATGAGTCATCGCAAAGTAGAACCTCTGGCCTTGTATTTCACCCAAGATCATTGGATTTTGGTAGCCTTTTGCCTGTCGAAACAAGATTATCGAGAATTCAGGCTTGACCGCATTACAGATTTAAAAGTTCTCCCCGAGTATTTCCCTCCCAATAGCTTTGCTCTCAACGATTATTTTAAAAAGTATCAATAATTCCAAATACCCGCGACATAGGGTTGTCACTGGTCGTATTTAGCTTCGCCAAAACAAACAATGAAACAAATAATAATCGGTGTGGCTTTGATGCTAATGAGCTATGGCTGCACACAAAATGAACAAGAAATGAAACAAGCAAGCTGTATGGAGGTCGTAACCTTTAAAGTGAACCCCAACAACACCAACGAACAATTGAAACAAGCCATGGAGGCCACAAACCAATTCATAAAGGAATTTGATGGTTTTGTAAGTCGCAACACCTCTATGAACGAAGAAGGGGAATTTGTGGATGTTGTACTTTGGGAAAGTAAAGCAAAAGCATTGAAGGCTGCTGAACAACTTATGCAAAATCCGGAATTGGCCAAAAACTTTGCATTGATCGATCCCAAGAGTATAGTGATGAACCACTACACTATTTTTTCAGCACAATAATGAACAAGTTTCAAAAGGTGGCATTTGCCAATGTTGAAGAATTTCTTGATTTTCTTCCAGAAGATGAATTGCAAATAGTAAACTTTCTGCGCCAACTAATACACAATTGTTTTCTGGAATACAAAGAGAAGTTGGCTTACAATGTTCCCTTTTATTATCGAAACAAACGCATATGCTGTATATGGCCGGCTTCTGTACCCTGGGGCAACCTTTCCCAGGGTGTGGCCTTGGCCTTTGTTCGAGCCAAAGAAATAGATCCCACTAACGAATTGCTCGGCATGGACCAGAGAAAAACCGTGGGCAGAATTGTTATAAAATCAATGGATGAATTACGGGGAGATAACTTAGAACTCATAAAGTTCTTGCTTCAGGAAGCCTATCGAATTGATTCAAATTTATAGGCACTTTAAGCATCCGGCCTTAACACCATTTTAAGAAATCGACTTGGCCTTTTTGGTATCTTTAGCTGATTAAACCAGCTAATGATGAAATACCTCCTCTCGCTACTAAGCCTTTTACTTTTCCTGCCCCTAATAGCCCAAGAAGAAAAAAAAGAAGATAACAAGTGGGAGGTCGCAAATCCAGAGGGAGATTTTAACTATCAAGAGCACAAGTTTACCACAGACGAAGGTACCTGGATGAACCTTGATGTAAGCCCCAATGGTAAGACCATAGTATTCGATATGATGGGAGACATCTACAGTATGCCCATCTCTGGAGGAACGGCGACAGCGTTACGAACAGGAATTCCTTTTGAAATTCAACCACGCTTCAGCCCCGACGGTTCCAAAATTTCTTTTACCAGCGATGCCGGTGGGGGTGATAATATTTGGGTAATGGATAAGGATGGCTCCAACGCCAAACAAATAACCAAGGAAAAGTTTAGGCTGCTCAACAACTCCTATTGGATGCCTGATGGTAATTACCTTGTTGCTCGCAAGCACTTTACCTCACAGCGTTCGCTGGGAGCCGGTGAAATTTGGCAGTATCACATCACTGGGGGGTCAGGACTTCAGGTCACAAAGCGAAAAAATGACCAACAAGATGTCAACGAACCCAATATCTCTCCCGATGGCCGTTACCTCTATTATAGCGAGGATATGTATCCGGGAGGGTTCTTTCAGTACAACAAGGACCCCAACAAGCAGATTTACGCTATTAAGCGATATGATTTTGAAACCGGTGAAACCGTAACCATCACCGGAGGCCCCGGTGGGGCAGCACGTCCCCAAGTCTCACGTGATGGGAAAATGTTGGCTTTTGTGAAACGGGTGCGCACCAAAACCGTACTTTTCCTTCATGACCTACAAACGGGTGAGGAATGGCCCATTTTTGATGGGCTCAACAAGGATCAACAGGAAGCATGGGCCATTTTTGGGATATATCCCAACTTTAGTTGGATGCCCGACAATCAAAGTTTGGTGTTTTGGAACAAAGGAAAAATATATCGAATTGATGTCAACAGTCTTCAAGTGACCCCCATCCCATTTTCCGTAAATGCGAACATCAAAATTGCGGAAACCTTGAAGGTTGATTCTCCAGTGGCCCCAGATCAGTTCACGGCTAAAGTTATTCGTCATGCGGTGACCTCTCCGGACCAAAAAACATTGGTATTCAACGCACTGGGCTATTTATGGAGTAAAAAATTACCAAATGGTAAACCAAAACGATTGACCAACGGTACCGATTTTGAATTTGAACCTGCCTTCTCTCCTGATGGAAAGACCATTGCATTTGTCACTTGGAACGACCAAGAGCTGGGAAGCATTTACAAAATACCTACCACTGGTGGAACCATGACCCCTTTGACTTCAGAAAAAGGAATTTACCGTACCCCCTCCTTTAGTCCCGATGGTAAAAAATTGGTATATCGGAAGGAACCGGGCAATAGTGATCAGGGCATTAGTTTTGCCAAGAACACCGGTCTATACCTCATGAATTCAGATGGTTCCAACAAAAAGTGGATTTCAGATGAGGGTGAATACCCCCTGTTCACAAAGGATGGTCAACGCATTTTTTATCAAACCGGAGGATACTATTTTGGAAATCTAACCAAACAGCTAAAATCAGTCAACTTAAATGGCAAGGATGAAAAAGCTCATGTAAAGTCCAAGTATGCCAATCGATTGGTTCCTAGTCCAGACAATAAATGGATTGCCTTCACACATTTGCATAAGGCCTACATCGCTCCTTTGGTGTTGAATGGTAAGGAGCTAGATCTGGACAACAAGTCAAAGTATGTCCCTGTTTCCCAAATTTCAAAAGATGCCGGTATTAATCTGCATTGGTCCTTGGATAGTAAAAAGGTTTTCTGGACCCTAGGCGATGAATATTTTGCAAATGACATTAAGGATCGCTATACTTTTCTGCCCAATTCTCCCGAAAAAGTTGCGAAGCTCGATAGTGTTGGCGTTAAGGTAGGTTTGATTCAAAAGGCGGACAAGCCTTCAGGTAGAATTGCTTTCACAAATGCGCGCATCATCACCATGGAAGGTGATGAAGTTATTGAAAAGGGAACTCTGATTGTCAATGAAAATAGGATAGAATACCTTGGGGCATCGGAAGACATCAATGTTCCATCCAATGCGAAAGTTTATGACGTTTCTGGGAAAACCATTATGCCAGGCATCGTGGATGCCCATGCTCATATTGGCGGATTCAGGTACGGGCTTACCACACAAAAACACTGGCAGCTTTATGCCAATTTAGCATTTGGCGTGACCACAGCTCATGACCCCTCGGCCAATACGGAGTCCATTTTTGCCATGTTGGAAATGATAAAAAGTGGAGACATGATAGGTCCTAGAATCTATTCCACTGGAATCATTCTTTATGGTGCGGATGGTGACTTTAAGGCCGTCATCAACAATTTGGATGATGCTCGCTCAGCTATTCGAAGAACCAAAGCTTTCGGTGCAAAATCAGTGAAAAGTTACAACCAGCCCCGACGTGACCAAAGGCAACAGGTAATGCAAGCGGCAAGGGAACTTGGAATCAATGTGGTACCCGAAGGAGGTTCAACCTTCTACCATAACATGACCATGA
Organism: Flagellimonas allohymeniacidonis; assembly: GCF_004296335.1. Lineage (GTDB taxonomy): Bacteria > Bacteroidota > Bacteroidia > Flavobacteriales > Flavobacteriaceae > Flagellimonas > Flagellimonas allohymeniacidonis. Next base: position 1,167,992 of record NZ_SGIU01000001.1, read on the forward strand.
TCATGGACGGTCATACCGGGATTGAGCACAACATTCCAGTGGCACCTGTTTACAAAGACGTAAAAGAGTTATGGAAAACCAGTAATTCAGGTTATACCCCTACCCTAATTGTGAATTACGGGGGAATGAACGGAGAATACTTCTTTTATCAAAAAGACAACGTTTGGGAAAACGAAAAACTGCTCAAGTATACTCCGAGAGGATTGGTTGATGCACGGGCAAGATATCGTACTATGATTCCCGATGAAGAATATGAAAATGGACATATCCTTGTATCAAAAACCGCTACCGAATTGACCAATGAAGGAGTGAAGGTGAATATGGGTGCCCATGGACAGCTTCAAGGACTTGGAGCACACTGGGAACTTTGGATGTTGCATCAAGGTGGAATGACCAATTTACAAGCTTTAAAGGCAGCTACCATCAATGGGGCTGAATATATAGGGGCAGGCCAAGAAATAGGCTCCTTGAAAGTGGGTAAGCTTGCCGATTTGATAGTGCTGGACGAAAATCCCCTCGAAGACATCCGAAATACCGAAACCGTAAAATATACCATGGTCAATGGTCGCCTATACGATACAGGCACCATGAATGAAATTGGCAACACCCAAAGGGAACGAAGCAAATTCTGGTGGGAAAACAACAAATACAGTACGGCTTTTCCTTGGCACCAAGATGTACAAAGTTTCACACAACCTGGTTGCGGCTGCCATGTAGGTCATCATTAAAAACTAAACTCATAAAACTAATTCTCATAAATCCTATGAAAAAACTACTACCCTTCCTTGTATTGTTGATTACGGCAAGCGCTTCCGCTCAAGAGTTCACAATGGACCTCGTTCAGGACATGAAACCCCGAAATATTGGGCCTGCAGGAATGAGCGGCAGGGTCACGGCCATCGACGTTGTGCTTTCCAACCCAGATATTATGTATGTGGGAACAGCCTCAGGAGGCCTTTGGAAATCAACTTCCGGAGGTATCAAATGGGAGCCCATTTTTGACAAACAAGTCACAGGTTCCATTGGTGCTGTAGCCATCCAACAATCAAATCCATCAGTTATTTGGGTGGGCACAGGAGAAGGAAATCCAAGAAACAGTTTGAACGGAGGCTACGGAATTTTCAAATCTTTGGATGGGGGGAAGACATGGAAATCCATGGGATTGGAGAAAACACGTCACATCCATCGGGTCATCATTGACCCAACAGACCCAAATATAGTATATGCAGGTGCCATTGGTTCTCCATGGGGTGTGCATCCGGAACGAGGTGTCTACAAAACCACAGATGGAGGTGCAACCTGGGAAAAAATCCTGTTTGTCAATGAAAAGACCGGTGTGGCCGATTTGATCATGGACCCTACCAATCCAAACAAGTTGATTGCAGCTATGTGGGAACACAAAAGAGACCCTTGGTTTTTCAAATCTGGAGGTAACGGCAGTGGACTGCACATAACCCATGATGGTGGAAAGACCTGGAAACAACTTACCGAGGAAGATGGATTGCCTAAAGGGGAATTGGGACGTATTGGAGTTGCCATGGCCACGAACAAGCCGAACGTGGTTTACGCACTTGTGGAGGCTAAAAAGAATGCACTATATCGCTCAGATGATGGAGGCTTGAAATGGAAGAAGATCAACGACAAAAATGACATAGGAAACCGTCCTTTTTACTACTCTGAAATTTATGTAGATCCAGAAAATGAGAACCGGGTGTATTCCATTTTCACCTATGTGAATGTATCGGAAGACGGCGGGAAGAATTTTAAACAGTTGATGCCCGCCTACCAAGTGGATAACGGGGTACATCCTGACCACCATGCATGGTGGATTCACCCCGATAACGGCCAATTCATGATTGACGGAAACGATGGCGGTATGAACATTACCAAAGATGGTGGAAAAACATGGCGTTTTATTGGCAACCTTCCTGTTGCCCAGTTTTATCATATCAATGTGGACAATGAATATCCTTATAACGTTTATGGTGGCATGCAGGATAATGGCTCTTGGCGTGGGCCGTCCTACGTATGGAGGGCGCAAGGTATACGTAACAGCTACTGGCAAGAAATTGCCTTTGGCGATGGTTTTGATGTGGTCCCCGACCTCGATAACAATCAATTCGGATATGCCATGAGTCAACAAGGGTTTGTGTCTCGATACGATTGGAAAACGGGTAACAATTATATTGTCCGTCCAACCCCACCCGATGCCACAACCAAACTTCGCTTTAACTGGAATGCAGGTATTGGTCAAGACCCATTCGACAACGGCACTGTGTACTTCGGTAGTCAGTTTGTTCACAAAAGCACCAACAAAGGACTTACGTGGACCACGATTTCCCCAGATTTGACTACCAATGACAAGCAAAAACAGAAACAAAGTGAAAGCGGCGGATTGACCATGGATGCAACTGGAGCGGAAAATCATTGCACCATTTTGGTCATTGAACCTTCACTAGTGGAAAAAGATATGCTTTGGGTAGGTACCGATGACGGGCGAGTTCACTATACACAAAACGGTGGTTCGAACTGGACAGAGGTTACCGATAATATCAAAGGTTTGCCTAAAGGCAGTTGGATACCGCAAATTAAAGCTTCCAAAACCAATAAGGGAGAGGCCCTTTTGGTAGCCAACGACTACAGACGATTCAATTACACCCCTTATGCTTATCGCACTAAGGACTATGGCAGAACTTGGACTCGAATTGTGGATGGAAATGATGTAGAAAGTTATGCTCTATCTATCGTAGAGGATGAGAAAAATCCAAATTTGATGTTTTTGGGGACGGATGATGGTCTTTACATTTCATTTAATGCAGGAAATGAATGGCAAAAATGGACTGAAGGCTTCCCCACCGTATCCACTAAGGATTTGGTCATCCATCCCAGAGAAAATGATTTGATTATAGGAACTTTTGGAAGGGCCGCGTGGGTATTGGATGATATTCGCCCTTTAAGATCTTTGGCCAGCAATACTTCAGATTTACAAAAAGAAATAAGCCTTTTTGAAAGTCCAGATGCTTACTTGGCGGCCTATCAACAAGCTACTGGAAGTCGTTTTGGGGGTGATGCTCTATATAACGGAGAAAATCGCAAGCGCGGTGCCATGATCACCTATTATTTGAAGGAAGGATATAAAAAGGAGAAGGAAGCTAAAAAAGAAGAAGGCAATGGAGAGGAGGATACATCTTCTGCTGACAATATGAAAGAAAAGAAACATACCAAAGATTCCATTTCCTTCAAGTTTTATGATGGGGATCGGCTAATACGCACCCTTAAACATAAGACCCCCGAAAAGGCTGGGTTCCATAGAGTTTATTGGGAATTGGATGAAAAAGGTCCGGATAGACCTGCACGTAAAATTTCCAAGAATAAAAAAGAGAATGGTGGTATCAACGTACTACCAGGAACCTACAAAGTAAAGGTGCAATATGGGGAAATGACGGATTCCACAAGCGTTACGGTAAAGGCAGACCCCAGATTGCCGGTAAACCAAGCTTCTCTGAAAGAAGTGTACGAAACCGGCAAAAAACTGGAGGCCTATACCCAAAAGGTGGCCGATGCGGTTAAACAGCTGGTGCAGAGCAAAGATTTGGCGAACAAATTCTCCAAAGAACTTAAAGAATTGGATGAAGAAAAATTTAAAGATCAAATCAAAGCATCAAAAGATATCGTAAAGCAGATTGATTCGGTAATAGCTTTGTATCTTGGTAAGGAGGACAAACGCCAAGGAATCACTCGAAATCCTGAGATATCCGTTGTTCAACGTTTAAATACTGCAGGATTCTATGCAAGAACACGTAAATCAGGTATCACGGAAACCGAAAGAAGCTTGGTAAAGTACGCCGAAGACGACTTAAGATCGACCTTAGGAAAGACCAATACCTTTTTCTCAGAAAAATGGAAAGCTTATAGAACATCTATAGAATCACTCGACCTATCACCGTTCAAGGAAACGGAAACTTTTACAATCAACTAAAAAATAAACAGAACATGAAAAAAGCACTGTTTTGCATTTCCCTAGTACTCCTGTGGAACTGTAAAGAAAAAAAAGAAGAACCCGCCAGCATAGCTGAAACTCTAAAGACCTATACCATTGATCAGATGATGGACAATGAGACGGTTTTCGGAGGAAGTTTTTCCCCAGATAAGTCCAATTTATTGGTAACCAGCAACAAAACTGGAATCTATAACATGTATCAGGTTGATTTGGAAACCGAGGAATTTCATCCCATCACGGCATCGGACAGTTCTTCTGTATTTGCTGTTTCCTATTTTCCAAAAGACTCTCGTATGTTATTCCGAATGGACAACAATGGTGATGAGGTCTATCAACTGTATCTCAGAGATACCACAGGAACGGTTTCCAATCTTACTCCTTATGAAGGCGCCAGAAGCCTATTTTATGGTTGGAGCGACGATGAAACCGCATTCTATTTTGGCTCAAACAAACGGGATAAACGATTTAACGATGTATACAAAATGGATTTGGGCACCTTGGAACCCAGTCTTATGTATCAAAATAATGATGGTACGAATGTATCCTTGATTTCTCGGGATGAGTCCTATCTGGTTTTGGTTAAATCCATTAACACCAACGACAGTGACATTTTCCTGTATGATGTAAAAAGTGGCGAAAAGAAGAAAATCAATACCACCCAAAGTGGTAATTCCCCAGCTGATTTTTCGTTGGACAACAAATATGTGTATTACACAACGGATGAAGGTTCTGAGTTTGCCTATTTGGTACGATATAATATTGCAGAAGGCACTAGCGAAAAGGTTCTGCAAAAAGACTGGGATATTGTAGGCTCCTATTTCACAAGAAATGGCAAGTATAGAGTTTCTTACATCAATGAAGACGCAAAGAATACCATTGAGGTCATGGACACTTCCACAGGTGAAAATATTGAACTGCCCCAATTTGAAGGTGGTGATATTACCAATGTATCTTTTTCCCGAGATGAGGAAATGATGCGTTTCTATGTTGGTGGTTCAAATACACCATCCAACCTATACACTTACAATTTAGGGTCCAAGGAGCAAAAAAGACTCACAAATACCTTAAACGAAGAAATTGTTCCGGAACATTTGGTGGCCGCCGAAGTTATACGATTCAAGTCGTTTGATGGTCTTGAAGTTCCAGCAATCTACTACAAGCCCCATCAAGCTTCGGAAGAGAACAAAGTCCCAGCCTTGGTTTGGGTGCATGGGGGTCCTGGAGGGCAATCCCGTCAAAACTTCAGTTCGCTTATCCAATATTTGGTGAATCACGGGTATGCCATTCTTGCCGTTAACAATCGAGGAAGTAGTGGGTATGGAAAATCTTTTTATCAAATGGATGACCTAAATCATGGGGACAAAGATTTAAAAGACTGTGTGGAAGGCAAAAATTGGTTGGCCCAACAAGCGGATATCGATTCAGAAAAAATAGGAATCATTGGAGGCTCTTATGGAGGTTATATGACCATGGCCGCCCTGACCTTTGCTCCTGAGGAATTCGACGTAGGTGTCAACATCTTTGGGGTGACCAATTGGTTAAGAACCCTAAAAAGCATTCCGCCGTGGTGGGAGTCCTTTAAGGATGCCCTCTACAAAGAACTGGGAGATCCGTACACCGCTGATTCCGTAAGACTGCGAGAAATCTCTCCTTTATTCCACACTGATAAGGTCACAAAGCCCCTAATTGTATTGCAAGGAGCGCAAGACCCCCGAGTGCTTCAGGTAGAATCGGATGAGATCGTTGCTGGTGTCAAAAAGAATGGGGTTCCCGTAGAATATGTGCTTTTTGAAGATGAAGGCCATGGTTTTGTGAAGAAGGAAAATCAGATTGAGGCTTACAGTAAAATTCTTGAATTTTTGGATATTTATCTCAAAGGAGAAGAAGGAACTCCAATTAATGACAGTACCCTTTAAGGTATGAGATTATTCCTGTTGGCTTTTTTCAGTGGTGTACTTTTGATAAACGCTCAAGAAAATGGCGAAGACCAGTTTGGAGGTTGGTATATGTATTTCGGGATGAACCGCATTTCTGAAAAACTCAGTGTCCATTCCGAAGCCCAATTTCGGTATTACGAAACCTCTGGCAACTTCAATCAGTTGTTGTTACGAACTGGTTTAAATTACCATATCAATCCAAATGCCATTGCAACAGGTGGCTACGCCTTTATTAAAACCGACGGCTCCTTCGAAGAACCGGAAAACGGGAGAGACAGTAGGGAACATCGTATTTTTCAGCAATTTATTCTGAAGAATAAAGTCTGGGAATTCTTGTTTGAACATCGCTATCGCCTGGAACAACGATTCCTGGATTTTGGAGATTTCACGGATACCCAGCACAGGGCAAGGTACCGCATTCAAGTTACCTTGCCCTTGACCGATGTTTTCTTTCTAAACTTTTATGATGAACTATTCATAAACCTACAGGACGATCTGTTTGGCCAAAATCGGTTGTATGGGGCTTTGGGAATTCATCTTACCCCCAATAGCAGTGTCCAGTTAGGATATCTTAGGAATCAATTTACGAGTGCCGTTTTTGACCGACTGCAGATAGGATTTTTCTATAATCCCGACTTAAGGGGTATCTTTAAGAAAAAGGCGAAGAGCTAGTCAAATGTTGTCGATGCTCATAGCCATCATCAAACATTTAGCTAGAAAATGAACACCCAAAAAGTAGAATTCCAGAATCGAGAAGGCCAGAAACTAGTCGGACGGCTTGAACTTCCTGTGGACCAACATCCGCATAATTTTGCACTGTTTGCCCACTGTTTTACCTGCAATAAAAATCTATTGGCCGTAAAAAACATCAGTAGATCTTTGGTGTCAAAAGGCTTTGCGGTACTCCGGTTCGATTTTACTGGACTAGGGGAAAGTGAAGGGGATTTCGCAGACACGAACTTTTCAGGCAATGTAGAAGATTTGGTGGTGGCGGCCAATTACCTAAAAGAAAACTATCAAGCCCCTACCCTATTGATAGGGCATTCTTTGGGAGGTGCGGCGACTATTTTCGCAGCTGCTGATATCGATTCGGTGCAAGCTTTGGCAACCATTGGCGCGCCGGCCAATCCAGTGCATGTAAAACATTTGCTTCGAAGTGGAATTGAAGAAATAGAAGCAAGCGGTAAGGCGGTGGTGAATTTGGCAGGAAGGGACTTCACTATAAAAAAACAATTTCTTGATGACCTTGAAACCAAATCCTTGTCTGCCACCGCAAAAGCTTTGAGAAAACCATTACTTATCATGCATTCCCCTCAAGATGACACGGTGGGCATCAAAAATGCGGAAGAAATCTACGTTGCGGCGCATCATCCCAAAAGTTTTGTTTCCTTGGACGGCGCCGACCATCTTTTGAGTAAAAAAGAAGATTCCCTTTATGTGGGAGAAGTAATTGCCGGATGGGCCAAACGCTACTTAAACGTTAAGGACAAAGTGGATACCTCATTGAACAGCAAACACCAAGTGGCGGCCAGTTTAGGTCAGGAAGATGGATTCACAACTCCAATGAAGGTTGGTGACCACTACATGGTTGCGGATGAACCCGCTGATTTTGGAGGAAACAATTTTGGTCCTTCGCCCTACGAACTGGTTTCAGCGGGGCTTTCTGCCTGTACGGCAATGACAGTCCAAATGTATGCACGACACAAGGGATGGCCATTGGAAAATATTGAAGTTCACACCTCTTATAGTAAGTCGCACGCCCAAGACTGTGCAAACTGTGAGGCCGATTCAGCTAAAATTGATACCTTCCAAAGAGAAATTAGATTGACCGGGGATTTGGATGAGCAACAAAAGGCCAAAATGATGCAAATAGCTGACAAATGTCCTGTTCACAGAACGCTCCACAGCCCTACCCAAGTCATTAACACGCTTTTAGATTAGTTTGAGAACATTCAGCTTTGTGCAATTTTTAAATTCTGAACTCATACATGAAAAGTCCAGTTTTTGAGGTTAGTATTGGTGGTGAATTTAATAGTATTCATACCCTTGTGTTGCCCTCTGAGATTGTAAATCCTTTCGTGGAAAAAGGACATAAAAGAGTAAAGGTTACCGCTAGTTTCGAAGATAAATCGATTACTTTTTATGCTGCGATTCAAAAAAGACAAGGAAAGTACTTGATGATGTTTTGCAAAAACAATCAAAAGAGCTTGGGGATTTTTCCCAATGATTACTTTCAAGTACAGCTCTTTGAAGACACTTCAAAATATGGTGTGGAAATGCCTGAGGAATTTGATGCGGTTCTGCTGAGTGATTATGAGGCCCATCAGATTTTTGAAAGTCTCACCGACGGAAAAAAAAGAGGAATCATTTATATGATTTCCCGGTATAGGAATCCACAAACCCGTATTGACAAGTCCCTGTTACTTTGTGAGAACCTAAAACGCGGTATTCGCGATAGCAAGGAATTGCTTAAAAAATTTTAAGTCAAACTACTTTATCGGAAGCCAAAATGGAGTGCACTTCAAATCAATGACAGGCTTGACACCTCCTTAAATTATCAGTATCTTGGAACAAAACCTAAAAACACATCGAATGAGAAAAATAATAGCACTTCCCTTAGCCCTTTTACTGGTAATGGCCCTAAGTTGCAAGCAAGCCAAAAAAGAAGTTGAATCCGCCGCGGAAGAAGTGGAGGAAACTGTTGAGGAAGTCAAGGAAATTGCGGAGGTGAAGACCATCACCTTTGAAATGGAACCCAAAAGCGATAGTGAAGTTTCGGGCACTGTTACGTTTACCGAAGAGAACGGTACTGTAATTATGAAAGCCAACTTTTCAGGCTTAACCCCTGGCGAGCATGCCATTCACCTGCATGAGAAGGCCGATTGCTCGTCTGCCGATGGAAAATCCACGGGTGGACATTGGAACCCCACTTTTCAGCCGCATGCCAAATGGGGGGCTGAGGGAGGATATCACAAGGGAGATATTGGCAACTTTGTTGCTGACACCGAAGGTAATGCCACAGTTGACTTTGCCACAAACGAATGGTGTATCGGTTGTGATGATGAAACGAAAAATATTTTGGGCAAGGCAGTCATTGTTCATCAAGGTGTAGATGATTTCACCTCGCAACCCAGTGGTGCGGCCGGGGCAAGAATAGCTTGTACTGGCATCATTCAGTAAGTATTGTAAAATTTAAAGAGTCGTCTCAAAAGGCGACTCTTTTCTTAATTTAAAAAAACTTTTGAAAATGGATAATTCCAAGGAATATAGTAATGGGGATATCACGGTAGTTTGGAAACCAAAATTGTGTGAACATGCCGGAGTTTGTGTGAAGATGCTTCCAAAAGTATACAACCCTAAGGAACGGCCCTGGATCAAGGTTGAAAACGCCACCACCGAAGAATTAAAGAACCAAATCAGCCAGTGCCCATCTGGAGCGCTAAGTTACTATTAGCCCAAATACCAAAAATGAATTCTGACTACACACTTATTGACAATTCGGATGCCAAACAATTTGAATTCAATGTAGACGGCCAAATTGCCCGAATCGAATATATCCGAGCCAAGGAAAAAATCTATCTCACACATACAGAAGTGCCGCGCTCCTTGGAAGGCAAGGGAGTTGGGTCCGCTATTGTGCTTAAAGCATTGGAATGGGTTAAAGAAAGAGAATTGACCCTTGTTCCCCTTTGCCCATTTGTAGCCCTGTATTTAAAAAGACATCCCGAATGGAAATCCTTGGTGTTGAAGGGCATCAATATTGGTTGAACATTTCCAACCTTCTCATAATATAAAAGGTTTCCTGAGAGGGTAAACCTTTGACTGCGTAGAAAAAGAAAACGGCCTGGCAAAGCCAAAACCGTTTTCTCATAACGAATTTAAAAAACCCCTCTACAGTTTTACACCCACACCAAATCCGAAAATCCAAGGATTAATGTCAACATCGGCGTCTACCGTTGCGGAAAGAGCGGTGGTCGCATCAACAGTGGCATCGGTTCCCAAGAACAGTTTTTTGACATCCACGTTGAGGAACCACTTGTCATTGAGCATATAATCAAATCCACCTTGCAAGGCAAAGCCCAAAGCAGAATCATAATCAATATCATCCACTACCGGACCTTCATCAACACCGTAGAAAATGGTAAAGTTAACCCCAGCTCCTAAGTAAGGGACCAAATCTCCACCGGTAAAGTGATATTGTCCCGTTAAGGTTGGAGGAAGTAGCCAAACTTCTCCTAAATCGATATCGCCAACAGCAGTTCCAACGGCTTCGACATCATGCTTGGCAGTCGCCAAAATAAGTTCTACGGACCAGTTCTCATCAAAGAAATATGAAATATCAAGTTCGGGTACAAATGCTGTGGAAATCGAAGCATCGCCACCTATTGCCTCAATATCTGCACTTTCATCAGGAGTAACCACAATACCCCTTAACCTAAACTGCCATTTGCTAAAATCATCATTTGAAGTATCTTGAGCATTGATTATACCCGTAAAGCACAAAAGTGCCCCCAATAAAGTAATCTTTAGTTTTTTCATTGCCTTGTGTTTTAAGTCTCGCAAAACTACGGTGGCAATTACCGGAAGAATATGATGTTTATCATAGGATGAATATCCAAATTTTCAAGGTTTGGAAACCCTGCTTACAAAGATCTAATGAAGCCAATAATGGATTTAAATGAAGAGCAAAAGCAAATAAATAATTGGCTAATTTGCATGAAAGAAAACTTGTGTTATGGTTGATATTGTGTCCTATAAAAAAGAACTGCTCCTAACCGTTATTTTGATTGTGTTCATCGTGGTTTTGAACATGCTGAACAAACGCGCGATTCGACGATTTGGTCGAACCAGCGCCATTGATATGAACAGTAGAAAAATTATTTTTTATCTCAGTAACCTCTTGTTTTACGGACTTGCCTTGATCATTATTACCCTGATATGGGGCGTAGACCTGAAAGAGTTCTCGGTATTTATTTCTTCTGTTCTGGCCATTTTAGGTATTGGTTTTGTGGCACAGTGGTCCATTCTATCCAACCTTACGGCAAGTGTTATTCTGTTTTTCAGCCACCCCTTGCGGCTTGGAGACCGCATTCATGTTATGGACAAAGACTATGATTGGACAGGTGTTGTAGAGGATATCAGTGGTTTTTATCTTTTTATGCGAACCGACGAAGGTAAGCGCATCTCCATTCCCACCAATCTGGTGATTCAAAAGGGTATTGAGATTCTGGCACACAAAAATCAAACTGAGGAAATGCCAAACCAAGTGGAGTCAAACAAAAACTAGGTCTTTTTAAGATAAATCGAATCAAAAAAATCATAAAAACTCCTTGGCTTTCTATCATCATTGTCTCAAAAAATCACACAATTTGTAGTACTTTAGAAGCCTAACCTTAACCTAATGAACCCTTCTGCTTCGGGCTGGATCAACAAATTTGGACATGTTCTCAAAGAAGAGCCTCTTGAGCGCATGAATTCTGAGACCCTTTATAACCAATTAAAGGAGATTGGGTTTGTCTATGGAATCCACCTGGATGTCTTCCCTTTTGTCAATGTAGAACATCGACTCACAGAGGACGAGGTAGCCAAGATCAATTTATTTGTTGCACTGTATCTAACCTTTAGATTGGAACGAAAGCAGGTAGAGTTTTCCGATTTTGTTGAAACTGTATTCGATTATTACAAAACTTTGGAGGTCGGCAACATTTCCTTCCTCAGCAAAATACTCAGCGCCAAGCACACTGATTCACAACTTGAAAAGCTGATTGACTCTAGAATCTACTTAGGAGGGAATACTTTCAACCGCGCTTTTGGTAACAGTATCACCAACTCGCTCTTGTTTGTTGATGTTCTCATTTTTAAGGCATATCTCCGAGGTGAATCGTCGATTGTGGAGCATGCCAAACGATTAGAGTATGTAACCATGAATATTGCCTATCATGCACTTAATGCAAAGGAGACCAGTAAAAATGATGCGAAACTAATTCAGCTTTTGGCCTCGTCTTTGAGTTTTGTGGACCTTAGTACCGAGGAATTTGATGGCACCTACGGTGATTTGTTGGAACAAAATTTCACGTATGAGGAAAAAAACTATTTCCTCGATATGGCCTGCTTAACCATTTGGGAAGATAAGTTGATTGACTTTACCGAATCTGATTACATTTTTGAGCTTGGAACGTATTTGGGCAAAGAGGAAAAAGAGGTCAAATCAGCATTGGATTTTGTCGTTGATTTCTTTGATAAAAACAAAAATCGAATTGGCTATTTAAGTGAAAAAAATGTTGCTTTTCAGTTTTATCAGGGAATGTCAAAAAACGTGAGCAAACTGATTTTACGCAATAGCAAAAGATTAAAAAAAGAGTTGGCTGAAAGTAAGGAACTGGTCTCCTTATTATCAAAATCTGCCGTCAAAGATTTAAGTCCAGATGAGAAGAAAAAAGTTCAAAACCAGCTTTTGGACATCTTCAAAACCATTCCTTCTTTAGCGATTTTTATGTTGCCAGGAGGGGCCATCCTGCTTCCCATTTTTATTAAACTTATTCCAAAGCTGCTGCCTTCTGCATTTGACGACAATCGGGTGGAATAAGTAGTGATTTTCACTAAAAAAACTACTATAAGAAAAATTTATAGTGGCAATTAACTTATTATTTATCAATTATTTAATCACATTTATTCCAACCATAACTTGAAGTCCTTAACTCGCTCCCTACTCACTATGATTTCATGCTCATTAAACCGATTCAGCTTTAGTTGGAGGCGAGAATTGGTATAGGAAATGATGTCTTTTATATGGTCAATGTTCACATAAAATTTTCGGCTCACCCTGAAAAAATATTTTGGGGAAAGTTCCTCTTCCAAGTTTTCCAAGGTGGTGTCCAAAAGGTAATTTCTGCCATCTGAAGTTGCTGCATAGGTTCCCTTATTTTCACTGTAAAAACATTCCACCTCATCGGCATTTATAATTTTTAGATGTTGCCCCACTTTGGCCGTAAACCTTTTTTTGTATTCTCGTTCAAGAGGGTTGGTCAGAAGGTTTTTAATGTCATTGAAATCGACCGATATTTTTTGAGTTTCCGGTTTAAAGTTCTGGTACTTTTTTACAGCCGATTCCAACTCTTCATCGTCTATCGGTTTTAATAAATAATCGATGCTATTTAGTTTGAAAGCTTGCAATGCATATTCATCATAGGCAGTTGTAAAAATGATGGCACTTTGCACCTCGATCACATCGAAAATTTCAAAGGAAAGACCATCGGAAAGTTGAATGTCCAAAAAGATTAGGTCGGGCTGGGAATTATTTTGGAACCATTCAATGGATTCATCTACCGAATGCAACATGGTGGATACCTCTACATTAAGTTCAGATAGAAGTCTGTTCAATCTTCGGGCCGCCGGTTTTTCGTCTTCAATAATGATAACGTTCATTTGAGTTTATTTTTTTGAATCAAAAGCTTCATCGGATTCCATGATTTTTCGAATTTGCCTCTCCTCCCATCGTCTCACTAACCCAAATTGGAAATAAAACACCTTGATTCCATGAATCAAAAGTCCGATACCCCAAACCACGGGAGTAATGATCAGATCCGCGTACGCCCAATCAAAAAGATTTATTTCATTCCAACCATTGGGCCTTAAGTGTCCCAGAAAGTACAACTTGATAAAAATCAGCACCAAATTTATGACAATGTAGACCGACAAGTGTGTGTAAAACCCTTTGATGCACTTCACCCTTTTTTTGGCGCGCTCGTAACTTGATAGCTTGTTTTCCATAACCTACTTGTATTTATCCATTTCTTTTTTATCCTCTTCAATATATTTTTGAATCTGCCTTTCTTCCCACTTCTTTCCAAATAATGGGTTAAAGCCGAAGGTCTTTGAAGCATGAAACGCCACGCCTATGCCCCATCCGGCCAGTGGGACAAAATGGCCCCATTTCCAAAAGTTATCGGTACTGAGATAAATGTTCACCAAAATAAAGACATTGATTATGATATAAATGGCAAAGTGGATATAGAAGCCTTTTAGTTCCTCAATCCTTTTTTTGGCCCGTTCCAGTTTTCTTTGCTCCATGCTTTCCATAACTACCTCCATTTTTTCGTTTTTTCCTCTTCTTCCATATACTGCTTGATCTTGCGTTGCTCCCAACCTTTTCCAAAGAAAGGATTAAGATTAAAAGTGCCGATGGCATGAAAGGCCACACCTATTCCCCATCCTAATGCAGCCCATAAAAACCACATATATCGAAACCCGTTGGTTAAGTAATTGATGAGTGCCAAGGCCGAGATGACCAAGACATAGGTGGTAAGGTTGGCGTAGAATTTTTTCAATTGCGTAACGCGCTCTTTTGCCTTAATGTATTTGTTTTCTTTATCCAGTTGTTCCATTTGATTGCGATTAGTTGTTTCTTAAAGATACTGATTCATTAAAATTCAGTATCATTCATAAACTCATGAATTTTGCGTTGTTCCCATTCCTTTCCAAAGAAAGGGTTTTTACCGAAAGCGTCCATCCAATGGCCCAACAAGCCAAATCCCCATCCAATGGCCGGGAACAGTACCCAAGCAAATGACGTGGTTCTAAAGTTTAGATAGGCTAGTGCGGGTATTATTATGCAGTAAACCGCAAAATGGTTATAAAATGATTTGATATTATTTACCCTTTCTTTCGCCTTTTTATATCGTTGTTCGCTGATGTTTTCCATGGTCTAAAATTAATTACAGCTCAAACTTACAGCACCTTTTTGCCTATTGGAAAAGAAGCTTCGCGAAATGTCGAATTTTAGGGATGAGTTGAAATTGACTTAGGGTAAAGGGCGAAAGGTTAGTGGTGTTACGGGAGGGAGCAGATACGAGGAGATTATTTGTGTGTGGAATTAGCTAGAAATCCTCTTTATCCATCAATTCTTGAATTTTGCGTTCCTCCCATCGCTTGCCCCACAACGGATTGTATCCATATGCCTCCATCCCATGGGCAACGACGCCAAAGCCCCAACCTATGGTTGGAAACAAGGCCCAAAGGAACTCGGTGGTTCTTAAGTTTAACCACCATAAAAAGGGAATTACCAAACAATACGAAAAAAGGTTACTGTAAAATCCTTTTATGGCCTCCACCTTTTCTTTGGCCTTTATGTACCTTTTTTCGGCAATAAAGCTTTGTTGGGTCTCAATTGGGGAAAGCTGTTGTGTTAGCATAGGAAGTGAAACGCTGAACTTTTTTGTTGTTTTGTCGATAAGCATTTCCCTATCGGTAAGGATTCCATAGCGTTGCTTGATATTTTGTAACCCAACCCCACTACTCTTTTTTACAACTTGTTTTTCTTGAAGATTATTGGTCACCACCAAGGTTCCATCCTGCTCAAAAACTTGAATATGTAATGGTTTGGCCGAAGTGACCACGTTGTGCTTCACCGCATTCTCCAATAATAATTGAAGCGATAGTGGGACAATTTTTGCATCGGGCATGTTTGATTTCTCTGGAATATCAAAAACGATACTGTCCTCAAAACGCATTTTTAGCAATCGAACATAGGTTTTGGCGAAATTCAGCTCTTCATCCACGGTCACTAAATCCTTATTTTTCTGTTCTAGGACATACCGATAGACTTTCGACAAGGAGGTGGTGAATTTTTGAGCTTGGCCCGGGTCTTCCTCAATAAGGCTGGTAAGAACATTTAAACTGTTGAAGAGAAAGTGGGGGTCCAACTGGTTTTTAAGGGCATCAAAACGTGCTGAGGCGGTACCCGCTATTATTTTTTGCTCCTTTACCTGTTTCTCCTTGTGATATTTATAGTAATATCCTGCGTAAAAGAGAAGGGTGACTACCATCGCAATAGCAAAACTGAAATAGTAATACCCCGGTCGCTCGCCCATCAAAAATTCATCCCAAGGTTCGCCATAGAAGAATACAAAAAGTACAAAGCGCGAAATGAAAATACCAATCAAAGAGGCTATAATGTTACCGAGAATGGCCAGGGGAAGAATCCGTATCGTGAAGATTTTTTTACTGTACTTCTTCAACACAAACCTAAAAACGAGGGCGTTGGACATATATATAATGATAGTAAACACCATCCCAGTCCACAATTGCTGCCATATAAACTGCCATGTCATGTCGCGGCCACTGAAAAAAAAGATGATCAGGATAACAAAAAATATTGCTATCCCAACCAAAAATGCCCCAATTAGATGTTTTAAAAAAAAGCGCATATATGTTTATCCTTTACAACTGGCCAAAACCCTTTCGGCCCTTTCTTTGCCCCATTTCGGGTAGAAAGGTATTTCCGATTTAAAGGTAGCAAAAAGTTCCAACGCCTTTTCCACATCCTTGCAATATGGGGTGGTGTCCTTACCAAAATATCTCGCGGAACCCATATCCCATTCTGCCTTTGAAAATATAACCCTGGGATTTTCCGGTGCCAACGCCATCGCCTGTTGATACAGCTGTACGTTTTTGCCCGATAGGGTCATGCCATAGGTAGCGCCGTCAAAAGAAATCCAAGCTGTGTTGATCAAGGCCTCCTGTACAAGGAGCTCTGGATTATCGGGAGAAATTGCTTTTGCCAAATCCAAAAATTCTTTGGCTTTCTCCAATTGTTGGGTCAATTTTTCTTTGTCCTTTTCCCCAAATGAAATCAACGTATTGATCTGCGCCACATAATAATGTGGCAACCAGTTGTCTGGTTCCGCCATGGCAATACGCTCAAAAAGGTTGGAGGCATCAAGGATTTTTTGATTGCCCCATAGCTGAAAAGCCTTTTCCATCCCCTTAGCATATTGATCTTGGGCGTTCGAAACAAAAGTTCCGGTAAGTACGATGATAAGAATGATTAGTTTTTTCATGACTGTTCGTTTTGATTTAGTGTCGACCCAAAATTGAAACATTGTATTTACCGATAACAAAAAGAATAACTGAATTGTAGGTATTTGGGGATGGACTGTACAGAGCATGTAGGAAAGCTCACTAAAAATCATCCTATTTATTAACATTTTTGATATTTTCAATGGTTTAAGTAATTCATTTCCAGTTTTTTGCTATATTGAAATGTTAAAATAATCTCGTCCCTCCTTATTTTATCAAGGTTCCCCACTCGAAAGCACCTTTACTTGCAGAAGAAGGTTCCGTGCAGATGTAGTTTGAGACAAAGCAAGATGTAGACCAAATGGTATTGCCTTTTGGTGAACTAATGCAACCAATAAATTCTACATAATGAAAACGCTATCCTCATGGCTAATTCTAGCCTTATTAATTTTGACCTTTACCTATCCAGCATATGGACAGGAAAAAACCACTCAAATGTTTTGGGTACATGAAGATCGGGTACGCCCTTCCATGCTTATGGACTACGAGAGTTCAGCCAAAACATTGGTGGATAACTGCCAAAAGCATGGTGTTGAGACCCTAAGCTGGATAACCACCTCAACGGATGATTTCAGGTACCTCTACGTTTCCCCTATCAATTCAATGGCGGATATTTCCTTTGAGGGCTTTGGACCACTTAGGGAAAAAATGGGGGCGGAAGCCTTCGATAAAATGTTTGCCGATATGGACAAATGCTACACGTCCCATGGAGATTATGTGCTGACCTTGGACACCGAACTATCCTACATGCCCGAGGGCATCACACAGACCCCGGAAGGTGAAGACTATCGCCGTTTTTACTACTTAAAAACTACTCCTGAGCATGTGAGTGCGATGGCCGAGGCCATGAAAGGCGTAAAAAATATGTTTGCCGATAAGGGTGCAAAAACCCATTATCGCGTTTATCGCAGCGGATTTGGCAACATGGAAAACTACTTCATGGTCGCCGTTGCTGCCAAGGATGGAGCGCACTTTGAAACCAGAAGTGATGAAAACGATGCACTCTTGGGCGAGGAAAGGCACGCCGTTTTTGGTAAGGTCATGCAATACGTCACAAGTATGGAAGAAATAACCGGTCAAATGCGACCTGATTTGGCCTACTCACCAACTAAGTAAACCAACCTGGCCCTGACACATATGTCGGGGCTTTTTTATTCACATTAAAACCTCTAAAAATGAAAAAACTACTATTACCCTTAGCCATTGTTGCATTAGTAGCCTATGCATGCCAGCAAGGACCTGTACGTTACACCCAAAACTCCCCTGAAATCGATACCATCAAAAAACTGATTTCGAACTACAATGCCAAAAACTTCGATGCCAGTATGTTCGCCGATACCTCCAAAACCTACTACAACACCAAGGATAATCCAATGTCAGCCGAAGAAGCCATGACCTATCACAAAGAGAATGACAATAACTATGCGAGCCGGGGATTCCTTTCAGACCACCAAGAATATGAAATGGTACTGACAGATGATGGCGAAAGCTGGGTCAACTGCTGGCTCGATTGGAAAGGCACCCTGAAAGCCAATGGGAAGGAAGTGGTTATTCCCATTCATTTGACCTATCAGTTCGTAGATGGAAAAATTGTGAGAGAATATGGATACTGGGACCCTACCGAAATTGTTCTTACCCTACAGCAGCTCGAAGCAGAAGCCGTTAAGACAGAGCAAGAAGAAACTGAATAATACCAATGTTTATCCAAACATCGTGATTGCCACTCGAAGAGGCCTAGAAAATCTAGGTCTTTTCTTTTTGAAGGTCATAAGGACCTGACAAAATATTGACTAGTTTTAACCAACAATCAATCAATGGCCTTACCAAAATCCAACAGAATTGCTTCCATTGACATATTACGTGGCCTAGTGATGGTTCTAATGGCTCTGGATCATGTTCGGGATTATTTCCATATCAATGCCTTTACCGGGAACTATCCCGAAAACATGGAGTCCACAACACCTATTTTATTTTTTACACGCTTTGTGACTCATTTTTGTGCCCCTGTCTTCGTTTTTTTGGCAGGAACCTCAGCCTATTTGTATGGGCAAAAGAAAAGCAAGGGTCAGTTGTCCAAATTTTTGATTACCCGAGGATTCTGGCTCATTTTTGTTGAAATATTCATCAATAATTTCCTTTGGTGGTTCGATATTTCCTTCGAGTTCGTAAACCTTCAGGTAATTTGGGCCATTGGCGTATGCATGATTTTTCTTGGGATGGCCATCTATCTCCCGCTCCGTGCAATCTTAATTTTGGGACTTCTTGTTGTTTTTGGACACAATACTTTGGACTCCATTACCTATGAGGGCACCAGTTTTCATGCACTTCTGTGGTATGCGGTCCATCAAATGAACTTCTTTGAGGCATGGGATGGTTTTTTTATGGCCTTTTCATATCCCGTTTTGCCATGGATGGGAGTTATGTTGCTGGGGTATTGCTTTGGTTCACTCTACAAAACGGGCTATAATCCCAAAAACCGGCAACAACTATTGCTGGTCATGGGAATAAGCTCCATCGTGCTTTTCTTTTTGCTACGTGGCATAAATGGCTATGGAGATTTAACCCCATGGGCCACCCAAGAAACCACGGCCAAAACGGTGATTTCATTTTTCAATGCTACCAAGTATCCTCCTTCCTTGGTTTTTTTGTTGATGACTTTGGGACCGGCCCTCCTCTTTGCATATGCCATTGAAGGCATGCAAAATAAGGTTGCCAACTTTCTTACGGTCTTTGGCAGGGTTCCCTTCTTCTATTACATCATCCATATCTTGGTAATTCATGTCGCAGCAATTGTAGGGCTTTTGCTTACCGGAAAAGATTGGAGGTTAATGATTCTGGATAATGAAACGGTAAATTCGGGCATTCTGCAGGGATATGGATATCCTTTGGCCATCGTGTACCTGGTTTGGATTGCTATTGTTCTCTTTCTCTACCCCATATGCAAAAAATACATGACCTATAAATTGGGCAATAAAGACAAGTGGTGGTTGAGCTATTTGTAGTAAAATGGTATCTTTCCTTGAATAACTTGAACCGCCCAGCCCATGTTGCGTTTTTTTAGGCAGATTCGCCAAAAATTACTTGCCGAAAATAAGGTGTCTCGTTACTTGGTCTATGCCATTGGTGAAATCGTGCTAGTGGTCATTGGGATATTAATTGCCCTACAAATCAACAATTGGAATGAACAACGAAAAACAGCCAATGAAAGATCAAAACTTATCTCTGCCCTAAAATCCGATGCCCAAACCACAGCTGAACGATTGAAGGTAAGTTTGCAAATGGCTGATGATATCAATCAGGACTTGTTAAAGATTTTGGACATTTTGAATGTAGAGCAGGAGTCGGTTTCCATGGATACCTTGAAAACGTACACCAGTGCCGTTTTTCAGGTGGCCAATTTCAGACCCGCCATGTCAGCCTATGAGACTGCTCTTTCTACGGGAGATATCGGTCTTCTTAAAAACGATACCCTTTTGGATACATTCATAGAGTTTAAAAATAACTACGACTGGTTTGTACTGCATCAAAACATATCTGGCGATATGGTCTACTTGGGAAGCGTTTGGAAGTTCCGCCAAAAATTGGGTAGCACCCGAATTTTCATGAAGAACATGGGAGATTACCCCAAACGATTTGGACTATCCGATGATGAATTCTATCAATCTCTGCTGGAAAAAGATGTATACGCCACCTTTGAAAGTATGCAATGGTTGATACGCAATCAGTATGAAGCCTTATATCGTGCAAATGAAGCCAATGCTAGAATCATTGACATTCTAGAAGAGCAATCCCAAAATTAATGATCTGTAAGTGATTGAAATTCCCTCCAATTTCTGAACTTCGTAGGCCGTAATTCATGTTCCATGTACATTCCCAATCATTATAAAAATGAAAATCTAGATGAAATCAAAGATTTTCTGGTCAACAATAGCTTCGGAATTCTCATCAATCTGCTCGAAGGAAAACCTTGGGCAACACATATACCTTTGGAATTGACCAAGGATGCAGATGGGAAGGATGTATTGGAAGGCCATATTGCCAAGGCCAATCCGCAATGGAAATCCTTCAAGGATTCGCAAGAAGTACTTTGCATTTTTAATGGGCCTCATGCCTACGTTTCATCGTCCTGGTACAAAGAAGAGGAAGTACCTACCTGGAATTATATTGCCGTTCACATTTATGGAAAACTCAAGATTTTGAGTGAAGAAGAAACCATGGATGCTTTGCATCGCTTGGTGGAAAAGTATGAGCGAGACTCAAAAAATCCAATATCCTTGAAAGAAATGTCCCCAAAGACGTTGCGTCAGGTAAAGGGTGTGGTTGGATTTCAGATAGAGGTTTCAGAAATACAGGCGGCCTATAAACTTTCACAAACCCGGACGGAAGACCACGCAAAAATAATTGATGAGCTTTCGGAACGAAAAGATGCTGGAAGCCATCAAATCGCAAAAAACATGAAGGGTTTTACATCTTGAATCCCCTATTCATTATCCAAGAAATGATTTTTGGCCCAGTTGGAATACCTCGGATTCTCTACATGCATAATCCACATTTCATCGGTATATTTTCCTTTCATTTTTGAACGATAGGCTGCATAGGCATTGTCGTTTTCCAAAAACTTGGCGAGATATACGTAGTTCAATCCGTTATCGGGGTTTTTAAAATATTGAGGATTCAAGCCTTGATCTCTTAGCTTCTTGATAAAACGTTTCAAGTAGACTTCGTTTTTGAAAACATTGGCCACAATGTAATGTCCCTGACCCACTCCATCGAGCTTTATAAACTTTTCGATGGGTTTATAGGCGCCACCGGTAAAAGCCCCCTTGATTTCCTCTTTTTTCGGTTCGCTTGCAACAATTTCGGTCTTGTCACGGACCTGTTCCCAAACTAGTTTTCTTTCCTCTTTTTTCGGTTTGGCGGCAAGTTTGGTTTTATCTATGGCATTTTCCAAAGAATCAAGATCTTCGTTTTTTGCCAAGTATAGTTTTTGGGCAGCGGCTTCAACCTCAGGATGTTCATTACCTGTATGCCGTTTAACCAAACGCATTACACGTTCAAACCGGTTTTCCAAGTCCCTTTGTCGGTTTTGCTCCAACGAATCCATTCGAAAAATCAATTCATTGATGATGGCATAATTATCCGCTTGCTGTTCTTGAAGCTTTTTCACCTGCTCCTCCCAAAAGGCCAAATCCTCCTGGTTGGTTGGTCGAAGTTGGGTTTGGGCCTTCAACTTGGATTTAGGTGTCTTTTTCTCCGGTTTGGCATCGGCCACAAAGGTGCCTTCCAGAGGTTTCTTTGTATTCGTTTCCTCATTGGAAGCCAAGGTGTTTTTTGTCATGAGAGGAACAAAAGAGAAGGCTATCGATACTTCATGGGTTACTCCAAGGTTGTTCAGGTTGCTGTTGACATTCTTCTCGAAATTATATCCAAATGATAGCCTACGATTTAGATTGAATCCAGTGCCGGCAGATAGTCCGTAAAATTGATCATATCCACCTTGTAGCCATCCCAATTTGGGAAGGTCAAGTATGAGGCCTCCCCCAAAAATAGGGTCTTGTTCGGCCTCAAAACGTGCCCTTGCCAAAGGCATTAATCGACCATTTTGAAAAATTCCCGCACCATTTTCAAACTCATGGGCGTATTGCAAGTGACTTGAAAAGGTTTTTTCATTGAAATCGGTCAACGATTCTCCTGTTTTGATATTGTAATCAAAAAGATTCTGGGCAAAAACACCAAAATCGAATTTCCCCATCGAAAGGTTGAGCCCTGGTTGAAAAGAAATGATGGAAGTTTGTGTGGCATCGCTCAAAAATGGGTCTTCTTCCAAAGTAACTGCTCGATCGGCATCAAAACTGCTCACATAATATGGGATGTTGACCCCAAAACTTAGGTTGCTCTTTTGACCCAATTGAATTCCATGGGAATAGTTGGCCATTATCCCTAGGTTGGTAATTACACCTTCCTGCTGGTTATAAAGGCTTATTCCAAGTCCAACCTGGTCGTTTATTCTTCCACTATAACTCAAAAAGTAATTCTGGCGGTTATCATTGAAATCCGCGCCTTGGCTACGGTGGAAAAGATTAATGTAGGACTTGTCTTCCCGAACTGCCGAAAAGGTGGGGTTGATCAAAAATCGATTGAACTTCAAAAGATTTTGAAATGGTACGTCGTAACTCACATAGGGATTGCTGTCTTGAGCATCAACTTTGCACAAGAGCATAAAAACAAAGAGTAATGTGAAACTACCTTTTGAATAAAGACATAGGGTCTTGTAGAATATAGATAGTAGATGTTTGTCCATAGCCTTTGATTTTGCGTAGGTTAAAGGACCTGAGGGGAACAGGTATATAAATGGTATGATTTGTATGGTTTCTCATTGCAAGATTTGGGATACTTGTAAGAGTTTTACTATAATGCTATGTAATAATAGTCATTTTATCGGTCAAAAACCAATTTTATCGATAAACGGAACTATTACTACGCTGGTTGGTTCTTATTTCGCTGTTTTACAATTAGTTCACTAAGTAAAACTCGATTTTACTGATAAAATTGTGTTCGGTATTTCAATGGTTTTCAGATATTGAAATATCTTCGGTGGTAATCTTACAGATTTGATATGACTCGCAACATCGACATACAGATTGTACCCTACAGCGAAAAATTCAAAAAAGCCTTCAAGGATTTGAACGAGGAATGGATCCGAGAATACTTTAAAATGGAAGAACTGGACCACAAGTATTTAGACCGTCCAGAGACTTACATTCTTCAGCCAGGTGGCTATATTGGAGTAGCTTTGCATCAGAATCAAGCGGTTGGAGTCTGTGCGCTGATCAAATCCAATGATGATACTTATGATTTTGAGCTTTCGAAAATGGGCGTATCTCCAAAAATTCAAGGCCAAGGTATAGGTTGGCTCCTAGGGGAGCACATTGTTGAGGAAGCAAAAAGGAGAGGCGCAAAGACCATATACTTGGACAGTAATACGGTTTTGGAACCTGCAATCAAGTTATATCGAAAACTGGGATTTGTGGAAGTGCAGGGATACAACTCCTTTTACGAACGATGCAATATCAGAATGGAACTCAAGCTATAAGACTTATATGGTATTGACCAGTTGGTAAATTTGAATGGTCTCCGATTTCCCCCTCAACTGAAGACTATCCACTTTTTTAAATTTTGAAATGGTATCTGGTTGCAGCTTCTTTACCAGCTGTTCTGAAATCAACAGATTAGTGCCATAGGTATTACATTCTCCTTGAATTCGCGCGGTGGTGTTCAGTACGTCCCCTGTGTAGATAACATCTTTTTTTAGTATCCCAATTTCTCCAGTTGTTACCAAACCCATGTGAAAACCCGCCTTAAAACGCGGACCAACGGCATATTTTTTTTGATAATAGGTTTCTCGAGCTTCAAAGACTTTTGAAATTTTATGGTAGCATTCGATACACTGATCTTTATGTAATCCCTCTTTTTGAGGCCATGTAACTACTATTTCATCTCCTACGTATTGATATACTTCTCCCGAAGTTTCCATTATTGCATCGGACATATCGGCATAGCAGTTCTTTAATAAGCTAAAATATCGAGCATGGCCTATATTCTCAGCAATGGTCGTGGAGGATTTCATATCCAGAAACATAAAAATTCGAATTTCTTGTTTGGGCTGGTGGTACTTTCCCAACAAAAAGCTCAAAAACACCTTATCGCCCATGTACCATACCAATTCAGCAAAAAGCAAACTAATAAACACACAGGCCGACATATAGGTAACCACACTCCAAAATGAGAAGTTGAGTACAAATAATAAAACACTTTCAACCACTTCAGGACTGGTTGGAGCAGTCCCGAATCGATAAGCGTTTATACCAAAGGAAATGAGCGCTACAAAAAGTATAATAAAGGCCAGGTAGAACAAGGTCTTTAATACGATTTTTAACCAAAGTGGAGTTCCTCCGAATATCTTTTCCAACCATGCAACCTCCACCCATCCCTGAATCCACCCCACAACAAAGCCTCCAATCGTGGTGTATATTAGCGAACTCTTAAAATCATACTTGTTTTTAGTACTGGGATAATATTCAAGATTACCGAGGATACCCAGCTCCAAAATGCTATAAACGAGAGCAAATACCGTCCAAAAAACTGCAAAGAAAAATGCCTTTTTTGCAGTTTGAAAGTTCTTAGGGTGCATCATTGTGATTAAAGATAGCTAATCTCCTCTTACTCGGCTATCGAAAACCTCCTGCCTTTTCCATACAAATCAGTAATGCTTTTCTGTGAAATGATTTTTCATATCTCATTAAAAATGAGTATATTATAGTGTTCAACCTTTAAATTTCAAACTCATGGGGACTGTTAAGGATTTAAACAAATGGGCCAACGCCCATACGTATTATCCCTTGGATCTGGTGCGTGTGGCCCTTGGGGTCGTGCTCTTTATCAAGGGTGTGGAATTCATGACCAATTATGAGCAAATGACATTGATGACCAAACCCTTTCAAGGGGTTCCAGGCTCAATGATGATGTTGCACTATATTGTTCCGGCCCATTTTGTCGGGGGCTTTTTAATAGTCATTGGACTGTTGACCCGCTGGGCCATTATTGCACAATTACCCATATTGATTGGTGCCATTCTCACCAATTTCTTGGGAGAAATGAACACATTAAACCTGATTTTGGCCACCTTGGTGTTCTTGGTGAGCATATTCTTTATGGTATATGGTTCGGGAAAACATTCGGCAGATTATTATCTGAAAATGCAGAAGTAAACATGTAATTGGTATCAATAAATTTAACTGGAGAAGTTACATAAACTGAAATAGTATACTTTAAAAGGTTAAACCTTAAATGAGTTAAACCCGCCAAAGTCACCACAAGAAACTACCACGGGCCTGTAAACCTATATTTTGGACTTGGAGTTATACAAGATCAAACAAAAAGTATTGTTTGCCTAGAAAGACAATACTTGTATTTAGTCGATTTAAAGTTTTAAAAAGATTATTTTTTTCCTTCTTTTGGAGAAAAATAAGTCATGCCAAATCGCTTCCTCCCAAGACCCATTTCTCTTTTAATCTTTGCAGTAATACAACTACTTATCTTTCAAGGATGTAGCGGAGAAGATAACGAAGAAACTTCACCTGAAACTGTTGTAGAAGAACCTGAGAAGGAAGAAGTAATTGGGCAACTAAGCGAGGAAGACATTGTATTGGATATCGAAGCGGAGTCTGTTTTAAAGAATTCCACAATTGAAATAACTCTTCCAGAAAATGCAAATGTCGACAGTGTAAAAGCTTACATTAATGAAGATTTATTGACAACACTTACTTCTCCACCATTTGTGGTGCCGTTTGAGCCCATGTCTTATGAAGACGGGGATTACCAATTAAAAATTGAAGTTACACAAGAAGGCGGTACGGTTACTTCAAAAATCATTGAAGTTAAGATTGACAATACCGGCCCCGTACTTCTTATACAAAACTTGGAAGAAGACCAAAAGGTTTGTGATGAACTTGTAGTGTCTCCTCAAATTACTGATGAGATTTCAGAAATCTCTAAAGTAGAGGTATTTCTAGACGATACGATAATAGAAGTCTTTGAAAATACTTCGGACTTCGACTTCACAATAAATAAAGATGGTCAAGAACTTGGCAATCAATTTCTAAAGTTTGTAATGCAAGATTCTGCAGGTAATGTATCCCGTGATTCCCTAAACATACTATTATCGAAAAAAGTGGTTTCTCTAAATTTTCCAGACAATTTTATCCGAATGGGAGTTGACAAGGTTCATGCTATACTCTCTGATGAAAATGGCGAGTTCTTGGATGTAGTAACCCACAGCTCGGGGGTTTCTGAAACGCTGTCCCTCTGCACAACGGAAATAATCAGCGAAGACCAAGAGCTCATGCTGACCTTCGTGGAAGATTTCCAAAACACAATCTTGAACTTCTATGTGTATGGAAATCTTTCCAAAAATGTTTTAGGTGGTCAGATTTCATTTACCCAAAGATCTGCTGGATTGCAAACGGCATCCGTCGATTTGGAGCTACCAGATTATGAAGATGGCTTTTATTTAAGATTTTCCACTGCATGGAGTTCTGGGATCTACTTCAACAACACCTTATCAGGATTTGTTTCAAAGACCTTTACAAATAATGAATTAGGATTCGACAAGACTTTTGTAATGAACTTTAATAGAAATTTGGGACGTAGCTATCAATGGGCATTTGTTGAGAACATTGATGAAAAAACCTCGTTATTGTCAACAGATTTTAGCAGCACCGACGTGATACACGATTTCCTCACAGTGAATGGCACTTTTTCCAGCCCCTTTCTAAGCATTTACGGATTTGAAAGTGAGGCCCATTACCGCTCGATGAGTGGACATATGATATACTGGAATGCTGCTTTGAGCAGTATAAATGGAAACGATTATTCATATGCCGATATTTTTGATTACACCCTATATTCAATTAAAGTTGATAATTACGGGGTAGATGGGACCGGTAGACCTCCCGAATCGATTTCTGTGCCCAGTGGAAATGTCTATTTTAATTTTTCGGATAATCGAATTGAATTCAATGGGACACCTGGCTATGAAGTAGGACGTGTTCGACTACAAAATTTTGAAAATGAAAATATAATTGTTGAGTTCATTTTTGATGGCCAAGAATCAGGGGTTGTGGTCCCTAAATTACCTCAAGGTCTATTTTCTCAAAGTGTGAACGATACTTTTGAAATGCAAAGATTAGAACCTGTTCAAGGTGCAGCTGAGAACTATGAAAACATTTCGGATTATGAATCGTATATCTCTGAAATTCTGGTTCCCTCGGTACCCTTTTATTTGGTTGCCCCCAAAAGAGAACGCATTTTTGCCCAATCTGGCTTGTTACCGATTTTTGAGTTTCCATTTCACGAAAGATTATAGAATAAAATCTTAAAGCTTGTTTTGGCAGACTTTTGAAAAAGACTTTTAATTGTTGCCTAAAGATTATCCAATTGATTGCTTTTGCCATCTATACTTATGGTCCAAAAGAAGCCTACAAAAAAGAAGCTATCCGCGGCCGGTGTTATCGACCTTCGGTCAAAAACTCCCTGCGTATTGGGCGCGTTGGCATATTGATAATTGTTGATGTTTTTAAAACCTGTTACATTATTTATTGAAAAGTAAAGTATCTTCTGTTGGTCGATAAGATAAGACCAGTTAATGCTGATATTATTGAAAGAACGGGTTGTTTCAGCCAAAAATTCCGGAGTGTTTGGATTGTCGTAGGGTCTTCCAGAATTATACGTATACGCCAACCCAATTTGTGACCGAAGCTTGTCTACCCAATATTTGGTCACAACCGAAAAATTGTGTTTTGGAGCAAAGTTGGGGGTCGCCCTTTCTCTAAAATTTCGATAATCCCTTTCCGTATCCAAGTAGGAATAGGAGACCCAATAATCCAAATTATTGATGCTTTTATTGTCACGCCAAAATACATCCAATCCCGTGGCATAGCCGTCTCCTAAATTGCTAAAATTTGAATCAAACCGAGGTTGTTCAGTATCAAACTTCACCAAGTTCCGGTAGTCCTTGTAATACGCTTCGGCCCTTAAGGTCTTCCCGTCGCCCTGATATTGGTAATTCAATATGTAATGAGAGGTTTTTTCACTTTCTACTGGTTGATTGAACCTTAGGGTCTCATTTAGCGGATTTTGATAGAAATCCCCGTAGGCCATGGAAAATTGACCTTTTTCTCCGGTCTTGTAGGCCAAGGAAATTCTAGGGGCCAAGCTATATGAATCTATGACAGAACTTCTTTCTCCACGAAGACCTAATTTCATGGCGAAACTGTTACTAAAGAAGATGTCAGACTCCATAAACGCAGCCCAAATACGATCATTAAAGTTGTTTTCTGCTTCAAAACCATCGGTTGCTGTAAAAGTCTCGTCATAGTCAACAAGAAAGACTTCAGCCCCTCCAGTTAAGTTGAAACGGCTGTTGAAACTCTTCCTGATTTTTACCTTCATATGTGAAGCAGTTTCCTGGGCATTGACTGTATCCTCTTCCAAACCAATATCATTTGTATCCGAAGAGATAGCAGCCCCAGTGGAGAGGGTCCAATTGTTTTCAAAAAAGTATTTGTAGGAAGCATTGAAATAAAGATTGTTATTGGTCAATTGGAATCTCACAAAATCTTCGAAATTGATATCCTCCTGTTCGATATCCAGGTCAGCATGATTGAACCCCGTGTAGAGTTTGAACATGCTTTTGTCTCCCTTACTTCTAAAAACGGCCTCTCCGGCAATAGATTCATAGGGACTGTTCCAACGTATACCTTGGGTGGAGGGAATCAACGATTCGTAAGGTGCCAGATTGATATAGGAAGTGTTCAGGCTTAATGATTGATTTCCCCAAATTTTAGTGTGGCCCAAACCCCCACCAACGGACATCACTTGGATATCCGTTTTCTCTTGGTCAGGAACATCCGTGGTGTTCAAAAGCAGTACACTGGACAATGCTTGACCATACTCCGCGGAATAACCTCCTGTGCTAAAGGTAATTCCCTTAAAAAGAAAAGGTGAAAATCTTCCTCTTGTGGGAATATTGTTGGCCGTTGCATTAAAAGGTTGAAAAACACGGAGTCCATCTATAAAAACTTGGGTTTCCGTGGCATCCCCTCCCCTAACAAACAATCGGCCATCCTCATTTACCGTAGTAGTTCCCGGCAGGGTTTGCAAGGCAGCCACAAAGTCACCGACAGCGCTTGCCGTGGTAACGATATCCAGAGGTTTGAGCACAGAAACCTTGGAGTTATCCCCAGCTTCGAAGGTTCCTGCAGTCAATGTTACCCCAGTAAGAGAATTGATGGATTCCCTTAGCTGGATTTTTAAATTATTAAGGTAGCCCACATCCCCCAGTTCATAATGCGGCTCGTAAGAAAGCATGGAAATAACCAAGGTCCGTGTTCCTGTTTCCGTTGTAGTGAAAGAGAAAGTCCCGCTCTCCGTAGTAGATGCACCATCGTAGGTTCCTTCGAGATAAACGTTAGCCCCAACGATAGGGTTATTTTTTAGGTCGGTAACGGTTCCTGAGATTACCGTTTGTGCTTGAAGCGTTCCTAGACTCAAAAAGAGTACAACTAAAAGAACTTGGTTTTTCATGACTGTTCGGTTTTTGATGAAACAAAATTGGGAACAGCACACACAACATTGGAATAAGGATTCCCCAACTGTGGAATTTGTGCGATGAATTGCAATTCAAATTTTGAAAGACAATTCAGTTAAGAAAAACTACAATTGGGTAAAACTCAATTTTAAAAAAAGATAGAGTACTGGAAATTTGGAGCATCATTAACATCAAAACAGTCATTATGAAATCTACAGTACTAACTTTTGTATTATTAGTCACAAGTCTATTTGGATTTGCACAAGAAGAAAAAGGAATCACCATTAATGTGGTCATTGATAATGTGGCCAGCGATGAAGGCAAGGTTCTGGTTAGTTTGCACACCGCCGATACCTTTATGAGAGGTGGAGGTATTCAAGACCTAGAGAGCACCATTGAAAATGGAAAGGTTGAGTTCACTTTTGAGGATGTACCTGCCGGAACGTATGCAATTATGGCTCTTCATGATGTAAACGAGAACTACAGAATGGATTATGAAGCCGATGGGAGGCCCAAAGAAAGCTATGGAATGTCTGGTAATGAAATGATCATGGGACCTCCAAACTTTGCTGACGCAAAATTTGAAGTTGAAAATGAGAATTTGGAATTAGCCATTCGCTTTTAAACGATAGCCACCTAACCCATAAGGCCTTCCATTTATATAAATGGAAGGTTTTTTATTTTCTACTAGGTTTTTATCTATAATCAACAACAATAGATTTTTAATTTTCCATAGTTTTGTCTTATACTTGTAATCGAAGCAAAACTTAACCAATGACCATTACCCAACTACAATATGTATTGGCTGTTGCGGAGTATAAGAACTTCACTTTGGCCGCGGAAAAAAGCTTTGTGACCCAACCTACCCTGAGCATGCAGGTGCAAAAACTCGAGGACGAACTCGATGTTCTCATTTTTGACCGGAGCAAAAAACCCATATCCATTACCGATGTAGGACAAAAAATTGTAGATCAGGCAAAAAACATCGTTGCTGAGGCAGAACGAATTAAGGATATCGTCGATCAAGATAAAGGCTTCATTGGGGGCGACTATACCCTAGGTATCATACCTACCGTGATGCCTACCTTATTGCCCATGTTCCTCAATACCTTCATCAAAAAATACCCTAAGGTCAATTTGATTATCAAAGAACAATCAACCAATTCACTGATTCGCAATATTTTGGATGGCCATTTAGATGCGGGCATCGCTGCTACTCCCCTAGAAATTGAATTCATCAAAGAACGACCCTTGTATTATGAGCCTTTTGTCGGTTACGTTCCAAAAAATCATCGTTTATCGAGCAAGGACACTCTTACTACCGAAGATCTTGACGTAAACGACATCCTCCTGTTGCAAGATGGTCATTGTTTTAGAGATGGTGTGATTAATCTATGTACATCGCCCAAAAACAACAGTCAGGAAAAATTCAAAATTGAAAGTGGAAGTTTTGAAACCTTGGTAAGCTTGGCAGATGAAGGTATGGGAATGACGCTACTTCCCTACCTCAATACCCAAGATCTGGATGAGAAAAGAAAAGGTAGGTTAAAGCAATTTGACAATCCTTCCCCTGCAAGGGAAATCAGCTTGATTTATCATAAAAGTGAGCTCAAAATACAGATAACCGAGGCACTCAAAGAGGTTATTTCCGGAATTGTAAGAGGGGCCATTGCCTTTCAGGACGTGAAAATTATAAGCCCTCTAAACAAAAACTAATCGAGTTAAACTATACGGTTTTATTTATGGGAAATATAAAGGGCCGCATAAAGCGGCCCGTATTAGTTGTAATTTATCAGTAGTAGTGTGGGTTGTAACTCCGGTTTATCCAATATGTAATATTGTAACCAGATTCTAAGTTCCTCGATTTCATTCGGCAATAGCCTTGAAACTGCTTTTTTTAATTCTTTGGCGAAAAGTTTAACATCAAAACTTACCTTTTGAAGGACTGTTTTGGTGTAATCTAACATAGCTCTAGGCATAAAAATTTGCTTGTTTAGTTTAAAGGTTATACCCCAAATTTAAGAAAAAACGCACTTTTGTTCGCAGTGAAGCCGTTAAAAATTGAATAATTTCGTGTTAAATCTGATGAAATACATGATTAATCCAATTACCTATTTTTTATTCAACTTTTTGAAAATCATAGGTTTATGTTTTCTTTTTATACTCACAGGATGTGGTTCATCCCGTTTGGGGAAATTCGAAAAAACCCTAAACGAAGGAAGCTTGCAAAATTCGTTTCATGGAATGGTGGTTTTTGACACCGAAACCCAAAAAACCATATACAACAGCAGAGGTGACAGCTATTTTACCCCGGCTAGCAATGTGAAAATCTTTACCCTGTTCACAGGAATTAGTCGATTGCCCCAAAGAATGCCAGCCTTGCAATACCTTGAAAAAGGCGATACGGTTTTCATCAAAGGAACTGGGGATCCCTCATTTCTTCATCCCGTCCTGATGGACAGTACAGCACTGCATTTTTTGTCCAGTCATAAAGAAATTAAGGTCTACCTGCAAAATTCTAAGGAAGATCGGTATGGACCCGGTTGGGCCTGGGAAGATTTCGATACCTACTTTTCCCCTGAGAAGGGCCCGCTTCCCCTTTACGGAAATGTGCTAACCGTTTCCAAGGGGGATAGTCTTCAGGTTTACCCCGAAGTTTTTAAAGACAGTGTTCGTCTTTTACCCAATGGGGTACGGCGAAGCGAATTCAAAAATGAATTCTATTTGAATCCAAAAAGGAAGGATACTATATCCATTCCCTATCGTACCTCCGAAGGATTGACCCAAAAGTTGTTGTCAGATGTATTGCAAAAGGAGGTGGTTTCAATAAGAGAATACCCCGAGGGTGATTGGAAAACTTTATATGGAATTGAGACCGACACCATTTACAAGCTGATGATGCTGGACAGTGATAATTTTTTGGCCGAGCAGTTGTTGATGACGGTCTCATCCACAACTTCAGATACTTTGAGCACTTCAAAGTCTATCCGGTATATGCTTGATAATGACCTAAAGGATTTGAAGCAACCACCGCGATGGGTTGATGGCTCTGGACTTTCACGCTACAACTTGTTTACTCCAGAGTCAATGGTCCAAGTTTTACAGAAACTCTATAGGGAACTTCCCGAGGAAAGACTTTTTACACTTTTCCCTCTATGGGATGCCTCCGGCACTATCGAAGAATGGAGTTATCCCAACACCTCTCCCTTTATTTATGCCAAGTCAGGTTCACTTGGCAACAACTACAATTTAAGTGGCTATGTAAAGACTAAATCAGGAAAAATATTGATTTTCAGTAGTATGAACAATCACTTTAGAGTTCCCTCTTCGGAAGTAAGAAGCAAAATATTTGAAATTCTATTACAGTTGTACCATCGACACTAATCGAAAAGCCCTTCAATTTGGGCATATTGCAATAGCATAATGGTTTTAGCATCTTTTATTTCCCCTATTTGTATCATTCGAAGAGCCTCTTCAAAAGGCATTTCCAACACCTCAATGTTTTCAGTCTCATCCTCGGCCCCACCACCCTCACTCACCTTCATGGTATCTTCATAACGCCCAATAAAAAAGTAGAGGATTTCTGTAACGGAGCCTGGGGACATATACGATTCAAATACCTTTTCAACAGTGGTAATCTTATATCCTGTTTCTTCCTCAACCTCCATTTTAATGGTCTCTTCGGCATTTCCTTTTTCCAAGATTCCCGCACAGGCTTCAATCATCATCCCATCCTCGTTGCCATTTAAAAAGGTGGGCATTCGAAATTGGCGCGTCAGTATAACAGTGCCCCTTTTCAAATTGTAAAGAAGGATTACTGCCCCATTGCCCCGGTCATAGGCCTCCCGGATTTGAGTCTCCCACGAACCATCTTCTTTTTGGTAATCGAAGGTCACTTTGTTTAAAAAGTACCAATTGTCGGAAAGAAGTTCTTTTTTAATGTTTTTTACTTGACCATACTTCATATTGAAAGGGTAGTGTGTGAAATGGAGGTAGTTTATACTTATTAGACGGATGCTGCGTGGTTCAAATATCGTCGGAATGGCAACATTTCCAAATAAACCTGCTTAATCTTTTCGTTAAATCCAGGTTTCAGCACTTCTTCCCTCGACAATTCGTGTACGACTGCAAAGGTTTTGTTCTTCAACAAATCAATATGCGGGTGGTCATTGGCAAAACCTTTTGGAGCATTGGTCAATTTTTCATCTTCATACAGTTCGCCAAATGTTTTTTTAAACGAAGGTTTGTGCAAAATAGCCTTGAGCTCCTCCCCGTTGTAGTCAATACCTTCGCGAATACTTCGAAGTGTTTTGGGTTCGGGGCGCCAGAATCCACCAGCCAACAAGCATTGCTTCACCCCGACCTCGATATAAAAGTCCGCCGAATTGGGAGCTTTGTCCAACCCGGCTCCAAAATGGTCCTTGTAAATGGGTTTGTGCGGATGAAACATTAAATTGTTATTGATCCGGTTGATTCCCTTTTTGCCTGGAGTGGGATAGTATTCGTCATCCAACTGGGCCATAGTGTAGTCCAATCCGTCCAACCAAACGATGAAATCATCCCGAAGGGATTTATACCATTTTCGATTGGCATCCATCCATTCTTTGTTGTTGTTTTTTTGGAGCTCTGTTAGAAAATCGAATAGTTCGTGGAAGTTCATTTGCTAGGTGCTTGGTGCTAGGTGTTTGATGATGGGTAAAAGATATTACAACTTCGTCCTAAAAGCTATTATCATGTTCATAAGCTTGTAACAATCCAAGTAAAGACCATCAAAAATATCGGTTGAAATATAGTTTCTGTTTTTTGCTTTGTGCAAACAAGTCACAACTTCAGCTAGAGACCGAACAGCGTATCCCAAAAACCTTCGAAACTCAGGTATGGATTGTATGATTGAGCCCTCAGAAATGTTTAGGGCGACAGAGTCAATGGCTCTACATATTTGAGATGATAAGTTATAAAGTTCTTTTCTCGGGAAGCTATCGGCATGGTTGGTAATCTTTTCACCCAGCTCCATTGCATCTTGCCAAATATGGAGTCTTTCAAACTTAAATTTTGTTTGGTAATGCATAACAGTAGGTTAAAAATGTGAATTGCCAATATACCAAAAACCTGCTTGGTCACACTTGTCAAACACCAAGCATCAGGCACCAAGCACCAAACATTAAGAACTCAACATCAAAACCGATTGTCCCCCATAACAATATCCCCAAGACCTCCTAGAATGCTACCTTCACCTTTGTCTTTTCCGCCTCTTGGGATAGAAGCCAAAACCCGTCCAGCCAGTCGGCTAAAGGGCAATGATTGCACATATACCGTCCCTGGGCCCCGTAATGTGGCAAAAAACAAACCTTCCCCACCAAAGACGGTGTTCTTGATGCCTCCTACAAATTCAATATCGTAGTCCACAGTTTGGGAAAAGCCTACAATGCAACCTGTATCCACTTTTAAAACTTCACCGGGACCCAGTTCTTTCTTGGCCATAGTGCCCCCTGCATGTATAAAAGCTAATCCATCGCCCTCAAGCTTTTGCATAATAAATCCTTCCCCACCAAAAAGACCTCGGCCCAATCGCTTGGAGAATTCAATACCTACCGAGACACCTTTGGCAGCGCACAAAAAGGCATCTTTTTGGCAGATAAACTTGCCTCCCTTTTCAGAAAGGTCAATAGGAAGTATTTTGCCAGGATAAGGCGACGCGAAGCTCACCTGCTTTTTGCCCTGCCCCACGTTTAAAAACGCGGTCATAAAAAGGCTTTCCCCTGTGAGCAGTCGTTTTCCTGCAGAGAATAATTTGCCCAAGACCCCAGAATCTTGATTGGACCCATCACCAAAAATGGTGTCCATCTTTATGTCGGTATCCATCATCATAAAGCTTCCGGCTTCCGCCACAACAGCTTCTTGGGGGTCGAGTTCAATCTCAACATATTGCA
This sequence comes from Flagellimonas allohymeniacidonis, assembly GCF_004296335.1. Classification (GTDB taxonomy): domain Bacteria; phylum Bacteroidota; class Bacteroidia; order Flavobacteriales; family Flavobacteriaceae; genus Flagellimonas; species Flagellimonas allohymeniacidonis. Next base: position 1,203,863 of record NZ_SGIU01000001.1, read on the forward strand.
TTTCTTCCCCGTAAATTTGATAGTCTATTTCGTGTGCGTTCATTTTTTGATTTTAAAGATTTCAAATAATCAGTTGCCAACTTTTATGTTTTGTTACATAGAAGCTAACGTTAAGCCAAAAATAAAAAAGGCAGCCTGAATGGGCTGCCTTTTCAAATCACATTTTGGTGATATAAAAAATTCTTCTGTATGCCTTTATGAATTGTCCACCACTTCGGCATCAGGAGCGTTCTTCTTTACCGAAGCAATCCCGTTTTCCATAGCATCTGTTGAGGAATACATTTCACTCTTTCCTATAACCTGACCGTTTGTAGCGTTCAAAGTAAAGAAAGGACTTCCATCTTTTGCAGTTTTGCGCTCAAAGCGTGCATCGTCTTGCGAATTCTTTTTAACAGACTCAATCCCATTTTTACACCCATCCTTGCTTTCGTAGCTTTGGCTAGTTAAAATAACCTGCCCATTACCCGCCTTTAGGTTAAACATGGTTTTACCTGAGCTTCCTGTTTTGATTTCGAATTTTCCCATTTGGTATTTAATTTCTAATTAGTGTTATAGTTGAAGTTGAAAATTACTAAAAAAATAGTGTTTCTCGATCTTTCTGAACTGGAACTCACCATATTATTTGCAATTCATCTTGATTGTTTGACACTTTTTCCTAAAAAAAGTCACAATAACATGCTATTTTTTTAATCGAATGGTCCACTCAAAGTTAAAAGTGGACACCATTACCCCATCGGCATTAACGCCTACGGATTTCATCCAAAAGGTTTGGCCTTCACCAGTGGCAATGGTTTTTTTAATGGCATTTTCTATTAAGTGGCCATCTTCACAGGTAAAGGTTATTCTTCCCGTTGCCTTTTTGGTAAAGCTCGCATTGTTGTTGGCCACTAACATGGAAATTTTTTTGCCACTTTGTTGAATCTGGGAGATGACCATGGCCCCCGTACTTAACTCTGCAGCCATACCTTGAACTGCCCAAAACATCGATTTGAATGGATTCTGATTCAGCCATTTATGCTTCACGGTAGTTACAGCTTTTTTTTCATCTATAGATTTTAACCGAACACCGCACCACCAGGCGGAAGGAAGCTTAAAAAAAGTGAAGGTGTTGAATTTACTGGGTTTAGTGGCCATGTTTGTGATTTGATTGCTGTAAATGTATCGAAAATATCTTTAGTATATTTTGTTAAATATATGTTAATTTATAGTACTTTGTTTTGCATAGTACCATCTTTTGGATATATATTTGCATCGTAAGCTAATGGGTAAACCCATATTACTATCAAAAATCATCAATTAAAAATGGCAACAACTTTAACCAAACACGAACGGAATCTGTCGGCGATCATACACGCCTCCACCTTCTCGAAGTACTTTATCCCCTTTGGAAACTTTATTTTTCCATTGATTTTGTGGACGGCCAACAAGAAGGAATACGAATTTGTGGATTACAACGGAAAGCAGGCACTCAATTTTCAGATTAGCATGTTGTTATACTCCATTGTGGCCAGTTTGATTACCATTCCTTTTTTTATCGGGTTTTTGCCAGATTTGTTTGACTGGAATTTTTTTGGATTCCACCGTTTAAGCGATTTCAACAACCTAAATGTTCATATCAGTAGCGACGATTTCCGGTTTGGAAGGCTTTTTTGGCCCGCGGGTATCTCAGGGCTGATTCATTTGGCCTTAATCGTTATCAATGTGGTATATACCATCTTGGCGACCATTCGAACCAACGAAGGACAGACTTTTAAATATCCGTTTACCATAAAATTCATCAAATAATCATGTAACGAGTTTATTCATCAATCAAAACAATCATCAATCAATCATCAATCAATCATCAATCAAAAAACGAACCTAATCAATCAAGAAAACGATTTGAACCATCAATCAAAAACGAACAGTTAACATAATAGAACCATGAAGTTATGAACATAGAGAATACAAAAGCACAAATGCGCAAAGGGGTTCTAGAGTACTGCATTCTTTCGATTTTAAAGGAAAAGGATAAATATGCTTCCGAAATTTTGGGAGCTTTAAAAGACGCCAAGATGCTCGTAGTTGAAGGCACCATTTATCCCCTACTGACCCGACTTAAGAATGCCGGTTTGCTCAATTACCGCTGGGAAGAGTCCACTTCGGGGCCGCCTCGCAAATACTACGCGCTTACCGAAACAGGCCATATGTTTCTAAACGAACTGAACGGCACCTGGGATGAATTGAGAAATGCAGTCAATCTGGTAACCAACACAAAATAGAATCAAAAAATGAACAAGACAGTAAATATAAATTTAGCGAACACGCTCTTCCATATAGACGATGTTGCTTTTAATAAACTCAAGAGATATCTCGAGTCTATAAAACGATCCTTTTCAGGTACATCGGGGAGCGATGAAATTATAGCCGACATCGAGGCACGAATTGCCGAGCTCTTTTTGGAGAAAATGGAAAACGAACGTCAGGTCATCACCCAAAAAGAAGTGGATGAGGTCATTGATGTCATGGGGCAACCTGAAGACTATATGGTGGATGAAGACATTTTTGAGGATGAACCTCGTAAAGCGACCTCCACCACAACACGAAGCTCGAAAAAATTGTATCGAGACATCGATCAAAAATACATAGGTGGTGTCTGCGCCGGACTGGAATACTATTTGGGAATAGACGCCCTATGGATACGACTTATATTCATTTTAGTTGCAGTATTTACAGGCTTTGGACTGATTGCCTATATCCTGTTATGGATTTTGGTACCCGAAGCTGCCACAACCTCCCAAAAATTGGATATGACGGGGGAGCCCATCAACATCAGCAATATAGAACGCAAAGTTAAAGAGGGGTTTGATGATGTTGCGGACAAAGTAAAAAGTGTCGACTACGAAAAAGTCGGCAGTAAGGTCAAAAGCGGCTCCAAGACCTTTTTCGATACCATAGGGGAGATTATCATGTTCTTGTTCAAGGTATTTGGCAAGTTCATAGGTATCCTTCTCATTATAATAGGTGCAGCAACCTTAATATCACTTTTTGTGGCCTTGTTCACCGTGGGCATGTTCAATGCTGTGGATTTCCCGGGAGTTGATTTCTACGAAATCGTGAACACCACAGGAGCCCCTGTTTGGGTGGTTTCCCTACTGTTGTTCTTTGCACTGGGTATACCTTTCTTCTTCCTTTTGTATTTAGGACTGAAGATATTGGTGAACAACCTAAAATCAATCGGTAACATTGCCAAGTTCTCCTTGCTCGGACTATGGCTAATTTCCATCGGTGCCTTGTTCGCACTAGGTGTAAGGCAAGCCGCTGAATTTGCCAATGTAGGCAGTGTTACGGTCAAAGAGGAGGTTGCCATGCTCAACCCCGCTGACACCCTAACCATTACGATGAACAACTACGACTATGATTTTGACAGAGATCAAGTTCGTTTCGGGAATATGACCTTCGCCTATGATGAAAATGGAGACCGGTTTTTGATTTCTGATGAAGTCGATATCAAAATCCGTAAAGCCAAAGACTCCATCCTAAAGGTCGATGTGCGGAAAGATTCGCATGGGAGCAGCACCCCAAAGGCGAGGGAAAGGGCACAACAAATCAACTATAACTATTCACTATCTGATAGTGAAATGGTTTTGGATGATTACTTGACCACCGATGTTTCCAATAAGGCCCGGGATCAAGAGGTAACCGTAACCATTTATGTCCCGGAAGGAAAGTCGTTGAATTTTGACGACTCTTTGTACGGTCATATCGGCAGGGGTATCAAAAATGATAGGAATTATTACCGTAATAGCATAATTGGCCATACCTGGGTTATGGGTGAAGATGGTGAATTAAAGTGTCAAGACTGTCCTGAAGAGGAAGAAGCAAGCGACACTGAAAATGAAGGTGGAAAAATCATCATCAATGAAGATGGCATTGACATCGACCTTAAAGATGATGATGAAAGCTTTGAAATGAAAATCGATGAAGACGGCATTCGTATCAAAGCAAAGGAGAATGAAAACAATTGAGAAGTGATTTTCGACAATTGGGAGACATTTACTAGCAGAACATTATAGAAAACAACAATTTTGATCAATCATTAAAAACAACAATCATGACAACACTAGCAAGAATCGCAATCGCAGTATTAATGGCCCTTTTCGCCTCTTCCTGCAATTTTGACATTAACTTCGGAGCAGGGAAAAAAGGGAATGGCGTAGTCGTGGAAGAACCACGAAACATTACCGAAGACTTTTCAACCATCTCTGCTGCAGAAGGACTTGATGTATTTGTAACACAAGACAAGGACTTCAGTATCTCGGTTGAAGCCGATGAAAATGTGATAGACCTCATCGCTACAGATATCAGCGACGGGAAATTAAGGATCCATACAGTGGAAAACATCGGACGGGCCACCAAGAAAATATATGTAACACTTCCTGAAATACAAGGACTTAAAAGCTCAAGTGGCGCTGACCTTATTGTTCAAAACGTAATAGAGTCAGACAAGTTGGAGCTTGACGCCAGCAGTGGCTCTGACCTAAAGGTCGAGCTTGTGGCTTCAGAGGTTTCTGCAGATGCCAGCAGCGGAGCCGATATCAAACTCTCTGGTAGGGCCGAAGTACTTTATGCGGATGCCAGTAGTGGTGCCGACATAAGGGCCCGTGACCTAGAGGTAAAGAGATGCAATGCCGAAGCAAGCAGTGGATCGGATATCTCGGTGCACGTGACCGAATCTTTGGTGGCCGATGCAAGCAGTGGAGCCGACATTTCGTATACTGGAGAAGCAAGCGTTCAGAAAAGAAAGTCTGCTTCAGGAAGCGTTCACAAATACTAAAATTTAGCAGGGCTTAAACCCATCACATATAGGATAGTTTTTTCATAGCTAAATCAACCAAGCCAATTCAATTAAGGACTCAATAACATTTGGGTCCTTTTTTGTGTATTATACGCAATTCCAGGGCCTGTATTTTGACTATTTAGCAAAAAATATTGTATCTTATTGGTGAAAATTCACCGATAACTTAAACACTCTGCCATGAAAAAAATCTTTGGATTGATTCTGCTGATGCTGATTTTGGTTTCTGCCACTAATTGGTCATCCCCACCACCTGAAATGCTACATTCTATCGAAGGAACCTGGGAGCTGGATAGCTTTTATAGTTATGACGGGCAGGATATTACGGATACCATAGAAAAATCGGAAGGATATCGTCAAGTAAAGATGTACTCCAAAGGCAAGATCATGTGGACAAGATACGTCCCAGATGACCCCCATGGTAGATTTGGTTATGGTTCCTATAGAATTACGGAAGGTGAGCTTATAGAAGTCATTGAATATGGTGATGATGCGATGATGAAAGCTTTGGACACCATGCGTAATTTTACCTTCGAATTGATTTTAAAGGAAAACTCTTTTAGCCAAATAACCTTGGATGAAGAGGGAGAACGAACTTCATCTGAAAACTACGTTCGTATCGATTAGTACGTATCTCAAAAATACATTGTAATAAAAAAGGCACCTTAAAGGTGCCTTTTAGCTTTTATATGCAATCAAATCCTAAGAAGCAACAGCTTCCTTTGATTCAACCATGGCCAAATATCGTTCCGCATCCAAAGCGGCCATACAACCAGTTCCAGCAGCGGTAACGGCCTGTCTATATTCCTTATCCTGAACATCACCACTGGCGAATACTCCAGGTTTAGTCGTTTTGGTAGACTTTCCTTCGGTTATGATGTAGCCTGTTTCATCCATTTCCAACTGTCCTTTGAAGATGTCGGTATTGGGCTTATGTCCGATAGCAATAAATAGTCCTGTAATTTGAATATCTTCTTTCTCTCCTGTTTGATTGTTCACCATTCGAAGACCTTCGACCACCTGTTCACCAAGAACCTCATCCACTTCGGTATTGTATCGAATCTCGATATTGTCCAAACTGTTTACTCTATGTTGCATGGCTTTCGAGGCCCTCATATGATCCTTACGCACCAACATGGTAACTTTCTTGCAGATATTGGCCAAGTACGAGGCCTCCTCGGCTGCCGTATCACCACCTCCAACAATGGCAACTTCCTGTCCTTTATAGAAAAAGCCGTCGCAAACCGCACAAGCGGAAACCCCTCCTCCCCTTAAACGTTGTTCGCTGGGAATGTTCAAATACTTTGCTGAGGCTCCTGTGGAAATAATAATCGTCTCTGCCTCAATAGTTTTGTCATTGTCCACCACTACTCTATGGATTCCGCCTTGCTCATCGCTGAAGTCTACTTGGGTTACCATACCTACTCGAACTTCTGTTCCAAACCTTTCAGCCTGCTGTTGCAATTGTACCATCATGGTAGGTCCATCGATTCCTTCGGGATATCCTGGAAAATTATCAACCTCAGTAGTTGTGGTCAATTGTCCCCCGGGTTCCATTCCAGTGTACATGACCGGTTTTAAGTCAGCCCTAGCTGCATAAATTGCTGCGGTATATCCCGCAGGGCCTGACCCAATTATCAACGTTTTTAATCTTTCAATTTCTTCTGACATAATTAATTTCTCCTATAAAAGTTGGTACTACAAAAGTAGGGTTTTTATGCAGAAACTTACACTCCGAGAATTTGGGAAAGTTACTCCCGTTCGGATTGTAAACAATAGGAAATTTAATGCAAAAAGAAAGAGCCATAAGGACTATGACTCTTTCAACAAGCATATAGATCAAGTTGCTGAGAATATAACTTCGATTTCTTAAAACCGTTACAACCAAGGAGCTCAACCTCAAAACTCCCTGGCGTAACGGAAACCTCAATTAGTTAGGGGATTTGACCAAGAACACTACAAAGAGCTCAAAACAACCACCTAACAGTTGCTATGGAGGTTTATGGAATACTCCATGAAGAGTACGTTACTAATTCTTTTGTAAACATAGTGTGGAATGGTCCTAATTTCTGATTGGAATTAATCAATGCCCCATCTGCGTTTATGGATACACGATTTGAGGCAATATTTAAAAAATACGTTAGTGTGGTGTTTTATAAAGTCCAGTTGTAAGGAGGTAAAAGACCTCCTTCATTCGTATTTAAAAATGATTTTCGTAAGGAAAAACACGGTTAAAATTCCGTTCAACCATCCTTCCTCTATAATCTAAAAATGTGTGGGGATTGAATTCACTTTTTGCAGTTTAATGTGGTGATTCCAACTCTTGAAGACATAATTCCAACTTTGATTTTAGATAATTTAATTTGTCAGAATGATAAAATGGGTAACAAGAAAATAACCTGTTATTTAAAATTATAATATTCTTAACATACAAACCCTAGCGAAATCTTATAGTTTTGTGAAACTGTGAGAACCGTTTTTAAACAAATTGGAGTAGTTCTTTTTATTGGCTTGGTCCTAATAAAGGTGTCTGCTTTTCATGTTTATGAACATCATATTGACAACCAACACGAAAATCAATGTGAGCTTTGTGTTCTACTGGTTGATTCTCAGCAGGCGGAAACATTGTCCGTTATTCTAGATTCCAATCTGGAAAAATATTCTCTAACTGGTCTTCAATCCAAAATTCTTGTACCTGACTTCCAGGTCCTTTCCGATTTATTGAAAACCGATTTGTTTTCGAGACCTCCGCCCTTGCTTTTTTCCTGATTATTGCAGACAACCTTAGCTTTTTCTTAGAAAGAACGACCTTTTTTGGTTTGTCCATTGTTTTATGCTTCATATCAGGAGTTTAATCCAGTCTACTTGGCATATTTACATTTCATGATCTATTGTTTGATTATGAAGTGCACAATTACAAACATAGTTCAAACATACACTGATGATCATAACTAACAACCTTTCAAAAAGATACGGTGACCAAACGGCACTGGAAAATTTGAACCTCAATATTAAGGAGGGCGATATTTATTGCCTCTTAGGCGCAAACGGAGCAGGCAAAACAACAACTATTAATCTCTTATTGGGATTTATTGAGCCTTCTTCGGGCAGTGCTTTCATTAATCAATTGAGCGTTCACGAAAATCTTAAAGCAACAAAACGATTTCTGGCCTATATCCCTGAAAACCTTATGCTGTACCCTAGCCTTTCAGCCATGGAAAACCTCGAATACTTTTCGGGAATTGCGGGTAAAAAGCTTTCCAGTCAACAACTAAAGGATTTTTTAGAGGAAGCGGGACTACAATCCGAAGCTTTCCAAAAACGTATTTCCAATTTTTCCAAGGGGATGCGTCAGAAAGTAGGTATTGCCATAGCACTGGCCAAAGATGCCAAAGTTTTGCTCTTGGACGAACCCACTTCCGGTTTAGATCCAAAGGCCAGTAATGAGTTTGGATTGTTATTGCAAAAGCTGCGAACCAAAGGTGTCGCTACTTTAATGGCTACCCATGATTTGTTTCGAGCTAAAGAAGTCGCCACCCATATCGGCATCATGAAGGATGGGCAGTTGAAACAGCAATTTGTAACTAAGGACCTTAGCCTTCAACAATTGGAGGAAGCCTACCTCAACACAATGAAATACAAAGAGTTGGCCTCATGATAGCAAAAACTTTTCTAAAAGAAACGAAAGAACTCCTACGAGACGGAAGAGTTCGAATAGCAGTGGCAATTGTGTTCCTTTTGTTGGGAGCAGCAACATGGATAAGTGCACGGCAGTATAAAAACGTAAATGAGCAATATGTGGCGGCAAAAAAAGCGGAACGTTCTATTTGGGACAATCAGGGAGAGAAAAATCCACATTCCGCGGCACATTATGGAACCTACGCTTTTAAGCCCAAGTACCCGCTATCCTTATTGGACCAAGGAGTTGATAAATACGCGGGAACTTCAATTTTCTTAGAAGCACACAAACGGAATGAGGCACAGTTTAGTGCGGCAACAGACCAAACGGGTTTAGCACGATTTGGCGATTTGACCCCTGATTTTGTTCTGCTGTTCATCATACCATTGCTTATTATCCTTTTAGGATACAATAGCTTTACCAAAGAGCGGGAAATGGGAACGCTTACCCTCTTGAAAAGTCAAGGGTTTTCCAGTTGGAAGTGGATGTTGGGCAAATGGATGGCACTTTTTCTTCCTATTTTACTGATGGCCACAGCTTTGTTCTTGGTTGCTGGGGTAGTGTTAAGCAACCTAAAAGACTTTGGTGTCTTTAATTGGGGGTCACTTTTCGCCATGTACTTGGTCTTTGTTGTTTACTACGGCATCTTTATCAATATTGTTTTATTAATATCGGCAAGGACCAAAAAATCTGGGATTTCCCTAGTTGTTTCACTCTGTGTTTGGATAATTGCTTGTTTAGGTGCCCCCAAAGCTGCAAGCAATATTGCTGAGTCCAAACATCCTTATCCCACTCGACAAGAATTTGCCGCCAATGTCCTCAAGGATAAAAAAGAGGGATTGGATGGACATAATCCATGGAGTAAGGAAGCAAAACTTTTGGAGCAAGAAGTGCTATTGGAATATGGTGTGGACAGTCTTCATCAATTGCCCTTTAATTTTGATGCTTATCGTATGCAAAAGGGTGAAGAACATGAAGCTGAAGTGTATTTTAAGCACTACAACTACCTAAAAGACCAATATTCCAATCAGTCCAAAGTCTACAAAAGTCTTGCGGCAATCTCTCCATATCTTCCTACACGCTTTTTAAGTATGTCCATAGCCCATACGGATTATTCCACACATTGGGATTTTGCCGATGCTGCCGAGGAATATAGAATTGCTACCCAAAAGTTTTTGAACGGCAATTTCGCTGAAAATTCGGAATATGGGAACTGGGGTTATCGCGCAGAAGCCGGCTTCTGGAAAAATTTGCCCGCATTCGACTACAACCCTCCGGAATTGAATTCAACCCTGGCCAGAAATAGTTCAAACTTATGGCTTATGGGTATCTGGCTCATAACTTCTTTCGGACTTCTATTTCTATCAACCAAAACAATCTGACCATGCTATCCTATAATTTTAAATACGAATTGAAGCTCTTACTGCGTAGCCGATGGATACAGCTTTTGAGCATTATTTTATTATTGCTTTTTGGGTTTTCGACTTTTAATGGACTGCACAAAATTGAAAAACGTAAAAAGGATATCACTGCAGCCCATTCGGAAGTTGAAGAAAATGACGCCATGATGCTAAAGTTGCTCGATTCCGTGGAGCAAGGCATGGAAGTCAGTGCCTCCAGATGGACCATCCCAACAAGTCCAATGGCCGTTGGCAACTACCATCCACGAGTAGCGGCAATGGAACCTCAACCCTTAGCATTTATGGCGACGGGGCAGGCCGACTTATTTACTCATTATGTAAAACCGAAGGTGTCAGGGGACGACCATACCCTTAATTTTGCTGAGATGACCAGCCCAGTACAATTGCTTTTTGGCAGTTTCGATTTGGCCTTTGTAATTGTGTATCTTTTGCCTTTGCTCATTATTGCCTTCTCCTATAATGTACTCTCGTCTGAAAGGGAAAGCGGTTCGCTGAGACTTTTAGCCTCCCAACCCATTCGTATCCGGAGTTGGGTGCTACAAAAAATGGGGCTTCGCTTTTTCTGGCTATCGGTAATCGTGCTTTATGCCTTGTGCATCGTATTTTTTATGGTTTCCCCGCCTCTTGAACAAGTTTCTGCATTTTTAGGTTTGTTTGGATTGATTATCGCCTATATGCTCTTCTGGTTCGCCCTGGCATTTTTAATCAACCTTTGGATAGGTCGTTCAGCAAAAAACGCAGTCGCTCTGTTGGGCTTATGGATAGCTTTTGTGCTGTTGATTCCTTCAGTTTTAAATCAATTGGGCAATACCTTGTATCCCATTCCCTCCCGGACGCTTATGATCAATGAAATGCGGAGTTTAAAAGCTGAGGTAACTAAAAAACAAGATGAAATTCTAGATAATTTTTTAAGGGACCATCCGGAATATGCCATAAACGATACCACACAGTTTAGAGGATTTTATCATCGGTATATGGCATCACAAAGACTAATCAAAGAAGAACTAGCACCCATGATAAATGCCTACGAAGACCAACTTAGAAAACAACAGGATTGGGTTGGGATTTTCAAGTGGTTCTCACCAGCGATCATTGTACAAGAATCCTTGAACCAAAGAGCGGGTACCTCTACACAGGATTATGAGGACTATAGAAAACAGGTTGTGAGCTTTGCGGGCTCTTGGCGGGAACATTTTATGCCTTTCCTGTATAACAACAAGAATTTCTCCCAAAAGGACTATCCCGATCTTCCAAAATTCCAGTTTGTTCCAAAATCATTTAGCTCTTTGCTGACGGTGCCTCTGCTCTTTTTAATCTCGATTGGATTGTTTGGATTGGGCTTTTTTGTTTCTACCAAGATGGAGAAAAACGGAATCCTAACCACAAGCTGATATGAAACGGATTCTTTTATGGGTTCTTGCGTTCAGTCCCTGGTTGGGACAGACCCAAGAGAAAGATGATAACTTCTCCCCGCCTACGAAGCCTTTTGAAACTGCAGTTTCAAAAGCAAATGGGGAAATACGGTTGGATGGTTCTTTAAATGAACCTGATTGGGAAGAGGCACGTGTTACCCTGGATTTTTTTCGGAGGGAACCGAGACAAGGCGGAACAGTAAAGTATAAAACCGAGGTCCGTTTTCTATACGACGATAAAAATCTATATATCGGCGCCTTTTGTAAAGATTCTGTTGGCATTGAGGGCATACGTATTCAGGACCTTAGGCGTGATTTCAGTTGGGGTGAGAACGATATTTTTGGAATTGCATTGGACCCTCAAAACCTGAAACAATATGCACAAGGTTTCCAAACCACACCTTTTGGAAACCAACGGGATTTTCAGAATTTTAATGGTAACAACTTCGATAATGGCTGGAACACCTTATGGCGGGTGCGGACCAAAAGAACTGAAAAGGGATATACTGTAGAAATGGCGATTCCCTTTAAATCGTTGCGTTACAATTTACCCGAAACAGGAAATTCCATCGAACTGGGATTCACCTTGGTTCGTTACGCCCGTAGAGATATTGAGGTATCTTCTTTTCCGGCTATACCGCAATCTTTCACTCCGTATCGTATGACGTATGCCGCTAAATTGACTGACATTGAAGCACCACCTCCTTCCACAAATATTCGTATTGAACCGTATGCCCTTTACCAATACGATGAGACCCTAGCAGGTGATGTACTCCTTGACAAATTGAATGAACCCAAGGTCGGTGTGGACGTCAAATGGGCCATAGACCCCAAAACCGTCCTTGATTTGACCGTGAATACTGATTTCGCGCAAGCTGACGTGGATAGAGCCGTGAACAATTTAGAGCGATTCAATATATTTTTTCCGGAACAAAGACAGTTTTTCCTAGAAAACTCTGGAATCTGGGCAGGAGGTTTGCAAAGGTCCATACGCCCATTCTTCAGTAGAAGAATAGGACTCCAAGGAGAGTTCAATGCCATTCCCGCTCCCATCGATGTTGGCGCCAGGTTTACACAAAGAACAGAAAAAAGTGCCCTGGCAGGACTTTTCGTAAGACAACGGGAGACGGATAATTCAGCCGGCGCAAATTTTGGTGTGCTCAGGTATTTGAAGAACTACGGCAGGGAGAACAATATTGGTCTCATGGTCACCCACAGACTTGATGATAGTTATTCGGAATTGGGGTTGGAAAGTAACAACAATACCACAATTACTCTCGACGGACAAATTCGACCAACCAGCCAATGGGATATCCAATACTTGTTGTCAACTTCTATCGATGAAGCTACAGGCAAAACGGGTTACGCTGGCAGAATTTTTGTAGGCAACGATTCCAACAAATATTATTATGGATGGGTAACGGAATATACAGACGCCAATTACAATCCAAGAATCGGTTTTGTACGACAAAATGATGTTATACGACATAACCCGGGCGGATACTACATTTGGAGACCCAAAAAAATAGATTGGATAAGAAGATGGGACCCCGGTGTGTTTGTCAACTATAACCATGATGCAACGGATCCCAGCAGCTTCCAGCAAGCCAGTTTATACATTTTTCCTGTATTTACCTGGTTTAAGGACAACAGCTTTCTGGAGGTATCCACCACCCCAACATGGCAAAATATCAATTTTGCGTTCGCACCCTTGGGACTGGAAATTGAACAGGACCGGTATTATTACACTCGATACTTGGTTCAGTACAATACAGACCTTTCTAAAAAATGGTCTGGTGATATGGGAGTTAATTTTGGAGACTTTTATAACGGGACACGCACAACCATCAACGCTACAGCACGTTTTGCTCCCATCCCACACGCTACCCTTTCCTTGAACTATGAGCATAATAACATCAATGATGTAGGGATATTGGAAGAAGATTTGGAAACCGATTTGTACACGGCCAATTTGAGGTTGGCGCTGAATCCCCGACTCCAATTATCTACTTTCTACCAATACAACAGTTTTAACGAGCAGGGTAGATGGAACATTCGGTTTAGTTGGGAGTACATGCCCTTATCTTTTATATATCTGGTATTTAATGATACCGAAACCAACATTTTTGATCCAGTACAACAAAACTCTCAATTCATTAGCAAAATCACTCTGTTGAAACAATTTTAACCATGAAAATCATAAATATATCATCTAGGTCAGACCTAATAGGAGCATTAGCGAGTTCATTTTGTCTGATCCACTGCGTCGCCACCCCTTTATTATTTACTTTTCCTATTGTAAATTCCGCGAACAACAATCATGGGCATAATCTATGGTGGGGAATTTTGGACCTAGTTTTTCTTGGTATTTCCCTACTTGCAGTTAACAAGTCTGCGACTCATACCACCAAATCTTGGGTAGGTTATGCACTTTGGGGTACTTGGGGCAGTTTGGCCTTAATCATATTGAACGAAAAGATATCCTTAATCCCTATTTGGGAGGAGGCCATATATCTCCCAGCAATAGCACTTGTGTTTCTACACATTTACAATAGAAAATATTGCCGTTGCGGCAATGAGAAATGTTGTGCGGTGAAGTAGCACAACTTTGTAAATTGATTTCCAAAAAACAAAAAGTCGGGAGACAGGATTTCCTTCGGGCGTCCAGAGTTGTTGGTTACTGCAAATTAAAGCTTCGCTTTAATTAAAAAAGAAAGCGGAATATTTTCTTAAGAAAGTGAACTCTCTAAGAAAACCTCCGCTTTGTTTTGTCGGGATGACTGGATTCAAATAGTCATCACAAATTATTGTATATCAATATTTTACACTTATCTTCTGAACTAATCCACCGAACTCTAAACCAGGTTCAAATCAGTACATTTTGATGCAAAATTAATGGATCTTTTGCCTATCAAAAATAGATAATAAATTAATATAGATTCAAAAGAATAGACTTTTGTAAGTTATATTGCCAAGAACATGAATACTTGGCACATCCATATAGAAGGAAGGGTTCAGGGTGTTGGATTTCGTCCTTACGTATATCGGCTTGCGCTGGAAAGAGATTTAACTGGAGTTGTTTATAACGCACTTGATGGTGTGCATGTAAAATTTTCTGGGTCCGAAGATCAGGCGGAAGAGTTTTATGCCGCTATAATCGATAAAACACCTTCTTTGGCAAGAATAACCAATCACAAAATTACCAGAGAAACGGGAGAGCGTTACAAAGGTTTTCAAATCCTGCAAGACCAATCCGATGTATCTGCATCCCTTATGCTTCCTCCAGATTTTGCGGTATGCGAAAATTGCAAAAATGAGGTTTTGTTAGGCAAAAACCGTAGGTCTGGCTATCCTTTCATTACTTGTACACAGTGCGGTCCACGTTTTTCCCTAATCACTGAACTCCCCTATGAACGGGCGTTTACCACTATGGAAGCGTATCAAATGTGCCATTCCTGCAAACAAGAATATGGAGATCCTAGGGACCGCCGTTACCATTCTCAAACGAATTCATGCACAGCATGCGGTGTTCGAGTGGCTCTTTGGAATAACAAGGGTCAGAAAATTGAAACCAATTCCCAGCTGGCAATCGAAAAAATAGCGAGGTTATGGGAGGAGGGGAAAATTATAGCGATAAAAGGGGTTGGCGGATATTTGCTTACATGTGACGCCACAAATGCAAAAGCTATTCGAACTCTTCGGCAGAGAAAGCACAGACCTTCCAAGCCTTTTGCTTGCATGTACCCAAATATTAATGACGTACAGCGGGATTGCCATATTGACTCCGCTGAACAGCAGATGCTTACTGGTGAGGTGGCTCCAATCCTGTTGTTGCCAATAAAGAAGAAATCTGTTGATGTCGCCTTGAGCGATATTGCTCCTGGTCTCAATCAAATTGGGGTGATGCTCCCTTATACTCCATTGTATCTCCTACTGATGCAGGCCTTTGGGAAACCCGTAATTGCCACTAGTGGGAATCTAAGCAATACCTCCATCGTTTTTGAAGACAAAAAGATATTTATGGAATTATCTGACATTTGGGATTTTGCACTGACCAACGACAGGGAAATAGTAACCCCACAGGATGACAGCGTAGTGCGCTTTAGTCCATTTAAAAAGCAACCCATACTTATTCGTAGGTCCCGTGGTATTGCCCCGAATTACTTTTGGCCGGATACGCCTACAGAACAAAAGACAATTTTAGCTTTGGGAGCATCACAAAAAAGCGCTTTTGGATTGCTTTATGGAGGCCTATTATATTTAAGTCAATATCTAGGCGATCTGACCTTTCTGGACAGCACGGAAAACCTTAAAAGAACTATTCAATATTTTATCAATATGCTAAACTGTCGACCCGAAATTATTTTGGTCGATAAACATCCTAATTACTATTCCACTGAATATGGTAAATACTTGGCGGATGTATATGGAGGAAAACTTGTGTCCATACAACACCATTTTGCACATTTTGCAGGAGTTTTAGCCGAACATTCACTAATACAAAAATCTGAAAGGGTCTTAGGAATTATTTGGGACGGCACGGGTTATGGAAATGATGGGAACAGTTGGGGTGGTGAGTTTTTGGTTTATGAAAACAGGAAGATAAAAAGACTAGTACATATCGCATATGTCCCTTTAATACTAGGAGACAAAATGGCTACTGAACCCAGACTTTCGGCTCTGTCGCATTCGGGGCAGAACCCTGCCATTCTCCCCTTGTTGAAAGACAAGTTTAGTACGCAAGAATGGAAAATATATCAAAGACTCTTAGACAATGGTTCACCTCTAAAGACGTCCAGTATGGGGCGCTTGTTCGACGCTGTTGCCTGTCTATTGGGAATTATGGATACTCAAACTTATGAAGGTGAAGCCGCCCTGCAGCTTGAAACAATGGCGCAAACCTATTTTGACTACCATGAAGGTGCTGCCTATTCGGGCTATGATACCCAAATATCGTATCTTGAAGGAATATCAACTATGCCCATCATTGAAGGTGTAGTTAGGGATTTGAATAATGGTACTTCCAAGAATGAAATTGCATTCAAGTTCCATTATTCGCTTGTGAGGATGGTTGAAGAAATTGCTCTTACAAATGCTATGGAAAAAATAGCTTTTAGCGGAGGTGTTTTTCAGAACGGGCTTTTAGTGGATTTAATGATAATTCATCTGGAGGATACGTTTCAACTTTATTTTCATCAGCAGGTATCTCCCAATGACGAGGGTATTGCCCTAGGGAAATTAGCATATTACCAAAATATTGAAGAATGAAATTTCTTAGCGAATACAGGGATGCCGATTTGGCAAAAAAATATTTGGATGAAATACATTCCACTGTTACCCGGCAATGGAATATTATGGAAGTATGCGGTGGGCAGACCCATAGCCTGGTCAAAAATGGGATTATGGATCTATTGCCTAAAGAAGTTCAAATGATACATGGACCCGGATGTCCGGTTTGTGTTACTCCGCTTCATTTAATCGATAAAGCCATCTATCTCGCTGAGGACAAAAATGTTATTCTTTGTTCTTTTGGCGATATGCTGCGTGTGCCCGGATCGAAAAAAAGTTTGCTACAGGCCAAAGCTGGTGGAGCGGATGTACGCATTTTATATTCTCCGCTGGAGGCCGTCCAAATCGCAAATGAAAACCCTGACAAAGAAGTGGTCTTTTTTGCTGTTGGTTTTGAGACTACCGCCCCAGCTAATGCCCTATCGATTGACAAGGCTTATGATTTGGGACTTACCAACTATTCCATTTTGGCTTCCCAAGTGTTGGTGCCGCCAGCTATGGAAGCCGTTATCGAAGATGAAGAAAGTAAAATTGATGCATTTTTGGCTGCGGGTCATGTATGTACGATAATGGGTATGGATGAATATTATCCCTTGGTCGCCCATTACAGAATCCCGATGGTCGTCACTGGTTTTGAACCTGTGGACCTTTTGCAGGGTATACTACTTACTGTTCAACAATTGGAAAAGGGTGAGGCCGAGCTTCAAAATCAATATAGCCGTGTGGTTAAGCCGAAAGGAAACGCAAAAGCCCAGGAACTCATCCGTAAGATTTTCATGGTCTCTGACCGGGAATGGCGGGGCATAGGTACTATTCCCGCCAGTGGATTTGAGGTAAGACGCAAATATGCTGCCTTTGATGCCAATCTAAAGTTCACTATCCAAGTCGAAAAAGTGGAGGAGCCCAAAGAATGCATTGCGGGATTGGTTTTAAAAGGCATCAAAAAACCAAAGCAGTGTTCACAGTTCGGCAAAAAATGCACTCCTCAAAATCCGATGGGCGCCCCCATGGTTAGTTCTGAAGGAGCTTGTGCCGCATATTATCACTTTAGTGGAGCCGCAGAAACCGTTGCATAATCCTACCTATCTCAACAATGTCTAAAAAAAGCCTGAAAATGAAATTGCAATGTCCAATGCCTAAATTGGACTTTGACATTATCACTTTAGGCCATGGTAGTGGTGGCCTTTTGACCAACAAATTATTGGATTCCGGTGTTTTTCATCTTTTTGACAATAAACACTTGCAACAACGGCATGATGGTGCTATGTTGACATTAGAGGGAAAAACCGCATTTACTACCGATAGTTTTGTCATCTCTCCTATCTTTTTTCCAGATAGCAACATTGGTGAACTGGCAGTAAATGGCACGGTGAACGATTTGGCCATGTGCGGGGCAATCCCACAATACCTTTCCTTGAGTTTTATTTTGGAGGAAGGCTTGAAAATGACCGAGTTCTGGGAAATATTGGTATCCATCAAATCCGCTGCAGAACAGGCAAACGTGCAGATTGTAACTGGAGACACCAAAGTGGTCGAAAAAGGAAAAGGCGATAAAATATTCATTAATACTACAGGTATCGGGCATCTACATGCCAAAGCCGATATCGCTCCTTCGAATGTACAGCCAGGGGATAAAATTATCGTAAGTGATTCTATTGCAACCCATGGTGTTGCCATAATGTCCGTGAGAGAAGGGTTGGAGTTCGAATCCGAATTAAAAAGTGACACCCGCGGATTAGGCCACATGGTCTCCATCCTGCTCGATACATTTGGGGAAGATATTCATTTACTCAAGGACCCAACCCGAGGTGGGGTGGCAACCGTCTTAAATGAAATTGCCAGGGACAGAAATCTGGGCATAGAAATCTTGCAAAAAAATCTTCCCTTGCAAAATGAAGTAAGCGCGCTTTGTGAAATTCTCGGATTGGACCCTCTATATGTAGCGAACGAAGGCATCTTCATCGCGGTGGTCAGTGATGCGATTTCCGAAGAAGTAGTCGAAAAGCTTCAAAGTATGGAATATGGCGCAAATGCTTCCATTATCGGTGAAGTGACAAAAAACCATCCAAAACAGGTGGTACTCACAAGCGCCATTGGCGGAAAACGCATTGTAAATATGCTGGCAGGAGAACAATTACCTCGGATTTGTTAAAAAGTTATATCTTGAATGTCCAACTAAACTAGAACCTCTATGAAAAATTACCTTGCTATAGCACTTGTTGTGCTCACCACTGTCATCTCCTATAGTCAAGAACAGTCCCAAGATACCATACAAATAGACCCCGTAGAAGTTACAGCCGTTAGGTCTTCTTCGGCCTTAAAAAATCTGCCTATTACGGTCGCTGTGGTGAATCAGCTCGCTATTCTTGAAACGCAGCCCCCCTCTGCCACGGAAACCTTGAAGTACATTCCCGGGGTTACCATTCAAAACGATGGAGGCATCACCAGTACCCCCATCATAAGAGGGCTTTCCAGGGAACGTGCACCCATCCTCATTGATGGGAATTCATTTGTAGGTGGACGAATCAGGAGCTATGCTTTGATTGATCCATGGCAAATTGAGAGGGTTGAAGTTATCAAAGGCCCTGCCTCTGCCTTCTGGGGCAGTGATGCAGTAAGTGGATTGGTCAATGTAATTACCAGAAGGGCAGAAAATGGATACGGTAAAGATTTTAAGGTTGGCACCAGCCTTTATGGGGGCTATCAGTCCGTCAATTCCTATTCGAGAGGACGCCTTGAAGTGGAAGGAAGAGGTAATGGTTTTGATTTTTTGATCGGAGGAGGTCTCCGTGATGCCGATAATACAGACACACCTGGGGGTGAGGTGCCAAACAGCCAATTCGAATCAGCCTATTTTGATTGGAATATTGGATATTCTCCTTCCGAGAATCATCGTCTTGAATTTAGCGGTAAATATTTTAAGAATGACAATGTGGGCTTTCCAGGTGGATTGGGAGCGCCAGGTCCACCAGTACGGGACCGTGTTTTTGCTCCCGATGAACAAACCGGTTATAATTTCAATTATACTGGTAAAAATATATCGAACACTATTGAAGAGGTTGGGTTTAATGCGTATTTCAAACAGCAAAGACTGCACATTGACCAAGTGACCAATGTATTTTTTGAAGATACTATGGACATCAATCGAAGAATCGATGTTAGTCTGGATGTGGATGTAGATTTTGGTGGTTTCAAGGCCTTTACAGCGCTTCGATTGGCAGAAAATTCCAAGTTAACTGTCGGTGCGGATTATTTGAGGGAACATCGTTTTGGCACCAAAAGGGAGTTGGTTGTGGACATATTTAATCCTATGGGTGTACAAGTAAATCAAGTGGCCCCTCCTCCAGGACAAATCCAACCGGATAGTGATGCAACTTTCTTTGGGGTATTTGCCGTTGAGGAATGGAAAGCCAGCGAGTTTGTTGATTTGTTGTTTGCACTTCGGTTTGATAATGTCAAGACAGAAATAGAGGACGAACCTTTTTTCATTCCAGAAATCGCCGATTTATACAATGAGGATAATACCTCAGATAACAACACCGCCCTTACCGGTAATATAGGCGCTAAAATCCATGCATCAGACAGATCAGATTTCACGATCAATCTGGCTAACTCATTCCGAGCCCCAGATTTGTTTTCCAAATACAATTTTGCCGATGGGGTCATCCCCAACCCTGATCTTGGTCCCGAAAAAGGAGTATTCTATGAGTTGGGTTACGCTTACGATGGTTCAAAATTTGATATCGGCCTCAACTTTTACCAAAATTTCTTGAATGATCTATATGTTCCCGTAAGTGTTGATTTTCAGGGTACTCCAAATGTTCAGAATCAAGCCGTGGGGGAAGCCAGACTGACAGGTTGGGAATATCAGCTGAGCTATGCTATCGGTAAGTTGTCTAGTGTTTTCTGGACCGGGTCGTATATTAGGGGAAAAGATCGGGAAACCGATGAAAACCTTGCCTTTATGCCTGCGGATCAAAACATTTTCGGGTTTCAACTTCGAGATAACCGCAATGCATTTTTCGGACGGGTAGAGGGCATATTTACAAGCAAGCAAGATAGACCGGCTCCCACGGAAAGGGAAACCGATGGCTATAGCCTTTTCAATATCAGTGGTGGAATAAATCTGCACGAGGTCTTGCCAAAGTTTCCATATTCCAAGTTGGTGCTATCTGTGGACAACCTTACGGATAAAGAGTACCAAAGTCATGTTTTTAGAGGAACTCCTGGAAATCAAACCCGGTTTTTTGCACCAGGTCGAAGCATTAACGCCCAACTCATAATCAAACTGGGCGTCGCTGGTAAGTAGTACATCAATTGTGGGCAGTACAAAACATAAAATATTGAAATCAGCTATTGGGCTTTTTAACCAAAAGGGACTGGTCAATGTTCGACTGCAACAAATTGCTGATGAAGCCGGAATAAGTGTAGGGAATCTTGCCTATCATTATTACAGTAAAAAGGCCATTGTTCTGGCCATCGATTCAGAATTGGGGGAAGAATTGGAACTATTACTTTCGATAGACCAAAACTTTCCTTCACTTCTTGATTTTGACAATCATCTGGGGCGCTATTTTTTTATACTGAATCGTTATTCGTTTTATTTTCTGGATCTTTTAGAAATTGAACGGGCCTATCCAAAGTTGCATTCAAAGAGGGTGAATTATGTAGAAAAAATGATTGCACAAATACAAGAATGGCTTTTGCTCAATGTGGAAAAGGAAATCTTAAGGCCCGAAAAAATGGAAAATCAGTATCAACATCTTGCTGAGTCCATATGGATGATCATCACGTTCTGGCTCACCCAACGCCAAGTACGGGGTAAAACCGATATCGGTGAAGGCCATTTTAAAGAGTTCATCTGGAACCAATTGATACCATTGTTCACGAAAGCGGGTTGGATGGAATTTGAAGCGGTGATACTCCCACAATTAAAATTTTATCTGGACCAATCTATCTCACTAGATTTCCGTAAATTACCTTAATCGTAAATCCTAGTTCATGTGTTTGGCAGTACCTGGAAAAATTATTGGCTTTGAGGATACCATTGAAAGTGTGTTCAAAATAGGGAAGGTTTCCTTTGATGGGGTAGTGAAGAAAATCAATCTAGGGCTGGTACCGGAGGCGAAAGAAGGTGATTATGTACTTGTGCATGTCGGTGTGGCCATGAGCATTGTTGATGAAGAAGAGGCAAAGCGAACCATGGATTTTCTTCTGGGAACCGACGAACTTGATGACATTCGACCCGATGACGATTAATTGGACCAAAATCAAATTGAAATGAAGATAGCAATAGCAGGAAAAGGAGGAGTAGGCAAGACGACGATTAGCGGTACGCTTTGTCGTATTTTAGGAGCCAAGGGGGATCAAGTACTTGCTATTGATGGCGATCCCAATCCCAATCTCTCCATTGTTTTGGGAATTGACAAATCTGATGCAGGACCTCCGAACTTAAGCACCGATATCATCGAAAGGGTGGAAACTGAAGATGGCAAATGGAAATTTCAAGTAAGAATGCCATTCCAGGAAGTCTTAGAAACCTATGGACAAAAGGCCACCGACAATGTGACCTTGTTAATGGTGGGCAAACCTGAAAAGGCCGGTACCGGATGTATGTGTGGTTCCCATACTGTGGTCCGCGAATTGGTAAATGCTGCACTTAGTTCGGAACAAGGTCAGATTATGGTTTTGGATACGGAGGCATCACTAGAGCATATGAAACGTGGTACTTCAAAGTACGTTGATAAGATATATACGGTGGTAGAACCCTATTACCGATCTCTTGAAGCGGCTTCAAGGTTTGCTGAGATGGCCCAACAATTGGGTATTGGAAAGGTTGAGGCCATTGCCAATAAAGTACGGACCAAAGAAGACGAAATGGCCATACGCGAGTACTGCGAAAAAATAAACTTACCCATCGCGATATTTGTTCCTTTTGATGAACAGGTCATGGCTGCTGACCTAAAGGGAAAGTCTATAATAGATTTTGATCCAGAGGCGAAAGTTGTAAAAGCCCTGGAAGCACTAAGTGATGCTATTTTGAAGAATTAGTCTACTACCGCCCCACAAGTTCTGAGCCATCTCTTCTGTTGAAGAAACCATCTGGCAGTTCACGGTCTAAATTCACACCTGAATACACATACTCATCCATGACCTTGCCATTGGGCCAATAGCGTGTCCAACGATGGCTAAATGTAATCCCGTCCACAGTTTTGTGATCCGTCCAATAAATTTCCTCAGGTCTGGTTTCTCCCTTATCGGATTTGTTGTAGTATTCAACTTTGTGTATCAATTTATCTTGTGGGTCTACATAAAATCGCCACTTGTCCTTACCTATCTCGGGGTCATAAGAAATATCCAGCAAGGTAGGTTCTTTACCCGAACCTCCCAGTAAGTTCAACTCAGCAATATTGAAGCCTGTAGACGCTAAACTTGCGTTCACACCCCTGTCCTTTAGTTTAAAGGGCATCGAAAACCTGAAGAAAGCCATAGACGAAGCACACTGGGGATCGCAGAATTTAGAATCACACATCATGCCTTCTTCTTTGGCGGCAATCATCGGGTCAACGGTTTGATTATCCTTTGTAGCCCAGAATCCATAATCGTCCTTGCCAACCACAACTTCGCTATCGTCATCCCCAACAGATTTCACCTGCAACTTTAGCCCTTCCTTTGTTCTCTTAAAATAAAAGGTTTCCTCAGTAGTTTTTAATAGTTCTCCTGTATCATCATATAAATTATGGGTACGTGTGAACTGTCCTTGTTCAATACCGTTCCATGTGTCAAGACCGCCCGCGGCGTCAACAATCTCATCTATAAATTCCTCTCCTGTGGGCTCTCTCAGGAAATTTTCCCATGCATAAAAACCTACCACAACTAGAGCAAGCAACAACATCCCTGCTGATAACAATTGCATACGCTTAACGGTGATGGGTTTTACCAAATCCCTGACTTGCATATTAAACCACCACGGAATTTTTTCTTCCGATTTTTTCTGTGATTTTTTTGGGCCTTCAGTAGGCTTAATGTCTTGATTCATAATATGCTATTTACCATTTAAAGATACAAAATTCACTTGTACAATGGAATAGTTTCTTGGTCCATTCCTTATTCAAAAGTTGCGAGCTTCTTCATGTTCAACCAATTTTGTAACAGACTCATCGCTTTTGGGAGGGCATCTTCGACCACTTCACTCATACCTACCGCAAAATCATCATGCTCCGCCGCCTCACAACCCAAAATATATACCGCATTGGGCAATACCTTTAGTGCTTTTGCCAACATCAAAGCCCTTATGGGGTTCGTATAGTGCATATCGGCCAAAAATGTTCTTTTTTCAAAAACAGGCATTTCTTCAATATCCGAAACCTCTTCCATCTCCCTGAAGTATATATGGCCCGCTTCTTTTCCCCATGCTACGGCATCCACCAAAATCAAAATATCATAGCCTGCATGTAATTCTTGTACCAAATGTATCCCCCCGATACCTACCTCCATAACCATGATATGGTCTAAGTGCGAAACAGAATCCCGAAACTTTTTGGCAAACTCGATACCGAAGGCATCATCCTGCTTTAATTCATTACCAACTCCCGCGACAAGGATATTTTTCAAAACATTAGCCAACCCATCTAGTTCTTTACTTTAAATAATTCTTCTGGTAATTCTATGTCAAATTGAATCTCGGAATTACTATAAACAGTTCTTAAGTATACGGGTTCCCTGTTTTCATTGGAAACATAACTTTTTCTTTCCTTGGTTACCGCTATACCATCAACTTCTATAAAGGTGTCATAATCGGTATAGGAGTATCCTTTACCATGATCCAAAAAATTGGCCTCAAATTGATAATTGTCTGTATTTAAAAAGTAATGCCATGTATGCATTCCTCCTGAACTTCCAGCTCCCTTTTCGTAGGTGACCTTAAGATTGTGAACTATTCTATTATTGGACAGTGTGTCAATTCCTTCATATTTCAATAGGGTTCCGGGAGCCTTTAATTTAAATGGCATACATACCATATATTGTGAACCGAATGAAGAATTCCAGGCCGAATTCACAGCCACCTTATCTTCTTGAATTTCCCCGTTTACCAGTTTCCAGGCCTGTTTGCCGTTATTGACTATTTCATGTTTGTTACCATCGAGTTCCCAACTCATATAAGCCTTGAAGGAAGGTTTTAGCTGATACTTATGTATTTGTGCAACGGTTCGCAATAAAGTTCCGGTGGAATCAAAGCTTTGAATGTTTTTTATGTAGGACATCGTCTTCTTAGCAGACCAATTGCCCATCCCTCCAGCGCTACTTATAGCCTCATTGACTAGTTTCTCAGCTTTACTCAATTCTTCCTTGCTAGCTTCTGTTCGTTCTACCGAACTATCTTTTTTAGAATCACCTTTACATCCCAGGCCTAAAAGGCCAATCAATACAACAAGAAGAAGACTATGTCTTTTCTTGCGTATCGGGAAGGTTGGTATTTTCAAAATCATAAAGTTCTAAAAGTGTGTTTATAGTATAGTCTTGTTTTAGGGTATCCTTCAAATCGGGATAACTACGTTCAATGGCCTGCAGCATTCTTGAAAGTGGTTCCCGGTGCATTAAATCAAAATACTTTAAAATTTCAGCCGTAAGTTCCCTGGTTTCTTCATCAGGAATGTTCCCAGACTGCTTCACAAGTTCTTGCACATACTGCATAATCTCCTTAAACTCTACGTTATTGAATAGTACGGGTTTCATATTAATGGGAGCTGCTAGCACAGTTATGGACACAATTGTCAAGCTTGACACCGTCTGGACCGTAACAAAATTCACAATCGGGGCCGCATTCTCCATGACCCGCTTTCTGCATACCTTGAAACGCTTCTGCAAACTGGCGACCTCCTTCCTTTTTGCCCGTTTCGGACAATTTATAGACGGTAGTTCCTTCCCTCTCCAAAGTCACTAAGAGTCCAGCCTCGGTAACTCTATGTAAATGGTGTTCCAAATTTTCGCGAGATGTATTCAAAAAAGAAAGCATTTGGGTTAGGCCAATCTCCGATCCCATACCTTCACCATGCATCCAATACATGACCTGCAGTATTTCTTCCTTCCAAAACAAAGAGCGCAAAGCACTATCTTCTATGGATCCATTTTTCATACGTTTTCTTCAAATAAAGTATCTCCCCTTAATTTTTTGGTCTCTAAAACTATATAGTTTTCCTGGCTCAGCTTCTCTAAAATACGCAAAATTTCAGGAATTTTTGCCTCAACTTCGGCCGACAGGTACTCCCCTGCCTGTTCCGCTCCAGGCTCAACATCAACCAAAAAGACCTCTTCGGGCCAAATCTTAAAGTGCTCACCAATGACCAAAAGATTTTCGACGGAGATAACCCCGGTCGCCGCATCGCCAACGCAAGCCTGAATTTGTTTTTCAGAAGGTAAATGGCCCAACCACTGATATACTGAGATATCACCGATATTTCTTTCGGGCCTTTCAATGGCCACCAAAAAAATAACCCGATCAAAAGGTTTTTTTAGTGTTTGAAAATATTGGACAATGGCTATGGGGCCCCAATTCATTTCTTCGACGACAACTGAGCCACCATCTAAAGTGGATTGTAATTGAGGTAGTAGAATTGGCCCAACCGAATGGTTGCGAAGTAAATGATAACCTACCGTACCAATAAGTACGTTTTTACTCGACCCCACAGGCACAGGTTGTTACTTCCCGTGTTACCATATGATCGGTGTCCTTGGCCATGATATGTGTGGTACATGGCATACAGGGATCGAAACTCCGTATGGCCCTTAAAATATCTATTCCTTTATAATCTTCCGGATTGTCAAACTTTTCAAGGATCGGGGTATTGAGCACCGCCTCTTCATAGGGGCCCATTTCGCCCCAGGGGGTTCTGGGAGCCGCATTTAATGTAGAAGGGGTAATAATCTGATAATTATCAATGACACCGTTCTCAACAATAAGATGGTGGGTTAAAAAACCTCTACCGGCGCCCCATGCACCAAATCCAATATGTGTTCCTTTTTTAGGAATTTCATAGGGTACGCTCACTTTGGTTTCTCCATTCTTGATTAGATCCATGGCCAACAACCAGTTCTCCATGGCTACCATTGCTGAGTAAGGAATACAATAGGCCCTTGCCCTATTGCGTTCAAAGGCATTCCAATGTTCAGGAATCTTCCATTCCAGGGTTTTCTCAGGTAGATAGTGTTTGGGTACATGAATTTTCATGCTCGAGCCCGTATTTTCCAGAAACCTACTTGCTGGGGCTTTTTGGGCCTTGGCAGTCAGATACATTCGGGTATATGCCCCGGCTTCCATGGGCATTCTGTCCCAGGTAGGGGCAGTATCCCAACTATAACGGTCTTTCCAGCTTTGCTTTCCAGGTTTCGGTATGGTTTCCTTGTTCCAAGGATGGTTGGGACTTAAGGGCATTCCATTAGCATCTTCCTTAAAGCGATGTCCATCCCATTTTTCATAATAAGAGTGCTCCACAAATTCTTCTATCCCGGCATTGAGTTCAGTAAGTTTTGTAGTGACCACTTCTCCATCCACCAACACTCCTGGAGTGGACCATCGTGCCTCTCCCCATTTATCACAATTTTCAAAGGAGGCATCATAATGTTCCGGTCTATCCCATACGCCAGTATCCATCATAGTGGCAGGGCGAATACCGCACTTGGCATACTCCGGGTTGCTTTCCAAAAAGAAATCGAAAACATCATCCCAGATTCCAGTTACTTTTTGGCTGTAGTCAAAAAACTTGATCAATCGACTATAGACTTCATTAAGTACGGTAATATTGACAGTTACGGAAAGTCCGCCTGGGACGACTGATTGAGGGTGTGGGTATTTACCCCCTATCAACACATAAGCTTCCCGAGCCACCCGTGTCATGCTTAAGGCCTCCAAGTATAATTTGCCCTTCAAAGGGTTTAAATCTTTCATGATATCCAAAATGGTATCATAGCCGTGGACATCCTTATTCTTGGCTTTTGTATTCGCCGCCTTATCCAAAAGTTCGGGATTGGTTTCACGAACCAACTCCTCCGAATAATCAGGACCAGCCAATAGGAAAAGATGTAAAGGATGATCATACAGGTACTCTATAGCCAGCAGAATATTACGCATGACAATGCCCAATGGTGGTGGCTTAATCCCCAAGGCCATTTCAATGGCCAAGGCAGCCGTTGTAGCGTGCACGCCACCGCAAACCCCACAGGCCCGACTACTTATATAGGCAGCGTCTCTTGGATCGCGCCCTTTGAGAATAACCTCGTAACCACGAAACAGCGTAGCCATGGAGTTGGTAGATAATACTTTCCGCTTTTCCAGATCAACCACGCTATGAAAAGCCAAAGCCCCTGCTACCCGAGTCACGGGATCATAGTCAATATTTCTGATGAATCCGTTGCGTTCCAAGAGCCCTTTTAAAACCTCCTGCTCTTCGCCTAAATCAACTATTTTGTGTTCATAGGGGTCTGCAAGACCCTCTTTCAGGTAAGCATTTCCTTGTTCATCAAAAGCAATCGGTAAATTTTTAAAGCACATAGGCGATATCGTTATTTCAATTTAAATTCTTTAGGCCAGTTTAAGGACTTTGGCAATTGCCACTAAATGAGAATCCACTGAGGACAAACCACCGTGCAATTTTACCAAAGCACCATTGATGACCCCCACCTTTTCTCCTAAGGGACCGGTATCATCCTGTATTTTCTGTAAACCCCCAGCCAAACCTTCCAAATGAGTACCAGCTCTTCTAAGGGCAACGATGATAAGTACTAAATATACAACTAATACAAGCACTAAAAGTGTTACTATTATTACTGTAGCTATAAAAAGAGTTGATGAGTCCATACTGTCTTAGTTAATTTTTTCAGCTCGTGTAGCTAAAGTGGTTTTTAGGGTATCTGCATTTTCATCAATAGACCCAGCCACATCCAAAATACCAGAAGCAACACCTATGGTATCGTTTAAAGCTTTGATATGTTCCGTATTGCCTGCCACACCAATACCTGCTTCTTTCATTTCCTTAAAATAACGCTCTATTGACCTTGACGCCAGCCAGGTCCTATGTAACAGGCGTACTACATAAGGTAATACGAGTACAGTCACTATCAACAAAATCAACCATAAGATGTTTACTGTATTCATATCAAACATTTTGCTTAACGGCTGCATTTATTGATTCTTGAAGTTGATCATCCACAACTTTAAGCCCTTCGGCCACTTCGGTAAGCGAATCGTTCAGCTTGGTGACTTGAACAGGAAGATGTCCCGTCTCGGTTTCGATTGCCCTGAGACCCAATCTCAATTTCGCGAGATAACTTTGACCATCTCCTCCAATGCTAGTAAGAAGTTTTATGATTCCGTGCAGGTAGTACACCAAAACATAAACTAAAAGGAGTACGGCCAGAATGGTAGTAATCATTAATATCACGCTCATACAATAGAATCTTTAGAGTTTTGCAACATACAATGTGGACATCCCGGACAACCTTCAATATGTTGGGTAATAGACTTAGAGCCTCCAACAATAGCAACCGCAGATTTCAATATTTTACCAGCTACTTGATTAGTTTTGGTCAAAAACAATGGAATATGTATGGTGTTGTTCGCTGTCAATTTTCCCTGAGTCCAAATATCAGCAGCTGTACTGTCAATATCGTTTGCAGTCTTTTTTATCAAATTGAGCAGAAAGGCTACTACCCCAATAACCACTAGGCCGATTACCAGAGATATTATCCATAATTGTATTCCTGTATCCATATAATTTTCAATTAATGCATTATTCCAAAGCTTCTGCCACTAAAGTGGCATGCGCTTCAATTGCCTCTGCCTCTTTCTGAATATCCGTGGCTACATTGTTTGTCGTCTCTAACTCCCAAATACTGTTTGTATTCTTCTTTATCTGAGTCACTATTTCCAAAGCAACCCCAGCCAGCCTGAGAATCCGTTTAGCGGCCAACCAAACCAAGATCAATAGCACTGCGGCAATGACAATAATTACCGAGACCAAGGCTAGTCCAATCAACCATTCGTTAAAGAGTGCTTCGTTTTCCATTTCTATTCTTATTTTTTGGAACCAGGTTTAGGACTATCACTAAACTGCATTTTCTCATAGGTATAGTGCATCACTTTTTTGACCAAATTGGGCTCTTTGACATGCCCCCAGCCAGACGGCACCTTACCCTCTTTATTCCACTTTGGGGTCCGGTTTTGAAACGCCATGGTCATTTCACGTAAATTACGGATGACTGTACCGGTGACACGTGAAATATTGGAAGAAACCATGGTCCCGGGAGCCGTTTTATAAAATGGCGCAAAACTATCCGGAAATCCGGGCATAGTACACCCTATACAAGGTGCACCTACGTTCATACACCCTCCTGCATGATTTAAGGCTCCTCTTTTGTTAATATTACATTGCACCACTGGACCCCAGCACCCTATTTCTACCAGACATTCTTTATCCCCGTGTTCTTCTGCAAAGGTGCCTTCCTCATAAAATCCTGCTCGGGTGCAACCCCTATGGACCGTTTCATCAAATAACCATGACGGTCTCCCCAGCTCATCGAATTCCGGTAAAGGGGCCAGTCCATTAAGAAATAGCAACACAGCTGCAATGGTCTCAGTTATATTATCTCCTTGCGGAGCGCATCCAGGAATATTGACCACGGGGAGTCCAAGAGCACTTCGATAATCTTCTCCCAATAAATCCATGACACTTGCAGAATTCGTTGGATTATTTGCAGCGGCTGGAATTCCTCCCCATGTTGCACATGTCCCTACCGCGATGACTGCGGCAGCATGTTCTGACATTCTGGTCACCCAACTTGAAGAAGGTATGGGTTGCGGGTCTCCGTTCTCATCCTCATCAGCCCCTAGTCCAGACCAATAGCCTCCTGTTTCGGCTGCCATGCCCTCGTCCATTATTGAACCTTCACATAGCACCACGAACGGAGCGCCAAGTTCTCCCTTGGCTGCCAAACGAAAAGGTTTTATGAATTCCTCTCCAGCATTCACTGCTAACACGGGATGATGTAAAATAACTTTTGCCGCTCCGGGTATTGTTCCGTTTAGAAGATTTTCAACCGAAGGATT
Source organism: Flagellimonas allohymeniacidonis (assembly GCF_004296335.1). Lineage (GTDB taxonomy): Bacteria > Bacteroidota > Bacteroidia > Flavobacteriales > Flavobacteriaceae > Flagellimonas > Flagellimonas allohymeniacidonis. Next base: position 1,234,602 of record NZ_SGIU01000001.1, read on the forward strand.
TGTTGCACCCACAGTAGCAATAGAGCAACCATCACAACTACCCCCTGCAATCCAAAAGGCATGAACCACGTCAAAGACATTCGAGATGGGACCTTGAAAATGTTTGGCTAGATTTTGTGTCATATCTACATAAAATTAGAGCAAACGTTTTTAAATTCTTAATAGAATCACATATTTATTATAGAAAATATTTTCTAATCGTATCTCATTGAATTCAAATTTGGAGATTATACATGCTGTTTTGCTACCAACCTGAAAATCAATCTAAAGGCATTTTATTTCGAAAAAAAGAATACCTTAATAAGCGTATATATGAAAAAAGCAAAATACACCTTATTGCCAAGGTTCATCTCATTGATCCTATTGCTTGTGATATGTTATCAGGATATAAGCGCGCAAGGGTCACAATCCCGTACCCTTGCAGAAACTTTTTTTGGTCATGAGGCTCTCTTTTTTCAATTGGTGGTTAAGAAAGCATTTAGCCCAACGGGTAAATTGAATTTTTTTACGGTTGCCACCTATACCGCAGATTACGAAAATGACGTAAGTAAAAACAACATTGTAATCCCTGTGCAACTAAGTTATGATCTGGGAAAGGGATTTGGAATCATGGGGGGGACTGATATAGGCAGCATTTCGGGGTTTTCTGCAATTGTTGGCCCTCAATTCAACTATTCCTCAAAAAAGTTTTTGGCAATAACAGTCGCCTCCTTTTTTTTGAACTCTGACAACGATTTCAAACTTTTCGGTTTATACGAGTATAAACCTACTTTTAATGAAAATTGGGGTTTGTATACCCGTATCCAATTCGTTCTCAATCAAAGCTGGAGATTGGGAATAAACAATCAACAATACTTATATCTTAGATTAGGCTTAAAGAATAATCAGTTTGTCTACGGCCTTGCAACCAATTTGGAACGGTCAGGCCCGCTTAAAGAAAGGAATGAAAATTATGGCTTGTTTGTTAGATGGGAATTTGATTGAGACTTAAAGGTTGGTGTTCTTTAATCTGGTTAAGCCGTAATTGCATTTAGTCTATTTTTTAGAAAGCAATAGAACAATAAACACGACACATCCTAGAATGCTATTCAGTGGGGGTTATAACCAAATATTAAACTGAAGAAAAAAGCAAGCGAAACTGAGTTTCGCGCTGCAAGCCCCAAATCCTTACCAGTTCTTTTTCCTATCTTTTTGCGAGGCAAGAACATCCCATAAATATTAACGCAAGCTTTTGAGGTTTTCCAATTCAAGTTCACTGATTTGGATTTTATAATACGGCTTTCCAAACTTTGGATTTACTTTTTCAAAGTTGTCCACTATTCGTTTAAGCTTTTTAATACTCGATTGATACTCCTGATCTAGATTAGAATAGTCAATTTTTGGTACAACTTGCTCCCGTTTCATCCATTCCTTTCTTGTGAGCTTTCTATCTTTCCAAGCAACCTTTACTGGTTTTTCCTCTTCTTTATACACTTCTCCAAATAATGAAAGCAACATTGCTGTGGTGGGTTTCGTTTGTCTCTTTTCAATATCCCTGATAATAGCGATAAGAGCGTTTATCCGTTTACGGGTCTTGTCTCCATCTTCATTGATTTGTTTTGGAAACCTACTTGAAGGGGATATTCCATGCCATTCAAAAAAATCCATAATGGTTTCCATGGTATCGGAATAGGATTTGGTAATTTTCTTGGAAAATTTCCTGAATCTTTTTACTGTTCTTCTATGCAGGCGTATCGTCGCAAATCCGTCCATTTTTGGATTTTTTTAAAGGAATTGTCACAATTTTTATCCCTATTCATAGGGCTTACAAGGTCAATTGTCACAATTCAGACAATTTTTAATATTTTTAGATTTTATTTTAAATAATTGATAATCAATTATTTAAAATATTAATTTTGATTCGTAGCGTCGCTTTAGCGCGCTACCCTCTTGCTTTTCCGAATTTGACCGCTTCGCCATCAAATCCAGAAAACATGAAATCCCTTTTCAACTTTCCATATATCGTATTTCTCTAGTACCGCTTTTGGTTTCCATTTTTGTGATAAGTCGCTGCATGTCCTCCCCTACTTTTCTTTCCAAAACCCTTGCATAAATCTGGGTAGTGGTCAGTTTGGTATGCCCCAACATCTTGGAAACAGTTTCGATAGGCACTCCATTCGACAAGGTTATTGTAGTAGCAAACGTGTGCCTTGCCGTATGGAAAGTTATATGCTTATGAATACCACAGGCTTTGGTTATTACCTTTAAATATGAATTGGTCTTTTGATTACTATAAACAGGAAGAAGTTTTCCCAAAACATCAGGTCTTGCATCTTTTCCGTACTTCTCAATAATCTCTTTCGCCTTGGGCAATAATGGAATCTTTACTGTTTCATTGGTCTTTTCCCTTTTGGTATGTATCCAGAGGTTTCCATCGATTCCTAAAACTAACTGTTGGGATTTCAGTTCCTTGACATCTATATAGGAAAGCCCTGTATAGCAGGAGAACAGAAAAACATCCTTTACCTTTTCGTAACCGACTCCCTTAAAAGTTGTTTGCTCAATGAGGCGAAGTTCTCTTTCAGTCAGATAACTTCGTTCCGTCTTGTGAAAATTGAGCTTGTAATTTCGAAAAGGGTCTTTTTCCAACCATTCCAATCTTACCGCAAGATTTATCATTTTCATCAACCGTTCCATGTGTTTCATGGCCCCGTTATTGGAACAGGTCTTTCTTGCTTTTCTCGGTTGGTAGGTTCTTAGATATTGTTCAAAATCAGTTATGAACCTGTAGTTCAATTGCTTCAGGAAAATGTCGGGGAGTTTCAATTTCTCGTCCAAGAACTTATGTAGGTATCTTTCAGTAGAATAATAGTTCTTCATTGTACCAGGTCGGAGAACAAGAATTTGAGTGGTGTTATGGTATTCAATGAGTTCTTTGAGGGTCTTGTTTTGGTCGTCCTGCCCTAGGAAACGGGCCTTAATCGCTTGGGCCGTTATTACTTTTCCCTCGCCCATCAGCCTTTTGTGGGCATCCATGATCTGGATATAGACCTCATCAAGATAACTGTTCAAGGTTCTTGCCTTTTGGGAAAACCCGATGACCCTGCCCCTGATCTCGTCCCATTCATTCACCGAGGTCCGGCGTTTCAAACTGATTTCTGCCCTCTTCCCGTCCACGGTTATCCGGGCGTAAATTGTAAGTTTTTCTGGATTGTGTGTGTGGTCCCTTGTAAAGATGAGCACCTTCAATGTACTGTTGTTCCGCATGATACAGGTCTTTAAAATGAAACATTGGTTGTTTGCAAAGACGACCCTAAATAGCCTTATATGCTATCAAAATTATGCACAAGGAACGTACCAATCCATTCACCGAACTCTACACCTTTTATATGGTTTTAGATGATATCAGATGAATACAATAAAAATGAAAAGCACTGTCAATCAGTCAGTTGACAGTGCCTTGATACCCACTGAAAAGTGGTTCGTCGGGATGACTGGATTCGAACCAGCGACCACACGCACCCCATGCGTGTACGCTACCAGACTGCGCCACATCCCGATGAGGGATGCAAAAATATAAATTTTGAAGAATTCTGGATGAGAATCAGAGGTGAAATACCTAAATTTTAATTTCTCTTTATTGGTTTGTCAAAAACTCCCTGATTTCCAAGCAAAAAGCCTCACGGGCTTCCACAGAATCATGCAAGGGATTCAAAAGAAAATAACTTATCGTCTGTTCTTGGCAGAACTCATCCAAATCTTTCCCCTTCCAAAAATGATAGCTCATTAACAATACCTGATAATCAATCGTGTAGGGCTTGCACCCATTAAGAAAAAGATTCAACTTAAAAATGGAGTATTCCAGGTCAGCAGGTTCATTCGTTAAAAACGAAGGGATTTGGGCACTCAGTTTTTTGTTCATTAGGTTGGTTTACCGGTTTTTGGAGATTATCCAATTCATATTTGCCCTAAATATACTAAAACTACTTTTTACCTACCTGTATAAGGTGAAATGACCTACATATTGTTGCTCCTCGTTGTCATTCGCATTTACAACATACCAGTAGTCACCTGTTGGTAACGGGTTGCCTTCGTAGGTGCCATCCCATTTTCTCACTTGATCTAAGCGGGCCACTACCCTACCGTATCGATCATAGATAATTACATCAATATTTGGGAAGAACTCGCGATTTTCAGGATACCAGAAATCATTCAGGTTATCCCCATCAGGTGTAAAGAACGGCGGAAACTCGGGCATACCCTCAAAATCGAAGGGCATAACCAAATTGGCCACACAACCAAGACTGTCCACAACCATAATATTGATATTCATGTCTTCGATGACATTGAAGGTATTGACTTCCCCAAAAGATTCCCCTTGGAAAAAGTACTCATATCCTCCAAAACCTCCTGAAGCCACGGCCGTAATCTCATTTGGACCTGTTTTCATTGCTTCCAGGACAAGCGGCTCGTAGGCATCAATTTCAAATTCCACGAAAGTGACACATCCATTTTGGTGATAGATATAAACCGTATGTTCACCCGCTGTCAAATCGGCAAATATTCTTTGGTCTGTGGCCAGATTGATATCATCCACATCCAACGAGAACAGGAGATTTGGAATCAGCGATGAGTCCTGTATGGAAATGGTGGTCGTGCTATTTGGGAAAATACCCTCACAGCCATATTGTATGATAGGTTCGGCCATGATTTCGATACCAATGCCAATATCGGCTACCACATTGGTTTGACATCCATTAGCATCCCTTACAAAAATTACATAGGTCTCACCACCTGAAAGATTATCGAAGAACAGGGAATCGTTTTGTACGAAATCAGCATCGTCAGCGGAGTTTACGCTTGTAAAATACGGAGCTGTTCCCCCAGTCACCTGTAAGGTCAGGGTGCCATCCATATCGCCCAAACAAACTTCAGGAGTAGTCGCGGCAATACCGGCTACCAGTTCCATAGGTTGGGTGATTTCCACGGTTCGGGTTATGGTACAACCCAAATCATCTTGTATGATGATATCATATGTCCGTGGTGCTAAATCGTTAAAGGTTTTGCGGTTCGGGTTCAAAGGGTCATCCCCTTCAAAGAACTCACTTAAGGTGTCCGAAATGGAATAGCGAATAGCTCCTGTTCCACCACTAGCCTCAATAATGATCTGTCCATTTTCATCTCCAGCACATACCACAGGTACCGCTTCAAGATATTCCAATACCAAAGGTGGTTTCGGGTCAATCACGATTGGAGTCGAAATGGCCTCACAACCCCCACTTTGCGCATACACATAGTAGGTTCCAGGAGGTAAATCCCTAAATATTCCTGAGGCCTGAGCCGGTCTTACCGTGTTGGCAGGGGTTGGGTTTGGAGGCACATCCGAATTTAATAGGGTGTAGACATAGCTTCCAATTCCACCAAAGGCTTCCGAACGAATAATACCAGTTGCTTCTCCTGCACAATTTATTGTGGCATTGGTCAAATCCAAAGCAATGACCAAGGGAGCGGCAGGGTCCAAAGAAATTTGGTTTGAACGTTCAAACGGACATCCATTGGAATTCTGCACATCGTACTGGAAAGGTCCTGGGTCTATGGTAATATCTTCTGAAATTTCCACAGAGGTCGCCAAAGGATCTGTTGTACTAAACGGCTCAAAAGGGTCAGCGGATCCCGAACGTCTGAAGAAATAACTCACTCCAGGTTCTGGATTGGTCACAGTAAGTTCCATTCTACCGAGGTCACCACATCCTGGAGGTTGTAGCTCCACCAATTCGGCAAGTACAATCTCAGGATCTTGCACCGTAATCGGAAGCGTGGTAAAACTACAGTTCCAACCATCGAAAATGGTTATCGTATAATCTCCCGCGGCCAAATTGGCAAAGGTCGGGGTCGTTTGCAAACCACTATTGGTCCCATCGGTGATACGGTTTAATTGGTAGAGATAGTTTCCAGGGCCTTGTCCTCCAGCAACGTTAAAGGTTTCGATAATTCCATCATTGTCATTGTTACATCGTAGTGGTTGTACTATCTGGATATCTGCAGTAATGGGCGTTGGCAATGGTAAATTGATTGTTGTACTTTCTTCACATCCTAGTAAATCGCGAATATTTACGGTATAGGTTCCCGTGGATAAATTTTGGAATATCGGATTCGTATTTGGATAGTCCACTAAAACAGTTGTACCATCAGGGGCAATCAACTGATATTCATAAGTTCCCCATCCTCCATCTCCAGTGGCTGTAATTTCACCCAAACCTGGCACATTACAAGTTACTTCTGAGGTCTGCAAAGCGGTGACCGACAACGCACGATCTGGGGAACGCACGGTAGCTACATTACTAGCAATATCACAGAAAGGGGAATCCAGAGCTTCTACATAAACAATCAGGTTGCCCGCGGGTAATCCAGTAATGATTTCAGGGGAGTTGATAGGTGCATTGGTATCGAAAGAACCGGTAACACCTGTAGTGGTTTCCACACCCAGGTTATCACGTGAGAAGACTTCGTAATTATATACACCGCTATAATTGTTTATCTGAAGGCTGATTTCACCATCATTTCCATTGAAACAAGTCACTGGAGCCACTTCGGCTATGATGGCTTCTATAGTGTTGTACTCGGGCATATTGACTGTAGAAGTCAAATAGGTACACCCTCCACTGCCAATATCCGTTACGGCAAAAATGTAATCCCCCGGAGTTGAAATATCCCAGGTAACTCGGTCGGTACCACCGGAATTTCTCGCCGGTTCCGAACCTAAGGGTAAAATTTCCACCTCGTAGTTTCCAGGTCCTTCATTGACAATAATATCTATTGACCCTGGGTTCACCCCTGTTCCTGAGGCATCACAAGTAATCTGATTTACACTAAAACTAAATGTGATATCTGTAGGGGTGTTGATTGTCACGGTATCGGTCACCTCACATCCATTTTGATCACGCGCCGTTAGGATTATGGTCTGATTGGTACCGTTATCTATCACCTCAAAGGTATTGCTAGTTTGGAAATTGGTGCCGTCAAACTGAGGCGTACCGTCATTCATGCTATAGGTATAGGGTCCGGTACCGGTTGCTGTTCCTGTTCCATCCCCGTTGGTGTCGGTAAAAATGGTAATCGTGGCCGTGCTGAACTGATTACTAGCCGGATTACAGCTGAAATCGGTATTTATGGCATTTACCTGAAGCTGTGTAGGTTCTGAAATAATAATGTCGCCTGAACGATCGGTACAACCTCTATCCGATACTACTTCTACCTGATATGTGTTTGGTACAAGGTTGTCAAATAGAGCTGTTGGTTGCGGACCAGCCAAGACCGTCGTACTGGAACCATCATATAAGATATAGCTTAGTGGTGTATCGGTATCACTTCCGGGCTGAAGTTCAATGGCAATGGTTCCATCAGCGGCACCAAAACAAGTTACGTCAGTACTGGGCGTCGCTGTGATGACCGGAGTATTTACTGTGGAGACATTCACAATAGCTTCGTCAGTACACAAGGGGGTAGTATTGGAGCTCAAATCCGTAACCAAGATATTATAGTCACCAGGCAATACACTATTGAAAACATTGGAGCTTTGTGGCGGACCAATGTTGGCCAAAGTGCCTGCATCTCTCAATTGATATTCAAAATTTCCACTACCTCCCGTGGTGTTCACCGTTATGGTACCATCTCCTGCATTACATGTGGGAAGTGAGGTAGCATCAGCGGTAATAGCAAAGAAATCGAAAACATCTGCATTCACCGTAGTTGTACAACCGTTTCCATCCCGAATGGTTATTACGTAGCTTCCAGGGTTGGGTACCACGAAATTTGGACTGGTTTGGAATCCACTTCCAATATCATATTGGAAAGTTTCCTCTGGTAGTCCTGAACCAGTGGATAACGGGGTTAAGACATCAATTTGATATCCACTAGTGGCTGTACACTGATTGATAACATCAATGGTGGGCGTGGGTATCCTAGATTCTTGGGTCACGGTAACCGTTGTAAATGCGGTACAACCGTTGGCATCCTGAACATAAAAATCGTAATCGGCCGGATAGGGTCCTGCTATTTCAAAAGTGGTATCCGGGAAGAAAGTTGTTGGCGCTGCCGCCCCATTGGGTACATAGGCATATTGATAGGGCGCTGTACTTCCAAAACCTCTTACCGTTACAAAAGCTCCCGCATTACAGGTGGCTTGAACATTGCTATCAACCGCAATAAACGGAGAACTTATACCGATAAACACCAAAGTACTCGCGCTACAACCTGTATTGTCGTCAGTAACAATGATTTGATAGTTCCCAGCATTTAGACCCGTAAAGGTGTCATTGTAAGGAATGGGCTCATTAGTCAAGGAGGTAGGTCCAGAAATCGTTGCTCCCGTATCCGTGTTCTGCAAGGTGATTGTAATATCCGCTGGACTGGGAGTAATTCCGGTCACCTCGTAATCAATCGTACCTCCTCCTGCTGCGCCGCATGCAAGGGTATTGCCAGTAGCTACAACATTTACTGGACTTGGAGGCGTAATAGGGTCTATTTCTTCAATATAGGTACAGCCCAGGTTATCAATTACTTCAACAAAGTAGGTAACACCGAAAGTGACCACAGAGGAAAAATCATGGATATCAACTCCATTCACATTCGCTGGAACAAACGTGGGATCTCCTACCAACCTAAATTGGTATGGTGCCGTTCCTCCCACTGCTTGCACTCGATAAGAAAGGAAAGGATCGGTACAAAGTGCCGGTGGAGGGTCCAAAGGAATCAAATCCAACTGGTTTTGGTCGATAACAAAATCATCACGGTCCTCACAACCCTGGGCATCCCGAGTTACAACCGTATAGTTTCCTACAGGCAAATTTGGGAAGGTTACCGTAGTACTTCCTGTTCCAATTGAAGATGCTATAAGTCCTCCATTGGCGTCGAAAAGTTCATAGTCATAAGGTCCTGTTCCATTGGAAATAGTGGTGGAAACCGAACCTTCAACATTGGGCGCAGAACAAACTGCACTTGTTGGTGTAGCCGTAGCATCCAAAGGTACACTGGCACCGATTGTAACCGAATATGGTGGGCTTATACAACCTCGACTATCTCGAATGACAAATCCACCATGGGTTCCTGCTCCATATCCTGAGAAAATATTTTGTGTTCCGAAGGTAACTCCATTATCGTTACTAAATTGATAAGGAGGAACGCCCTGGGTCGTGTCTGGAATTAACTCTACAATTCCACTGGTATTGTCCCCACATTGGGTATCAGTTCCTACAACAGATCCTGCAATGGTTTCCGGAGGTGTTATGGTCACAACATTACTTTCTGTGGTACAACCTTGGCTATCCGTTACCAAAAATTGGAAGGTGGTATCGGAAGTGATAGACCCATCGTTAGGAATACTATAAATGAAGGAATTCCCAGTGATGTTATTACTGTTGGATGTATAGGGAGCTCCGTTGATACTTACTTCATAGATATCATAATCTCCTCCTGAGGTATATCCGTTACTGATATTAACCTGAATCTGGGCCGGTGGTCCGGCACAATCCAGCTCTTGAATCGTAGTTGCTTGAGCTACCACCTGAGGTTCTATGGTTCGGGTCAAGGTATCCCTACAATCATTGGCATCGACCACTTCAATGGTATAGGTGCCCGGTGTTAAACCGGAGAAGGTATTGCTCGCGCCCAAAGCACCCCCATTAATTCTGTACTGGTATGGGGCAGTACCCAATGATGCATTTACCACCAAGGTAGCCGCCGTAAAGTTGTCATAACAAAGGTCTGAGGCTCCAAGGTCAAGGGTAAGCACCGGTGCATCCAAACTGGTTAAGGTAAAACTATCGGTTACGGTACAACCATTGGCATCTGTAACGCTGACTTGATAAGTTCCTGTCTGCGAAAGATTGGAGAAAACACTACCATTTTTAGGGCCTCGTGTAGAAGCATCGGGCTGGGTTAGGGTATATCGGTTACCACCCCAGCCGCCAACGGTATTCACTCGAACTGCTCCTATGTTACCATTTTGACAACTCATAGGTGTCACATCCAAACTGGAAATGGCAAAAGCTGTAGCAGGTTCTTCTATAACCAAAGTGGCCGTATCTGTACAAAATGTTTCTTCATCTGTCACCGAAATCACATAACTGCCCGCAGTCAATCCCGTCAAAGGAATAATGCTCGCAGTCTGAGCGGTGAAAACAGGTCCCCCATCAATACTATAACTGTAAGTGGTATTGAAACCATCCACCAAATAACGGCCCTCACCATCTGAATCACCGACACAGGTGACTACTCGAGTTTGTTGCGCCTGTACACCAATCGAACTAATATCGGTAATGGCATAGTTCTCATCATAGAAACAGCCCTCAGCATCGGTTACCCTAAAGGTGTAGGTTCCAAGACCCAATCCAGAAAATGAATTGTTGGTGCCATTATTTATGACACTTGCCGCTGGGGCAATAATCTCATAGTTATAAGGTCCGGTACCTCCTGTCACTGTCAAGTCCAGGGTAGCGGTTGTGGTCACACAGTTTAAGCTTGAAATCGCAAAATCGAGGTCTGTAGGTTTGTTCAGAGCGTTGAAAACAATATCTGGCAAAGGCTGCACGCATCCGTTGGCATCGCGAACCAAAGGGGTATAGGTTCCTACTCCAAGATTGGCAAAAATTGGGGTTGGACTAAATCCTGCACCTACGCTATATTCGTAAGGAGCTGTACCTCCCGAAACACCTGAAATGGTGATTTGACCACCTGTTTCATTGATACAGGTCGGCACAGAATCAGGATTGGCCGTCGCTGTTATTGTTGAGGGAGTACCGATGGTCGCAACCTGAGGAGCAGTGGTACAAGAAAAAGAGTCTTGCTGATACTGAAGTACTACATCATAGGTGCCAGGTGCTAAATTTGAAAATACGTTACTTACCTGAAAGTTAGCCCCGTTGTCAATACTATATTCAATTTCATATCCAAAACCACTCGTTACGTTTACAATAACTCTTCCGTCGTTCAATCCACCACAATTGGCATCTTCTTCCGTTATCGTAAACAGCGGCGGTGGGATATCCTGAACATCCGCAGTTGCACTCCGTTGACATCCGTTAGCATCCTCAACCAAAATTGAGTATGTTCCTGAAGTGGTAACCGAAAAAGTACTGCTACCTGTATATGTAGGTCCAAAAGGGCCTCCATCCACACTAAAACGATAAGGTGCGGTACCTCCAGAGGTGGCCACATTTACATCAATTGAAGTGGCCCCACAGCCAAAACTATCGGAAGCGGTTGCAGAAACATCCAATGGACTGATTCCGTTTCCTATTTCAATGGGGTCTCCATTGATATCCAAGGTGATGGTTTCGGAACAGTCATTGGTATCCACTCGTATACTGTACACTCCTGGACTTACGTTGGCGAAAGTATAGGTGTCTGAAGCATCAGGTCCAAAAGTATCGACCGTAACCCCGTTTTTTATTAATCGATAGGTGTAGAATCCAGGAACTCCAGAAACTTGCACATCCACACTGCCCAACTCACCACTACAAAGAATATCATTGGCCGTGACATCAACCGTAACATCCAGATTTTGAACCGTAACAAGATTGGATGGGAAAATACATGCACTAGCGGAAACATTTTTAAGACGGACATAAACCCTATAGTCGCCTGGAGCGGTTATGTCAAAAAACGGATCGTCCTGATAAGGCCCAGCTGGTGTTCCCAAACTGTATTCGTAGCCCGCAGGAACGTTGGTTACTTCAACCCTTCCAGGATTACCACAAATGATGTCCTCATGAATCAATTGGGGATCTAAGGGGTTAAGGGTTGACTTGAAGTAGAAAAATTGACCAGAATCAATACGGACCCTGAACTCTCCTGCCACAGATAAGTTAAATGTTGGTCCCGTACCCACCGTATTCCAAGTACAAGCAGCGTTAATTGTGGGACAATCATCCACTACTGTTGGCGCACAGGTATTGGGGTCTAGCTGCTGCCATTGGTAACTACCACCGGATTGATTTAATGAAATGGTACGAATATCACTGGTACCACATAAGAAGAATTTGGCGAGTGTACTACCGTCATTGGGACAGACCACTTCCTCATCCGCGCCTTGGATGATGGTCATGAACATCATACTGCTTGAGGCTTGTGAAACAGTTTCGTCCCTGGTAGTGAGCGAGATTTCCGATTCAGATTCACCTTGATCGGTAGAAGTATTGGATACAATGTCGACTATTGCATCAAAAACTACATTGACATCTGTTTTCGCTAAAACCGTGGTTCCGAAAATGGTTAGCAACACCATCAACACGGCATATGTGTAATGCCTTGTCTTTCGAGGGAGCATAGGTTAAGTCTTGTTAAGTAAGAAACTAAGATTTGGGACCTTATTTTCTTAGATTGTAATTATCTAAACTTATATTAAACTATTTAACTTTCGACTATAATTTGCCGTAATTCGTCTATTGATTCTTTCTTTTCAACGTGAAATTATGAAAAAAAGTGCTTTACTTACTTATTTTTTCGTTGTAATGCTAGGTGTGTCTTGCGCGCAAAAGACCGATAAAGGCATAAAACTTCCTCAAAAAGTAGATTTTACACCGGTATTGGTGGTTGATAACATTCGAAATCCTTGGGGTATGGCCTTTCTTCCCAATGGAGGTGTATTGATTACAGAAAAATCAGGAAAATTACTGCTAAGTCAAAATGGTAAAACTCAAGAAATACAGGGCCTTCCAGAGATTTATGTAAGAGGTCAAGGCGGATTAATGGATGTGGAAATTCATCCCAATTATTCTGAAAATAGTTGGGTCTATCTCTCCTTTTCTTCCCAAAAAGGAGGTGGAATAGGTGGAAACACAGCAATCATCCGGGCAAAACTTGAAAAAAATCGACTTACCGAGCTACAATGGTTGTATAAAGCGGCTCCAAATAGTCGTAGAGGACAACATTTTGGGTCTCGCTTGGAATTTGATAATCAGGGTTTTCTATATTTTTCGATAGGGGATCGTGGCAATCGCGATGTAAACCCGCAAGATATTACCAGAGATGGCGGAAAAATCTATAGAATCCATGATGATGGGCGCATTCCTGCAGATAATCCCTTCACTAACCAAAAAGGAGCCAAAACTGCCATTTATAGTTATGGACATAGGAATCCCCAGGGCCTCGCCATTCACCCTGAAACCCTTGAACTGTGGGAGCATGAGCATGGACCCAGAGGTGGTGATGAGATCAATATCATTGAAAAAAGCAAAAACTATGGTTGGCCCATTATTACCTACGGCATCAATTATAGTGGAACCAAAATCACGGATGAAACCGCTCGCCAAGGGATGGAACAACCGCTATACCAGTGGACTCCTTCCATTGCCCCCTGTGGTATGGCCTTTGTAACATCGGATAAGTATCCCAATTGGAAAGGAAATCTGCTGGTAGGTTCTTTGGCCTTCCAATATTTGGAACGATTGGTCATCGAAGCTAACAAAGTGGTCTATCGCGAAAAATTGTTGGACGGCATGGGACGACTTCGCAATGTAAAGGAAGGTCCTGATGGTTATATTTATGTGGGTATTGAGGGTAAAGGCATTTATCGACTAGAGCCTAAGTAATAAGGTCTATTGTTTTCAATGCTTTTTTGGCGACGGACTTCCTAGAATCGCTGGACAATCTCTCAAGGTGGGCCAATATCCATCCTCTTAATTCATCATCCTCTTTAGCCCAACGCCCCAATGTATCCATGGTTTGATTCAGCACAATCCAATCGTTGTGGGTCGCCAAGTTGTGTTGTAAAATTTGCTTAGCCTTTTCAAATTGAGCGTCCGTCATATCTTTTTGAAGCAGAAGAAAAAGTTGGGCCAAAGTCCATTGGGTGGAAGCCTGGTCAATTTTTGAAATTTCGTTCAGAAAACGTTCTATATAAGGAACAAGTAGTGATTTTCGCGCCTTGCAGATGCGCTTCATGGCATTGGACACTCTTAACCGAACCACCTCATCATTACTGAAATAACAGTTGAAGAGTTCATCAAAACCTGAAGGTCGGTGAAGCACTTCCTCCACGATTTCAATGGTATTTCCCAACGAATTGGGATGTCCTCCCTTTAAACGTTCTTCAAATGTCATGATGGTTTCAAGGCTTCCATTGCCTTTTTCACAGAACCGTATTTTTTTAAGGCAATTTCCGCTTCGTCATAGTTTAAACCCAGTTCCTCAACCAAGTAGCGAGTACCCCGATCCACCAACTTGGTGTTGCTCAGCTGCATATTGACCATTTTATTGCCTTTTACCCTGCCAATGCGTATCATAAGAGCAGTGGAAATCATATTCAACACCATTTTTTGGCTAGTACCGCTCTTCATACGGGTGCTTCCTGTTAAAAACTCTGGGCCTACCACAACCTCCAAGGCAATATCACTTTGTTCTGCCAAAGGAGACCCTGGATTGTTAGTGATTCCAGCGGTTAAAATACCGCGCTCTTTCGCGTCCTGTATGCCCCCTAACACATAAGGTGTGGTCCCCGAAGCGGCAATTCCCACCAATACATCATTGGCGTTTATTCCATATTCGGTCAAATCTTTCCAAGCTTGATGCATGTTGTCCTCGGCAAACTCAACAGCTTTTCTGATTGCACTGTCTCCCCCCGCGATAAGTCCGATTACCCTATCGTGTGGCATACCAAACGTAGGCGGAATTTCAGAGGCATCCAGTATGCCCAGCCTGCCACTGGTGCCTGCGCCTATATAAAAAAGTCGACCCCCTTTTTCAAATCGTGTTGTTAATTCATCAACCAGTTGTGCAATTTGAGGAAGTACTTTTTCCACGGCTTCAGCTACCTTCTTATCCTCATTATTAATGCTCGAGATGATATCCAAGGTATCCATCTGCTCCAGCTTGTCATAATGGGAGGCTTCTTCGGTTATTTTTAGGTGTTTATCTACAGCCACTACATCAATTGTATATTCATATTTTTAAAAACGTCCAACTTCACATCCCACGGTTCTAATTCAGTAATAAGAACGTCAACCTCTTCAACACCACAAATTTTATAGCGTTGCAGTGAACCAATTTTTTCAGAAATGCATGGTGAGACTACTTTTCGAGAACTATGGATCATTGCCTTTTTCATTTGAACAATCTCCCAATCGAACTCGGTCAACCCCTCAATGGGATGAATGGAATTTGTTCCCAAAAAGCAAATATCCACTTTTATTTCAGACAACATATTAATTGCACTGCCCCCAACTGTAATTTGGGAATCTTTGGAAAGTCGACCCCCAATGAAAATTACCTCAACATTGGTTTTGGTCAACAATTGCACCGCTATGGGTAAACTGGGCGTGAAACAGGTAAGCTTTATTTTTGCCGGAAGTCTGCGTGCCAGTTCTAAGTTCGTAGTTCCCCCACTCAGTAATATAACCTGGCCTTCCTTGATCAATCCCAATGCTTTTTCTGCGATACGAGACTTCTTTTCGAGGGAATAAATCTTTTTGCCTATAGGATTATAATTGTTAAATCCTAAAGAGATGGCACCGCCATGAACCTTTTTTAATTGCTCGGCGCTGTGTAATTCCTTGATGTCCCGACGAACGGTATCCACTGAAACATTCAATAAATCCGCTATGTCTGTGAGCAACACCCTATTGTGAATCCTTACTTCATTCAAAATAAATTGATGCCTTTCTTCCTTTAACATACGGGGAGCAAAGTTAAATAAATCTTAAAACCTTCTTCAATAACAGCAAAATACGGCAAAAACTAAAACAATTGCATTTTTTTTATATAATAATTGCATTTTATTGCACGATATGCCGTTTTTTGCATACATTTGATATCGAGAATTCAAGTTTTTGCAAGAACACTATAGCATTTTTCCATGACAGAGGTCTATCCCGAAGAAAGACGGTTTGAAAAGGTACATACCATCATCCATGAGGATTCCAATAATGCCTCGCTCTTTGTGGCCAATGAAATTGCCAGTCTCATCAATCAAAAACAAAAAGAAGGCAAGAAAGCCGTAATTGGTCTTGCAACGGGTTCTACCCCAACCAAGGTTTACGAATACTTGGTAAACTTTCATAAAGAAGGAAGGTTAAGCTTTGAAAATGTAGTAACCTTCAACCTGGATGAGTACTTTCCTATGGAACCTGATTCCATTCATAGTTATGTTCGTTTCATGCATGAGCATCTCTTTGACCACATAGATATTGACCCTCAAAATGTTCATATCCCCAAGGGCAATCTTGAAAATCACGAGGTACGTCAGTACTGTTTGGACTATGAGGAGAAAATAAACAATGTAGGGGGAATCGATATTCAGGTATTGGGTATTGGACGTACTGGCCATATTGGTTTCAACGAACCTGGCTCTTCCTTAAATAGCAAAACCCGTTTGGTTCGCTTGGACGGAGTCACGCGACTTGATGCTGCCAGTGATTTTTTTGGAGAAGAAAATGTTCCCCGTAAAGCCATTACCATGGGAGTGGGTACCATCATGAGTGCCAATCGAATTATTTTAATGGCTTGGGGCGAAGGAAAGGCCGACATTATTCAACAGGCCGTTGAAGGAGAAATCAAAGAATCTGTTCCTGCCACTTTTCTGCAAAATCATACAAACTGCGATTTCGTGCTTGATGGCGCATCCGCTTCTTTTTTAACCCGAACAAAGACCCCTTGGCTGGTCAAGGAATGTGAATGGAACGACCGACTTATAAAAAGTGCTACCATTTGGCTCTCAGAAAAATTGGACAAAGCCATCCTCAAATTGACCAACGAAGATTATAACGAATATGGCATGGGTAATTTGATTGCGGAAATCGGTTCTGCCGAGCAGATTAACCTAAAGGTCTTTAACCAGCTCCAGCACACCATTACAGGATGGCCCGGTGGAAAACCTAAAGCCGATGACAGTCAACGTCCGGAACGAGCAGAACCTTATCCGAAAACATCCTTGATATTTAGCCCACACCCCGATGATGATGTCATCTCCATGGGTGGCACTTTGCTCCGACTGGTAGATCAGGGGCATCATGTGCATATTGCCTATCAAACTTCTGGCAATATTGCCGTTTTTGATGATGAGGTCATCCGATTTCTCGATTTTGCAACCGATATCCAAGAAGACAACAAAACCCTCAGTAAAAAGTTCAAGGAGGTACGCGAGTTCTTGGCCTCAAAAAAGCCTGGCCAAATCGACAGTGAAGAAATTCAGGGTTTTAAAGGACTCATTCGAAAGGGGGAAGCATTGGCGGCATGTCGGTATTGCGGAGTCCCCGAAAAGAACGCTCATTTCTTGAACCTACCCTTCTATGAAACCGGTGCCGTTCGCAAGAAACCGTATTCGGAAGAGGACATACAAATTACATACGATCTCTTAAACAAGCTTCGGCCGCATCAAATTTTTGCAGCTGGGGATTTATCAGACCCCCATGGCACACACAGGGTTTGTCTGGAAGTGATTTTTAAGACCATCCAACGATTTATGGATGAGAGAGCCGAATGGATTTTGGATTGCTATGTATGGCTCTATAGGGGCGCATGGCAAGAATGGGAAATTGCCGATATGGAAATGGCCGTGCCCATTGGTCCAAAAGACATGGCAAGAAAAATAAATGCCATTTTCAAACATCAATCCCAGAAAGACAGTGCCATGTTCCCTGGAAACGATGAACGTGAATTTTGGCAACGCGCAGAACAACGAAACAAAGAAACCGCTAACCGATATAACGCCCTTGGGATGGCTGAATATGAAGCCATTGAAGGGTTTGTTAGGTATAATTTCAATATTAACTAAAAACTAACTTCTCTATGGGAAAACTTCACAATCATGCAGGAAAAATTAGGTTCCGGCTGCTGATGGTCCTCCTACTCGCGATTTCGCCAGTAACTTTTGGTCAAAGTCAGTACACCTTTAGCGGAACCGTAACAGAGAGCGGCACGAATGTACCGATATCGGGTGCCTCTGTTTTTATTCAAGGAACATCTTTCGGGACAATAACCGATTTTGATGGTAATTACAACTTTACAGCAAATCTGGAAACGGGTTCGTACAATCTAATGATCAGTTCGCTCGGCTACACCACCCAAAACATCAATGTTGACCTCGGTTCAAGTTTGACCATTGAAAACAGTGTGGCGCTAGTTGAGGATTTATTGAGTCTGGACGAGGTCGTTGTAACTGGTAACCCTGTTGGGGTGAACAAACGGACATTGGGTAATGCCATTTCATCGGTAAAATCTGAAGATTTGGTGAACAATGGTGCCATCGCGGTAGACCAAGCCATATCCGGTAAAATCTCCGGTGCGCTGGTTCAGCAGAACTCAGGTGATCCCGCAGGTGGTATTAGCATTCGACTCAGGGGTCCCAGCACAGTTTTGGGGAATTCAGACCCACTTTATATCGTGGATGGAATTATTATCAGTAACTCCAGTAACAGTAATGACTTGGTAGACCTTGGGGGTACATCGCAAAATCGATTGGTGGACCTAAATCCCAATGATATTGAGCGTATCGAAATTATCAAAGGTGCAGCAGCGGCTGCTATCTATGGTTCGCGAGCGAGTAATGGGGTTGTTCAAATATTCACCAAAAAAGGAAAGACCGGTGCTCCCAAATTCAATTTTTCGACCAACGTTAGAATTAATGAGCTTCGAAAAGAAATTGACTACAATACAGTCCCTCTAGCATGGGTAGACCCTTTTGACAGAACCAATTTGGAAACTGTTGCCGTGGATCGCTTTAATTATCAAGATGATTTTTTTGAATCAGGATTCGGTATAGAAAACTTCCTTTCCGTGACTGGAGGAAACGACCGTACCTCCTACTACATTTCTGGTTCTTTCTTGGATAACGAAGGAATCATAAAGAACACGGACTTTCAAAGAGTAGGCTTTAAAACCAACATCACCCAAAAAGCTTGGGATTGGTTGGAGATTTCTGCCGGTCTAAACTATACACGAAGTGTAAGCAATGATGTGCCCAATGGAGGTATCAATGCCGCCTACGGTGCCATTACGGGATTTGTTTTTAGTGATAATTCGGTAAATCCAAATCCCGATGAATCTGGGGTATACCCTGTGACTTCGTTGTTGGTACCACGTACAAATCCACTTGAAGCGGTAGATCGCTTCGACTTCGGTCAAAAGGTGAATCGATTTATTACCAGTATCGGACTAAATGCCAAGATCACAGATAAACTTAGGGCCAATTACCTTTTAGGTCTGGACTTCTACAACCAATCTGCAACAGCATTTATCCCTATCAATAACACCTCACCCAACGGCGATGGTTTCGCACGAAGGGCCGACATCAACAATTTTCAATACAATAGTGATTTGAATCTCATTTATCAAACCCCCATCAATGAGGATATTGAATCTACCACCACATTGGGAGGATCATGGCAATATGAGGAATTTGATAGAGTCGCCATAGAAGCTGATGGTTTGGTTCCTATAGTTCAAGTTGCAAACGAAGGAAGTATTTTAGACCAAGGGGAAACGCGTTCTCAAATATCTTACTGGGGTTCCTTTTTACAGCAATCCTTTAGCTATAAGAACAAACTGTACCTAAACGGAGCCGTTCGTTTGGATGGTGCTTCCACTTTTGGGGAAGATGAACGGAATCAGGTATATGCGAAGACAAGTTTGTCTTATGTGATTTCGGAAGAGGACTTTTGGAAAAACACTTTTGGCGACACGTTCAATACGTTTAAATTGAGGGGATCATGGGGACAAGCAGGAAACCTAACGGCCTTGACAGCTTTTCAAAGGTTTACAAGATTATCGCCTTTCTCGATCAATGGAACTCCAAGTTTGATTCCAGCAGGAAACGGGATTATTGGTCAAGCACCTGAACAAGGTGACTTAAATCTGGCACCGGAAAGACAGGAAGAATTTGAGTTTGGTTTTGACGCTGGTTTATTGAACAATCGACTAGGAATCGAATTCACTTATTATAAACAGAACGTTACCGACCTATTATTGGAAAGAGAACTGGCTCCCTCCACAGGTTTTGGCACTAGAATTGAAAATGTTGGAGACCTCGAAAACGAAGGTATCGAGATTTTGGTCCGAGGTGCTCCCATTAAAACCAATGATTTCTCTTGGGATGTTACAGCCACCTTTTCTCAAAATGAAAATGTGGTCACCAGTGTTGCTGGTGGAGGTCAATTTGCCTTGGCGGGAAGTTTTGCCACAAGCTTTGTGATTGAGGACGAACCTTTGGGCGTTTTCTTCCGTCAGTTTTATGCCAGGGATGCCGATGGAAGCATTTCCCTAGATGCCGATGGCTATCCTTTTAGGGGAACAACAGACGATGGACAGGCTTCCAAAGTTATTGGAGACCCCAACCCAGATTGGTTTGGATCTTTGATCAACGAGTTCGCATACAAAAACTTCAGACTACGAATCCAACTGGACGCTGTTCAAGGCTTTGACGTCTTTAACTGGAACCGCAGACTTTTGGATAACGTTATTTTTGGTGGAGGTTTCAACGTAGGTCAAGAACTTCTGGGCAATCGACCCAAAGGCTTCGGTGGTGCCCAAGCCGGGATTTTCGAAGAATTTGTGGAAGACGGTTCTTTTGTAAAGTTGAGGGAATTAGCTCTTAGCTATGACTTTAAATCCCCCATTGAAGGGATTGAAAACATTCAACTCAGCTTGGTCGGTAGAAATTTGATTTCTTGGGATGATTATTCCGGATGGGATCCAGAGATAAATACTGCCGGACAAAGTAATGGGGTGCGAGGATTCGATTTTGCAGGGGTACCTATACCAAGGACCTATCAACTAGGAGTCAATGTAAGTTTCTAAAAAAAAGTACGATGAAAAACTATATCAAATATATACTCATTAGTGTTTCAGTGATAACGGCATTCGTCTCATGTGAAACCAATTTTGAAGACCCCAACTCGGCAACCGAAGATCAGGTATTTTCCTCTAGGGAAGGTATTTTTGCAGCCGCAGTTGGCCTACAGCAACTCTATTCTACGACTGGCGTTCGTTGGATTGTGGAAACCCCGGCAATCACCACACGTGAAGGAGGTATTACCACAACTTTTCAAAACATGATTGAGTTGGAAGATGGCGGAACGAGTCTTCCGAATTTCAATTCCAATGTTCAGGGTTTGTGGTCAACCATGCTACGGATAATAAAAAATGCTGAAAGTATTGAAGAAGGTGTAGACAATATCGAGTTGGATGCAGGAACCCGTAGTGGCTTAATTGCCCATGCTAAGCTTTTTAAGGCCTTGGCCATAGGAAGCCTTTCCCAAAATTACGAACAAGTAATTGTGGCAACCAGCAATGACAATGACGCTACCTTCGTCTCTCGAAATGAAGGATTCCAGACGGCAATTACCCTTCTAACAGAGGCAGCTGCCCAGTTGGCATCAACAGCTCCATCGACGGAGTTTGTTAATGGAATTACCCTAGGGAATATCGATTTGGGCAATACCATTGCCGCCATGACAGCACGTTACAATTTGTTCGCAGGAAACTACGATGCAGCAATTGCTGCGGCCAATAGTGTTGATTTAACCTCAACCTCCATATTTGCATATGACACACAGAACCAAAACCCTATCTGGGCGCGAATTATCCAAAATGATGCACCTAATTTTAAGCCCAGGGACAATTTTGGACTTCCCGCGGAATTTGTTTTTGATGCTGCGGATGGACGCTTGGCTTTCTATTTGATTCCGTTGGATGAAACCAATCAAAATGGATTGCCCATTGAGGACGTTTCCGGTTTCTTCAATGAAATCACAGAACCCATTCCAGTATACCTGCCGGACGAAATGAACCTGATTATTGCAGAAGCCAACCTGAGGTTGGGCACCCCTAATTTAGGTGCAGCCACCGCCGCACTGGATGAGGTACTTACCGATACAGACGATCCCTTTGAGGTAAATGCCAATGTGGCTGCCTATTCAGGGCCTAATACGGTGAACGACCTTTTGAATGAAGTCTATCGCAATAGAAGGGCCGAGTTATTTCTTACGGGTATGAGTTTAGAGGACAGTAGAAGATTTGGGAGACCGGAACCCAGCGGTGCTGCCATGAACTTCACGGAAGAACGGAATAGGAATTTCTATCCATACCCAGATTTGGAAAGAAACAGCAATCCAAATACACCAGCTGATCCGTCAATTTAATGATTAATTTTTGAGTTTGTTAGTTTAAGTTAATCCAAGCAGAAAAGGCCTACATTTAATCTTCAAGTAGGCCTTTTTTATTCCTATGAAGTACATTTTAGGTTCCATATTGCTCTTTCTCGTCGCCTCCTGCGCTGTCACCAAATACCAAAAAACTACTCCTGAGGAGGAATTTAGGGGTGTGTGGATTGCCACTGTTGTCAATATCGACTGGCCTAAAAATGGAAAGGACAATACGGAAAAGCAGAAAAAGGATTTCATCGAAATTTTGGATTTCTATCAGAAACTCAATTTTAATGCGGCCATAGTTCAAATACGAACGGCCGGTGATGCCCTTTATCCTACAGACTTGGCACCTTGGTCCAAATATTTGACTGGCAAAGAAGGAACAGCGCCCAAAAACTTTGACGACCCACTGGTCTGGATGATTCAGGAGACGCATAAAAGGGGGATGGAATTCCATGCCTGGTTGAATCCCTATCGCGCCACTTTTGACCTGGACACTTTGGCTTTAGCATCTTCACATGACTTCTATCAGCATCCGGATTGGATGGTTAAATACGGAAAAAAGTATTACTACAATCCTGGATTGCCGGAAGTACAGGACAAGTTCTCAAGAGTTGTTGGGGAAATTGTTTCCAAATATCAAGTGGATGCCATTCATTTTGACGACTATTTTTATCCCTATAAAATTGAAGGCGAGACCTTCGATGATGCCTTGGCTTTTCAAACCTATGGTTTACCAAATCAGAACATTGAGGATTGGCGAAGAAGCAATGTGGACTCCCTGGTTAAAAAAGTTCATTCAACCATAAAAAGGACAAAACCTTGGGTGCAGTTCGGCATTAGTCCCTTCGGAGTATGGAAAAACAAAAGTACTGATCCCAATGGTTCTGATACCCAAGCTGGCCAGACCACCTTTGAGGATTTGTATGCCGATCCCCTGCTTTGGGCCAAAAAAGGCTGGCTGGATTATTTGGCGCCCCAGGCCTATTGGAGCATGGAATACCCTAGGGCTTCCCATCGAAAAATTACGCAATGGTGGGCAGATACCCTTCAAACTACAAATCTTTACATAGGAAATGGCCCTTACAAAATCAAAAACAACGCAGATAAGGCTTGGAACAAAAACAATGAAATTCCAAAACAGCTATTGCTGGCAAGAAATATCAATGGGATAAAAGGCAATGTGTTTTTTAGTGCGAAGTCCCTCATAGGGAAACACGAAAAAGTAGTACGGAAATTACGGAAGATTTATGCACTACCGACTAAAAATCCAGCCCTGCCAATTCGAAATCAAAGAAACATTGGCCTCCCAACTATTTCATCCCATAGCCTCAAGAACAACCAACTCGAATTCTGTATATCCCATAGCGACACATTGCCCCGGTTTACCTTGTATTACCTTTTAAAAGATACAAGCCGACCTAAGCAGAAAACACTAATTGGAAAAAGCTATCTTTCTGGGGACCAAAGTTCGCTATGCGATGTTATTTCCATTTCCAAAAAGCAAGCAAAACAAACTTTGGGAGTCTCAATCATTGATGCGTATGGAAATGAAAGTGAACTACAAATTTTGAACAAAAACTGAAGCAAATGCAAGACATGTTGGTTAGGCTATTAAATCTACCGGATATTGTTTCAGAAGAAGCAGAATTGGGCAATTCTGAGGATATCATCTTCAGAAGGCCCATTGCCCCAGAAAAAAGTATTGTTGTTAATTGGGTTCGAGAGCATTTCAGTCAAAACTGGACGGATGAGATGGAAGCTGCATTTTCCAATACACCTGTGAATTGTTTTGTTGCCCAAAAGGGACAATCTCTGTTGGGCTTTGCCTGTTTCGAGTGTACAGCAAAAAATTTCTTTGGACCGACCGGGGTTCTTCCCACGGAACAAGGAAGAGGCATCGGTAAGATTCTCTTGGTCAAGGCCCTGCAAGCCCTTAAGGAAATAGGGTATACCTATGCCATAATTGGCGGCGTTGGTCCCGTAGAATACTATAAAAAAGTGGTGGATGCACGAATTATTGAAAAATCAGAGAAGAGTATTTACCAAAACCTTTTAAAGCATCCCAAATAATGGTAGAAAAAGATAAAGGAGCTTGGGGATGGATTCCCACGTTGTATTTCACTCAGGGAATTCCTTATATCATGGTGGTCACTGTTTCGGTGATAATGTACAAAAGACTTGGTATCAGTAACGCAGATATTGGGCTGTATACTAGTTGGCTATATCTCCCATGGGTGATTAAGCCCCTATGGAGCCCCATAGTTGATTTAAAAGGCACCAAAAGAAATTGGTTTTTGGGGATGCAGTTGGTAATATCTCTCGCCTTTTTGGGAATCGGGTTGTTTTTACCGTCCAATGCATTCTTTACCATCACCCTTGCCTTTTTCTGGATGGCAGCTTTCGCATCCGCAACAAATGATATTGCCTCAGATGGCTATTATATGATTGGCCTAACACAAAAGAAACAATCTTTCTTTATAGGCTTACGCAGTACATTTTACCGTTTGGCCATGGTAACCGGTCAAGGTCTGTTGGTCATCCTTGCTGGGTTCTTGGAAAATAAGTATGGTGATAATACCAAAGCTTGGTCCATGACTATGATTTGTACTGCGGTCTTAATGTTGATTTTAACCTTGGCCAATTTCTTTGTCACCCCAAAATTTGAATCCACTGGGGAAATGGAGACAAAAAAACCCGAAAGCTTTCTTCAAGTGTTCATTTCTTTCTTTGAGAAGAAACAGATTTGGGTGGCGTTGCTCTTCATCCTTACCTATCGATTGGGGGAATCGCAATTGGTAAAAATGGCCTCGCCATTTCTGCTGGATAAACTTGAAGTTGGCGGATTGGAATATTCCACAGAGGCCGTAGGTACCATTTATGGTACTGTGGGTGTCATCATGCTCTCCTTGGGTGGAATTATCGGGGGAATTTTGATCTCTCGTGATGGCCTAAAAAAATGGATGTTGCCTATGCTTTTGGCCCTGAACATTCCGAATGCACTGTACGCAGTTTTAGCATACACCCAATCTACGAGTTTAGTTGTTGTTGTAGGTACAGTTGTATTGGAACAATTTGGATATGGCTTTGGATTTGCTGCCTTTTTGATTTTCCTGATTTACATCTCCGAAGGAATTTCAAAAACTTCGCACTATGCCATTGCTACAGGTTTTATGGCCTTGGGTATGATGATTCCTGGTATGCTGAGCGGATACATTCAAGAATGGTTAGGTTATGATGGATTCTTCCTCTGGGTCGTTATTGCGGCCGTACCAGCCTTCATTGTACTTCGCTATTTGGATTATCCGGCCGACTACGGCAAGAAAACCAATGATGTTGATGCGTGATGCTTTATTAAAATATCAGGACATCAAATCCCATCTGTCTGTAAAACAAAAAGTGGGGCAGCTGTTCATGCTGGCTGTTTTCATCAATGACACTGAAGAAGAGGTAGCCCAAATGGAAAAACTGATACGGGACCATTGCATTGGAGCGCTCTGTATTTTCCATAGCAGGGCCAGTGCGGCGACGAACTTTGAGGGCAAAAAGAAAGTAGTCTACAACGAAAACAGCTATGACCGGCTCAAAGCGTTGATTGACCGCTACCAGAAAGCTTCCGAGTTCCCATTGCTCATAGCCATGGATGCTGAATGGGGCCTTGCCATGCGTATTGAAAACACGCCCCAATATCCGTATGCCATTACCCTTGGAGCACTTCAAGATCAAAAAGACCTCATTTATGAGGTGGGCTTCCATATTGGTATGGACTGTAAAAAAGCAGGAATCCATTGGAATCTTGCCCCTGTTGTAGACATTAACAACAATCCTGAAAATCCAGTAATCGGATATCGCTCTTTCGGGGACAAAAAGGAAGAAGTAAAATCCAAGGCGGGAGCTTATCTTCTTGGAATGAATGATGCCGGAATTTTGAATTCCCTGAAACATTTTCCAGGACATGGCGATACGGCAACGGATTCCCATTTGGGCTTACCCGTAATCGATAAGTCCAAAAAAGAACTTTTTGAGAACGAGCTTTATCCTTTTATAAAACTTTTAAAAGAAGAGGTAGATTCTGTAATGGTGGCACACCTTTCTTTACCCCAATTGGATGCCTCCGAAAATCCTTCGACCACTTCAAAGAACATTATTACGGGTCTCCTTCGTGATGAAATCGGTTTTGAAGGAGTTATAATTTCGGATGCCCTGAACATGCACGCCGTTTCAAAAAGGTATCTCCAAAAAGGAGGTTTAGAGGTAGCGGCTTTTAACGCAGGAATGGATATGCTCTGCTTTTCTGAACATCCTGTGGAGGGAATTTCCCAAATTTTGGATTCAGGGAGCAAGGATGCGGTTGAAAAAAGTTTTAAACGTATCTGGAGATTAAAGGAAAAGGTGTTTGGTGGGGCTGTCTCTGAGGATAAAGCACCTTCTTTATCACACAAAGACTTAAATCGAGAGATTGCTAAAAATTGTATTACCGAACTATGGGCTGAAAAAAAACCTTTGAAAGATTGGAAAGAACATAATTTCTTGAATCTTTCTTGCGGTACGCCCATTGCCAATATTTTTTCTGAGGGATTGGAAAAAGAATTGGGTTCAAAACACTACCACCTAGGTGAAGAAGCCGTACATGAAGAAGAGCATCAGAATGCGGTATTGGCACTCTTCCCTCCTTCCGTAAAACCAAAGAACAATTTTGGTATTGAGTCGCATATTTTGGAGAATATCCAAAAGCTCATTTCGAAAAATGAAGTTACCGTATATCTATTTGGCAACCCATACGTCCTTGATGTTTTAGAGGGTATTGATGCTGCAGATGTCATCGTGTTTTATCAAGATTTTCCTGATTTCCAGGAAGTTGCGCTTCAACATTTTTTGGGAAAGATACCAGCCTTGGGAGAATTACCAGTACAATTGAAAACTTTGCAATCATGAAATCAGAAATCATATCCTCCTGGGAAAAGAATGCCAAAGAATGGGTAGAGGTGATTCAAAACCAAAGCATTCCCTCCAGAAAATTCACAAACCGGGCTATTTTGGAAAGTATCTCCAATCTAAAAGTTAAAAAAGTTGCGGATTTGGGTTGCGGAGAAGGGTGGTTAACCCGAGAAATGGCCCAATTGGGCATTGAGACCACTGGCTTTGATGCCATCAAAAGTCTTTTGGTCGAGGCAAGCAAAAAAGGACCTGAAACCTATCATCAGCTCACCTTTGAGGACATCATTAATGGGTTAGAAATCCCTGAAGCCCCATTTGATGCAGCCATTTTTAATTTCTGTCTGTACTTAAAAGATAATTTGAGATTGCTTTTGGAAAATACCCTTTCCAATCTGGTTCCAATGGGCCATGTTCTTATTCAAACCTTACACCCATTTTTCCTGATTCAAAATGGTTTCCGATATGAAAGCCAATGGCTATCAGATTCATGGAAGGGACTGCCCGGTAACTTTAAAGATGGGCATTCCTGGTATGCGCGCACTTTTGAAGATTGGGTCAATTTATTATCCGCTCTAGAAGATATCGCCTTTGAAATTTCCGAAATAAAAAACGATGAAGAGAAACCGATATCCCTTATTATCAAAATAAGAAAGCTAAAATGAAAATGTACAGAGTCCTTGGTATGATGTCGGGCACCTCTTTGGATGGCCTGGATTTAGCCCTTTGCCATCTATGGAAAGAGAATGGGCAATGGCAATTTAGCATTGAAAAGACTAAGGATATCACCTACGAACCCGTACTTCGGGAACAATTAAAGAACGCCATTCACTTAAGTGAGGAGGCTCATGAAACACTGCATCGCGAATATGGTGTTTGGTTAGGAAAACAAGCCAAGGATTTTATTGAAGAAGGTCAACTTGAGGTAGATTTTATTGCCAGCCATGGGCACACTTCCCATCATCGACCTGAAGACGGAATAACCTTCCAATTGGGAGATGGACAACAGTTGGCGAATACGAGCCAACACAAAGTGGTCTGTGATTTTCGGACGAAGGATGTTGGTTTAGGTGGTCAAGGTGCCCCCCTCGTACCCATTGGTGACAAACTCCTTTTCCATACCTATGATTTCTGCTTGAATCTAGGCGGTATTAGTAATATGTCCTTTGAAAAAGATGGCGAGCGCATTGCTTATGACATTGGGCTTGCCAACATGCCTCTCAATTACATTACCCAA
This sequence comes from Flagellimonas allohymeniacidonis, assembly GCF_004296335.1. Lineage (GTDB taxonomy): Bacteria > Bacteroidota > Bacteroidia > Flavobacteriales > Flavobacteriaceae > Flagellimonas > Flagellimonas allohymeniacidonis. The sequence continues at coordinate 1,262,889 of NZ_SGIU01000001.1, forward strand.
AAAATTGGATTGGATTATGATGCCGATGGAAAAATGGCGAGAACCGGCTCTTTTAATGAAAGCTTGTTCAATACACTGAATGATTTGGAATACTACCGCCTCCCCTATCCCAAATCCACAGGGTATGAGTGGTTCATTGCCGAGATTGCCCCCCTGATTGAAAAATCAAAAGTTTCCGAGGCAGATTTATTGCACACTTTTATCCATCACAACTGTCAACAAGTTGCCATTGAGGTTAAAAAACATGCAGTGAAACCTAAGAACAAACTGTTTGCCACAGGCGGTGGGGCACTAAATTCATTTTTTACGGACACGCTTCGAGAAAAGCTTGGTCCTGCAATAGAATTGGCCATTCCCTCCAAAACCTTGATTGCCTTTAAGGAAGCCCTGGTTTTCGCATTAATGGGCGTGCTTCGTCAGGAAGGAAAAACCAATGTACTGAGTTCGGTGACTGGGGCAAAGAAAGATTCATGCAGTGGCGAAATTTTTATGCCAGAATCATAGCTCGCAACCAGTATTAGGCAGTTCTAACTGCTTTTTTTGGTCTCCAAACCAATAGAAAAACGAACATGGACAGTAATCCACAAATGGCCAAACCTACAAAAAGAGGCAATACCCGGTCATCGACAAAACTTCCAATGAGCGTAGCTATGGGAATGGCAATCACGGTAGAGAAAAACCCATTGATGGCGGCTCCGATACCCGCAATGTGTCCAATAGGTTCCATAGCAATGGAACGGAAATTACCCCACATAAAGCCTAAGCAGAAAAATTGAAGGGAAAGAAAGGTCACCAAGACAAACACATTCGGATTACTTGAATTCCAAAACAATAGCACATAAAGCAAGGCTATAACGCAAAAGCTTGCCAAGGCCATAAACCCCAATTTTCGCATTCCAAAACGCAGTACGAGGGTACCGTTGAAAAAGGTGGATAAACCAATGGAAATCGCCAACCCTGCAAAGATGTATGGAAAGGCTTCCTTTAATCCATATTGGTCTTCAAAAATATACTGTGAAGCACTGAGGTACACCAAGAAAGAGCCCGTTACCAAGCCCGAAATTATGGTAAAGGCCACCGTCTCCTTATAACGTAGCAATTCCTTAAAACCATCCATAAAAAGGCTATTTGAAAATGGAATTTTATATTCGGGACGCAAGGTCTCTGGTTGACGTTTCCAGAACCAAACCCCTACAGCAATGGTCAATACAAGCTGAATGTAAAAAATAGCCCGCCAGTCCGCTAAGTCTAAAATAAACTTGCCCAGTGCAGGTGCAACCACAGGAACCAAAATAAAAAAAGCCGTAACAAATGACATCACCCTGGCCATAAGGTCACCCTTGTACATATCGCGAATAATGGAAATAGAGATCGTCCTAGCCGCAGAAAGGCCAATGCCCTGAAGAATTCTGCCCACAACCATCCACTCCAAGTTGGGAGCGGCCAAGCAAATAACACTGGCGACAGCAAATACTGCAATGCCTAAGTATACAATGGGTTTACGTCCATACGAATCGGATAGCGGACCGAAAAATAATTGTCCAACCCCCAATCCCAGGAAAATCATGGTGATGAGCATCTGATTATCCGTCGGATCAGTGCTATTAATCGATGCCCCAATATTTGAAATGGCAGGTAATAGGGTATCAATGGACAACGCTACGACCGACATCAAGGCCGCCATCAAGGCCATAAATTCAAAACTCGGTTTAGGGGTATCATTTTGCATTCGGCAAAATTACGGATACCCTTTACAACCCATAACTTTTTAGGAGATATTTAGGTTATCTTTTCTCAATGCCTAAAGTGGAATGTTCCCATGCTTTTTCTTTGGAGTTTGAACCTCTTTTTTCTCTAGCATGGCGAAAGCCTTTAACAACTTGCGTCTGGTATTTTCAGGTAAGATGACCTCGTCGATAAATCCTCGACGCGCTGCACGATATGGATTCGCAAACTTATCGGCATACTCCATTTCCTTTTCTTTCAATTTGGCCGTAGGGTCATCCGCGGCGGCAATTTCCCTTCTAAAAATAATTTCACTGGCCCCTTTGGCCCCCATCACCGCAATCTCAGCTGTGGGCCAAGCAAAATTGAAGTCAGCTCCAATGTGCTTGGAGTTCATTACATCGTAAGCACCTCCATAAGCTTTCCGAGTAATTACAGTGACCCGAGGGACAGTGGCCTCGCTTAAGGCGTAAAGCAACTTAGCTCCGTGAATGATAATACCATTCCACTCTTGATCCGTACCGGGCAAAAATCCTGGTACATCTACCAAAACAAGCAAGGGAATATTGAATGCATCACAGAATCGGGTAAAACGGGCAGCCTTTTGCGAACTTTTAACCCCTAAAACTCCTGCCAAAAACATAGGCTGATTAGCTATGATCCCAACGCTTCTTCCACCGAGTCGGGCGAAGCCCACGATGATATTCTCGGCATAGTCTTTATGAATCTCGTAAAAAGAATCCGAATCAATAATACCCTCAATTACATCATGCATGTCATAGGGCTTACTCGGGTCATCGGGAACAATACTGGCAAGTTCCTCTCGCAGCTCTTCACCCAATTCATAAGGTTTATGTTTTGGGATTTCGCGGTTACTTTGCGGTAAATAGTCCAATAATTTTTTGATATCATCCAAACAAGCTGCATCGTTTGACGATGTTTTGTGCGCCACACCAGATTTTACAGCATGCGTGCTTGCTCCACCCAGTTCCTCTGAAGTCACCTCCTCATTAGTAACAGTCTTGACCACATTGGGGCCCGTGACGAACATATAACTGGTTTCTTCCACCATAATAATAAAGTCGGTCATAGCAGGAGAATAAACGGCCCCTCCAGCACAAGGGCCCATCACTGCGGATATTTGTGGAATTACCCCTGAGGCCTGAACATTTCGATAAAAAATATCAGCATACCCTCCTAATGATTTCACCCCTTCCTGAATCCGTGCACCACCTGAATCATTCAAACCAATAACAGGTGCTCCAACATTCATGGCAAGGTCCATCACTTTGCATATTTTTTCCGCATGGGTTTCTGACAAGGCTCCACCGAAAACGGTGAAATCTTGGGCGTAAACATAGACCAATCTGCCATTTACCGTACCATATCCTGTAATCACACCATCTCCAAAATAGATTTCCTTGTCCATGCCAAAATCGGTGGTTCGGTGTGTGACCAACACGCCCATTTCTTCAAAGGATCCCTCGTCCAACAAATAGTCAATACGTTCCCTTGCGGTTAATTTCTTTTTGGCATGCTGTTTTTCAATACGCTTCTCACCTCCCCCAAGATGGGCTTGGGCAACTTTTTCCTTTAACACCTTTATTTTGGAATCCATTTCAATCAGTTTATGGGTAGTTGAACTAGTTTTTTGTCCTCAAGATATTGTTTTAGAGCAATCATGGCTGCAACCTCAGCTTCAGAAGCGCTGTTTTGTTTTATCATTTCTGGGGAATAGTAGTCTTTTACAAAGTGTGTATCAAAATTCCCAGAACGAAAAGCCTCGTGCCCAAAAACGAAAGTTCCAAAGGGCAAAGTGGTCTGTACCCCTTTAATTTTGTAATTCTGGATGGCATCCAGCATCAACTCTATTGATTCTTCTCGGGTTTCGCCATAAGTAATCAACTTTGACAGCATGGGGTCATAATAAATGGGAATATCCATACCCTCCTCAAACCCATTGTCCACACGAATTCCTTCCCCCTCCGGAAGTTGATACTTTTCCAATGTGCCCACACTGGGCAAAAAATCGTTCAGTGGATCCTCGGCATATACCCTAAGTTCCATGGCATGGCCATTAATGGATAGTTCTTCTTGTTTTAGCGGTAAAACTTCGCCTCGAGCCACTTTGATTTGTAATTCCACCAAATCAACTCCTGTAATCATTTCAGTGACCGGATGTTCGACCTGAAGACGGGTATTCATTTCCAAGAAATAAAAATTGTGGTCCGCATCCATTAGAAACTCCACGGTTCCCGCACCGACATAATCGCAGGACTGAGCCACTTTGGTGGCTGCTATTCCCATTTCATTGCGAAGCTCAGGACTTAAAAGTGAGGATGGAGCCTCTTCGACAACCTTTTGGTGCCTTCTTTGAATACTGCACTCCCGCTCAAAGAAATGAATGACATTTCCGTGCTTGTCAGCCATGACCTGCACTTCAATATGGCGCGGGGAGGTAACATATTTTTCGACAAAGACCGAGCCATCGCCAAAGGCCGATGTGGCCTCGCTAATGGCACGCTCCATTTGTGATTTTAAGTCTGACTCCTTATCAACGATTCGCATCCCCTTTCCTCCACCACCAGCAGAGGCTTTGATTAGTACGGGATATCCGATTTCAGCTGCAATTTCCTTAGCTTTTTTTACGTCTGTAATGGCCTCATCAATACCAGGTACCATAGGAATGTCGTACGCCTTAACCGCTTCCTTGGCCGCCAGCTTACTTCCCATAATTTGAATTGCTTTCGAACCCGGACCAATAAACGTTATTCCATTTTTCTCGGCAGCCTCGGCGAATTCGGCATTTTCACTCAAGAACCCATAGCCAGGATGAATTCCATCCACTCCCAATTCCTTGGCAACCTCAATAATTTTATCTCCCAACAAATAGGATTGGTTCGATGGCGCCGCTCCAATGCAGACCGCTTCGTCAGCAAAGCGTACATGGGGAGCGTTTCTATCAATTTCTGAAAACACCGCTACCGTTTTTATACCCATCTTTTTGGCGGTTCGCATTACCCGTAAAGCAATTTCTCCCCTGTTGGCGACCAGAATTTTTTTCATGCTATACTATTCAAAGGTTAGTAATATCTGTTTTTTATCCACAGCCTCTCCCTTTTTCACTGAAATTTCCTTTATCACACCGGCTCGAGGGGAAGAAATAATATTCTCCATTTTCATAGCTTCAAGAATCAAAAGTTGGTCATCTTCCGCAACTTCTTGTCCTGCCTTGACTGAAATATCCAAAATCAACCCTGGCATTGGAGCCTCAATTGAAGTGATGTTCTTTGTGCCATTTGAAGCAAAGCCCATGGCATCGATAAGTTTATCCAGCTTATTTTCTATGCTGGTGTGGTATTCCATACCATTTACCCTAAGCACATAACTTCGATTGTTGAAATCGGTGGAAACCACTTCAATGTGAAAGGACTTTGAACCATACAGTAGGTGGAAATCCTTTTTACTTGTTTTTAAAATATCAAGCTTTTCTATATCATCCTTGGAGAGCTGAAAATCAAGGTTCTCATTGACCTTGATGGAGAAGGAGTTTTCCATAAAATTATAGTGCCTTAGGTTACTTGAATAAATATAAGATTAAAAGCAATAATCTTAGGCAAAGCTAGGACGATATCACAGTCAAATTCATGACAACCGTCATTCATTTCAACAAAAACATCGCTTAACTATGCATAGTTTTTCGGGGAAGCGAAATCTTATCAAATGCTTACTTTTGAAATTAAAATTTTCATAATGCTTGTCATAGGAATCGCTGGGGGTACAGGTTGTGGTAAGACCACTGTTGTCAACCAAATTGTGGAGGAATTGCCACAGAACGAGGTAGGGGTCATATCACAGGATTCCTATTATCATGATCTTGCCCATTTGACCAAGGAAGAAAGGGGGAAAGTAAATTTTGACCACCCCAATAGTATTGATTTTGACTTGATGATTGCTCATTTGGAAGAACTCAGAAATGGCAAACCCATTGAAAAACCAATTTACTCTTTTGTTGAGGAGACCCGATTGGACGATACCATAACGGTCCACCCCAGAAAGGTAATTATTGTTGAGGGTATTTTGGTTTTGAGCAACCCTAAGCTTCGTGAAATGTTCGACATAAAAATATACGTTCATGCCGATTCTGACGAGCGATTGATACGAAGGCTGCAAAGGGACATTAAAGAAAGGGGGCACGATTTGGAAAAGGTTCTGCACCGTTATCAAACGGCAGTTAAGCCCATGCACCAGCAGTTTATTGAACCGTCGAAGGAGTTCGCGGACCTTATCATACCCAATAACCACTACAATACGGTGGCTGTGGATATGGTTCGGACCATAATCAATGAAAACTTAGGTTAATATGGGGTTTGGCGAACTGAAAAAGAAAAAATGGTTTAAAGTAATGACCAATATGTACATTTTGGTCTTAACCATTTTTGTGATCTGGATGGCTTTTTTTGACACAAATTCCATGTTGATTCATTTAGAATTACGGAAAGAAATCAAAAAGTTGGAGCGACAAAAAGAATTTCTTCAAGGGGAAATTGACAAGGACAAAGAAGTTCTAAAAAAGCTATCCGATACGAGCGAACTGGAAAAGTTTGCCCGCGAAAAGTATTATATGAAAAAGGAAAATGAAGAAATATTCTTAATAGAATATGAGGATAGCTTAAAGACCAAAAAGAATGAGTGACAATGCCTTATTTGACGAATTTCCTCAAGTTTCCGCGAAACAATGGAAAGAAAAAATCCAATATGACCTAAAAGGAGCAGACTACAGCGACACCTTGGTATGGGAATCCCCTGAAGGCATCAAGGTTAAACCTTTTTATCACTCCGAAGACCTATCAGAAGTCTCCAAATTCAAGCGAAGTGAGGTTGAATCATGGAAAATCGGACAAGAAATCTATGCAGGAAATGCCACAAAAGCCAACGAAACTGCATTGAACACCTTGTCACGCGGGGCAGAAAGTCTGATTTTTTTGATACCTGATGAAAGTATTGACTTGATGAAACTGCTTGGTAACATCAATTTGGAGAAAACTGCAGTTCATTTTCGGTTTCAATTTTTAGCACTGGCTCCCATTAAGGGCCTATTGGAATTTTTAAGAGGTAAAAACTGCAATATCTACCTTCATTTTGATATCATTGGAAATCTGGCCCGAACTGGGAACTGGTTCCATTCCATGAAAGAGGACCATGAGATCCTGGAAAAAGTTTACGCAGCAACAAAAGCCATTGAAGGTGTTTCCTGTTTAAGTGTTGATCTTTCCCTATATCAGAATGCCGGGGCCAATATGGTGCAGCAATTGGCTTACTCCCTGTCGCATGCCCATGAATATGTAAACCATTTTCAGTCGGAAACCACAAGTGGTGTAGAGGAGTCCTTTCCAATGACTTTCAAAGTGGCCATGGGGGGGAACTATTTTTTTGAAATTGCCAAACTTAGAGCATTGCGATGGCTATGGAATAGCCTGACCGATGCCTATGGAATTGCTCCGGATTGCCACATTTTGGCTTTTCCTTCACGAAGGAACAAAACATTATATGACTACAATGTCAACCTACTCCGAACAACTTCGGAGTGCATGTCGGCTATTCTCGGCGGGGCAAATACTGTTTGCAATCAAGCCTATGATGCCATTTATCACAAAGACAATGAATTTGGGGATCGGATTGCCAGAAATCAATTGGTCCTCCTAAAGGAGGAAAGCTATTTTGATGAAGCGCACAAGGCTTCAGAAGGTACCTATTACATAGAAAGTCTTACCAAGCAGTTGGCTGAAAAAGCCCTTGTTCTTTTTAAACAAATTGAAGCTTCGGGTGGTTTTTTGGAAGCACTGAAAAAGGGAATCATACAACAAAAAATTAAAGAAAGTGCTGCCAAGGAACAGCAACGTTTTGATGAGGGTCAAACGGTCTTGGTGGGAACCAATAAGTTTCAAAATTCTGAGGACCGCATGAAGGGCGACCTTGAATTGTATCCCTTTGTGAAGCAAAGGTCCGAGAAGACCCTGCTTGAACCCATAATTGAAAAAAGACTGGCCGAAACACAAGAACAAAAACGATTGGACCATGAGTAGAAAAAACCTTCAAAACCTTGAGCTGATTGAAAAAGGCGGTTCCAGCTCTGCGGAAACTTCCAACAACGGACAATTGAATTTTGCCGCTGGTATCACACCCTTTCTTCGGGGTCCCTACTCCACCATGTATGTGCGACGACCATGGACCATACGTCAATACGCAGGGTTTTCCACTGCTGAAGAGAGCAACGCCTTTTACCGAAGAAATTTAGAGGCGGGACAAAAGGGACTCTCGGTGGCATTTGACCTTCCCACCCACCGAGGATATGATAGTGACAATGAACGTGTGGTTGGAGATGTGGGTAAGGCTGGTGTCGCGATTGATTCGGTTGAAGACATGAAGATTTTGTTTGATGGCATCCCATTGGATAAAATGTCTGTTTCGATGACCATGAACGGAGCAGTTTTACCGGTAATGGCTTTCTACATTGTTGCTGCCGAAGAACAAGGTGTCTCTATGGAAAAGCTCTCCGGAACCATCCAAAATGACATTTTGAAGGAGTTTATGGTACGGAATACCTACATCTATCCTCCTTCTCCCTCCATGCAAATTGTGGCTGATATCTTTGAGTTTGCCAGCCAAAATATGCCTCGATTTAATAGCATCAGTATCTCGGGATACCATATGCACGAAGCCGGCGCACCCGCTGCCATGGAGTTGGCATATACTTTGGCGGACGGTATTGAATACATTAGAACCGGAATCAAAGCGGGGTTGAAAATTGATGATTTTGCCCCAAGACTTTCTTTCTTCTGGGGTATCGGAATGAACCACTTTACGGAAATCGCAAAAATGCGAGCAGGTCGTATGCTCTGGGCCAAATTGGTAAAAGAGTTTGATCCACAAAACCAAAAGTCCTTGATGCTCCGCACCCATAGCCAAACCAGCGGATGGAGCTTAACCGAACAAGATCCATTCAACAATGTGGCGCGAACCACTATTGAGGCCATGGCCGCTGCTTTTGGTGGTACTCAAAGTTTGCATACCAATGCATTGGATGAGGCCATTGCGCTTCCTACGGACTTTTCGGCACGAATCGCAAGAAACACGCAAATTTATCTTCAGCAAGAAACCCACATCACCCGAACCGTTGATCCCTGGGCTGGAAGCCATATGGTTGAATCCCTAACCCAAGAAATTGCTGAAGAAGCTTGGCAATTGATACAGGAAGTGGAGAAATTGGGAGGGATGACCAAAGCCATCGAGGAAGGAATTCCCAAAAAACGTATTGAGGAAGCAGCCGCTAAAAAACAGGCGCGCATTGACAGTGGACAGGATACTATTTTGGGTGTGAACAAATATCAACTGGAAAATGAGGATGATCTGCAAATTTTGGAAGTCGATAATGCCAAAGTAAGAAAGCAACAGCTAGAAAGGCTGAGAGAAATCAAATCTTCTAGAAATGCCGGTAGCGTTTCCGTTTCGTTAAAGCGTATTGAGGAAGCGGCGCAAAAAGCCATGCAAAATGAATCAGGGCGTGAAAATTTACTAGATTTAGCCGTGGAAGCGGCTCGAAACCGTGCTACCCTGGGTGAAATCAGTGATGCCATGGAAACCGCTTTCGGCAGATATAAAGCAAAAATCCAATCGTTTACCGGAGTGTATTCCAAAGAAATAAAAAATGACAAGAGCTTTGAAAAGGCTCGTAAAATGGCCGATGAATTTGCGTTGGCGGAAGGTAGAAGACCTCGTATCATGATCGCCAAAATGGGTCAGGACGGTCATGATCGTGGTGCCAAGGTTGTAGCCACAGGATATGCCGATCTCGGTTTTGATGTGGATATTGGACCTTTGTTCCAAACTCCTGCGGAGGTGGCCAAACAAGCTGTTGAAAATGATGTGCATGTTCTTGGGGTTTCCTCATTGGCCGGAGGCCATAAGACGTTGGTTCCCCAAGTGGTCAAAGAGCTTACCGAGCACGGCCGTGAAGACATCATGGTCATTGTGGGCGGTGTGATACCAAAACAAGATTACGAACACCTATTGTCCAATGGAGCGGTTGCTGTATTCGGACCTGGCACCAAAATCAGCGAAGCGGCCCTCGAAATCTTGGATATTTTGATGGAGTAAGTCCACTTAATATTCTAATAATTAAAACTTTAACTTTCTTTAACGCCCATTGTTAAGTTTATCCACTTCCTGTTAACAAAATACATTTTTTGTCATAGTAAATAATCGTATTTTTAGCACCTAACTTACTATGAAATGGGCAAGATTATTGCTATTGCAAATCAGAAGGGTGGTGTAGGAAAAACAACGACGACGGTAAACTTGGCCGCGTCTTTGGGCGTACTGGAAAAGAAGGTATTGCTCATCGATGCAGACCCCCAGGCCAACGCTACTTCAGGACTTGGAGTGGATGTGGATAGCGTGGAAAAAGGAACCTATCAATTGCTGGAACATACCCTTGGGGTTGAAGACGTAATTATTTCAACGGATTCTCCTAATGTGGATTTGATTCCGGCCCATATTGACCTAGTGGCCATCGAAATTGAGTTGGTGGATAAGGACAATAGGGAATATATGTTGAAAGAGGCTCTGAGAGGTCTTCATGATCGTTACGACTTTATTTTAATTGATTGTGCTCCTTCACTTGGCTTGTTAACGCTTAACGCACTGACTGCGGCCGATTCAGTAATGATACCTATCCAGTGTGAGTACTTTGCATTGGAAGGACTCGGAAAACTTTTAAATACGGTAAAGAGCGTTCAAAAAATTCACAACTACGACCTTGATATTGAGGGAATGCTCCTGACCATGTACGATTCCAGGTTGCGACTATCCAATCAAGTAGTGGAAGAGGTCAAAAAGCATTTTGCTGATATGGTATTCGATACCATAATACAAAGAAACGTTAGGCTCAGTGAGGCACCCAGTTATGGCGAAAGCATTATTAAATATGATGCCAGTAGCAAGGGGGCCACAAACTATTTGAATCTGGCCAACGAAATTTTGAAAAAAAACAAGGAGAAAGTTTAGATGGCGAAGGCAACAAAAAAACAGGCTTTGGGAAGAGGCCTGTCCGCTCTTTTAAAGGACCCTGAAAATGATATCCAATCCGTTTCGGACAAAAATGCGGATAAGGTCATCGGTAATGTGGTGGAACTGGACATCAATTCCATAGATGTCAATCCTTTTCAACCTCGTTCGAACTTCAACGATGAAGCTTTGGGTGAACTGGCAAGTTCAATTCGGGAATTGGGCATTATTCAACCCATTACGGTACGTAAACTGGATTTCGATAAATATCAGTTGGTGTCCGGAGAAAGACGATTCAGAGCTTCCAAAATGGTAGGGCTGGCCACCATTCCCGCCTACATTCGTATCGCCAACGACCAGGAGTCTTTGGAGATGGCCTTGGTAGAGAACATTCAGCGCCAAGATTTAGACCCAATAGAAATTGCGTTGTCCTACCAACGTTTGATTGATGAGATTCAGGTAACCCAAGAAAAGTTGAGTGACAGGGTCGGAAAAAAACGTTCCACCATAGCCAACTACTTAAGGCTTTTAAAATTGCACCCAATCATCCAAACAGGAATGCGCGATGGTTTTATAAGTATGGGACATGGCAGGGCATTGATCAACATCGAAAAAAAGAAAGATCAAATAGACATTTACGAAAAGGTTGTTTCTCAAAATCTTTCCGTTCGTGAAACCGAACGCTTGGTAAAAGCCTATCAAGAGTCCAAGGGAGGTCCTGTTGCGCTTAAAAGAATTGCGAAGGACAAAGAAATTCCCGGATACATTTCCAAAGGGGCCCAAGCTTTAAAAGAACACCTTTCAACCAAGGTGGATGTAAACACTTCCTCAAACGGGAAGGGCAAAATTGTGATTCCTTTCCATTCCAAAGAGGAATTTCAGCGTTTAAGAAAACTGCTTACTGGTGAATAAGTTTCTTCCTTTCTTTTTGGCCCTATGCTTTCTAAATTTTCTTTCCGCCCAAGAGGATGAGCAAGAGCCCCATGATCAAGCCATTGATTCTTTGGCACAAAATCTTGAAGGTCAGGGCGTGGTCATCCAAGAAGTTACCTATGAAAAGAAACCCATAAACCCGTTGGCACCTAGTAAGGCGGCCTTCTATTCAGCTGTTTTACCAGGGTTGGGTCAACTCTACAATAAGCGAGGGGCATGGTGGAAAATTCCCGCGGTTTACGGTGGTCTTGCAACCGGAGTTGCTCTTTATTCGTTTAATAATACCGAGTACAATGCGGCAAGGGACGCCTTTAAACGAAGAAGAGCGGGTTTTGAAGATGATGAGTTTTTTGATATCAATGGGGATGGCCAAGGCCCCGACATCTCCTTGGACGCCCTTCAAAGTGCACAAGAGAATTTTCAACGGACCAGGGATTTGTGGTTGGTACTGACCATTGTTTGGTATTCTTTAAATATTATTGAGGCCAATGTAACCGCCCATTTGGCACAGTACAATATCGATGAACAACTGAGCTTTGATTTGCAACCCTATCTGAATCTTGATCCTGTTACCAATGATCCCAATTATGGGATGGCATTGGTGTTTAAATTTTAGCAATGAAAATCGGTTTGTTTGGTTACGGTAAGATGGGAAAAATGATAGCGGGTATGGCCGAGGAAAGAGGGCATACCATTGCGACCAAGGTGGATCTGGATACTGTGGAAATCGACTATGCTTCATTCGACGTGGCCATTGATTTCAGTACCCCGGAAGCTGCTTTTGAGAACATCACCAACTGTTTTAAAAACAACGTACCTGTTATTTCTGGAACCACGGGCTGGTTGGACAGGTACCAAGAAGCGGTGGAGCTTTGCCAACAAAATGATAGTGCTTTTATTTATGCTTCGAATTTCAGCTTGGGGGTAAACATCTTTTTTGAATTGAACCGCCAGTTGGCAAAAATGATGTCCCAATTAAACGAATACACGGTTTCCATGGAGGAAATCCATCATACCCAAAAATTGGATGCCCCCAGTGGAACAGCAATTACTCTTGCCGAAGGCATTATGGAGAACAGCTCGTACATGGACTGGCAACTAAATGGTACAGGAGAAAATAGCATTCCCATACATTCCATAAGGGAAGGCGCAGTTCCCGGTACGCACACGATTGCCTATGACAGTGAGGTGGATGGCATTGAAATCAAGCATACAGCACATAATCGTAAAGGATTTGCCCTTGGTGCAATTTTGGCCGCGGAGTGGATTCTCGGAAAGAAAGGGATTTTTGGGATGAGGGATGTTTTGAACTTTACATAGGTTGTAACAAGTAATCAAGAAAAGAGTCTAAGAAATAAATTCATATATGAACGGAGCACAGTGGCTTATTTTTATTTTGATTATCCAAGTGATTCATTTTTTAGGCACTTGGAAACTCTACGTTAAAGCCGGAAGAAAGGCTTGGGAAGCAGCGATCCCAATCTATAACGGCTTTGTTTTGATGAAAATCATTAATAGGCCATGGTGGTGGGTGCTTTTGCTTTTTATTCCCATTATCAATTTACTTATGTTCCCCGTTGTATGGGTCGAAACTATTCGCAGTTTTGGTAAAACCAAAATATGGGATACCTGGTTGGTGATTTTAACCCTGGGTTTTTACATATACTATATTAATTATGCTGAGGATGTAAAGTATATTGAAGACCGCAGCTTAAAGCCCAGGACCGGTTTGGGCGAATGGGTTAGCTCTATAGTTTTTGCCATTGTAGCGGCAACCTTCGTCCATACGTATTTTATTCAGCCCTATGTCATTCCGACAGGATCATTGGAACGCACTTTGCGAATTGGCGACTTCTTGTTTGTGAGCAAATTTCACTATGGAGCTCGCGTACCCATGACCACCCTGGCGGCTCCCATGGTTCATGATACGCTTCCTGGATTAAAAAAGCGGTCGTACATCGCAGATGTAAATCCCGAGACCTATAAAACCTCTTGGAAAAACAAACTACAGTTACCTTACCTGCGTTTTCCTGGATTTGAGAAGGTGGAAAAAAATGATATTGTTGTCTTTAGCCTTCCTTCCGATACTCTTTACCAGTTTTTCAAGGCAGAGAAGGCTGTAAAAAAACCGATTGACAAAAAATCCAATTATGTAAAACGCTGTGTGGGAACTCCTGGTGATTCCTTGGCGGTAATTGGGGGGTTTGTCCATATCAATGGCGAAAAACTACAACTTTCAGACAGGGCCAAGGTAATGTATGACTACACCATTTATTCAAGTAAGGGTGTTTCCAGTAGATTATTGGCCGAAGTTGATGCTTCTGACTATACCCGAAAATATATCGCAGATGCCCTAGATTCCAATCAATACAATGCGCTTGGACCATATGTTTTGGGGGCTTATCGAAACCAAGCCGGAAAAATTGAAATCATCACCCAAGAAAAAGGCATCCCCGCCGAGGTGATTCGACAGCTTCGCTTGGCACTAACCGAAGAAAAGCCCCGCTCACGGGTGGCCAACTTGACCGACGAGATAGCTGCCAAGCTGCGAAATAACCAAAATATTGATTCCGTTGTAAGAACCAACGAAGAAAAAGGAGTTTACGGTGGGGCCTATCCACAGAAACCGAACCTATATCCTTGGAATAATGACAATTTCGGACCTATTTACATTCCCGAACGCGGGGCGACTGTCAAAATTGATTACAAGACCATTCCACTTTATAAAAAAATTATTCGCGATTACGAGTACAATGATGTAGACGTAAAAGGACAAAAGGTCTTTATCAATGGGAAGGAAGCGAACTCGTATACCTTTAGACAAGATTATTATTGGATGATGGGCGACAATCGCGATCACTCAGAAGACAGTCGAACCTGGGGGTATGTCCCTGCTGACCATATCGTGGGTAAGCCCGTTTTCCTTTGGATGAGTTTTGACAACTTCAATGATGGACTTTTTAATTGGAGCCCTCGTTGGGAACGTGTTTTTACAACCGTTGGCGGTAGCGGAAAACCGGTGTCTTACCTCCCCTACTTTCTTATTCTGCTGGCGGGTTGGTTTGTATTTGATTTTATTCGAAAACGTCGAAAGAAGAAAAATTCTTGAAACTTTTACTGCATCCCACCTACTTCCCAAGTATCATTACTTTTGCAGCTATTGCTCAAAATGAAGTCGTTTGGGAAGTCTGTGATAACTTTCAAAAGCAGACCTATCGCAACCGTTGTTATATCTGTACCGATCAGGGCAGACATATGCTCAATATTCCAATAAAACACGTAGGTACAGATCAAGGGCGACAGCTGTACAACGATGTGATTGTCGATAATACTTCCCATTGGAAAAAGATACATTGGCGTACCTTGGAAACAGCCTACCGCACCTCCCCCTATTTTGAGTTTTACGAAGACGAATTAAGACCTTTGTTCGAATCCTCGGATGAAAAACTTTTGGACTTCAATCTGAAAACCATTCAAACTATTGGGGACTGTTTGAACCTAAAAATTTCAAATACCCGCTCAGAGTCTTATGAGATTACACCAAAAGATTTGGTGGACCGAAGGCAGCTTGTAAATGCTAAAGGAGCAACAACATTCCATCAAGAAAAATACAATCAAGTCTTTGAAGAAAGACACGGATTTATTGGGGATTTAAGCATATTGGACCTTTTGTTTAATGAAGGCCCCAATAGCTTGCAATACATCAAGAATCAACCCATTTCCTTTTTGTAATGTTGCGTTTCTTGGTACATTATGGTATTCACTTTATTGTTCCAGTGGCAATAGCTTTCTTATTTTTCAAGGAAAGAAAAATCGCGGTTGCATTATTACTATTGAGCGGAATTCTTATTGACATTGACCATTTATGGGCAGAACCAATATTCGACCCTAACCGTTGCAGTATTGGGTTCCATCCTTTGCATTCGTATTGGGCCATTATTGGATATAGCATTCTTCCTTTTTTCAAGAAAACCCGCTTAATTGGCCTTGCTTTATTATTACATATCATTGCAGATATAATGGACTGCCTACTCCTCTGATTTTATGCGCACCGTGGCCACTATGGGATAATGGTCAGAAAGCTTGACGTCGAAATTCTGATGTGATAGAATCTTAAATTCCGGTTCTGCCAAAATGTAATCGATGCGCAGCGGAAACCCAAAGAGGTTATAGGTTCTGCCAAATTTTTCTCCTTTTTCCAAGAAGGAATCCTGAAGGTCGCCTTTTAAAATTCTATAAATACTGGAAAATTGGGTATTGTTCAAATCCCCCGTAACAATAACCCTATAGGGTGATGAAGCTCGATGTTCATCAAAAATTTCAACTTGTTGGCGTTGTTTCTCAAAAGTGGTGACCAATCTTTTGTAATTTTTTTGGGATTGTTCTTCCGAAAAGGTCTCGCTGGAGGGAACAATGTTGAAGGATTGCAGGTGTATATTGTATATCCGAACTGTATCTGAATCTATAAGAAGGTCGGCATAAATAACATTGTTTATCGTATTGGGCAAATCCAACGAACCACTTGAAACAATTGGAAATTTTGAAAAAATCGCCTGAATAGTCCTAGGCTGAGAATACGGTGTCTCACTTCTGTAAGGATATTGCTGTAATTGCCGATACCGTATTCTACTGTGTTCTTGAAGGCACAAAATGTCTGGGTCCTCTTCGGCAATAAAGTCGATAATTTTATCCCCGATGTTGGGTTCTTTGATCCATTCATTTTTATTGAATCCCCAAACATTGTAAGTCATAATCTTGATATCGGAATCAAGATGGGTTTCACTTTCTTTATTTGAGCGATAAAAGGATCCAAATACAATATATGCGATGAGCAAGGTTGAAAGAGATAAAAGTAACCGCCTATTCCGTTTTATGGCCCAAAAGAGAACAAAAACTAGATTGATAATAAAAAGAAGTGGAACCAACAAGCTGAAAACAGAAAGGTAGGGAAGTGTGAAATAGTAAATAATACAGGTCAAAAATAACAAGATAGCAAACACCCAGTTTGCAATCATAACCAATTTGCTTGCTATTGAGAAGGTTTTCTTCAAAGGTTAATCTTCTTTTCCAGCTTTGAACAGAAAATCCTTTTCTGCTTTAGATAGACTCTCATAACCGGACTTGCTTATTTTGTCCAAAATGGCATCTACCTTACGTTGACGAGCCTCCTTATCATAGTTAACGGCCTTGCCCCGGGCTGTATTTTTTTTGTAAACGGTCTTTAAGGGTGCTTTCTTCTCACTTCTTTTGAAAAGGTTGCCAACGCTGTTCAAAAGTTTTGTGAATCCTGAACCAATATCAGTACCATTAAGCAATTGTCTGGCATAAATGTACCCCAGCAAGGCACCACCCAAATGGGCTAGCCTTCCCCCAACATTGCCTCCATAGGGAATTTGAATTAAATCGACCAAAACAAAAAACGCCCCAACATACCAAAGCTTAATATTAAAGAATATAATTCGAACTTCTTGGTTGGGGATATAGGCACAAATAAAAATCAAAACAGCAGTGACCCCTGCAGAAGCTCCTATTAAAGCCGTGTTTGTATTTAGCAAGGTGGGAAAGACATTATAACTTGTCAAGAATACGAGTCCTCCCACGATTATTCCCAAGAAGTATACATTGATGAATTTTTGATTGTCAAACAGGTTTAAAAATATTCGACCAGTAAAATACAGCATGAGCATATTCCAAAAGATATGGCCCAAACCTGCATGAAAAAAGGAATAGGTAATCAGCGACCAGGGCTGTCCCAAAAAGGCACCGATATCTTTTGGTAAGTGGAACCATTCATCCACAGAAACCGCAAAAAGAGCTTTGGAAAGTCCATTTAAAATAAAAATGAGGACATTGATCGCGATGAGTTTCTCCGCGATGTTGAGCCTGGCAAAATTATATTGCAAACCACCACTTGCCATTTTTAATTCCAACGGTTTTGGTTAAACTGATTTTTCTTCCAGTACCACATCATAATAAATCCAATCAACGCACCCCCGATATGTGCAAAGTGTGCAATTCCTGTATTGATATTTCCAATTCCAAAAATCAAGTCCAAAAGAATCAACGCAGGTACAAAATACTTCGCTTTTATGGGGACTGGCAAAAATATTAACATCAATTTCGCTTCCGAATACATAAAGGCGAAGGCCACCAAAATTCCATAAATGGCTCCGGATGCACCAACAGCGGGAGTGTTATACGCACTTAGAAAATTATCGATTGTACTTTTTGAAGCGACATTGTACCAATCTGGACTATACTGCCCCCTCGAAATAATATCCAAAACTTGAGTCTCTGTCATGCCCGCATTAACCAAAGCCTGCATACCTTCATTGAAAAGGTAATAGTTGACCCCACTATGCAGAAGGGCCGAGCCTAAACCTGCCGAAAAATAGAAGAACAAAAACTTATTGCGGCCCCATACCTGTTCCAAGGGCGTTCCAAAGGCCCAAAGCGCATACATATTAAAAAGGATATGCATGAGGCCACCATGCATGAACATATGGGTCAGAACCTGCCAAAATTCGAAATTTCCATTTTTTGGAAACCACAGTGAGAGCCATTGGTACATTTGTTCCCCATACAGTTGGGTGGCAAAAAACAAAATGACATTAATTATCAACAAGTGCTTTACCGCCTCTGTCAATCTACCCATTAATCTAATTTTTTATCTAAATCCCTATCTGAGATAATTGTATATGTTTTTTTTAGCATTGGACTTAAAGTAGGTTCCTTACATCCAAATAAATCATTGACCAGTGCCATTTGCGATTCTTGATCCAAGACCTCTCCAGATTTTACGGCCAAGTTTTTTGATAGGCTTTTGGCCAAAACATCGGCTTGCGAAATTGAATCTTCACCAAAACCCTCTTTATGATTCGCAATAAGTTGATCCAATACCGTGCCAATTCTACTTTCGGAAACCATGGCAGGTACAGCTGTCACTTCCACAGTTTCTTCTTCGAGTTTTTCGAAACTGAATCCTACATTGGCCAAACCTTCTTGAAGCTCTTTAAGTATATTTCTTTCCTGCGGACTAAACGTCATGGAAAGTGGAAACAGAAGCTGCTGGCTAATTCCTTTTTTTAAAGTGATTTCACCCAAAAACTTTTCGTACAACACCCGTTCGTGGGCACGATTTTGGTGAATGACCAACAATCCGGACTTAATGGTGCTCACCACATATTTACGCTGAAGCTGAAATGTGGTTCCGCTACCCTGGGAAAGTTCATCTTCCTCATACATGGAGGATTGCCATTGACCCTCAGATTCAATGTGTACACTACTGAAACTGGACTTTTCAATATCCTCATCAATGTTGGAATACAGACTTTCCCAACCTTTCACATTGGGTTTTTGATATGACCCAACAGCCTTTTTTGGCTCAGCAGGTTCTGCAAACGGATTAAATGTTGCGTCTACCGATATCTTTGGCAATACCGCTCCTTTTTCCTTGTAGGCATAAGGGGTATCTAGGTTTGAATCCCGTTCAAAATCCAAGACCGGGGCCACATTGAACTGCCCCAAACTATGTTTGATTGCCGATTTGAGAACGGCATACAAGGTATGTTCGTCATCAAACTTCACTTCAGTTTTGGTGGGGTGTATGTTAATATCGATGGATTTGGGGTCCACATCGAGGTACAAAAAATAGCCCGGATAATGATCTGCCTTTAATAAGCCCTCAAAGGCTGCTACAACAGCGTGATGCAAGTACGGACTTTTGATAAAGCGCCCGTTTGCAAAAAAGAATTGCTCTCCCCTACTCTTTTTGGAGAACTCGGGTTTGCAGACAAAACCTGACACTTTGACCACCTCAGTTTGCTCTTCCACGGGCACCAAACGATCTTTCATTTTACTTCCGAAAACTTGCGTGATACGTTGTCTACTATTACTTTGGGGCAAGTTGAATATCTCGGAGCCATTATTATAAAAATGAAATTCGATGGAAGGATTCACCAAAGCCACTCGGTGAAACTCATCCATGATGTGTCTCAATTCGACCTGGATGGATTTTAGAAAATTCCTTCTCGCCGGGATATTGAAAAATAGATTCTTAACGGAAATAGAGGTGCCTTTGGAAGTGGCCACCATTTCTTGTGAAATTATTTTGCTGCCCTCAATTTTTAGATGGACCCCAAGTTCAGAATCTGGCTTTCGCGTGAGCATATCAACATGGGCAATGGCAGCAATGGAGGCCAACGCCTCACCGCGGAAACCTTTTGTTTTCAAAGCAAACAAATCCTCCGCACAGGAGATTTTGGAGGTCGCGTGCCGTTCAAAGGAAAGACGGGCATCAGTTTCACTCATTCCAATGCCATTATCCACTACTTGAATCAAGGTTTTTCCGCCATCCTTTACAATTAGTTTTATCAAGGTGGCGCCTGCATCGATTGCATTTTCCAAGAGTTCTTTGACCACCGAGGCCGGACGTTGAACTACTTCACCTGCCGCAATTTGGTTCGCGACATGGTCTGGCAAAAGTTTAATGATGTCCGCCATTAAGATGTCCAGAATATGGATAAATCGAAGTCTATGATGAAGAGAAAAATCAAGATCAATACGACAAGAACAACTAAAAATCGGAGTTTTAAATGTTTGTCCCCCTCATTTTTAAGGTCATCCACAGCCCAGGAAATCTTATTTTTCAATCCCCTTTGCCGTTGTGCCGTACTTCGAAATTTATCGAGTTTGTGTTCAATTTTAAAAGGACTACCCTCTCCCTTATAATATCTGGGCGTGTAATTATATGAACGGTTTTTTTTTAGCTTTAGAAAATTCCGCATGAAGTCCTTTTCGAGTAACTTCAAAGGTACTTAAAAACAAAATATGCTTTCAACAGGGCGTCCCAAAAAATGTTAAGAGTTCTTCCTTCGGGAAGGTGATTCTGAAAACTTATCCCAATACGGCCATTTGAATGGCTGCTATGGCTGCTTCCGTGCCTTTATTGCCATGCTTACCTCCACTACGATCAATCGCTTGTTGCAAGGTATCATCGGTCAAAACACAAAATATAACGGGCACATCGTAGGCTACATTAAGATCTTTGATCCCTTGGGCCGTGGCAGAACAAACAAAGTCGAAATGACTGGTCTCTCCACGTATTACGCTCCCAATCGCAATAACGGCATCGACCTCCTGCGTAAGAATCATTTTTTTTGCACCATAAGTAAGCTCAAAGCTACCTGGTACATTCCAGCGGACAATATTCTCTTCAATCGCACCACAATCTGCAAGGGCATCATAAGCCCCTTGGTAGAGGGCATGGGTAATCTTGTCGTTCCATTCAGAAACAACAATCCCGAATCGCAACTTCTTTGCATTCGGGATTTTACTTTTGTCGTAAACGGAAAGATTTTTGTTCTCGGTAGCCATAGAAATCAACTCTTGGCCAGGCCAATCAGAACATCAATATTGTTGGCTTGTTGCCAAGAAGCATATTCATTCTTGATACGCTCAAAATAGCCTAACGCCTTATCTTTTTGGCCCAAGTCCAAGGCCAAGACACCCGCTTTATACAAAAATCTTGGAGTGGTATAATCGTTGGTGTCATGATTTAGCGCTTTTTCATAGTATTCTAGCGCATCTTCGGGTTGATCCAACTGTGCAAAGGCATCTCCGATGCCTCCTTTTGCCATGGCGCCCAAAATAACATCATCTGAAGAGAATTCTTCAAGATGTGCAATAGCTTCTTGATATTGTTGAAGGTTCAAATAGGTCATCCCAGCTGAATACTTGGCCAAGTTGGCAGCCTTCGTTCCTTTGTATTCTGTGATGATATCCAAAAATCCGTATTTCCCCTCCGCCCCGTTCAAGGCCAAAGCAAATAAGGAGTCTTTTTCAACCTCGTTATTCAGAGCCTGATCAAAGTATTGTTGTGGATAAAATAATTCGTTGGCCGCAGAGGCCTCTTTTGGTTTTTGGATAAATTCATTGTACCCCAAAAAACCCAACACTCCAATAGCAACTGCGCCAATGGCTCCCAAAATGTAGTTTTGGTTTTTTCGAACCCAAGCTTCGGTTTTCGAAGCACTTTCATCCAAGGTACTGAATACCTCGGCCGTTGTGCTGTTCGCCTCATCAATCTGTGCCTCCTCTGCTTTATTTTTTGGTTTAAAGCCCCGCTTCTTGTATGTTGCCATTCTTTGTTTTATTAATCGCGCAAAAATAAAGTTTTTATCCAAATTCAAAAGGTAATTTATTCGTTATTTTTGGAAGCCTTAATCGGATTCCGTGCTTTATATAAAGCTTTTCGTCTCTTATTTTTATGTTTTTAAACCGCTTATCCTTAGTTAATTATAAAAATTTTGATTCCATCGATTTGGAGTTCGACCCCGTCATCAACTGCATCGTGGGGAACAATGGGATGGGCAAGACCAACATTTTGGATGCCATCTACCACCTTTCATACGGAAAGAGTTACTTCAATCCGGTGTCAACCCAAAACATAAAGTATGATGCCGATTTTTTCTTGGTTGAAGGGGAGTTTGAAAAAAAAGGGCGCACCGAAAAAATAACTTGCAGTTATAAAAAGGGACTAAAAAAAGTAATTAAACGAAACGGCAAGGCATACGATAAGTTTTCGGAGCATATTGGCTTCTTGCCCCTGGTGATCATTTCGCCTACCGATCGCAATCTTATTATCGAAGGGAGTGAAACCCGTAGGAAATTTGTCGATGGGGTCATATCCCAATCCGATAAATTGTATCTGCAAAACCTAATCAAATACAATAAGGTATTGGTGCAGAGAAATTCTTTGCTCAAATATTTTGCGGTCAACCACACTTTTGATTCAGATACACTTTCCATCTACAATG
Source organism: Flagellimonas allohymeniacidonis (assembly GCF_004296335.1). Taxonomy (GTDB): domain Bacteria; phylum Bacteroidota; class Bacteroidia; order Flavobacteriales; family Flavobacteriaceae; genus Flagellimonas; species Flagellimonas allohymeniacidonis. Next base: position 1,285,430 of record NZ_SGIU01000001.1, read on the forward strand.
ATCAATTGCATGAGCTGGGTACTTCCATACATGAAAAGCGTAAAGCTTTTATCGAAACCTTCATTCCCATTTTTCAAGAACAGTATGCCCATATTTCCGATAAGGCTACAGAGGAAATCATGCTAACGTATGAAAGTCAGCTTGCGCAAGGGGAACTAAAAAAACTTCTGGAGGCATCCATCGATAAGGACCGGGCCTTGCAATATACCAGTGTTGGGGTTCACAAGGATGATTTAGCTTTCAGCATTGACCAACATCCCATCAAAAAATTCGGAAGTCAGGGACAGCAAAAAACTTTTTTGATTGCACTAAAATTGGCGCAGTTCCATTTCATGAAAAAACAGGCCCAAACCACCCCGATTCTTTTGCTGGACGATATTTTCGACAAACTAGACGAAAGTAGGGTGGCCCAAGTGGTCGCCTTGGTCAACAAAGAAAGTTTCGGGCAACTTTTTATTAGTGACACTCACAAAGAGCGCACTGAAAAAGTAGTGAAAAGTATCCATCAGAGTTATAAAATATTTACCTTGTAGTATGTGGAAGTGGACCCTCTCTTTTTTGATTCTTTTGCTCTGTTGTTGTACAGGTCGCGGTGTCACCTCAGATGAATTGAACCATTTAAACGGGTACTGGGAAATTGAAGAAGTTACTTTTCCAGATGGTTCAAACAAGGAATACGGAGCCAGTCCTGCCGTGGATTTCATCCATTTGGAGAATGAAAAAGGGTTTCGTAAAAAGGTATATCCAAAAATCGATGGTTCCTTCAATACCTCAAACAGTGCAGAATCTTTTGAATTAGCCGATACGGATGATGGTTTTGTTTTTTTGTATTCCACTGAGACCGCTGATTGGCAAGAAAGATTGCTGCAGATTGATTCAGTTTCGTTCACCGTGATGAACGAAGAGGGCTTGAAATATTCTTACAGGCGTTTTCAACCCATAGAAATTCCTAAGTAATGGCGAAAAGACAGAATTCATATATCCCACTTAGTGATGCCCTTAAAGAGTTTGTAAAAGAGAACAAGCTCCAAAAAGGAATGGATCGGGTGAATGCCAAAGAAGCCTGGCAAAATCTTATGGGCAATGGGGTAAATAGCTACACTACCTCGGTTGAGCTCAAGAATGACACTTTACATGTGTCCCTATCCTCCTCGGTGCTGCGAGAGGAGCTCAGTTTGGGTAAGACCAAAATAATGGCCATGCTAAACGAAGAATTGGGACAGGAATTGATAAAAAAAATAGTGCTCCGGTGAGTACTGATTTTACAATAGGTTTCAAATAAAAAAAGCCCCCGTTTAGGAGGCTTTTCCATTTATCTTCTTTCCTTTTTAAAATACTTCTCTTCCTGAAAAGTGAAAAGCACCTTCGATAGCCGCGTTTTCATCACTATCAGAACCATGTACTGCATTTTCGCCAATACTTTTGGCATACAGTTTTCTAATGGTTCCATCAGCAGCTTCCTCAGGATTTGTAGCACCGATCAAAGCCCTAAAATCCTCAACGGCATTGTCTTTTTCCAGAATAGCAGCTACAATGGGGCCTCTTGTCATAAATTCTACCAACTCTCCGAAAAAAGGTCTTTCCTTGTGTATGGCATAGAACTCTTCGGCGTCCCTTCTGCTCAGTTGGGTGTACTTCATGGCCGAAATCTTGAAGCCAGCACCCGTTATTTTCTCTAAAATTGCCCCTATATAACCACTTTCAACAGCATCTGGTTTGATCATGGTAAAGGTTCGATTTCCTATCATTTTTCAAAATTTTGCGCAAACATACGCTTTTTCGGGCAAGAGGCAAGGACTAATAGGACTGTTTCAACTCTTGGTAAATCTTGCCATTTTCGCCCATTATTTTGAAATGGACTTCTTTTTGGGCTAAATCCAAATAAATAAGCCCAAAACTTGGCACGGGGACCACCTCTCCTACTCTATAATCGTTGGGCTCAAAGGTATAGCTCGAATAAGAATGGGTAAGACCGCTACTTGTAAAATCTACTAAGGGATAAGATAAACTGGGTAGTTTGGTTTTTGAAAACTCGGAAATATGCCGGTCTCCCGAAAGAACCATTACTCCCTCGGCCCCAGATTCAACAATGACTCGCTTTAGTTTTTCCACTTCTTTGGGAAAATTCCCCCAACTTTCAAATCCGTGCTCCCATGACAAAAATTGAATGCTTGTAACAATAAGATTGAATTTAGCTTGGGAGGAGTCCAGTTCTTTTCGCAACCATTGCCATTGTTCCTGTCCTAAAATGGTAGCGGCGTCATCTCGATTGATTTTATATCTTCTATTGGGGTTCTCATCCTTTTCAAGCTGGCTTCGAAAATAACGGGTGTCAAGTACCAATACTTTAATATTCCCAGATGGCGTTTTAAAATCATGTGCAGCATAAACTCCGTTTTGCTTTCTTCTCGAATCGTTGGCTGGTACATCTAAAAAGTCCAGAAAGAGTTGCTGGCTTTGAGATTTCATTACAAATTCCTCACCCCCATCGTTAAGTCCGTAATCATGGTCGTCCCAAGTTCCAACTATGGGCACTGTTTTGGAGAGTTTCTTGTAATTGGGGTCCTGCTTTTGTTTTGCGTACATGGACTGCATCAACTCCATATCATCCGTATCGGCATAGATATTGTCGCCACCCCAAATCCAAACATCTGGAGTCTCGGCAAGAACATCGTCCCAAAAAGGATTGGTTTCATCTTGCTTATCGCATGAACCAAAAGCGACTACAAAAACAGAGTCGTTTATCGATTCTTCGTTGACTGCTTTTTCAACCACAGAGGCTTCCTTGGTCTTGCAACCAACAAGCAAAAGGGACATCACTAGATACAGGTACGTTCTTTCCATTTTTTGTAATTCGTTCACTACAAAAATAATGCATCACCAATTACCTCTATGTTATATTATTGTATCTTTGCACGCATGAACTTTGAAGACATTACGACCATAAAGTCGCTTCTTTCATCACCCCAAAACATTGCTATAATTCCGCATAAAAACCCAGACGGAGATGCTATTGGCTCCTGTCTCGCCCTGTATCATTTTCTCAAGAAAAAAGGGCATCAGGTTTCTGTTGTTTCTCCCAACGACTATCCAAAGTTTTTGAAATGGCTGCCTGGCAATGAGCACATTCTGAATTTCGAAAAAGAAAATGGTGTAGCCTCAAAAAAAGTTAAGGAAGCTAACTTAATTTTCACTTTGGATTTCAATGATCTGTCCCGAACAGGTTCTATGGAAAACTTCCTAAAGGGAGCCAATGCCGATTTTATAATGATCGACCATCATCAGCAGCCCAGCGATTACGCCAAGGTCACTTACTCTGATGTATCCATGAGTTCGACCTGTGAGATGGTTTACAATTTCATGGAATTTCTTGGGGAGACAAACCTGATTACGGAGCCCATTGCAACAGCGCTTTACTTGGGGATCATGACGGATACAGGTTCTTTTAAATATCGTTCCACTTCAAGTCGAACACATCGTGTGGTGGCAGACCTTATAGATAAGGGCGCCAACAATATGGAGATTCATCAAAAGGTATATGACACCAATTCACCCTCACGTTTACACCTTTTGGGCATTGCTTTGAACAATATGGTAATTCTGGATGAATTTCGAACGGCATACATCACTTTGAGTCAAGAAGAGTTAAATGCCAACCATTTTAAAAAAGGAGACACCGAAGGGTTTGTGAACTATGGTCTCACTTTGGAGAACATTATTTTTGCGGTCATATTTATTGAAAATAAAGAAGAGGGTATCATAAAAATGTCATTGCGTTCTGCTGGAGATTTTTCCGTTAACGAATTTGCCAGAAACCATTTCAATGGTGGTGGCCATACCAATGCGGCGGGCGGTAGGAGTAATCAAGACTTGGAAGAAACGGTTCAAACTTTTTTAAGTGTCTTAAAGGACTATAAATCGCAACTGAGACCATGAGGCAGTTATTTGTGCTTTTCTTATTTGTTCTAGTGGTGAGCTGTGGCGGCCCAGAACCCCGCAGACCTATTAAGGTAAAGTCAGGTAGTTTTTTCAAAGAGTCCGTTGAACGGAACAAAAACTTATTGGCCATAGAGGAAAAAATAATCAAAGAAATCATCAAGCAAGATACCCTCCATGACTATATCGCTAGTCCAAATGGATTTTGGTATTACTACGACACGCAAAATAATGATTCACCCTATACACCACAGACGGATGATCAAATTTTATTTTCGTATGACCTTCGAACACTTGATGAAAAAACCATCTATTCCACTGATGATTTAGGTCCTACTTCTTATACCGTGGATAAAGAACAGTTGTTCCCTGGGCTTCAAAACGCAGTAAAACTTTTGAAAATAAATGAAAAAGCAACCTTTCTTTTTCCATCACTACAGGCCTATGGCTACTTAGGCGATGGAGAATCCATAGGACCCAAAACACCTTTAAAATCAACTATTGAACTACATACCATAATTATCAATCAAGACAGTCTAAATCTAAAACCATTAAAATGAAACATACCATTGTTTTAACAGCTTTAATTGCGTTAAGTGTTGTTGGATGTAAATCGGGTAAATATGCCAATTTGGAGGACGGAATTTTTGCCGATATCCAAACCAATCGAGGGGATATTCTTGTAAAATTATACCATGAGGCCACTCCGGTCACAGTGGCAAATTTCGTTTCTCTGGCGGAAGGCACCAGCCCCTTTGTAACAGATAGCATAGGCATAGTCACCGGGCAAGATACCGTGGTGCTTAACTTGAAAGGGAAAAAGTATTACGATGGCGTTCCGTTCCATCGAATCATTAAAGATTTTATGATTCAGGGAGGGGACCCTACTGCATCAGGTTCGGGTAACCCTGGATATAAATTCAAAGATGAATTCAATGATACCCTTACCCACTCTAAAAAGGGCATACTTTCCATGGCCAATTCCGGTCCAAAAACCAATGGCAGTCAGTTCTTCATCACCCACAAGGAGACTCCATGGCTCAACGGAAGACATACCGTATTCGGGGAAGTTGTCATGGGTATCGAAGTGGTGGATTCCATTGCCAATGTAGCTACCGGCCCACAAGATCGCCCCAGTGTTGATGTGATAATGAACAAAGTGGAGATAGTTCGCAAGGGCAAAGAAGCCAAAAAGTTTGATGAAGTTCAAATCATGACAGATTACTTCGAAGAGGAGAAAGCTGCAGAGGCGGCTTTCAAGAAAATGAAAGAGGATTTGGTGGCACAGTTTGAACAACAGAAAAAAGATGCAGAAGAAACTTCAAGCGGTCTCCGGATCTATTCCCTTAAAAAAGGGGATGGGGAACAGCCTAAAATAGGCCAAAAAGTGATGGTATTATATGCTGGATGGCTTACCAACGGTGACCTTTTTGATAGCAACTATGAAGAAATCGCGGTTCAATTTGACCAATTTGACCAGAGAAGGAAACAAGGTGGGGGTTACTTCCCAATTCCAATGGATTACAGTCCGGAAGCCAGATTGATTCCTGGTTTCAAAGAGGGGCTTCAAAGTATGAAGGTGGGCGACAAAGTACGCTTGTTCATTCCGCCACATTTAGGCTATGGCCCACAAGGAGGTGGTCCCATACCGCCAAATGCCGACCTTGTTTTTGATTTGGAAATAACAGGTATCCAAGAAGAATAGATTTCAATGAAAGAAACGTCGCTTAAAGCGGCGTTTTCTTTTTTCAAATAATCTATGACCTGTACTCCCATTGTCATCTAACAATTAAGACTTAGCTTAGAATTCGTAATTCATTCCATCCTATTGGTCTATTTATGGGAAAAAGGACAAAAACAATCCTTCTACTGGCACTGCCCCTACAAATTATCCTAGTGAAGTGGTTGGGCAGTTATCCCGAACTGGTTGAAAAATACTATAGCCAGGCCATCTATCCTCTGATTTCCCAATTCTTTCGAATTCTTTTTGGATGGATTCCCTTTTCAATCGGGGATGTATTGTACACCATTCTTGGTATTTTGGCCATCCGATACATATACCGCCATTGGACGTTCATCAAAACAAAGCCTTTGGGCTTTTTAAAGAACATTCTTGTTGTCCTTTCCATTACCTATTTTCTTTTTCATCTGTTGTGGGGGCTCAACTACTACCGTCTGCCCATCGATGAAAAGTTGGAAATCACCAAAGAGTATTCTGAAGAAGAGTTAGTAGAATTCATAAAATACCTCACCAATAGGGCGAATACGATTCAAACGGAAATAACGGGTGATAGCACTTTACCCGTAAAAATTCCATATTCAAGGAAAGAAATCTTTAAGAAAACAGAAGAAGGATATAAAAGCTTAAAACAACAATACCCGGATTTTGACTACAAGCATCGAAGTTTGAAAGCCTCCATATATAGCATTCCCCTCACCTATATGGGGTATGGCGGGTATTTGAATCCTTTTTCCAACGAGGCTCAGGTAAATGGGGTTACACCCAAATTTAGGCTCCCCACAGTTAGTGGGCATGAGGTGGGACATCAGCTGGGATATTCTGCCGAGGACGCTACCAATTTTCTAGGTTTTTTGGTGACATCCGTCAACGACGACCCCTATTTTCAATATGCCGCTTATTCACATGCCTTAGCTTATTGCCTTTCGGATTTGGCACGACGCGATGGAGAGAAATTCAAAGAAATGGTCGAAGGGTTAAACGAAGGTGTCCGGGAAAACTTCAGGGAAGTGAACCGATTTTGGGAAAAATATGAAAACCCTTTGGAGCCAGTTTTCAAATCCATATTCAATACCTTTCTTAAGGCCAATAATCAAGAAGAAGGCATACAAAGCTACAATTCCGTGGTAGGTCTATTGATAGGCTATCATGCCAAAGAAAGGTTCTAGTAGAAGTTTGTACAATCCTATCAGTTCAGTTACCTTTAAAGCTGACTAATTCAACACGGTAGCTCTATGAAAAAACGATTTCTTACCTATGCTCTCTTATGGGCATGTGCAACAGTCTTTGCACAAGATTACTTTCCAAAAAATGACGGCGTCAAAGCCAAAAACAACAACTACACTGCATTTACCAATGCTAAAATATTCATTACTCCAAGCAACGTAATTGAAAATGGAACCCTGCTTATACAAAACGGTAAGGTGGTTCAAGTGGGGGCCACTGTCAGTATCCCAAAAAACTCGGTTGTAGAAGACCTTCAGGGCAAATCCATTTATCCATCGTTCATTGATGTATTTTCAGGATTTGGGGTAAAAATGCCCGAAAAAGCAAAATCCACAGGAAGGTCTGCACAATACGATGCAGAGCGAGAGGGGTTTTACTGGAATGACCACATCATGCCCGAAAATATGGCCATTGCCAAGTTTGATTATGATGAGAAAAAGGCAAAAGAACTCCGTAAACTGGGATTCGGGGTCGTGAACTCTCATATACAGGACGGTATTGCAAGAGGTTCTGGGGTTTTGGTCGCTTTGAATGACGAAGGGGATGCCTCACAAAGAATACTTGATGATAAATCAGCTCAGTATTTTTCATTTAAAAAGAGCATTGCAAAACGCCAGTCTTATCCCACTTCATTAATGGGAGCTACTTCGTTGATGCGACAATTGCACCACGATATGAACTGGTATGCACAAGGCAAGGTGGAAACAAAAGATCGGTCGTTGGAAGCTCTTATTGCCAATAAAGGTTTAAAACAGATATTTGCAGCAGGTGATAATGGGAATGTACTTCGCGCGGATAAAATTGGGGACCAGTTTGGAGTTCAGTATACCATTTTGGCCGGAGGTGATGAATATGAACACATAGAGGACATAAAAAAAACCAATGCCACCCTGATTGTTCCCATAAATTTTCCGAAGGCCTATGATGTATCAAATCCTTACCAAGCGGCCTATGTCACCTTGAAAGATATGCGTCATTGGAACCTAGCTCCGACGAATCCAAAGGTTTTGGAACAAAGCAACATCAATTTTTCATTGACCTTGCACGGTTTAAAGTCGTCCTCTGATTTTAAATCAAAGCTGATGAAGGCCATCAGCCATGGCCTTTCAAAGTCAAAAGCCTTGGAGGCGTTGACCACAATACCCGCCGCAATTTTGGGAAAATCCAATGAGATTGGTTCGTTGCAGCCTGGTCGACAAGCGAATTTTCTAATTACTTCCGGAGACCTTTTCGAAAAGGGAACCATTCTTTATGAGAACTGGGTCCAGGGCGTAAGAAGTACCATCAATGACAGAAATCAAAAAGATATTCGAGGAGATTACAGCTTGGCCTTAGGTGGAAAAACCTACCAAATTTCCATCTCAGGTGAACCCAATAAACCTAAGGCTTCGGTTAAACAAGACACCCTAAAGCTCGTTAGCAAATTCAGTTTCAAATCGAATTGGTTAAACTTGGCATTTACAGATAGCAAAGGAGACTCATATCGTTTGGTTTCCTTGGTTGATGCCCAATCAAATAACCTTAAAGGAAAGCTGATAATGCCCAACGGAAATGAATCCAGTTTTACCGCTACAAAAACCGATTCAATAGATCAAAAATCCCCGGTAAAAGCAACATCGCCCCTATCAAAGGCACTGCCACTGACTTTTCCGAATGTTGGTTTCGGCTATGCTTCAAAACCGAGGCAAGAAGATATACTCTTCAAGAATGCGACCGTATGGACTGGGGAAACTATCCTTGAAAACACTGATGTGCTCATCAAAGATGGTAAGGTGTCGAAGGTTGGTAAAGACCTCAATCCTGGTAGAGCCAAGGTAATTGATGCCACAGGAAAACATTTGACCGCAGGAGTAATTGATGAGCACTCCCATATTGCTGGTTTGTCCATCAATGAAGCAGGTCACAATTCTACAGCAGAGGTGCGCATGACCGATGTTGTCGATGCCAAGGACATTGACATTTACAGAAATTTGGCAGGAGGCGTCACAACCATTCAATTGTTGCATGGTTCGGCCAATCCTATTGGCGGACAATCGGCCATTATTCGATTAAAGTGGGGTGAAAGCGCAGATGGACTTATTTTTCCCGACATGCCCAAATTCATCAAATTTGCCTTGGGTGAAAATGTCAAGCAATCCAATTGGCAGAGTTTCTCACGCTTTCCGCAAACCCGAATGGGGGTCGAGCAGATTTTTGTAGATTATTTTCAGCGTGCCAAGGAGTATGATGCCAAAAAGAAAAGTGGACAGGCCGTTCGCTATGATGAAGAGATGGAAGTATTGGCGGAAATCTTAAATGGAGAACGCTTTATTAGTTGTCACTCCTATGTGCAAAGCGAAATCAATATGCTCATGAAAGTAGCGGAGAAATTTGACTTTAAAGTGAACACCTTCACCCATATTTTGGAAGGTTATAAAGTGGCGGATAAAATGGCGGCACACGGTGTTGGCGGCTCCACCTTTAGCGACTGGTGGGCTTACAAATACGAAGTAAACGATGCCATCCCCTATAATGCGGCAATCATGGCTAGCCAAGGGGTGACCGTTGCCATCAACAGTGATGACGCGGAAATGTCAAGACGATTGAATCAAGAGGCTGCAAAGACCGTAAAATATGGAGGCATGAGCGAAATTGAGGCCTGGAAGACCGTGACCTTAAATCCCGCAAAACTTCTTCATATTGATGATCGCGTAGGTAGTGTGGAAGTGGGCAAAGACGCCGATTTGGTGCTTTGGAACAATCATCCCCTATCAGTCTATGCCAAAGCCGAGAAAACACTGATTGAGGGAGCTGTATACTTTGATTTGGAAAAGGATAAAATGCTTCAAGCGGCTGTAAAGAAAGAACGCAGCCAACTCATCAACATGATGTTGAATGAAAAAGAAAACGGAGCTAAGACCCAAGGCCCCAAGCAGAATAAAAAACCAAAGTTTCATTGTGATTCCCTTTAATACCTAGAGATATGAAAACAATATTCAACATAATATCAACCACCGTTTTTCTAATAAGCACTTTAGGTTTTGCCCAACAAACCCCCGCAGGTGCCCAAACGGAAGCCGTCACCATTCAAGGTGCCACCGCACATATTGGAGATGGAACCCTTAGGGAAAACTGCACTTTGGTCTTCGAAAATGGAAAAATTACAACATTGGGCGGGCCTGAAGTTACAGCCAAAGGACAAGTTATTGATGCATCTGGAAAGCACATCTACCCTGGATTTATAGCTCCCGGAAAATCCTTGGGACTTATCGAGGTAAATGCAGTACGGGCCAGTAATGATCAGGATGAAATTGGAAATCTAATCCCGCACATTCGAAGTATCATTGCCTATAATGCCGAATCCAAGGTGGTGGAAAGCATGCGACCCAATGGTGTTCTTTTAGGCCAGATTACTCCCAAGGGTGGCAGAATTTCGGGCACCTCTACCATTGTTCAGTTTGATGCCTGGAATTGGGAAGATGCGGCAGTGAAAATGGATGATGGCATCCACTTGAATTGGCCCACAACGTTTCGAAGAGGTCGATGGTGGTTGGGAGAACCCCGTGGGTTTCTTCCGAACAAGGATTACGACAAACAAAAATTGGAGGTTGTTACCTTCATGCAAAACGCTAAGGCGTATGGGCAATCCGGAACTGCGGAGATCAATCTGCCCTTTGCTGCCATGCAAGGTGTTTTTGACGGAAGTCAGCATTTGTATGTGTATGCCCATGGAGAGAAAGAAATCATTGATGCCATTAGCCAAATCAAGAAAATGGGCGTAGCCAATGTGGTACTTGTGGGAGGTTATCATGCCCACAAGGTGATTGACTTCCTAAAGGAAAACGACGTCCCTGTTTTGGTAAACTTTACCCATTCCTTACCCAATTTTGACGATGATGATTACGATTTCACCTATAAACTTCCGAAGATTTTGGTTGACGCTGGGCTTTTGGTAGGATTGCAAAATGCTTCTGCTTCCAACTTCCAGACGAGAAACCTGCCCTTTTATGCAGGTCAAGTGGTGGCGCAAGGGCTGGAAAAAGAAAAAGCCTTGCAATTGATTACTGGAAATACCGCCAAAATTTTAGGTATTGAAGCCAACTATGGAACCTTGGAAGTGGGAAAAAGTGCCACACTTTTCATTTCAGAGGGTGATGCCTTGGATATGCGAACCAACCAACTGTCAAGGGCCTTCATTGATGGACGGGATATTTCGTTGGAAACCCATCAAACCGAACTTTGGAAACGGTACATGGGCAAGTTCGAAGGAAAATAAAACAAAAAAGGCGTTCATTTTGAACGCCTTTTTACTCTAACCACCATGATTAGCTTTTCTTGAGCTCAACATACGCTGCACTTTCCGGTTTCGCATAGAACGAATCGGATTTTTTTGTTGTACTCAGCTTTATGTCATTAAAAGTGACCGTGTTTCTTGGTTCAAGCGGGGTTCGACTTTCATAGGTATACCAACTGATGGATTTTGGCAAAAGAAGCCCTTCAACTTCTATCCAATCCGAGTACCTTATCCATCTAATATTATCCGACTTTTCACCACTTTTATACGTTACCGTATAACCCAACCAGACCATTTGGTTGGTGATTGGGTCATAATGGATGTAGTATTCATCCTTGGATGAAGCTCCTACTCCATCATGGTAGGCAATCCGGACACCTGGGTAATGCTTCCCTTCAAAAACCAAGTCCTCCGTATGCCCGTATACGATACCATCATCAGCCAAAACAAAGGGCATGGCGTAGAAATAGAACATAAGGTTGTGATAAAAACCAGGGTTCCCTTTGTACTTCTCTCCTTCATCCTGCAGCCAAACCTGTTGACCATCAAAACCCAAAATAAATTTTTCCGTATCAACTCTGTCTTTTCTGGTATGCAAATCAATGGTATGCACCTCAGTAAAATCAGGTCTCTCCATGCTAAAGGACAGCGTTCTTTGATCCCTCCAAAGTTCGAGTCCTCCATGGGCTTTAAAAGTATTGGAGAGGGACTGGGGATATTTCTCCTCTACTATGGCGGAGCTATCCTGCTGTTCATTTTTTGAATCCTCCTTGGGCGTCTGTTTACAGGCAGCTAGGGTCAGTAGAATCAATAACGTACTTAGTTGTTTCATTGCTATCAGTTTGGTCGCTTGGTCGTTCATTCGGATTTAAGATTACAGGAAAACGTATTTTTGACCTGTGAAGGTAGAGAAACTTATCAGCAGCACGCAAAATCCCTTGGCAAAAAAAGTGCTGGCACTCAAAGATAAATCTAGGGAACGTAAAAAAACAGGACTCTTTGTGGTGGAGGGCCATCGCGAAATAGAAATGGCACAAAAAGGGAGCTATCATTTTGAAGTGCTTTTGCATGTCCCCGAGATTACTTCCTTTTCAATCCAGCGTTTTCTTGAAAACCAGCCTGAAACGGAAGTAGTGCAGCTATCCAAAACCGTTTACGAAAAGATTGCCCATCGTGGGTCAACTGAAGGGGTTTTGGCAATTTGTAAAGCAAAAGAACATGGGCTGGCACAAATTAAGCTTCAAAGTAATCCATTGATTCTTGTTGCCGAAGCGCCTGAGAAGCCAGGGAACATTGGTGCACTGCTAAGAACCGCTGATGCTGCCAATCTGGATGCTGTTTTAATTGCCAATCCCAAATCAGATTTGTACAACCCAAACAGTATCAGGTCGAGTGTAGGATGCCTTTTCACAACCCAAGTTGGAATAGGGACCTCTGAAGAAATCATTCAGTTCTTAAAACAAAGGGAAATCAAAATAAAGTGTGCCGCTTTATCTGCTTCCAAAACCTACACTGAAAGCGATTTTACCCAACCCACAGCCATAGTTGTTGGTACTGAATCCACCGGTTTATCCGATGAATGGTTAAAGAATTCCGACGAAAACCTCATAATCCCGATGCGAGGGCAAATTGACTCTATGAACGTTTCCGTGTCAGCAGCAATACTTATCTTTGAGGCGGGGCGTCAAAGAGGATTTTAGCCTATGGGAGAAACTACGCTTTTCTACATTATCATCTTTATTTTAACGGCGCAATATCTGATTCATCAGCTATTGGAATACCTAAACGCCAAACGATTTACGTCCCAAATTCCTGAAGAGCTCAAGGATGTTTTCGATGAAGAAGAATATCAAAAGTCACAGCAATATAAAAAAACCAACTACCGATTTGGACTTCTCTCGGACGGGTTTTCCTTGGCACTCACTCTAGCATTTCTGATTTTTGGCGGTTTTGAATGGATAGACTCCGTAGTCAGGTCCATTACGGACAAAACTATACCCATGGCCCTTCTATTTTTCGGAATTATCGTATGGGGAAGCAGCATTTTAGGATTGCCCTTCTCCTACTACCAAACCTTTGTGATTGAAGAAAAATTTGGATTCAATAAGACCACCAAATCCCTTTTCTTTTCAGATATGGTCAAAGGCTGGCTCTTGAGCTTGGTCTTCGGAGGAGGCATTTTGGCCCTTTTTATATGGTTCTATCAATGGACCGGTCCCGATTTTTGGTTATACGCTTGGGCAATGTTGGCCTTTATCACCCTTATTCTAAATTTATTTTACAGTCGGTTCATTGTTCCCATTTTTAATAAGCAAACACCCTTGGAGGACGGAAGCCTCAAAAGTGCCATTGAAAATTATGCCAAGCAAGTGGGCTTCGAACTCAATAAAATTTTTGTCATCGATGGTTCCAAAAGGTCGACGAAAGCGAACGCGTACTTTTCGGGATTTGGAAGAGAAAAAAGAGTTACCCTGTTCGATACCCTGATCAGTGATTTGGACGAAGATGAAATTGTAGCGGTTTTAGCTCATGAAGTTGGCCATTATGAACGAAAACATATCATTTTTAATCTTTTCGTCTCTTTGAGTTTAATGGGATTTACGCTATACATACTCTCCCTTTTCATCAACAATCCGGAAATTGCATTGGCTATTGGCGTCTCTAAGGCAAGCTTCCACGCCGGATTGGTAGGTTTCATGTTATTGTACAGTCCGATATCGGAAATAACAGGTTTGGCCATGAACTATTTGTCTAGAAAATTTGAATTTCAAGCAGATGATTATGCCAAAAAGACATTTGCCGCCGATCCATTAATAACCTCCCTAAAAAAACTGTCCAAAAACAGCCTGAGTAACCTAACACCCCATCCTGCGTACGTTTTTGTGCATTATTCGCATCCTCCTTTGGTTGAACGAATTAGGAACCTAAAGGCATGATTTTTGTTGTTTAGCTATAAAGTTTGTGTAACTTTAATATACTATGACAGAGGCAGCTGTAGAGAAAGAGAACAAAGAAATTGCAAAGCAATACAAAGAATTGCTTCGCATAAGCTATCAGAACTTGTCCGCCGAGGACAAGAAACTGATACGCTCTGCCTTTGATGTGGCTGTAGACGCCCATAAGGATCAACGAAGAAAATCTGGGGAGGCTTATATTTTCCATCCGATTGCGGTTGCCAAAATTGTTGCTTCAGAAATAGGACTCGATGCAGTCTCCATTGCTTCGGCCCTTCTCCACGACGTTGTGGAAGACACCCCCTACACCCTTGACGATATTGAGCGAATGTTCGGGGAAACCGTGGCCCGTATTGTAGATGGCCTCACCAAAATAGCCCATCTTAAGAAGGATAAGGACATTAGTCAACAAGCGGAGAATTTCAGAAAAATGCTCTTGACGCTGCATGACGATGTTCGGGTGATCATTATTAAAATAGCGGATCGCTATCACAACATGCTCACCATGGATGCCATGCCAGAACACAAGCAGGTGAAAATTGCATCCGAAACTTTGTATATCTATGCGCCTCTTGCCCACCGAATAGGCCTTTACAATATTAAAACGCATCTTGAAGACCTCAGTTTAAAATATACCGAACCTGAGGTGTACAATGACATTCAGGCCAAAATAGAGGACACGGAGGAAGATCAGTTGTCCTATATTGAAGCTTTTTCAAATATCATCCGAAATTCACTGGATAAAGAGGGTCTCAATTACGAGATCAAGGGTCGCATGAAGTCTATTTTTTCGATAAGACGAAAAATGAAAGCCCAAAATGTTTCATTTGATGAGGTCTATGACAAATTTGCTATTCGAATTATCTACAAATCGGATCGAAAGAATGAAAAATTTCTTGCCTGGAAGATTTACTCCATTGTAACGGATCACTTTACCCCTAACCCCATTCGTCTCCGTGACTGGATCACTTCTCCAAAATCTACAGGGTATGAAGCTCTACATATAACCGTGATGGGGCCAAAGGGTAGATGGGTCGAGGTACAAATCCGTAGCGAACGCATGCATGAAATTGCCGAAAAAGGGTATGCGGCACATTTCAAATACAAACATGGCGCACAGAAGGAACAAGGTATCGAGGAATGGCTCAATCGCCTTCAAGAAGCTTTGGAGACATCCAATGGCAATGCAGTTGATTTTGTTGAGGAATTCAAACTCAACCTGTATTCCAAAGAAATATTCGTTTTTACTCCAAAAGGTGAATTGAAATCCATGCCCAAAGGCGCCACAGCTCTGGATTTTGCCTTTCATATTCATACCGAGATTGGAATGAAGACCCGAGGTGCCCGCGTAAATGGAAAACTAGTACCCCTAGGTTCTGAATTGCATAGTGGTGACCAGGTAGAAATCATCACCTCAGAAACAGCGAAGCCCAGTCAAAGCTGGCTCGATTATGCCCAAACAGCAAGGGCCCGGTCAAAAATTCGCTCTTCGCTAAGTGAGGAGAAAAAATCCATTGCCTCGGAAGGCAAAGAAATTCTACGTAGGAAACTAAAGTCGCAAAAGATAGATTTGACAGAAGATACGGTCAACAAATTGGTGACCTACTTCAAGCTAAAAACAAGTTTAGATCTTTTCTATCGTGTTGGGATTGGTGTGATCGACAATCAGAAAATCAAAGATTTCGCTTCTT
Organism: Flagellimonas allohymeniacidonis; assembly: GCF_004296335.1. Lineage (GTDB taxonomy): Bacteria > Bacteroidota > Bacteroidia > Flavobacteriales > Flavobacteriaceae > Flagellimonas > Flagellimonas allohymeniacidonis. Next base: position 1,301,249 of record NZ_SGIU01000001.1, read on the forward strand.
CCTATCATAATGCATTTCTCAATTTCTTTAAAAATCGCATTCGACGTACTCCAGTACCACAAGATGTCAACAAGGAAGAAATTACCTCAAAATTTGACATGTTGGTTTTTGGTAAGGAAGAGGAAAAACTCCCTTACAAACTCTCCAACTGCTGCAACCCCATTCCCGGAGACGAGGTATTTGGTTTTGTGAGCGTGAACGATGGGATAAAAGTGCACAAAAAGAACTGTCCCAATGCTATTTCCCTTCAATCCAACTATGCATATCGAATTATTTCGGCCAAATGGATTGATTCCACTCAGGAAGAGTTTACGGTGGATATCGAAATCACCGGAATAGACAACATGGGACTTGTAAATGAAATCACCAATATTATTTCCGATAATATGCACGTGAATATGAGAAATTTGAATTTCAGTGCAGATGGCGGAACTTTCAAAGGAAAGATCGCGTTGGTAGTAAAAAACAACACCATTCTCAAAAAACTGATCAATAACCTGAAACAAATTGAGGGGATAGATCGAGTGGACAGAATTTAATTTTTAGGCGTACCTTTGCCCTTTAGTTTAGTTGAGACCATGGGGAACAACAAAAATCAGGAAATTGTTAAAAATGTCTTCACTTCCTTTCTGGAAGAAAAGGGGCATCGCAAGACTCCAGAGCGTTATGCCATTCTACAGGAGATTTATAACAGCGATGACCATTTTGATGTGGAATCCCTCTACATTAAAATGAAGACCAAAAACTATCGGGTCAGTCGGGCCACCCTTTACAATACCATCGAATTGCTTTTGGAATGCAAACTGGTTCGTAAGCATCAATTTGGTAAAAACCAGGCCCAGTACGAAAAATCTTATTTTGACCGTCAACACGACCATGTCATCTTGACGGACACCGGCGAAGTGGTCGAGTTTTGTGACCCACGTATCCAGTCCATCAAAAAAACCATCGAAGAGGTTTTTGATATCAAAATCAATAACCATTCGCTCTATTTTTACGGAACCCGAAACAAAGAAGAAAACCTAACAGACTAACCAACTTACTTCATGGTAGATTTATTGCTCGGACTCCAGTGGGGAGACGAAGGGAAGGGGAAAATTGTTGATGTACTAACCAAAAATTACGATATCATAGCCCGATTTCAAGGCGGTCCCAATGCAGGGCACACTTTGGAGTTTGATGGTATTAAACATGTATTGCATACCATTCCATCTGGAATTTTTCACGAAAATGCCCTAAACATTGTTGGTAATGGAGTGGTAATTGATCCCGTGATTTTTAAAAAGGAATTGGACAACCTTGAAAAATTTAATATTGATATCGTCTTGAGATTGTTGATCTCACGAAAGGCCCATCTCATTCTGCCTACCCATCGCTTACTTGATGCCGCTTCCGAAGCTTCAAAAGGAAAAGCGAAAATAGGCTCTACCCTTAAGGGTATTGGTCCAACATATATGGACAAAACAGGACGTAATGGACTTCGTGTGGGCGACTTGGAATTTGATACTTGGAGAAAAAAGTACCGAGCTCTTGCCAACAAGCATGAAGCCATGATCGACTTTTATAATGTTGACATTCAGTACGATTTAAAAGAGCTGGAAGATGAGTTTTGTGAGGGGGTCGAAGCCCTTAAAAAACTAACTTTCATTGATAGCGAAGAATTTATTTTCAAGGCGCAGGCGGAAGGTAAAAAAATATTAGCGGAAGGGGCCCAAGGTTCTCTTTTGGATATTGATTTTGGAACCTATCCCTATGTTACATCCTCCAATACCACTGCGGCTGGAGCTTGTACCGGTTTAGGTGTGGCCCCCAACAAGATTGGCAGTGTATTGGGTATTTTTAAAGCCTACGCCACTAGAGTGGGTAGCGGCCCTTTTCCAACAGAGCTTTTTGATAATGACGGCGAAACCATGGCTCGCGTCGGTAATGAGTTTGGTGCCACTACGGGAAGGCCTAGGCGCTGTGGGTGGCTTGATCTTGTTGCGCTAAAGTACGCCGTTCAAATCAACGGGGTAACAGAACTGATGATGATGAAGGCCGATGTATTAAGCGGCTTTGAAACCATAAAAGTTTGCACGGCCTATATGTACGGGGGTGAGAAAATCAAGCATCTTCCATTCAATATTGAAAGTGATAATGTCATTCCAGTTTATACGGAGCTTAAGGGTTGGTCCAAAGACCTTACAAAGCTGAGAAAAGTTGAAGATTTGCCGCCAGCCCTCAATGAGTACATTACATTTCTCGAAAAAGAACTCAATGTACCTATCAAGATAGTTTCTGTAGGACCCGATAGGCTACAAACCATCCACAGATAATTCGAATCGATTTTTCTGCTTGTGCTTCATCTCTTAAATAAAACTTGCTTCAGTATTAAAGGTTTGTAAAGAGTAGAATCAACTTCTTCTAAAAACCCTACTTTTGACCCAAAAGCAATGCGTTTGAAAAGACTTGTCTTCTTTTTTTGTCTGTTTGCCCATATCACGCTTGTGGCTCAAGAAACCCAGCCTGAAAGCAAGCAGATCAATATCGTGTATGGTGCGAATTTCACCAAAGATGAGGCACAATTTCCAGGTGCATCCATCTTTAGCAAAGATGATGAACGGCAGGTGCAATTTGAACACCAAGGGGCCGACCTATGGTGCGACATTGCCATTTTCTATACCCAGGAAAACAAATTAAAGGCCATTGGTAACATCCGATTGCAGCAAGGAGATTCCATCGAACTGAACAGTGGCAAAATTGATTATGATGGGAATACAAAAATTGCCAAAGCCTGGGAGAATGTTGATCTGACCAATGGTCAAATGACCTTGACCACCGATACGCTGTACTTCAATCGTGAAAAACAGGAATCGTTCTATCGTTCTGGTGGCAAAGTGGTTGACTCTGCCAATGTTTTGACAAGCAGAATTGGCACCTACTTTATGACTCCAAAGAAATATCAATTCTTGGATAGTGTACATATTGATAATGAGCAGTATACCTTGGATTCTGAACGTCTGGATTATTATACTACTTCAAAAAATGCCTATATGTATGGCCCTTCCACCATTGTTGGCGAGGATTACAAAATTTACTGTGAGCGAGGTTTTTATGACACCAAGATTGAAAGAGGATACGGAATCAAAAACACCCGAATCGACTATGATGACCGTATTATTGAGGGGGACAGCCTCTATTTCGATAAAATTTCAGAGTTCGCCTCAGCTACCAATAACATTCAAATTACGGATACCATCAACAGTGGGGTGATTCGGGCCCATTATGCTGAGGTGTATAAGGCACTGGACTCATTATTCGCCACTAAAAGGGCGGTTTCCGTCAATTTAGTGGAACAAGACTCCCTATACATCCATGGGGACACCCTTATGGTGACCGGCCAGCCCGAATCCAGAATTCTAAGGGCTTTCAAAAATGCCAAGTTCTATAAAACTGATTTGAGCGGTAAATGTGATTCCATTCATTTTGCTGAAAAAACAGGCATTACACAACTCATCACCAATCCCATTCTTTGGAACGTGGAAAATCAAATTACCGGGGATAGTATCCATCTTATTTCCGACTTGGAAACTGAAAAACTGGATTCCCTTAAGGTTTTAGAGAATGCTTTTATCATTTCTTTTGATACCATCGGCAAACAGGGTTATAACCAGGCCAAAGGCAAGGATCTCTTCGGAAAGTTCATTGAAAATGAGCTTAAAATCATTGATTTGGTGAAAAATACCGAGGTGATCTACTACATGTACAACGATGACCAAGAACTCATTGGCATTGATAAGACCATTTGCAGTAAGATTAGACTGGTTATGGCCAACAACGATATTGAGGATATTACCTTTTTTGTAAATCCCGATGGGGATATTTTTCCTGATAAGGACCTTCCTGTGGAGAGCAGAAAACTTAAGGGATTTGTATGGCGAGGTGACGAACGTATATTGACCAAGGATGATATTTTCGATGAGGATGACAACAATATCACTTTGGTGAAAATCCGTGGAATTGAAAATCCTATTGATATTGATGCAGAGGAACAAGAAAGGCGAAAAAACGAGAATGACCCGGTGAATCAAGTATCTCAAAGTAAAGCGACCAAACCTAAAGAGGTCAAGGTTCCTAAAGCACAAATCCCATAAAGCTGAAAGAAGATTTTTTCAAATATCAGGCGCAAACTACCCCACATCCCTTAGGCTTAACGATTTCACGAGCGGAAGGCAGCTACATTTATGATGATCAAGGTAACGCCCATCTCGATTTTGTAGCAGGCGTTTCGGCCTGTAGTTTGGGCCATTGTCATCCAAAGGTGGTTGATGCGGTAAAAACACAGCTTGATAAATACATGCATGTGATGGTGTATGGCGAGTACATTCAAGAACCTGCGGTTACCTACACCAAGTTATTGGCCGAATGTTTGCCAAGGCCCTTGGAGACCACTTATTTGGTAAACTCGGGTACCGAAGCAATGGAAGGTGCAATAAAATTGGCTCGTCGTTACACAGGTCGTTCTCAATTGGTAGCTGCGCATCATGCCTATCATGGCAATACCATGGGAAGCCTGAGCCTTATGGGCTATGAAGCTCGAAAAAGTGCCTTTAGACCGCTTATCCCCGACGTTTCCTTTATCCAATTCAACCATGAAGAGGATTTATCGCTAATTACCAAAAAAACAGCGGCCGTGGTTCTTGAGACCATTCAAGGCGGTGCAGGCTTTGTTCTACCAAAAGAAGGGTATCTGGAAAAAGTAAGGAAACGTTGTAATGAAGTAGGCGCTTTGTTGATTCTGGATGAGATTCAACCGGGTTTTGGGCGCACCGGCAAACTCTTTGCTTTTGAGCACTTTAATTGTATACCGGATATTTTGGTCATTGGAAAAGGCATGGCCTCTGGTCTGCCAGTAGGTGCTTTTGTTGCATCCCATGAGATGATGGCCACCTTACAAGATGCCCCCAAATTAGGCCATATCACCACTTTTGGCGGTAATCCTGTGATTGCAGCTGCCAGCTTGGCCACTTTACGCGAACTGACAAAAAGCCAGTTAGTTTCTCTGACATTGCAGAAAGAAAAGCGACTTCGTGAGCTTTTGGTACACCCTTTGATTAAAGAAGTTAGAGGGAAGGGATTAATGCTGGCATTGATCATGCAGAATGAGGAAATTGCCAACCATTTGGTCTTGACGGCTGCAAAAAAACACCTTATCCTTTTTTGGTTGCTGTTTGAACCAAAAGCGGTACGAATCTCCCCTCCGCTTACCATTTCTATGCAAGAAATAGAACTGGGATGCGACCTAATTATTGAGATTTTAAATGAATACGAGCCGGGTTCTGTTAACTAATTTGTTGATAACATACCTAAAATTCGGCTTTAATGAAGAAGGCAAAGGGCTAATTTTAAGTCCATAGTAAAACCAAATACGTTCCTATGGCGTTAGATTCTAACGAAAATACTGACAAGTCAATAAGTAAATTTGAGTCTATGCTCAAAACGGATGACGTCTATTTTTTTGATGCTGAGGACTTTGAAGACATCATTCACTACTACCTGAACAACGGAAAAATCGCGTTGGGAAAAAAGGCCATTCAAATCGGTCTGGAACAACACCCAAACTCCCTTGAATTAAAGTTACTGCGTGTAGAAGTATTGGTTTTTGAAGATAAATTTGAAAAGGCCGAAAACCTTTTGGATGAACTTCAAGACATTGATTCCCGAAATGATGAGATCTATATCCAGCGAGCCAACATAAGCTCCAAAAAAGACAATCATCAAGAAGCTGTAAACTTTCTGTTGGAAGCCTTGGAAATAAGTGATGACAACTTTGATATCCATTCCCTTTTGGGTATGGAATATTTGTTCATGGATGATTTCGAGAGCGCCAAACGTAGTTTTATGCGATGTGTGGAGTTTGATAACGCAGATTATTCATCCCTGTACAATGTGGTGTATTGCTTTGAATTTTTGGAAGACTACCAAGGAGCAATTCACTATTTGAACGATTATCTCGAAAGCAATCCGTATTGCGAAGTAGCATGGCACCAATTGGGCAAAATGTACCAAGCCAAGGGCATGTACCAAGAAGCCCTGACATCCTTTGATTTTGCCATTATTTCGGATGATTCATTTATTGGAGCCTATTTTGAAAAAGGTAAAGTCCTGGAAAATATGGGAAAATACAATGAAGCCATCGAAAATTATGAAACTACAATTTCCATAGATGACCCAACCTCCCATGCTTACCTTCGAATAGGCAGATGTCATGAAAAATTGGGAAACGACGATTTGGCCAAGTATTATTTCTACAATACCGTACATGAGGACCCTTTGTTGGACAAAGGATGGTTGGCCATTACGGATTTTCATAGTAGGCTAAAGAATTTTGAAAAGGCTTTGTACTACATCAACAAGGCCATTAACATCGATGGGGAAAACCCATTGTATTGGAAAAAAGCCGCCAAAATCTATTTCCAACTTGGAAATTTTGATGAAGCCGATTTTGCCTATAAACAAACGGTAGATTTGGGTAATTATGAACTGAAGACTTGGATGAACTGGGCAGAAACTCTAAAGAATATGGGGGATTTCAATTCGTCCATTCAAGTTTTGGTACAGGGTATTGAGTTCTATCCGGAGGAATCCCAGTTGTATTATAAATTGGCCGGCCTTTATCTCAAAAACAAGGAGTTCGAGAAATCGAAAACCAAGATAAAAGAGGCTATCGACATAAACCCAGATAATCTTCATCTATTTGAATCAGAATTCCCAGAACTTTGTGAAATAAAATGGCTTAAAAGTCTGCTCACCGGTGTGAAGAAAGCATCCACCTAATAATCTAGGTCCTACATTTTTACTATGAAGTCAAGAAATCCGTTGGATTATGTGTTTGTTACGCTCAAAGGTATGGCCATGGGTGCCGCTGATGTTGTGCCCGGGGTTTCCGGGGGCACCATTGCTTTTATCTCTGGAATTTATGAAGAGCTCATAAGCTCCATCAACAATATCAATTTGTCCTTGTTCAAAACGCTTGGCAAAAAAGGGTTCAAGGCATTCTGGACAAAGCTGAATGGTAATTTCCTACTCACCTTGTTTGTTGGGATTTTCATCAGTGTCATATCCTTGGCGAAGTTTTTAAGCTGGTTGTTGGAAAACAAACCCGTGCTACTTTGGTCTTTTTTCTTCGGTTTGGTACTCGCCAGTATTTTTTTTGTGGGGAAAGAAATCAAAAAATGGAATCTAAGCACCATACTCGTTTTTATTGGAGGTGCTGTTTTGGCCTATTTTATTACGGAGCTTCCACCGAATGAAAACATCAACAGTCTTCCCTATTTGTTTCTTTCAGGTGCCTTAGCGGTTTGCGCTATGATATTGCCGGGGATTTCCGGAGCGTTCATCTTAGTGCTATTGGGCTCGTATAAAACCATATTGGACGCCGTGCACGAAAGAGATGTTAATATAGTCTTGACCGTTGGGATTGGAGCGATTTTTGGACTATTGAGTTTCGCGCGCTTGCTAAAATGGATGTTCGTCCATTATAAAAACCTTACGCTAGCCTTGCTAACCGGATTTATACTAGGGTCGCTCAACAAAATTTGGCCCTGGAAGAAGGTTTTGGAAACCAAGACCTTTGGTGATAAAACTATAGTGGTCGATGAAATGAATGTACTGCCCTCTGCTTTTGAAGGGGACCCCCAAATACTACCTGCTGTAGTTCTAGCTTTGTTCGGTTTTTCGCTTATTTTTATCCTGGAAAAAACAGCTTCCAAAAAATAAGACGAGAATTCCCTTATGTACAAACCCAGAACCTTTTTGGATAAATTCTTTTTGGTGGTGAAAGGCCTATGCATGGGTGCTGCCAACAAAGTACCCGGGGTGTCCGGGGGAATTGTTGCGTTTGTTGGGGGATTTTATGAAGAGTTTATCTATTCCCTTCAAAAAATAAATACCAAAGCGTTCAAGTTGCTTTTTAATGGCAGGTTCAAAAGTTTTTTTAAGTATACGAACGCACAGTTTTTGATTCTCCTCATTACGGGGATGCTCATAAGTTATTTTAGTGTTTCCCGGGTACTGGACTATTTTCTTGAACAAAAGGAATTGTTTGTTTGGGCAGGTTTCTTTGGGATGATACTAGGTTCCATTTACTACATCGCCAAAGACTTTCACCACTGGAACAAAAAAACCATTCCTGCGGGATTTATTGGCCTGTTGATTGGAATATCCATTAGTTTCCTGAGTCCTGCTACGGAGAACGACAACCTGATTTTTATTTTTTTCTGCGGCATAATCAGTGTTTCGGGCATGACCCTTCCCGGACTTTCCGGTTCCTTTATTCTTATCCTTTTAGGGAATTATGTGCTTTTGTTGGTAGATTCCGTCAACGCGCTTTACGATACAATTTCAGAACTTTTTTCTGGAGATCTAAGTTTTGTAAATGATTCTGAGCGAATACAAACCCTAAAAATTTTGGCGGTTTTCACTATGGGTTCGGCGACTGGACTGGTTACTTTTTCCCATTTGCTCAGCTACGTTTTGAAGCACTACAAGGAAATTACCACTGCGGTCATCCTGGGGTTTATTACAGGTTCGTTGGGTGTTGTGTGGCCTTGGAAGCGAACGATTTACAAAATGGATGCCATTGGCAACCCGCTTTTTGATTCGAACGGGGATAAAATTATTCAGAACTATCAGCGTTTTCTGCCCGATTTTACAAATGGGGAAACCTTATGGGCTCTGGTTTTTGTCGTGTTGGGCATTTTGGTATTGTTGATTTTGGATTGGTATGGAAAAAACAGAAAAGAGCGAAAAGCGTTACGGACTGCTCGGTAAAAACATTTCTTATTCCTTTTCGCAAGGCTATTTTACCCAAAAATTCAAGGATTTGGGGCTGAGAGATCACAGCTATCAAAATTTGGATATAAGAGATATCCAAGAATTCCCACAATTGCTGTCCGAAACCAATTTTAAGGGGCTGAACGTGACCATTCCCTACAAGGAACAGGTGATTCCTTTTCTTGCCGAATTGGATTCGGTCGCTTCGGAAATTGGGGCAGTAAATACCATCAAATTCACTGAAAAAGGTTTAATAGGATTCAATACAGATGCTTTCGGATTTCAAAAATCTTTGGAACCACTACTCGGGCCACATCATACCAAAGCACTGGTGCTGGGCACTGGAGGAGCATCCAAGGCCATAGTATACGTTCTTGATCAACTTGATATTTCGTATTCCTATGTTTCACGAACACCTCAAAAAGGGTGGTTGACATATGACCAATTGGATGGTAAGATCATCAATGCTCATTTATTGATTATCAACTGCACCCCACTTGGGACCTATCCGAATATTGACCAAAGACCGGATATCCCCTACCAATTTATCACCGAAAAGCACCTTTTGTTTGATCTTGTCTATAACCCCGCAAAGACCACTTTTTTGCAACTTGGGGAAGAGCAAAGCTCAAAAATTTCTAATGGCTTGAAAATGTTGGAGTTACAAGCAGAAAAGGCCTGGGAAATTTGGAATACACGGTAAAGTGCGCAACAAACACGCATTTTAGCCCCATCGGTAAGCCCCAAAACTTAAACAAAAAGAAGAATCACTACCTTTGTTATTGGTGAATATAGTTGTTAACTTGGCTATAATTCCATCAATCGAAAGGAAAAACACTACTGATGCAGGAAAATGAACAAAAACTTCAGGAAACTGAAAGTGGTGCTCAGAAAGTTTCGGATATTATAAACACATCATTGGAAGAAAGCCCCATTTCTGACCCAAATTCATCCGAAAAAGAAGGCACGGAAAAAGTTCCGGAAGAAGACAATACAGAAAATGGTTCTTCTCAGGAAATTGTAACTAAAAATGATTCTTCAAAAAAGGAAGATGCTGATAAGGCTTTGGAAGAAATCGATGAATCAAATGCGGAGGATGCCGAGGATGTCGAAAATGAAAAACGACACCACATTCCCATGCTTGATTACCACGGCATGTCCCTTGAAAATTTGGTCGGCGAGCTTCAACGCCTAGTCAAAAATGAAAAAGTCCAAGCCATACACAAGCATATAAGTGCTATCAAATATGAGTTTGATCAAAAGTTTCAGGCTTTTTTAGAGCATAAAAAGGAGGAGTTTGTCGCCCATGGTGGCAATGAAATAGACTTCCGATATAATTCTGTTGCAAAAAGACAGTTCAATGAAGTTTTCGGGGAATACCGCGAAAAACGAGACCATTATTACAAAGAACTGGAGCAAAACCTAAAAAATAACCTCCAAAAACGACTGGAAATCATTGATGAGCTCAAGGGCTTGGTCAATGTCGAGGAGGATATCAACACCACTTACAAAAACTTCAAAGACCTGCAAGAACGGTGGCGCAATGCGGGGCCCATACCCCGTAACAATTACAACGACGTTTGGAGGACCTATCACCACCATATGGAAATCTTCTACGATTTTCTTCATCTTAACCGGGAGCTTCGGGACCTGGATTTTAAGCACAATCTGGAAGAAAAGCTCAAATTGGTGGAACGCGCAGAAAGCCTGGTCAACGAGCCGGATTTAAGTAAGGCTTTCCGGGAGCTGCAAACCCTTCACAAAATTTGGAAGGAAGATATAGGCCCCGTCGCCAAAGAGCAGCGGGAAGAGGTTTGGGAAAAATTCAGTAATGCAACAAAAGCATTGCATGAAAAGCGGCAAGATCATTTTCAGGAACTGGAAAAGGTCTATGAAAAAAACCTTGAAAAGAAACAGGAAATCATTGCGTCCATTGCTCAAATCGGTAATAATGTGAGTAATAACCATAGGGCTTTGCAGCAGCAAATCAAGGAGATTGAAGAGCTTCGTGAGTCCTTTTTCAAAGCTGGCAAAGTACCCTTAAAGCTCAATGAGCAAACGTGGAGCGATTTTAAAGAAGCTGTGCGCACCTTCAATCGAAACAAGAACGCCTTTTACAAAAACCAAAAGAAAGAGCAACACCTAAATCTAGAAAAGAAAAAAGCTTTGTTGGCGTTGGCGCTATCCCTTAAGGATAGTGAAGATTGGGACACGGCAACGCCAGAAATGAAACGCATCCAAAGTGAATGGAAAAAAATAGGACATGTCCCCCGAAAATATTCCGATAAAATCTGGAATGAGTTCAAAACTGCTTGCAATCATTACTTCAACCGACTGCATGCCGAGAAAAATGCTGGGCAGCAAGAAGAATATAAGAATCTTGAGGCGAAATCAGCCTGTCTTGACCGCTTAAAATCCTTTCAACTAAGTGGTGACAAGGAAAAGGACATGAAAGCCCTGAAAGGGTTCCTTGCCGACTGGAAAAAGCATGGTCGGGTTCCTTACAACAAAAGACATCTGAACGGCAAATTCAATAAGATAATTGATGCCCTGTTTAAGAAAATTGGGGTCAGCCAACAAGAATCTGAACTCATCAAATACGGTGATAAGATGCAACAATTGGCCAAGGGTGACGATGACAGAGCCTTACAAAATGAAAGAACCTTTATTAGAAGGAAAATTGAGGAATCCAAATCAGAAATCAGGCAGTTGGAGAACAATCTTCAATTTTTCTCCAATTCGTCTGGCGATAATCCCCTTGTCAAAGAAGTTGTGGAGAATATCGACCGCCATAAAAAAGCCCTTGAAACTTGGAAGACCAAGCTAATAAAGCTGAAGGTTATGGCCAACAATCGGAATAAACAGGAGGAAGCTTCTTCGGAAGAAGAATAGTCCTTTTTTTCGAATTCGTTTTTGCAAAATAGCATCCCTTTACAATTTCACGTCAAATTTACCGATGCACGTAACAATCATCTGAAGGTGTTAAGCTTTTGATAATTAAGTTGTTTCGTATAAACCAGTGCCATTTCTTTGACATAGTTTTTGTTTTTTTTCGGCAAAATGATTCCGTTATACATTACACAACTAGCTCTTTAATCCCCAAAAAATTGAAATGATTCGTTAAAATGGCATCATAAACCCAACTCGTTCACTTAAACGAAGCAACCTTATTTCAATCTTTGACTCTTCAATTCATCAAATCGCGGTTTATAAAACCAAATCATCATTCAAAACCTAAAAAACGAAGTAAATCATGAGAAAACTTAGTGCTTTCTTATTCCTTTATTTGACATTTTCCTGCAGTGAAAGTGAAACATCAATACCAAATGAGGATACTACAGAAATTTATTTGCTTCCAGTGGTGGTGCATGTTCTTCACAATGGTGAGGATATTGGAATCGGAACAAATATTTCAGATGACCGGATTAAAAAGCAAATAGAACTACTCAACAATGATTTTAGGAGAAAGTCGGGCTCTAGAGGGTTTAATAATCATCCTGATGGGGGAGATGCCAAAATTGAATTTGTTCTTGCCACAAAGGATCCCTTAGGGAATCCAACAAATGGCATTTTACGAAAGCAACTGGTCATTGACGATTTACCCAACGATATTCCAGCATTTGAATTTGAGCAATATGCTCATTTCAGTTATTGGGATTCGAAGGATTATATAAATATTTGGGTGGCTCCTTACCCTGAAGACCTTACCAATATCGTGTTAGGGAAAGCAACAGGGCCAGACTCAGATCTACCCGGTGATTCCCTTTTTCAGAAACCACTCCCCGGAGGAGCAGAAGGAATTATTGTTAATTGGGCTCATTTTGGGGAAACCAATCTGGCGGGAGGTCGTAATTTGGGGCGTACCTTAACCCATGAAATGGGGCATTATTTGGGTTTACTGCATACCTGGGGTGATAGGAACTGCGAAACCAACGATTTTTGCGATGATACTCCGGCTGTGGATACGGAAGTAACGAATGATCAACCTCATTTGGGCTGTGCAAATGAAGATGTCATGGTGGCCAACTACATGAACCTGACATCAGATGCTGTGATGAATATTTTTACGAATGATCAAATCACGCGAATGCGCTATGTGCTCGAAAACAGCCCAAGAAGAGCTTCTTTATTAACCTCCAAAGGAGTAAAAAGTATATAATCGAGCTTATTTAGCCACGTTCACAGAACGGGTTTCTCGAATCACTGTTACTTTTACTTGACCAGGGTAGGTCATATCCGTCTGGATTTTCTGCGAAATTTCGAATGAAAGCTCAGCAGCTTTATCATCGCTGACCTTTTCACTCTCCACAATGACCCGAAGCTCCCGACCAGCTTGGATGGCATAGGCCTTTTGCACCCCATTGAAACCAAAAGCTATCTCTTCCAAGTCTTTGAGACGTTGAATATAGGAATCAAGAACTTGTCTCCGAGCTCCCGGGCGGGCTCCACTGATGGCATCGCAAACTTGTACAATTGGTGATATCAAAGTAGTCATCTCAACCTCATCATGGTGGGCACCAATGGCATTGCAAACTTCTTTTTTCTCTCCATATTTCTGGGCCCACTGCATTCCTAAAATGGCGTGTGGTGTTTCCACTTCCACCTCAGCGTTGGGTACCTTTCCAATATCATGTAAAAGACCGGCACGTTTGGCCAGTTTAGGATTCAAACCTAGTTCCGCTGCCATTACCCCACAAAGTTTAGCTACTTCACGAGAGTGCTGTAGAAGGTTCTGTCCGTAAGAGGACCTATATTTCATTCGGCCTACGGCCTTTATTAGTTCTGGGTGAAGCCCGTGAATACCCAGGTCAATTACAGTTCGCTTACCAATCTCAATGATTTCTTCATTGATTTGTTTTTCGGTTTTCTTTACAATTTCCTCGATTCTTGCCGGATGTATTCTACCATCGGTAACGAGTCGATGCAGGGATAATCTGGCGACTTCTCTACGCACTGAGTCAAAACATGAAAGAATAATGGCCTCTGGAGTATCATCAACAATAATTTCCACTCCGGTGGCAGACTCCAAGGCACGAATGTTTCGTCCTTCCCGTCCAATTATCCTTCCTTTAACATCATCGGATTCCAAATTGAAAACTGAAACACAATTCTCGATGGCCTCTTCCGTACCAATTCGCTGAATGGTATTGACAACAATTTTTCTGGCTTCTTGCTGTGCGGTAAGTTTTGCTTCCTCCAGAGTGGACTGAAGGTACGCCATAGCATCTGTTTTAGCCGTCTCCTTTAGCGACTCCAGTAGTTGACTCTTGGCGTCTTCGGCCGATAAGCCCGATATTACCTCAAGTTGTTGCACTTGACTTTTGTGCAGCTTCTCTGCTTCGGAATGCTTTTTGTCAAGAATCTCACTTTTGTAGGAGACTTCCTTTATTTGTTGCTGCAGTTGCTCATTCAATTTTTTATTCTTGGCGAGCTCATTACTCACCTGCGATTCCTTATCCCTTGTGCGTTTTTCAGCTTCAGCAATTTTCTTGTCCTTGCCTATGATTACTTTTTCATGTTCCGCCTTGAGCTCCAGAAACTTTTCCTTCGCCTGAAAAATTTTATCTTTTTTTATGTTCTCCCCCTCCTTTTTGGCCTCTTTAATGACATCTGTGGCTTCCTTTTTGGCATGGGCCAATGTTTTCGATGCCTTTCCTTTCTCCATTATCTTGGCAACGGCAAAGCCTACCAAGAGTCCAACCAAAACTGCTCCTACGAGCATTATAGTGTTATCCATGTTGTTAGTGTTTGGTTATAAAAAAAGCCCACATTGGGCGAAGTTTTGTACAAACTCCTAATTACAGGTTTAGGGCTAACAAGCTGCTCAAAAATCCCTATGCTGGTAGGGCCCGCTTTCACAGCTTAAACTCACCCTTTTCAAATATAATAGTGTTGAGTTTGTCAAAAAATAATTACCAATGTGGGCAGTAACAATAATTTATTTAAAAGAACTTATTCGCCTAATTTGGAATGTACCAACTCGTTAAGCGCTTTTAAGCGCTCTAGAGCGGCTTTGGTACCTTCAGAACGGTCTATTCCACCTTGCTCTATTTTGGAAGCGAACTGTAAAGCGCACATGGCAAGAACATCTTGCTTATCGCGCACCGCATAGTTCTGCTCAAATTTCTTGGCCAAAATCTCAATGTTCTTGGCCGCTTTCCGTAAACCTTCCTCCTGTTTGGGATCTATCGTCAATGGATACACCCTATCTGCAATGGAAAGCTTTATTTTGAGCTTCTCCTCCATATTTTTTCATTAATCGGCAAGCTTGGCAATGCAAATATCCAATTCGCGAATCAATGTATTTATTTTGAGCTTAGCTTCTGTTTTATTTGTATTACTACCCAACATTGTGTTTGCCATTTTTAGAGAGTTGTACTTATCCTCCCAATCTTGAGCGCTCTGATGTTCCAATTGTTTGTTGGCCAAAGCTTGACTTAGCTCCTCCCTTAATTTGGAGTTGGTCTGTTGTAAGAGTTCCAGCCTATGCAGCAACTTACTTACCTTGTTCTCCAAAGAATCAACAATCTCAACGAGTTCGCCCATATGCAAACAACAATGCGTATCACACAAATTTAACGATCCTTGCCTAACCTCGCAATTTTTTTAAGAGATATTCCAAGCTGGACACAATTCGAACAAAGCGACCAAAAACACTTTTAACAGAGAAAAACATTGGTTACTTTCGTATGAACTTTGATGTTATGCCTATGCGCTTGTCCCTTTTCGGATTAATTCTGCTCCTATCCTCCCCATTCTACAGTCAAGAAAAGTACCCCAAAGATATTTTTCAATCTCCCTTGGATATTCCATTGATATTGGCTGGTACTTTTGGGGAGCTCCGTTCCAATCATTTTCATGCAGGAATCGACATTAAGACCCAAAGGAGGCAAGGACTACCCGTTTATTCCATTGCGGATGGCACGGTTACCCGTATCAAAATTTCCCATTGGGGATATGGAAAAGCGATGTATGTGGCACATCCCAATGGATATACCTCGGTATATGCACATTTGCAAAAGTTTAGTCCAGAAATTGAAGCTTACATCAAAGAAGTGCAATATCGAAAGCAATCCTATGAGGTGGAGGTTTTTCCAGATTATGGTGAATTAAAGGTCGAAAAGGGAAATATTATAGCCTACTCCGGAAATTCCGGTAGTTCCTCTGGCCCACATCTTCATTTTGAGATAAGGAGCAGTGTGACCGAAAGGCCTACAAATCCCCTTTTATATGGTTATGAGATAAGGGATGCCACCAACCCAACACTTTTAGGGCTCTTTGGCTACCCGTTGTCTGAAGATGCTGTCCTTAACCAAAGTGCCGAAAAAGCTCAAATCGGTTTTTCAAGACAGCCCGATGGTAGTTTTTTAGCAGATAAGGTTACCGCCATAGGTACCATAGGTTTCGGGTTTAACGGTTTTGACCGCCAAGATATGGCCGCCAACAAAAATGGTGTTTTTGCGGTGAAACAAACCGTCAATGGGAAAGTGTATTCCGAATATGATTTTGAGACCTTTTCTTTTTCTGAAACACGTTACATCAACACCCTTATTGACTACGCACACTTTGGAAAATTCAAACAGCGTATTCAAAAATGTTTCAAAGTGCCGTCTAACCGTTTATCCATTTACAAAACGCTTCACAATCAAGGTAAAATCTCAGTGAAAGAGGGGTTTTCCTATAATGTTGAGCTTTTGATTTCCGATTATGAGGGAAATCAAATTAAAGTGGTGATTCCTGTCGAAGGGAAAAGAGAGAATCCACAGGCCCAAAGAAACCATACCAAAACCGAAAACTTTATTATTTCGGACAAACCCAACAATTTTGATTTGGACGCAGCTACGGTATACTTTCCGGCCAATACATTTTACGAAGATTTTTATATTGATTTGACCAAAGGCAAAGACACGGTGAACATTCATAGAAACACAGTGGCGGCCCATAGGAATTTCACCATAAGTTTTGATGTTTCAAAATATTCCCAAGAGCAAAGAAGGCAGCTTTTTATTGCCAGATTGGACGAGAAGTTGAAGCCAAGACATCACAAAACATACAAAAGGGATGACTCCTTTACCACCCGAACCAGAGCATTGGGCATGTACACTTTGGTCCGGGATTCGGTTCCACCGGAAATCAGAGCTCGTAATTTCAAGGAAAAACAGTGGCTTAGCAATTATAGTTACCTGAGTTTGGAAATTTCCGATGACCTTAGTGGTATCAATACTTATAACGCAACCTTAAACGGGGACTGGATTTTGATGGAGTACGAGCCCAAAACAAAAACCATTACCTACAACTTCGACGATAAGATATTGGACAAAACGCAATGCAATCTTAAAGTCAACGTTACTGATAATGTGGGCAATACAACTACTTTTGAACGTACTTTCTTCCGTAAATAAGTTCTTAACAAAGGAATTTACCCTTTGGGTGGTATTTTTTTCTTTGGGGACTTTACTGACCTATGCCCAAAGTGCATACATCACTGGAGTTGTACTTGACCCAAACAACACGCCCTTAGAAAATGTAAACATTACTTCTACCGCCAACGGGACGACTACCGATGTGAACGGTTACTTTCTTCTTGAAATAACCGCCGATCTCAAGACAACCATAACATTCACCCATGTAGGTTTTGAAAATGTGGTGCTCAAAGATTTGATTTTGAATACCAACGAAACTTTTGAATTCAATCCCGTAATGCGCTCAGATGCCATTCAAATTGCAGGGGTGGAAGTATCAGCTACGGGAGATAGGAATCTGGAAGGCGTAACCACCATTGACCCAGAAGTTGTCCGTAAAATACCCGGCGCCAACGCAGGGGTTGAAAACGTTCTGAAACTTTTGCCAGGGGTATCCTTCAACAATGAGCTCAGTACGCAATACAATGTTCGGGGTGGAAACTTTGATGAAAATCTGGTTTACGTTAATGGAATTGAAGTATACCGAACCTTTCTCATACGATCTGCCCAACAGGAAGGATTAAGTTTTGTAAATAGCAACATGGTAACCGACCTCACTTTTTCTGCGGGGGGCTTCCAATCCAAATATGGAGACAGGCTTTCTTCCGTTTTGGATATCACCTATAAAACGCCACAGAATTTTTCATTTAGTGCCGAAGGAAGTTTCTTGGGTGTCGGCAGCACCTTGGAAGCCATATCAAAAAACAAAAAGTTGACCACTGTTGCAGGAATTCGTTTTAGGGACAACAGCCTTTTGGTGAACAGTCAGCAGACCAATACCAACTTTAATCCATCGTTTTTTGATTTTCAGAACTTCTCAACCTATCGCTTTTCCAATCAGGTTCATCTTAGTTTTTTGGGTACTTATGCCATCAATCAATATGAAAACGAACCTTTGACAAGGCAAACCAATTTCGGTACCATCAATGAACCACGTGCTTTGCTTGTTTTCTATGAAGGACTCGAAAAAAGTCGTTACGAAAATGTTCTTGGCGCCTTAAAACTGGATTACCTGCCCTCCAATTCCACCAAATTGGACATTACTGGGTCATTGTACCATACCAAGGAAGATGAATTTTCGGATATCATTGCTTCTTATGAATTGGGAGAAATCGAAACAGGTCTTGGGAGTGAAAATCTAGGAGGAGTCACTTCCTCCAGAGGGGTTGGTTCGCAACAATCCCGCGCAAGAAATCAGTTGGATGCACTCATTTTTAGTCTAAAACACAGTGGCGCCTATCAAAAAATGGGCAATTCCCTTGAATGGAGCCTCAAGTTCACCCATGAAGATTTCAGGGACCAACTCCGGGAAAGTGAATTCATCGATTCCGCCGGGTTCTTTGTTCGCCCTCGTGAACCTCAATTTGAGAATAATCAACCCGAAGAACCTTTTACGGGTGACATTGTTCCCTTTGAAAGCGTTCGGGCCACCAATGCAGTTCAGACCAACCGCTGGTCTGGCTTTGTCCAGTTTAGCAGACAAACCCAATGGAACACCCATGATATTTACTTCAATCTTGGACTTCGAGCTCAACATTGGACCCTATCTGGCCAAGGCTTCAATAACAATTCGCAATTCCTGTTCAGCCCTCGCGCACAATTTTCCATCAAACCAAATTGGGAACGCGACATATTGTTCCGGTTGGCCATAGGGAGTTATCAACAACCTCCCTTATATCGTGAATTAAGGAATTTATCCGGTCAAGTCAACCCGGAAGTCGAAGCTCAAAAGTCTCTGCATTTTGTAGTGGGGAGTGAGTTTAGTTTTGAGCTTTGGAACAGACCGTTTAGTCTGGTTAGTGAAGCGTACTATAAAGACATGTGGGATGTAAACACCTACACTATTGAAGATGTTCGAATTCGATATGCCGCCAATAATAATGCGGAAGCCTACGCCTTTGGTTTTGATTTTAGACTTACCGGCACATTTGTGCCCGGAGCTGAGTCTTGGGTGAGTGTTGGTTATTTACAAACGGAGGAAAACATCGCAGGACGGGGTTATATTTCGCGCCCTACCGACCAGCGTTTTAAGTTCGCCATGCTTTTTCAAGACTATGTTCCCAGCATCCCCAATCTAAAACTGTATTTAAATATGGTCTACAACACCGGCGTGCCCGGTGGTTCTCCCAATAATGCAGACCCCTATGATTTTCAGAATAGATTAAGAGATTATAGAAGGGTCGATTTGGGAATTTCCTATATTTTTGCCGACAATAAAAGCAAGTACCCCGAGGGTCATTGGTTGCATAAGTTCAAGGAGTTGAGTGCTGGATTTGAAATTTTCAACATGTTCAATAACCAAAACTCAATCACAAATACTTGGGTTAGGGATGTAGATACACAACAGCAGTTCGCCGTTCCCAACTTTTTGACCAGTCGGGTCTTTAATCTGAAGTTTGCTTTGCGATTTTGATGAGTCCTATGAATTTGATGAAGAAAATTAGCTTCCTTTTTTCCGTATTTGCGGTAACCACTGCATTTGCCCAAAAAAACATCTACGAAAACAGGAGGTTTGACGAACTCGCCCAAAATCATGAAGTATTGGCCATTGTTCCCTTCATCACCAATCTGGATTTGGAGCAAAGAGTAAATCCAAATGAACTCAAAGAATTGGCAAAAAAGGAAGGGTACGCCGTTCAGAATGCCCTTGAGACCTATTTCTCCAGAAGAAAGAAAAGGAAAAAATTCAATGTGGAGTTTCAAAACATTGAGGATACCAATGCCATTCTGAGCCAAAATAGTATTTCATACGACAACCTCGACATTTACACCACAAAGCAGCTATGCGAAATTCTCAAGGTAGATGGAATCATCAGTGGCACCCTTAGCCTTAACATTCTTCTTTCTGAAGGTGTGCCCACAAAATTTAGTTTTCTGGATTACTTCAGTGGTGATGCCGATTATGGAAGAATCGGAGTAAAGGTAAGTGATGGTGATTCTGGGAAACTTCTCTGGAAGTACGAAAAGGGAATTACCAAAAAAACAGGAAAAAACACAGTGGAACTCATCGACAAGATGATGAAACTTGCCTCGAGAAAATTTCCGTACGACAAGGAAAAGAAACGGAGAAACAAGGACTAACTTTCTGAGAATTCTTTGAGTACTTGGATGGTGTAATCCAGCTGTTCTTTCGTATTGTACTTCGAAAACGAAAAGCGCAACGAGGGTTTTTCCAATTCTTCTTCCGACAGAATTTCTTGAAGCACGTGAGAGCCTAAATTACTTCCCGATTGACAAGCACTTCCCTTTGAACAGGCAATTCCTTTTATATCCAAATGAAAAAGAAGCATAAGCCCTTTCTGCTTGTCGAAGGGTAGCCGAACGTTGGTCAAGGTATAGGTGCTTCCTTCCATATCACCAGACAGTCCGTTGAAGGTTACATCCGGAATTTCCGTTTTAATATGTTCAATGAAGTACTGTTTAAGCCCCTTTACCGTTTTGGTCTCTTCCTCCAAATTTGCATAGGACTGTACAAATGCCTCCTCAAGCCCAACGATGTTGTGAAAGGGCTCGGTTCCTGCACGGTAGCCTCTTTCTTGCGAACCTCCAAAAATAAGAGGCTTGAGACCTGAGTTCTTTCGAATGAAGGCAAAACCAATGCCTTTGGGACCATGAAATTTATGGGCTGCCGCTGTGAAAAAATCGATGGGTGTTTTTTGTACATCCCACGGATAGTGACCTATGGATTGCACCGTATCAGAATGGAATAAGGCTCCCGTTTCCTTGCAAAGCTCGCCTATCCGTTTAATGTCAATAATGTTACCTATTTCGTTGTTCACATGCATCAAGCTTACCAACTTCTTGGAATCATCAGCTCTTAGCAAGCTTTCCAAGCTTTTCAAATTCGGATTCCCATCTTTATCCAACTCCACAAACCGAACCGAAACACCATATTCCTTTTCCAATTCTTCGGCCGTATGCAATACCGCATGGTGTTCAATTTTAGAGGTAATTATGGTTTGGACACCCAAGTCCCTTACCGCACAGCGCAAAATCATATTATCGGCCTCAGTGCCTCCAGATGTAAAAATAATCTCAGAAGGCTGGGCATTTAGGGTTTTGGCAATAGTTTTGCGAGCCTGCTCCACTTCCGTTTTGGCCGACCTCCCATAGCTGTGGGTCGATGATGGATTCCCATAAACACTTAACGCTTGCTGCATACGCGCAATGACCTCTTCCCTGACCTGGGTTGTGGCGGCGTTGTCCAAATACACCTTTTGCATGATTTAGCTATCAAATTTTGACCATCAAAAATAGGTGAAATAAAGTTAATTTCATCCAAACTATTTCCAGGCTTTGAGGTATTGAAATGAATTGCTTTAAATTTGGGGCATGAGAAAATTTTTCCTACTCCTTTGCTCCCTAGGCATCGCAATTTCATGCAGTGATGGTGACCTACAAATTGAAGTAATTGATTTTAATGACATCACACCACAATCCTGCTCAAGTGCCGATCCAGCTTCCAGCAACATCCTTTTTAAGATAAACGATACCGAGGCCCTGATTTTGAATCTCCAAAGCGGTGTTTTGAACAATGGCGTGGTAGGTGAAACGGTTACAACCGAAAGTGAGGTTCCAGGTGGATCCACCCTAACGTTTCGTGTTTTTTCAGGTGGGGTCACAAGCAATTACTTCTGCGACGCTATTCCACCGGCCACCCCAACGGTTATTGAAGAAATCAATGCCACGGATGGCAGCATCTTAATTGAAACGGTCATAGATGCTGATACAACAAATTTCGTTCACACCATTCGACTTAGTGAGATAACCTTTGTGAACGCAGGCGGCGAACGAATCACCAATTTGACCATTGATGAATTCGGCGAGGTAACTACTACAATTCCTGTTGCAAATTAGTTGTTTTGATAGATGTACACCTCAGTGGCACCCATGCCATATTTTTGATATTCCGCATCGTAGTATTTGAGGTTGTCATACTTTTTAAATAGGTAGCGTAGCTCCTCTTTGAGCACTCCCTCACCTACCCCATGTATAAAAACCACCTTTTGAATTCGCTTGGCAATGGCAAAATCCAGCCTTCTTTTGGCAGTTTCCAGTTGAACATTGAGGATATCAAAATTGCTCATTCCCTTGGTTGATTTTACCAATTGATGGACATGGAGGTCCACTTCCATTTTGGGGATGTTTCGCTCTTTTGGTTTTGGTGTTTTTTTTGGTTTTTTGGCTGGAGCATCTTTTTGCGACTTGATTTGGGCGGCCTCATAATTGGTGACCCTAATTTCACCTTGGGCCGGTATCAATTCAGATACTGCATACTGTAATGAAAATCCATCTTCCATGGATATGGTTACTACGGGTCCTTCAATTTTTAGGACCTTTCCCCGAATGGACTCGTCCAATACCTCAACCCAATCCCCTTCTTGAAAGCCCATGAACAACGGAATTAATTTTTTGAAAATTTTAACAGTAACTGCAAAAATAATAGTAATTTTCTGGGCAATTATGTATCCATTGAATACATGTTTTTGAATAGCCTGGCCATAAACGCACAAAACTTCATGTTACCCTGCTTAAACAAGCAATTGTTTGGGTTGGATTGCCCTGGTTGTGGCTTGCAACGATCTCTATACTTTCTATTACATGGGGAATTTATGGCCGCCTTTAAAATGTATCCTGCAATCTATCCTATGATATTGCTTTTGTTTTTTTTGGGATCCAGCATATTTGTAAAATTCAGATTTGCTGGAATCATCAAATGGTCATTGATTTCGCTTACAGTAGGAACCATATTGGTCAGCTATTTTATCAAAATGAATAACCTTTTCAATTAAAATCAATATTTATGGAACAACAAAAACTCCCGAATTCGACCCTGATCTTGGTCTTTGGCATTATCTCAATTGTAACCTGTTGTTGTTACGGGGTACTGGGCCTTATTTTCGGAATCATCGCATTGGTTTTGGCCAATAAGGCAATTAAGCTCTATGCCGAAAATCCTGAAATGTATGATGGGATCAAAAATGTAAAGACAGGTCGGGTTCTGGCAATCATAGGGATTATCTTAAATGTGATTTACCTGTTAATGTCCATTTGGGCTATTTCGACCTTTGGATGGGACTCGTTACAGGATCCAGAAAAAATGCAAGAAATATTAGAACAATACCAATAAAACTATGAACCAACAACCCTTACCGGGTGCAAGCACAGTACTGACAATGGGTATTCTTTCCATTGTTGGTACTTTGATTTGTTGCGGACCCTTCGGAGCTATTTTTAGCATCATCGCTTTAGTAAAGGCAAAAACCGCCAATCAATTGTACCAAGAAAATCCAGAGGGATATTCAGATTATAGCAACATAAAGACCGGAAGGATATTGGCGTACATTGGTTTGGGCCTATCCCTGGTGTACTTGCTACTTTTTATACTCTATTTTGGATTTATTGTTGCGATGATATCTTCGGGAGGAGACTGGAGCGGAAGTTACTAATTGGCCACTTCGCTGATGAATTTTAGACGATACAGACGTAGTTCTTCATCTTCGTAATCCCCTTCAAACTCATCAATGGCTTGGGAAATGGAATCGGATTCGGCTTCCAAGAAATACTCATGTATTTCATCTTGCTGATCCTCATCCAGAATCTCATCAATCCAATAAGCAATGTTCAGCTTGGTACCACTGAACACAATTTGCTCCATTTCTTTGATGAGAGCTGGCAATTCCAAACCTTTGGCAGAAGCAATATCATCCAAGGGTAGTTTTCGGTCAACATTTTGAATGATGTAAAGCTTTAGTCCTGAATTGGCCCCTGTACTTTTCACAACAAGGTCGTCAGGGCGTATTACGTCGTTTTCTTCCACATAGTTTGTAATGAGCTGAACAAAGGGTTTTCCGTATTTTTTGGCCTTCCCTTCACCCACTCCGTGGATATTCAACAATTCTTGTATGGAAATAGGATATTTTAAGGCCATATCTTCAAGAGAAGGATCCTGAAAGACCACAAACGGAGGGACTTCCATTTTTTTGGCCTCCTTTTTTCGCAAATCCCGCAGTAGTTTTAACAAATTCTCATCAGCGGCCCCGCCAGAGGACTTCCCAGCTGTCACAATACCTTCATTGGATTCCTGACTGTACACATGATCTTTTGTCATCATAAAAGAGGTGGGATTTTCCAAAAAGTCCTTTCCCATCCCCGTTACATGTAAAATACCATATTGCTCTATTTCTTTTTTGAGCAGTCCCGCTACCAAAACCTGTCTCGTCAATGCCATCCAAAAGGCTTCGTCCTTTTCTGAACCAATACCAAAAAAGTCCTTCTCGTTGGTCTTATGTGAGGATATCATGGCGTTTGTTTTGCCTACAAGTACTTTTACGATTTCCTTGGTCTTGAATTTCTCGTTGGTATCCCTTACCACGGTCAAAAGCTTGATCACTTCTTCTTGAGCTTCCTCTTGAGGTTTAGGGTTTCTGGCGTTATCATCCATATCGGCTCCCTCCCCGTTCATAGAGTCAAACTCCTCCCCGAAATAATGAAGGATAAACTTTCTTCTCGACATGGAGGTCTCAGCATAAGCGACTATTTCTTGAAGAAGGGCGTTTCCAATCTCTTGTTCCGCCACCGGCTTGCCGGACATGAATTTTTCCAATTTTTCAACATCCTTGTACGAATAAAAGGCCAAGCAATGACCTTCTCCACCATCTCTACCAGCCCTACCAGTTTCCTGATAATAACTTTCAATACTTTTCGGAATGTCGTGATGAATTACAAACCGAACATCGGGTTTGTCGATTCCCATCCCAAAGGCAATGGTGGCCACAACCACATCAACCTCTTCCATCAAAAACATGTCTTGATACTTTGATCGTGTTTTGGCATCGAATCCTGCATGATAGGGAACGGCACTTATGCCGTTCACCTGTAATACCTGAGCCAACTCCTCCACCCTTTTCCGGCTCAAACAATAGATAATGCCAGATTTTCCCTGATTCTGTTTTACAAATCGGATGATATCCGCATCTACGTTCTGGGTTTTTGGGCGGACCTCATAAAACAGATTAGGTCTGTTAAAAGATGCCTTAAAAACTTTGGCATCGGTCATTCCCAAATTTTTGATGATATCTTCTTGTACTTTGGGTGTAGCAGTGGCTGTTAAGCCTATAATCGGTATATCATCGCCCAAACGACCGATGATACTTTTCAAATTGCGATATTCCGGTCGAAAGTCATGTCCCCATTCTGAAATACAGTGGGCTTCATCCACAGCTACAAAAGAAAGTGGCACGGAGCTCAAGAACTCAACATTTTCTTCTTTGGTCAAGGATTCTGGGGCTACATACAAAAGCTTGGTAATCCCATTGCTAATGTCTTCCTTAACCTGTTTTACTTCCGTTTTGGTAAGTGATGAATTGAGTACATGCGCTATGCCGTGTTGGTCGGATACCCCTCTTATGGCATCCACTTGATTCTTCATCAAGGCTATGAGCGGTGAAACGACAATTGCCGTACCCTCTTTCATAATGGCCGGAAGTTGGTAACATAACGACTTTCCACCACCGGTGGGCATTATTACAAAGGTGTCGTTGTCATGTATTATGTTTTCAATGACACTTTCCTGTAGCCCCTTGAACTGCGAAAATCCAAAGTATTTTTTAAGGGAGGCGCGCAAATCGGTGTTCGTAAGACCCGTTTCCATATTTCAATTTAAGTCAAATCAACCTTTAGTGGGAAGATTACCAATGTTTTTATCTGAATTTAATTAATGAGGCGCTCGCAATCGGTGATGCACAAATAGTTTCGGTAAAAGATAGTTTGTTTAGTTTTGTAATCTTAAATATAAGATATTCTTTTAGAATATAATTCGATAATCCCTTTATTACCTTGAGCGACAATACGTCTATTCTATCCATAGCTAAAAGAACCTTAGAAACTGAAAGCAAGGCCATTGCCAATTTGGTCAACCTTTTGGACGAGGAATTTGCAGAAGCCGTTCAGTATATTTTGAATTGCCATGGAAGGGTTGTGGTATCTGGAGTGGGCAAAAGCGCCATTATTGCTTCAAAAATAGTGGCTACCCTCAACTCAACAGGAACACCCGCCATTTTCATGCATGCAGCTGACGCCATTCACGGTGACCTTGGAACGGTTCAGGAAAATGATGTGGTGGTCTGCATATCCAAAAGTGGAAACACTCCAGAAATCAAAGCGTTGATTCCATTGATCAAGCTTGCTAAAAATAAGCTCATCGGCATTACAGGAAACCTGAATTCCGTATTGGCGAAACAGGCCGACTTTACCTTGAATACCTACGTTGACAAAGAAGCTTGTCCCAACAATTTGGCCCCTACCACAAGTACTGCGGCACAACTGGCCATTGGCGATGCATTGGCTATCTGTCTTTTAGAGTTAAGAGGCTTCAGTAGTTCTGATTTTGCCAAGTTCCACCCCGGTGGTGCCTTGGGCAAAAAACTGTATTTAAGGGTTTCGGACATTGTGGCCTTGAACCAAAAACCAAAAGTGAACATCGATTCAAGCGTAAAACAGGTCATCGTTGAAATTTCAGAAAAGATGTTGGGCGTTACAGCGGTTATAGAAAACGAAAAAGTAGTGGGTGTGGTCACCGATGGTGATATTAGGAGAATGTTGAACAAATACGACAACATTAATGGACTCACAGCAGGTGATATTATGACCCGAAACCCAAAATCGGTCAAGGCGGACACTTTGGCCGTAAAGGCGCTGGAACAACTTCAAGATAATGGCATATCCCAACTTCTGGCCTTCGATGGGGAAGAGTATGCTGGGGTGGTTCACATTCATAATCTTATAAACGAAGGAATTTTATAATGGCAGAGACTGCTCAAGACCCCGATGAAATGTCCTTTTTAGACCATTTGGAGGAACTCCGTTGGCATTTAATACGGTCGACCATTGCTATTGTGGTTGTAGCTTGTGGGGCCTTTGTGATGAAGGATTTCATATTTGACACCGTCATTTTCGGACCCAAAAAGATGGACTTTCCCACCTATCAGTTTTTTTGTAGGATTGCCACATTTTTCGGAATTGACTCTGAATTTTGTTCAGACTCCCTTCCCTTTACCATACAGAACCGAACCATGGCCGGTCAGTTTTCTGCACATATTTGGACTTCCATTTGGGCGGGCTTCATTATTGCTTTTCCATACGTTTTGTTCGAGCTGTGGCGTTTTATTAGCCCTGGACTTCATGAGAACGAACGAAAACACTCCCGCGGGTTTATTTTGGTTGCTTCATTCCTGTTCTTTTTAGGGGTTCTTTTCGGATACTATGTGGTCGCTCCACTCTCCATTAATTTTTTGGGCACCTATCAGGTAAGCAAGGAAGTCTTGAATGAGATTGACATCGGCTCCTTTATCGCAACGGTTCGGGCATCGGTGATTGCCTGCGGTATTATGTTTGAACTTCCAATTTTGATTTACTTTCTCACCAAAGTTGGACTAGTCACCCCTACAATATTGAAAAAATATAGAAAGATCGCCTTGGTACTGGTATTGGTGCTTTCTGCCATAATCACTCCTCCCGATGTGGCCAGCCAAATTGTGGTGGCTGTACCTGTACTTATTTTGTATCAAATCAGCATTTATATTTCGAAGGTTGTATTGAAAAAAGAGGCCAAAAAAGCATAGAGACATGTCAAATCAAGTAGAAGAATTCAATGCCTATCGTTCCAAAATGAACGAAAAGTTGCTAGCGGAAAACAATAAGCTCATCAAACGAATTTTCAATTTGGACACCAACGCTTATATGGCCGGTGTGCTCGATGTGAAGACGAAGGAGCTTCTTGGCCTGGTCGCTTCCGCGGTTTTACGCTGCGATGACTGTGTAAAATACCATTTGGAGAGTGCAAAAAGTGCCGGGGCACAAAAAGAGGAAGTTATGGAAACCCTTGGTATAGCCACTTTGGTGGGCGGCACTATTGTAGTACCCCATTTGAGAAGAGCTTATGAATTTTGGGAAGCTTTGGAAGAACAGGACTCCTAATTTGTTCACAAAATCTTCCACTTGAACACGAATATGAGTAGTTTTAGCCCGTTTATATGAAGCTAAGAGCAGAAAATATCATGAAGGCCTATAGAGGCCGGAAAGTTGTAAAAGGCATTAGCCTTGAAGTGAACCAAGGAGAAATTGTTGGTTTATTAGGACCCAATGGGGCTGGTAAGACAACTTCCTTTTACATGATTGTTGGCCTCATCAAACCCAATGGCGGTAAAATCTTCCTGGACGATATGGAAATTACAGATTTTCCTATGTACCGTCGAGCTCAAAATGGTATCGGTTATCTGGCTCAAGAAGCATCTGTTTTTAGAAAACTTAGTATTGAGAAAAACATCCTGAGCGTACTACAGCTTACCAAGTTGAGTAAGAAAGAACAGCATATGAAAATGGAGTCCCTCATTGATGAGTTTGGATTGGGCCATATTCGGAAAAATCGGGGGGATTTGCTTTCCGGTGGGGAACGAAGACGCACCGAAATTGCCCGGGCACTCGCAACCGACCCTAAATTTATCTTGTTGGATGAGCCCTTCGCAGGTGTTGACCCTGTGGCCGTGGAGGATATTCAGCGTATTGTTGCCCAGTTGAAAAACAAGAATATTGGCATCTTGATTACGGACCACAATGTTCAAGAGACTTTGGCCATCACGGAACGATCTTATTTAATGTTTGAGGGAGGTATACTTAAAGCAGGGATTCCTGAAGATTTGGCCCAGGATGAAATGGTTCGTAAAGTATATTTGGGACAAAACTTTGAGCTCCGCAAAAAGAAGCTTAATTTTTAGGAAATGTCCGGAGTACTTTTCTGCATAAAAGACATCAGCACATACATCAAGACAATTATTGGTATCGCCAAAAACCTGATTGTCAACAACAACACCAAACTTCCAATCAAGAATAGATAACGAACTGCATTATCCTTGAAACTCCAATTTTCAAATTTCAAGGCAAAAAGCCGCAACTTGGAATTCAGCAAAAAAGTACTCACCAAGGTCATTCCCATCAAGAACCATGGATTAAGGATAAGGCCGTTCAATGCATCATTGTTGTGATGAAGCAGAATCAAAGGGAGCGAAATAATAAGTAGGGCATTGGCTGGTGTAGGCAACCCTATAAAAGAAGTCACTTGGTTTTCATCCACATTAAAGTTGGCCAACCGATAGGCCGAGGCCAAGGTTATCAGAAATCCAAAAAAGGGTAGAAAGCTTAAGTTTGACTCTGTCTCAAGAAATCCATGCCCCCAACCTCCGGTTTGGGACATATTCAACAACTGAAACATGATCACTCCCGGTACCAATCCACTCGTGACCATATCCGCCAAAGAATCCAATTGAACGCCTATTTCGCTCTGAACCTTCAAAACACGGGCGGCAAGGCCATCCAAAAAATCAAAGAAAATTCCCAGAAAAACAAAAATTGCTGCTATCTCCAAGCGGTTCATCACCGCAAAAACCACCGCAATACAACCGCAGAAAAGATTAAGTAAGGTTATAAAATTGGGGATATGCTGTTTCATGGTTAGGCTTTTTGTAAAAATAGGGCAAAAAAGAAAGAGTCCGAATATTTGCTTTTAGGTGTTTGATTTATTCTGATATTTGTTGGATCATTCAAGTCTATGGGGCGTCTTTTTTCTGTGCTATCACTTATGTTGCTACTATTTCAAATAAATACCGTAGCACAAACCCCTTCCCTTTCTGAATCTTCAACCATAAGTTTGCTTACTTGTGGAAGCGGGGAAGAACTCTATTCTTCTTTTGGACATACGGCATTTCGCGTACAAGATCCTGCTTTAGGGATTGATGTAGTATACAACTACGGGACTTTTGATTTTAACAAGCCCAATTTCTACTTGAACTTTGCAAAGGGCAAACTGATCTATTCACTTTCCCGTACTTCCTTTGAACGTTTTTTATATGAGTACGAGTTGGAAAAAAGATGG
The DNA here is from genome assembly GCF_004296335.1 of Flagellimonas allohymeniacidonis. Classification (GTDB taxonomy): domain Bacteria; phylum Bacteroidota; class Bacteroidia; order Flavobacteriales; family Flavobacteriaceae; genus Flagellimonas; species Flagellimonas allohymeniacidonis. The sequence goes on from NZ_SGIU01000001.1 coordinate 1,331,453, forward strand.
GTAAGAGAGCAAATTTTTGACCTGAACCTAGCTGAACGAAATCGTATTTTGGCTTTTTTGGAAAACAATTATAAACCAGAGAACCGTGATTATGCCTATGACCCCCTTCTAAACAATTGTTCAAGCATTACGGGGGATATTTTAATAGATCAATTCAATGGCTCTATTGAGTTTAAGGAGTCTCATCTAAAAAAGCAATATTCCTTCCGGCAGTTGGTACGACAATATCTCAGCTATAATTCGTGGTCGGCTTTTGGCATTGACCTTGCTTTTGGTTCAGTTGTAGACCGGGTTGCTACCGTTCGTGAGCACATGTTTATGCCTTACTATGCCATGTATCAACTTAGAAACACGACCAAAAGAGGTAAACCCTTGGTTAAAAGGGAACGTGTTATCCTTGACTACGCCGAATTGGAGGACAATAGTTTTTTTCCGTTGTCCCCACTTTTTTGGTTTTCCCTTCTTTTCGTCTTTATCTGTGTCATTACATATTTAGATCGAAGTCACAAAGCGAGGAGCCGTTGGCTCGATTTTTCCATTTTCTTGGTTACTGGATTGGTCGGGACCATTTTGTTGATACTTTGGTTGGCCACCGACCATACCTCCACGCCCTATAACTACAATGTCTTATGGGCAATGCCCTTTAATCTGGTATTTGCATTTATATTGTTGGCGGAACCTCGGTTTTCAACTTGGATGTCAAAATATCTATTGCTTTTACTCGGACTGATGGCATTGGTCATTCTGTTATGGATAGTCGGAGTACAAAGTTTCTCTCCCGTTTTGATACCATTGTTTCTCGCTCTGGGGGTCCGATACCTATACTTGCTCAAAATTTCAAAACTTCCGTAGCGGGAAACCACATAGAAAATGAATCTACTTACCGCTGAAAACATATCCAAGTCGTACGGAGAACTAGTTCTCTTTTCCGATATTTCCTTTGGAATCAATAAAGGACAGAAAATAGCCCTGGTCGCCAAAAATGGTAGCGGAAAGACCTCGATTTTAAATATCATTTCCGGAAAGGATAATCCAGATACAGGCCAAATCACCACACGAAAGGGAATTCATATTTCATTTTTGGAACAAGAACCACATTTTAAGTCCGAAATAACAGTGGAAGAAGCTGTGTTCGAATCAGACAACACCATTCTGAAAACCATAGAAGCTTATGAAAAGGCGGTGGAACAGTCCGATGATACCGAGCAATATCAAAAGGCTTTCGAGGCTATGGAACGACTTAATGCTTGGGGTTTTGAAACCCAGTACAAGCAAATTCTCTTTAAACTTCAGTTGACTGATATGAAGGCCAAGGTCAGCTCACTTTCTGGAGGACAAAGAAAAAGATTGGCCCTTGCAAATGCACTTCTGAGCAAACCCGACTTATTGATTTTGGATGAACCTACCAACCATCTCGATTTGGAGATGATTGAATGGCTGGAGGCCTATTTCGCCAAGGAGAACCTTTCCTTGTTCATGGTTACCCATGATAGATACTTTTTGGAGCGTGTATGCAATGAGATCATCGAGCTCGAAAACAACCAACTTTATACCTACAAGGGCAATTACTCCTACTATTTACGGGAAAAGGAAGCAAGACAGGAGCGGGAAGCTGTGGAACAGCATAAAAACAAAATTCTTTTTAAGAAAGAATTGGATTGGATGCGCAGACAGCCCAAGGCAAGAACTACCAAATCAAAATCCAGGATTGATGATTTTCATGAAATAAAGCGCAGGGCCCATCAAAGAAGATTGGAACACGAAGTACAACTTGAGTTGAACATGGAGCGTTTGGGCAGCAAGATCCTTGAATTGCACCGGGTCTCAAAATCATTTGGGGACAAAACCATTCTCTCCAAATTCGATTATACCTTCACCAAAGGTGAACGATTGGGAATCATTGGTTCAAACGGTACCGGTAAATCCACTTTCTTGAATCTTCTCACTCAAAAAGAAAGTGTTGATGGCGGTAAGATCGTAAAGGGCGAAACCATCAAATTTGGATACTACACCCAAAAAGGGATAAGGGTTAAAGAAGGGCAAAAAGTCATTGATGTCATTCGAGAGTTTGGCGATTACATTCCTTTAAAAAAAGGAAAACAGATTTCCGCACAACAGCTTCTGGAGCGCTTTCTGTTCGATAGAAAAAAGCAGTACGATTTTGTGGAGAAATTAAGTGGTGGTGAACGCAAACGGCTTTACCTCTGTACCGTTCTCATTCAAAATCCCAATTTTCTGATTTTGGATGAACCGACAAACGATTTGGATATCGTGACCTTAAATGTGTTAGAAAATTTCCTGTTGGATTTCCCAGGGTGTCTGCTCGTAGTATCCCATGACCGCTACTTTATGGATAAAATCGTGGACCACCTATTTGTATTCAAGGGTGACGGGGTTGTTGAAGATTTTCCAGGGAACTACTCCGATTACCGTGCTTATGAAGGCAGTAGAATTCTTGAAGAGCGTGAAAACAAAAATCAAAGCCCGGATAAAGAGGACAAAAAAGACTGGAAACAACGAGATACTTCTAAAAAACTGTCGTATAAAGAACAAAAGGAGTATCAAAACCTCGAAAAGGAAATTCAAAAGTTGGAGGGGCAAAAAGAGCAACTCCAAAATCGATTTACCGAGGATAATTTAACCGGCGAAGAAATCAATACCCTTTCCATTCAGTTAAAAGAGCTTTCAGATACAATTGAGGCAAAGACCGACCGCTGGTTTGAACTTTCCGCCATACTTGAAAGTTGATATGTTTCGATTGGTTTCCTATTTGAAATTTTTACTGAAATCCACCAACGAACATGGTATCCACTCCCCTTTTGTGTTTAATCTAGTGACAAAATGCCTGTATGCAAAACCACGAAAGGCAAAACGAAAATCTTTGGATGTTCTCCTCAAAAGTTTGGCATACTTTAAGGTCAGGAGCTTGGAAATTTTAGGCAACTCCGAAATAAAGGCAGAGATGAAAAAAAGGTATCCTGAGCCATCCTTTTCCAAGGATCTTAAAGATTTGATCTATTTTGATAGCGTGCCAAATGAATCGTTTACCGAACTGCTCGATTATATTCAAATCCACAACGATACGGTAATTCTGTTCAACAGGATTCATTCCAGCTCCAGTGAATTCGAAAAGTGGTCAAGATTTGTGGAAGACGAAAAAATAACGGTGAGCATCGACCTCTTTCATTGCGGCATGGTCTTCATTCGAAGAGAACAAGCAAAGCAACATTTCTACATTAGAATTTAAAAAAGTAACTTTAAATACCAATTGTTAAACTATGGATTATACCGTCTATATTATTCTAGGAGCCTTGGCAATTGTTTATTTTGTTGTTTTTTTCAAGAATAAGCGAGGAAGAAAACGAAGAAGATCTCGAAAATTTATGGAGGGCAAGCGCAGACATGAAAAATAGCATCCAGCCCTTAACCACAGACTCCTAACTAGTATTATGAAAATTTATACCAAGACCGGTGACAAAGGTACCACTGCACTTTTTACAGGAGCAAGGGTCCCAAAGCACCATATTCGCATTGAAAGTTATGGTACCATTGACGAGTTGAACTCTGTTTTGGGCCTGGTTCGGGACCAAGAAATCGATGGGCATTCAAAAGGGATTTTGGCCCTTGTTCAAAACAAGTTGTTCACGGTGGGCGCCATTTTGGCTACGGAGCCGAAAAAGGACAATAGACTCAAAATACCTCGAATCAACATTGAGGATATTGAACTTTTGGAAAATGAAATAGACCAAATGAACGAGGAATTGCCTCCCATGACACATTTTATCCTTCCCGGTGGGCATACAACAGTGTCATACTGTCATATGGCCCGAACCACCTGCCGAAGAGCTGAGCGCATGATATCCTATCTCCATGAAAAAGAACCTGTCCCAGAGAATGTAATAGCCTATATCAACCGTCTTTCTGATTACCTTTTCGTGTTGGCACGAAAGTTGTCAAAGCAATTAAACGCTCAAGAAGTGAAATGGATTCCCGAAAAACTGGACAAATAAATTCGTTTTTTTGACGTTTCAGTTTTAAAGAGTTGAAAATTATTTTTAAATAATTGGGATTTTTCTTGACTAATTGAGTTTAAAAATTATTTTTGCAAAAATTTTAAAATCAAACCGTTACTATGTACTGGACATTAGAACTAGCCTCATATTTAAGTGACGCGCCTTGGCCAGCCACCAAGGACGAACTTATCGATTACGCGATTAGGACAGGTGCTCCCCTCGAGGTGGTTGAAAACCTTCAATCCATGGAAGAAGAAGGTGGAGAAGTATATGAGTCTATTGAAGAAATTTGGCCAGATTATCCTACAGAGGAAGATTACCTCTGGAACGAGGACGAGTATTGATTTCACATGGCACAAACCTTTCCTAAAAGTCTCTTCTGAGGCTTTTTTTTATGTAATTTTGACAGCCTGGCGAGGGCTTTTCCCCTTCTTTTGACAATGGAACAGCTTTTGCAAACCAAAAGAAAAACAATTCATGAGCTTTATTAATTCCGTACTAAAGGTTTTTGTAGGAGATAAATCGGAGAAAGATGTAAGGGCCCTACAACCTTTGGTCAATGAAATAAAATCCTTCGAACAACAGCTCGAAGGACTGTCTTTGGATGAACTAAGACAAAAAACAACTGCGTTTAAATTCAAAATTAACGAGGAGCGCAAAGAAATTGACGATAAAATAAATACCCTTACCGAAGAGGTCCATAATTCCTCAGATATAGATCGAAATGAGGAAATCTACTCCGAAATCGATAAGCTTAACGAGGAAGCCTATAAAATCGAAGAAATGACGTTGGAAGCCATTCTTCCAGAAGCTTTTGCCGTTGTAAAAGAAACCGCCAAAAGGTTTGCCCAAAACGAAACCCTTAGCGTAACCGCCACAGAATTTGACCGATTTCTTTCGGGATCCAAGGACTATGTCACTTTGGATGGTGACAAGGCCATTTGGAAAAATGCTTGGGATGCAGCAGGCAAGGAAGTGACTTGGGACATGATTCACTACGATGTGCAATTGATTGGTGGAGTCGCTTTACATCAAGGAAAAATTGCGGAAATGCAAACCGGGGAAGGTAAAACCCTTGTTGCTACCTTACCCCTATACCTTAACGCTTTACCAGGAAAAGGCTCCCACTTGGTTACCGTAAATGACTATTTGGCCAAAAGGGACAGTACTTGGATGGCACCCCTATTTGAGTTCCACGGCCTTTCTGTGGATTGTATAGACAAACACCAGCCCAATTCCGAAGGTAGAAGAGCTGCCTACAATGCAGATATTACCTATGGTACCAACAATGAATTTGGTTTTGATTATCTGCGTGACAATATGGCCCACGCTCCCAATGACTTGGTCCAACGGCCCCATCACTACGCTATTGTGGATGAGGTCGATTCTGTTCTTATCGACGATGCGCGAACACCATTGATTATCTCTGGACCTGTTCCTGAAGGAGATCGTCATGAATTCAATGAATTAAAACCAAAAGTGTCCGATATTGTGCAAAAGCAGAGACAATATCTAACCGGGGTACTTGCCGAGGCCAAAAAATTGATTGCGGAAGGCGACGCCAAAGAAGGTGGTTTCCAACTGCTACGTGTCCACCGTGGACTGCCAAAAAATAAAGCACTTATTAAGTTTTTGAGCGAAGAAGGCGTCAAACAGCTGCTTCAAAAAACAGAAAACTTCTACATGCAGGACAACAACCGCGAAATGCCCAAAGTGGATGCAGAGTTGTTGTTTGTAATCGATGAAAAAAACAATCAAATAGAGCTGACCGATAAGGGAGTGGACTACCTTTCTGGGGAACAAGACCGGGATTTCTTCGTGATGCCCGACATCGGTGCGGAAATTGCAAAAATTGAAGGGCAAGAACTCGAGATTGAAAAAGAAGCTGAGCTGAAAGAGGATCTGTTCAAGGATTTTGCCGTTAAAAGCGAACGTATCCATACCATGACCCAGCTTTTAAAAGCCTACACCCTATTTGAAAAGGATGTAGAATATGTGGTGATGGAAAATAAGGTCATGATCGTGGATGAGCAAACAGGCCGTATCATGGATGGAAGAAGATATTCCGATGGTTTGCACCAAGCTATTGAGGCCAAGGAAAATGTGAAGATTGAGGCCATGACCCAAACTTTTGCCACCATTACCTTGCAGAATTACTTCCGGATGTACAAAAAGCTGGCTGGTATGACCGGTACAGCGGTAACCGAAGCTGGAGAATTCTGGGAAATCTACAAGTTGGACGTGATGGAAATTCCAACCAACCGACCAATTGCCAGAGATGATCGCAATGATTTGATCTATAAGACCAAGCGCGAGAAGTACAACGCAATAATCGAGGAGGTCACCGACCTATCCAAAGCAGGAAGACCTGTGCTTATCGGTACCACCTCTGTTGAGATTTCAGAACTGCTATCCAAACTATTGAGTGTTCGGAAGATTCCTCACAATGTTTTGAATGCCAAACTGCATAAAAAAGAGGCAGATATTGTCGCAGAAGCTGGAAATCCTGGCATTGTCACCATAGCCACAAACATGGCCGGGCGTGGAACCGATATCAAATTGATAGATCAAGTAAAAGATGCCGGTGGATTGGCCATTGTGGGAACAGAACGACACGATTCAAGGCGTGTGGACCGTCAGTTAAGAGGGCGATCAGGGCGTCAGGGTGATCCTGGAAGTTCCCAATTCTATGTTTCCCTGGAAGACAACCTCATGCGTTTATTCGGATCTGACCGTGTGGCCAAAATGATGGACCGTATGGGCTTGGAAGATGGAGAGGTCATCCAACACTCCATGATGACCAAATCCATAGAACGAGCGCAGAAGAAAGTAGAAGAGAACAACTTTGGTATTCGTAAACGTCTGTTGGAATATGATGATGTAATGAATGCCCAGCGTGAAGTGGTATATAAAAGAAGAAGGCACGCTCTTCAGGGCGAACGCTTAAAAGTGGATATCGCCAACATGATCTACGACACCTGCGAGGTCATTGCCGATACCAATAAAATGGCTGATGATTATAAGAATTTTGAATTCGAACTCATCAAATACTTCTCTATCACTTCACCGATAAATGAAGAGGAATTCAAGCGATTGAGCTTTCAAGAAATTGCCAATCAGGTATACCAGGCCGCTTACAATTTTTATCAAGAAAAAATGCAGCGAAGTGCTGATGTGGCCTTTCGGGTGATAAAGCAGGTGTACGAGGACCAAACCAATAAGTTTGAGCGTATTGTGGTGCCCTTCACCGACGGCATCAAAACACTAAATGTGGTCACCAATCTTGAATCAGCTTATCAAAGTGGGGGAACGCAGTTGATCACCGATTTTGAGAAAAACATTAGCCTTGCCATTATTGATGATTCTTGGAAAACCCATCTTCGCAAAATGGATGAACTAAAGCAGTCGGTTCAGCTTGCGGTTCATGAACAAAAGGATCCTTTGTTGATATATAAGTTTGAGGCTTTTGAGCTTTTCAAAGAGATGATCGATAAGGTAAACAAGGAAGTGATTTCATTCTTGTTCAAAGGGGAATTGCCCTCGGAGAACACAAACCAAATACAGGAAGCCGGGACAGTTCATAGGCCGAAGGAAAAATTGCAGACCTCGAAAGAGGAAATCCCAAATAGTGATGAGTTGGCGGCTCAAAACAGGGCAGCAGGACAAACCTCTAGAAGCAGACCCCAAATTACGGAGACCATTGTTCGAGAAAAACCGAAAATTGGAAGAAATGAAAGGGTCACTATAAAGAACATCATGTCTGGGGAAAGTAAGACTTTAAAATACAAGCAAGCTGAACCTTTGATTGACAAAGGGGAATGGGTACTGCTTGAAGATTAGCATTTCAAACGGTTAAGAAAAACGGTGGCTCTTAAGAGCCACCGTTTTTGATTATACATAAAACATATTTAGATTTATAGCCGAAACACCCTATAAAACCATACTTTTGCTGCCGAAGTTCAAGGCGCAAGGTCATAGAATCAAGACAACCAGGCAGATTGATGAATATTCCAAATAAGGATAAATACCGCTTACAAGATAAAATGCAGCTGGTTCTGAAGGTGAACTACAGCTCCGCCTTCTTTTCGGTACTTTTTGGTTTGGTTTGTATGTTCCTTTTGGACATTCAAGGTGTTATCCCTTATGTTTTTTTTGCCTTTGCCGCCCTAAATCTTCTCAACACTCTTTTGTACAAAACGCATAAGGTACTCACCACGACCTACAACGTGACTTCCATTTTGGCGATGATCGGGGCCATATTGATTACTCTTTTTAGTGGTGGGATTCAAAGTCCATTCATTTTTGTATTGGCCATTGTTGTTTTTGCAGGATATGTTACAACCAAGATTTACGGGCGAATTTATCTCGTTGTGAATTTAATCGTAGTTGCCCTCATATTTCTCTATGATCTGAGCGATTTCAAAATATCTGAAAATACGGTACCGCTTGAATCCCGAAATTGGTTTGCCTTTTTAAGTGTGATTTTTGCTGTTTATTTATTGGGAGGCGTATTTGGTAAAAACCTACTCAGGGCACATCACAAACTTTATAAATCCAGAAGGGAGGTACAGCAACGTATTGAGGAGAAAGAGACCCTTTTGAAAGAGGTGCATCACCGGGTAAAAAACAACTTGCAAACCGTTTCCAGCTTGTTGAGCCTGCAATCCCGCGCGGTGGCAGATGATAAGATCAGTAGCATCATAAAAAGCAGTCAAAACCGTGTGGTTTCCATGGCCATGGTTCACGAAATGTTGTACAAACGGGACGATTACCTTTCAAAAATTGAATTCAAGCCCTATGTAAAGGAACTTTCGGAGTATTTGGTCCGCTCGGTAAAGGGAAATTCAAATGATGTAAGTGTCAATCTCGATATGGCCGACACCAAGTTAAGCATCGATACCGTTATCCCACTGGGATTGATCATTAATGAGACTATTACCAACGCCCTTAAGTATGGAATTAAGGAAGACCAACCGGGAGAGCTTTTCATCTCATTAAAAAAAATATCGGACAACAGATTTGAGATGTTGATAGGAGATGATGGCATTGGTTATCCAGAAGAAATCGGGCCGAAAACTTCAAAGTCACTGGGCCTTAAACTCATCTATAACCTTGCACGACAGTTGCGCGGAACCATATCGCGAGATTCTAGCAAGAAAGGCACCCATTACCGAATGGAATTTGAGGAAATCATAGAGGATTTCACAGCTATCGAATAAAAGCTTTTGCTATCTTTAGAAGATTAACCAATCTTTCTAGAGAATGCTAAAAAAATTACTCTTGGGAGTGCTGTTCCTAAGCACTTCGATCTCCGCTCAGGATTACTTCTTCAAAAAATTTCACCCCTTTGATTCCAACATTCCTTCCCCTGAAGAATTTCTTGGATATGGCATAGGTGAAAGACACACCCGACATGATCTGATTGTCAATTATCTAACAAAACTCGGGGAGCTTTCCGATAGAGCATCCATCTACGAATATGGCCGCACCCATGAAGGTAGAAAGCTTGTCATTTTAACGGTGACCTCACCCCAAAATCTACAAAATCTGGAGAACTTAAAAAATCAACACTTAGAATATGTGGACCCTACCAAAAACCCGACAGCATACGATGAACTGCCTTCGTTTATCAACTTAGGGTACAATGTCCACGGAAATGAACCTTCCAGTTCTGAAGCGGCACTGCTCACAGCCTATACTTTGACGGCTTCCAAGAATCCTGAAATACTACGCTATTTGAAAGATGGCGTGATTTTTATTGACCCCACCATCAATCCCGATGGCCGGGACAGACATACCCAATGGGCCAATATGTATCAAGGAAATCCGTTGGTCGGAGATCCACAAGATGCCGAACACAACGAGTACTGGCCCAGGGGAAGAACAAATCACTATTGGTTCGATTTAAACCGGGATTGGCTCTTGGGCATCCACCCTGAAAGCCGCGGAAAACTTACCTGGTACCATCAATGGTACCCCAATGTGGTTACCGATTTTCATGAAATGGGCACGCAAAGCACCTATTTTTTTGAGCCTATGAAAGACAATGGATCACTTGACCCCATAATGCCAAAGGAAAATTATGAGGATTTGAACAATCTCTTCGGAGATTATTTCTCAAAAGCTTTGGATAGTATTGGTTCCTTTTACTTTACCAAAGAGGTGTTCGATGGTACCTACCCGGGTTATGGTTCTTCCTATCCAGATCTTCAAGGAGGCCTTGGATTGCTTTTTGAACAGGCCAGTTCTCGGGGGCATAAACAAACCACTCCTTTTGGAGAAATCACGTTTCCCTTCACCATAAGAAATCAATATTTAAGCAGCATTACTACGGTCAAGGCTGCTGTGGAAAACAAAGGAATGTTGCGAAAGTATCAGCAAGACTTCTTCAAAAGTGCGTTGAGCAACGCATCAAAAAGTCGCATTCGCGGATATACGTTTAAGGATGATCATGATGCCACTAGAGTCAAGGCGTTTGTAGATAAATTGTTACTGCACAAAATTGATGTGTACAAAAACAACAATGCGTTTGTTGTGCCTACACGTCAACCCCAATATCGTATGGTTCAAACCATGTTTGAAACCTATGAAAGGTATAGGGACAGTGTTTACTATGATGCATCTGCATGGTCTGTGGCCAATTTCTACAATATCAAATACAGCCCAGTGACGGCAGTGAATCTAGGCGAAAAAATCACCAGTTTAGATGGCCTTATAGTTTCGGGGCCAGTACAAAAGTCTAACTATGCCTATATTTTGGACTACGACGATTACAATGCAGTAGCTGCCTTGAATCATTTACAATCCAAAGGATTGGTAGTTTCGTCCTCCTTCAAACCCTTCCTTCTGAAAACATCCGTTGGAGAGAAACAATTCAATTATGGAGCAGTGATTGTTCCCGTAAGTCTGCAAAAAAAAGAGGGTGACGCCATATTTCAAATTGTACAGGAAACCCAAGCGAAATTCAAAGTCCCTTTTTATGCCGTTTCTTCCGGATATAGTGTAAAGGGAATTGATCTGGGCAGCCGATATGTTCGACCTGTAACAAAGCCTAAGGCGGCCATGATCATTGGCAATGGCGTTCGCTCCTACGAAGCTGGTGAGGTATGGCATTTGTTGGATACTCGGGTACACATGCCCATCACTAAAATTCCTGTTCGCAATTTTGGAAGAGCAGATTTGGACAAGTACAATACCTTGGTCATGGTTTCCGGGTCGTATAGCTTTTCTGAAAAAGTACAGAACAAGATCAAAGCTTGGGTAGAAAAAGGAAATACATTGGTGACCATAGGCACAGCCACTAAATGGGCAATTGACAAAAAATTGGTCAAGGAAAAGCTAACCGATGCCGAAAAGGATTCCACAGAAAATGTGAATCGTAGACCGTACGTGGGTGCTCCAGAAGATTTAGGAAAGGAAAGTGTGGGCGGAGCAATTTTTAAGGTGGATTTGGATGTTACCCATCCCCTGGCCTTTGGATATCACGATGCTTCAATTCCTGTTTACAAAAACAACTCGGTCTGGTTAGCACCCAGTAAAAATGCCTATGCCACCGTGGCCAAATATGCTTCAGACCCCCATATTGATGGTTTTATTACAAAGAAGAACATGGAGGAAAACTTAAAACCATCTGCCTCTTTGGTAGTAAGCAAATTAGGAGGTGGTCGCGTGATATTGTTTGCGGATAATCCCAATTTTAGAGGATCTTGGTACGGTACCAATCGCTTATTTCTAAATGCCCTGTTCTTGGGTGATAAAATCCGAATTCCAGAATAAAACAATTATGAAAAGATTTCTCTCCTTTCTTATTCTTTTGCAATGCACGCTGACCTTTGCTCAAAACGACCTAAGCGAAGGGCCATTTCCTCAACTGATCATTCGTGGGGTTACCCTTATCAACGGCAATGGTGCTCCCCCAAGGGGTCCCGTGGATATTGTTGTCGAAAACAACAAAATTGTGGATATCAAAGTCGTTGGATACCCAGGAGTAAAGATCGACCCTGCCAAGCGTCCCCAACTCAAAGCAGACGGGAAAGAACTGGACTGCACAGGGATGTATTTGTTGCCCGGTTTTGTTGATATGCACGGACACATTGGTGGTGTATCCCAAGGAGCAGATTACGATTATGTTTTTAAACTGTGGATGGCCCATGGAATCACCACGGTACGCGAACCGAGTGGTCGCAGTATTGATTGGACTCTTGATTTGAAACGGAAAAGCTCCAAAAACGAAATTGTAGCCCCAAGAATATTTGCCTACACCGGATTCGGGCAAAAAACGAAAGATTTTAATCCTTTAAACGATATCCCCATCAGTACCCCGGAGCAAGCTCGCAAATGGGTACGGGCCAATGCGGAAAGAGGGGCCGATGGCATAAAATTTTTTGGTGCACCACCAGAGATTATGGCGGCGGCCTTGGATGAAAATAAAAAACTGGGCCTCCGATCAGCTTGTCACCATGCCCAAATGGATGTGGCCCGATGGAATGTACTGCATTCCGCAAGGGCGGGATTGACCAGTATGGAACATTGGTATGGCCTTCCTGAAGCTCTATTTGACGACAGAACCGTTCAAGACTATCCGCTGGATTACAATTACCAGAACGAACAACACCGGTTTGAGGAAGCCGGTAAATTGTGGGTACAGGCTGCAAAACCCTATTCCGACCATTGGAACAAGGTTATGGATGAATTGATCAGTCTTGACTTTACCCTTGATCCCACCTTCAATATTTATGAAGCCAGTCGCGATCTCCATAGGGCAAGAAGGGCCGAATGGCATGAAGACTATACCTTACCCTCACTTTGGGATTTTTATCAGCCCAGTAAAATTTCACATGGGTCATATTGGCACGATTGGGGAACCGAGCAAGAAGTAGCGTGGCGAAAGAACTATCAGCTTTGGATGACCTTCGTCAATGAATACAAGAACCGGGGGGGAAGAGTGACCACAGGCTCAGATTCTGGCTTTATTTTCCAGCTTTACGGCTTTGCCTATGTCCGGGAGATGGAATTGTTGCGTGAAGCAGGCTTTCATCCTTTGGAAATTATTCGTTCTGCAACCCTCAACGGTGCCGAAGCCCTGGGAATGGCGAATCAAATTGGAACTGTTGAAATTGGTAAGCTGGCCGACTTTGTAGTAATTGACGAAAATCCACTTAAAAATCTTAAGGTTTTATATGGAACTGGTGCCATACGTCTTACCGACGATAATGAAGTGGTACGTGTGGGTGGTGTGAAATACACCATTAAAGATGGAATCGTTTACGATGCCAAAGCCCTACTAAATGATGTAAAATCGATGGTGTTGAAAGAAAAGGAAAAACTCAACTACCAAATTACACAGCCCGGCAACAAATAATTAGCTTTTGTACGGGAACTTAGTTGGATTGAAGGTTTCAGAAGAACGTACCTTCTTGGTCTGAAATCTAGTTTGGTTTTTGGTTGGGTTATATTTAGAAAAGCCCAAAAAAAGTAAAATGCTCGTAAAAAGAAGGATAAAGTATATCATAGTATTTGTTGATTAAGCAAGCTTGGAACGATTTCTTTTGGTTCTGAAAGCCAATTCCTTTTTGATTCTGGAATTTTTGAACTTGTAAAGTCTAGCAACCTCTTTGTCCATTTTGAAAGTTTCCTTTACCTCAATGTCCAAAGTAACCTCCATACTAATGGTTTCTACCTTGATTTCTTCGGCAGGGTTTTGTGCCATTGCGAAAGTTCCGAAGAAAACTACTGCGATAAGGGTTAAAATTGCTTTCATGACTTGGGTTCTTTTTACATGATAAAATTACCTTCGCATGAAGCCTGAGGCGGATTTAACTCGCCTAAAATCACTTTTTTATCGGTGTTGGAATTTTTTTAGGTTGAAGTGTATTTTATCTCCGATAAACGATTTCGGGGTCAAAATCAAGCTGCCGATCAGAGGTGCATTTCATCGATCATTCAAGAAATAACCTTTAATAAAAGATTGGGGTTTGGGCAGTTCTTTTTGAAGAAATCCAAATCATTTTGGGAACAAACCCCGGGATAATCCCCATAATGATCTTCAATATCCAATACAATTTGAAAATGTAGATGAGGGGCATAGTTCACGTTGATGTCTGGTGTGCCCAAAGTGCCCAATACCGTACCCTTTTCAAATTGCCTGCCCTCCTGCAAGTCTTTCAAAGATTCTATGGACAAATGGCCATAAAGCGTGTAAAAAGACTTAGCCTGCCATTTATGTTTCAAAATAATGGTTGGCCCGTAATTGCCAAAATCGCTGTTGTTGGCAAAACTATGAACTTGCCCATCGATGGGGACAACCACTTTTGTACCAGCTTTGCACCAGAAATCCATGCCCAAGTGAATATCGCGCTCCCCTTTGGCCCTAAACCGCGCCGCTTTGGCATAAAGCCCTCTCTTCTCAAGATACCCGCCATAGGCTACCTGTTTGTTATTCCCCAGTACTTTTTCCACGTAAGCTTGGCATTCATCAGGAGATGTTAAATCAATATGGTCCAAATCGTCATTGGTCACCGACAAATCAATTGTGATGTAGTCGGAAAGTGGAATTTCAGAATCAAGAACTTTAATAGCCCCCTCATTATAGTGTCTTAAATACTTCTCGAAATTCATGATCGGTCCATTCTGATTAACAATTTTTAACAAGCCCTACCGTAATAGTTGGTAACTTAGGCCTACTAAGGAAAAAAACCAAAATGAATATATTAAGAATTCCCAGTATTGCCCTTCTATTTTTTGTTTCTCTGAGTTGTCAACCTAAGAATACCACAAGCAAATCCGATTTAGCTGAAGAAAAAAGTATTGAGAAAGTCGCTTTTACCGCGACCCAGCTACAAGAATACGAAACAGCATACTTCGCCAGCGGTTGTTTTTGGTGCGTAGAGGCCATTTTTGAGAGTGTAAAGGGGGTGAAAGAAGTATATTCTGGATATTCCGGAGGAAAGGAAGAAAATCCCACCTATGAAGAGGTAGCCTATGGGCGAACCGGGCATGCCGAAGCCATTGAAGTATATTATAATCCAGAGGTAATTACCTTCACCCAGCTGGTACAGGTATTCTTCGGTTCGCATGACCCCACATCCCTCAATCGTCAAGGACCTGATCGTGGGGCCCAATATCGTTCCGTAGCTTTTTATAAAAATGAAAAGGAACAAAAAATCATCACGGATTATGTTGAACTATTGGAATCAAAAAATCTTTATGATCGTCCAATTGTGACTCAAATCGCAGAATTCGAAAAATTCTATAAGGCCGAGGAATATCACCAAGATTATGAACGTCGGAATCCGAATAACTCATACATCCGCAATGTTTCCATCCCCCGGTTAAATCGTTTCAAAGCAAACTTTCAATCCTATTTGAAAGAAGATTCCCACTAACGGGATACAGCCTGTTTTTTAAAATACCTATCTTAGAGCCATGCGAACATCTGTTTACATGGCTCTTTTGCTCTTGGTTTTGAGTTGCAAATCAGCCCAAAAAGAAGACCATCAAGTAATTGAAGTCAACAAAGCCCCAAAAAGTCCTTTAATTGATGGTACTGCCATGGACGCCTGTTGGGGAAATAGCGAATGGCTTGCCTTGGATCAACTGTGGCTAGGAGAAGCCTATAGCACCAGTGATTTTAATGGAAGGTACAAATTGAGCTGGGATGAAGAGGCGCTCTATCTTTTGGTGGAGGTAACCGACGACGTTCTTTTCGATCAATACGATGACCCCCTGAAACTTTGGTGGGATGACGATTGTGTTGAAGTTTTCATAGATGAAGACAATTCTGGAGGTCAACACCAGTTTTCGCATAACGCCTTTGCTTATCACATCGCAATGGACGGAAATGTGGTGGATTTGGCCCCAGATGAACAACCTCGATTGTACAATGACCATATTACTTCAAAAAAAGTCACAGAGGGAAATGTCTCTACTTGGGAAATAGCCATAAAACTCTTTTCCGATGATTTTGTGGATGGTGAAAAGAATTCTCCGGAAAAACTATCCAATAACAAAAAAGTGGGGTTCGCCTTGGCCTATTGTGATAATGATGGAAGTAAGGAGAGGGAAAATTTTATAGGCTCTGTTTTCGTGCCGGGGGAAGATAAGAATCAGGGATGGATCAATGCGGATATCTTTGGGACCTTAGTGCTCAAGTAGTTCTATTCCTTTAATACCACTTCGCTATATTTCGAGTTGATATTGATGGTCTTTCCTTTCATATTCTTGATATGATACCCGTTGTAAATGTTGGATTCCCGGTTCTTGGAGGAGCCAACGGACAAAATTTCAGGATAGCTAAAATCTGAAATGGTTTCATTTACATAGATGGTAAAAGGAACCGTGGGCAAAACAAAATCCAGTTCGCCATTCTCAATGGAGATATCAATATTGGTAAAATCATCACCAACGGAGTTGATCTGTAATTCCCCAAAATTATTGGTGACCAAGGCTTTATTCACCAATTTACCTATCACTACATTGGACGATACCGAATTTAACCGAAGCTCTTTCACTTCTTTCAGTCTCACCCTGTCGGAATAATCTGTTTTTAGTTTTCCATAGTTCCAACGTTGTACCTCAACCGGAGAATAGGAAGCGCTAATACTGGTGCTCTGGCCATCTATGGTTGAGGCAAGCAAGCTTGCGTAGGACAAGCTTGCGTTGATATTCTTTACATTGGCGGCCAATTTTACTTCGCCATGCCTCACATTCATCTTCAGTTTTACGGACTTTGGCATCTTTATTTTGATGCGTTTTTTGACCTTGTACCTTTTGCCTTCCCCATCTGAAGAGAAGTAAAACACATTGGGTTCGTCATCATCACCTACATGGATACGAAACCCCCTACTCGACCTGTACCGCTCTTTTATCTTTTCCCTTTTTGCTCTTTGTTCCTCCCGTTGTTCCCTAGCTTTCTCACGCAACTCCTCGCGCTGTTCTTGCAGCTCTCTTCGTTTCTCACGAAGCTCTTCCCTACGTTCTTCATGAACCTTCGCTTTTTCCTCAATCCTTTTGCTCCACTCCTTGAACCGATCTTGATATTCATCATCAAAATTCTTATCAAATTCCTTCTTCCATTCCTTCAAGTATTTGTCACCATCCTTTTTATAGGCATCATAATCAAATTCAATATGTGGAATAGGAGGCATCGGAGGTAAATCGGGCAGTACAATAACCTCGGGCAATTCTGGAATGTTCAAACTCTCAAACAAGGGTTCAACAAATGTTATATCAGGAGTGACAAAATCAAAATCGTAATCGAAATCCCCACTGGTCACAAAATTGAAGCTTCTATTTGGGGTACTCACCTCTATTTCCTTGCTATTTCCAATTATTTTCACGGCTTCATCCTCAAAAAAACGCTCTGCCTCCTCCTTGGTGGCTTCCTCTAGTTCGACCACTGCAGTAATCTCCACTTGATCTTTATCCCAAGTCTCAAATTCGATATCTGCATGGTTTGTGTTGATATTGAGGACAGCATCGCTTGCCACATTAAAGGTTTCCTTATAGGTCTTTGACGTAGTTTCCTGCCCCATAACCGGCAATGCGAAAAGCACAAGCAGCCCTAGATTAAATAATACTCGCTGATTTCTGTTCATTTTTTGATGATTTTAATTGATTCAACTTTGTTTTTAATTTTTGCAATAATTGCAGTCTCAACTGTAAATTGCCGATAAGAGCGCTTATGGTATTGTCATTGGGGCCCAATTCATTGAGCTCTGTATTCAAGCGCCTGTATTCTTCATCCAATTCGGCAAGACGTTCCATATAGCCATCCACCAATACTTTGTCCTTCTGATTGAATTCCAATCCAGATAGCTCAAAATTGATGTTGGCCACATAATAATCTTCAATCCTTTTAAATTCGGGTGATAGGTCGCCCAGAGAAATCGTCTTTATATTTTGATCTGTGTTTCCATTATCCACCACTTTGGGCACAACCGTTTCATCGGGCTGCAATTGAAATGGATAGAAGTATATCCCTAAGCCCAAAACCACTGCAATCGAAGCAGCAATGGACCAACGAAAGAAATTGTTCCTTTTTTCCTTTTTTGGTAGCCCTTCCTCTAGTTTGGACATGAAGCGTTTTTCATGTCCCTTTTTCATGACGTACTTCTTTTCTTCTCGCTCTTTGGCGAACAATTCTCTAAGATCTTGTGCCATATGCTTTGCCTTTTAGCATTTCCCGCAATCTCGATTTACCTCTCAGTAATCGGGTACGGCTTGCTGTTTCTGATATTTTCAATATTTCTGAAATTTCACTGTGGTCATAGCCCTCAACCAAAAAAAGCTGTACCACAAACCTGTATTTGTCCGGTAATTGTTCGATTGCATTTTTTACCTCATCAATGGATATGCCCGTATCAAAGCTCCAATCCTCATCTTCAGCCACGCGCATATATCCTTCATTTAATTCCACCGTGCGCTGTTGTTTTGATTTTAAAAAATCAATACTACCATTAACAACAATGCGTTTCAACCAAGCTCCGAACGTCACATCGCCCCTAAACTGGTCAATGCGTTGAAAAGCTTTTATAAAAGACTCTTGAAGCACATCCTCAGCGTCATCAACATCCTTTAAAAATCGCATCGCCACACAGAACATCCCATCGCAATACTGCTCATAGAGCTGCAACTGCGCTTTCCGGTCATTTGCCTTGCACTGTTCTACCAGTTCAATTTGAAACATGGTCAGTTGTAATCGTGTTTTAGAGTTGTTTAAGATAAGGACGATGGAAAAACCACCGCGTTGCAAAAACCTTCATTATTTGATTCTTTTTTAACAGAAAGACTCAATTTAGGTTAGCGGGCATCTCTTCTGAAAACTTTTTACCTTCGTAGCAAACCTGATGATTCCCATTTGTGGCAAACCAAAAGAAAACCCGAAACCAAAACATATCCAAAATACGAAAGTTACGGAAGGAGGAGGTTTCCGTTGACAGCTTGATTGAAGGAATACGACAATCGGATAAAGCCTCCTTGGCCCGGGCTATCACCTTGGTGGAAAGTTCCAATCCCGAACATCTTGAACAGGCAGAGCAATTGATTGTGAAATCCCTTGCCTTGAACTCCAACAGCATTCGAATTGGCATCACAGGAGTTCCTGGTGTGGGCAAAAGTTCCTTTATAGAGGTTTTTGGCAAAACCTTGACCCTATCGGGCAAAAAAGTGGCCGTTTTGGCGGTAGACCCTACCAGTGCGTTGAGCAAAGGGAGCATTCTCGGCGACAAAACACGCATGGAAGAACTTTCGAAAGATCCCCTTGCATTCATACGCCCCTCACCCTCGGGAGAATCGCTTGGCGGGGTCGCCCGGAAAACCCGCGAAAGCATAATTCTTTGTGAAGCAGCTGGGTATGATGTTATTCTGGTTGAAACCGTAGGGGTTGGTCAAAGTGAAATTGCTGTGCACAGTATGGTCGATTTCTTTTTGCTTTTGAAGTTGTCAGGAGCTGGGGATGAGCTTCAAGGCATTAAAAGGGGAATCATGGAAATGGCCGACGGGATTGCTATAAATAAAGCCGATGGAAACAATGTGGAACGTGCAAAGCTGGCCCAAGCTGAGTTTGCAAGGGCCTTACACCTATATCCTCCGAAGGAAAATGGTTGGGTTCCCAAAGTATTCTGCTGTTCGGCCGTTGAAAACACCGGTATTAATACATTGTGGGAGTTAATACAAGATTTCACAAAGACCATGAAAACCAATGGGCATTTTGAGCGGAATCGAAAATTGCAGAACAAAAACTGGTTTCTGCAGACCGTTGACGAACAAATAAAAGTCTATTTCCATTCCAAAAAATCTTTCGTTGAGGCCCAAGAGGAAATGCTCAAAGCGATTGAGGAAAACAAAATATCCCCTTATCATGCCGCTCGTAAACTGCTGGATGGGCTCAAGGAACAACTTAAATAAAAGCCCTAAATTTGAACCCAATATTTCTCAAGTAGATGAGCGTCGTCACCAATTCCCTTCTTTCCATTGTAGTTCCCTTATACAACGAACAGGACAATGTTGTCTTGTTGACCCAGAAAATACATGAAAGTCTCAAAGGGTATCGATATCAAATCGTTTATATAGATGATTTTTCGACTGACCAAACCAGAAAGGTGGTCAAAGAAATGAACGATGAGTTGGTCCATCTTATTGAATTGAAAAAAAATTATGGCCAGAGTTTGGCCTTGGCCGCTGGGATTGATTACGCGGAAGGTGAGTTTATTATCACCATGGATGGAGATCTTCAGAACGACCCCTCCGACATACCTCATATGTTGGAATTTGCGGTTAGTGATGAGTACGACGTGGTCACTGGAATTCGACAAAAAAGAAAAGATTCCTTAGTAAAAAAAATACCCTCCAAAATTGCCAATTTTTTGGTGAGACGAGTGACCAAGTTGGATATTAAGGACAACGGTTGTGCACTTAAAGTGTTTACAAAAGATATTGCCAAGGGCCTTAATCTCTACGGAGAAATGCACCGTTTCATAAACCTTTTGGCCTATTTGGAGGGTGGTCAAATAAAGCAAGTTCCCGTTAAACATCATGCCCGCCATGCCGGGGTTTCCAAATATGGTTTGGAACGCGTGTTCAAGGTTGTGGCCGACATGATGCTCTTGTTGTTCATTCGCAAATACTTTCAGCGCCCCATACATCTATTCGGAATTTTCGGGGTTTTGTTGATTATTCTGGGGATTTTCATCAATATTTATCTGCTTATTGTAAAGCTTGGATTTGGAGAGGATATCGGAAGTCGACCTCTTCTTATTTTTGGAATGATGTTCATTTTAGGGGGCATTCAGTTATTTACTATAGGTATTGTAATGGAACTGTTGATTCGAACCTATTATGAATCACAACAAAAGAGGCCATACCGGGTCAAAAAAATATCCATAGGTGCAAGAAAGGCGGCGTAAACAACTGCTAACTATCTTAAAGATAGTGGTAAGTGGAGTTCTAATCTATTTCATTTTTACCAAAATCAATTTTCAAGATGTTGTTCGGACGCTAAAGACGAGCAATCCCTTTTATCTAATCGGAGGAATTTTATTGGTGTTGTTTTCAAAGGTCATGGCTTCTTTCCGCCTGAATCTATACTTTCATCAAATTGGGGCAAAACTTACCACATGGAGTAATTTGAAACTCTATTTTCTGGGAATGTTCTATAATTTATTCTTACCAGGGGGCATTGGTGGGGATGCGTATAAGGGCTATATCATTCAAAAAAGCTTTAAGCCCGGCACCAAAAAAGTAGTAGGTGTTTTGTTGATAGACCGTTTGAGCGGTCTTCTCCTATTGTTCATTTATGCCTGTATATTGTCACTGGTTTTGAATAATGATTTCATTGCACCCTACAAACCTATTTTTGCAGTGGCCATTCCTTTGAGTATAGCTGCTTTTTGGTGGATGAACAAACGGTTTTTCCTCTATGCCCTACCCATCTTTTGGAACTCCTTTTTGTATTCAGCGTTAGTCCAATTTTCTCAAATGGTTTGTGTAATCCTTATTCTCTTATCCTTGGATGTGCATATGACATATGTAGAATATCTTTTGGTCTTTTTGGTTTCTTCCATTGTTTCAGTGATTCCCTTGACCATTGGCGGGATTGGAAGCCGAGAGGTTACTTTCCTATATGGGGCCCAGTGGTTGGCATTGGAAGCCAATACCGCAATAGGAGTGAGTTTTGTTTTCTTTTTGATGACCGCCCTAATCTCCTTTATCGGAATTCGTTATCACTTCGAGAAACCCAAATTGGAAGTTGTGGACTCCTAATCAAGACGTACCAGATGCATCTTGTTCAAGATTTTTTGCCGGGTATGCGGATTTAAAAATCTGGCCTGAAGTCTAGTGATTCGAAATTGATCTACGGTATGTTGATCATGCCAATGATAACCCAAATTGGCCAAGCGCTCCAACTCATCGTCATTGGCGTAAATCCAAATATTGTGTTTTTCATACAATTCTTCGGGACCAAGAATCGAAACAGGTTTTTTGTTATAAAAATCCAGGGCCCAGCTAAAATTCTTGGATACTTTATAGATTTCATCAACGGGAATATTCTCTTCATGTATAATCTGTGCCATCGTTGAGCCTGCCTGATATTTTAGCAATGAGGGATAAAAATGGGTGTTCATCACACCATTCAGCAGTAAAGAGCTGTAAACAGAAAGTGTGATAATCCGCATATAATAGGCTTCTCGTTTCAGGCAGAAATACGTGATTACCGCCAACAAAGAAATCAGAATGAAGTAGCTATGTATTTTCTCAAACTTGAAGACATGAAAACAGACCAAAAGAACGAAAATGAACACCACACTCAATACAAAGTATTGAATGCCCAACAGTACTTTGATGATGGTATGCTTGGAATACCGATAAAGACTATGTAGATAGGAAGCCGCCAAAATGGAATACAACGGTATTAAAATGTTCATGTAGTGTGGCAGTTTGAACTGGGCAAAACTGATAACAAAAAACAAAATGGTAATACCACCCAAAGTGAGAAATTCATATTGGGGTTTATATTGAAAGCGCAGTTTAATGAAAGTCTTTACCCTCCGCCAGTAAGCAATCAAAGCCAAAACCGTCCAGGGCAGAAACACCCAAAGGAACGTATGAAAAAAGAAAAAATAGTCGCTGCTGTTCTTTCCAACCCCCTGACCGCTCAAGCGCTCGAAACTCTGTTCCCAAAAAATAAAGAAAATACCACTTCGGTTGGCCTTTCCGCGTATTACCTTTTCAGGATGAAGGTCAAATTGCAGATAGTAGGCATATAGCATTGGGGCAATCGTAATGGCAAATACCAAAAGGGCCAGAAACACTTTCCAGTTGAGCAAACTTTTCCATTTTCGGGTGTACGCTAAATGGCAGAGTACCGAAATACCAATAACCACCAATGCGATCTGACCTTTAGTACAAAAAGCCATTCCCGCACCAAAAGCTCCTAGCAAAATTGCCACTAGCTTTCCAGTTTCAACATATCGTACCAACTGCCAAATAGAGAAAATGGTGAATCCGGTCAAAACAGCATCTGTACGTACGTCAATGTTTGACAATACAATGGTCTGCGCGGTCATAAAAATCAAGGCCGAAAAACGGCCTATATCATTATTGTATAGCAGCCTACCAAGCCCATAGCAGCTATATGCGCCCAACAAGGTCGCCAGAATTGCCGGTATTCGATAAGCCCAGTCATGGATTCCAAAAAACTTAAAGGAAAGCGCCGCCAACCAATAATGCATATGCGGCTTGTCAAGATACTCCTCCGTGCCCTTTATCAAGGTAAAGAAATCGTTTTCCTGAACCATTCGCATGGCCATCACAGCGAACTGTGCCGAGTCATTTTCAAAGAGGGTGACAAACATCCCGGCAATGTAAACGATAATAACGAGGGTAATTAAGAACCAGTACCTTGCCGATGAAATCATGTTCCAAATTTTTGGAATGCAAATATAGACAAGTTGGCAAACAGCCCGCCAAAAATCAGTCCGATTAAAATACCGGTGACCACATCCAAAGGATAGTGAACCCCAATATAAATTCGGCTATACGCTACTAATAGGGCCCACAGGGTCAGAGGTGTAGCAATCCATTTGATTTTAGATTTCAGAAGCACACTAAAAAAAGTAGCTAAAGCCATGCTGTTGGAAGCATGGGCGGAAAAATATCCAAATTTTCCACCACAGGATTTTTTCACCAATCGAACCATCTCGCCAATATCCAAATCATGACAAGGACGGGGTCGTTGAACACCATATTTGAAAAAATTGCCCAACTGGTCCGTGGCCGTTATCAATAAACCGATAAAAACCAGTACAATAAGGGTTCTTTTCCACCCAAGAAAATGGTAGAGAACCCCAAGAAGAACAATATACAATGGAATAGCGCTCCATTTATTGGTGATGAAAAGCCAAAATCCGTCCCATGTTTCAGAACCAAGTCCATTTAGAAACAGGAAAAACTCTTTATCCCACTGTACTATTCCTTCAAGCATGACTATTCTTGATATCTGGAAACTTCCCTGTCGTAAAAAGCGGTGGCGGCCTCTATTAAAGATTCAGTTTCATTGGCGAGTTCCTCTTCATCCTGTTTTGAGAACTCCTCCAACCACTCCACTTCGTCATTCTCCAAATTGATGATAAAACGGGGATATTCGGTGTGCACAATAAAAATTGAATTCGGGTGGTCTGTATTATCACCTAAAAGAAACTTGGGTACTTCCATTTTAAAAAGTATAAAGTCTTACGTCATTGGATGGAAAATCCAATTAGTTTTTGATAAGCTTTTTGGTTAGAAAATTGAATCGAATATACAACATTACAGCAGAAGCTGTTAGGCCCAAAAGGAGACCCAACCATATACCGGAACTCTTCCATTCAGTGTGCAGCCCCATATAGTAGGAAATAGGGAAACCGATGAGCCAGTAGGCAATAAAGGTGATAAAAGTGGGAATTCGGACATCTTGAAGTCCGCGGAGTGCTCCCAATACCACTACTTGAATGCCATCAGATATTTGAAAGAAGGCTGCAATCAAGAGTAGTTTTGCCGCAATTGCAATCACCTCGGTATTGTCCATCTGATTGCTTAGGTCGTCAACATCTAAATAAATCGTAGGCAACCAGTGACGACCCAATAAAAAGAGCGCAGCAAAAACGATTTCCAACAAAAGGGTCAAGAAAAAAATGGATTCGGCAATACGTTTCAACTCCTTAAAGTTTTGCAATCCTTTTTGGTTCCCTACGCGAACCATGGCCGCCACACTAAGTCCCATTCCCACCATAAAGGTCATGCTACTAAGATTCAGGGCGATTTGATTGGCGGCCTGGGCATTCTTTCCCAAAACCCCACTCAACCAAATGGCCGCAGTGAAAATGGCGACTTCAAAAAACATTTGGAGGGCCGAGGGAAATCCCAAACTGATAATTTTCCGCATCACCTTTTTCTCGATGACTCTAAAGTTAAACCCCGTGACATAGGGTTGGAATTTCTCCTTACGCCCGAGCAAAAACCAAATATAGCCCACCATTATAAAGCGCGAGGCCAAGGTGCCAATCGCGGCCCCAACAATGCCCAATTTGGGAAATCCGAAAGCTCCAAAAATCAATAGATAGTTGATGACTACATTGATCACATTGGCCAAAATCGTAGCATACATGGGGTATTTCGTTTGTGAAAGGCCCTCAGAAAACTGTTTAAAAGCTTGAAAAATAATCAATGGGACCAAGGAAAAGGCTACCAAATCAAGATATGGAATGGCCAGTTCCACCACTTCCTCAGGTTGTTGCATCATATGGAGGAGCGGCTTGCACAACAGTATGATTCCAAACAAAGACAACCCCAAAATGGTACAAAGCACCAAACCGTGTTTAAGAGCACTTTTCCCACCGGCCTGATTACCTGCCCCATCCGCTTCAGCGACCAAAGGAGTGATTGCTGTGGAAAACCCAATTCCCAAAGACATCGCAATGAAAATGAAACTGTTTCCCAAGGAAACTGCCGCAAGCTCTGCGGTACCCAATTGGCCCACCATGATATTGTCAGCAAAAGCTACGAATGTATGCCCGAGCATTCCCAAAATGACGGGATAGGCCAATCGCAAATTATATTTGAATTCTTTGGTGTATTGTTGAAACAAGGCTAGGTTTTTAACCGGGCGTAAAGATAACTGGATTCCCCTTCAATGCTCGACGAAAAGATGAGGATTTATGAAATAAAATGAACAGAAAAAAAGCTACAGGCTTTTGGCTTCTTCCCAAAAAACGTCCATTTCTGCCAAGGTCATTTCCTTAAGGGATTTACCCGCCTCCTTCGCTTTACTCTCAAGATATTGGAACCGTTTTATGAACTTTTTATTCGTGCGCTCGAGTGCATTTTCTGGATTTATGTGCAAAAATCTTGCATAATTCACCATCGAAAAAAGAACATCGCCATATTCTGCCTCCAACCTATCACTATCATTTCGAAGTACTTCTTCTTGCAACTCTGATAGTTCCTCTTGCACTTTTTCGAATACCTGTTGGGGTTGTTCCCAATCAAATCCAACACCTGCAACTTTTTCCTGGATTCGATTCGCTTTTACTAAGGCGGGAAGGCTATTTGGCACCCCTTGCAGCACACTTTTTTTGCCTTCTTTAAGTTTGATGTTTTCCCAATTTTGTTTCACTTCCTCTTCGTCATTGACCTTTACATCTCCATAAATGTGGGGGTGGCGGTTAATCAATTTCCCACAGATGTCGTTAGCTACATCGGCGATATCAAAATCATTTGTTTCGGAACCAATTTTGGCATAAAAAACAATATGTAACAAGAGATCTCCCAGTTCCTTTTTGACTTCATTCAAATCCTTTTCCAAAATGGCATCTCCCAATTCATAAGTCTCTTCAATGGTCAAATGTCGCAAGGACTCCATAGTTTGCTTACGGTCCCAGGGACATTGTTCCCGAAGTTCATCCATAATCGTCAAAAGCCGGTCAAAAGCTTTCAGTTGTTCGTCACGGGTACTCATCGCAAAAGTTTGTCTAAAAGTACAAAGACCAAAAATTAGGGCAGGATTGATTTTTGGGTTATTTTAGAAGACTATCAACCAGTTTTCAACACATTGCATCAAATGACACGTATCACCAGCTTTATTGTCATAATTTCCTTTTATTTTGCACACTTCAATAACCCAATTATGGCTCAAGAAAAAACCACCGAAGAAAAAATAGATTCCTTATTGGAACAAATGACCCTTGAAGAAAAGGTCGGACAAATGAACCAGTACAATGGTTTTTGGGACGCAACAGGTCCCGTTCCGGAAGGAGGTAATGCCGCAATGAAATATGACCATTTAAAAAAAGGGTGGGTGGGTTCCATGCTCAATGTCGTGGGAACGGAAGAAATTCGAAAACTTCAGCAAATTGTTGTTGAGGAATCACGCTTGGGCATTCCCTTGATTTTTGGCTATGATGTAATCCACGGGTATAAGACCTTGGCACCTATCCCTCTGGCTGAAGCCGCCAGTTGGGATATGGAAGCTATAGAGAAGTCTGCTCGAATTGCTGCTGATGAGGCCTCTGCCGTAGGCCTTAACTGGACTTTTGCCCCGATGATAGACATTTCCAGAGAGCCTCGCTGGGGCCGAGTGATGGAAGGCGGTGGTGAGGACACCTATTTAGGTTCCAAAATTGCCAAAGCCCGTATAAAGGGTTTCCAAGGGGATGATTTATCAAAACCCAATACCATCGCAGCATGCGCCAAGCACTTTGCCGGATATGGCTTTGCAGAGGCGGGAAGAGACTACAACACGGCCGATATTGGTACAAGCACCCTGTTTAATTCAGTCCTACCGCCATTCAAGGCGGCCATAGACGCTGATGTGAAGACAGTGATGAACGGGTTTAACCTGCTCAATGGCATTCCTGTAACTGGCAATAGCTTTCTTCAGCGCGATATTTTAAAAGGAAAATGGGGCTTTAATGGTTTTGTTATTTCCGACTGGGCCTCCATTGCAGAAATGGTACCTCATGGATTTGCAGAAAATTTAAGCCATGCTGCGGAGCTAGGTACAAAGGCGGGTTCTGATATGGACATGGAATCTTCCGCTTACGTTCGTCATTTGGCTCAAAACGTGAAAAATGGAAAAGTAGATGAAAAGTTGGTGGACGATGCTGTAAGACGAATTCTTCGGGTGAAGTTTGAACTTGGACTTTTTGATGATCCCTACCGATACTGCAACCCTGAAAGGGAACAGGAAAGATTATACCATGATGACCACCATGCAGGGGTTTTGGATATGGCCATGAAGTCCATTGTGTTGCTCAAGAACGAAGGAAATTTGCTCCCATTGGCAAAAGATCAAAAGAAAATTGCCGTAATAGGTGAACTTGCCAATGATAAAAATAGTCCGTTAGGTAGTTGGCGTTTGGCATCTGACAACAATTCCGGGGTGTCATTTTTAGAAGGACTTAAATCGTACACCGATGAGGTGTCTTATGCCCGAGGGCCCAAAATTTTCAATGACGATGCCAGTTTTTTGCATGAGGTTCAGGTAAATTCCACAGATACTTCTGGAATGGATGAGGCCGTTGCCTTAGCCAAAGATTCCGATGTTGTACTCATGGTGTTGGGTGAACATGGATTTCAAAGCGGCGAGGCTCGTAGCAGAACGCACCTTGATTTGCCAGGACTGCAATTAGATTTGCTCAAAGCAGTCTACGAAGTGAACCAAAATGTGGTACTCATATTGATGAACGGGCGGCCCATGACCATTACTTGGGAAACCGAAAACATCCCTACCATTCTTGAAACTTGGCAATTGGGTACCCAAGCTGGAAATGCGATTGCAAAGGTGGTGTTCGGGGATTATAATCCCAGTGGAAAATTGCCGATGACTTTTCCTAGGAGCATAGGGCAAATTCCCATTTATTACAATCGTTTTAGCACAGGTCGGCCTGATCCGGAGCCCAATGTTTTTTGGTCCCACTATGTAGATGAGGTAAATGACCCCCTCTTTCCCTTCGGGCATGGATTAAGTTATACCCAATTCGAGTATTCGGATCTAGAAATTGACTCCTCCGATTCCAAAAATGTGAAGGTAAGCGCTAACGTTAAAAATTCAGGGGGCGTAAGTGGAGAAGAAGTTGTTCAATTATACATTCGGGACAAGGTGGCCAGCGTTGTTCGGCCTATAAAAGAGCTAAAAGGTTTTGAAAAGATCAGCCTTGCCGCAGGAGAGTCCAAGAAAGTTGAATTTGTGCTTACCGATGCCGAACTGGGATTCTATGACCACAACTATGATTTCGTGGTGGAACCCGGCTCGTTTGAAGTTATGATTGGAACCAGTTCCCAAGAAGGTTTAACCGGGCACTTCAAAATCGATTAATAGTATGTGGCGCGGTTTCAAACTTGCTTGCCTTGTTGTTGTACTTTGTATTTCATCGAGTACCGCCCAAAAAAAACTTGCCTTTGAGGAAGAGGTTAAGGACATTCAAAAAAAGATGGATACTCTTTGGGATGCTTCAAAAGAGACCATTGTTTTTACAGGAAGCTCCAGTATTCGGCTATGGGAGGATTTACAAGAACGGTTTCCCGAGCAGCAAGTGTTGAACACCGGCTTTGGAGGTTCACAGAGTTCGGACCTTGTCAATTTTCTGGATGAGTTGATTCTGGACTACAACCCGGTCAAGGTTTTTATTTATGAAGGAGATAACGACATTTTTGCCAAAAAACGACCCAAAGCCATTATCGAAACCTTCAATTCGATTTTGAACAAGCTTCAAAAAGCCCGACCTCAAATGGAGATTGCTCTTATTTCAGCCAAACCCAGCATATCAAGATGGCATTATAGAGGAAGATATCGAAGATTGAATAGGAAGCTGAGCAAAATTGCAGAGGAACGCGAAGAGGTTTCCTTTATTGATGTATGGCATATCATGTTGAACAAAAGAAGGTTAAAAAAAGACCTTTTCATTGAAGATGGCCTCCACATGAATCCAAAAGGATATGAGTTGTGGTATATTACCATTAAAGACTATATACCCACGGAAGCGAAATGAAGTTATTATTGAAAATAGCACTTATTTTTGGGTTGATTTTGGTTTTTGCAGCCTGTAAAGAGCCCAAGATTCAAATTCAATATCCCCATACCGACCTTGCTTCAGAAGCCTTAATTCCCAAACCTGTGAAGACCATAGCCACGCATAGTGGTTTTGGTTTGGAAAAAAACACCATGATCTATGTTTCGGAAAAGGACACCCAACTTGTTGCTGTTGGACATTTTCTTTCCCATAAGATAAAAGATAAAACAGGCTTGGTGATACCTGTCAATGCGGATACCGACCAATCTCCTCACAATTTGATTTACATTTATAAATCTGATAGTGTCAACCTAAAAGTACCAGAGTCCTATCAACTTTATATCAAGGAGGATTCAATTCTTATCAATACCAAAAATGCCTCAGGGGCATTTAGGGGCATTCAAACTCTTCTACAACTTGTTCCGGAGATGAGCAATGATACTTTGACCGACTACCCCTTATGGGTTGTGCCTACCGGCAAAGTCATTGATAGTCCCAAATTTGAATATCGAGGAGCCATGTTGGATGTGGCCCGCCACTTCTTTTCAGTGGAAGAGGTCAAAAAGTACATCGACCTTTTGGCTTACTACAAATTCAACGCCTTGCATTTACATCTTTCTGATGATCAAGGTTGGAGATTGGAAATCAAATCATGGCCTAAGCTCACCCAAATTGGTGCCAAAACCGAAGTTGGCGGTGGTACCGGAGGGTATTACACACAAGGAGACTACCAAGACATTATTCAGTATGCCGCGGAACGTTTTGTTACAATTATTCCTGAAATCGATATGCCAGGTCACACCAATGCAGCTTCGGTTAGTTATCCTTTTTTGGATGGAACCGGAAAACCTATAAAACCCTATCATGGGACACGAGTGGGCTTCAGTTCCTTTGATACCAGAAAAGATACCGTCTATCAATTCATAGATGAGGTAGTAAAGGAAATAGCTGAGCTGTCCCCTGGACCCTATTTTCATATAGGCGGGGATGAAAGCCATTCAACAAAAAAATCGGATTACAAGTATTTTGTAAATAAGGTAGAAGGCATTGTGCAAAAACACGGTAAAATCATGGTGGGGTGGGATGAAATTGTGGATGGCGATATAAGCTCCGAAGCCATTGCCCAACATTGGAGAACAGAATCCAACGCTCTAAAAGCGGCTGAAAATGGGAATAAGATAATTTTATCTCCAGCTAAAAAGGCATACTTGGACATGAAGTATGATTCCCTATCAAAGTACGGATTGGATTGGGCTGGTCATATTCCTTTGGATGTGGCCTACAACTGGGACCCTGAGACTTATATTGAGGGTCTATCCAAAGAAAATATTCTGGGCGTTGAAGCACCCTTATGGTCTGAAACCATAAGCAACAGTGCTGAACTAGAATATTTGGCCTTTCCCAGGACATTGGCCTATGCCGAGTTGGGGTGGTCAAGTTCTGAAAATTGTGATTGGGAAGATTTTAAAATACGATTGGCGCAGCAGGCCATCTTTTTTGAGCAGATGAATGTAAGCTACTACCCTTCCCCTTTGATTGATTGGAAATAGTTTTTATTCCTCTTCGGAAGAATCCGATTCCGCATCGCCATCGGCATCCGAAAAATCGGTGATCTTATTGTCCAAAAGCAGATTATACCACTGGATGATTTTCTTTATGTCGCTGGCATAAACTCTATCCTCGTCGTAATTGGGCAACACCTCAAAGAAATACTCTTCCAGCTGTATTTTTTCCGCCTTGTGGTTAACGGATGTTTTGCTACCGTTTTCCTTCTCTTTGATTTTCTGAAAAACTTCCTTTAAGGGAACTTCTTCTTCCAGAGTATAAATGGCAATCTCTGAAAGAACACTCACATTGTTTCTAAGGCCGACCGTAACTCGTTTTCCATCCAAAAGCGATTCCCCGACAAAACCTGTTCGGGTTTGGGTCAAAAGTTTATAAAGTCCAGGTTTACCGGCGATAGATAAAATCTTGTCAAGAGCCATTTAATTATTTTTGCGGGCAAAATTAGACTTTTATCCCAAACAATATTTTTTTTAACGTCCCTTTTTGATATTGGGGAATTTCATTTTGTAGTCAACGTTAATCTTTCCTTTGGAAATCTTGTCCAGTCTACTTTTTAAAAGCCTTTTCTTCAGGGATGAGAGTTTATCCGTAAAAAGAATGCCTTCGATGTGGTCGTATTCATGCTGAATGACCCTTGCCAAAAGTCCATTATAGGTCTCGGTGCGCTTTTCAAAGTTCTGATTAAAGTAGGTAATTGTGATTTCCGGTTTTCGCTTCACATCTTCCCGAATATCAGGAATACTAAGGCACCCTTCATTAAAATCCCACTCCTCACCTATTTCATTCTCAATTTTGGCATTGATAAACACTTTTTTGAAGCCGTTCAATGCTTCTTGCTCCTCTGGACTTAAATCCTCATCATCTGAAAAGGGAGTGGTATCAACCAGAAACAAACGAATCGGCAAACCCACCTGAGGAGCGGCCAGACCAACCCCATGGGCATTGTACATGGTCTCCCACATGTTTGTGATAAGCTCTTTAAGTTTGGGGTAACTTGAATCTATTTCCTTCGCGACCTTACGTAAAACGGGTTCCCCGTAGGCTACTATGGGTAAAATCATATTTTTATTTTCTTTCTAAGTAGGCTTGTAAGATGAGCGTAGCGCTAATTTCATCCACAAGGGCCTTATTTCGTCTTTTTTTCTTTTTCAAACCGGATTCCAGCATGGACTCAAAAGCAATTTTTGAGGTAAAACGCTCATCTTGTCGTTCCACCGGAATTTGGGGGATTCTTTTGCTGAGTTTTACCAAAAAACCTTCGATCAACTGTTCTGATTCTGATGGAGTATTGTCCATCTTTTTAGGAAGTCCAACAATAAACTTTTCCACAGATTCGTCCCCAACATACTTCTCAAGGTAGGGCAACAATTGGTCAGTGTTGACCGTGGTTAGACCAGAGGCTATCAATTGAAGTTCATCTGTAACAGCAATGCCTGTTCTTACTTTCCCATAATCCAACGCCACAATACGTGCCAAACCCAAATTTTTGGCAAAAATACATCTAAAAATGTTACGGGTTTAAAATAGGGGTCAATATTCAATCCCGTCCGACTATCTTTGCGAAAAAATTAAGAATGACCGAATTAAGAGCACTTATTGAAGAAGCCTGGGATAATAGGGAATTACTGAAAACTGAAAAGACACAAAATGCAATTCGCGAAGTCATCAACCGAATTGATTCTGGCGAATTGCGCTGCGCTGAACCTACGGAAAATGGTTGGCAAATCAATGAATGGGTCAAGAAGGGTGTCGTGCTCTATTTCCCTATACAAAAAATGGAAGTGCTTGAGGCGGGAATCTTTGAATATCACGATAAAATCCCGTTAAAACGAGGATACGAAGAAAAAGGGATTCGAGTTGTTCCGCATGCTGTGGCGAGACATGGAGCGTATATTTCAAAAGGAACCATTTTAATGCCTAGTTATGTAAACATCGGTGCTTACGTTGATGAAGGCACCATGGTCGATACCTGGGCCACGGTAGGAAGTTGCGCCCAAATCGGGAAAAATGTGCACCTGAGCGGTGGCGTAGGTATTGGCGGAGTACTGGAACCCTTACAGGCGGCTCCTGTGATTATTGAGGACAATGCGTTTATCGGCTCAAGATGTATTGTTGTTGAAGGAGTACGCGTGGAAAAAGAAGCCGTTTTAGGGGCCAATGTGGTTTTGACAGGTTCCACTAAGATTATTGACATTACGGGTACGGAACCTGTTGAGCTAAAGGGAAGAGTTCCTGCAAGATCTGTTGTCATCCCCGGAAGTTATACCAAGACTTTCCCTGCGGGCGATTACCAAGTACCTTGTGCATTAATCATTGGAAAAAGAAAAGAAAGCACAGATAAAAAGACTTCCTTGAACGATGCCTTACGTGAACATAGCGTGGCAGTTTAGTTCAAAAAAGTCTTTGTCTTCAAGCAATCTAAAAGATTTTCGATAATGGAAGCAACCCTTTGCGTTTTTGACATCTTTTAGCTACAAAACAACCTAATTTCGCGAGTTACCAACAAAGAATTGGATAAATTCACAATTCGGAGACATGTAAGAAAATTACATCCGAAAACAATTTTATCCTTGTTTTTTTGTTATAATTTTGTAAACACCAAACGCGGATACCAATAAATTATGGCTGAGTTGAGGACCCCAAGACAAAAATTGTCAGCTCTGATCATAACCTATAATGAAGTAGGTTATATTGAAAGATGCATCGAATCCATATCCTTTGCAGATGAAATTCTCGTTGTGGATTCTTTTAGCACTGATGGTACCTATGAGTACCTGATGGAGCACCCAAAAGTAAGAGTAATTCAAAATCCTTTTGAGAATTTTACGGCGCAAAAATCCTATGCACTTGGACAAGCAACACATGATTGGATACTTTTTGTTGATGCCGATGAAGTCGTTACTCCGAATTTGGAAAAAGAAATAGTGCAGACTATAAGCAATCCAGATGCCTGTGAAGCTTACTGGTTTTATAGAAAGTTCATGTTTCAAAATGAGCCATTGCACTTTAGTGGTTGGCAAACCGATAAAAACCACAGACTTTTTAGAAAAAGCAAAGCAAAATTTACCGATAAGAAAATAGTCCATGAGACCTTAGAGGTCGATGGTTCTTCTTGTGTTTTAAAGGAAAAATTAATCCACTATTGCTACAAGGATTATGAAGACTATAAAGGTAAGATGCTGCGGTATGGACAATTGAAGGCAAAAGAAGCTTTCTATAAGGAAAAGCATTTCAATTATTTACTTATGCTCATCAAACCAGCTTGGAAGTTTTTCTATCACTACATCATCCGTTTGGGTATCCTAGATGGGAAAAAAGGAATCATCATTTCTTATCTGAATGCGCTAGGGGTACTGGAACGATTTAGAGAATTAAAAAGGCTGGAAAAGAAAAATGAGCTTACTTATTACTTGGTGATGCCATAGTGGGTCCAAACCCGTTTTTGGTTCCTGGTCTTTCTTCGTATTTCCAAATTTTTCGCAATTGATTCGGGAGTTTTATATCCCCTCTTATGATCTAAGTGCACGCAGACCGCGCTATATCTCAGTTGTTTGGATTTGATTCCGAAATTGAACAAACGCTCCCCTAGCTCCCTGTCCTGTCCTCCATACTGCATTCGTTCATCGAAGCCATTTACGTTTAAAATATCCTTTTTCCATCCGGAAGAGTTATGTCCATTCCAACTTGCATTTGTGGGGGTAAAGGTGTTCAATAGTTTTGAAATCCAGCCGCTGGCGGTAAGCTTGTTGTTCTTAAAGGTTTTTGGAATGCCCTTGTCTTTGAGCCAATTAATACTAAAACAATGTTGTTTTTGAATATCCTCTTGGGTAATCATTTTGGAAATATTCATGGGAAGCATGTAGTACCCTCCAGAAATAAAGTATCCCTTCTCCTTATTGATATAGTGAACCTCTGTAAAATCTTCCCTTGGAATGCAATCTCCGTCCGTCATGATAACATATTCCGCGTTGCAGGACTCCAGGGCTTTATTCAAAATTCGAGATTTTTGGAAGCCATCGTCTTCTTGCCAGACATGGACGATATCATAAAAAACCTCTTTTCGCATTACGTCGATGAGTTCTTTGGTTGTGGGTCTGGACCCATCATCCGCGATAACCACTTCGAAGTTCTTGAAAATCTGACAATTAAATCCCCATAATACCTTCCGTAACCATTCCTCGGAGTTATACGTACTTACAATTACAGAAATTTTGGGTTGTTCTCCTTGGGCTCTGTTCATAATCACAAAAATATGAGATTAATATTAACGTTCGGATGTTTAATTTTGCGATTCAAATCAATTCTTGATGAAGGTCAAAGAAATACCTCTTTCTCTATATTCCCAAACAAAACTTACGTACAAATCCAAGGAAAAACTGGTAGCAAGCAAAAAACAGCTTCCCATTATGGTTTCCTTGGCATCCATTCCTTCGCGACTGTCCATTGTTCATCTAGCCATCCGTAGCATTTTAAATCAGAATGTGCTTCCCGAGAAAATAGTATTGTGGCTTCACAAAGATCTTGAGAGCAAGATTCCCAAAAAACTGTCGGCCTTGGTGGGGTCCATTTTCGAAATCAGATATTCCGAAGAAACAAGTTCACATCGTAAGTTGGTTGAGACTTTGAAAATTTACCCCCAATCCACCGTCATTACCTGCGATGATGATATGATGTATAGATCCAACTGGCTGTCTCAACTCTACAAAATGCACAAGGATTTTCCGAACAAAATTGTTGCAAATCAAGTAAGGTGCATAGCGTATGATAAAAATGAACAATTACTATCGTACAAGGATTGGCCCTTCACAAAAATGCCTTGCACAAAAGTGAACAATGCTTTGCCCATTGGAGCTGGCGGAACTTTATATCCTCACGATGTTTTACACCCACAGGTGTTGGATAAAGTCCTGTACATGAAGTTGGCCCCTAAAGCGGACGACCTTTGGTTTAAGGCCATGGCATTGTTAAAAGGTACTGTTTCCATACCTTCCAGTTATGCGGTAAAGGAACCTATTCCCATTTGGGGATCACAAAAAGTTTCGCTTAAAAAAATCAATATTTCTGAGGACAAAAACCGGACACAGTGGTTGGCCCTTACCGAACATTTTAACTTAAAGCTTTAAAATTTGACAACGGAAATCAATACATGCATCGAAGCATTAAACAAAGGAAATTTAATAGTGTATCCTACGGATACGGTTTGGGGAATTGGCTGTGATGCCACGAATCCTGATGCAGTCCAAAAAGTTTATGCCCTTAAAAAAAGGGAAGATAGTAAGGCCTTGGTATGCCTTGTTTCCAATCAGGCGATGCTTGAGCGTTATGTAAAACAGGTTCCAGATGTAGCCTATGATATTATGGACTTAGCCACAAAACCTACCACAATTGTTTTTGACGAACCCATCGGAATAGCTCAAAATTTGGTGGCTGAGGACAACACTTTGGCGATTCGGGTGGCCTCAGACAACTTTTGCCAACGAATGATTCAAAAATTTGGAAAACCTATAGTTTCGACTTCAGCCAACATTTCAGGTATGCCCACACCTAATAACTTTGATTCTGTTAGCAACGAAATTTTAAAAGGAGTTGACTATGTGGTAAATTTGCCTCTTGAAAACAAAAACGCTCCGCCCTCCTCAATCATAAAACTTGGGAATGACGGACAGGTAAAGGTGATCAGGGAATAGAATGACGAAAGAACTCCATACAAAAGCAATACAGCAGCCCATTTTTAAACTCATTGGAGATACTTCCCAAGAAATTGGACAGGACTGTTATGTGATTGGAGGATTTGTTCGGGATTATTTGCTTGAAAAACGCATTCCTAAGGATATCGATATTGTTGTAACAGGAAGTGGCATCGAACTTGCGAAAAAAGTGGCTACCAAACTTAAGGGAAAACCACAGGTTTCTATTTTCAAGAATTTTGGAACGGCCATGGTCAAGCACAAGGAGTTGGAGTTGGAGTTTGTTGGTGCCAGAAAGGAAAGTTACCATCGCGATAGTAGAAAACCTGTAGTGGAAGATGGCACTTTGGGGGATGATCAAAATCGAAGGGATTTCACCATTAATGCGCTCGCCATTTCACTAAACCCAGAAAATTTTGGAGCGCTTATCGACCCCTTTGATGGAATTGGGGATTTGAATCGAAAGTTAATTCGAACCCCTTTGGAGCCCGGGGTCACCTATTCCGATGACCCACTTCGCATGATGCGGGCGATTCGATTTGCAGCCCAGCTTGATTTTTCCATCGAAATTGAATCCCTCCGAGCAATTGCTGCGCATAAAGAGCGTATCAAAATTGTGTCGAAAGAGCGGATCGTTGATGAATTGAACAAAATTTTAATGTGTGATAAGCCTTCTGTTGGACTGGCCTTGATGCATCAAACAGAACTCCTTCCGATTGTTCTGCCCGAACTTACAGCACTCCAAGGAATTGAAGAGGTAGAAGGACAACGGCACAAGGATAACTTTTGGCATACTCTCGAAGTGGTGGACAATATTGCCAAAATCACGGATGACCTATGGCTACGATGGGCCGCCCTTCTCCACGACATTGGCAAGGCCCCAACCAAACGTTTTAGCAAAAAAGTGGGTTGGACCTTCCACGGTCATGAGTTTTTGGGTTCAAAAATGGTCTATAAGCTTTTTAAAAGATTGCGTCTTCCCTTAAATGAAAAAATGAAGTTTGTGCAAAAGATGGTGCTCATGAGTTCCCGCCCCATCATTTTAGCTGAGGATCACGTGACCGACTCAGCGGTTAGGCGACTGGTTTTTGATGCAGGTGACTATGTTGATGATCTTATGACCCTTTGTGAAGCGGACATCACAACAAAAAATCCCAGAAAACAACGGAAATACAAAAACAATTTCAAGCTCGTACGACAGAAAATTGTTGAAGTGGAAGAGCGTGACAAGATTCGAAACTTTCAACCCCCAGTCACCGGAGAAGAAATCATGGAAGTTTTTGACTTAAAACCCTCAAAGGAAATAGGAATCATCAAAGAGGCCATCAAAGAAGCCATATTGGAAGGAGTAATTCCCAATGAACATGATGCTGCCTATCAATTTATGCTGAAAAAAGGCGAATCCTTGGGCCTAAAACCTGTTTCACAATGAAATTATCCTTTCGAAAACTCGCAAAAATAAGCTTAGTATTGGTCTATTTGGTTATTGTGGCCGGAGCAGTGGTTCGTATGACCGGAAGCGGGATGGGTTGTCCTGATTGGCCTAAATGCTTTGGTTATTACATCCCCCCTACCGATGAACAAACCTTGCTATGGGAACCCAATCGAGAATTTGAAAAGGGCCAGGTCATCATTAAAGAGGAACAATTATTGGTGGCCAATACGAATTTTACAAGCACTGAAACCTTCACGGATAGCCATTGGGATCTTTATACCAAACATGATTATGCAATTTTTAATGTGTGGCATACATGGATAGAGTACATCAACCGCTTATTTGGAGCGCTTGCGGGATTGGCCGTACTGCTTCTTGCCATTTTCTCATTGAAGTATTGGAGCACTAAAAAAAGAATTGTCCTGCTTTCATGGCTAACGGTTTTTGGCATGGGCTTTCAGGCATGGCTGGGAGCAACCGTAGTATATTCCGTCTTGGAACCAGTGAAAATAACGCTACATATGGTTATGGCCCTTGTAATAGTGGCTATGCTACTCTACATCATACATTTGTCCAAAGTCACCCATAAAAAACTCCAAGTCGCTAAATCGCTTCAATATTTGATGGGTTTTGCACTGGTATTGACTTTAGTGCAAATCGTTTTGGGGACCCAGGTCCGACAATTTGTCGATGAGCAGATTGACTTGGTGGGTGAACAAATGAAAGACTTGTGGTTAAAAGACCCGACCTTTCAATTTTATGTCCACCGTTCCTTTTCCATTTTGGTTTTTGCGCTCAACGCATACTTGTGGTACGCTGTCAGGAAAAGAAAGTTGCCCCTAAACCAAATGAATTGGGTAATGGGGCTTATCGGACTGGAGATACTTACTGGCATCGCCATGTACTACATCGATTTTCCCTTCGGAAGTCAGCCCGCACACTTGGTTTTGGCCTCTATTCTTTTTGGTGCTCAGTTCAGCTTGGTTTTGGATGTGATAAATCCAAGAACTACTCCGAAAACTTCTTAAATTTGCACCCACTCATAAAATTTTGGGATGATATATAAGATTAGGATAATCCTTGATGCCGAAGAAGACATTTTCAGGGATTTGGAGATTGAGCACATGAGTACTTTAGAGGATTTCCATAATGCCATCACACAGGCTTTTGGTTTCATGGGGAGCGAAATGGCCTCATTCTATACCTGCGATGAAGAATGGAACCAAGATGAGGAAATTGCTCTTTTCGATATGGGCGAAAATGGTGCCGAAACACGTCTTATGGGGGAAACCATCCTAGAGGATGTGCTTACCGAAGAAAGCCCTAAATTAATTTACGTTTACGATTTTTTGAGCATGTGGACCTTTTTCGTTGAACTTGCCGATATTGTTGAAAAGGAAGATGGACAAACCTATCCCAACCTTTTATTCAGTTTTGGAGAACTTCCCGATGCTCCACCGGAAAAAAGATTTGAGTCCAAACCCTCAATAGACTTTGACGATTCGATTGACAATTATGATGATTTGGACTTTGATGAAAATTGGAATTGATTCATCTAAACCACTATAGCAACGCAGCTTAGCACAATTAAAAAAATAGCACATTCATTCCCATTGTAAAAAACTCTGATAAAGAACATGCTCAATTTATATCCCACCCAAATCGAAAGTGTTTCCCTGCACCGTGTTGGAAACAAAAGCAAAAATGAACCCACTTTTCTGTCCTCCTCCCCTTTCTCCTTGACCGATGAGATGGCAGGACTGCTAAAGGAATATTTTTTTAGACCCTTTAGAGAAAAAGAGGAGAATTATTATCGTTTTTCAAATGAAGTTGACCTGGAATTCAATGAGATTTTTAAATCCATTGCACAACTGTTTGAAAACCCGTCCCAATCACATGCGATTTCCAAGAAAATCACCTCATATCTCTATGATCAGTCCAGTCATCCCCATATTAAAAGTGGTGAGGTCTATATTGCCCATCTTTCAGATGTGGTTTTGGACAATCAAAAAATCGATGCCGTTGGCATATTCAAAAGTGAATTAAAACACGATTTTCTTCAATTTGAGGAGAAAGAGGAGAATCTTGATATTTTAGTTCGACAGGGCATCAATATCAACAAGCTAGACAAAGGCTGTATCGTTTTTAATGTTGACAAAGAGGAGGGTTATAAGGTTTTATCTGTGGACAGCAACCGATATGACGCCAAATATTGGTTAGAAAGCTTCTTGGGTCTGGAGCCTTTGACCGATGAGAATTTCTACACCAAGAATTACCTGAAGTTTTGCCAGAATTTTGCCAAGGATGTTGTTCTTCCCGCAGAAGACAAGCAACAAGAGGTGCTTTTTATGAACCGGGCAGTCAATCATTTTGCAAAGAATGATGCCTTTGAGGAAAGTTCCTTTCTAAACGAGGTAATGGAAAATCCGGAGTTGATTCCTGAATTTAAACACTATAAGGTTGAAAAGGGCCCTAAGTTCAGCATAGAAGATGTCTCCAATTTCGATATCGCCAACAAAGCAGTTTCCGATGCGCGAAAAAAAATAAAAAATGTAATTCAGTTGGATACCAACATCCAAATAAAAATGGATTTCATCAACCCAGAATCAGCGGAAAAATTTGTTGAAAAGGGTTGGGACGAAGAAAGACAGATGTACTACTATTTGGTCTATTTCAATAAGGAGCAGAAGAGTTAATCAAATTATCCCTTATAAAGATTAAAACTTTTTCTCAATGATTTGCTTCATACTGACGTCTTGGTAATTGCGCTTAACGAAGTCCAACGCTTCGGCCAAAACTTGACCCATGGTCCCACTTTTCTTGAATTTCATATCCAAGGTTAAATCGTAAATCTGCATTTTTAGCATCTCGATGTTCTCTTGTAGAGAAATGTTATCGGTTTTGGCAATATTGATCAAACGCTTGATGCGATTTCCTGAGCTGATGATTCTTTTGGCAACTATGGACCGTTCTTCAATCTTGTATTGATCCACAGAGTACTTCTGAAGTTTGGTGCTTACCAACTGCACCATTTGGTAGTTTTCTTTAAAAAATTGGGGGCGATACACCTTTAAATTGCCCTCAAAACATTGTTGGTCAAAGTCAATGGCCCGGATTCGATACACCACATGATCAAAATCATGTACCGGTACAATAACATAGTTGTAAGACCTCATATCGCCCAAAAGACGAATCATACAACGTTCATTGAACTTTACAAACTCTTTGGCAAGCTGTGATTTTTCGCTTTCAGTACACTTGGGTAAAAAGTCCTTGATAAAAACATCCCCAGGAATTCCGGCGATATGTTCTTCTATCAAGGTGTCTCGATGGACCAAAAAATTAAGATTATACGGGGAGAGCATGTGCTCAAGTTCCAGCCCGTACACCCGGGAAGCATCGGTTTTTTTTACATAGAAATAGGTGTAGTTGTCGTTGAGAATATTTCGCACCTTAATACGAAAAGGTTTGGAATTCCCAAAAGTACAGTAGTCGACTGCATCAATGTTCAAATAATCCAAAATGCGCTCACTTCCATCCGAATGCAAAATGGAATAAACCTTTTTGAGGCTTGAATCAATTTCTTCCCGGTCAAAATCCGAATAGTATACCCTGACCCAGAGTGTGTCATCGCCATCCGCATCGTAAACTACAACAGAACCCGAAAACCGCAGTAAATCCTCATAGAAAATGGGAATCTCAATTTTACGGCTATACCGATCCAAGTAACCATCCAGTTTTTTATTGACTGGATAGGCAGGCTTTTTTTTCGACATCAATTTTTCCTCGGCCATTCTTTCATTATTTTGTAACAAAAACAAGCATATTTCGTCAAGTTACTACAAACAAATCAAAAAACGACGTCACTTTGAATACAATACTAACCGTCAACAACCTCACTAAAAAATTCGGATACCTCACTGCGGTAAAGGATTTGTCCTTTACCATTGAAAAAGGAAATGTGTACGGTATTTTGGGACCTAACGGAAGTGGGAAATCCACAACCTTGGGAATCATCCTGAATGTCGTCAATAGAACCTCGGGGGAATTTAGCTGGTTCGATGGCACAACTTCCACGCATGATGCCCTTAAAAAAGTAGGTGCCATTATTGAGCGGCCCAACTTTTATCCGTATATGACCGCGATACAGAATCTTTCTCTGGTCTGTAAGATCAAAGAGGTATCCAATGAAAAAATTCAGGAGAAATTAGAGCTGGTTGGCCTTTGGGAGCGTAGGAACAGTAAATTCAGAACCTATTCCTTGGGTATGAAACAACGACTGGCCATAGCTTCGGCATTGCTCAACGACCCTGAAATTTTAATTCTGGATGAGCCTACCAACGGATTGGACCCTCAGGGAATCCATCAAATTCGTGAAATCATAAAAAGAATTGCTACCCAAGGCACCACGATTCTCTTGGCCTCGCACCTTTTGGATGAAGTGGAAAAAGTATGCTCACATGTGGTTATCCTCAGAAAAGGAGAGAAACTTTATTCGGGACCTGTGGACGGTATGATGGCAAGCCACGGCTTTTTTGAACTGCGGACCACCCATATGGAAAAACTCAAAAACCTTCTTGAAAAACATGCAAGTTTTGGAAAAATCAGCCAAGAAAATGGTACCCTCACTGCCTTTTTAAAAGAAGAAATGAATGCTGAGGCCCTCAACAAGCTTCTTTTTGAAGAAGGGATGGTGCTCTCCCATTTGGTAAAACGCAAAGAAAGCCTTGAGGAGCAGTTTTTAACCTTGACCAAAAACCAATAATCAAAAAAACGAATGGTACGCTTACTTCAAATAGAATTCATCAAACTTTGGAACAATAGGGCGAGTAAAATCTTGATTACCTCCTATTTTGTGTTGCTTACATCAATTGCCCTGATTGCAGCCATCAAGTTCGACATAGGTCCCATAAAATTTCACTTGGCTGAAATTGGAATTTTCAACTTCCCCTACATCTGGCATTTCAACACCTTTGTCACCGCCTTTTTTAAACTTTTTCTGGCTATTGTGATTGTTTCCATGATGGCCAACGAATATAGCAATAAGACCATCAAACAAAACTTGATAGATGGGCTTTCAAAGAAAGAATTCATTCTCTCCAAATTTTTGACCGTCATCTCATTTGCACTGATATCCACCGTCTTTGTCTTTGTGGTATCCTTGATTTTGGGAGGAATTTATTCGGATTACGATGAATTTTCCATCATTTTTTCCGATCTGGAATTTGTCATGGCCTTTTTTGTAAAACTTGTCGGGTTCTTTTCCTTTTGCTTGTTTTTGGGAATTTTGGTGAAGCGTTCTGCATTCTCCTTGGGCTTTCTGGTTATTTGGCAAATCATAGAAGGAATCACCACAGGTCTTATACGATGGAAACTCTTCAATAAAGAGACAACAGAATTTGTTATGGGATTCTTTCCCTTGCAGTCCATGTACAACCTCATCAAGGAACCTATCACTAGATTGGAGGCAGTTCAGACCGTAGCAGATCAAGTAGGAGAGG
The DNA here is from genome assembly GCF_004296335.1 of Flagellimonas allohymeniacidonis. Lineage (GTDB taxonomy): Bacteria > Bacteroidota > Bacteroidia > Flavobacteriales > Flavobacteriaceae > Flagellimonas > Flagellimonas allohymeniacidonis. The sequence continues at coordinate 1,375,199 of NZ_SGIU01000001.1, forward strand.
AAATTGTACTAGACTATCATGTTCAGTGGTATGAAATTTTGATTGTACTCGGTTGGACAGCTATTTTTGTCTATTTATCCTATGCACTATTAAAAAAACGTGATTTGTAGTATCTTACAGTGTTGGAACACTGAGAGATGCTTAAAAAAATTGCTCTTTTTCTTACCCTTTGCTCCACAGCAATTGGTCTTGGACAGAGTTGTCCAAGTTTGATCACCCCATTGGATGGTGCAACCAATGTACCTGTTGATGCAACTATCGTATGGAATGCTGTTGCCGGAATTCCCGGCTATCAAATACGGTTGGGGACAGCTCCTGGTCTTGGGGATATTGCCCAAGCTTCGGTAGGAAGCTCCACTGCCTACACCCCGCCCCGTGGAATGCCTGAGAATACTGAGGTTTTTGTAACCATTGTTTTGGATTTTCTTTTTCAAGGGGGAGATGACATCATCTGCCAGGGACAGTCCTTTTTTACGGAAGATGTGGTAACACCGCCCAGCTGCACAAACATCCGAACACCGGTTGACAACGCCACCGATGTAAGTGTATTTACCAATATTTCATGGGATTATGCCCCAAGAGCGACGGGCTATAGAGTTGCCTTGGGTACCTCTCCAGGGGGCAATGAAATCTTTCCATTGCAAGATGTAGGGAACGTATTGACTTTTAATCCTCCGGGGCAACTGCCTCCCAATCAAGACATTTATGTTCGGATTATTCCATACAATGAAAATGGAGATGCGGTTAACTGCGAGGAATATGAATTCACAACAAGGGACGTGGCACCCCTACCTGGCTGTACCAGTTTGATCAGTCCGGCTAACGGGGAAGTCAATGTACCCCTTACACCATTTATCGAGTGGGTTGAGGTACCGGAAGCGACTGGATATAGGGTGACCATTGGCACCACTCCGGATGGAAACGATATCTTGGATGAAGCAAGTTTTTTTACAAATTCTACCTTTGTAATTGATTTTGATGAGAATAGAACCTTTTTCATCACCATCGTTCCTTTCAATCCTTCAGGTTCTGCTATAGGATGCCCGCAAGAGTCCTTTTCAACAGCCTTGGGCTGTGGCCCATTTTTAGATCTTACAACGGGAGATTTTGTGGATTTGTTCCCAGATATCGAATTCCCAACGGTATTTTCTTTTTGTAAAAACAATGAGCCTTTGGTTCTGGAAGCTCCTCCAGGCGCAGATGGGTATCGGTGGGTCAGTGTGGATCAATTTGGCAATAACACCATACTTGAAGAGGGAAACCAGGTGACCATCACCGAAAATGGAACGTTTTTTTTAGAAGCTTTCAATTTTTCGCCACAGGCTGAAGGTGTTTTGGAATGCCCTGTAATTTTGGATTTTGAGGTGGTTTCTTCGGAAACACCGCGCATTGATAACCTCAGAGTTCGCGAAACCGCCTTGGGACTTGATGTTACTGTTGAAGTGTCTGGGTCTGGGGATTACGAATACGCCATTAACAATATTGATGGGCCCTACCAAGACAGCAACCAATTTTCTGGTGTTACACCAGGCACAAGTACCTTTTATGTACGGGACAAAGGTGGTTGCGGTATAGTGGAAGAAACTCTTGTTCAAGATTTGACCGTTGAGGGTTTTCCCAAATTTTTTACTCCCAACGGGGATACCATCAATGATTTTTGGCAATTCATTCAACCGAAAACTGGGGAACAGATCGTTTTGCAGAGTATTCAAATATTTGATCGCTACGGCATGTTTTTGAAGCAAATTGATCAAAACTCCCTTGGCTGGGATGGTACCTTTAATGGCAACCCACTTCCTTCCGGTGATTATTGGTTTAAGGCCGTGGATAACCAAAATAGAATGGTGCAAGGTCATTTTGCCCTAAAGCGCTAATAGATTCATAATCTTTCTTTTTTGGTGTGGCTCTTTCGTAATTTTATTCCATGAAGTTTCAAGTAGTTTCAGAATTTGATCCCACCGGAGATCAACCTCAAGCCATACAACAACTTGTGGAAGGAGTGGAGACCAATGAACCCCACCAAACCTTGTTGGGCGTTACAGGGTCCGGTAAAACATTTACCATTGCCAATGTAGTGGAGTCAGTTCAACGACCAACTCTAGTACTGGCCCATAACAAGACCTTGGCTGCGCAGTTATACTCCGAGTTCAAACAATTTTTTCCAAATAATGCTATAGAGTACTTTGTATCGTACTATGACTACTATCAGCCCGAGGCTTATATTCCAACCAGTGGACTTTATATTGAAAAGGACCTTTCCATTAATGAGGACATTGAAAAATTGCGCTTAAGTACAACCTCTTCCCTCCTATCAGGCCGAAGGGATGTATTGGTTGTGGCCTCGGTCTCCTGTTTGTATGGAATCGGAAATCCGATAGAATTCCAGAAAAATGTAATCTCAATTCATAAAGACCAGGTGATTTCCCGCACCAAATTTCTAAAGCAATTGGTGCAAAGTCTCTACTCAAGGACAACAGCGGATTTTAGAAATGGGAATTTTAGGGTCAAGGGGGATGTGGTCGATGTTTTCCCCGGATATGCGGACCATGCTTTCAGAGTCCATTTTTTCGGGGATGAAATCGAGGAGATTGAAGCTTTAGACCCCTTCAATAATAATGTAATTGAGGTATACGAGAATCTAAACATTTATCCGGCGAACATGTTCGTTACCTCTCCGGATATCCTCCAAAATGCCATTGTTCAAATTCAGGATGACCTGGTGAAACAAATCGATTACTTCAAAGACATTGGAAGACCCCTTGAGGCAAAGCGATTGGAGGAACGCACCAATTTTGATTTGGAAATGATTCGGGAACTCGGGTACTGTTCCGGAATTGAAAACTACTCAAGGTATTTGGATGGCCGTGAACCAGGTACACGACCCTTCTGTTTATTGGATTACTTTCCAGAGGATTACCTGATGGTAATTGACGAAAGTCATGTCACCATTCCACAGGTACATGCGATGTACGGCGGTGACCGCTCTAGGAAGGAAAACTTGGTTGACTATGGCTTTCGGCTTCCCGCAGCGATGGATAACAGACCCTTAAAATTTGAAGAATTTGAAGCCCTGCAAAATCAGGTAATTTATGTAAGTGCTACACCGGCAGATTATGAGCTGCAACTCAGTCAGGGGGTATATGTGGAACAGGTAATTCGCCCTACCGGACTTTTGGACCCTGAAATCGAGGTGAGACCCAGTAAGAATCAGATTGATGATTTGGTGGAGGAAATACAAAAACGTGTGGAAGCCGATGAGCGGACCTTGGTCACCACTTTGACCAAACGTATGGCCGAGGAATTGGCCAAATACCTAACACGAATTGATGTACGCTGCCGCTACATCCACAGTGATGTGGATACACTGGAACGAGTGGAAATCATGCAAGATCTCCGCAAGGGCCTTTTTGATGTATTGATCGGGGTAAATCTTTTACGAGAGGGGCTCGACTTACCTGAGGTGTCCTTGGTAGCCATTTTAGATGCGGATAAGGAAGGGTTTTTAAGAAGCAATCGGTCCTTGACCCAGACTGTGGGCAGGGCTGCACGTAACCTTAACGGGATGGCCATAATGTATGCTGATACGATTACGGAGAGTATGCAGAAGACCATTGATGAAACTGATTATCGAAGGGAAAAACAGCAGTCCTACAATCTCGATAACAATATCGTTCCCAAAGCACTGAACAAAAATCTGGACAATGCCTTGGCCAAAAACTCGGTTTCCACCTATCATTTCCAGAAGGAAGAACTGCGGGCAGCCGAGCCAGATATTGAGTACCTTACTCCAAATCAAAAAGAAAAACTGATCCGAGAAAAAAGAAAGGCCATGGAAAAAGCCGCCAAGGAACTGAACTTTATGGAAGCGGCCAAGTTAAGGGACGAAATAAAGGTATTGCAAGAACACGAATAAAGAAAGCGCGCTCCCTCCAATTAAGGAAGGAAACGCGCCTCCAACTAACCAACTAAACCAATCATCATGAAACACCTAAGTTGGTGTTCTTTCATCCTACCCTTATCCTATAGAAATTAATCTTTTAGGCTTGGGCAGTGCTTCTTCCTTTTTCGGCAGGGTCAACGTTAGAATTCCGCTCTCATATTTGGCGTCAATCTTAGAACCATCCACTGTTTCGGGAAGTGTAAAAGCTCTTTTGAAAGCTGTGTATGAAAACTCTTTGCGAGTGTAATTTTCGTTTGATTCTTCGCTTTCGGTTTTTGCCTCACTGGAAATGGTCAAAACATCGTTATCCACTTCCACTTTAAAATCATCTTTTTTGGCTCCAGGCACTGCTAGTTCCAATGCAAAGCCACTATCATTTTCCTTAATATTTACCGCCGGTAAATCTGTATTCCATCGGTCAACGCCTCCAAACCAATCTGGTCCCAAAAACTCATTGACCAGGGAAGGGAAAAATGGGTTGTTTCTTTTTACGATACTCATGGTGATTCAATTATATATTAAACTTCAAAATCACCTTTCTTAAGTCAAAACCTATACCATGTACTTTTTAATGCCATTTTGGCATTTTCTTAATAAAGAAAGCTGTCATTATGACATTTAATTGTAATGGGCCTTGAAGATTTCAATCAATACTTCTGGAGGAACAAGCTTGTTGGGATATTTGTGCATTATTTGAAGCACTTGCGTCACCGCTGAGGGTGGAAGCCCCATTTTTAAACCGATGTTGTGAAGTGTATGGATTTCTTTCTCATGTTGTTCTTCATCAATGTTCATGAGCAATACCAGCCGGTGAAACTGTACAATTCGCTCTGCCTGCGACTTAAAAACCGGTTTGGCCACCTTTTGTTTCAATAAGGCATCAAAAGAGTCCTTGTTAATCCCCAAATTGGCAGCTACACCAACCAAAAACTGATATTCAGAGTTCTTCAGGGATTGATCTACCCGGGCAAATGCAATCATTTGGGATAAAATATCCAACTTCTCCTGTCGAGTATCCATTGAATTGGGATTGATATTAATAGATAACTCAAAACTCCTATGGTTTAGTGCATAAAAAATCCTGAGGACTCCCCAGGATTTTATTGACTGATTTAAAAACCTACGTTGCGCGTTTATTCGAATAAGAAGAACATGGACCTATTCCTGCCATATTTTATACGAGGATTAGTTCCCTTGCCTGGGCACGATTCGAATGTCAACGGTAAATTGCCTTCCCTCTTTAAAATCCGGAATAACAACCTTTTTATTGTTCAATGATCGGGTCAAGAATCTTTTTACTTCCACAAAATCGGTTTGCACCACCAATACCTCAATCCTTTGTTCCTCGTTTAAAGTGAAAAGTACTGTTGCCGTTAAATCCTGATTCTTGGCACAAATCGAATTATCGGCCAAAAGTTCGTGGATTTGTCTTGTTAGGGTCTTGTCTTTTTTGGGCGGATTGGCCATTGCACTGGACGATACCAATGTAGCCGCCAGAATCGAAGCGATACTTAGTTTTCTCATGATGTCTATTTTTGATTAATGATTGATGTATATCAAATAGACAGAAAAGCAATCCAAATGTGTCTTTCAGGATTCCCAATTAACAATCCCTTGGGGTATTTTTAGCACAATTTATGACAGTAGCCCCCAGACTTCGGAAGAAGGCATAAAAAAAGGACCTAATTGGTCCTTTGTAATTTATGTGTACGATAATCCTTAGGAGAGCACTTCCTTTACCTTATCCGCTGCTTCCTGGAACTGTACAGCGGAATGCACAGCAAGTCCTGAGTTATCTATAATCTCTTTGGCTAATTCGGCATTGGTTCCTTGAAGCCTAACGATGATAGGGACCTTAATGGCATCCCCCATATTTTTATAAGCATCAACAACACCTTGGGCAACACGGTCGCATCGAACGATTCCCCCAAAAATATTAATAAGGATAGCTTTTACATTAGGGTCTTTAAGAATGATTCTGAATGCCTCTTCCACTCTTTTCGCATCGGCAGTACCTCCAACGTCCAAAAAGTTGGCAGGTTCCCCTCCAGCCATTTTGATCAAATCCATCGTGGCCATGGCCAAACCAGCTCCATTGACCATACAGCCTACATTTCCGTCGAGGTCTACATAATTTAGACCCACCTCACGGGCTTCAACTTCAATCGGATTTTCTTCACGCAGATCCCGCATTTCAGCGTAGGGCTTTCTTCGATACAGAGCATTGTCATCAATGGTCACCTTAGCATCAACCGCCATGATCTTATCATCTGATGTCTTCAAAACCGGATTGATTTCAAAAAGACTGGCATCACTTTGATCGTATGCTTTGTACAAGGCAGAAACAAATTTCACCATTTCCTTGAAGGCCGCACCGGAAAGTCCCAAATTGAAAGCGATGCGTCTTGCCTGAAAAGGCAAAAGTCCGGTAGCTGGATTAATCTCCTCGGTAAAAATAAGATGTGGGGTTTTCTCCGCTACTTCTTCAATGTCCATACCTCCTTCGGTAGAATACATGATCATGTTTCTCCCCGAAGCACGGTTCAAAAGAACCGACATATAAAATTCATTCGTTTCGCTATCCCCGGGATAATACACGTCCTCAGCAACAAGCACCTGATGCACTTTCTTACCTTCGGCAGAAGTTTGGGGGGTAATTAGGTTCATCCCTATTATGCTTCCAGCCAATTCTTCAACTTCCTTAAGGTTTTTTGCCAATTTGACACCTCCTCCTTTTCCACGACCACCTGCATGGACCTGGGCTTTGATTACGTGCCAAGCGGTTCCGGTTTCCTGAGTGAGCTGCTTTGCGGCATCCACTGCCTGCTTCGCGTTCCTTGCTACAATGCCACGTTGGATACGTACGCCAAAACTGGCCAAAATTTCCTTTCCTTGATATTCGTGAAGATTCATTATCAAACAGACTTTAAGTTGCCGACAAAAATAGAAAACGAAGCGTAATTACCCTAACGAAGTCATATTTTAAAATCTTTAAAATCCAAAGGGTCAAAATTTTTGAAATGTCCATTCATGTCAATAAGATCTTTGGTTCGATTGACCTCTTGCAGAACCGAAGTTGTTGTTTGCAAATGCTCCTTGATGAACAACAACCTGTCCGTTTCTTTGGGGATTTGGAGAAGTCGATATTCTTGTTCAAAGGAGAGTCCCATTTTGTGCGCCAAAGAATAGCTATTGAATTGTTTGGGTGATATTTTGGTAAAGGGTACGTCCATTAAATCATACAAGCGTTCAACCTGTTCCAACACCTCATTTCTTAGGTCATCATCAGCATCATTTTCAGAATCCAAAAATTCAATGTCTCCTCCAGCATATAGCTTACCCTCCATTTGGTTTTCGAACGATAAAATGCGAAATACCTGTCGAGCCACACAAACCACGTCCATTTCTCCACCTTGGTAGGTGGTAACCACCTCAACCAATTGAACTTCCGTACCAAATGCAATGGTGTTGTTTATGTAAACAGGAATACCAAAAGTCAAAGCTTCCTTCCTACAGTCCGTAATGAGCTGTTTATACCGTTCCTCAAAAATGTGCAGTGGGACCGTTTCTCCTGGAAAAAAAACGGACTGCAGTGGAAAAAGGGGTAATTTCATGCTGCGAATTTGACTTAAAAGTACAATGACAGGGTTAAAGAACAAAGGCTTTTTCCTGTTCAATTGTTATTTTTTAAACATTTTGTTATATTTTTTTTAATTAAGTTTCTTATTCTTGTGGTTCTAAATGTCTTCCGTTAGATTTGCTTTAAAGTTTGATAGCCCATGAAAACTGCTACCCTATTGGAAATTGCCGACGAATTTGGCGCTCCTTTATACGTATATGATGCTGAAAAGATAGCTTCACAGTACGAACGTCTGACCCATGCTTTTAAAGGCGTTGGCCATTTGCGATTGAATTACGCCGCAAAAGCGCTATCCAATATCAGCATACTCCGTTTTATGAATGTGTTGGGAGCCGGACTGGATACCGTTTCCATTCAAGAAGTTAAATTGGGATTGATGGCAGGTTTTCAACCTGAGTCCATTATATTTACTCCTAATGGAGTGTCCTTGGAGGAAATCGAGGAAGCATCTGCTTTAGGGGTACAGATCAACATTGACAATCTTTCCATTTTGGAACAGTTTGGAAGCAGATACCCCAATGTTCCTGTTTGTATTCGTATCAATCCCCATGTGATGGCGGGTGGCAATTCCAACATTTCAGTAGGACATATCGATTCAAAATTTGGTATTAGCATCCATCAGATTCCACATTTATTACGGATTGTGGAGCTCACCAAAATGAACATTAATGGCATCCATATGCATACCGGAAGTGATATTCTCGATATTGATGTGTTTCTGTATGCCTCAGAAATTCTGTTTGAAACCGCCAAAAACTTCAAAAACCTAGAATTCATCGATTTTGGAAGTGGCTTCAAGGTGCCGTACAAAGCTGGGGATATTGAAACCAATATTGAAGAACTCGGGAAAAAATTGACGACTCGGTTCAATCAATTCTGTGAGGAGTATGGCAAAGAACTGACCCTAGCCTTTGAACCCGGAAAATTCTTGGTTAGCGAAGCTGGGCATTTTCTTGCCAAAGTCAATGTAGTGAAACAAACTACCTCAACTGTATTTGCGAGTGTGGATTCAGGTTTCAACCATTTAATTCGACCGATGCTCTACGGAGCTTCCCACGAGATTCACAATATTTCAAATCCCAAAGGGCGTGAGCGTTATTACTCCGTGGTAGGGTACATTTGTGAAACCGATACTTTTGGAAGCAATCGGCGAATCAATGAAATATCCGAAGGAGATATCCTTTGCTTCAAAAATGCGGGAGCGTATTGTTTTACGATGGCCAGCAATTACAATTCCAGGTACCGCCCAGCCGAGGTGCTCTGGTACAATGGAAAAGCGCATTTGATTAGAAAAAGGGAAACTTTTGACGATATACTTCACAACCAAGTGGACGTCCAAGGATTATTTGAAACGCCTACTGCCAAGGCCATTGCCAAATAGATATGGATGTATTGGCCATATTCCTAGCAATCACCCTTACTTTTTTGGCCATGCTTCACTTTTATTGGGCAATATTTGGTATAAAGGATCCTGAAAGGGTGGTTCCTGCAATTGGTACCGACCAAAGAGTCAAGACACCGGGAAAGCTCGCCGCGACTTTTGTAGGTTTGGTCCTGTTAGGTTTTGCCCTTGTATTTTTAAATAAGGTTATTCTTTACTTGAATTTTCCTTGGCTCAGTAATATTTCGATTGGTATTGCGATAATTTTTCTTGTAAGAGCCCTTGGCGACTTTAAATATGTGGGTTTTTTTAAAACTTCAAAGAACAGTAAGTTTTCAGCACTTGACACTCGCTACTATTCACCTTTATGCCTGCTTATGGGTATTCTGATTTTGGTCCTTGAGCTATTCTCCTAAACACTATTTTGGCACAATTTTCGTTAGTTTTGTAGAAGTCGACGGACTAAAACCCAAAACACGAGAGAGATGCGCGCAATTTTTACCTACTTAACCATTTTGAATCTTTTGTTTTTTATTGTTCCTGTTTCAGGTATTCAGGCACAAAACGTGCAATGGATAAGCTGGGAAAAAGCAGTGGAGCTTGCCCAAACCGAAAGTAATCCCAAGAAAATATTTGTGGATGTTTATACGGACTGGTGTGGCTGGTGCAAAAAGATGGATAAAGACACCTTTCAAAATGCCGAGGTTGCAACCTATATGCAGGATAACTTTTATATGGTGAAGATGGACGCCGAAGGTAAGGAACCTATAAATTACCAAGGTAAGACCTTTAAGTTCATTCCATCCGGTCGAAGAGGGTATCATGAATTGGCCGCTGCCTTATTACAGGGGAAAATGAGTTACCCTACTGTTGTATTTTTAGATGAAAATTTGAATATGCTCTCTCCAGTTCCCGGCTATCAAAAAGCCAAGCCCTTTTTACAAATTGCCCGTTATTTTGGGGACAATATCTACAAAGACCAGGATTGGCAGACCTATTCCAGCGCTGGTAAATAGATTTTTTAGCTTATCGTCTCATTCATTGACCATATTTAACTTAGTTATTTCCCGCTATATATTTATTGCTTTAAATCTAACCGAAGAACAAAAGCATCCACAGGGTTATTTGCTTGGTTGTTGGCAAAACTTGATGTAAGTATCACATTTTCGTAATCAATTGAAGGTTCAAAACTATGAACGCTACTTCTATAAAATACTGGATCAACAGTGAGTGGATTTATGTCTACTGAATTTGCATTCAGCACTGATTGAACTGCTTCGGGAAATTCAAAGTTATTTAAAAAAGGAATTGTCATTGATGGAATCGGGCGTTCAATAAACGACCAGGCAAAAGTGACGTCAGAAGCTGCAGTGAACGTTTGTAGATAGTGATCTATATAGTCATATTCACCTTGAATATTAAGTGTTTCTCCAGATTTTGTGATATCGATATTAGGTATTGAGAACGGAACATCAGCACCTTTTTGCTTAGTAAATATTGTTTTTCCTCCAGGCCTTATCAGTGTCAGTTGTTTTGCATAAACATTCAACTCTGACAATAATGGTATTTCGATTGAAGTTCCCGGAGTGCCTCCCGAGACAAAATGGATTATGTGAAACTTGTGTGATTCATAATCAGATTCGTCAAAATAGCCCAACAGCAGTAGGTTAAAACTATCACCTTCTGGGATTGCCAATGAGGCAAGTTCGGCAGGAGGGCCAAAGTCGTCGATTGTAAAATCTGTCTTGGTAAAACCATCAATGAATAGATATGCATAATCAATAAGGCTCGATATTCCCAAAGGAGAATCAAGCTTCACAAAAAATGGAGTGTCCAATCCAGAAGCGAAACTTAAAGTATAGTTTGAAGTATTTGGAAAAATTCCCCCGGACAAAAATCCATGATACGAATTCACTCTTGCAATCCTATCTGTATCAATAATCAGATTTGCACTCTGATCACGTTCCACAGGTTGATTAAACATCTCTCGTTCTTCCTCTTCGGTTAACAGATGGGTTCCTGGTTTAATTCCACTATAAGAATTAACGTCTACTATACGATCCGAGGGATTCGTAAAATTTGTCAGCATAAATCTTGTTATAATCACATCTTGCCGATCAAATCCATCAGGAGCAAAGAAAATGACATCTTCGTCATCCTCAATCTTTTTAAAATCAACCAACCCACCTTCCAAATTGTTTATTGCAAAATACACTTCTGTATTTTCTCGAATAGACGCAGATTCACGTAGGGGATCCGGATATACAACCAGTAGCTTTCTCAATTCAAAACTCACTGTAGTGCTTCCTTCGTTACCACTATCATCCGTGGATTTCACTTCAAGGGTTTTTGCTCCGGAGTCAAAATCATAAGGATCCAGTTCAAAGGTGAAGTTCTTTTGGGTGCTTTGGAATATTTCCGTACCATCCAAACTAAAGGTCGTTGTAACCTGGTCCGATTCGTCCGTAATCTGAAGATTAAATTCAGTGAGGACCTCTATTACATCAGGTACACTTGATATGGAAATCGTCGGAGCGGTCTCGTCGGGTTGGCTTATATCGTCATCAGTGGTCTGCACAGGACCTTCGTCAGTCGGGTCTTCTGAACTACTATCACAAGAAAGAAAAGCAAAAAATAAGGCAGAACAATAGAGTAGAATTCTCTTCATTAGGTTATAGTTTAGTTTGTAAGATTGTTACGCCAATATAGAGCAATGAAGGGAATATCTCCAAAAAATTCAGATAAAAACAGTCAAATTCCTTTTGTCCACTTCAACCAGCAAAGACAACATCTACAAGGACCATCATTCACAGACCTATTCTGGAAGGAAATAGTTAACCAGTATTCTTATAACAGATACTAAGACAAGGTTATTCTATTCTTTACTGTTCCAAAATCAGCTGGATCCGAAAACTATCTCCTGCCTCATTATTGAGAAAGACAGAGGTCAATACAAGGTCAGTATAATTGATTTCATTCTCATAAGCATATACCGTGGTTGTATATGTTGAAGGGTCTGTATTTTCAGGATTTACCTCTATTGATTTGAGGGTAACTACATTTTGTATGGGCTCAGGAAATTCAAAAGTGCTTACAAAAGGAATCTCTTTAGTGTCATCCGAAGTATCCGTAAACGTCCAAAAAAAACTACTTGAGCCATTCCCTGTTGCATTGGCAGGTATAAATAAGTTATGTCTGATAAAATTGAACTCACCAGTAATAACTAAGGTCCCTCCTGTTCTTGAAATATCAAGATTCGGAATGGAAAAAGGATTCAAACCCTTTTGATCTATAAACCAGGTTATACCTCCAGGCCTATTCACTACCGTGCTTTTCTTAAAAACATCAAAATCAAGTATGACCGGCACCTCTATTGATTGGGAAACTACTGGTACTTCCGCATCTGTTCCTGCTAACCCGCCTGATTCTTCGTAAATTCTTTGAAATCGATTCTGCTGATAATCCATTTGGTTTGCATATCCATTTAAGCTAAAGCTAAATGATTTTCCCTCTGGGATGGATAAGGTCTGCAAGGTTTCCGGTCTAATAAAGTCAGAATCGTTATAATTCTGTTTGGTTAAATCGTCAATGAATAGATAGGAATAATCGTTAATGGGAGGACTTGAAGAAGGTTCAAGTCTCATCAGAAAATTTGAAGCAGCCCCAGAAGCATAATTTAAGGTGTAATTGTCAGATCCGGGTGGTCCCATATTCACAAGTGAAGCGTGATAGGAGTTCAACTCTGCTGTTCGATCAGAGTTCACCACAATATCCACGGATTGGTCTTTTGTCAAAACAGAATTGAACTTGGCCTCTACTTCCTCTTCAGAAAGGAGAAATGTTCCTGGCTCAATTCCGCCAAAAGAATCCAAAATAAGAAAATCGCCGGGTGAGTCCCTTACCAAATATCGAGTCAAAACAAAGTTTTGTCTCTCAAATCCATCCGGGGCATACAAAATCCCATCTTCCTCACTTTCAATTTTCTGAAACATGACCAATTCACCTTCCAGGTTGTTGATGGCCAGATATGCTTCTGTAGTGCTTTGATCAAATCTGCGAAAAGGATCAGGATAGGATACCAGTAGTTTTCTCAATTCAAAAGTCACTGTGGCACTTCCTTCGTTACCACCATCATCTATGGATTTCACTTCAAGGGTTTTTGCTCCTGAATCAAAATCGAACGGATCCAGTTCAAAGGTGAAGTTCTTTTGATTGCTTTGGAATATTTCTACACCGTCCAAACTAAAGGTCGTTGTAACCTGATCCGATTCGTCTGTAATCTGAAGATTAAATTCGGTGATAACCTCAATAACATCAGGGACACTTGATATGGTAATTGTGGGTGCGGTCCCATCGGGTTGGCTTATATCATCATCAGTGGTCTGCACAGGACCTTCGTCTGTAGGGTCTTCTGAACTACTATCACAGGAAAGAAACGCAAAAAATAAGGCAGAACAACAGAGTAGAATTCTCTTCATTTGGCTATAGTTTAGTTTGTAAGATTGTTATAACCAATATAGAGAAATGAAGGGAATATCTCCAAAAAATCTAGGCAAAAAACTACCTATCGACTGTAATTCGGACTTTCTTTCGTAATGGTAACGTCATGGGGATGACTTTCATGGATACCGCTTGCCGTGATTTTTACAAATCGTCCGGTTTCCTTGAGCGTTTCAATGTCCTTGGCACCACAATACCCCATTCCAGCGCGAAGGCCACCAATAAATTGGTGCACACTTTCAAACAAATCTCCCTTATAGGGGACTCTTCCCACGATTCCTTCAGGGACCAACTTTTTAATATCATCCTCAACATCTTGAAAGTAGCGATCCTTACTTCCTTCTTTCATGGCCTCAACGGAGCCCATACCACGATACGATTTAAACTTTCTACCTTCATAAATGATGGTTTCTCCTGGGGATTCCTTGGTGCCTGCCAACAAGGAACCCAACATTACAGTATCTGCCCCAGCGGCAATCGCTTTGGGAATGTCGCCTGTATAACGAATACCTCCATCTGCAATTACAGGTACGCCACTGCCCTTAATCGCCGAAGCCACCTCTAAAACGGCTGAAAATTGCGGGAATCCAACTCCGGCCACAACACGTGTAGTACATATAGAGCCAGGACCAATGCCGACCTTGACCGCATCTGCTCCGGCTTCCACCAAATACTTGGCTGCCTCACCGGTAGCAATGTTGCCTACTATAACTTCCAAATCAGGGAAGGCGTTCTTTACATCCTTTAGAATTCCTACCACACCTTTGGTGTGACCATGTGCCGTGTCTATCACAATGGCATCCACCCCGGCATTGACCAAAGCTTCTGCCCTATCAACCGCATCGGGTGTAACCCCAATGGCCGCCGCAACACGAAGTCGTCCATATTGGTCTTTATTGGCGATGGGCTTTTGGGTCAGTTTGGTGATATCGCGAAAGGTAATCAAGCCAACAAGTTCTTTGTCCTTATTAATTACAGGGAGCTTCTCAATTTTGTTTTCTTGAAGAATTACCTCCGCCTGCTGCAAAGAGGTTCCTTCTCCAACGGTAACTAAGTTTTCTGAGGTCATCACCTCAGAAATGGGGCGTTGGTTATTCTTTTCAAAACGTAGATCGCGATTGGTCACGATACCTATTAACTTTCTTTCATCATCAACAATAGGGATACCACCAATGCTGTGTTCCCGCATACTGTCCTTGGCATCGCTAACAACGGAATTCAGGGGAAGGGTCACCGGGTCCATGATCATGCCACTTTCTGCACGCTTTACCCTGCGTACCTTGTTGGCCTGCTGTTCTATGGTCATGTTTTTGTGAAGCACGCCAATACCTCCCTCACGGGCCATGGCAATGGCCATTTGCGATTCGGTAACGGTATCCATGGCCGCCGATACTATGGGCACATTGATGGTGATGTTTCGTGTGAACTTGGTCTGAATGTTGACTTCTCTTGGGAGTACTTCAGAATAACCGGGGACAAGAAGGACATCATCGTAAGTAAGTCCTTCTCCAACAATTTTTGAAAGGTGGGCTTCCATCGCAATTATGGATTAATTGCGTGCAAATATACCATATTTTATATCAAAAGTTGCTTCTTGGGCAAACAGGAAATATTTTGACATACCGGTATAGGGCCTAAGGCAATTGTAGCCTCTTATCTTTCTCAGGAAATTCTTCCTTTTTATCTCTAAACATGTATCCGGAATTTAAATAACAGCATAAAGAACCTGCCTTCCAACTGTTCTCTGGTGTTAATAGGTTTGATAGTGGTAATTTAGGGATCCGCAATTTTCTTTTTCTAAACCGCAACTCATCAACACCTCTTCCATTGTAACTCACAAGTAAAGAAATCGTTAGTTAAACTGAAGAAAACTTTAACGCAAAATAATTTTTATTTGTTCTAAATAAGCTTTGTGTAACGAGAACAATATCCTACTTTTGCTTCGTTTTTAACATTTATTTAAAATAAGTCTAATTAAAATGAACAGGATTTTATCCCTTCTTTTTTTGTTTTGCATCCTAACCGTACAAGCACAACAAATTTCTAACCCTATTGATTCCTCACTCATAAAACTTGACGAGGTGGTTCTGTCCGCCAAAGTGATCCTTGGAAGCAAGTTTGAAGCCAAAAACCGAACAGGCTCGGCATATTATCTGTCCGGCGAGGAGATAAAAAAATTCAATTACACCGACGTAAACAGAACCCTCCGAAGCGTTCCTGGTGTAAATGTCTATGAAGAAGATGGTTTTGGACTTCGTCCAAACATAAGTTTGCGGGGGACTTCCCCAGAGCGTAGTTCCAAAATTACCTTAATGGAGGATGGAGTATTAATCGCTCCCGCTCCCTACAGTGCTCCTGCGGCCTATTACTTTCCAACCATAGCAAGAATGCAAGCGGTGGAAATCCTGAAAGGTAGCAGCCAGGTGCAATATGGGCCCTATACTACCGGAGGAGCCATCAATATGATTTCAACGGAGGTACCCGAACAATTTGGGATATTTGTGAACAGTAGCTATGGAAGTTTTCAAAGCGGTAGAATTCATGCTCAATTAGGTGATAGCCGAAAAAACTTTGGCTATTCCGTTGAATACTTGAATTACAATTCAAATGGGTTCAAAGATTTGGACAATGCAGCAAATACTGGTTTTGACAAAAACGACCTAGTGGCCAAATTCCGAGTTAATACAAATCCAGATGCCAAATTAGGCCAGGAGTTTGAAGTCAAATTCCAATACTCCGATGAAGATTCCAACGAAACCTATCTAGGCCTTACGCAAAGTGATTTTGACGCTACTCCATTTAGAAGGTACGCTGGCTCCCAAGTGGATGAAATGACCAACGAGCACCTTCAATTCATGGGTACCCATACCTTAAAATTCAGCGATTACTTTAGAATTACCACCGTGGGTTATTACAATGACTTTAGCCGTAATTGGTTCAAGGTTGATTTTGTGACCATTAATGGAGAAAGGGAAGGGATTGGTACTATTTTCAATAACCCCGACACCTTTTCCTCTTATATTGACCTTGTTACAGGATCTGTTAATAGTGGTGATGGAGATTCTTTGAATGCGCGTGCCAATAACAGAAATTACCTTTCCACAGGAATTCAAACCAAACTTGATTATCATTGGACAGGGGAAAACACCTTTCATGATTTGGAAATTGGCTTGAGATACCATTATGATGAGGAGGACCGTTTTCAATGGATTGATGACTACGCCATGGTTGATGGTGTTATGCAACTGGTCAATGCGGGAATACCGGGAACAAATGCCAATAGAATCAGCGATGCGAGAGCATTTTCGAGCTACGCGCTCTACAAACTAAAATACAAAAATTTGACCCTTACCCCTGGTATTCGATATGAGAACATCAGTTTGAACCGGGAGAATTTTGGTAATGCTGATGTAAATCGGACTGGAATAAACCTTTCAGAACGCGAAAACAATGTAGATGTCTTTATTCCCGGGATGGGCTTCAATTACAATTTTGATAATATCTCAGTGTTTGGTGGGGTCCATAAGGGCTTTTCTCCACCAAGCAATCAACCTGGGGAAAGTCCGGAAGAAAGTGTTAACTACGAGCTCGGAAGTCGTTTTTCGTACGCTGGAATCACTGGAGAAGTGGTAGGTTTTTACAACGACTACAGCAATTTGTTGGGAAGTGACCTAGCTGCTACCGGAGGCACCGGTTCGCTAGATCAATTCAATGCCGGTGAAGTTAGGGTGCAGGGTCTCGAACTTCTTCTGAATTACAACTTCATTCAAAACGGCGATAAGTTTTTGATGCCCTTTACCTTCGCCTATACGTTCACCGATACCGAATTTCTGAACAGTTTTGGAAGTGAGGATGACCTATGGGGTGAAGTAACAGCCGGAGATGAATTGCCTTATATTTCAAGACATCAGTTTAATGGAACTCTATCCCTGGAGCATGAAAAGTTCGACATCAATTTGAGTGGAAGGTTCAATGGTCAATTTAGAACCGAAGCCGGAAGTGGTTCCATTCCGATAAATGAGCGAGTTGCTTCCAATTTTGTATTCGACCTAGGAGGTAGATATCGATTCAGTGACCATATTGCTTTTACAGCCAATGTGCTTAACCTATTTGACGAAACCTACGCAGTTGCGAGAGTACCTGCAGGATTACGTCCTGGCCATCCCTTCGGAGTATATGCGGGATTGGAATTGCGCTATTAGTATTGCAATAAATTAAGTTTAGTTAAAAGGGCATTTGAGTTAATTCGAATGCCTTTTTTTAGTGGTATACCGAAAACAATTCTGTTGCCTTGTTGTAGGCCGCTTCAAAAACCATCCAATTGACTTCCGTATCAGCTTTTTGCTCCGTAAAATAAGACAACATTTTCTCAGTGGGCATGTTGCCTGTGAGCTCATCTTTGGCCATAGGACAGCCTCCGAAGCCCTGAACGGCCCCATCAAACCTCCTACAGCCGGCCTTATAGGCCGCATCTACCTTTTCATGCCATTTGGTCGGGGTGGTATGCAAATGTGCCCCAAACTCAACATCAGGGTATTTTGGAATCAAGTTGGAGAAGAGGTAGTCAATTACTTCTGGGGTGGAGCTACCAATGGTGTCCGATAGGGATAAAATACCAACACCCATATCGGCCAGTTTTTCTGTCCACTCCCCCACGATATCCACATTCCAAGGATCTCCATACGGATTTCCAAAGCCCATCGAGATGTAGGTGACCACTTTTTTGTCCACCGCATTGGCAATTTCTAAAATACCATTTAAGGTTTCAACAGACTGGGCAATGGTCTTATGGGTATTCCTCATTTGAAAATTCTCGGAAATGGAAAAGGGATATCCCAAATAATCGATTTCCTCATGCTGGCAAGCATCTTGGGCCCCGCGTATATTGGCCACAATGGCCAACAACTTGCTTTGGGTTCGGGAAAGGTCCAATTGACCTAATACCTCAGCGGTATCAACCATTTGCGGAATTGCCTTTGGTGAAACAAAGCTTCCAAAGTCAATAGTGTCAAAACCACATCCCAATAGCGCTTGAATGTACCTCACCTTCTCTTGGGTAGGTATAAACGTCTTGATGCCTTGCATCGCATCTCGAGGACATTCTATGAGCTTGACTTTGGACATGGGCTAGATGTAAAAATAGCACTATTTATCCGATATAAATAAGTAAACAGCTATACCTAAAAAGACAACAATCTGCATCCATTTGAAAAAATCACCCGTTTTCGGATGTTGCATTGTGAATCTGGAAATGCTACCGGAAAGAACGGCTATGCTTCCAAAAACAAATAGGGTCACCAACATAAAAAGAAGCCCCAATACGTAAAACTGAACCACGGTATTGAGCGAATCACTGAACAAAAAACCAGGGAAAAACGCCAAAAAGAAAATTGTGACTTTTGGGTTGAGCACGTTCATGGTAAAACCCGTCCAAAACAACTTGGTTTTGCCCTTACGTTTTGCATTTTCTGAGGAAGATACATTGATTTTAGCATCACTGACATACACCTTGTAGGCCAAATAAACGAGATAAAGAGCTCCCGCTATCTTAATGGCCATAAAGAGGTTGTCATTACGTTTTATGACTTCGGAAACACCAAAGGCCAAGAGGGTGGTATGAATAATACATCCACTAACCAAACCTAGCACCACGGCAATCCCCGATCGCACACCATGGGCCAAACTTTGGGTGAGCACAAAAATGTTATCAGGTCCCGGTGATAGTGCCAACAAGGCAGACGTAACCGTGAATGCAATTAATATGACATGATTGACTACAAGAAAGTCCAAACTAAGCATGCGCCTTCGGTACTTCGGTTCGCTCCAAAATGGCCTGGTTGATTTGCTTAATGAGCGAAGGTCCCTCATAAACAAAACCTGTATAAAGTTGAAGAAGGTCAGCACCTGCGTCCAACTTTTCCAAAGCATCTTCTGCTGAGTGGATTCCACCAACCCCGATTATAGGAAAGGCCTTGTTACTTTTCTCAGCCAAAAATCGAATGACGTCCGTACTTCTTTGACTCAGTGGTTTTCCACTTAAGCCTCCTTTTTCTTCTGTGAGATACAAAGGTGATTTTAAGTCCTCCCTTACCACCGTTGTGTTGGTCGCGATAACTCCATCAATTTTGGTGTTATTTACGATGTCAATAATATCCAGGAGTTCTACATCGGTGAGGTCGGGAGCAATTTTCAATAAAATGGGCTTCTCAAGGATTTCCAGTTTTTCTGCCAGTTTTGAATTCTCCTTTTTTAACCTCTTCAGCAACTTGGTGAGAGGTTTTTTATCTTGAAGCTCCCGAAGTCCTGGTGTATTCGGAGAGCTCACATTGACCACAAAGTAATCCACGTGCTCAAAAAGGGCTTCGAAGCATATGAGATAATCCTTTACGGCATCTTCATTCGGAGTAAGCTTGTTCTTCCCAATGTTTCCGCCAATCAACACCCTGTGCTTTTTCTTTAAATGCTCTACAGCTTCAAATACGCCTTTGTTATTGAATCCCATTCGATTGATGATGGCTTGATCTTCAATGAGCCGAAATAGTCTTTTCTTGGGATTCCCCTTTTGTGGTTTGGGTGTCAGGGTTCCGATTTCCACAAACCCAAAACCAAAGTCGGACAGTTCGTTGTACAGGATAGCGTCCTTATCAAAACCAGCGGCAAGGCCTACAGGGTTTTTAAAGGAAAGACCAAAAACTTTTCTTTCAAGCTTAGGGTCTTGCAAGGCAAATTTCTTCCTAAAGATTATACCTAACCCCAAGGTCGAAAGAAGCCGAATCATCTTAAAGGAAAAATGATGGGCGGTTTCGGCATCAAGTAGGAAAAGGATGGGGCGAATTAGGAGTCTGTACATTAAGCGGATTTTGTGCAAAAATATAAACTCTTCATGCAGATTTTAACAATTAGGCTACTTTTCGTTGTTTGGTCCATTCACAAAGATGGGTCGCAATGAAATCCCACTGCACAACTCCAAATAAAACCCATATTGCCGTTCATTAAAAATGGAGAGAAGTCGCTTGTCGATCATTAGGGAATTCGCCTTCATGCTATCCAAGATATCTTTATATTCCTTTGAAACCTTCATCAAAACATCTGGAGGACTTTCCTCATTGCGCTTGAGCAAGTGTTTCGCCTTATCTTTTAATAGAGTGTTTCTGATTTTCAGCTCAGCACTCCAATTTCTCATTTTCTCTGTTTGTTCCTCGTTGAGTTGGAACACTTCAATAATGGTGTCATCGTCTTTTCCGCCAACCCCCAAGGGACACTCCTTTTGACTGAAAATATGCATGCTAAAGACGAAAAAAAACAAGGGTAGAACTTTTCGCAAGGTTGTTTGGCATTGGTTACTAGCTTGATAAGGTAATCTTTCGACTCTTTTTTTCCCAAAATCACGATTGAATAAACATTATTTTTGATGAAAAGCAATTTATGGAGAAACTTTTACCTCGATTTCTGGAATATGTTGTTGTGGATACACAAAGTGATCCCTATTCCAAAACCACCCCGAGTACAGAAAAACAGCTAAAGCTTGCCAAAAAATTGGTTTCAGAATTGCATCAAATTGGGATGCAGGAGGTTTCCATTGACCAAAATGGTTATATCATGGCCACCCTTCCGAGCAATACCGATAAAAAAGTACCCACGATAGGGTTTATCGCCCATATGGACACCACCCCTGATTTTACGGGTAAAAATGTAAAACCCAAAGTGATTAAGGATTATGATGGTGGAAACATTGTGCTTAATGAAAAGAAAAATATTGTTCTGTCCCCAGAAGAGTTTGAAGACCTGCTACAATACAAGGGACAGACTTTGATCACCACGGATGGCACTACCTTGTTGGGTGCAGATGACAAGGCTGGTGTTGCCGAAATTATCACAGCCATGGAGTATCTTTTGACCCATCCTGAGATAAAACATGGTAAAATACGGGTGGCCTTTACCCCTGATGAGGAAATAGGCAAGGGGGCCCATAAGTTTGATGTTGAGAAATTTGGTGCAGAGTGGGCCTACACCGTGGATGGAAGTCAGATAGGCGAATTGGAATATGAAAATTTCAATGCGGCCAGCGCTGCTATCAAAATCAAAGGAAAAAGTGTGCATCCAGGTTATGCCAAGGGCAAAATGGTGAACGCCATTGGTCTAGCCAATGAATTTCTCAGTCTGCTCCCGCCCCATGAAATTCCTGAGAAGACTTCGGGTATTGAAGGCTTTTTTCATGTTTATAAAATCACTGGTGATGTAGAGTCTGCCGAGATAGAGCTGATTGTAAGAGATCATGATTTGGAGCATTTTGAAGCAAGAAAAAACCTCCTTTCTGATATTGAGGACAAGCTCAACACAAAATATGGTGATTATGTTTCGTTGGTGATTGAAGAACAATACAGAAATATGCGCGAAAAGGTAGAGCCTGTTTTCCATATTGTTGAAATCGCCGAAGAGGCCATGGAATCCCTAGGTATTGAACCACTAATTAAGCCTATTCGAGGCGGTACTGATGGATCTCAACTAAGTTTTATGGGGCTTCCCTGTCCCAATATTTTCGCTGGAGGCCATAACTTTCATGGGAGATATGAGTACGTGCCTTTGCAAAGCATGGAAAAGGCAGTGCAAGTTATTGTAAAAATTTGCGAACTTACAGCAATTCAAATCAGGTGATATGAAAACCATAGAAAAGGTAAATGCCTATTTTGAAAAGGAGAGTCCCTTTAAGGAAGGTGTCCAACAATTACGAAAATTGGCGTTGCAAACCGAAGCCCAAGAACATTACAAATGGAATTTTCCGGTGTACACCATTAATGAAAAAAATGTATTTGGAATCTGTCGTTTTAAGGGTCATTTTGGCGTGTGGTTTTTTAACGGTGTTTTTCTAAGCGACCCCAAAAAGGTGTTGGAGAATGCCCAAGAAGGTAAAACCAAGGCCATGCGCCATTGGAAATTCACTGATAATGCCCAGATTGAGGAGGAAAGTATGCTGGCCTATTTGCAGGAAGCGATCGAGAACCAAAAAAAAGGGATGGAGGTCAAACCGGAGAAAAAAGGAGCGACCACTATTCCAGAACCTTTGAAAACTGAGTTAAGTAACAACCAACAGCTTAGGGAAGCTTTTGGTTCCCTAACTTCATACAAACAAAAGGAATACTCAGAATATATTGGGGAAGCCAAACAAGAGACTACAAAAGCCAAAAGACTACAAAAAATAGTTCCCCTAATCGAGCAAGGTATCGGTTTGAACGATGCTTACAGAAAAAAAAGCACCTAGTTTCCTAAGTGCTTTTCAAAACATAATTTGGTTTTGCTTTACTTTTTGGCCTCCGTGGTCAACTTTTTGCTCATTTCCATGGAAATGGCAGACCGGTCAAACTTTAATCTTCCGGCCATGGTTTCAATCACACAAGAAAAATCCTTGTCATTGAGTTCCACAACTTTACCATAAAGTCCACTTTTGGTGATAATGCGATCACCCTTTTTTAAAGCCGAAGCAAATTTTTTCTCATCTTTCTGACGTTTCATCTGTGGCCGGATCATAAAAAAATAAGCGACCGCAAAAATCAATATCAGAGGTAAAAACTGTCCTAAATTCTCCATTCAAAAAATTAATTCGTTTTAACTGGGCCTGCTACCTGGGCAGCATCTTTTGGATTAACAAAAGCTTTGATTCGAAGAATCTCGGAACCTTTTTCAGTATTTGCTGTTACGGTGATGGTCTTGGTCACCTGGTTTTGTCCAGAACCATTGAACTTCACCAAAAGATCACCTGTTTCACCGGGTGCAATAGGTGTGTTTTTTGGATACTCAGGTACCGTACAACCACAGCTGCTTTTTGCGTCGGTAATGATCAATGGAGCATTCCCTGTGTTGGTGAAGGTAAAACGTGTTTCTTGTGGAGTACCCTGGGCTATCGTTCCAAAATCATGTTCTGACTTTTGAAAACTCATCACTGGAAGGTTTTTTTGTGCTACATCCCTATCCGTTGCACTTTCTACATTTTCAGCAACGATTTTACTGGAGGCCTTGTCCTTGCAAGAAAAGCTTACCAAGGCAACGGCCAAAATCAAACCTAAAATTGTTGTTCCTCTTTTCATTCTTAAAATTTGTTTTTTCAAAAATAATCAATAAAAAATTATTGCAATCCCCTTCCTACTTTTTGCAATTGTCCACTTGCCTTGTATTCTTTGGCAAGTTTATCCAGCACGCCGTTGATAAAAATGCTGCTTTTGGGGGTGGAATATTCCTTGGCAATTTCCAAATATTCGTTAAGGGTAACTTTTTCTGGAATGGATGGGAAGTTAAGCAGTTCGCAGATTGCCATTTTTAAGATTATGGAATCTATTTCGGCGATTCGATCATTATCCCAATTGGGCGTTTTTGCTTCTATCTCTTTCTCCCATTTAGCATCATTCAATAGGGTTTTGGTCAAGAGTTGATTAGCATATTCCATGTCCTGCTCATCCTTCAGCAATCTTGGAAGAAAGAAACGGTCGTTGGCCTTACTGTCAAGCTTTTTCAACCTTTTAACCAGGTAGGTGTTGACAATGGGAAAATCATCGACCCAAGTCAACTTATCATCCTCAAAATACTCGTAAATCTTGTCATTGGGAGCAATCACATTTTTGAACAATTGAACGACCAATTGTTTGTCCTCATCGTAAGTGCTACCCTCTTTCGCCATGTAATCCTTATAATCCGAACTACTCACAATCTCCCTGTATAGGATTTTTATATAGTCCTCATTCAAATACCAATTGTTGAGCTTTCTTTTGGACAACTCACCGGTCAACAAGGCGTTTTTAGAAATTTGCAAGAGCACCTTGTTTTCAACAAACTTGGCGGGGTTGGGGTATTCTTCCTCGGAAGCCAAATACTTTTTTGACGCATGCTGCACATGTTTTTCTGCCAGCTTATGCAATTCAGCCAAGAGGCTGAGCATGAGCAAGTATAAGACATACATGTTATCAATGCTTACCTTAAGAAACTTCAACTGTTTGTCCAATGAATCATCTTTGGACTGAACCAATGCATAAATGCATTGCATAACTTTTACTCGGATATGCCTTCTGGTAAGCATTTTAAAAGAACATTAAAGTCATTAATTGGCTTTTACTGCGCAAAAGTAATCTTATATTTCAATCCCACCTACGCAAAGATTTTTTCTTATCAGTTTTATAACATTTCTTTTTTTTGCAATCCTCTATATTTGCGCAGCCGCTGTCGAATTTCAGATCTCAGGCACTACTTTTTATGAAGGAGTTAAAACACCTAAACAAATATTTCAGGAAGTACAAGTTCAAAATTCTGCTTGGGATCATCATCACGATAGTCGCACGCTTGTTTTCATTGGCGGTTCCCAATTATGTGAATGCCTCTATACAGGTCATTGAGAGTTACTTGGGGGAAAGCATTGAACTTTCTCAAGCAAAACAGACCCTTTTTCTGTACATTTTGATTATTGTCGGCACTGCCTTGCTTTCGGCACTATTTACATTTTTGATGCGTCAAACCATCATAAATGTCTCTCGATATATCGAGTATGACCTAAAGAATGAGGTCTTTGATCACTATCAAATACTCAATCTCAACTTCTATAAGAAAAACCGCATAGGTGACTTGATGAACCGAATCAGCGAAGATATCAACCAAGTACGAATGTATGCTGGACCGGTGATTATGTACGGTATGAACACCATAACCACTTTTGTTTGTGTTATTTCCATTATGTATATCAAGGCGCCTACATTGGCTACCTATACCTTGGTTCCGCTTCCAATTTTATCCGTACTCATTTATCAAATAAGCAAAATAATTCATCAAAGAAGTACAAAAGTTCAAGAGTTTTTGTCCACCCTTTCAACCTTTACCCAAGAATCTTTCTCTGGAGTTTCTGTCATCAAGGCATACGGTATTGAACCGAGGGCAAACCAAGAGTTGGAAGCCCTTGCTTTGGAAGGAAAGAATACCAGCATGGACCTGGCCAAGGTGAATGCCTGGTTTTTTCCTTTAATGATTCTTTTGATAGGCATTAGCAATATCATCGTTATTTATTTCGGTGGCAAACAGTATTTGAATGGCGAAATTGCGTCATTTGGACTCATAGCCGAATTCATTCTTTATGTCAACATGTTGACTTGGCCCGTGGCCATTGTAGGCTGGCTAACTTCTATTGTTCAAAGGGCTGAAGCTTCCCAAAAAAGAATCAATGAGTTCTTAAAGGTAGAACCCGCCATAAAGAATGAGGTTGCAACGGAAACTCCTATTCTGGGGAATATCGAATTCAAAAATGTGACCTTCACCTATGAGGACACCAACATTACAGCACTAAAAAGTGTTTCGTTTACCATAAATGCAGGTGAGACCATAGCCTTTTTGGGAAAAACGGGTTCTGGAAAATCAACCATTTTAGATTTGGTCGCGCGGCTATATAACGTTTCCGAGGGACAAGTCTTAATTGATGGTAGGCCTATCCAAGAACTGAACCTTAATAGCTTGAGGCAGGCCGTCGGTGCAGTGCCACAAGACGCATTTTTATTTTCAGACACTATTCAAAATAACATTCGCTTTGGAAATGAAAAGGCTTCCTTTGATGAAATTGTTGAAGTAGCCAAAAAAGCGGTGGTTCATGAAAACATCGAAGGTTTCACCAAAAAGTACGATACCATTTTGGGGGAACGGGGGATTACCTTAAGTGGCGGTCAAAAACAGAGAGTCTCCATTGCCCGAGCCCTTTTGAAGGACCCTAAAATTTATCTTTTTGATGATTGTTTATCGGCGGTCGATACTGAAACAGAAGAGGAAATCTTGAACAACCTTAAAAAGGTTTCTGAAGAAAAAACTACATTGATTGTAAGTCATCGAGTGTCTTCTGCAAAAAATGCCGACCGTATTATAATCCTTGAAGATGGGGAAATCCTGCAGGAGGGAACACATGAGCAATTGAACAGTATTGAAGGGTACTACAAAGAACTTTACCTGAATCAGCTCTCGGAGAAAGACTAGCGAAAAGTTGCTGAATTAGCATTTTTTTTACATTTTTGGTAGAATAATTCAGCATTTCACTAAACACACACCTAAGACCCTATGAGCGAGAAAGAAATAATGGATCAGGAAGAAATTCACTCCAAAGTCCTACGCGCAGGAAGAAGAACCTACTTTTTTGATGTTAGAAGTACCAAAGCTGGAGATTATTATTTGACAATAACTGAAAGTAAGAAGTTCACTCACGATGATGGTTCTTTCCATTACAAAAAACATAAGATTTATTTGTACAAGGAAGATTTCACCGCATTCCGAGATATTATGGAGGAAATGATGGACTACATCATTGACGAGAAAGGACTTGAAGTAATCTCTGAAAGACATCAAAAAGACTTTAAAAAGGAAGAACCACCTAAGTTTAGCGAAAATGGTTCTACTACGGAAAATTTTACAGATGTTGACTTTGATGACATCTAGTTCAGATCATTAAAAAAACCATAAAACGACCTGTTATCCGCAGGTCGTTTTTTATTTTTAGCATTGACTAATTCAAAACGAAATCAATGAAACCATTGTACTTGCTGATTGCTGTGCTTTCCATTTTTGGAGTTTCAGCCCAAAACGTCTCCTTGGAGTATTACTTACCTGACAATGTCACTTACGATTCCAATATTCCCAAACCAGTAGATATTATTGGTCATGAGGTGGGCGAATGGCACGTTACCCATGACAAGTTGATTTTCTACATGCAAGAACTTGCCAGGGTCAGTGATAGAATTAGCATTGAAAACAGGGGAAAGACCTTTGAGGGAAGGCCTATACTGTTGCTCACCGTTACCACTCCCCAAAACCATCAAAGAATTGAGACTATTCGTCAGCAACATATCTCCATGACCGAAGGAGACGCCGGTGTGGACACCTCCCAAATGCCCATTGTGGTCTACCAAGGTTTTTCCATACACGGAAACGAGGCAAGTGGCGCAAATGCCTCCTTGGCCTATGCTTACTATTTGGCGGCAGCCGAAGGTGCTGAAATAGAATCTATGCTGAGCAATATGGTCATTCTTTTGGATCCCAGTTTTAATCCTGATGGTCTTCAGCGTTTTGCTTATTGGGCCAATGTGCATCGTAGCCAAAATTTAAATCCCGATACCAATGAAAGGGAATACCATGAAGTTTGGCCTGGAGGACGTACCAATCATTACTGGTTCGATATGAACCGTGATTGGTTACCGGTCCAGTTACCGGAAAGCCGGGCACGAATAGAATCTTTTCACAAATGGTTGCCCAATATTTTGACCGACCACCATGAAATGGGCACCAACTCCACGTTTTTCTTCCAGCCGGGAGAACCTTCACGAGTTCACCCTTTGACACCGAAAATCAACCAAGAACTTACCAAAGAAATTGGAACCTATCATGCGAAGGCATTGGATAAAATTGGTTCGTTATATTATTCGGAAGAGCGGTACGATGATTATTACTACGGCAAAGGTTCCACTTTCCCCGATGTCAACGGAAGTATTGGTATCCTTTTCGAGCAGGGAAGTTCCCGAGGCCATATTCAGGAGAGCGAAAATGGGATTCTTACCTTTCCCTTTACGGTTCGAAACCAGTTCACCACAGCACTCTCGACCATTGAAGCCGCCAAGAACATGAGAACCAAAATTTTGGACTACCAAAAACAATATTATGCTGATTTAAGAAATGAGGCAGTTAGAAATAAGTCAAAAGCGATTATTTTCGGAGATAGCAAGGATGCGGCTAGAGCTTGGCACTTGGCGGAAATTTTGCATCGCCATAAGATAAAATTCCATGAGTTGGCCTCTGATGTGACCATAGGCGGCAAGACGTACAAAAAGGGACACGGTTATATTGTGCCCCTGAACCAAAAAAATCCAAGATTGATCAATGCCATGTTCGAAAAGCGTACCACCTTTAAGGACAGTCTATTTTATGATGTATCGGCATGGACCTTCCCTCTATCCTTTAATTTGGATTATGCCAATTTGAATACATTGACCAACGCGGGTGCAGCAATCACTGAAATGCCCACCCTATCAGGTGGTGTGGACAAACGCAGCAACTATGCCTATCTATTTGAGTGGCACGAGTACTATACCCCGAGAATTTTGAACAAAATTTTGGAAAAGGGCCTTCGCGCAAAAACAGCAAGAACCCCATTTTCCCTAGAGGGAAAGGAATACGACTACGGTACTATCATGGTTCCTGTGCAAAATCAGAAATTGGATTCTGGAGAACTGTACAGCTTTCTAAATGATGTGGCTAAAGAAAGTAAGGTGCAAGTAACCGGGGTTTCAACAGGATTGACCCAAGGTATTGATTTGGGAAGTAATGATTTTGAGCCCATTAAAAAACAAAAGGTGGCCATTTTGGTTGGGGATGGTATTCGATCCTATGACGCTGGTGAAATCTGGCACTTGTTCGATACGCGATACGATATGAAAATCACCAAAATTGATACCCGTTATTTTGATGATGTGGATTTATCCAAATACACAGATCTTATTGTTCCCAGTGGATGGAATGGCGATATTTTGAATAAGGAGGAAAGTGAAAAAATCAAAACATGGGTCAAAAACGGCGGTACTGTTATCGGATTCAGAAATGCGGCCAATTGGTTCAACAAAAATGAAATGTTGAAGTTGAAAATGCGAAAAGACACTTTGGTCGCCAAGAATATTCCCTTTGACCAAAAGAGCAATTTCAACGGAGCGCAGGTCACTGGTGGTGCCATATTCGAGGCCAAATTGGACCGCTCCCATCCGGTAAGCTATGGATACAAAAATGACAGGGTGTCCCTCTTCCGAAACACCAATATTTACTTAGAGCCGGAAAAGGACAGTTACAACAACCCGATTCAATACACGAATAATCCTTTGCAAAGCGGTTACATTTCTGAGGAAAATGCGGAACTCATCAAAAACACTGTTCCTTTTAAGGTAAAACGTATGGGCAAAGGCAGGGTGGTTCTGTTTACCGATAACACCAATTTTAGGGCGTTTTGGTATGGCACGAACAAGTTGATGATGAATGTGATTTTTTTCGGGGATATTATGTAGAACACAAAAGTTGATTTCCTATG
Organism: Flagellimonas allohymeniacidonis; assembly: GCF_004296335.1. Lineage (GTDB taxonomy): Bacteria > Bacteroidota > Bacteroidia > Flavobacteriales > Flavobacteriaceae > Flagellimonas > Flagellimonas allohymeniacidonis. The sequence goes on from NZ_SGIU01000001.1 coordinate 1,404,735, forward strand.
GCAAGAACACCAAGCAACATGTTGGCATTGGGCACCCAGGCCCCTGATTTCTCTCTCCCAGATACGATTTCAGATAAAATGGTGTCGCTCTCATCAGCAAAAGGAGATAAAGGCACGGTTGTGATGTTCATTTGCAACCACTGCCCTTTTGTAATCCATGTGAACCCGGAGATTTCTAAATTGGGGAGGGAGTATCAATCCCAAGGTATCGGGTTCATTACCATTTCGAGCAACGATGTCGATAATTATCCACAGGATGCCCCACATCTTATGAAACAAAAAGCCATTGAAGAAGGTTATAGCTTCCCGTATTTGTACGATGAAACACAGGAAGTTGCCAAAGCGTATGACGCCGCCTGCACCCCAGATTTCTATTTGTTCGACGCAGATCTAAAACTCGTTTATCGTGGGCAGTTGGACGATTCCCGTCCAGGCAACGGAGTTCCCCTCACGGGCACAGATTTAAGAAATGCCATGGAGGCGCTTCTAAGTGATAAGAATATAGATGCCCATCAAAAGCCAAGCATTGGGTGTAATATCAAATGGAAATAGGGTAAATACAAAAGTGAGCCATGAAAGTAAGTCCAGAGCAAGCACTTAAAACCTTAGCGGGTCAAGAATCCCCCTTCATCCATTTATTCGAACATGGCACCCTTCTTTTGGAAATCTATAAGCCGGACAAGGTAGACTTCCAGCAACCACATACTCGAGACGAGGTTTATATTGTTATTTCTGGTACAGGCGAATTCTTAAATGGTACTGAACGGGTAAACTTTAGTGCTGGGGATTTTTTGTTTGTCCCGGCAGGTGTTGAGCATCGTTTTGAAAATTTTACCGATGATTTTGCCACCTGGGTACTTTTTTACGGCCCCGAAGGTGGAGAAAAACCTTAATTCTTGTGCAAGTACATCTAGAATCAGTCACTTCAGATTCGGTAGATATCTATATTAAAGTGGGGGAAAAATCTTACCGCCAACATTATCTTCACCTTTGGCCAAATGAAGATCCCACCAATTATATTTCGACAAGTTTTACCAGAGATGTTGTGAGCGAGGAACTCAAAGATTCAAATATGGAGAATTTTTTGGTGAAAACAGATGAAGATATCGTTGGTATCCTTAAACTGATATGGGATAAAGCATTGGATGAATACAGTGCAGAAAAATCTTTGCTGGTGGAAAAAGTGTATCTCTTAAATGAATATTCGGGTAAAGGTTATGGGGCACAACTTTTTGACCTAATCGAAGTTTATGCTAAAAAACTAGGCAAAACCCTAATTTGGTTGGATACCATGCAAAAGGGAGCCCAATTGAACTTTTACCAAAAAAATGGTTACGAAATTAAGAGGGCCTCCCTACTCACACTGCCTGGAGCAAAAGAAGAAGAAAGACCCATGTGGATCATGACCAAGAAAATTTAGGTCACCAACCCTTCCGTTTGATCAAATTTTCAATATGCGCAAAATGATGGCTTCCATGCCAAGCATAACGCCCTACATTTTCTGCCAAGGTGCTTTGTGAGTTATCCTCAGGATGCCGAAACGTTCTTTGCAGTTCCTCCGTTGAAAGTCCTTTAAGCAAATGCACCAATTTAGCGTGTACCGCCTTTAAATGATCCAGTGACATTTGAATGGGTGCTGTTTTTGCATCGAATAGCTTGGACCATTCCTTTTCCAGATATGGTTTGATCAACGGATTGTCTTCGGTCAACGCCCATTTAAAGCGGATATAGCTGTGGTGATGGCTATCCGAAATATGGTGAACCAACTGCCTAACGGTCCATCCTTCAGGCCGGTAAGGAGTTTCCAATTGCCCTTCAGAAAGCGGGGTTACCATGGCCTCCAGGCGGCTGGGCAAATGCTCTAAAATGTCTATCCATTCCGTTAGATGGTTTTCTGTAATGGGTTCGGGAATCTCATATTTCCCAATGGGATAGCGTAGTTGTTCCAAGTCTTGTGTTTCCATATTCTAAAAGTACTAAAGTTGGTGTGAATCCAACACATGGAGATGATGCCAATCATTGTTTTTGCGCAAAGTTTAATAGACTTTTAACTCCCTTAAATTATTTGGGGATGATGATCCACTAACTTTGTGAAAGACATTTTGTTTCAATCTAAAAAAACAATACATATGGCAACGATTCGATTAGGAGATACCGCTCCGGATTTCACGGCAGAAACCTCCCAAGGAACCTTAAATTTTTATGACTATTTAGGTGATGGATGGGGTATTCTTTTTTCCCATCCCGCTGATTTTACCCCTGTGTGCACAACAGAGCTGGGCACTGCAGCCAAGTTCAAGGATGAGTTCGATAAGCGCAACGTAAAAATGATTGCGTTGAGCGTTGACGGAGCCGCATCACATAACGAATGGATCAAGGATATCAACGAAACACAAAACACCCAGGTCAACTTTCCTATTATCGCGGATGAGGACCGAAAAGTTTCCGACCTATATGATATGATTCATCCGAATGCCGATGATACGTTAACGGTTCGTTCGGTCTTCATTATTGCTCCTGATAAAACGGTGAAATTGATTTTGACTTATCCCGCTTCCACTGGGCGTAATTTTTACGAGTTGCTTCGGGTAATCGATTCGTTGCAATTGACCGCATACCATAAAGTGGCGACCCCAGCGAATTGGGAACACGGTGAAAAGGTAGTAGTTAGCCCTTCCATTCCGACCGATGAAGCAAAAGAAATGTTCGCGGGAGGTGTTGAGGAAATCAAGCCTTACTTACGTTTGACACCTGACCCCACAGCATAAGTGCAAACTCCTTGGGTTGAACGATTTTGTCCACACCCAAGGAGCTTTTGACCATTCCTTGTTCTATAAGAACATTCCTCCAGAAACCTCTATACGTTGGCCCGTGATCCAGGCCGCATCGTCTGTGGCCAAGAAACTTACTACACCTCCAACATCTTCGGACTCTCCTATTCGTCCAAGAGCGGTCATTTGAGAAATAAATCCAGAAAGTTGTTGGTTTTGGGCAAAAGCTTCGCGATTCACATCGGTGTTCATGGCCCCTGGCGCCACCACATTTACTGTGATTTTGTTGCCTCCCAATTCTTTCGCCAAGTACTTGGTAAAGGTCTCCACAGCGCTTTTGGCCGCGGCATAGGCGGCATGCCCCGGAATACTAAAACGGGTCAGACCTGTGGAAATATTAATGATTCGTCCTCCCTCGGGAATCAATTCCAACGCTTTTTGGGTGAGAAAGAATACCCCTTTGTATTGAACATTGGTGACCAAATCGAAGGTCGCTTCATCCATTTGTGCAACCAATGATTGTGGAATAATCCCTGCATTATTTACCAAAATGTCCAATTGGGTTTTGCCAAATGCAGTTTCCATTTCTGATTTAAGGGTCTCAAAGAAACCGTTGAAAGTGTCAATTTTGCCAGTGTCCAACTGCAAAGCAATGGCCTTTTGACCCAAAGACTCAACCTTTTGAACAGTTTCCTGAGCAGCGGATGCATTGGACTGATAGGTAATGATCACATCCGCTCCTTTTTCAGCTAAGCGAAGGGCCATATCCTTTCCTAAACCTCTACTGCTTCCTGTTACCAATGCTAATTTTTCTAATAAAGTTTTCATAGTATGATGTTTTTAAGATTATTAAATAAGAACACCACAAAGATGAAAACAGGACATGCGTGAATAAAGGCACATTTTTTAGAATGTAGGGTAGATTTTTTGGAACCGTCTTCAGTCTAGGTTTTTTAGTCTCTCTTCGCCTTACGAAATGCACCTGGAGTGACGCCTTCGTACTTCTTGAAAAATTTGGAAAAATGAGTTGCCTCATGGAAGCCCAGGGTATACGCTATTTCCTTGATAGAATCTCTTGTGTTTGAAAGCAAAGCTTTGGCTTCAGAACAAATTTTACCTTGTATCCACTGATTCGCTGTACGGCTGGTCTTTGTTTTGATGACCGTACTGAAATAACTTGGATTAAGATGTTGGGCTTCAGCAAAATCCTGAACCTGTGGAATGGTCTTGGAAACACTTTTATCCGCTACCAAGTTTCTGAACTTGGACTCAAGGTCTTTCTTAAATTGGTTTACAATTTCCGAATCCCTATCATAGGCTTGCTTAAAGTCCGCATCACCCAAAAGATATTCCTTCACCTTCAACAGAAAAACCATAAAAAGCGAACTTATGATTTTGTGTTTTAGGATAGATCCATTTTTTTGTTCGCTCAAAATCTGCTCCGCAAGATTGTGTAATTCGGAAAATCGGGTTTCTTCCAAATGGCAGGGGGGCACAATTTCGGTCAGTAAAAAAGAAAAATCGTCAAACACTTTTTCATGTATGTTCTCTTTTAAGTACGCCTCTGAAACCGTAATCAAAAAACCATGGGTTACTTCAGAAATATCAAAGGACTTTAGATGGCCAGGGTTTGTAAAGTATAGGGTTCGGTCTCTTGTGGAAAATACGTGATTGTCGATGGAATACTTTGTACTTCCTTTTTTCACCAACACAAAAGAGTAGTAATTTGCCCTGAAAGTAGGTGACTTTGTTGGCTTTGGATGGACAAGCTCAAGCCTATGAATCGTAAACTCGGAATCTTGGTCCAAAGTTTTTCCTACTTCTTCGTTTCTGAAGAGTTCAGATAATTGATTATAGGATTTTACGCTCATCTTTAAATCTACAAAATAAGCCCATTTGCACACCAATCCTAAGCATGAACATAAGTAAATGAGTGATTTTCAGTGTTTTTTTTAACATTTTGGACGAAAAGAAGCTTTTCCAAAGAAATTAAACGTACCTTCGCGGCTCATTAATTTTTTTAGTTTTTATTATGAGTAAAGGAACAGTAAAATTCTTCAACGATTCAAAAGGCTACGGCTTCATCACTGAAGAAGGTTCAAACACAGATCACTTCGTACACATTTCCGGCTTAGTTGACGAAATTAGAGAAGGTGACGTTGTAGAATTCGAACTACAACAAGGTAAAAAAGGATTGAACGCCGTTAACGTACAAGTTATAGATTAAGGTAACAGTATACTTTTTTATACAACACCCAGGCTTTTAGTCTGGGTTTTTTATTGCTTTTTGTTTAGGCCTAACGCAACCAAATCGTTTTTTTCTATCTAAAACTTGAACAAACGCAGTACCCCTTAACCATCAAATAAACACTATCATGAACACATTTTTTGTGGTTCTTTTGGTCTTATTGGCCATTAACCTCTTACTCTTGCTTCTGAGCATTAACCAGGCAAAAAAGTAATTTTGTTGCCTTACATCTGGACAAATCATTGTAAATAAGGCAATATAGTAGGGTTTATCTCCGTTGAGTTGTTATTGGATAAAGCAGTTCATCCTTTTACAACAAAACACAGAACCGATGCAAACTTTTTTCATGGTCCTTCTTTTTTTACTAGCCCTCAACGCTTGCTTGTTGTTGGTCAGTGTAAATCGGTCCAAATAAAAAAGCTTCCCAGTGGGAAGCCTTTTCTTTATTTAGAGTCTTTCGTTGACTATTTCACATTCATTAATTCCACATCAAAAATCAGGGTGGCATCGGGTGGAATCACACCACCGGCACCAGCACTACCGTAAGCTAAATGCGACGGAATAACCAAACGGGCCTTATCTCCTACCTTCAATAAAGAAATTCCTTCGTCCCATCCCGGGATGACCTGACCTACACCCAACGTAAAGTCAATAGGCTGGTTTCTGCTGTAGGATGAATCAAAGACCTGACCGTTTGATAAACTACCTTCATAATGAACGGAAACGGTCTTCCCTTTTTCAGCTTGTGTACCATTCCCTTTTTGAATTAATTGATATCGAAGTCCGCTTTCCGTTTTCTCAAAACCTGCGGCCAATTCTTCAAGTTCTGCTTCGGCTCTAGCTTTGGCTTCCGCTATTCGCTTTTCACGAGCGCCCTCAAAATTGCGAAAGGCTTCAATGGCATTCCAACTTTCAGCTTCTGTCCCAACACGAACAATTTCCAAAGTGTCAATACTATCACCCTGTGCAATGGCGTCTACTACCTCTTGACCGTGTTCAACATTTCCAAAAACGGTGTGTTTGTCATCCAGCCAAGGGGTTGGGCCGTGCGTGATGAAAAATTGGCTGCCATTGGTCCCAGGTCCGGCATTCGCCATGGAAAGTACCCCTGGAGCATCATGGCGAAGCTCTGGGTGGAATTCGTCATCAAATTTATATCCTGGGTCACCTGTGCCTGTTCCCTGGGGACAACCCCCTTGAATCATGAAATCGGCAATCACTCTGTGGAATTTTAATCCATCATAGTAAGGTTTACCTTGTGGTTTGGCAGAATTCTCCATATTGCCTTCAGCCAAAGCCACAAAATTTCCAACGGTTCCTGGAGTTTTGTCATGGGTAAGTTTTACAACGATTTCCCCTTTACTGGTATTGAACTTTGCGTAAATTCCCTCTTGCATACTATTGATTATCAGATTATTTATTCTTGTTTAAAAAGAAGGTGCAAAGTTACGGGTTTTTGAGAGTTGTCATGGAAGAAACTGAGCTTTTTTGGCCGATACGAAAGAGGATGGCAGGCATGCGGATGGGTCTGCCCATCTTTAAGTTTGCAATGGAATCGAAGAGGTTTAAAGTTTTGTGAAATTCCAACCAATCTTCTCTAATCACAAAAAAATTGATATCTTTGTGTTGTATATACAACTATTTATGAAGTATAAATTTCAAGATTGCATCGGGTCAAGATTGAGAAGCGCCTCCAGAAAAATTGATGCTATTTACCGACAGCATTTAAGTCACTCTGGAGTTACAGCCAATCAATTAAGTATTATGATGGCTCTGTATAAAACAGGTGAAACCGAGCAGAATGAAATTGCTCGTTTTTTAAATCTTGAAAAATCCTCTTTAAGCAGAAATCTGGTTCGTTTACTTGATTCGAACTATGTAAAAAAGCATGGTCCTGTGAATAGACCCATTATCAGTCTTACCAAACAAGGGAAACGAAAAGTGGATGACCTAGCACCACATTGGGAAAAAGCTATGGATAAGATTCACAAGGTGTTGAACGTACAGGTATTGAATGCCTTTCAGCAATTTGAAGAAAGTATAACAGAATTATAAAATTTTCACTTTAAGTTGTATATGCAACTCAAATTAACAATCGATAATACATAAACAATGAACATCTTAATGGACATCGAAAAACCTAAGGCTGACGTATGGTTTGCTTCAGGGCAAACGCTTCCCTACCAAAAAAATCATGGTCAAATTCTATCCCATTCTACAGAAAACCACTTGGATAATGGTGTATTGCACATTTGGAACAAGGTAGTAGGAGACTCACAACCTAATGAAGAAAGCCAATGGACTACCATGATGCCGGGCTTTCCCGACGGAGCCTTTGGCTGGGCGGGTACAGAACCATTTCTAAGTCAGCTGGATACTGACCCTAGGTTATATGTTGAGTACATAGGTATGGGCGCCTCTGACAAACCTCACAATTATGACTATAGCATTAGGGAACGTGCCGATTTGGTCGAAGCGCTATGGCGTTACCACAAAGTCAAGCAAACCGTTTTGGTAACCTTCGACTTTTCCTCTCTAACCGCCCTAGAGCTTTTGAGCCGGCAAATTGATAGACAGGGCCATGGACTTGAAGTCGAAACCAAAATCACCAAAGTTTTGTTCATCAATGGCGGACTGTTTGCGGATTCGCACTCTCATCCAATCATGACGACCCCATTGCTAAAAACCCCTTTTGGCAGGATGGGGGCAAAAATGGCCCAATATTCCAGATTCGCATTCAATTTGATGATGAAAGACCTCTGGTCCAAAGAATACGGAGTCACAAAGGAAGAGCTATCAGAATTTCATACTGCAATTGGTAAAAACAAGGGGACTGTTTTTATGAGTGACGCTGCCGGTTTTGTTGACGAACACCAACACAATGCTGAACGGTGGGATTTAAAACGAATTTTTAAGGAAACCTATCCCGATATAAAATATATGGTAGCAGGTAGTGAAAAGGATCAATTTGAACCCAAACAGGTTATCAAAGCTCAATACGAACTTGAACCACTGGGACTTCGTGTAAAAATGTTTCCTGGTGGGCATATGACCACTTCCGAACATCCCAATCTCATTGCCGAGACCATAACATCGTTCAAATCTACTTAAAGGTATGTTGCAGTGAAAACCTCTGAAAGTGTCTCCATGTTGATTGTGGCCGATAGGGGTAGTTCTTCTTATTAAATTAGGCTACCCCTTGATTTTTGGCGTTGGAACTGGACCGTATTTATCCATCAGATAAACCAAGCTTGCCATGGTGGCGGCCCCCAGCTCCAGTTCTCTTTTGTTGACATGTTCGAAAGTATCGTTCTCGGCATGATGATGGTCAAAATAACGTTGGGAATCAGGTCGAAGTCCCGCCAAAACTATATTGTCATCCTTTAGTGGGCCAATATCGGCTCCGCCCCCACCTTTTACAAACATGTGAATCAAATAGGGTTCAAAAAGCTTTTTCCAACTTAAAACTTGCTCAAAATTCTCCTCGGAACAGTCAAAAGAAAAGCCTCTAGGGGTGAATCCCCCGGCATCACTTTCCAAGGCAAAAACATGCTTTTCGTTCCTTTGGCGGGCCATTTCAGCATACTTATTCCCACCTCGAAGGCCATTTTCCTCATTCATGAACAAAACAACCCGCAATGTACGCTGCGGTTTGTATCCTGTCTCCCAAAGTAATCGGAGTACATCCATACTTTGCACGCAGCCGGCACCATCATCATGGGAACCGTCACCCAAATCCCAAGAATCCAAATGTCCCCCGACAACCATAATCTCATTGGGATAGGTTGAACCACGAATCTCACCTACAACATTATAGGATTGAACATCCTCCAGTTGCTTACAGTTTTGTTTGAAATAGAACTTTATTTCTGGATTTAAGGCCAAGGTAGTGCTCAAGAGCTCAGCACCTTTGGTGCTGATGGCCGCCGCTGGAATTCGATTGTTTACTGGCGTGTCTCCATAGCTCATAGATCCTGTGTGCGGGAGATTGTCCAACCTAAGATTCATCGAGCGTACAATAACTCCTGCCGCACCGAATTTACCTGCTTCCGCGGCACCTGAATATCTTTGGTCGACACAACCGGAGTAAGCAGAGAAGGTGCTGATCTGCGTAGGATCCATGGGGCGGTTGTAGAATACTATTTTTCCTTCTATTTTTTCTTTGCCCAGTTTCTCCAAATCCTCTATTCCTTTTACCTCTATCACATTGGCTTTTATTCCTACATCTGGAGTGGCCACCGAACCTCCAAGTGCGCAGATAGGAACATTGGTAGTAAGTCCAGGCTTTGTTTCGATGTAAGCAAACTCGGGAGTGCCCCTAACCCATTTCGGAACCATTACAGGTTGCAGCCAAACTCTATCCAAGCCCAACGAATCCAACTGGTTTCGGGTGTACTCAACAGCTTGTTGGGCTTGTACCGAACCAGAAAGTCTACCGCCTATTTGATTGGACAAATAGTTTAACCAGTCATAGGCCTTGCCATTGGTCAACGCCATATCGTAAATAGCCTTTATTTGTTTTTCATCCTCGGATTGGGAAAAGGTGATGGAGGAGGTCACAAATAGGGCAAGAAGTAAAAACTTTTTCATTCGCTTTCTTTTTCCAGTTGTTGTTTGAAAACTTCTAAATTAGCTTTTATTTCATCGTCCAACTCCGGTTCCTCGATATCTTTGTATTTTTTTAACGCCTCTAGAAGTATGGAAGCCACAATTACCCTGGCACCTCTTTTATTATCGGCGGGAACCACATACCAAGGTGCATGGGGTTTGGAAGTTTTACCAATGGCCTCTTCATAGCATTCCACGTATTTGTCCCATAGCTTTCGTTCCTTGAGGTCGCTTGGCGAAAATTTCCAGTTCTTTTGTTTGAGTCGTAAACGTCGTAATAAACGCTGTCTTTGTTCTTCTTTGGACAAATGAAGGAAAAACTTAAAGATTATGGTTCCGTTTTCAACGAGATGTCTTTCAAAATCATTGATCTGGCGGTATCTTTTTTCCCAAAATGCCTCATCAACATCCGATAAGGTATCAATGCCGGGGATGTTTTCAGATAGGATATATTGGGGATGGACTTTAGTCACCAAAACGTTTTCGTAGTGGGTGCGATTAAAAACACTGAATTTGCCCCGTGCAGGCAAGGCAATGTAGTGTCTCCACAGATAGTCGTGTTTCAACTCAAGTTCTGTGGGCACTTTAAAACTATGCACTACTACACCTCTAGCGTTAAAATCCTTGAAAACTTCCCGTATCAAACTATCCTTGCCCGAGGTATCCATACCCTGTAGGCATACCAGAACCCCATACTTTCCATGGGCATACAGGGTATCTTGGAATTTTCCCAGTTTTTCCCGAATATCTTCCAGTAATTTCTTTAAATCCTTTTCAGAAGTGCCAAAATCTTCCAAAGTCGCTAAATCAGCCAATTTTAACGGATTGTCGACCTTATAGGTTTCACCTTTGATTTTTTCCATGGGAATGAATATAATGCTTTTTGATGTCTCGCCCAATCTGGTTCAAAACGACATTTTACCGATGTTTTTAATGATTTGGTAGTATTCGCCCGTTTTTTATCGATTTTATTCTACTTCAGGACACTATTAAAGTAACTTAGTAAGGAAATCTCGGCGCAAAGTCCCAAATCTAGCGTTATGCGATCAAGAAAGACTGTTCTTGTCATCATCTTTATACTTGGCCTAATTGGCTTATGGCTGCTTTCCTCCGCGGGCTTACCTAATGCCTGTGAGTATGCCAATTCCAACTTGGAATACATCAAAAAGCAAACTGAATCTGCGATTACTTCGGAAGATTTTGAATTGTCCAAATATTATGCTTACAAGGCCATCAACAGTATTGAAAAAACCCGGTCTAACTTCGAGGATTGTGGATGCTACGAAGCCATAGAAAGTTTGGACCATACCCTTACCTCACTCATAGAGGCAACACGGGCAGAATCCTTAAAATCGTCGAAAAAATCATTGAACAAAGCTCTTGAAAATACCATGATCGGTATTACTGAACTTAAATTATACGGTCCCGGCCCTAGCATTTCAGGCCAGTACCGCGATGATATGTTGGTAATGAATACTAAAGAAGTGCTCGATTCACAAGGTGGCATTATCAATCCGAAAAAGGTGGATATGAAACAAGAGGTGCACAATACTTTGATAAAATTCGAGACCTCCATAGCGAATATTGTAAGTAGTGTAGATTGTGCGGAGGCAAAACGTTTTATTCAAGCCACTTTCGACAACGCAAATGTTGCACTATTGAATACCGAATTGACCGTACGAAAGAAGATTTACCATCAGCGGGTAAAGACCATTACCAAAAGGGCTCTTTTGGAGTTGAGCGATTGTCAGTAAAGGGCTATTTACTAGCAAAAAGTTTTACGTCTTCCTCGGTCACTTCCGTTCCACCCAAAATGATGAGACGTTCAATAACGTTTCGTAGCTCACGAACATTTCCGGTCCAGTCGTATCCTTTTAGCAATTCCACTGCTTTTTTGGAAAATTCTTTCACCCCCGTTCCTTGTTCTTCAGCGATTTTCGTTGAAAAATGCTCAATAAGCATAGGGATATCATCTCGACGGTCATTCAATGAGGGGACTTTGATCAAAATTACCGCAAGTCTATGATAAAGGTCTTCCCGAAACCTTCCTTCCGAAATTTCTTTTTTAAGGTCCTTATTGGTTGCGGCCAGTACCCTAACGTCGACTTTTATATCTTTATCCGTTCCCACCCTGGAAATCTTATTTTCTTGTAACGCCCTTAACACCTTGGCCTGTGCTGACAGGCTCATATCCCCAATTTCATCAAGAAAAATAGTGCCCTTGTTGGCTGCCTCAAACTTTCCTGCCCTGTCTTTGACCGCTGAGGTAAATGCCCCTTTTACATGCCCAAAAAGTTCGCTCTCAATAAGTTCAGAAGGAATTGCAGCACAGTTAACTTCGATAAAGGGCGCTCCCGATCGCTGACTTTTTTCGTGTAGCCAGTGGGCAACCAATTCCTTTCCGGTGCCGTTGGGCCCGGTGATAAGCACTCGCGCATCGGTAGGAGCCACCTTTTCTATCATCTCCTTGATCACCTCCATTTCCTTGCTATCCCCAACCATTTCATAGGTTTTGGAGACCTTTTTCTTCAGTATTTTATTTTCCACAACCAACTCCTTGCGATCGAGGGCGTTCCGTACAGTGGTTAGTAAGCGATTCAAATCTGGAGGTTTGGAGATGTAATCAAAGGCCCCTAACCTCATGGTGTTAACCGCTGTATCCAAGTCTCCATGTCCCGATATCATAATGAAGGGCACCTCAGGTTTTACCTGTTTTGCAGCCTCCAACACTTCAACCCCATCCATTTTGGGCATTTTAATATCACATAGAACCAAATCAAAGTCTTCTTTTTTTATGGCTTCCATACCCTTCAGGCCATTTTCTGCCTCATATACCTCATAGGTATCGCTTTCTTCACTCAATATTTTTATCAAGACGCGCCTAATGGCCGATTCATCTTCTATTACAAGAATTTTGGACATAATTTTTTATTTAAAAGATTCCAATCTTGAAACCAGTTCGAATATAAAGATTTGCTTCATCATTCAACAGAAAAACATCGCCTCGACGATTGTTTCTCAACTTTCCTTCCTGTTCTATTGACCTACCCACCAAAGCATAGAATGCCATACGTTTTGACACATTGTACTGATATCCCAATGCTCCCACCAAAGCTGAAAGGGAAATTTTGGAGCCAAGCTGCCCATCAGGAAGAAGAATATCGTTTTGTACATTGATGAAATACCCATCCAATAAGAGTGTGGTCTCCAGAGTATGCTTTTTTGCCAAATGAAATTTAAAATTGGACCGAGGGATTCCCAAGGTATAGGACCATTTTGGATGAAACCTTTTATAATAACTAACCAATGGTAAGGGTATCGGAAGTCCCGTGGTACTGTTATAGCTTAGCCCTAACACCAATCGAAAGGGCTTGTCCGCATCCGGCTTTTCCTTCCAGAAGGTTGCCGTAGCATTAAAGAAGAAGTCTTCTCCCATTACCCCATTGGTAAAGTTAGAGGCAAGCCGGGGGGTAACTATGCCAATAAAATTCCAATTCTCATTCCATTTGGTGATGAAGCCTAAATTGAAATCAACAACGTGAAATCGTATCAATTCACTTTCGTCAAAAGGAAAATCTTGGGAATAGCCCACATCAAAACGATTGTACTCAAAACCGGTGACCAAATAATCCTTTTTTTTATTGAGTTTAAGGGGGAGGTTGAACAAAAGCCGATATCGTTGGGTCTTTATTCCTGTATCGTTTTCAGGAATGTTCAAATACTCAATCCTAAAAACGTCGGAACTCTGGGCGAAAAGAAATTGGTCGTTGAAAAATCCCAATAGTAATAGGGTTATCCAAAGAGCTCTATTAAAAAATCTACGGTTTATTACTTTGAGGTTTTAGATTCTGAAATATATGGACATCCCGCTGAGGGAATGGGATTGTAATGTTATTTTCTTTGAATTTAGTGTTTATGGCATAACGGATATCACTCTTTATCTTAAGGTCACCAAAACTGTCCTTAATAAAAAAATGTACCGAAAACAATAGAGCAGAATCACCAAAATCCCGAAACAGCACAAAAGGTTTGGGTTCTTTTAGCACTTGTCTTTGTTCGCTTGCGGCTTCCTCCAATATTTTGGTTACTAATTCCACGTCACTGCCATAGGCCACTCCCACTTGTACATTTTCTCGGGTAGTGCTATGGTTTTGGGTATGGTTGAATACGGTATCACTAATGAACTTGTGGTTGGGGATAACCATGACCTTATCATCACGGGTCAATGCACGGGTAGTCCTTAACTTAATTTCAAAAACTTTACAAACCCTTCCTTCAATGTTCACCACATCCCCTACCTGGAGTGATTTGTCCAGAATAATAAATATGCCTCCTAAAATATCCTTGAAAAGCTCCTGCAGGGCCAATCCAAGACCAACAAATAGTGCAGCGGAAGCGGTAATGAGCAATGTGATATTGATACCTGCAGCACTCAAGGTGATGAGGACCACCGCCAAATAGATCACATAATTAATAAACTTGAAGACACTGGAAAACCTTCGCTTATCTTCCTGGTCCATCTTACGGGTAAAAAGACTTCGCAGCCATTTCATTATGACTTTGGTCACCACGATGGAGAATATCAATAGGAGTAAAAGACCAATGGTCAGGTGGATGGATTTTTCACCTTCACCCAAATGGATTCCAAGGTTCAAAAAATCCTTGATAGAGCCCCAAATGTCTTCTTGAATAATTTCTTTTATTTCTTCAGTTCCCTCTTGCATGAAGAATTAATAACGCAACCATTTAAACAATTCTTTGTAGGTAGGCCGCTTTCCATACATTAAAATACCTACCCTGTAAATCTTTGAGGCCAACCAAACGATGGCCAAAAAAGTACCCAGCAACAAAATTATTGAAACCAAAAACTGCCACAAAGGTACGCCACCTTCACCAATTCCGCCCGGAAGTCTCATCAACATTACAATAGGCGAAGTCAATGGGAACAATGAAAATCCAACGGCGATAGGTCCATTAGGGTTGCTGAACACCGAAAAGAATCCCACATAAATCGCCAACATCAGAGGTAAAATTATCGGAAAAATGAATTGTTGGGTATCCGTTTCATTATCAACGGCTGCACCAATAGCCGCATAAATGGAGCTATAGATCAAATACCCTAAAACAAAATAGATCAAAAAGGAAATTATGAGCAATCCCCAAGGAATCTTGATGATTTCCTGGGCGTAGAACAATACCTCACTGTCAGGCGCTAAGGACAGTTGTTCCATTTCTGCCATGCCCCCGTTGGGCAATTGACCAGCATTCATAAAAAGGGATGGGTCAATGTCAAGAAAGAGCACTACCAAAAAGAGTAGGAATGAGGCCGATATGATCCAGATGATAAACTGGGTGATTCCTGCTAGGGAAGTACCGATAATTTTTCCCAACATTAATTGAAAGGGTTTTACCGAAGAAATAATCACCTCAATAATGCGGCTTGTCTTTTCTTCGATAACGCTTCGCATTACAAATCCACCATATATAATAATGAACATCATGATGCCATAACCAAAGGCACCACCGATAATCGCCTTCAACTCATTGATACCTTTAATGCTTTTTTCACCTTCAAAAGTGGCAAGATTAATATCGTATGGTTTTTCAACATCTTCAAATTGCTCATCTGAAACCCCAAGTTGTGCCAGCCTATCCAACCTCAATTGTTTTTCGAAAACCCGCTCCAAACGTTCCGTTACCGAGGTATTGGGATTGTCCTTGGCATACAAGAAGCTGCTACGAGCCACCTCTTCAATATGCTCGCCCTTGGGGATGTGCAATAAGGCGAAATACTCCAATGCCTGTGTTGAGTCCTTCGCCTCTTCAAGCGATAGGTTTTGAAATTGGACATAGGAAATCTTATCTGTTGAAGTAAAGCCATCCCCAAAGAAAGTACTCTCGTTCAGCACCGTGATTATTCGACTTTCACTTTCATTGACCTTGGTCAGGTAAGCTATAAGCACTATCATTCCCACGATGAGGATAGGGCTTAAAATGGTCATCACAATGAACGATTTGTTTCTCACCTTGGCCAAGTATTCCCGCCTTATGATCAATCGTAGCTTAGCCATTACCCTCCTTCTCATTTACGGTTTGAATAAAAATATCGTTAGCTGAAGGAATCACCTCCTCAAAGCGCGTAACATTTCCATATTTGGTCAACTCAGTTAGGATACCGCGAGTATCATTCGAGGGAAGTTTTACCTTAAGGTCGTACCGACGATCCACTTGATCAAAATTAGAAGCTAATATCTCCAACTTTTTATCAAAGAAATCAGAAACTTTTTGCACTCCGTTCTCCATTTCCATACTTACCTCAAAAACATTGTTCTTATAGGCTTTCTTGATTTCGGATAACTTTCCATCCAGTACTTTTTCTGACTTATGGATCAAGGCGATATATTCGCACAATTCTTCAACAGATTCCATACGGTGAGTAGAAAATATGATGGACGTACCTTTTTCCTTTAGTTTGAGGATTTCGTCTTTTATGATGTTCGCATTTATAGGATCAAACCCGCTAAAGGGCTCATCAAAAATCAAAAGTTTGGGTTCATGTAGAACAGTCACAATAAACTGAATCTTCTGTGCCATCCCCTTTGAGAGTTCTTGCACTTTTTTACCCCACCACTCCCCAATTTCGAAACGGTCAAACCATTCTTTTAATCTTTTTTTGGCTTCGGACTTTCCCAACCCCTTAAGTTGGGCCAAGTATAGGGCCTGCTCCCCTACCTTCATGCTCTTGTAGAGACCTCGTTCTTCTGGCAGGTAACCGATCAAGGAAATATGTCCAGGGGACAGTGGATTACCATCAAAGAAAATCCGACCTTCATCTGGATACGTAATTTGATTTATGATTCGGATAAAGGTGGTCTTGCCAGCGCCATTGGGGCCCAGCAATCCATAAATTCTATTCTTTGGTATCTCAAGGGATATGTTGCCTAAGGCGCGATAATTTCCATAGGATTTGGAAACTGCATCAGCAACAAGAATGTTTTGCATTCAAACAATTTTTTCAAAGATATGTATTTGTAAAAAGTTATCTCTTCTCCAAAAAAACAAAACCCACCCTCAAAAAAATTCAAGGATGGGAAAAAAATTGCTATGAAAAAGAAAATTAGATATTGGTCTCCCAACATCAATTTCAAATATACGTTTTTTATTTAAACCTAAAACTTTTTATTGCTAAGAGAACATATCTTTAACCTTTTCGAAGAAAGATTTATCCGACTTCTGTGGCTTGGGTATAAAATTTTCATCTTCCCTCATTTTTTCAAAGAATTCCCGCTGTTCACGGTTCAATTCCTTAGGTGTCCAAACATTCACATGAACCAATAAATCTCCTGATCCATAGCCATTTAAGCTCGAAATTCCCTTCCCCCGAAGTCTTAGTATTTTTCCTGATTGGATTCCGGGTTCCAATTTAATGCGGGCCTTTCCACTTACGGTGTCTATTTCCCGTGAACTTCCCAAAACCGCTTCGGAAAAACTGATATACAAGTCATAATGTAGATTGTCCCCTTCGCGCTTTAGGCTTTTATGCTCTTCAGTTTCGATAGCAACTAAAAGGTCACCTGAAATGCCATTGCCGGGTGCCCCATTTCCTTTTCCGGAGACTTTCAACTGCATCCCATCTTCAACCCCTGGTGGTATTTTGATGGAAACCGTTTCTTCAACTGAGGTCAGTCCCTGGGCATCGGCTCCAGCAGGTCGTTGGTCAATGGTTTGTCCGGCTCCCCCACAGGTAGTGCAGGTAGTAGCCGTTTGCATACGACCCAATATGGTATTGGTAATTTTGGTTACTTGCCCGCTTCCGTTGCAGGTTGGACAGGTTTGATAGGTAACCCCTTCAGCTTGAACCTTTCTTCGAACCTTGACCTTTTTTTCGACTCCATTGGCCACTTCTTCTAAAGTCAACTTAACGCGAATTCGAAGATTACTCCCCTTCACACGACGTTGACCGCCTCCAAAACCACCAAAACCACCAAAACCGCCACCAAAAGCACTTCCGAAGATATCCCCAAATTGACTGAAGATATCCTCCATGTTCATTCCACCTCCGCCAAAACCGGCGCCACCTTCGAATGCAGCATGTCCAAACTGGTCGTACTTGGCTTTTTTATCGGGATCACTCAAAACTTCATAGGCCTCCGCTGCCTTTTTGAACATTTCCTCAGCCTTGGTATCACCAGGATTCTTATCTGGATGAAACTCTATCGCTTTTTTCCGATATGCTTTTTTGATTTCGGCTGCGGTCGCTCCTTTCGAAAGTCCAAGTATTTCGTAATAGTCCTCCTTCATAACCCTCTTTAGTTACCAACAACCACTTTGGGGTGTCTTATTATTCGATCACCGAGCTTAAAACCCTTTTCTACCACATCAATGATTTTCCCCTTCATTTTCTTATCCGGCGCGGGAATTTGGGTAATCGCATCGTGAACCTCTGCATCGAAAACGTCACCTGGTCCAACTTCGATTTGCTCCAGACCTTTATTCCTCAAGGTTTCCTTAAACTTGCTGCTTATAAGTTCCACGCCCTTGAACATTTCTTTATCTTCCGATTTGGCAAGTTCTTTCATGGCTCTATCAAAATCGTCCATAACGGGTAGAAGTGCCACCATTACTTCTTGACCAGCGGTTTTAAAAAGTTCTATGCGCTCTCTGGAAGTTCTCTTTTTGAAATTTTCGAATTCGGCGAAAAGCCTGAGGAATTTTTCTTTTTCCTTGGCCAAATCATCTTGCAACTGCTCTACTTCGGAAACTTCTTCTTGATTTTCCTCGTTTATATCTTTTCCTTCCAGCTCAGGATTCTCCATGGTTTGAGCGTCTTTGACCTCTTCTTCCATTTCAGTAACCTTGCTTTTTTTGCTCATAGGTATATTCGTTTTCCTTTTAAGATTGGCAAAAGTACTGCCAATTGTCCAAAAATGTCAAAATGTCATCACAAAACACAAAAAAATCCGCCTTTTGGCGGATGTTGAATTCTTACAAATCCTTGGTCTTATACATATTCCTTACTAAAGGAATCAATTTTAGAATCATTGTTAGGGGAATCTGGCAATAGCAATTCTTCCAAAGCGGCACATACATTGGTATGTTGAAAAACAAAGCCTTTTTCCTCAATACGCTTACTGCTCACTCTTTGACTGGCAAACAGCACATAAGCCATTTCGCCCAAAAGTGCGTACATCACAAACTTCGGTATATTAGGTAAAATAAGAGGTCTTTTTAGCACTTTGGCGATTTCCTTAGTCAATTTTGTATTGGTCACCGGATTCGGTGCCACACCATTAAAGGTCCCCTGCAGTCCCTTTGCAATCACAAAAAGGAACATTTGGGCCAAATCATCAATATGTATCCAGGATTGCCATTGTTCCCCACTGCCAAATGCGGCCCCTACATAATAATTCACGGGCCTTGCTATTTTTGGTAGCGCTCCACCCTCGGTTGAGAGAACCAACCCAATCCTGATTTCGGCAACATTGAAATCAAATTTCTTGAAAGTGTCTATTTCTTTCTCCCACTCGTGAACCACTTCTCCCAAAAAACTATCATCCACGGAAGTTTCCGTTTCTTCATAAAAAGTGGTCAGAGAGTTGGGGTAAATGCCAATGGCAGAAGCCGAAACAAATGAAATAATATCTGAATCCCCTATCTGCTCAATGCCTTTGCGAAGCGTTTTTAAGCTGTTCAACCTGCTGTTGAGCACTTGCTTTTTGTATGAGGAAGTCCATCTTTTGGCAATATTGGAACCGGCCAGGTTGATTACCGCCGATACATCTTCAAAACAGTTCAGGTCTATTTCGCCCTTGGAAGGGTTCCAGTAAAAACCCTGATAATCCTCACTTGAAACGATTTTTCCCTTTCGGGTCGTCAAGTAATTCACAGAAATACCTTGATTGTGCAAAGCCTGTGTAATTGCTTTGCCAACCAATCCGGTGGCTCCTGTAACCAACACTTTCATATCATCAACTTTTAAGGCAAAAGTACAGGTTTAAGGTACTGTAAATTAGGCATTAGTGTAGGTTTAACAGAATTGTTTAAACTTTAACCTAAATTATAATAAAGCAAAAGAACGCCTTAACAGGACATTGGCAATCCTTTACGCTTTGGTGGCTCGAAGCATTTCCCTTTTTCCAGGAGGACCGGCCAAGCGTTCCACATCAAAGCCAACCTCTTGCATCGCCCGTCTTACACTACCCTTGGCCGAATAGGTGACAAGAATCCCACCCGGTTTTAACGATCCGTACATTTTCTCAAAAATGGCAACGGTCCATAAGTCTGGCTGCACCCTCGGTCCAAAAGCATCAAAATATATGAGGTTGAACAGATCGGTATCGTTAATCGATTCAAAGTGCATTTGACGCTTGATAAAATGAAAATTCTTAAAAATTTCTTCTTTATCACCCCACTTCATCGCATGCATTCTTTGAAATATTTTTTCATAACGCTCTGCTCCTAACTGTTCAATATAGTTCAATTCAGAAACCACTTCCTCTTCTACAGGAAATGCCTCTATTCCGACATAATCAAGGTGTAAATTCAGTTTTTGGGCCTCAATAAGAGTAATGATAGCATTGAGCCCTGTTCCAAAACCAATTTCCAAGAGGGATATATCCGTATTCCGAAAACGTCTCAATCCCATCTCGATAAAGACGTGGTATGCCTCTTGAATGGCTCCATGCTTTGAATGGTATTGCTCGTTCCAATCCTCAAGGTGTATGGTCTTTGAACCATCAGCAGTAAGGATTATCTTGCGTTTCACCTCTAATCTCGGATTAGTACTCCGTCAGCCTCAAAACGCAATGTTTTTTTTGGGGTATTTATCTTGGCAATTTCCTCCTGAGAATCCCCTCTATCCTTTGCATAATGTTGTTGGTCCTCTATTGAGACTTCCTCAAGGAATGCCACTCCGTTGAGCACTACTTTTTTATTGGCGGAATTGGTGGGCACAAAAAAACCATAGTCTTTGAACTTTACAAAAACTTCATCATTGGTCTCCAGTTCAACTTTCATCCAGCATCCCTTGACTTGACATACCTCTTTGATTGTCCCAGTCAATTGGGTTTTTATGGTGTCGTTCAACACCATTTTACCATAGACTTCTGAAGCCATGTCATGTCCTTGATTCATTTTGAACTCCTCACCGTAAAACCCTGTGGACGATTGCTTTTGGGCATTGCCCAGCACCACAAAAAACATTGGTAAAACGATAGCAAAAATGTTAAAAACCTTCATAATCGATAAGATTTGTGTAATCCCTAAAAAAGAATGACAATTAGAATTAAGGTTAGACCAAAACTAACAATAAATGGCTAATTTTAACTTCTAAATCTCTAAGGATATGGAAGCAATGGTGAACAATATACGTGTAGAAAAAGCTGCCACTTCAAAAATCCATGACGTGGATTTTGACAATCTAGCTTTTGGAAGTACCTACACGGACCATATGTTGGTCTCTGATTTTGTAAATGGCGAATGGAAAGAACCAAAGATTGTACCCTATGGCCCAATTTCCTTGGAACCTTCAGCTAAAATTTTCCATTATGGCCAATCCATTTTTGAAGGTATGAAAGCCTACAAGGATGTGGAAGGTGGTGTTTGGTTGTTTAGGCCAATGGAAAACTGTAAAAGGTTAAATAAATCTGCAGAACGATTGACGATTCCAGAGTTGCCAGAAAGTTATTTCATGGATGGTCTGATGGCATTGTTGCAGCTGGAAAAAGATTGGGTTCCAAAAAACCCAGGAAGTTCCCTATATATTAGACCGTTTATGTTCGCTTCTGGGTCTGGATTCCATGCCTCCCCTGCTGATGAGTACAAATTTATAATAGCGCTTGCTCCATCTGGGGCTTATTTTTCTGGTAAGGTCAAGGTTTTGATTGAAGAAAAGTATTCTCGTGCGGCCAATGGCGGAGTGGGCTACGCAAAGGCGGGAGGGAATTATGCTGGTCAATTTTATCCAACCCAACTGGCTGCCGAAAAAGGGTACCAACAAGTCATTTGGACAGATGACAACAACCATGAATTCATTGAAGAAGCAGGTGCGATGAACGTTTTTGTTCGTATCAACGATACGCTTATTACAGCCCCAACCAGTGATCGTATTTTGGACGGAATTACCCGGAAAAGTATTTTGGATATTGCCGAAGATGAAAACATTGCAACCGAGGTGCGCAAAATTTCGGTTCATGAAGTTGTTGAGGCGGCAAAAAATGGGACCTTGAAAGAAATGTTTGGAGCAGGGACCGCAGCCGTGGTTTCACCAATTGCAGGTTTCGGATACAAGGGCATGGACTATGATTTACCCGTTTTGGCCGAAAGCTATGCCGAAAAACTCAAAAAAAGAATTACCGACATTCAATACAACCGTGCAGAAGATAAGTTCGGTTGGCGACATCAAGTAGTATAAGAAAAAAGGCACCTTAAGGTGCCTTTTTTATTTGTCCAATATTTTTTGGATATCAGGTCTAAAGTAATTGGGGCCTTTTAATACCTTGCCATCTTCCCTGTAAATGGGTTTTCCATCAGCTCCTAACTTGCTCATGTTGCTTTTTTGGATTTCCTCAAAAACCTCTTCAATCTTATATTGCATACCGTGTTCCAAAATGGTGCCACACAGGATATACAGCATATCTCCCAGGGCATCGGCCACCTCTGCCAAATCCCCAATGTTTGCCGCCTCCAAATATTCTTTGTTTTCTTCGTCCATAAGCATAAATCGCAATTGGTTTTTATCTCTTCCCAAATTGGCTTTTGGCTTATGGAGTATGCCTAATCCAAAGGCACTATGAAACTCCTCTACGGCCTTGATCTTTCTTTTCATTGTTTTTGAATTACCTTAATTTTGCTAAAAATATAAAATATGTTCAGCTCCGGTCAATTGATTTTCGCAATACTCTTTTTTGTTGTTTTCATCGGGGTAATGATTGTTTCCTATCGAAGGGACAAAAATCTTCATCAAAAGAACTATAAGGGTGTAAAATGGATCATGCTTTCCTTTATAACATTTGTAGTTTTTCTCTTCTTGATTAAATATTTCCTTAAAAATTAACAGGGTTATTGATTTCCCTACAAAAATTTTTGGTTTTACAACTAAAATCAGTGAACTGCTCGTTTTCGTTAAGAAAACACGTACTTTTGTTGTGTTAAGACCAGTAACTAGATGATAGCTTTCTTCACAATCCTTTTTATCCTCTTGGCAATCAATGCTTTTTTGTTGGTTTTTAGCGTCAATGGAGCAAAGGAAAGATTTAAAAAACCTATTGAACCTATTTCAGATACGTCAATCGCCAAGCTTACACCAAAAGAGTCCAGTGAAGGTGAATACAAAAAGGCTGTTTAGTTTGTACCTTTAGGGTATGAAACAGGTTCTTCTTGTTTTTTTAGGTGGGGGCTTAGGTAGTATTCTTAGATACCTAATTTCGAAACCCCTTAATTCAGTTGTCGGCAATTTTTACTTAGGTACCCTTACGGTCAATATCATTGGCTGCCTATTGATTGGCTTTATCATTGGACTTTCAGCAAGAAACAACCTCCTATCTTATAACAGCACACTTTTTTTGGCTACAGGAATTTGTGGTGGATTCACCACCTTTTCAGCTTTTGCCCTTGAAAAGCACACATTGATCAAATCTGAGGAATTTCTACCCTTACTGCTCTATGCAGGCGCTAGTATTTTGTTGGGTATTTTGGCCGTAGCCTTGGGCTTATGGTTTTCTAAATTTACCAACTAGTTACAAAATCAATTTTTTTCGTCAACATTTGTTAATTCCTGAACATTCTTTCTGGAAAAAACCTATTTCTTCGATGAAATAGCACTCTATACACTCCTAGGATTAAGAAATAATCACCATATTTTTAAAAAAGTGTTATTATAAATTGCATACCCCTAAAAAAATAGGGGTTATTTTTTTATAAGAATAAAAATGCATCCATATACCCCCAATTTTAGATAGTCCTGTATCAATTCATATATATTTGGCTCGTCAATTAACTACTTAATTATGAAAAAAGTCGAGGCAATTATCAGAAAATCCAAGTTTGATGAGGTGAAAAAAGCACTTCATGAAATTGAGGTCAACTTCTTTAGTTACTGGGATGTAACAGGAGTTGGAAATGAAAAACAAGGTCACGTGTACCGTGGCATTTCCTACAGCACATCAGATATTCAGAGAAGGTATTTGGTTATCGTGGTTTCAGATGACTTTCTGGAACGAACGATAAATACCTTATTGGATTCTGCTGCTACCGGAAATGTAGGAGACGGAAAAATCTTCGTATCCGACGTCGTGGAAGCGTATCGAATTAGAACTAAAGAGAGCGGAAGCGCTGGAATCAACTAACTAAAAACTAACTAACGAACAATATTTAAAGATTATGGACGCAGGATTATTTACAGCAAATAACGTATGGATGATGGTATGTACCGGCCTGGTGTTCTTCATGCACTTAGGATTCTCCTTTTTGGAGATTGGACTTACCCGACAAAAAAACACAGTAAACATTCTATTTAAGAATGTATTTATTATATGTGTTGGACTACTCCTTTACTACATCGGAGGATTTAATTTAATGTATCCCGGATTTGAAGATGGAGATGCAGGTTTCTTAAAATTTGCAGGTTTTGGGATTGCAGCCCCTGAAAATGGGATGACACCCGAGTATGCCGATGGAGGTTACACTTGGTGGACCGATTTCTTGTTTCAAGGAATGTTCGCTGCAACAGCGGCAACCATAGTTTCTGGAGCCGTTGCTGAGCGTGTCAAGCTGGGCAGCTTCATGCTTTTCACCATTATTTACGTAGGCGTGGTCTATCCAATCGTTGGATCATGGCAATGGGGTGGTGGTTTCCTTTCTTCCCTTTCTTATGGAGACGCTGAAGGATTTTACGATTTCGCAGGTTCCACTTTGGTTCACTCTGTAGGTGGATGGGGCGCTCTTATTGCTATTTTCCTTTTGGGAGCCCGTATTGGTAAATTTGGTGAAGATGGTAAACCCAAGGCAATTCCAGGGCACAACCTACCACTTACTGCCGCCGGGGTATTGATTCTCTGGTTGGGATGGTTTGGATTTAACGGAGGTTCCGTGCTTTCTGCAGACCCAGAATTGACTTCTTTAGTTCTGGTTACTACCTCTTTGGCCGCTGCCGCAGGCGGGGTATCTGCTTTTATTACCTCTTTGTTGGCTTACAAAAACTACGATCTTACCATGTTCCTTAACGGTATTTTGGGCGGATTGGTAGGTATTACGGCTGGTGCGGACCAAATGTCGCCCAACGAAGCTGTGATTATAGGTCTTTTGGCCGGAATTATCATTGTAGCTGGTGTTGCACTTATCGATAAGTTGAAGCTTGATGACCCTGTTGGTGCCGTTGCCGTCCACTTGATCTGTGGTATTTGGGGAACCTTGGCCGTTGGTATCTTCGGTCAGCTAGCAGGTTTCGACCAATTCTTGGTACAACTTGCTGGCGTTGGGGCCGCCGCTACTTTCTGTAGTGTCGCTGGTTTCATCATTCTCTTTGTTATCAAGAAAGTTTCTGGACTTCGGGTTTCCGAACAAGAAGAACTGGAAGGTTTGGACATCCACGAACATGGAATGGATGCCTATGCCGATTTCAGAATGAACCAACATTAACATATAAAAGGAAACGGAGCGTTCTGCCAAACGCTCCGTTGAATAACCTTTTCACATTTAAACTCAATTAAACAATTAAATGTTCCGAAAACGGAACACCTAAAAGATGATATTATGAAAACGATTATAAACACAAAGTTCGTAAAAAATTTAGCTTTTGCAGCCTTGGCGCTTACCTCTGTTGGTGTTTTTGCACAAGAGGAAGAGGAAAAACCAAAATTTACTTTTAGTGGTACGGTCGATGCTTATTTTCGAAGCAACTTCAATGGATTGAACAAGGAAATTCCGGCATTTGATACCGCTGGAGACTTAACCGGTGTATTTACTCCAGCCGCTCCTGGAACTTCTTTTGCCAATGACCCAGGTTTTGCCATCGGTATGGTGAACTTGATAGCCGGGTACGAAGGTGAAAAAGTAGGATTTGTGGCTGACTTGGTATTTGGCCCAAGGGGTGAGGACGCCGTGTTCAATTCCTTTGGTTCTCCTGCCATTGTAAACCAGTTGTATGTGTACTGGAATGTAAGTGAGAGCACTACCCTTACCTTTGGTAACTTTAATACCTTCTTAGGGTATGAGGTAATCTCTCCATCGGCTAACTTCAACTACAGTACCTCTTACATGTTCTCTTATGGGCCATTCTCCCATACAGGAATCAAAGCGGATTTTGATTTGGGCAATGACTGGTCGGCCATGTTAGCGATTTTAAACCCAACTGACTTTACAGATTTCAACCCTTTTGGTGAATTATCTTTTGGAGCGCAATTGGGGTATAGCGGTCAGTTCCTAAACTTCATCTATGGTAAGCAAGGTGACGAGGAATTTGTAAATGGTGCGGGAGAATTGGTTGAAGGTGATGTTGAATCTCTTTTCCAAGTTGATTTTACGGGAGGCTTTGATGTTACCGAGGATTTCTTTTTGGGAATCAATGCGACTTATCAAGATACTGACGACCTAGGATTCTACGGTGTTGCTCTATATCCACAATTGGCGACTTCTGAAAACTTCACTATTGGTTTAAGAGGAGAGTATTTTGCAGAATCCGGAAACTTTGGAGCCATTGGAACAGGGGTAGAAGATTCTGATGTGATCGCGGTAACGTTGACCGGTAGCGCTACCATCGGGGATTTGATCATTAAGCCTGAATTGCGATTGGACAGTGCTTCCGACGATTTCTTTTTGGATAGCGATTTAGAGCCCGGTGATAGTCTAGCTTCATTCCTATTGGCAGCTATATACTCGTTCTAGTAAAATCGAACGACACAATATAAAAAGCCTTTTTCCCCAGGGATTAAGGCTTTTTTAATCCTTAGTAAAATTTTTCACTCCTGCTCTCACTTTAGTTCTCAAATAATTTTGCCTTGGCACTAGAGGGCAGGAGTACTTTTTGTTATAAACGCAATAGGGATTATAAGCCTTGTTGAAGTCGATTATAATAGAATCTCCTTCCGGGATCGTTAAATCCAAGTAGCGTCCTCCACCATAGGTTTCCTCACCATTGGTCTCATCCAAAAAGGGCAAAAACAGATAATCCTTATACTTTTCTTGGGACAACAAACTTGGGGTTTGATAAATCTCAAGCTGATGAGATACTCCGTTCAATTCAAAAGATGCGATACCGTAAACCACCTCTTCCGTTTTCTCCTTGGTGGTAGTAGGCATGAAGAAGGGTTCGGCATCCGGAGTTCTTTCAAATTTGGCCACAATTCGATACGTGGTATCAGCGGGGAAGAAATCCAACCCTTCAAAGTCTTTGCGAAATCTATCGGGCAAGGGAGATGTTTTGGGATTTTCAAACGTTTGGTTGAGCTGCTTCTGGAAATCCAAAATTTCTTGCTCAACTTCGGAGTCAATGGCAAGTTCATTTTTGGAATCGTGATACTTTTTCCCCTTTCCGCACGAAAGCATCAAAAGGAGGATCAATAAAATCTTCTTCATGGTTCAATTTCGATTTTTCAAAAGTAGAATAAATCAAGCATAGTGGTACCTTCGTAACAGCATCAGTTCAAAATAAGAAAACATGTATAGGAATTTATTGGTATTTCTTCTTGTGGTAAGCATAGCATCTTGTAAAAACCCCTCCAAAGACTTGGTAGAAAAAGTTGAGGAAACACGCTACCTTCCCAAGCTTGAACCCAACCGGTACAATGTTGCTTTCTTGATTATGGATGGCGTATACAACACGGAGTTCACAGCACCCTACGACATCTTTCAGCATACCCAATATCGTGAGAACATTAAAGCGATGAACACCTTTACTGTAGCAAATACGCTTAAGCCCATTACCTCGTTTGAAGGGGTTCGAATACTTCCTGATTTTGACTACACCAAGGATTCAATTCCCAAAATAGATATTTTGGTGGTCCCCAGCGCAGAGCACCATTTAGACACAGATCTTAACGATACCGCCATGCTGAATTTCATTAAAAAGGTAGATAATGATGCCTTATTTATTACCTCCCACTGCGATGGTGCCTTTGTTTTGGCCAAAGCAGGATTGCTGGACAGTGTCGCCTCAACCACTTTCCCCAGCGATATACAGAAATATCGCGCCATGTTTCCACACCTTCAGGTGAAAGACAGTGTTCTTTTTGTACATGATGGAAAGTATATTACTTCGGCTGGAGGGGCCAAGAGCTTTGAAGCTGCCCTCTACCTATGTGAATATCTGTATGGTGAGGAAATTGCGAAATCCCTGGCAGGAGGATTGGTTATTGATTGGAATCTAGCAAGTGTCCCTAAGTCTATTCCTCATTGATCTCATAACGCGATTCTTTCAAGTACTTGGCCATCAGACTATTAAATTTTGGATTGATACGAAGCAAAGCTGTGTTTTCAAGGCCATAAAGCTTTTCGGTGTCCTTAAAGCCTTTTTTGAGGGCCTCTTCCAGATAAAAGAGTGAGGTGCCAAAATCCTCGTTCTTGGCGCTCAACGAAATGATATTCAAGTAGTAATCAAAATCTTGTGGGGCGGTCAACGTTTTAAGCATGTACAAAAATGCCAGCGCATCCTCATCGACCAATTCCTCGGAACTTACCAAGTCAATTGTGTCTTCGGCAAGGGCATTGACATATCCCTTTAATCGATTCCCCATTTTTTTCTCATGGATATTGGGTCCGTTGATGAACTTATCTATTTCATTCATTTGATAGTTCCACCATCCTAAATTATTGAAATTATGGGTGCGCACATCTTCATCCATATAATAGGCAAAATCTTCCTTTAGTAATGATTCTTTGAAGAAAGTTGAGTTTTCAGCTCTTTTCATGGCTTTGAAGGTGCGGTCCTTTCTTAATTCCCGTTGCACTCCTCTTAACGAGTCCAGATTTTTATGAATCCCATAAATTGAAAAGAGTTCTTTGAGGTATTGCTCTGCCAAGATCAACTGGCCTTTGGCCTTCAATTGGCTGACCTTCAAAACATCCTTCTGGTACAAGTTTTCGATATATACTGAATCTTTTATCGTCCATCCCTTCCCCATGGCGGACAGGGTGAAAATTTGCATGGCCTTTTTCAAATACGGCTTTGCCAAATCATTTTCCTCTTTGTCCACAATCAAAACCTGGTTGGGAAACTTATAGCGGTTCAATACTTTTTGAGTTCCAAGCATCTCAGAGTAAACGTAACTGTCTTCCTGCACAACACCCACGTAGTGAAATGGTTTTTTCGCATTCAACAACTCCGTGTTGACTATGGAAGCATTTATGGATATAATGCCCTGAACGCCCTTTAAAAAAATTGGAGTAAGTGAAGCATATCTTGCACCGGAGTTTTTCCCGCTGGTATAGATTCTGCTTGTATTTATGGGTAAAGTTTTGGCGACCCGCTCCAAGGCTTTTCCTGTTTTTATCATGTTGTTGGTCAAGGAAACCGTATCAGATAAGGCAAGGGTAGCAAGAACGTAACCTTCCTCTTCTACTGCAGGAACAAAAGAGGCCGTTAAGCACTCTGGTTCACCATCAAAATCAAATACAAAGAGAAGAGGCCATTTTTTAGAGGTTTCAAAATTTTTAGGGAGGTAAAGGGAATATGTCCCCGGAATGCTATCATGAATTTTTAAAGAATCTATCACTTTACCCTTCGGTAAAACCATTTGTTGGCCAAAACCCAAATAAACAGTAAAAACAATGCTAAGGAGAGGTGCAATTTTTTTCATAGCTTTTTGATAGCAAAAATCTCGCCAAATCAAAATTCGTTTGGCATATTTAAAGTTAAACCATATTGCCAAGGAAACCTAGCTGGGTTTGATATGTGCATTGGAAATAACATTGGACAGCACAATATGCGTTCTGCATTCTCCATAAATAATCAGCTTATCAATGAATTTTTCCAAATGCGACTGATCTTTTAAAACAACCTCCATGATAATGTTTTCATTACCTGTGATTCGGTAACAATTGACCACTTCATCAAAGGATTTTACCTTTTCCAAAAAAGGTTTCAATTTCCCCATAAAGGCCCTCAACATGATGATTGCCTTCAACTGATGTCCGGCTTTTGCATACGAAACATGGGCTCCATAACCCTCGATCAACCCTAGATCTTCCATCTTTTTAACCCGTTCTGCAACTGCTGGAGGTGTTAAACCGACTTTCCTACCAATATTGGCAAAAGTCTCCCTTGCATTTTGTTGTAGACTGTTAAGAATTTCCCAATTTAACTCGTCAATTTTCATCCGTAAAAAAAAACTCAAATTTCTTTTGATTCAATAGCAAAATTTTAAATACACTATTGATTGTAAAGTTACATTTTCTTTTTCATAACTAATTTTAAGGGTATTTATTGCTATAAAAAGTTATGGAAGGGAGTTCCTTAAATTCTCACAGAATGTATCGTAAATCTCTGGCACTTCGTGACATGAGCGAGGCCATTGCCGGTTATTTTTCGTACAACACGGATTTTTTCTCATTGAAAAGGTATGGAAGTTTTCGAGATGATATTTCGAAATCTTTGGTGACCGATGCCACTCTGATCACGAAGGAAGTAGAGCATGTGGCCCAAAGTCAATCCTACAGTGTTCGAATGAGAAGTTTGTCCTTTATTCACATTATGACCCAAAACATTTTGGCCTACTGCAATGGCCTTGAAAAAGATGGGGTCGCAGAAAAGGAATATTTGAACTTGTTGCGAAAGGAAATCAAGACCTTTAGAAGCTCCTTTAAAAAATGGCGAAAGTCATTCCAAAACGGAAGTGATGAATAAAATTAGCCCCTTTTCGTCCTGTCTTTCTTTACATATTTCTTCTATACTGTCCCCCAACTTCGAATAGGGCCGTTGTGATTTGTCCCAAAGAACAAAATTTGGAGACCTCCATCAACTTCTCGAACATGTTTTCATTATGTACTGCTGCCTTTTGGAGTTCTTCCAGTTGCTCTTCAGACTCGTCCTTATTTCTTTTGTGCAAGTTTTGAAGGGTATCAATTTGATTTAGTTTTTCTTCCTCGGTGGCTCGAATTACCTCAGCTGGTAAAATGGTAGGTGATCCTTTGGAACTCAAGAAGGTATTGACCCCAATGATTGGATACTGCCCCGTGTGCTTCAGGGTTTCGTAGTGTAGACTTTCTTCTTGAATTTTAGAACGTTGGTACATGGTCTCCATAGCTCCCAATACGCCTCCGCGTTCTGTTATTCGATCAAATTCCAATAGCACTGCCTGTTCCACCAAATCGGTAAGCTCTTCGATTATGAAGGATCCCTGCATGGGGTTTTCATTTTTGGCCAACCCCAATTCTTTATTAATGATCAACTGAATGGCCATGGCCCTTCGCACCGATTCTTCCGTTGGTGTCGTAATAGCCTCATCATAAGCGTTGGTATGCAACGAATTACAATTATCATAAATGGCATAAAGCGCTTGCAAGGTCGTTCGTATGTCATTGAAGTCTATTTCTTGTGCATGAAGGCTCCTTCCCGAAGTTTGAATATGATATTTGAGCATTTGGGCCCTTGGGTCCGCACCATATTTATCCCGAAGTGCTTTCGCCCAAATTCTGCGTGCCACCCTTCCAATCACAGCATATTCCGGGTCGACCCCATTGGAAAAGAAGAAGGACAGGTTGGGGCCAAACTTGTTGATGTCCATCCCTCTGCTTAAGTAGTATTCCACATAGGTAAATCCGTTGGAAAGCGTAAAGGCCAATTGGGTGATTGGGTTTGCGCCTGCCTCGGCAATGTGATATCCGGAAATGGAAACCGAATAAAAGTTCCGTACTTGATGATCAATAAAATATTCTTGTACATCTCCCATTAAGCGCAAAGCAAACTCTGTAGAAAATATACAAGTATTTTGGGCTTGATCTTCCTTTAAAATATCCGCTTGAACAGTTCCGCGAATCTGGTTCAAGGTGTCTTTTTTGATTTGGGCATAGGTCTCTTTAGGAAGCACCATATCCCCAGTTACCCCTAAGAGCATCAACCCCAAACCATTGTTTCCTTCCGGAAGTTTGCCGCTGTACTTGGGTTGTTTGGACTTTTTTTGCTTGAAGATGGACTTTATCTTCTTTTCAACTTCATCTTGTAGGCCGTTTTCAAGGATGTATTTTTCACAATTTTGGTCTATAGCTGAATTGAGAAAATACGCAAGCAACATAGGTGCTGGGCCATTGATGGTCATGCTCACGGAAGTCATTGGGTCGCTCAAATCAAACCCAGAGTACAATTTTTTGGCATCATCCAAACAGCAAATAGAAACCCCCGCATTTCCAATTTTGCCATAAATATCCGGGCGATGGTCAGGGTCGTTTCCATATAAGGTAACCGAATCAAATGCCGTTGAGAGTCTTTTGGCCGGCATATCCAAACTCACATAATGAAAGCGTTTATTGGTACGTTCTGGACCGCCTTCCCCAGCAAACATTCGAGTAGGATCCTCCCCTTCCCTTTTGAAGGGATATAATCCAGAGGTATACGGAAATTCACCAGGAACATTTTCCTGAAGCATCCAGCGAAGTAAATCTCCCCATGCTTGATATTTTGGTAACGCTATTTTTGGTATTTGACTATGGGAAAGGGATTCGGTATGGGTTTGTATTTGAATTTCCTTATTGCGAACTTTAAAGGCGTATATCTCATTCTTGTAACGACCTACTTTCTCGTTCCATTTCAAAAGCAATTCCCAGTTATGCGGATCAAAATCCATTTTTACCCGATCAAACTCCTTGATCAGGAGTCCTATTAGATCTTTGGATTCTTCCTCATCTGCTGCACCCAAGATTTTTTCCTCATCCAATCCCGATTTTATTAGGTAATTCAACTGATTCTCCGCGGATTCCCCATTTACCACCGAAACCAAGGTCAAGTATATACCATACAGCTTTTGCGCAATTTGAGCCTGACCATCAACCTTGGTATCATATAAACGGTTGTTCTCCGCTATTTCAGAGAGGTAGCGTGTTCGGGCGGGCGGTATAACAAAAATTTTCTCGGTCATCTCCTCCGAAACTTCCAAGTTGGAATCTAGTTGGGCGTTGGCTTTTGCAACCAGGGTGTTCATCACGACCCTATAGAGTCGATTCATGCCCGGGTCATTAAATTGGGAAGCAATGGTACCAAAAATAGGAAGGTCGTCCATGGAAGTATCCCATAGTCCATGGTTGCGCATATATTGCTTTTTCACATCCCGTAGGGCATCAAGTGCTCCTCTTTTGTCGAACTTGTTTATTGCTACAACGTCGGCAAAATCGAGCATGTCTATTTTTTCGAGCTGTGTGGCAGCACCAAACTCTGGAGTCATCACATACAACGATACATCGCTGTGCTCCAATATTTCAGTGTCCGATTGCCCAATTCCAGAGGTTTCAAGAATTATTAGGTCGTAGTTAGCAGCTTTCAAAACTTCAACCGCTTCCGCCACATGTTTGGAAAGTGCCAAGTTGGATTGGCGAGTAGCCAAGGAACGCATATACACCCTTTCATTGCTTATCGCATTCATTCGGATACGATCTCCTAGCAGGGCACCCCCGGTCTTCCTTTTGGATGGATCCACGGAAATAATACCTATATGTTTATTTGGAAAATCCTTTAGAAATCTTCGGACCAACTCATCCACCAAACTTGACTTTCCTGCACCCCCTGTGCCTGTTATACCAAGAACGGGAATATCTTTTTTGAGGGATTCCATCTGTTTTTGGTAGGCGGTAAAAAGATCCCATTTATTTTCAGCCAACGAAATGATTCTGGCTATGGTATTGGGATGCTTTTCCTTTAACAACCCACAGAGCTTTTCCTGTTGAGAGGGTTCCAAATCAGATACTTCGGAATCACATCGCTGTACCAAATCATTGATCATGCCTTGTAGGCCCATTTCGCGGCCGTCGTCAGGAGAGTATATTCGTTCGATGCCATAATCCATTAATTCTTTGATCTCCTTCGGCAGAATAACTCCACCTCCGCCACCAAAAATTTTGATGTGCCCGGCATTACGCTCTTGGAGCAAATCGTACATGTATCGAAAATACTCGTTATGCCCCCCTTGGTACGAGGTCATGGCAATGGCGTTGGCATCTTCTTGAATTGCGCAATCGACAACTTCGGCAACGCTCCTATCATGACCCAAATGAATCACTTCCACACCAGTGGCCTGAATAATTCTTCGCATGATGTTGATAGCTGCATCGTGTCCATCAAAGAGAGAGGCCGCAGTAACAATTCTGATTTTATTTTTTGGTTGGTAGGGCTTTGCTTGCTCCATTGTCAAATTTGAGTCAAAATTCGACCCGCAATTTACGGAAAACGCAACTCAAATTCGTTTTTACTTAGAATTTTATAAAAATATTAGAATGATGGACATACTTTTTCCCAATACCATAATTTTGGAAGGTGAAAATCAAGATTCATGAATCTGACCATCCTTATTCACTGCCAAGATCAATCGGGAATCATTCATAACGTAACCGGTTTTATTTCCAGGAACGAAGGGAACGTTATTTATTTGGACCAGCATGTGGACAAACAGGCTGGTGTTTTTTTTATGCGGTTGGAAAGTGAGTTCATTTCGGAAATCAATGTAGAAACCTTCAAATCTCAGTTTTCCCAGGAACTGGCCGAGAGATATGGCATGGAATGGAGTATCCACTTAGGTGGCGATAAACCCAAAATGGCCATCTTTGTTTCAAAGTACAACCATTGTTTGTATGACCTTTTGAGTAGATACCACTCTGGAGAACTCTTGGTCGACATTCCCTTTATTTTGAGCAATCACAAAGACCTTGGGAACATTGCCCAACAATTTGACATTCCCTACTATCATATCCCGGTGAACAGGGAAAACAAGGCCGAAGCAGAACAGAAGCAGCTCAAGCTTTTAAAGGAACACCAAGTAGATTTCATTGTCTTGGCTCGATACATGCAAATTGTTTCCCCACGAATCATCGATGTATTCCCCAATAAAATCATTAATATCCACCATTCTTTTTTACCCGCCTTTGCCGGTGCTAAACCTTATCACGCGGCTTTTGAAAGGGGTGTTAAAATCATTGGTGCGACAAGTCATTATGTGACTGAAGAGTTGGATGCCGGTCCCATCATTGAGCAGGATGTCACCACTGTGTCTCACACACATTCCATCAAAGATTTTTTGGCCAAAGGCAGGGATTTGGAGAAAATTGTCCTATCCAGAGCCGTGAAGCTCCATGTTACCCATAAAACGATGGTGTATAACAACAAGACGGTCATCTTCGCTTAAACTTTTCAACAATAAGCAGATTTTTAGGTAATTAAGTGTAATTTTCTTGCCTAAGAAATAGCTTTATTATGATGAAACGTTTATGGTTTGTATTGTTTTTCGTAGCAGCAGGATGTACGGAATTACAACAAGTAGTAAACCAATTGCCGCAAGGCACTGCAGAAATTGGCAATGCAGAAATTGCACAAGGACTTAGGGACGCCTTAAATCAAGGCATTGAGAAACAGGTGAACAAGTTGGCCTTAAAAGATGGTTTTTTTAAGAATGAGCTTGTCAAAATTCTCCTTCCTGAAGAATTAAAGAAGGTGGATAAGACCCTCAGGGACATTGGTCTGGGTAATTTGGCAGATGAAGGACTGCGGGTATTGAACCGTGCGGCGGAAGATGCCGTTGGTGAAGCCACTCCCATTTTTATTGATGCCGTAAAGGGGATCTCGTTTGCAGACGCCAAGCAAATTTTATTAGGAAGCGAACGGGCCGCTACGGAATATTTGGAACAATCCACAAGTACAAAACTATATGCCAAGTTTCAACCCGTTATCGAATCTTCTTTTCAGCGTGTTGGAGCGGACAAGATTTGGAATACTTTGATTACAAAATATAATAATCTTCCCTTGACCACAGACGTTAATCCCGATTTAACCGAATATGTGACCGAAGAGGCACTAGATGGGGTCTACACCATGATTGCGGTCGAGGAAAAGGAAATTAGGACCAAAGTATCCTCAAGAACGACTGATTTGTTAAGGAAAGTTTTTGCTTTGCAAGATTAGTGCTATTTTTTTGTTAACTGCACAATATCAAGCTAGTATGCCCGTTATTATTTCAACAAAACAAGGCAATTACAACAAAATCCTAAAGTTAAATTAACCTTCATATAAAGGTGAAATAGGAATTTTGTAGCGATTATCTGAGTTAGCATTTTTTTGAGTTAGTTAGTTTTAACCGGTGTTCGCACCGGTTTTTTGCTTTTAACTCACTACCTATCAATCTGTTATTTTTCTTCTCCTTTAAGGTCAAATTCCTTGACATCTGAGGTAAATTATTATCGGGAGTTACGGTTTTTAGTATTTTTTTAACATTTCACTTTTGTTAATTAACTAACTTGAAATCAGGCTAATTCATTAATCAATCAACGAATGAGACGGTCAACCTTGATCCTTGTCCTGTCTTTGTATTGCTTCTGCAATAGCATTTATTCACATTCACCTGATGAGGCAAAAGCTTCACCGGCATCTATCATTGTTTTCCAAGATTCTTTAAAATGGGCCGATTATTACTACAATATTCATCGGTACAAAAAAGCCATTCCTTTATATGAAAAGAACCTTCAAAACCCAAAAATTGAGAAAACCAGAATTCTAAAAAAATTGGCGTTGAGTGAAGCAGCCTTAAAAAAACCTCGGAAATCCACAGCCAACCTCAACCAATATCTACAACTGGAGTTCAATCCGAACTTTTTACTTAACGAAGGTTTTGACCCTATTCGGGAAACTGCAGAGTTTAAGCGAATTTCTAATCAAATTATCCCCAAAGTAACCACTTGGTCCATAGTTTACCTATTCGTATCCATTATTGGTTTTTATGTGGTCTTTCTTATCGCGTTTAACAAAAAAATCTATCCGGCATCCCGTGTTTTAATAGGACTCTTTCTTTTTATTCACTCCTTTTTCATACTACATATCAGCATTAACTCAGCACACTATTTCTTTGAGTATCCACATACCTATCTGATGTCTACCTGGGGCATTTTCCTTTATGGTCCCCTTTTGTATTTCTATCTTAAAAAGACCTCGCAGAAACACAAGTTTAAACTACTGGATTCGTTGCACCTTTTGCCCTCAGTACTTCTGATGGTTTATTTGACGAGTGAGGTGTATACGATGTCTGGAAACTCTAAGGTAATCTTGATGTTAGAGCGGATACAAAACGGGATTGGCCCACAGAATTCAGATAGACTAACACTCTTCGTTGTTTTGAAAACCATTTCGTTAACCGTTTATGGATTCTTTATTGGCAGGACCTATTTAACGAGTAAAAGAAAAAGGTTGGTAGACGATAAGGTTCTTAAATGGCAGAAAAATGTGTATCATATCCATATTTTGTACGTGCTGACATACACCGCATATGGTATTGTGATCATCAACGGCTTTTCCAATAGTTGGATTTTTGATACCTCAGCTGCGGCCATGGCCTTGATGGTTCTCTTTATGGGATATTCGGCAAATATTCAGCCGGACGTTTTCAATGGGGTATACGCTTATAAGAATAACCGACTTTTTCCCAAATATGAAAAATCCGGTCTTACGCCCAGTCTATCCGTGGAATTGAAGGAAAGTCTACTGCATTTATTTGCAGTTGAAAAAATCTACAGGGAAAACAATATCAGTTTGGACAAATTGGCGCAGCGACTGAACACCACGCGCCATAATGCCTCTCAGGTTATCAACGAACACTTCAATTTAAGCTTTCATGAGTTTGTCAACCTTTACCGCATCAAAGAAGCCAAGGAGCTTTTGCTAGACCATGAGTCAAACAAGCTGAACATCATTAACATAGCGTACGAAGTAGGCTACAATAACAAGGTTACCTTCAATAAAGCTTTTAAAAGAGATACGAATCTTACCCCTTCTGAGTATCAAAAAACAATTGTTGAAGCTTCAAGGTAAAGGGTAAATATCCAACGGCAAACGTAAACTTTGATAAGGGTTAGCGCGTGCCTATGATGACAGGGCTACTTTTACTTTAAACAGCCCACAATTAATTCTTCACAAAACTGCTTTGTCTCAAGAATTGGGTATTTTGAATTAGTCAGCAAAACATCCCTGGGCTGTTTATTTTCTTTTATAGATTCCGTCGAAAGCCACACTAACTACCTTTTCTCCTTCCAATACTTCCCAAAGTTGTCTTACGGTACCATCTTCATTATTGAACCATGTAATGCGGTTTCGTAAAGACTTGCCATCATTTTGGAATTCTTCTGAAGACAAAATCATTTTGCTATCGACATACTTTCCCCTCAATTTAAGGGCAGCACCTGTATTATCTACCCATAGCTGTTCCCATTCTTCATTCGCCTTATTATAAAAGTTAAGGCTAGTTCCGGTATAACCTGGTTGGGCACTTGTCCAGTTTTCCCTAAGCACACATCCATCCTCCTGTTTCACAATACTATTGTAACCAGCAATGCTCCCATTGGTGTTGTTGGTTACCTCCCACTCTCCTACCCAGAAATCAAAGGCTTTTTGGATTTCTGAACAGCAATTACAAGAATCATCGGTTTGTGCGCTACCCAAGAAAAAGGATGCGCAACATACTAGAAAAAGTACTTTTTTCATCGTTTGGTATTTAAGTTGTTTAGATATTGGATTACTTGTTCATTGAAAACCACTGGCTGCTCCACATTGACAACATGACCGCAATTTTCCACTACATAAAGCGTGGAGTCCATATGCGATTTTATCACTTTCTTAATGGTGGGCAAAAACAGATAGTCTTCTCCCCCCATGATGTATAAGGTGGGTATTTGGATGTCAACGGCCCTAAAAAACCGCAGCAAGGGATTTATCTCTGAGGTAAGCCTAAACCATCGGACAAATTCCTTTTGGTACAGTTTCTTTGCCTCCCTTACAAATAAGAGACGTGATTCGCGGTGATTCTTGTTGGGCATAATTATAAATGCAAAAAACTTATAAAGCCATAAATAGGGCACTATGGACTTGCAAATGATACCCAAGCGCATAAGTACCTGAGATCTAAAGTTCAATTTCATAATTGCGCCACCCATAACCATACTTTTAACGCGATGCGAGTGATTTTCAGCAAG
The DNA here is from genome assembly GCF_004296335.1 of Flagellimonas allohymeniacidonis. Classification (GTDB taxonomy): domain Bacteria; phylum Bacteroidota; class Bacteroidia; order Flavobacteriales; family Flavobacteriaceae; genus Flagellimonas; species Flagellimonas allohymeniacidonis. The sequence continues at coordinate 1,443,504 of NZ_SGIU01000001.1, forward strand.
ATTTCGAATTAATATGGTACCAAGGGAAATTCCGATAAAATGTGACTGCTCTATGCCTTCATGGTCCAATACCTCAATAATATCTTCTGTTATGGAGTCGAACGTGTACTTTTCATCAAAAGCATCCTTAATGTTGGGTTTTGAATTTCCATGGCCCCTTAAATCCAACAAAAGAATATTGAAGTGCTTTTTGAAATCTCGGAGCTGTTTGTACCAGATTGAAGAACTGCCTCCCGCACCGTGAACGAAGGTCACCCAATCCGTGGAAGTTTCATGGATGTACTTGGAATAGTGTAGCAATTGTTTTTTTTTAAATGTACGTTAAATTTTTTCTAATGAAATCAGCATTTTTCCACGTTCTCAGAGGTTTTTAGGTTAAAATTTAGATAAAGTGCCTGATTTCTAGTTGTATACACCGCCGATACATAGTCCAAGTGCCACTTTCTAACGTATCTTTGGTATAACAAATCTTAAGACAATGAATAATCAGTATTGTAAGGTAGGAACGGTTACTCCTATCACCAGTGGCAACCAAGCCATTTCAATTTTGGAGTTCAGATATAGAAACTTTATCGAAAAGGCATCTGATGCCACTTACGTAAACACCAATCTTGGTGAGTTTTTCTCAAGAAAGGCGCAAGGCATCAAAAAGATTCTTGAAAACCTAGCTTAGGATTCAAATCACCTTTTCCACGTATTTTAGCATTTCCCTTTGAAGCAGTTGGGCCGCTTCCCTTGCTCCCAATGCGAAGTTTTCCCCACGGGATGCATAGATAATTCCTCTGGAAGAATTCACCAATAACCCCACCTTGTCGTTCATGGCGTGCGAACAAACCTCTTCTAAACTTCCGCCTTGTGCACCTACCCCGGGGACCAATAAAAAATGATTCGGAACCAATTTTCTCACTTCTTCGAGGTAAGAAGCTTTTGTAGCACCGACGACGTACATTAAATTTCCTGAATTTTTATACTTCGTGGAAACTTGAAGCACTTCTTTATACAACTCTTGATTTCCCAACTTTTTGGTTTGAAAATCAAAAGCACCCTTGTTGGAAGTCAATGCCAACAGGATGGTGTGCTTATCTTCAAATTCCAAAAAGGGCTCTACAGAATCCCTTCCCATGTAGGGTGCCACCGTAATCGAATCAAAATTCAAAGTGTCAAAAAAGGCCTTGGCGTATCTTGAAGCCGTGTTTCCAATATCTCCACGTTTGGCATCTGCAATGGTAAAAATTTCGGGATGATGCTCATTAAGATAGGCCATGGTACGTTCCAAGGATTTCCAACCCTTTAGTCCATAGGCTTCGTAAAACGCTATATTGGGTTTGTAGGCCACACATAAATCATGAGTGGCATCAATAATGGCCTTATTGAATTCAAAAATGGGGTCTTCATGGTCAAGCAGATGTGAAGGAATTTTTTCCATATCCGTGTCCAGTCCAATACACAAAAAGGACTTCTTCTGTTTTATCTGCTCAAAAAGAAACTGTGTGGTCATGTATTAGAAGATCTCAGAAGCTTCCTTAAGTTTTTCTGTGTTTTCGACCAACATCAACTCATCAATGATTTTTTGAACGTCACCGTTAATGATATTCTGTAGGTCATAGAGCGTGAGTCCAATCCTGTGGTCGGTCACCCTTCCCTGAGGGTAATTGTAGGTCCTGATCTTGGCAGAACGGTCCCCACTGCTCACCTGTGAATTTCGTTTTGCCGCATCCTCCTCCTGTTTTTTGGCCAATTCCAAATCGTAAAGTCGCGAACGAAGTACCTTAAAGGCTTTTTCCTTGTTTTTGTGCTGGGATTTCTGATCTTGGCACTGGGCCACAAGTCCTGTTGGAACGTGGGTCAAACGTACTGCGGAATAAGTAGTGTTTACTGATTGTCCTCCCGGTCCAGAAGAACAGAAATAGTCGATTCTAACATCCTTTGGGTCTATTTGTACGTCAAAATCCTCCGCCTCCGGAATCACCATCACGGTAGCCGCACTGGTATGTACCCTCCCCTGTGTTTCGGTTTGGGGAACCCGTTGTACACGATGCACCCCCGCTTCAAATTTTAACGTGCCATAAACATCCTCCCCAGATACTTCAAAATGAATTTCCTTAAATCCACCACTAGTACCTTCGTTAAGGTCAATAATATTGGTCTTCCAACCCTTGGATTCACAATATTTGGCGTACATCCTATACAGATCTCCAGCGAAAATACTGGCTTCGTCCCCTCCGGTTCCAGCCCTTATTTCCATGACCACATCCTTTTCATCCTCTGGGTCTTTGGGTATCAAAAGAAACTTTATCTCCTCTTCCAATTTCGGAAGCTTTTCCTTGGCTTCTTCCAACTGCATTTTGGCCATTTCGGCCATCTCAGGATCACTGCCATCGGACAATATCTCCTCTGCCTCATTGATGTTTTCGGTAAGTTCGATGTATTGGCTTCGCTTATCCACCAATACCCTAAGGTCTTTGTACTCCTTATTGAGCCTTACATATCTTTTTTGGTCAGAAATAATATCAGGTTGGATGATTAGGTCGGAAACCTCATCAAAACGTTGTTTTATAATGTTGAGCTTATCAAGCATGAATCAATCTTCGTTAGGGCTACGAATTTACAATTTTTGAATGGATTGCGTTTTAGATGAGGAAGTTCTAATTGCCCACAAATGTGGTGCCCAGCGTAACGATAAATGCATTGAGGCCATCGCTTCGGTCATATTGATTAACGCGTAAATCGATGGTCTTCAAGCCAAAGGTAAGAACCTTCGCATTGGCAAAAATATCCTTGTATTGGATTCCCAAGCCATATTGATGCGCATCATAGTTGGAAAGGTCGTAATCTGAGGTATAGAACTCAAAGGTGGACAAGGCCTCCTCTTTTGGGTAAAAGTAATCTGCTGCGGATTGATTGTAATACCTATAATTGGGAAAAATCGTGAACCTATCCGTTAATTTCACAGCGGTTTCCAAACTCGCTGTATGCGAAACAATGCCCCAATCGTCCCAATAGAAGCGATAATAGGAGCGCAAAATCAGAAAATCATTCAAAAAATAGTTCAATCTTCCACCAATCGGAAGTTTGAATCGGGAATCGGGAAGCCTTTCCACATCATCCGCCAACTGAAAATCATCAATAAAAAAGTCCTCAGCATCCCCAAAGTAAACCCTTTGGAAGGGTGTACTCAATAATCCTTCTTGCAGAACAAGATCTGTAAAAATTGCTCCCTGCAATCTCCTGCCCAAAATTTGGGAAAAATTCAAGGAAACGGAATAGGAGTTTCTGCCCTCATCCTCAAATTCTGAAAATACCGGGGCATAGGTTCCGTTACCTGTAATTCTATCATCAAAAAAGCCGCCTCGGAGCTCAATGGGGTATATGGCATTCCATTTGTCCAAAAACGCACGGGCGCCAATAGTCACTTCCGTATTTTTTTCATTGAACAATCGGGTGTAGTTCCCTCCAAAACCAAAGGAAATATAGTCGTACTCATTGGAAAAATAGGCATTTGCACTCCAAATCGTGTTTCTATCGTCCGAACTGTGCTGGTACGTGGGATTTATATAAGCAAGGAGGTCCTTTCTGGATTCTCCCGATGAAGCATCGAAAGGCGAAGTATTCAAATTGTTACCGTCCAAAGGGTTTACATTACTGGAAGATGCGGATGTATAGGCTGACAAGCCTACATCAACGGTAAGAACATCATTTTCATTCAAAGGCATTCGCAATACCAATGTGGATGTGGCATCGGTAAGTTCTTCCGTACCCTCACCACCGGTTACCGCGGCATTTTGACCATCCTGACTGTAATAACTAAAGAGCATATCAATTTCACTGGTCTCGAGCACTCTTTTGGTGTAAGAAGAATTGGTTTGCTGGGAAAACCCTTGCGCAAACATTAGAAGGAAACCTGCTTGAAAAGCCAACTTAACAGAGCCGCGGGGCGAAAGGAAACGTTTAATTACATCCACAACCGCCTCCTGTTTTGCCACCATTGGCACCTGCAGATGCCTCTCTGTATATCTGGAAATTTGTCTCAAAACGTTCAGATGCCCTTGCACCTAAAATCATCTCGGCGTCGTTTACATAAATCATGTCGTATTCCCTAACGGCAACACATGAAGTGACTGAAGTCAAAAGTAGAAGAAGTAAAACTAGTCTTGCCATGATTTAAAATTATTGATTTTTCTCAAAAACGATTCCTGAGCTTTTATGAATTTTATTTTCAGAATCAACCACTACAGCCTCCACCCCATCTATCTGATTGACCATGTGAATGCCACTATCCTTGCCCATGATAAAAACAGCTGTGGCCATGGCATCGCATAGTTCGGCATATTTGGCAAATATGGAAACACTATTGATTCCAGTGGTAGGATACCCCGTTCTAGGGTCAATGATATGGGAATATTTTTTGTCGTTGAACATGATGTATTTCTCATAATTGCCAGAAGTAGCAACAGAGGACTCAACAACAGGAAGCCAACTGAAAACCTTGTCCTTGCTTAGGGGATTGGCAATGCCGACGAGCCATTTTTCCCCTGTGGTCTTGGTTCCCCAGGTGGTAAGATCCCCAGAAGCATTTATGATTCCGGCCTTTACCTGTTTTGCCATTAAAAGTTCCTTGGCCTTATCCGCAGCATAGCCTTTTCCAATGGCACCAAATCCAATGCGCATTCCCTGCTCTGGCAAAAAAACGGTTTGGTCTTTCTCATTTAGAACAATCTTCTGAAAGCCTATTTTAGAAATTGAACGTTCAATCTCGGAAGGTGCGGGCATTCGATCCATACTTCCATCAAATTTCCAAACCTTATCCAATGAGGCATAGGTTATATCAAATGCGCCATCGGTAATTTCTGAAATTTTAATCGCGCGCTCAATCAGATTGTAAAGCTCAGGGCATACTTTTACTGGCTGAATCCCAGCATTTTTATTGATTAAGCTAGTTTCCGATGTTTCATCCCAAGAAGAAATGATTTTCTCTATGCGTTTGATTTCAGAAACGGCTTCGTCGATATTAATATAGCCGATATCCTCATTTGGTGCTACCACGGTAATCTCGAACCGTGTGCCCATCAATTTCATGGTCTTGCGAACCGTTACGTCCTTACGTGCTTGCCCCTTGACCAGCATACAGGATAAGCTGAAAAAAAGGAGCAGGAAGATTCTCATTTTACGAAACCATTCAATAAGGAAATATATTCTTGAGGTGACTTTTTGGTATCAAAACCAGTTTTGCCCAAGAGGGATTCTTGTTGGTCCAACACTACAACTAGTGGAAAAAAGCCTCTCGGATTAAACTTTTCAGCCAGTGATTTGTTGGCATTTAATTTATCCGTCGGAAGTTGATTTTTCTTCTTTCTTGGAAAATCGGCATTGTACAGCACGAAATTTTCAGAAGCATAGTTTTTGAAGTCCTCTGAATCCAAAATTCGTTTTTTAAATCGAATGCACGGGCCGCACCAATCAGAACCAGAGAAGACGACCACAATGGGCTTTTCTTCCGCGTTTGCATTAGCCAACGCATCTTCAAAATTGTCCTGCCAAAGTTGAGCCTGGACCATTCCACTCAAAAGAAAAAAGAAAACAAGAGCTATTGATTTCATAGAAAATTTCATTTATTCAAACACTCTGACGGTATCTCCGTTGACTTCCGTATTGAAAATCCTTAGAGGATTGTCGGTAATGGAATTCAGGGGAGTACCTGCTTGGCTGAATCGCGCCCCATGGGTGGAACATCTAAAAATCCCTCCATCCTCAGACAAAAAGCGGACCCCTTCGGTTTGTTGATGACTACAAATCTGACTGGCAGCCACAATATCACCCTCCAAATTTCGGGCCACAACAATATCGGTGTAGGTGAAATCCTGATTTGATTTAGCCAAAATAAAGCCTCCATTGCTTGCCAAAGGGGCAGCTTCTGGAGAGGTCAGGTCAATTGTAAAATCAACTCCGTCGGGTTCGGGAAATTGCTCCAGGTCTTCAGAATCACTGGAACATCCATGTAAGCAGGGAAAAGTCAGAGCGAAAGCAGCGCCAGCGCCAAGACTTTTGAGAAAATCTTTTCTTTCCATAGCGTAAAAATGAGGTTTACTAAAAAGAACGCAAAATTCGGGCAAATCGTATCCTAGTAGACAAACTTACCGTACTCACTTTCGATGGTCAATTTTCTGAGGTCACTTTCCTCTACCCTTCCAATGATTTGGGCATCCACATGAAAACTTTGGGATATAGCGATAAGGTCTTGTACAATGTTCGCATCAACGTACAATTCCAAACGATGGCCGCAGTTAAAAACTTGGTACATTTCTTTCCAATCGGTACCGGATTGTTCCTGAATCAATTTGAAGAGCGGTGGTACAGGAAAAAGATTGTCCTTCACTACGTGCAAAGCATCAATAAAATGTAGAATTTTGGTTTGTGCCCCTCCACTGCAGTGTACCATGCCATGAATTTGTTCCGACGAATATTTTGCCAGCATTTCTTTGATAATCGGTGCGTACGTACGGGTGGGAGAAAGTACCAGTTTACCGGCATCAATTGGAGCGTCAGGAACCTTATCGGTCAACTTTGAACTACCTGAATAGACCAATTCACCAGGCACCGATGGGTCAAAACTTTCAGGATATTTTTTAGCTAGGTACTTACCAAAAACATCATGACGGGCAGAGGTAAGTCCATTGCTTCCCATACCCCCATTATATTCCGTTTCATAAGTCGCTTGACCAAAGGAAGACAGTCCCACAATGACATCACCAGCTTTAATATTGGCATTGTCGATAACGTTCTTACGCTTCAAACGTGCAGTGACCGTTGAGTCGACAATAATGGTTCTGACCAAATCTCCTACATCCGCGGTTTCTCCCCCGGTAGAATGAATGATTACCCCATGGTCCCTTAAATCGGAGATCAATTCTTCGGTTCCATTGATTATGGCTGAAATAACTTCTCCAGGGATTAGATTTTTGTTTCGACCTATGGTGGATGACAGCATAATATTATCGACCGCTCCAACGCAAATCAAATCGTCGATATTCATAATAAGGGCATCCTGGGCAATCCCTTTCCAAACCGAAAGGTCCCCTGTCTCTTTCCAATACATGTAAGCCAAGGAAGACTTTGTTCCGGCGCCATCGGCATGCATCACTAAACAGTAATCCTCATCTCCTGTTAGATAATCTGGAACTATTTTGCAAAAAGCCTTTGGAAATAGACCTTTATCGATGTTCTTAATGGCATTGTGGACGTCTTCCTTGGAGGCCGACACTCCACGTTGAGCATACCTTTTACTGTTTTCTGAGGACATAAATCAGGTTTGGACAAAAATAGATAAAGACTGTAATTTAACTTCGCTTGTAGCTATCTATTTGCTAAAAAGCAACTCGCTGTATTTTACAAAAGGCCATAAATCATCAGCAATCAACTTTTCCAATTTATCTGATTGTTCCCTGATGGTTTCAAAATAGGGCTTAACATTGTTGCAGTAGGCCTGAGCCTTTTTGTTCGTTGTGGACAAGGCATTGGCCCGTTTTCGTGCCGCTGTCATTTCTTCCGTCAACTTTCGAATCTCTGCCATATGGGTGCCAATTTGCTCTAGAAGGTTCAATTGGGTCTCGGCCACTTTCTTATGCGCTGCTCCGTACACCTCCTTAAGACCTCTCACATTTTCCAATAATAAATTCTGATATCGCACTGCCGCTGGCAAAATATGATTATAAACCATTTCTCCCAGTACTCTGCCCTCAATCTGCACATGAAAAATATAGGCCTCCAGTTCCACTTCTTGATGCGCCTTTAATTCAACCTCACTCATAACATCGGTGTCCTTAAACAGGGCTATACTTTCTTTTGATGTCAAAACTTGAAGGGCTTCCGGAGTATTTTTGTTATTGCTCAGTTTGCGACGCTTCGCTTCTTCCTGCCACTCGCGGCCATAGCCATCACCATCAAAACGTATTCTTTTTGAAGTTTTGATATATTCTCGAAGGACATTGAATACGGCCTCATCTTTTTTGAGGTTCTTTTTCTGAATCAGCGCATCCACTTCTTTTTTGAATTCCGTAAGCTGTTTGGCAACGATGGTATTCAAAATAGTCATGGGCTTGGCGCAATTGGTTTTTGCACCCACGCCTCGCATTTCAAACTTATTACCAGTGAAAGCAAAGGGAGAGGTCCTATTGCGGTCTGTATTGTCCAACAGAATTTCTGGAATCTTACCTACAACATTCAATTTGAGTTCTGTTTTTTCCTGGGGGGAGAGTTTTCCCTTCGAAACGCCTTCCAGCTCATCCAAAACATCGGTCAATTGTTTTCCGACAAAAATGGATAGGATGGCCGGTGGAGCTTCGTTACCGCCCAACCGATAATCGTTGCTTGCCGAAGCAATGGAAGAACGCAGTAATTCTTCGTAAGTATCCACAGCCTTTATCGTATTGACAAAAAAGGTTAAAAACTGTAGGTTTTTCATGGGGGTTGTTCCCGGACTCAAAAGATTGACCCCTGTATCTGTCGCCAAAGACCAGTTATTGTGTTTACCTGAGCCATTTATTCCAGCAAATGGCTTTTCATGGAACAAGACTACAAAGTTGTGTCGGTCGGCTATCACCTCCATCACATCCATGAGCAGTAAATTGTGATCTACTGAAAGGTTGGCCTCTTCGTGCATGGGGGCAAGCTCGAACTGATTGGGAGCTACTTCGTTATGTCTGGTTTTCACTGGAATTCCCATCTTGATGCACTCTTTTTCCAACTCGCTCATAAAACTGAGCACCCTATTGGGTATGACTCCAAAATAATGGTCATCCAATTGTTGCCCTTTTGCTGCAGCACTCCCCACCAAGGTTCTTCCCGCCATTGTGATATCCAAACGGGATTTCGCCAATGCTTTATCAATTAGGAAATATTCTTGCTCCCAACCCAAGGTGGCATAGACCTTACGAACGTTTTTGTCAAAATATTGTGCCACTCCCGTTGCAGCCTCATCTACAGCGTGTAATGCTCTTAAAAGAGGGGCCTTGTTATCCAGGGCTTCGCCTGTGTAAGCCACAAAAATTGTTGGGATACACAAGGTAGTTTTATATATAAAAGCGGGAGAAGTTGGATCCCAAGCTGTGTATCCCCTAGCCTCAAAAGTATTTCTAATTCCTCCACTTGGAAAACTGGATGCATCAGGTTCTTGTTGAACCAGTTGAGCACCTCCAAACTTTTCCATGGCACGCCCATCTGGAGTTAGGGCAAAAAAAGCATCATGCTTTTCTGCTGTGGACCCTGTTAACGGTTGAAACCAGTGGGTATAATGGGTAGCTCCCATGGAAAGGGCCCAAGCCTTCATCCCCTCGGCCACTTGGTCCGCAATTTTTCTATCAATCTTAGTGCCTTGGAAGATGGCTGATTTTACCTTATCAAATGCCTCGGTAGTCAAAAACTGAAGCATTTTTTCCTCATTGAAGACGTTTTTGCCAAAAAGCTCCGATCGTTTACCGGAAGATTCAATATCCTTTTGGGTTCTTTTCCGACTCTCTTGAAGTGCCTCAAATCTCATCATAGATGTCATTATTGGTTAGGGACAACAAAGCTACAATTAACAATTTAATAATAAAGGGGGCAAATATTACTTTTTTTTCAATCAACCCTTCAAAAAATAGGGGTAAAAGAAAATATTGATGACACTATGTTAATTTACCCCTTCAAAATGAATATTATCAAAGTAAAAATATATTTTTGTCAATCATAAATTTGAGAACAAATAACTACCGGAATTATGAGCAAATCTAAATTAGAGTACATCTGGTTGGATGGATATGTGCCAACCGCAAACTTGAGAAGTAAAACAAAGGTTGAAAAAGATTTTAGCGGTAAGTTGGAAGACTGCCCAGTGTGGTCTTTTGATGGAAGCTCCACACAACAAGCAGAGGGAGGTTCGTCAGACTGTCTATTGAAGCCAGTTGCCATTTATCCAGATCCAGCAAGAAAGGATGGCTATTTGGTAATGGCTGAAGTGTTGAATGCTGATGGCTCGGCCCACGCTTCAAACTCCAGAGCTACCATTGACGATGAAAATGACGATTTCTGGTTCGGTTTTGAGCAGGAATACTTTATTATGGATACCGAAACCCAACTTCCCCTTGGTTTCCCTGTAGGTGGATATCCTGGACCCCAAGGTCTTTACTACTGCTCTGTTGGTGGTAAAAACACACATGGAAGGGATTTGGTTGAGCGTCATGCTGACATGTGCCTTGAAGCCGGCCTTAATTTCGAAGGAATCAACCAAGAGGTTGCTTGTGGACAGTGGGAATTCCAAATTTTTGCAAAAGGTGCCAAGAATGCAGGAGACCAAATTTGGGTAGCCCGCTATTTATTGGATCGTTTGACAGAAGAGTATGGTTTTTATATTGACTATCACCCAAAACCGATCAAAGGGGATTGGAATGGTTCTGGTATGCACGCCAACTTCTCGAACAGTACATTGAGAACTGCGGGGAACAAAGAAACCTATGACAAAATATGTGAAGCCTTCAGACCAGTAACGGCTGAGCACATTGCGGTTTATGGGGAGTTTAATGACCAGCGTTTGACCGGTTTGCACGAAACGCAATCCATCCATGAGTTTAGCTACGGGGTTTCCGATAGAGGTGCTTCAATCCGTATTCCTATTGCCACGGTTGAAAGTGGTTGGAAAGGTTGGCTGGAAGATAGAAGACCTGCTTCCAACGCGGACCCATACAGGGTAGCCGCTCGAATCATCCAGACGGTTAAGTCAGCGGATGCGTAAAGAATAAATTAGTTGTTGATTTTAGATAATGTTAATGACCGCCCTTCGTTGAAGGGCGGTTTTTATTTTAGGGTCACAAAGACGAAAATAATGTAGAAAGTCAGCAATACCAATCCATCTCTCCATCCTAAGCGCAAGCCTTTGGGGAAGAATACCAAAGGTAGGATTAGGAATGAAATTCCAAGCATCCAGAAGATATCGCTGGACAGCAATTTTTCATCAACCACATTAATAGGTGTAATTAACGATGTAATACCTAAAACCGCCAAAAGGTTAAAAATGTTGGAGCCTATTAAATTTCCCAAAGAAATTGCCTTTTCTTTCTTGATAACAGCAATCACTGAAGCGGCCAATTCGGGAATACTGGTACCCACTGAAACCACGGTAATGCCAATTACGCGGTCGCTTACTCCAAGGGTGGACGCCATCCCCACGGCACCATCAATCAAAAGTTCAGAACCGCCCCAAAGTCCGATTCCTCCAATTCCCAAAAACAACACAGTTTTATACAGCGGTAAGGGGATATCATCTTCAGGCATTTCATCAACGACTGCGGCCTTCTGAAACCTTAATAAGTACACCAAAAAGAGAAAAAGGAACGCTACCATTATACCTCCCTCATATTGCTGTAGTTGTCCATCAAAGTAAATGAACCCAACAAATAGCAGGGACGCCGCTATCATTACAGGCCAATCAGTGGTATAAAAGCTCTTTCGAACATCGATGCTGCCCAACAGAACGGTAATGGCCAAGACCATTCCTAAGTTGGCTATGTTCGAACCTACCACATTACCCAAGGCCAAATCGGGAAAACCGTCAAGGGCGGCCTTGATACTAACGATGAGTTCCGGTGCAGAGGTAGCAAATGAGACTACGGTCATCCCAATAACAATTTTGGGAATTGCCAACCGCAACGATAGGGCCACAGCAGCTTTAAGGAGCCAGTTGCCCCCCAGTATCAAAAAAGTAAGTCCAAGAATTATGAATAAAAAATTGCTCAACTCGGGAATTTGAAGCAAATATAGACTAAGATTTATTGTTGCGAGAAACTAATCATTAAAATAAAAAAAAGGGTGAAAACTAAGGAAAATCACTATCCAGAATGGCCCTGAATTTTTACATGATTCTGTCCTATCCAGAAAACGAAAATGCCAAAAAGAGCCCTTTTTTAAACGAAACGCCCCTTGCAATTCAAAAATTGACAAAAAACACCCCTACAATTATTACAAATGACTACCATATATAACATTTAATATTACATTTCAAAACTTTTAGCAAGAGAGTCACATCAATTCCGAAACATATCTCATTTTTTTACCTACAATCTTGTATTCAATTGAATAGATTTTCATCCAATTTCTTGGAAACATGATGTTTATCATTCTATATTCAAAAATGTAACCGGTTAACATCACCATTTTCAAACCATTTAAATCAAAAAAATAGAATGATAGCAATTGTAAAGTTTTTAGTCATACTTCTTGTGCAACTTATTGAAACCTTACTACTATAATTCATCTGCTTGACCTCATCAGTCAACGTAAGTCAGGTTCCGGTTAGTCATCAACATCAAAAAACAATCATCAACATCAATCAAAAATCATTATTCATGTGGACCATCGAAATGTGAAATCTGAACCGGGTTTCACATTTGGTCCCTGAATTACTTAAAAAAGCAATCCCTTAAAGTTTGTTCAAAAGCAGTAAGGATTTAGAGCTATGATTTTGGTTACCTTTAAACCGTGTAAATCCAAAAATTATCATGACTCAAAAATTTACAATAGGATTACTTGCAATCGCGTTCGTTTTTGCCTGCAAGCCAAAAGAAAATCAAGAAACATCAGAAAATGTAAGCGGTGCTTTTGCCGAAGTACTGGATGCTTACTATGAAGATGGATTAAAGCTCAACCCCATCAATGCCACCGTAGCAGGGGACAATCGCTACAATGACCAATTTCCGAATTTCCTTTCGGATGACTACAAAGCCAAGCTGAAGGGTCATTATGAAGACTATAAATCGCAAATAGAGTCTTTCGAAGAGGCTAAACTATCCGATACGGAGAGGCTAAGCAAGGCCATTCTGCAATGGGAATGTGACATCAATTTAGCAGAATTCAAATTTAACAAGGACCTCACCCCCATTGATCAAATGTGGTCGGCAAACCTTTTTATGGGGCAACTGGCCAGTGGTTCCAGTGCACAGCCCTTTGCAACCGTAGAGGATTATGACCATTGGCTAAAACGTGTGGATGGTTATCTAAATTGGTTGTCGACGACAGAGACCAAAATGCGTGAGGGTATGGAAAAGGGCTTTGTATTACCCAAGTCGCTAATCACAAAAGTCTTACCACAATTGGAATCCCAAACAAAATCAAATCTGGACGAGCATCTGTTTTATCAGCCTATTCTTAAACTGCCAGAATCCTTCAGCGATGTCGATAAAGATCGTATAACAACTGCCTATGCTGACATGGTTCAGAACAAGGTTGTTCCCGCCTATAGAAAGCTAAGTGATTTTATGAAGAACGAGTACATGGCTTCAGGTAGGGAATCCAGTGGTATACAAGGGGTTCCTGACGGCGATGCTTACTATCAACATCAAATCAAGAAATACACCACGACCAACATGACCGCAGATGAAATACATGAATTAGGGCTGAGTGAAGTAAAACGTATTCGCGATGAAATGGAGAAAATAAAGGAGGAGGTCGGTTTTGAGGGCAATCTAAAAGCATTCTTTGATTTTGTTAGAAACAATCAAGAATTGATGCCGTTTACAGACCCCCAACAAGTAATTGATAATTTCAATGCGATTCATGATCGAATGAAACCCCAAATTGAAAAGCTTTTCGATGTGAAACCAAAAACTCCATTTGAGGTAAGGCGAACAGAGGCTTTTCGCGAAAATTCGGCCAGTGCCGAGTACAATCCAGGTTCATTGGATGGAACCCGCCCTGGTATTTTTTATACACCCATTCCAGATGTGAAGCGATACAATACCTATTCGGATGAATCGCTTTTCTTACATGAAGCGATTCCCGGACATCACTATCAAATTTCGTTGACGCAAGAGAATGAAGATCTGCCCAAATTCAGAAAAACACTTTGGTACAGTGGCTATGGAGAAGGTTGGGCCTTGTATAGCGAATCCTTGGGTAAAGAATTAGGACTGTACACCGACCCTTATCAAGTTTTTGGCATGTTGGGTGCTGAAATGCATAGGGCGGTCCGCTTGGTAGTGGACACCGGGTTGCATGCCAAAGGATGGACCCGTGAGGAGGCCATACAATATTCTTTGGACAACGAGGCGGAGTCCGAAGCCAGCATCATTTCAGAAATTGAGCGTTATATGGCCAATCCTGGGCAGGCATTATCTTATAAGATAGGGCAACTAAAAATTAGAGAACTAAGAGCCAAAGCCGAAGAAACCTTGGGCGAGAAATTTGATATCCGCCAGTTTCATAATCAGGTTTTGGAAACGGGATGCGTTCCTCTAGCTCTATTGGAAGAAAAAATTGACAATTGGATCGCACTGCAGAAATGATATGACAGGTCGTTTAAAACGGCCTGTTTTTTTGTCCCCCAAGTTGATTATCTTTATCAAACCAACTCATGCACAGTGTTCTATAAAATATTGGCAAAAATCAATAAGGCGGTTCTTCCATCCTACACAAAAAAAGGATTGGATTTGGCCAAAGCCAGCAAGTTTCAGTTAGCGATTATTGGCTGGCGTTACTTAGTGACAAAAAAGGCTTTGGACACTTAATAGTTCAATAGGGAAACGATTTCTTGCCCTTTCAACTTGTCTTTTCCGTTTAAAAAGTCGAGGATGATGAGAAAATTGCACTGAACCACTTCGCCCCCTAACTTTTCGACAAGCCGACACACGGCACTGGCGGTACCTCCTGTAGCCAGAACATCATCATGAATCAAAACCTTTTCACCTTTTTGGATGGCATCTGTATGAATTTCAAGCACGTCCGTGCCATACTCCAAATCATAGGTTTCACTTAGCGTGGTATAGGGCAGCTTTCCTTTTTTTCGGACTGGAACAAAACCGGCGCCAAGTTTGTTCGCCAGCATGGGTGCGAAGAAAAAACCGCGACTCTCCATGCCCACGACCTTATCAACAGGCTTCCCGTTAACAAGGTCCAGCAAGCCTTCAAAAGCGGCATTCAAAGCTTTGGGGTCATTGAACATGGGAGTGATATCCTTAAAAACAACGCCAGGTTCTGGAAAGTCCTGAATATCGCGTACAAAGGGGTGCAAATCCATTTATTTTTGAGTGCTTCGGTTTTGCAGTAAAGGTAAAAAGAAATATATTTGCAGCCCTTAATAATAAGGCCTCCTAGCTCAACTGAATAGAGCACTTGATTACGGCTCAAGAGGTTGCAGGTTTGAATCCTGCGGAGGTCACTTTAAGCGCAAGCCCTGCATGAAAAGCAGGGTTTTTGTTTTTCTTGGAATGTCAAAAACGGAAGTTTTTGTAAATGGAAAGAAAAATTAAAACCGCAGTACGATAGTAATGCAAGTTTGCATTTTCAGAAAGGAGCTTAAAGGACGTGCGGCAGCAAATCCTGCGGAGGTCACAAAGAGGGTATTATCATCCATACACTACCCCCGTTTACCTCAAACATAGCAAGAAACGGGTTTTGGGCCCAAACCTGAGTAGAGAGCTTTACTGCAAACTCAGATTTATGAAAAATGCAGTGCTTGCTCTATTTGGAGTTTTAAGTCTTGTAGCGCAGGGTCAAAATCAGGAACTTGAAAAATTAAGGCTGATTGAAAACTCTGTACACATAGAAGAACCCAAAGGGATTCTTCCCCATACAAGGCAATTAAAGCCCTTGGATTCTCTAGTTTTGATTACCTTTTCAAAGACTACTGGTGAACTTTTGGAACATAAAATGATTACAAAGGGGACTTTAATCAGGGACTTGGATCTGAACCAGTTCCAATATTATTATTTTGTAGTTTTAATCGATAGAACAGCCATTTTCTATATGGATTAATTCATTTAATACCTTGGTTAACAGGAAAAAATGAGCAAGTTTCGGGTTTCAATTTTGCTAGGTGCTAAATATTTTAGCACCATCAAATACGTTAAAAATGACAAGTCAGGAACAATTGAACTATGATAGGATAGCGAAGTCCATTGAATTCATAAAACAGAATTTCAAGGAACAACCTTCACTTAATGAAATTGCCGAATCGGCCAATTTAAGTCCCTTTCATTTTCAACGGATGTTTACGGAGTGGGCAGGGGTAAGCCCGAAAAAATTCATGCAATACATGAGCCTCAACTACGCTAAGCTCCTGTTGAAAGAAAAAGGAAATTCGTTATTCGATGCAGCTTTGGATACAGGACTTTCAAGTACTAGCCGATTGCATGACCTGTTTGTCAATATCGAGGGAATGACCCCTGGTGAATATAAAAATGGAGGTGAAAATCTGATCATCAACTACAGCTTTGCTGAAAGCCCCTTCGGTAGAGTTATAGTCGCTTCCACATCAAAAGGTATATGCCATATGGCATTTATGGATGATGAGAAAGAAGCATTAACCCAACTCAAGTCTCGATTTCCTAAAGCGAGTTACTTGCAAAAGGCGCCTCCAACACATGCCCATGGTCTATCCATTTTTCAACTGGATTGGGGAAATATAAACACCATAAAATTACATTTACAGGGTACACCCTTTCAATTAAAAGTTTGGCAAACCTTACTTACAATTCCTATGGGAAATTTGGATACCTACGGCATCGTGGCCAAAAGAATAGGGAAGCCCAATGCTTCAAGGGCGGTAGGTTCTGCCATTGGGAATAATCCTGTGGCTTTTTTGATTCCATGTCATCGCGTTATTCAATCCTCCGGGCAATTGGGAGGTTATATGTGGGGCGAGACACGAAAATCTGCGATTCTTGGGTGGGAAGCCTCCC
Source organism: Flagellimonas allohymeniacidonis (assembly GCF_004296335.1). Lineage (GTDB taxonomy): Bacteria > Bacteroidota > Bacteroidia > Flavobacteriales > Flavobacteriaceae > Flagellimonas > Flagellimonas allohymeniacidonis. The sequence goes on from NZ_SGIU01000001.1 coordinate 1,460,204, forward strand.
AAGTCAATGCTTCAGCTGTTCTATAAATCTTGGAGAAAATGGGGATACACAAACGTATTTCCAATGAATTCTATTTAGAATGGGGAAGTCAAAAGAATAGACTTCCCCCATTCTTTTTACTGAAATGCTTGGATGTTTTCCTTCACAAAGGTTGAAAACGCTCTTGGTTCATGTCCTGTTAATGTCGCCACATGATCATTGTTCTTGTCAAAAAGGCCCTGCTTGATATCATTACTGAATTCCTTTAAATGTTTGGCTAGGAAATCATTGATGTAAGGGTCTTGCTTTACATTCTCAATCCAATGTTCTACAGGAATGGGCACATACTCCGTTTCTTTTTCAAGAAGCTCACCCAATTCTTTGACCAATTCATGGGAAGTATAGGTTCTAGGCCCTGCCAGCTCATAAGTTTTTCCATAATGTAATTCGATATGGTCGGAAACGAGAAGATTAGCGACTACATCTCCAATGTCCTGGGGATGAACGATGGTATATTTTGCATCTAGATTGGGAAAGTAAAATTTACCCTCCTGCTTGATGGTGGGTCCTGCCATACTCAGGTAATTCCATGCAAAGAGGCCAGGCCGAATGTGCACAACGGGAACAGGAGACCAATTAAAGATATCTTCAGCTGCCAGATGATTTTGTGTCGCTGGACTGGAACTCCGGTCATGGACGTTCATTTGGGACATGGCAATAATCACTTCCACCCCATTCTCTTTGGCAGCCTTGGCAAAGTAGGTGGCAGCCTTGGGCAATCCATCTTTAAATGGATAGCAGAAATAAGCTCGTTTTATGCCCCTCAACGCTTTTTTAACGGCGAAATAGTCTGAAAAATCGCCTTGGACCACCTCAACTCCTTTTTCTTCAAGAGCTTTGCTCCGTTCATCGAGTACCCGAACCATGGCTCGAACAGGTACATTGTTTTCAATAAGTCGCTTTAACGTGGCCTGTCCGGTATTTCCGGTGGCTCCAGTAATTAAAATTTCTGATTTCATTTTTGTCATTTATGATTATTACTTTATGTTGTACATACAACTTAAACAATATGTAATCAACATTTCTTTCAAATATATCGAATATGTTGTATGTACAACTTAAAAGTATATTAAAATTTTTCAATGTTGCTTTAAACGATTCTTTTTTAGGATAGATGAGTGTTCAGCTACGGTGATAAAAAGAATATGGAGGATGCTGATCCATCCCCCATATCCAAATGAACTAAAACGGCATCCAAGTATCCACAATGCTATTTGGTCGATACCTGAAGTAAATGGCCCATCTGTAGGGAATCCTTGATCAATGATTCTTGTAGGGGGGCAACTCTTTGGTTCAGTTCCACAACTCCGTAATCAATTCCCGAAACAATACGGTCCACCCTTTTGCCCGGTTGGGCTTCCACCAAAGAAGCGATATCATCAGCCACCAATTGCGGGCTGGGTGCCTCATCGGTTTGAAAGAAGCCTTCAAAGTTCTTCAACATGGCATGGGGGACTTCCTTGAAATCACCGTAATCCTCCAACACTTTGCTATCGGCTTCTTTGGGCCCCGAGTACAATAGATTAGTCGAAAAAGGTCCAGGCTCAACAACGCTGACCTCCACCCCAAAGGGTGCAAGCTCATAGCGCAAAGATTGCGAATAGGCCTCAACAGCATATTTGCTTGAACAGTAGATTCCAAAATAAGGAAATGACAATCTACCGGCCAAGGAAGTCACGTTGATGATAAGACCCTCACCGTGCTTACGCATGTGTGGAGTCACGGCTTTGGTGGTTCGCAGAATACCAAAGAAATTGGTGTCGAATTGATCTTGCGCCTGCCTTATGCTATAGGCTTCCGTAATTCCCACAAACATGTAACCAGCATTATTCACCAAGGTATCAATCTTGCCATCTTCAGCAACTATTTTTTCAATAGCCGAACTCACTGAAGTATCCGAGGTAACATCCAGCTCAACCACCGAAATTTGCAAACCTTCCTCATTTGCTACACGCAATAGGTCTTCCTTTTTCTGCGCATTTTTCCCATCCGGATTTCGCATAGTGGCCCAAACTTTATAGCCCTTTCTGGCTAGAGTCAACGTTGAGAGATAACCAAAACCACTGCTACTCCCTGTAATTACAACATTTTTCATAGATAAAATTAAATTTAGAATTATTATTATTATTAGACCAGTCTACTATAAATGTTTAAAAAAAATTAAATCATATACTTATCCAAAAAGTAGACAAAATTGTTATACGATTCGGGGTTCTTAGAGGCCTTCATTCGAAGTAAGGCACCTTCCCAAGAATTCAGAATGAAATTTGCCAAGTCCTTGGCGGTTTCCCCAGATTTTATGCTTCCGCTCTTCTGCCCTTCTGTAATGCATGCTTCAATGGCCGATTGCCATTGATTAAGTTCGTTGCTAACCAAGTTCCTGAAAGATTCCGCCTGGTCGGAAAGCTCCAAACTGCAGTTGCCCAACAAGCACCCTTCTTTATATGCCTTTTCCTGATAGATGGGTTTCATGCCTTCAAAAAAGTCGATCAGCCTTGCCCTGGGGTCCTTACTTTTATCCTCTAGATGCTGCTTCACAAATTGCAAAGTATTGGCCGAATAGTATTGTATCACCTTAAGACCAAAATCTTCCTTGCTTTTGAAATAGTAGTAGAAAGAGCCTTTGGGAATTTCGGCTGTATCCAGCACTTCATTGATGCCCAATTTGTTGTACCCCTTCTCCAACATCAGTTGCATGCCCACATCCAAGATATGTTTCAACGTTTGCTCTTTCATAATTTCAAAAGTGAAGCACAAATATAAAACAAAATTAGACCGGTCTCCTAGTATTTTGGGTTTTAACACTCGGCATGCTTCCTTGTATTTTTTATGGTACACGTGATATCGTTCCATCTCAAATAAGTGGCCGCAATCCTTACGGCCACTTTACAACGTCAGTTTTACTCCTCTACTTTAAAGACTCCGGGCTTGAATTTAAAGGCCTTCATCAATCGTGTCCAAACGTTGATTTGGGAAATGGCAAGGCTCAAATAGGCAATCTCACCTTTGGTGTAATACAAAGAAAGATCATCAAAAACCTCTTGGGGAATCTCATTGCCCCCAAGTTTGGTTAGTGCGTCCGTATATTGCAAAATGGCCCTTTCCTCTTTCGTAAAGCAAACAGCTTCTGTCCACGCAACCAAAGAAACCAATCGCAATTCTTCTTCTCCAAAATGTCTGGCCAATTTGTAATGCATATCCACGCAATAGGCACAACCATTCAGTTGTGATACACGGACCCTTACAAGTTCCAACAGTTTCATGCTTAAACCAGAGTTGTTAATAAAGTCTTCAAGTGCCATGAGTTTGGGGAATGTTCCCTCGGGAATATCCTGATAAGAGATTCTTTCCATTTTTATTTGATTTTGAACTTGGACCAAAATTAACATGGAAGCCCGTCAAGATTCCTTAAGCTATCTTAAGTTATTCCACAGGGTTTTTGCGAATCTCACTTAGATACTCCGGAGTAATGTTCAAGTAGGAGGCTATCATGTATTGAGGCACTCTTTGGGCAAAGTTTGGAATGGCGCGGACCAATGCATAGTATCTTTCCCGACTTGACTGCTTCATGTAGATTTCGTTTTTCCGCAATTGGGCGATCAAAGTGTTTTCGGCAATCAATCGAAATACCCGCTCCAATTTGGGTATCTTTTTAAACAACTCTGGCTCATCTTCCTTGGAAAGGGCCAATAGTTCAGTGGGTTCAATAGCTTGTATGGAGTTTAAGGAAGGAATTTGGTTGATATAACTATCGTATTCCGTGATCCACCAGTTTTCTATGGCAAATAAATTGGTCTCTTCCACACCTTTTGAATTGGTATGATAAATTCTGAGGATTCCATTCAATATAAAATAGCGGTGCCCACAGGTTTTGCCCTGTTCCAATACCAATGCCCTTCGTCCATATTTTTGTGGCGTCAAAAAACCGGAAATCAAGGCCAATTCTTCCTCTTGAAATGTTTCATACCGACCGAGGTATGCGGCCAATTGATCGTTCATGGTTCAAAAGTAAAAGGTTCAGGCATGTTCACGATGTTTCTAAACCGTATTTTTGTGATTAAAGCTCATTTTTCAATTAAGTACCCATTTGAAAGCGTTTTTTACCAAAATCCATCCGGTTGAAGATGAAATCCTAGAGGAATATCTCTCCCATTGGTCACCACATTCCACTTCAAAAAAGACCATTCTAACACATCCGGGGAAGACCGAAACTTACATCTACTATGTTAAGCATGGCATTCAAAAATCCTATTATCTCAATGAGGACAAAGAACATATTATGTTCTTCGCCTATAGTCCCTCTTTTTCGGGAGTTGTGGAATCCTTCCTGACACAGACCCCTTCCAAATACTATTTGGAGACCATTACAGATAGTGAGTTCATGAGGCTTTCCTATGCCAAACATCAAGAGCTGATTCAAAAACACAGGTCTCTGGAAACCCTGTTTCGAAAAATCACGGAGCAATTTCTAGTAGGCATTATTGAACGGCATCACCAACTCATGGCTTTTAATGCAGAAACACGGTTCACCCAATTTGCCAAAAGAAGTCCTCACCTTTTCCAATTGGTACCCCAAAAAGATATTGCCTCTTACCTGCGCATCGACCCCACGAATTTTAGCAAAATGATGAATTCTATCAAAATTTAAATCTTGGTTTTTACCAAGATTTGCCCAATCACTTTTCTTGAATTTTGCCTCGTAGAAATCCTAATTCCGCGAACCATGAAACTATTTACCACTTTTTTGGGATGCTTGGCGATCTTTATCACCACCAATCTCTATTCACAAACAAATCCAAATAAGATTATGACAAATCAAGAAACGGTACAGAAATTTTTAGAGGGCTTTAATGACCCTGACATGATTCATGAATCATTGGCGCTTTTATCTGATGATTATCACTTTAAAAATCCAATGGTGGAGTTGACCACCAAATCAGCTTTTATCGGGTTGGCGCAACAGATTGGTTCTGTTTTAACTGGGGTCGACATTCTTCATATCACCGATAACGGTAATTGGATTGCCTTGATGTATGAATTCAAATCGTCCATCGCAGGGCTTGAAGTAAATCTCGCCACAGAATGGTTTCGCTTGGAAAACGGAATCATCAAGGAATCCATTCTTATCTATGATGCCACAAAATGGCGGGCTCTGTATGCCCAAATGGAGAATTGACCTTGGTGCAAATAAAAAGTTGGGCTTAAGGCCCAACTTTCCAATCAATCAAAAAAACGAATTATTCACCTTGGTTTATCTAAGTTCCTTGAACTCTTCAACGGTGAAAAAGTCTTGATCATCATTGTTGATGAAATAAATTCCTTCCCTTGCAAAATATTGCATGGTTTTATCATCAACCTTTACTGCAAATCCCTTTTCTGTTGCGACAAGTTCAAATGTGTCGGTAAGGGACTTCCTGTATTTCAGCACAAAGTATTGTTCGTGCTCATTATCATTGTCCGTATCAACCGCAATTAGTTTAGTTACTTTGGCCGCTGATGTCTCGCGGTCTTGGTTGATTTTTCCCTTGTCTTCAGCACTTAGTGTTACGGGGTATTTTCGATGCTCCAAAACCTTTACATTGTATTCGGTCTGGGTTCCATCGGTTTCAATCGTGAATGTTTTGTGCAGGGTTGCATCCATGGTTCCTTGAGAGTTTTCTTGTGCCGGGAGCACTGATATAGAGAGTAGCGCAATGCTAAAAAAGCTTAATAAATTTTTCATTTGTGTTGTTTTATAGTTCGTAAATCTTTTTCTGTTTGCCTCAATCCTATTTCAAATAGGAAGTGAACATCCAATTTCTCTTCTCCAAGGCTCTTAGGAAGTCTGTCAACATCTGTTCCGTAGCTATATCTCCTGTGTCTAAGGATGCGCCAATGGCTGACATCATATTATCATGGAGAATTCCAAAGTCTTTAAGTACTTCCCTTACCATTTCAATGGCCGTAAAACCTTTTTCGGTTTCTTCAATTTCGGAAAGCTCTAAGGTCTTTTTCAGTGTGAAATTGGGTTTGACGCCAAAGACGCGAATTCGTTCGGCTACAATATCAATGTTTTCTTTGACCGTATTGTATTCGTTTTCAAATTCTTCATGCAATTCAAAAAATTCTGGTCCCTCAATATTCCAATGAAAATTTCTCAACTTGTTATAAAACACTTGGTAATTGGCCAACAAGGTGTTTAGGTTGACTACAATTTCCGCAGTTTCCAAATAGGTGAAACCTAATTTTTTAAATTCCTTATTTCTTTTGATATTGTTTTGTTCTTTAATGATTTCCATTTTTTATTCTTTTAATTCTGTTTAATATTGATGTACTCGAAAAGCAACAGAGAAAAAATTTCTCTTTTTTCAGATACTTATTTCTTATTTTTTTGAAAGGTGGGATGATAATCCCTATGGAAAACTGTAGCCAATTACTTGGCTTAGAACACTAAAACTTTGAAGTATGATTCATAATGTTTCATATCTTTAATATACAGATATATTGCAGAATTTCAAGTATTTAACAGGGTTTAACATAATTAGGCCTGGTTTAAGATTATTTTGAGAAATCTCAAAGAAGCCAACAACATTCAATGATCTAAAAACATAATGGCCAAGGACTTTATAAATTCTACCTCCCTCATACGATATTCTCCCAAAGACTATGAGAACACCAAAATTGACACAATAGAGTCCCTTAATTTCAAAGATAAAAATGGGCATATCAGATGGTTCAACACATATGGAACCCAATATGCCGAAGTATTTTCGACTGTAATACAAAACAATGAACTGGACGATTTTCTAATTCGGCTTTTACGGGAAAAAGTCCAAACCAACCGTGTAATTGAATTGGATGGCCATTTATTTGTTGCAATACAGGTACTTAAGACAGAAAGAAACCAATTGGACTATGAACAAATGTTTTTTATTGGCTCATCTGGTTTCGTATGGAGTATTCAAGAGAAGTTGGGCGATTATTTTGATTGGATCAGGGAAAGACTTGAAAACGGAAAGGGTATCGCCCGACGTAAAAAAGCGGATTATTTGTTATTTCTGCTCTTAGAGTCCATCATTGAAAACTACAGGGAAACCTACAAAAACTTTATCCAATTGGACTCTGACAAACTAAGCTACGCCGCCATCCGAACCACACCAGAGTTTACCGAAAGAATCGAACGCAGAAAACAAGACTATCTGAGTTTCAAAAAAGCCTGCTCAAGCTTAAGGGATACGATTGTCAAACTGGAAAAGGTAGAGATTAAAGGTTTCGAAGTGAAGTATTTTAGTGAACTAAAAGAGCAAATCAACAATTTGGTCACCGATATCGATTTTGAATTGCATGAATTGGAAAGCAAGGTAAACCTGATTTTCAGTATCCAAGGACATCGGTTGAATGAAGTGATGAAAACCCTTACGGTATTTTCGGTAATCTTTATTCCCCTGACCTTCCTGGCAGGAATTTATGGCATGAATTTTAAAAACATCCCAGAGCTTGAATATCAGTACGGATATTTCATTCTGATAGCGGTCATGTTGCTTGTGGTGCTGATTACCCTCTGGTACTTTAAACGAAAGAAATGGTTTTAGACCTGTTTTCTGGACTCTTTAAAAAAAGACCTTACAAGACCGGAATTATCTTAGGAGGCGGGGGCACTCGTGGTTTTGCCCATTTGGGAGTTCTACAGGCACTTCATGAAAAGGAAATTTCCGTTGATGCCATTTCTGGCGTAAGTGCAGGTGCTATTATAGGAGGGCTTGTTGCAGCGGGGAAATCTCCCATAGAGGTAATGACAGTGATGAGCAGTCAAAAACTGATGGATTTCACTTCCCTCAGTTTTCCAAAAACCGGTTTGCTCAAGCTAGATAAATTAGGACAGTTCCTGAAAGAACAGCTAGGCGAAACCTCGTCTTTTGAAAAACTTCAAACTCCTTTTTGGGTCGCTTTAAGCAACTTGAACAAGGGTAAGGTTGAATATCACAATAGTGGTGATTTAATTACCAAAATATTGGCTTCCGCGGCAATTCCGATACTCTTTTCTCCTGTGATAATTGGACAAACTACTTATGTGGACGGGGGTTTGTTTGACAACCTGCCCGTTGCACCACTTCAAGACAAATGCAAGAAACTTATCGGGGTGAACATCAGTCCTGTTCAAGAGGTCGACGACTTTTCCAATATTATTGATATTGCAGCGCGTACTTTTCAATTGAACGACAAATCGAACACCAGAAAAAATAGTCGCCTTTGTTCTGTGCTTATACAACCTCCAGAGCTTGGAAAATACGATTTGCTCGACACCTCCAATGCCCAAAAGCTATTTGACATTGGATACGAGCATACCATGAAAATTGATTTTTAGGCCCGCCCTAGTGCATTTAACTCCTTTGAGTTTCAGTTTTCCGGTTTACTTGGAATTCCATCAAACAACCTTTAAACCATTTCTCTGGAATGTCGATTTTCTATCTGGACAGATCCGAAATCTTTATGCAGAACAGTAACAATTGTATTTTTTTTACATTTAAATGGAATAACCTGACCTTTTTATTGATGAAACGCTTCTTCAACCTTATTTTCTCGGTGTTTGGCGTCTGCTATTTTTCTTGGGCCCAAACCACCCCAAAAGACAGTCTGCTAAGGTTGTTCAAAGACACCAAAGCTCCTGATTCTGTTCGGTTCGATTCTGGAACACGTTATATGGGGCAATTGTTGGGGAAAGATTTGGACAGCGCAAGAGGTACAGGTATCCAACTTCTTGATTTCGCCCAAAATGTCGACAATAAAAAATGGGAAGCTACTTCGTATCGCCTTATCGGAAATACCTACGCCATACAGGGCAATTTTGAAAAAGCCCAAGAATTCTTTTTCAACAGCCACGAAATTCTGCTTGAGCTTAACGATAAAGAAGGCCTGGCCGTCACCTTTAACAATATCGGTACCGTATTCTATGAATTGGGGAATTATGTGCAAGCGCAAGTAAACCTATTGGAGTCATTACGCCTTGCCGAAGAATTACAGGATGATGTGGCAGCCTCTAGGGCCTTGAATAATTTAGGGAATATTCATAGCGATTTGGAAAACAACGAAAAGGCCCTAGGTTATTATGGTAGAAGCTTGGAATTGAAAGAAAAGCTGGGTCATAGAAATCGTCTTCCAGCGGGTTATAACAATATTGGGTTGATTTACATTCAAATGAAAAAGCACGATCTGGCGATTGAAAACTTAACCAAAAGTGCTACCATAGCCAAAGAAATTGGTGACCTGCAATCGATGACAAGGGCGCAAAGTAATCTCGGCATCGAATACTCCAATAATGGGGAATTAGATAAAGCACTTGACTATTTCAATGAGAGTATTGGTATTAAACAAGATATCAATGATTTAGACGGATTGGCCTCAGCATACGTTTATAGAGGTCAAAATTATTTGGCCATGAAACGATTTGACCTTGCTAGGTCCGATTGTTTGGAAAGTCTTGAACTTTCGAATGCTTCGGGTGCCTTGAACACACAGAGTTTAGCCTGCGATTGTTTGGGAAATGCTTTGGAAGGTTTGGGAAACCATCGAGAAGCTCTTCAATATTTCCGACGTTTTGAGAGCCTAAAGGATTCCCTTTTTGATAAGGAGAAGACCCAGGAGATGACGCGTATTGAAATGAACTATCAGTTTGAAAAAAAACAGCTTGCAGATAGTATCGCGTTTCACAAACTGCAAACTGAACAAAAAGTAGCTTTTGAACGTGACCTGAACAAAGAACAAAACAAATTTTTCATCACTTTGATGATCAGTCTGGCGGCCTTGCTGTTCATGTTATTTTTATATTGGAAGTACACCCAGAATTTGAAGGTTAAAAATCTCGAAAACAAACTGCTGAATTCAGAAATCGAATACAAGAAAAAAGACCTGACCAATTTCGCCGTCAACATATCCAATAATCAAGAATGGGCCGAATCCCTTGCACAGCGATTGGAAATCTTAAAAGCTTCCACCGGGAGAAAGCGACTCAAGGAATTAGAAAATCTGGAAACCGATATTAAGAACAAGATTTGGGTCAATAAGAGCAGTGATGAGTTCTATAAAAAAATCGATGCCCTGAGCAGTTCGTTTTATGATCGGCTGACCAAAGAGTTTAAAGACCTTACCAAAACCGATATACGGTTATGCTCTTTAATCAAATTGAATTTGAATACCAAGCAGATAGCAGCGCTTCAGAATATCAACCCATCTTCAGTGAAAATGAGCAGAAATAGGCTCAGAAAAAAGCTAAATCTCTCCCCAGAAGACGATTTGAACGCATTTTTGCGCACTTTTTAATAAATATTTTAACTATTTGATTATCAATATGTTAAAATTTGAATATTTAATTTTGTAACCCATTTGTATACCCCCTAAAACAGCTTTGTAACCCATTTGTAACCATTCCATTTTCTTTTTGAGGGATACTTCATGACTAGGTTTGCCCCGAATTTAAAAATCTATCAGTCGTGAAAAAAATTCTAATGTTCTCGTATTCAATAGTTGCTTACTTCATTGGCTTTGCGTCAATACTCTATTGGATACTATCCGTAAGTAATCTTGTGCCCCAGATTTCCATCGACCAGGAAACCAAAATCCCGGTGCTCTGGGCCATTCTCAACAACCTTATGTTGATATCCCTATTTGGTGTGCAACACAGTGTGATGTCCAGACAATGGTTCAAGGATTTCTTTGCCTCCCACTTCCCCCGACCCATTGAACGCAGCACCTTTGTTTTAATGTCCGGTATTTTGCTGTTCAATTTGGTGATTAACTGGCAGCCCCTTGGCGGAACGATTTGGACCATACCTGCGGACACCATTTGGTATTACGGGATTTACATCCTATTCTTTTTAGGATGGATCATTTTATTCGTCAGCTCATTTTTGATCAACCATTTTGACCTGTTTGGGCTTCGTCAGACCTTCTTGGAACTTCAAAACAAACCATACACCCAGCTTGAGTTCAGGATTATTTCCTTCTACAAGCACGTACGTCACCCGCTTTACTTTGGAATGTTGCTCGGAATGTGGGCCACCCCGGTTATGTCGGTTACCCACTTGTTTTTGGCACTCGCAATTACGGCCTATGTTTTAGTGGGCACCACCTTGGAAGAAAGGGACTTGGTAAAAGCTTTCGGGCAAAAATACAAGCACTATCAAGCTAGCAAACCCATGCTTGTTCCCTTTACGAAAAGAAAAAGGGGCAAGAGTTTCGATACTGTATCTAAATCCCCCAGTAAAAGCTAGTTTTTGAAAAGAAGCATTTTCAAAAAATCCAATAAATAACAAATCATGAAAACTGCAACGAAATACAGAACACCTTTGTTCTTTGGCTTTTCTACCTGTGGGGTACCCAGCAGCATCAAAGAAAAGAGCATAGTAAACTTGAAGAGCTATTCCTCCAGGGAATGGTCCAATACAAAAACAACAATCTACAATCAGTAATTCAACAAAAAAATGAAAACAACAGCGATACATGCCGACCATTGGATCGATACAACCAAATCTTTGGCCCAAACCTTCCAAAAAGGCTCACAGGAAAATGATGAGAAAGGCCAATTTGTATTTGAAAATTATGAACTGCTTAAGACCTCAGAATATTTTTCTTTGCTTGTTCCTCAGGAATTGGGTGGGGCCGGGCTATCATTTTCAGAAGTCTGCAATATTATCCGGATCATTGGAAATGGGTGTGGTTCGACCGCGCTTGCTTTTTCCATGCATCAACATCTTGTGGCAGCCACGGTCTGGAAATACAAGCACAAAGGTCAGGGTGCGCCCTTGTTGACCAATGTAGCCGACAACCAATTGGTTTTGGTAAGCACCGGGGCTAGAGATTGGTTGGGTTCCAATGGGGTAATGACCAAAACGGAAGGAGGATACATTGTCAACGCAAAGAAGGCCTTTGCCAGTCAATCTGCAAACGGGAATATTTTGGTCACCTCGGCACCCTATCAAAATGAAAAGAAAGAATGGAAAGTATTGCATTTTGCGGTTCCGTTCTCCTCCGAAGGAGTATCTCTTTTGGATGACTGGAAAGTAATGGGCATGCGTGCCACGGGTTCACAGACCGTAGTTCTTGAAAATGTTTTTGTTCCTGACAGTGCCATTGCTTTGGAGCGCCCACAGGATGAGTTTCACCCGGTATGGAATGTTGTGATTACTGTGGCCATGCCCCTTATCATGTCAGCCTACATAGGAATCGCGGAAAGGGCTAGGGAAATTGCACTAAAAACTGCAAAAGCTATGAAAGAACAACAAAGTCATACTCCTTTTATTTTGGGAAAATTGAACAATAGTTGGTTGAGTGCCAAAACTCAATGGCAAGCGATGTATGAACGTACCAATGCGCTTGAATTTTCTCCTTCCAGAACAACAACCACTGAAATATTAGGTCTAAAAACCAACGTTAGCAAGGCTTGTATTGATGTTGTACAATATGCAATTGAGCTTGTCGGAGGAAGAAGTTTCTACCAAAAAAATGAACTGGAAAGATTGTTTAGGGATGTCCAAGCCAGTCAGTTTCATCCGCTCCCCAAATGGGACCAGTATGCATTTAGTGCTGAAACCTTGTTGAATGATTCCAAACTCGACAATTAATCACATAAAACGATAGGGGTTCGCGTCTAGGCCAAATCCAGCAAAATAAAAAGCCCATTGAAATAATGGGCTTTATTTTTTTAGGGAGTCAATGATAATTTTAGCTTGCTCCAACTCTTTGTTCAACCTTAAATTTTCTTCCTGATACTGCAATCGTACTTTTTCCAGACTGCGTTCAAAATCATCCATGGGAACATACTGAGGTTCTAGGAAGGTATCCTTTACTATTCCATAAACGGTGAAAAGAAAACTAATACCAATGGCCGAAATTAGCAGAATCAGAAGAGTTCTTTCTTTTTTTAGTGCCGGCGAGTTTTTTTCCAGATACTCCTTCTCATCTCTCGTAAGCTTACGACTTTCTGGGAGCTGACCTATGAATTTATCCCATTTTTCCTCTTCCTTCACGTGCATATCAAGAAAACCACCTCCATCCAGAAAATCTTGGGTAGAAGGTGTGGAAGCCAACATAAACATTTCCATCCCATTACCACTCATCACATCCAAAAGTTGCCTATCGTAGTCGCGAATTTCTCGAATGATCCTTTCAACAAAATCAAGGTTGTAGTTGGGTCTTAAGAACTCATCGTAAAGGGTTTGGATCTCAAAATAATCCCTCCGCTCCAAGGCGTATTCCAAAAAACGGTCCTTAAGCTCGGCTTTAAAAAACTCGCCCATTTTACGAATGCTGTAGTTTGGTTGATTGAAGTAACTCGTCCCTAAAAATACTGCAAATCCATGCTGATTTGGAACTTAATACGGCAAAAAAAACGAGAAAATGTGAGGTTTAATAGCTTCGTTACGTGAAAGGTAGAAATTAGATTCCTGGTGTTGACAGAATTTACTACGGCTAGACAATTTCCGCACTCAAGCCAGCTTCCAATAATTTGGAACACCTTGGCTTCAAATCGGAATACTCACCGGTCTTCACCGTACATTTTCCATTGTAATGTACGATTAGTGAGCATTGTTCGGCTTGCTCCGGGGTATGATCACAAACATGAATCAAGGTCTCAATAACATGATCAAAAGTATTCACCTCATCATTGAAAAGTATGATTTCATGAAGCTTCTGCTCTTTTTCCTCGACAAGGAGTTCTTCCGATATCTTTTCCTTAGTGCCCAAAACAAAGATTTGATGAACTAATATACTAATTTTCAGACACCAAAGTACGCCCCCGGTCTTAAGAACAAAAAAAAGTGCCTTTTAAAAGGCACTTTTATCAAGTAAGCAAATTCGATTTGATTTTAATATAAATATCTCAGGGCGGTGATGTCATTATTATTGAATTCACCATCCTCGCTTGTGCTGAAACATGCCAGCATTAAAGAAGTAGGGTCATAGCCTTCAGGGGTTCCCGGTATGGGGTTTGCCCCAATGCTCCCAACACCTTCATTAATGTTATCACCACAACTTTGTCGGCTAAACCAATCCGTGTGTCTAAAACCAACGGAATGGCCAATTTCATGAGTGATAACATGTTCATTTACATTGGTGCTGAAATTGTCCAGACCATAAATCTGGATAAACTTATTTGGGTTTCCATTGCTAGGAAAACCCGCCGAACCGCCGCTCCCTGATTGGTTGGGGTTATGGTACACCACCATGTCCTTATCTTGGTAATTTGTCCCAAAAGTGAGCGATAGGGTAATGGTGAGATTTAAGCGGTTGTAATTATTTACCGCCCATTGTAAGGCCGTTCGTTCTTTATTCGAAAGACCAAAACCTCCGCCGCCGGTGTAGCCTATTATGGTTAAGGTTCCAGGATTCACCAAATTGTTGGTATGATAGTTCTTGGAACTTTTTGCCACCTCTCGGAGCAATTCAATTTGATCCATGCTGAACGTAATATCATCCTCAATTTGAAAACGTTGTTCAACTGAACCATCAGGTAAGTAAAAATTTACCACCTTGACATCACCGACATTGAAATAGTTGTCCTTTAGGACATTGATGACATCCTCCGTAACTTCAAGGGTAATTTCGGGAGTCGCACTTTCCTCTACGGTTTGAGGTTCAATGAGGTCAGTATCTCCGCTATCCTTCTCGCATGCGGATAGCACTAAAAGCAAAGCCATGGGCATTGCCAAAAATTTCAATTTGTTCATGAATTAAATGATTTAGGGGTTATGAAATAAGAATTTACTTACTTTTTTAAGATACAATTAATTCTTTCTTTCCCTCCCCGTAGATCAAGAAATTCGATAAACAGCAGCCACCCAATTATTTTTTTCAATGTGCCTTTGGTACTTGAAACCAGAACGTTCACATTCCGTAGTAATAGATTCCAAATCCTCTTGATAGAATCCACTTAAAAACAGAAGGCCATGCGGATTCATGCAGCTCGCATAAACCGGAATGTCCTTCAGCAGGATGTTACGATTGATGTTAGCCAAAATAATATCAAAGTTTCTTCCAGCTAGTAACGAACTATCCCCTTGTTCAACCTTGATATCAGGACAATGGTTTCTCTCCACATTTTCCAAGGAATTCAAATAGCACCATTCCTCAATATCAATAGCGTCTACTGCACTAGCGCCTTTCATTTTAGCCAATATGGCTAATACCCCCGTTCCACAGCCCATGTCCAGAACCGTTTTGCGTTCGATATCGGTATCCAATATCAAACTCAACATCATGTATGTGGTTTCGTGATGTCCCGTTCCAAAACTCATTTTGGGCTCAATCACAATATCGAATTCAACGGCTTCAGCTTCATGAAAAGGAGCTCTAACGAAACACGACGACCCAACCTTGATAGGTTGAAAACTCTTTTCCCATTCGGCATTCCAATTTTGCTGGGCAATCTCTTTACAGACCCAACTTATTTCGAATTCAGGACTTTTTGTAATAAAAAGGTTATTTAGGACCGTATCATCCCAATCTGATTTTTGAATGTAAGCCTGAACCCCTGTTTCGGTTTCCACAAAGCTTTCGAACCCCAACTCTCCCAATTCAGCAATCAAAACCTCGGAAGCCGGCTGCAAAGGACTGACCTTAAAATCATACTCGATATAAATCGAACCCATGGTTTAATCTTAGATGGCCTTGATGATGGCCACGAAATCATCGGCTTTTAGCGAAGCACCTCCAATGAGCCCCCCATCCACATCGGGTTTGGAAAAAATCTCCGCAGCATTGCCCGGTTTTACACTACCTCCATATAAAATGGATACCCCATTGGCAATGGATGTGTTATAGGCCTCTGCGATGGTCTTTCTAATGAAGGCATGCATTTCTTGGGCTTGTTCGGGTGATGCGGTTTCCCCTGTACCAATCGCCCAAACCGGTTCATATGCCAATACGATTTGGTTCCACGCTTTCTCGTCCAAATCAAAAAGTGCGTTTTTTAGCTGACTTTCCACTACAGAAAAATGATTGCCCGATTTTCGTTCGTCCAGCTCCTCGCCAAAGCAAAAAATAGTGGTCATTCCTTTTTCAATGGCGGTATTGACCTTTTTTGCGAGTAGGGAGTCATCTTCCCCAAAAAGGGAACGTCTTTCAGAGTGGCCCAAAATCACAATATCAATACCAAGATTCAGTAGCATATCGGCAGATATCTCACCGGTATAAGCCCCATTTTCAGCAAAATGCATGTTTTGGGCTGCAACTTTTATTGTTGAAGATTGAAGTGCATTCTTTGCAGAACCCAAGTTTACAAAAGTTGGAGCCACAATAACATCGGCATGGGAGTCCGGTAATTTGGCTGAAAGTTCGGAAAGTAAATCCTCCGTTTCATCCTGTGTTTTGTTCATCTTCCAGTTTCCTGCTACTATTTGGGTTCTCATAATTGATGGGTTTGTGTTCGTTTAAAATTCCAGTTCGTCTAAATCGTTGTAATGTACTTTTTGTTGTATAGTGCCCTTCTCCAAAACCAAAACAGCCGGGTTCGACCGAACTATGGTCTTTAAGGTGGTTTCGTCGGTAAAGTAAAAATCAAAACCAAGATTGTATTTCTGAACAATCCCTTGTTTTAGGTCTTCGCTGGAAGCGGACATTCCTATGACTTTATATCCCTTGGCGGAAGCTACGTTGGCAGTGGCTGCCAGCGCTTCGAAAAAGTCATAATTGCTTTTTGCCAAATCATAGGCAATTACCATCACTAGCTTTTCTTCTTCTAAGATTTCCGAACTAAGGTCAACTCCGTTTTGTTCAATGGTAAAATCGTGGATTGGTGGTTCGTATCCTTCTTGGATTTCCGTGGTTTCCACATCAACAAACTCTCCGTCCACAGTCGGATATTCCCCATTGGTGACTACTACTTTATCGGAACCATCTACCTTAAAGCGCCAGGCATATTCATAAATGGGTTTGGGTGCATCATCCGGTACGATCATCCCATCGGGAATGTTTGCGCCAATTTTATAAGGTCTGAAATCCACGGAAGGCAAGTGGTTTAAAACATGGTTGGCAAATAAGCCGCAAGCTATGATAGAAACACCGGCAAGAATCCAATTTATTTTTGAGGAGAACAAAGGTTTGATATACGATTTACCCACAAACAATATCAGTATCAGGGCCAGCAATATCACATCCTTGGTAAACGATTCCCATGGGGTTAATTTAATGGCATCCCCAAAACAGCCACAATCGGTTACCTTGTTGAAGTAAGCAGAATAAAAAGTCAAAAAGGTGAAAAACACAATCATAAGCAGCAGACTCCAAACCGTAAACTTCGGCCTAAATCCAATGAGCAGAAATATTCCCAAAACCACCTCAACAATGACGACAATAATCGAAATGGTCAGGGTAAAAGGCATCAAAAAAGGAAGGTCCAATACCCCTTGACTGAAATATTCTTCCAATTTGAATGAGAAACCAACTGGATCGTTGAGTTTTATAAGTCCACTGATAATGAACAGAACCCCAACGATTATCCGCGAAATCAGCACCAAATATCTCATTACTCCTCTTTTAAATGAATCAATGCAAAAACGGCATAATTGATAATGTCCTGATAATTGGCATCGATGCCTTCGCTTACCAGTGTTTTGCCCTTATTATCCTCAATTTGTTTCACCCGAAGTAGCTTTTGCAATATCAAATCGGTTAAGGAACTCACACGCAAATCGCGCCATGCCTCACCATAGTCGTGATTTTTGTTTTCCATAAGGTCTTTTGTAGCTTCCACTTCCTTATCGTAAAGAGAAATGGCATCATCGGCATTTAAGTCGGGCTGTTCGGCCACCCCTTTTTCAAGTTGAATCAATGCCATTATGGAATAATTGATAATCCCAATAAATTCGGGAACCACGCCCTCATCCACTTTCCGCACTTCCTTTTCCTGAAGACTTCGTATGCGTTGTGCTTTAATGAAAATCTGATCGGTCAATGAAGGAAGTCGTAATATTCGCCAAGCGGTACCATAATCTTTTGTTTTCTTGATGAAAAGTTCCCGGCAGGTATCGATTACAGCGTCAAACTGTTGGGAGGTCTCCGACATGTGTTCGTACTATTTTGTGTAAATTTCGTCCAAAATTTGGGTGCTTCCCAGCACTCGCCAAAGATAATCAAACCCAATAAAGCTACTGCGGTCAATGACAATAAACTGTAAAGGTTCCCTAATTGATTTAAGTTCTCCCAAAGTTATGGGTATCCTTAATTTAACCCCCGACTCTTTTTACGATGGCGGAAAACATAAGGATGCAAAGGCGGTTTTAGACCAAGTAGAGCTCATGCTCAACAATGGGGCCACTTTTATTGACATGGGAGCTTACAGCTCTAGGCCTGGTGCGGAACATGTTTCTGAGGATGAGGAAATGCAACGCTTGTTTCCAGTCATGGAGCTGATTTTAAAACATTTTCCATCCACATTGATTTCCATTGATACCTTCAGGGCAAACATCGCTGCCCAAAGTATTGAAATTGGAGCGGCCCTTATCAACGATATTTCCGCAGGAAATTTGGATGCAAAAATGTTTGACGTAGTGGCCCAATATCAGGTTCCCTACATTATGATGCATTTAAAGGGAACCCCCCAATCCATGCAAAAGCAAGCGGTTTATGACGATTTGATGAAAGACCTTTTGCTATATTTCTCAAAAAAACTCCATATCGCCCGAGATAAAAAAATCAACGATATCATTATTGACCCCGGTTTTGGATTTGCTAAAACAACCGAACAGAATTACCAGTTGTTGAATCACCTAAACATGTTTCAAACCTTAAGGAAACCCATTTTGATTGGGTTGAGCAGAAAATCCATGATCTATAAGATCTTAAAATCTTCTCCCAAAGAAGCTTTGAATGGAACCACTGCCCTACATTCGATTGCCTTGTTGAAAGGGGTCAATATATTAAGGGTGCACGACGTTAAAGAGGCGTTCGAATGTGTCCAATTGATTGAAAAATTAAAGGCTAACACATAGCCCTTTTGGGTTCCTCTATTTTTGTTAATTTTACAAAAACGCCGCGGTTGGATTTCCTGAATTTTCTTGAGTTTAAAATCACCGATGTCATTGACATTGTTCTGGTCGCCGCCCTCCTCTACTACATTTACAAATTGGTCAAAGGCACTGTGGCCATCAATATTTTCATAGGTATCGTTATTGTTTGGGCCCTATGGAAGCTTACAGAGCTGTTACAAATGAAGATGATCAGTAGCATGGTGGGTGGATTCATGAACATTGGACTGATTGCTCTTATTATCGTTTTCCAACAGGAAATCAGGAAGTTTTTGCTGATGATTGGCTCCACCAACTTCGCTACGAAACGAAATTTTATCCGTCATTTCAAGTTTTTGAAACAAGAGGCACTCCCAACCATGACCGATGTGAACGCCATTGTTGGTGCCTGTGAAAAAATGGGTGCGACAAAAACAGGTGCTTTGATCGTTATTGAACGCACCAACTCCCTCGATTTTATCAAGTCCACGGGCGATCAAATGAACATCCAGATAACACAGCCCATCTTAGAAAGCATATTTTTCAAAAACAGCCCCTTACACGATGGGGCAATCATTATTCAAGACAATTACATCACAGCAACCCGGGTTATTTTACCTGTATCCAATGACAGAAACATTCCGCTGCGCTTTGGTCTTAGGCATCGTGCGGCAGTGGGTATTACCGAAAAAACAGACGCTATTTGTTTGGTGGTGAGCGAGGAGACCGGGCTTATCTCATATATAAAAAGTGGGGAATTTGTCTCATATAAAGGCCTTCCTGAACTCATCAATTTGATAACAAAAGATTTGGAATAGATGGTTTGCAAAAATTGCGATTCCAGTTTACGGTCCGATTTTAGTTATTGTCCCAATTGCGGAGCAAAAGTCATTCGCAATCGACTGACCATAAAGAACATTTGGCAAGATTTAAGCTTTCAAGTGTTCAATTTGGACAATACCTTGTTAAAGACATTCAGGCATTTGTTCACAAGCCCTGAAAAGGTGGTTGAAAGTTTTGTTTCAGGGACCCGAAAAAAATACATGAACCCCATTAGTTACTTCGCCATTGCAATAACACTCTCCGGATTGCTATTTTTTGTGCTCCGCAGAATCTACGAAGTAAATCTCACCGGGAACAGTTTAACGAATGCCAATACACCCAACCTTGATTTTATTTTCGATTACCAAGGCTTGCTCTCGTATTTGATTATGCCCATATACGCCCTACTGACCTGGCTTTTGTTCCTAGATAAAAACAAACTGAATTATACTGAGCATTTGGTGGCTAATTCCTATACAACTGCACAAGCTTCATTTGTGCAAGTTATGATATGTTTGCCCCTATTTGGCTTGTTTAAGATTCCCTATGATATTTTCAACTGGCTGTTTCTCGTATTGATTGTGATTTATCAATTTATTGTTTTCGGAAGGATACATGGAACGAGCATCATGAATACATTCCTAAGAGGCTTGGCCTATCTTTTTTTGATGGTCTTTGTTATGTTAGGAATAGGGGTCCTAATCATAAGTTTAATGTTATTGGTGGGTAAGGTCAACATACAAGACTTTGCACCAAAGCCTTAAGCAATTTGCTGTTCTGCCAAAAATTGGGCTTCGTAAAGGTCGCTGTAGTACCCTCCTTTTTTAAGCAATTCTTTGTGAGTGCCCATTTCAACAATTTTACCGGCATCCATCACAATAATCTTATCGGCCTTTTTCACGGTGGCCAAACGATGCGCAATAATAATTGAGGTTCTACCTTCTGTTATTTTTTCAGTTGCCCCTTGAATCAATTGCTCTGAGTAGGTATCCACAGAAGAGGTGGCTTCGTCCAAAATTAGGATACTTGGGTTGCTTACATAAGCTCTTAAGAAAGATATAAGCTGACGTTGCCCGCTTGAAAGCATGGTTCCCCGTTCCTTTACATTGTATTGATACCCCTGGGGCAAACTCGAAATGAAGTCGTGTACCCCAATTTGTTTGGCAGCCTCTTCAATGGTCGACTGCGAAATGGAATCATCCTTGAGGGAAATATTATTGGCAATGGTATCCGCGAAAAGGAACACATCTTGAAGTACAACCGCGATGTGCGAGCGAAGTGATTGAAGCGTATAGTCCTTGATATTAATACCATCGACCAAAATAGCACCAGAGTTGATCTCGTAAAAACGATTCAGCAGATTGATTATGGTTGATTTTCCAGCTCCTGTAGCACCTACTATAGCAATAGTTTCACCCGCTTCCACTTTAAACGAAATACCGTGTAACACCTCTTCATCTTCCAAGTAACCAAATCGCACATTGTCAAACTCAATGTTACCCTTCACCTCTGGTTTTTCAAGTTTTCCAAGGTTAGGGATATTACTCTCCGTATCCAAAATTTTAAATACGCGATTGGCAGCCACCATTCCCATTTGTAGGGTATTGAACTTATCTGCAATTTGACGTAGCGGGCGAAAGAGCAAATCCATCAAGAAAAAGAAAGCGAAAATGGAACCTGTATCATTCAGGTTTACATTATTGATGTTTTGAACAACACCAAAATACACCACCAAACCTATCCCTACCGAGTAAGAAATCTCCGCAATGGGGAAAAAGATGGAATTGTACCAGACCGTTTTCAGCCAGGCGTTTTGATGTTTTTCATTGATGGTCCTGAATTTTTCCCTTTCAATTTCCTCACGGTTAAATAGCTGAACGATTTTCATTCCTGCAATTCGTTCCTGTACAAAAGAATTAAGGTTGGCCACTTGGGCCCTTACTTCAATAAAAGCTACTTTCATGGCCTGTTGAAAAAGCCGGGTGGCAATCAGAATTATAGGTAAGATGGCAAAAACAATAAGCGCCAACTTCCAATTAATGATAATCATTATAGCTGCAGCAGAAAGCATTTTCAGCAAGTCGGCCACGATAACGAAAAACCCTTGGCTAAAGATTTCACCGATTCGTTGCATATCCTGCACCGCCCGGGTCACCAAGACACCAATGGAGGAATTATCAAAATAGGTCATTTTGAATCCCATCATCCTTTTGAAGAGGCGTACCCTAATATCCTTTATCACAGATTCCCCCAATAAATTGGCGAAGTAATTAAATAAGAGTTGCGTGATAACCTGACCAAGGAGTACCCCTAATAGGGAAAGCACCAAATACAGCAACAAATCAGCATCTTTTTGGGAAAGCGCACCATTGATGACATCACGCACCAGAACCGGGGTCAAAATTGCAAATCCAGCAGACAATATAGCTGCCAAAGCTACGACCCAAAAGATGGTCTTATACGGTTTGGTATGCGCAAAAACCCTTTTGAAAAGTCCGATGTCAAATGCTTTTCCTATTTCGTCATTCTTGCTCATCAAAAATGCTATTTGGATATAAAATGTGAGTCAAATATAGTCCTTTTGCAGGTACGGAAACCCCAGCTTCAGACCTACTTTTACTCTCAATAATCTTATTAATTCCTACTGGCTCCTGCTTCCCCAATCCCACTTCAAGCAATGTGCCAACGACAGCCCGTACCATGTTTCTCAAAAAACGGTCAGCAGTTATAGCAAATACCCATTTGTTTTCTTCTTTTGTCCATACTGCCTTTCGTACATCACAGATAAAGGTCTTGACGTCCGTGTTGGACTTTGAGAAACACTCAAAGTCTTCGTGTTCCAATAAAAGAGCCGCAGCTTCATTCATTTTAGAAATCTGCAAAGGCTGCCAAACGTGGTGTGCAAAATCAGTGAAAAAAGGGTCTTTTTGTTGAACAATCCAATATTCGTAGGTTCGTTCACTGGCATCAAAACGTGCGTGGGCGTCATTAGAAGTGCGAACTATATCTTGGATGGCAATATCGTCAGGTAAAAAGGAATTCAAGCGTTGCACCAATTCCTTCGAATCGATAGCACCATCAAAATCGAAATGGGCATACATTTCACGAGCATGCACGCCTGCATCCGTTCGTCCGGCACCCACTATTTCCACCGGTGCTCTTAAAAGCGTGGACATGGCGTTTTCCAAAATTTCCTGAACGGATATGGCATTGGGCTGTCTTTGCCAACCATGATACGCTTTGCCGAAATAGGAAAACCTGATAAAATATCTCAATGGAATCCTTTACTTTTAGGCGTTAAAGATACTTGAATCCCCAACAATCGTGATTCACGGATTCTTTTTTAGCATATTTTTAGCGTATGACCAAAATCTTGTTGCTGTCGGATACTCATGGCCATATGGATGAATCCATCCTTAAATACGCTTCGCAAGCTGATGAGATTTGGCACGCCGGTGACATTGGCACGTTATCGGTTACCGATAGCTTGAAAAAGATAAAGCCCGTACGCGGAGTTTATGGTAATGTGGATGACCACCGGATTCAACAGGAGTTTCCAGAACATAACCGTTTTTTGTGTGAGAACGTTGATGTATGGATCACACATATTGGAGGTTACCCAGGTAAATATAATGTTAGGGTTCGGGATGAAATCAAACAAAATCCGCCAAAACTTTTTATTTGTGGTCACTCCCATATTTTAAAAGTGCAGCACGATAAAAAATTGGGGGTATTGCATATGAATCCAGGGGCATGTGGAAAGTATGGGTTCCATCATGTACGCACCATGCTTCGGTTTGTTATTGATAAGGATAAGATTACGGATTTGGAGGTCATTGAACTTGGAAAAAGATAGAGGGATGAAGTTTTGGGTCATTTTTATTGTGGTTGCCTTCTTCGGATGTCATACTTCTTCAAAAAAACATGGTCAGGACACACAAAATCAACCAAAGTCTACCGTAAGCCTATACATTTTGGGAACAGTCCAAGATGGGGGAAGTCCGCACATAGGCTGTAAAAAAGAGTGTTGCTCCCAATTATTTGAAAACCCAGACCCAGACCGAAAGGTGGTGAGTTTGGGTGTAGTGGACCATGAAACTAAAAAGACCTATTTGTTCGAAGCATCCCCTGATATTACTTCTCAACTCAAAGAACTCAAAAAACGTGCTGGAACTTCAGAAGAAACACCAAATGGCATCCTCCTCACTCATGCCCATATAGGGCATTATTCGGGGTTGATGTATTTGGGCAGAGAAGCTTTGGGCGCTCAAAAGGTTCCTGTTTATGCAATGCCCAAAATGGAAAACTTTCTTCGGAACAATGGTCCATGGAATCAATTGGTTGATTTGGGCAACATCCAAATGATATCCCTCGTCAACGAATCGGAATTGAAACTTTCGAAAAACTTCAGCATCGTTCCCTTTACCGTTCCACATCGCGATGAATATTCAGAAACGGTGGGCTACAAATTAATGGGACCCAACCAATCCACCCTCTTCATTCCCGATATCGATAAATGGTCTAAATGGGAGAAGCAGATTGTCAAAGAAATTGAAAGCGTTGACCTAGCCTTTTTGGATGCTACTTTTTTCAGCGGAGAAGAAATTGATAACCGAGATATTTCTGAAATACCACATCCCTTTGTGATTGAGAGCATTGAGCTTTTTAAAAACCTTCCGGAAACGGAAAAGGCGAAAATCCATTTTATTCACTTCAACCATACGAATCCCCTTCTAAATCCGAAAAGTGATGCACACTCCAATGTAATTCAAAAAGGTTTTGGTGTTGCATCCCTTGGACAGCAATTTGAGCTTTAATTTTTTTAGGCTTTTCGTAAGACACCAGCTCACTTTTCGTCTAAAGCCTCAAACAACAAAACAACAACATGAAAACAAAAGGCCTTAAGATTCTTGCTTTGACAAGTATTCTATTTTTTGCTTCCTGTGTACAGAAGTCAAAACAGGCAGACACACAAACCGAAACAGTGGTTGAAGAAGTGGACCCTGCCCCCATTTATGATACCTCAGAACCCAAAACTATTTTAAAAGCTGTTGCGCATGCCCATGGTGGTTGGGGCGATTTATGGAACAAACGCGATGTACAATATACCTATGATTACCGTCAAGCTGATGGAAAAGCAGATATATCCACGGAACGCTACATCTTTAGCAACGAAGCTTCATTGGGAAAATACACGCAGCATGACATCAATGTTATGCCGGGTGAAGAAGGTGAGGTCATTCAGTGTTTTGACGGTAAGGAGACGGTAGTTATGATCAATGGTAACAAAACAGAGGACGCCCAACTCCTTGGTTTAGGGGATTTTTTGCGAAAAGCCAATTACTTTTGGTTCACCATGCCTTATAAGCTTACGAACGAGGGCACTATTGTTACCTATCAAGGTCAAGAGGAGTATAATGGAACAACCTATGATAAGGTTCACGTAACCTATGACCCAGAGGTCACGGGCAAAGAACAGAACGATATTTATATCCTTTATGTGAATCCCACTACCAAAATGATTGATCGCTTTTATTTTTCCCTACCGTTTTTAGGAGTAAACGAGCCGGTTATCATAGCGAATTATGAGTATACCAACGTGGATGGGCAAACTGTGGCGACCCGAAGAACCTATTTTTTACCCAGTGAAGAGGGATATTCTGAAGAACCGAACCTTGTTCAAACCCTAACGGATGTTAATTTCAATAATGGATTTACGGTGGATAACATGATGGAAGGATTATAAACTGGAAGATCTTCATCGTAAAATAAAAACCCCGGCCAATGGCCGGGGTTTTTCGCACTAATACTACTAAGATGTTAGGTTTATCGCAAACGATCAACAGATTTTACAAGATCTTCATCCTTTTTGATAGCCCTGTTGGCCAGGACCAGAAAAACGATAGAAAATACAGGAATCAGCATCCCAATACCCTTCTCAGAAATTTCACTTTCTCCGGATAAGTTTAGCGATCGGTAAACGAAAAATCCTAGTAAAAAAAGATTCAATATCATATTCAATCTGTTCAACACAAATTGATTCTGTCTGTTTTTGTACATAAAAATGGTAATCAAGGCCAAAGCCGCCGAAGCATAAAACATTAGGCTGATCCATAAAACATTGCTAGCGAATATTTCTGTCCCACTTGCATCTTTCCATAAACTGAGCAAAAAGGGAGATAAACCCGTCATCAATGCGACGACTACCAAAAAGAACGTTTGAATTCGTTGAATCATTGTACCAAAAGAATTCGGAAGGCAAAAATAAGTGTCTTTTTGGGAAAAAGCCCCAGAATGTTGAAAAATAATTTGTATACTTGTGCCGTTATTAGAGTGACACTTACCCAGGAAGTCTTTCCTACCGTAATACCCCAATAACTTTTACTTCAATCGGTTTTATCAAGTAAGTTTAATTTATTCATCATTTAATGTTTGAGATTTCAGATCTAAAGGCTAAAAAGCTTCCAGAGTTGCAGGAAATTGCCAAAGGACTCAAGGTTCCTAAATTTAAATCCTTGAAAAAATTGGATTTGGTCTACCAAATCTTGGATGTGCAAGCATCCAACCCCGTTGCCGTTTCCAAAAGCGCACCTCAACCTGAGCAAAATGCAGCTCCCAAACCTAGGAGAGCCCGCGTAGCCAAAAACCAAAAAAATACATCGGAAGCCACTACCGAAACAAAAGTGGCCACGCCTGCCCCTGCCCCTGAGGTAAAGGAAGAATCCAAAAAGGAAGAACCTAAAAAAGAGCCTCAACCACAACAGCCTAAGCGAGATCATAAGTCAAACGGACAACACAAAGGTCAAAGTAAGCGAGGTGGCCAACATCAACGGGGAGGACACCAAGACAAGAAAAGCAGCAACTTTGATAAAGATTTAAAGAATCGTTATAAAGAGCCTGAATTTGAGTTCGATAGCATTATTGAAAGTGAAGGTGTTCTCGATATTATGCAGGACGGATATGGCTTTTTGCGTTCTTCCGATTATAACTATCTGTCCTCACCAGACGATATTTATGTTTCCCAATCCCAGATTAGACTCTTTGGGTTAAAGACTGGAGATACAGTTTTAGGAAACATTAGACCTCCCAAGGAAGGAGAAAAGTATTTTCCGCTTATTAAAGTGAACAAAATCAACGGCTTGGACCCTCAAGTGGTCCGGGATAGGGTTTCGTTTGAACACCTTACCCCTCTTTTTCCAAAAGAGAAGTTCAGGTTAGCGGAACGACAAAGTACCTTATCCACCAGGATTATCGATTTGTTTTCCCCTATAGGTAAAGGACAACGTGGTATGATCGTTTCCCAACCGAAAACAGGTAAAACAATGCTTCTTAAGGATATCGCCAATGCCATTGCGGCCAATCATCCTGAGGTTTATCAAATTATTTTATTGATTGATGAGCGTCCTGAGGAGGTTACCGATATGCAACGAAATGTTCGAGGTGAAGTGGTGGCATCTACATTCGACAAAGAAGCAACCGAACATGTGCGGGTAGCGAATATTGTCATTGAAAAAGCAAAGCGTCTAGTGGAATGCGGACACGATGTGGTCATCCTTTTGGATTCCATTACGCGTTTGGCAAGAGCCTACAATACAGTGCAACCTGCTTCCGGAAAAGTATTGAGTGGTGGTGTTGATGCCAATGCCCTACACAAACCGAAGCGTTTCTTCGGTGCGGCCCGGAACATTGAAAATGGTGGTTCTTTGTCCATCATAGCCACAGCATTGACTGAGACCGGCTCCAAAATGGACGAGGTAATCTTTGAAGAATTTAAGGGTACTGGAAATATGGAACTTCAGTTGGATAGAAGAATTTCCAACCGAAGAATATTCCCTGCCATTGATTTAATTTCTTCCTCCACACGTAGAGATGATCTGTTGTTGGATGAAAACACCATACAACGCATGTGGATCATGCGTAAGTATTTGGCCGATATGAATCCTGTAGAGGCCATGGAGTTTATGGAACAACGCATTAAGCAAACTAGAAATAATGAGGAATTTTTGTTGACCATGAACGAGTAGTCAGCAAATCCCCATTTTACAATATGATTTAACCCTTTGGCGATCCCAAAGGGTTTTTTGTACTTCTTTTTAGAGAAAAACATATCTTTAGTACGGTTTCCCTATACTCTAAATACTTAAAAGACTTACAAACATGAAGAACACTTACAAAAGCATTGCTCTTTTTTTGGGCTGTACCTTAGTGCTATTGGCCTCTTGCCAGCAAAAACCAAAACAAGAAAAAACCGATGACCCACCGCAACAAGAAGAAAGGGAGGTCGTAAAGCCCCCAAAAAGTATAATCTCTCTGGAAGAATCCAAGGAACTATACGATAACTACACAAGAAACCGTGTAGAGAGCATCAAGGCCTTTGAGTTGGAAATGAACGACGATGAAAACTTTAAGGTAGCGCGTTGGTCTACTTACGACTTTGACGAAGTGAAACAATATATCGCTTTTGTAGAGCAAGAAGCGAAAAAAGCAAAGGTAGATGTTACCACCTTAAGATTTTATTTCGCCAACTATCCAAACAAAGAAAAATTTCCAGATGGTAAAAAAGTAGTACATCCTCGTCAAAACTCGATTTTCATTGTTCCTACCATTAACGTAGATGGCCAAAATTTTGGTTTTTATATCGGAGCTGATGGTGAGGCAAAACTCATTAAGGACAAGACACAGGTATACCAAAAGGGTTTGGGTGAAAATAACCCAAAGACACAAAAGGCCTATGCAAGTTTTGCTCCCAGTTTAGCCCCGCAAGGAGGAGATCAAAGTCTAACCATGAACCGAGGAAGCAGTGGACCTCCGCCCCCCGGTGATTTCTAAGAAAGATGGCCCAAGAATTCTTTGAATTTTTAAAGGAACATTATTTTATTCCTTTTTATTTCGTCACATGGGTAATTGCTGTTTTCAGCTACCGAAAATATTTTGACACCGTGTTAAAATATTTACCGGTTCTCATTGCCTATACCTTTTTTACGGAACTCTTGGGCTATTTTATTAAGTATCATGAAAACTTTCAGTTTTTCTCTGATGAGAGATATAATTGGCACAATGTCATTATTTATAACATCTATCAAGTAGTGGTATTTAGTTTTTTCTACTGGGTCTATTGGAAGACAGTAGTTACGGCCAAGCACAAAACCTGGATAAAATACGGAGCCATTATCACATTTGTAGCTTATTTGGTCAGCCTGTTTTTCCAAGATCCCTTCCATACCAATCTGTACTATGCAGATTTGGTGGGGTCTTTGGTCCTTTTGTTTGCCATCTATATTTATGCTAAAGAAAAAAGAGCGGACAAAAGCGCCTACCCACTAAGACAAAATCTTCTGTTCTGGATAAGCTTGGGACTAGCTATTTTTTATCTCTTCTTCCCATTTATCTTCCTCATCGGGTACTTGAAATATGAAATTTGGGCCCAGTACAATTTACAAACCATCCTAGTTATATTGATTGTTTTGATGTATGCGCTCTTTAGTATCGGCTTCATACTTGGAAAGCGTCGCGCGTTCCGTTAACTGTGACCCCAACATCACTTTTTAGCACTTTTACAACTTCCTTGAACCGTTCGTCGATAGGTTATAAGATTTTGTAAGTTTTTTCGTTCTTTTTTCCAAGAAAAGATGGATATTCTGTTTGTCGAACCATTTATACCGTTCGCCGACAGTAGCTTGCCAGCAAAGGTAAATGATGAATTTATTGCACAGTTCAAGCCTATTTTTATCCATCGCTGAATATAGATATTTGAAAAATTGAATTATGAAAACGTCCCAAATTGTTTCATTATTTCTAGGAATTTGCACTATTTTTTGCCTAGAATCCTGTGTAAAAGATAGTCTTGAAGAGCCTATCGAGACAGCAACCGAAACGGAAAATGAATCAGAAGAGCCCGCCCCAGTCGGAGAGCTACTCATCACAGATTTAAAAATACCTGATGGTTTTGAGTTTAAAACAGAAAAGCCATTGCAATTGGTAATCAATGATAACACTACAGGAGTTAAATATGACGTCTATGCCTACAGAGCATCTACGGCTCAAGGTCAATTTACCTATATCAGTGAGGAAGATGAAGAAATAACTGATACGGATGTAATTGTTGACAATCTCAACCATTTACTGTTCAGTGGTGTTCCTTCTGGAGGAAGAATAGAACACAGCTTTGTAGTTCCAAGCTATTTTGAAAAGCTTTATATCCGCCGAAAGGAAGGATTTGCTTATTCTTCATCTATCGTTGACATTGTTGGCAACGAGGTGACCTATACCCATGTGCCTTCCAGCGGCAAGGGTGCCTCCTCATCCAAAAGTGCGATAGAGGATTATCTCTACTGTGTAAATGGCAGTGGGGAACTATTCCAGGTAGATCCTTTGAACGGAGATTATACCTTTATTTCTACGATGCCGATGGGTAGTTATACGGCTGCCATTGACCAACAAAACAAAGTTTTGTATTCCATAGGACGTTCCAAGCCGAACCCCCTGATGAAATATGATATGATAAATGACGCCTGGACCACTGTGGCCAACTTGGGAATTGGAGGGCCACGATTGGATTATAATACTCAAGATGGTTTGCTTTACTTTTCCACAGGAGATAAATTGTATACCATAGATCCATTGAACGGTACAATTTTGTCCCAATGGGTTATCAATGGATTGGATAAAAAACAAGGTGGGGATTTGGCCTTTGCCGAAGATGGCACGCTATTCCTCTGTTCGTTTTCAGGCCTCTATCGCTTGACCCTGAACAATGAAGGAGATTATGACTCTACACGAATTAGTGGGGAAGACCTACCATTCTCGCCTACATCAATGACCTTCGATTCCAATAACGAATTGTGGTTGGCCAATAACGGGAGTAATAGTAACCTAATCGTAATGGATACCCAAACAGGAGGATGGGAATATAGATATGGGCCCAACTCCAATTCAGGTGTCTCTTTTGGAAGAACCATCAACGACCTGACAACCTTTAGGATTATTGACGAAACAGCGGTTGACCCCGATACCGACGGCGATGGAATCACGGATAGCAACGACGATTTCCCGGAAGATGCTGATAAGGCCTTTGAACAATTTACACCTAGCAAGTATGGTTGGGGAACACTTGCCTTTGAAGACCTTTGGCCATTTTTGGGGGACTATGATTTTAATGATACTACCATAAATTATCGTTTTGTTGCCATACTCAATTCCGATAATATGGCCGTACAGCTCGATATACATTTCGAGGTAACTTCGGATGGAGCCGGTTTTGCCAATGCCTTTGGTATTGAATTCGAAAGTATTGCCCCGAGCCTAGTTGAATCAGTTACAGGCACGGTCCTCACAGAAGGGTTCATCAACGTTGCTGCTAATGGCACCGAACAAGGACAATCGAGAGCTGTGGTGATATTATTTGATAATAATGAAGCTATGTTGAACATTCCGTCCAAAGTCTCGGTGAAGTTTACCACCCCAATTACCACTAACCAGTTGGGACTTGCACCCTTCAACCCATTTTTAATTGTTGATGAGGACAGAGGAAAGGAAATTCACCTTCCTAACCGGTTTCGAACTAGTTTGGGCATAAATGATACCGAGGTAGAAGGTGTCAATCAAGATGAAGATGGCAATTACCAAACTGGAACCGGGCTTCCCTGGGCCATAAACATTATCCACAATTTTAAGCCCCCAAAAGAAAATGTACCGGTAAACCAGGCCTACAATTTCTTCAATGAGTGGGCAGCATCAGGAGGGGCAGCATATCAAGATTGGTACAAGGACTCGGTTGGATATCGAAATGAATCTGAATTGCAATAATAAGAAAGAAGGGCTCCTATTTGGGGCCTTTTTCCTTTAGTTTTAAAATGAATTGCAAAACCAGTCACTCATGGTCTCGCATAACTGAACTCCTATGTTGAAAGTAAAATGCCAACCATAGGAATGACTCTCCGCTCGCCACGCTTTTAACAGCTTTTGCAACTTCGGATTGCCGTTTATCGATAAAACTGAGTTTTTTGTAGGTTTTTTCGTTCATTTAAGGGATTTACTGGTCATGATAAAGCTTAGAATTTTTTCAACAACCCTTGTTTTAGCAGCTGCCTTCTTACTTCAAGGATGTCTGCAGGAAAAATACAATGATTACCTCGAATCGCTAAGTAGGGATTCAACTAACCTGGATAAACCAGCCTTGATCGATTTAAAATTTCCAGCCGACTTTAATTTTGTAACCGAAACCATAGTATCAGTTAATATCACAGACAATTCCCCAAACGTTGTTTACGAAGCCTATGCCTATAGCGATGAGCTAATCAACAGTTTAGACAGTATTATCGGTCCTTTGCCAAATAAACTTTTTGAAAAACAACCCCTTAATGGGTCTATATTGGAAAGTGTGAACCTATCCACGTTCATTGAAGACATATTTCTTGTAAGAAAATCAAATGAGTCTGTTAATGAAGTCATCGTTCCCATAATACAAAATTCCGCTTCTTACTCCTATAACGGAAATTCGGGAAAAAGAGCTCCTTCAAAAGCGAATTCACAAAAACAATCCAATACAGATTGCGCCAACATTTATGGTCAAAGGTTTTATGCAGATGTATCCAGTGTTTCTATTGGAAACACGGGTGATGTAAACACTATTTCCAACATACAATTTCCCAAGCAGGGAGTTACAGCCATTGTTATGGCAACCCCAGTGAATGGTGCTGAATTTAAAAATCGTTTTTCCATTGCCGGTGGTGGTTTTTCTACTCCCATTTTCACTTTTAATGGTTTCAACTTTTGGATACGCTCAAAAATTGACACCAATAATGATCCAGATGGCTATGTGGAGTTTGAAATGACATTTGATACCCCTGTACAAAACTTATTGATGCACTTTAGAAGTGTGGATGCCTCCATGTATCAATTTGTAGGCGACCAACACACCGAAACCCTACTATCGGGGGGCAGTGAGTTTGTTTATGATGATACTGAAAGAATATTAAGGGACACAGATCCCAGGTCAAAGGCGAGGTATTACCGGGACGGTTATGGAACTCTTTTGATTTCGGCAGCATCAGGAACTTTCAATCGTATCGTTTGGCGAAGAGTTGATGATCCCAACACCAATGGGCAGAACGACACCAATTGGTTTACATTTTCTGAGGTAGAAATTTGTAATGATGAAGATAGGGATGGTGTTGAGGATTCGGTCGATGAATACCCCAATGATGCAACTAGGGCTTATGCTATAACATACCCCTCAAGTTCTACGAAGGCATCATTGATATTTGAAGACCTCTGGCCCTTTAAGGGTGACTGGGATTTCAACGATACTGCCCTAGATTATTCAATTACTAGAATTTTCAATGCACGCAACGAAATGGTTGGTATTGATTTTGATTATGTAGTGACTTCCGATGGTGCAGGCTTCGTGAACAGCTTTGCTTTTGAAATAGAGGGTTTGAGTCCAAACAATGTGGGGTCAATATCAGGGCAAATTCTTGACAGGGATGTCTTCAGTTTGGCAGGAAACGGAACAGAACTGGGACAACAACACGCCGTTATTCCCTTATTTGATGATCATTCAATCCTGGTCAACCAAGAAAACAAGGTCAGTGTTTTGTTCGTAAATCCCCTAGTCGCCACTTCCTTGGATTATGCCCCGTACAATCCATTTTTGGTAGCCAATGGGGAGCGGGACAAAGAAATTCATTTGGCGAATTACAAGTCTACCACCTTGGGAAATTCCCAACCTGAAGTTACTGGCAACAACTCTGATGTGGATGGTGATTACACAACGGAAAATGGTTTGCCTTGGGCTATCAACGTGATTGAATCCTTTCCTTTATTACTTGAAAAAGAACCCTTGAACGAAGGTTACCTCTTTTTTGAAGAATGGGGAGTATCTGGAGGAAAAAGCAAAAAGGACTGGTACAAAGATATTCCCGGTTACAGAAATGTTACAAAGCTACGAAGCAACTAAAGTTCGGCAACTCTTGCCTTTATATTACAGGCCGATTTAATAGCATAAAAAAACGCCCCAAAAGTGGGGCGTTTTTAATAATATTTCAAATCACAAATTACATTGCGGCTACCTTTCCCATCAATTGGCTTTTTAAATTGGCTGCTTTGTTCTTGTGAATGATATTTCTTTTGGCCAACTTATCAATCATGCCAACAACGGTTGGCAACAAAGCTTCCGCTGACTTCTTATCCTCTTCATTACGCAATTTCTTAATCGCATTACGTACCGTTTTGTGCTGATATCGGTTACGCAATCGAACAGCTTCGTTTCTTCTAATTCTTTTTAATGCTGACTTGTGATTCGCCATCTTTTCTTTTTATTTTTTGTAGCCCGTAGGGGAATCGAACCCCTGTTACCAGGATGAAAACCTGGCGTCCTAACCCCTAGACGAACGGGCCATAATTTAAGTCGGAAGCAATAAACTTTATACCGTGCAATAGTTACTCCCAACATTTTATATGAACATTGCACTTTCGTAGCCCGTAGGGGAATCGAACCCCTGTTACCAGGATGAAAACCTGGCGTCCTAACCCCTAGACGAACGGGCCCTAAGGTTACATAATTGCGGATGCAAAAATACAACTATTTTTAAGTATTGCAACAGTTAGCAGGAATTTTTACCGCTAGCTAGTAGGCCTTTGCAAATAGCACTCTTTGGCCAGATGGCTCCCCTGTCACCATACACTTTCCCTCCTCTTTTATAGGAGGAAATGGAATGCACCTAATCGTTGCTTTCGTCTCTTCCTTTATTTTGTCCTCCGTCTCTCGGGTACCATCCCAATGCGCGGAAATAAAACCTCCCTTTTCTTCCAACACCTTTTTAAATTCATCGTAGGAATCCACAGGTGTTATGTGTGACGTCCTGAAATCAAGTGCCTTTTTATAGATATTATCCTGAATCTCTTCTAAAAGGGAAGATACCTTCGCTACAACAGTATCTGCACCTACGGTTTCTTTTTCCAAGGTATCCCTTCTTGCTATTTCGTAGGTACCGTTTGCCAAATCGCGCTGTCCCACAGCAATACGCAAGGGAACTCCTTTTAGCTCATATTCGTTGAACTTAAAGCCAGGCTTATGGGTATCTCTTTTATCATATTTTACGGAAACACCCTGGGAACGTAATTCTTTCACTAAAGGTCCGATACGTTCAGAAATGGCATCTAATTGTTCCATACCTTTATATATAGGAACAATGACCACTTGTATTGGAGCCAACTTAGGAGGCAATACCAATCCATTATCATCGCTATGCGTCATGATCAACGCGCCCATCAATCGCGTGGAGACCCCCCAAGAAGTGGCCCAAACATATTCCTGACCTCCCTCCTTGGTAGCAAATTTAACATCAAATGCTTTGGCAAAATTCTGACCTAAGAAATGTGATGTTCCAGCTTGTAGTGCTTTCCCATCCTGCATGAGAGCCTCAATGCAGAAGGTTTCCTCTGCTCCGGCAAAGCGCTCACTCTCTGTCTTGGTTCCTTTAATAACAGGCACACCCATATGATCTTCAGCAAATTCAGCGTATACATGCATCATTTGTTCCGCCTCCTCCATAGCCTCTTCCCGGGTAGCATGGGCCGTATGACCTTCTTGCCATAAAAATTCCGTAGTACGCAAAAACAAACGTGTTCGCATTTCCCATCGTACCACATTCGCCCATTGGTTGACCATTATGGGCAAATCGCGATATGATTGTACCCATCGCCGATAGGTATCCCAAATAATAGTTTCTGATGTAGGCCGAACAATGAGCTCTTCCTCCAACTTGGCATCTTCATCCACAACAATGCCACTTCCATC
Source organism: Flagellimonas allohymeniacidonis (assembly GCF_004296335.1). Classification (GTDB taxonomy): domain Bacteria; phylum Bacteroidota; class Bacteroidia; order Flavobacteriales; family Flavobacteriaceae; genus Flagellimonas; species Flagellimonas allohymeniacidonis. Next base: position 1,495,841 of record NZ_SGIU01000001.1, read on the forward strand.
CTCGGCATTTTTCAAACGGTAATGGGTGACTACAGCGCACTCCTTGGCAAAGCCCTCAACATGACTCGCTTCCTTGCTCAGGTACGATTTTGGAATAAAAATTGGAAAATACGCGTTCTCATGCCCTGTTTCTTTGAACATTTTATCCAGCTGGGCCTGCATTTTCTCCCAGATGGCAAACCCATACGGCTTGATGACCATGCATCCTCTTACCCCAGAGTTTTCAGCCAAATCGGCCTTTACTACGAGCTCGTTATACCATTTGGAATAATCCTCACTGCGAGTTGTTAAATTTTTACCCATTCCCTGTAGTTTGGCACAAAACTTGTGACTTAGTTTAGAAAATAATTCGGTAAAGCTAGTTATTTTTAGTATGTTCAACAATAAAAATTGCGATATGAAAAAGTCTCTACCCCGCCTAACTTTTAAGCTTTTTTCCCTGATTTTTGTCGCCATCCTTTTTGCATCCTGTGGATCCTATCAACAGGCATCTTATTATGAAGATGATGGTATATATTCAACCAACAGAGCACCTGTCACACGAGTTGAAAAAAGATCCCCCGAAGCAGTCAGAAATGATAATCGGGAGAGCGATGTATATGGGGACTATTTTGGTCAAAAAGCCGACGAGTTCGATGAAATTTTAGAGGACGAGATCTTTACCGATATCGACAGCTATTCAAGTGGTGTAGAAAACGACAGTATTCCCTTGGGAGCTCAAACCGATTATTTTGCCGATAACAATACCTATCAAGGAAATCCTGCATGGGGTGATAACCCAACGAACCTCACCATCAATGTTTATGACAACTGGGGCGGTGGCTTTGGTTGGGGTTGGAACGACCCATGGCTTTGGAACGGCTGGGGCTGGGGCGGAGGCCTTGGTTGGGGCTGGGGCTGGAACAACCCTTGGCGATGGAATCGCTGGGGCTGGGGCGGTGGCTTTGGCTGGGGCGGCGGTTTCGGTTGGGGCTGGGGCGGAGGCTTTGGCTGGGGCTGGAACAATCCTTGGGTCTGGGGCGGTGGCTACGGATGGGGCGGTGGTTACTGGAACAACCGTTATTACAATAGAGGATTTGCCTACAATAGAGGTCGCAGAGGATATTCCAATACGGTCATTCCTGGAACAAACCTAAGAGGCGGTAGATCAAATTTATCATATAGAGGAAGAAGCTCGACGTCAAGGACGCGGGCTGTTGCCGGAAGATCGAATGTTGGAAGGGGCTCTTCTGCCTATAGAAGTTCGCGAACCTATCGCAGCGGCACGGCAAGAAGGTCTGTAAGTGCTGATGCCGCAACTCGAAATCGAAGTTACAGAACAAGCCGAAGTACGCGAACCTCTCCAGGTTATGGCACAAGTTCAAGAACCAATCGTTCATATGGCACATCTCCTTCTTCAAGAAGCAGTAGAACCTATAGGTCATCTCCTTCTTCAGGAAACAGTAGGACCTACAGAAGTGGAACCTCTGGAAGAACTTCCTCAGGTTATCGCTCATCAGGCAGAAGCACAAGAAGTTATCAATCTTCGGGCAGAACAGCCCCAAGAAGCAGCAACTACAGTAGGTCTAGCGGAAGCTCCAGAAGTTCTGGAAGTTATAGAAGTCCGAGCAGAAGCTCCAGAAGTAGCGGCTACCGAAGCTCACGTAGCGGAAGCAGAAGCTCTGGCAGCTTTAGAAGTTCTGGAGGAGGTAGGTCTTCTTCCGGTAGGTCTTCTGGAAGTCGTGGTGGTGGACGAAGAAGATAAACGCATCCATTTTCAAATAAACTAAATCAGACAAAATGAAAAGATTTTCAACTTTCATAATGGTACTTTCATGCGTTTTCGCAAGTGGCCAGAACATCAACGATGTACTTCGATACAGTCTTGAAGAGGTACAGGGTACAGCACGTTTTCAAGCTATGGGCGGTGCTTTTGGAGCTCTAGGGGGTGATTTATCTTCCATAAACATTAATCCGGCCGGTTCCGCCGTTTTTAACTTCAGCGAGTTTACCATTTCGGGTTCCAACTATAACAGGGACAACGAAGTTTTCTTTGGCAATTCGTTGCGAAGTGGAGATATCAACTCGGTGGAGCTCAATCAAGCTGGAGGGGTTTTCGTTTTCAAATCTTCAGACAGTCCATGGAAAAAACTGGCCTTGGCCGTTAATTATGATTTGGTCCAAAATTTTGATAATGAGTTTTTCGCATCGGGAACAGTCACACAGGGCATAGATAATTACTTTCTCAATTTTGCCGAAGGTCAACCCTTGGGTCCCTTACGAGTGCAGGATGGAGAGTTTATTGAAGATGCTTATTTAGATATTGGTGGCAGTCTTGGATTTGGCGCACAACAGGCCTTTTTGGGCTTTCAAGCCGGTCTTATTGAGCCAACGGCCGATGATGATGCCAATACTTCCTATTTTTCCAACGCTGAATACACCAATGTTAATCAGGATTATCTGCAAAGCACATCAGGATTCAACAGCAAGTTTACCCTTAATTTTGCTGGGCAATACCAGGAAAATCTGTACTTAGGAGCCTCGTTAAACTTCCACTCGGTCCTCTTTGAAAGGGTTACCCTATTGGACGAAACAGGATACGATATAGATTCCCCTGTTCAATTCACCACCTTTGACAACTTTTTGCGAACCGAAGGTTATGGATTTTCATTTGGATTGGGTGCCATTGCCAAATTGAACGATAACATTAGGGTTGGTGGTAGCTATCAATCCCCTACCTGGTACGAGTTTACGGATGATACTTCCCAACGTATCAATTCTACCCTAGCTCAACCGGATATTAATTTCATTGACTTCGGAATTGTTAATCTTTTTGAGGAATATCGTATAAAAACACCATCAAAACTTACTGGAAGCGTTGCCGTGGTCTTTGGGAAAGATGGTCTATTGAGCTTTGATTATAGCTACCAAGATATGTCACAAGCAGAATTGCGCCCCACCACCGATCCAAACTTTGCGCCAGAAAATGATTTTATTGCCAATACCTTGGGCATTGTAAATACCTATAGAGTTGGTGGCGAATACCGAATAGACCAAGTAAGTCTTAGAGCTGGATATCGCTATGAGGAAAGTCCATATGAAAATGGAGAAATCATAGGAGATCTTACCGGATATTCTGGTGGAGTGGGATACAGCTTTGGAGGAAATAGAATAGATCTGGCTTTTGTTAGAACCGAAAGGGATGTGAATGAGTTATTGTTCGACTCAGGACTTAGTAGCACGGCCATGATAAATCGGATAAATACAAATATCACCTTAGGGTACACCCTTAAGTTTTAATATAACTCAAAAATGCGCTTGGGAAGGGTCGGAAATTTTCCGACCTTTTTTCTTATCGTACCAAAGAGAAGTGCCTTCGAACGGAACGGGCAACAACAACACCTTGGTCATCACGATCATAATCCAACCTAAACCAATAATCAGAAGATGGCAACTCGCGTCCATTAAACGTACCATCCCAGCCCAGGCTCTGATCTAACTCCTTTAAAAGTTTTCCATAGCGATCAAAAATATATACTGCAGGATTGGTTAGGGTCTCAATTCCCAATACGTTCCAGTTGTCGTGAATGCCGTCCCCATTTGGGGTAAAGAACTTAGGATATCCCACAACCAAGAATTCAATAGGTTCGGTGGTTCCACAACCGTTCTTATCATTGATCACAACCGTATTCACTCCTGGAGGCACATCCAAGAAAATAGGATCATCTTGAAACTCACCGCCATTAATGGCATATTCAAAATCTCCATCACCCAAAGGTATAATCTCTACATTGTATGGATCGGTTTGATCACTATTTACCAAATCGTCAATAACGCGAACCTCATCCAACTGGGGAACGCCATAAAAAGTAATCAGAATGTCATCAGTAATGATAGTTGCCAGGGTTGTTTCAATGGTCACACGATAGCGTCCAGAATTAGGACTGGTCACTGTGAGCTCCGTAGCTCCGGCACCTGTGGCCAAAACTTGGTCATAAATTCCATCATCCTCAAAATCCACTTCCCAAGTAACATTGGCAATATCAGGACCAGCGGGAGAGTTCAAAGCGCTTAAAACAATATCGGGGTCGCCCTCACAGGCAATAATATCCAATCCCAAAAACTCATCACGAAGTGTACAGTCCAATGCAGTGTTTTGGTCTGCATCCACTGAACTACCCGTAAACGTCAGCGAGAAAGGTTCAGAATCACCGTTAAAGTTGGTGTTGTAATTGTTTATAAAAAGATAGTAGATTTCACCGGCCTGAACGTCCAACCACTCATCATACGTATTTTGACTTCCTTTGACAAAAGGTGCACCAGGCTGCCCATTTATTGGGTTTACTCCGATACCTGTAAAGCCCGTATCATTTACTTCATAGTTGCAGCGTATGGGTTGGCTAGTACCATCCCCAATGGTTCCACAAAAATTCTGTCCAGATGTTTGGTCAAACGGACCATAAAGGGCAAAATCCCACTCAGCAGTTACAATTCCGCCTGGGATTACCGGCAAAGCTTCAATGTCAAATCCAATTTGACCATCAGTGCCCGCTCTAAAAACATACCATGAGGTGTTGTTTTCAATATTGGCGGAGGCAACACTACCCTTTTCCAGACATCCGGATTGGGTAATTACGTTAGGGTCAAAATCATCTATATCACCACCACCATCCGTTGCGGACAAAATAGGAGCATCGGCACATACAGGAATGGCCGTTCTACAGTCCGGGGAGTTTTGGGAATAAGCTTCGACAAAAAACAGGAAAAAACAGCAGATAGCGCAAAATAGAGCTCTCATGGGTTTTGGGGCTAAAAGGTTATTCTGTGTACTTCCTACTATAACTTAAGAAAGCCCTGTTTTAGTATGTTTTATCCAAAAAAATGCGCCGTTAATCGATAAACTGCAGCTTCGGCTCAACGCTTCAATGAAAAATGATTCCTGAGGTACTTGGCCAAAACCCGGTTACCATCATTGTCCAAATAGGACAATTTGAACCAATAATCGGTGGATGGCAGTGGGTTACCATTGAGATTTCCATCCCACCCTGCATCAAATTCATTTAGCTGGGTAATCAATTTTCCATACCGATCATAGATGGTGATTACAGGACTATTCAATTCAGATAGGCCTTCAATATGCCATGTTTCATTCAATACATCCCCATTCGGAGAAAAAATGGCTGAAAAACCAACCACCACAAAATTTTCCGTGACTTCCCCACACCCTAAGGTATCCCTCATGGTCACTGTATGCATACCCCCGGCAACTCCTTGAAAAATGTTGCTGGATTGGAAAACGCCATCGTCCAATTGGTATTCGAAATTTCCTTCCACCTCTGTAAGCACCGTAACCACATTGTTGGTATTCAAGTCATCTATTTCAATATCTGAAATAGCCGGGGCATTCGATATACTCACCTGTACCGTTCTTGTTTGGGGACAAGAAATCGTACCGGAGGAATTGGTTACAGTTAGGGTATATGCACCTGCTTGGGTTACGTTGATGGTCGGTGTGGATTCTCCAGAATCCCATGCGTAGGTATAGCCTGGATTCGGAAGGGTCTCGCCAATCGTGATACCTGCAGAGTCTTCGCAGATACTAACCTCCTCCGGAAAACTAAGCTCTGGCAACTCCAAGGCATTCAGTTCAAAGCTTTCGAGCGCATCGTAACAGTCAGGATTGGCCAGGGAGGTAGTTCTCACATACACAATCTCAGAGCCTGAAGTTTTAGGATACATCTTTGGTAAAGGGTTGATTCCCAGTTCCGCATCGGATTGGGAGCTATGATAGCTTACCCTAAAGTCGTTAGGATTTTGAGTTCCCAGCGCCTCGGCATCCTTGGCACCAAGATCAAAGGACACGGTGGAATCCCAGCAATATTCTTCATGGGAGAGTGCTTCGGTCACGGGAATTGGATTAAACCCTATTTGGACATCACTGACCACGGAACCCGTAGCTGTGGTGACCACTACCCGATAAATTGCCGAAACCGTGGCGTTATAGGTGGCATTGGTCTCCCCTGAGATGGGTTGAAACCCTGAACCTAGGTCTTGATACCAGCTATATCCGGTTGCACCGACCGTTGTGGCATCCAAAGGAACGCTATCCCCTTCACAGGCAGCCACAGGAGGTCCCAAAAGATTGCTAATTATGGAACAGTCCAAAGCATCATTGGGGTTGGTCGCGAATATGTTTCCTGTAAACTGAATGGAAAATCCAGAGTTGGTATTGCTGAAATTATTGATAAGGAGAAAATAATCCTCTCCGGCAGCAACATCCACCCAATCCTCAAAATAAATGGAAAATTGTCCACCATCGGGATGCTCTCCCACCCCTGTATATGACGTGCCATCGCCATTATCGAAAAAATTACACCGTATAGGATCTCCCAAAGCAGAGCAACTTGAAGCACGATACAGGGCAAAATCCCAATCTTCGTTGTTGGCATGGCCAATATTGAAGCCCAACTGCCCAGATGCTGAGGTTCTGAAACGATACCAAACCGAGTTGGACTCGATAAATCCAGATAGAGAGGTTTCCAAACACCCTGTAGAAGTGGCACCATTGAAATCATCAATGCCGTAACCATTGGCGCCTTCGTTGATAGGGGTATTATTGCAAATAGGAATAGCACTGGCACAATCCGCTGCTACTTGAGCGAAGGCCATAGGACAAAAGAATACGAGGCAAATAACTTTGATCAAAAGTCTTACCATAAAACTTGCAAGTTTTGGGCATAGTAAAAATAAAGTACCCATTGCCTTAACAATAATTTATGTTGCCAAACGCTGGATACCAGATGTTAAATAGGCCATTAATGTATATCTTTGCTGCCTTGAAGAATAAGGAAATGAAACTACAGCAGGCATTGGAGGAGCAGTATGAAGAGCGAGGAAACGAACATATTGGTTCCTCCAGCGAAACCCCCATTCGGGAAGATGCTTTCGTACTCAGTGATGATGAGAAAATAGAACGCATTCAAAACAGTGTTCGCGAAATCATGTTGACCCTAGGCCTAGACCTAACGGATGACAGTCTTAACGGGACTCCAAAAAGGGTGGCCAAAATGTATGTTAAAGAGATTTTTGGGGGTCTACATCCCGAAAGAAAACCAAAATCCTCCACCTTCAAAAACAAGTACAAATACGGTGAAATGTTGGTAGAAAAGAACATTGTGCTCTATTCTACCTGCGAACATCACCTACTTCCCATTGTGGGAAGGGCCCATGTCGCCTATATTTCCAATGGAAGCGTGGTCGGTCTCTCCAAAATGAACCGTATTGTGGATTATTACGCCAAACGCCCACAGGTTCAGGAGCGTTTGAATATCCAAATTGTAAAAGAGCTTCAAAGAGTTTTGGGAACGGAAGATGTGGCCTGCGTTATCGACGCCAAACATTTATGTGTAAATTCCCGCGGTATCCGCGATATAGAAAGCAGTACGGTAACCGCCGAATATGGTGGTAAGTTCAAGGATGAGGCGGTAAGAAGGGAGTTTTTGGATTATATTAACCTGGAAACCGAGTTTTAATTGCACCTATTTCATGCAGCTTTATAAAAACCAACCGCTAAAAGTACACAACTCTCTTACCGGAAAAAAAGAGCTATTTCAACCCATAAATGAAGGTCATATCGGCATGTACGTCTGTGGACCTACAGTATACAGCAATGTTCATTTGGGAAATTGCCGCACGTTTATGTCATTTGATATGATTTTCCGGTATTTCAAGCATTTGGGCTATAAAGTGCGATATGTGCGTAACATTACCGATGCCGGACACTTGGAAAATGATGCAGATGAGGGCGAGGATAAAATCGCGAAGAAGGCAAAATTGGAACAGATTGAACCCATGGAAGTGGTTCAGCGGTATACGGTTGATTTCCATAATACGCTACAGAAATTCAATTTACTACCTCCCAGTATCGAACCCACCGCTACCGGGCATATTATTGAACAAATTGAGATCATCAAAGAGATTTTGGAAAAGGGCTATGCCTATGAGGTGAATGGTTCTGTGTATTTTGATGTAGAGAAATTCAACGAAACCCACGAATATGGCAAGTTAAGCGGAAGAAAATTAGAGGATATGATTGCCAATACCCGTGAACTTACCGCTCAGAGTGAAAAGAAGAATCCGCAAGACTTTGCACTTTGGAAAAAAGCGGACACACACCATATCATGCGGTGGCCATCACCCTGGGGAGATGGATTCCCGGGCTGGCATTTGGAATGTACGGCCATGAGCACCAAATATCTAGGGGACACCTTTGACATCCACGGTGGCGGAATGGACTTGAAATTTCCACATCACGAATGCGAAATTGCACAAGCTGAAGCCAGTAATGACCAATCTCCCGTAAACTACTGGCTGCACGCCAATATGTTGACTTTGAATGGTAAAAAGATGTCAAAGTCTACCGGCAATAATATCTATCCCAATGAAATTTTTAGCGGGGAGAACGGTATTTTGAGCAAAGCTTATACCCCGGCCGTAGTTCGTTTTTTTATGATGCAAGCGCATTATACCAGTATTCTTGATTTGAGTGATGAAGCTTTACAAGCATCTGAAAAAGGATACCTAAGGTTGATGGAAGCCCTTAGTACTGCTGACCAATTGTCAACTGGTCCAAAATCGGATTTTGATGTGGAAGCGTGGCGCCAAAAGTGCTACGACGCCATGAATGACGATTTCAATACGCCCATTTTGATTTCCCATTTGTTTGATGCTGTAAAACATATCAATCTTATCAAGGAAGGAATGGAGTCAATCAGCGAAAATGACAAAACAGTGCTTATTTCAACAATGCGTGCTTTTGTGCATGAGGTATTGGGCATTGAACATCAAAGTGAGGCGAAAGACGATTCCCAAGCACTCAATGGGGTACTTGAACTTCTTATCGAACTTAGAAATCAGGCACGGGCTAACAAAGATTTTGCTACCTCTGATAAAATTCGGGACCAACTGATTACCTTGGGTATTCAATTGAAGGATAACAAAGAAGGCACTAGCTACAGCATAAAATAATCAGATAGCCTGCCCGAGATGGAAATTCCGAATTTATGACTCTAAAGAAGGTTCTTATCGCTCCCTTCGTGGCGTTGGTTCGATTGTACCAACTGCTTATTTCACCCTATACGCCAGCAACATGTCGCTACTCCCCAACCTGCTCTGCCTATACTTTGGAAGCGCTACAAAAACATGGACTTTTTAAAGGGGGATGGCTTTCCCTCAAGCGTATTTTTAGTTGTCACCCTTGGGGCGGTAAGGGATATGACCCTGTTCCATGACACATACTTGAAATTTCAAAATCACCTCCTTAATTTGAAAGTGATCTAACATCTAATAAGTATATTAGCCCAAAAATTTTATCCATGTATTTTCTTGGCTTTAATTGGAATCCCGACGATACACTTTTGAAACTGGGTGTTATCCAAATCAAATATTACAATCTGCTTTGGATTGCCGCATTTGTAGTGGGTTGGTTTTTGATGAAAAGGATTTTTAAGAAGGAAAACAAGTCCATGGAAAAACTGGATTCATTGTTTATCTACGCTGTGGTTTCCATAATGCTCGGAGCCAGATTGGGCCACGTGTTTTTTTACGATTGGGATTACTACAAAAATCATCTGATTGAAATTCTACTTCCCATTCGCGAAAGTGCCGAAGGTTCCCTCTTTGGAATCATCAATGGCTATGAGTTTACCGGCTTTACTGGTCTGGCCAGTCATGGAGCGACCATTGCAGCCATTATCGGAGTATGGTTGTACTGCCGTAAATGGAAGGATATCAAAATACTTTGGCTATTGGACAGAATGGTCGTAGTATCCGCCATTGGCGCTTGTTTTGTTCGATTGGGCAACTTTTTCAATTCTGAAATCAATGGAAAAGTGGTGGACCAATCCTTTGTGCTGGCCACGCGATTCATTCGAGATTCAGATGATATGCCCGCTTACAAGGCCATGTCGATTACTAAGGAGAAAACTGCGAGCGCAGCCTACAAAGCCATTGAAACACAACCTGAGTTTGCCAGTGTGTTGCAGAGTATACCTTATCGACATCCCGCACAACTGTATGAAGCTATTTGTTATCTTTTAGTTTTTGTTGCACTCTACCTGCTTTACTGGAAAACGGATAAGGGACAAAAAGTGGGATACCTGTTTGGCCTGTTTATGGTATTGCTTTGGACGACTCGATTCTTTGTGGAATATTTCAAAAAGAGCCAAGGTGGTTTTGAGGAATCGTTAGGACTGTTATCCACGGGGCAATGGTTGAGTATCCCCATGATTGGAATAGGGCTCTATTTCATGTTCAGACCCAGTAAAAATACCAGCAAGGCGCAATAAAGAATTATATGAGATTTTTAATTGCAATAGCTTTGGCTTCTACCCTTATCATGGTTTCATGCAAAAAGGAAACCAAACAGGAAATCAAAACGGAAGCCATTCGTTTTAAAAAGGAAGGGGAATTGACGATTTTTCAATCTGCAACTGACTCTACGCTGGTAAAATTGAATATTGAAATTGCCGAAACTGATTACGAGACCCAAACAGGACTTATGTACCGTGAGTCCATGCTAGAAAATCAAGCTATGCTATTTATTTTTCCAGATAACTCGGTGCGCTCATTCTATATGAAAAACACCCAATTCCCCTTGGACATCATCTATATTGATGAAAATTTCAAGATTGTAAGCTTCCAAAAAAATGCTCAACCTTTGGATGAAAAAGGTTTACCCTCGGAAGTTCCCGCCAAGTACGTTCTAGAAGTCAACGCAGGTCTATCTGACAAATGGGGTCTTAGTGCAGGAGATAAAATTGACTTTACCCGAAACTGATGGGCAAATTTTTGTTGGACGGTGAAAGCTCAGAACGACTATATTTTCGAAAGGTTGCTCTCGACGATTTTGATGACTGGCTTCCTTTCTTTTTAAACCCCTTGTCCACTCAATATTGGGAAGGACTGCCTGATGAACCCGAAGAGGCTTGTCGGCAGCAGTTTGATCGTATATTTGAACGGTATCGAGATGGTTCAGGAGGGATGAATGCCCTGATTCACAAGACCACTTCAGGACTAATTGGGCTTTGTGGGCTTTTAGTACAACGTGTTGATGGACAACAGGAATTGGAAATTGGGTATTCTGTACTCCCAAAGTTTTGGCTACAGGGATTTGCTTTTGAAGCGGCCCAAAAATGTAAAAATTTTGCTTTTGATAATAGGTTTACCGATTCCCTTATTTCAATCATTCATGTAGACAATGTTCCTTCCCAAAAAGTAGCCCAAAAGAATGGTATGCATCTTGAAAAGACCACAACTTACAAGGAGAATCCCGTACATATTTTTAGGGTAAATCAGGGATAATCCTTACTTTGAAATGACCATTTTTTAAAACTCACCTAAGCTCTACATGTTAGAACATTGTGCCATAGTTGTCGATAACCAAACCCATATCGAAAAGTTGGCGCAAGAAATCCTGAGCGGAAAAGTGCAGGGTTTTGAGCGTTTAAAAGCCAAAAAAGGACTCCTCTTTTCCAATGAGCAAATAGAACAATTCATTTGGGAGGAAGAGCAACATGACCGCAAGGAGTTGACTCAAGAAAGTGAACAAACACTCCGCTCGATGAGCAGCGGAGAACGTAAAAAGTCATTACTGCAACATCTTTTGGTGCAAAATCCCGAATTCTTGGTCTTGGTCAACCCTTTTGATCATCTGGATAGTGAATCACAGCAGTTTTTGAAAGAGCGATTCTTGAACATCTCAAAATCAATATCCCTCATTCAGTTGGTAGGCCGTGCAAATGATATCCTACCCGACACAAAAAAGTATGGCACCTTTAAAAAGGGTTTGCTGAAATGGTATAAAAGTAAAAATGCATTTTGGGATTCGTTGAAAAACAACCCCCTGTCATTTTCCGAGCGCATTCCCAATGCGGTAAAAGCAAATCATTATCCAGGTGAGGAGTTGGTGACATTTAAAGACGTCTCTGTGAGCTATGATGGCAGACCCATTCTTGATCAAATCAATTGGACCATTAGAAAGGGTGAATTTTGGCAATTGATGGGTCCAAATGGGAGCGGAAAAACCACCCTGCTTACCATGATAACTGGTGACAACCTTAAAGGTTATGGGCAAGATCTTACACTATTTGGCCATAAAAAGGGAAGTGGTGAAAGTGTTTGGGATCTTAAGGAGCAAATTGGTTATTTCACACCTAGTATGGTGGACCAATTTCGAGGTTATCATTCTGCCCTAAACATGATTATATCGGGGCTCCACGATTCAATAGGGTTGTACACGGAACCCTCCGATACAGAGGTAAGAACTGCTTACCAATGGCTTCGACTTGTAAACCTGGGGCAAAAAAGAGAAGAACTTTTTAAGACCCTAAGTACCGGTGAAAAAAGGTTGGTCATGCTGGCCCGCGCCATGATAAAACATCCACCTTTACTTATTTTGGATGAACCTACCGCTGGTTTGGATGATTCCAGCGCAGCTTTTTTCATTTCTTTGGTGAACAAAATAGCCGAAGAAAGTGATTCTGCCATCGTTTTTGTCTCCCATAGACGAGAAAAAAATCTCAACCCAAAATATATCATGGCTCTCAAACCTGAAGAAGATGGCTCTGTTGGTTTGGTTAAGAAAATGTGATCTCATCCCCTCTCTTTCCCCTTTTCACTAAGTTTTTCCTATCTTAAGAAAATACCAATAACAAACAGGCTAAGATGCAAAAAATCAATGTAAAACCAGGCGCTAAGATTGAGGATTACAAAGCCTACGGTTCTTTATATTCCTCGGTTTTGGATTTTTTGGAACAATCAAAAAATTCGTTGCAAGCTATCCAGGGCTGTACGATTTGGATGATCAATTCTACAGCCATTGGTGGTGGTGTGGCGGAAATGTTACCCAGTCAAATGAGAATACTTAGGGAATTGGGCGCATCCATTGAATGGTTGGTCATTGAAGCCAAGGAGGAAGCCTTTTTCGATTTAACCAAGCGCATGCACAATGCAATACATGGAAGTGGTGACGGGAAATTTTCCGAAGCTGATCGGGAGATTTATGAATCCGTTAACCGTCAAAACCTTTCTAAAGCTTTGCAACTTATAAAAGATGGGGATATCGTCGTGGTGCATGACCCCCAGCCCATGCCTTTGGCAGCTATGATCAAAAAAGAAAGAAATGTCCCTATAATTTGGCGATGCCATATTGGTCTTGAGGAAGATACGGAAGTTACCGACGCAGTCTGGAATTTTCTAAGTCCCTATACGGACGATTACGACCATTTCATTTTTAGTTTACCCTCCTATGTTCCCAAATCATTGAAAAAAAAGACGTCAATAATTCCACCCGCCATTGATCCCTTGAGCCATAAAAACAGGGCGCTGCAATTGCACAAATGCATCGGGATTCTATATCAATCCGGTATTTTGGACGAACACAAGGCTATTTTGTACCACCGATATAACCACTTGGTGAGAAGAATCTTGCCCGATGGTTCCTTCGGAGAAGTCAATGCCCAGGAAGATTTAAATTTTTTATACCGTCCCATCGTCACCGAAATATCAAGATGGGATAGACTAAAGGGTTTCAAAGAGCTGATGCAGGCGTTCATCAAAATGAAGCATGACAATCGAAAGTTTGGTGACCCGGATAGCTTGGAATACAAACGGATTGAAATGACACTTTTAATTTTGGGTGGTCCTGACCCAGCTTTTGTTTCCGATGATCCTGAAGGGCAAATGGTGTTGAAGGAACTTACGGAACAATATCAAGCCGCGGACCCAAGTATGCAAAATAGCATTGCCATTCTTTTGCTACCCTTGGACAATCCGAAGGAAAATGCTTTGATCGTAAATGCTTTGCAACGGTCTTCCAGTATTGTGGTTCAAAACTCCATTCAAGAGGGATTTGGACTGACCGCCACCGAAGCCATGTGGAAGCGAAAACCTGTATTGGTATCGGGTGCTGCCGGATTGAAATATCAAGTAGAGCATAACAAAACAGGAAAGATAAACGAGGACCCAACCGATATAGCAAGTTTGTCAAAAGCATTGGTCTACATGCTCAACCATCCGAAAGAGCGTGACAAATGGGGTTTTAATGGACAGTCCAGGGTCATCCAAAACTTTACGCTCTTCAGCCAGCTAATTTCGTGGCTGGATGTCTTTGCTAGAATAAAAACCACAGTTCACATATGAGAGAGGAAACTCTAAAAGTATATGATGCATTGATTGCAGCCAATCCTAATTTTGAGCGCAAGGGAAAAACAATGCCTTATACCTCGGCCAACGGGTATATGTTTTCTCAGGTAAATAAGGCTGGAGAATTGGGAATACGCCTATCGAAGGCCGATACCGAAGAATTCGATGCCAAATACGGGGCAGAGCCCTTTTTATCTTACGGGTCCAAAATGCGCGAATATGTACTCATTCCAAAAGAATTGTTGGCCGATAAGGAGACCCTAGAGTATTTTCTTCAGAAAGGGTACGAGCATGTGATGTCGCTTCCTCCTAAATAACCCTTTCGGTATGGGCTTTTATGATTTATCAAAGGACGAACGGGCACAGCTGGTTCAAAAAATCGACTCCGCCATTTTAAAGGGACTAAAAGACGGAGATTCTAAAACACTCCTTCCCTATTTTGAAGACTCGGATACCTACATTCGAAAAGCTGCTTATTTAGCTATTGGAAAAGTTTACAAGGCGAAAAAAGTGGCCCCCTTAAAAATTATTTCTGTTTTAAAAAGTCTTATGGAATCCGATTCGGAAAAAGTAAGACAAACTACGGTCAATGCCGCTGGTGAAATTGGTAAAACCGACTTTCCCCTAGTCCAAACCTTTTTTGAAAGAGAGCTCTTCGATGTGCATCACTCGGTAAGAAACGCTGTGATTGGTTCGATTAAAAAAATGGGTGAAAAAAACCCTCAGCCGGTCTTAGGTTGGGCCAAGACCTATCTACATCATCCCAACAAAGAAATTCGGAGAGAAATATGCCATGGTATTGAGCTCAGAGGGCGTACACATCCTCAAGATATACTCCCATTATTAAAAGAACTACAACACGACCCTACTGCAAGGGTACGAAACACCCTGATTCATGTTCTTGGTCAGATTGCCTATAAAAAGGGGTGTTTAAAGACCGTAGTGAATGAACTTAACCATTGGGAAAACAAGGAGCTAGTGGAAAAAGCGCTGGATGAAATTGTTGATGTACACCATCGCTACAAAAATTTTGCGGTTCTATCACAAGAAGAGGTCATGGTATTTATTGATCAGCACTATATGAAAAGACCAGATTAAAAAGTCCAAAGAACAGACAATAAAAAAGCCACTCTTTAGAGTGGCTTTTTTATATCATTGGTTTGCATTTTCTCAGGCTGTGGCCAAAGAACCGATTTTCTTTCTTAACGCGTCAAACATAATTGGTGTTGCAATGAATACCGATGAATAGGTACCCACAAGAACCCCAACAATCATTGCAAACATAAAGCCTCGAAGGCTCTCACCACCAAATACAAAGATGGCCAAAAGTACAATCAATGTGGTTAGGGAGGTGTTCAAGGTACGACTCAATGTACTGTTCAATGCTTGATTGATATTTTCCCCATTTTTCCATCCCTTAAGGTTCACAATCTCACGAATACGGTCAAAAACAACCACAGTATCGTTCAATGAATAACCGATAACCGTAAGGATAGCCGCTATGAACGCTTGATCAATTTCCATGTTGAATGGCATTATTTTCCCTGTAAGCGAAAAGATGCCCAATACAATCATTACATCATGGAATACCGCGATTACGGCCCCCAATGAGAATTGCCATCTTCTAAATCGGAATAGGATGTAGAGGAATACTACCGCCAACGAACCTATGATGGCCAAAAAGGCATTTTTCTTAATGTCGTCTGCGATGGTAGGTCCTACTTTAACAGATTGTAAAATACCTAATGACTTCTCAGAAGCACCCACTGTAAAGTCTTCAAAGGTGGTACCGTCAGGTAAATACTTTTGAAGTGAAGTATAGAGTTTGTTTTGAATTTCCGTATCAACCTCAATGCCCTCAACATCTACTTTATAAGGTGTGGTCACCTTAATTTGGTTTGCTTCCCCAAAGGTTTTTACATTGGTTCCACTACCAAACACCGTATTCAATTCGGAGGCAATTTCTGATGGGTTCACCGCTCGTTCGAAACGGATTTGATATGAACGTCCTCCAACAAAATCAACACCTTGTTGTAATCCTGTGGTAAATAAGGAGAATGCACCAACACCAACCAAAATAAACGAAACGACATAGGCAATCTTGCGTTTTCCCAAGAAATTGATGCTCATATTCTTGAACAGGTTCTTGGTAATCGATGTAGAAAATTCCAAGCTTCGCCCCTTTTTAGCAATGTAGGTATCCACCATCAAACGCGTGATGAAAATCGCTGTGAACAAAGAGGTGACAATACCAATCAACAAGGTAGTCGCGAATCCTTTTATGGGTCCTGAACCGAAGATAAATAAGATAATGGCCGTCAAGCCAGTAGTAATATTTGCATCCAAAATGGAAGATAACGCATTACTGAAACCATCTGCAACCGCCTGCGCTTTCCCTTTACCTCGGGCCAATTCTTCCTTAATTCTTTCAAATATCAGTACGTTGGCATCAACCGACATACCAATGGTCAGTACAATACCTGCAATACCTGGCAAGGTAAGCACTGCACCTAGACTAGTAAGAACACCGAAAATCAATACAATATTGAACGTTAAGGCGATGTCAGCGAAGATACCGGCCTTACCATAATAGAAAATCATCCACACCAGCACGAAGGCCATAGCTATCATGAAGGACATAAACCCACTATCGATGGCCTCTTGCCCTAAAGAAGGTCCAACGACTTCCGACTGAATGATTTCGGCCGAAGCGGGTAATTTACCTGCACGAAGTACGTTGGCAATATCCTTGGTTTCGTTTACGGTGAACGTTCCTGTAATTTCCGAGCGTCCTCCTGAAATAGGTCCAGAGGAAACCCCAGGAGCCGTGTATACCTTATTATCCAGAACAATGGCAATCCCTGTTTGGTTGTTATAGGCGTCCCCTGTCAATTTTTCCCACTCTTTTGCACCTCTGGTGTTCATGGTCATGCTCACAGCAGCTTTGTTGAACTGATCAAAAGTATCCTGGGCATCAGAGACCACATCACCACTAATTCTTGGGACTCCGTCTCTATTGGATTTCAGGGCATATAGCTCAACAACTTCAACATCTTTTGCTGGTCTTTCCCAAAGAAACTTGGTAAACTGAACGTCATTCGGCAACAACCTTCTTATTTGAGGCATACGAAGATATCCTCCTACCTCAGCAGTATCGGTAACCAAAGCTCTTGCTATGGCGTGGCTGCCAGGATTGGCCGGAATCAATTTGCTCAACAAAGGGTTCACCTCGGGAGCCAGATCCAAAGAATCTTGGGCGACATCAGATAGCAAAGAATCAATTTCTGACTCTGGCTTTGCTACTTCCTCTTCCTTCTCTTCGGGTTCTAAAATCTCTTTGAGTCTTTCATTGGCGTTTACAAAGAATGCTCCTAAACTTTGGCTACTTTGAGGGTAGGTTTCCCAGAATTCCAATTGCGCCGTGCTGGAAAGCAACTCTTGCGCCCTTGCAATGTCTCGTGCTCCAGGCAACTCAACCAAAATGCGGCCAGAGTTTCCTTCCCGCTGAATGTTGGGTTGGGTCACCCCGAAACCATCAATACGTTCACGAAGTACTTCAAAGGCTGAAACAATGGACTCATCAATTTTTCTTCGGATGATTGGTTTAACCTGATCATCGGTCATTTGAAAATTAATGTCGTCGCTAAGACCCTTGTTGGCGAAAATATCAGGTGATGCCAATTTAGCATCCCCCTTTACATTGTCGAAAGCTTCAAAAAAGAGTTCGATGTATGTGTTATCACTGCTTTTCGATGCTTCATCGGCATCGGCAATAGCCTTGTTGAAGATTGGATTTTTGGTATTGTTGGCCAATCCCTTCAGAATATCTTTAACAGAAATCTGAAGCGTTACATTGATTCCTCCTTTAAGGTCAAGACCTTTATTCAGTTCCTTTGTCTTGGCATCCTCGTAACTCGTAAACCCTAGAACAGAGGCTGGGCCAATAGAATCCAAATACGATGCTTCTAAAGCCTCACGCTTTGCCACATAATCTTCCTCAGCTTCCGAAATTTGGTTGACAGCATAGGTCTCAGCATCCTTTTCCAACTTACTAGTGATGAAAGTAAAGGAGAGCTGATAAATGCTCACAACTCCAAAAAGGATCGCGAAAAGCCTTATAAGTCCTTTATTTTGCATTGATTATTAAAATTTTAGAAGTTTTCTTAAACAGCGTGCAAATATATCATTTCCCTTAAGATTTGCCAATAGAATTTAAGGGAATTGCAAGGCCGAGAATGGCATATACTGTTAAAAAAGGATTGTCATTTCGAACCTTTATAATAAGAAATCTCAGGAAACACACATCAGATTTCTCGCTTTGCTCGAAATGACAATCGCTATAAGCTTGTCAGGTACTACACCTGAAGCAATGTATTGGTTTTGGACACCCCTTCGGCACTTTCTTGCATTTTGGCCTTTTCAGCGTCACTTAACTCGATTTCCACAATTTTCTCGATACCATTTTTCCCCAAAAGAACAGGAACTCCGATACAGATATCGTTCAAATTGTACTCCCCTTCCAAATATGCAGAGCAAGGGAACATCTTTTTTTGATCACAAGCAATGGCCTGAACCAAGCTTGAAACTGCAGCTCCAGGAGCATACCACGCGCTGGTACCAAGCAACTTGGTCAAGGTGGCACCACCAACTTTGGTGTCTTCAACTACTTGCTTCATTCTATCATCAGAAAGAAATTCAGATACCTTCACACTATTTCTGGCAGCATGGCTGATCAAAGGCACCATACCTTTGTCGCTATGACCACCGATTACCATTCCATCAATATCAGAGATGGGGGCATCCAATGCCTCCGCCAATCGATATTTAAATCGGGCACTGTCCAAGGCGCCTCCCATACCGATGATTCGATTTTTTGGTAAGTCCGTAGTTTTATGAACAAGGTACGTCATGGTGTCCATTGGATTACTTACCACGATCATTGTAGTGTTAGGGGAGTGTTCAAGCAAACTACTGGCCACTGATTTCACAATACCCGCATTTATTCCAATTAATTCTTCTCGGGTCATCCCAGGTTTTCTAGGGATTCCCGATGTTATTACCGTAATATCACTGTTTGCAGTTTTTGAATAATCTCCCGTTGTGCCGGTGATTTTGGTATCAAATCCATTCAAGGAGGCGGTCTGCATCAAATCCATTGCTTTTCCTTCAGCATACCCCTCTTTGATATCCAACAAAACGACTTCAGACGCAAAGTTTTTCATTGCGATATATTCGGCGCAGCTTGCCCCAACGGCTCCTGCTCCAACTACGGTAACTTTCATAGAATTTCGATTTAAATTTAACGGCACAAAAATACGCTATTTAAGACAGAAAAAAGCTGATAATTATCCTCTTTCAATCCTTTATTCATGTTCCCGGAAACATGTAGGGGAAATCTTGGTTCTGTTAAGAAATTGTGCAGTTCATCGAGTAAATTACTGCATCTGTAGCAAATAGTGATTCTCTCAACAATACTTCCCTCAATTTCTACGTTGTCATAGTCCCAAATCCTACTTAATGCACTTGACCTATGAAGAAGCTCTTTTCATTATTGGCCATTGTATCCATAATAGCGGTAAGTAACTGTACCGATATTCCAGAGAACAACGATCCCATATTAGGGGTCTGGGTACGAGCAACAGCAGGCGCTGAAGAGGCCAAATCAAATAATATTACCAAAGAGGAATGGATTTTCAATGATGTCTTTTTAGGAAGGTATCAGAGTTATTCCGGTTCAGATCTTGTTTTTTACACAGATTTCAAATGGTCTGAGGAAAATGGAACATACACCATTATCTACTCAGGAACCAACATTGAAACTGTTACTGTAAGTTTGGAAGAAGCCAATTCACCCGAGACTTTGGCTCTCCAAAATGGAGATATTTTCGCTACCCGAGATTAGCGGAAATTGCACTTATGAAAATAGGACGCCCGGTCATTGGCCGGGCGTTCTTTATTGTTGATGGATAAGTTTCTATTATCTGAAGCCAAAATTCAAACCAAAAGTGAAAGTGCTGAACTCAGCAATATTATAGTCAGCATTGATTCTAAAGAACCCTAATTTAAGTTTGGTTCCAATATTACCCACAACACCACTAACATTGTTTGTAATCAAAAATGGATCTTCGTAGGTGGTTTGAAAGGGACCTGAGGTCACCACATAGGTTCCTAAGATATCCGTATCCGATTTTCCAGTAATGTATCCCAATCCCCCATAAAAGTTGATAACCGGGAGTTTGGTGGAAACCACGGCGCTAAAATTCCATGAACTGAACTTTGCATCAATGCGCTGATTTTCACCTGCAATTACATCAGTATCGGTAAAATCATATTCACCACTCAATCGGGTATATCCAATTACTGCAGAAATAGCCACTGGAAGAATTTTATCAGCCGGAAGGTGTTTTGTAAAGTCGTGTTGTACACCAAATCCATATAAGCCAATTTTTACATCGTCCGTATCTATTTTTGGAAGGAACCGGGCTTTGACTTCCGTTCCCTTAATTAATCCTACACTGGCTTGAATGTACCCAGAGGGCACAAAGTTCAAGTCTTCAGACGCGAGACCAGAAGGCAATTCAAAATCTGCCCGGACCGAGGTTCCATTTACATCCGCTTCCACAAACACGTCTACGCCTTCAATATCTCCCAATGCAGTGGAAACCTGTCGGGAAGTACTTCCGTCTGCAAACTGTAGGTTTTCATAATCAGCAGTATCCAAGGTGAAGGACTTTTTGTCATCTTTGTTTTTGAATCCCGTGAGATTTCCCACAATTGATATTTCAAACCCTCCTAGGGGTTTTGCATCAGCTGAATTATACCAGCCATTGGAAATGCTATATACTCCAGCTTCGGTAACTGGCGCCAGATAACTGGTAGTGTATCTTTCCGCATCGTTGAGGCCCGCGGCCAACAAATCATTTAAATTGGATTGTGCCATTCCTAGGGAAAAACTGCACAATACAAGAATCAAGACTATTCTTTTCATCATGTAAAAGTTTTCCTAAAGCTAAAAAACTCGCCTTGTAAGGGCGAGTTTTTGTTGTGAAATGGTACTAATTATGCATCTATGTTCGCATAAACGGCATTTTTCTCAATGAATTCTCTTCGTGGAGGCACCTCATCACCCATCAGCATCGAGAAGATACGATCTGATTCCGTGGCGTTATCAATGGTTACTTGGCGCAAAGTTCTGAACTCTGGATTCATAGTGGTATCCCAAAGTTGTTCGGCGTTCATTTCACCCAGACCTTTGTAGCGTTGGATGCCAGCTGTGCCACCCATAGACTCCACAATCTCATCACGCTCTTTGTCATCCCACGCATATCGTCGCTTAGTTCCCTTTTTCACCAGATAAAGGGGCGGTGTGGCAATGTAAACATGTCCATTTTCTATGAGTTCACGCATATATCGAAAAAAGAAGGTCAAAATAAGGGTCTCGATATGGCTTCCATCCACATCGGCATCACACATGATGACCACTTTGTGGTATCTGAGTTTCTCAAGGTTCAAAGCCTTACTGTCCTCTTCAGTTCCTATGGTTACCCCAAGGGCCGTGTACATGTTTTTTATCTCCTCGTTTTCAAAGACCTTGTGTTGCATGGCCTTTTCAACATTCAAAATCTTACCTCTTAGGGGCAAAATGGCCTGAAAGTTTCTATCTCGGCCCATTTTGGCCGTTCCCCCTGCAGAATCACCCTCGACCAAAAACAATTCACAGTTCTCTGGGTTTTGATCCGCACAATCTGATAATTTTCCTGGAAGGCCCCCTCCAGTCATAGGATTTTTCCGTTGCACCATTTCGCGGGCCTTGGCAGCAGCATGCCGGGCTTGGGCAGCCAGTATCACTTTCTGAACTACTGACTTCGCATCGTCTGGATGTTCTTCCAAATAATTGGTCAACATTTCGGAAACAGCCTGACTTACAGCACTGGTTACTTCCCTGTTCCCTAATTTGGTCTTGGTTTGACCCTCAAACTGGGGCTCAGCTACTTTAACCGACACAATCGCTGTCAATCCCTCTCGGAAATCGTCACCAGAAACCTCAAATTTGAGTTTGTCCAACATTCCAGATGAATCAGCATATTTTTTCAGAGTACTGGTCAACCCCCTTCTAAAACCGGAAAGGTGTGTACCACCTTCGTGGGTGTTGATATTGTTCACATAGGAATGGAGGTTTTCTGTATATCCTGTATTGTAGATCATGGCCACTTCCACAGGAATTTCATTCTTTTCCCCCTCCATGGAAATCACACTTTGAATCAGGGGCTCGCGATTGCCATCCAAAAACCGAATAAACTCCTTAAGACCTTCATTGGAGAAGAAAGTTTCTGAGATAAATTCGCCTTTATCGTCCTTGTTGCGTTTATCTGTTAGCGTAATTGTGACTCCCTTGTTCAGATAGGACAATTCCCGCATTCTGTTTGCCAGAGTGTCATAGCTATACTCGGTGGTTTGGGAGAATATAGAATCGTCTGGTGTAAAGGTCACCATAGTACCAGATTCTTTGCTCTCGCCTACACTTTTTACAGGGTAAAGGGTTTTTCCACGCTCATATTCCTGCTCCCAAATTTTTCCTTCGCGATGCACAGTGGCTTTCAAATGCTTGGATAGTGCGTTCACCACTGAAACCCCAACACCATGCAAACCACCCGAGACTTTGTAAGAATCCTTATCAAACTTACCTCCGGCACCAATCTTAGTCATTACCACTTCCAAGGCCGATACCCCTTCCTTTTTGTGCAGTCCTACAGGGATACCCCTACCGTTGTCATGGACCGTTATGGAATTGTCCTCATTGATGGTTACCTGAATTGTATCACAGTAACCTCCCATGGCCTCATCAATCGAGTTATCCACCACTTCATAAACCAAATGGTGCAAACCCCTAACCCCAACATCACCAATATACATGGAGGGACGCATCCGCACATGCTCCATACCCTCAAGGGCCTGAATGCTGTCTGCGGAATATTGCTTTTTGTTAGCCTCTTCGCTCATAAATTTACCTTGTTAATTTTGAAAATTTCAAATCCTACAAATATAAGAAATACCCAGTAAAAATGGGCTATAAGGCTATATTGAACCTTTGAAGTTATCAACAAGATTTTGTGGAAAACCAAGGAAAAATCCTTAGTTGGGTTATTAATGGGCAAGGAACACAAAAAACCCCTTTAAAAAGGGGCTTTTCTGACTAATTTAAAACGAATCATACCGTTTGCACACGGTATTGATAATGACTCCAATAGGTTGACTTAATAAGCGTCTTCATGAACATTTGCAACAGCTCTCCCAGAAGGGTCATTCATATTCTTGAAAGCTTCATCCCATTCCAAGGCAATCTTCGTACTACACGCCACGGAAGGTTCCTGGGGAACACTAAAAGCTGCAGCATCAGAAGGAAAATGTTGCTCAAAAATAGATCGATAATAGTACTCTTCTTTAGTGGTGGGGGTTTGAATCGGGAACTTAAAATGGGCATTGGCCAATTGTTCATCAGAAACTTCTTGTTCCACCAACTCCTTAAGCGTATCAATCCAACTATAGCCTACACCATCTGAGAATTGTTCTTTCTGACGCCAGGCCACGCTTTCTGGCAAATAGGACTCGAATGCTTTTCGTACGACCCATTTTTCCATTCGCTCTCCATTGATCATTTTGTCCTTTGGGTTGATACGCATAGCAACATCCATAAACTCCTTGTCCAAAAATGGGACTCTCCCCTCTATTCCCCATGCGGCCAAAGATTTGTTGGCACGAAGACAATCGTACATATGCAATTTGTCGAGTTTACGAACAGTTTCTTCATGAAAGTCCTTTGGACTTGGTGCCTTGTGAAAATAGAGGTACCCTCCAAAGAGTTCGTCAGCACCTTCTCCTGAAAGTACCATTTTTATCCCCATGGATTTGATTACTCGAGCCATGAGATACATGGGTGTGGAAGCCCTAATCGTTGTAATATCGTAGGTCTCCAGATTGTAGATAACGTCCTTAATGGCATCCAGTCCCTCTTGTATTGTGAATTTAATCTCATGGTGAACCGTGCCAATATGATCGGCCACCTTTTGGGCAGCTGCCAAATCAGGTGAACCTTCCAATCCTACTGAAAACGAATGCAATTGCGGCCACCAAGCTTCTTTGGTATCATCTGATTCAATACGCTTTTGGGCATACTTTTTTGCGATGGCTGAAGTTACTGAAGAATCCAAGCCGCCTGAAAGAAGTACCCCATAAGGTACGTCAGACATCAACTGACGGTGAACAGCAGCTTCGAGTGCGTCGCGAATCTCTTCAATACTGGTTTCGTTTTCCTTAACGGCATCATACTCCATCCAGTCCCTTTTGTACCATCTTTTGAATTCTCCGTCAGAGCTGTGAAGGTAGTGGCCCGGAGGAAACAACTCAATTTTGGTACATACACCCTCCAGCGCCTTTAATTCAGAGGCCACATAAAATGTTCCATTTCTATCCCAGCCTATGTACAACGGAATGATGCCCATATGATCTCTGGCGACAAAATACTCCCCTTTTTCACTATCATAAATGGCAAATCCGAAAATCCCGTTCAATTCATCCAAAAAATCGACTCCTTTCTCTTGATACAAAGCCAAAATAACCTCACAGTCCGATTGGGTCTTAAATTCATATTTCCCCTCAAAGGGCTTTCTCAGCTCTCTGTGGTTGTAAATTTCTCCATTGGCGGCCAATATGAGTTTGCCGTCAGCACTGTATAAAGGTTGCTTGCCCGAAGCGGGATCTACAATGGCCAAACGCTCATGGGCCAAAATAGCCTTGTCATTTGAATATATTCCGCTCCAATCAGGGCCCCTATGCCTCACTTTTTTTGACATTTCAAGCAATTGAGGTCTTAACTTATCAGAGCTCTCCTTTAAATCAAAAGCACATACAATTCCACACATAATCTTTCTTTCTAGTTACAATTATGATTCAAAAATGAAATTTAAATACCAATTATGAAATAAAAAAGTATATTATAATTACATATTTCAATAAAAAAGATTGAATTTTAACTCAATTGAAATAAATATCAGATGGTAGGCGGATTTTTCGAACATTTTGAAAGGTTATCGAATTTTAACGTCTTTTTAAAGGTATAGCGGGTAATTACGCCCTAGTTTTGGACGAATTAAAAACAACATCATGAAAAAATTTCTTTTTTATTCCTTTTTAACCTTATGTCTTGTATTCACCGTGGATGCCTCTGCGCAAAAATTTGGTGGTTTGGATAAAAGTCCTGCCGATATTGCTTCCTATCCGGGCAGCTACAGAGTAGCGGACAAGGCGGTTCGTGTAATTTACAGCCGGCCTCAGTTAAAAGGAAGAAGTCTTTCTGAACTTGCACCAGCCGGTAAGGTATGGCGTACAGGAGCTAACGAAGCTGCTGAGATCACCTTTTATAAAGATGCCACTATTGGAGGGACAGCCGTTAAAGCGGGAACCTATTCTTTGTTCACCATTCCTGGTGATAGTGAGTGGACCATTATCCTTAATAGCAACCTCAATCAGTGGGGAGCTTATTCCTATGATAGCGCTGCCGATGTAGCTAGGGTTACAGCTTCTGCCAGCACAGATTCTGAATCTTTGGAGGCTTTCTCAATTGCCTACAAAGATGTTGATGGTGGAGCCCATATGGTTATGGGATGGGGTACTACAAGAGTAGCCGTACCGATGACTTTCTAATCCAAGAAAACAACGATTTTAAAAAGCGAGCTAAAAAGGCTCGCTTTTTTTATTTCACTTGCTCACCGCTCAAAAATACCTGCTCCGCTTTTAGCTGAGGGATGTTGTCTTCTGGAACATTCATGATATCATCACTTAGAATTACAAAATCCGCCCATTTTCCGATTTCGATACTGCCTTTTTCGTTCTCCTCAAAATTGGAATGCGCCGCCCAAATGGTCATCCCCTTGAGGGTCTCCTCTCGGGATAGGGCATCTTGTATTTGGAATCCTCCTTCGGGATAGTTTTCCAAATCTTTTCGAGCCACGGCGGCATAGAAGGTCAAAAAGGGACTCACCCGCTCCACTGGAAAATCAGTTCCCAGAGCCACCGTCCCCGCTTTACCCAACAATTTCTTAAAAGCATAGGCTCCTTTGACTCTTTCTTCACCTAAACGATCTTCGGCCCAATACATATCGCTAGTGGCATGGGTGGGTTGTACGGAGGGAATAATTCCATTCTTGAAATAATCAAAATCCATTTCTGAAATGACCTGAGCGTGCTCCACTTTCCACCGTCTATCACTTTTTCCTTCCAAGGCTTTTTGATAAGCCCTGAGAACTACAATATTGGCCGAATCCCCAATGGCATGGGTGTTCATTTGATACTCTGTAGCGGCAATTCGTTCAGCCAGGGCCTCCATCTGATCCATTGGGGTTATCATGGCACCAAAGTGATCTTCCTTATCTGAATAGGGCGCTTTCAAGGCTGCGCCGCGTGAACCTAAAGCGCCATCTCCATAAACTTTTACCGAACGCACATTGAGTTTATCCGTTTTTACGATTCCCTTCTCCAAATAATGGTCCAGGTTTTCCGTGGTGTTGCTCACCATCGCATAAACCCGAATGGATAGGTCCCCTGTGTTTTGCAGGCTGTCAATAAGTTCTATGGTGCTTCTATGAAGTCCAGCATCATTTACCGTGGTAAGTCCATAATCAAAGCAGAGCTTTTCAGCGTCTTTTAGTGCTTGAATTTGTGTTTTTCTATCAGGTTTGGGCATCACGGCATCCACCATGGCCATGGGGCTATCGACCAAAACCCCAATAATTTTTCCATTTTCTTTTACAATCTCCCCACCAGTTACCACGGTTTTATCCGTAATTCCAGCCATGTCCAAGGCCTTTTGGTTTACCAAATAGGCATGGCCATCTACTCTTTCGAGAGCCACTGGTGTTTGTGGAAACATTTCATCCAGCTTATCCTTCGTAGGGAAATTTTTGTCCTCCCAATCGTTTTGATCCCAGCCTCTTCCCAAAATAAAACTTGATTGGCGCTCTTTTTGAAAAGCCTCGACCTTCTCTAATATTTCATTATAGCTTTTAGTCCCGACCAAATCCACGACCTGCTGGTTCAGCCCCAGTCCATAAAAATGACAATGTGCATCGATAAGGCCAGGAACTATGGTGTTGCCTTGGGCATCCAATAAATCTTTGGACTTATATTTTTGGGTAAGGTTGTTTTCCGAAACCTCAACAAATTTTCCATCTTTAACGGCTATGCTAGTAGCTTTGGAAAAAGTTTCATCGACTGTGTAAATGTTGGCATTATAAACAATAAGATCTACTTCTTCCTTGGGATTGCAAGCAAAGAAAAAGAGGGTAAGGAAAAGGAAACCGATAGACTTTCTCATGAACGAGGGTTTTCCCCAAAAATAGGAAAAGTCTAGAAAGGATTTTTCCTATTGATCGTCAAATTTGGTCATCACAAATTCTACACGACCATCCTCAAAATTGCTGGACTTGATTTTTCCATTGCGAAGCGGTTTGGTATCACCCACGCCTTCCCAAACAATTCGGTCGTCATCGATGCCAAGCTTTTTTAGGTGCAACGCTACAGCCCTTGCCCTAAGTGAGGAAATAAACTTGTTGTATTCTGAAGTTCCAATATTATCGGCATGTCCCGTGATCTTCATTTGCACTTCGGCATTTTCTTTCAGATACTTGAATATCTTTTGAATACTTGCCATTGCTTTAGCATCCAATTCGTACCCTTTTGGCTCGAAGGGATTCTGCTCCATGACATAAATCTTGTCTTTCTCATAGTTTACCCTTGGTAATTCCTCAAGAATAAAATTATCAACATAGTAATAGGAGAAATCGCTGGATGAGGACACTTCGTTATGCTTAAGCAACTGCGTGTTTTCATTGGTCTCAAAATTTCCCAATAGGATATGATTTTCAAAACCTTTAGCGTCAAATTCGGCCGTGAGGGTGACCCAACCATCAGTCTCAGTCATTGAACCATCAGCTTTTAATTGCACCTCCTGAAATTGCACATCTTCCTGCAAATCCAATCTTGAGTGGGTCAATACCGAACTGTTAGGTACTTTTATTTTCTTATTTACCAGAACAATGGACATTGTTTTCAAAGCGAGTTGTGAATGTTCTGCCCTACTGATTTGAAATGAAATTTTATAAGGATGTTTTTCTCGAAGTGTTTTGGCCGTGTTTAATTGAACATACTCGCGATAGTCATTCAGGGCATAAAAATACAATCCAATATAAGCTGATCCTTCAGCCGCAGCTTGACTTCCTTTAAAGTTAGCTGGAACACCAAAATCTTCATTGCTGCATGGGTTGAAATAATCCCCGGAACTTGATGTTGGCAACGAAACATCCTCAACCAACACATCCATGGAAGAAATATTGATTGGGCAATTGGTAAAACTTTCAAACCCAGAATTGACAATTAGGTTTTGTGCTGAAAGGGCTGAACAAAATAATATACTGAAGCTGAGAAAAGATAGGATACGGTAAACCATTTTAAACGCTGTTTATTGGTTCCCGTCATTGCTTTAAACGGATAACTTGCTGCTATATTGCGATATTCGATAATTTTTCATCTCCTGCCACATTCCTTCCCAACACTTGAATTTTGATACTAAACCTTGATAAAAAACGTTATTACAGTCCAAATCTTAACTGTAATGCGCAAGGTGACCTTTACGCTAATGCTATTGGCTATTCCTATTCTAGGTTTTGGCCAAAATGTAGTTACGGGAAAAATCATCGATGAATTGGGACTCCCCATTTATCGGGCTTCTGTTGAAATCAATTCAACAAACGATAAGGCGTACACAGACTTTGATGGTGTCTTCTCACTTGAGAGTGACAAAGATTTTCACTGGAAAATAAATATTAGCTCCAAGGGGTATAAAACCGAGTCATTCTTTGTTTTAAGCGGCGGAAGCGCGGGCGAAATTGTCCTGGAATATAATGCCGAAATGAGAAAACTGCTGGAAGGTAAGTAATAACTTTAGAAGCTTTTCATTCGTCATCCACGAACTTCGTCATCACAAACTCAACCCTACGATTCTTTTTTCTGGCTTTTTCTGAAAGTGTACTGTCCAACGGTTTTTTATTGCCATACCCTTTTGACGAAATTCGGTTTTTGGGTAATCCCAAACGAATTAAATATTTAGCGACTGTATTGGCCCGTTGTCTGGATAGCACGTCGTTGTATTCATCGGAACCCTGGTCATCGGTGTGACCGCTAATGAAAACTTTTAAGTTCGGGTTCTTTTTAAGATAGTCATAAACATCCTTTAAACTCGCCTTGGCCTTGGGCTGCAATGAAAACCGGTCAAAATCAAAGTTGACATGGTTCAAAACGTAGCTTTGGTCCGGTTTGTAAACGGGTCCAATGTAGCTCAACTCAACATTGTCCACATAGTAATAGGAGTATCCCTCTGTTTTGGCAGGATTCTTTCCGAAGTCAACATATCCTGTGCCTCCGTTGCTCTTGAAATTTCCGAGTATCAGGTTTTTTTCAAAGCCTTCCGCGGCGATTTCCAGGCTTACTTCCATCCAGTTGGTCTTATCGTCGTATAGCCCCTTTGTTGAAAAGGAAATGGATTGTGTAGTTTTTATGGATTGCGAAGCTAAAACCGTATTCGACAATTGCCTTTTTGTATGTACAGATAGCGGATGCTCTGAAAATGCGGCACCCATACTCATCACCGCTCCATCTGATTTTTCCGCCAGGCTCAGGGAAAGGCTCAATTTGTAACGATGCCCTTTTTTTAGGGTTTCGGTAAGTGCAACCTGAATGTATTCCCTATAGTCTTTGGGCGCAAATAGATAAAGGCCCACATAACCCTTTCCTTCAAAAGCTTCCTGCTTTCCCTTGAAATTCATTGGAATCCCAAGCTTTGTCTTACTACATTCGTTGAAGTAATCGGTGGTGCCCAAGGTAGGTGCGTTCCAATATTCAGCATCACGATTTAGGTTACTCATTTTGACGGGACATTCGACAAAATCCTCAAAACCACCATTGTGAACCAAATTCTGGCCCAAAACCGCATGTGCCAAAATCAAAAATGGAAGAAGCATCAAAATGTCATTGCGCAAAGTTCGCATAGCTTCAGTTTTGGCAATCCCAATCTGAAAAAGATGAGGTTGATTAGTAGTTGCAACGTAATTATCCTCCCTTTATTGCCTTCAATTAGTACTAATATTGCACAAAATCAGTAGTAAAACCCAACAAAAAAGCCCCCTAAAAAGGAGGCTATTTGTAACATAGTGATACGGAAACTAGGAGTACAGCTTTTTTATTTTTCTGAAATTCTCCTTGGTCACCTTTTCACCGGTTTTGGCATGATGCTCAATGGAGATAAAGTAATCCCGAATTAGCTTCTTAAAACTCCCTTTAGCCATAGAACCCATAAATGCAGGTTTGGTGCGATATTGCATTTCAAAGGTAATTTTGCTCTTGCCACCAGCTAACGGTTCCACTCTGTATACTGCTTTAGTGTAGTCCGGATCAACCGGAAACCTCCCCGATTGATAGACCGTATTGGTGAAGCTCATTTTCTCGGGATTGTAATCCACCATTTTTTCTTTCAGGAATTTGGTTCCCTTTTCATTAAAATTACATACCCTCTCGGCTCCCTCACCCGCTTTTAAGGTTCCATTAATGTAATTGGACGAAATAATTTTTGGATGGGAATAGGCGATGGCACCATAATCCTCTCCGACAATGGCCCATACTTTCTCTGCAGGAATGTCAATCACTTTGGATTCCACAAATTTATGCACCTTTTTTTGTGCATTAACACCTTCGGTCGCCATTACGACCATAAAAAATATTGCACTCATCATTACTAAACTTTTCATTTTTTGAACGATTTATAAATTCACGTTCAAATTTCCTTTAATCCTGGCGCATAGGATTGTTCGTTCCGTCCAATTATTTGGCGATAACGTTCAGGCGATACTGTGAAGGGGAAGAATTGTATTTCTTATGGAATATCCGGGAAAAATGGGCAAGGTCAGCAAAGCCACAATCATAGGCAATATCCGAAATACGTTTTTCGGTACCCTTGAGCAACTTTGCGGCTTTTTCGAGGCGTTTCTTTCGAATATATCGGGCTGGCGTGTCTATATAATGTTTGGCAAATTCCCGTTTAAATGAAGACAGACTTGTACCTGTAAGCTTGGCCAATTCCTCCAAGGTCAAGTTGTTATAAATATTGGATTCAATAACCTCCTTGAATTCATAGTTTACCTCACAAAACAGTCCTTGAAACAATTGAAGAATAGCATCAGCGCTATCGGAGCGGGCTAAGAGCAGCAACAATTCCTTGAGCTTGAGTTTCATCAATTCCTCACTAACCAGTTCGGGGTTCTCGAAATAGAATTGAATGCTTTGAATATAATTTCGAAGTAGCTCTGATGCTTTATAGCGTTGAATTCTTACAGGTTTTGCTTTTTTCAGATTCAGGAAAAAATCGAGCGGTTCCTTGTCAAAAATCAACTGGAGCATATCAGGATAAAGATGAACGGCCACTGCTTCACAATAATCAATTCCCTCTCCCGAAATCATATCGGACAAATAATTGCCACATTGCATGACCACTCCTTCTTGACGATCTATTTGCATACTTTCTGTAGGGGTCACCAGTTTGGAGCTACCTCTTTCCATATAAAAAAAACACGCCTCGTTGGGCATAGAATAAAAATGTCGGAACGGGGGACAGACCACGGCTTTTTCGAAAACCTTTCTACCTTGAAATTCAATCTGTTTGTATTCTTGAATCATCTCAAACAAAAGTAACCGATTTCAGGTCTCATGCCTTGTCGATTCAGCTCAGCGGTTTGACGATTCGGTTCAAAAAAGTGATTGTTCCCTATCAGAAATCAAACTTATAGGAAACCCCAGCCAAAGCTTGAAAAGTTTGCACCCTAAAATTAGCCCAACGTTGATAATCATTGTTTGCAATATTAGAAGCCTTTACAAAAATGGTCAATTGGTCATTGAATCGATAGCCCGCATGCGCATTAACATCAAAGAAACCATCCAAAGTAACAATGCTGGCGGGAAATTCTGAAGGAAGTGCATTTTCCAGAGCTTGTGCCACTAGGTCATCCCGTTCACCGACATAAAAGAGGTTGGCCCCAAAGTACCATTGCTTGTTCACTTGGTAATCCATAAACAAAGAGCCCTTTATCGAAGGTAAATTCCAGGCCGGGTTGTCGGTTTCTGTATCGTAGTCATAGAATTCAGCGTTTATCCCAAACGTAAAGTTCCTGTTGACATCAACGTTCAATTCGGCAAAAATGCCCAAGGTCTTAAGGTCATCATAGAATACCTGAAAAGAATTTCCATAGAAATATCCCTTATCATCGGTTCTGAATAGATTTTCCGGATTCAAAAGAAACAAAGGTCTTCTGTTTTCGGCCGTGTAGGAACCCTTGATGTTATAACCAACATTCGACAAAAGTTGTCCCTTTAACCCCAAATAACCTTCATACTGCTGGTCCGTTGGCTGGATTTCCAAGGTTGGAGAGACATAAGGATTGTCCTGTACAAAGTCGTAGTAGGAATTCTGTCGAAGTTCCCCTTCTATTCCTCCGTAGGCAATCACACTCTCATCAAGCAATCGATAAGATGCCGTAACAGCAGGGTAGATAAAGAAACTGCTATCGCTGTTTTCCAAATCGGAACCAAATACCAAATTCGCACCCAAATTAAGCGTCAAATCATCCCGAAGTATCAACAAACTTGGAGTAACGCCCACTTGAAATTGGCTATAGTTTATTCCTGAGTCATTGACCGTGTTGTTCAAGGATGTGTTTTCAAAACTACCGTTCACATAATCCACTTTGGTTTTTATGGTCACCAATTCTTCGGTTATGGGAAGTTCAATGGTCGGTTGAAGCACTACCCTGTTCTCCCCTGAGTCGGTGGCATCCCAAAATCGTCTCAGCAGGATATTCCCCTTCTTAAAGAAAGAATCCTCCAAATTCAAATGTGCCTTTGCCTCGGCATTAAAATAATTTTGGGTTTCATCCAAAGATGAAATCACGGTCTCATCAAATTCACCTTGTTCCACTCCATACCAATTGTACAACTGGTGTTGTAATCCTAAACTGGCGCCCCAATCCAAATCACGGTCTTTTTTGGCGTAGGAAACATCCAGACTTGTGTTGTAGAAATCGGCATCCAAGGGTGTGGATTCAATATCTCCTCGCGAAGAATGATGGCTTAGGCCTACATCCAAAAGATTTTCGCCTCTGTTAAACTCCCTGCTGGTATACACATCGACCAAGGCATTGTTGAAATTTCCCAAACCGATGGATGCATAAGAGTTAAAGAGTGTTGGCGGAGGCGTTTTTTTTACCCTTGATGCCCTGCCCTTTGCGGGTGTAAAGGTAGAAGCCACTGGTACCGAAAAGATGCTATAGTTAATCTTCTTTTTCTGAAGTACGATGGAATCGTCCAACTGCGGAGAGGATTTTAGTTTAAAGGCATCAGAAACGGTGGGGGAATAAGGCTTTACAACCGTTACCGTTTCCGTACCAATATTATCGGTTTCTTGGGCAGAAATACCTCCCCAAAGGCTCAAAAAGAAGATGGAAATTATGTTAATGCGTTTGCACATGATGTTCTTTGATTTAATTGCCATTGGTATCTACTGAAGAATTACGCTGTGCCTCTCGAGATTTAATAACGGCCAATTCGCCCTTTGCTTCCACCACAATATCCTCAAACTCGGTAAAATTGGTAATCACGCTTTCCAAAATATAGGTAGCCTGAAAGGCATCATCCAAAGCATAGAAGTTCTTGGCCATAACAATCAATCCCTTACCTCCCCATTCTTTGTAGGCCCCATAATCCTTTGCCAATTTTTGGGCTGACACATTGGACGCCTCAAAATCACTGTTTTGGTTCTTGAAATAGGCATCGTAGTACCAGGCTTCCGCAGCCAATGCTCCGGTCGCAATTTTCTTTACTTCCCGATAGGCGGTTTCTGCCAAGCGTTCATTGCCTGTGGAAATGGCAGATCTCGCTATCATGATTTGTGCATCACTCTTAATACGATTGTCAATTTTTGGGGCCGCCAGGACCTTTTCTGCATATGCAATGGTTTGGGAATAGTTCTTTTGGCCATAATAACCTTTCATCAAATTGGATTGGGCAAAGGTCCTATTCTGGGAAATCTCAGCAATCTGTTCGAGACGTTCTAAAAAAGGAAGTGCATTTTGATAATCCTCCCGACCCACATAAATTTCACAGACCCGGGTCAAGGCTTGCTCTTGATATTCGCTTCCACCACTGTTTGCAACAGTTTTGTAATACTCCAATGCCCTACCTTTTTGTCCCTTGGAAAAACAAATCTGTGCCGTGTTAAACCGCACTTGAAGTGCATGTATTCCATCGGGGAATTCCTTTAAGTAATCCTCATACCCTTTTAAGGCCGCCTCGGTTTTTCCCTCAGCATACTTACGGTCAGCGGCTTCGAAACTTGCGTTCTCAAGCTCTGAATCGGTTACTTCCACAAAATCCAAGTTTCTGGCCCAAGCTGCATATTCACTTACCTTTCCTTCATCTATGTAAACCAGCTTTGCCGTGGCCACCGCTTGTTTGGCCTCCGAGGTCTTGGGATATTGGCGTACCACTTCTTTGAGTTTGTTCAAGGCTTGGTCGTTTCTGTTGGCATTATAATGCACCAATCCTTGGCGAAGCAGGGAGCGAGGGGCAAATTTGCTTCGACCAAATGTTTCCACAAGACGGTCATAGGTTTGCAATCCCAAGGACTCTTGCCCTCCTTTTACATAAGAATTGCCCAATTCGAACAGGGCATCATCCCGAAAGGTTGACCTAGGATATTTTCTCAGAAATTCGTTCAAGCCTTCAATCTTGATTGAGTTATTTCCCAAAAATCCATCACAAAGTACTTTTTGAAAGGCGGCGTAATCCCTTTCTGGACCATCTCTTCGGGAAGCCTCATTGTAAGCTGTTTTGGCTCCTGTATATTGACTGGTGACAAAGTAACTGTCCCCTAATCGTACATAGCTGTCGCTTCTATTGGCATTTTCTTGGCTTTCAGAATCGGCCACTTTTTTAAAGAAAGGAATCGCTCTTGCATAGTTTTTTAGCTTGAAATGACTATAACCCAGATTATAGTCCAAATCCACATACTCCTTTAAATCTTTGGCCGAAGGGAGGGATTGAAATCTAGAAAATCCGGCAAGGGCATCGTCAAACTGATTCAAACGATAGGCAGATTCCGCTCTCCAATACTCAGCTCTAGCTTCAAATTTTTGGTTCTCCGGGTTCTTCAATGATTTTGAAAATCGTTCGGTAGCTGCTTCATAATCCCCCTCTACAAAAAGTTCCACTCCCCGGTAAAAAGACACTTTTTGATAGGTTTCTTTGCTGGCATAACCCTTATTCTCTTCCAGAAGGGTCATGGCCCCCTCAAAATTTTTGGAAGTGATATATGAATCCACCAAGAGTTCCTGCATTTCCTGCTGATACTGGTCTTTTGGATAGGTTTCCAAATAAGATTGCAACACCCGAGGCACAGGCTCATAAGGATTCCCGATCTCATAGCTTAACCGGGCATAATTGAGCAGTGCATCTTTTTTGATTTCAGCACTGAAATCCATTTCTGAAGCATTGCGAAAGGCATTGAGCGCTTCGGTTTTCTGATCTAATTTCAAATAGCACTCTGCCAAATGGTAGTAGGCGTTTTGCGATACATTGTTGGTGCCGCCTATTATTTTATTGAATTGTTGGATTGCACTGGCATAATCTCCTTGCTTGTAATAACTGTATCCAATCAAATAATAGTCAGTGTTGCTAAAGCGGCCTCGTTTGCCCCGATACTTTTTCAGATAGGGAATCGCTTGATCATATTGCTCAAGATTGAAATGACTTTCCCCAATGATCTTGTTTAGTTCGGAAACTTCTTTGCGGTCCGATTTTGGCAACTGCTTTTGGGCCATGGCAATGGCCTCTTCAAAGTTGCCCAACTTGAAATTCAGGTCTGCCTGATAGTAAGAAAGCTTTTCGTTGAGCAATTCAGGGTCCGTGATTTGATCAAAGCGGGCACTTGCCTCGTCATAATCATCTTGTTCATAGGCAATGTATCCCAAGTAATATTTCGCCTGTGATCCATAGGTTGGCGAATTGCTCACCTTGCTCAGATATCGCTCAGCTTCCTTTGGTCGCTTTGAGGCATATAGCGCATAGCCATTATTAAAGTTGAAGCGCTCCTTATCCCGGTTTGACATGGAAGCCGCATCGACTTTTTTATACCACTTTAAAGCATAAGGATATTTTCCGGTTTCAAAATAGTAGTCCGCAACATCCAAAAAAGCAGAGTTCCTCTTGGTGGAAGTGGGGTAACGTTCTACAAAATCTTCCATCATCCTATCTGCACCCCTTTGATTTAATCGAATGGCAGCATTGGCCGCATAATAAGCACTGTTTGCCTCGGTTTCATAGTCTTTAGTTGAGGACTTTACCTCTTCAAAAATGGTTTGCGCCGCCTGGTACTGTTGATTGTGGTATAAGGTCAAAGCATCTTGAAACGCCTTATCCTCATGATAAAAAACCTTGGATTCCTGTGCAGATATGGAGAAAAATAGCCCAAGGAAGATGGGCAAAAAATTGAAATTTTTTCGATACATAGTGTTCTACGCTGTTTCTCGATTGACTTATAACATAACGTCAAAATTTAGGCCAAAGTATGTCTTCCAAAACAGCGGGTAGAAATTCGATGGCCTAGCTATCACAATATTTTAGAACTTAGTACCTTTAATTTCAAAAGTAAAAGATGCCCGAAATCATTGTCCAGTTAGAAGACGTAGCTGTTTTCCAAACCGAAAATCTTATCCTAAACCACATCAACCTAGAAGTAAAAAAAGGAGACTTTGTCTACATCATAGGCAAAACGGGGAGTGGAAAGAGTAGTTTCATGAAAACGCTTTACGGGGATTTACCCCTCAAACAAGGAAAGGGAAGCGTAGTCGACTTTAATTTGGCCACACTCCAAGAAAAGAACATTCCATTCTTGCGAAGAAAACTCGGTATTGTTTTTCAAGATTTTAAACTACTTCCCGATCGAAATATCAATAATAATTTGAGATTTGTTTTAAAGGCCACAGGATGGACGGACCACGAAAAAATGAACACCAAAATTGAAGAGGTGTTGGAAAAAGTGGGCATGAAGACCAAGGGCTTTAAATTTCCCCATGAACTTTCGGGAGGGGAGCAACAGCGGGTGGCCATAGCCCGAGCCCTACTCAACGACCCCGAACTTATATTGGCTGATGAGCCCACCGGGAATCTTGACCCTCAGACCAGTGTAGAGGTGATGAAGGTGCTACAGGAAATCAACCAAAGCGGCCGGACGATTATCATGGCAACCCACGATTATGCCTTGATTCTTAAATACCCACACAAAACCTTGAAATGTGATGGGAGCAAAATCTTTGAAGTCATTCAAAAAGCGATGTAGCCATGATTCTTAAACATCAAGATTGTAAGCGTGATAAACCGGTGAACCCCCTCATTGGGATTCTGCTTTTTTTAATTTCCATTGTGCTTTTTGTTTTCACGGGGCCATTGGGCTTCATCTTTGCTTTGCTGCAACAATTGTTCACTAAAGGTTTACGGGGAGTGGGTGAGTATGCCCTACAATTGGCCATATCCATTGATCAATTGGGAAATGTGTTGATGCAGCATCTTTTCAATGGGCTTTGGATTACCAAAAACGGCTATAAATTTGGCAATAGGGATGAGACCATTTCCAGTGCCCTTGGAAAAAACAAACAATTGGGTACCCTAACCGGTTTCGGTAGGCTCATTGATGGATTGTTGGATATTATTGACCCCAACCATAGTTTAAATTCAATAGATTATTATATTGAACCGCCAAGCAAATAATGGGTTGCCGTTTAACCTAAATTGCTACACCGGCCAATCCATACTTTTGACTTTTAAAGATTTTTGTTTCTTTGCGCTTATTAAACACAAAACCATTTCATGGAAATTTTAGGTATTGATATTGGCGGAACCGGTATCAAAGGGGCACTGGTCGATGTAAAAACTGGGGAAATGCTAACGGATCGGTATCGTATTCCGACACCACCCTCGAGAAAACCCCAGGAAATGGCCGAAGTGGTGGCGCAAATTGTTGAACATTTCAATTACAAGGGCCCTGTGGGATGTGGTTTTCCAACGATTGTAAAGAAAGGCGTGTGCAAAGCCCCAGGAAATCTTCATAAAAGCTGGATGGGCGTCAATATCGATGAGCTTTTTACCCAAGCTTCTGGACAACCTTTTACCGTATTAAATGATGCCGATGCTGCTGGTTATGCTTCCATGAATTATGGCGTGGGCAAAGGACGGGACGGATTGGTCATTATGGTGACCATTGGAACTGGTTTAGGCAGTGGCGTTTTTTACAACGGGATTCTTCTCCCCAATTTTGAATTGGGTCAAATTCCATATAAGAAATACAAGAAAATTGAGACCTGGGCGGCAGCTTCAGCAAAGGAACGTGAAGGGCTTAGCTACGAAAGATGGGGCAAGCGTTTCAACAAGTTTTTAAAATTGGTAGAACTTATTACCTCTCCTGACTTGATTATTGTTGGAGGTGGCACTTCAAAGAAATGGGCAGAATTTCGTCACCATATCGATATTGAGACCGAAGTTGTAAAAGCTGAACTGATGAACAATGCCGGCATCATCGGTGCCGCGGTTTCTTGTTTAAAGGAACAGCATCATGGGGTAGTGGTACCGAAGTAAAACTTCATCCAAACCCAATGAACTGGCAAACTAGTTTATCTTATTTCTTTTTCGATCTACTTCCTTTAGGAAAATCTTTCGAATACGAAGGTGATTTGGCGTAACCTCAACATATTCATCCTTTTGAATATATTCCAACGCTTCTTCCAAAGAAAACTTGATAGCGGGTACGATTTTGGCCTTATCATCCGAACCTGCTGCACGTACATTGCTTAATTTTTTGGTCTTGGTAACATTGATGGTCATATCGTCCCCCCTAGAGTTTTCTCCAATGACCTGGCCTTCATAAATCTCTTCTCCCGGGTCAATAAAGAACTTCCCTCGTTCCTGAAGCTTATCGATGGAGTACGGAATTGCCGTTCCATTTTCCATAGAGACCAGCGAACCATTTTGGCGCTGGGCGATATCTCCTTTCAGAGGTTGATATTCCATAAATCGGTGAGCCATAATAGCCTCTCCTGCTGTGGCGGTCAATAATTGATTTCTAAGACCAATGATTCCACGGGAAGGAATAAGGAACTCGCAAACCATACGGGAACCTTTGGCTTCCATACTGATCATCTCCCCTTTTCTTTGGGAAACCATTTCAACAGCTTTGCCCGATACTTCTTCGGGCAAATCAATAGTCAAATGCTCAATAGGTTCGCACTTCACTCCATCAACTTCCTTTATGATAACTTGAGGTTGGCCAATTTGAAGTTCATAGCCTTCCCTTCGCATGGTTTCTATTAAAACTGAAAGGTGAAGTACCCCTCGACCAAAAACCATGAATTTTTCGGCACTGTCCGTTTCTTCAACTCGTAGTGCCAAATTCTTTTCCAGCTCCTTCTCCAATCTTTCCTTGATATGCCTTGAGGTCACATATTTACCATCCTTTCCAAAAAATGGGCTGTCATTAATGGTAAACAACATACTCATAGTGGGCTCATCAATGGCGATGGTCTTCAGCTGCTCCGGATTTTCAAAATCGGCAACGGTATCCCCAATTTCGAAACCTTCCATCCCCACAATGGCACAGATATCACCCGCTTTCACTTCTTTTACTTTTTGTCGACCCAAACCTTCAAAGGTGAAAAGTTCCTTAATTCTTGTTTTTACAAAGCTTCCGTCCCTTTTGACCAGTGTGATGGGCTGACTTTCCTTCAGCGTTCCACGCTGTAGT
The DNA here is from genome assembly GCF_004296335.1 of Flagellimonas allohymeniacidonis. Lineage (GTDB taxonomy): Bacteria > Bacteroidota > Bacteroidia > Flavobacteriales > Flavobacteriaceae > Flagellimonas > Flagellimonas allohymeniacidonis. The sequence goes on from NZ_SGIU01000001.1 coordinate 1,535,964, forward strand.
CGACCAATTGCGATACGACCTGTGAAAGAAGAAAAATCCAATGAGGTGATCAAAAGCTGTGTAGATCCTTCCTGGGGTTTGAACTCAGGAATGTGTTCTATGACCATGTCCAGCAAAGGCTCAATGGAATCTGTAGGCTGTTTCCAATCTTCACCCATCCAGTTTTGTTTGGCAGAACCGTAAACTACAGGGAAATCAAGCTGCCATTCTTCTGCACCAAGCTCAAACATCAAATCGAACACCTTTTCATGTACCTCTTCTGGCGTACAGTTTTCCTTGTCTACTTTGTTGATGACCACGCAGGGCTTTAATCCCAAATCCAGTGCTTTTTGCAACACAAAACGGGTTTGTGGCATGGGTCCCTCGAAGGCATCCACTAATAGAAGTACTCCGTCGGCCATATTTAGAACGCGCTCCACTTCACCTCCAAAATCGGCGTGCCCAGGGGTATCAATAATATTGATTTTGGTATCCTTGTACACCACGGATACATTTTTAGACACTATGGTAATGCCCCTTTCCCGCTCCAGGTCGTTGTTATCCAAGATGAGTTCACCCTTGTTTTCATTGTCTCGAAACAGGCGGCAGTGGTACATTATTTTATCAACCAAGGTGGTCTTCCCATGGTCTACGTGCGCAATGATGGCAATATTCTTGATTTTGGACATGGCCCTGTTTTTTAAGGGCGCAAAGGTACTGCTTATTTTTGTCCCCTGTTTGAAAACCTCATTATTTTTAACTTTTTGTCTATAAGCAGATTAACGCCCAATTCGCTTGTTTTCATCTTCAAGTCCTGTTTTACGTTTTCGTGCTTTTTTGATTTCATTGCGACCAAAATCATAGGTAAGGCTGAAGGCTACCCTTCTAGAATCACTTCCCCCATCGCCGTTGATAAAGAGATCGCCAAACTGGGTAACTCCCCTCCATGGTACTGTGAAAAGAATGTCGTTAACGGCCAAGCGTGCCGTGAACTTGTCATCAAAGAACCTTTTTTGAACCGCGGCATTGAGCGATCCTTGGGAGCGTGTCTGGTAGGTGCCTCCCCAAATGGAAGGGGAACTATACCAGCCCGAAACCTCAAAGCGCCATTCGCTAGGCAGGGAAAATGTATTTTGGGCATAAAACCCAAGCGTTTCTTGCCGGACTGGTAAAAACTCTGGGCTGGTCGCCGAATAATCGCTGATGTATGCATTCAAACTAAAATATAAATCCCACCAGCTCAATAGTTTTTTAGGATAGGAAACCCCTAAATTGTAGACTTCTTGATTTGCCACATTCAAGGAGGTCAAAAAACTGGTAGATTCCCCTTCAGCCACCGTAACCTGAGCAAAAAAGTCGGAAATATAGGAATAGCTCAACGAGGTAGTCAATCTATAATTGAAGGTATGGGACAGCTTCAGGTTGTTGGTATATTGGGGTTGCAAAAAAGGATTTCCCTGACGAAATGAAAGTTCATCCAACTTATACTCAAAAGGATTCAAGGATTGATAGTTGGGCCTTTGAATTCTACGGCTATAAGTCAATGCAAACTGGTTTTTTTGATTCAATTGGTAGGTAATACCTCCCGAAGGGAAAAAATCGGTGTAATTGCGTTTTACCCGATCATCCTCATTTTCTTGAGCACTTTCCAAATTGCCATCAGATACTGTGTTTTCTACACGTAAGCCAAGTTGAAGGTTCCATTTTCCCCATTTTCGGTTGTAATTGAAATATCCCGCATTGATATTCTCATCATATTGAAACTGGTTGCTCTGGGTTAAATCCAAGACCGGTTGCCCATTAACTTCATTGAAGAAATCGAAGGTGTTATCCGTAGTGATAAAGGACAATTTAAAACCTAGACCCAACTTTCCCTTCAGAAAGTTCTGCTCATAGTCCGCTTTGATTGTTGCAATATTGATGTCTATGGGCGTCTCTTGAAGAGTTACCCTTTCGCTGATAACAAAAGACTCCGTTCCGTCAAAATAAGTATTGGGCTGAAAAGCGTTTCGGTCGCTATTGTATCTTCCATAATCCAGGTCGATATTAACGCTATACCCCAATGTGTCCGCATATCGGTAATTTACGTTGGCATTTACATTGTAAGAAGTGTTATCGGTTTGGTTCAAAGCAACAAGAACGCTGTCGTTCTGAATCGTATTGGCCGGACGGATAGGGGTTCGGGTGTTATTGGTGTTAAATCCATTGTTGAAATTGCCATTAAATATGGCTCCTAAAGTGTGCTTGGAATTTAAGTAATAGTCATAGCCCAATTTGATATTATTGCTGTTGCGATCATAAACGCTGTTAGTCCGTGCATCGAATTGCGTGCCCGACTGGGTCCTTAACAGATTGATGAAGCCTGTATTCTTTCCAAAACGATTGCTGTAAGTCCCATAAAAGTTTCCTTTCTTCCCTCGGGTATTAAAGTTGAGGCTGGAGTTATATCTAGCAAAGTCTCCCGTAGTTATTCCCGTAGTGTATGTTCCGTTTGTCCCCAAACTTTTGTCTTTCTTTAGCTTAATATTGATGATTCCCGCATTTCCAGCGGCATCGTACTTTGAAGAAGGTTGGGTAATTATTTCCACCGCTTCAATATCCGTTGCTTGTAGACTCTCCAAATAATTGATTAGATCTTCTCCTTGAAGGACAGAAAGCTTCCCGTCAATAAAAATTTGCACTCCGGTTTTTCCCTCTACAATTATGCCTCCATTGTTATCCACAATAACTCCAGGGGCTTTTCGAAGCAGTTCGAAGGCACTGGTACCCGTTGCATTGATCGTATTCTGAACATTGAACACGGTTTTGTCAGCCAAAACCTGAACCATGGGTTTATCGGCAACTACGGTAACTTCCTCCAAATTCTGAGCCGCTTCATTCAGGATAATGGTTCTAAGTGATAAAGTAGTTCCCTCAAAGTTTATTTGCTTTAAGTAATCTGCAAATCCTAAGGCATTGATTTTTAAAAGGTATTCGCTGGGTTGCATTCCCTTTAGCACAAAACTTCCATTTTCTGTGCTGACCGTAGCTTTGACCAAACTGGAATCCAAGGGTGAGTTTAGTGTAATGGCCGCATAGGGTACTGCTTCCCCAGTAGCGGTTTGAATTTTTCCTGTAATGTTTTGCCCATACACAAGAGTGGAAATGAGCATGCCCAAAACAATGGTCAAAGTTTTCATGATGGTTACCTTTTTAAAATTGAATACTCAAAATTTTGGATTTGGTTACAACCTTAAAAAGTGTTGCCCGAGAAGTTGACCTATTTACTGACCAATTGGCAAGGGTCATTTATCGACAAATAGTCAATTCGACTTTATGTGGTTTTATGCAAAAGGGCTTTTGAGTTCATTTCTCTAAGTCATGAACACAATGGACAACAAAAATCATGCTTATTGGGTTAACGCCCCACGCACCAACGTTTCTCGCTGATGATCCAACCCAAACTAATGTTGAACATCGGATAAATACCTCCTCGAAATGGGCCCACATAATACCCGGCGCCCACATCAATTGAAAAACTAAGTCCAGAATTATAACTGCGCTGTAATCCGGTCACAAGTCCTGCAGCCCCATAAACGCCTTCAGCAATCTCTCCTTCCACCAACCTGCTCCCGGGTTCAAAAATGGAAATGGTCGGAGCCACATAGTTGGCCGAATTTCCGTAAATCTGCCTTCCTCTTCGACCTCTAGACCCAAAATTATAGTAGTACCTATTCTGCACGGTTATCGCAGGGAAAAATTCATAGTTCTCAATTGGTTCCATCGCAAAAGGGTCTAAGGCCAACTGCCAGGCTATGCGGACATCCAAAGTGGAGTTCACTCCCAGTCCCATTTCATATTCGATTCCCGGATTAAAAATGTTGAGCTTAAATTGGCGTACCTCACAATTTTTTCCAAATTGTGCTAGGGCCAAATGGGTAGAAAAGAGCAACAAGATGAAGAGCCATCGATGCATGGTAGGTAATTTGGGTAAGGATATAACCCATACTTTTTCAAAATAGTATTTTTGTCTAAAACTAATTTTGATGCAATTGACGCAAATACCTCAATTAAAACACACAGACAGCAATAACTTTTTCCTACTTGCCGGACCCTGCGCCATTGAAGGGGAAGACATGGCCTTAAGAATCGCGGAAAAAGTTGTCGATATAACCGACAAATTGAAAATCCCCTATGTGTTTAAAGGTAGTTTTAAGAAAGCCAATCGCAGTCGCATTGACTCGTTTACCGGGATTGGGGATGAAAAAGCCCTAAAAATCCTTAGCAAGGTATCCAAGACGTTTGAGGTACCGACCGTGACCGATATCCATGAAATTTCTGATGCGGATAAGGCTGCTGAGTATGTGGATGTCCTTCAAATTCCTGCTTTTTTGGTCCGGCAAACCGATTTGGTTGTCGCAGCTGCAAGAACAGGTAAGGTGGTCAATTTGAAAAAAGGACAGTTTATGAGCCCTGAAAGCATGCAACATGCGGTAAAAAAGGTAACAGACTCAGGAAATGACAAAGCCTGGATCACGGATAGAGGTACCATGTTCGGGTATCAGGATATGATTGTGGATTTTAGGGGCATTCCCACCATGAAGCAATATGCCCCTGTTGTACTGGATGTTACACATTCCCTGCAACAACCGAATCAATCTTCTGGGGTGACCGGAGGTCGCCCGGCCCTTATTGGAACCATGGCACGTGCTGGTATAGCAGCGGGCGTGGATGGACTTTTTATGGAGACCCACTTCGACCCTGTCAATGCCAAAAGTGATGGGGCCAATATGCTCGATTTAAGTTTATTGGAAAAGCTCTTGACAAACTTAGTTGCCATTCGTAACGTAATCAATCAAATTTGATACAACCAATCCATTGTATATGAAGAACAAATACCTACTAGGGTTGCTGGTGATTCTTTTTGTATCATCGGTTAACGCACAAACCAAAGCCGAATTTGGAAAATTAACTACCAAGGAGAAAAACTTCACCTCATATCAGCAAGATTCAACCGTCAATGCCGTGGTTCTTTTTGAAAAAGGCGAAAATCACTTTAAGGTGGTTGATTCCCGCATTCAATTGGTGAAAAAGTATCATACCAAGATCAAGATCCTGAAAAGAGAAGGGTTTGATCAGGCAAATATCTCCATCCGTTTTTACCATAACGATGGCCTAAAGGAGAAAATAAGGAATATCCATGCCATTACGCATAATGGTGCCACCCAGAGTATTTTACCTCAAGATGAGATCTATACCACCGATTTGACCGAAAACTGGTCAGAAAAAAAATTCACCTTTCCCACTGTACAGGAAGGAAGTATTCTCGAATATGAGTACGAACTGGTATCTCCCTATTTTTTCAATCTTACGGGCTGGGTCTTTCAAAGTGATATTCCCAAAGTGTATAGCGAGTTTTATGCTGAGATTCCAAGCAACTACATCTATAACCGAACCATGATCGGTAGTTTGAAGTTGGATGTCAATGAAGCCTCCATCAAAAAGAACTGCTTTTATGTGGAAGGGTATTCCGAGCCGGCGGATTGTGAAAAAGTACTGTATGCCATGAAGGATATTCCAGCCTTTAAGGCCGAAGAAGAATATATGTTGGCCAGCTCCAACTACATTTCAAAAATAGAATTTGAACTGTCCCAATACTTACGTCTTAATGGCACTCGGGCCATGTATACCAAAACATGGGAAGATGTGGACAAGGAATTGAAGCGTGAGCGGGATATTGGTAAGCAATTGACAAAAAGTGCCTTTTTTGAAAAAAATGTGCCCAATGAGCTGTTTGAGATTGAAGACGATTTGGCCCGGGCCAAAAAAATCTATGATTATATCAAAAAACACTTCACCTGGAACAAAAGATATGGTATCTATCAAGACAGTCGGGTAAAAGCGGCTTTTGAAAGAAAATCGGGAAGTGTGGGGGAAATCAATCTTTCGTTGATCAATCTCCTCAATGCCTCCGATATCGAGGCAGAAATGCTACTGATGTCGACGCGACAAAATGGGCTGCTCAAAAAATCACACCCCGTGATGTCTGACTTTAACTATCTGGTGGCCAAGGTAAATATTGATGGTAAATCCTATCTGTTGGATGCCACCGACAAAGACCTTCCCTTCGGGGTGCTCCCCTATCGCTGCCTAAATTACTACGGCAGGGTGATGGATTTTAAAAAGGGTAGTTATTGGTACGATATAGTTCCTGATAAACAAAATCGTATGATCTTTAGGTCACAGGTTTCATTTGATCATGACGAAGATTTGGTGAAGGGAACTTTTGATTCCTTCCAAACCGGATATTTTGCGTTGAGCAAAAGAAAGGAAATGCGGGGCATGACCGAAGATGAGTATCTCTCCAAGATGGAAGAATCTTCGAATGATGATATAGAAATTTTGGAGTATACCCTAAAAGAAAAACAGAGCAATGCCAAAACCGTTGCCGAACGATTCCAATTTGAATGGGAGGGTTCTTTAAATAACGACCAAATTTATTTCAACCCATTTTTCATCAAGTTTTTTGGGAAAAACCCTTTGACATTAAATGAAAGAAACTATCCTGTTGATTTTGGACATCCGCGGACATATGAATTTATGATGAACCTAACTGTTCCCGAGGGTTATATTTTAAAAAGCCTACCGGATAAAAAAACCTTGGGCCTGGCCGATAAATCAGCGACCTTACGTTTCGAATGCTCCCAAATGAATCAGAATACCATCACTGTTTTAATGAGCTTCAACCTGAGAAAAAGTCAATATGATATTAGTTCGTATGAAGGGCTAAAGATGCTTTTTGGAAATGCTATGGATGTGCTCGACAACTCCCTAATTGTTTTTGAAAAGAGTTAAAGCGTTATTTATAAAATCCCTTTTCTTTATGTGCATTGACTTCTTCCAAAACCTCGGTTAAAATGGTATCGTCAATTTCCTCCAAGGTGGTATACCGAAGGGATTTGACCACCTTACGCTTTTCGGTGACCATGAGTTCGATGTATTTGGTGAGATGGGCTGATGTCCAGAAAGCGATGTCCACATAATCCTTTTTGGAAGGGGCATTGAAATAGCAAATCGGGTATTTTTCTACATAAAAGCAGGGTATGCCCCATTTGTACTTCATAGTTGCTTCAGGAATGACCGCTTCTACAACTGCCCTTAAGTGCAACAAAATGCTTCGTTTGGGTTCGGGTTGGGATAGGATATATTCTTCGGCTGGGTTCATAAATCAGAAAGATGCATTTCCATTATGCCACTGAAAAGAAAGACGATCCATTGATTTCCCTATCAAATTCCTCTTTTATGCTTTCGATATAGTCTTTTGGTGTTTTTTCAGATATCCAAACCCATTGGTTTTTGATATCCACATCGAAATAAAAACAGCTGAAGTTGCTAAAGTCATCCGTATCCAACCTATCCATCAAAAAACGGGTGATTTTTGGTCTAAGCCGGTACTCAAGGTCGATACAGGCTTTTTTGGTTTCGGCGTTATTTGCTCCGGATATTATCCAGTTGAATTTCACTACTTTAACTCTAAGGGAGAGGTAAGATAACAAAAAATAATGTATGCCTTCGGAAAAAGTACGAGCCCTCGGTCAACGGCCATTATTCTCTACCATCCACATAATCTTGAAGATACGCGAAGCGCTTGGTGAGCTTCCCGTTTTGGGTCATTCTAGCCCGTTCCAGTATGCCGTCGGAGTCCCCGTTAAAGAAAGCGGGAATCACATATTTGGAAAAGGCTTCGCCAAAACCGTTACTGGCATCGCGCGGTAACTCGGCAGGCAAATTGTCCACGGCCATCACGGCAATAGCATCAGGATTTAGAAAATCGGTTTCCACTTCTGCAAGGGGGTCATACCCATAAATAGGGTCTTCAATGGTCGATGGACGAATGGTGGAGGCCACAGGGCCATCGATATCGCAGCTGATGTCGGCCACCACTTTAATTTTGAAATCTTCCTTTTTGGCATCTTCACGGGTGTACAAGTAAGGCGCTCCGTCGCCATAAAAATGACCGGCGATATAGAAGTCGGTCACTTGGGCAAAGCGATAAAAATTGGATTTGTATTCCTCGGGATTGGCAAAGAAATCGGCTTTATTTCCGCGGACACCGTCTTTTCGTTTGTTGTATTCGGAAGCATCAATTTGGCAATATACAGGCTCATCGAAGTTGGAACTCAAATAATCGGCGACCGTAACTTTTTTGATGTCCATGGCATCCAACATTTCACGGGCTCCGTTGCCTACCCTGCCCCTACCGGTCAATAAGATTTTGATATTGGGTAATTGTACCTTGCGTAATTCGGCTATCAAAGCTTGTTGGTCGGTCAGCTCTTCGGCCTTAGGCAATTGGAAAAGACCCGATTTATGTCCGTAGGTGCGCATGCCATTGTACGCTCCTACAATGCCGGCATAACGGCCAAAAGCTACCAAACGAACGCCATTGCTGTTGGTAATGACCTCATGGTCATACAATTCTATGTTTTTCTCCAAAATCGCCCTTAGCAAATCACGATTATAGGGCTGTTTTTTAATGGTATGGGAAAAGAAAAAGTATTTTTTGTTGGGAATAAGGGCATCGATTGGGACTTCCTTCACCCCGAGTAGCACATTGCAGTCTTCCATAGATTCGGAAACGGGAATTCCGGTCTCTTCGTACTCGACATCGGTAAAAACCCGAATGGGCGAGGCTTCCACCGAAATTTCTGCTCCGCTGAAGCTTTTTAGGACATTTTGACATATGGCTGGGGAAAGAACGACCCTGCGATCAGGCGGGTTTTTGCGTTCACGAATAATTCCGAACTTCATTTGGGATTTGGTATAATTGTTGCCCGAAAATAAGGGGTTTGGGCAGGGTAAACAAACTTTTACATAACTTTGCCCTCCTTCGCCCGAAGGGCTTCTGAGGGCAAACCCTAAATTGGGAATTGAAATCCGGGCTTCGGAGGGCAAACCTAAATTCACCGTAGCCTTAGCGAAGGTGAACTTAATTCTTCGAAGCTGCTTAGCAGCGAAGAAGGAGCGTTAGGGATAGAGGCCAATACCACGTATAGCCGATAGCCCGACCCATTGAAGCTTTTCAGCCTACATTGCCATGCTATTTCGGCGAAGTTGGCTAGCGAAAATGGGGAACGCCCAGAAACTGTTCTTTGACAAAACAATGAGATGATTTAGGCCCTTCGACTACGCTCAGGGCATAATTCGTTTACGGTAAGTAAAGCTTACCTAACTCATTATGGGGCCGACTGGTTTTGACAGCAAGACCAATGGTGATGTAAGCATGTCGAGCGCTGGGTTACAGCTCGTAAATCTCATGATTCACACTTTTTAAATGGCGAATCTAATTACGCTCTTGCCGCTTAATCTGAATTATAGTAAGATTAGCCTCGTCGCTACTAGGTAGCGAAGCGAGATGTCCCTGAATAGCCCTTGTTGACGGCGATTCATTTAGGGGCACCATAAAAGTCAACACAGGATTGCCAGAGCTTCGATGGCGGTCTCAAACTAAAGAAGCTAAGCGTACGATAGGCGGTTTTGGGTCGGTCGTGCGTCGACAATTGAACCAAGACTAAGCATGTAGAAAGCGTTGCAATTGCTTGTTTGGACGGGAGTTCGATTCTCCCCGGCTCCACTGAAATGGCATCATTTCGAATCATTAAACCTGTAAATTACTGATTTACAGGTTTTTTTATTTTATTTGCCTTTATTTAATAGTAAAAAAAATAGCATGGAGTGAAGCTAAACAGATAACATGAAATCAATCAAATGGAAACAAAAACATGAAGGAAATTCGTTGGTAAACGGAAACAACAGCTAATACCATTCCTTGAAAGGCTGCCTTATGGGATATATTCCCACATCATGTCTTGGCACAAAAGGCCGTACACCATGTTGGGTCAATTTTAATGCTCAAAGTGTCCTTACCGTATATCGAATTTTCCACAAAATAGGCCTCCCCAATCAATTAAAGTAGTAATTTTCTGTCAGTTTGGGCTTAAGCCCAAACACAACAATGTGTTTTAAAAAGAAAGTTATGAGAAAAGAAACCTACACAATGGTCATTGTTGCAGTTCTATCCCTGAATTTGATGTCTTGCAGCAACGATAATGACGATGGCAATGTGGATGAAAAACTCAATGGGACCTATGCCGGCACCTTCACCGTGGCCTATGCAAATGGAGACACTTTCTCCAACCCCGTTACCGTAAACTTTAGCGGAGACAGCAACTATGAAAGTAGTGCCAACGGTGACCGTTTACCTGCGGGGGGAAGTGGAACCTATGAAATGGGGAGTTCAAAAATTGATTTCAGCGACACCAACATATGGACCGCAGATTTTGACTGGAACCTTATTTTAAACGGTGAATATGATCTTTTAGCAAACGGGAACGAACTTATCATTTCAGTTACCAAAAATAATGTCGGGTCGTACAGGTACGAACTGACAAAAGAGTGAATGCCATTGGCAATACAGGGATGGCACCAAGTAACCAAAACCTCATTTTAACCTAGCCAAACCTCTTCGATGTTATGGTCGCCATCCATTCAGGGGGTTCCGGAAGTAATGGGATTGAGCACCACGGTCAATGCGGTAAATGGCTTGTTTCCTTGAATGGTCAACACTAATAGACCCTCTTTTTTTCCTCTTCCGAGCCGGATTTGGGGATTGCATCTACCCGCTTTTTGGACCGGTTGAGCCTGTAATTCATGCTAAAGGACAACACCCTGCCCTCAAAAAAGTACTGCCAGTCCAATACGGCATTGTTTTCAGGAAAGACACTTCGTGTTGCAAAATAGGAGCGGTCGTTTGTATCAAAAATATCCCTAAATGCAAGGGCAATGCTGAACCGATCATTAAAAGAATACTTACCGCCAAGATTAAGGCTCCAGGTGGTCGGTATGGTGCCCAGCCCTGCATACCGCTCCGAATTCAGGGTAAAACTGGCATCCGCCTGAAACCTATCGTTCAATCGATATTGAACCGAACTGTTCAGGAGTGCGTACGTGCCCCTATTGACCAAAACCTGTCCCTTGTATTTTGGACGCTCTTCCTGCCAAATTCCGGTCAGCGAGGTCTGCCATCTCAGATTATTGGAGAAATCTATTGGAACAAAAAGGGTGAGGCCCATGTTTTTCCTTCCCTTCATTTGCTGTGGAATCAGGGTGGTAAACTCAAAATCTTCCGAAAATGAGGGTTGCCCCCATACGTAGGGGTTGGTTTCGCTGGAAAAATAGAGTGACGCACTGGCCTTTTTGTATTTATACTCCAGGGTCAACGTCTTGCTCAGCACAGGCTTTATCTCTGGATTTCCAATGAGTATGGTATTGGAATCAAAATAAAAGAAGGAGGGGAACAATGTAAAGAAGTTAGGGCGTTCAATACGTTCCCCATAGAGCAGACCAATTGAATTCTTTTCGTCGAGGGTATAGTTCAGGGTCACTGATGGAAAGAACACCCCTACTCCCAGAATTTTCTTTTTGACATTGCCGGGAAGGGTAAGCGATGAATTTCCATAGGCATAGCGCTCACCAAAATTAAGGTCAAATCCATCGGCAAATTTGAAGTTCAGGTTCACATAGGCCGAAAAAAAATGTTCATTCAATATACCAAAGTTGTTCGAATCAGGAACTATAGTAGTATTGCCTGTTACCTGGTTCACCACTTCCGAGGTATTGTCAAATCTTGACCAACTCGATTTTATCCCTGCTTCAAGTTTTGTGTCATTGAACAGTTTTCCATTGATATCCAACTTGGCCACATGGAAATCAACTTTGGTTTGGGCCGAGGACAAGAACTCGCTGAAGTCCAAATCTAGGCCCTGTCTTAGCTGTAAGTCATAAAAAGCATCATTATTGTTTTTGTAGTTCAGGAAGTCATAATCGACCCGAAGGGTCGTTTCTTCATTAAACTGATATTTAAAATTAGAGTACAACAAGAGATGCTTCCAATTATTTTTTTCCGAAGTGGCTATTTCCTCCGATCGGATCAAATCGTCATTGGAAAACCCAAAGCTTTCGGTTCTGGCATCCATAATCCAATCATTGGCCCCCAAATCCATTCGCAGGCCTAGGGACGCCTTTTCGGAGAGGCCAATATTGGCCCCCAAATCAATTTTGTGCAATCCGGTATAGACCTGGCGATCACTGTACTGTTGCGATGACCTATTGACATCGTTTATGTTATAGCTTTTAAAAATCCGGGAGGGTTCCTCCCTGTAATTGTTATTTGTGGTTATGGAGGCATAAAGGGTAAATCCATTTTTGGAGTAAGCGCCGTTGAATCCCCCTATATACTTGGTATTACTGCCATAACCCAGAGATGCTTCAACCGTCCCACGGTACCCTTCGTGCCCCCCCTTATCCTTGGAAACGATATTGATGACCCCACCGGAGCCTTCGGCGTCATAATGGGCCGGAGGATTGGTAATCAATTCAATGCTCTTCACTTCGGTGGTCGTCAATCCGTTGAGCAATTGGACAAGTGCCGCTCCATCCATAACGGACCTTTTTCCATCGATATAGACGGCAACACCCCCTCTACCGTTCATGGAGATTTTTCCGGATGCGCGATCCAATAATACCCCGGGTAGGGTTTCAATGACCCTGAGCATGGAAGATCCCGCATTCATCGAATTATTCCCTACATGGACCACGGTCCTGTCCGACAATTTTTCCATTGAGGTCTTCATGCCGGTAATTACGATTTCATCCAGCGCCATATTATCTGCTAACAGGGTAATCTTTTCCTGAAGTCGAACGTCCTTGTTCCGAACCTCGATCACAGGGCCAATATATTCCTGAAATCCCAAGTAACTGATCTTTAGCAAAAACTTACCGCTGTTGGGCACCCCTACCCGGAAAGCCCCAAATTCATCAGAAGTCGTACCCGACACCATGGCACTGTCCAACTCCTTCAAAAGAACAATATTGGCAAAGCTTATGGGAGTTGCACTTTCATCCTGCAACATTCCTGATATCTCGAATTGTGCATAGGTTTTACTTCCGATCACAAGTAGTACAATAATTATCAAATATTTCATATTGATTTGCACGATTTTATCTTAATACAGTCTAGAAATCTTATTTCAATGGGACAATCCAGGCATCGGAACTCCATGCACAGGCACTGTCAATTGTCAGATTTTGGTGGTGGAATGCGGCCGCGGCAGTCCTCTTTATCCTCATGTTCTTCAAGATGTTTGAACCCATTTTGTGGGGATGAACCCAAAAAGCTGTTTATCGTCTTCGCTCTTTGCGAAGACCGACCTCCTTGGATTGGTCACAACGGCCGTTCGCTGGCCATACCTTTTGGACACCCTGGTCCAAAACCATGTCCAAGTTGCGCCTGCAATTACATCGCTTTTCCATGATTGTTCCAACAATCCCTGAAAAGCGGCCAAAGCCACAATCATTCAGCGAGCTTGAACACAGTACATTGTTGGACTTTTGAGCAATTCCCATAACCATAACCCGATTCAAATTTATCTGTCCCAGATCTCATCCAAATCAGGGGTATCACCCATATTTAATGCCATGCCACCTATTTTGCACGGCAGTCATAGAATTTTGTCCAAAGGAGGATGGGATCAAAAATGGAGCATGGGGTCATAAGATAGTTTAGGCTATGTCCCTAGGTTTTTTGATTTTTATGCATAGGTCCTGGGCCAAAAGGCTTAAGAACGAACCATGAAATAGGGTGCCTGCATACCATTGTTTTTGCTTTGGGCATTGCACAGTTGAAAATTGGACCCAGCCAATCAGGAAAGTATTCTGATTAAATGCTAATTTCAACAACTCAAATCAAATGTTCAAAGTGAAATATGGAATTGGAATTGAATACGGTACAAAAGCCCGAAGTGGACGAATTATTGGTCATTTTCCTACAGACCGGTTGGGCGAAGAACAGAAATAGGTTGGACATACAGCGACTCATAGATCAAATGGAGCATTTTGTAACCGTTAGACATGGTAGTCAGCTTGTAGGCTTTGGAAGGGCAATTTCCGATGGGGTTTATCGAGCATTGATTGAAGATATAATTGTTCATGAGAAATTTAGGGGCAAAGGAATTGGAGGCAAACTGGTGTTGGCACTGCTTGCTCAAATACAGTCGGTAGAAGAAATAATCCTTCATACCGAAACCCATTTAATGGAGTTTTATCAAGATTTGGGCTTCCGTGCCAATGATTGTCTCACCATGAATATCCGAAACTGGGCTGAACAAAAGACCTGATTTGAGAAATTCCATCTTCATCGGCGATTCCTGGTTGAATACGTCCCTCTGCGTGGTCTATCATATGGCAACATTGAGCAATGTGATGTTTTTGTTTCATTGACCAAACACCAGTCCATGTCCTTGACATTTTTAGGCTCCATGCCGTTCCACAATGGATTGCATTCATAATTCAACTTTCCCGTCCAAATGTTGGGAGCCTGAGGGTAACTGTCTTGACTAAAGCAACAGAAAAATTTGGAGTTCAACACTATCGATCATTGCAACATGTTGCGTCTTACAAATACCGGGACAGCTATGTGTACTCCCATTGGAGGTTTGACCATAGGTCAGCTCAATTGAATTTGACGGGCCAATATGGGCCAAAGAGTTTCGCCTTTCCTTTCTTTGAAGATTCCGAAATGACCAATATGCCCTACTTGGTAATCCTGATCACGTATATGAACGTGTTTACGCTTCTTGGATCCAAACCATCCGGCCAAGCATGCTACGGAGGCAATTGGGGCAAATGCATCCCGTTCCATGCTGAACACCAACAACTCGGCCTCAATTTCCTTATAAAAACAATGGCTTTGGGGAACATCGTCCAAAATATAATTTGGCAGGGTGCACCAATACCTCCATTGGAGGGCCATCCGCTTGGGCAAATTCTCCATACCCAAAATATGCTTACTGGGGAAATAGCCGAATAGGCTGGTCAAGGTGGGCAACAGCAGATACCAATTAAACAACATTTTCGCTCTTGAAAGGCCCGTCCAGAATTTCCAATAGCCGCATTGGGCTCCGATGAGGACGATGCAACTGGCCTTTCTGGCCGTGGGGGCCAAACCAATAAGCTGTCCACCAATGCTATGCCCTAGAATACACAGCCTTCCATCGGAATTTGTAGCCCTTACGAAAGAAAGGACCCCTTCCAGATCCGCACTTCCCCACTCTTGGGCATTGCATCTTACTTGGGCAATCGGACTTCGTAACGACTCCCCAATCCCCAAGTAATCAAAGGTGAGCACCCACATGCCCTTCTCTGCCATATAACTTGCAAAGGCGCTATAAAAGGACTGTTTGACCCCTGTGGCAGGAACAATCACCAAAATATCCTTACAGTTTTGTTGGCCATAGCCCGTGGCCACAATCACATGTCCCAGATTTGTTGTCACCTCCAACTTTGTCATACTATCAATCACCTAAGTTGAATAAAACTAGCCATAATCTGCTGAAGTTTCCTACCGCCCAATATCCCCATAGCACCATTCAATAGGATTATACCCCCATCCATTTCCTAAACCATCGGATATCCAATCCTTCATACTGTTTTTAGCCAAGGTCTTTACATGAAGTTTTTGGCCATTGCATCCAAGCAAACCAAAAATGTCCATATTCAATACCTTTTTCTTGGGAATCCGTTTTTACCTTTGGGGCGTCATTCCCTCCCAGCCCCTCTGCATTCCACCCTTGAAATTTTCCGAAGAGTAAATTCACCAAATCCGAACTGAGGCAATTTGAAAAACAGCTTAAAAAATCCTTTACAGTAGTTAACTTTGTAAAAGAAGTAATCTCGATGCGCCTATGTCCATTATCGGTTATTACCAAAAATACAATCCTGGAAAATCCAAGCAAGACTTTCCCCTTACCATTCATCAGGAGATCTTCAAAAAGGGGGATATCATATTGGACTACATGCAACCGGTGACCAAAATGTATTATCTCGTTGACGGTTTGGTCGAATTCAATACACTTTCCAAAGACGAGGAAAAAATTATTGATTTCTTTTTCAAGGATAATTTTTTTTCTGCGTATTCCTCATTTCTCCAAGGCGAACCTTCCAATATCAGGATAAAGGCACTAAAGGCCTGTAAGGTGGAATACTTCTTCATGAACGAATTGGTACAGGCACTGGACCATTCCCTTGAACTTAACCAATTGGCCCGTATCGAAACGGAAAAGCTCTTTATCAAGCGTATTCGTCGCGAAAAGGATCTATTGTCCAAATCGGCAGAAACGAGATACCTGGAAATGGTTGCGGAAAATCCTGAAATCATCAAAAACATTCCCGTCAATAAAATTGCAAAATATCTTGGAATCCATCCCGAAAGCCTCAGCCGGATAAGAAAAAACATAAAATCCCAATAGCTCTTTGCATTATCCAACATATGTCAATCCTGTTTTGGCACATTTCGTGTAGTTTGCCTTCAATTTGGCGGCCCGAACTCTCAAAATTTGCAGATTGGTCCGCTCCAAAACCTTCAAATTCCCAAATTGACCAAAGAACGGTAAGTGTTATGAATGAAAAAGAACGTAAAGCGCTGAATGCATTAAACAGCACCATTAAAGCGTTTCACCAGTTAATCGATTCCTTGACAGCGCAACAGTTGGCCACAAAATCCAAACGGTCCAAAAGAACAGTTCAAGGTATACTTGCCCATATTTTAATTGCAACACAATATGCTTATCCCCTACTTCTAAAAAAAGCAAAAAAACAAAAACCCACACCAGCCTTTTTTGGAACCCGAATGGGCCATTACCTTTCCTATAGGCATTCAGAGTTCATAGGTTCCAGAATGGATAGGGAAGCACTTCACTTTGCGTTTGATAGGGCCAATTGGCATTTGGAAAAAGCCATGCCGAAAATAAAGGACCATGAGTGGCAACTAAAAACCACATTGCCCAAGCAAACCAATCGCACACTCACCGTTCTGGAAATTTTCACTTTTTCAGGTACCTCAGCATTTTCAGGTGCATCAGGACGAAATATGGGATACCATAGGGGAGCGACCTTGATACATTTGTGCCTTCCCGATCAATTTGATCCTATTTGGTGAATGCTAAAATTTCCTAACATATATCAAGGAAAATCGCTATGATTATTACGTGATTTGTATGGTCTCTCGATTTCCAATAAACCCTTTCTCTTGGAGGTTGCATTCGAAATCCAAAAAATCGAGGGATGGCAAAGGACCAAGTATTAGGGATCATCAAAATCCCAATGTGCCTTGACCAAGGGATTGGTTTCACCCAAAGAAACCATAAAATAGAAGGATGGCCATGTTGACTTATAACATTAAGCGGAACAACTCGATCAATGCGACCAAAATATTCCAGTTTTTAAAGCGAATATTTTTTGGGCGCTTTATGGTCCTATGGAAAAACCCCTTGTCCCAAGATAAAATGAAAGCTTGGAACGAGGCACTGGTCCACAGTGCATCAGGTGCCATGATAAAGATCTTTTATTCCAAGCCAAGAACAGTGCCCCGACCCAAAGGCATCATGGTTTTGGGCCACCCCATGGGCAAGGAAGCCAAAGGATATTTCATCAAAAGGGGACATACGGACATACTTATTGAAAACGGCTATCATGTCACTGTATTCGATTTTAACGGTTTTGGTCAGAGTTCAATGGGAAGCTTTGCGTTCCATGAAGATATTCTGGCCGTTGGCGCTTTCATTCGACAGATCTATCCCGGTTTGCCCATTGGTTATCATGGAATCTCCCTGGGCGGACAATCCGGAATTCTAGCCTTGGCAAGGAACCGAAATATTTTTGATTTCGCGATTATTGAGGCAACCACAACCACCCTTTATGAATTTTGGCGACATTATCCCTTACAGTATCTCCTGTTAAGCGCGGGAAAATTCATTCTGCCCAAAAGCGCAAAGGGATATAATTTCATCAAAAGATCCAGCGATATCAAGGATGTCAAGGACTTTCTGATGGTTTATTCCCTAGATGATAAATACACCCCTGTCAAAATGGCCAAGAAATACCAACAGCACATCTCCGGCTCCGTGGAGATTTGGGTTGCCAAATCCGGAGGTCATGCGGAAATAGCCAAATCCTCGCACAATAAGGAATATTTTAAGCACATAGTGCAGTTCATTGACACCTCAATCGAAAAATCCAAATGGAACCAAGAATAAAAGCTCTAGAAAAACCACCTGGATTATGGGCGACCCTAATTTATGGAATCCTAAGAAAACAGTATGGCAAAGTATTGATGCCCGCAAAGGTCATATACAGTCGCTATCCAAAAATAGCCTTCCTGGTCAAAAAAATATATTCGACTGAACGTTCGTTCAAACATACTTCTGAAGAACAACGAAGTGACATCCAAAAATTGGTCGCCAGTTTGAACGGTTGTGCATTCTGTCAAGATCTGATCGCAAAAAATGAAAAAAACAAAATCAACCGCACACAAGCATCCAATAAAGAATATTCATTTGGTGACACTACATCGCTCAGTTTTGACAAAGAACGGGCCATCTACCAATATGTAACGGAAATGACGCAGCATATTACAGTAAGTGACAAAACCTATACTACTTTAAAAACCCATTGCTCCGATGAGGAGATCATTGAAATAACGTTTACCGCCTCTTCCGAAAACTTTTTAAATCGATTGATCAAGCCTTTGAACATAGGCTCTGACCAGCTGTGCAGTTTGCCATAATCAATCATATTCCATCCCAGAAACTATTAGATAATCCCATGCTAAAGGACTGCCTTTGGCAAAATCCCAAATAAATAATATCATGTTCGAATTAAAAAAAATCGATAGCCTGCCATTGGATACCAAGAGATTAAAAATCGACGATGTCGTATCGGTTTCGAAATTTCATCGAAGTGTTCGATTGACCGATGATGCCGTCGTCCAAGATAAAATCGAAGCCTCCCGCAGGTACATATCCGATGCCGTAAACAAAGGGAAGCCCATTTACGGGGTGACCTCTGGTTTTGGGGGAATGGCCGATGTGGTCATCACTCCCGAGGAGGCTTATGCGCTCCAAGCCAATTTGGTACAGTACCATAAGGTAGGGGCGGGAAAACCATTGCCCAAAAAGGACGTAAGGGCTGCCATGCTCATTCGCGCAAAATCACATTTGCGGGGCGCCTCTGGAATTCGTTATGAGCTCATCAAGCGGCTGGAAATTTTCTTGAACGAGGATGTCATCCCCATAGTTCCCGATCTGGGTTCCATTGGTGCAAGTGGCGACCTGACACCGTTGGCCTATATTACCGGTTGCATAACCGGGTTGAGCGATTCCTTCCAAGTGGAAATGCGTGGAAAAAAAATACCGGCAACGGAAGCACTGCAAACTTTGAACCTGGAAACCTTGGTACTGGAGCCCAAGGAAGGGCTGGCCATGATGAACGGCACATCGGTGATGACCGGAATTGCCGCCAATCTCATTCATGATACCGATGCCATATTAAAATTGACCCTTGGTGCCCATGCCCTATTTGCGCAGGGCCTCCATGCCACCAACCAATCCTTTCATCCATTTATCCATCAGTGCAAACCACACCTGGGCCAAAAATGGGTGGCATCAGAGATGATTCGCCTCTTGAAAGATTCGGGCCTTATCCGCCATGAATTGGATGGCTCGCATGACTACCGGGGTTCGGAACCAATACAGGATAGGTATTCCCTGCGTTGCCTTCCCCAATTCCTTTCTCCCATCTTAGAAGGAATACAAAGCATTAAAAAACAGATTGAGGTGGAATTGAATTCCACAACGGACAATCCACTGATCGACGCAGAAAACCAGGTAAGCTATCACGGGGGTAATTTCTTGGGGCAGCATATCGGTGTGGCCATGGACCAACTTCGTTATTACAATGCATTGCTCAGCAAACACCTGGACGCACAGATCTCCCTTTTGGTAGCACCAGAATTCAATAATGGGCTTTCAGCTTCCTTAAAGGGCAACGGGAACAAGTCCATCAATATGGGCATGAAGGGCCTACAAATCACTTCCAATTCCATTATGCCCTTGATCGGTTTTTATGGCAATTCCATTGCCGACAGGTTTCCAACGCATGCCGAACAGTTCAATCAAAACATCAACAGTCAAGGCTTTGGATCGGCCAATCTCACCCGTGAATCCAATTATCTGATGCAACAGTATCTGTCCACCGCATTACTTTTTGGCATTCAGGCAGTGGACCTTCGCACCAAAAGCCTATTTGGGCACTATGACGCTTCGAGGTACTTATCCGGACCGACCAGGGCACTTTATCTCTCCATCAAAAAACTTTTGGGAACACAGCCCTCCGAAGAACGCCCATTCCTATGGGATGATAGCGACAGGTCCCTTGATCTGGACATCGAACATCTTTTTACGGCCATTAAGGAAAATGGCCCGGTCACGGAAAGTATCAACGGCCATTTATAATTTCAAATTAACAGTAGTAACACCGAAAAAACAGTATTATGAACAATGACCTATCTAAGTTTACGGGATGTCACTTCCTGTACCAATACGCAAATGGATGGTGCTATGAGATGTACATAAAAAATGAGAAAACCATTGACTACAGGATCCATAGCGGAATCGTGGCCGGGCGATGGGTCAAGGACCAACACGCCCTGATCAACAGGATTGCCGATAATGTCTTTAAGTTCTCTTGGGATGAACCCACCGGGACCTTTGTAAGTATTACCATCAATCTTGAAGTTTATATCCTCCATGGTACGGTGGCCTTTCCCAAATGGATCATCGACCACCCGGAAAAAACGGTCTGTTTTCAGAACGACCATTTGGCGCTCATGCGCTCCCATAGGGACAAGGGCCCTACCTATGACAAGACCCTGGAAGATAATTTCGCCAAGCTCTATTTCTTCCGAAATGCAGGCAAAAACAATGAATCGGTTATTGATTGTCCGATTGGGGATTTACCGAAAGACTACCCGTTCAATCTCAAGGGAAAAGTTCTTTTATAGGGAGATAGTTCAATCCCACTATCGGGTTTGCGCATCAACCTTATGGTCAGCGTATCGCTTCCAAGGTCCTTTTGGCCTGTTCCAAATGTCTGCGCTCGTGGGCCAAAATGATTTCAAATGCCATACCCAATGTATAAACGATTTTAGGATTTCCTGGAGAGGGGATGACCACTTTTTCATGAACCAGGTCCATGGCATTGGCCCTCATGATTTTCAAATCGGACTGATGCTTTATAAATCTGTCCAAAATTCCCTTCTCGGATGCCCCAGAACCCGGTCGCCAGACCTTAAAGGTCCTTAGTTTCCTCTTATTGTCCGATTGTACGGCATTCAGCACCCTACGGCCAAAAAAGTCAACCGCAAAGTCAAATCGGGCGTACGGAGGTAACTTACAGGTACCTTGCCTGACAGACCTAATGACCAGGGCATAGGATTCATTGGTGACAATCAAGTGCTCTATGTTCTGGGCTATACTCCATGTATGGATATTGGGCTGGCAGTTCATATAGTCCAACCCCAAATTGTCAAAGTATTGTTCGAACTCTTGGGTTATTTTATCTATTCTTGCATTCCAAGCTCCCATAACCAATTTGATTTTTGTTGCCTCGATAAAAGGTGTCCAGATGAAATAGGACCTATTCCTCGAGCATATATTCCAAACCCGGACCGTCACAACTTTCCCAGGTCCCGATAAGTTTACGATCTGATGTGAACAGCAGCAATTCAACCGGGTTCGGAAAACAATTGCCAATGATCTTATGATCGGACTCATGGGTAAACTGCATGTACCTAAAATTATCGCCTATGACGACATCGTATTCTCCATTGGATTGACTACGTCCACCGTCCTGGAGCCTGGTCTTGACAAAAGTGCCATCGGCCATCAAAACATATTCCTCCTGCCAGTCCATATCGTCACCCGTTTTCTCGTCCATAGGCATTTGTCCCGTCATTTTTACCAAAGTCCATTCTTGGTAGATTCCATCAAAAAGTTCCTCTTCTTCACATGACATTACCAAGGAAAATGCCAATACTGTTACTGTAAATAATCTCATGACTCTTTATTGTTCATTTAAAGGGAGGCCATTGGCCTGATTCACGTTTTATCCTTTCTTTTTTGAAAAATGGATACATCTATCTACATACGCCCCGTTTTGCAATCGATGATCGCCAAGAGGGGATCTAATCAAAAACAGGGGGCGGTTTTAAATCAAAGCCACCCCCTTAACATAACCAAAAACACCAACCACAATCAATGCCCTACCAATCATAAGGACTCTTAAACAACACAAATTCCCTTATCTATAACTCTAGATATTCAAGTTGTCCAATGTTTGCGGGCACCATTGTGGGAGCGATCAAACATCAGCATCTCCGGCTATGGCACAGCATCAAAAAAAGACCGCAATGTCAAATAACAATCAGTTCTTAAATACAAAACCAAATTGTTCAACCACCGTCCCATCGGGACCCAACTCTTCTCCCCATGTTTTCCCATCCATGTGGTAGGATCCCACGACATGCCATTCTTCCTCATTGGTAAGGGGGCAATCCTTAATATCCCCTATCATGGACAAATCTGCAGGTGTAGGGCTCAAAGCAGTGATATGGGCCTGTCCCGTTGGGGAGGCAATGAAAAAGTTATCTGATCCATCACCCTTTCCAACGGCCCCTATTCCTCTAATATTGAGCATATCCTGGGAAGGATCCGCACCACCGTCATTAAAGGTTACATGCCATAAGGTATAAACACCATTGGGAACAAGACCGCTTAGGGTGACATCGATAAATACTCCATTGTTCTCACAGGTAACCTCAATTCTCCCGGTAACCGTACTAAAATCACCAAAGGTCATATGGTTCCCGTCCATATCGCGAATGGGTTCCTTGTCCCTGATTTCATAGATGACCTCGTCAGGAGATGTGGGCATTGCCCCCATATCATTTTCTATAAAAAAGGGCACCGTAATAACCTCTTCCAACACCTCTGAGACAGGGGGTTCTACCGGTAGTGGGTCTTCACCCCCATCATCGGAACAACTCAACACCAATAGGGCCAAGGATGCTGCGGCATAGAAAAGGCGCACATCATGTTTAAATCTAAATTTCACTCTTCTCATATCAATTTATTTAAAGGTTAACTATATTCGAATCCGATTCCCAAGCCCATATTTCAACATATCGAACAATGGGGATTTCCTCGCCAAATACTTAAGTTCTTTGGCCTGTGCCTGGTTCAGTGCGCCATCAATTTCCAATTGCACCGCAATATCTTGATATCCGCTCCTGATGGAATCATCCAGACCCAAAAAGCCACGCATGTCAAGCTCCCCTTCGATGATCACCCCAACCTTGGTGAGCGAAATTCCTCGAGAGGCCGCATGTATCAACAGGGTAGTGGTAATACTTATGGCCATGTTTTCCAATACAGATTTTACCGGTCGCGACCATTCATTGCGACCAAGCTTCATATTGGGTCTTCGCGTGTTGACATATAGTAATTTGGCCATTTCGAAGTCTTCATAAAAACTGGATTGGTATATCTTGCATATATAGGCATGATGTCCAGAATTGCGCCATTGGGATTTTATCCCCAGGCGTAACTGCGCTGCTTTCGGATTCTCCGTGATTGTCTCTATTATCCGGGAAATTTCACTGAGATCGATGCTATTGATTAAACTTGGGTCTATCATGTTTACTGAACTTCAATCGTGTAACCGTCCCTAAAAGAACTTCAATTAATATGGGTACAAATTTATTCCGGCCATCTTTGGGTATAATCAGGGGGATTACCCATATTTTAGGTGCCAATACCTAATTTGTAAAGCTTGGTTGTGTCCCATTGATGGAGCATTTGGATACTGCCGCCCGAGGTATATGGGCCGGAAAGCGCTTTTTTCGGTTGGGTTTGGAAATGGCAGGAAACAACCATCCCACTACCCCGGATAGTCTTTCGTCATTGCGACCGAATACAAAATCGACCAACAAAGGATTTCGTGCCTAGGCCCGGGTAGCCTGGTCCCCTTAAATAGAAAATACCTACAGGATTCCTTTCTCCATGGCCAACGAGACGGCCTTCCCCCTATTTTCCGCATGAAGTTTTAACAAAATGGCGGAGACGTGATGGTCCACGGTTTTCGGAGATATAAAAAGTCGATCTGCAATCTCGGCATTGGTCAGGCCCTCTTTCAAAAGCCCCAATATTTCCAATTGACGATTGGTCAGTTGTTCTGGGTTGGTAAGGG
Source organism: Flagellimonas allohymeniacidonis (assembly GCF_004296335.1). Lineage (GTDB taxonomy): Bacteria > Bacteroidota > Bacteroidia > Flavobacteriales > Flavobacteriaceae > Flagellimonas > Flagellimonas allohymeniacidonis. Next base: position 1,560,120 of record NZ_SGIU01000001.1, read on the forward strand.
TACTGGAGCGTTTTCCCCTGGGCACATGTTTCATTCCCCTTTCCCTAAGGTCTTTTTTGATACGCGCGGAGGTCGCATGGGCACCGAGGTCTTCAAGGATGGTAAAGGCTTCGCGGACTTCTTCGATGCCACCCTCTGAAAGGGACATGGCCCTATAGTACGGTATTCCCAAAGCGCCCCATTGCTTAGCGGCCTTTTTCCATGACCCTTTGCAGTCACTTTTGAACGGTTCGACAAGGGCCTTGCCCTTTAAAGGAGGCAATGCCCTTTTCTTTAACCAAAAACCCAACAGGCTATCAAACCAAATACTTTTACAGTTCTGGGTCAGATCAAGGGCATAGCTTATGACCGACCGATCGGGAAATGCCTCCCCATTGATCCACTCGTATTCGAGAATCAGTCCGGCCATGGGGATCACAAACTGATACTCTTTGGTCTCCATTGCCAATCGGCTGCCTTCCAAAAGGAACTCCATGGCATCCGGGCTCCCGATTCTGGTGCTTATCACCGACTTTGTGAGAATGGCCACAATGGTGCTATAAAACCTATCATGCGACACATTCAGGGCAGCCTCTGCCACTACCAATGCCCTGTCCCAATCCCCAATAAGTTGGTGGAACATGGACTCCAATGATTTCAGGTAGTTATAGAAGAAGTCCAAATCGTTTTCCCGAAAGTAGTTTTTGATTTCTCCAAAACTCTCCTCTGCCATGGACAGGTTGCCGCTAATGAGGTAATTGAAGTATAGGTTGGAATAGATTCTTCCTATTAGATCTTGGTCTTGCACCTCATGGGCCATTTTCAAAGAGTCGCCCAAAATTTTGAAGCCCTTCGAAGAGGACTCGATGGAATGGTGGATGTCCAATAGACCCAAACTGGAGTAGGAAAAGGCCTGAATTTGCTTCTCCCCCAATTTTTGCGATAGCTTGTAGGCCTTTCTGTTCCATTCATAGGCTTCCTCCAACCGAAAGGAAAGCGCCCACAAATGTCCATACTGTACATAGGCATTGGCCAAATACGCTGTGGACGGCGCATATTTTTCCAATAGCTCAATTGCCTTGAACCCCTGCTCCAGCCCTTGCTCGCCAGCCCCACTGTACCAAAACAGCCTTGAACTTAGGGTATAGGCATTTCCCTCCCTGACATTGTCCAATGAACTCCATATCCGAATGGCGGACCCTATGGCCTCCTTCCCTTCGTTCAACTGATTGGTAAGATAGCACTCATGGGAATACGCTTCCAAAAGACCGGCGTACTCCTTGGAACTGTTTTGAACACTGTTCTCTATGGCAATCTTATAGAGACTGGAGGCCTGAATATGCGCTCCCCATTTTGAAGCCTCTTCGGCGCCCAGGGGTGCATATTTTCGAATGACATCCAGGTTCCTTGATTTTATGGCATGGTGCAGGACACTGGAAAAGTTGATCTCGTCCTGCGCCTCCTTTAAAAGTACCTGCAATATCTCTTTGTGCAAGCGTATCTTCTCCATGGGATATATGGATTCATAAATGGCCAGTCGTACCATTTCATGATTGAATCCCACATGGAATCCGTCGATTGCGAGCAATTCCCTACCGAGAAGGGCATCCATCAATACATCAATATTGCCCTTGGGGTCGATTTCATGTACAAGATCAATCCTTACCCTTTGTGGAAAAAAGGAGATCAACCGTAGCAGGTTGTTCTCCTCAGGGGTTAAATTGTTCAGGCTCGATAGGATGGAGTCCTTTAGGTTTTCGGTGACTTCCAATTTTTGGTCCTTTAACAATTCAGACACAAAAAGCGGATTCCCTTGGGTAAGTGCATAAAGGCGCTCACCGGGAAGGTCATGCTCTTTGGCCAGGCGAACTACCATTGTTTTGCTCAGGGGGGCGATTCTAATCCGATAAAGTGTTCTTGGATGGAACTCCCCCAATATTTTGTAAAATGGATGTACGGTATCAAGCTCGGTATCCCGATGGGTAAGCAACATTAGACACCTGAATTGTCCTATTCGCCTACCCAAATATTTAATAAGGTCCAAGGTGGCTTCATCGGCCCAATGCACATCTTCAAAAACCAGGATTATGGGACGTTTTGACCTTAAGATCTCTTGTTTAAAGCTCTCAAAGATTATGGCCCTATTGCCATTGGCCAATATCTTAAGAAAGTCCTGTCGCAGATGGGAGGACATGTCATAAATCGGGCCAAACGGCCTTGGTGTAAATAGGGATTCGCAGTATCCCTGGCAAATTTTAAAGGTATCGCGACATTCGTCAAGAAAGGCGTTGACAAGTGAAGTCTTGCCGATTCCGGCCTCACCATAAATGCTCACCACCTTTCCTTGCCGATCAAGACATTCATTGGCATACCTTTGTAAGGTAGCCATTTCATCTTCCCTTTCAATAAGTTTCATTTCAAAATATAAAATTCGGTTTTCCGACCCTGACCTAAGGTTGCCTCCAGCTTGGTATCTTGGTCACCCTTTTCCTGTTCGGCCCGCAATCCAAGCGAACCCATTGGGAATTAATCCGTCATTATTCTTCCGTCAAATGCACATTGCCTGTTCCGTATGATCTCATTCTTGAACTGGCATGGATCCTTATCATCTTCATAAAGTTAGCCAAAAAATGTACTTGAAAAGGCTCAAGGAACCGGAACACTCTCTAAAAACAAGATAGCTTTTCCCACCAAGGACTTCCTTCCCGTACCATATTAATACAACCATTTATGCCCATTATATCGGACAGGGGAACAACATCACTTGTCTACCCAGCCTCACCTTTAAAACAAACCATTTCCCGCATTTCCCGAACTTTTGGTTCAGGAAAGCTGACCAGGTTCTTCCATACCATGGCCACAACCCCATACCCCCTGCTTAGAACCGGACCGTCAAATCGACCCCTGTTGTCCCACACTTTTTTTGGCAGGTCTGTTCCCCATATATTTTTCCACATAGATGTTCATCAATTTCACAAGAGCTTCGACATCTTCTTTGGAGGATGCATAGTTCGTAATACAGGCCCTTAATGCATTGACCCCTTGAACTGGGTAAACCGATATCCAAAAAGTACCGGAATGTACAATTTCATCGCATAGTTGCCGGGCAAAAGCGCCATCCTCGTCAAAGTAACTGTGCGAAAAGAGTACGATGGGCAAAACCGTATGGTTTTTAATGATCCAACCGGTCGCCAATAGTCTTTCCCTAAGATGCTCCGCGAGTTCCAAGTGATGATCGACCTGCTCTTCCAATGCCTTCCATCCATGAAACGATAATGCCATATAAATCTTCAAGCCGATAAACCTCCTGGACCATTGTATCGAATTCACATAGGGATCTGGAAAAGAACCATGGGCAATTTTGGAATCTTTTGGCATATACTCGGTCCTGGCACTAAAGGTTCTACCCTGCAGCTCGGGTCTTGAGGTCAAGAACAGACTTGCCCCCATAGGTACCGATAGCCATTTATGCAAATCGAACGTAATGGAATCCCCATTGTTCATTCCCCTTAAATATTTTTCTTGTTTGGCCGAGAACTTCAGTGCCCCTCCAAAAGCGGCATCCACATGGAACCATATTCCAAATTTTCCGGCTATGGCGGAAAGTCCCTCTAAATCATCGATGGCACCATAACCCGTAGTTCCCGCTGTACCAATAATCATAAAGGGGGCCATACCAGAAGCAATGTCTGACTCCAGTCTACTTTTCAATAGCTCCAAATCGATTCGATACCGGTCGTCCGTATCTATGGGGACGATTGCATTGGAACCCAATCCACAGACACGGGCCGCCTTAAGAATCGAATGGTGCGTTTCCCGGGAGCAATAGAGCAATGGGGGTTGTTTGATTCCCTGTATCCCAGATTTTCCATAATCAGGGAAAGCATGGTTAAGGGCCATTACCATAGCGGTCAAGTTGGCTTCTGCACCACCTGTGCAAAAAGTACCCCCAACATCTTGGGAATACCCAAACTTCCTTCCAAATTGCTGGACCAATTGGTATTCCAATTCCACGGCATAAGGTGCATGGGACCACATGGCCAATTGCGGGTTGAATACGGCCGTAACCACATCGGCCAGTATACTGGCAAAGGAGGTCCTTGGATTGAACAGCCCAAAATACCTGGGGTGGGGCGTATGCAATCCATATTCCGTCAGCCCTTTCAATACATTGGATAGGGAATGCTTGAAGTCCAAGGGGTTCTCGAAGTCATTGCTGAGCACTAAAGACCGTACCTCTTCCCTGTTTGCTTGCCGAGACACTTTTAGCTTATCGGTGCCATTGTAGTATTGTCCCAGATTGGCCAACAGCAAACGTATGAGGCCCATCCGTTCCTTCTCACTGAGATCAAAGTTGGGTCTGTCCATGTTGTTCAATTAATAGTCCCGCAATCATTGGTGTTCAAGGGAATCCATCCCAGCCCCATCATATGGGTAAATTGGCATTGGGCCAAAATCAAATCTTTCACAGGTCCATCATCAAAATTCACTCGAAATTACAATCTCATGGCAGAGCACTAATCAGGGTATTTCCCTATTTTATAAAATCGACACCCCAAATGAAGCGTGGCAGGGACTCTGGATATGTTCATGAGGTGGGGCCCAAACCCTAATTCCCAGGATTGTATTCATAGAGCAGGAATTCCTTATGTGCAGGGTCTATCAGTTGCCCTTTATAGGAGAGCCCAATCCGTTGCAATAGATATTTTGCCTTTTGATTGCCCTCGGTGGTGTACCCATAAACATTGGACAATCCCAAATTGTCAAGCCCATACTCCAAAACGGCAATAGTGGCCTCAAAGGCATATCCCTGGCCCTCGTATTTTGGCAAAACGGCAAAGCCTATATCGGGATGATCCAAGTACTCCCGTTTCACAAAACCACATATCCCAATGGTGATATTGGAATTTTTCAATACCATTTTATACTGGCCATACCCATTTTTCTGATACCCTTCCAGTATGTATGAACGGATATAGTCTGTAGCAGATGACAAATCCTTAATTTTCCTATCCCCTATCCGTGTTAACCAGTTTGGGGAATTCAAAAGTTCAAGGATAAAGGGTGCATCATTGCCATCGATGACGGCCAACCGTAGCCTTTCTGTACGTACCACAACTTTCACTTTCCTCAATTTTAGTTTAATTGGATATACCGAATCCATACCACTCCAAAAAACACATTTTAGAAAACATTGCGCCTTTTCGTGTTTAGCCTTCCATTCATGGATAATTCGGGCATCAAATGTCTCGAACCCGAAAGAATCCTTGCCCAAAGATTACCAATAGTTATCCATTTTCAAAAATAATCCTGTGGCTACAGGGATTATTCTAACACATGTTAGCTTTTTTCGGTCCATTCCCCATTTAGTTTCTAAAAAGATGGGACATGCACACGGAAATGCTTAAGAAGATTCCCTACCGACCCTAACAACTGCCCAAACCTCAAATAGTGGTACCCATTCGGTTTGTTTTTATCTATAAAATAGGATTTGTGGAGAAACAAAATAGGGAATACTCCCAAATATGAAGGCGCTCAGCGCACCTAGTTTTGCATCGAGGCTGAGACAATCATGTCTCTCTTTGGTTTCCCCCTTGCACGAGGGCAACAGAGGAAAACAAGCGATGAAAAAAACAGATAACAGCAAGAATGGACCAATCCCCAATATGCAGTACGGCTTACAAAAGCTGAAGGGCATAGTTGCGCTGTTCTTTAGTGCCATATGTACTTTATCACTTATTATAGTATACTTTGGGCTGCAAGGGGGCCATGGACCAAATGCCGGGCTGCCATCCGACCCATATTGGATATATACTTTGGACTATACCCCCAATAATTCCAATTTGGATGTTCGGGATAGCCTAGTGGCCTTCGGTTTCAGCATTTTTAAGGAAACACCACAGCATATAGGTCCTCTTGCAAACGAGGAGGGGCTTCGACTTTCTGGAAATATGCTGTCCTGTTCAAACTGCCATCTTGACCAAGGCACCAAACCTTACTCCGCCCCACTGATAGGGGTCGTTCAGAGATTTCCCCAGTATCGCGGCAGGGAGCATCGAATGGGCACCATAGAGGACCGAATAAATGGTTGTATGGAACGGAGCATGAATGGAAAAATGATGTCCCCAAACGGGAAGGAAATGCGTTCCCTGGTAGCCTATCTCACCTGGCTTGGCAGGTACGCTCCAAAGGACGGACAAGTTGCCGGAAAGGGATTCATGGAATTTACCATCCCCGATCGGCCCGTTAACACCTTAAAAGGAGGTGAAATCTACGGCATGCAATGTGCCAAATGCCATCGCCCGGATGGTCAAGGCCTAAAATCGGGAAATACCTATATCTATCCTCCACTTTGGGGACCCCATTCCTACAATAATGGTGCAGGAATGGCAAGGGTACTTACCGCCGCCCGGTTCATAAAGGGCAATATGCCCTTTGGGACCACCTATGAGAATCCTTTGCTTTCCGACGATGAGGCCTATGACGTAGCGGGATATATCAACCAACAGAATAGACCGACAAAACTGGATTTGGAAAAGGACTTCCCGGACCTTAAAAGGAAACCGGTTTCAAGTCCCTATCCCCCTTATGCGGATAATTTCCCCATAGAACAGCACCAAATGGGACCCTATGCCCCCATGATGGAGTACTACCTCAAAACATACAATATCAAGAAAACCAAATAAATAAATATCTAATATATGAAAACAGCAAGTGAAAAATCAAGAAGAGGGTTTTTGGGAACATTGGCCCTAGGAGCTGCTGCGGGCACAGTGTCGATGTTCGCAAATCCGCTCTATGCAAACATGTCCACCTTTGACGAAAGCCAAATGGACGATGTCGAAAAATGGTTCAAAAAGATAAAAGGAAAGCACAGGGTGGTCTTTGATGGTTCCACACCAAATGAGGGCTTTCCCGTAATTTGGAACTGGGCCTTTTATCTTACAAACAACGGTACCGGGGCCACGGATGACCAAATCACGGCAATGACCGTATTTCGCCATACAGCTGCCGGTTTCGCCTATGAGGACAGGATCTGGAAAAAGTACAAACTTGGAGAGTTTTTTGGAATCAATGACAATAATACCGGTAAACCGGCCCTCCGTAATCCGTACTATGAGCCCAAAGGGAAGGATTTTCCCATTAAAGGTGTGGACGGTATAAAGCGCATGCAGGAACGTGGTGCACTATTTTGTATTTGTGACCTGGCCACCAAGGTATACAGCGGCTTTGTTGCAGAGAACATGGGGATGGACCCCCAGGTAGCCTATGAGGACTGGAAAAGCGGGATCCTTCCGGACATTAAGTTGGTACCAGCGGGAATATGGGCCTTGGAGCGCGCACAAAAGCACCAGTGCTCCTATATATTTGCAGGATAGCAATCCCGTTGTCTGGGACGGGTATATCAGGGCATTATTTTCATGCAATGTTGCCGGTCCCAGAATACCAACTGGCCCCAATCTTCCATGAGCTTACCCTATTGATTTGGGTCCTTGTCCCATCTATCCTTTTGAATTTTGAGCTGTTCCCTAGAATGTGAAGGTTTGGGGGTACCATCTAAAGTAGCAAAAAAAGAGCCACAAACGATGATTTCCAACAGCACTTGGACCATCCAAACAGTGTTTACCACATTCAGGGCTGAAACAAGCTAACCACAAGGCATCATCTTGGGTCCATTGGATTAGCCATTGCGTTGGGGAGGCTGTATTGCAACCCATCTGCATCCATTCCTTGCCAAAGGGAACCCCTCATAAAAGGAAGCAGTGCATAACCTATTAATCAAAGCATAATCATGATGACAACCCTATTGCTATGTTGTCTTGGTGCACTTTTAATTGGTGTTACCTTGGGCCTATTGGGTGGTGGGGGATCCATCCTAACGGTTCCCTTGATGGTATATTTGCTGGGTTATAGCCCTATCGTGGCCGGTGGCTACTCCCTGTTCGTTGTTGGATTTTCATCCTTGTTCGGTACAGTGCACAAATATAGGCAGGGTTCGGTGAACATAAGGATAGGGTTATTGTTGGGCGTACCTTCCTTCCTTGTGGTTTATATCACAAGGCGGTATCTGGTACCCCACATCCCCGATATTCTTTTCGGTTTTGGGAATTTTACCCTTACAAAGGGGATGGGGATTATGTTATTGTTCTCCTTGGTAATGCTTTTTGTGGCCCTAACCATATTCCGGGGGGGAAAAATCATTGATTTCTCCGAGCGGGGCCGACCCAAATACATAAAAACCATGTTTCAAGGGGTTCTGATAGGCATAATAACAGGGATTTTGGGCATAGGAGGGGGCTTTCTTTACGTCCCCATCTTGATATTGGGAACCCGCTTATCCGCAAAAATGGCCATTGGCACCTCTCTGTTCATAATCACACTTAAGTCCCTGATCGGTTTTTTTGGAGACATTCAGATACTTGATATTGACTGGATATTTCTTTTGACGTTCTCCGCCGTTTCGGTTATTGGGATTTTCATTGGAAGTCGGTTTGCCAAAAGATTGGACAATAAAAACCTTGTCAGGATATATGGATACATTCTTACTTTCATAGGAGTTTCCATTCTTGCGCATATCCTATATCAATTGGTCTGAAATGCGCGTTCTCTTGAGGCGCTCTCACAGAGGGCGAGCCTTGGTCGCGATAGTGCCATCGGCCATTGGCTGCCCCGTGGAGCTCAAAAATTATACCTATGGTATGAAGCCCTTCAGATGCCATAAGGGTGCTGAAAAAGGGACGTCCCTTTTTCAGTTCCCGCAAAACACCTTGTTTCTTTGGAGGGCATATTGTGTGTTCCCGTTTCTCCACCTTCCCCTCCTAATAATTTCCTCATTGAGCACAAAATCATTCCTAGACCCGTTGCCATAGATCAAACTGATGTAATCCTGACCATTTGCCCTATAGATCTTCCATTTTCCAGTTGAACTGCCGTAGGTAGCCCCATGGGCATTGCCACCATATCCTTCAACACTGAAGGAACCGTCATAATTGACAAAAAAGTAACCATTGGCACAGAAGTTATAATAGTTCAATGAACTGGCATTACTATCGCTTACGTAGGAGGTTCTTGTATAGACCGAAATTTGACTTCCCGCAATAAGATCAAATAGTGTATTGGCAATTTTAGGTTGCGCTGTATCGGTCGTCATTTTCTTTTGGGCCTCAACGTAGGGGGCAAAATCAAACTGGTCCAGCTCATGTTCCGGTTGCAAAAAGGAAAATAGCTCTGAATGTCCGGATATTTCAACGTTCAGGTTGCCCGTCCCAATAATTCCCTTGACCTCCAGTCGTTTTTCCTGACTGACAAAATGCCCTTTCAACAAGTTGCCCTGACGTCTGGCAACAATTACAAAAGATCCGTACATACTGCTCATCAGGCCATAATGGTTTTCCCCATCCTTTTTTAATTGAAGGGACACCTCCTGGCTTGCATTCATATAAGTGCCATCAGGAAGGCTGTTTTGACCAAATACCAGATTGGCCATCAAAAATGGCATATAAAAAGTAAAGTACGCGATACGCTTGTTCCAGTTTTTCATAGTATCCTTTCATTTTCGATATGGTCGCCAAATTGTATGGTAAACCCCAAACCTGTCAATCTTAGACCATACTTGCCCCAACATGCTTTTGGACCTTGTCAACCCCTTTGCATCAACCCAAGTTCAAGCCCTTTTCAGAACTGCCTGTCCTTCACAAGGACCTGACATAAAAATCAAGATGGGCTTCTACCCTCTTTAATTTAGTTCCAGCTTCATTAGAACGTCGGTCTGATCGTCATTTCCGAGTTTGAAAATATGTTTGCCAAAGGCCGAAAATCCATTTTTTTGATAAAATCGTATTGCTCTGGGATTGTGTTCCCATACACCCAACCAGACATATTCGACATCCCTATCCTTCGCAATTTCCATCGCTTTCCCAAAAAGAAGTTGTCCGACCCCTTTTCCATAAAATGTCCTGAGTACATAGATCCGTTCAATCTCAAGGGCATTATCATCCTTAATTTCGGTTTGCGATTTCCCAAAATTTATTTTTAAGTAACCAACCACCTGACTTTCAAGTTCCACAAAATAAAATTCTGAATTTTCGTCCAGCAGTTCACCCTTCAGCGTTTCCATGGAAAATTCTTTCTCCAAATATGCATTCATGTTTTCTTTACTGTTTCCAGAAGAAAATGTTTCCAAAAAAGTCCTTTCCCCAATCCTTTTCACCTTTTCAATGTCAGTTATTGATACTCTTCTAATTTCCATTTTTTCAATACACATAATTATTTGTTACTACATTCCTTAGACAATTACTATTAGCAGGGCACCCCTTTAAATCTGCATTGGGAAGTTCAGTCCATTGGATTAACTGAAACGGATAACGGTTCGATAAGGCCCAAAGTCCCATTTTTTGACCAACCGTACCTATAGGGTATGCACACTTCAAAACTTGCTTCTCAAATCAATAATTCAAAACTTGAATTTCCCACTTTTACAATTATTTCCCGCTAACAATTGTTAGAAAATAACCCTCCGCCCCATGCCCACCGATTTAAGTCGGGACATCATTGGCAATACAGTTTTATGGAAATGGAAATTAGGCGGTACAACACGCAATATAGGGACATCCCCCAATGACGTTTGCCTTACTCGGGCTTAATATTGTTACATCAGGTCAACGAACCTGTCAACCAGAAATTTCCGAATTATCAAAATAAGCTATGATGAATATCCAATTTATGACCAAACAAAAAAATGATAGGAAACTATTGGTCCTCTTTGCATTCTTCCTTTCTTCGGGCGTACTTGCCCAAACCGTGAATCATTTCCCCGCAGAGGGGGCCAAACAACAAATCCAGATGAAGATCGACCATCTGCTCGACAACCTCAAAGAGGGAAATGTGGCCGTTTTGGAAAGCTATCACTACAACGGCGAAGAATCCTCTTATTTCACCAAGAGGGGCCTACTGGATTACGATGGCATAGTGGCACTGGAAAGTGGGTTCTTTTCCAGTTTACGGAACTTTGACAGCCAAGTGCATAACTTACGGGTGGATTTGGTCGGAAGTGGAAAGGACGTAGCCATTTGTACCTTTATATACAGCTATAGTGGAATATTCCGTGATACTCCCATTGCACGGGAAGGGTTAAAGGTATCAGCCATTTTTATTAAGACCGGGGATGAATGGCAAGTGGTCCACAAGAACGTTTCAGAATGAGCTGCTACAATAACTGCGGGTATTGTTGAGGGTTAAGATAAGGGGCGGCTCTTTCCAAAAACAATGTTTTGAAAACCCCTGCCAAGCCCAATCCACCGATCAATGGCCCAGCTTTTGTAACCAGGGCTTCCGCCTGCCAATACCCTATCTAAGGTTCGGGAGGTCCGGCAGGCACAAAGGGTACGTTCCTGTAGCCAAGGGCCAACACTGCAATGACCACCCCAACCAGGGATTTTAGCACCCTATTTTCTAACATAAGTCAAGGGAATTATCGGCTATTATTGGCACATTTAAAGGGTTTGGGCGATTGAAATCGGTCATGTTTGTCGATGGTGTGAATCTTGCCGCTTGATCGGTTTATGCCTACCACCCAAATGGTGCGTGGTTTCATATCGAAATCCATTGAGGTACCATTGCCATAAAATGGAAAGAACTCAAAAATGGCCAATGCCATTTATACTCCCCGATTATACCAATTAATCGTATTAAACATGGATTGTCAATGGGAACAAAACAAATTGGAATTTTAGGTATTGGGGCCATAGGGTCCTTGATGACCTATCAATTGGGCCTAAACAAAAACAATACCCTTTTTCTGTACAGCAGAACGAAAAGGGAACAGGTCGATTTAAAAATAAAGTCCGACCTGATATCATTGCCGCTCAATATTTCGTCCCACCCCAAGAAGGATCAAGAATTGGAATGGCTCATCATTTGTATCAAGGAGCACCACTACAAATATGCCAAACATTGGTTCAAAAAACTCATCGGCCCCAACACCAAGGTCCTGGTCATTCGAAATGGTCTAAACCTAAAAGGCCCATTGTTACGGTACACTCATGAAAGCCATATTTTGGAAAGCATTATTGATGCCCCGGTCCAATGGACCGATTCGAATGAATATGAGGTAATCCATACCCCTAAACTCATCCTTCCTAGATCTAAGGTGGCAACATCTTTTTCGCGATTGCTTAATGAAGAGCACATTCAGATTACGTTTGTGCAGGATTTTAAAACTGCCAGTTGGGAAAAACTGGCTGAAGCTGCAGCGCTTGGTTCAATTTTATGCTTGACCGGTGAAACCTGTAGGATATTTAAGTATAAAAAGCCAAGAAAACTGTTCGTCCAGCTTTTGCAGGAAATCATTAAGGTCGCCCAGGCAGATGGCGCAGCCATTGATTTGGGCTATATCCCTGAGATGGTAAAAAAGATAAAGGCCTACCCGCCGGATAAAAGCAGCTCCATGCTTATGGATAAGACCTGGGGCAGGCCCATAGAGGTAAACGCCAAAAATGGTATCATTTCGAAATTGGGTAAAGATTACGGCGTCCAGACCCCAATAAACGATACGTTGGCGACCTTGTTGACCTTTGTGAATCACAGAAATTTTTAAGTCCACGGCAGAAAAAACGAAACACAGTCCTTGATGGGCACATTGCAAGCTTTCCGCAATGGTCCGCCCAAAAAGAAACAGCGCCCCATCCTTTTGTTTTGAATGCCAGGTCCCACAAAATGTCATAGGGTTCCAAATGGCTCCAATAGAAGCGAACAAAAAGGGAGTGTGTCGCCACACCCCCATTTGAACTAATTAACTAAACCTAACCCCAGGATTCCCTATAATTTCCTATGTCATGCGAATGTAGATAGGGGGTCCCCTGCCCTTTTATAACTTCTTGCCTAATACCCATCATTTTGGGTAATGTTCGGATTGGCTATGACATCAGCGACCGGTATTGGATAGAGATCCCTAAAACTTTCCGTGGTCCTTCCCTCGGGCACATTGCCCTTCCATGGCCAAATCCCCTGGCTGGAAAACTGTCCAAAGCGAATCAGATCGGTCCTCCTATGACATTCCCAATAGAGTTCCCTGGATCTTTCATCCAGTATAAAATCCGGATTCAACTCGGAAGCGGTGATATTCCCGGAAGTATCCCCATACGCACGTTCCCTCAGCAAATTGACATAATTCAGGGCAGTGGCCTGATCTCCCCCAGCTCCCCTTACAAACACTTCGGCGTACATTAAGTAAGCATCTGCCAAACGGAACATCGGAAAATCGATATCCACAATATTTCCGGAGACATCTGAACCAATGGCCCCATTCACATCAACATTGCGATATTTTGTAACGGCGTAGCCATTTTGGAAATTAAAGGGATCTTCTATTTCCAGAGTCTGGGAATCCGTATAGAACATGGCTCTTGAATCCGTATCTCCGGAAATATCGGCAAACTTTTGAACAAAGTTCTCGGTGGTACGAATACCCCACCATCCACCATTGACACCAAACTCCGCTGGGTTCATCGTGCCACCGATAGCGGCATGGGTAAGATACGTCGTCCCTCCAAATCCGGCATTGTTGATGCCATCAAACAGCACGGAAAAAATCACTTCGTTTTCGGCCCCATTTCTATCGTTATCGGCCAGATACAGATAATTGTAATTTGGAGATAGCGTATATCCCGATTCTATTACGTTAACAATGTAAGGGAGTGCATCGGAATATCGGGCCACCCCGGTATAGACCTCCGCGTTCAAGTACAGCTTCGCCAACAACATCCAAACCGCCGCCTTATCGGCACGACCATATTCGTTTCCCCTTGGATCTAAAAGGGAGTCCTTGATTTCAAGCAATTCGGATTCAATAAATTCAAACACCTCGCCTCTCGATCTTTGCTCGGGAAAAAAGTTGCCCACTTTATCCGTTTCCGTAACGAAAGGAATGTTTCCAAAGTTATCGATGCCGTGCCAATAGCTAAGGGCCCGCATGAACCTTGCCTCATCCCGGAACAATTGTATTTCCGCCCTTAGCGCAGTGTCTACACCCCGTTCATCCAATTTGGCCTCCGTGGTCTCCCTTAAGAATTGATTGACCATACCGACCTGAAAATATATTCTGGAGTACATTGCCGAGAGAAACTCGTTGGCCGGAGTCCAGACATGATTGTGAATATCGTGAATGGTGCCGTCGTTCCATGCAATTATGGCTTGATCGGTCGAAAGTTCCTGAACCGTGAACAGCAGGCGCAGATAATTGGAGAAATTTCCATCTATCCCCTGTATATCGGCATCCCCGGCAGCTTGACCGTTTATGGCTATTCCGCCATATATCTTTGCCAAAAACTGTTTGTACGCCAGTGGGTCCTCAAATACTTTGTCCGCTGTTTGAGAAGTGATTGGTTCCAAATCAAGTTCACTTTCGCAGGAACCCACCAACACAGTCAACAGCATCGAGATTCCAATGTAATAAATTCTTTTTGTTTTTTTCATAGTGCAAAATTTTAGAAGTTAGCATTAAAACCGAACAGGAAAGTTCTAGGTCTGGGAAATAGGTTGTTATCTATTCCATTATTGATTTCAGGATCCAATCCGTCATAGCCCGTAATGACAAAGACGTTTTGTGCCGTTGTATACAACCTTAAATCTACCTTACCATTAAGTATGTTATCAAAATTGTACCCTAGGGTGATATTATCCATCCTAAGAAAAGAAGCATCCTGGACATAATAATCCGAGAACAACTGTAAAGTTTGAAAATTGGTGTCCAGATAGGAGGCCAGGATGTTTCTGTTCGAGTTCAGACGATTAAGCTCGGATGCCACACCCAGGGAAGAATCATTGTTGTTATAGGCATAGTTGCCAAGGCTGCCCCTCAGGGTGAAGTTCAAATCCCAATTCTTGTAGTTTGTATACGAGGAAAAACCAAGTAATACATCCGCATTCGGATTTTTGTAAATTCTGCGGTCCGCAGAATCCACAGTTCCATCCCCATTTATATCGACATATTCGCCCTCAATGGGTCGTCCATTTTCATCATATACCTGTTCAAAAACGAGGAAAGAATTCTGCGGTTCACCGACTTTTTGTGTTTGTATGTTATTCCCGGTTCCACCGGAAATTGGTCCTGTAGCAATCCCAGGGGAGTTTGGGTCATCCACGGAATTCAATTTCTTGATCTCATTATCCAGATAGGTCACATTAAAGCCAAAATTCCAGTTGAATTGTTCCTTTCGAACAATATCAGTTTCCAGGGAAAACTCGATACCGCTACTTTCCAGGTCCCCAATATTGGTGAAAAGGATGTTCGTGAGATTCGATCCCGCCGGAGGTGAAATGGTACTTAAGACATCTGATGTGCTCCTTGTAAAATAATCAATTGAACCGGCAATCTTATTTTCAAGGAAACCAAAGTCCAAACCAATATTGTAGGTACTGGATTCCTCCCATTTAATATCGGAGTCAAATCCCGAAGGACGCAGGGTATTGAAAAATTCGTTTCCAAACTGATATCGAAAATCATCTTGTCCCGGGGTGAACACCGGCAAAAAACCGAAGTCCGATCCAATTTCCTGTTGCCCGGTTTCTCCGTATCCCAGTCTTAGCTTAAGATTCGAAATTGTTTTGGAATCCTTTAAAAAGTCCTCCTCTGAAATGGACCAGGCCAATGCACCCGATAAAAAGTTGCCCCATCGGTTTTCCCTGGCAAATCGGGAGGAACCATCCCTTCGATAGGAAAGCGTTAAAAGGTATTTACTTTTTAGCACATAGTTGAATCGTGCAAAATACGATATTAGGGAATTTTGGGTGGCAAATTCAGTTTCGGAAATGGCCCCTAGGCCCGTAAGGTTGAAAGATTGGTTTTCCCTATAAAAATCCTGATAGGAATGTCCAACTGTCAAATCAATTTTACTGTCCATCTTTTCCAATTCGGTCATGTAGTTCAGATAAAAATCCGCCAACGTACTTCTACGCAGACTTCCATAGGTGCCCTCACTTCCACCATTTAAGAATCCGCCTGCAGAGGTTGCCAGTGTACGGGTTTCCCCATCTACTTTGGAATAGTCAAACCCTAAAATCAAATTGGCCTTCAATCCTTTCAAAAAGGGGATGTCATAATCGAACTTGACATTTCCTATGAACCTTTCGGTATCCGCCGTGTTGAAATTTTGTCTTAATAGTCCCAGTGGATTTAATGCAGCTAGAGCCAATGGGGTACCGTCATCCTGTAGCCATTCCGAATAACCCCCATACAGATCGGATCCACTAAAAACGGGAAATGTGGGATCAAACTCCAATGCAGACCGCAATGCAGAATTATTTGCAAAATCATCCGTTGTAAATGCTCCACGAATGTTTAAATCAACCTTCAAGCTATTGTCAAAGAGATTTTGACGAAAGGTCAAAGCAGCATTAAGCCTTTCAAATTCCGAAGTTTTCAAAACACCTTCCTGGTTAAGATAGCCTAACGACAATCGATAGGATGACGAGTCATATCCCTTCGAAATTGCGAGGTTGGTATCAGTTCCAAACGCGCCTTGAAAAATTTGGTCCTGCCAATCGGTATTGGCATTGCCCAAAAGGGCAATTTGTTCCGGGGTACCCGTGGCATTAATGGCGGCCCTAAATTGTTCTGCGGATAGCACATCCGAACGGTTCGCAGTACTCCCTATGGAGGCATAGCTACCAAATGTAACTTCCAACGGGGCATTTAATTTTCCTGATTTTGTGGTAATCAAGATTACCCCTGCGGAAGCCCTAGACCCGTAAATAGCCGCAGCCGAGGCATCCTTTAGCACGACAAAGCTTTCTATATCATTGGGGTTGATTGAATTCAACGGGGTCGATGCGCTCCCTGGCGTATTGTTTTGGTCAACCGGAACCCCATCTATAACAATTAGGGGACTATTGTTCGCATTAAGGGAAGAAGTACCTCCTCGTACCCGTATCGTACCGGCCTGACCGGGCTGTCCACTAGGTGGTATAATGTTCACCCCGGCAGTCTTTCCGGAAATCAGCTGTTCGGGTGAAACAATGACCCCTCCGTTAAACTCCTCTGCATCCACCTTCTCGATCGCTCCCGTTGCATCTTTGACCGTAGTGCTCCCATAACCAATGATTACAACCTCGTCCAACTGGTTTTGCGATTCTGACATAACAACATTCAGCACCGAGGAAACCACCTCAATTTCCTGGGTGGTAAAGCCGATATAGGAAAAAACCAGTATATCGCCCTGATTGGCTTGAATTTGAAAATTACCGTCCAAATCGGTCGTGGCACCAACCGAAGTTCCTTTCAATAGCACATTGGCCCCAAATATGGGATCCCCTGTCACCTCATCGGAAACGGATCCCGTAACCGTGATTTGGGCACTTAATCCGAAGAGTGCAAAAAACAGTATGCACGCAATTATGGTTTGCTTAGTTTTCATAGGTTTGATTTTAAACTCTTAATAGTATTAATTGGTTAGTTGTATTATTTTGGCGGTATGTTTTGGAAGGGTTATACTTCCAACGGAGCCCATAACCTCTCCCGTTAGGATATCCGTCCCTTTGGAAAAACCATCCAGGGATTCCTGAAAACGGCCTAGGTCATAGGTTGAATGATCTTTTTCACTATTGTTTATGATCACCATTGTTGACCTGTCTTCCAGGTACCTGAAATAGACATAGACATCTTCAATAGGTTTGTAATGCACTAGATTCCCCTTGTGAATTTCAGTGGCGTTCTTCCTCCATTTAAGAATGGTACTGACATAATCGAACACCTCGTTTTCATCTTTGGACCTCCCATCCCTGGAAAAAGCATTTCGGTCATCGGATTTCCACCCACCTGGAAAGTCCCTTCGCAACAGACCATCAGGCTTATTTCCGTCCAATAAGATTTCGTCGCCGTAATATATTTGGGGAATGCCCCGAGTCGTAAGCATGAACGCCATTGAAAGTTTAACCTTATCCTTGTTTTTGTCAAGTTGGTGAAACACTCTCGCGACATCGTGGTTTCCATTGAATATCTTGTGGCTAAACGGGGTGCTGTAAAGGAAATCATATGCCAAAGCCTCATAAAGCCTATAGGTGTCATTATCCTTCCCAAAAGCCCTTACCATGGCATAATAGAGGGGGTAGTCACTCAAGCTATTGATATTGGAGCGATACCCATCCTTGTTCAATTCGTCCCTATTCCAATAGGAAAGCGATGCGGCCTGCTCCTCAGAGGTTTCTGCAACCAGATAGAAGTTAGGGTACTCTTCTTCTATTGTTCGGCCCCAGGTGGCCATGACATCTTTGTCCGGATAAGGATAGGTATCCATTCGGATTCCATCCAAATCCGCATATTCTATCCACCATATTGAATTCTGTATCAAGTAGGTCGACAGATATTTGTTGTTCTGATTTAGATCGGGAAGATTTCGGTCAAACCATCCTTTGGTATGCAGGTCCAAATCTGTATTGGATTTGTAAGGATCGGAAATACTGATATTGGTATAGCTGGTTCGCGTAAAGTCATCCCATTGGTTCAACCAATCCTTTGAGGGAAGGTCCTCCATCCACCAATGACCGGCCCCACAATGGTTAAAAACCTGATCCATGACCATTTTGATCCCTTTATCATGACATTTCTCCACCAAATCGAGAAAATCATCATTGGTTCCAAAACGGGGATCGGTCTTGTAGAAATCAGATATTCCATAACCGTGGTAGGAATATTTTGGTTGATCGTTCTCAAGGAAGGGATTTAGCCAAAGAGTGGTTACCCCCAGTTCCTCTATATAGGCCAGGTGGTCCATAATACCTTTGATATCACCGCCGTGCCTACCATCCAAGTTGGCTCTGTCAACATTTTCTAAGGTGTCATCGGTAGAATCATTCAATGTATCCCCATTGGAAAACCTGTCCGGAGTAATGAGGTACATGACGTCGGATGCATCAATCGATGGTCCTACGTGCTTTGAATTTCTTTTGGTTTTAAGCTCATAGTCATAAACCACCGAACCCTTATCTCCCTGAAAGCGTATCAGGAATGTGCCCGCCTTTGTCGTCTTGCCGATATCAAGGTTAACAAATAGGTAATTGGGGCTTTCCAGCGTCACGGTACTTTTAATGGCAATGCCAGGATAGTCTATTGTAGGAACGGTCCTGCTGATATTGGTTCCATGGACCAAGAGCTGCAAATTTGAATTTTCCATGCCCACCCACCAACTTGGCGGTTCGACCCGATTTACCGCAATGTCCTGCGAATGGCCATTGGGCGTAAGGAAAAAGAAAAATACAACGATCGATATAACCTTGTAGAGGGTTTGCATAGTATCAATAAATTTTACCCGACAATTCTATCAAATTAAAATGCCCACTACAAGGAAGCTATATAAACAGCCTTTTGATTTGTACCAAATACGACTTCCATCGATTCGATGTTCCTTTTTAATATCTGTCAGATTTCAAATTATTGGACCATGCCCACCTGTATTTTGTATAGGTTAAGTTGCATTATGTACTTTTTATGTTGTTGTTTATACAATTTTGAAGAACTTCGAACTACCTCGGGCACCAAATGAAAAAACTCAATGTTGAGAAAATTATTGAAACATACTTGGGCAAGACATTTGTTCTATTGGATTTCCTTTGTCCTATTCTTTACAATTGTGTGGGGCACAGCGGACGGGGATTACTTTACGAGCCTGAAAATTCAATTGTGCAGTCTCCCTTCCCGTTTGGTATTGGTCTATGTCACCTTACGGGTACTCTTTGTAAAATATTTTAAAAGCAAACAGTATGTAAAGCTGTTTTTCCTCTACCTATTATTACTGATTTTTACCGGTGTTTTTATTCAAAGGCCAATGATGCTTTATTTTGCAAGGCCTTTTTTATCCCTGGATTGGGTCAATCCCGAATTTTTCGTGGTGACCGAAATTGTCAATACTATTTTGGACGTTAACCTGGCCGCAATACTTCCAATCAGTAATTTTTTCTACAAGGCGTACAAAACCACCTATGAAAAATCCATGGCCCTGGAAAAACAAAGCCTAAATCAAGGGACAGGGGACATTGAAGGTTTTCTACTGGTAAAGGTTGAAAAAACCCTACAGAAACTTCCCCTTTCCGAAATTGTCTATATCGAGAGCCAAAAAAACTATGTCAAAATCTGCACAACAAAGAAAAAGATCTACACCTACAAAAGCATTTCCTCGGTTGAAGAGGAATTGCCCAAGGATTACTTCATTAGGATCCATCGATCATTCATAATCGGCCGTCACTTCATCGAATCCTTCTCGCCAAGTAAGGTAGTGGTCAACGGATTTGTAATCTCCGTGGGAAGAAAGTACAAGGAAAGGTTAAAAAACGAGTTGGGCTACTTTTAGTTTCCATTGGTAGGCGCAATGGATTCTTACCCCCATTACCAGCCAACAAGATGGAATGCAATTCAAATCGGTCACATACTGCATTTGCCTACAGGTAAGTCGAGTCATCGGGACTTAAACCTCAAAGTGGCCAAGGGTCCCTTAGGGCAATAACCACATTGCACATGAACTCAAAATCATCACAGCAGCGCACCCCAACCCATGCCAAAAAACATGCTACCGGTATGGTAAAATCCCATTTCCGTCATTTATTATAAGCCATGGTAGTTCTATGGACCTAAATTTGAACCAACAATTTTAAAACATGCACGCCGTTCCTTCCTTAATGGATGTAGATTCTGAATAACCACTCAAAAGCTTTGAAAGGGATGGGGCATAAGATTGAGTTCTGAAGCTGAAGTGTCACCGACCTTTTTGATTAAGACAAAGGTAGAAATCCCAGAAAAAATCCTACCCCCACGGAATGTGATGAACCGAACACCATTTGAATTTTGAGAAATCCCCCAGTAAATGAAGCGCACCACCCTTATTCTCCTTGCAAAAATTGTAGCGGCCATTGGAGTTTTCCGTACTGTTCAAGCCGTGATTTGTATAATAGGATTGCGGATTATGGATGAATTTTATACCTATATACCATGTCAAAATTGAATGAAAATTATTGGTGGGTGCTAGAACAAAAAATTCTCGATATGTCATCCTACTTTTTTAATACCCCCAATTACCAATAAGCCAAGTATACATGTCTCAAATTTCCCTTAAACAGATCGCTTTTATTTCAGGATACTCTCCCGGCACAGTATCAAAGGCGTTGAACGGCAGTCGAGAAATCAGCGATAGGACAAAGGAAGTGATCCGGAATATTGCCAACGAATACGAATACCAACCGAACATCTCGGCAAAATCATTGCTTTCGGGAAGAACGAACACCATTGGCTTGTTGATGCCGGAATTTTCGAAAATCGAATATTTTGAGGTAATGAAGGGTATTGAAGAAAACTTGGTCAAAAATGGGTTCAAACTAATGACACACCAATCAAAAAGAAGCCATTCAAATTTCAAAAAGGTGGTAAACAATTTTTTGGATGGAAGTATTGACGCCCTTATTATTATTGACAAGGCCCATATTCCTGGAAAGAATATCGAATATCTGGACAAAATCATTGAGCGAAGGCTACCGATCTGTACCCTGGATCTATCCAACACCAATGGATTTAATGAAAATCCAAGTATTTCAACCACGGAAATCGTCAAAAAGGTTGCAACAGAAATCTTACGGCATTTGAATTAATGGAGCTCTGTCAACGTTTTTCGCTGAATACCAAGTCCCCTGCTTACACAACCTCCAATTTCCCCTGATGACGCCCAAAACCTCGAACATAGACAAAATTGACAATACTTCGAAGTTGAACATTCAAAACCCTGGTTCCAAAAGTCTTATTGGCTTGAAGAACATAAATACATTTTGATCATAGGAAAAGTCAGGTCAATATTTCATCTACCTATGCAAGTGCACAGAATCAAAATGTGCCAGGTCTTGGAGCAGTGATATGGGGTACTCCAAATACCATGTCATTCTTGTACGCCGTTTTGATAGTTACATGGCCCTATCCCATGCATTCGTATATCCTTCATTGATTTACATCCCTTTTGGAGACGGTCGATCTGTTCGTTATCTTATTTTTGAAAAATGTTACTATTATCGAAGACCTATCGAACATGGTCCCTTGAGCGGGTTTCAAGGCATGTGGTATATTGGATGTTTTGGTGGGTGTTCTATACCGTGGTGAACGAGGGGATCTTTGAAAATGGCAGTTATAGTTCATGGTTTTTATTTGAGCTTCATGTCTTGCCGCTAAAGCTTTCCATAACATATTTTACGATTTACTATTTGTTCCCGAAATATGCCAAAAACAAAGGGTACTTTACTTTCTTTGTCTTTTTGATTGGTTTAACCATAGTCGGAGGCTTTATATTTCGGGCCATTGACTATTATATCATCAGTGGTCGCATCATTTCTTCAAAATCCTTTTTAAATGAAATAGATGATACGAGATTCTGGTCATTCCAAATCGCGTACAAAACCCTTAACCTTCTGTTTATTGTATCATTGGTACTGCTCATAAAGTACATTCAGCTGCAGTTCGAGCAGGAAAGAAAGAACAAGGCACTGATGACCCAAAAACTCGAAACCGAGTTAAATTATCTAAAACATCAATTGCAACCCCATTTTCTGTTCAATACCTTAAATAACTTATATGGTTTGATTATCACCAAGGACGAAAATGCCGGTAAAATAGCATTGAAATTATCAGAAATCCTAAGCTACATGCTTTATGATTCCAATGATAAGGAAATTCCCTTGGAAAAAGAGCTCACCTGTATTTCTGATTATATTGAATTGGAAAAATTACGCTATGGTGATGAACTGACGGTAACCTACAATGTCGAAGGGACCGCCCATCACCAAAAGATTGCGCCCCTGATATTGATTTCATTTGTTGAAAATGCCTTTAAGCATGGTCCTTCTGGTGAACTGGCCAGTTGTTGGATAGCCATTTCAGTTACTATTGAAAGGGATATTTTGAGCTTTTCAGTGGAGAACAGCATCCAAAAGGAACCCGTGGAGACCACCAAGGAACCTGCTAGGATTCTAAGCGGAATTGGACTTGCCAACGTCAAAAAAAGACTTGAATTGATATATGGAGAATCCTTCGACCTTAGTACCACTGAAAAAGACACGTATAAAGTGGAATTAACAATTAATTATAATGAACTGTCTCATAGTTGATGATGAACCTATTGCCATCAAAGTAATAGAGACGCATCTAAAGGAATTTAAGGAACTGGTGGTGATAGCCAAGTGCCGGAGCGCGATACAGGCTTTGGACATCATAGAAAAAAATAGGATCGATCTTATTTTTCTTGATATTGAAATGCCGAAGATTGATGGGTTTTCATTTTTGAAATCACTCAAGAACCCTCCTTTGGTGATTGTTACTACGGCTCACCGTGGTTATGCAATCGAGGGGTTTGAGCTGGATGTGGTCGACTATCTACTAAAACCCATTTCATTGGAGCGTATGGTAAAGGCCATTTCAAAAGTAAGGCGAATGCAGAAAGAGGGAGCTTCCTTCGGTGTTTCCCAACTGGTTAAGACCAAATACAATCCCTTTATTTTTATCAGAAGTGAGCGGGAAAATGTCAAGATAGAGCTACAATCTATACTTTATATCGAAAGCCTTAAAAATCATATCAAAATAGTTACTCCAAAAAAGAGCCATATTACGTTACTAAGCATTGGTAAAATGGAGGATAAATTACCAAGGGATGTTTTTTTAAGGATTCACAGGTCCTACTTGGTAAACAAACATCAAATCGAAAACTATTCCAACACCCATGTGGTAATCAAGAGAAAATCCATCCCAATTGGCAGAAACTACAAGGAAGAGGTATTGGAATATCTTGGTAAGAATCAACTGTAATATTTTGATGTTCACTAAGCATCCCATAACCTTTAACCGGTACAAATTAAGGGGGGATCCTTAAACCAGCATGTGCTGTCCCATTTCCGATTTTGGTAAGTTTTCAGCTCATTCCCAAAAAACTATGCTTCTAACAAAATAAAACTCTTTGCATTTACTTTTCATCCGAAGACAAGTTTCTCAGCAACCCTATCTGGGGCTGGGGCACAAAATACAAGTACGGGCCTATCTCGTAGAAAGTACGATACTCCTCTAGTCTGACTTGAAAAAAAATAACACTGGGTTTGTCCATTCTTTTTTAAAGAACACCCTTCGAAATTCGAACCAATGGTTAGACTGTACTAATAGGCAACTTTCTTATCCGTTTCCCTGTGGCAGCGAAAATTGCATTACAAACAGCTGGATAAGTCACGGGAGGGGCGATTTCCCCTACTCCCCAAGGCTGTTCTTCGTCGCTTTCGCAAACATATACTTCAATTTCAGGCGTTTCATGTATGCGCAACACTTTGTTGTCATGGAAATTGCTTCGTGTTACCTTTCCTTTATCATATTCCGTACCGCCATAAAAAAGGGCCGATAGCGCCCAAATCACCCCTCCCTCCATTTGTTTTTTCACGAAATCGGGATTGATAACCAGGCCACATTCAATGGCCACGAAGATCTTGTCCACCTTCACTTGACCACTCTCAATCGACACCTCGGCGATAGCAGCTGCATACCCATTTCCATGCATGTAAGGATATACAGCAATGCCCTGGCCTGAACCCTCTTCCATTGGTCTCCCCCAATTTCCCTTTTGGGCAACAGTTTTCAGTGCCTTTCTAATTCGGTCAATTTTGCAGGGGTATTTGTGGTTGAGCTGCACCTCTGTACCTTCCGGCAATAGTCCCAACCTAAATTCAAGTGGGTCTTCTCCTAGTTCCACAGCCACTTCGTCAATAAAGCACTCGGTGGAAAAACCCTCTGCATTGGCCATCACCGAACGCCAGGCACTCATTTGGGTGAACCCCTTGAGACCAATGAGTTCTGCGTGAACGTTAGGCACATCATATATCATCCAAGCGCAGAGTCCCCCCCAATTGTCCAAGGCCCCTTTCAATTGCCAAGTAACGGGATCACCCTCTTTGAACCCCATGGTGTGCGTATTTATTTCCAGTGGGTTTAAAAAGTCAAATTGGATATCATCCTCCCTTGAATACACCATTTTTACCAATTGCCCCCCGGCTGCCTTTGATACCAAGAGTGCCTCCATACCATGGGAAGCCCAATACCGCAATCCAAAACCACCACCGGAGGGATGGCAATGCAATTTGATGTTTTCTTTGGGCACCCCTAAATGCTTTTCAATGTTGCCAAGCATGTAATTTGCAGCCTGCGTTCCGGTCCAGACCTCACAGCGGTCTTCCATAAAAATTGCTGTGGCGTTCAAAGGTTCCATACAGGCATGGTGTTGATAGGGAAACTCATAGGTATGTGATATTGTTTTTTCCGCATCCGGATAGGTATCCACATCCCCCTTGCTATAGGCAACGTATCCATCTTCTTCCCTTAAACGTTGGTGCGCTTCTTCCAAAAAACGCTCATGTACAATATTGCTCTTTTCCCCAGCTTCCCAAGTAATCTTAAGTTTTTTTCTCGCCTGAAAAGCTGTCCATGTGGAGTTGGCGATTACAGCCACCCCATCTCGAATATGGGAACTACCGTCCAACACAAACCCTTTAATGGGAACTACTTGTTCCACGCCGGGCAACTGCAAGGCTTCGGTCGCCTCAAAGTCAACGAGCCTGCCTCCAAATACTGGTGCCCGTTCTATGGCGGCATACTTCATTTCAGGTAGTCGAATATCCAGCGCATAGGGATGTTTCCCCAAAACGATATCTGGAATGATCTTGTTGGAAAATACTTTCCCCACGAGCTTGAATTGCTTCTTGTCCTTTAGTTCGGTTACCTCGGATTCAGAAGGGTCAAATACAATTTTGTCCACCAGTTCACCGTACTCTACCTTGTTTTCAGAATCCTTGAGATGAACATGGTTGTTATCTGTAAAACAATCTTCCTTATCCACCGCCCAGCCCTTGGCCGCAGCTTGAATCAAAAGCTTTCTTGCCAATGCCCCAGCACTGCGCATGATTCCCCATTCATTGAGGGTACTGGTACTTCCGCCTGCCCAATTGGCTAGTCCTGGAATGGGATCGGAGTAAACCACATGTACTCTGTCCCAGTCTGCATCCAATTCTTCCGCCACAATGGCCATAAGTCCAGAAGCGATCCCTTGACCCATTTCATGTTTGACAATATTGATGAAAACCTGCCCATCCGGTCGAATTTGGAGATATTCCCCAATGGCCGACCCGTTGTTGTCCCCAAAACCATTTTGAGTATTGGGCAAGGGATTTTTAGGTGGTTTTTTTTGTTGCTCACAGGATTCCAAAAGACCTATTCCTATGACAAGACCTCCACCGGCAACTCCCGTGAGTTGCACAAACTTTCTACGTGTCAACATAATTCGTGAATATTAATCGTTCTGAGCTGCCTTTCGGATAGCTTTAATAATTCTTGGATAGGTTCCGCATCTACAGATATTTCCCGACATAAAGGATTTTATTTCCCCATCAGTCGGTTCAGGGTTCTCATTTAGCAATGCAATAGCACTCATTATCTGCCCAGATTGACAATAGCCACATTGGGGTACTTGCTCATCAATCCATGCTTTTTGAACAGGGTGCAAGAATTCTCTTGAAACACCCTCAATGGTTTGCACTTGCTTATCCTCAACAAACCTTACCTTGGTAGTACAGGACCTCATGGCCTGGCCATCCACTAAAACAGTACATGCCCCGCATTGACCAATGCCGCAACCATATTTGGTCGCCGTTAGTCCCAAAACATCTCTCAATACCCATAGCACAGGCATATCCGGATCCAGTTCTTGCTCATAATCCTGCCCGTTAATGTTTACTTTCATTATTCTTGGGTTTTACAAGTTTGAGCCAAAAAGATATCTAAATCTCCCACTCCAGAACCATTAAAATGACCAACACAGGATTTAATGATATGAATTGAAACAATTGAAAGACCAAAAGTTTGTTTCGCCAAGGCAAAAGGACCTCGGAATGTGGATCTTCTTCAAAGTCCAATGCCCAGGGGTTCAGATTTTGATTGACATGTGCTATATAATTAAGGTTTTTTGGGAATACGAAAATCGTAATTAAACACTTTCCGAAATACTAAGATTTACACCCATTTGAGGTTATGTAAGGAATCGAACCTGATATTCTTAGATATAGTTACCTATTCGGTGAGTATAAACTTTTATTGTGTTCCAAAGCCTATTTTTATTGGGGTTTTGAAAGATAGGTTCTAGTCCCTCCGGGGCCAATTCCGAACCCAGTGCAAAATTGACAAATTTCCCCGTTTCCTTTTGAGGGTACATTTGAATGAACGTTAGGAATATATCCCTCAACACATACAAAAAAACCTACAATTCATACAAGTCTTGTCCTAGTCCAGGCTTATTTCTTTTATCTTAAAAAAGGATTGCAAAGAGCCTGGCCATGGACAAAAAACCCTTTCCCTATAAAACCCTTATTTGGGCCGTTGTGGCGGTGGCGGCATTGGTACTTTTTAAGCCCCAGATAGCCAACCTGCTCCTCAATAGCAATGAAATTGATGTGTTCGGGGTTAGCATTAAGGTAAATGACAAACAATCCAAGGAGCTTCTGAACGCCCAGAAAGATTTTGAGGACCAAGCTGCTGACCTCAACCAAAAGATTATCAACCAAGATATGGCCATTGATTACTTAAATCTACTGGCCTCAAACTTATCAGGACAAATTCAGGGCTGCCAAGATGCCCAATCCACCGCCAAACAAATAGACTCGAGTATCCGAAACCTCAACATCCTGAACAAAAACCTGAAAAAGGAGCCGTTTCTCTTGAAAGATTATCAAATCATAAGAGCCAAAAAGTCGAGATAAGCAAAAAAACGAATCATGAAAAATAGCAAGCTGACCTTAGTTTTCATCCTGATCCTAAGTGTTTTTTCTGTGTCCTCATGCGTAAGTACACGAATAGAGGCCAGTCCGTATCAGGATAGTGCTGAAAATATAGAATGCCAACGCAAATCGAGCTGGAGCTATTGGTGGGGCGTCGCGCCAGGAAGCACCAAAACGGTCAGTGCCAACCCTGAAATACAGGGCACCGAATGTCCCTGTGAAGAGAAAGCCATGAGTTGGACTGTCGTAAAGACCTCTTTTCCCGATTTTCTATTGAGCCTGGTCACCTTGGGAATCGTGAACCATAGAACCGCTATTTACGGTTGTGCGCGACCACAAAACGGTGATGGACCGTTATAGACAATTAAAATCAACAGTATGCCGCCTGAAGGAATAACACAGCTGCCCATTCAGCAATGGACCAATAAGCACGAAAACTTCATCCATAATTTGGTGCAAAATGCCTCATTTAAATTGAGAAATCCTGATG
Organism: Flagellimonas allohymeniacidonis; assembly: GCF_004296335.1. Classification (GTDB taxonomy): domain Bacteria; phylum Bacteroidota; class Bacteroidia; order Flavobacteriales; family Flavobacteriaceae; genus Flagellimonas; species Flagellimonas allohymeniacidonis. The sequence goes on from NZ_SGIU01000001.1 coordinate 1,588,405, forward strand.
CAGGCAGTCGTAAGGAACGCTATCGAAAGAGCACGGAAAACTTCCAGTGGCTCATTCAACATGCACTGGACAACAACTTAAAGCTACGGGCCATGGGTAGTGGGTGGTCCTTCACAAAAGTCGGTGTCACTGAAGGTGGATTGATTGACACGGCCTCCCTGAATTTTTCATTCCCGCTCACACAAAAGTATGTCAATGCCAATTATGCAAACGGACCTGAAGATTTGTATTTTCTTCAATGCGGAACCATTGTCTATGAAGTCAATAACCGATTGGATGCCAAAATACCCCCTCGTTCCATCAAGGCATCGGGAGCCAGTAATGGGCAAACCATTGCCGGGGCCCTTTCAACGGGTACCCACGGCGCAGCCTTCAAAGTTGGCGCCATACCTGATTTTGTAGTTGGATTGCACATCGTGACCGGCCCCAATACCCATATTTGGTTGGAGCGAGCTTCATACCCTGTGGCTTCCCAAGAATTTGTGGATTGGTTGGACGCCGATTTACTACAGGATGATGATTTGTTCAATGCAGCTTTGGTTTCTTTTGGAAGTTTTGGGTTCATTCACGGAGTGATGGTAGAAACCGAGCCTCAATTTTTGCTTACGGAACATCGGGAAGGAAACATTGCTTATGACCAAAAGCTTAAAAAAGCGATGACCCAACTCGATTTCTCTGACCTACAATTGCCCGGAACTGGACAAAATGGGGAATTATATCATTTTGAAGTGCTTTTCAACATTCACAAATTTGAACCTGGAAATCCCCAAAAAGGGGCATTTTTAAAATATATGTTCAAAAAGCCAGTGGAACCGCATCCACCCATTTTAAGGGATAATGAGTTCACCTACGGCGATGATCTATTGGGAATCATTTCCACAGTTTTGGACAAATTACCTGGTTCAGGACTTCTCATTCCCGTGCTGGTCAATAATATGTTTAACCTTGCCTTTACGCCAAAACCGCCAATTCAGGGAACCATAAGGGAAATTTTCAATTACACCAAGTTTAGGGGCAAAGTCGCCAGTGCGGCAATAGGAATTGATATTGCTGATTCCCCAAAAGCGTTGGAACTCATTGTAGAGGTAAACAAGAACAAGCCTTTCCCTGGCGGATTATCCTTGCGTTATGTAAAAGGTACAAAAGCCACCCTAGGGTTTACCAAATTTCCCAATACCTGCGTTTTGGAAATGGATGGTGTTGATGGAAATAAAGCCCGAGAGTTTTATGAAGCCGTTTGGAACAAATTTGAACAAGAAGGAATTGCCTACACTTTACATTGGGGCAAAATCAATTTTAACCTGAATGAGAATAGGGTCAAAGCCATGTACGGGGCTAACCAGGTGCAATCATGGATAGATGCCCGAAACCAATTGCTCTCAATACCGGTGTTAAAGGTGTTTGAAAACAAGTTTATCGAGCAGTGCGGATTGAACAAGGTGCTTGGAGCAATTATTTGAGTCCATATGACAATCTTCTAAAACCTTAGTTGAAAAAACTAGGGCAATAGAGCTTAACCTGAATTTCCGTCATAATAGAGGCTTGCGATATGAGGGCCTCTATTTGTTCATTGCTCAATGGCACCAAATTCGTACTTACTTTTCTCGCAATCTCCAATTTTTCTTTCGGCTGTAATTGCTTTAGGATGGTTTCGTAGTTGATGCTCTCTTTCAGTTTTTGTTCAATCAACTCCCATTTTTTTTGTTCAATATCTGAAGCGGATATGCCATGGGATTTCCACACATCTTCTTTGATATGACCCTGCTTTAAACCATCAATGAATATTGGTATCGATTCGTCAAAGTCCCATCCCAGTGATTGATAGGCCACCTCATGTTTTTGACTTTTACTGGGTTGAAACAATTGCTGTATCATTTGAAGGTTCTTAATCCGGTTCATAAAAACATTTGAAGTTCTAAATAGCAAAGCCAAAGAATTCCAATACCTGTTTTTAAAAGGCATTTCATTACCGGCATCACTTACCAAAATATAATAGCAACCATATTTGCTTGCCATTTGTGTCAATTTATGAAGCCCCTGATTGTCGTAAACTCCGCCGTCAACCAATCTAGGTTTTACAATTTGATAGTTTTCGGGGTTTTCATAGAACTGTTTTTTGATCTTTACCGGAGTGAACACCCCAGGAACCGCTGTTGACGCCGATACAGACCGGGCCAAGGGAAAGTCTTTTGTCAGATACTTAATATCTGGTAATTCTTCGTCATACACATATTTGGAATCTCCCATGCTTGTTCTTGAGAACACGAACAATCTCCCGGTCTCCAGATTGGTAGAGTTTATTGCTATTTCAATATCTGGGGACATATCAGAAAGCTTTGCCTTCTTAATGAAAAATTTGTCATAGGCCTTTTCATTTAGATAGCTCAAAGGAAAAAGCAAAAATTGGAAGAAAAGGATCAAAAGAATAAACCCAAGTATTCCCAATAATCCAAAAAGCGTATAGCCGTTAAACAAGAGCCATGTACTGCCCACAACTATCCCCAAAACAAAAAGGGATGGGATCAAAATGCGAAACGAAGTCAAAACAAATTTTATGACGCTTCGCTTTACCCCGGATAAAATTATTTTTTCAAAGGTGTCATAATCCCCTAAATGTAACATATAGGTCGCCCCTGTAATTGATCCACCTGAGTTGGAGGATATGACATCTATTTTGTCCAATAGAGCCAATTCCCTTAATTTTCTAAAAGTTCCAATATGATAGGTTGTTGCACGATAGCCACCTCCACTGAGACTCAACCCAAATTTCTTATTATTGATCATATCCAGATTTGATTAATTGGTTCCTTTAAAATCTTATGGTCAACTCATGGTATAATCCATTCACATCATCCGTCTTGAAATTGTTCTGAAAATCAGCTCTCTCATTGGAATCCATCCTCGTCCTTTCTTGATTGATTCTATCCGTCAGCGTTGTCTGTTTATTATATGGTATTCCCGCTTCATTGCTGAAAATTAAACGACCCTTTGTTTTGTGCAATAAGTCATCGAGAATGAACTTATTGGGCATTGTATTTTTCCAACCTTTACTAATCACGTTGTAATCCAAAGTGGCCATAGCGGTTAGTTTTGGATCGGTCATCATATCCAGACCCAATCTTTCTGCGGTTCCGTTATGGCTCATATGGTGTGCAACTTTGTAGAAAATGGTTCTATTCAACAAATCTTCGGTCAAATGTTTTTTGGCAGGATCTTGCTCGTTTCCCCAATCGATTGTATGCCAGCTGGACCAACTACCATATTCAGCATCTCCAGGAAAGAGAAGAACTTGTCCCGTGCTCTCAAATTCTATTGCAATAGCAAGACTTAGGTTATTGGTAAGACTGTTCATGCGCAACGCCAGATTACCACTGCTAAAAAGCCAATCATAATCTATTCTGCGCCAGTTGCCCTCCTCATATTTCTCCTTTACGGTTTTCATCACCTCATCTGATTCAACCAATAATTCTTGGTTTCTCATTTTTGCCGAATCGTCATCTTCGTCCGTATAAATGAACTTTTCATCAAACGGTAGTTTAGAGGAAGGCAGCTCAATTTCGTATTTCATGTTAATAGCTTCCGAAAATGCTCGGTGATCTTCCATATTATGACTGTGTTCAAAGGACTCACCCGGTCCTCCTGACTCCTTTTCTACTTTATCATGCAATTCGGGAGGGCCCAGAATGTAAAACTTTAAACCTTTTGCACCTGGATGATCTTTTACCACCTGGCCTGGTTTGAAGTAGCGAAATCCATCTACATTCATATCCTCTTTCACGATTCGCATACCCTCCATGGCCCCTTTGTACTCCCCCGCTATCGCTAGATTTTGTTCTAGACCTGTATTCAACTCGGCAAAATCTTCAATGATTGAAGCTTGATTCTCCCGCAAATTGAGCATTTGATTTTCATATTTATGTCCTTGGAATTGCTGCATGAAATCAGGTGAGGCAATAGCCTGATTTAGAAAAGAGGCCGCCATGGCCAAAGCTTTTTTCTTCTCTCCATGGTTCTTTTTCCATTTTTCCACTTTGGGATCTCCGTCTTCCTCTGTCCAGCCCATCCATACTTGTTTTACATCAAATCCTTGGGTAAACAGATCCTTGCATCTTTGAAAGGCCAAAACATGATCCATATGTTCATGGGTCACCACCAACACATCCACTTGATTATTGACGTATTTTTTGATGTCCTTTACGAAAGGTTCTATGTGATCTTTGCCTTTTTGCCAAACCCCAGCATCGATCATCATTTTGAAGGTGATCTTATTCCCCGAAAAAAACTTTAGCACAAAACAGTCACCTGTTCCCATGCGGTACATTCTTATTTGTACGCGTGTTACTGTTGAGTTGGACATATTTATCTATTAATGTTGATGTAATATTGCAAAAGGCTCTGTGAACATAAAATCGGATGCCCGGGTACCAAAGTACCGTCTTGCTTCCCCCATATGTAGGGGCATATCGTAATTCTGATATTGATATTGAGCCAACACCCTTTCAGCATTGATCACAGCCTTGTTTCTTTTTAATTCCTCGATATCGAGCAGTGGTTTGTGTATGGCATATTTGAGCACATTGGAGTCGAGGTCAAAAATCAAGGTGCAACCACCATAGAAAATGAAACCCTCATCGTTGTCCAAAGCATCATCGCTATCTGGAATAAAGTGACTAATAGCACGATTTATATCCACCTGGCAGCCACTTTTTTGCGTTATGGAAAAAATAACATGATTAATTTTTTGATTGTCCGGTCCTACTCTGGATACTACCCTTAAATTTTGGATTTGAAATGAAGGAAAATAGCCGCTTCCCGCTGTTTTAAACCCGAGTTGATCAAAATTGGGAACGAAAGCCAAACCGGTCATTTCACTAAACACAGGATTTTCCCCAAACTTTACCTTGATACGGTGGTGCAGCCCTTTTTGGTATTTATTTGAGTCCCCGAAGCCTCCACCGATATAATTTCTGGTGATTTCATAAATCTGCTGTCTGTCAGTTATGTACTGTATCTCTTTGGCATAGTCCTTTAGAAAATCTATTATTATTTCTATTAATCTTACTGAGGTTTCGTCGAAATTGGTTTGATAGTTGCTTTTAATGTTGAAATTGTTATTCTGTTGATTTGCAATACCTAAACGTAAGTCAACAGCTTCATAGCTCAGCGTTTCAATGCTTAAAGTTTTTATAGTACGTGGATAAATGCCCCGCTTTCTGAAGGCATCGATAAAGGCTAGTCTGTAGTCCAGGGGATCTTCTTTCATAAGATCGATATCTGCAGTAATTATGGCTCTTAAATAATCTCCAAAAGTCAAATCAACCGGGGGACAATAATCCAAAGCACGTATACACATGTTCAGCACATGTTTTGCCGATTTAGATGCCTCGCCCGCAAGGCGATTGGCCAGGTCAGGATGGATTTCCCCTTCTTCAAGTAGACCTGTGCCGTTTGTTGCTATTCGTAGTAAATCGGCAATACGACTTTGATAAATGGTTAAAAAGGCCTCGAAAATAGCGGCAACCAGAATACTGCCTCGCTCATGGGGCTGTGTTATGTTTTCATAATCATCGGAATTGGGTTCCCGAGGTCGCCATTCGCCCGTTGATTCATCAACCTGTCCAATGGCGTCTCTTAAACTTCCATAACCTCCTATTGCTGAACCTAATTCTTGGGCCAATTTTCCCAATAAATTCTGACTCCCGAGGTTTCCCCTAGTGTTTGCAATCTCATGTCGTAAAACTTCAGGATGCGTGAAATGTTGAAATAAGGCCACAATATCTGCGAAAGCTTCATGAAACGCCAGCATATCGGGATTTGTGGGGTTGTTATAATCCCTATGAATGCCATCCAGAATGGCATGTGTCACCTCATGGGAAATAACATCATGGCTCAAGCAGGTAAACACCAAAGAATTGGGCATATGAATAACATTATTTGCCGGAGTAGAATTAAAATAGCCAAATAAAAGTGCTTTTCTGTACGGACTGTAAAAGGCATTGGCCTCTCTTAGAGCATGGGGGTAAATACGCAATTTGGGAACGTATTCTTCATAATTATCATCATTGGTGAGTCTTGGTGACCAAATGATTTTTCTTCCCAAGGCACGCTCAAAATTCTGAATGGTCGACATAGCCACAGCATATACCATCTGCTGATGAAATTGAGGATTACTTACGCTTGGTCGAAGCCCATTATCGGCCAAAATCGGTCTATCATTCAAATCTACCGGAGCGTAGTAACGCGATATGGTGGGGTCATAATCAATGACCTCCAGATATTCTCCGCAAGGACCAGGTTCCAAATCTTCCCAATCAATAGCATATGTTATTCTATTAATTTTGGCTGTATCAATCTGTAGGGAAAGTGATGGATCAAAGGCATAGGCACGTAAATGCCGAAAATCTGGATTTTTCGCTTTTGATATTCGCATGGGCAACAAGGAATTAAATGTGATGGGGGAAGTACTGTAAGTTACTAAATATCAATCAAAAGCAATTACATGAAAATCTTAAAAATTATAGGGTTTTCCTCTAAAGCCACCTAATCTCAACAGAAATTTGCCTATCGATCAAGCATGCATTTTTAAAAAGTTAAGAAACCTTGTTAACCGGTGTTAGGTTCTGATGAATCTTTCCCTGGAATAATTCCGATAATTCGCTTTTGAAACTACCTTGAGCGTTTATGCTCTATAGCAACAAAAGAACATTCCAAAAATGGTTGATAGGTATGTGCTATGATTTATTTAAATTAGGCTGGTTCAAAGAACATTCTAACCAAATTTGACATAGGACTTAGCCGACCTTAAGCTCAGCAACAAATTCAAAAGGAATCTTGATTAATCTTGAATCATACATATTTGCTTAATGAAGTTCAGGATTATAGTCGTTTTTTTACTGTTTGCCTTAGGCTATTATAACCCCTCATTCTCGCAACTTGATGCCTCGACCATTGGGAGCGCTGTTGACCTAGGAGGTAACTGCTATAGTATCACACCTGATCAATTGGATCAAGCGGGAGGTGTTTGGTACAATAATAGCGTCGATTTCGCAGAAGATTTCACTATTTATTACCAAGCTTTTTTTGGCACAAAGGACGCCGATGGTGCCGATGGCTCAGCTCTCGTATTTAAAGGTACTCCAAACCCTGTTATAGGTGGTAGTGGAGGAGGAATAGGTTTTGCTGGAATCACACCTTCCTTAATTATTGAGTTCGATACATTTCAGAACATTTCACCCTTCAACAATAATGATCCTGTATCCGATCATATAGCCATTATTAGAGATGGGGACCCCGATCACGGCCAACCCACTAATTTATCAGGTCCGGTTCAAGCAAGTTCTACAAGTACAAATATTGAGGACGGTTTAAATCACGAGGTTCAGATTCAATGGGAAGCCGCTGCACAAACCTTGAGTGTTTATTTTGATTGTGTCCTTCGACTTACATTGACCGAAGATATTCAGAACACCATATTTTTAGGAGATAACACTATTTTCTTTGGATTTGTAGCGTCGACCGGAGGATTATCCAATTCAAACGAAGTATGTTTTAACAGCATCACATTTGTGGAAAATCTACTACTTGAGGATGAAGTTCTATGCATAGGAGAATCCCTGGATACTGTCGACGCCACCATTCCCAGCGGTGTTACGTATTCATGGAGCCCTATAACGGGAGTAAGCGATCCCAACATTCCCAATCCAATTTTTTCCCCATCCACTACTACTACCTATACCGTGACCATCGAAGATATTTGTGGAGAGACCACCACCGAAAACTTTACACTTAATACTTTACCTATTGAGACTCCACTATTTGACGCTGTCCCTCCCATCTGTGCAGAAGAAGACCTGACAGCGCTACCAACCACATCAAACAATGGTATTACAGGCAGTTGGAGTCCTGCATTGAACAACACAGTCACAACAACCTATACCTTCACACCAAGTTCAGGAGAATGTGCAACAGAAACCACATTAGAGGTAACGGTCATCCCTAATACCGTTCCCATTTTCGATGCTATTATGCCTATTTGTCCTGGAGATATTCTGCCTCCATTGCCAACTACGTCCAACAATGGCATTACGGGAAGTTGGAGTCCAGCTCTTAACAATATGGCCACCACCATGTATACCTTTATACCAAATCCTGGCCAAGGTTGTGTCGCTGAAACATCTACGGAGATAGTGGTGCAAGGAATAATCCCTGAATTTGAAGCCGTGGGAGCCATCTGTGCTGGTGAAACCTTGCAACCCTTGCCAACCCTATCCAATAATGGTATTGCTGGAAGTTGGAGTCCGGCTCTAAACAACACGGCCACCACCGTCTATACCTTTACACCTAATGCAGGAGAATGCGCCTTTCCTACCACATTGGAAATAGTTATCACACCCATAAGTACACTGGAAGTGGACGCATCCGTCACTTCCGAGAACTTTGATGATCGGCAGACCATTGAGGTAATCGTTACAGGGGGTATACCACCCTATGAATTCAGATTAAATGATGGTGCTTGGCAAGAAAGCAATGTTTTCGAACGGGTTGAAGGTTGCGCGCAAACGGTGTTTGTAAGACAGGTAAATGAATGCAGCGATATACCCGAAACCTCGGTGCTGGTTCTTACCTATCCCAAATTCTTTACTCCCAATGGAGATCCCTATAATGACACTTGGAATATATTTTGTCTTGAAAACGACCCCTTAGCGCAAATAACCATTTTTGACCGATATGGGAAGTTATTAACCAGATTCCCTACCACTAGTTTTGGTTGGGATGGAAGGTTCAACAATATTGACATGCCTTCCGAAGATTACTGGTTCGTACTGGAATATGAAGATCAAGCTGGAGTTATGAGAACATTTTCTTCACACTTTTCTTTAAAAAGATAAACTTGGTGATGAGCTATCTATTGACTACAGCTATTTTCTTACAAAGTGTTCCAAGCCCTTTCTGAATTTCACTATTAAATAAATCCCTAATTTTAAATTCACTTTCTATAAGCTTGGAGCTTTGTATACTGTCATCGACATAGAGACCACTGGGAACGGCATTAAAGGGAATCGAATTACCGAGATTGCCATCTTCAAATATGATGGGCAGCAAGTGGTGGAGGAGTTCACTTCCCTGGTCAATCCAGAATGTCCTATCCCCTACTTCATCACTGGTCTTACTGGCATCGATGATCAAATGGTCGCCAGAGCTCCCCTTTTTTCTGAAATTGCCGATACCATTCTCGACCTTACCCGTGATAGCATCTTTGTGGCTCATTCTGTTAATTTTGACTACGGGGTCATCAAAGAAGAGTTTCGACAGATTGGAGTGGATTTCGTTCGGAAAAAATTATGTACCGTACGTTTGTCCCGTAAGTTGATTCCAGGACTTCGGTCCTATAGCCTAGGTAAGCTATGTTCAGCCATTGACATTCCTATTTTGGACAGACATCGGGCTCGCGGTGATGCCCATGCCACAGTTTTACTGTTCGAAAAGCTGCTGCGTCGGCCTGAATCGGAAAGTGTAATACAGCGCTTTTTAAACGCGCGAAGTCAAGAGGCCACGCTTCCCCCGCACTTGTCCAAATCGGTTTTGGACGCCATCCCCCAAAAACCGGGCATCTACTATTTTAAAGATCAAAAGGGAAACATTATTTATGTGGGTAAGGCCAACAATTTGCGAAAGCGAGTTTTGGGGCATTTTTATGATAAAAGTGAAAAGGAGGTACGAATGTGCAGGGAAACGGCCCATATCGATTTTGAACTTTCGGGCAGTGAGCTGGTCGCTCTCTTAATGGAATCGGCAGAAATAAAAAAACACTACCCGCCATACAATAGCGCCCAAAAAAGAAATCTAAAAAGATATGCTCTTTTCAGCTATGAGGATCGACGCGGAATACTGCATCTAGCTTATAATGACATTAGGCATGTCCCCAATCCTTTGAAAATTTTCTACAGTCAAACCGATTGTAGGGCCTACTTGGAAGAAATATGCAATATTTTTGCGCTTTGTCCTAAATATTGTCATTTATTACCTAATGCATCTTCCTGCACACTACATGGGCTAAACTCTTGCGAAGGGATATGTATTGGGGAAGAATCCATAGAGCGATACAATACCAAGGTTGAGGAAGCCCTATCTCATTTCGGCACCTCATCATCAGAAATTCAAATCATTAAAGAAAAGGGAAGAAACCCAGATGAAAGTGCCGTAATCCTTGTTGCAGAAGGTATTTACCAAGGATATGGGTTTATCGATAAACAGCATCAGGTCACGACAATTGAAGATATTGAAGCATTTATCATCCGTCAAAAAAATACCTTGGAAACGGAACGCATTATCAATGCCTACTTAATCAAAAAAAATGCGGTTGGTAAAACAGAATCGACGGTAGTCAATTAAGTGGGAGGGCAATAAATCAGTCTTTGATCTTTTTGTACATGCGTATTACAAAGAGCAGCCAGGCCAAGAAGATAATGGCAACCACAATGGAATAAGCAAGAACAAAATCCATTACTTTTTATATTTCAAGTAATTCATAAAACCTAATATGGTCGGTGCCCAGAATGCTATGAAAATAGCATCCATCTTTTTTCCACTCAGGAAAAGTACTTCAGAGACGATGATGATCGATACCACAACAAGGAGCATGATACAGTTCATTACCCCAACTCTCTCAATAAATTTTTGGAACATTAAGCGTATTTCGTAAAATTAGCTATCCCAATATACTTAATATAACGGTGGATTTCTTAAAAAAATTGTGATTTTCTTAACATTTATTTTTGGAAGGGGAAACCTACACAGAAATAATTGTTTTAAAGACTACTTCTGAGTCCTTTGTATAGTCAAAACCGGTATGCAATTCCCGCTGCTCCACAGCGTATGGATAGAAGGAAATAGGTTCAATGCACACCATGTTCGGAACCATGGTCCAGCACATAAAATGACCGAAACCTTCGGTTTCAATCTTAACTTCCTTCTTATCCTTTAGTGTGATGGCTTCACAGTCTGCCACCTGCAGTGCCCTATGCCCCACGGCAAGGACATCTTTGAGGGGAATTTCACGGGAATCCGTTTCAAGGACAGGGTTTTCGGTATACAATTTAAAGGCGGGGTGATACCCAATCATATAGGGCATATCGCGTTCTGCATTCAAAACAAGCGTAACCTCAAGCTGGTTCGGTTTAAGTACAAATCGCTTTTCAAACTCAAAACTATAGGGCCACATCAGCAAGGCCTTATTGGAATTTTCAGGAAATTTTCCGTTTTGCACCGGAGTGCCACCCTTGTAGACTTTTTTGAAAGTCGCATGGGTATCGTCATGTGAAATCAAGTCATAATCCAATAACCTTAAATGCCCATGTTGGTCCAAAATTGCATTTCCTCGAGGAACTTGAACGGCATAACCCGCATCTTTTACAGGACCAATGATGGGAAACATCTCCGTATCGGCGCTACCCCATCCCGGGCTTCCCTTTTGATGGATATATTCATGGCCATCTACTTCATAGCCTACCAATTCTCCTTCTTCGATTCTTACGGTTTGATTATCTAATTTTAAGTATGTCATTGGTGATGTTTTAAAGGATTCGGTTCAGCTTTTTATTCGTTGATCAATCTATAAATCAAAATGGCTGTTCGTTTGGTCAATGCTTCAATGGTGTTCAAATTAACGGTTTCTTCCGGGGTATGGGCTCCGGAGCCCATAGTACCCAGGCCATCCAAACAATCCACATATTCTGCAACAAAGGAAACATCCGCAGCTCCCCTTCTACCCGGGTCATACGCCAACACTTCACCCTGATTAAGATCAAGACTCACTTGGTTCAGGGTATTCAATAAATTCATATTTCCTTCAGAGGGTTGCATGGCCGGGTAGCTGTCAGTAAAACTGATGGCAGCGGAAGTCTTGGGTAGGTTGTTCTTTACGATTTCACGCATCTTGTTCCTTGCACGTTCTTTTTGTTCTTCGGAAATAAACCGAAGCCCTCCACGGGCAATGGCTTTCTGTGCCACCACATTGCCTTTTCCAAAAACATCTCCTTTACTAGTGGATGTATCAAAATTCACAAAAGTACCTCCCAAAAGGGTTCCGGGATTAAAGGTAAGCAGCTCTTCCCCTTTGACATCGGTATAAAATTGATGCAAAATCCTAGAAATCTCAAAAATAGCTCCGGCTCCCGTACGCTCACTGAAAACCCCAGAAGAGTGCGCCCTTTTTCCTTCTACTTCCAAAGCCCAACCCGAAGCTCCCCGTCGGGCCACAGTAGCATAGTTGAATCCTGTGGAAGTCTCAAAACCAAGGGCCACATCGCTTCGCTTTGCAGCTTCAATCAACTCCTTACGGCTTATATCTAAAGGCTTTCCCGTGCTTTCTTCATCTCCCGTAAAGGCCACAATAATCTGCGCATTCTTTAAAAGTCCATTCTCGTGCAAGGCCTTAAGGGCGTATAACACTATGACATCACCACCTTTCATATCGTTGCCTCCCGGTGCATGGGCAATGCTGTCATTGACCATTTTGAACTCTTGAAAGGGGCTATCTTTTTCAAAAACGGTATCCAGATGACCGATCAGCAATAGCTTTTTACCGTTCTCTCCTTTCGTTTCCGCAAAAAGATGTCCGGCCCTTCCCATTTCCGGAGGCATATCAATCCATTGGGTCTGAAAATTGATGGCATCAAAAGCATCTTTAAATACCGTACCCACCTCCTGAACGCCCTCCGCATTTAAGGTGCCACTATTGATGTTGACGACTTTCTTAAGAAAGGAAATGGCCTCATCATTGTTCTTTTCAATGGTGGCCACTATTTTTTTCTCTTTACCAGATAACTTTTGGGAATAACCCGATGCGCTTAGTACGAGTGTAAAAAGCAACAAAACTGCTTTGCGAACCATGTTGGAAATTTTGCTTTTGAAGGTAACAAATTATTCTATGAATCCCTTCTCCCGCATCCAATCATCATTGAACATTTTACCCACATAGCGACTTCCATGATCATGGAACAGTACCACCACAACATCGTCCTTCGTAAAATGTTCCTTTAACTGAAGAAGTCCTTTTATGGCGGCTCCAGCGGAATTGCCCAAGAACATCCCTTCTTCCTTGGCCAAACGTTGTGTATAAACGGCAGCGTCCTTATCAGTGACCTTGGTGAAACCATCAATAATATCAAAACGGACATTTTCAGGCAGTATGTCCTCACCAATACCCTCAGTGATGTAGGGATAAATTTCATTTTCATCGAAAATCCCTGTTTCGTGATATTTTTTGAAGACCGACCCATAGGTGTCCACACCCCAAACTTTTATGTTGGGGTTTTTCTCTTTTAAGTAGGTCCCCACACCAGAAATGGTTCCGCCGGTACCCACGCCCACAACAAAATGGGTCACCTTTCCATCGGTTTGTTCCCAGATTTCCGGCCCTGTACTTAAATAATGTGCTTTGGTATTGCTCGGATTATCGTATTGATTGACATACCAAGAATTCGGAATCTCGGTGGCCAGTCTTCTCGCTGTGGAGTAATAACTTCTGGGGTCATCAGGAGCCACATCGGTAGGACACACATGCACCTCACTGCCAACAGCTTTCAGAATATCTATTTTTTCTTTGGATTGCTTATCGCTGATTACGCATATCATTCGATACCCCTTGACCACGGCGGCTAAGGCAAGGCCCATACCGGTGTTACCGGAAGTACCCTCGATTATGGTCCCCCCAGGTTTAAGGACTCCAGCAGCTTCGGCATCCTCTACCATTTGTAGGGCCATACGATCTTTGACCGAGTTGCCAGGGTTAAAGGTTTCATATTTTGCCAAAACCAAACAAGGTAGTTCTGCTGTAAGCTTGTTCAACTTTATCAAAGGGGTGTTCCCAATCGTCTCAAGAATGTTATTTGCGTATTCCATAATCGGGCACAAAGATAGTTTTTTGGAATGGTGAATAACAGTAATTCTGTGAAATCAAGGAACAAATTTTCAGCTAAAAATCCTTGAAAATCATTCAAACTTGATGGCCTTCACCGGAGTTATCTTGGTAATGATGTAGGAGGGAATCAACAACATCAACAAACAAAGGAGCATAACGCCCAGATTGAGCAACAGAACCGTAGGCAAATCAATAAAAACTGGAATGTAATCGATATAATATTCTTCTGGATTGGGAAACTTAAAAAAGCGATAACGATGTTGCAGGAACAAAAGTCCAAGACCAACCCCATTGCCCCACAACAAGCCAATGGAAATCAAATAAGCGGCATTGTACAAGAACACTTTTCGTATGCTCCAGTTTTCTGAACCCAAGGCTTTTAACACCCCAATCATTTGTGTACGCTCTAAAATGAGGACCAGCAAAGCCGTGATCATATTGATGCCCCCAACAATAATCATAATGCCAATAATCAAAGCAATATTAAAGTCGAAGAGTCCTATCCACTCAAAAATTCGAAAGTACTTGGATCTGATGTTTTGGGTATCCAAGCTCGAAATGGTTTTCCCGTAAATCTCTTGGGTCTTAGCTTCCATCTCATCAAAATCGGAAAGAAAGACCTCAAAGTTTCCTATTTCGTTTTCCTCCCATTTATTCATTCGCTGAATGTGACGAATATCCACAAACACATAGGTGGCATCAAACTCCTCAAAACCGCTGTCATAAATACCAACAATCTCGAAACGACGGTTGTTAGGTACTTTTGATGGATCTCCTTCCTTCAGAAAAAAGGAAAAAAAAGAGTCGCCAACCTTTAGTTGTAGGCGATTGGCCATCAATCGAGATACCAATACCTCATCATTCAATTTTCCAGAATAGTCAGGAATTCGTCCATCCACCAGATATTCTCCAAACACGCGCCAATCATAATCTGTCCCTACGCCCTTGGCCAACATTCCCTCAAAAGTATCCTCGGTTCGTATGATTCCCCCTTTGGTCGCCACCGCTTGAACATGCTCCACGCCTTCCACGGATTTGAATTCTGGGTAAAACTCCTGATTCAAAGACACTGGAGAGATGGATACTTCGGAAGTATTGTTGTCGAAGTTGGAAATTTGAATGTGACCATTAAATGCCGCCACTTTTTCCCTGATCTTATGCTTTAGGCCAACCCCAGTGGCGATGGCAATGAGCATCATCACAATGCCCATAGCGATGGCGGCAATCGCAATTTTTATTATAGGGGCGGAAATGCTAATTTTATGTTCCTTCCCTGTGATCAGGCGTTTGGCAATAAACAGTTCTAAATTCAACGGATGCCCAATTTATCGGTTCTCAAAAGTACAGCTTTCTCTTTGGTTTTGCTCGTTTTCTCTTGTAAAGGACAAACCCATCCTCCAGAAAAAATTTCGAATCCAGAAAAAAATAAATCCCCAAATCAAGTTGTTGTTGCGGCCAATCAAACAGATGCTTACCTCCCCTTATTGAAGGGTAAAACCATAGGGGTAGTGGCCAATCAAACGAGTGTTATTTTCAAAGCGGAGGGGCATACGCATCTTGTGGATTCTCTCTTATCTCTTGGAATCAAAGTCAACAAAGTATTTGCTCCCGAACACGGATTTCGGGGTCGGGCTGATGCCGGCGAGTTAGTGGAGGATGGCCTGGATAAAAAAACAGGACTTCCCATTGTTTCTTTATATGGGAAGAACAAAAAACCTTCCAGGGAACAGCTTGAAGGAATTGACATTGTAGTGTTCGACATACAAGATGTGGGTGTTCGTTTCTACACTTACATCGCCACCCTACATTTGGTAATGGAAGCTTGTGCAGAAAATAACATTCCTGTTTTGGTCTTGGACCGACCCAACCCCAATGGGCATTATATCGATGGGCCTACCATGCAAGCGGAACATACAAGTTTTTTGGGCATGACCACCATCCCCTTGGTATATGGCATGACCATTGGGGAATATGCCATGATGCTCAACGGTGAAGACTGGTTGGAGAATGGTGAACAAGCAAACTTACAAGTTATCCCCCTCCAGAACTACACGCATCAAACTTCCTATAGTTCGCCCATACGCCCTTCTCCGAATTTGCCGAACGATGTAGCCATCAATCTGTACCCCAGTCTTGGTTTGTTTGAGGGCACCTATGTCAACGCCGGCCGAGGTACGGAATTCCAATTTCAACGTTATGGAGCTTCCTTTTTAGATAGCACAATCTATGATTTCAGTTATGTGCCAAAACCCAATTTTGGTTCAAAATATCCAAAAGAGGAGGATAAAAAATGCTTTGGAAAGGACTTGTCATCACATCCTAAAATGAACTCGGTTTCTTTGCAATGGTTGATGGATGCCTATACATACTCTTTGGATAAATCCAAGTTTTTCAATACCAACTCTTTTACAAAGCACGCCGGAACTGCTCTTTTACAAAAACAAATTGAAGAAGGTCTCGAAGAATCCAAAATTCGGGAAACTTGGCAAGAAGACCTTGATACTTTTAAGGAGATACGTAAAAAATACTTGCTTTACGATTGAGTTTCGGTAGTCGGTCTACGGTATTTGTGAAAAGGCTGTTTTAATAACCCAACAATGCTGCTGTTCTCCTTTTCATTGGGAAACGTATCCACCCCATAAACAATTTTTTTAGGGTCGAGGGTCATATAAGTTCTAAAAAGCCTATCCCAAATAGAAAAGATATTCCCATAATTGGAATCGGTGTAAGGCAATTTATAATGATGGTGCACCTTATGCATATTGGGACTGACGATGATCCAGCTAAGAACTGTGTCCACTTTTTTGGGCAACTCAATGTTGGCATGATTGAACTGCGACAAGACCACAGAAAGACTTTGATAGAGCATTATAATTCCGATGGGAGCTCCAACCAAGAAAACGCCGATCAAGGTGAATACATATCGAATTACACTTTCCAGTGGATGATGCCGATTCGCCGTGGTGGTGTCCACATTATGGTCAGAATGATGCACCAAATGCACCATCCAAAGCGGTTTCACCTTGTGCTCTACCCAATGCGCCGCATACGCCCCAATAAGATCCAAAAACAGGACTCCCAACAATACATAAAGCCATAAGGGCATTTCAGGCAACCAATTGATTATTCCAAACTCGTTGGCAACGGCCCAGTCGGAGGTCTTTAGCAGTAGAAACGCCAAGGGGAAATTCACAATAATGGTAGTCAGCGTGAAAAAGAAATTAGGTACGGAATGTCTCCATTTTTTATAAGGGATACTGAAAAGGGGTACAACGCCCTCCAAAATCCAGAAAAAAGTAATGCCCCCAACCAAAATAAGACTACGGTGTAAGGCGGGAATGGTTTCAAAGTAGGCTATCAACTGTTCCATATCTTCAAATATAAGAAATCGTCATGGCTTGATTCTCCGTTTCATCTCCTCAACAATATTGAAAGCTGCTGGGCAAATGGCCACATTTTTGAGGGTCAAGTTGGTGATTTGATGAAATTTTTTGCGATTCGTATGGGGAAATTCCCGGCATGCCTTTGGGCGAACCTCGTAAATAAAGCAGGCGTTGTCATCCCCTAAAAATGCACAGGGGACCTCTTGCAACACATGGTCATTGTCCTCATCCACTCTCAAATATTGCTGTATGAACTCCGCAGGGCGCAATCTTAAATGTTTGGCAATACGTTCGATATCTGCCGAGGTAAAGAGTGGGCCGGTAGTTTTACAGCAATTGGCACAGGTAAGACAGTCCGTTCTTTCGAACTCCGACTCATGCAGTTCATCCATCAAATAATCCAGGTTCTTTGGAGGTCGCTTTTTAAGCTTTGCAAAAAACTTTTTGTTTTCTACGTGCTTCTCCTTGGCTCTTTGAGGGAGTCGTTTCAATTCATTTTCCATGCACTACAAACTTAAAAAACCCTTTTCAATTAAACCTTTGGATGGAATTAAAGTCCCATTTTTGTAGCTTTCAAAAGAAGATATGGCCGATATTTTTGGAATTGCGTTGCTTGACTATTACCACGGAAACTATTCCGAGGATATCAAAACCCATTCTTCCTTAGAGGAAGAGGACCGAATTCCCCTGCCCTACCTTTTCAGAAGTTTTGAGGAAATGCCACAGTTGGAGCAAAAAGCGCTCGAGCTGGCAAGAGGCGAGGTTCTTGACATCGGTGCTGGTTCGGGGAGTCATAGTCTGTTTCTTCAAGAGAAAGGATTTCAAGTGACTGCGCTTGATTCATCAAAGGGAGCCATAGAAGTTTGCAAGTTGCGCGGCTTGCAATCTGTCAGTCAATCGTCCATTATGGACCATTCAGGTCGGCAATACGATACGTTATTGCTATTGATGAATGGTATCGGATTAGCAGGCAAAATTGAAAGTTTGGAAGGGTTTTTGCTGCATTTAAAGTCGTTATTAAAACCAGATGGACAAATCTTGATGGATTCCAGCGATATCATTTATATGTTCGATGAAGATGATGATGGTGGATTTTGGGTTCCAGGCAATACCAATTATTATGGGGAAGTAACTTTTTATCTGGAATATAAAAATGATAAAAGCGACCCTTTTGATTGGTTATATGTTGATTTTGAAACCTTAAAAACCCATTGCGAAAAGGTAAATCTTGATTGCGAACTTGTAATATCTGGGGAACATTACGACTATTTAGCTAAACTTTCTGTAAAAACATAATACAGTAGCTAGTTTGCCCGTTTTAAATTGATATGATTTTGTTATGAAAAAGAAAAGATTTCTACCATTGCTTCTTGGTCTTGTTTTATTGATGGCCTGTTCAAACGATAGTGACAATACCCCACCACCTGATAATAATTCCAACAGCAATAACAATGGCAACAACGGCAATAATGGCAACAACAATGTTGACCGGTCGGCCAATCTATTGGGCGCTGGAGATTCTGCCAACGACCTCTTAGCAAACACCAACTTTGATAGATTGGTCATCGAAATTGGGCATGTGGCCGGATTTCAGCCTACTGTGGAGACCTTAGCAAATTTTGAAGACTTCATACTAAATCAGTCTTTTAAGGAAAATATTCAAATAGACCTTCTCTCTTTATCCTCTCCAGAGGAAACTACGTTGACACTTCAAGAAATCGTAGATCTCGAAAACGATAATAGAACAGCTTACAACGACGGAACCACCTTGGCCATCTATATCTATTTTGCTGATGCGCCTTCCGACAGTGATGACGATGACGAAGGTTTGGTCACCGTAGGTTCGGTATATCGTAATACGTCTATGGTAATCTATGAATCTACCATAAGAAGGCTCGCAAGCCGCAGTTCGACCATTACGCTTTCCGATTTGGAGACGGCTACCCTAAACCATGAATTTGGGCATTTATTCGGATTGGTTAATTTGGGCACAGACCCCGTCAACTCTCATGAAGATCTTGATGCCCCCAATCATTGTAACGTTCAGGGTTGTTTGATGCGTGCTGAAATTGAGTTCGGTACCGTTTCAAGAAGTGCACAAGCTTCTTCCAAAGAAGGAATATTGCAGTCTGTGTGTGATTTAAGTGGTAACTCCCTGGTTCGAAGGCTAGAATCAAGAACTGGAAGAGGGTTGGCCATTATTCCTGTTCTAGATGATGAATGTGTTTTGGATCTACAAAACAATGGAGGGCGTTAAAGCCAGCGACCATTAAGGTATATTCAAATATTTATGGGTCTGTAGAGAAATCTTCCATTTAGGGTTTTTCATAACGTAATCCACAATCAATGGAATCATTTTTTCCCTGACACTCCACTCGGGCTGAAGATATAATACGCAGTTGTTATTGACCTTTTCTGCTTGTTCTTCAGCAAAAATAAAGTCATGCCTATTGTAAACAATGACCTTTAGCTCATCGGTCTTATCGTAGACATCGCCAACAGGAAGTTTATTCTTCTTAGGGGAAAGACAAATCCAATCCCAAATACCGGTCAAGGGATAGGCTCCCGAAGTTTCAATGTGGGTCTGTAGGTTTTTTGCTTTTAACCCTTCTGTAAGCGGACCCATATCCCAGGTTAAGGGCTCACCCCCGGTCACCACAATGGTATTCGAATATTGAGCAGCGTTTGCCACAATACTATCTATATCGGTTGGAGGGTGCGTTTCGGCGTTCCAACTTTCCTTTACATCACACCAATGGCATCCCACATCACAACCACCAACCCGTATAAAATAAGCAGCGGTTCCTTTGTGGTACCCTTCGCCCTGAATGGTATAAAACTCCTCCATCAAGGGCAGCATCAGTCCCTGGTTCACTAAATCCATCACCTTTTCTGTAACCATTTTGCAAAGATAGAGCTTCGTGGCAGTAAAATATGCTGATAAATTCGATAAAACCATTGGTTTTATTCCCGGACGGCAATCACGTCGATTTCAATTTTGGCACTTGCAGCCAATCCGGCAGCCGCATAGGTCGTACGAGCTGGTTTTTTGGTAAAATATTTAACGTATACCTCATTAAAGGCTCTAAAATCATTGATATCGCTTAAAATCACGGTGCACTTTACCACATTGTCCAAGGTCAACCCGTGTCGCTCCAAAACACCTTGAATGTTTTTAATGGCTTGCTCGGTCTCCCCTTGAATACCTCCTTCGGCCAATTTACCCACACTTCTATCCATTCCAATTTGACCTGCCAAAAAGAACAGGTTGCCCGCTTGGACTGTTTCACTAAAAGGAGCTTTTTGGCGTTCAGGATTCGGAGGTTTATGGAAGATAATTTCAGAGTCCTTTTGGGCAGAAACGCTTACGCATAGAAATAGACCAAGTATAGCAATTGGAAGTCTTGTTGAAATTTTCATGAGGAGTAGGGTTATAAAGTCTTTGTTCTAAGGTCTTGAATATTTTGTCTTCTGCCAAATTACCCTATTTTTATCGCAAAATGAATAGCATGGCGGATACGGAAAAATTCTTTCAGCATATTGAAGAGGGCTATACGACCAAAGGAGATTTCATTACCATGGGTGCGGGTATGTTGGATGGCGAAACGGTGAAGAACGCTTTGGTAAAAGTTCCTTTGAAAACTTTGAATCGTCACGGCCTGATTGCTGGGGCCACCGGTACCGGAAAGACCAAAACCCTTCAGGTTATTGCTGAAAATTTATCTGATAAGGGAATTCCCGTATTATTGATGGACCTCAAAGGTGATCTTAGTGGGATTGCACAACCGAGCCCAGGCCATCCGAAAATCGACGAACGCCACGAAAAAATAGGCATCCCATTTAAGCCCAGCGGATTTCCCGTTGAGATTCTTACGCTTTCTGAACAGGATGGTGTACGATTACGAGCCACAGTTTCTGAATTTGGTCCTGTTTTGCTGAGCCGAATCTTAGATTTGACCGTTACCCAAGAAGGTATTGTGGCCGTGGTTTTTAAATACTGTGACGATAACAAACTTCCGCTCCTCGACCTAAAAGACTTCAAAAAGGTATTGCAATATGCTACAGGTGAGGGCAAAAAAGAATTTCAAGCCCAATATGGACGAATTTCTACCAGTTCAACAGGTACCATTCTTCGAAAAATCATCGAATTGGAGCAACAGGGTGCTGAGCTGTTCTTCGGAGAGACATCTTTCGATGTGGAAGATTTGGTACGAATCGATGAAAATGGCAGAGGATACATCAATATCATCCGATTGACCGATATTCAAGATAGGCCCAAGCTCTTTTCCACTTTTATGCTTAGCCTTTTAGCAGAAATTTACGCTACCTTCCCGGAGCAAGGCGACAGTGACCGACCCGAGCTTATTTTGTTCATTGATGAGGCCCATTTGATTTTTAAGGAAGCCTCCAAAGCTTTGTTGGACCAAATTGAGAGTATTGTCAAATTAATTCGCTCCAAGGGAATTGGTTTGTATTTTGTGACCCAAAACCCTACCGATGTTCCCGATGATGTTCTAGCACAACTTGGACTTAAGGTACAGCACGCCTTAAGGGCGTTCACCGCCAAGGACCGGAAAGCCATAAAACTTACGGCTGAAAACTATCCTGATTCTGAATTTTACGATACCAAAGAGGTTTTGACCTCACTGGGAATTGGAGAAGCGCTTATTTCGGCCTTGGATGAAAAAGGACGACCCACACCATTGGCTGCAACCTTACTTCGGGCTCCTATGAGTAGAATGGATGTTCTTACCGATTCAGAATTGAAGGAAGTCATCAACACATCGAAACTGGTCAAAAAATACAATGAAGATATTGACCGGGAAAGTGCCTATGAAGTGCTCAATGAAAAGATAGAAAAAGCACAGAAAGAGGCTGAAAAAGAAAAAGAACGAAAAACCACCTCGTCGCGCAGAACTTCAACCCGGCGAAAGAGCACACGAATGAACCCCGTGGTAAAGGTGCTAACAAGCGCAACCTTTATTCGAGGTGTTTTGGGTGTTTTGAAAAAGGTAATCCGATAAATAGAATGAAAAGAGTACTAGGAATTTTAGGAATTGTCGTTCTTACGGCATTGGCTTCTTGTGAACAAAGGGACACCAGCTTTCTTATTGCGGAAGACAGCGTAGGACCCCTGCAGAAATCCACTACCCTTAATGAACTTGAAACTATTTTTGTTGAGGATTCGATAGTGAGGGACACGTTTCGTACGAAAGTCGGTTCAAAAACCAGAAAAATCAAGGTATATGAGCGAGGGGGAAAACATCTGCTAACGCTTACCCCCAGCCAAGACAGCGTTCAACGCGTTGAAAATATAAGAGTTTTTGATAACCGTTATACTTCAGAAAAAGGGATTGGTCTGCAAAGCACCTTTAGGGATATTAAGCAGCAGTATGCCATTAAGAAAATCGTGACCACGCTGAACAGTATTGTCGTTTTCCCAAAAGCAAGTAACCTTTACTTTACAATTGACAAAGGTGATTTACCACCAAGTTTACGCTACACGGCGTCCAATATCGAGGAAGTCCAAATCCCGGATAATGCCAAAGTGAAATATTTGATGATTGGATGGGACTAAGTTCTGTTAATTAATAGTCAAAGAGACCCTTGGGCGGGTTGATTTTTACTAATTTATTGGCAAAACCCAACCAATGAAAATTGCCAATCTTCTTTCATGTTTGCTTTTGCCTTTGTTGTTGAGTGCTCAATTTGAGTACGAACCTTCCCCGGAACATCCTTTTGGACTTCCCAATCCAAAAGCACCAGAAGCTTTGTTGGATTTTGCTCCGATGATAGGTGAATGTGAATGTCAATCCCAAACACGGAATGCCGACCAAACCTGGGCAGAGCCCGTGGATATGGTATGGAGGTTTAAATACATCATGAACGGAATGGGCATTCAAGATGAAACCCTCAAGAAAGATGGTACTTACTCAGGCAGCATACGCCAGTTCATCCCTGATAGTACCCGTTGGTTTGTGCATTACTACAGCTATCCGCGTTCCTCCCCGTCCCTTCCAACTTGGGAGGGCAATAAAGGAAA
Organism: Flagellimonas allohymeniacidonis; assembly: GCF_004296335.1. Classification (GTDB taxonomy): domain Bacteria; phylum Bacteroidota; class Bacteroidia; order Flavobacteriales; family Flavobacteriaceae; genus Flagellimonas; species Flagellimonas allohymeniacidonis. The sequence continues at coordinate 1,611,752 of NZ_SGIU01000001.1, forward strand.
AGATGGGAACATTGTCCTCTACAGAGAGCAACGGGCCCCTAACGGCATGGATGGGTTTTATAGGCTCACCTTTTACGAAATCGATGAACAGGGCTTCAAATGGCTTGGAGAATGGGTGAATACCGACGAATCCATTGTATTCCCCACTTGGAAGATTGATTGTTCCAAGGGAAAGCAAAATAAAGGGCAGGAAAAAGATAAAAAAGCCATCCTGGAGGCGGTCCGAAAATTTTCAGAAGCATACATGGCCGCTGATTTTGAAACCGTGGCCCATAGTTACACCGCTGATGCCAAAATATTTCCAAATGGTGCACCCATTATATCAGGACGGGAAGCCATAAAAAAATGGTGGATTCAGGGCTCGGGTTCCAAGGTGCTTCACCATGAAATAGTTCCTGAAGAAATCAAGTTTTTTGGAGATTATGCCCATGACTACGGGTATTATCAAGGCAAAAGTCAAAATAAAGAAGGACAGATTTCTGAATGGAAAGGCAAGTATGTGGTCATATGGAAAAAGGAAGATGGGAATTGGCGTATGTATTTGGACATCTGGAATCGCGTCAGAAACTAGTACAGCCCATATCGTTCCCGGTTGGCCAATACTTTTGGGCTGTTCAATTGCATCCACTCCGTAAGCTCCAATAGTTTTTCCACGTAAGAATGACCAAACTCCGTCAAGGTATATTCTACTCGTATCGGCACTTCGGCAAAAGCTTGTCGGGAAATATACCCATCCGCTTCAAGTACCTTTAAACGTTGGCTCAGCACCTTGTTAGAGATACCATAAACGTACTTTTTCAGCTTATTAAAACGTAAGGTCTCGAAGTAGGCCAGCCAAAGAATAATCAAAACACTCCACTGATCGGAAGCTACGGACATCACATCTCGAACTGGGCAAAGTTCGGGAGGGTTCTTGTAATCGATATGCCCAAACATTTTTTCTAATTTTTTGGTTATCCTAACCTTTTGATTTTCAGCAACGGTATCCATTTTTCTACCTGATTTGATGTGGGTTACTATGAATTTTTTAAAAAGGAATATGTATTTTTAATCTCTTTTATAGAGTAAGTTACAAAAAGTAACCAAATGAAAAAACTACTGACCAAAATTATTCCACGGATCTACGGGAAATATTTTAATCTTTTGGTGGTTTTCGATACAAAGAGGACTGCACAAAAAGCCTTCAACACCTTTTGTAAAATACGTAAGGGTCGGGTTACCGAACAGCAAAAACCCTTCTTGGAGGCCGCAAAAAAGGAGGTGGAAGCAGCTGCAGGACATCAAATCCAGGTCTACGAATGGCAAGGCAGCAAACCTACAGTGATGCTCGTTCACGGCTGGGAAAGCAATAGCTTCCGCTGGAGGAATCTGATAAAAAAACTACAGGAGGCAGACTTCCACATCATTGCCTTTGATGCACCGGGACATGGATATTCCACCGGGCATCAACTTTATGTTCCCTTGTACAGTGAATGTTTGCAAGCCCTTATTGAAAAACACCAACCGCAGTTTTTGGTGGGACATTCAGTAGGAGGCATGACCTTACTTTACAATGATTTCAAAAACCAAAATGAATTTATCCAAAAGATTGTCACTATTGGTTCCCCTTCCGAATTCCATGAGATTATGACCCATTATCAGGGCTTTCTAAGATTCAATGATAAGGTTTTAAATGCGCTGGATGCCTTTATTCAAAGTAAGTTTGATATGCGGATCAAAGACTTTAGCTCCTCCAAATTTGTGGCCACCAACACCAAAAAAGGCCTTTTGTTCCATGACCGATTAGATCTTATTGCTCCGTATCACGCTTCCGAACAGGTACACCAAAATTGGAAAGGCAGTCAGCTTGTCAGTACCGAAGGTTTGGGTCATTCCATGCATCAAGAGGAGGTGAACAATCAAATTATCCAATTTTTGGAAGCTTAAGGGAGATCAAGTAACTTTCCGAAAAAAGTAATTGATATGAAAACCTTGACTCCTTTTCATGTTGCCATTCCTGTTCATAATCTGGAAGAATGTCGAACCTTTTATCGCGAAGTTTTAGGATGTGAGGAAGGAAGAAGCAGCAACCATTGGGTGGATTTTGATGTATTTGGTCACCAAGTGGTCATCCATTACAAGCCAAAAAGTGAAGAGGCTTTGCATACCAATGCGGTAGATGGCAAAAACGTACCGGTGCCGCATTACGGTGTGGTATTGCCTTGGGAAACCTTCCATGGTTTTGCAGAGGACCTGAAAAGCAAGGGGATAGATTTCATTATAGAACCTTATGTTCGATTTAAGGGGGAAGTTGGAGAACAGGCCACAATGTTCTTTTTGGACCCCTCTGGCAACGCCTTAGAGTTTAAAGCATTTAAAGACATGGGGCAGTTATTTGCCAAGTAATTACACCTTTAATACAATTCGAAATCTAGCCTTTCCTTCTTCCAAATGTTGCATGGCTTCATTTACGTTTTCCAAAGCGAATTCCTCAACAATGGGGTAGATATCATGCCGAACACAAAACTCCAACATTGTTCTTGTGAGCGCTGGACTGCCAAGAGGACTTCCTCCAACAGATTTTTCCCCGCTAATTAGCGTGAACGCTGGAATGGGCATAGGGTCTGGTACGACACCCACGCTATGCAGTTTTCCTTTTGGAGCCAAAGTGATCAAATAAGCGTTCCAATCTAGGTTTACATTGGTAGTATTGAGAATAAAATCAAGAGTGCCTGCTATACTTTCCAATTCTTGTGGATCTCTGGAATTGATGACTTTGTCCGCTCCCATATCAAGAATTTGCTTTTTTTTAGCTGGGTTGGAACTAAAGGCAATCACCTCACATCCCCAATGTTTTAAAAACTTGAGGGCAATATGTCCCAATCCTCCAATACCGATTACCCCAACTTTATCGGTAGGTTTCACCCCTGAAAGAATAATAGGGTTAAAAACAGTGATTCCGCCACAAAACAAAGGTCCCGCCTTTGCCATATCTATCCCCTCTGGCAAGGGTGTGGCCCATGACCAATGGCAGCGGACATAGTCCGCAAATCCGCCATATCTTCCCACTATGGTCTGTTCTGCGGTTGGACACAGATTATGGTTACCGCCCATACATTGGTTGCAATGCATACAAGATTCAGAGAACCATCCCAGGCCTACCTTGTCACCTACCTTCAGGTTTTTTACCTCCTCCCCAATCGACACAATTTCACCAACCACCTCATGCCCAGGCACAAAGGGGAATTGGGTCATACCCCATTCGTTGTTCAACATACTCAGATCCGAATGGCATACACCACAATAATGAACTTTGATGTCAACATGTTCACTTCCAATTTTACCAAGTTCGTAGTTGAATTTTTCCAGCTTGCCATTAGCTTCGCTGGCTGCATAGGCTTGCACTTTCATAGTGTTGGATTTTTTGGTGTTCTTTTAAAATTATGGATTATTTGGAGCCTAACCCAGCGACAGGATGAACCTATTCCGATTCTTAACAGGACTTCCTGAACTTAATCAATGACCAAGCCTTTTCGTCTTACCCAAAAATAGGCGAATATTATGTTGGGCACCCAGCACAACCATGCTACAATTTTATAGGCAATTAAAAATTCTCCGAACAAAATGGTCAATAGTGGCAACCAAATTCTTAAGGTCACTGCTGCGAAGCAAGCGGCGTAGCTATAGATCATCATAGCCTGGTGTACGGCAATGTCTTTGACCCTAATCGCCAAGTAAGCTTTACCAGTGGTGTACAACCAAATGACACCTAAACTGATGAAGCCCATGGACGTAATCCAGCCTCCGGTAGCAAAAAAACCTATATACACCGCACAGGTTCCACTGATCAACACCGAAAGCGAATAGAATTTTCCAAGATTGCGGTGCAAATTCAGGTTTTTAGCCCTTAATTTCTTGCTGAACTGCGACCATCCACTCAACAAGGCCAGTCCCCCAAAGGTAATATGGCCATAAAAGCCTATGTTCCAAATCGTACTGGACAACAATTCATCACTTTTGCTTTGAAGTAGCGCTATTTTACCGTCGGCCAACAAATACAACCCTGGATAAAATCCCACTCCAATAGCAAGAAAAGCAAATACGACCCAAGCAATTTTGTTAGAAGTTCTCCCTGCCATAATCTTTATTTATACCGCCAGCTTTTCAAATCTGCCCCTGTTGGAGCGCTCTTGGCAATCCGTTCCATAATTTTGGGCACATACATACTGTTGTAGCGCAAACGGCTAATATGGTTGGGCAACGCGGGGTCACCATTCCAACAATGTTCTGCCCTATCCCCGTACAACACTTCACCCTCGTAATATGGATTTTGGGTTTGCTCCAAAAAATCTTCCATCAAGTAGACAGCGTTGTTAAGATAATAATTGTCCATATCCCCACAATAGATATGAATCTTTCCACGCAATTTCTCCCCCAATTTATCCCAGTCACGCTCTAAAATGTGCTTTAGGTCATAGTTTTCTTTCCAAAACTCAGCCACTTCTGGATTGATATCTCCCGTCATCTTGTTCCAAATCCTTTGTGGATAACCATCTTCCCCCTGTGGGGAATAGGTGGCCTCCCAAATATCCCACTGCTGTCCCGACCTGGATTTTGTACCCAATACCAATTCCAAATGGTTGTATTCCTTCACTGAGATATCAACATGCCCCAAATAATCGCGATGGGCGGGCACCTCAAACTCCTTGTGCTCACTTTCGTAATAATAGGCATTTTTATCATCGTAAATATTCGTAAGACAGTAAGCGCTAAAATCTATAGGGTCGGGGCAAGCGGCAAAGCAACCATTGTACTCATCCGGGTATTTGACTTGTACAGCCAAGGCCTCCCAGCCCCCTGTGGAGCCCCCGTACAGAAAACGGGACCAGCCTTCACCAATTCCCCTAAATTCTTTTTCGATATACGGAATCAACTCATGGGTTATGGCATCACCATAAGGTCCTTGACTTGCAGAGTTTACGGCATAGGAATCATCATAATATGGGGTTGGATGCTGTATTTCGATAATCAAAAATCTTGGAAAATCGGGTTCGTTCCATCGCGTATAAAAATCATAGGCCTCTTGCTGTTGGACGATGTTATACCCTTCAACACCAAAACGTTCAGAATATTCCGGTTCCAAATCAGGATCTGGGGGTGTGGTTCGAAATCCGCCGAAATCATCAGGAAAATGTCCATGAAAAATCATCAAGGGATATACTGCTTCAGGATGTTCATCAAAACCCTTGGGAAGCAAAATATGTGCTCCCAAATACATATCCCTTCCCCAAAACTCAGAGAGTTTCTCTGATTTGATTTTCACGTGCTTTATCCATTCTGTATCCTCCGGTTCCTCAATAGACGGAATTTTTTGGTCCATAACCACCTGAACCTTCGTCAAACCATTTTCAGTTATCGTAACCTGAAAGGGTTTGCTGTAAAGGTTTCCTGGGGAGCGGTTCCACTTTTGCCCCTCGCCATTATCCATAGGTAATTTTACGGTATGTCCGGTTGACAAGTTGAAGGTTTCATACACATGCAACAAAGCCTGAACCTGATAGTCACCGGGGGGAATTTCCTTCATATCGGTATAAGGAAATCCGAATACCTCGTCATCGAACACCTTGGTATCCGCAGGTTGCATATTCTCTACATCCATCCCATAGATGATCTGGGCATCAAGGCCTGCTTTGATTTGAAAGCGGGGCTCCTCTTCATCATTGCTTGAGAACATCAGCAAAAGGCGACCGTCTTTGGCCTCTTTTGAAACCGCTTCAGAAAAAGAAACCTCAATGGCAAAATTGGATTTTTTCGAGGGAGTACAAGCGCAAAATAGAAGAGAAATGGAAAGGCAGTAAAAGAACAGGTGTTTCATGGTGGGTTGTTTTGTTGAAAAAAGATACTGATTTTGGCCGGAGTTGTCATCAAATTCCAATTCAAAAAACATACGAAACTACTTGGTTTCAACGTTTTTACCCTATAACCTACTTATTACGTTACCATGAAAACTATATTGCTTTTGATTACGGTAAGTCTATCCTCCCTTGCCTTGGTCGGTTGTACAAACGATGAAGGTGACAGCGACTTGGATATTATAACCCCCAATGAGGAAGAAACCAGTGCAATCACCAATTCAAGTACTGAAGAAAAGGGGAACTAAGCGTTTTTCTGCTTATGTCTCTCCCTTGCCAATAATGTATTTTTTAGCAGCATGGCAATGGTCATGGGACCCACACCTCCTGGTACAGGAGTGATATAGGAAGCTTTTTCCTTGACCGCTTCAAAATCTACATCCCCTGTAATGTAGTAGCCTCGTTCACGGGTTTCGTCAGGAACGCGGGTGATGCCCACATCAATAACTACCACATCTTTCTTGACCATGTCCGCCTTCAGGAAATTGGGTACACCCAAGGCAGAAACGATGATATCGGCTTGCAGGGTCATGGATTTGATATCCTTGGTACGGCTATGCGTCAATGTTACCGTAGCATTGGCTGCCTTTCCTTTTTGGCTCATTAAAATACTGATAGGCCTTCCCACAATATGGCTTCTGCCAATTACCACAGTGTGCTTCCCTTCGGTGTCCACCTCATATCTTCGAAGCAATTCCATTATTCCAAAGGGGGTAGCTGGAATAAATGACTCCATATCGAGGGCCATTTTTCCAAAGTTTGTGGGATGGAATCCATCCACATCCTTATCTGGATGCACCGCCATCAAAACTTTTTGCTCATCGATATGCTTTGGAAGGGGAAGTTGAACGATATACCCATCGATGTCGTCATTGGCATTGAGGTTGGCCACTTGTTGCAACAGGGTTTCTTCGGATGTATCCTCGGGAAGATGAATCAACGTAGACTCAAATCCTATTTTTTTACAGGAGCGCACTTTGCTTCCGACATAGGTAAGACTTGCCCCATCATTACCTACTAAAACAGCTGCCAAATGAGGGACTTTTTCTCCCCTTTCTTTCATTTGGTCCACTTCAATGGCAATTTCTTCCTTGATTTGATTGGAAACTTTTCTTCCGTCAAGAATTTTCATGAGGGTTGGTCTTTTATTGTGGTTATCTAACTTTATGTAGCTCTATCGCATATTTTGCATCATCTGCATCATCTTCTTTCCACCGCCACCTTGCATCATCTTCATCATTTTGCTCATTTGCTGGAATTGCTTTAATAGCTGGTTGACCTCTTGAATAGACCTTCCGCTACCCACTGCTATTCGTTTTTTTCTGCTCGCATTGAGCTTAGATGGATTGGAACGTTCGTCCGGCGTCATGGAATGAATAATTGCTTCAATGTGTTTGAAAGCGTCATCATCGATATCCAGACCTTTCATGGCTTTGCCAACACCGGGAATCATGCCCATTAGGTCTTTCATGTTCCCCATCTTCTTGATTTGCTGAATCTGACTCAAGAAATCATCAAAGCCAAACCTATTTTTGGCAATTTTCTTCTGAATTTTTCTGGCCTGCTCTTCGTCGAACTGTTCCTGTGCCCTCTCCACCAAGGAAACTACATCACCCATGCCCAAAATGCGGTCTGCCATCCGATTGGGATAGAACACATCGATGGCGTCCATCTTTTCACCCGTTCCGATGAACTTAATGGGTTTGTTTACAACGGATTTAATGGAAATGGCCGCACCCCCGCGGGTATCACCGTCCAATTTGGTAAGGATCACTCCATCGAAATTCAAGACATCATTGAAGGCCTTTGCGGTGTTCACGGCATCCTGACCGGTCATGGAGTCCACAACAAACAGCGTTTCTTGTGGATTAACGGTTTTATGGATGTTCGCAATTTCAGTCATCATTTGCTCATCCACTGCCAAACGCCCAGCGGTATCGATGATGACCACGTTATTGCCATTTTTCTTTGCATGGGCCACACCTGCTTTGGCAATGGCCACAGGGTCGTTGTTTTCCTTATCGGAATATACCTCAACCCCTATTTGCTCGCCAACAATGTGCAATTGGTCAATTGCGGCAGGTCGATATACGTCACCCGCCACCAAAAGCGGATTTTTTGATTTTTTCTTTTTGAGATAGTTGGCCAGTTTGCCAGAGAAAGTCGTTTTACCTGAACCTTGTAGACCAGACATTAAGATTACCGAAGGGTTTCCTGAAAGATTGATTCCTTCAGCCTCGCCTCCCATCAGTTGTGTCAACTCATCCTTTACAATCTTTACCATGAGCTGACCGGGTTGCAAGTTGGTCAATACGTTTTGCCCCATGGCCTGTTCCTTCACCCTATTGGTGAACTCTTTGGCTATTTTAAAGTTGACATCCGCATCAAGTAAGGCCCTTCTAACCTCCTTGAGGGTTTCGGCTACATTGATTTCGGTAATTTGGCCATGTCCTTTAAGGACGTGTAAGGCCTTATCGAGTTTATCACTTAAATTATCAAACATGTGCTTTCGTCATTTTTGAAGGAGCACAAAGTTAAGCATAAGCAGTGGGAAGCACAATTGGCATGGGCACAAATAGAAAAAGGGCACTTTATAGTGCCCTTAGTATATATTTTGCTCTAAACTTTGGTTACTACACGCGGGTTAAGGTCAAGAAATCATCCTCACCATCGTCATCATCATCGAGGAGACGAATGCTATTGGAACTATACTCAATTACGTACCAATCTTCGCTTAATTCATCGAAATCGTTGGATAAGGAAAACGATACATTAAATTCCAGCTCATCGGAATCGTCGTCATCGTCAAGGCTGCTGTCATCCAACTTAATGAACCAAGATCCAGTGAAGCTTAAGGTGCCATTTTCGGCAACTACGCTACCATCGGCATTAAAAGTGAAAGTAAATCCATCAAAATCACTCGTTTCGTCCCTTCCATCATCAATAAATTGGGTGATGCGCCAGGTTCCATCAATTGCAGCATCACGAAGAGCCGTGACATCGGTGTTGTCAAAGTCGCCTGTTGTCACCGTATCGTCGTCGTTGTCACAAGCAGCCAGAAAAATGACCAAAGCAGAAAAAAATAGGTTTTTAAAGTGTTTCATTTTCATTTCTTTTAGGGTTAAAGCAATTTTTGCTGTTCTCAAGCAACAAGGGGTCATGGTACTCCCCTCTCATATATAAAACTATTCAAGCCTTAATTACCCTACTCGAAAGTTTTTATTTGGGAAACATTTAACAAAGAAAAGGACGGCCTTGGGGAGAGCCGTCCTTTTCCAAATGATTGGGGAAATCGATTATGGTTTTTCGAAAACTAAAATTTCAGTTGAGTTTTCATCTTCGTGTACCAATTCAATTCGATTGGCATCTACTTCGTTAATGTACCAGTCATCGGTAAGCTCGGTCAAACTTCCATCGTTGTCAAAATTCAAGAAGAATTTCAAGTTACCATCGTCATCTCTCAGCACTCTCCAAAGTCCAGCAGCGATTGGGTCATCATTTACAGAAACCTCAACTTGGTGCATGGTAGAGAAATTGAAATCCATATCGGTATAGTTATCGGTCATATCCATGCCATCTTCTGTGTAGCTGGCAACGTTCCAAGGACCACCGAACAAAATATTTCTGATTTCTGGAATATCACCATCGTCAGCGCTGTCGTCACATACTCGCAACAAAACTAGCTCGTAACCTATCTCTTCAACCTCGAACTTCAATCGGTGGTCGTCAAGGTCGCGTAGTGGCCAGTCGAAGCTTACGCCGTCCTCGGGCATTTCTATCAATAGTGAAGGTATTTCTTCGTTGTTTAGACCTACTTCCCAGGTACCTTCGATGGTAGTGATACCATCACTTAAGGTAACTACACCGTCAGCCATGAAGTTGAATTCATATCCAAGTAGTCTGCGAATTTCCTCACCTTGGTTTTTCACCTTTTTGATGATCCACTCACATTCCTTCAAAATTTCTCTTAAGGTGTCAGGGTCGTCATCTCCATCATCGTCTGGACAATGTTGTCTCATGATGATCTTATTTCCGTTTTCGGCAAACAACTTGATGGTATGATCTCCGATTTCGTATACCAACCACTCCAGGTTAAAGTCAACCAAAACATCAAACTCTAGGGTAAGAAGCGGGCCTCTGTCAGTAAACCTAGCACTCCATGTACCGTTCAACACATTTCCTTCCCGGTCTTTTACCGTAACTCCTCCGTCTTCGGTGAAGTTCATTACATACTCGAAGTACTGGTCCGTTTGGTCCACATTGTCACGCACAACCTCTCTTACTACCCAAGGACATTGGGTCAAGCAAAAGTCGAAACGCTCTTCGTCAAAATCGTCATCATTATAATCGTCGTCGTCATCTTCATCACACTCATCTTCAGCTTGCTCAAGGGCCATTGCCAATTCGGCATTGCTGTCAACAACAATTTCAGTACCGTCAAATTTTTTCAGGGTCACAGGGAATTGAATACTTACAAGATCATCATCCTCAAGTCCGTCAAAAAACTTACGAAGATCTTCATCACTTGTAATATTGAACTCTCCTGTTTGCTGCTCATTGATATCAAATGTGAAAAGGGTGATAGGGTATACAAAATCGATACATTCAATATCGTCATCGTCTCCACCTTCCAAACAACCTTCGGCAAGATCTTCCAATTGATCGGCATTTTCGATGACCAATTCGGTAAAATCAGCAAATGTGATGGTAATCGGGAAAAGAATTTCAAGAATATCATCATCAACATCAACTTCGTCAAAGATTTCTTCAATGGCATGAAGATCTTCGCGAGAGTCAATGGTAATTTCAACACCGTTAACATTTACGGTATAAGGAAAGTTAACGGCAAAACAGCTGGCGCTGTCCACGATGTTGTCAAAAGAACCGTCATTGGACGAAGTTTTCTTAATCAATGAAGCCGTAGTGGAGCTTGCTGTAATAGTTTCTTGTTGGTCTCCACCAACTTCTTCAAATTCCTCTTGACACGAGGTAAAGAGTAAGGCCAAAGCGAAAAGGCCGGTAAGTGCAAATTTTGTTATAAGATTTTTCATAACGATTTGGATTTTTTAGTCGTGATACACTTCTAGAACAACTTCCAAAACAAAAACCCTACTTTGTCTTTGTTTTTTTTAAAATATCTTTGGACAACAACAAACCTTCCTAAATGAGCAATGTTTGTGAAGATCAGGTCTATAGCTCCATTTTCAGGGCCAATTCAAAAACGCTATTCAACTACATATATTATAAGTTTGGCAACGAGGCCAAAGCCAACGATGCCGTACAAGAGGCTTTTGTGAAGCTTTGGGAGAACTGTAGCAAAGTCGCTCCCGAAAAGGCAAAGGCTTATCTATACACCGTGGCCAACAATATGTATTTAAATGTGCTCAAAGCGGAAAAGGTGCGCTTAAAGTATGCCGACACCTCAAATGACAGGTCGAACGAATCGCCTGAATTTTTGATGGAGGAAAAGGAATACAAACAAAAACTGGATAATGCCCTGGACAGTTTACCGGAAAACCAGCGTACCACTTTTTTGCTGAATCGAATAGATGGAAAAAAATATGCTGAAATTGCTGAAATGGAAGGCGTAAGCGTAAAGGCCATTGAAAAAAGGATGCATTTGGCACTAAAATCGTTGCGGGAGAAGATTGATGGGATATAATGGGGGATGCTGGGTGTCAGATGCTGGGTGTCAGATGTTGGGTGAAAGGTGAAGGGTGAAAGGTGAAGGGGTGAAAGGAATTCAGGGCCATCCGGCATTTAAGTCGAAAAAAAAACAGATAAACGGAAAAAAGTAGGGTTTTTTATTCCCTAGTTGTTATAATAGCGTAAAGCCTAGAAATCATGCAGGAAAATTACTTGGCAAAGTGGCTTAATGGTGATCTTTCGGAAGACGAACTCAAAGAGTTCATGAAGTCGGAAGAATATGCCTCATATCAAAGGCTCAAGGAAGTTTCTTCTACCTTGAGAGCCCCTGAATTTGAGGTTGAGACCGCTTTACAGCAATTAAAGCAAGAGCGTATTGGCGAGGCACCAAAGGTTATTGCATTGCAGCCATACAAGAAGTTTTTGCGCGTAGCCGCTGCAGTAGCAGTTTTAATGGTAGGTTCTTATTTCTACTTAAACTTGGGCAAAGAAACCTTCTCTGCCGAGCTGGCGCAGCAAACTGAAGTAACCCTTCCTGATAATTCGGAAATCCTATTGAATGCCGATTCCAAAGTGACCTTCAACGAACGTACTTGGGACAAAACCCGAAAGGTTTCCCTTAAGGGAGAGGCCTTTTTTAAAGTGGCCAAAGGAAAAACCTTTACGGTAAGTACCTCTCAAGGTAGCGTTACGGTTTTGGGTACACAATTCAATGTGGAAAATCGTAAGGGTTTCTTTGAAGTGACCTGTTATGAAGGCTTGGTAAGCGTATCTTATAAGGATACGGAAAGAAAGCTTCATGCGGGAACCTCCTTTATGGTTGTTGATGGGCGGGTTGTTGACGCTTCTCAACCTACCACTTCCACCCCATCTTGGATGAACAACGAAAGTTCTTTTGAACGAATCCCCTTAAAATTCGTTTTCGAAGAGCTTGAAAGACAATATGATATTACGGTAAAAACCGAAAATGTGGACCAAAGTCTACTTTTTACCGGTACCTTTAGCAACACAGACATGAAAATGGCGTTAAAAAGTATAAGTGCCCCATCTCGAATTAAATTCAAACAAGAGGGTGATAATGTACTTTTCTATGCTGAGAACACACCGTAGTAGACCCAAGGTTTTCTGCCTAGGATTGCTATTCCTTTTTTGTTTTTTGCATTCTCGCGGATGGGCGCAGGAAAAACTAACTGAGCAAAAGTCTCTTATCGCTGTTGTCAAAGAATTGGAGCAGCAGTTCAATGTCAAGTTTTCCTATATCAATTCCGACATGGAGCCCCTTTCCTCAGATATTCCTGGGAATCTTGTGGCCCTCGATGATATTCTTTCCTATCTAGAGGAAGACCTTCAGCTAAAAATTGAACGTCTTAATGAACGCTATTACACCTTGACCAAGCGAACATTGGTTTCCATTTGTGGGAAGGTGCTGGACAATTTTGCTGAAAACAATGTACCCTCAGCCACCGTGGAGGTAATGAATACCGAAGTGGCCCTGACCACCGATATCGATGGGAAATTCCAACTCGATGACATCCCCAGGAACGCAACCTTAAAAATTAGATATCTGGGGTACGTCACTCAATACGTTCCCGTGGAAAGATTGATTGAAGGTGATGGTTGTGCCAAAATTCTACTTGCGCAGAACTATCAACAATTAAAGGAAGTCATCGTATATAAGTTTCTCACAACAGGGATTACCAAAGAAACGGACGCAAGTGTCACCTTAAATACTGCCGAATTTGGAATTTTGCCAGGATTGATTGAACCCGATGTCCTTCAGACCGTGCAGGCCTTACCCGGAATCAAGAGTATTGACGAAACCGTATCGGATATCAATATTCGCGGAGGAACCAACGACCAAAACCTTATTTTATGGAATGGGATAAAAATGTATCAGTCTGGTCACTTCTTCGGGCTGATTTCCGCTTTTAACCCCTATCTCACCGAAAAAGTGACCGTCTACAAAAACGGAACCCCAAGTCGCTTTGGTGATGGAGTAAGCGGGGTCATCCAAATGGAAACCAGTGATGACATCTCTGATTATTTTACAGGAGGTGCAGGTTTTAATTTAATCAGTGGTGATGTTTTTGGGCAAATTCCACTTCGAGAAAATGTGGCCCTACAATTTTCTGCCCGTAGGTCTACCACCGACTTCTTGAACACACCCACTTATGATCGTTTTTTTGATAGGGCCTTTCAGGACAGCGAGGTAATCGACCAAAACAACGTGCGACTAGATCGTGCATTCCGTAGGAATGAAAATTTCTTTTTCTATGATTTTACAGGGAAGCTCCTTTATGATTTCAATGATTATCACAAAATCCGGCTGAACTTTATCAGCATAAACAATAACCTCGATTTTGAGGAAACCAATCTGGATACCGATGAAACCACAAACAGCGTTCTGGACCAGACCAATCTTTCGTTTGGAGGACAGTTGACCAGTGAGTGGACAGACCGCTTGTCGAGCCACCTTAATGTGTATTATACCCGATATAATTTGGATGCCCAAAACCTATTTGCCAACCAGGTGCAATTGTTGCTCCAAAACAATCAAGTGGAAGAAAATGCCCTGAAGCTCAATACCGCTTACAAATTGCACAAGAACCTGATGTGGCATAATGGGTACCAATACATTGAAACGGGTATCACCAACACAACCAATATAACCCAACCCCCTTTTAATAGTGAAATCAAAGGGGTTATACGAATTCACGCCCCCTTTTCAGAAATTGCTTATAATACCGAGGACAACCGTTTTATTGGAAGAGCTGGGATACGATTAAACTACATCAATAACCTGGGTACTTTTGACGCATTTTTGGTAGAACCTCGACTCAATCTCAATTTCCGATTGGCCAATTATCTCAGGGCCGAAGTTTTGGGGGAGTTTAAAAGTCAGAGCACCAATCAGGTGGTGGATTTGGAACAAAATTTCCTGGGCATCGAAAAAAGACGTTGGATTCTTTCTGACGACAATCTGTTACCCATCACCAAAAGCAAGCAGGGTTCAGTAGGAATCAATTATGAGAAAAATGATTTCTATTTAGGCTTGGAAGCCTTTTACAAACAGGTGGAAGGCATCAGCACGAGTACCCAAGGTTTTCAAAACCAAAATCAGTTCAACGGGGAAATTGGTTCTTATGATGTGCGGGGCATTGAGTTTCTTGTCAATAAAAGAGGAACAGACTACAGTGCCTGGTTCAGCTACACCTACAACAAAAATGATTATACATTTGAAACCATAGTGCCGCAGGCTTTTCCAAACAATCTGGATATTCGGCATACACTTACTTTCGCAGGAACCTATACCTACAACAATTTTAAATTTGGCCTGGGCATCAATTACCGAACAGGAAGGCCATTTACAGAGCCCTTGGAAGGGGATCAGGCCCTTAATACCACTGTATTTCCTACACAAATCAACTTTCAGGAACCCAATTCAAGTAGATTGCCTGAGTACTTTCGGGCAGATGCTTCTGCGATTTACCTGTTCAATATAAGTGATCGGGTCAAGGCCAATGCCGGGGTATCGGTATTGAATCTAACCAACAGAAGAAACCGTTTGAACACCTATTATCGAGTAACGGAGGATGACCAAATCGAAACAGTGGAGAACATTTCACTGGGCATCACCCCAAATTTAAGTTTTCGGGTAAGCTTTTAATCCTTCATGGTCTGGTGTGAATGCAAAATGCTATACCCCTTAAAGGGTATTTCTTTACATTTGATAAGAAAAAATATATTTAGATATCGGTCTAAAATGTTTGATTCTAGGGTCTTAGTATCCATAAACCACGATTCGGCATAGAAATTGTGTTTCCCAAATTGACTAACATATCTACACCAAAGAAACACGTATGAAAACTCTCTACACTTCCACAATTTTTCTTTTCCTTTTCGTTTTTGGTCCATTCGCAAACGCACAATGTTCTGAAATATACTTTTACCGCACCAATGGTTTTCAAAGTAAAAGGGCCATAGTACTATATCAAAATGGAACTCAACTGGCTACAATCAACGCAGGAGAACGGTTCAAGGCGGTAACCTGTTCAACCGAAGCTTTGGAATTTGTTGTAAGAACCAGCGAAAATGATATGGTGCCAAGTAAAGTTAATTTTACCCCTGAGGCCGGTAAAAACTACTACTTAAAAGTAAACTGCGCTGTGGGAGTAGAGATTGCTTCCATCAAAATACAAGACGCCATAAAGGGCAAAAGGGATGTCAATAATGGAAACAAGTTCATAAGTCCAACCAAATCCTTATCCATAGAAGGAAGCACAGACGCTCAAACCCCCAATCCTTTGAGCTCTACTCTGGTTGGCGAAACCAACAGCAAGTCTTTTGAGCGTACACAAGTTATCGACAACTTTAAATTTGAGATAGTAGACATCATCAAAGCAGGGGAAATGCTCACGCTAGAATATAAGATAACCAATTTGGCCGCAGATGATAGAAGATTGGAAACATGCGCCAACCTGATTTATTTTTATGATGATTTGGGGAACCTAAGTTTTGCCAAACAAGTCTGTTTGGCCAATTCCTGTTCCAGTCCCCCAAACTGGATAAAGACTCTGAATGTTCCTGAAAAGTACGGTTGTCACTCCAGCGTAAACTCCAATACGATTATGCCATCGGGAATTCCCTTAAATGGTAAAATTGTAATTCAGGATATCAATAAAAGGGCAGTCAAATTTGTAAGGGGCACAGTCTGGTTCAAATCAGAAGTGAGTTACAAGGTCAATTATGCCAACATCGAATTCCCCAAAGTGGTTGACCCAGAAAACGCAAACAAGCGAAATTTTGGAGATCAGTCCATTGAGCTATTGGCCGCTTCGCGAGAAGACAATGTAACTTACATTCATTTTCAGCATTCAAACCAAAATCGAGAGGCTTATTCTTCAAAAATTCAATCTGGTGAAGTCTATGACAATTTGGGAAACAAGCATATTGTTGATGGGCTCTCATTAGTTTCCAAGGACAAAAGGGTCAATTATAATCGTTATGCCAAAGGATGGGACTTTGTTGTCGCTCCAAACGGCTCATCAGATATGTTTGCCATAGTGGACAAAATTCCTGCCACCGCTACCCAAATCAGAAGAATCACCTTGACTTTTGATGGTTTTACGCTTTCATGGGACAATATCGATATCGGGGGTTCATCAAGTTCCCAACCCGGACCGGAATATATTCCATACTCTGAATTTGAGACAAAGGTGCGAAACAATCAAGATGTAATAGGTACCAAAGTGATACTCAAAAACATCTATTTCTCTACCGGAAGTGATGAAATCTTAAAAAACTCGCATCCTCAACTCAATCAGCTAGCCGATTTATTGATTTTGAACGGAGGACTAAAAGTTGAAGTCTCAGGGCACACCGACAATGTCGGTGACGATGTATCCAATATGCTGCTTTCACAAAAAAGGGCAGATGCCATAAAGTATTACTTAATTGGTAAGTCCGTTTCCCCAACTCGAGTGCTAAGTATTGGCAAAGGTGAAAATGAACCCATTAGCGACAATAGCACAGATAGTGGAAAACAGGAGAACAGAAGGGTCGAAATACAGGTGGTAAAGTAAAATCGAAAAATACAATCGAAATCAATCTTTCTCCAAACGCGACATTACAATAACATGAGGGAATGTTATTGCGGCCAGAAAATAGATGAGGACAGAAATAAAATACTCATTGTTTTCACCCAACAGCCAATATAAACCGATAAGGCCGACCAAAGAGACCAGCCAGTAGGGCCAAGAAGTCTTCAAATAATTTCGGAAAGTCTCCCAAGTTGACCTACCATACAAATAGTCCATTTGGTCCATTAAAGAGGGAATGCTATGCCATACCACAAAATAGATACAAAACCCCCATAAAAGTGAGGCCGTTTTAAAGATGACAAAGAAAACGCCAAGGAGAAACAGCTCTTCCCAAGGATTGGAAGTAACACGACCCATTAAGAATTGAATTCCCAAAGAAAGTAACAACAAAACACCCAAGGTAAGCATGGTCCCCTCTAAGAAGTCCATAGTTAACCTATTGCCTGTTAATTCATCTATTATCGGTATCACTTGTTCATGTTTTAAATAAAAAAGCATAAACAAAATGAACAGTCCGTAGACAAGGTATATACCTTTGTTCCAAATCGTTTTGACAGAAAAGCTCTTTTCCCAATGTTGTTCCCCAAAATGATACCCGCTTACCAAAATAAAGAAAATCAATGCCGTAAAGGGCGATAATGAAAACAGGGCCAGAATAGAGAAAACCGCTAGAATATAAATAGTAATTACTTTATTCCTAGATACTTGTGTGTTTTTTGTGTTGTAGGTAGACCAAATTAAATGAATATCGTTGGCTCCATGCAATATCCCAAAACTAAGAATTAAGGTATAGGACAATATGGCTTCCACCCGTTCTCCAAAATACACAGAAAACCACAGTGCGAAGACGGTGAACACCAACATCGCATTTTTCAAATTGATAAAATTTCGACCTTTTTGTTGAGACATTACAAAAAAAGTATAAACAAATTTATGAAATTATGTTTAATTTTTTATACATTTGGTTAAACAAAATTAATTAACTCATATAAACTCTATGGAAAAATTATTCACTTCCCTCCCTATGGTAGCTAAAATTGCCACCGACGATTATGTAGGATTTACATTTTTTGTAGGCTGTATGGCCATGATGGCAGCAGCTGCCTTCTTCTTTTTCTCGATGAACAACTTTGACAGAAAATGGAAAACGTCTATCCTAGTTTCTGGACTGATTACCTTTATCGCTGCAGTACACTATTGGTACATGCGTGATTATTGGGCCGCTAATGGAGAATCGCCCACATTCTTCCGATATGTGGACTGGATTTTGACCGTGCCCTTAATGTGCGTTGAATTCTATCTGATTTTGAAAGTGGCAGGCGCCAAAAAATCATTGATGTGGAAGCTTATCTTCCTTTCTGTGATTATGTTGGTTACAGGTTACCTCGGTGAGGCCGTTTACCGTGACCAAGCCCAAATCTGGGGGCTTATCTCCGGTGCTGCGTACTTCGTAATCGTTTATGAAATTTGGTTGGGTGGGGCCAAAAAGCTTGCCCAAGAAGCCGGAGGCGCCGTGCTATCGGCTCACAAAACCTTATGCTGGTTTGTATTGGTAGGATGGGCCATCTATCCTATCGGTTATATGGCGGGTACACCAGGATGGTACGAAGGTATTTTTGGAGGCATCTCCATGGACGTCATCTATAACATTGGTGACGCCATCAACAAAATTGGATTTGGTCTGGTTGTCTACAACCTTGCAGTAACTGCAGATTCGAATTCATAAGTTTAGTTGGTTAGAAGAAAGGCCGCGCTGAAAAGTGTGGCCTTTTTTTTTGCCCTATTTTCGAGGGAAGCTTTTAGGATCACTGAAATCAAAATTCAGCATGGTTTTGGTCAGCTCATACAGTTCAGGAAAATTGCCCTTGAATTCTTTAGGGGTCTCGAGAAAGTTTTCTGTAGCGACCGCAAAAAATTCAAACAAATTGGAATACCCGTATTCCCTAAAATAGTCCGAGTCTTTTATCCTCTTTTGAAAGTCTGAATCCTGCAGTTGTTCTCTCATTTTTCGCAAACCCGCTTGAAACTTACGCGCTTCCCAGGTATTTTTTCTTCTGGTTTCAAAACAGAGCGCGTGTGCCATCTCATGAATGGCCAAATTGACGTTGTCCTTGGTATTTTCAAAACCTGATTGTACACTATCGGCCGAAAATACCGCGGTTCGAAGGCGTGGATTGTACTCTCCTGCATGATGTCGTCTATTGAGCAATGAAAAGTAATCAGAAGGATAGATCACAATACGCTGTACCGAGCGGATGTACTTAAAGTTCTTCATGCCCAAAGTCAAGGCCACGGCCGCGGCACTGATCAAGAGCTCTACCTCTTGTTTTTTTCGCACACCCTTACGATAAGCGAAGGTTTTTTTGTATTTAAACCAAGCCGTGCGCTCATAGAAAAGTTGAAGCTCGGTTTCTTCCAATTGATGCAGAAAATCAATGCTGTTTTTTAACTGGTGGATTTCCTTGGTGGATAATGGTTTGGGCCTTAAAAAAGGATTCAATTCATATAGCCCAATGGCATAGTATAGAATGTAAATAAGATAGCTGAATATGAAAAGAAGACAAGCTATTCCGAATATGTCAACCCCATCGATATCCACAGCTACATGCGTTCGGGAACGTCCACGCCCAATAATCGAAATGCCGACTGAATCACCTCACCCACTTTTTGGGACAATAGAACCCTAAAGCGTTTTTTCTCTGCATCCGTTTCGCCCAAAATGGTCACCTGCTGATAAAAAGAATTGAATTCCTTCACCAAATCGTACACATAGTTGGCCACCAAGGCCGGACTATAGTTCTCCGCTGCCAACTGCACCGTTTCAGGAAATAATTGGACCTGTTTCAACAACTCCTTTTCTTTTTCATGCAAGTCCAGTGTCACCTCGAGCGCAGTCGAGAAGTCTTTTGCATCCAAATTCGATTTTCTCAAAATCGACTGGATTCGGGCATAGGTGTATTGAATAAAGGGCCCTGTGTTCCCTTGAAAGTCCACTGACTCTTCAGGATTAAAGAGAATCCGTTTTTTGGGATCCACCTTCAAAATGAAGTATTTCAAGGCTCCCAACCCAATGATTCTAAAGAGATTTTGCTTCTCTTCTTCTGAATAGCCCTCGAGTTTCCCCAATTCCTTGGAAATCTCGGCAGCGGTTTCCTCCATACTGGCAATCAAATCGTCAGCATCAACGACAGTACCTTCCCGGCTCTTCATTTTTCCGCTAGGTAAATCCACCATACCGTAACTCAAATGGTAAAGTTTTTCTGCCCAAGGATAGCCCAATTTCTTTAGGATGAGGAATAGCACTTTGAAATGATAATCCTGTTCGTTTCCAACCGTATAGACCATCCCATTGATATCTGGAAAATCAGTCACCCGTTGAATAGCGGTTCCGATGTCTTGGGTCATGTACACCGCGGTTCCATCGGAGCGCAACACAATTTTTTCATCCAAACCTTCGTCTGTAAGGTCAATCCAAACGCTGCCATCTTCTTTTTTAAAGAAGACGCCTTTGTTGAGACCGTCCTTGACCACATCGCGACCCAACAAATAGGTGTTGCTTTCGTAGTAGAGTTTGTCAAAATCGACCCCCAAATTTTGGTAAGTGGTATCGAAACCTTCATATACCCAACCGTTCATCATTGTCCAAAGGGCAACAACTTCTTCATCCCCTGCTTCCCATTTTCGGAGCATTTCTTGGGCTTCCAACAAAATGGGAGCTTCTTTTTCAGCCTGAGCTTTGTCCATGCCTTCAGCGACCAAGGTCTCAATTTCCTTTTTATAGGCCTGATCAAAGGCCACGTAGTACTTTCCGACCAGATGATCACTCTTTAAACCGGAAGTTTCTGGCGTTTCTCCCTTGCCAAATTTCTGCCAGGCCAACATGCTTTTGCAAATGTGGATGCCCCGGTCATTAATGATCTGGGTTTTATACACCTTATGGCCCGAAGCTTTCAAAATCTCAGAAACGGAATACCCCAAAAGATTGTTTCGAATATGCCCCAAGTGCAAGGGTTTGTTGGTGTTCGGAGAAGAATATTCCACCATCACCGCATGCTTGCTGTTGGGTTCGGCATAGCCGTAGTTTGCTGTGGAAAGAATACTATTGAAAAAATTCAGGTAGTAGTTATCAGCGACAACCAGATTCAAAAAGCCCTTCACCACGTTGAATTTGGCAATTTCCTCAACATTTTCCTGAAGGAATTCCCCAATTTGGGTTCCGATTTGCACCGGATTCCCCTTCACAAAGCGCAACATAGGAAAAATGACCACGGTAACATCCCCTTCAAAGTCCTTTCGGGTGGGTTGAAACTCCACCGAGGGCAGTTCGATTTGGTACAAATCCGAGACCGCTTTTTTGACCTTTTCCTCCAATATCTGTTGCAAACTCATGAAATGCTTTTTGAGGCAGCAAAACTACATATTTTTTTGGCCTTTTAGCATAAGATTCACAGCTTGTGCATGGCTAGGTACCAGCATTTTGGTTAATTTTACGAATGCTTCTCAATGTTTCGTACACCGATAAAAAAATTACCCAAAAAATTGACGAAGAACTGGGCAAGCCCTTCACCTTGAAAGAACGCCTAAAATTAGGCGGAATCGGTTCCCCAAAATTGCATATCACGGATGCCAGTATCGAAATCCAAAATCTGCTCATTCTCGATAACAATCTCAACACTTGTAATATCGAAATGCGGCCTAAAGGCATCATTGTGCGATTTCGGTCACTGCTGGAAACCTATGGTTTGGTCATTCCTTTCTATAAATTGACCATTTACAAGGGCGATTTGGCCGTGTATTCCATATATCGGGACAATTATTTCATCAAAGTACGGTCCGACACCAAGGCCATTCAGAAGTATTTCAAAAAACTGCTGGATTACAAGGCGGACAACGCTCCGACTTCCATAGAGGACCTGTAACATGTTCCATAACCATCCCAAAATAGAAGTAAGTCCAAGCGACTTGGACAAACGGGCCATCAAATGGGGATGGGGCATCATTGTGCTCAACTTCTTGGTGGTGCTTTGGTTCTATTTTGATTTGCCCGACAAAATTCCGCTCCATTTCAATATAGAGGGAGAGGTGAACGGATATGGCAACAAGTTGGAATTATGGATACTTCCCGCCCTAAATCTGATCGTGTACTATATTATTGCTGTATTCACCTTTAAGATAAAGCCGTACAAAATGAACTTCCCCACCAAGGTTACGGAGAAAAGTGCTCCAATATTGTATCGAATGGCTTTGACCACCATGGCCTGGACAGGAGTAATTACAGCCTTACTACTATTTTTAGTGTCAATAGAGGTAATATTGCGAGCATCCCAAATCGATTCTTTCAGTTTGTTTTATCCTATTAATGCGCTGGTCCTTTTGCTTCTATTCGGCTCATTCTACATCATTTACAAAATGATCAAAGTTCCCAAATCATGAAGATACTCCTCACTGGTGCCAACGGCTATATCGGAATGCGATTGTTGCCCCGCCTTTTGGACATGGGCCACGACATTGTCTGCGCTGTGCGGGACGGGAAACGGCTTTCGGTGGATGCGAAGACCCGAGCCAAAATCGAAGTGGTCGAAATCGATTTTCTAGAGGAAGTACAGCCCAATGTGATGCCCAAGGACATCGATGCCGCCTACTACCTCATTCATTCCATGGCCTCTTCCATTTCTGATTTTGATGAAAAGGAGGCCATTGCAGCCCATAATTTCAACGCTTATTTAAAGGATACCGAGGTACAGCAGGTCATCTACCTCAGTGGCATCGTAAACGATGAGGAGCTGTCCAAGCACCTTTCCTCACGAAAAAATGTGGAGGACATTCTCTACCAAGGCAATTTTAACCTGACCGTGCTCCGCGCAGGCATCATCGTGGGTTCAGGAAGCTCATCTTTTGAGATTATTCGTGACCTCTGCGAAAAATTGCCCTTTATGATCACCCCTAAATGGGTGCTCACCAAAACCCAGCCCATTGCCATTCGCGATGTGATCAACTTTTTGACCGGGGTTTTAGGCAACGAAAAAACCTATGATCAATCCTTCGATATTGGAGGCCCGGATGTGCTCACCTACAAAGAGATGCTACACAAATATGCCAAAGTAAGGGGCTTTAAAAACTGGATTCTCACCGTACCAGTGATGACGCCCAAGCTTTCCTCCTACTGGCTCTATTTTGTCACATCCACCTCCTATAAATTGGCGGTGAACCTGGTCGACAGCATGAAAATGGAAGTGGTCGCCAAGGACAATCGCCTTCAGGAATTATTGGGCCTCAAAGTCCATTCCTATGAGGAGGCCATTGATATGGCCTTCAAGAAAATTGAACAGAATTTGGTGGTGAGCAGTTGGAAAGACAGTATTGCCAGTGGCCAAGTACAGGAAGACCTTGAAAAGTACATTCAAGTACCCAAATATGGCGTGCTCAAAGATTACAAGCAGATAACACTCGAGGATTCCGAAGCTGTTCTGGACAACATTTGGCGTATTGGTGGCGAAACCGGCTGGTATTATGGCAGTTGGTTATGGAAAATTCGCGGTTTTTTGGACAAACTCAACGGGGGTCCCGGCCTAAGGCGCGGGCGTACCCATCCTGATAAGATTTTTCCAGGCGATGCGCTGGACTTTTGGCGGGTGCTTTTTGCCGATAAAAAGGCAAAACGCCTGCTTCTTTTTGCCGAAATGCGGGTTCCGGGCGAGGCCTGGCTCGAATTTAAGATCGACGACCAAAACGTGCTGCACCAAAATGCCACCTTCCGTCCCCGAGGCCTTAAAGGCCGGTTGTACTGGTACAGCGTGCTGCCCTTTCACTACTTTATTTTTGGTGGCATGATCAGAAATATCGCCAAAACGTAATTTTTTGGCCCAATTCGTGTTATAATTTTAGGCCTAATTCGTCTAATTCGCGAGCAACCCTTTTAGGGTTTTATGCGTCTTGAACGTATACCCAAAAATCAAAAACGAATTCATGTCAGTCTATAAATCCCATTTCACGCTACTTTTTGCCCTCTTGGGTGCAAGTTTTGTAACCGCCCAAACGACCATTACTTCTCGATTGGTCGATGCCAAGACCGAAAGGGGCATTCCCTATGCCACGGTGCAGTATGGCGAATACAAAGGGGTGATCACCAACGAGGAAGGCCGCTTTAGTTTTCTGTTGGAGGAAGGCACTGAACTGCTCGATTCCATCTATGTATCCTCCATGGGATACCAAAAAACCGGGCTGACGCTGGAGCAACTGCAGGACACCTTGATCACTATCAAACCCAAGGCCATTGAGCTGAGCGGGGTGTACCTTTTTGATAAGGAGCTGAGTGTGGACGATATTATGGAGAAGGTAAAGGAGCGCCTGCCCCAAAATGTGAACAATGCACCCATAAAACAGCGGTATTTTTTACGACAGTCCATTTTTGGGACTGTGCAAAAGTTGGATATGGGCTTTGAAAAATCCTCCATCGAGGAGCTGGACAAAGAGCTCGTAGATAGCATCGCCCGCATCATTCCCCGAAATTCCTACCACTATACCGAAACCTTGGGGGATTTTTACAAAACCAAGGACGACGATTACAAGGTGAGCGTTTTGCGCGCCGCCGAGCTATACGACAAAAAAGATATTGGCTCTTTTGAGGACCTGGGCAAGCGTATGGAGGAAATGTTCAAGCAGAACGTAAAGAAAGATTCGTACCTCAAGATCAAGTCGGGGCTGTTTAGCCAAAAGGTGCAGGTCGATTCCATTTTGACCGAAATTCAGGAGCAAGAAGCCAAAGAACTCGAAAAAGAACTGGGCAAGGACACCATTTCAGGGCTGGTGGATGCCCAAAAGCGCATTTTTAAGGAGGTGTTGGGCGAGGTGTACCACGAGGAGGACACCAAACTGAACGTGATCGACAAAAGCCGTAAGTACCGCTTTGAACTGGTGGGCTATGCCGATATTGACGATGCCGGGGTGTATGTGATCAGTTTTGAGCCCAAGGGCAGTGCCGATTTTAGGGGGCGTTTGTATGTGAACATCGAGGATTTTGCCGTGATGCAAGTGGACTTTGAAAACCTGAAAAACCTGCGCAACTTTCGCCTGTTGGGTATTTTTTACCGCGAAACGCTGTACAAGGGCACCATGCGCTTTAGCAAACTGCCCAACAACCGCTATGATCTACGCTTTGTGGACTTTACCTTTGGGCGTTGGTTCCGGTTTGATAGGCCGTTGGATGTGATTGAAAAGAACAAGAATGTTCGTGGTCGCCGCAAGCAGAACGAGCTGCGCCTCAATATCGATTTTCGTATGGCCAACACCAACAAATGGGAACTGGTGGTATACGACAATACCCTTATTGACAAGGCCCAGTTTGAGGCCCTTACCGAGGACAAAAGCGTTAAGGCCACTTATATGCCCACCTACAACCCTGAGTTTTGGCAGGGCTATACCATTATGGAGCCCAACCAGGCCATTCGGGAGTTTACGGTGGAGGGGAAGTAGAAAATGGGTTAATGGTAAAGGGTTTAATCCTTAAAAATTAAGATACTACCCTTTTTCTGTGAGAAGTTTTTAATTTTCCGAGTTGTATTTCTCATAGATGTCATTATCCAGATATTCCATTACCGGTTCGTAGGGCAATTTTTCCCATCTGAATTTCCCCTCCATTTTCCATTCGTTGATTTTTTTAATGGAAGTACCGGCTCTTTTTAAGTCAACGTCCAAATTGGTATTGCAATCAAAAAGCATGATGCTATCATTTCTTATAATGAAACACTTATTGCTTTTAGGTATTTTTTGAAAATAATCATTTCTCTTGATTAGGCCATTTAGAAAACAATCTCTGCCAATCCCATATGTTGCAGTGTCCTTTTTGAACGAAATTGCTTTTCTATTTTTATCTTCAAATTCTAGATATAGCCCACAGCCCTTTATCAGCTCCATTTTTTTGATTACACCAATTTTCGAAGTTTCATAGTTGTTTAGAGTAATTTCTTCAAAGGTTTCATAGTCCCAAGGTCTGTCCAGCATGAAAAGAAATACCATGAATATAATTGGTAGTGCAATCAATATTTTTATTCCTGGGAATTTTTTCAATTTTCAAAATCTAATTGTCTGCCAATATTGATTATTTAAATAGCGTCTTACGTTGCCATACCCAAAATACTACGAATTCGTAGTACTACCGCATAAATTTTATAGATATGTTGCACCCATGAAAGATCTTGAACAGGCCGAACACTTTTTCGAATGGGTCAACGATACCTACGGCTGCCCCGAGGCCCTGGCCCAACACTTCGATGCCACTCTCGAAATGCTCTTTTATCTCGAGCCCCACACCTTTGATCCCCATGAGGTTCGGGAGGTGGTGGCGGCGCTACGGGGGGTGGTGAAGGTTTTGAGGGGGTGAATGTGTTTAATTATATATATTTAATGTTTAGTGGATTTGCAGTTTCAAGGTATTTTGAACGATTTTTTTATTTGTCTATACCATTTACTTGATCGTAATTATCCATTTTAACCCTTAGCTTAATGTTGTGTTTTTTATAACCTCATAGAATTCAGGTTCTACTTTGTCATCAGGAACATTTTTAGAACAATGCATGGTTTTTCTAATACCATTTTTCTTAAAGTCAATAACCCAACCATTTCTCTTTCTAAATTTGGTTATTTCATAGCTAGCACCATTTCCCTGTCCAGTCCAATTATCATTGTCAATTTGCACCCAATCAATTGCAAAATTTAGTTTGTCAATTGATTGTCTAAAGTCATTACAATTTTGGTAACGTGTAGTTTTGACTTTGTGTATTGATTTCTTTAAAATCGATTGTACCTTTTTGGGAATGTGAGGTAAAAATACCCTAGGAGGAAATTTATCTCTTTTTACTGCTACTTTCCATTCGTCAATGCTGGTAAAAGTAAAGTTTAACCTATTTGTATTATTCAAAAGTCTATAGAAAGTAATTCCCATTGCATATATATCTGAAACCTTATCCATTGGTTTCCCTTCAATTACTTCTAAAGGCTGATGAGGTCTGTAACCCATTATATTGCTTGGTTCCGCATGATAGTTTATAGCAAGCCCAAAGTCTGATAACTTGATTTCATCATTGTCACCGAACATAATATTTGCCGGCTTGATGTCTCGATGCAAAATATTGTTATTATGGGCGTGTTCAAGTCCCAACAATGCTTGTTGAATAACCCTGCATGCGTCCTTCACCGAAATAAACCTTTTCTCAATATGTTTCTGAATAGAACCTTTTGCCAAGTATTCCATTACGATTATTACAACTTGTTCTCCTCTAAAAATAACAGACCTGACATCTTTTACATCGACGATGTGTTTGTGTCTGCACAAATCCAAAGTCTGTCCTTCTTTTACAGCTTTTATAAATTTATCAGGGTCCGTTACTTTAATAACTTTTACGGCAATTTCATTCTGGAAAAAAGGGTCATAACATAAGAATACATTTCCGAAGAAACCACTTCCAATATGGTCTATTATTTGAAACTTATCTAGCTTTTCCTTAGCCATATCTACAACAAATTAAACCAAGCAATCAAAACTGAGTCTTTGGTTGCTTTATCCCAATATGGCTTGTGAACCCCAATTATTGGATCAATGTATTCATAAACATCAGTCTTTTTAGGTTGTCCAAATTTGGTAGCATTAATTCCCTGGGGGGAGTACGAATTGATAGAAATTCCCTTTTTCTTTGCAATCAGATTTAAAATACCTTGAGGATAACAGGAATTTTTAATTTGAACTAAGGACGACAAAGCCGAAGAAATCTTGTGAGAAATTTTATCTGGCTTGTGCTTGTCAATAATTAACGAAATTTGAGTTTCAAACCACTCCATTAGTTCATCAGTTTCCATGTTTGGAAGAACGATTTTGTTTTTCTCAATTATTACCGGTGGATTTGAACTATTTTCTAGGACCGCAAACCTGAAGTCATTCTTTGTAAAATTAAACCCTATAACTTTCATATTGCTTTTTACGTTACTGATTACAGCTTTATCGGAAAATCAATAGATTGGCATTCATTATGGAATTTTCATAGTGTCCAAACACCTATATTTCCTTCAGTTTTTTCCAATTATTTTATTTCTGATTATTACAGTTTTAACTTCAGGTGTATTCTTTGAAAATGTGAAATCAGATTCCCATTTTCTATCGTCCAAATCAACTGATTCGTCCACAAGTATTGCAAAAATTAAGGTTCTAATATTAGGATGTTGAACATAAAAACCTTTTAATCCACTTAATGTCTTTACTATGGACCTTTTGTCACCATCGTTTTTTATATGCTTCATTTCAATTACCATTTGGCTGTTGAACAAATTGAAGTCCGATCTTTTTTCTTGTCCATCATATTTTAATTGAACGTCCTCTCTACTTAGGCTTGGCAACCATGGTTTAACCACAATCCAAAAGAGATTCTGAAAATCATATTCATCATTTAGGTTTTTCGTCCAGCCTACCTTGGCTTGTCCGTGATTTGTGACTGAATGCGTGGATGGTACTAACCCTCTTAAAATTTCAACAATAAACTCACTTGCTTCTTCAGTTGATGCTCCAATATAAGGTTTAGCAGTTAAGCCATTTTCATTGGCTCTCTCTAAGAATTTTTCAAAAGCCTTTTCTTCAATATATTCAATGGTCGAGTTTGGTAATGAGGTCAATTCATGATTTATCCTTTTATCGATTTCGATTTGTTTCTTTTTGGCTAATTCGGGACTTGCCCCAGTATCCTTGTCATAAAGAAGTAGTGCGTTGACATCTTTAACTAATTTGTCATTACTACTTGCTTCGATGTAACTTTCATTTGCTACGCTTGTTGCCCTACCATTTTCCAAAATGAATAAGTCCAAAGCTGTACTATGCTTCAATGTGAAATCTCTTAGTTGTGAAGGCTTAATTCTACTAGTCGTAGTAATCAGAATATCAATATCGGAACGTGAACTACCCGTTTCAAATCTTCTTGAGCCAAATAAATAGATTTCTGCTATATCGGGAAAATCTTCTGCAAGAACCTCAATTATAGCCTCTAAATCGATAATTTCTTCATCCATTAGTCAAGTTCTTATCAAGAACAATTACTTCTTGTAACTTCTCACCTGTGGTTCTACCCTATTCTTTGACAGGGTTTCATTAATTCAAGGCATGTATTTGGGGGAGTTTCGCCTGTAAGGGCCACCATGAAGATAGTACTTTTTGTGAAATAATGTCCTACGCTAGGTGTCAGATGCTAGATGCTAGGTGTTGGGTGCGGGGTGGCGGGTGTTGGATGAAGGGTGAAGTTTCAAATTCCAAATGACAAATCACAAATTCCAAAAAAAGAGAATGTTGGGTGGTTGGTGCTTGGAGTTTGGTGCTTGGTGAGGTTTTAAGTTCCAAATGACAAATCAAAAGTTTCAAAAAAGGGTGTTGCGTGCTTGGTATTTGGTGCTTGGTGCTTGGTGTTGGGTGTTGGGTGTCAGATGATGGATGCGGGGTGTTGGGTGTTGGGTGTTGGGTGAAGGGTAAAGGGTGAAGGGTTTAATTTATTTGGCCATGCACCTTTTACCCTTAACCTTATACCTTCTACCCTTTACTCCCTAACTCAATTACAGTCGCCGTTATAACTATCAATATTCGACCAGATGTGGCTGCACTCTTCCGCTGAGAAATTTTGCCGGTGCTGTTTGGGGTTGCTGATCATAAAACGTTTCCTGTCCCTAATCCCCTTATGTTCGTTGCCTCCATCTTCATTTCTGGGCAAATCAATCAACAAATGCCCCAATTCGTGAATCAGTACATTGTTATTGACATCCAGTCCAGCCGTCATGATGATGCCGGTACCGCTATTCTGCGCGCCCGTGGTCTCCGGAAAATCGTTGGGGGAAATGGTCACTGCCCATCCCTTATACCATCTACCTCTTTTATGAAACACTTCGGGCACCATATAAACCGGGTTACAATTGGCCTTTCGGCATTTTTTAAGCAAGTTTTTCAATTCAGGGGAAAGTTTCCATGCGTCCTTGGTAGCATCGTTTCTATTGAAGGTCGAATTTCCTCCTTCCTTCCAAATACCGCCTTCGAGCTTTCCGGGCTTGGCCCCTCCGTTCACAATGGGCCGATATTCCCGCCAAGTCAGGTTGTTGTAACAGGCCTTGATCTTCACCTTGGGGCAGCAATTGGCGATGTTGTTATCAAAGTGCTGTTGCGCCTTCGCGACCTCTGCCTCAGCCAAGGTCTTGAGCTGGGCAAAGGTTTTGCCTCCCGGTTTTGTGACCAAACAGAAATTAAGACAAAGCTGTTTTTCGCGCCTTTCCTTTTGGGGCCGGCAATAACGCAAACCGGGGTGCAATGCATGGTTTCTATTGGGGGACCGTTGAATCACGATATCACCGCTCATCACTTCTAAACAGGCCTCCAATTCATTCAAACAGGTGTACAGGAGTTCAGTAACCACTAACCTTGGCGTCTTTTCTGAAAGCGGGACTTCCATTTTTTCGATGGTCAACCGCAGGTTGCCCTCTGCATCTGTGCTGGTCGATACGGGAGGTATCATATCGTCATGGTCGGTGGCCGATACAAACTCCGCGGCCTCACCAGGAGATGATACGGCCACTGAAAGTGCCTTGGCCATTCCGCCACCTGAAGATGGGAACACCTCCACTTGCACCCGAAAGCTGTCCCCCACAAAAGCATAATCATTCTCCTCCACAGGGCGCAAGTACACACCGGGCAAGTCTACCCGAGTAGATGTTGAAAGTTTTTCAAAGGTTGCGGTTACCTGGGCTATGGAATCTTGCTCAAAGTTGAGATGCGCCGCCGCCGAAGTTCCCTCACTTGGGGAAATAGGCTTTACATTTCCTGTTGAGGTTGACCAATCGACCCCTTGCATGGGGACTATATTTCCAAAATTGTCGAGGGCCCTGAGTTCAACCGTGGTTTGGTCATAAGGGGGTTGATGTCTGGGGTTTTCCACAGGCAAGAATTCCAAAGAGCTCACCGTACCAGGTAAAAATGCTATCTCTTCTTCAATGGTGAACTCCGAGCTTTCGTCGCCGATAGTAAGCCACTGCTTCGCTGCATATTCTGACTGCAAGTTGAAGGTGAATATGCCATCTCCTTCCGATGTGCCTTCAAAGGTCTGTGGAGGAATCTCAGGAAAGTCTTCACTCACAAAGGATGCCAGTAAATTGGCGTTCTCCACGGGTGCATCAAGCCAGTCCGTGGCCCTCACCTGCATTTGCAAAGGTTCATCCACAGAAACGGGGTCGAAGGGTAGAACGGTCAGTTTTGATGTAATGCCTTCGGTATAAATGGTTATAAAGGCGTCCACGCTGTCGAAAAAATCAGGAAGTGTTGCGCGCACCACATAAACTCCAGCACTGCTCCCCAGTCGAATACCGACATTGGCCCGGCCTTGATCATCAGTAGCTGTGGAGCTCCCTTCTCCACCAGTGAACAACTCCATATTGGCCCCGTCGGGTTGTGCTATTACCTCGAAGGAAACCGTAACGGGCATCACCTCACCCTTGGCATTGGTTGGGGGTTCCTTGTCTTCATTTCGTACCAACAGGGTGATTCCGTGCTGTATTAGCTCTCCGCTGCGGCCGTACGCGTCAAAATTGGTTTCTGCAGCTAAGGACTGTACGATAAAGGGGCCGTTCAAATCGCTGGTGGTCTGTTCGTCCTGTTGCTTTTCCTTGCATCCCAAAAATGCCAGAATCATAAGTACACCCATACCTATTGACTTGAAATTTCTAAATTCAATAGATGCTGCATTTTTAATCTTTTGCTTGATTATCATAACCCAAAAAATTTAATCGTTGCTAATCGGTAATCCAGATTTCGGATTCCAAGGGAACTAACCATCACGATATCCCCAGTCAACCTAGGGATACGGAAACTTCAGATATTTTTGAGGGAATTTTTGTTTGAAAGGGACCTTATAATATACTACAATTATCAAGAATCTCCTATTCTTTTTGATGAAAAGTCGTTCAAATAGTATACCTGTACTATTTGAAATGCCATCTGATTTTCAATCTGGGGAGAAGGCCACTCTGTTCAATACTTCTTGAGTCATCAGCTCGATATTTCTCCTTACTTTCGAAATGACATAAACCGAAACCCATTTTAGGATTATTTAAAAATAACAAGCTGCTCTCCGTTTCCACTGGCCTATTGGTGCTGTTTTCGGCCGTGGTGTTCTTTTTTACCGAGTGGAGCTACCAGAGCATAGAGTCCGTTTCGCTATGGGTGCGCAGCTACTTTGGGTACTTTTACCTCTACTTGGGGCTGGGCTGTGTGCTGCTCCTTTTAGGAATCGCCATCTCCCCCTGGGGCAAGCGCAAACTCGGCCAAGCCGATGAAAAACCCGAGCACTCCACCTGGGCCTGGGCCAGTATGCTCTACAGCACGGGTATGGGCGCCGGTATTCTGCTCCGCGCGGTGCAAGAACCGGTGTTTATGCAGCAAAATCCGCCTATTCCCACAAACACTACCCCCGAAATCCTTGCGCTGGAGTTTACCTTTTACCAATGGGGCTTTACGGCCTGGGCCTTTTACGGGCTGTTCGCCCTGGTCATTGGCTATGCTCTATTCGTAAAAAACCAACGGGTGTTGGTGAGCCGTAGCATCCCCGCCCGCCTCAATGGGCGCAAGCGCGCTGCCATCATCGATGTGCTGGCCATTCTCACCACCGTTTTTGGGTTGATTGCCGCCGTGGGCCTCGGAACTGCCCAGATCACCGGAGGGCTCGACCACCTCTTCGGCGATATCTTCGGCCTGGGCACTACCCTGCTCTTGGCGATTTTAATATCGTCCATCGCCTTTGTCTCCGTTTGGCTGGGGGTCGACCGGGGAATCAAGCAGATATCCAAGTTCAATATTTTGGTCACCCTGCTGCTCTTGGCCTTTGTACTGGTGAACAGCAATGTGGGGGAGATCCTCCTTTCCTTCGGAAAGGCCTCCCTGCAATACCTTATCGATTTTGTGCCCCTGAGCGTGGCCTGGGGCCACTACAACCCTGGCATTGACTTCCTCACCGACTGGACGTTCTACTACTGGGCCTTTTGGTTGGCCTGGGCGCCCTTCACCGGAATTTTTATTGCGCGAATCTCCCGTGGGCGCACCCTGCGGCAAATGCTATTGGGGGTACTGCTGTTGCCCTCGCTGGGCACGTTTTTCTGGTTTTCGGTCTTTGGCACGTCGGCCTTTGAGATCATCGAAGGCTGGGGCGCGTACAACAATGAGTTCGGGAATGTGTTCTCGTCCATCTTTGTTTTTTTTGAGAGCTATCCGCTGCCGTCGCTGCTCAATGGGGTCACCATTTTACTTCTCATAAGCTTTTTGGTCACTTCGGTGGATTCGGCGGTGTTTGTCCTCAGCATGTTCACGGACCGTGGCAATCCTATCCCCGACCGGAAGCATCGGTTGTTGTGGTCAGTCATTATTCTTTTGGCAACTTTGGCGCTTATCCTTCTCGGTAATGCCAAACCCGAAATTGATGTGCTGGTGGCCGTGCAAAAGTTGCTCATCATCACCTCCCTGCCCTTCGCCTTTTTTATGGTGGCCATGGCGGGGATTTTTATGTATTTCTATAAGAAAACATAAACTCCCCGGTTAACCACCCCTCTTTGAAAAGAGGGGAGCCATAAGTACTCACCAGAATCTTCTCAACACCGAGAGTATCTGGCAGGAGGCTCTTGAGCAAGTTATGTCCTGAAATCATGGCAACCTCCCTGGCTCCTCCTGTTCAGTGGACCAATGTCCCACCGCTAGACATTACTCCAAAACAAGTCCCCAACAGGCTCCTCCCTTTGTAAAGGGAGGTGTCCCACCGTAGTGGGACGGAGGGATTCCCCACACTCATTTGGACCACCTGCCCAAAATTTACTACTTTACCCCTCCCAATGAAACCCATTCACAGCCAAAAATACCTACTACCGCTACGGCGGAAACTCCGCAAGAACCTAACGCCTGCCGAAGCTTTTCTGTGGACCCACCTCAAGGGCAAAAAGCTGCAGGGACGTAAATTCCAACGGCAGCATAGCATCGGAAACTACATTGTTGATTTTTATTGCGCCTCGGAACAACTCATCATTGAACTGGACGGGGAAGTGCATTTTAATGCAGCTGCCCAAGAAAAAGATAACATCCGAACCGAATATTTGGAAAGCTTGGGCTATACCGTCATCCGTTTTGAAAACAAGCTGGTCTTTGACCAGTTGCCTACAGTACTATCAGAAATAGAAAGTCATTTTAAAGTTTAATAGTCCTAAAACTGGAAGTAGATAAACTGTTCTCCACTGCCTTGTGAAATCACGATGAAAAAGACCAAAATGGCCCAAAACACCCCCATGAGCACAGGTGACACTTTTTTGGACACGTCTTTCATCGTTCTGTTGCGCATATACCAATGACAGAGGAACAAACCAGCAATTACTGTGCTCACCTTAACAATCTCGAAGGTATGTAGCACTTGGGCACCATCGGTATTTCCTAAAAACATGGAGGCCATCATATTCTTAGCCGTAACAAATTCCCTCGCCCTAAAAAATACCCAGGTGATGTTCACGCAGGTATAGGTGAGCAGCGCGAGCATAAATCCTTGCCAGCCCGTGGTCTTTGCCTTCACCCTGCCACGAAATTGTCGTTCGATAACCAAGTAGATGCCATGTAAAGCTCCCCAGACCACAAAGGTCCAAGCCGCGCCATGCCAGAGTCCGCCCAAAAGCATGGTCACCATAAGGGCCACATAGGTTCGGGTCAATCCCTTGCGGTTTCCCCCCAAGGGGATATAGAGATAATCCCGCAGCCAGGTCGACAGTGTTATGTGCCACCTCCGCCAGAGATCGGAAAATCCGATAGAGGCATAGGGATATCGAAAGTTATCGGGTAGGGCGATGCCCAACATCAGGGCAATGCCAATGGCACAGGTGGAATAGCCGGCAAAATCGAAAAATATTTGTCCGGAAAAAGCCAAGGTGCCCATCCAGGCATCGAGGCCATGCAGAACGTCCTTGCTTCCAAACACTGTATCGGAGGCACCGGATAACAACGTATCGGCCATCACCACTTTTTGGAACAAGCCTATCGTCAGCAAAAAGGCACCCCATAAAAATTGATTCACCGTAGCCTTTTTAGGTTCGTAAAACTGGGTGATAAGTTCCTTCGCCCGCACAATGGGTCCGGCCACCAACTGAGGAAAAAAGGTGACGTAGAGGGCAAAGTCCAACATGGTTTTTGCTCGTTCCGTTTTGCGTTGGTACATATCGATGGTGTACGACATGGTCTGAAACGTATAAAAGGAAATGCCCATGGGCAAAATGATATCCATGGGGCGAGCCTGAAAATCCAAGCCGATAGACTGCATCAGCAGAACAAAGTTTTCAAGCAAGAAATCCCCATATTTGAAAAAAGCGAGGAATCCCAAATTAACCACCATGCTCAAGATGAGCCAAAGTTTGCGTTTCTTTTCGTTCTGTAATATGGCCAATTTTTTGCCCGCGGTCCAATCGACCATGGTCGAAATCCATAACAGAATCACCAGAGGTGGGTTCCACAGGGCGTAGAACACATAACTTGACAGCAACAACATCGCCTTTTTTCCCTTCCAGGAAAGTACAGGCGTATAGTACAATAGGAGTACAACAAAGAGAAAAACAAAAAATCCCAGGGAGTTGAACAACATGATCAGTCGGTTTTAAGGTTAGTGATTACCTTGTCTTTCAGCATAATCTTGACCAGGGCTTTGGTGAATTTTTTGGCATCGGGCTCCGAAAGGTGCGACCATTCGGGGCAATCAAAATTTCGTAACTCCTCATAATCCTGATAATGATATCCCGGAAATTTGGTAACCGTCAATAAACTGTCATAAAAAGTTTCCCTTGGGGTAATTTTCTTTTCCCCTTCATGAAAAATACCTGTGGAGGGACATCTTACAAAAACCGCATTTCCCCCTCTTTCCCTTAGCTTTTCTGCATCTTTTGCGAAAAAGGCCGTGGTGCCATTTTTATCGGGTGGGGGATTCTTTCCGCTGAAAACAAACTCCCAAGCCCCCTTGATTTGATTGGCAGCTGTCGTATCACTTGTCATTTGTGGCGCCATTCGAACGTTTCGGGAATCGTCTATATAACCAAATTCAAAAAACGGAGGATATCGCGGCTTTTTTGTTCGGTTGTTGATTTCTACATTGTTCAATAGTGTTTTTAGGTCTACATTATCGTCCAGCACCTCATCGTGGGTGGCAACCATTACCAAATTCTTTTGAAGTGGCATCGATAACCAGTGATTGAATCGCTGGGCGTAGGTCCACTTTTTATGATGATCTACCCTGGATTGGGGCCACTCGATGGGCGGGGCCTTTGGAAAGGTGGTCGAGAAAAAAAGGGGTGGGGTCACCCCTACGATGACCGTTCCGCTGAAATCAGTGTTCTCTACAATATCATGAAAAACCGGAAGTGGTGAACTTCCTGCGCAGGCCAACTGTATGGGACGTACGCCCGATAATTCTTCAAACTCATCCAATTGAATATCGAACATTACCCTTGAGGATCCTACGATTACAATGTCATCGGGACCCAGTTGGTCAACTTTTTCGCGTTCTGCGGCCCAAAGATGTTTATCGTCGTCAATGGTGGGAATCCTACCTTGGGACCTCCAGTAGATTTCCCAGACCGTAAGTGATGCCACACTTAAAAAAAGTGCGATTCCGGCCGAAAGTGTTAGTTTCATTTCCTTGTGTTTTAGCATTTGTAATCCATTGAAGGCACCAAAGGGGGGGCTTGGAACATCTAGATGTTCCTTAGGGTACTTCCAATTCATTTCAGTTTGGAAAGGCCATAGCAAAAACCATGACTTTCCTAAAAGGAAACCAAAGGGGAATTAACTAAATAAGGGGGGTACATATCGAAAAAACGGTTTTCGACTATTTTAGATTGGTTTTGGTTGGTTTCATTGTTTGCCAACGTAACTAGTAAGTCAGATAAGAAATGTCAGGAGACTGTTCCTGAAAAGGGCATACCGTGAAGTATTCATGAAAGATAAGCATTTTTGGCGTCCCACCAAATTAGCTCGACATCGGTAAGAATACCTCTGCCATCATGCATCGAGCAGAGCCTCCACCACAGGTTTCAATGGTATCCAATGGGCTATGAAGAATGGGGCAATGCTTTTCAATCGCAGCAATTTGGTCAGGTCGCAGGCTTTTGTAGGCCGCCGTGCTCATCACCATATAGCGTTGGTCGTTGGCTCCAATCACCTGAAGCATGTTCCCCGCAAACTGGTACATCTGTTCTTCCGTGATGGAAATGATTTCCTTGCCATCCTTTTTAATCTGTTCCACCACATTTTTGCGTTCCTTTTTGTCGTCGATGGTATCGAGGCAAATGACCACAAAGGTTTCGGCCATAGCCATCATCACATTGGTGTGGTAAATGGGCAATCGTTCCCCATCCACAGTTTGATTGGCCGTAAAAATCACCGGGAAGCAATCAAAATCCTCACAAAACTCAATAAAAAGCTCCTCGTGGGCACGTTCGGAGAGGGCGCAATAGGCCTTTTGGTTCACACGGTCCTTCAAGATGCTACCGGTGCCTTCCAGAAATACACCTTCCTCCTCAGCGGAGGTATAGTCCATCACATCATTGATTTGGAAACCATTCTCCTCAAGGATTTCGAAAATATCCTCTCGACGTTCTTTTCTGCGGTTTTCGGCAAACATGGGATACACACAGACCGTTCCATTGGAGTGGAAAGACACCCAATTGTTCGGAAAAATGGAATCGGGGGTATCCGTTTCCACCTTGTCATCCACAACAATCATGTTGACGCCATGGGCACGAAGCTTTTCCACAAAGGCATCAAACTCCTGTTGGGCCCTTTTGTTGATTTCGGCATTGGTGATATCGGGCCTTTCTTGAAAGTAGTTATTTACGGCAGTCTGTTCATTCATCCGGAAATTGACCGGCCTGATCATGAGTATGGTGTTGGTAATCTGCATTCTTAATTCGTATCAGCTTGCTTTTCTGGTTGACCCTTTAGGGTCTGGTCATCTTGAGCGGGGTCGAAAGGCGGATAAGACATCTCGACTGGGCTCGATGTGACATTCTATTACTTTTCTCTAATCAAGGGCATGGTGCTGCATCGCAACAACCCCTCTTGTTTGGCGATTTCGGCATAGGGAATTTCCTCTACCGTAAAACCTTGTTCCCTGAGCCAATTATTCAGTCTTGTAAAGCTTTTCTCAGAAACCACAACCTCGGGCGATATGGAGAACACATTGCTGAACATATTGTACATCTCGTCCTTATCAATTTCGAAAATATTCTCTTTTCCGAAATAATCCACCAACCACTGGTATTCCTCCTCCACCAAAAAACCATTTTTGTGCAAGATGGCCTTATCCTTACCCACAGGTTGAAAACAGCAGTCCAAATGCAAAGCGTTGTCTTTGGCATTGGTATTGGACTTTCGTAACTCAAAGGCTTTTACGGTTTTATTCGGAAATAGCTCCTGAATAAACTCGACGGCCTCCTTATTGGTTCGCGCCGTAATGAAGTCAGGATAGTCCTTACCGGTATAGGTTCCTATGAAAATATAATCATTCCATGGCATTACATCTCCTCCTTCGATATGGACTTCTTCCGGCGGTCTAATGATCTTCTTGGGGTCAATTTGGTCCAAAACTTCATGGATGGCTTCAAACTCCCTTTCCCGATCCGGTAAAATATTGGAATGGAACAGCTTGTCCTCAATTACAAAAGCAATGTCCCGAGAGAAAATCTGGTTACAGTCCTTCAACACCTCTGGGCGGAATACTTTTACTCCGTATTTATGAAAAACTTCAGCAAAGGCATCCATTTCTTTGACCATATCTTCTTCCTTGGGATACGTTCCTGCCAAAATATGCTCCAAGGATTTTGGATCATAGGCCTCCTCGGGTTTCGGTACCGGTCCACAGCTTTCAGCAGTTCCCAAAATCACCGCTTTCAAGGGTGCTGTTTCATCCACAATATGCAATTGCATCATAGCTCAAATTTATGTAGGGCGTGGAAACACTTTTCCATCAACACTAAGGAAAAGGCTCAAAAAATTTAGGGCAAAACTAGTGTTTTGCTGGTGATTTTCCTTTACCTCTTTCAAAAAAAATATCAGTGTCCCTCAACAAAAACCTTAATGTGAAAAGGGATACGATTTAACATTCAACTAATTGCTAATCAAATAGTTAAATATAGTTCAAAATAGCACGTTTATCGAAAAAATTGTAGGTGGTTTCTGAAGGAATCGCTACATTTAAGAAAATGAAAAAGATTAGATGATGAAGAAACTAGGTTTTGTACTTGTAGCAATCACCGCTGTGTGTCTGCTTATGTTGGGCATGGGCTTGAAAGGAAAAATCAATCCTTTTGGCATATCAACTTCAAGTAAAACAAAGTCTGATTCCGATTACGATGCCAAGTATCGGGAATGCATCACCTCCGAGGACCTTTTTCAACTCTCGGAAAACAAAAAACAATACATTAAGGAAACCCCAAAGAAGCTCGTTAAGGAAATTGATCAGCACGTGGCGGATTATGAGACTTCTATGGAGTCGACCGTCAACAGCCTTAACACCATTGACGCCCATAATTTTCTGCACGATGAATACAACCGTTGTAGGAGCTTACTTTTGAAGAACCGGCAATCGAAACTGAAAAAGTATTATTACTTGAAAATTATGGCTTCCTGCTACGAGTGGGACAAAAAGCTGAATCTGAGTTCTGAAGTCCATCAAGTTTCCCTATAAAAAAGGCGGTCCTCTGGGCCGCCTTATCTTATTTGTACATCACTCTTTGCCTATCGTTTCCCCAGGTCCACAAAAGGTCTGTGCGTTTCTCCGATATAAATTTGTCTTGGGCGGCCTATTGGCTCTCCCCGTAATCGCATTTCTCTCCATTGGGCAATCCAGCCGGGAAGTCTTCCCAAAGCAAACATTACCGTGAACATCTCCGTTGGGATTCCCAAGGCACGGTAAATAATTCCCGAGTAGAAATCCACATTGGGATAGAGCTTGCGTTTTACAAAATAATCATCTTGCAGAGCTTCCTTTTCAAGTCCCTTGGCAATCTCTAAAATAGGATCTTCTATTCCCAGATTCCCCAATACTTCATCTGCTGCTGTTTTAATAATCCGTGCCCTTGGATCAAAGTTTTTGTAAACACGGTGACCGAAGCCCATTAAACGGAAAGGGTCGTTCTTATCCTTGGCCTTGGCCATATATTTTTTAGTATCGCCACCGTCGGCCTGAATCGCTTCCAACATCTCCAAAACGGCTTGGTTCGCTCCTCCGTGAAGGGGGCCCCAAAGCGCAGAGATTCCCGCTGAAAGTGAAGCAAATAGACCCGCATGGGAAGAACCAACGATTCGTACTGTGGAAGTGGAACAGTTTTGTTCGTGGTCCGCATGCAAAATCAAAAGCTTATCGATAGCATCAATGGCGATCTGGTCTTTTTCATATTCTTTGCTGGGCTTTTTGAACATCATTTTGTGGAAGTTCTCCACATAGCCCAAGGTGTCGTCACCATAATTTAAGGGAAGGCCCTTTTTCTTGCGTTGGGTCCATGCCACCAATACCGGAAACTTGGCCAAAATCCGTACAATGGAATTGTACATGGCTGTTTCTGAAGAGACATCAACCGAAACCGGATTAAAGGCAACCAAGGCACTGGTCAAGGACGACAAAACGCCCATAGGATGCGCCGCTTTTGGGAAAGCATCCAAAATCTTCTTCATTTCCTCATCTACCTGGGCTTCTTCCTTGATGTCGTGATGAAAGGTTTCGAGTTGTTCCTTGTTGGGAAGCTCCCCAAAGATGAGGAGGTAACATACTTCAAGGAAATCAGCTTTTTCAGCCAAATCCTCAATCGAATACCCTCGATATCTTAAAATTCCTTTTTCACCATCCAAAAAGGTGATGGCACTTTCACATGACCCCGTGTTTTTATAACCAGGATCAATGGTCACTATACCACTGGCTGCTCTTAGGGTTTTAATATCTACGGCCAACTCATTTTCACTACCTTTTATCACCGGGAATTCGTAACGGTTTCCGGAATATTCAAGTATCGCTTTATCCGACATGCTATATTTTAAGAGATTATTAAAATGGAACCCGAAATTTACGAAAAAGCAAAGGCATTAACAATTTCCCCGTCCCATTTATATTGTTCTTAACAGGAAAAAAGAAGATCAAAAATCTCACCTCATTTACGCCAGTTCGTACAGAGAAAGGTAATACTCATCCACTGATTTTTTCCAAGTGAAACGCATGCGTTTCGCATTGGCCTGAATCTTTTTCCAAGCGGGTGGGTCATTGGCATACATATCAAGGGCCAAATCGAGGGTGTCCAGCATATTCTTGATTTTCTTGTCGTAGGTATCCCCATCGAAACCGAAACCGGTTTTTAAGTGTTCCACGGTATCTTTTAGTCCGCCGGTATGATGTACCAAACACGGATTACCGTTGCGCATGGCCAACATTTGGCTAATACCACAAGGTTCGAAAAGGCTGGGCATAAAATATAAGTCAGACTCCAAGTAGATGGAATCTATCAGCTTTTCCGATTGCCCATTGGTGAACACAAAGTTTTTGTGCTCATAGCTCAACTCCCTGAACAATTCTTCATACTCAGGAGCACCTGTGCCCAATAGCATGAAAATTCCATCCACCTTTTCCAATCGCTTCAAAATCTCTACAAAAGCTTCAGGGGAACGCTTGAAGAAATAGAATTTTTGTTCCGTTAAACGTGCTACGCTCGACGCAATGAATTTGGGGCGATTATCCACAAAATCCATGATTTTCTCGCCGGTATGGGCCAGAAAGTCAGCTTTGTACTTTTTGGATTCTTCTTGTAACCATTGAAACAGGGCCTTGATGGTATTACGATAAATGAGTCCTTTCTTTTCCTTGTTGATGTTTTTGTAGTTGCATCCATTGAGAATGCCAAAAAGACGGCCTTCTTCATCCGCTTTTTGAAGGTCCTTTTCTAAACCCTCGCCGCCTATAAATTCAGGAGGGGAACTGGGCAAGAGAACATCTTTCTTATAACTGGGCGACACCGTATGGACAGCATCCGCAAATCGAATACCGACCGCCATAAGATTAATGCAATCTTGATAGCGATAGTCCATTAGTGCTTTTTCATCCAAGGGTACATTCGGAAACCAATTTTCCAACGAAGAATAATTATCCGCAAAGGGACGAATCCCCTGAATTGCCAAATTATGGATGCTGTACACAAACCGAATGGGCTTCAGCGTTTCGTACTCTTTGTGGTATTCACGAAGAAAAAGGACCAAACTGGTGTGCCAGTCATGCAAATGCACCACATCCAACTTTCCGAAAGCTTCCCTCTTAATAGCTTCTGCAACAGCGGTACAAAAAATGAAGTATTTAATGGCGTCCGTATAAAAGGGCTCTTTGGGATCATTGTGATAGATATGGGCAATATCCCCTGCTTCTATTTCGGGGTGATGGATGACGTAATGGGTGATATTTGGAAACTCTTTTTTGGGCCGTACCTCATAAAGTTCAGCCGTATATCCCATAATCCGAAGGTCGAAGTTTAAGCTTGTCTTAAAAATCCCATCTTGGTGCAGTCGGCCATAAGATGGGACAATGACATGCACCTTATCGCCCCTTTCAGATATTTGCCTTGGTACGTCACGTACCACATCGCCCATACCGCCTGCCTTGCAGTTGGGTATCGCATCATTTTCGGCTGAAACGAATAAAAAGTTGTTCATTGGGGGGATTGTTAGAAGGTTCGGTTTTGTTAAGGTACCAAAGTTTGTTTCGTAAACAAAAAAAAGCCTTTCCCAAATGGAAAAGGCCCTTGCAATGCTAAAAAATCATTATGAATCAGTTGACTTTAAAAGCCTTTTCCTGCGGATAGTACGCAGTACTGCCCAATTCTTCTTCTATGCGAAGCAACTGATTGTATTTGGCCATACGATCACTACGTGAGGCAGAACCTGTTTTGATCTGTCCAGTATTCAAAGCCACTGCCAAATCGGCTATGGTGTTATCTTCTGTTTCTCCGGAACGGTGTGACATAACAGAAGTATATCCTGCATTTTTGGCCATGTTCACCGCTGCAATCGTTTCTGATAAGGTTCCTATTTGGTTTACCTTGATCAAAATAGAATTGGCGATGTTGTTTTCGATTCCTCTAGAAAGGCGTTCCACATTGGTCACGAATAAATCATCACCTACAAGCTGCACACTTTCCCCAACTTTTTCAGTCAGCGTTTTCCAACCGTCCCAATCGTTCTCATCCATCCCATCTTCGATGGAGATAATCGGATATTTTGCACAAAGGTCCGCCAAGTATTGAGCTTGCTCTTCTGAACTTCTTACCGCTCCCTTATCGCCTTCGAACTTGGTGTAGTCATATTTTCCGTTTTCAAAGAATTCAGCAGCAGCGCAATCGAGGGCGATCATCACATCATCCCCTAACTTGTAGCCTGCTTTGTCCACAGCTTTGCCAATCGTATCCAAAGCATCTTCAGTTCCATCCAAGGTTGGGGCAAATCCTCCTTCATCCCCTACCGCAGTGCTTAGTCCTCTATCGTGCAATACCTTTTTTAGGTTATGGAAAATCTCAGTTCCCATTTGCATGGCGTGTGAGAAATCCTTGGCCTTCACAGGCATTACCATAAATTCTTGAAAAGCAATGGGTGCATCGGAGTGTGAACCTCCGTTGATGATGTTCATCATGGGAACAGGCAAGGTATTGGCGCTTACACCACCTACATAGCGATACAAAGGCATCCCTAATTCGTTCGCCGCAGCTTTAGCAGCTGCCAAAGAAACTCCTAAAATTGCATTGGCCCCCAACTTGGATTTGTTGGGTGTACCGTCCAGGGCAATCATGGTTTCATCGATATAGTTCTGCTCAAA
This sequence comes from Flagellimonas allohymeniacidonis, assembly GCF_004296335.1. Taxonomy (GTDB): domain Bacteria; phylum Bacteroidota; class Bacteroidia; order Flavobacteriales; family Flavobacteriaceae; genus Flagellimonas; species Flagellimonas allohymeniacidonis. The sequence continues at coordinate 1,655,804 of NZ_SGIU01000001.1, forward strand.
AACCGACGTTCCCACCAATTCCTCTGCAATAACGGTATTTACATTAGAGACGGCTTGGCTCACACCTTTTCCCATAAAGGTGTTGCCTCCATCCCTCAACTCAACAGCTTCATGCTCTCCGGTAGAAGCTCCAGATGGAACTGCGGCTCTACCCAAAACTCCGTTTTCGGTAATTACGTCAACTTCAACAGTTGGGTTACCTCTTGAATCTAATATTTGCCGTGCATGAATGTTGATTATGATACTCATTTTGAAGTATTTTTTTGGTTGAAATTAATTTGGCAAAGATACAAAAGCCTTATTGTTCTCAGGCTTTGAGAATAGGATTACGCACAGAAAAATAACAATTCGTTAAACTACAACGTTTTTGTTACTGCTCGCCTTTATAGCCTCGAAAAACTGGTCGAACAAATACTCGGCATCATGTGGGCCAGGACTGGCTTCCGGATGGTATTGTACAGAAAATACATCCTTATCCTTCATCTTGATTCCAGCAACGGTATTGTCATTCAAATGCACGTGGGTTATTTCCAAATCGGTATTGGCTTCGGTATCCTCCCGGCTTATGGCAAAACCATGGTTCTGGGATGTGATTTCTCCCCTGCCCGTTATAAGGTTCAGAATAGGATGGTTGATTCCGCGGTGCCCGTGGTGCATTTTGTAGGTAGAAACTCCATTGGCCAAGGCCAAGACTTGGTGACCCAAACAAATACCGAACAATGGTTTCTCGGCTTGAATCATTTCTTTTGCCGTGGCAATGGCATCATTTAGGGGTTCTGGATCTCCAGGTCCATTGGAAATGAAGTACCCATCTGGATTCCAGGCTTTCATTTCATCAAACGGGGTATTGTAGGGGAAGACCTTAATGTAAGCACCTCTTTTGGCCAAGTTTCGAAGGATGTTCTTTTTGATTCCTATATCCAAAGCTGAAATACGGTATTCTGCGTTTTCAGCTCCGTAGTAATAGGGTTCGCTTGTGGAAACCTTGGAAGCGAGTTCCAAACCTTCCATACTGGGCACGTTTTTCAATTCGGCTTTCAGCGCATCAATTTCATCGACCCTTGTTGAAATCACGGCGTTCATAGCACCATTGTCTCGAATGTAGCTTACCAAAGCTCGGGTATCCACATCGGAAATTGCAAAAAGCTGGTTTTCATCCAAAAATTCGAGCAGGCTCATGTCCGCATCGGGACGTGAATACTCATAGCTGAAATTTTTACAGATCAAGCCAGAAATTTTAATGGAATCCGATTCCACTTCATCTCGATTGGTACCGTAATTCCCAATGTGGGCATTGGTGGTCACCATCAATTGCCCAAAATAGGAGGGATCGGTGAAAATTTCTTGATAGCCTGTCATGCCGGTGTTGAAACATACCTCACCCACGGCGGTTCCTTCTTTGTTTCCTACAGATTTCCCATAAAAGATAGTTCCGTCCGCGAGTAAAATCAGCGCTTTCCTTTTTGCTTGATACTTCATAGCTTTTAAAACAATTTCATTTTCACAAAAAAACACAAAAAAAGGATAAGTTCTCACTTATCCTTTTTCCACTATTCCAATAGTTAATAACATTTTTTTATTCTTCTGAGTCGTCAGCTTTGGTTTCTGCTACCGGAGCGGCAGCTTCCACTTTTTTCGTTCCTCCTCTTCTACTTCTTCTTGTTGATTTCTTCTTGGCAGGTTTTTCTGCATTGTACAATTCGTTGAAATCAACCAATTCGATCATGGCCATATCGGCGTTGTCACCCAATCGATTACCCAATTTAATGATTCGGGTATATCCTCCTGGCCTATCACCAACCTTTTCAGCCACTGTACTGAACAATTCAGTTACAGCGTGCTTGTTTCTAAGGTTACTGAAAACCACTCTCCGATTGTGCGTACCTTTTTCCGTAGTTTGATTGTTCTCGGTCTTGGCCTTGGTGATCAAAGGTTCGATAAATTGCTTTAAGGCCTTGGCCTTTGCAACCGTTGTATTGATTCTCTTGTGTTCAATCAAGGAGCATCCCATATTCGCCAACATCGCCTTTCTGTGGGCTGCCGTTCTTCCTAAATGATTGAATTTTTTTCCGTGTCTCATCTTCTTAAGTTATCATCTTGCTACCAAACCCGATGTACTCGGGGAGCAAAATATGATTATTAATCTTTATCTAATTTGTATTTGCTCAAATCCATACCAAACTGAAGTCCCTTGTTGATGACCAACTCTTCCAATTCAGTCAAGGATTTTTTACCGAAGTTTCTAAACTTCATCAAATCGTTCTTGTTGAAGGAAACCAAATCTCCCAAGGTATCCACTTCTGCAGCTTTCAAACAATTCAAGGCTCTTACGGACAAGTCCATATCAACCAACTTGGTCTTCAACAACTGACGCATGTGCAATGATTCCTCATCGTAGGTCTCGGTTTGTGCAATTTCATCAGCCTCTAGGGTGATGCGCTCATCTGAGAACAACATAAAATGGTGAATCAACACCTTCGCCGCTTCGGTCAAAGCATCTTTTGGGTGAATGGAACCATCGGTAACGATTTCAAAAACCAACTTTTCATAGTCAGTCTTTTGCTCAACCCTAAAGTTCTCGATACTGTATTTTACATTCTTAACAGGAGTGTAAACAGAATCAACGGCAATGCTGCCCAAAGGGGCATTGGATTTCTTGTTTTCCTCTGCAGGAACATATCCACGACCTTTTTCAATAATGATCTCAAGGTTGACGTTCACCTTTGGATCCATATTGCAAATGACCAAATCGGGGTTCAATACTTGGTAACCAGAAATAAACTTCTGGAAATCCCCAGCGGTCAACTGCTCTTTTCCGCTAACAGAAACAGAAACGGTTTCACTTTCTACGTCATCAATCTGTCTTTTGAAACGTACCTGTTTTAGGTTCAAAATGATTTCTGTAACGTCTTCCACAACGCCAGGAATCACTGAAAACTCGTGCTCAACACCATCGATACGTACAGAAGTAATGGCAAAACCTTCCAATGAGGAAAGCAATACCCTTCTTAACGCATTTCCAACCGTCAATCCATAACCAGGTTCCAAAGGGCGAAATTCAAATTTCCCTTCGAAATCTGTTGAATCGATCATTATAACTTTATCGGGCTTCTGAAAATTAAGTAATGCCATATTTGGACTAATGTTGATTTATTTAGAGTATAACTCGACGATTAATTGTTCCTTGATATTCTCTGGAATCTGTAGTCTTTCTGGAATGGTCACATACGTACCTTCCAACTTTTCTGAGTTCCAAGTGATCCATTCATAAACACTGCTATTGGCAGCCAAGGAATCTTGAATGGATTGAACAGATTTGGACTTTTCGCGAACTCCCACTACATCACCTGCTCGCAAGGAGTATGATGGGATGTTTACGATTTCACCGTTTACGGTGATGTGTCTGTGCGAAACCAATTGTCTGGCTCCTCGTCTTGTAGGTGAAATTCCCATTCTGTACACAACATTGTCCAGACGGGACTCACATAGCTGAAGTAAAACCTCACCAGTAACGCCTTCACGTCTTTTGGCTTCGGTAAATAGGTTTCTAAATTGTCTTTCCAGAATACCGTAGGTGTACTTGGCCTTTTGCTTTTCCATCAACTGGATTGCGTATTCTGATTTTTTTCCACGGCGTCTGTTGTTGCCGTGCTGGCCTGGAGGATAATTTTTCTTTTCGAATGCCTTGTCGTCACCGAAAATCGCTTCTCCAAACTTTCGTGCGATTTTTGATTTTGGTCCTGTGTATCTTGCCATCTTCTTTGTTTTTGAAAGTGCGATTATGAATTAAGGCTTATCCTTCGATAATCTCCATTGCACTTTCGTGAAGACCCTTTCGGGCCATGATTATAATTAATTAAACTCTTCTTCTTTTTGGAGGTCTACACCCGTTGTGTGGTAGTGGTGTAACATCTACAATCTCGGTAACTTCAATACCGGAGTTGTGGATGGTTCTAATTGCCGATTCTCTACCGTTACCAGGTCCTTTGACGTATACTTTCACCTTGCGCAAACCAGCTTCGTGAGCTACTTTGGCACAATCTTCGGCAGCTACTTGGGCCGCATAAGGAGTATTCTTCTTAGATCCCCTAAATCCCATTTTACCGGCAGAAGACCAAGAGATTACATCTCCTTTTTTGTTTGTCAAAGAGATAATGATATTGTTGAAAGAAGCAACAACGTGCGCTTCGCCAGTAGATTCTACTACTACTTTACGCTTTTTTGTTGATTTAGTACCTGCTTTTGCCATACTATCTATTATTTAGTTGCTTTCTTTTTGTTGGCAACCGTTTTACGCTTTCCTTTTCGTGTCCTAGAGTTATTCTTGGTACGCTGACCTCTCAATGGCAATCCTGATCTATGGCGAATTCCGCGATAGCACCCAATGTCCATCAATCGTTTGATGTTCAATTGGGTCTCAGACCGAAGCTCACCTTCGATGGTATAGCTGGATACAGCTTCCCTGATTCGACCGATTTCATCATCGTTCCAATCAGAAACCTTGGTATCTTCACTAACCTTGGCTCTTTCCAAAATTTCTTTGGCCCTACTTTTACCTACTCCGTAGATATAGGTAAGCGAAATAATACCACGCTTGTGTTTTGGTATGTCTACACCTGCAATTCTTGCCATAATTACCCTTGTCTTTGTTTAAATCTAGGATTCTTTTTGTTGATCACATACAATCTGCCCTTCCTGCGAACTATTTTGCATTCGGCGCTTCTCTTCTTTATGGATGCTCTTACTTTCATCGTATTAGTATCTGTAAGTAATTCTTGCTTTTGTTAAATCATATGGACTCATTTCCAGCTTCACTTTATCCCCTGGCAACAACTTAATGTAGTGCATGCGCATTTTTCCAGAGATGTGGGCTGTAACCACGTGTCCATTTTCCAATTCTACCCGAAACATTGCATTGGATAACGCTTCGATAATAGTTCCGTCTTGTTCTATTGCCGCTTGCTTCGCCATAGGTTATGCTACTTTTCTATTTTTACCTGTTTTCATCAGACCATCATAGTGTCTGTTCAACAGATACGAATTTACTTGCTGCACCGTATCAATGGCCACACCCACCATAATCAATAGCGACGTACCACCATAAAACAATGCCCAACCTGCCTGCACATCCATCAACTTCACCACTACTGCAGGTAAAACTGCCAACAGGGCCAAGAAAATAGATCCTGGGAAGGTAATCAATGACATAATCTTGTCTAAATAATCCCCAGTTTCCTTCCCTGGACGAATACCGGGAATGAAACCTCCACTTCGCTTCAAATCATCTGCCATCTTGTTCGTTGGAACGGTAATAGCCGTATAGAAATACGTGAAGATGATAATCAATATGCCAAATAATATGTTGTACGCCAATCCGAAGATATCTGCGAACTGCACTTCCATCCATTGCCCTACAGCGGTATCATTAAATGTTCTTCCGATAAGGCTGGGTGCAAACATGATTGCTTGCGCAAAAATGATAGGCATTACGCCAGAAGCATTCAACTTCAAAGGAATGTACTGTCTGGACCCCATCATGTTCTTCTCGTAGCCGCCAGATGCTGTTCTTCTTGCATACTGAACCGGTATTTGTCGAATCGCCATAACCAAAAGGACACTGGCCAGAATAACAACAAACCAAATGATCACTTCAATCAACATAAACATAATACCACCTGTATTGTTGGTAGTTCTTGAGATGAACTCCTGAACAAAGGATTGGGGCATCGTGGCGATAATACCAATCATAATCAACAAGGAGATACCGTTACCGATTCCCTTGTCTGTAATTTTTTCACCCAACCACATGGCAAATATGGTTCCTGTAACCAAAATGATCACAGATGGGATAATGAAATCAAGACCTTTTCCAAGAATAAATGCACTCTCAGGAACACCCAAAGCACTAAGACCATACAAGTAGGCCGGTGCTTGAACGATACATATCCCAATGGTCAACCATCGTGTGATTTGATTGATGGTCTTTCTACCGCTTTCTCCTTCCTTCTGTAATTTTTGAAGGTAAGGAATGGCGATTCCCATCAATTGCACAACAATCGACGCAGAGATGTAGGGCATGATTCCCAAGGCAAACACGGACGCATTGGCAAAAGCCCCTCCGGTAAATGCATTGAGGATACCCAAAATACCCTGTTCGGTATTTGATGATAGTTCTGCCAATTGGGCGGTATCAATACCTGGAAGCACAACTTGGGCACCGAAACGATACACCAAAAGAAGGCCTAGGGTCACGATAATACGTTGCCTAAGCTCTTCAATTTTCCAAATATTGGAGATGGTCTCAACAAATTTCTTCATGCTCTTTTCTTACAAACTTATTGCTTCACCTCCAGCGGCCTCAATGGCTGCTTTGGCAGATGCAGTAAATTTATGTACCGAAACTTTTAAGGAGGCTTTGAGCTCTCCGTTACCTAAAATCTTTACCAAGTCATTTTTGTGGGCCAAACGGTTTTCCACAAGGGTGTCCAAAGTCACTTCCTTCTTCACAACTCCTTTGTCAACCAACTCTTGCAACTTGCTCAAGTTGACTCCTTGGTATTCCTTTCGGTTAATGTTCTTAAAACCGAACTTGGGCACACGTCTTTGTAGCGGCATCTGTCCACCTTCAAAACCAATTTTCTTGGAATATCCAGATCTAGACTTGGCACCTTTGTGTCCGCGTGTGGAAGTACCTCCTTTTCCTGAACCTTCTCCTCTTCCTACGCGTTTTCCTTCTTTATGTACAGCGCCTTCTGCTGGTTTAAGATTATGTAATTCCATTACAATTATATTTTTAAGCTTCCTCTGTGGAAACCAAATGTTTTACCTTATTGATCATTCCAAGGATATTGGGTGTGGCATCATGCTCAACAACCTGACCTATTTTTCGAAGACCCAATGCCTCAAGCGTTCTTTTTTGATTCTGCGGACGCTTGATGCTGCTTCTTACTTGTTTTACCTTAATCTTTGCCATGCTATCCTTTTTTACCCTTTAAAGACTTTTTCCAAAGAAATTCCTCTTTGATTTGCAATAGTTTGGGCACCTCTCAATTGTAGAAGCGCATCAAATGTTGCCTTAACCACATTGTGGGGGTTGGAAGAACCTTGGGACTTGGACAATACGTCGTGTACCCCAACAGCTTCCAATACCGCACGTACGGCACCACCTGCAATTACCCCGGTACCTTGGGATGCTGGCTTAATGTAAACGCGAGCACCACCATATTTACCTTTTTGCTCATGAGGAAGCGTTCCCTTGTTCAAAGGAATTCGAACCAAGTTCTTTTTGGCATCCTCAATGGCTTTGGCAATAGCTGTAGCAACTTCTTTGGACTTTCCAAGACCATGACCTACAACACCATTTTCATCACCAACGACAACGATGGCCGAAAAACCGAATGCACGACCTCCTTTGGTCACTTTGGTAACTCTTTGTACACCTACCAAACGGTCTTTCAACTCAAGTCCTCCTGGCTTAACTATCTCTACGTTCTTATACTTTTGGTACATAGTCTTATTAGAATTTTAGTCCCGCTTCCCTGGCACCATCGGCCAATGATTTTACTCTTCCATGATAAAGGTTTCCGCCTCTATCGAAAGCAACTGCTTCAACACCAATCTTCTTGGCTTTTTCCGCAATCGCTTTTCCAACCAAGGCCGCAACCTCAGTTTTTGTGCCTTTGGCCTCGATATCTTTGTCTCTTGATGATGCAGACGCTAATGTAACTCCATTGTTGTCATCAATCAATTGCGCATAGATTTCTTTGTTGCTTCGGAAAATAGACAATCTTGGTCTAGCTGCTGTTCCGGAGGAAATCTTGCGGATTCTTCTTCGTATTCTTAACTTTCTATCAGTCTTAGATAATTTCATTGTACGGCTTATTACGCTGATTTACCTGCTTTTCTTCTTAACTGCTCCCCTACAAACTTGATTCCCTTTCCTTTGTAAGGTTCTGGTTTACGGAAAGAACGAATCTTGGCCGCAACCTGTCCCACCAACTGCTTGTCATGTGAAGTCAACTTCACGATGGGGTTTTTCCCTTTTTCAGAAATAGTCTCAATTTTTACCTCAGGGGCGATATTCATCACAATATTGTGTGAGAAGCCCAGGGCTAAATCCAATTTTTGCCCTTGATTGCTGGCACGGTATCCAACTCCGACCAATTCCAATTCCTTGGTCCAACCTTTGGTGACTCCCTCAATCATATTGGCTATCAAAGCACGATACAGACCATGCTTCGCTTTATGTTCTTTAGAATCAGAAGGTCTCTTCACAATGACGTTACCTTCCTCAACCTCAATGGCAACTCCTGAAAACTCTTGAGTCAACTCACCTAGTTTTCCTTTTACTGTAACGATGTTGTCATTCACCTCTACAGTAACTCCTTCAGAGATTGCGACCGGATTGTTACCTATTCTTGACATTTCTTTATTCTTTTATCATTAATAAACGTAGCACAATACCTCGCCACCTACGTTATCTTGCTTCGCTTGTTTACTGGTCATAACACCATGGGAAGTGGACACAATGGCAATTCCCAAACCGTTAAGTACCCTTGGCAATTCGTCAGAACCGGCATATTTGCGCAGTCCTGGTTTACTTACCCTTTGAATTCTTTTGATAACAGGCTCTTTAGTGAACTTATCGTACTTCAAAGCAATTTTGATGTTCCCTTGAACCTTGTCCTCTTCAAACTTATAGCTCAATATGTAGCCTTGGTCAAAAAGGATTTTGGTCATCTGCCTCTTTAAATTGGAAGCAGGAATATTTACCACCCTATGACCTGCCATGCTGGCGTTTCGAATTCTGGTCAGATAATCTGAAATTGGATCTGTAAGCATTTCTTTTCTTTAAATCGGTTTACCAACTAGCCTTTTTAACTCCGGGAATCAAGCCTTGATTGGCCATTTCTCTAAAAGTCACCCTTGAGATACCAAAAGTTCTCATGTAGCCTCTAGGTCTTCCTGTCAACTTGCAACGGTTGCGCATACGCACAGGCGAAGCATTTTTAGGAAGCTTTTGCAAAGCATCGTAATCACCAGCTTCTTTCAAAGCTTTGCGCTTCTCGGCATATTTGGCTACCATTTTTGCCCTTTTTCTCTCACGGGCTTTCATTGATTCCTTGGCCATCTTAATTCTTTTTAAAGGGTACTCCCAATTCGCTTAATAATGATTTTGCTTCTTTGTCCGTCTTTGCCGACGTAACAAAGGTGATATCCATCCCGTTGATTCTATTGATCTTGTCAATGTTGATCTCTGGGAAAATAATTTGTTCGGTTACACCTAGGTTGTAATTTCCTCTTCCGTCAAAACCATTGGCTTTAACCCCTTGAAAATCACGAACCCTTGGCAATGCTGTAGTGATCAATCGGTCCAAAAACTCATACATGCGTTCACCTCTAAGGGTAACTTTGGCACCAATCGGCATTCCCTTTCTTAATTTAAAGGAAGCAACATCTTTCTTGGAAAGCGTAGCCACAGCTTTTTGCCCAGTAATATTGGTCAACTCGTCAACAGCGTGATCAATCAATTTTTTATCGGAAACCGCGGCACCGACTCCTCGGCTGACAACGATCTTCTCCAATTTAGGAACCTGCATGATGTTTTTGTAGCCAAACTCATCTGACAAGGCTTTCATCACGCGCTCCTTATATTCTTGCTTAAGTCTAGGAATGTAACTCATAACTAAATGACTTCATTGGATTTTTTGGCCAACCTTACCTTTTTACCATCTCTCACTTCGTATCCTACTCGGGTGGTATCACCTGACTTGGGATCGATCAACGAAAGATTGGAAATGTGGATGGGAGCCTCTTTTTTCACGATTCCTCCTTGAGGGTTTTTAGCACTTGGCTTTTCGTGCTTGGATACCATATTGATACCTTCAACGATAGCCTTGTTCTTTTCACGGTCTACCTTTACCACTTTTCCTTCGGAACCTTTGTGATCCCCTGTGATAACCTTGACCGTATCCCCTGTTTTTATTTTTAATTTCATCTCTCTCTATGCTTTAAAGTACCTCTGGGGCCAATGAAACAATTTTCATAAACTGCTTGTCCCTAAGCTCTCTTGCTACAGGACCAAAAACCCTGGTTCCTCTCATTTCTCCGGTTGGATTCAACAATACACAAGCATTGTCATCAAATCGGATATATGATCCGTCAGGCCTTCTAACTTCCTTCTTGGTTCGAACAACGACTGCTGTGGAAACAGAACCTTTTTTAATGGTTCCGTTTGGAGTGGCTTCTTTTACCGTTACCACAATCTTATCTCCCAAGGAAGCATATCGTCTTTTTGTTCCTCCCAATACGCGGATGGTCAAAACTTCTTTTGCCCCTGTGTTGTCCGCTACTTTTAATCTAGACTCTTGTTGTACCATGATTATTTAGCTCTTTCAAGGATTTCGACCAACCTCCAGCATTTTGTCTTGCTCAAGGGTCGGGTCTCCATAATTCTTACAGTATCACCTTCGTTGCAATCATTCTTTTCATCATGGGCAACATATTTCTTGGTCTTCAAAACGAATTTCCCGTACATTGGGTGCTTCACTCGTTTTACCTCAGAAACCACAATGGACTTCTCCATTTTGTTACTGGTAACTACCCCTATTCTTTCTTTTCTTAAGTTTCTTTTTTCCATAAGGCAAAAACCAATTATTGTACTTCCCTTTTAGTTAATTCTGTTGCCAATCGTGCTACCGTTCTTCTTGTGCTTTTTATCTGCATAGGATTCTCCAATGGTGTAACGGAATGTGCCATTTTTAGATCTTCGTGCTGTTTTTTATAATCGGCCAATTTTTCCTTTAGCTCTTCAACCGAAAGTTCTTTTATTTCTGACTGTTTCATCTTTCTTTCCAATTAGACATTAGGCGGAATAATCCCTTGCTACTACAAATTTGGTCTTCACGGGCAGCTTTTGTGCAGCCAAACGAAGTGCTTCTTTAGCAATATCGTGAGGAACTCCAGCTACCTCGAACATAATACGTCCAGGCTTTACAACGGCCACCCAATATTCTGGCGCACCCTTACCTTTACCCATACGTACCTCAAGTGGTTTTTTGGTGATAGGCTTGTCTGGGAAAATTTTGATCCACAATTGACCTTGCCTTTTCATATATCTTGTCGCAGCAATACGCGCAGCCTCTATCTGACGGGCAGTAATGAAATGCGAATCCAAGGATTTGATACCGAACATTCCATTGGAAAGTTGGTGACCTCTTTGGGAAATCCCTTTCATTCTACCCTTCTGGGCTTTACGAAACTTAGTTCTTTTGGGCTGTAACATCTTCCTTTACTTTATCTTATTACTTTCTACGACGTTGTTGTCGCTTACCACCTTCTTGTTTTCCTTTTCCTTGGCTCTTGGATAATCCTACCAATGGGGAAAGTTCTCTTTTCCCGTATACTTCTCCCTTCATGATCCAAACCTTGATTCCCAATCTACCATAGGTAGTGTGAGCTTCCACAAGGGCATAATCCACATCCGCACGGAAAGTTGACAAAGGGATTCTTCCTTCTTTGTAAGACTCTGAACGTGCCATTTCAGCTCCGTTCAAACGTCCAGAAATTTGGATTTTGATTCCCTCGGCATTCATTCGTATAGCCGCAGCAATGGCCATTTTGATGGCCCTACGGTAAGAAATTCTGCTTTCAATTTGTCTGGCAACACTCGCAGCGACCAAATTGGCATCCAATTCAGGTCTTTTGATTTCGTGAATGTTGATCTGAACTTCCTTATTGGTAATTTTTTTGAGCTCTTCCTTAAGTTTATCCACTTCTTGACCTCCTTTACCAATAATGATACCTGGTCTTGCCGTGGTAATCGTAATGGTGATCAATTTTAGAGTTCGCTCGATAATTACCCTTGAAACGCTGGCCTTGGCCAAACGTGCGTGGATATACTTTCTAATTTTGTCATCCTCAGCCAGCTTGTCGCCGTAATCATTACCGCCGTACCAGTTGGATTCCCATCCTCTGATAATTCCTAAGCGATTTCCTATCGGATTGGTCTTTTGTCCCATTTCTAATCTAGCTTTGAACGTTGTTATTAGATTCCAATACCATGGTTACATGATTGGAACGTTTTCTAATTCGGTGTGCCCTACCCTGGGGAGCTGGACGCAATCTTTTCAACATGGTTCCACCATCTACACGGATTTCCTTAATAAAAAGGTCAGCCTCCTCAATGTTGGCATCTTCATTCTTCGCCTCCCAATTGGCAATTGCAGAAAGCAACAACTTCTCCAATCTTCGGGAAGCCTCTTTTGGGTTGAATCTCAAAATAGCCAAGGCCATTTCAATTTTCTTACCTCTGATCAAGTCCGCCACCAATCGCATTTTTCTAGGCGATGTTGGACAGTTGTTCAGTTTGGCAAAAGCAAGTTGCTTTTTCTCAGCTTTAAGCCTCTCGGCCATTTCTCTTTTTCGAACTCCCATAGCTTACTTACTTTTTACCTTTGTTTTTAGCTCCTGCATGACCTCTAAAGGATCTTGTAGGTGAAAATTCCCCAAGTTTGTGACCTACCATATTTTCAGTTACATATACAGGAACAAATTGTCTCCCGTTATGAACCGCGATGGTCTGTCCAACGAAATCAGGAGTGATCATAGACGCTCGAGACCAAGTCTTGATAACTGTCTTTTTTCCTGAGTCTATATTGTTCTGGACTTTCTTTTCCAGACTATGATGAACGTATGGTCCTTTTTTTAATGAACGTGCCATTTTTCTTTGCTTTTATTTCTTTCTACGTTCTACAATGTATCTATTGGAATCTTTCGTCTTGGAACGTGTTCTATATCCTTTGGCAGGAATACCGTTCTTAGACCTTGGGTGACCTCCGGACGCCCTTCCTTCACCACCACCCATTGGGTGATCAACAGGGTTCATGGCCACTGGCCTTGTTCTCGGTCTTCTACCCAACCATCTGCTTCTACCAGCTTTACCTGACACCAACAATTGGTGATCAGAGTTGGAAACCGCTCCAATGGTAGCCAAACAGTTGGCCAAAATCATTCGGGTTTCTCCAGAAGGAAGCTTAATGGTGACAAATTTTCCATCCTTGGCCATTAATTGGGCAAACGTACCAGCACTGCGGGCCATAACGGCACCTTGACCAGGACGAAGCTCAATACAGGAAATGATGGTTCCCAAAGGAATTTCACTTAAAGGCAATGCATTTCCAATTTCGGGTGCTGATTTAGATCCTGAAGAAATCTTCTGACCTACCTGCAATCCGTTTTGGGCAATGATGTATCTTTTTTCACCATCCTTGTATTCCACCAAGGCAATAAATGCCGTTCTGTTGGGATCGTACTGAATGGAAACCACGGTGGCATCCACACCTTGCTTATCTCTCTTGAAATCGATAAGACGATACCTTCTTTTATGACCTCCACCTCTGTGGCGTATGGTCATTTTTCCTTGACTGTTCCTACCACCTGTCTTTTTTAACGGAGTCAATAAACTTTTCTCCGGCTTATCAGTAGTAATCGCGTCAAATCCGTTTACTACTCTAAAACGCTGACCAGGGGTTATAGGTTTTAATTTTCTAACTGACATTTCTTGTCCTTATAGATTGCTGTAAAAATCAATAATATCTCCTTCGGCAACATCTACAATTGCCTTTTTCAAAGCATTGGTCTTACCGTGTTGGATACCTGTTTTCGTGTACCGAGATTTACGGTTTGGGCCATAATTCATGGTACGAACCTTTTCAACAGAAACACCATAAGTGGCTTCCACTGCCTCTTTGATCTGAAGCTTGTTGGCCTCAGGATTTACATAAAATCCATAACGATTAAAAAGCTCGCTGTCCGCGGTCATTTTTTCCGTAATGATTGGCTTTATCAACACACTCATGATATTCTTATTTCTTTAGGTTCGATTCTATCCCTTCCAAAGCACTCTCAGTCAATACCAAACTTTTAGCGTTAACTATTTTGTAAGTATTTAATTCTGAGTTAGTTATAACTTCGGAGCGCTCCAAATTGCGCGACGACAAATATACATTATTATTCGACCCGCCCAACACTACAAGCGACTTTTTGTTTTCGATTCCCAAAGAAGCCAAAAAAGCTTTGAAATCTTTGGTCTTTGGCGCTTCAAAATTGAAGTCCTCAACGACTACTATCGCCTTCTCTTTTGACTTAAGGGTCAAAGCAGATTTTCTTGCCAAACGCTTCACATTTTTGTTCAGCTTTTGGGTATAATCCTTAGGTCGGGGACCGAAGATTCTACCTCCTCCCCTAAAAATAGGAGACTTGATGCTACCGGCCCTTGCGGTACCTGTACCCTTTTGCTTTTTGATTTTTCTGGTACTACCAACGATCTCAGCTCTTTCTTTGGCCTTATGGTTACCTTGTCTTTGGTGAGCCAAGTACTGCTTTACATCCAGGTAAATGGCATGCTCGTTCGGCTCTATTGCGAAAACATCGTCAGAAAGGTCTACCTTTCTTCCTGTTTCTTTTCCTTTAATGTCTAAAACTGCAACCTTCATTACTTCTCAATTGTTACGTAAGCATTTTTGTGACCAGGAACAGCACCCTTTACTACAATAAGGTTTTTTTCAGGAACCACTTTCAATACTTTCAAGTTTTGAACTGTTACTCTCTCACCACCCATTCTTCCGGCCATTTTCATTCCTTTGAATACTCGGGCTGGATATGAAGCCGCACCGATGGAACCAGGAGCACGCAATCTATTGTGCTGACCGTGGGTTGCTTGTCCAACACCTGCAAAGCCATGTCGCTTCACAACGCCTTGGAATCCCTTTCCTTTGGAAGTTCCAACAACATCAACAAATTCTCCTTCCACAAAAAGGTCGACACCAATGGTATCTCCTAATTTGAATTCTCCTTCAAAATCCCGGAACTCAACGACTTTTTTCTTGGGAGAAGCACCTGCTTTTTTATAGTGACCGGACTCGGCCTTGTTAGCACGCTTTTCTGCCTTGTCATCGAAACCAAGCTGAAGGGCACTGTACCCGTCTACCTCTTCGGTTCTGACTTGGGTAACCACACATGGTCCAGCTTCAAGAACGGTACATGGAATGTTCTTTCCATTCTCGTCAAAGATGCTGGTCATGCCGATTTTTTTTCCTATTAACCCAGACATATTTATAATTATTAATTGTTTACTTTTTTAACTGCCCATATTCGGGCAAAAAAATTGGGTCAAGAAAAGTCTCTGTTCTGACCCAGATTTTTTTCTTTCACCGTTTTTCCTGTACCAACGTCCAGGACATGTCCTCCACCCTATCAGGTGGAATTCAATTATACCTTGATCTCTACCTCAACTCCACTTGGCAACTCCAACTTCATTAGAGCATCAATGGTTTTTGAGGACGAGCTATAAATATCCAACAGTCTCTTGTAAGAGCTCAATTGGAACTGCTCTCTGGACTTTTTGTTCACGTGGGGCGAACGCAAAACCGTAAAGATTTTTTTGTGCGTTGGCAATGGAATTGGTCCAGTAACCACCGCTCCCGTAGTCTTCACTGTCTTTACAATCTTTTCAGCAGATTTATCCACTAAATTGTGATCGTAAGATTTAAGTTTTATTCTAATTTTTTGACTCATCTTGCTGAAAAATTTAAGCGGTTACTCCTTTTACAGATTTAATCACTTCCTCTGCAATATTGGAAGGAGTTTCTGCGTAATGTGAAAATTCCATTGTGGAAGTCGCTCTACCAGAGGACAAAGTTCTCAATGAGGTTACGTAACCGAACATTTCGGAAAGCGGCACCTCAGCTTTTACTACTTTGGAACCAGCTCTGTCGTCCATATTGTTTACTTGACCTCTTCTTCGGTTCAAATCCCCCACAATATCACCCATGTTCTCTTCTGGTGTCAACACCTCCAATTTCATGATAGGTTCCATCAAAACTGCTCTCGCAGCTCTTGCAGCTTCCTTATATCCTATTTTGGCAGCAAGTTCAAAAGAAAGTGAATCAGAATCCACGGGGTGGAAGGAACCATCCTTAAGAGTAATCTTCATACTGTCCATCTCAAATCCGGCCAAAGGACCATTCTTCATGGCTTCCTTAAATCCTTTTTCAACCGATGGAATATATTCTTTAGGAATGTTACCTCCTTTAATTTCATTGACGAATTCCAAACCTGCTCCAGCTTCTTCACCGGCAGGCTCCATAACAAACACAATATCCGCGAACTTACCACGACCACCGGTTTGTTTCTTGTACACCTCTCTGTGATTGGCAACAGCGGTCAAAGCTTCCTTGTACTCAACCTGAGGTTGACCTTGGTTTACTTCAACCTTGAACTCCCGTCTTAGACGATCTACAATAATATCCAAGTGAAGCTCACCCATACCAGAAATAATGGTCTGCCCTGAGGCTTCATCCGTTTTAACCTGGAAGGTAGGATCTTCCTCGGCCAATTTGGCCAAAGACATACCCAACTTATCCACATCGGCCTTCGTTTTAGGCTCAACGGCAATACCAATTACAGGATCAGGGAAATCCATACTTTCCAGCACAATGGGGTGCTTTTCAGAAGACATGGTATCTCCAGTCTTGATATCCTTGAATCCAACCGCAGCACCAATATCACCTGCCTCGATATAATCAATGGCATTTTGCTTATTGGAGTGCATCTGATAAATTCTTGAAATACGCTCTTTTTTACCAGAACGGTTATTCAGGATGTAAGAACCTGCATCCAAACGACCAGAGTATGCTCTAAAGAATGCCAAGCGACCAACAAAGGGATCGGTTGCAATCTTAAATGCCAAAGCGGCAAATGGTTCCTTTGGATCTGGCTTTCTTGTAATCTCGTTTCCAGTGTCTGGATCGGTACCTATAATATCATCCTTATCTAAAGGTGAAGGTAAGTAACGACAAACAGCATCCAATAAGAATTGAACTCCTTTGTTTTTGAATGATGAACCACAGATCATTGGAATGATAGCCCTATCCATAACGGCAGCTCTCAATGCAGCGTGCACTTCTTCTTCAGTGATGGAATCTTCATCCTCGAAGAATTTCTCCATCAACTCCTCATCATATTCAGCTACTGCTTCAATCAAAGCAGCTCTGTATTCTTTAACCTCATCTTGCATTTCAGCAGGAATATCGACAACATCAAATGTGGAACCAAAGTTCTCATCGTGCCACACGATTGCTCTGTTCTTTGCAAGATCAACAATACCTTTAAAGTCAGCTTCCTCTCCAATTGGCAAAACGATTGGAACGGCATTGGAACCCAACATCTCGCGAACCTGCTTACATACCATAAGGAAGTTAGATCCTTGACGGTCCATTTTGTTCACGAAACCAATTCTTGGCACCTTATAGTTATCGGCCAATCTCCAGTTCGTTTCGGATTGTGGCTCAACACCATCAACCGCACTGAACAAGAAAACCAACCCATCCAATACACGTAAAGAACGGTTTACCTCTACGGTAAAGTCAACGTGACCGGGAGTATCGATAATGTTAAAGTGGTATCCTTTAGCATCTGCAGTGGGCTGTCCATTTTCTGTAGGAAACTCCCAAGTACAGGTTGTCGCAGCAGAAGTAATGGTAATACCACGCTCTTGCTCTTGCTCCATCCAGTCCATGGTAGCTGCACCATCATGCACCTCACCAATTTTATGGCTCACACCGGTATAAAAAAGAATACGTTCTGTAGTAGTGGTCTTACCGGCGTCAATGTGAGCGGCAATACCTATATTCCTTGTATATTTTAAATCTCTTCCCATTTTATGAACTAGAATCTAAAGTGCGAGAATGCTTTATTGGCCTCAGCCATTTTGTGTGTATCTACTCTTTTCTTCACGGCAGCTCCTTCTTCCTTGGCAGCGGCCAATACCTCTGCTGCAAGTTTTTGGGCCATTGATTTTTCGTTACGCTTTCTGGCATAACTGATCAACCACTTCATAGCGGTGGAAATCTTTCTGTCTGGACGAATCTGCATCGGGATTTGGAATGTAGCACCACCCACTCTTCTACTACGAACTTCAACATGGGGCATTACATTGGAAAGAGCATCTTTCCATAGTTCCAATGCGTTTTTTTCTTCGTCGGTATTTTTTTCATCCACGATATCCATGGCATCGTAGAAAATCTTGAAAGCAACGGATTTTTTTCCATCCCACATCATCATGTTGACAAAGCGGGTTACCAGCTGATCATTAAATTTGGGGTCTGGAAGTAATGGCCGTTTTTTTGCCTGTTTTTTTCTCATTTCTTCTTCTTAAAAGTTATTTACTTTTTAGGACGTTTTGCACCGTACTTCGATCGTCGTTGTGTTCTTCCGGCAACACCGGCTGTGTCCAATGCACCACGAACGATATGATACCGTACCCCAGGCAAATCCTTTACTCTTCCACCTCTTACCAATACTATCGAGTGCTCTTGGAGGTTATGTCCTTCTCCAGGGATGTAGGCGTTCACCTCTTTACCGTTAGTCAACCTTACCCTTGCAACTTTTCGCATTGCAGAGTTAGGTTTCTTAGGTGTAGTGGTGTAAACCCGCGTACAAACCCCTCTTCGTTGAGGACACGAATCCAAAGCAGCCGATTTACTCTTCTTGGTAATTGTGACTCTTCCTTTTCGTACTAATTGTGAAATTGTTGGCATTAAAAATTTCCTTTTAAAATCAAAACAACCCTCGTTTTGAGGGGTGCAAATGTAATGATAAATAGGAATAAATCAAACGCTGAGCATTTTTTTTGCCATAATATTTATGGTGGGTTTGACATCCTACCCAAGCATATGCTGTATTGGTGCCCTAAGTCCAAACTAAAATAGCCAACTACTTTGATCGATTACAAGAAAAGTCTGTTTCGGTTTTTCTATGCTTCTTATAAATAATCCCTCTCCTCCCCTCTATATATATTAAGGTATAACCCTCGTTTTCATCGGCTCCCTTGATTTATTACCAAATCCTCAAAAAAAGATGCTGTCAATAACGTTTTTACAATTATGGCGATCTTTTTTATATCCTTTCCAAATTCTTAATGATTTCTAAAATTTTCTGAAAATTCCTTTGGATTATTAACATGAAATTATGACTTTAGGGGCTAGCTAATTCAAATAATTAAAAAATGAGAACAAAACTTAATGGATTGTTAACGCTGCTATTGGCGTTTGTTGTGCATATTTCCTTTGCACAAGACAAGACGATTTCAGGTACGGTTACAGATTCTGATGGTCTGCCGCTGCCTGGGGTTAACATTGTCGTCGACGGTACGACCACGGGTACCCAAACCGATTTTGATGGACTTTATTCCATATCGGCAAGTACAGGTCAAATCCTCGTTTTCACCTACATTGGACAAAGAGAAGTTAGACGTACAGTAGGTGCTGGCAGTACAATTAACGTCCAGATGGAAGAAGATGCCCAGGCTCTGGAAGAAGTAATTGTAACTGCACAGGGTATTCGTCGTGAAAAACAAGCCTTGGGTTATGCAGTTTCCGAGGTAGGCAGCGAAGCCTTAGAACAAAGGTCGGAAGGTGATGTTGGTCGTGTATTGACCGGTAAAGCTTCAGGGCTAAACATTACCCAGCAAAGTGGTCTTTCAGGATCGGGTACAAACATCATCATTCGTGGTTTCAGTTCCTTTAGTGGAAGTAACCAACCTTTATTCATTGTTGATGGTGTTCCATTCTCCAGTGATACCAATAACGTTGGTGGCACAGATGGCGATGCCGGAGATGACTTCATCGATGGTAACTCCGGTTCCAGCCGTTTCTTGGACTTGGATCCAAACAACATTGAAAGCGTAAACGTTCTTAAAGGTCTAGCGGCTACCACCCTATATGGTACACTCGGTAGAAACGGGGTAATCCTGGTAACCACAAAGAATGGTTCTTCAGGAGGTGTGGCCAAAAAGAGTGAGATTACGGTAACGTCATCTATCTTCTTTAACGAAATTGCTTCGCTAGCCGATTACCAGAACCAATTCGGTAACGGGTTTGACCAGGCTTTCGGATGGTTCTTCAGTAACTGGGGCCCAAGTTTTGACAGAGATGGTGTAGCCGGTTGGAGCAATGGTATTGATTCACGTGCAAACGTAGGTTTTGATGAGAATGGTACTTTAGCCCACCCGTATTCAACTGCAGCTAGTGCCACAGGTATTCCTGCTGCTTTCCCAGAATTCGCTGGTGAAAGATACGACTGGAGACCTTATAATAGTGTGCCAAGATTCTTTAAAACCGGTACCGTTAAGACCAATTCCCTCAACTTTAGAGGATCTTCCGAAGATGGCAAGGTTTCTTACAATGCAAACTTTGGTCACTTGGATGATACTGGGTTTACACCAGGCAACAACCTAAGAAGGTATACTCTAGGTGTTGGTGGTAGAGCAATCCTATCCAATAAATTTACCGTTGCAGGTACACTTAACTTCTCCAACACAGATTTTAAAAGCCCACCTGTTGCGGCCAGTGTTGGTAATGGGGCTTTGAACCAAGCAACCGGTTCTTCCGTTTTCGGGGAATTGTTCTTTACACCTCGAAGTGTTGACCTAATAGGTCTTCCTTTCCAGAACCCAATTGATGGTTCCAGTGTGTACTACAGACAAAACAATAGTATTCAGCACCCTCTTTGGACGGTAAACAATGCTCAAGTAAGACAGGTAACCAATAGGGTATTTGGTCAAGCTTCGCTTACCTACAACTTTAACGACAACCTTAATTTATTATACCGATTCGGTTTGGACGTCTTCAGTGAAAACAACACCAACCAACAAAATGCTGGTGGTAGAGGACAGCCAAATGCAGAGTTGATCAGTGGTTTCTACCAAACTTGGAACAACACCAATACTATTTTAAACCACGATTTCATTCTTAACGGTGATTATGATCTTTCTGAAAAAGTGGGAATGACTTTCAACGTAGGTGTTACCTCAAGAAGGGAAGTTCTAGATCGTAATGGTGTGGCCAGTAGTGGTCAGCAGGTATTTGATGTCTTCAGACACGTAAACTTTGCCAACCAAAATGAAATTCAGTTCTTCCAGGAAAGAAACATTGCAGGAGCCTTTTTGCAAGCTGACTTTGATTACGATCGTTGGATCTATTTAACACTTGCAGGAAGAAATGACTGGGTTTCCAACTTGGATATAGAGAACCGATCTATTTTCTATCCTAGTGCAAGTTTGTCCTTCATTCCAACATCTGTTTTTGAGGAAATTAAATCAGAAGGTGGATTGAACTACTTAAAACTGAGAGCCGGTTTTGGTACTTCAGCCAACTTCCCAACTGGATATCCTGTTGCAACGACACTTGGAATCAACACTCAGTTCTTCCAAGATGAAGGAGTTGATATTGTAACCAACTCGGTAGGAAACCGATTGGGTAATCCAAATTTGAAGCCTGAGCTTTTGACTGAGTTTGAAATTGGATTGGAAACAAGATTGTT
This sequence comes from Flagellimonas allohymeniacidonis, assembly GCF_004296335.1. Taxonomy (GTDB): domain Bacteria; phylum Bacteroidota; class Bacteroidia; order Flavobacteriales; family Flavobacteriaceae; genus Flagellimonas; species Flagellimonas allohymeniacidonis. The sequence goes on from NZ_SGIU01000001.1 coordinate 1,677,185, forward strand.
CAATAACATAGTTTCCCTTGAAGCTTCTTACTACAGCAGAACCACAGAAGACCTTATTGTGGATAGACCTCTAGATCCTTCTACAGGATTTACACGTCAGCAAACCAACGTTGGGGAAATTCAAGGTGATGGATTGGAAATCGATTTGGGTGTAGATATTTTCAGAAGCCCAGAAGAAGGTGGTTTCAACTGGTCTATCAACAGTAACTTCACTACGAACAACGCTGAAGTAAAAGACCTTGGAGCAGATACCGACATTATCGTTTATTCTGGTTTTGCCGATTTGGGTAATGCCGCTATCGAAGGTGAGCAGCTAGGCGTTATCGTAGGTACCCGAATCGCTCGTAACGATGCTGGTGAGTTCTTGGTGGACAGTGCCGGTGATTATGTAGAGGAACAAGGACAGTTTGTTATTGGAGATCCTAACCCAGATTGGATTTTGAATGTCAACAATAACATTTCGTACAAGAATTTCAATTTCTCTTTCCTTTTGAACTATACACAAGGTGGGGATATTTATTCAAGAACGGTTTCAACCCTTTTGGGTAGAGGACTTACCACAGACACGGTTGACAGGATCAACACCTTCATTCTTCCTGGTGTGCAGGAGTCTGACGGAAGCCCTAACACAAAGCAAATCAACAACTCTACGTTCTATTTCAACAACGTATTGTTTGGACCAGATGAACTAGGTGTTTATGATGCTACTGTACTTAGGTTACAAGAAGTTTCCCTAGGATACTCTTTACCTAAAAAATGGTTGGACAAGACTCCATTCGGTTCTTTGAGCATTACTGCTTCAGGATTGAACTTGTTCTACGAAGCATTCAATGTACCTGACGGAACTAACTTTGATCCAAACCAAGCTGGTTTAGGTGTTGGTAACGGTAGAGGATTCGACTTCTTGGCAGGTCCTAGCTCTAGAAGATATGGTCTAAGTGTAAAAGCCACATTCTAATTAAAAAAAACAGAAATGAAAAGAATATTTAACAAAATTGGTTCTTGCGCTGTTATTGCAACCTTATTATTAGGTTCATGTGAAACCGTAGAACTAGATATTACAGAGAATCCAAACCAATTGAGTTTGGATCAATCCAGTCCGGATTTACTTTTGAATTCAATTCAGGTAGACTTCGCGACTTTCGTTGAACTCATGGGTCAAAATGGAGGTGACCTTGTGAGAATAGGTTATTTGAATGGTAGAAACTACCAAAACATTGCTAACCTTTCTCCTGCCAACTTGAACTTGGAGTGGAATATCGCCTATCAGGGAGATAATGGTGAAAGTCTTCCTTCAGGTCTTGAAGTGAACGGTATCCTTGCAGATATTAGAGCACTTGCTCCAGCAGCTGTAGAGAATCAGTTGTTTAGACATACTGCCATCTCGCAGTTTATTGAGGCCTACACGATCGTAACATTGGTAGACTTCTTTGGAGACGTCCCATATAGTGAAGCAATTCAGGCGTCGGCAGAAACTCCAATTCTAAATCCAAATGTAGATCCCGGAGCCAGTATTTATGATGCAGCCCTAGCTCTATTGGACACGGCAATCGCTAATTTCCAAAGTGATGTAGTGGCCGAGCCCCAAAACGATTTCTACTATGGTGGAAATTGGGACAACTGGGTGAAAGCCTGTAATACGCTTAAGATGAAAATCTACCTTCAGCGTAGATTGGTGGATTCAGGTGCTGTTGCTAGTTTCAATGCCATTGTAGCTGGCGGGGATTTTATTGATGATACCTCGGAAGATTTACAATTCCAGTGGGGTACAAATTCAATCCTTCCAGATGCTAGACACCCAAGATATGCCGATAACTACACACCTTCTGGGGGTGCAGATTATCTGCCTAACTGGTTGATGAATTTGATGAATAACGCTGACGACCCGAGAATTAGATATTATTTCTTCCGTCAGGTGAACGCAGTACCAGGGGAAGAAATTCCACCCAATGAAGAAACCATTGCTTGTTCTTTGGAACCCGTTCCACAGCATTATACGGATGGAGGTTTCACTTTCTGTACCTTACCTAATGGGTATTGGGGAAGAGACCATGGCCAAAATGCTGGTATTCCCCCTGATGGCTTCTTAAGAGCTATATACGGGGTTTACCCTTCTGGAGGTATTTTTGATGACAGTAGGTTTGAAGGACTTGCTGTTGGAGATGGCGGCGGTGGAGCTGGTGTAACACCAATCTTATTGGCTTCTTCCGTAGATTTTATGCAAGCTGAAATTGCCATGCTTGCCGACCCAGCCAGTGGAGAGCCATTTATTCTTGCAGGTTTGGCCAAATCAGTGGCCAAAGTACAGTCCTTCGGTAGCTTGGATGCATCAGCAGATTTATCCTTTGCTCCAACGGCAGGACAGGTAACTAATCATAGCAATGATGTAAGCGCTGCCTTTACTGGTGCAGACGACAATGGCAAGTGGGATATCTTGGCAGAGCAGTTTTTGGTTTCTTTGTTCGGTAATGGAATTGACGGATATAACTTCTACCGAAGAACTGGATTCCCAACAACGTTCCAACCTAACTTGGAGCCACAGCCAGGAGCGTATATTCGTTCATTGAACTATCCGGCGGATTTTGTGAACAACAATTCTTCCGTTGACCCAAAACCTAATCAAGAGGTTCAGGTTTTTTGGGATACGAATCCTAGTTCACCAACATTCCCAATAGCGAACTAAAAATTATACAGATACAATGAAAACACGATATAATAAAATTGCAATTTTAGGTTTAGCGGCAGCCACCTTCTTTGCCTGTGAAACAGACGATAAGATAGTTGACGGCGTATTGGCGGATGTGGGCACTGGTGCCATTATTAGAACCATTGACGAAGACAACGATCTGGTCTACAACGATGAAACAGATGCATTCGATGCTGGATCCACCTATGCACTTGTTCTTGAAGAACAAGATGAGGAAAACGGAGCCCTTTTGAGCAGTCTCGACATCTTTGTGAATTTTGACGACAACTCATCTGGTGGAACGGATATGACCACTGCGGAGGTGCTTTTAGAAACTCTTCAGGCCAGTGATTTTTCTTCTGGTGATAGAGGATTGCCTCAGGTGAGTGTATCCTATACTTCTGATGAATTGGTTACTGCCACAGGAATTGATGAATCTATGATTGTCGGAAAGGATAGATTTGAGTTCCGACTGGTATTGACCCTTACGAATGGTGAAGTCTATACAAATTCTGATGTAGGTGGACCTGTGAGTGGTGGTGCATTCTTCTCTGCTCCTTTTGAGTATTTCCCAGTAATCGCTTGTTCCATTACGGAAGATCTTTCCGGAACACATTCCTATGTGGTCACAAATCAAAGAGCGGCTCCCGGAGGAGGAGGTGTTTGTGGAGGTGCCGACATTATCGGAACAGTCACATGGACCGAAACTGAAGCAGGCAGTGGTGTTTACACTTCATCAGACATGAGTTTTGGACAATATGAGGATTGCTACGTTGGTAGAGGTGCCGCCGCAAGTGATGAAATAGAAATCGAATGGGATTGCACCCTCTTGACTCCTGATGGGGAAGTATTTCTTGATGATGACGGTGTAGTTGTAGGCGAGGACGACGCCGATTCTGAGGTGACTTTCAGTTATGAAATTACCAATGTAACCGGTGCAGATATGACCATCGAGTTCTCAAGTTCAACAGGTGATGCCGGAACCGTAGTTCTTACAAGAGAAGGCGGGGTAGATTGGCCTGTAATTTTCACAGCGAACAACTAGAAGTAGTTTAGTTATTTAATTGAATATTGAAATAAAAAGCCACCCTTAAAGGGTGGTTTTTTACTTTGTACTAAAATGGCAAATGCTATAAGGTGTTGTAATAAATAAAAATTTGGGTTACGTCCTCAACACTTTTAACCTTTAACCCTTTATCCGAGACAAACTTTTTGACCTTGGCCGCTTTTTCAGGATTGTCCTCAAATAATTTGATAACCTCTTTTTTGGAAGGTTTTAAATAGGTAATTTCCAATTTATCCCCATTTGGCTTTGCAATATATAATTCCTTATCATCAACAAAACGATTGGGCACCTCGAGCTCAAAGGAAGTTTTGGGCTTTTTTCCTTCTTTAAAGAGCTTCCTACGCCTTTCAAACAGAATGATGTCATCGGCTTCCACCATTGTAAAAAGGTAGCCCTCCACATAGTTTCCCTTCTTATCGCCAAAATCATTGTAAGACAACTTGGTTCCGTTTAGAACACAATGAATATCCTTCCTTGGCAGTAACGCCTGTATTTTCTCCTGTGATGGATGTTCTTTGATTTGTATCTCATCAGAATAGCCATCATAGCGTACGTATAGGCTTCCCTCTAAACCATCCTGACTGTAAATCGATGCTTTTTTGAAGTCTTCATTGAAATAGGCAGAGCCTTCAATTTTAAGCCCGTTATCCTTCGGTTTTTGATTCCTAAACTGCTGAAAAATAAAGTCCAAGGTTGGATTTCCTCCCCTTGCATCGAGATCTACGTTGGAACCGCTAAAATTGGATGTTCCCAATTGTGCCATGCCCAAAGCGCCCGCGAAGAGTGAAACTACCAACAGAGCGAACCGCTGCTTAACTACATTCATGGTGTAAGATTTTAAGTATTATATTATTTAGCTATCAAATAAGCGAAAGAAAGATGCATGCTCCTTCCCTCCTTACCTTACTTTGCCCTTAAGTTACGAATTAAGCTCTTAGGATATCCCTGTCATTCAGCTTAATACCGCGTTAAGATTTGTTAAATTTTGAAGTGGGGATATAAAAAGTATTGAAGCAGCCCAGCAAAAAAACCATCCATTTGGATGGTTTTTGGCATACGAAAAATACTTTTTGACTATAAAGTGTTGTAGTACATAAAAACTTGAATCACATCACTTGCTTCCCTTACATTGAGGGCTTTATCCGACATAAAACGCTTCACCAAAGAAGCTTTCTCCGGATTGTTTTCCATTAGTTTAAGAATTTCTTTTTTTGAGGGTTTCAAATATTGGATTTTCTGTCCATCTTCTTGCCCAATGCCAACATACAATTCATTGGCCTCTGTAAAACGATTGGGAACTTCAAGTTCCAAAGATGTTCTTGCTTCCTTACCTTCTTTAAAGAACTTCATCCGCCTTTCGTAAAGTGTCATATTTTCCATCTCAACCTTGGTAAAAAGGTACCCTTCCCTATACCTTCCTTTTCTATCATAGAATTCATTGTATGAGATTTTCGTCCCATCAAGAACACAATGAATATCCTGTCGGCGCAATAATGCCTGAATTTCTTCCTGTGCCGGGTTCTCTTTAATCTGGATCTCATCAGAATAGCCATCATATCGCACATATAGGCTTCCATCAAGACCATCGTTGCTGATTATGGATGCTTTTTTAAAGTTTTGCTGAAAATACGGGGACCCCTCTATTTCTAACCCGTTCTCGCTGGGTTTCACATTGCGAAACTGCTGAAAGATGAAATCCAAAGCTGGATTTCCCCCCCGTGCATATGGGTCGACACTGGTTCCTGTGAAATTCTTGTTGGGCAATTGCCCCATCATAGGGATGGCAACCAAAAGGCCAGCCAATAACAGTTTTGATTTTAGGTATTTCGTTTTCATTTGATGATTATTTAAGGTTAACGTCGGTTGTTTATACAAAATGAAGAAAACGGTTCATTATTCCTTCATCTTGCTTTACTTTGCATCTTCAAGTTACGAATTAAATTCTACAGGATATCCCTGTAATTCAACCTGATACAATCAAAAGCTAAGGCAATCTTCCGAAATGAACGACAAGAATCAAATTTACGGCCTAAGAGCCACCATTGAAGCCATAGAAGCTGAAAGACCGATTAATAAAATCTATTTGCAACGAGGCTTACAAGGAGACCTTTTTAAGGAGTTGGAAACTCTTATCCGCAAAAAGGGTTTGAGCAGCTCTTATGTACCCTTGGAAAAGCTCAATCGACTGACCAAAAGTAATCACCAAGGCGTTGTTGCCAGCATCTCACCTGTCGTTTTTCAAGAGTTTGGCACCTTGGTGGAATCCGTTATTTCAGAAAAGTCCAATGCTTTCTTTCTATTACTAGATCATATTACCGACGTACGAAATTTTGGCGCCATCATTCGAACCGCTGAATGTTGCGGTGTGGACGCCATTGTTATTCCAAAAACTGGAGCTGCCCCAATTACCGATGATACCATCAAAACCTCAGCAGGGGCTGCATTTAACATTCCCATTACCAAAGTGGACCATTTAAAAGATGCTATTTTTTATCTGCAGTCTTGCGATGTTTCCGTCGTTGCTGCCACGGAAAAAGCGGAAAACACACTTTACAATCTCAATTTGGTCGATTCTTGTGCAATTATTATGGGTGCAGAGGATAAAGGAATTTCCCCATCCATCTTAAAAATTGTTGACCATGGGGCGAAACTTCCCATGCTCGGAAAAATTGGCTCATTGAATGTCTCTGTCGCCTGTGGTGTGGTGCTCTATGAGGTAGTAAGGCAGCGCTTAGGATGATGTGTCTCCCTCTTCCTTTGATTTGTAGTGATATCGAATGCGAATTTTTTTAGGGGTCTCCTCTTTCTCTTCTTCAATTTCGATGAAATTTCCATCCTTGTCGAATTGCCTTAAAAAAGGGTCTTCCTCCTCATTAAAATCTTCTTTTTCCCAATCATATCGTTTTTCCTCAGGAGTTTCCACTTTAAGCAAAAAAGCCAAAAACAATCCGGTGAGAAATCCGGAGAGATGACCTTCCCATGAGATACCATCCTTGATTGGAAAAATATACCAAATTAGGCTTCCATAGATGAATACCACAATCAAAGAAAGGGCCACCCATCGATAATGCTTTGTTATGATTCCCTTGAAAAAAATAAAACTTGCCAGCACATAGATCAAACCACTGGCGCCAATATGATACGAACTTCGTCCAATCAACCACGTCAATAATCCAGAGAGTAATATGCCCCAAAAAAGAGCCTTGAAGGCCACTTTCTGATAAAAATGAAAAAGAAATGCCGTAAGCACTGCCAGAGGAATGGTGTTGTTGTATAAATGCTCTACCGAACCATGGATGAATGGACTGAGCACAACACCCCGTAATCCGAACAGTTTTTTTGGATAAATCCCGTATTCATTGAAGTTAAATCCAAATTTCACCTCCACCCAAAACACAATCCAAATGGATAGTACGGCAAAAAGAGGTGCCAATAAAACCTTGTTGGATATTTTAAGCTGATTTTCCGGTAACATAGTTATGGCATTGACAATTACCTTTCCATAATCCACAATTTAGGCAAATTGTCAGGTTTTGGAACAAATTTTGGCATCGCGGGACCTCAATTTTCAATCGTCTGCGTTCCAAATTTATCTTACTTTTATTACCATGAATGCACCTCTGGCAGAACGTGTACGGCCCAAAACGCTTGAAGATTATGTGAGCCAACATCATCTTGTGGGCGAGAATGGCGCTTTGACCAATCAAATTAAGAACGGTTCCATTCCTTCACTAATTTTTTGGGGACCTCCCGGTACGGGAAAAACCACTCTTGCACATATTATCGCGGAAGAAAGCAAAAGGCCCTTTTACACCCTTAGTGCCATTAGCAGCGGTGTCAAAGATGTTCGCGAGGTGATTGAAAAGGCCAAACAAAGTGGGGGACTCTTTACCACCAAAAATCCCATTCTTTTTATAGATGAAATCCATAGGTTCAGCAAATCACAGCAAGATTCTTTGCTGGGTGCCGTTGAAAAGGGATGGGTCACGCTAATCGGTGCAACTACGGAAAATCCCAGTTTTGAGGTTATTCCCGCTCTTTTGTCAAGATGTCAAGTCTATGTGCTGAATCCTTTTGGCCGGGAAGATTTGGAAGCGTTGTTGCACCAGGCCATCGAAACAGATACTCTCTTAAAAGAGAAGCACATTGAATTAAAGGAGACGGAGGCCCTTCTAAGGCTTTCGGGAGGTGATGGAAGGAAGCTTTTGAACATTTTTGAATTGATTGTCAGCGCTGAAAAGTCGGAAAGCGTCACCGTGACCAACGAGCTTGTGCTGAACAAGGTGCAAAAAAACACCGTGCTCTATGACAAAACAGGCGAACAGCACTATGATATCATCTCAGCTTTTATCAAGTCAATTCGTGGTAGTGACCCCAACGCAGCTGTATATTGGCTGGCCCGGATGATAGAGGGGGGTGAGGACGTTAAGTTCATTGCCCGTAGAATGTTGATTTTGGCTTCCGAAGATATTGGCAATGCCAATCCTACTGCCTTGGTCCTTGCCAACTCCACTTTTCAGGCCGTAACTACCATTGGGTATCCTGAAGCTCGTATTATTTTAAGCCAATGTGCTACTTATTTGGCCAGCTCACCAAAGAGCAATGCAAGCTATTTGGCCATAAACGAGGCCCAAGGAAAAGTAAAAGAGACAGGTGATTTGCCTGTACCCTTGGAAATCAGAAATGCCCCCACTAAATTGATGAAAGAGCTTGGGTATGGTGCCGGGTATCTTTACGCACATGATCACAAGGACAACTTTGCTGACATGGAATTTTTACCCGAAGATATTTCAGGAACTACTTTTTATAGACCCAGTGAAAATGCTCGGGAAAAAGCAATAAAGGATTTTTTGGAAAAACGCTGGAAAGGAAAGTACAATTTTTAGAACTTAATGTTCAATTGTTCAAGTTTTTTGTTTCCGTTTTCCATATGCTCCCACCACCAAGTGTCTTCTTTTTGATAAACAATTCCATTTGGTCCACCCTGAACCAAAAAAACGTTTTCCAGCGAACTCTTAACCAGAATTAGTCTTATTTCAGGGGTGCTGTCCACCAGTTGAAAACCATTTTCAATAGGTTGGGCGTAGAGGGTTTCAGCTGCACTTGATTCGGCCTTAGTATAATTTGAAGGAGTTGGCTCAACACTTTTATAGGTCTGGTTTTCTGGGGTCGCTTCCTGCTCAATGACTTTTGATTTCTTTTCCTCCTCCACAGTTTTCACATCATCTTTGAAACTAATTTTGATAGGCTCATCCTTTGGCGATACTTCGGTGCTCTCAGATGGCTTATAGGTGTAGTTTATGGCATCAAAAGAAACAAAGGCCATTTTAATCGCTTCTTTATATGCTTCCTTAAATTCCTTACTTCGACTGGTTCCCTCGATGGTTCTGAAAACTTCGTTGGATTTACAGTCCTTAAATAGTATAGACAGTTTGGTGTTAAACATGGAAGAGGTGTCCTCAACGTCTGTCATCAAAGCCAAGCACCTGTTGGTCAACACATCCGGAGGAAGGGCGTCATCATAGACTACATTGAATCCATGCTGGGTTAGCATATATTTGACCAATGTACTGGTTTGATGTTGATTGGGCTTCCTATAGGCATCAAACTTTTTTGGCACAATAATGTACTTGTATTCATTGAATTGAGCAGAGCCTGAATTGGCCGCCATCACGCCAACCATTACTAAAAGTATTGCTTTGATTTTCATATTGTATTCCCAATCAATTATCGTTCCAAGATAGGATATTAATTCCAAATTGGAAAGAGGCATAATGGCTGTCCGCAACATTTTGATAGCCCAAAAGATTGTCGCCAAGAATGTAAAAATTGATGGGGCCAGCTTGCACGTTGATACCCAATCCCACATTGGAAAAAGAGTACTTGTCAACCGTGTAGGTGGTCTTTACTGAAAAGGATTGACCTAATCGTTTTTGGTAAAAGGCCGTAAGCGCGGGTTGTATGCCCAAAGGTCTTTTTTGAAGGAACAACTGACCTCCAATGCTGTTGCGGTAATATTCCGAGCTTGAGCGTTCAACCACATTGATGGCACAGCCACATTCTTTGGAAAAAGTAGTGCCCCCTCCCTGTCCAAAATCATAGCGTATGGACCCATAGACCTTTATTGGTCGGAAGCTGATGTAGCCATTATCGTTGTCTTCGAGAGGTACGGAGGCCTCAATTTCGTCCACCAAGTCTTGCCAGAGATCTACACCTAAATCATCAATGTCTTCGGGCAGAAAAATGTTGATTCCTTCATTGCTGGCATTACCCCGTACGGTATAATTTTTTACATCCTTAGAATTGTAAATGAACCCAACGTCCAATACACTTCCGGTAATGGTGGTCTGCGGATTAAGTTTATAGGTGAACCCTGCGTCAAAACCCAAGCCCAGATTGCCTCCAAGTAACACCCTTTGGGCAAAGAGTCGTTCCAAATCTTTGCGTGTGGTGTCTGTATCTTCCTCAACAATATCGATAAAGCCCTCTACACCAGCAGTCTGAAGCTGCATATCAGCGGTAATGGTATTCGCTAGGAGGTTATCTTCTCCAGGTACGGTTCGAAAAGTTCCTGAGTTGTTGGTAGATTTAAAATTGAATATACTTGAGTATAATTTTGCACGCACTCCCAAAGTGAGAGATTCGTTCATTTTTCTATTGATGCCGAAATGGAAGACATTAACCATCTCGCCCCGGACGTTCAAATGACCCAGGTCGAAACCCCTACCAATATTTGCGCCTCCATTGCCCTCAAAGGCCAGTATTGCCAAATCCTTGGGCCAGTACACAATGAAGTCCATTTCCCCATACATTCCAAAGGAATAGTAATCATCGGGTCTGTTTCTGCCCCGAAAACCAATGGAAAAACCCTCAATTTGACTTGTGGAACTAAAATCGTCCCTTCTGCTCAAGGCGTCGAGGACACGCTCCCTGACCTTGACATTGAAATCGATACCATCATTGGCAAATAAATCGTTCACCGTTACTCCACTCGTGGCTGCCTGAAAAGACAGACCGGACAATACAGGGACTCCAACATGCCATTTCTCTTGCGCATTCACGCCTGGGTTTACCATCAATGACTGGGGAATTTCATAGAAATCGTACAACAACTGCTTGTTCTGTGAATACAAACCGGTGGCCACGAACGCAGTGGCGCAAAGTGCTAGGAATTTAATTCTCATTTTAATCGAAATAAGAATTCCGCTGCAGATTTCATTACTATTTTAGGGTCAGGTTCTGTGGAGGTGCTTGTAGTATCGCCAAGATTTATTCCCGTTATTCGAATATCTGAGGTGTTGGCCAAAATATCCAAAGGTTTTCCTCCGGGACCATAATCCACTTCAATGGTAAAAGCTGGGGCTGGTCCAGCTGGAATATCAAAAATTTCAGTATCCAAAACACCACCACCCTCATCTAAAAACTCGATGGTAATAATCAAAGGTTTGCTCGTGGTATTCTCAAACTCATAGGTAATGGTCCCCTCCAAAAGTCGCTCAGCAACAAATTCTTCATTGAAAGCATCAAAATTGAAGGTATTGGTGTAAAACGTGTTTACGGTCGTAAATGAATTAATAAAAGGCTCGTCAGCCTCCACTGAAAAAATACTGGATGCCAGTGTCGGGGTAATGCTTAGGTCGTCGAACTGGTCAAAATCCTGTTCATCGGAACAAGCGTAAGAACCCAATAAAAGGGCTCCCATCAATAAGTAGCGCACATAGCGGGCTTTCATTGTTAAAACAATTTTTAGATAAAACAATGGGGCGGCTGGTATACCCTACTATAACTCTACAAAATGCTTTTTATTTCAAGTAGGTCGTCAATAGTTTTGCACAAATTGGGGTCTCCATCGGCATGCGCATTAAAATGAACAGTGTGAAATCCCAAATACCTTGCTCCTAGAACATCGGCCTCCATATTATCGCCGATCATAAGGGACCTATGGGCCGGCACTTGAGCTTTTTCGAGAGCAAATTTGAAAATTCTGGGATGGGGCTTCTTTACTCCCACACTTTCGGAATCAATAACATGCTCAAAAAAGTGATGGATGTTTGAATTTCTCATTTTCTTTTCCTGAATTTCTTGAAAACCATTGGTGATAATGTGCAAGCGATAGTTAGGAGAAAGGTATTCCAGAACTTCCACAGCATTAGGAATCAAATGTTGAAACGACGACAAATGCTCAATGTACTCATCGGCAAGGACGAGAATAGTGTCATCGGAAATCGGAAAGTGCAAAGCATCAAAACTTCTTTTTAGTCTTTGGTACCGAAGATCTGGCTTGCTGATACGGTTTTCACGGTACATTTTCCAATATTCCAAATTGATGGGCCGATAGACCGACATAAAATCATTGAGAACAACTGACACCTGATTTTTGGACAATATTTTCTGGAAAGTGAGCTCTGAGTTTTTCTCAAAATCCCAAAGCGTGTGATCCAAATCAAAGAAGATATCACTGACCACCCCTCTAAACATAATAGCGCTTTAAAAGGGATTGGTAAAGGTCCAGCCAATTGATTTTATGGCTGCTTCCCAATAATTCATTGGAAAACACACTGATCAGCTCCCCATTCACCTCTTTGACCGAACGGAAGACGGTGTCCATCTTAGCGAATACTTCATTGGCCTTTTTATACTTCAAAAAAGCGTAGTCGAACACAGCAAAGGGGTGAACTTTAAGCGGCTGCTTCGTCTCCATGGAAATGTCATAAAAATGAAATGGGGTACAGGTGCCCGCTCTAAAACCTATTTCATGGGTATAGCCCATGGAGAAATCATCGGTAAACTCAACATCAACCAAATTGCGATAAGTCAGGGGTACATTGACACGGTTATAGCGAAGTCTAGAAAAATTAATGGGACGGTGTATCAAATTGCCCAGCCGGTCCTTTTCCTCCTTCAGGACATCTACATTGGCAGAAGATAAATTGGAGGTACTCAGCGACACAGTACTATAATCGGCAACTGACTTAATAAGGTTTCCGAATTTCCGGTTGTTGGGGGAAATATTTTTATCGTGGGCCGAATATTCGGCAAACTGGAAGAAAAATAGGGTTCTTATCGGAAACTTCTTATGAATGCCTATCAAGGTGTCAAAATTGTCATAGGGATCTTCTGAAGCACCCAAAATTACACCTATACGCTTTATCATCCCACTTAACCGGAAATTCCCAAGATCTAACAGAAAACCACCGAGTGATCGAGTAAGGCCCCTGTGGGCATAGCAGTGGGAGGTGGTCACATTGATAATGGAGGTAAATCGATATTTTTTTTCTTTTCGGGTAATATCTGGGAAACGTTCCTTTAACCTTCTAAATAGCTTAAGGGCCCAGAGGTCAACCACAGGCAATTCCAAAAAACCGTGTTGGTAAGCCAGGCTCTCCTTGGCAGGAAAACGCCCTACGCTATCCTTCACATGCGGTAGGTATTCCTCGTACCGGCTTAGCAAAAAGAAACTGGCCGAAAAAATATCATAGGGAATGGAACTTTTTTCATCACAGGCAAAAAAACAAGGAACCCCATCCCAATGGTCTACTTTAATATCCAAATCATTTACCCCTTGCTCAAACAATAGGTCATTGCTTCGAATAAAAAACTCATTTTGCAAGGGTTGTTTAGAGTAGGTGATTTTAGGACCCTTGTGCTTGATGAAGTCCTCCACCTTAGTGGTAAACGAAGTTTCGATGCCCAAAATGCCTTCGAATATCTGCTTTGCGGTATAGGAAAGGCGATTGGTTATTTTATGGGTAAAAATGAGCAACATGGTGTTTACAATATTCCTTTGTCCGCGAAACTCAGGTAGTCATGAGGGGTAAGTATCAAATGATCTAAGATTTTAATATCAAGGGCCTCCGCGGCTACTTTTAGCTTTTTTGTAAGCTGTTTATCTGCACCGCTCGCCCTTAAAGTACCCGACGGGTGGTTATGCGCCATGATCAGGGCCACCGCTCCAAGTTCCAGAGCTTGTTTCAAAACCAACCGAACATCGACCAAGGTTCCGGTAATGCCACCTTTGCTCATTTGTGACTTGTGCACCACTTTGTTGGAATTATTCAGGTAAACGATCCAAAATTCTTCGTGGTCCAATTCGGCCATATAAGGGTACAATAACTCAAAAGCGTCGCGACTACAGGTAACTTTTTCAATTTTCACAAACTCTTCTCCCCTTCTACGCCTGCCAATTTCAAGAGCTGCAGCAATGCTCACCGCTTTGGCTTCACCAATACCATTGAACTTCATAAGGTGATTGACTGATAACTTACCCAAATCATTGAGGTTATGGTTTACCGAGGCCAAAATACGTTTTGCAAGTTGTACAGCACTTTCTGTGCGATTTCCAGAACCTATCAAAATGGCAATCAATTCAGCATCGGACAACACATTGCGGCCCTTTTGCAACAACTTTTCCCGAGGTTTATCATCATCGGCCCAGTTTTTTATGGAAAAGGAAACGGTTTTTGGTTGCATAGGCTAAATATAGCTGTTTCCGAAGTTATCCAAAGGTTGTAGGAAAAATTGTTATCAAGAATATCCCCATTTTGACCACCCAAAAGCCTTTTCAAAGGCTTTTTCTAGGGATTTCAAACAAAATTTAAGAATTTTAAAGAATTACGTATAGTGCTAATTTATAGCATGTTAAATCCACAACATGAAAAACGTTTTGTTTCTGGTCATCATTTTGGGAGGTATCTTCATGGCAAGGTCCCAAAAGGTTGCTAAAATAGATAGCATCCAAATAGTTGGGAAAGTTGATGACTGGAACAAAGCATGGAAAATCAAAGATGTGGACCTCGCAACCAAGTGGTACTCGGACGATGCCGACTTTACCAATGCTTTCGGGTTTAGCATGATTGGTAAAACTGCAATCAACAGCTATTTATCAAAGGTTTTCAAAATGGACTTTGTGATGTCTGGCGACTCCGAACAAACATCCTTGAAGCTAAAATATATCAACGAGACTACAGTACTGGTCATTTCAACAATTTCAAGAATAGGTCAAAAACTGAGCGATAACAGCGAGCTTGGACCGCGGAAAACAACCCATTATAGGTTATTCCAGAAAAGCGACGATTGGGAAATAACCGCGCATCTTATTTCAGATGCGAGAAGTATTGCAACGAATAAGCATTGATTAATGCTACTTTAGCTGATGGTTGTGCAATAATAGACCAGAAATTTTAGCCGAAACCTATACGCTACATTGTTTATATGAAGTTCACAAAAACTATACTCTTATTTCTCTTGGGCCTTGCAGTACAATCGATAAGTGGTCAAAAATCGAAAACAAACTTGGCTAAATTTGAACCCCCTAATGGCAAATGCCTCGTCTTTGTTGGACAAGACCTGGGTGCGACAGGCGGTCTTGATAACTATTCGAATGGGTATTCCGATTTCTTTGATACCCCTTCAGGGGTTACGGTGTATACCAACCTTTCCCCAGGTGATGAATCTTTTGGATACTTTAATAAGGGCCTCGATGGACTAAAGACTATGGCCAATTGGGGGGCAGGAGATTCTTGGGCGCAAAATTATATTGATGATACCACTTATGCCCATAGCCTTATGGCCATTGGCTTGTCCATGGTCAATCATGAAAAAAAAGTGGCAAAAGGAGAACACGATGATCTTATAAAAGAATTGGGGAGTTGGATCAAGTCAACCGGGCGTCCCATTTTTCTTCGGATTGGATACGAGTTTGATGGTTGGGATTGGAACCATTACAAAAGGAAGCACTACTTGAATGCTTGGAAGCGAATACATGCGATTTTCGAGGCTATGGAGGTGAACAACGTTGCTCTGGTTTGGCAATCAAAGGGCACGGGCTCTGATCAGGCGGTTTTGGAAGATTGGTATCCAGGCGATGCCATTGTGGATTGGTGCGGGTATTCCTATTTTGGAAATCCCGATGAAGAAATGATCACATTTGCCAGAAAACATGGAAAACCCGTTTTTATTGCTGAAGCCAGCCCTGTTTTGCAAACGGACAATGTTTATTTTGATTCCGACCTAAAGAAAGAGGCCGTTGCCAAACGAGCTTGGCAAAATTGGTTTGTGCCTTTTTTTCGAACCCTAAATGAGCATCAAGATGTTATTAAGGCGTTTAGCTATATTAATGTAAATTGGTCCATACAACCCATGTGGATAACCAATCCTGTGTTTCAAAAAGTGGATTCCAGAATTCAGGTGAGTGATTTTATTTCAGAAAAATGGAAGGCAGAAATGGCAAAAGCGAGATACCTAAAGCCAACAACCGACCTTTGGAGCCGATTGGAAAACAAATAAGATAACTAATGACCCTAAAACTAAATCCCCCAAGCTCACGTTGGGTAAAACGATTCATCACACTTATTTTCGGTATTGTGCTCTGGCATCTTCCCATTCCCTGGGATCTCTCGCCCGATGCCTGGCATTTGTTCGCCATTTTTATGACAGCGATCCTTGGGGTCTTGATTGATGCCTTATCCATTTTTACTGCTTCTGTTCTGGCTTTGGTCGCAGTGGTTATGCTCAGGGTCCTCACCCCGGAAAAGGCATTTTCAGGGTTTTCAGAGAGTTTTATCCTGCTTATTTTGGCCGCTTTTTTAGTGGCAAAAGGGGTTATTAAGTCCGGTTTGGGAAGACGAATCGCCTTCTTGCTCATTCGACGATTTGGAAAGTCGACCTTAAACCTAGGGTACTGCATTGTTGCAACGGACACACTCTTGGGACCGGCCATCCCAAGCAATACAGCGCGTTCAGGAATTCTGTATCCTATTACACACGCATTATCCTTGGATACGGGGTCTCTACCCACTCCCGAAAGTAGAAGAAAAACGGGCACCTATCTCATGATGACGGCTATATCGGGGCACACCATAAGTTCCGCGCTTTGGTTTACGGGCATGGCCGCCAACCCTGTTGGCGCTGGAATTGCAGCGCAATTTGGCGTAAACATGAATTTTGGCAATTGGGTTTTTGTGGCATCCGTACCCTGTATCATAGCCCTGATTGCAATTCCTTGGATACTTTATAAGCTCTTTCCGCCCGAAAACAAATACACCCCTGAAGCGCCCGAAATGGCCAAAAAAGCTCTGCAAAAAATGGGGCCCATGAGCAAACAGGAACAAATAATGGGCATCACCTTTTTTGGTATGATTCTACTTTGGGCACTTTCCCCAGTCTTAAACATCAATTTGGCGATTGTGGCGTTTCTCGGATTATCTGTTTTGATACTGTCCAATGTGTACACGCTTGACGACATCCGCCAAGGTGCAGGCGATGCCCTCGAAACCTTTATATGGTTTGCCATTTTGTATATGATGAGCACCGCCCTTAACGAAATGGGATTTATGAAGACCTTGGGCGAACAGATTGCGACTTACATTGGTGATTTTGATTGGGTAACGGTGTACCTTTTTCTCACGGTACTTTACGTGGCCATTCACTATCTTTTTGTGAGTCAAACAGCCCAACTATTGGCATTGTATGCGGTTTTCCTGCAGGTTGCCGTAAATGCCCAAGTACCCGCAGCACTTATGGCCTTTATGCTGTCGTTTGCCACCAATTATTTTGCCGTGGTCACGCCCCAAGCTTCGAGTTCCAATGTGCTTTTTGCTGGAAGCGGCTTTTTGCCTTCCGAAGATATTTACAAACAGGGCGCTGTAATCACAGTTTTGAATACAGTGATTTTCCTCCTGGCGACACCGTGGATTCTATGGGCATCCTCCTTATAATGATTTTAGGGAATAAGTACAGCATAATTGATAAATTGAAGGTCATTACGAAAAGGTAAACACAACAGATCACAATGGAACAAAGATTGACCATAATAACCCTAGGTGTTTCGGATTTGAATAAATCTACCGAGTTTTATGAAACCAAATTTGGATGGAAAAAAACGGAGGACAGTAATGCCCATATTACTTTTTTTAGGTTGAACGGAATTTTACTATCTCTTTATAAAAAAGAGGAGCTTGCCAAAGATGCCCAAGTGAACCCCGAAGGAAAGGGCTTTAAAGGATTTACCCTAGCCTACAACACACGATCTGAAAAAGAAGTGGACCAATTAATAGGAAAGTTGAAGGCTATGGGTGTCAGAATCATCAAAGAACCCCAAAAAGCGGATTGGGGAGGCTACAGCAGTTATGTTGGCGACTTGGATGGCTATTTGTGGGAAATCGCTTTTAACCCTTACCTAACTCTTAATGAAAATGGTAATGTAAAACACTAAAGAACCAAATTTTTTCGTGGAGCATTTCTACTTTCCGCTTCACTATAACTTTATCAAATACCACTAAACAAATTCATGAAGTAAGGAAAATGGAAAAATTAGCTCCACAATGGATTGTTGATAATCTGAAAGAGACGATACATTTCTACAAGGAAAATCTAGGTTTCGAGATAGATTGGCAGGGTACCCTCTTTGCCATCATAAGCAAGGGAGATGTAACCCTTATGATTCGGGAACTGCGAGAGGGAAATCTAAAGAGACCCAATAGAATTCCCTTTATAGAATCAGGTTGGCATACCAATGGTTCGGAAGCCTGGGACGCTTATATTTGGGTACAGAACGCAGATGAACTCTATACTGAACTTAAACAAAAGGAAGTGGCCATTTTTCGGGAAATACAAGATTCTGAATATGGAAACCGCGATTTTGAAATTGAGGACAACAATGGATATATTTTGTGTTTTGGGCATAAAACGTGAAGAAATAGAGTTTGAACTCCATAAGCGCTTTCAACCCATACTAAAAACCATATGACCGGAGAAACCAACATATCGGCTTTGATCAAGGAAATGAACCCTATTCTCAATGAAGGGGAATATGTCTTCTGCACAGTGAGGGATGCAGGTAAAATTGGCCATAAGGAAATCTTAGGACAGTTTAAAGAGAAAGAGGGGACCACTCTGATACTTGAACGAACCAAAGCTGATGAGCTTCACCTAAACTATGATTACGTCGCATCATGGATTACACTTATGGTACACTCCTCACTGGAAGCTGTTGGATTGACTTCGGCATTTTCAACGGCGTTGGCTCAAAATAATATTAGTTGCAATGTGGTTGCAGGGTACTATCATGATCACATATTTGTTGGCAAAAGAGATGCAAAAAAAGCGGTTGAAGTATTAAAAAAACTATCGAAAAACCAGTTTAAAGCGTATTAAAAATGTCAACATTGGATTTTGAAATCGTAAAGTATTCCGATTCTTTTCACAACCAACTTCTCGAGGTATGGGAACAATCTGTTTTAGCGAGCCATCATTTTCTTGACCCGAAAGACTTCGAATCCATAAAAAAACTGGTTAATACAATTGATTTCAACTCTTTTGATGTCTATTGCTCAGTCCATAACCTCGCATTAACAGGTTTTATTGGGGTTTTGGATAAGAAAGTGGAAATGTTATTCATCTCACCCCGGTATTTTGGAAAAGGAATAGGAAAAAAATTGATGGATTTTGCAGTTAGAGAATTAAAAGCTGACAAGGTAGACGTTAATGAACAGAACTCAAAGGCGGTTGAATTTTACCAAAAACTTGGGTTTAAAACCTTCGAAAGAACGGACAAAGATGATCAGGGAAACGACTACCCTTTGTTACGAATGAAACGATAGCACCGTTCGTGAAAATAAGCAGGTGCATTGAATAAAAGTTACTATGAAATTGAGAAAAGCTAAACTGGAAGATGTTCCCTTCATTGTTCAAATGTTGGCAGACGATGAACTTGGGGCAAAGCGAGAGAATTTTCAAACTCCTCTTCCCCTGTCATACATTAAGGCATATGAAAAAATAGCTGCGGACAGCAATCAAGAATTAATGGTTGTTGAAAGTGATACTGGGGAAGTAATCGGTACGCTCCAGTTATCCTTTATTACCTATCTCACCTATCAAG
Source organism: Flagellimonas allohymeniacidonis (assembly GCF_004296335.1). Taxonomy (GTDB): domain Bacteria; phylum Bacteroidota; class Bacteroidia; order Flavobacteriales; family Flavobacteriaceae; genus Flagellimonas; species Flagellimonas allohymeniacidonis. The sequence goes on from NZ_SGIU01000001.1 coordinate 1,696,814, forward strand.
GAGGTACCCGTGCCCAGATAGAAGCGGTACGCATTCGAAAGGACGAAAGAGGGAAAGGTCTAGGCAAGAAAATGTTTCTTTGGGCCGTTGAACGAGCCAAGGAAAGAAAGGCCCATGTGTTGCAATTGACGACCGACAAAAAAAGGCCCAAAGCCATTTCCTTTTATGAGGATCTTGGTTTTAAGGCCACCCATGAAGGAATGAAACTGCATTTCAATCTGTAGGCACGCTTTCTGAATTAATCCAGCAAATTTTTGATTTCAGAGAAGTCCAAGCCTCCATAATTTCCTGAACTCATTAATAATAAGGCCGAGTTGCTCAAATCCAAATTAAACAACCGCTCCTTAAAGGTCGCTGGATTTGTAAAAACCTGTAATCTCGAGTTTTCGAAAGCTGCAGAAATTTGCTCCGAGGTAACTTCATCAAGACGCTTGATCTTAACTGCCTCAGGCGAGTAAAAAACAAGGGCTTCATCAGCGGCATCCAAAGTCCCCTTATATTCTTTCAAGAACTCAGCATTTAAACTACTATAAGTATGTAGCTCCAAACAAGCGATAAGTTTTCTATTGGGATATTGATCCCTAACCGCTTTGGTGGTTGCTCCTACTTTACTGGGTGAGTGCGCAAAATCTTTATAAACCACGGTTTCCGAGGATTCTGCTATTTTTTCCAAACGCTTTGAGGCTCCTTTAAAAGATGCAATGGCCTCGTAAAAGTCGGCTTCATCCACTCCCATCTGCTGGCAAATCCATTTTGCCCCCGCCAGATTGTTAAGATTGTGCTTGCCAAATATTTCAATGGGCATTTCACCTTCGGGGGTGTCCAAGAGCGTAACATCATTTTCTACACGATAATCTGGGGTCCGATAGGGAAACTTTCTTATAGAATTTTCAGTCACTTCCACGATATTGGCTAGTTCAGCATCCTCCTCATTATAGGTAATGCTCCCTCCTTTTACAATACCATCGACAAAGATTTGAAACTGTTCAAGATAATTTTGGAAAGTTGGGAAAACGTTGATATGGTCCCAAGCAATACCGCTTACCAAGGCAATGTTGGGTTCATAAAGGTGAAATTTAGGTCTACGGTCAATGGGAGAGGATAGATATTCATCGCCTTCCAAAACGATAAAGTCGTTATGGTCGGTCAAATGGACCATGCGGTCAAAACCTTCCAATTGAGCGCCCACCATATAATCCACTTCTTTTTCGTGATATTGCAAAACGTGGAGAATCATGGAAGTAATAGTGGTCTTTCCATGACTGCCGCCGATGACCACCCGGGTTTTATACTTTGACTGTTCGAACAGGAATTCGGGATAGGAGTAAATTTTCAAATTTAATTCCTGGGCCTTGAGTAATTCAGGATTATCGGCTTTTGCATGCATCCCCAAAATAACCGCATCAATCTTAGAATCTACTTTTTCGGGAAACCAACCCATTTTCCCGGGCAACAATCCCTTCGCCTCCAACCGGCCTTTTGAAGGTTCAAAAATAGCATCATCACTACCACTAATTTCGTATCCCTTGTGATGCAAAGCCAAGGCCAAATTGTGCATAGCACTCCCTCCTATGGCAATAAAATGTATTCTCATTAAACTGGTTTACCGTTCAAAAATAGCCATTGGTCCAACCAATACAAACTAAGACTTGATCTTATTAATCTTTATCTTCGGATAAAATATAGAACCATGAACCTATCTGAAATTCCATCCAAGGAAATTATGCCGGGCTATCACGGAAAAATGATTCATTCGAAGGAAATGACGTGGGCCTTTTGGGATGTGGAGGAAGGGGCCACCGTACCCGAACACCATCATGTGCATGAACAAATTATGCATGTGGTCGAAGGAACGTTTGAGTTTACAGTTGCCGGTAAAACAGGCATTTACGAACCTGGTGATGTGGTCGTAATCCCATCCAACATTCCGCATGGCGGAAAAGCCCTGACTCCCTGTAAATTAATGGATGTTTTTTGTCCCGCTAGGGAAGAATACAAATAACCTATGAACATTTCAATTCTTGGTAAAAATGCCCTTGTGGGGGGAAGCAGCAAGGGTATCGGTAAAGCAATAGCACTTCAACTGGCAAAGAGCGGCGCCAATGTGACGGTAATGGCTAGAAACGAGAACGACCTGAAGTCCGTGGTTTCTGAACTGGATACCTCCCAAGGACAAACACACCAGTATTTGTTGGTTGATTTTTCCAATTTTGAAGCTTTCAAGAAAGTAATTACCAGTTTTTTCACAACCTCAAACGTGGACATCTTGGTCAATAACACCCAAGGTCCAGAAGCGGGTGGCGCTCTTGAAAAAACTGTGGATGACTACCAAAAAGCGTTTGATTTGTTGTTTAAATCGGTCGTTTTGACCACCGAATTGGCCTTGAAGCATATGCAACAAAACAAATGGGGAAGAATCATTAATGTAGCATCCATCTCTGTGAAGGAACCCTTGAACTATCTTGCGCTTTCCAACTCCATTCGTGCGGCTATGACCACTTGGGCCAAGAGTCTTGCCATTGATGTTGGAAAGAATCATATTACGGTAAACAATGTGTTGACCGGCTATTTTGACACTGACCGTATTGCTTCCCTAAACGCAAAAAAGGCGGAAAAAATGGGTGTTTCTCCCCAGGAAGTCCGTGCGGCCATGGAAGCCATGGTTCCTGTAAAACGCATTGGAAAGCCGGAGGAATATGGCTTTTTGGTCACTTTTTTGGCATCGGACCAAGCGGCTTACATCACGGGCACCAATATTCCCATTGACGGAGGCTTATTAAAATCCTTGTAGTCCAACACCGGTCTTGTGTTTTGGAATTTAGGGCATTTTTCTGTGCTAAACGGTAAAGTGGCTCCATCTTAGGAGCATTAATTTGGTGCGTCAATGTTACAGTATTCATTCCCTATTTCATCTTCTATCATATTTTCTGAATGCTCAATATTTGGGGAGTAAAAGCCCAAAAAACTGATAATTTCTTAAAATTTTGTTACTTTTATTGCTTAACCAATAAAACATACCCCTATGAATTCAAAAGTGTTTATGGTTGTTCGAATCTTATTGGCAATTATGCTTTTAGTATTTGGCACCAACAAATTCTTTAATTTTTTACCTCCTTTTGAAGTGCCGCAGCCAGCGCAGGACTATTTTGCAGCAATGGCTTCAAGCAAGACCCTTCATATGGTAGGAATTGTTGAAGTTCTGGCGGGACTTGCTTTACTAATTAACAGATATGGAGCATTGATGGCTGTTATTCTCATGAGCATCTCGGTAAACGCGGTTCTTTTCCATGCTACCTTGGCCCCCGAGGGAATTGGCCCAGCTCTTGGATTATTGATTTTAAATATCTTGGTGCTTGTTGGATACAAAGACCGGTACAAAGACATTTTAAGAGCTTGATATAAATAGAAAAGCCTCCAAATGGAGGCTTTTTTAATACTATAGACTCATACGGTCCTTAAAAATATAAGATTGCCTACGTGACACTTCCACTTCCTCCCCATTCTCCATTTTCAGCTTGAGTTTTCCGTTAAACCATGGAATCACACTTTCAATGAAGTTGGTGTTCACAATTTGTTGACGATTGACCCTAAAAAAAGATTCTATTGGAAGCTTCTCCTCAACTTGGTTCAAGGACTTATATAGCAGCGGTCTTTTGTCTTCAAAGAAAACCCGTGTGTAGTTCCCAACGATTTCAAAATGGGAAATATCTCCAATCTTGACCAGCCAGCACGACTCTCCATCTTTGATGAAAATCTGGCTATTTGCCTTGAGTCTTTGACCTTTATCATTTCCCTCATTGGCGTGCACTTCCATTTTGGCTCTTACCTTGTTCAAGGCCATGCCAAAACGTTTCTCATTTACTGGTTTCAGCAAATAATCCAAAGCGTTGTATTCAAAGGATTTTATGGCGTATTCGTCAAAAGCGGTGGTGAAGACGGTGATGGGCACCTCATCCAACATCTCTAGAAGTTCGAAGCCATCTTTTTCTGGCATATTGATATCTAGAAATAAAAGATCGGGGTTCTCTTTTTGTATCAGTTCGTATCCCAAGTCCACATTTTCGGCTTCGCCCACGAGCTCTACCCCATCTTGATTTTTGAGAAGCTCCTTAAGCTCCTGACGCGCCAATCGGGAATCTTCAACAATTACCGCTCGTATCTTCATGCCAAGGGAATTTTTATGTTGGCCACAACCTCACCAGCCGATTCATTGAGCTGAAAGGAAGCTTTATCCGAGTAAAGCAGCTTAAGGCGTTGCCTTATATTCTTCAAACCCAATTGGGTCGTATTATTGGCTAATTGCAGTTTTCCGGTATTGCGAACCTCAATGACCATCAGCTCCCCTTCTGGTTTAATGCTCAGTATGATTCGACCACCTGTTTTTAAATTCGAAATACCATGTTTTACCGCATTTTCTATCAAAAGTTGAATGACCATGGGCGGAATGTTCAGGTTCAGGGTGTTTGGATCAATATCCTTCACAAACTCCAAACGTTCCTCAAATTGAATTTTGGAGAGGTCAATATAATTGTCCACAACCTCAAGTTCCTCCTCCACAGTAATCGAATTGATGTTGTTCTTGGTCAAGGAATACCGTAAAATCTCCGATAGCTTGGTCAGCATTTCCCTGGACTTTTCAACGTCTTCCAACATTAATCCTCGAATGTTGTTGAGGCTATTGAACATAAAGTGGGGGTTGATTTGACCCTTAAGGGTATTGAGCTGGGCTTGCTTTAGGTTGGTGTTGAGTTCGAGGCGTTCAATACGGTCACGGTTCAACTTCAAAAGCAATTTAATGACCAAATATGTGACCAACCAGGCACCTACGAGAAATAGGGCATTAATCACTTGTAGCCAAAACCCATCGTACGCTTTGAAGACCCGGATTTCTTCCTCGGTAAGACTGGGTCCAAATTTGGCATAAAGGTATCCGAATCCATAATTACCGCTTCCAAAAAGCACACAGGCCACTAAAAAGGCCAGTCCAATTTTCAAAAAATCCCCAACATCGAAAGATTCAAAATCAATATTTCGTTTTAGATACCAACGAAGTATGGAGGTAGATGCAATCCCAATAAAAATTCCAAATACGATAGAGTACGCGATTAGTTCGGTACTTATCTTTTTCATAATGAACAGGGACAAACAATTGATGAATCCCCAACCCAAAAACTGAAGTATCCAAAAGGCCTTATTTTGATTTTCCTTGGTGAGGTTCATAAATTTTCAAGCTTTGACTTTAAATATACCAGTCTTTTATATTCTCTCAATGTATTAGGTGGTAAATTAATCTACCTATTCCAAATCCTAGTCCGAATAAGGCCAGAATAGTCATAAAAGTTACCATTCTAATTTTAAAATTGTTCGGTGGTGAAACTTCCTTGGTTTCAGAACCCAAAATCAAGGTTTTGGATTGGTCATTCATCTGCGTAAAGGAGAAAGAAGAGATTCCCTTTCTTCCGAAATAGGTGTAGAGTAAGACAGCAGCTGCAAAAAATGACATTACAACCATGAGTAGATTATGATCCGCTTCCTCCAGCCTTAAATACCCCACAATGGTGAAAATAAGGGCTGCTACTAAGGTTAGAATTTTTTCATTGCTTTTCATGACCTTCATTATTTTAAGGTTTGGGCCTCCTCGGTTTTCTTCTTTCTCCAATAGCACCTCTTTGATCTTCGGTTATCGAGAAACGCTATCCACATAAATGATGTGCCCGTGTAGAAAAAAGTAATAAAGTCGTTCTTGTCCCACCCTATGGTTTTACCATAAATACCGGTGAGGGTTAAAAACACTCCCACAACCAAAAGGGTCCATTGAACTTTAGAAAGCTTCATTTGTCTTGGGTTTATCGGTTTATATTAATACATCGACTATGATCGAAACTATCAACTTGGCTAAGGCTATCATGACTTTTAATTTATTGTTCACAGCTAAAGTACAATAGGGCCATGCCCGAACGAAGTGTATTATGACCAATGGTAAAAACCTAAGTTTGAACGGCAACAAAGTGCGCTCATCTACTTTATCCCATAAAAAAAGGAGCTTTTACAAGCTCCTTTTCCAATTTTTGATTGATGAAAGTGACTAATCCTTTAAAGGAGTTGGTATTTCTTGCTTACCCAAATGCTTGGCGTAGAAGCCCATCATGGACTTATAGAGTTCAATTCGATTTTCTTCTTTACCAAAGCCGTGTCCCTCATCGTATTTTACCATGTAGGGCACATCGAAGCCCTTGGCGCGAAGAGCACTGACAATTTGATCGGACTCATCGATGTTCACCCTTGGGTCATTGGCCCCTTGCACTACGAACAAGGGCTTTTTGATCTTATCAATTTGATATACAGGTGATACTTCCTCCATGATGGCTTTTTCCTCAGGAATGCCCTCATCGTACCAAATCTCCTTAATGATTTTTAGGTAAGGCTTCCAGTATGGTGGAATGGTCTTCATAAAGGTGAAAAGATTGGATACCCCTACATAATCGACGCCACATGCGTATAAATCTGGCGTTTTGGTTAATCCGCGAAGTACAGCATACCCCCCATGGCTACCACCGTAGATGGCCACCTTATCTGGATTGATCCATCCTTGATCAATTACGTATTCTACGCCATCCTCTACATCGTCCATGGCTTTACGGCCAATTTGTTTGAACCCTGATTCCAAAAATTCTTTTCCGTAGCCTCCAGAAATTCTGAAATTAACCTGAAGGGTAGCGTAACCACGACTTGCAAAAAGTTGGGCTTCTGGATTGAATCCCCAAGAATCTCGAATGCCCTGAGGTCCTCCATGTGGATTTACGATCAACGGCACTTTTTCACCTGCCAAGGCAGCTTTGGGCAAAGTGATGTACCCATGCAAGGTAAGACCATCCCTACTCTTAAAGGCAATAGGTCGCATTTCCGACATATCCTCTTCTTTCAGCTGGGGCATCAAGTTGTACAAAAAGGTAAACTCATCCTTGGCAACATCATAGGAGTAATATTCGCCATACAATCGGTCACTTTGAACAAATATCAAATATTGGTCTTCCTCATCCGTGGCATCTGGAATACTGTATTGTTTTCCTGGGAACTGGTTCACAATTCTTTTGTGAAGTTTAGTGTAGAAGTCACTTACAGGTACTATTTCTGTTTTTTCACCCTCAAACTGGAAATAGTCCAGTTCGTATCCTCTTTTTCTTGAAATACCAAGATCTTGAACATCATATTTATCATTGGAGAAAACCTTTTTCAGGATTTTGTTCTCCTTGAAGTCATAAAGAACCACCTCAGCCTTATCATTGGTCAAATTGGAAACCACGTAGGCATCGTGCGGGTTATCGGTAGCATAGTTAAAATCTAAAATTGAAAAGGCATCCTTCCAGTTCAAACTTTTAGCTAAGCCGTAACCACCCTTGCCATCTTCATAGTACAAATCCATTTCTACACCGTCACGTACCTTGGTGTAGGCTTTAAGGTTTCCATCCTTATCAAAATCGTATCCAGCAATTGGATTGGAAGGGTCATCATTCGTGAAAAGCTGCTTCAATTCTCCGTTGACCACATTCACTTTGTAGGGCTCAAAAACTTGAGGGTTGTTCTTGTTCATGGAAACAATGATATGGTCCTTGTCTTCCTTGAGCAGCTCCGTAAACTGCGCTTGAACACCATCGAATGGGGTCAAATCCTTCAGGTTGCTCCCATCAAGATTGACGGCATACACATGGTAGTTCTCATCTCCCCCATTATCCATAAGGTAAGCCAATCGCTCATTGTTGATCCATCCATAGCCACGAACCAATTCTTCCTTTTCCTCAATGGCTTTTTTGACTTCCCCAGTGGCAATCTCCTTGACCATCACATGTCGTTTTCCATTTTCGTCCTTCTCTCGATAAGACATGTACTTACCATCCGGAGAAAACCGAAATGTAGAGGCTTTGGGTCGGGCAAAATAGTCTTCTACCTTATACCTATAGTCCCCAGCATCCAATGAAGCCAAGGCTACAAGCTCTTCATTTGAGCTCACCAATTCAGGATTGCCCGGAATGGTCTTCTCTTTCTTTTCCAGATTTAAAGGAAGTTCCATTTCGCCTTGGTAAAAGGTCCCCTTCATGGTTTCACCTTCTTTTTTACCTACGTACTTTATTCCTGCCTGTTTGAAAACAATGGTAAGTTCGTTTTCAGCCCAGGTTGTTTCATCCATGGGGATATCCGTTGCACCTTGTGATGGACTGTCCATGGTAGCTGTAAGTTCCCCATCTTCTTCAGAGACATTAAAGATCAAAGGCATTTCTGTGCCTTGCACATCCAATTTTCCATGCCAGGAACCTACCACTTCTTGAGCTTGGGCAGCAATCCCAAACATCAGGAAAAGGGTAGCACCTAAAATTAATTTGATGGTTTTTGTTTTTTTCATGTGTGTTTAATTAAAGTTTTTCAATTGAGAGTTTAAACAAGTGTATCATTAGGACGCATTTTTTTACGCCATGTTACAAGTTTGAGCGTATAAAGGTACCTGAGATGAAAAGGAGATTTGCTGAAATTATGGTCAGCGGTAAATAGGTAAAGGTCAACGGGGTTATCGCTTTTCTGGCGGAAACTTTGAGAACACTTTATCCACCACAGCCCTTAGTCTTTCTTCACGAACACTGGGAGATGCGTTGGAGCGAAAACCGCTTTCGCTGGTGGCTTGCCAGAATAGGGCATCTTTTTGGGCATCTACAAAATCGAATTGGATCATCCTTTGAATTCCAGAATTCCCGACTGGAATCCCCATAGAGACCCCACCGCCAACATTTCTTCCTGCACCACCAATGCCAACTCCGACAGCACTGTTGGAAGCACTTCTAAATTCGTTGCTCAAAATGTTAATGTAAAAATCCGGTTCTTCATCCAATCGATATCCCTTGGATTGCAAGGTGGAATCCAAAACCCTGACCAATCGTTTCTCGTCAAGGGCACTTAAGCCCGACTCAATGTCTGAGAAATAATTATAGGTGGTATAAGAGGAAAAATCCGTCGCCCGATCATAATCATAATTCACTCTTACAGAGCTGCAAGAGGAGAGAAGCAAGCCAACAAACAATATTTGAAAAAGATAGCGCATACGGTTTTAGACTACCTTTAAAAATACGCAATAAATAATTGCCATTCGGCATTTAATACCAGCTATTCGTTTAACAGCTGCCAGAGTTTATCCTTGAGTTCCTGTAAGCCCATTTGGGCCACAGACGAAATAAAAAGATAAGGCGTATCTGGAAAGTCTTTGTCCAATTCGGCACTCATCTCTTGAATGAGTTCCTCGTCCAACATGTCGGATTTTGAAATAGCAACAAAACGCCTTTTGTCCAATAATTCCGGATTGTATTTTTTCAGCTCGTTCAAAAGAATCTGATATTCCTGGGAAATATCATTGCTATCGGCCGGAATCAGAAAAAGTAGGGTAGCATTGCGTTCAATATGCCTTAAAAAGTAATGTCCCAAGCCTTTACCTTCGGCCGCCCCTTCGATGATTCCAGGAATATCGGCCATAACAAAACTTTGAAAATCGCGGTACTCAACAATCCCTAAGTTGGGTTTAAGGGTTGTAAACTCGTAGTCAGCAATTTTGGGCTTGGCGGAGGTCATTACGGATAGCAAGGTTGATTTTCCCGCATTTGGGAACCCTACCAAGCCTACATCGGCAAGCACTTTCAACTCTAGGGTAATTTGGGATTCCTGACCTGGAATACCAGGTTGGGCATAGCGTGGTGTTTGATTGGTAGGACTTTTAAAATGCCAATTACCACGTCCTCCCTTGCCCCCTTCCAAAATAATGCGTTCTTCCTGATCTTCGGTAATCTCAAAAAGCACCTGATTGGTTTCCGTATTTCGAATGACTGTTCCTAGAGGAACTTCAAGATAAACGTCGGTACCATCGGCCCCTGTACTTCGGTTTTTGCTGCCATGTTCCCCATGGCCTGCCTTGAAGTGTTTTTTAAACTTATAATGAATGAGGGTCCAAAGGTTTTTATTGCCACGAACGATAACATGACCGCCACGTCCACCATCACCTCCATCCGGACCTCCTTTGGCCACATATTTTTCGCGATGCAAATGCACAGAGCCCTTCCCTCCATTTCCAGAGGAGAGATGCACCTTTACATAATCAACAAAATTACCTTCAGTCATTTTTTTATTGATTTTTTAATCGCTATGCTTTTTTTGAAATCTATAGGTAATGTTATCGTTCCCTTTAGTGATTTCCTTTTTGAACCTCAATTCTTCAGATAACATCCTCCCAAGTTTTTCAACAGCCTTTAGGGATCGAACGTTCTCAAAATCCACAAATAAAACAACTTCCTTAAAATATTGAAAAGCGTGATCTAGCATTAATTGCTTTATGGCAAAATTATGCGTCCCACCCCAATACTTGCGTGAAAGAAATGTCCATCCTATTTCAACCGCGTTTGGAAAATCATTCAATACCTTGAATCGAGAGCTTCCGATACACTTGCCGTTCTCCACATCTTCGATCCAAAGTGCACCATTCGATTTTATGGATTCTGAAAAAAACTTGACAAATCCAGATAGGGTGTGCCTTTTCTTGTCCGGATGTTGTTCCCAAATCGATGCGTCTGATGCCACACGATAAAGCGGCACAAAATCCTTAGCCTGTAAGGGCCTAAGACAAACCATGTCATTTTGCAGAAAAGGTTGAAGTTCATGGCCCATCATGTAGCAAATGAAGACTATTCTAGTTCAAAAAGGGCATCTATCACCTTGGCCAGTCGCCCCGTGATTTCATTTATTTCTCCAATTCCATTTACGGAATGGAACTTGCCTTGCTTTTCGTAATAGGATTTTAAGGGTGCTGTCTTCTCGTTGTACTCGTCAAAACGATTACGAATTTTGCTCTCGTCTTGATCATCAGAACGTCCACTTGCCTTCCCACGTTCCAAAAGACGCGCCACCAAAATATCATCTTCGGCTTCCAAGGCTATTGTTGCATTTACCTGCATATCCTTGGATTCCAAAAAATTATCCAAAGCTTCGGCCTGTGCCGTGGTTCTGGGAAAGCCATCAAAAATAAAACCCGCAGCTTCTTGGTTCTTTTCCACTTCGTCTTTCAACATATCGATGGTCACCTCATCAGGAACCAAATCTCCGCGGTCAATGTAGGACTTAGCAAGCTTGCCAAGCTCCGTACCGTTTTTCATGTTGTAGCGGAACACATCCCCAGTGGAAATGTGTTTCAAATTATATTTCTCTTTCAAAAACCCTGCTTGGGTTCCTTTTCCTGCGCCCGGCTTTCCAAAAAGCACTAGGTTGATCATATTCCCTTGGTTTAGTTGATATACTTCTCTTAAATTTCTTCCCAACTCGTTGTAATCCAGACCGTATCCCACGATGAAATCATCTGGGATTTCCATGCCCACATAATCAATCTGATATTCCCCATTATAAATCTCCGATTTATAGAACAGCGAGGCAATTTTAAACTCCTTGGCATTAGTTTGCGAAAACATGTGCACCAGTTGCTTCAAAGTACGGCCCGTATCGATTACATCCTCCAAAATGATGACACTTTTACCGTTGATATCTTCTGGTATGTCCAAAAGGCTTTCAACAATGCCCGTGGATGTCAAACCTTGATAGGAACTCAAACGGACAAACGACACGTTGCATGGATATGGGTAAGCCTTTAAAAAATCAGAAACAAACATAAAAGCTCCGTTCAAGACCCCCACAAATAAGGGCACCTCATCTTTATAGTCCTCTGCGATCTCCTGGGCCATTCGTTTCACTGCGGCAAGGATTTCATCCTCCCCTAAATAGGGCTTAAAGTACTTGTCGTGAAGCTTGATCAAAGGTTCATCCGTTTTAATAGGTGGGCAAAGATAACATTTTTAAAGGCTCTTTCGGTCCAAGGCTTTATAGGGTCAGGGAATTGCGTTATTTTTGCTCTCATCACAATTGAAAATTGATGCACTTTTTCTCTTCAAATTTTACTTTAGGGATTCTAGGCGGGGGACAACTGGGCAAAATGTTGCTTTATGAAACCCGAAAATGGGATGTTTACACCAAAGTAATAGACGCTTCTTTAGAAGCACCCTGCAGAATTGCCTGCAACGAATTCGTTCAAGGGGATTTAATGGATTTCGATGCCGTTTACAACTTCGGAAAAGGAGTGGATGTATTGACCATTGAAATTGAAAATGTGAATGTTGATGCTTTGGAAAAATTGGAGCAGGAAGGACTTACGGTTTATCCATCCTCCAAAACCCTGAGAACTATTCAGAACAAAGCTTCGCAGAAGCTGTTCTACGTGGACAATAACATTCCCACTGCGTCCTTTACACGATTCGCATATGCCTCTGAAATTGAGGATAGCTTGTCCAATGGTGGGCTTCAACTACCCTTTGTTTGGAAAAGTGCCCAATTTGGTTACGACGGGCAAGGAGTGAAAATTGTGCGAAAGTTGGAAGATTTAGAGCATTTGCCCAATGTGGAGTGCATTGCCGAAAACAAGGTTGACTTCAAAAATGAATTGGCTGTGATTGTGGCAAGAAATTCTAAAGGAGAAAGTAAAACCTATCCTGTGGTGGAAATGGAATTTCATCCGGAAGCGAATCAAGTGGAATATGTGATATGTCCTGCACGAATTGAACCTGAGGTCATGAAAAAGGCCATCGCAGTGGCTTTAAAAGTCTCCGAAAGTTTTAATCATGTGGGATTATTGGCTGTTGAGCTTTTTCAAACCCAGGAAGATGATATTTTGGTCAATGAAGTTGCCCCAAGACCCCATAACAGTGGTCATTACAGTATTGAGGCGAGCTATACCAACCAATTTGAGCAACATATCCGCGCCATTTTGGGTTTGCCGCTTGGAAAAACGGACAGTAAAGTGGCCGGGATTATGGTAAACTTGGTAGGAGCCGAAGGGCATACCGGGGATGTTGTATATGAAAATATAGATGCCATTTTGGAGATGGAAGGGGTCACACCACATATTTATGGGAAAAAACAAACGCGCCCATTTCGAAAAATGGGCCATGTGACCATTGTGGACGAAGATGTGAAAAAAGCAAGGGCCATGGCACAAAAAGTCAAGGAAACAATTAAAGTAACAAGTCATTGAAATTATGGGGAAAGTAGCAGTAGTTATGGGCAGTACGAGTGACCTTCCAGTCATGCAGGAAGCTGTTGATATTTTAAAGGGATTTGACATTGAAGTGGATGTAGATATCGTTTCGGCACATCGAACTCCGGAAAAACTGTTCGATTTTAGCAAAAATGCCCATAAAAATGGCTATTCCGTTATTGTGGCGGGAGCAGGTGGCGCCGCCCACCTTCCAGGTATGGTCGCTTCCCTATCACCATTGCCCGTTATCGGTGTTCCTATAAAAAGCAGTAATTCCATTGATGGGTGGGATTCGGTGCTTTCCATCCTTCAAATGCCGGGAGGTGTCCCTGTAGCCACAGTGGCCTTAAACGGAGCCAAAAATGCCGGTATTTTGGCCGCACAGATTATCGGTAGTTCGGACCAATGTGTTTTGGACAAAATAGAAGTCTACAAACAAGGCCTGAAGGAAAAAGTCATCAAAGGCGCCGAAGAAGTACGAAACAAAAAATAAGCTAGCCCGTATCAGGGAAAATCTCAAATTTTTACAATAAACAATGCACAATCCTTTGTTAGCCCCATTTGATAGGGCTCCCTTTGAGCAAATCAAGAATGAACATTTTAAACCTGCTTTTTTGGAAGCTATTGAAATGGCACGAAAGGAAATTGAGGACATTAGCAGCAATTCCGAAGCTCCAAGCTTCCATAACACTTTGGAGGCCCTGGACTTTTCAGGTCAGCAATTGGATAGGATATCCAGCCTTTTCTTTAATCTGAATTCTGCCGAAACGAATGAGGAAATCCAAAAAATAGCCCTGGAAATTTCTCCCTTGCTTTCGGAATTCGGTAACGATATCATATTGAATCAAGCGCTTTTTGAACGCATAAAATCAGTCTATACCCAACGAAATGACCTACAGCTTTCCGAGGAGCAAAAAACATTACTGGAAAAAAAATACAAACGCTTCAGTCGTAATGGCGCCAACTTGGATGAGACAGGAAAAAAGAGACTTCGTGAAATAGATGCTGAGTTATCGAAGCTCACCTTGAAGTTTGGTGAAAATGTTTTGGCCGAGACGAACAAATTCGAAATGCTCCTGACCAATGAGGAAGACTTGAAAGGATTACCTGAAGGGGTTAAGGAAGCTGCTGCGCAATTGGCAAAATCAAAAGAAAAAGAGGGTTGGATGTTTACTTTGGACTATCCTAGTTACATTCCCTTTATGAAATATTCAGAAAACCGGGAGCTTCGCAAAAAACTCTCCTTGGCTTTTGGGAGTAAAGGATTTCACGGTGATGAACTCGATAATCAAGAAAGCATTCTGACAATTGTAAACCTTCGCCATGAACGGGCCACTCTTCTGGGGTACGAAACCCATGCCCATTTCGTTTTGGAGGAACGTATGGCCGAGACCCCAGAAAAAGTACTTGATTTTTTAAACGAGCTTTTGGAAAAGGCCAAACCGGCAGCCAAAAAAGAATTTGAGGAATTACAGGCCTTTGCCAAGGACTTGGACGGAATTGAACAACTGCAAAAATGGGATAGTGCCTACTATTCCGAAAAATTAAAACAGCAGCGTTTCAACCTGGATGATGAAAAGCTAAAACCTTATTTCAAACTTGAGAACATCATTGATGGAGTTTTTAAGGTTACCCAAAAATTGTTCGGACTTCACTTCAAAGAGGTGTTTGACATCGAAAAATATCATGAGGAAGTCAAAACCTATGAAGTTTATGATGATTCGGGAGCCTTTGTCTCGCTCTTCTATGCCGACTTTCATCCTAGGCCCGGTAAAAGAGGTGGCGCATGGATGACCTCATACAAAGGACAATACATCAAGGAAGGTGAGAACAGCAGGCCCCATGTTTCCAATGTATGTAATTTTACGAAGCCAACCCCCTCAAAACCATCGCTGCTCACCTTTAACGAGGTTACCACCCTCTTTCATGAATTTGGACACGCCCTTCATGGGATGTTGGCCAATACAACCTATCCCAGTTTGTCGGGTACTTCTGTCTATTGGGATTTTGTGGAATTGCCCAGTCAGGTTATGGAAAACTGGTGCTACGAAAAGGAAGCGCTTGAATTGTTCGCCTTCCATTATGAAACTGGGGAGTTGATTCCGATGGAATTGGTGCAAAAAATAAAGGAGTCTTCCAACTTCCAAGAGGGCATGGCCACGATGCGCCAATTGAGTTTCGGGTTTCTGGATATGGCATGGCATGGTACCAATCCTACTGCAATCACGGATGTAAAGCAATATGAGGAAAAAGCATTTCAAGACACACAACTTTTTCCATCGACCAAGGAAACCTGTATGAGTACTGCCTTTGCCCATATTTTCCAGGGTGGCTACTCCTCGGGATATTACAGTTACAAATGGGCCGAGGTTTTGGATGCGGATGCCTTCGCCTATTTCAAGGAAAATGGCATTTTCAGTAAGGAAGTGGCGGATAAATTTAGAGAGCATGTTCTTTCGAAAGGAGGTACGGAAAATCCGATGACACTTTACAAACGCTTCAGGGGAGCTGAACCCCAAATTGAGCCACTATTGGAAAGGGCTGGGCTGGTCAAAAAGGCTGGGTAGACAGTTTGCTACCAACTTCATACTGTTAATCTTTGTATAAAGTAAAAGCGCCATGAACATTTCGTGATACTTTTTCAAGTGGTTTGCAGTCGACAAAGCTTAAAATCATTAACTAAAATCCACTACATTTGGTACTTGTAGATTAAGTATGGCGACTCACGAACTTCATCCCGAAACTTGGGTAGATCAATATGCAGACTACCTTTTTAACTATGCCGTCGCTCGGGTGAGTGACGCTGAGATTGCTAAAGATCTTGTTCAGGAGACCTTTTTTGCAGGTTTGAACTCCGCAAAAAATTACAAAGGAGATGCCGCTGAGAGAACTTGGCTAATTGCTATTTTAAAGCGAAAGGTCATCGATCATTACCGCAAGATCAACTCCAATAAGGGCAAAGCCGAGGTTCGAATCAACTACAACTCGGATTCTGAGTCGGAAGGTGACTGGTTGGAGGAACAAGTGGCCGACCCTTTCAGCAAAGATGGTGACAATACCATCGAAAATGAGGAACTCGGGATGGCCATACAGGAATGTATTTCAAAATTGCCCCAAAAACAGTCCGTGGTTTTTAAGATGAAAACCATTCAAGGGATGAGTACTGAAGATATTTGTAATGAATTGGGAATTAATCCGTCCAACCTGTGGGTAATCATCCATAGAGCGCGTACCGCGTTGATGGGTTGTTTGAATCAAAATTGGTTTTAGTTATGAAAATATCGTGCGAGCAGGCCTCACACATTTGTAATAAATCGCAATATAAGGAAGCAGGGTTTTGGGAAATCTTTCGGCTTCGACTGCATATACTCACATGTAAAGCCTGTGCGAGTTTTACAAAGAAAAACACGGCGCTTACTTCCCTTTGCGAAAGAGCAGGTCTGAACACCCTTTCTGAGGCTGACAAGGAATCCATGAAAAAGGACCTGGAACAGCGTTTCTAGAGGAAACTCTCCAATGCCCAGTAAAAACAAAGCCAAAAAATAGGAATGGCTTCCACCCAAAGGGATACGAAATAATCCTTATGAAATCTACTTCCTGACCGAAAGAACAGCATTAAGAGTGATGTTAGAAAAAGGCGTGCTATGATTTCTTGTTGGGTGACATCGTCCTTTAAAAATGTCATCAGAAAAAAGATACCGGTCAAGACAACACCCAATATCCTTGTTTGTTGAACACCAATGACCTGCGGAATTGTCCTAAGTTTTGGGTCATCCCATTTCAAATCCCGTATTTCAAAAGGCAGTATCAAAATGAGCACCAAAATAAAACGTTGAACAAGTAGAACTCCCAAGTCCCAAGAAAAGGACAATTTGGCCTCCAATATGGGAAGTAGTACCGTAAATCCTGACCAAACAGCTGCTACCACGTAAACCTTAAGTCCTCCTAAATTTCTGAGGTTTTTCAAACTTGGCAGTAACGGAATAGCATACAAGGCGGAAAGCATCCCCAAAAGTAGAATGGCCAACCACAATTCTTTGCTTAGCTGAGCCCCAAACAAAAGAGCCAATCCAAAACTTAAAAAACTAAAAATCTGTATGTTTTTATGGTAGGCGTTGGCCACAATTAAATATTTCTCTGCCTCCACCCCATATTTCACAAAATTATAGCACACTATGGTGGCAAAAAAAATGAATCCCACCAACGAAAAATTCAGTGAAATGTTCAACATTTGGGTAGTGATAATGAACAAGGAGACAACGGCAAAAGCCACATGCACACTGGCATCCAGATAAAAGTTAAAAATAGCTCGTAGCAGTCGCATTCAACAAAATTTACTTTCAGGTCGCAAAGGTTAATTTTCGGTTAACAACTTTGGCCCTCCTCACCTCAAAAATGCCCATTTTCATTGAATTAATCGCTAATTTTGTGGACTTTATAAAAATGACTATGAATACTGAGGTTTTTGCTTCTCGACACATTGGGATCACCGAAAACGACCTTCCCAAAATGCTTGAGACCATTGGCGTTGACAGCATAGAACAATTGATTCAAGAAACCATTCCAAATGAGATTCGTTTGGAATCCACATTGCAACTGCCGGAAGGTGTGAGCGAACACGAGTTTTTGAACCATTTGGAAGCTCTTTCCAGAAAGAACAGCGTGTTCAAAACATACATTGGAATGGGGTATCACGAATCTTTGACGCCTTCTGTAATTAAGCGCAATATTCTTGAAAATCCAGGGTGGTATACAGCATATACACCATACCAAGCTGAAATAGCCCAAGGAAGGCTTGAAGCCTTGTTGAACTTCCAAACCATGGTTTGCGATCTTACCGGAATGGAATTGGCCAATGCTTCACTTTTGGATGAAAGCACCGCTGCTGCCGAAGCCATGACCATGTTGTATGATATAAGAAGTCGACAGCAAAAGAAAGAAGGGGTTCTCAAATTCTTTGTTTCAGAAGAGGTGCTACCCCAAACACTAAGCCTATTACAAACAAGATCTTTGCCTTTGGGTATCGAATTGGTGATTGGAAATCATGAAGATTTTAATTTCTCATCAGAATTTTACGGTGCATTGCTTCAGTATCCAGGAAAGTACGGCCAAGTCCATAACTATGCGGAATTTGTGCAAAATGCAAAAGCCAATGACATCAAAGTTGCTGTTGCCGCCGATATATTAAGTTTGGTAATGCTAACACCTCCGGGAGAATGGGGTGTGGACGTTGTTGTTGGTACTACACAACGGTTCGGAATCCCTTTGGGCTATGGAGGCCCACACGCAGCTTTTTTTGCCACCAAAGAGGAGTACAAGAGAAGCATTCCAGGTAGAATTATAGGCGTCACCAAAGATTCAGATGGCAACCGTGCCCTTCGAATGGCCTTACAGACCCGTGAACAACATATTAAAAGAGATAAAGCCACTTCCAATATTTGTACTGCTCAAGTATTGCTTGCTGTAATGGCGGGTATGTACGCCGTATATCACGGACCTAAAGGTTTGCAGTTTATTGCTGAAAAAGTCCATGCTTCCACGAAAAAACTGGCCATGGGAATCACCCAACTTGGTTATGAGCAAGAAAACACGATTTATTTTGACACACTTTTGGTTAAAGTTGATGAGGCCACCAAGCTAAGGGCCATTGCTGAAAGCAAAGAGATAAATCTTAACCATGTTGATGAAAAATCGGTCTCCATTTCTGTAAATGAGGCCACCTCCCATAAGGACTTGGAGCTTCTCTTATCGTGCTTTGCTGAACTTAAAGGCGATAGCTCCCCTCACTTGGAATCCACTTCTGAGGAGATTTTACCAATGGGCTTAAAGCGCGTTGCCCCTTATTTGGAACATGAGGTATTCAATTCCTATCACTCCGAAACAGAGTTGATGCGCTACATTAAAAAATTGGAGCGCAAGGACTTGGCCTTGAATCATTCCATGATTTCCTTGGGCAGTTGCACGATGAAACTAAATGCCGCTTCCGAAATGCTTCCGCTAAGTTGGGCCAACTGGGGAAATATTCACCCTTTTGTGCCCCTCGATCAGGCGGAAGGGTATCAAATTGTTCTCAAAGAGCTCGAACACCAATTGAATGAGATTACCGGTTTTGCAGCTACATCACTTCAGCCCAATTCTGGGGCCCAAGGGGAATATGCCGGACTGATGACCATAAGAGCCTACCATAGATCACGTGGGGAGGAGCATAGAAATATTTGTATTATTCCAGCTTCTGCACATGGCACCAATCCCGCTTCGGCGGTTATGGCGGGAATGAAAGTGGTGGTTACCAAAACCGATGAACATGGAAACATTGATGTTGCCGATTTAGAGGAGAAAGTATTGCAACACTCTCAAAACTTGGCAGCTTTAATGGTGACTTACCCTTCTACGCATGGCGTTTTTGAATCGTCGATTGTAAAAATCACCAAACTGATTCACGACCATGGTGGTCAGGTGTACATGGATGGTGCAAATATGAATGCCCAGGTTGGCCTAACCAATCCTGCAGTTATTGGAGCTGATGTTTGCCATTTGAATCTGCATAAAACCTTTGCAATTCCACATGGGGGCGGAGGACCAGGAGTCGGGCCTATTTGCGTTGCTCCTCAACTAAAACCTTTCCTTCCATCCAACCCCGTGGTGCCAACAGGTGGAGAAAAGGCTATCACAGCTATTTCAGCAGCCCCTTGGGGCAGTGCACTGGCTTGTTTGATTTCCTATGGATACATTAAAATGCTAGGAGCCAAAGGGGTAACCGATGCTACGAGAATTGCTATACTAAATGCGAACTACATCAAAGACCGTCTAAAAGGAAAATATGATGTACTGTACACTGGTGAAAGGGGAAGAGCTGCACATGAAATGATCATTGACTGCCGCCCATTCAAAGCACATGGCATAGAGGTGACGGATATAGCCAAACGTCTAATGGATTACGGTTTTCATGCTCCTACCGTTTCGTTTCCCGTGGCAGGTACCATTATGATCGAGCCGACTGAAAGCGAAAGTCTCGCAGAGCTAGACCGTTTTTGCGAAGCGCTATTGGCCATTCGACAGGAAATTGACGAAGCAGATGCAGAAAATCCGAACAACATCTTGAAAAATGCGCCACATACGCTCGCTATGGTCACAAGCGATACCTGGGAATACCCTTATAGTAGGAAAAAAGCTGCATTCCCGCTGCCTTTTGTGTCGGAGAACAAATTTTGGCCAACAGTTCGAAGAGCAGATGAAGCCTTTGGGGATCGTAATTTGATTTGTACTTGTGCTCCCATAGAAGCCTATGCAGAGGTATAGCAAAAGGCGATAAATACTAGGGCGAAACATGAACATTCATAAAATTTTCGCCCTTTCTTTTTAAAAAAGATATTTTAAGGGGTATTGAGCGTCGTAAATGATATTATGCGTGCATAACAAGCGATTGCAATACGGCTTATATTAACATCAAAACCTCAACATGAAAATAGGTATTACCGGAACTGGAAGCTATATTCCATCCGTCATTGCAAAAAATGAAGATTTTCTAAATCACGAATTTCTTGGTACCGATGGTGCAAAGTTTGGCTATGAAAATGCGGTTATTATTGAGAAGTTCCAGTCTATTACCGGTATAGCTGAAAGACGTTATGCCCTACCCGAGTTAAACACATCCGATTTAGGACATCTTGCCGCCGATAAGGCGCTTCAAGATGCAGGGATTGACAAGGAAGATCTGGATTACATTATTTTCGCCCACAATTTTGGAGATATCGAACATGGTAAAATTCAAGGCGACACCTTGCCCAGCCTTGCCACTCGAGTAAAACATTTGCTTCGTATCAAAAATCCGAAATGTGTTGCATATGACATGATTTTTGGTTGCCCTGGATGGATTGAAGGTGTAATTCAGGCTTCAGCCTTTATCAAAAGCGGGTTGGCAAAAAAATGCTTGGTCATTGGCGGTGAAACCTTATCGCGGGTTGTTGATGAACATGATAGAGATAGCATGATTTACTCTGATGGTGCCGGTGCTGCGGTTATTGAGGCCAATCCAGATGGGGGGGAGATTCTAGGCCATGCGTCCTTGACTTTTGCCAATGGGGAAGCCTATTATCTATTTTTTGACAAGACCTATAATGAGGGAGGTTGTTCCAATACGCGTTATATTAAAATGCATGGCCGAAAAATATACGAGTTTGCTTGTACCCATGTACCTAAGGCGATGGCAGACTGCTTGGAAAAAAGCGGGGTTGACATCGACGAGGTAAAAAAGATTTTCATCCATCAGGCCAATGAAAAAATGGATGAGGCCATTATCAAAAGATTTTATCGCCTGCACAACAAAGAGGTACCTGAGAATATTATGCCCATGAG
Source organism: Flagellimonas allohymeniacidonis (assembly GCF_004296335.1). Classification (GTDB taxonomy): domain Bacteria; phylum Bacteroidota; class Bacteroidia; order Flavobacteriales; family Flavobacteriaceae; genus Flagellimonas; species Flagellimonas allohymeniacidonis. The sequence goes on from NZ_SGIU01000001.1 coordinate 1,718,274, forward strand.
CATTCATAAACTGGGAAATAGTTCGGTAGCTACCATTCCAACCCTCTATGATTTGGTTCGGAAAGGTGAACTGGAACCCCACGGTGTTGAGAAAGGGGATGTAGTGATTTTCGCAAGTGTTGGTGCGGGCATGAATATTAATGCCTTTGTATACAGGGTTTGATAAATCCGAAAAATAATTAGCATTTAGCCTAGGTTTTTCTCCTTTATTCTGATTTCTTTTTTGGATTTTTGACCTATGTACGAGAATAGCTTTCCCAACAAACGCTACCGCCATACCTTGGCGTTTCTTCAAAAACATATCAAAAGCTCTGAAAACATACTCGATTTGGGTGTGGAAAATCCTTTTTCAGAAATCATGAAGCATAGTGGATATTCCGTGGAAAACACCAAAGGACAAGACCTCGACGTGGAGTTCGACCAAATAAGAAATTCCGATGCTGAGGTGGTAACGGCCTTTGAAATATTTGAGCACATGATTGCCCCTTTCAATGTACTGCGGGAAATCAAGGCGAACAAACTGATGGCCAGCATCCCATTAAAACTTTGGTTTGCCTCGGCCTACAAGAGCAAAACGGACCCTTGGGACCGGCATTATCACGAATTTGAAGACTGGCAATTCGATTGGCTACTGGAAAAGTCTGGGTGGATCATAAAAGATACGGCCAAGTGGACCAACCCCACCAAAAAAATTGGATTGCGTCCGCTACTTCGGCTTTTTACCCCTAGATACTATATTGTATATGCAGAGCGCAAATGAGCCAAAGATTCTTTGGGAATTGTAGTTTGTTTTGCAGAATTTTAGCGAATGCGTATAGGCATCATCATACCAGCCCATAACGAAGGTCCACATCTGGCTCAATGTTTGGATTCATTTGTCAACCAAACTATAAAACCCGATGAACTAATAGTGGTTGATGACAATTCTTCGGACGATACCCATCAAATAGCTGTCGAATATTCCCAGAAAAACTTATGGATTAAGGTTGTAAAAAGAAAATCTTCTGATGCGCATATCCCAGGCACCAAGGTGGTGCAAGCCTTTAACTATGGACTAGAACAACTATCTGAAACAGATTTGATTGGAAAGTTTGACGCCGATATTGTTTTGCCTGCCAATTATTTTGAGACAATGGTCCAACATTTTCAAGCTAATTGGAAATTAGGCATGTGCGGGGGTCTTCTTCATGTTAAGAAAAACAACCATTGGGAGTACGAGAACATTGCTGACAAATCCCACATTAGAGGTCCAATCAAGCTGTATCATAAAACATGTTTTGCTAAAATAGAGGGGCTACGATCAGGTGTTGGTTGGGACACTGTTGATGTTTTGCTTGCAAAATTCCATGATTTTGAAACCTATGTTGACCCTTCCTTACATGTAAAGCACCTACGCCCAACAGGTATGGGGTACAGTTTAAAAAAGGCACATGCCAAGGGAGAAGCTTTTTATCGAATGCGATATGGAATCGCTCTTTCCAAAATTGCCGCTTTCAAGATGGCCCTGAACGCAAAGAGTCCCAAACTATACTTCCAAATCATCTGGGGGTATTTCAAAACATTACGGCAAGGTACCCCAAGATTTGTTACTTCGGAAGAAGGGGCCTTTATTCGAAAATACCGTTGGAAGCGTATCTTTTCGAAGTTGTTCAAAGCATAAAACACCTACCTTTTCTTATTCTCTCCACATTTCTTGATTTATCAATTCAAATCCATCATCGGTCAGTTATTGTTCTTTTTTCTCGATAAAAAGAAAGATTTTACTTCCATTCATTAAAATGATATGCCCTTTTTAAAAAGGACGTCGACCTCTCAACAAATAGCAACTTGAAAACTTACTATATGAAACTTTTGAGAGACTATCGAATCTTTTTTCTTGCACTACTGACCCTTTTGGTTCATTCTTGTCAAAAAGAAAACAATACCAATATTCACACAGATGCCCAAGATGATACGGTCGAGGGCAAAACCATTGTTTTGGGAAATGAACTTTCGATTCCCTACACCACGGAGAACATGCAAACAGCCTTTGACAACCTCTTGTTCAACTTGAAGAGCAAATCAAAAAAAAGCGCGTTGGCCAAAACTTTCAAGGTTGAAAAAGAAATTGAAGTGGTTCCGTCCCATTACTACTATCGTTTTTTGCCCAAGGACAGCCTTGAACATGAAATGATCACCCAAGACACCATTCTTCAAGTATCCAATGTTCCTTTACATTACGAAATCAAGGAAGAAGGCGATTTCTATGATGACCCAGAATTGGAAGGTGATGAAAATCCTAGTGCACTCTCCTACCTCTATGCTGTAGTTCCCTATAACTATGAAGTACCCGGAAATGTGCATAAGGAACGTTTGGACAACTTCTACTTTGCCCCAGAGATGGATGATAAAGAAGCAATGGAAGAAGGCGAAATTGAAGTAAAACTACCCCGAAACAAAACCACTAGGGACATCCTGACCGTGGATGAAAGCGGGGAGGTCTTCGAGTATTTGGAATTGGAGGCTCTAAAACTGACCAACAATTTGGAAGCGGATGAACTGGCAATACTACGATTTTATTTACCCAACGATTCTACTGCAACTACGTACAGTTATGCAGAGGCAGCTCAGTTGGGTTATGAACAAAGAGACCTGATCATTGATTTGACCTCAGTAGAGACGATGTTAGAACAGGAAGCATTGGCCGGTCGCCGTGGATGGACACCAAGTGGACGAATTACCGTTTATGAAGATGTAGTGAACAAAACAGTTGGTGTAATGGCCGCAGAAGTCAAAGTACGGAAATGGGGCCTTGTGGTCATTCGTAGGGCACGCACAGACCGAAATGGCAACTTTAGAACGTGAAGAACTCGAACTAAACGGGTAAAATATGCTGTTCATTTTAACAGTACCAGAAGATTTCGAATTATGGCAGGCTCCATCTTTATCCGAGCCAAGCACCGAGGCACCCGAAGGTACAAGAGAAAGGCATGGAAGCAACATTTCTCATATGGTAGAAGCAAGTTCTATGCTTTGGTGCATAATGCCGCCTACGATTTTTACGATAGGGCTGTACGCAAGTTTGGTATTCACCATCCCAACCAAAGTTGGTTGCGGATAAGTGCACGATACTATGGTGAACTAGCTGACTCAAGACATAATGACTTAAATATCAATGGGGGTTTTGCTTGGGTTCCTTTGTTAGGGTGGAAGTCTGAAATACAAGTAGGTCGTTTATCCCAAGGAAAATATGAAGGCAGTGATAAAATCTATGGCATTGTAGCACATGAAATGGCGCACGCCAGTCATTACCGAATGGATAGGTATTTCTTTCTTAATGTTCGTTTTTTAACTTTAAAAAATCGTTGTAAAATGCGTACAATATCTGAAAGCTGGGCTGAGGGAGTAGAGACGGTTGTTACAAATGATAGATTCCAACAACTCAGTAATAACTATAAAGCATCACCAAGCACTACATCTCCTTCAGTAGGCAATTTTTATAATTCCAGATTTCAAGCTTTACAATATCCATCTATTAGTGAATATACACCTATAGTAGCAGATCTGAGCGATAGCTTTAACCAAAGAACAATAAACGGTAGTTCAAACAAAAATAGACCCGACGACCGTGTACATGGTTATACATTGAATCAAATCCAAAGAGCCTTAAAAACTAGTAGAAGTTCACACGATTGGAAGGAAAGACTAAAGAGTTTATATAACAACTCCACCGAACACTTGGTTGATGCGCTCTTTAACGAATATATGTACGATAGATGCCAATAATATGAAGAGAATCTTTTTTACCGCAATCCCCGTCCTTTTTATTTGTTGCTCAGAAACTACTGAAGATATTTACTTCACCCTTTACAATGACACCGATAAAATTGTCTCTCTAAGGGCATTTGCAAGAGATGAAAATATACTAGTAGATAAAATCAATTTGCCCCCCTTTTCACAACATATCCAAAAACAACGTATTGGTTTTAGTGACACTCAAAGTAGGGCCTTTTATTCAGGGTACGGAGTAGATTCCGTTAGGGTTATATTTAATAGGGCAAAAGTTGCCATTTACACTGCCTATGCCGGAGAAAACATCAATCTTGAAATAATATATGGGGATAATCGGGAGTACCATATAACAAATAAAGATTTTTCCAAAGCAATGGACTGCAGCAATGATTGCGAATAACCAAAACCACTGCCTAAAGGCTCAAAGGTCAAACTTCCCGTATGACTCAATGGTTATAAGAAAGCTTAAAAATCGTACACTTCTGCTCAACCGAAGTATTTGTAGACGAGCTGTTCGGAGTCTATATGTTTGATAATTGCAGATAAGAGATGTTAGATGAAAAAGTATATTATTGTCTCGATACTTTCCATTATGCCCATGGCTTGTGGCATAATTGAAGATACCTCCGAGGAAACAGTCACCTATACTTACATTTTAAAAAATGAGACTGGAATTGCTTTACAAATTATCAGTGATTTTGGTAGAATAGAATTGATTTCCAACGGTAACTCATTCCAATGTGAAACAATTGCCAATCCCGGTTATGTGGGGGGGCTTTGTTCAGGTGAACTTGAGATTCGTATTCCCGACTCTAATAAAGGATATCGTTGCTTTGGTTTAGGTTCCGAATCAATAGGGTTATGTTTTGTTGAAGACAGAGGACTCTTCACTATATCAAACTACACCGTTTTTAAAGAAATCGACACCCGAACGTATGAATATATACTAACCCCAGAACTTATTGAGAATGCTTTTGAGTTACCTGATTAGAAAGGAAAAAACTATTCCAAAACCTCTCCTATCGGCTCTCCTGTAGTTCCATTGGGAAAGGCGATTCCCAGCAATGTTGAAATAGTGGGAGCAATATCAGGAATTTCCGTTCGGTCCGCTGTACTGCCCTTTTTGATGCCCTTTCCAAAGAACAACAGTGGCACATGGGTATCATAGATCATTGGTGTGCCATGGGTCGAACCTGTAGATCGGTACGTAGCAAATCCTGGTCTTGCGACAAACAGAACATCCCCCGAACGTTTTTGGTTGTATCCTTTTTGTAGGATGTATGGGATACCTTTTTTATAATTGTTTTGCCACATTTGATATCCGGTAAATACGTGGCCAATGTTTTCATACCTCAACAATTCCATGGCAATTTCCTCTTGGGCATCATCCAAATCAATGTCAAGATTTGCGATGACCTTATGGTCCAAAAAAATCTGATAGTTTGATATGTTTTTTACAATATCCGTAGTGCCATAACGGTATTTCAAAAACTCAGTAAACTTGGTTTTCATGCCATCCATGTCCATATACCCTGCTGGAATTTTTTCATCCTTCAAATAAGCGGGAACATTGATTGCGCCATGGTCTGCCGTCAAAAACACCGTATACTGACCTACCCCTACTTTTTGGTCCAAAGTGACCAAAATACGTTCTAGGTCCAAATCAAGGCGTAGATACGTGTCCTGAATCTCCTTGGAATTCACACCGTACTTATGCCCAATGTAATCGGTGCTGGAGAAACTAATTGCCAAAAAATCTGTGATGTTGTCAGTTCCCAAACCTTCTTTATCCAGAGCTTCTAGAGCAAAGTCGGCGGTAATGCTATTGCCATATGGCGTGTATTTCAATATTTCAAAATCTTTCTCTTTGCTTAAAAGGTTAGGTGTGGCATGAGGAAAAACTGGACTTGCCTCATCCTCAAAAGGAGTTTCATAGGTATTGTTGTCCGTCCCGCTTTCCACATAAAGACTGATATCCTTCAAAGTGTTCCAGGCTTTTTTGTAATCTTTTATTTTGTTGGACGCATTGAAATCAATAACCCAGTTAGGAAGTTGTTGCATATAATAACTACTACTCACCCATTTCCCAACATTATCTCCTTCAAACCAATAGGCGGCATTGGCCATATGCCCTCCAGGGAGAACGGCTCCTCTATCCTTAAGGGCCACAGCGATAACCTTGGCTCGCTTTTGTGTATGCAGGCGCAACTGGTCAGTGATGGTCGTACTAAGCATTCGATGTGGGGACATCTTACCTACATCCGAAGTTGTACCAATAGAAGCATAGGAATCATCCCCAGCGCAATAGACCTCCTTATCCTGCACTTTGTCATACCAACTGTTTCCGATAATCCCATGGGTGGCCGGAGTGGTACCCGTATACACTGAGGCGTGCCCTGGTCCTGTACTGGTGGGCGCATAATTAAAATGATGGTTCTTGCAGTTAAATCCTTCTCGTACCATACGCTTAAATCCTCCTTCTCCATAGTGGTTCCAAAATCGTGTGAGGTAATCGTAACGCATTTGGTCCACAACAATACCAACGACCAGTTTGGGGTTTTGGGTAATTTCCACGGGTGGCTGGACCTCCAATTTCTTCTTGTTGCGTTGGCCCAAGGCTGAAAAAAAAACAAGGACAGAAACCAGTAGTGCTAAAAGGGTAGTCTTACTCATCGGATATGTTTAGTCTATATTTCACAAAGCTATTCAATATTGGCATTTAATAATTTAATTGAAGGTTAAATACAAAGCAATATTCTTACTTTTATCGCTGGAAGTCTATTTTTAGCGCATGAATTACCTTGAAGCGATTGGGAAATACTTCATTATGGTTTGGGAAGTATTTAAGAAACCCACCAAATGGCCAATCATGAGGTCGTTGATATTTAAGGAAATCGATGAACTTATTTTCGGATCTCTAGGTATTATCATTTTCATTTCCTTCTTTATCGGCGGAGTGGTCACCATTCAAACAGCATTGAATTTGAACAGCCCCCTTATTCCCAAAAGTTTGATAGGGTTTGCAACACGTCAATCGGTGATTTTGGAATTTGCGCCAACCTTCACCTCTATTATCATGGCCGGTAAGGTAGGCTCCTATATCACTTCGAGCATTGGGACGATGAAGGTTACCGAACAGATTGATGCCCTTGAGGTGATGGGGGTGAATTCATTGAATTATCTTGTTTTTCCAAAGATAATTGCCATGCTGATGTACCCATTTGCGGTTGCAATTGCCATGTACATTGGCATTTTGGGCGGATGGATTGCAGGAGCTTTTGGAGGTTATGCTCCCAGTGGGGAATTCGTTAAGGGGCTTCAGCTCGATTTCATTCCGTTTCATGTTACCTATGCTTTTATCAAAACGGTGGTTTTTGCCTTTGTTATTGCGACTATCCCCTCTTTTCATGGTTTTTATATGAAAGGTGGTGCCCTTGAAGTTGGAAAGGCAAGTACCACTTCCTTCGTATGGACCAGTGTGGTCATAATAATATTGAACTATATTCTCACTCAACTCCTCTTGGGCTAATGATTCAGGTAGAAAACGTACATAAATCTTTTGGAGATGCCCATGTGCTCAAGGGAATAACCACCCAATTTGAACAGGGAAAGACCAATTTGGTCATTGGGCAAAGTGGTTCGGGGAAGACGGTTTTTTTAAAGTGCCTTTTGGGTCTTTTTGAACCCGAACAAGGCACCATTACCTACAACGGACAGGTATATTCTGAGCTCACTATCAATCAGCGTCGAGACCTTCGTCAAGAAATGGGAATGGTCTTTCAAGGTAGTGCACTGTTCGACTCCATGACAGTTGAGGGCAACGTGATGTTCCCTTTGGAGATGTTTACCAAACAGACCAAGGCTGAAATGAAAGACAGGGTCGATTTTGTTTTGGAGCGGGTAAACTTGGTAGATGCCCATCAGAAGTTCCCTTCGGAAATCTCCGGAGGTATGAAAAAAAGAGTGGCCATAGCACGGGCCATTGTCATGAATCCAAAATATTTGTTCTGTGATGAACCCAATTCAGGATTAGATCCGAAAACGGCAATCCTTATCGATAACCTGATACAAGAAATCACCAAAGAGTACAACATTACCACGGTGATCAATACCCACGACATGAACTCTGTTATGGAGATTGGCGAAAAAATCATTTTCCTTAAAAATGGGTTCAAAGAATGGGAAGGTACCAACAAGGAAATTTTCAAAACTGACAATGAGGCGGTGACCAATTTTGTTTATTCCTCGGAGCTTTTCAAAAAAGTACGTCAAATGTACATTGAGGAGCGTAACTGATTAAGGGATCACCTCTTTCACAACTACCGTGGAGTCTTGCAAACGAACCTTCAACCATTTAGTAATTTTCTGTAGGTCGGAATTCTTTTCATTTTGTCGAACCCCATCTTTCCACTTTAATTCAAATACCGGAAGCGTGTCTAGTTTTTTGAAATCGGTAAGCATTTGATACGAAAAACCAACACCGGTCACATTTTGATAGTTGGCCCGTAGCTCTGCGCTAATATTTTGAAAGGGAATCTGTTTTGAGGCGCTTTTGGTAAGGTCGGCCACAGTCTGCTCCAACAGCCGTATTTGTTCGTCTTTGTTTAGTAGTTCGGCCTTATTCTTTTCGTAAAGCTCACTCACATAGTTAAATTTCTCCTCAGAATCGTCCCTGCCACCTTGCAGTATCCTAAACTCAGCATCCTTCAATCTCGAGAACTCGTTTTTTTGCACCCGCCACGTATTGATCACGTTTTCAGGAATCAACTCGTCCCCCATGCACACCAATTCTATTAACGGGGTACCACCTTCAACGAACTCAATCTTTGTCAGGTTGTCCACATACCTTCCTGAAGAAGTGAACTGATATACTTCAATAGTTTCTTTCAGGAATTCTTGGGCCTGTTTCTTAAAAAGGGATTCTTGAAATACGTTGTAAAAGGTAATTCCTGCAGGAATCATCACCAGAATACCGGTAATCGAAGCTACCCTGGCGATAAATCTTCTCCGCTGCGAATTTGCATAGCGGACCATGGGAAATCGAAGGAATTTGATAACCAAAAAAGTAGCGAGTCCAATAAAAATAGTGTTGATAGTAAACAAATACATGGCCCCGGCGGCATACCAAGGCTTACCTATCGCCAAGCCAAAACCTACTGTACATAAGGGTGGCATAAGTGCAGTGGCAATGGCAACTCCAAATATGACACTGGCAATGGTTCCCTTTTTTGCTCGGGCGATCACCAAGGCGAGTCCTCCGAAAAAGGCAATTAAAACATCGCGGATATCCGGCTTGGTGCGAGCTAAAAGTTCGGAAGATTCATCCCGTAGAGGAAACAGATAGAAAAACAAAAAAGCCGTTACCACACTCAGCACGACCATCACTGCAAAATTCTTCAGCGACCTTCTTAGCGTGTCAATGTCGTTAATGGCCAGAGACATGCCCATTCCTAAAATAGGACCCATCAAAGGGGATATTAACATGGCTCCAATAACTACAGCAGTAGAATTGGCATTAAGACCAACGGAGGCTATAAAAATGGAACAGACCAAAATCCAAGAAGTGTGCCCCTTAAAAGGAATATCGGCGATGATGGATTCCTTGGTCGCCGTAGCATCCGTATTGCTTCGGATTTCCAAGAGTTCGGATAAAAATCTCCGAACGCTGCCCAGCAGCCCCTTAAAATCTCTTTTTACATCATCCCCACTATCCTGATTCGGCTTGGGGTCTTCCGCGAACAAATTTTCACTCATATTTAGGTGTATTGCTCCCCAAACTGCTCTTTTACCTCACCCAACACTTTTTTAATATCCTGCTGTTTGGACTTTGGATAAATCAGAAGTACTTCTTCCTTATCCACAATAATATAATCTTCCAACCCATCAACCACAACGATTTTGTCTTTTGCTGTTCGAATCATATTGCCTTTTGCATTATTCAAAAGGATTCTACTGTTCACAACAGCATTTTTGTTGTCATCTTTATCCAACTTTTCATATAGGGCGCCCCAGGTTCCTAGGTCGTTCCAGTCAAAAGTGGCGGGTAGGGTAAAAATGGATTGGGATTGTTCCAAGATAGCATAATCAATGGAGATGTTCTCTGCCTTTGCATAATTTTCTTGTATGAAAGTGGCCTCATCCGAAGTATTATAACAAGCGATTCCTTGCTCGAACAACTCATATTGACTTGGCTGGTATGTTTTGAATGCATTTACGATAGTCTCCACGCTCCACATAAAAATACCGGCATTCCAAAGAAAATTGCCTTGCTCCAAGAACTCCCTTGCTGTTTCGTAATCGGGTTTCTCCCTAAATTGGGACACCTTTTTGAGTTGGGCGTCACTTTCTTTCTCGTACTCTATATAACCAAAGCCGGTATTGGGAAATGTAGGGCGAATGCCAAGAGTACAAAGCACCGACTCGCTGGTACATTTGTCAAAACAAGCTTTTACATCCTGTTCAAAGGCCTGCTCATCTTCAATCCAATGGTCACTTGGAGCCACTACAATCACCGCATTGGGATTCATTTTTTGAATCTTCAGTGAGGCATATAAAATACATGGGGAGGTGTTGCGCATTGCAGGTTCCAAAACAACCTGATTTTGTTTCACCAAGGGCAATTGCTCAAGAACCAAATCATTATAGCGCTCGTTGGTAAGAATGAGAATATTCTCTGAAGGTATAAACTTGTTGAGTCGGTCGAAGGTTTTTTGAATCAGGGTTTTTCCTGAGCCCAACATATCATGGAACTGTTTAGGGTAAGAAGAGGTGCTCACCGGCCAAAATCGAGATCCCACACCCCCAGCCATTAATACGGCGTAATAGTTTTTATTCATTCCCATCCTTATTTTATGAGTTCCACTTCTGCGTTAGGCTGAAACAAATATACCTTGCCTGTAGCCAATTCGATACATTCGTAGCGTTTTATTCTTTTTTTTCCTTTTTGAAATAGTTTACCATTGTACAATCGAAAAGTACTGCCCGCTGGAAGCTCAAAAACATAAGATTTTCCTTCTTCTTGTTTCGGGTCAAAGGTTTTTAAAGCTATGGATAATCTGGCATCGGTACTGCTGCTAGCCTTTGGATTTTTGAAATGATTGGCCAAAATGGGCAACAGTTGCGATGGAAAAATTTCAGGCCTAATAAACGGAATCATAAGGTGTTGAAAAGTACGCTTCCATTCAATACCATGGGGTTTTATACGTCGTCCGTAGCGTTCAAAGGCCACTAAATGGGCAATCTCATGAATCAATGTAATCAGAAAACGGTATTGGTTTAGGGATGCATTAACTGTGATTTGATGACCTCCATTAGGCATTTTTCGATAATCCCCATGCCGTGTTACCCTATGGTTTACAATTTTTAGGTGGACGCCAAACTCTTGAATCAGTTCAAAACAAGGTTGCGCTGCTCTTTCTGGGAGATATTTTTGTAAAGTGGAATTCACTTATACAAAGTTAAGCTTTTGTTCAAGGTGTGCTATTGCTCACTTGAAGCAGTTTTCCGTTGTACAATTGATGCCCGTTCAAAGCAAAGTCCTTTATGTAAGTCGCCATTTGAACAGCGGTTACGGGAGCTTGATAACCAGGGAACGCCTCGGCCAGCATTTCAGTCTGTACTGCCCCTAGGGCCAAGACATTAAAACTAGGACCTGTTTCCTTGAATTCCTCGGCCCAGAGCTCGGTCATGGTGATAACAGCACCTTTACTGGAACTATAGGCCGACAAACCAGGAAACTTAACACTGCCCTGAACCCCTCCCATTGAACTGATGGTGACCACATGACCTTCCTTACCCATCATGGGCAAAACGGTTTTGGTCATCTCTGCCACACCAAAAACATTGACTTTGTAAACGGCTTCAAATTCTTTGGCTGTAGTCTCCAAAAAAGGCTTGTTTAACAACCTTCCTGCATTGTTTATCAAAACGTCAACCGATTTCCAAGATGAAATGGCCTCTTCTACCTTGGTAAAGTCCTGTGGATTTCCCAAATCAAAAGAAAAAGTAGTCACGTTTGGCAAATTCAAGGCTTCGATTGGTTTTTCATTCCGTGATAGGGCTAAAACCTGGTGCCCTTCTTCTGCGAATCGCTTTACCAATTCAAAACCTATACCCCTACTTGTACCCGTTATGATAACATTTGCCATGGAGAATCCGGTTCTTGATTTTTGAACTTTATTAGTTAACCTTAACCTCTTTTTCTGGTGAATTGGCAATACCTTCCAGCACTGGAATCAACTTGTTCACCACATTGGCCATGTGATCAAAATCCATAATATCCGATTCATCCCCAACTCTGTGATAGTAGTCAAAATTGGTAAAATCAAAAGTGCAGAAAGTATGGGAAGGCACTCCAAATTCCGTATGAAAAGGATAATTGTCAGATCGTTGGAAAAGGTTGTAGTCTTTGGCGGTTCGCAAAAACCCAACGAGATTTTCGTCGGCATATTTGTTGCTCACTTCTGCCAAATTTGATTTCTCATACCCTGTGATATAAATCAAATAATCTCTTCCTTTAAGTGGCACGCCCGTCATCTCAAAATTCAACATCGCATAAAGGTTCAGGTTATTTTCCTTCATGTTTCTGGCCATATGCTTGGAGCCCAAAAGTCCTTTTTCTTCCGCGCTGAAAAGCGCAAAAATTAAGCTTCGCCTGTTGGTTTTTTTGGTTCCGAAATAGCGTGCCAATTCCAATACTGTTGAAGTACCGGAAGCATTGTCGTTAGCCCCATTGGCTATAGCATCACCATTTTCAGCCTTGATTATCCCTATATGATCATAGTGGGCACCTATTAAAATATACTCGTTTTTTAGGTCTGGGTCTGAGCCCTCAACCATTCCCACGATGTTGTATGACGTTTTTTTATAGTTGGCCAAAGTATCACGAAAGGATTCATAATAAGGAGCCAAACCGTAGGATCTAAAATAATTTTCGGCGTACTTGGCGGCCATTTCAATGCCTTCGCTCCCGGAATCACGCCCTTTTAAATCATCGGATGCTAGAAAATTCATCATTTCTCCAATACGGGATTCACTTGTAAAAAAAAGAGTTTCCAAGGGTGCCTCATTGATGCTGGAAACCTCACCCACCTGAATCTTTACCCCATCAGGTCCAGAAGGTGGCGGAGGTGTGTTTTGAGTTACCAATCTAGAGGAACCACAGCTAAACAATAGCAAAGTTCCCAGCGTGAAAAGAAGTTTTCTCATATAGTATGTATTGAAGTTTTTAAAGATAAAAAAAGCATCCTTAAAAGGATGCTTAGTTTCATGTTTTACCAAAGATGAAGCTTATGCCAGCATAGTCACAGGATTCTCCAAGTAAGCCCTTAGCGTTTGAAGAAACTGTGCTCCCGTTGCTCCGTCAACCGTTCTGTGATCGCAGGCCAAGGTGACCTTCATAGTACTTCCTGGCACAATTTCGCCATTTTTCACTACGGGTTTTTCCACAATGGCCCCTACGGAAAGAATGGCCGAATTGGGCTGGTTGATAATCGAAGTAAACTCCAAAATTCCAAACATCCCCAAATTCGAGACCGTAAAAGTGCTACCTTCCATCTCGTCCGGTTTTATTTTTTTGGTTCTTGCTCTTCCTGCAAGGTCTTTTACCGCCGCTCCTATTTGCGTGAGACTTAATTGATCAGTAAATTTTAATACGGGCACTACAAGTCCTTCATCAACGGCAACCGCAACGCCCATATGCACATGGTGTTTATAAATCGTAGAATCACCGTTCCAAGTAGTATTTACCTGAGGATGCTTTTTCAATGCCATGGCACAGGCTTTCAAAACCATATCGTTGAACGATACTTTAGTATCTGGCAAACTATTGATTTGAGCACGGGAAGCCTTGGCGTTATCCATATCCACCTCAATGGTTAAATAATAATGGGGTGCCGAAAACTTGGATTCTCCCAATCGTTTGGCAATCACCTTTCGCATGGTGGAATTTTTCACTTCCTCCATGCTTTCTTCACCAACTGGTAATGTGATTGGTGCCATTAGAGTAGCCTCGGATGGAGCAGAAGACTCACTAACTTTAGTGGGTTCAGCTACTTTTTGTGTCGGCTGATAGTTTTCAACATCTCGTTTTACAATTCTCCCATGGTCTCCGGAACCTTGGACGTCGGCCAAATTGATTCCTTTGTCACTGGCTATTTTTTTCGCAAGTGGAGAAGCGAATATTCTCTGTCCGTTCTGACTAACTTCAGCCTCAACGGCCTGAACCTCTTCTGTCTTAGAACTTTCTTGAGTGGCCACAGGTGCACTTTCTGCGGCATCACTTTTGGTTGATGCACTGAGCACAGCACTAACATCTGTACCCGCAGGACCTATCACAGCAAGTACATCATCCACGGGGGCTGATTCTCCTTCTTGAATTCCTATATGCAAAAGTGTACCGGAGTAAAAGGATTCAAACTCCATGGTTGCTTTATCTGTTTCGATTTCAGCAAGAATATCCCCTTCTTCAATAGTATCTCCGACTTTCTTCAACCAACTCGCCACGGTACCTTCCTCCATAGTATCACTAAGCCGGGGCATGGTGATGATTTCAACACCTTCCGGAATCTCAGCTTTTTCGGTTGGAGCAGCTACGGGAGCAGCAGCAACCTCCTCGGTCTTCGCGGGCTCCTCGACAACTTCGGGAGCATTTCCTCCTCCATTTAATAAAGCCGAAATATCTTCCCCTTCATTTCCGATAATGGCTAGAAGAGAATCTACCGGTGCTCCTTCACCTTCCTGTATACCGATATGAAGAAGTGTTCCTTCATGGAAGGACTCAAACTCCATAGTCGCCTTATCGGTTTCAATTTCAGCAAGAATATCTCCTTCCTCAATTTTATCTCCCACCTTTTTGAGCCATTTTGCCACGGTACCTTCTTCCATGGTGTCGCTCAGTCGAGGCATGTTGATTACTTCTGCCATTTACCTATAGTTTATGTTGTAAAAATGGATAGTCTTCTTGTTCGTAAACCATGTCATATAATTGCTGCACAGGAGGGAAATCGGATTCTTCCGCGAACTTCTCACATTCAGAAACTAAATCCTTCACCCTTTTGTCCATCACCTTGATTTCCTCTTCCGTGGCATACCCTTTTTCCAAGATCACATCTTTGACTTGGGTGATTGGGTCTATTTTTTTGTATTCTTCCACCTCTTCCTTGGTTCGGTAGTGCTGCGCATCAGACATTGAATGTCCTCGGTAACGATAGGTTTTCATTTCCAGGAATGTGGGCCCACCACCTGTTCTTGCCCTTTCAACCGCTTTATCAACTTCCTTGGCCACAATCGCTGGATCCATCCCATCCACATCGGTACAGGGCATTTCATATCCCAGTCCCAGTTTCCATATTTCTGTGGAGTAAGATGTTCTTGCTACGGAAGTCCCCATAGCATAACCGTTATTCTCACATATAAAAACCACAGGAAGCTGCCACAACATGGCCAGGTTGAAAGCTTCGTGTAACGAACCTTGTCTTACCGCACCGTCACCCATGTAGCAAAGAGTCACTGCATCCCGTTTAAAATATTTGTCTGCAAATGCAAGACCTGCACCTAAAGGAATCTGTCCTCCAACAATACCATGTCCTCCATAAAAACGATGTTCTTTGGAGAAGATGTGCATGGAACCACCCATACCTTTTGAGGTACCTGTGACCTTCCCGAAGAGTTCCGCCATTACCTTACGGGGATCAACGCCCATACCAATGGGTTGAACATGGTTTCGATATGCTGTGATCATACGATCTTTCGAAAGGTCCATGGCGTGCAACGAACCTGCCAAAACAGCTTCTTGACCATTATATAAATGGAGAAAACCTCTAACTTTTTGTTGAATATATACAGCGGCCAATTTGTCCTCGAACTTTCTCCAGAACAACATGTCCTCATACCATTTTAAGTAAACTTCTTTGGTGATTTTTTTCATTAACGGTCGAATTAATTGATTTTCTCCGGTTCAAGAGAAAAGCAAAAATACATATATATCTGTTTTGTAAAAAGAATTGTTTTTTAAGAATCCCCTAAAAATGAATTGCCAAAAGCCAAAGGCAAAATATCGGCCATTGAGGAACATTTAAAAATAGGCCCTTTTTCCGCTTGAAGCAATATGGCAATGGGCGATTCTTGACGTTGTTCGTACTCCATAATGGACTGCCTACAGTTGCCACAGGGAGCGGCAGGAACGTCAACCACATGGTTTTTTGACGCAGCGCTTATGGCTATTGAAATAATGCGTACGCCTGGGAACCTTGCCCCGGCTTGAAAAACCGCAACACGCTCGGCGCATAGTCCAGAAGGATAGGAGGCATTTTCTTGATTATTTCCGATGACCACTTCCCCATTTTCCAGAAGCAGTGCTGCTCCAACTTGAAAATTTGAGTAAGGCGCGTAGGCATCTTTGCGGGCAGAGATGGCAGTTTCCAGTAATTGCTTGTCAGAGGAAGATAATTCATCTACATGATCATAAATGACCAATTCAAAGCCGACTTGTTTTTTTCTCATCGAGGTAGGATACTTCCCAAAAATAAGAAAACCTGTCGATGGACAGGTTTTTCTTTATATGTATCGTGTTCTTTAATCGTTGAAGTATTCTTCTCCAAAGTTGAAAGTAAGCGAGAAACGTAGGGTATTTTCTAAAGGATTTCGAACCTGGGAGGTTGAGAAAAGATAGGACAGGTCGATTTGTGCAGATTTAAATTGAAATCCTGCACCTAAAGTAAAGAACTGTCTTGCACCTTTTTCCTCACTTTCATTAAAGTATCCCCCGCGAAGCATAAAAGCTTCTTGAAAACGGTATTCCGCCCCTAAGGCCCACGTGATTTCCTTTAGTTCCTCGCTGAAACCGTCAGGTGCATCACCAAACGACTCAAAAGCGCCGCTCAAAAATCCGATTTGTTGGTATTCGTCATTGTCCTCGGCGGTGATCAATCCGTCTCCAGTAAAATCTCTTGGCGTCGGTACCAATAATTTATTGAACTCGGCATGAAGGCCCAACACGTTGTCTTGGTCAAAAATGAAATCAAATCCACCCCCGAACTTTAAGTTTGTTGGCAAGAAATTCTCTTGACCTCCCTCATCGTATTGAATTTTACCTCCCAAATTGGAAATATTGAATCCAGCTCTCCAACGACCATCAAAACTGTTGTAGGCAATTTCCCTGGAACGGAAAAAACCCGCCACATCCACGGCAAATGAATTGGCCGCTTGGGAATCTTGGGTAGCGTCTTGGAATCTTAGGTTCGAGCTAATGAATCTAGCACCAACGGCCATGGAAAAGGTTTCACTCAATTTGAGGGAATATGATCCATCCACTGCAAATTCGTTAGGTTTCACCAATGTCGCGTCCTCGTCTATGGTTTGCCGGAGTTCGATTTCCCCAAGTCCAAAATATCGAAGGCTAAAGGCAAAGGCACTTCGATCATTGACTTTATTGTAGAAACTTGCGTTTAAGAGGGAAACATCGTTTACAATGCTTTCCAAATAGGGCGTATAACTGACTCCGACTCCTGTTTTTTGGGTAGCAAAGGCATATTTAGCGGGGTTCCATTGCTGGGAGAATACATCAAAAGTGGTCGCCACTCCCATATCACCCATACCGGCTGCCCGGGCATCGGATGCTATTGTTAGGAACGGTACAGCGGTTGTAATGGCTCTCTCTTGTTGTGCACTTAGGTGGGCGACTGCTAGCAAAACCGCCACTACTAGTAACTTTTTCATTTTTTGTTTTTAGCGTTAAAAATGTTGGGGCTAAAACACCCTTAACCTTATAATATGCATGAACATATTAGAACAAAACGAGCTTTTCCTTAAATTCTTGTGAAACAACCCATTTTTTTTAAGATGATTTTTAAGAAAATAGAATCTCGATATATCAAACTGGAAATGCAAAACATCCTGAATCGTTAAATCCAGTACTCTCCATACTATTTTCCATATGCGTGCGTTAACACTACACAGACGGACATTTATATTGGTCGTTATTCTTGTAATGTTACAAAATATAATGGTCAATATTTCGTTATTAGGATTGGAAAATCAAAATCAAATTGAAGTTGCAATGGGGGTAAAACCCTGAATTTAAAAGTACTCAAGCCCAAATTATGAAAAAACATCTTATCAAAGTTGTACTTTCTTGCGCCGTTGTTCTCGGAGGAATATCGAGCTGTAAAAACTCAAAATCCTCCTCTTCAAAAAATGTTTCTAGAGCCACTGGATGGAAAATCAATGCAAAAGAAGGCGGTTTTCAATACAATTCCGATTTTAAGGAACAAGAAACCCCTCCTGGAACCGTATTTATAGAAGGTGGAACCTTTACCAAAGGTAAAGTGCAGGATGATATCATGCACGATTGGAACAACACACCTACACAGCAACACGTTCAGTCCTTTTATATGGACGAAACGGAAGTTACCAACGTAATGTACCTCGAGTATTTGGATTATTTAAAGTCGGTATATCCTCCCGAAAATCCGAATTATGCGAATATTTATAAAGGAGCCCTTCCCGATACTTTGGTATGGAGAAACAGACTGGGCTTTAACGAAACCATGACCAATAACTATTTGAGACACCCCGCTTATGCAGAGTATCCGGTGGTTGGAGTGAATTGGGTACAAGCATCACAGTACGCAGAATGGAGAACCGATAGGGTAAACGAGGTCATGTTGGAACGTGAAGGGTACTTGGCAAAAGATGCGAAATATAAAGTTTTGAATGGTGAAATAGGTGGTACTTTTAGTACCGAGGCCTATTTGAACAACCCTGAATCAGTGTACTCCGGACAAATAGATTCTTTACAAGGAAAACAAAAAAAGGATTCCATTAACACTTTTGCCAAAAGAAGCAGCGGTGTTATTATGCCAGAATACAGACTGCCCACTGAGACTGAATGGGAATATGCGGCTCAGGCCTTAATTGGTTCCCGTGAGTACAACAACTATAGAGGTAGAAAAAAATATCCATGGGAAGGTGATTACACCCGAAACGGACAACGTGTAGGGCGTGGTGACCAATTGGCCAACTTTAAGCAAGGTAAAGGTGATTACGGCGGAATTGCAGGTTGGTCCGATGATGGAGCTGACATCACTGCTGAAGTAAAGTCATACAAGCCCAACGATTTTGGTCTTTATGATATGGCCGGGAATGTTTCTGAATGGGTAGCTGACGTTTATCGTCCCATTGTGGATGATGAAATCAGTGACTTTAACTACTATCGAGGTAATATCTTTATGAAAAAGGCTATCGGTGAAGATGGAAAGGTTAAAGTACTTGGAGATCAAATAAAATATGACACCTTACCCAATGGTAAAATTGTGGCAGTGAACCTTCCAGGTGAGATTGAAATGGTTCCTGTTGAAGAAGAAGATACCTATTTGAGAACAAATTTCGATTCGAGTGATAATAGAGGATACCGTGATGGCGATCCAGGTTCATCAAGATTCTTTGAACGTTTCAGTGATGAGGCCGACAATCGCAAAATGTATGATTCTCCTAAGCACAAAGTTGAAAGAGATTCTACAGGAAAGCTGGTCCGTCAATATGATACTTCCAATTACAGAACTTCATTGATCAATGACGAGGTTCGTGTATATAAAGGAGGATCATGGAGAGACCGTGCGTTCTGGTTAGATCCTGCACAAAGAAGGTATATGCCACAGTATATGGCCACGGACGATATCGGTTTCCGATGCGCCATGTCAAGAGTTGGCTCTAAATCGAAGACCAAGAACAAGACTATCCGCCATAAAAAAGCGCGATAATACACTACAAAAGAGTATTTCTGGCCCCGACATTCCGTCGGGGCTTTTTTTTATCTTCGGGGCATGAATTTAGAACAGCTTCATCAACTTTTTCTCGAGCATCCCACAGTTAGTACAGATACAAGGAAAATCACTCCAGATTGCCTGTTTTTTGCTTTAAAAGGACCCAACTTTAATGGAAATGAGTTTGCTTCGGAAGCCCTAAAAAAGGGAGCCGCCTACGCTGTAGTGGATGAGAAGAAATACAAGACTTCCAAACAGCACATTCTCGTGGAGGATGTTCTAGAAAGCCTTCAAAAGCTTTCCACATTCCACAGGAACTATTGCAATGCAAAAATCATCGCCTTAACGGGAAGTAACGGGAAAACGACTACCAAAGAGCTCATTTATGCCGTGCTTTCAAAAAAATATAATACCATAGCCACCCAAGGCAATCTGAACAATCATATCGGTGTCCCCTTGACCCTATTATCAATCAAAGAAGATACCGAAATAGCTGTTGTGGAGATGGGTGCCAACCACCAGAAGGAAATTGCATTTTTGAGTTCCATTGCACAACCCGATTTTGGATACATCACCAACTTTGGAAAAGCCCATTTAGAAGGTTTTGGTGGTGTTGAAGGGGTCATTAAGGGGAAAAGCGAGCTTTATGACCACCTTATGGCCCATGATGAGCACATTTTTATGAATGCCGATGATCCTATTCAGCTTCAAAAATTGGAATCCTATGTAAAGAAAATAGGCTACAGTACCGAAAAGCACGAGTATTACACTATTAAATTTTTAGGTGCCAAACCTTTTGTTTCCTTGGAATTCGAAGGAACCAGGGCTAACACCCAGCTGGTTGGTGACTATAACTTTTCCAATTGTTGTGTTGCTGTTTTGATAGGCAAATACTTCAATGTCCCCGTGGAAGACTTAAAAACAGCCCTTGAATCCTATGTACCTGACAATAATCGATCTCAAATAATCGATAAAAATGGGATTAAG
Organism: Flagellimonas allohymeniacidonis; assembly: GCF_004296335.1. GTDB lineage: Bacteria > Bacteroidota > Bacteroidia > Flavobacteriales > Flavobacteriaceae > Flagellimonas > Flagellimonas allohymeniacidonis. Next base: position 1,738,793 of record NZ_SGIU01000001.1, read on the forward strand.
GTAGTATTGGATGCTTATAACGCAAATCCGACCAGTATGCGTGCTGCGGTGGAAAACTTCAAAAACATGGAGTGGCCCAGTCCTATTCTTGTTTTGGGGGATATGTTCGAATTGGGCGAATCAGCGGCCATGGAACATCAAAGTATTGCTGACCTGTTAGCCTCTAAAGGGTTCGAACGGGTTTTTTTGGTGGGAGAAAATTTCTATGGCACCCAAAGTGGGTTTATGCGTTTTAAAACTTTTGATGATTTCAAAATCTACTTGGAAAGTAATCCGATAACAACAGGCAATATCCTGATTAAGGGCTCACGTGGCATGGCTCTCGAGCGCACCTTGGATTTGCTTTGAATCAATAACGGAATCTTAAATTTTTCAAAAACTTGCTGGTTTCCAACCCATAACTTGAAATTATCCGGACGTTCCTTCGACCCATTGCATAACAAATCAATAAAGAGATGGAACGAAACATTATCATTTTTGATGGAGAATGCAATCTTTGCAATGGGGTGGTTCACTGGTTATTAAAGTCCGCACCGCAGGAAACTTTTCAATTTGTTCCCTTTCAGTCCCCTTACGGACAGCAAATCCTTCAGGTCCATGGTTTTCCATTAAACCAATTGGAGACCGTTATCCTTCTTGCCAACGAAAAGGTTTTCACCCACTCTGAGGGTTTCTTGAGAATACTATCTCAAATCCCTAAATGGAATTCCATTTCCAAACCTCTTCTTTGGGTGCCCCAATTTTTAAGGGATGGTATTTACAAATTGGCAGCGAAAAATCGTGTGCAATGGTTTGGCAAATCCAGAATTTGCTCTGTGAATTTTTCATAAAACTTCTTCCCCTTCTTTTTTTAGATAAATCTTATGACAAACGTCATTTTCGAGCATTGAATGTAAAGTTACATTTGAGTAAATCTTTAAAATAATATCAGATGACGATTGATATCCAATATCAGAAAATGCAAGAGAGTGAATCTTTAAATACCATCTTAATCCGAAAATTGGATAAGTTGGCCAAAAAATATGAGTGGATCATAAAGGCCAACGTGCTCTTCAAGCTCAGCAATGACAAAACAGGAAGGGATAAAATCTGTGAAATAGAACTCAGCGCACCTGGACCCAGAATCTTTGCAAAGTCCGTAATGGATGATTTTGAAAAGGCCTTGGTGGAGACCGTTCATGACCTTGACCGCCAATTGCAAAAGCGTCAAGAACAGTTTAAGACGTATTGATGAAATAAGCATAGATATTACAAAAAGAAATAGGGGCAATTGCCCCTATTTTTATTTCCCCTTGGCATTATTGCCAAGGAAGATTTCTAGGTGGTTGTTACTTTCTAAACCATAAGCATCTGCAATCTTGCCAAAGCGATCAATTCAGCCTTATTCTTACCATAGGCTGCATTGGCAATGGCATTGGCCGTATCCAGAATCAAAACCTTTATATATGAATTGAACTTGTCTTCGTGTGCTTTATAAAACGCCTCAAAGTCTTCATAGCTTGATTTAGCATCTTTCTCATACTCCAAAAGCCAATCGAAGACGGTCTCAATTTGAAAAGCGGCATCTTCCCCATATTCGTCCACCATTTCATCCACATCGAGCCAGTACTTTCGAATAAAGCTCTTAAGCTTGTCCAATTCCTTCGCATGGACACTTTTATCAGCACAGGCAATGGAATAAAACAGCTTGCCCAAACTCTGATAAAACTCGTTTCCAATAATCTGTGATTGTACCATCCGTACCGTATTTTATGTATCTATATTTCAAAAATAAATGAGAAGCATCCCGCATCACATGACATTTATCAACTTTGGATACTAGGAAATAAGATTTTCATAATGAAATTGCTTCCGTAGAATGTTGGTGCTTCGTATTTTTAAGGCTAATGTTTTGAGAATAGCAATTTGAAACAAGTCTTTGGTTTTTCATTTCTTGAATCATCACAAAAATAACCTTGGACAACCTTTTTGGGAGTCTTTAATTTGGATTCGGCATCGACAAAAAAATACAGGTTTTTAGAGAGAATAGCGATATGTTCCGTCTTTTGGCGGAAGGTGTATCGGAAGGTATCATTGTGGTGAACAACAAACAGCAGATTGTTGCCACCAATTCGGCGACCGATCAAATGTTCGGCTACGCCAAGGAAGAGTTGGTTGGGCAATCCTTGAATATTTTGATTCCTTCAAAATACCATCATGCCCATGGTGGTCATTTCAAAGATTTTCTTGCTAAAAGTGGAAAGCGAAAAATGGCAGAGGGACGAGAGCTCTACGGTGCGCGAAAAAACGGTGAGGAATTTCCCATTGAAGCCGGTCTCAATCCGTTCCCATTATCCGGTAGCACCTATATCATGGCCCTGGTCATGGATGTATCCTCTAGAAAAGCCATCGAAGAAGATCTCAAGCTTAAGAGCAAGGCACTCAGTTCGGCAATTAATGGAATCATCATAACCGACGCCCAGCAAGAGGACAATCCGGTTGTTTATGTAAACTCAGCTTTTGAGGAACTTACGGGTTATGCCAGAGAGGAAATATTGAATCGCAATCTAAGATTCTTACAAGGAGAAGATCGTAATCAAAAAAGTATAGAAGAACTGCGAAATGCAGTCAAAAATGGGGAAAGCTGTGAAGTCGAGATTCGAAACTATCGCAAAGATGGGACACTTTGGTGGAATAAACTGTCCATTACCCCCTTAAAGGATTCCAACAATAGTGTTACCCACTTCATAGGCATCCAAAACGATATTACTGAGCGAATTGAGGCCGAAGAGGAGCGTAACCATTGGAATAAAATTTTTGAAGAGTCGCTCAATGAAATATACGTTCTGGATGCCAAGACCCTTCGATTCATTAGCGCCAACCAAGGTGCACAGAACAATCTGGGGTATTCCCTACAAGAACTACAGCAACTTACGCCTTTGGATTTAAAACCGGAGTACAACAAAGCTTCTTTCAAAAAGCTGATAGCCCCATTATACAGTAAGGACAGGGGTAAAGTACAGTTTGAAACCATCCATTTGCGGAAAGATGGCTCAACATACCCTATAGAGGTCCACTTTCAAATTTCAAGTATTGGGAACAAAAGTGTAATTATTTCCATTATTCTCGATATCACAGACCGGAAGAACTATACAGAGCGGCTGGAACGGACAGTTGAGGAACGAACAAAACAACTTCGCCAAGCATTGGAAAAAGAAAAGGAACTCAATGAACTTAAAACGCGTTTTCTTTCCCTAGTATCCCATGAATTTAAAACCCCATTGAGCAGTATTCTTACCTCGACCACCCTGCTAACCAAGTACACCCAAGAGGAACAACAGCCAAAAAGGGACAAGCATATTTCCACAATCCGGAATAAAGTGAAGTATTTGGACAATATTCTGAACGATTTTCTGTCCATCGAAAGATTGGAGACTGGAAAAGTAAAATATAATCTAGTAGAATTTCCGCTGAGCAAAATAATCAACCAAGTCATTTACGACGCCAATTTGTTACTGAAGACAGGGCAGACCATCAATTATCCCGAAAATATAGATGATGTCATGATTACGTTCGATGAGAAAATATTTGAATTGGTGCTTTCAAACCTCATCCATAATGCGATTAAATATTCGCCAGAAAATACCAAGATAGATATTCAGGTAAAAGAAACCGGCTATGCACTTCAATTAAAAGTGATAGATCAAGGCATTGGTATCCCCAAAGAGGAGCAAAAGTTCATTTTTAATCGGTATTTTAGAGCAAACAATGCACTGCTTAACCAAGGCACGGGAATCGGGCTTAACATAGCGAAACAGCATCTTGAAAATCTTGGGGGCAACATCACATTCGAGAGCGAGGAAAACAAAGGCAGTACCTTTACTATTGAAATCCCCATAATTGTTGAAGAAAAAGTCAATACATGAAAACCATATTGTTGATTGAGGATGATTTGGCCTTACGGGAAAACACCGCTGAATTGCTGGAGTTGAGCGATTATCTGGTTTATTCCGCTTCCAATGGTAAGATTGGCATTCAACTGGCCAAGGAAAAACAACCCGATATTGTTGTTTGTGACATTATGATGCCCGAAGTGGATGGCTATGGCGTATTAGAGGCTCTTTCTTCAGATGAATCCACCAAATACATCCCCTTTATTTTTCTCTCCGCAAAAACAGAACACAAGGAAATTCGAAAAGGAATGGACCTTGGGGCAGACGATTATTTGACCAAACCTTTTGAGGAGGAAGACTTGCTCAGCGCCATTGAAAGCAGATTGGCCAAAGCCGAAATCCTGAAACAAATGTCTGAGGGCACACCAACCGGTAACGGGGAAAATCAGGAAATGCGAACCCTTAATGAGTTAAAGAACTTTTTTGATGATAATGGGGAAGTATTGCAATTCGATAAAGGCAAAATCATTTATCTAGAAGGAGCGCATTCCAATAAAATTTATCTGGTTTTAAAAGGGGTCGTTAAGTGTCATAAAATGGATGAGGATGGTAAAGAGCTCATAACTGAACTACATCCTGCCGACAATTTTTTAGGGTTTTCTTCCTTTATGGAAAACATCCCCTATCAAGAATCGGCCACTGCCGTGGAACCCACCGAACTTGCGGCCATTTCCAAAACGGATTTAAAAAATATTCTACAAAAAAACCATACCGTTTCCCTGGAACTGATGGAGCTGTTATCAGGTAATATAACAGACATCAAGGAACAGCTTTTGCAAATGGCCTATAGCTCTGTCCGGAAAAAAACGGCTCAAACCCTCTTACAATTTGCTGAAATTCTCGATAAGAAAATTGAGGAGCCCATTAAAATATCGAGAAGTGACCTGGCCAGTGTGGCTGGAATTGCTACTGAAAGTCTTATTCGCACCTTATCCGGATTCAAAAAAGAAGGACTTATTGATATTGAAGGTAGGAACATTCGGATTCTGCAACTAGAACAACTTCAATTTGTACATTAACTTTTCAGTTTTATGATTTTCGTCATAATTCAATAAATCCACCGGGGCTATTTTTAACCCCGTGTTGAATTATCCGATTAAGAATATCTTGGTTCCAGTGGATTTCTCCGAGAATTCATGGAATGCATTGTGCTATGCCGCTGAGCTTTTCAAACAAGTGCGGTGTGATTTTTATGTCCTTCATGTTGCAGATTTGCGTGAAATGGAAATCGATGCTGCACGATTATTCTCCATACCCAAAAGTTTCCAAAAAGCAGAAAAAGTCGATAAAAAAGTATTGATGACCGCTTTTTTGACTAAGGCAAGTCATCATCTTAGGAACAAAAAACATCGTTTTTTTTCACAAATAGAGCATGGAAGTTTAATAGACTCCGTAAAAAAACAGTTGTCCGAAAAGAACATCGACCTTATTACTATGGGCACCCGAGGTACTGGCACATTAAAAAACAAGGTTATTGGAAGCAATGCAGGGGCCATAATTACACGAATTCGTTGTAATACCTTGGTTGTTCCCGAAATGGCCAAGTTCTATTCTCTTAAAAACATTACGTTTCCAACAGATTTCAATATTTTCTATACCCCCAGAATCCTTAAAAGCCTATCGGAAATACTTGATTTGAACAAAAGTAATCTCGGTGTTGTCCACTTTGCCAATGGCAAGGGTGAGGAAAACTTTACTGAGGACCAAACCAACACCAAGGCCTTTCTTTTGGATTACCTCGATGAAGTCCACCCCGGACGAAATAGCTATCAGGTGGTTCGCAATAAAAAGATGATCAATGCCATTCAGGATTTTGTAAAAGAGGAGAAAATTGATATGATAGCCATCATTGCCAGAAACCTGAACTTCCTTCAGCAGTTATTTTTTGATTCCCGTGTAGAACGCATAAGTTTTCATACCACTGTGCCTATGTTCATCATTCATGAGTAGGTTACCTTACTCCCAAGAATGACCAATATCATGGTGTAATTTCGATTCTTCCGATACTTTTAAAACCATTCAAAGTGGAAAGTAATGAAGAAGGTTTTAATACCCACAGATTTCTCTAAAAACGCCGATCATGCTGTCGATTATGCTCTTAATCTGTACCGATGTGAGCGTACCCATTTTTATTTTCTGCATGCCTATGCAGATCAAGCTTATGAACTTGGAAAGTCCAAATCAAAATCCGAAATGGACAGTATTGGGAAAGCGTTGCATGACCAAACCACTGCCGCCCTAGAAAAGACCGTTGAAAGGATAACGGATCCGCTGCCCAATCCGAGACACCACTATGAGGTAGTAGCGGTTTTTGATGCCTTGGTGGATGCCATCAACGATTTGGTAGAACATGAGAACATCGATTTGGTGATAATGGGAACCCAAGGAGCCACCGGTAGCAAAAATGTTTCGGTTGGGAGCAATACCGTACAGGTTTTCAAATATGTGAAATGCCCCGTATTGGCCATTCCGGAAGGGTACGTCTACCATGAACCCAAAAATATTCTCTTCCCGACGGATTATCAACTTCCCTTTAAAAGAAGGGAATTAAAGCTTCTGGATGATATGGCAGGGTTCTTCAAATCGAAGATACACTGCATCTATTTTACAAAGTTTGATACCCTTTCCCATCGACAAAGCGACAATAAGCTTTTCTTGGAGAAATCCTTATCAAGAGCCTATCTCTCCTTTGGACAGGAGGACGATGTTAACGTGCTGGATGGAATCGCCAAATATCGAGCGAACAATGAGGTGGACATGATTGTGATTATCAACTCGCGCAATTCCTTTTTGGAGAATATGTTGTTTAGAACCACTGTCGATAAAATGGGGTTGAGAACCGACATCCCCCTTTTGGTGATGCAAAATGTTTATAGGTAATTAAATAGTGATCAATGAAACAGATACTGGTACCCACGGATTTTTCAGATAATGCATGGAATGCAATCGTTTATGCTCTGACCCTTTTTAAAGAAGAAGAATGTGTTTTTCATTTTTTGCACACCTATACCCCGGCTTTCTATCGCGTAGACTATGTTATGGGAGGGCCTGAGTTTAGCGCCATTCCCGATAGCGGAGTAGAACGGTCCCTAGTAGGACTTGAAAAAACATTGGAAAGAATCAAAAAGCTCCACCCCAACGTGAAACACCGGTACAATACGCTTTCTTCCTTCAATACCCTTACCGATGAAATAAATGAGGTTACCAGGGAAAGAAATATAGAGCTCATTGTTATGGGAACCCAGGGCGCTACCGGGGCCAAAGAAATATTCTTGGGCACCAACACGGTACATACCCTTAGAAAGGCAAAAATCCCCGTATTGGTCATTCCGAACAAGTATGGTTACACTCCTATTGATTCCATTCTATTTCCCACTGATTACTGGAGCGACTATAAAATGGAAGAGTTGGGATTTTTACTGGACTTCACCAAATCCATGGAAGCTGAACTCATTGTCTTTCATGTTAACGAGGAAGATGACCTTACCCAAGCACAGCAGACCAACAAAAAATTGCTTGCCGATAAGATTAAAGATATCAAACACCGTTTTGTGCTGGACAGAAACCGCCTAATGCCAACTGCAGTCTACGAACACCTTGAAGAAAGCAATGCAGGACTTTTAGCAATGATGAACAGAAAACATAGCTTCTTTGAACGCCTTTTGATCAGGCAAAATGTAGAGGTTTTTGGATTTCATGTCGAGGTTCCTTTTTTGGTAATACCAGACACTGCAGACATAAACAAATAAAAATGCTATCATGAAAAATATATTGTTGCCCACAGACTTTTCGGATAACTCTTGGAATGCCATTTTTTTCGCCTTGAAACTTTTCAAGGACGTTTCCTGCAACTTTTATGTGGTAAACACCTATGATCCAGATCCGAAGAATGTAATTGGTGCCCGAACTTATGTTCGCACCGGAATGATTATAGATGCCCTCGCAGAATCTTCTCAGCAGGGTCTTGAGAAAATGGAAAGCTATATTCAAGAAAACCATTCGAATCCCAATCACTCATTTGAGTACGCCTCATTGAAAGGTGAATTACTGGATACCCTTCAGGATTACCGCAAACAAAAGGATATCGACTACATTATAATGGGTACTCTTGGGGCAACAGGAGCAAAAGGAGTTTTTATGGGCACAAATTCGGTTAGAATGGTAAAATCCGTTCGTAACTGTCCCATTATTCTTGTTCCCAATGAGTTCAATCTCCAAAAACTTGAGCGAATCATTTTCCCCTCAGATTTCTCCCGGTTCTACGACAAGTATGAATTAATGCCCTTGATAGAACTTGCCAAAATGTGCAAGGCTTCTTGTCAAGTACTCTACCTGACACAGGAGTTTGCGTTGACTGACGAGCAAAAACGCAATAAAAAAATGCTTACAGAGCGGCTGGCAGAACTCGATGTCACCTTCAATAATGTGGAACTAAAGTCCAAACTTGCAAAAGGAATCAATGAGTTTGCTAAAGAACAGCGAGCAGATTTGATTGCCATTGTCCATTATCGGCATACATTTTTCGAAAAACTGACCAGGGAACCAGTGGTGAAAAAAGTGGCATTCCATTCTCAGATTCCCCTGCTTATTCTCCCTGAACTATCTTGATCTTGTTGTTTGAATTGTTAAAATTGAGCTATTGAAACATATTCTGTTACCCACTGATTTTTCTGCCAATGCCCTAAAGGCAATGCACTATGCGGTTGCCCTTTTTGAAAATGAAAAAACTACTTTTTATGTGTTGCATGCCCATTCCTTTGAGAGCGGCAGCAAAATGGAAGCTCAACAAAACCTTCAATTGAGCACGGAAGAACTACGTAATTACAAACCGAACCCTAAACATCTTTTTGAACCCCAATTTTTGGAAGAACCCTTATTCATAGGCATTGAACCCCTAATCATTAAAAAAGATATTGACTTCATCGTTATGGGAACGAAGGGTTCTTCAGCCCTAAAAGAGCTTTTTATGGGCAGTAGGGCTGTAAAAATGATAGAAACCATACGATATTGTCCCATTCTAATGGTACCTGACGCTTACGAATTGGCTCCCCTATCCAGATTCATGATCGCCACAAATTTTGACCATTATTATGAACGGATAGAACTTGCCCCCATCATAGGTTTGGCCAAAGACTTAAAAGTAAAAATAGATGTGGTTCATATCATTGAGGAGAAAACCTTGAGTGATTACCAAGAGAAGTTGAAGCAGCTTCTGAAAAAGAAGTTGTTCAAACTCGACTATGCCTTTGAAGAAATCTCATCAAAAGGCACCCTACAAAAAACCATTACCTCATTAGCGAAGGAAAGAGAAGTAAACCTCTTGGCCATGACCCATCACAGATATGGGTTCTGGAAAGAATTTTTCTCTACCAGGGTAATTAAAAAAATTGCGTTTGATATTTCAGTACCCTTTTTGGTTTTGCCAGAAGTGGACTAGGTTTTTCAGCTATACATAGGGCGACTGCGGAAAGATCGGTGCGGACTAAACAATTTTTTCAGCGCATCAGCACTCATTTTTAAACGACAACCTATTCGCATTAATTCCCGGTATGCCATATCCAAGGACTTAGGGTCGTTGTAGAGCAGAAGTATCTTACCAGACTTAAGGTCCACATCCAATATTCGAATATCCATTATCCTGCTCAGATTTCTAGCAATCATGCTCTCATCCTTGGGAGAATATTCCCTTTCTATTTGAATTATTGCTTTCATGACACAGTCCTTTACAAGGTCAATAATAGGATGTTGCATCGAAACAGTAAATGACTTTTGTCATGTTGTCCAATTACATGAATCCTTGCTTTGACATCAATGTGCTTGTATCACATCAACAAGGTCTTTTTTCTGTAGAACTCCCGATTGGCGCCATACCGTTTTCCCATCTTTAAATAGTAAAAGGGTGGGTACTCCCCTAACTTGATATTTGTTTGCAATTCTTGGATTCTTGTCCACATCTATCTTATAGATTTTGATATCGTCTCCCAGTTCTTCCTTCACTTGGTTTAAAATGGGGGCCAACATTTTACAGGGACCACACCAATCAGCATAAAAGTCAATCAAAACCCTCTCATTTGAATTGATGATTTTAGAAAAACTTGAATTCATTGTAGCTACGTTTTGTTACAGCAAGATAGAAAAACCAAAGTCGCTCAAAACTGACCGCGGTCATGGCATATGGTACCGTTGAATTCTAATTTTGGGGAACAACGTTAACATCCTGTCTCCTATGAAAAAAATTTTGCTGCCCACCGATTTTTCCAAAAATTCATACAATGCGGCAGAATATGCGCTAAGGCTTTTTAAGGATGAGCCATGTCTCTTCTACCTAATGCATACCTATACCCCACCCGTGTATCACACAGAGTACGTTATGTCTGATACCCTGCAAATGGGCCTGGGCGATTTTTTTCATGAAAATACTATGGAACAACTTTCCAATTTACAGAACAAGTTGGAAGGAAACTTCAAAAACCCCATGCACCAATTCAAACTGCACGGGACCCAGAACCTGTTGGTGGACGAAGTTCGTGAGATGGTCGGTGAAAAAGAAATCGATTTAATTGTAATGGGAACACAGGGTGCTACCGGAGCCAAAGAACTCTTATTCGGTAGTAACACCGTACATGTTCTCAAAAAAGCGACTTGTCCTGTTATAGCAGTTCCCGACGGATTCGAGTACGAAAACCCAAAAGAAATTCTATTCCCTACCGATTATGAGATTGTATATCGAGAAAAGGGATTAAAAGAGTTTTTACATCTGGCCTACGAACATGTTTCGCGAATCGAAGTCCTTCATATTGCAAGAGGGCACGAATTGACCCAATTCCAAAAGGAAAACAAATCCCGCCTGGAAAAATTACTGCGACCCATTGCCCACGTTTTCCATGAAATCGACAATAACGAGATCATAGCCGGGATCAACGAATTTCAGCTTAAGAACAAAGTCAATCTATTGGTCATGGTCATGAACAAGCACACTTTTCTTGAGCAACTGTTTATCAAACCCGTGATCAAAAAAATCAGCTTACACCTCAATATTCCCTTTATGGTAATCCCCTATTTCAAATAAATGTACTGTTATGAAAAATATCTTATTTCCCACAGATTTCTCCAATGACGCCTACAACGCGCTTCATTATGCCACGCTCTTATTCGCCTCAGAAAAATGTACTTTTTATATACTTAATATCTACAATGAGAATGTCGCACTTCGCTCCCAACGTTTTTTAAAAGAGGGCGGGAAAGTATTGATTCGACAATTGGCCGAAGAATCCCAAGAAGATTTGTTGAAGACGGTTCACCGCATTAACAGGGATACGGATAATGCCAAGCACATTTTTAAGACGGTTTCAAAAAAGGGAGAAATGTTAGAGGGTATCCTATCCTCTATCCATACTTTGGACATTGACCTTGTTGCAATGGGCAACAAAGGAAAAATGGGGACCAAAGAAATGTTCCTTGGTGGAAATACGGTCAGAGCCATCAAGAAAATTGAAAAATGCCCCGTGCTCATGGTCCCCCGCGAAACAGAATTCGTTCCTCCAAAGAAAATTGCTTTCGCCACACACTTTATGAAAGACTTTGAGCGAGATGTGTTGGATCCTCTTCGATACATCGCAGAAATGCACGAAGGAACGATACATACTGTTCACGTAGATGAGCGAGAGGAGTTGGATGAGGAACAACAGACCAACAGGTCACGGCTTATAAAAGAGTTGAAAGGAATACCTTTTGAGACACATTGGAGACCCCGCTATACCGAAAAGTCAAAAGTCATCAACGATTTTGTGGAAGACCTAAATATCAACCTACTGATTATGATCAACTACGAACATAGTTTGTTGGAAAAAATTATCCGTGAGCCCGTAATTTCAGAAATAACAACACATTTAAACATTCCTTTTTTGGTGATTCCCAGTGAAGACTGACAACTGTCATTGTTGCGAAATGATAATGCCAATAGCTTAGTCCTTAGTAAACCATTAAAATGAACAAAAGAGTATTAATTCCAACAGATTTTTCCCAGAATGCATTCAACGCCATTCGGTATGGAATGCAACTTTATAGTGATCAGGAGTGCGACTTCTATTTGTTAAACGCCTTCCAGGTCAATATGTACACCTTGGATAACATGATGGTACCAGAGCCTGGTAACACCGCCTACGAAACAGCCAAAAAGCAATCGGAAGATGGGTTTGAAAAATTGAATGCCTTGTTAAAGGTACAGGCCGAAAATCCAAAACATAGGTTTCATACCATTTCCACCTTCAATTCATTGTCAGAAGCAATTCGGAATGTAATCGCCAAAAAAGACATTGACCTGGTAATTATGGGAACCAAAGGTTTTACCGGTTCGGATAAGGTTGCATTTGGGACGAACACGGTCAACGTCATGGAAAAAATTGTGGAATGCCCAGTAATGGCGGTTCCGGAAAACTATGACTATGCGCCTCCCAAGAAAATCGTTTTCCCCACGGATTACAAAACCGATTTCAAACGTAGGGAGCTCAAATACTTATTGGAAATCGCCCAACTGCATGATGCCCAAATACATGTATTGCATGTAGAAAAGGGTTCTGGGCTCAATAAAGCTCAAAAGAACAACAAAACCCTTTTAGAAGAAATCCTTCAAGGTTCAGATTTTCAAAACCATACCTTGAGCAAGGTCAAAGTTCATGAAGGGGTATTTTCGTTCATCGAAGAACAACACTGCGAAATGGTCGTATTTGTAAACAAAAAGCATTGGTTCTTTGGAAGTATCCTGTCGAACCCGTTGGTAAAGAGTCTGGGGTATGACGCTACTGTGCCCATTTTAGAGCTTAATGATAATACCTAAAAAGAATACTATGAAAAATATTGGCATTTGGATGGATAAGGAAAAAGCTAAAATTGTGGTGCTTGACAATGGGAAAGAGTCTCTGGAAACGCTTTCCTCAGAAATCGAGTTTTTCAACCCTAAAGGAGGGTCTCGTTCAAAAACCAGGTGGGGGCCACAAGATGTTGTTCAGGACAGCAAATACTTGGAAAGGGAAAAGCATCAAATGAAAGCGTATTTCAAGAATATTCTACCTTCCTTGAGGGATGCCAATAAAATTGCTCTTTTTGGACCGGCTGACACGATTGATAAATTCAATATTGAACTTGAGGATAATTATCCCGATATCTTTGAGAAGGTCAAAACCGTAACAAAAAAGGATAGTATGACCGACAATCAGGTTAGAGCACTGGTCCGAGACTTCTTTCAAGACTGATTTCCTTCAGTTCAATTGGTGATTTAAAATTCAGAATTCACACTGCACTACTCACTGGTCGTCTTTATTTCGCAATAAACTGACCGTTGTCATTTTTATAAGGTACCGTTCAATTTACATTAGTGGTGGATGATGAGTACGAAAAAATCATATAAATACATCGAATGGTTAAGTCCAGATGAAATGCATGAAGCTTCGCTTGGATGGTTGTCAGAAATGCTCTTTTGCGAAGATGAACAAAAGTTCCTGAACAATTTGATTCAATCCTATACCCTCTCGCTTACAGATAGGAAAGTGTTTGAGGAAAGCAAAAAAATCGTGACCGAACTTTCAAAATGCGAGGAGCGCCTTACAGAATTAATAGAACAAGTAAGGGCTCACGAGCGGCTTCTGAAAATTATGCTGGACAAGATTGACCAACTAAAAATGGAAAAAGCCTACATCGAGACCCATAACGACCTCACTTTTGATATCAACCATTATCTGGAAGCATATCGCGATATAAAACAGCGCTTGTTTCAATTGTTATCGAAAGTGATGAAATCACAAAAACAGAAAAGACTCCTTAATTAGCATAAAATGAAAATCATGAAGCCTTTTGCCTTATTGACCACAATGTTTCTCCTTTTTGGGTGCAGTTCGGCACATCTCATCAGTAATTGGAAAAATCCCGACTATGTTATATTCGATGCCAGCAAGGTTTTAATTGTAGGGATGACCCAAAATGAGGAAGCACGAGTAGAGTTTGAGACCAAATTGAAAAAAGAATTTCGAAAAAGGGATATTGAGGCCATGCGAAGTATCGACCTCTTCGATGTTTCTTTCACGGATACGGCCAAAACGGAAGAGGAATTGGATGAAGTCGAACAATTGCTCCTATCACGAGATTTCGATGCCATTTTGCTCACTAAGGTGGTAGGTTCAGAAGATTTTAAAAAATTCCGGCGACGTATGTCAGAGCTTGACCAGCTCTACGGCAAGTTTCGAGATGATTACCTCGGCAACCAGCAAATTTATTATGAAACCGACTACTACGACCAATATACCGTTTACCATGCGGAGACCTCCCTGTATTGCATTTGTATTGATAAGGAAAGAGAGTTGATATGGCGAGGGGCCATTGATATCACAGACCCCATTGATATTAAAAAAACAACCGAGGACTACATTAAATTGATAGTGTTGGCCATGGAGGAACAAGATATTATTTTCAGAAACGAAACCGAGGACGCCGATGAAAGTGTTGGTCTACAGCGCTAAGGAATTTGAAATTCCTTTTTTGGAGCAGGCCAATAATAATAGGCATCAACTTACTTTTGTAAAAGAACCCCTGGACATTGATACTGCCTTCAAGTCCATAGGTCATCAAGCAATAGCGATTTTTTCCGGTGACGATGCCTCCTCCCTGGTCTTGGAAACCTTGAAGAACCTAGAGGTTAAATTCATTACACTTCGCTCTACCGGCTATAACAATGTTCATCTTGAAGCAGCAAAAAAGTATGGCCTGCGAGTTGCCAATGTACCCAATTATTCGCCCCATGCCATTGCGGAACATGCTGTTGCCCTTCTTTTGGCTTTGAATAGAAAGATCATCCCCGCAAATCAACAAGTGCAGCGTCATAATTTTCTGTTGAATGGCCTCATGGGATTCGATTTACATGGAAAGACCGTAGGAATCGTAGGTACAGGGAACATTGGTTCTGTTATGGCCAAAATTATGCATGGTTTTGGATGCCGTCTATTGGGCCATGACCTTGTGGAAAATACCAATCTGAAAAAGTCGTATGACCTACAATATACAGACTTGCAAACCTTATGCGCCAAATCGGATATTATTAGTTTGCACCTTCCGTTGGACCGAAATACTTATGATATCATTGATGGTAAGCTCATAGACGGCATGAAAAAAAATGCCATTTTAATAAATACGGCCCGAGGAGCCCTTGTACACACAGAAGCCCTAATCAAAGCATTGAAAGAAAACAAAATTGCGGCTTATGGCACAGATGTTTATGAACGTGAAAAAGGTGTTTTCTTTAGAGATAACAAATCGGAGGAAGTTAAGGATGAGTTGTTAAAAACATTGATTTCATTACCCAATGTATTGCTTACCCCACATCAAGCTTTTATGACGCGAGAGGCGCTCAGAAATCTTGCCCAGACCACTATTTCGAATATAGATGCCTGGGAACTCGGACAGGTTTGTGAAAACGAGCTTTGGGAAGAAGAAAAAGCTAAAGAATCGGGCTAAAAATCTTGGCCGTCCCTTCCTTAAGCTTGGTAATCCAGGTTCGTTGTTTAAACTGGTCGTAATCCAATTCGATACTATTTAAGCAGTCTTTTAAGAAATCCCGCTTTAGCTTTTCAGCGAAACCTTCATCGTAGACCAGGGCATTTACCTCATAATTATGTTCAAAACTTCTCATATCAATGTTAGCGGTTCCAACCGTAGCCAAGGAATCATCACTAACAATGATTTTACTGTGCAAAAACCCATCAGGAAATAAGAACAATCGAACACCAGCCCTAAGTAACGGCTCAAAATAGGACCGTATGCTCCAATCCACTATGGTGCTGTCACCACGTTCCGAAACCAATAATCGAACATCAACCCCACTCAAAGATGCGGTTTGTAGCGCATGAAGTATTTCAGGACCCGGCATTACATAGGGGTTAGTGATATAAAGATATTTTTTTGCTGAGGTAATCATTGAAAAGTATGTCTGTTGAATATTGGCAAAATCATCTTCGGGGCCGCTTGAGACTATTTGTATCGGTACGAAATCCTCAGAGTCTGCAAGGTTGAATTCCTTAACATCATTCAATTGTAGCTGTTCTTCGCTTACCAAAAACCAATCAGAAAGGAAAACTTCCTCAAGTTGACTAACGGCAGGGCCTGTTATTTGTAGATGCATATCGTGCCAAATTCCAAGATCTGGATCTCCTTTCAAATATTTGTCAGAAATATTGATACCGCCGGTGAACCCATGAATACCATCAACGATAATTATTTTTCTATGGTTTCTATAGTTCAATGCGGATAAGAATCTATCAAAGCGAAATGGCAGAAACGGAAATACCTCCACACCAGCAGATTTAAGTCCTTTTATATACTTTTTACTTAAGGTATAGCTTCCAATGCTGTCATAAATCATTCGCACTTTCAAACCTTGTTTTACTTTAGACTGAAACAATTGCAACAATCTATCTGCTAGATCTCCCTCTTCAAAAATGTAGTATTGTAAGTAGATATATGATTTTGCATTTTCCAATGCGTTAAAAATGGATTGAAAGGTGGTTTTACCATCCTTGAGCAAAATAGCTTTGTTGTCCTCTAGCGGGAAAAACCCGCAGTTTTTGCCCACTAAATTTATGATCCGTCTATGTTTCAGATTATCTTTTTGGGTAATGCCTCCCCATGTTTTGGATGCACCTTTGAATGAAACGTCTTTTTTCTTAAGAATCTTGTTCTTTCTTCGATTTCTTCCCAAAAGAAGGTACAGTAAAATACCACCAACGGGAATTGTAAAAATGGCAAGCAGCCAAGCGAGGGTCTTTGAAGGGCGTACTCCATTGACCAAAAGTCCCAATATCAAAGAGATGGCAATTATGACGTATAGGACCAGAAATATAGTTAGCAGCGCCATTTGATTCCTTTAAATTGTCATGCCTTTGAAGTATTCAAAGATCAATGTACTAAATCCGTTGACTTGGAATTATGATTAGGGTCATTCATTA
Organism: Flagellimonas allohymeniacidonis; assembly: GCF_004296335.1. GTDB lineage: Bacteria > Bacteroidota > Bacteroidia > Flavobacteriales > Flavobacteriaceae > Flagellimonas > Flagellimonas allohymeniacidonis. The sequence goes on from NZ_SGIU01000001.1 coordinate 1,755,714, forward strand.
TCAAGCCTTTGGCGAAATGCGAGCCTAATATATATGGTAAGGGTAAACCCTCCCGACTTATACTTACGGTAATCCTTATCGGAAAGAACCAGAGTACTAGGCTTTTATGGTAACTAGTACTACAACTTAATCAAAAACGGGGCGCCATGAGAGGACTTTTCTTTAATCTTTTCTCAAAAGCACAGCACAAAAGCTACCATCCAACTCCTGTTCTGGTTTCAAAATATGAGAAGTCAGGACTAACCATGGAACAGGCCATGGACATCAAGGAAAAAATCAAATGGGCTTTTGAAAAGGACAAAATCTACAAAGACAACGATATTGGGTTGAACGCTCTCTCCACCCATATCAATCGGGACCGTTACAAAGTATCGCAAGTCCTTAACGAACATTTGACTCGCAACTTTTATTCATTATTGAATTATTACAGGATACGGGAAGCTAAACATATGCTTGCCAACAATCCCGAAATCAGCGTAAAAGCTGTAATGTACGAAGTTGGGTTTAACAGCAAAACCTGCTTTTATAGTGCCTTTAAAAAGGAAACGGGTTTGAGCCCTAATGATTTTCGAAATCTGGTTAAATACGCATCCTAAACCTTCCTTATTTACTTGTTTTGCCCAGCACTTATTGCAAAAAAAGGAATGGACTGGTATCCATTTCGCCTTTCTGCTATCCACAAAGTGCAGCAATTTCTATTGTAACCTCTTATCCCTTAAGTAAATAGGTTAATAATAAATCCTAACACGCGAATAAATATTTGTTAAAAAGAGTTCTTCCCGTTGGGCTCGACTTTTTTTAGAGTTCTTCCCGTTTTAAAAGTACTTATCAAACTATGGTATCTGGTTGTTTTGCAACTGCAATTGTAAAGGTAAGGCGGTGAGAGGCCTTACTACCTATTAAATATTAAACTTTCCATTAAGTTTTGTTTTCGTACTAGGGAGTATTATTTGAATTAGCTATCAGACCCCTTCTCCCGCCTACCTTTCTCAGTTGCGCTAACTCATTAATTACTAACAAAACTTTTAACTCTATGAAAGTATTGAAACTGTTTGGGACCCTTGCCCTACTGTTGTGTACTACAACGGTATTGTCCCAAGAAAAAACAATTACGGGTACGGTCATTGACCAAATTGGCATTCCACTACCCGGGGTCAACATTGTGGTACAGGGTACAACAACGGGGACCCAGACCGACTTTGACGGAAACTATTCAATTTCTGCCAGCGAGGGTCAAATCCTGCTCTTCACCTATCTGGGACAAAAAACCGTGAGAAGGACGGTAGGTGCCAGTAACGTCATTGACGTGCAAATGGAGGAGGATGCGGAAGCCTTGGAAGAGGTGGTCGTCATTGGTTACGGTAACCAGGAGGAGAAGAAAATAATCCAGAACGTGGGTATCGTAAAGCAGGAGGCCATTGAGAACCTTCAAGTGGTTTCCGCCGATCAGTTGCTTCAGGGACAGTCCGCGGGTACGCAGATTGTAAATGCCTCTGGTGTTCTTGGTTCTGCAGCGGTAATCCGGGTACGGGGTGTGAACTCCATAAACTCTGGTAGCCAGCCCCTAATCGTTATCGATGGGGTGCCAATCACGGATACCGAAACCAATACACTAAACAGAGGGGGTAACACAGGTATCAACCCACTTTCCTATGTGAACCCGAACGACATCGAGTCGCTAACGGTTCTTAAGGATGCGGGTGCGACCTCCATCTATGGTTCCAGGGGTGCGAACGGGGTTGTGTTAATCACCACCAAAAAAGGTAGAAAAGGTGAAAAGACCACTGTGACCCTAGATGTCAGCACTCAATTTTCGCAATCCACCGATGTACCGGACATTTTGACCGCGGACGAGTTCCGTCAGTTCAAGTCTGAAGTGGCCACCATCCAAAATGGAGGTGTAACGGTTTCCCCAGAAGACCTCAATCTAGGTGCTATTGGTTCCGGCGGAACGGATTGGCTTGGAGGTGTACAACGTACAGGGGTTTCCCAAAACTATAACCTCGGGGTTCGAGGAGGTAGCGAGAAGACCTCCTTCTTCTTTGGTCTTGACTTTCAAGATTCTGAAGGTTTCATCATTGGGAACGACCAGCAAAGGGCCGGTGCCCGTATCAACATCGATACGCAGGTGACCGATTGGTTGAAGGCAGGTATGAACCTAGGTGTTACGAACAACCGATTGAACAGGGTAGGTGTTGAGAACAACATCAACGCACCTTTCACCACGGCCTTCCTACAGAGTCCTGTTGTACCAGCATTTGATGCCGATGGCAACTTTGTACAATCAGGATCCTTTATCCCGAACATTTTTGCTAGGGTGGCTTTAAATACAGATGAGCTGAAGACATTCCGTGTCATCGGAAACGCTTTTACGGAAATCACACCTTTCCCAGGATTTACTTGGAGGTCTGAATTCGGTATCGATAAATTGACCTTGGAGGAGTTTATCAGAAATGCAGAGTTCAACTCTCCTGGTGGTTTTGCACAGCAGCTTTTTGTAAATGATGATCGTTGGTTGACCAACCAGACCTTGAACTACGCCAATACCTTTAATGATGACCACAGTTTGACAGTTCTTGTCGGTCTTAACTACGAGGAGACCTTAAATACAAGATCCAATGTTTCCTCCACAGGTTTCTTGACCGACGGTTTGAGGAACCTTGGCTCCGGTTCAACACCTACGGTATTGAATGGAGACAGGAACCCTGCGCGCTTATTTGGTCTTTTCTCGAGGGTTTCCTATGATTACAAAGGAAAATATCTTGTGGAAGGGTCCGTGAGACGTGATGGTTCGTCACGTTTTGGGGCGAACAACCGTTTCGGTTACTTCTGGTCCGCAGCAGCGGGTTGGATCATCTCCGAGGAATCCTTCCTTGAGGACGTGAGCTTCTTGGACTTCTTATCATTAAGAGCCAGTATCGGAACCGTGGGTAACGACCGTTTGGGATCTTTCCCATCCTTGGGTCTGTTCAACGCTGGTCCTATTGGGGATTACAATGGGGAGTCTGGGGTAATACCTAGCCAACCTGAGAATCCTGATCTGAAATGGGAAGAGAGTGAGACCTTGGACATCGGTATCAAGTCCACTTGGTTGAACGGAAGGATCAATTTCAATGCTTCCTACTTCAAGAAGACCACAAGTGATCTTCTATTGCAGCAGACCCTTCCTCCTCAGACTGGATTCAATTTTATCAGTAGAAACATTGGTGAAATGGAGAACTCAGGTCTGGAGTTTGAGTTGAGCACCATCAACGTAAGCTCAGAGAACTTTGAATGGAGGACCAACTTCAACCTGACCACTATTGACAACAAGGTGACCAGATTGAACGAGGATGCAGCTACCGATTTGCAAGGAAGAAGAATCATTGATGGTCCAATCCAAAGGGCCATCGAGGGCGAGCCGCTCAACAACTTCTTCTTGATCCGCTATGTTGGGGTGAACTCACAGACCGGTGATGCCGAATGGTTGGATGTCAATGGAAATATTACAACAAACCCAGGTTCAGGTGACAGGGTAGTTACCGGTAGTCCACTTCCAGATTTCTCTGGGGGTATGACCAACACCTTCAAGATCTTTGATTTTGACCTTTCCGTATTGATGAACTACTCTTACGGTAACGAGGTTGTCATCGACGGTCTACGATTTGCAGATGGTAACGATGCCATTGGTGGTATCGTGAACATCAGGAGACAGAATTTGAACTTCTGGAGGCAGCCAGGTGACAATGCCTTCCTGCCAAGTCCTACAAGTTCCACGTTCAACCTGTTCAACCAAAGGTCCTCACAGCAGCAATTGGATGCTTCATATCTGAGGTTGAAGAACGTTACCTTGGGCTACAGCCTTCCAGAGAAAGCTCTGGAGCGTTTGGGCAACATCTTCAGTGGTGTTAGGTTCTATGTCACCGCGACCAACCTGTTCACCATCAAGGCAGATGAAATGGATGGAATTGACCCAGAGGTGACCGATGACATTGACCCATTGTTCCAAGGGGAATCCTTCTTTACAGCCCCGCAGGCCCAGTTGTATTCATTCGGAGCAAGGTTAACATTTTAAAAAAAGATAAATATGAAAACGATAAAAGTATTAGCATTGATTCTAGGTCTTGGCATGTTTATCTCATGCGAGGACCAGTTGAACGTGGTACCGGAGGACAATGTGGCCTCAAACACGGTATTTGGTAGTGTTGCCACTATCAATGGTGCGGTTGTAGGTATCTACAGTTTGAACCAGAGTGGTGACTTGAACGGTAACCCACAGTTGATGGGGGATTTTATGGCGGATGATGTGAACTTCGTGGGAAGTTTCCCGTCCCTACAGGAAGTAGATCAATTCGAGACTTTGGCTACCAATACCACTGTGGATAACGTGTGGCTTGATGGATATCAATTGATTGGTGCGGCCAACAACGTCATTGTGAACTTGCCAGAGGTTAGTGTCGATGATGTGACCGGTTTGACCGAGGCGACCAAAACGCAGTTGGTGGCAGAGGCCAAGTTCTTAAGAGCCTTGACTTATTTTACTTTGGTGAACTGGTTCGCCCAGCCCTTCCAATTTTCCGGAGGGAGCAATTTGGGGGTACCTATTGTGACACAGCCTTTCGAGGGTGGTGACATCGCCGAGTTCCAGTTGGAGCGTTCCACGGTGAACGAGGTGCACGCCTTTATTGAGCAGGATTTGTTGGATGCCGTTGCCAATTTGCCTGAAGATAATGGTGTTCGAGCCGAGGCAGGATCTGCCAGAGCGCTTTTGGCACGATTGTACCTCTACAGAGATCAATTTAATGATGCTGCCAATTTTGCCAACCAGGTAATCGGTTCAGGGGAGTATACATTGGCTTCGGACTATGATTTCTACGATAATAACCCTGGTTCCTCTGAGAACATCTTTGTGGCAATCAATACACCCACTGATGGTCCTCAAGAAACGACTGTATCGGATGAGGTCTATACCAACTTTTACAACGCAGCGCCAGGAGGAAGGGGAGATGCACCTTTCAGTGCAGATCTTTTGGCCGATTTTGGTTTTGCAGTGGGTGATACAATTACCGATGATAGAAGATTTGATGAACTTTCCACACCAGCTACGGATGCGGGCGGGAATGCCACTTTCTTTACAACCAAATATCCTGATATCATAAACAATGCATCCGACGGAATGATCTTAAGGATCACTGAAATGTACCTTATTCGTGCGGAGGCCAATTTGAGAGCAGGAACTTCAGTGGGTGATACTCCCTTGAATGACATCAATCTCTTGAGAACCCGTGCGGGTCTTCCAGATTTGTTATCTGTTGATTTGGACGGTATACTGACCGAGAGAAGAAAGGAACTTTGTTTTGAGGGACACCGAAGAATGGACCTTTTGAGAAACAACAGGAACCTGAGACCTGGAGGTGGACCCGAGTCTGCTCCTGGGGCCAATAAGGTGATTTTTCCGATTGTTGAGGATGAATTCACGAATAATCCTAACATCACTCAAAATCCTGGAAACTTCTAATATTTGAATTTTTGATAGTCAGCCGCCATCACAAAATTGTGATGGCGGTTTTTTTGTTTTAGCTCTTGCCTTTTTTGCTCTTACCCGTTTTGCGTTAGGTAGGTTTTAACAAGGGATATGATTAACTTTGCCTTCTTAAATCTTTACGGATAAATGATTGCCACTATTTGTCGCAAAGCCCATTTCAATGCTGCACACAGACTGCATAATCCAGATTGGAGCGATGAGAAAAACATTGAGGTATTTGGAAAATGCAATAGTCCAAATTACCATGGGCACAACTTTGACCTAGAGGTTCGGGTTAGAGGTCCTATAGATCCAGACACAGGATTTGTTATGGATTTGGCCCATTTGGGAAAGCTTATCAAAGAAGAAATTGAAGAAAGATTTGACCACAAAAATCTAAATGAGGATTGTCCGGAATTCTCAGATTTGTTCCCAACAACGGAATACTTTGTAAAAGTCATTTATGATATTCTAAAACCCAAACTCAAGGAACCACAATTGTTGCACATCACCCTGCATGAAACCCAAAAGAATTCGGCAGAATATGGAGATTGGTAACAATTTTACGATATTGCACCCCCTTTTGGGATATTAGCTCAGTTGGTTTAGAGCGCTGCCTTGACAGGGCAGAGGTCACTGGTTCGAATCCAGTATATCCCACTAAAAAACCTCGAAAAAATCGAGGTTTTTTTATTTTGCCAAGTTGAATTGTTCGAAATACGGGATATATTTTTGAGCCTTCTTCGAAAGTTAGACGTTCCTAAGCCCCCATGCCCACCAAATTAAAAGGGGCTGACCTATAAGAAGTCTAGACCATGAAATCCATTCTTTAATACAAAGGCTATTGGGAACACAAGAACCTACCTGAATAAAATAAACGTGCGAAGGAACAAGTAAGACCAACAATAAGACAATACCCCATGCGCCCATCCTTCTAGTTCTCGGTAACCAAAGCATCATGGCCAAGATTAACTCTAAGGCTCCGACCATATAATTCGTGAATACATGAAAAGGTATATAATCTGGAATCAACCCCAAGTAAAAATCTGGATGAAGAAAATGATTGGCCCCAGCAACGAAATAAAACACCGACAGGGTGTACAACGTCAACCTACGCATGGCTCAAAGCCCATTTCCTTTCAATATGGACTTTCCGTAGAATAAGAAAAAAGGGAATCCACCAGATGAAATCGTTGGTTATTAAGGTATAAATGAACTCAAATGGAACAATGTCGTGGATGTAATTGAACACAAATCCCAATGGTCCGAAAATTTTTCCCAAAAAGCCAACAGCAACAATAGGCCAATGTACCAAAGGATTGTATGAAGCCCACCAATATCCCAATCCATAAACTCCAATCACCATGCCCATGCCCTGCCATACCATTGGATGATTTAAGGGCTCCATACCCACAAGCTCAAAAAAATGGTTGGGAAAAAATATAACCCAAGAGCCCCACAATGTATTATAAATTGCTGCTAGTCTTAGGGTCAGCTTCATTACAACTCAAGTTTCTCCCAAACATAATCCGAACCCAATCGAAAACTGCCCATATGATCAAAATTGCACTCCTCCGGGGTCAAAATAGATAAAAAGGGCTCGTCTTTTTTATTCTTATACAAATGATAGGTATTCCCGACCAAGGGTTGAAAGCTAAATTTGGCTGAATAAACAAGGTTATTGTACTCAAACCGCTCTTGTAGGTTTTGGTACCTTTGCCTTATCTCCTCATATTCAGCAGTGATTGCCGCATTTACCATCCCTACACCCTTATTCTTCCAAGGCGCCAAATTTTCCATTTTTATTACAGGTGCACCAACATTGGTGGCATAGGGTTTTAAGGCAGCATCGTATTTACCCTGCTCCTCATTGAATACTACGTTATCGGGCTTTTTATCCTTCATAAGCTCTTTTGAATTAATACCCAAACTACACCAAGTTTTTGGTGATTTTAGAACTCAAAGGTCCTGTGGTTGAGTAAAAATAATCAATGAGAGTGCCTTCTGGGCTTACCAAGTACTTCTGAAAATTCCAACGAACCGCGCTATTGGACCTGCCGTTCATACTTTTTTGGGTGAGCCATTGGTACAATGGGTGCTGAGCCTTTCCTTTGACCTGGACTTTTTGGGTCATTAAGAAGCTTACACCATAGTTTTTTTCGCAGAAAGATAGAATCTCCTCGGATGAACCTGGTTCTTGTGACCCAAATTGATTACAAGGCAGCCCTACAATCATAAGCCGGTCTTGATACTCCTTATACAGACGTTCCAAGTCCTTGTACTGATTGGTGAAACCACACTTGGAAGCCACGTTGACAAAAAGAATGAATTTTCCTTTTAAAGTAGATAAGTTGATAAGGGAACCATCCAAACCATTGATGGATATATCGTAAAGTTCCTTCTTGGCTCCGCTGTCTGTTGTTGAGCTCGTTTGAAAAGCTTTTTTGCTGATGGAATCCAGAAATTTCAATAGTGTTTCGTTTAGTTGTTGATATAATTGTAAAGTTCTTGAATCTTTTCTGGAGTATTGAATTGTCCCCCGTAAAAAGACGTAACGGTTGCCGAAGTGTTGTCCTTTATTCCACGCGATGAAACACATAAATGTTTGGCATCAATAATTACGGCTACATCTTTGGTTTCAAGAATAGATTGAAGTTCCACAGCGATTTGATTGGTCAAACGTTCCTGAACTTGAGGACGCTTTGCAAAGTACTGCACAATTCGATTCAATTTAGAAAGCCCAATAACCTTCCCTGAGGAGATATAGGCCACATGCGCCTTGCCAATAATGGGAACAAAATGATGCTCGCAGTTGGAATAGAAAGTAATGTCCTTCTCCACCAACATTTGATTGTATTGATATTTGTTTTCAAACAGGGCTACCTTAGGTTTATTGGCAGGGTTAAGGCCAGAATAAATCTCTTCAATGTACATTTTGGCCACGCGCATGGGAGTGCCTCTAAGGGAATCATCATTCAAATCGAGTCCCATCACATCCATAATTTGAGCGAACAATTGAGCAATGCTTTCCTTTTTTTCCTTATCGGTAAGCTTAAAAGCATCAGGCTTCATAGGTGTTTCAATACCTGTATATAAATGCTCATCCCCTATTTCCTCGTGGGAGAAACCGTTCAGCAATTCCCCTGAATCAATAAGATTATCCAATAGTATGTCTTGATTTTTCATAAAACTTGTTTGTCGTTACGTTCAATAAGGTTTGGGTGACCGTTAAAGTTCTTCCCAAAAACTCATTTAGGTAAAACTATCTATTTTGTTTAATACTTTTTGTTAAAGTTTAAACAAAATTACAAGAAGTACAGAAATAGCGATTTTCGGACTCCGAATTCAATCCAAAATGCCATATTCTAATCTGGACTTCCCGTAAGCAAACCTTCTAGAGGAAAAAATGAAAATGGACAAACCCTGGGAGATGCGGGCAACTTGTTGCAGACTAATGGAAACAAAAAAACCCTCACCGAATAAGCGAAGGTTTTTCTTTTGATGTGGGCCCTACTGGATTCGAACCAGTGACCCCCTGCTTGTAAGGCAGGTGCTCTGAACCAACTGAGCTAAGAGCCCGTTCCATTTGTTAAACGGGAGTGCAAATATAATGTCATTTTTTGTTTACCAAAACAAAAACTCTTGAAAATATCAAACAATCTCAGCCACAACAAAAGTACTGCCACCTACATAGATAAAGTCCTCCTTAGAAGCATTGGCTTTTGCAGCCTTAAAACCTTTGGCCACCGAACTGAAGCTCGTGCCATACAAACCTATTTCCTTGGCTATCGATTCCAATTCTTCCACGGCCAAACCTCTGGGAATATTTGGTGAAACAAAGTAATATTCCGCCTGTTGCGGGAATCGCCTCAGAAGCTTCTTCAACTCCTTATCGTTTACAAAACCTAGAACGAAATGAAGTTTTTTATACTTCTGCCGCCCAACTTGTTCCATCACCGACATTAGTCCTTCTTGATTATGGGCCGTATCACAAACCATCAAGGGTTTTTTTCCAAGAACTTGCCACCTTCCCAGAATCCCTGTGTTCTTTACAGTACGCGATAGTCCTTTTTTGACATCCTTTTTGGAAATTTCAAATCCTTTCAGCATCTGAATTGCAGCTAGCACACCGGTCATGTTTTTTCTTTGATAATCCCCCAAAAGGTCCGTTGGATAAGTTTCCAAGTCCAAATCCTCAGCAAAAACAATTTCTGAGTTCTTCTGAGCAGCTATCAACCGGAAGATTCCCTCTGTTTCAGATTGTCTTTCGCTTATTACAATAGGGGTATTCTCTTTGATGATTCCTGCTTTTTCCAATGCGATTTTCTCAAGAGTGTTCCCCAAGAGTTCCATATGATCATACCCAATATTGGTAATCAGGGATACTTCGGGTTGTATGATGTTCGTAGAATCCAATCGACCACCCAGTCCTACTTCAATTATGGCAATATCAACCTTTTCTTCGGCAAAATAGGTAAAAGCCATTCCCACGGTCATTTCAAAAAAGGAAAGTTCATTTGCTTCTAAAAAAGGTTTTTGTGCTTTAATAAAATCTTTTACGTAATCCTTGCCAATGGGTTTTCCATTGATTTTGATACGCTCTCGAAAATCTTTTAAGTGTGGTGAGGTATAAAGACCGACCTTGTATCCTGCTTCCTGTAAAATCGAAGCCAACATATGGCTTGAAGATCCCTTGCCATTGGTGCCTGCCACATGAATGCTTTTGAACTTCCGATGGGGGTTTCCAAGAACTTCAGAAAAGTGTAAAATATTGTCAAGCTTATGCTTTAAAGCAGCAGCACCTTTTTTTTGGTACATGGGAAGTTGGGCAAACATCCAACTTATGGTTTCTTGGTAGGTCATAATGTTATTGGCCCAGCTTGAAGTTAACCACTACAAAACCAATCTGCTGTGAAGGTGCGTTGGAATCCAAGTTCCATCGATGAAGCATGGCGGTCTTTCGGGCTGGATCCAATAAACATGGAGCATTATTTGTTGTACCCTTGACCCCAGGGGTAGCCTTAATAACTTTCCCATTGCGGTCAACCACAATTCGAACCACAACTCTTCCATCTTCATTACAATCTTGCTGTACTTTCCCCTTTTTTAACAAGCTACGTCCGTTCAGTCCATAGCCTCCAGTGCCGCTGCCACTTCCAGGCGCCCCATAAGAACTGGTGGCATACGGATTCCCTTCTGGGCTACCTTTGTCCCCAGCTTGATTATCATCTCCTTCACTACCAGAAGTAGTGCCATCAGACTGGCCAATCCCTCCAATTAATGCATCCAGCTTGCGTTTTTTTGCCTCTTCCTCTTTTCGTTTTTGTTCTTCGGCTCTCCTTTTTTCGTTCTTTATCCGTTCCGCTTCTGCCTTGGCTTTCTTTGCTGCCTCGTCCGCACGACGTTTTGCCTCTCGTTCTTGATTTATCTTAATGGTTTCCTCCGAATCTTGGGTGAGTACTTTCTCCACCGGTTTATCTTCTGCCGGTTGTTGCGGGACGGTCTCCTGAATAACCTCCTCAATAGGCTTTACTACCTCCTCTTTAGGTTGTGATCTTACTTTTTCCTTCGGTTGAACTTCTCCCTTACCAAAATCCATCGTGCCAAAATTAATGGCTATACCATTTTCTATGGGGGGATCCATATAAGTAAGTCCGATGTAAAAAAGCAATAAGAGAAGAACACTTAGCAACAAAGTGGTAAGTGTAAAGGATTTTTTCTTGTGTCTCGTATCTAATAACGCCATTATTTTGGCCGCACGGCCAAGATAACCTTGTAACTGTTCCTGTTGGCAATGTCCATAACATTAACTGCTTCTTTAATGGCCACATTTTCTTCTGCCCTCAGGATAATGGTAGGCTTATCTTGCCCTTCAAGTGCTTTTTTTAATTCAATTTCAATGTATTCTGCGCTAATCTGTTCGTTGTTTACAAAATATTCCAGGTTCTTGTTGATCGTCACCGAAACATTTTGGGTATTGGTAGATTTTCCCTTTGCTTTTGGCAAAAGCAAATCCAACGCATTGGGAGCATTGGAGGTAAGCATAAAAAAGACCAATAGCAGAAATACTATATCTGTCATTGATGACATGCTAAACTCAGGACTTACCTTATTTCTTCCTTTCAATTTCATATAGGAACCAGATTAAATAGGTTCATTCAACAAGTCCAAAAACTCAACGGCATTGGCCTCCATTTTATGAACGACCTTATCGGTTCTATTCACCAAGTGGTTATATCCGATATAAGCAATAATACCAACAACCAGTCCAGCTACAGTAGTGGTCATCGCTGTGTATATACCCGATGCCAACAAACCCATCTCGGCCTGACCTCCACTCGATGCCATTTGGTGAAATGCCAAAATCATACCAATCACCGTTCCCAAGAATCCAATCATGGGTGCTGCACCGGCCACGGTGGCCAAAACGCTCACGTTTTTCTCCAGTTTATATACTTCAAGGGTACCAGCATTCTCAATGGCGGTGTTGATATCGTCCAAAGGCTTCCCAATTCGGGAAACTCCTTTTTCGGTCAATCTGGCCACCGGAGAATCGGTCTGTGCACATAATAAACGTGCGGCTTCAAGCTTTCCACTCATGACATGATCACGAATTTGATTCATGAAATTTTTGTCAATTTTGGAAGCTGCCTTGATGGCAAAAATTCTTTCAAAGTAGATGTAAAGAGCGACAAACAAAAGGACAAAAAGTACAATGATAATCACGATACTTCCCGCACCGCCGCTAACAATCAAATCAATTACAGAGAGTGTCTTTTCCTCAGAAATGGGCACACCTATTTCCGTACTTGGATCTAAATCTTGATAAATGTTCATATAAAATCCCCAAATTTATGTTGCAATAATAACGGAGATTTTACGAGTTAAGTATTTTTTAGAAGAAATAACGCATTCCAATAAAGCAAATGGCTCCGGCAATGAATCCGAGGAATGCCAACCATCCTATTTTTTTGAGGTACCAAAAGAAATCAATCTTTTCCATCCCCATCGCTACAACACCCGCTGCAGAGCCGATGATCAACATACTTCCCCCTGTACCCGCAGAATAGGCAATAAAATGCCATAAAGGATTATCCATTGTTTCTGAGAACATGCCCAAACTAGCAGCCACCAAAGGAACGTTATCAATAACCGCTGAACCTATTCCCAATAATATGACCACGAGGTCGGAAATTTGAGTTCCAGCAATCTCGGTTCCCAGCAGAGGCATTCCTTGTTTAAGACCTTCAGCAAAGTTAAAAAGCAACCCTAGCGATTCCAGGGCGGCAACTGCCATCAAAATTCCCAAAAAGAATAGAATACTTGGCAGTTCAATTTTGGTCAATGCGCTATGCACTGGACTATGGTGTGATCCCGCATCACTTTCCGGGTCCACTGAAGAAATGGTGATTTTTGAACTACTATAGATTTCAGCAAAAGTGGCTACAATTGCCAAAGACAGCATCATACCCACGTAGGGTGGTAAATGCGTGACAGTTTTGAAAATTGGAACGAATACAATGGCAGTTAAGCCCAAGTAGAGCATCTTGGCCCCAAATTTTGACTTGGACGGTTCACTTGCATCTGACTCTATTTCACCCTTAAAAGCTGGTAAAAATGATGCTATAAAGGTAGGCACCAACATGCATAGTAGCGATGGAACCAGTAGATAGCTTATAAGTTTCACGGTAGTGACTTTGTTACCAATCCAAAGCATGGTTGTTGTTACATCCCCAATTGGAGACCAGGCCCCACCTGCGTTAGCCGCAATAACAATCAAACCTGCATACCACAATCTTGCATTTCTTTCCTTAACAATTTTCTGCAAAATGGAAATCAATACAATGGTGGCTGTCAAGTTGTCAATAATGGCAGAAAGAATAAAGGCCAAAAAAGCAAAAATCCAGAGAATCCTTTTCTTGCTTCTGGTCTTTACAAAGGTCTTTATGGTGGCAAACCCATCGAAGTAATCAATAATCTCCACAATGGTCATGGCACCAAGCAAAAACACCAATATCTCTGATGTTTTTCCAAGATGATGCAGCAAGGTCTCTTCAAGAATGTGCATCTTTTCTTCATGGCCCAAAGCCCCAAAATTTTCAAGAAGGGCGTGTTTTGTAGAATCGAACCACCCAGAAAAACCATCTATTCCGAATGCCATTAAGGCCCATAAAACGGCCATCATGGCCAAAGCGGGAATAAGTTTATCGATTTTAAGATTGTGTTCCAGTGTTATGGCGAGATATCCAAGTACAAAGATGACAATCAGAAGGGTTTCCATATTCAGTTGGTTATTTAGTTGTTAGTTATGCCAGAAAATGGTCTAGTCAGCTAAAGATATTCAAAATGAAATTTCCCACATAATCTAATCTTAATAAATATCAATGCCGATTTTTTGGAGCTCCAACCCTTGCATTAGAAAAAGATTAAATCATTCGCATTTAGAAGCAGTTTTTTCTGAAAATTCACCATCTTAAAGCTATATTTGTATTCCATTTTTAACTATTTCACAATTTTATGGAGTTTACACTTTCGGAAGAGCAGTTGATGATACAACAAGCAGCTCGTGATTTTGCAGAAACCGATTTATTGCCCGAGGTTATTGAAAGGGATGATGCACAGCGTTTTCCCGAAGAACAAGTGAAAAAAATGGGGGAATTGGGATTCATGGGCATGATGGTGGAGGAAAAGTATGGGGGCAGCGGAATGGATACCCTTTCCTATGTTTTGGTGATGGAAGAGTTGTCCAAGGTAGACGCATCGGCATCTGTTATAGTATCCGTAAATAATTCCTTGGTCTGTTGGGGATTGCAAACCTATGGGACGGAGGAGCAAAAACAAAAACACCTAACACGTTTGGCCTCGGGAGAGATTATCGGGGCTTTTTGTCTTTCAGAACCCGAAGCTGGTAGCGATGCCACTTCCCAGAAGACCACTGCTTTTGATAAGGGAGATCATTATGTAATCAATGGCACCAAAAATTGGATTACCAACGGTGGAACCGCCGAAGTTTATTTGGTAATCGCCCAAACCGATATCGACAAGGGCCATAAAGGAATAAACGCCTTTATTGTAGAAAAAGGAATGGATGGCTTCGAAATAGGGCCCAAAGAAAACAAATTGGGAATCAGGGGAAGTGACACCCATTCTTTGATTTTCAATGATGTAAAAGTTCCTAAAGAAAATCGAATTGGCGAAGATGGTTTTGGGTTTAAATTTGCCATGAAGACCTTGGCCGGCGGACGAATTGGAATTGCAGCACAAGCTCTAGGCATTGCGGCCGGAGCTTATGAGCTTTCCAAAAAATATTCCAAGGAGCGTAAAGCCTTTGGTACCGAAATCATGAATCACCAGGCCATTGCATTTAAACTTGCCGATATGCACACTAAAATACAAGCGGCAAGACATTTGGTGTATAAGGCCGCTTGGGACAAGGACAACGGTAACAATTATGACCTTTCTGGCGCTATGGCTAAACTGTACGCTTCTGAAGTCGCCATGGAAACAGCCGTTGAGGCCGTTCAAGTTCATGGAGGAAATGGTTTTGTAAAGGACTACCATGTGGAGCGCTTAATGCGAGATGCCAAAATCACCCAGATTTATGAAGGCACTTCGGAAATTCAAAAAATCGTTATTTCCAGAAGTATTCTTAGAGATTAAAAAATAATCCATTTTATAATGATAATACCCCCTCCTTTTGGTGGGGGTGTTTTATTTTAAGTTGTGTTTTTTTATAAAAAAAGTTATCTCCAATGGGGAATAAGACTTTCCTCATAGGAATTATTTGTTAGGACCCCCGTTTTTTTGTTATCTCTCCAATACGCATCCTTGATTTTAGCATAATCTCAATTTAACATTCCCAATTTTTAGCATATGCATATTTTTTAACGATTTTCTACATACGTTGATGAATTATGTGACATTTATAAAAATCGTTGCTATTTAATCACCCCTAATGATATATTTGAGGAAATATCGTAATGATGGGATTGAAAAAACAAGGGCTGTATTTACCAGAATTTGAGCACGATAATTGCGGCGCTGGGTTTATTTGTAGTCTAAAAGGACGTAAATCCAATGACATTATCCATAAGGCACTGGAGATTTTGGACAAGCTGGAGCACAGAGGCGCGGTAAGTGCAGATGGTAAGACAGGGGACGGAGCTGGAATTTTGGTAGATATTCCGCACGACTTTTTTAAGGAAGTCTGCTCATTTGAACTTCCTAAGCCTGGAGACTATGCCTGTGGGAACGTTTTTCTTCCCCAAAAAGAAAATCAACGTGATTTTTGCATCAGTACGTTTGAAGAGAATCTCAAAAACCAGGGCTTGCAGCTTTTAGGATGGCGCGATGTTCCCGTAAACCGTTCAGTTCCTGGAAGGATAGCCAAGGAAACCGAACCATTTGTAAAACAAATTTTTGTAGGCAAAGGAGATGCACTCGATGATTTTCAATTTAACCTAAAGCTCTTTATCGCTAGAAAAATAACGGAGCATACCATTATTGAAAGTAAGCTTTCGCAACTTCAATTCTTTTATTTGCCCAGCCTTTCTACTAAGATTATCATTTTCAAGGGTTTGCTTGTGCCCAACGATATCAGCAAGTACTACGAAGACTTGTTGGACCCAAGGGTGGTGACCCGTCTTGCATTGGTGCACCAACGTTTTTCAACCAATACTTTTCCAACGTGGGACCTAGCACAGCCCTTTAGATATATGTGCCATAATGGGGAAATCAATACCCTTCGCGGTAATGTTTCGCGCATGCGATCTCGTGAAGAACTCATGCAAAGCGATTGGTTTGGGGAAGACATCAAAAAAATACTGCCCATCGTTTTACCCGGAAAATCCGATTCCGCCAGTATGGACATGGTTGTGGAGCTGCTCTTAATGACCGGAAGGTCATTACCTGAAGTTATGATGATGTTGGTTCCGGAAGCTTGGGAAAAGAACACTGAAATGTCTGCGACCAAAAGAGCTTTCTATGAGTACAATTCCTGCTTGATGGAACCTTGGGACGGACCAGCCTCCATACCCTTCACAGATGGCAATTATATAGGTGCGGTTCTAGATAGAAATGGGCTGCGTCCCTCGCGGTATTCCGTAACCCAAAAAGGATATGTGATCATGTCCTCCGAAACCGGCGTTGTCGATTTGGAGCCGGAAGACATCGAATTCCATGGACGTTTAGAACCAGGAAAGATGTTTTTGGTCAATATGGAAGAAGGAAGGATTATAAATGATGAAGAAATTAAAGAGGCTATTGCCAAAAAGCATCCTTACCAAAAATGGCTGAAAAACAACCTGGTACATCTGAAGGATATTGCTTATAACGACTGTCCGGTGTTTTATGGGGAATTCCCAATAGCCACCAGAACCGCTGCTTTTGGGTATACCTTGGAAGACATCAACACCATTATTCTTCCCATGGCAAAAAATGGCAAGGAGCCCATTGGCTCTATGGGTTCGGATACTCCAATTGCTGTATTGTCGGAACGGCCACAGCTTATTTACAACTATTTTAAGCAGCTCTTTGCCCAAGTGACCAATCCCCCATTGGATGGAATCCGGGAAGAACTGATTACAGACATTAGCCTCACCCTAGGAAGTGATCATAACATTTTTGAGTTTTCCGAATTGCATTGCAGAAAATTGAAAATTCAGAATCCGGTAATTTCCAAGGAGGATTTGGACAAAATTAAAAATCACGATGCCAGCCCAGATTACAAAGTGGTCTCCATTTCCATGTTATATGAAATTAACAAGGGACATAATGGTTTAGAGGAAGCCTTGGAATCCATTTTACAACAAGCTTCCAGAGCCATTGACGATGGGGCCAATATCATAATCTTATCGGATAGGATGGTAAGCACAGAAATGGCCGCTATTCCTGCGCTATTGGGATGCTCCTTTGTGAACAGTGGATTGCGAAGCATGGGTAAGCGCTCCAAGTTGAGCATCATTATTGAATCCGCGGAACCTCGCGAGGTTCACCATTTCGCCCTACTATTCGGATTTGGTGCAAGTGCCATCAATCCGTATTTGGTCAATGAAATCATTGGGCAACAATTGGAAGAAAACAATATCACTGAATATACTTTTGACGAGGCCATCAAAAATTATAACAAGGCTGTCGGAAAAGGCATTCTTAAAGTGATGAACAAAATTGGGATTTCCACCTTGAATTCATACCGTGGTTCCCAATTATTCGAATGCATTGGTTTAAACACCAAGGTGGTAGATAAATATTTTCCAAATACCCCTACTAGAATTCAGGGTATAGGACTGTATGAAATTGAGAAGGAGATAGCCAAGCGCCACAAAAAGGCATTCAAGAAACAGGAGTTAGCAGCCAATCTAGATTTAGAGATTGGCGGAGAGTATCGCTGGAGAAGGGATGGTGAAAAACATATGTTCAATCCGTTGAGCATCGCCAAACTTCAAAAAGCGGTACGCAATAACGAGCCGAAGACTTATAAGGAGTATTCTGAATTAGTCAATGAGCAATCAAAAAACCTGATGACCATCCGTGGTTTGTTTGAGTTTTCGAATTTCGATCCGATTCCATTAGAGGAAGTGGAGCCTTGGACCGAAATCGTGAAACGATTTAAAACTGGAGCGATGTCTTACGGTAGCATCAGTAAGGAGGCCCATGAAAATTTAGCGATTGCAATGAACCGAATTGGCGGCAAGAGCAATTCGGGTGAAGGAGGAGAGGATTCGGCTCGTTTTTATAAAAATCAATCGGGTGATTGGAGGAACAGTGCCATTAAACAGGTGGCATCTGGTCGATTTGGGGTTACCTCAAATTACTTGACCAATGCGCAGGAAATTCAAATCAAAATGGCGCAGGGTGCTAAACCAGGCGAAGGAGGTCAACTTCCGGGGCCAAAGGTGAATCCCGCAATTGCCAAAACAAGAAATTCCACACCATATGTGGGGCTTATTTCTCCTCCACCGCACCATGATATTTATTCTATTGAAGACTTATCCCAGTTGATTTATGATTTAAAATCAGCGAATAGGGAAGCTCGCATCAATGTAAAATTGGTGTCAGAGGTGGGAGTAGGTACAGTTGCTGCTGGGGTTTCCAAAGCAAAGGCAGATGTTATTCTTATTTCCGGGTTTGATGGAGGTACCGGTGCTTCGCCTTTGACCTCTCTCAAACATGCCGGCCTTCCTTGGGAACTGGGTATTGCAGAAGCGCAGCAGACTCTAGTCCTAAATGATTTGCGAAACCGCATTGTTTTGGAGTGCGACGGACAGCTGAAAACAGGTAGGGATGTAGCTGTGGCCTGTTTGCTTGGGGCCGAAGAATTTGGTTTTGCCACTGCTCCTTTGGTTGCTTCTGGATGTATTATGATGCGGGTGTGTCACCTAAACACATGCCCGGTGGGTATTGCCACCCAAAATCCAGAGTTACGTAAAAAATTCAAAGGCAAGCCCGAACATGTGGTAAACTATATGTATTTCGTCGCCCAAGAATTAAGGGAAATCATGGCCAACTTGGGCTTCAGAACAGTAAACGAAATGGTCGGTCAAGTGCAAAAACTCGACCGAAAAAAAGCTATTGAGCATTATAAGGCTGTAGGGATAGATTTGAGCCCTATTCTGTATCAGGTAGACGTTCCTAGGGGAACGAAATTCTACAATACCGAAAAACAGGAGCATTCCGTAACAAATTCCATTGAGTTCGATGTCATCGCCAAAGCACACCCCTCATTATTTAGAAAGGAAAAGACCACTTTGGATTTTCCAATCAAAAATACGGATCGCGCAGTAGGTGCTATTGTCAGTAATGAAATTTCTAAGATTTATGGGGAGGATGGCCTACCGGAAAACACACTAAAACTGAATTTTACAGGTTCAGCTGGGCAAAGTTTTGGAGCGTTTGCCACCAAGGGGCTGACCATGATTGTAAACGGAAATACCAATGATTATTTGGGAAAAGGGCTTTCAGGAGCCAAGTTGATCATCAAAGTACCTTATAAATCGACCTTGCAACCAGAAAAGAATATCATCACCGGCAATGTGACCTTATATGGTGCAACTTCCGGTGAAGCCTATATCAATGGCAAAGCTGGGGAACGTTTCTGTGTTAGAAACTCGGGTGCAAAAGCCGTAGTTGAAGGTATTGGTGATCACGGTTGCGAGTACATGACTGGGGGAGTCGCTGTAATTCTTGGGGCTGTTGGTAGAAATTTTGGAGCTGGAATGAGTGGAGGAATTGCCTATGTATATGATGTCGACAATTCCTTTGAGAAAAAATGTAATGGCGAAGCCTTGAACCTACTCCCTGTTGAGGAGGATCAAGACATCAAGGAGCTTCGAACCCTGATCGAAAACCACTACAACGCCACGTTAAGCCCAATAGCACAAAACATCTTGGAGAATTGGGAAAAAGATTTGCCCAAGTTCATCAAAGTGTTCCCAGAAGAATATCGCCAAGCACTTATTCGATTGGAAAAAGAAAAATTGCAAACCTTATAATTCGTAAAATGGGAAAGATTACAGGATTCATGGAGTTTGACAGGAAAGATGAAGCCTACGCTCCTGTTAAAAAACGAATTGGGAACTATAAGGAGTTCACGATTCCATTGAAGGAAGAAGAACTAAAAAACCAAGGGGCCAGATGCATGGATTGTGGTATTCCCTTCTGCCATAGTGGTTGTCCCCTGGGAAATCTAATACCCGATTTCAATGATGCAGTTTACCGCGGAAAATGGGAAAAGGCCGCTAAGATTCTACACTCCACCAATAATTTTCCAGAATTCACGGGAAGACTATGCCCCGCTCCCTGTGAAGAAGCTTGCGTATTGGGAATCAATGAAGATCCTGTTTCCATAGAAAATATTGAAAAAAATATCGTAGAGACCGCATTCGAAAAAGGCTGGATCCAACCTGAACCTCCTTTCAAGCGGACCAGTAAAAAAGTAGCTGTTGTTGGATCTGGGCCAGCGGGACTTGCTGCGGCACAACAACTAAATCGTGCAGGACACACCGTAACTGTTTTTGAAAGAGATGAAAAAATTGGGGGATTGCTTCGGTACGGTATCCCGGATTTCAAGATGGAAAAACATGTTATTGACCGAAGGCTGGAAGTCTTGGAAGCTGAAGGTATTATTTTCAAAACAGGCGTGCACATTGGTAAGGATGTAGATGCGACGGACTTACAAAATCAGTTTGATGCTGTTGTGCTATGCGGAGGGGCAACTGTTAAAAGACCCCTTCGTATACCGGGTTCGGATTTGAAGGGAGTGATTCAAGCCATGGATTTTCTACCTCAGAATAATAGAAAAGTAGATGGAATACCTTTTGAAGGTGAAGAAATCGACGCCAAAGGAAAAAATGTTATCGTTATTGGAGGTGGGGATACAGGTTCTGACTGCATTGGCACCTCTATTCGCCAGGGAGCCAAATCCGTTACGAACTTCGAAATTATGCCTAAAGCGACTCCAGAGCGTCCAGAAGAGCAGCCCTGGCCTTTCTGGCCCATGCGTTTGCGCACCAGTTCATCCCATAAGGAAGGTGCCGACAGGGTTTTTAGCATTTCCACAAAAGAATTTGTTGGTGACAAGAATGGGAATTTGACAGGCTTGATTACGGCCGAAGTAGAGTGGGTCAAGGAACCCGGAAAGCGCCCAATTCTAAAAGAAGTTGAGGGGACAGAAAAAAAATGGGACTGTGATTTGGTACTATTGGCCTTAGGATTCACCGGTTCGGAGACCTCAATCGCTGCCCAACTAGGGCTAGATATGGATTCACGTACCAATATCAAAGCATCAGCAAAAGATTACGCCTCCAATGTCCCTGGAGTGTTTGTTGCCGGTGATCAACGAAGGGGTCAATCACTAATTGTTTGGGCCATATCTGAAGGTAGGCAAGCTGCCCATCATGTGGACCGATATCTTATGGGAGAATCCAACTTGCCCCTTAAAGGTGAAGGGGATTTGCCTAGGATCTAACAGAATATTCTAAATTCTTAAGAAAGCTCCTATGAGGAGCTTTCTTTCTTTGATAAGTCATCTGATTATCAATCTATGTGTCTCTACTTTATCAGCTGTAACCAATCGAAGGAAATAGAGGCCAGCGGTAAATTCTTCCACATTGAAAGGCTCTCCAATTTGATAGGAATCTGAAAAAACAATCCTCCCGTCCATGGATACTAGTTGTAGTGTGACTTCGTCATAGTTCGCATTCTCCAATCGGAAAGTGGAGTAAGTGGGATTCGGATAGAAAACTGTTTTTATTTCTTCTGTAAGAGATACATCGTATAAATCATCAGTATCAGGTAATCTGGCTAAAAGTGAAGTGCCAGAAGATTGGTATTCGAAAGCTCCAATATCAAAAGTTGTCGCAGAAGGACGGGATGCATCGTTCATATCGAAAGTCATACCCCAAGAGGTCAGGTCGGACCCAACATCCACCACAGCGGAACTCAACGAACTTGGACTATAATCGTTGTTTGCAACATCCGTAAGACCCAATGTATCTATTTGGCGGGTCATGATATTTGTATAAATATTGGTCAATAGACTATCCCTGGTTTCACGCTCGTTAAAATCAAAATAACTTTCCTGATTCTGTTTCCAAGTATTGCCCCCTTCAAAATCATAACCGGGGTCGACCACCAAATTATTTACAAAATAGGAAGGCACCTCACTTTGATTTCGATGCAAATCTGCTGGATCAATGGGGTGCAATACTGTAGTATTGTAGTGCACTCCGGCCCGTTCTGGTTCAATTATGGTGTTATTGGCAATGTAATACCCTTCGTTGGGGTCAATAAACTCATGTCTGTGATGTAAGAACACGCCATGCATTTTCGGTTTTACAAAAACATTGTTGAATACTTTTGTGCCACTTTCGCCATTAATAATCTGCATTCCCCATCCCTTCTCCAAAGGGCCGTTTTCCATATAATTATTATAAACTTCATAGGCTCCCCCTCCAAGGCTCAAAGCAAAAGCCTGGCCCCATCGGCCTTCAGTGCCATAGTTTTTAATTACGTTGTCCCGAACCTTGGCATTAAGATGGGCCAAGTTGACCTGAATGGCATCCCATCCCGTGTTTTCTACAATGTTATGATGGACATCTACGTTTTCAAGCCAGTGTCCATAAACAGAGGTTCCACCACAATTTCTTCCACCATCGAGCTTATATCCAATAGTAAAACCCATATAAATGCCTTCTCCTCCGGTATCGTGAAAATAGTTGTGATGAATATTCAGATTTTTCATGACAAAGCCATTGGAACGCCAAGTTGCAGAATTGTTACAATCAGGATCGGTTTTTGCCATAAATCCTGCAAAACCTGCGGATGCCACTTCAATATGATCAACTTCAATATCGGTTGACAAGGCGCTTAGGACCACTCCCATTGACCAAGACCCCGTACCTGTAATCTTGATTCCGTAAGTTGTACTTGTATGACCAGTACCAGTTAAATGAATATACTTACTGTTTTTGAACTCCAATGCGGAATAGGCGGTCTCATTTAAAGTTACTTGTCCTCCACAATTTTTAAACACCACAGGATTGGATGCGGTTCCTTCAAAATCATAAAATCGAATTCCGGCATAGTTTCCTGCTGGAATGCAGATTGTATCGCCGGGAGAGTAGCTTATCTGGGAGGCCCAGACCAAATTCAAGGTTGTTGTTGACAATCCCGACAAGGTTATATCACAATTACAACTTTGTCCTCGAGCTCCCAGGATTACCAAAAAGAAATAGCAAAAGAGTAAGGGTTTTTTCATGGTATTTAGTGTTTGAAATTACTAGCCAAATACCATAGCATGTTACTCCCAAATGGGAAAATTTTATAGGTTAGGGGAACCAAGTTGAAGATTGGAATCTTCTAAAGATACTATATTGTAAGAATAAACCTACAATATTTTCTTTTTATCTAAAACCGTCACCCTTTCGATTTAATCTTTACCGTTTTATTCTTTATCAGAGGTTTCGCCCAAAAGGCAATGAAGAGAATATATAATAATCCTATGAAGTTAAAGATCATCCCAAATCTAAGAGAAGTCAAATCACCCAAAAAGCCAATAAGCAGTTGAAACAAAGCTCCGCCGACTATCCCCGTCATCAATATTCCTGCAAAAGAACCATGCATTTCCTTAACTGAGTTAAGGGCCAATGAAATAATTATGGGATACATTACCGCCATAAAAAATCCACAAGCTTGAAAACCATATAGAGAAAACTGTTTTGGTCCGAACAGTCCAGACAATAGGCATACCATGGTCAAACTAGTAAATAGTTTCAAGACCAATTTGCTGTCCAGTAATTTAAGTAGAACCAAGCCTACCAAGCCCCCGATTGTCATAAGTCCCCAAAAATTGGCTACCGCCTTAGCTCCCACGGTTTCAAAATCAAATCCATGATATTGATACAGAAATTTTGAAATCCAAAAAGATATGCCTTGTTCGACGCCCACATAAGCAAAAATTCCTAGGAAGAAAAAAATGACCGTTTTCGATTTCAATAAAGCTGTAAAAGAATTCAAATCGCCTATCCTCTCGTCCTCATTTTGAGTGGTCTTGGGCAGCTTAAGAAACAAGGTAACCACGAGCATCCCCACAGCAAACAAGGCAAAAATTACATAAATACTTACCCAGCGAAGATCTAACACTACCAAATGTCCTGCTATTTGATTTAAAAAGCTGGAAAGTCCAGCTTCATCCTCAGCTAATGATAACGTATATATCAAGGGAGCAACAAAAGAAGCCAGTCCAAAACAAAGCTGTCCCAAAACCGATGTGAAGGCATAATTTTCTTCTCCCCCCGATACCCGTAGCAGGGGATTAATAACGACTTGTAGAATAGCCATTCCACATCCAATAGTGAAGAGAGCAACAAGAAAAAAAGTGAAATTCGGGAAAGCTACAAAGAGCAGTGAGCCGAGAAGTGCCAAGAAAAATGCGGTCAATAAAAGTCTTTTCTGACCAACCCTTTCCAGAAGTAGTCCCGCAGGTATTGACATGATGCCATAGGCCAAAAAAAATGCAAATGGAAGAAATGCCACCATGGTCTTGCTAAGTCCAAAACTTTCGGAAGCGCTAGGGTTTAAAGAACCTAAAATATTGGTCAGGAAGGATATAAAAAAAAAGGTGAGCAGCACATAAGCCACTACAAGATAATTGGTGCGAAGCTGATTGGTCATTGTTGAAGATAACAATTTTGAATCATTCCTTGACCAATGGTTTATAAAACAAAAGACGCCCCATGCTGTTGCAAGGGGCGTCCAAGGAAGGCGGCTACCTACTCTCCCACCTGGTGTGGCAGTACCATCGGCGCAAACGGGCTTAACTTCCCTGTTCGGGATGGGAAGG
>NZ_SGIU01000002.1:0-13783 GCF_004296335.1 Flagellimonas allohymeniacidonis
ATTGGCAGCAACCCCAGCACTGTCGTCAAGGTCGCTCAGATTGACCGTCACATCGGTCGCCCCCTCGCTGATCGTCAGAACATTGGTCGGCGCGTCAAGGGCGGCACCAGTGATGTCGTCGTCGGTTCCACCTAAAGCTGATAAATCGACAGATACAATATTGCCGTCCTCAATCTCCAAGGACAATATATTGGTAACTCCATTGAAAGTGAAGTTTTGAAGTTGTTGGTCATCCGTGGAAGTTAATTCCCAAGAGTCTCCGTCCCAGAAAAATATCGTTCCAGTACTTGTATTTACGTAAATGTCTCCAGCATCCGCTCCAGCAGGTGTTACTGACCCAGGGGCAAATACTGCAGTTCCTTTTAAAACTTCGCAGTTACATTGGTCTTGCAATGTAACCGTGGTTTGCGAAAACGCAAATCCCGAAAACAAAAGGGACACAATTAAAATGATGCACTTTTTCATGGGGTTACTATAGATTGACATCTTAGATCTTATTTTGTTCTGGTCGATTTACTCGTTTAGTTTAGTATGGTCTCATTTAGGGACACTACATCTTTTAACAAAATTATCCATACCCCTAGGGGTTGAAAATATTTGTTGTGTACGCCTTAAATCCCACTGTATAGGGATGGAATTTTGAGGTCATACATTGGTCTACAACTCTTTTTTCACAATGCTTTTAGTCGATGAAAGCACTATAATCAAAGGTTATCGGCACTTCGTTTTTAAGCCCAAATAGGTTTTTCTGTCTTTTTCAAAACCTAATTTTGATTAATGCGATACGTAATTCTTCTGTTCGTAATAACTGTACCTACGGCTATGGTCAAGGTCACTTGATTTGATGTGACAATGGCACATACAAACGCCGAATTTGAAACCAATACCCTAAATTGATCTCCATTGTTGCTAGATGTTGGGGCAGTTATAGTTAGTGTTGTCGTATTGGTTCCACCGTAAATGCCAGCATCTGATAAGTCTTCCCATACTACTCCATTAAATCTTTGCCATTGATAGGTGTCAGTACCGGATGCCACCACGTTAAAAGAGGTGTTACATCCCGTACATGTCTGTGAATCAATTGGTTGAGTTACTATTGTAGGAGCTGCAAGTACTTCAAGATGGTCAGAAATTAAATTTGAGTTTTGGTCCGCCGGCGCGGCATAAGAAGCAGCCTGAACCGTACCATCAGGATTGATAGCAGGGCTACCTGAGCCATACATCCCATTATCATCTGTATCAGTGTTAGCATCGGCATAAGCTTCATCGGCATCACCACAGCCATCACCATCGCTATCGGTATCAATACAATCAGCAATTCCATCTTGATCGGTATCCATTTCAGAAGTCCAAATAATGGCATTCACCAAAAGGTCTTCTCCTGCCGCATTGAACCCCCCATTGCTATTTGCATGTGGAACTATTGCTCTTCTGCCAGGAGCTGTACCTACGTCCATGGCATCACCAGGTTCCCAGACCGCTATAGAAACTTCACCATTAGGGTGTAATCCTAAAACTGTTCCTGAGGCGAGACTATTTGCACGAAATGAACCGTCTCCTATGTCGTTGTTGCCTAGAGATAAGCCCGAGGTTATGGGATGGGAATTATCGGTGATGTTGACCAAGTTTGTGTTGTTTGTAGCTCCTTGGTTCGCTCCCAATATGTCATCATGAAGAAAGGTCTCACTGGTGATGACTCCTCTTTCCGTGGTTGTCAAGTTAGCCACGTTGGCCAAAACAGTTCCGCTAATGGCGTCTTCATAAACAAAGGTCACTGCATAGTTGTCAGCATTTCCACCAACGTTATCATCAACAACGGTAACGGTATATCCCAAACCTGTAAGCTTATCAATTGTATTTTGTTCTTCGCTTCCCGGTGTTCCGTTAGTAACCCATAGAACTGTACCTGCGTTGGGGCATTCCACTGAATCGAAGATTCCGTCATTGTCATCATCCAAATCCACGTTATCGACAATTCCATCCAAGTCGTTGTCTTCCAAAACAGTTATGAAAATTGTCGCTGTGTCTTGACCTGAAGCAAAAGAACAAATGGTGTTATCACCTATGGTATATGTGAAGGAAGTAGAACCAACAAAACTTCCCGGGCTATAGGTAATTGTACCATCGGGATTCAAAGTGGCCGTTCCATCACTGGGTTGTGTTATGGAAATCACCTCAATGGGACTCCCTTCTGGATCCGAATCTGCACCATTTCCATTATCTATAAGTGCATCAATGACTACATCCACACCTACATTTGTTGAAATATTGTCATCTTGAGCGATTGGAGGAAGATTTGAGGTATCTGGCAAAAGGTCCACCAGATTGATGCTACCATTGTTAAAATCGGATGGCGTAATCTGAGAACGAACAATTACCCGTCCTGTGGTGGTTCTAGGATACCCGATTTCTAAAACAATGGGTGTGCTAGGACCTCCAGGAAGGCCGAAGTGGATTACACCAGATTCTTGAGTGCCATGTCCAAATCCACCATTAACTTCTCTTGTTCCGGATATGACGTTTCCATCACAATCCAATATTTTAGCCGTTGCTCCAACGCCAAAACGTTCTTCAGAACCTGTTAGACCAAAGCTATCTCGGTCTTCCTTAATATTTATAAAAAGATGGTTTGCTCTTGCCGCTGCACCCAGATTGTTGATATAAAGGGAATTACTACCACTTCTATTTTGGTATAGGTCTAAATCCCCATCATTGTCAATATCCACAAACGTGCAGCCTTCTCCACTACCGTTGAAGGACAAGCCCGAATCTGAAAAACTTAGACTTCCATTATTAAGATAAAGGCGACTAGTATTGTTTCCGGTCAGGAAAATATCAAGGTCTCCATCATTATCAACATCACCAAAGGCCAATCCTTCAATCTGACCGGAAAAGTCGATTGGTATTCCTGTTGCCGCTCCCATGGCGGTCCAAGTTCCATCTCCATTATTTCTATGAATCTGGTTATCTCCATTTTCCGTCCAAAACATGTCAAAATCGCCATCATTATCCAAATCACCAAAGGCGACAGCACCTTTATTGCTATTGGCTGCCTCATCGATATCCACACCATCTTGAAAAGTCCCTCCCACATTGGTAAACAAGTCAACTTGTCCTTGTTTCCTCACTACAATATCAACCCAACCATCATCGTTATAATCCGTTGCGGAACCATAATCCCCGTCTGTCGCATCCTGTACCAAACCTAAAGGCCAGGTAGTAGGGTCTGCCACGTTATAAGGTGGGTTTGGGCTATCGGCCTTTCGGGTCACATGAGTGAAAAAGCCAGTTCCGTCATTTTGCAGAATATCTACCCCGTAATTGTGATTATCAATAAAAAGGTCCAAATCCCCATCACCATCGTAATCCAATGCTCCGGCTCCTTCAGAATTCAGTCCATCAGTTAGTGAGGTAAACTGTTGATTTGGAGTTGTTCCCCCTGTTCCATTACCAAACCGATTTGTGGCTGGATCTTGTAGAAAAATCCGGATATCATTATTGTCGTTCCTAAAAATATCTGGATATCCGTCGTTATTGAAGTCTACGAACAAAGCCGTTCTTTCGAGACCTCCTCCGCTGAAGTCAGGCGCGAGGGTGGCCGTCACATCCGTAAAGGAACCGCCGTCATTTCTCATTAGGTATCCAGCGCCATTGGTGTTGACAACCATATCGAAATCTCCATCCAAATCATAGTCTGCCCAAGCATGTCCTCCGTCCTTTCCGCCTCCTATGTTCAGGTTATAAGCTGCCGCACTTTCTGTGAATGTAGTTTGGGCATGGAAGGTTATTGTAAACAAACAAAGACACAAAGCCATTATTAACGAATAGCTTCGTTTACTCACTGCCATAACCGCTTGAGTTGTATCTCCCAAAACCTTACAATTCATTACCTGACTAAAAATCAGGGTGTTGTACAAAGTTTGGACTTAATAAATGAGCCCTAAAAAAAATGTTGTAAATGTGTGGGAAAGCGTGGTTAGAGCTTAAAATTACATTTTTTCCTACAAAAGGCTGCTATTAATTTATATTTACCCTGAAAGTGATGCGGCGATTCGTGATAACTCTTCCCACTCGAACTGTAAGTGTAGCTGGGCTGGAGGTTAAATCTGGGCAGGTACTTGTCGAATTTGACAACAAAACCCGGTAGAGATATCCATTTTTGTCCACATCAGGAGAATTTACAGTCAATGTGGTCGTTTGAGTCCCAGAATATTCGGAGCCATCTGAAATATTAGAATAGCTTCCTCCTCCATTAGTACTAACTTGCCATTGGTAGGTATCCACATTGTTGGCAGTCACTGAAAAAGTTGCATTATTTCCAGCAAAAACAGTCTGATTAACTGGCTGTGAGGTAATTTCAAAGGGAGAAATCGTAATGGTCTGGGTAACATCAGTTGTATTTCCACCCGCGTCACTAATGCGATAAGTTCTCGTAATTATTTCAGGATTGGTGCCTCCATCACTCACATCACTTATAAAGGTGACCGTTGGGGTTAAGGTGCAATTATCCGCTTCATCTGTAACTACGGTTGGGTCCGCAACAGGAACTTCTGCTGAACAGTTAACCGCTATAGGTGCAGGATTACTTGCTGTAGGGGCTTCATCATCAGTTACGGTTATATCGAAACTATAGGTGTTGGTATTTCCAAATGCATCTGTAACTTCAAATGTATTCGTAGTTGTTCCCACGGGAAAGGTTCCCCCAGTGGTAAACCCAGAAGTTTGAACCACTTGCAGTGTCGCTGCGGGGCAAGCACCTGAACCTGAGGTATCCGCTACCTTTAGGCCAGGAATTGATACATCGTCCAAACGGGCTCTATCAGTTGCATTGCTATTTGTATCAAAATCGAATCTTACTCTATAGTTTCCGGTCAAATTGATGTCTATGGCCTCCGTTTGCACACTGTTATCGGCATAGGTCTCGTTAAAAATTACGGTGGCCACATCGGCTTCATCCACCAGAGAGACAGTAATTCTATTGCTATTTCTAGCTTGGTCAATTCTATGTAAGAAGGTTAGCTGTCCTGTTCCATTTAAATATACCAATGGACTTATCAGTGTTCTCGATTCGGTTGAAATCAAGTTACTGGTTCGCATACTGGTGGTCGCAGAAAGCGGGTTGTTGGTTGAGACCGTGGAACCTGCAAATTGCCAGCACTCATCAATAAGATCATTCCTGCTGGGTACTTCAAAATCTTCAAAAACAGGATAGGTACCGTCTCCCATTGCACAATTATCGCTAACAGTAGGTAAAGTGTAATTTACCACTGCCTCACATACTCCGGCATCCGCAGAGACCGTAATATTTGAAGGACCATTGATGGTGGGTGCCTCATTGTCATTAACAGTGACCGTAAAACTGCATGTAGCTGTGTTCCCTGAATCGTCCGTTGCGGTATACACAACAGTGGTTACCCCAGGCAAAAAGCTATCACCAGGATTGTAGTTATTGCTTGTTAGCGTAACTCCACCACAATTATCGGTTGCCGTAGGTAATGTCCAGGTCACAATAGCTCCACAGGTTCCACTATCTACATTTGTCGTAATGTTGGAAGGGCATCCTGTGATTACCGGAAGGGTAGTATCAGATACAGTCAATGTAGCCGTATTGGACGTTATTGTACCACAAGCGAATTCAGAGTTTGACACCAAAACTCTGTACTGATTCCCATCATCCGAAACCTGTGCATTTGTGATAGTCAAAGTTGTCGTTGTTGTTCCAGTATGTATTCCTGTGTCCGTTAAATCATCCCAAGTAGACCCGTTGAACAATTGCCATTGGTAGGTATCTGCATTGGTGGCCACCACGGTGAAAGTAGAATTACTTGATGGGCAAATAGACTGATCTACGGGCTGGGTAGTAATGGATGGTGTTGTACCTGCCTCCTGAAAGTCAAAAACAGTGTTGCCATTATTGTCATTTGGGGTAGTATATCCATCTGAACCCGAGGTTACCAATCCATTGGCATCTACCACCACGGAGGCTGGTCCCAGGAGGCCATCACTATTATCATCTGTAAATCCTGCCTCAATGACGTCGTTACAACTGTCATTATCTGCATCCAATTCTAAAAAGTCATAATTGGTATCGGAATCGGAGTCAACAATCGTATATCCCAGTACTCCACTATCCGCTGTGGTCTCAACTGCATCAAACACACCGTTGGTACCTACATTGGCAGACGAAGCTGTATCAATTCTACCGTCAAAATCAGAGTCAAGAACACCTGATACGGTTGTCGCGCCAGATTCCAAAATATCATGAATTCCATCGTTATCGGAATCCAGGTCCAAACTGTTGATTATCCCATCTCCATCGCTATCCAAGCTTGCACAAACCCCATTGGCATTTAGGGTGCAATAATCAGGATCTTCATAGTTTAAGAGACCATCGGCGTCATCATTGCCCATAGGGTCAGAGGCTAGACAACTAAATGGATTGCTCGGTGGGACTGTAACTACAAAATTATGTACACTGGAGAATCCAAAATCGGGATAATTTGAGGAAGTAAATACATTACTGGCGTCAACGTCTATGGAATAGCCCGCCGAACCATTGCTATCGGAGCCACCGCTAGAATTGAGTCCATCACCGAAAGAATCGAATATAGTAAAGGTATATGTACCGGATTCGCTTACATTAAAATTTTGTGTGATGATTTCGTCCCCACCCGCATACGTTCCTCCACTACCTATTGTATTGGATGAAGGGTCCACCAAATTCCAGGTAGTCTCTCCTTCATATCTGTCCAAATCAATCGTTATGGTGATGGTTACTGTGTTCGAGGTTGGCAAGGGGTCCGTTCCACATAGCTCTTGGGTATCTGTAATGCCATCATTGTCATCATCCAAATCCACAGTGTCCAAAATACCATCAGCATCGCTGTCACCAACAATAACGGGCACTGTACTGACACTATCTTGATCATCTTCTGACGAAATATTGTTGTTTGGGGTGGAATCTGGATCATTGAGGTCGCTTGCCGTAATTTCCGCACTATTAAAATATACGCCGCTACCATTAACCGTAGCCGTTATTTGCAAGGTGCTTGTGGCACCATTATTAACGGTTCCAACATTCCATATTCCAGTACCGGAGGTATAGCTGCCGCTACCCGTATCACTTACATAAGTATACCCCGAAGGTATTAGGTCAGTGACCACTACACCTGTTGCATTCAACGGCCCATCATTGGTGACGGAAAGTGTAAAGACCACATTAAGGCCAACCGTAGGGCTTGCGTTATTAACGGTTTTGGTCAGTCGCAAGTCAGCGTTGTCTATTGAATCATCCCTGAAATCCACATCTCCCCCAGAAGAGGCATCGGAATCAATGTCCGGTAATTGTAGGACACCCGTTAATGGGTTATCAATAGTTCCAGCTGGGTCCGTATAATCAGAAGTTGTGTCAATATTGTCATCCAGACCATCGTTATCGGCGTCTGCATTGGCCAAGGTCAATCCCGCTTCTGTGGTATCATCGCTTCCTTCATTGTCACTATCCGTATCCAAATAATCGGGATTATCTGCACCATCGGTATTGGTTGGCGTGACCCCATTCGGATAGGAAGTATCCACACCATCTGAATTCACAACCCCTGCAGGAGCCACATATCCAATTGTTGTCTGACCTTCTACGTTATCCGGGATTCCATCTCCATCACTATCCAAGTCCAAATAGTCTAAAATACTGTCCGTATCATCAGTACTTTCGGAAAAGGTATAATTTAGAATTCCACTTTCGGATGAAGTCTCAAGATTATTGAATACTCCATTCGCACCCACATTTGCTGGAACAGTTCCCCCGTCTATCCGTCCGTCATTGTCGCTGTCATTTACTCCTGAAACAGATAAGGCGTTGGATTCCACAATATCGAAAATACCGTCGTTGTCTGAATCCAAGTCTAAACTGTTAATCACACCGTCTCCGTCAGTATCCATATTCGCACAGACCCCATTGGCATTGAGCGTACAAAAATCTGAATCTTGGTAGTTCAGAATACCATCACTGTCGGCATCTTCATTGGGATCACCGCTAAAACATGTAAACGGGTTTATGTTGGTCTGAACGTTGAAATTGGTAGTTTCACTGGCGCCAAAACTGCCTCCGTTGGCAATTGACGCTCCGTTCAACAAAACATTGTAAGAGCCATTCCCAAAGGAACAACAAATTCCATTGGAACCGCTATCAGAAATCGTAAATGAAAAGGCTCCTGTAAGTACCGTGACAACCGGGGTATTGATGGTTGTTGCAGGTTGTCCGGTATAGGGTCCTCCCGTAGCAATTACCCCAGAAGGCCCTGTTAATGTCCATGTTGTTTCAGCAGGGAAGTTATCGGTTGTAATAGAGACCAAAATTGTTGATGGAATCACAGTGGAGGAAGGATCCGTTCCACAGAGTTCTTGGGTATCGGTAATACCGTCATTATCGTCATCCAAATCCTCGTTGTTCAAAACCCCGTCCCCATCCGTATCAATGGAATCAAGTACATCCCGGTAGTCCACGTCTCCACCACTTGCAGCATCTCCATCTACATCTGGAAGAACCACACCTCCTGACAAAGGATTGTCAATTGTTCCTCCTGGATCTGAATAACCCGAAGATGTATCCACAGAGTTGTCCAGTCCATCACCATCGCTATCACTTCCGGATAAGGTAAGTCCAGCTTCTACCGTATCGGTATCTCCGTCCTCATCACTATTGTTGTCCAAATAATCAGGATTATCTATTCCATCTGAATTTGGGGGAGTTAGACCTTCCCCAGAACCTGGGGTAGTCTCATATACATCATCCAAACCGTTGCCATCGGAATCAACATTGCTTGGAGCTAAATATCCAGCTGTTGATTGTCCCTCGACATTGTCGGGAATCCCATCGTTATCAGAATCCAAATCCAAGCTATTGATTATGCCATCCAAGTCAGAGTCTCCAATACCTTCCACGGCATCCAAAATACCATCATCATCGTCGTCCAAATCCGATTCATCATAAACTCCATCTCCATCTGTGTCTTGTAAACAAGAGGTAAAAAAGACTACCTGCTGGGTAAAGTTGTATCCTTGTCTATCTGAACTGTTACAGGTAGCGTAGGTGCTAATATCCAAAAAAGCGAAATTGGCATCCCCAGAGGATGTTACCGTGTTCGGATTGGTTAGATAGTACGCATTGCCATCATTATTGTCTGTTACATATAATATATCATCTGGACCCAACTGAACCCCTGCCCAAGACCCTAAACTTTCATTTTCTATATTGACTGAGGTATTTGAACCGATAACGTGCATATAGAGTGGACTTTGCCACCCCACGGCTGCGGTTGAAGAACTATTGTCATGCGCATAAAAAAGTCGGCTACCATCGGGGGAAAATTCAACACTGTACCCTGTACTGGTCAAGGAAGAGGTCGTCCTAGGGACATGAGTCCATGTTCCAATAGCTCCCGTGGTGGAATTGAATGAAGCGTAGAATATCCCTGCTCCTTCCATCGCAATGGCTATTCTATCATTTTGCTGGGAGAAGCGAATCGAAGCCCTTTCCCCTCTAAAAGGAATACTAACCGGCAGACTTGCCGTAACATCGGGATTATTGGCTCTTGCAGCAGATAAAATATTGGCCGAGTCCACACGCCACAGCATAATGCTACCAGCGCAGTTTGAGGTGCAACTACCCGTATCATTGGCGATAGTAGCCACCCACGCCCCGCACATTGCACCATTATTGGTACCGTAAAGCGCTTCTGTAGTATTGTTCTGCAAAAGGTTATTGCTGCTGATGACCGTCCTTGTGGTCACATCGATTATGGAATAATAGGCGGTACCATCATTACTTTCGTTACTCCCATCACCATGTAAAAGGTATACCTGCTGTAAATTGGTCCCTGGTACCGGCATTACAACGGCCATCTGGGTTCTGGTCGCGTTTGTGTTAATCCCGGTTCCATTGGTATAGAGTGCTCCTGTATTGTCCCTTACTGTTCCTAGGTCGGCATAAAACAAAAGGTTCCCGGTCACTGGGTCACTCCATGCTGAAGTAGCCTCAAAGGCACCATCGGATGTAAGGTTACATGAAATCGTTGGTGGTGTCGTCCTAAAGTCCATTAGGTATCCCCGACCATTCCACCAGTGGGCATCAAAGGTCTGGGAATATCCAAAGTAGGACAATCCAAAAAAAAGTAAAAGAGTAAAAAATTTTAAGCCCCTCGTAGGAATCATTTATGCTTTTGTAAAGAAGTAAACCTGTGACTTCGTATACGCTAAACTATCCCTGATTGTTAAAAAAGGAGAATTAATGTTGTGAATTGAGCTTAAATTCTGGTATAAGCCCGTTTAAGCGAAGTTACCCTTTTGTTAAAAAGGGGAATTTATAAAAAGTTGCAGTTTATCGAGCTGACCGATTATTCAAAAATGATAAACTCCGATCTTCGGTTCAATTGATGCTTATCCCTAGAGCAGGGAACACCATTGAAACAATCGTTGGCCAAACGGGTCTCTCCAAAGCCTTCTCCTTGAAGTCGGTCTGGTGCTATTCCTTTGGAAATCATATAATCCACGGTTGATTGCGCCCTTTTTTGAGATAACCAGAGGTTATAGGCATCGTTTCCACGGCTATCGGTATGTGAGTTGACCTTAATCTTAAGGCTTGGATACTTCTCCATAGCCACGATTACCTTTTGAATCTCTATCTCCGCATCCGGTCTGATGTCAAACTTGTTCAGGTCGAAATAGATAGTACTAAGCTGGAGCAGTTTTGCCAAATCATCCCCAAAACCTCCGGTGACTACATCACGCTCCAAATAGAAATCGATAATTCTAGGCTTACCATAGGACCTGTTCAGGTATTCTTCGGCAGGAACATAGCCATCACGTGAAGCGCGAACAAAGTTGCCTTTGGAACAATCCAACTGTAACACATAGTTTCCTTTGGAATCTGTAATTGTAGAGGATATTTCCTTGTTTTCCTCATCAATAACTTTCACCGTTGCACCAATAAGCACTTCATTGGAAATACGATCCCGAACGGTACCGGTTACATCTTGCAAACAATCCAATACCAAAGGTTCTGTTTCTTCAAACTCATAAATATCATCCTCTCCCATTCCACCGGTCCGGTTTGATGAAAAATATCCCGACTTTTCCCCGTCATCAATAATGAAGGCAAAATCGTCATTGGGTCCATTGACAGGTCTTCCGACGTTGACAATGGGTTGGTCGTAGTCGTCAAAAGCAATTTTTGTGGCAAAAACATCCAAACCTCCTAGGCCGGCATGTCCATCTGACGCAAAATAAAGTACCCCGTTTGGTGTAATAAATGGGAAGGTTTCCCGTGCCCTAGTGTTGATATTTTTTCCCAAATTGACTATGGGTCCATAGGTACCGTCACCGATAATTTGAGTCATGAAAATATCTGACTCGCCATAGGAACCCGGCATATCTGAAACAAAATACAGTCGCTTCTCATCTGGACTCAATACTGGATGCGCAACGGAGTAGGAATCATTATTAAAGGGCAGTTCGAGGATATTGGTCCACTCACCATCAATCCACTCAGCACTGTAGATTTTTAAGCGAATCACACCTTTTTCATCCTTGTATTTTTTTCCATCCAAAAAATTGTTTCGGGTGAAATACATGGTAGAACCGTCCTTGGTCACTACTGAAGTGGACTCATGCAATCTTGTATTTACATCGCCTTCCAGCTTAACAACCGTGTTTTGGGAAATGCTATCTGCATTTACTTTATACAAGTCTAGAAAGTCTCTGGAGTTCCACGTATGTCGATAACGTGCCAGGTTTCCGGTATCCCTATCAGAAGAAAAGATTAATCCATCTTCATAATAGGCCGTCGCAAAATCAGAGTATTTGCTATTGAATTCAAAGTTTTTCACTTCGTATCTCCCAGAGTTCTCCTCTATCTTTGCCAAATAATCTTCATCGAAGGCATAGTCATCGGAAACCGCTGTCATCTCCTTAAACTTCGCCATAATCTCTGAGGCGGCATCATATTCACCCAATGTTCTCAGTGTTTGTGCATATCTAAAAAAGTAGTCAGCTTCAGTATCATCACGATAAGACTCCACCAGTTTTTTATAGATTTCGGAAGCTTCATCATATTTAGCATTGAAGTAATATGAATTTCCAAGTCGCTTCAACAAATCGGCGGACACATAACCTTTTTCGAGTACTTTCTTATAAATATCAATAGCAGGCCTAAAGGAATATTCCTCGTACTGGTCGTCTGCTTTGGATTTTACTTTTTCCTGTTGTTTCTCATTGACCTCTTCCTTTTGAGCCAATAGCGCTGTTGTAGAGGTTAGGAGTACAAGAATAATGAAGTATATTTTTTTTGGCATATCCCTGGTTTAAAAGAATCGTGGAGATACTGTCCTTTGGAATGCTTTGAGCAATTCCAGTCTTAGAAAAACCTCAAAAGAACCATCATTGAATTGGGTACCCCCCAGTTCTGTGGTTTCGCGATCATATGCAAGTCCGAGCATTATCTGGTCGGTAATTTGAAAACCGGCCAAGGCACTTACTGCAGCATCAAATCGATAGGCTGCACCAAAACTAAATTTTTCGGCAAACAAAAAGTTTGCAGATACATCGACCTGAAGAGGTGCTCCTCCCACCGCTTTGGTCAAGAGCGCCGGTTTAAATTTTAGGTCTGGATTTAAATCAAAAACATATCCTGTGATAAAATAAAAATTGATACGTTCCGTCGCCAAGAAATTGACTGAATTATCATCATCGGTATCACTATTGTCAAAATATTCGGTCTCCAATACATTGGGAGCTGAAAGGCCAGCATAGAACTTGTCGGTATGGTAATAAACTCCCAAACCAAAATTTGGTGCAAACTGGTTGTCAATATTGTCTTGTTGAACAACCTCTTGGTCAAAGTTGCGCAAGCCAGCAAAATCTAGGCTTATGAAATTTCCACCTCCTTTTAAACCAAAGGATAACTTTGCATTTTGTGCTACATCAATGGTA
Organism: Flagellimonas allohymeniacidonis; assembly: GCF_004296335.1. Classification (GTDB taxonomy): domain Bacteria; phylum Bacteroidota; class Bacteroidia; order Flavobacteriales; family Flavobacteriaceae; genus Flagellimonas; species Flagellimonas allohymeniacidonis. The sequence goes on from NZ_SGIU01000002.1 coordinate 12,988, forward strand.
TATGATAGCACTGCATCCAAATAGGTCTCTTGCACCACTCCATCACCAATATTGTCGTTGACCACAGAAACACCGTAACCCAATCGACTGTTCCGAATTGGAGAATGCAGGTTCAAAGTGAATGTTTCCGGTGCACCATCAAGTCCCACCCACTGTGATCTGTACAGACCGGCAAAACTCAATTGTCCCCTTGACCCGGCATACGCGGGATTTACACTAAGGGTATTGAACATGTATTGGGTGTACTGGGCGTCTTGTTGTGCAATTAAGCTCTGAAGCAGTGTTCCGAAGAACAGCAGCGCAAGCCAAAAGTTTTTCTTTACCATTCTATCTCGCTTGTTAACGGCTTATATATATGTATTCTGAATCGGTAAACCTGCCCTCTTCGGTTTCGTACTCAAATATATAAAAATATACTCCTGAAGGTAGGTAATCATTTACACTCAAGGTAGATCTTCCCCTTGAACGACCATCAAATACATTGTTTACATTGTTATAATTGGCACCATCATAAACTTTTACGCCCCATCTGTTAAAAATCTGCAAGGTACTGCTCCTAACTTGATCCAAGCCTCGAATAAATAGGAAATCGTTATTTCCATCTCCATTTGGGGTCACCAATTGGTTTACTTCTACATCTTCATCTTCCGTTGGCGGTGGCGTATCATCTATCGGGTCAAGGTAATCGGGCGTGCCGTCGCCGTCCGTGTCGTCGTCCGTGGGGTCGCCGTCCTCGTCAGCGTCCTCGTCCGGGGTGTCGATGCCGTCACCGTCATCGTCGAAGTCACGGTAGTTC
>NZ_SGIU01000002.1:13881-1680428 GCF_004296335.1 Flagellimonas allohymeniacidonis
TCGGGTCAAGGTAATCGGGCGTGCCGTCGCCGTCCGTGTCGTCGTCCGTGGGGTCGCCGTCCTCGTCAGCGTCCTCGTCCGGGGTGTCGATGCCGTCACCGTCATCGTCGAAGTCACGGTAGTTCACGTCCTCCGTCCCATCGGTGTCCGGAAGGTCGTTCGCAGGGTCGTCGATCTCGTCGTTCACGTCGTAGCCGTCGTCAACATCGCTGCCCTCGTAGCCGTCGTCAAGACCGTCGTTGTCCGTGTCCACACCCGTGAAGGCCTGGTCCGGCACACCGTCGAAGTCAAAGTCGTTCCCCTCGTTGTTGTCCGCGACCAGGTCGTTGTCGCTGTCGTCGTCAAGGTAGTCCGGAAGCTCGTCATCGTCCGTGTTCTCGGGCGTGAGACCGCCAAGGTAGGCGCTGTTCACACCGTCGTTCGAGGCATAGGTCGCCTCGTCGTCATCGTTCGGGGGGATGTAGCCCGCAGTGGACTGTGCCTCCACGTTGTCAGGTATGCCATCGTCGTCGCTGTCTATGTCCAAGTGGTCGGGCCTCCCGTCACCATCGCTGTCCAAGGGGTCCGTCAGCGGGTCGCCGTCGCCGTCAAGGTTCGGGTCCTCGGTCGTGTCCAGTATCCCGTCGTTGTCGTCGTCAAGGTCAACAAGGTCCGGTACACCGTCGCCGTCAGTATCGTCGCCGGGGTCCTGGTCCGGGTCAAGGTAATCGGGCGTGCCGTCGCCGTCCGTGTCGTCGTCCGTGGGGTCGCCGTCCTCGTCAGCGTCCTCGTCCGGGGTGTCGATGCCGTCACCGTCATCGTCGAAGTCACGGTAGTTCACGTCCTCCGTCCCATCGGTGTCCGGAAGGTCGTTCGCAGGGTCGTCGATCTCGTCGTTCACGTCGTAGCCGTCGTCAACATCGCTGCCCTCGTAGCCGTCGTCAAGACCGTCGTTGTCCGTGTCCACACCCGTGAAGGCCTGGTCCGGCACACCGTCGAAGTCAAAGTCGTTCCCCTCGTTGTTGTCCGCGACCAGGTCGTTGTCGCTGTCGTCGTCAAGGTAGTCGGGGTTATCCGAACCATCTGTATTTTCAGGGGTTATACCTTCGTCTCCACTTCCTTCATAAGCGTTGTCCAATCCATCCTTATCATCATCGTTACCTGTTGGCGGAATGTACCCACTCGTGGGTTGACCTTCCACATTATCAGGCAGACCATCATTGTCACTATCAATATCCCTGAAATTTGGCAGGTCATCTGAGTCACTATTTATTGGGTGAATGCCCTCTCCTGCTCCGGGGTATGATTCATAATGGTCATCAAGGCCATTGTGATCAGAATCTATTCCGCAGGGTAGCACAATGTGATCTGGATCTTGGGCTTCAATGTTATCCAATATCCCATCATTGTCGGAATCGATATCACGAAAGTCCTTATGGCCATCACTATCAGTATCTATCGGGAGTAATCCTCCACAGCTTCCAGGAGTTTCTTCATAGGCATCATCCAAACCATTATAATCTGTGTCTTTTCCGCTAGGTGGAATATATCCTGTGGTGGTTTGTGCCTCAACATTATCAAGAATACCATCATTATCTGAATCTATATCCTTATAATCTGGAATGGAGTCTTGATCCGTGTCCACGGGAATTAGTCCCCCACAGCTACCTGGCGTTTCTTCATAGGCATCATCCAGTCCGTTACCATCTTTATCTTTTCCACTTGGGGGAATGTACCCATAGGTCGTTTGAGCTTCGATATTGTCAATGATTCCGTCATTATCAGAATCCACATCCAAATAATCGGGAATGGAGTCGCCATCCTTGTCCGAGGGATTGGTCAAGTGATTGTTGTCGCCATCAGCATTCGCATCCTCAACCGTATCAATTATTCCATCTCCATCATCGTCAATGTCGTCCTTATTAGGAATTCCATCACCATCCGTATCTGTAAAAGTCAATGTTTCTGAAGGGACCGCAACCTTAACGGTTTCAAAAGAAGTTATTGAAAGGAAAATGAACAGGCCCAATACCAAAAAAAGGCTACGCAACCCCAATTTCCCAGGAGCGGAGAAAGTATTTTTTTCCATATAATGATAGTTTTGGTCAACTAATCACCATGGCTTGAGGTCGATATGGGATAAGAAATTGGGGCTTCTTATCTAATTGGCTCAGCAAAATTGCTATGTTCTCTGGCCAGGATACATAATTAAAGTATTTGAGAGTTTCATCCTACTTTAATCGATAAATGACCATTTACACATCCTTATTTACCAATTATAAAAGATACGTATGTAACCGACAAACGGATTATCACCCTTAAAAACATGAGAACATACGGGTGGGAAAAGTACTTCACTTTTTCTTAACATTTTATTTTTTTTCGTGTTTTTTCGCTGCTATTTATCAACAAAATGGGATTGATCGCAATACAGATGTACCTACGGATAATTGCATTATTTTTGCGCAAATTTTGACCATGGATTTCGAGAAGGAAATAGCAAGGAGACGCACATTTGGAATTATATCCCACCCAGATGCTGGAAAGACAACTTTGACAGAAAAATTATTGTTGTTCGGTGGTGCGATTCAGGAAGCCGGAGCTGTAAAAAACAACAAAATCAAAAAATCAGCTACCAGTGATTTCATGGAAATTGAACGCCAGCGGGGGATTTCCGTAGCGACCTCTGTTTTGGCGTTTATTTACAAGGATAAGAAAATCAACATCCTGGATACGCCAGGTCACAAGGATTTTGCAGAGGATACCTTTCGAACCTTGACCGCAGTGGATAGCGTTATTGTAGTTATTGATGTTGCCAAAGGGGTCGAGGAACAAACCGAAAAATTGGTAGAGGTTTGCCGAATGCGAAATATTCCCATGATCGTTTTCATCAATAAACTGGATCGTGAGGGAAAAGATGCGTTTGACCTACTGGATGAAGTGGAACAGAAACTGGGACTAAACGTGACACCCCTAAGTTTTCCGATAGGCATGGGATACGATTTCAAGGGTATTTACAACATCTTTGAGAAAAACATCAATTTGTTTAGTGGGAATAGCAAGAAGAACATTGAAGAGACCATCGCTTTTGACGATCTTAACAATCCCGAACTTGAAAATATCGTTGGCCAAGAAGCGGCACAGGAGTTAAGGGATAATCTTGAGCTTGTTGATGGGGTCTACCCTCCTTTTGATAATGAAGCGTATCTAAAAGGCGAACAACAACCGGTGTTTTTCGGGTCAGCATTGAATAATTTTGGGGTACGAGAGCTTTTGGATTGCTTCATACAAATTGCTCCGGCACCAAGAGCAAAAAGGGCAGAAGAACGGGAGGTGAAAGCATCAGAGAAGGATTTTTCAGGCTTCGTTTTTAAAATCCATGCCAATATGGACCCTAAACACCGTGATCGCCTTGCCTTTATCAAAATAGTTTCGGGAACTTTTGAGCGCAACACTCCCTACCTTCATGTCCGTCATGATAAAAAACTGAAGTTTTCAAGTCCCAATGCTTTTTTTGCCGAGAAAAAAGAAATTGTGGATGTCTCCTTTCCAGGAGATATTGTGGGATTGCATGACACCGGAAATTTCAAAATCGGGGATACGTTGACCAACGGGGAAAAATTGAACTATAAAGGGATTCCAAGTTTTTCGCCAGAGCACTTCCGTTATATCAACAATGCCGACCCGATGAAGGCCAAGCAGTTGAACAAGGGTATTGACCAATTAATGGATGAAGGGGTTGCCCAGCTTTTTACTTTGGAGTTGAATGGCAGAAAAATCATCGGAACCGTTGGCGCTCTGCAGTATGAAGTTATCCAATATCGTTTAGAACATGAATACGGAGCTAAGTGTACCTATGAAAATTTTCCGGTGCGCAAAGCGTGTTGGGTGGAAGCTGAAGATGAGAACAACGAGGAATTCAAAGAATTCAAACGGGTGAAACAGAAGTTTTTGGCCAAAGACAAACAAGGACAGTTAGTATTCTTGGCAGATTCCCAATTCTCATTGCAAATGACGCAGCAGAAATACCCATCGGTTAAATTCCATTTTACTTCGGAGTTTGCTTAAGATTTTCCAATATGTTTAGAAAAGAAAAAAGCCCTGAAATAAATTTCAGGGCTTTTTTTAGGCTTCTCCAGTGGGTCCAAAATTGAGCGGAATGTGGGGTTGCTCATAGTCTTTGATAGTACCATGTGCTTTCTCAAATCTCGCCACATTGTCATTTAAGGCCTTCAGGAATTTTTTTGCGTGTTGCGGTGTCAAAACAATTCTGCTTTTTACCTTGGCTTTGGGCGCCCCGGGCATCATGCTGATGAAATCGACCACAAACTCGGAAACGGAATGATTGATAATCGCTAAATTGGAATAGATTCCTTCAGCCGTTTTTTCATCCAATTCTATGTTTATCTGCTTTTGATTTTGACTGTTGTCTGCCATATCTAATTTTACTTTAAAAAGAAAACCCTGACCATTTGGCCAGGGTTTGTATTAGAATTTGAATTCCTCTTTTCGGGCCATGATCTCATCATATTCCTCTTTCGAGCCAACGATGATGCTGTCATAATCCCTCATACCAGTACCGGCAGGAATTTTATGTCCAACGATAACATTCTCCTTCAATCCTTCCAAGGTATCTACTTTACCGCTCACCGCAGCTTCATTCAACACTTTGGTCGTTTCTTGGAACGATGCCGCTGAAATAAATGATTTCGTTTGAAGCGAAGCTCTGGTGATTCCTTGAAGGATAGGTGTAGCCGTTGCAGCCACAGCATCCCTTGCAGTCACCAAAGTTTTATCTTCCCTACGCAAAATGGAGTTTTCATCCCTTAACTCTCTGGCCGTCACAATTTGACCGGCTTTCAAGTTTTCAGACTCCCCAGCATCCTCAATTACCTTCTTACCAAAGATTTCGTCATTCTCTCGAATGAAGTCATCCTTGTGTACCAATTGATTTTCAAGGAAAGTCGTATCTCCAGAATCCTCAATTCGTACTTTACGCATCATCTGACGTACGACAACCTCGAAGTGCTTGTCATTGATTTTCACACCTTGTAAACGATATACTTCCTGTACCTCGTTCACCAAGTATTGTTGTACAGCTGATGGGCCTTTGATAGCCAAGATATCCTCAGGAGTGATGGAACCATCTGACAACGGCATACCCGCACGAACATAATCGTTCTCCTGAACCAAAATCTGGTTGGACAGTTTCACCAAGTACTTCTTGATTTCACCTGTCTTGGATTCGATAATTATCTCGCGGTTACCTCTTTTGATTTTACCAAATGAAACCACCCCATCAATCTCAGAAACCACGGCAGGGTTGGATGGGTTACGAGCCTCGAACAACTCGGTCACCCTTGGAAGACCACCTGTAATATCCCCAGCTTTGGCAGATTTACGTGGAATCTTCACAAGAATCTTTCCTTCCTTAATTTTCTCACCATCGTCAATCATCAGGTGGGAACCTACAGGTAGGTTATACGAACGAAGTGTTTCCCCTTTACCATCCTTGATCAACAAGGTTGGAATAAGCTTCTTATTTCTAGATTCGGAAATTACCTTCTCTTGGAAACCTGTTTGTTCGTCAATTTCAACTTGATAGGTTACCCCTTGCTCAATATTCTCGTAAGCAATCTGTCCGGTAAATTCGGAAACAATAACACCATTATAGGGATCCCATTGACAAATAACATCGCCTTTTTTGATTTTGGCTCCATTCTTAACGAACAATTGAGAACCATAAGGAATGTTATTGGTACTCAGGGTAATACCTGTATTGGCATCAACTACCTTGATTTCAGAAGTACGTGAGATTACAATATTTGCTTTTTCTCCTTCGCTGTTCTCACCGACAACGGTTCGCAAATCCTCAATCTCAGCAACACCGTCAAACTTTGCCTCCAATTTGTTGTCTTCAGAAATGTTACCGGCAATACCCCCCACGTGGAAAGTACGAAGTGTCAACTGTGTACCAGGTTCCCCAATGGATTGGGCTGCAACCACACCAACGGCTTCACCTCGTTGAACCATTTTGTTGGTTGCCAAGTTTCTTCCGTAACATTTGGCACAGATTCCTTTAGGTGCTTCACAAGTTAGTGCTGAGCGCACCTCGATTCTCTCAATCGGCGCAGCCTCAACTCTCTTGACATCCGCCTCTGAAATTTCCTGGCCAGCTTCAAGAAGCAACTCCTCGGTCAAAGGGTTATATACTTCATGTAGGGATACCCTTCCTAGAATTCTTTCTCCAAGGGTTTCCACAACTTCTTCATTTTTCTTAAGCGCTTGAACCTCGATACCTCTTAGGGTACCACAGTCTTCAATGTTGATGATAACGTCTTGGGATACATCCACCAAACGACGTGTCAAGTAACCAGCATCCGCAGTTTTCAAAGCGGTATCTGCAAGTCCTTTACGTGCACCGTGAGTTGAGATAAAGTATTCCAAAATGGACAATCCTTCCTTAAAGTTGGAAAGAATTGGGTTTTCGATGATCTCTCCACCGCCGGCGGTTGATTTTTTAGGCTTTGCCATCAAACCACGCATACCGGTCAACTGACGAATCTGCTCTTTGGAACCCCTTGCGCCAGAATCCAACATCATATACACGGAGTTGAATCCTTGTTGATCTTCGCGAATTCGCTTCATGGCCAATTCCGTCAACATGGCGTTGGTCGATGTCCAAACATCAATAACCTGATTGTATCGCTCATTGTTGGTGATAAGTCCCATGTTATAGTTCATCATGATACCATCAACCTGTCCATTCGCATCAGAAATCATTTCATCTTTCTCTGCTGGTATAATAATATCCCCTAAACTAAAGGATAGACCGCCCTTGAAAGCGAACTCATATCCCATGGTCTTGATCTTATCCAAAAACTCGGAAGTCGTAGGAACGTCGGTTACAGCAAGGATATCACCAATGATGTTCCGCAACGCTTTTTTGTTCAATACGGAGTTGATGTAACCTGCTTGCTCAGGCACAACACTGTTGAACAAGACACGACCTACCGTAGTCTCAATAATTTGATTGACCAACTCGCCCTCATCATTAAAGTCTTTGACCCTAACTTTGATTCCCGCATTCAAATCTACTTTTCCCTCGTTGAAGGCAATCACCACTTCCTCATCGGAATAAAAGGTCAGCCCCTCTCCCTTAACAGGAACTTCAGGAGTAGATTTTCGCTCTTTGGTCATATAGTACAATCCCAATACCATATCCTGCGAAGGAACGGTAATAGGTGAACCGTTTGCCGGATTCAAAATGTTTTGGGATGCCAACATTAACAATTGGGCTTCCAAAATAGCTTCTGGCCCCAATGGTAAGTGAACTGCCATTTGATCCCCATCAAAATCCGCATTAAATGCAGTACATGCCAATGGGTGCAAACGAATCGCCTTACCTTCAATCAGTTTAGGCTGGAACGCTTGGATACCCAAACGGTGTAATGTGGGGGCCCGGTTCAACAATACCGGATGTCCCTTAAGGACATTTTCAAGGATATCCCACACTACAGGCTCCTTCTTGTCTATAATCTTCTTGGCAGACTTTACAGTCTTTACAATACCTCTTTCAATCAGTTTACGAATGATGAAAGGCTTGTAAAGTTCGGCTGCCATATCTTTTGGAAGACCACATTCGTACAACTTCATTTCCGGTCCAACCACGATTACGGAACGTGCAGAGTAATCCACACGTTTTCCCAATAGGTTTTGGCGAAAACGACCTTGTTTTCCTTTCAAAGAATCGGAAAGGGATTTCAGTGGTCTGTTGGATTCTGTTTTTACTGCGGAAGCTTTTCTTGTATTATCGAAAAGTGAATCCACAGCTTCTTGAAGCATCCTTTTCTCGTTCCTCAAAATCACCTCAGGTGCTTTGATTTCCATCAATCGCTTCAAACGGTTATTTCTAATAATAACCCTACGATATAGGTCATTCAAATCGGAAGTGGCAAAACGACCACCATCCAATGGCACCAATGGACGCAATTCTGGTGGAATAACAGGTACCACCTTCATAATCATCCATTCAGGGTTGTTTTCACGGTTATTCTGCGATTCACGGAATGCCTCAACCACTTGAAGTCGCTTCAGAGCTTCGGTTTTTCTCTGCTTTGAAGTTTCGGTATTTGCCTTGTGTCTTAATTCATAAGACAGTTGTTCCAAGTCAATTCGGGATAACAGATCAATCAAACATTCAGCACCCATTTTGGCGATGAACTTGTTTGGGTCTGAATCTTCAAGATATTGGTTTTCTTGAGGAATGGATTCCAGAATGTTCAAGTATTCCTCTTCTGTCAAGAAATCCATTTTCTGGATTTCCTCTCCTTCAGGTCCTTTTGCAATACCTGGTTGAATGACCACATACCTTTCGTAATAAATGATCATATCCAACTTCTTGGAAGGCAATCCCAAGAGGTATCCAATTTTGTTGGGAAGAGAACGGAAATACCAAATGTGCGCCACTGGCACTACAAGGTTGATATGCCCTACTCGGTCCCTTCGTACCTTTTTCTCAGTCACCTCAACACCACAACGGTCACAAACAATACCTCGGTAGCGAATTCGCTTGTATTTTCCACAGGCGCATTCATAATCCTTGACTGGACCAAAAATACGCTCGCAAAACAACCCATCGCGCTCAGGTTTGTGCGTTCTGTAGTTAATGGTTTCCGGTTTTAAAACTTCCCCTCGGGACTCTGCCAAAATAGACTCTGGTGAAGCCAATCCGATTGAGATTTTATCAAACCTTTTTGGTACATTACTATCTTTTATTCTAGCCATAACAATATGGAGATGATATAATTAAAAATGCTTTATATAGTATTCTATTCTTCCAAACGGATATCCAAGCCCAAGCCCTTAAGCTCATGCATCAATACGTTGAAAGATTCTGGCAATCCAGGTTCCGGCATCGTCTCACCTTTTACAATGGACTCATAGGTCTTGGCACGTCCGATTACGTCATCTGACTTCACGGTCAAAATTTCACGCAAGGTAGAGGAAGCTCCATAGGCCTCAAGTGCCCAAACTTCCATCTCACCAAATCGCTGACCACCAAACTGGGCTTTACCACCCAAAGGTTGCTGTGTGATCAATGAGTAAGGACCAATTGATCTAGCGTGCATCTTGTCATCAACCATGTGACCTAATTTCAACATGTAAATGACCCCTACGGTAGCGGCCTGATCAAATCTTTGACCTGTTCCACCATCATATAGGTAAGTGTGCCCAAACAAAGGAACTTCGGCTTCATTGGTAAATTCATTGATTTGATCCAACGTTGCTCCGTCGAAAATTGGGGTTCCAAATTTTCTGCCCAATTTCTGACCGGCCCAACCCAAAACGGTTTCGTAAATCTGACCAATGTTCATCCTTGATGGTACACCCAATGGGTTTAAAACAATATCCACTGGTGTTCCGTCTTCCAAGAAAGGCATATCTTCTTGACGAACAATTCGTGCCACGATACCTTTGTTACCGTGGCGACCTGCCATTTTATCCCCTACTTTAAGCTTACGTTTTTTGGCGATATAAACCTTGGCCAATTTCATGATACCTGCTGGAAGTTCATCTCCGACAGAGATGGTAAACTTGTCCCTTCTCAGGTTACCTTGAATATCGTTCAACTTGATCTTGTAGTTGTGCAATAAATCGGCAACCAATGCATTGGTCTTATCATCAGTGGTCCAACTTCCGCTAATCAAGTGAGCAAAATCATCCACTGCGTTCAACATCTTGACCGTATATTTCTTTCCTTTTGGAAGGACTTCCTCACCCAAGTCGTTCATAACGCCTTGAGAAGTTTTTCCACCTACCAGTCCGAAAAGTTTTTCAACCAAAACGTCTTTCAACTGCTGGAACTTCACTTCGTAGTCCATCTCCAATCGAGAGATTGCCTCCTTATCCTCAGAACGCTTGCGCTTATCCTTGATGGAACGTGAGAACAATTTTTTGTCGATAACAACTCCCCTCAATGATGGAGAGGCTTTTAAAGATGCATCCTTCACATCACCGGCCTTATCACCAAAGATGGCTCGAAGTAATTTCTCTTCTGGAGTTGGGTCTGATTCTCCTTTCGGGGTAATCTTACCAATAAGAATATCTCCAGGTTTTACTTCAGCACCGATACGGATCATACCGTATTCATCCAAATCCTTGGTTGCTTCTTCGGATACGTTTGGAATATCGTTGGTCAATTCCTCGGCACCCAACTTGGTATCTCGAACTTCAAGAGCATATTCATCAATATGGATGGAAGTAAAGATATCTTCACGAACCACCTTTTCTGAAATCACGATGGCATCCTCAAAGTTGTATCCCTTCCAAGGCATAAAGGCCACCTTCATGTTTCGACCAAGGGCCAATTCACCACTTTGGGTTGCATACCCTTCACAAAGTACTTGTCCTCTCTTCACCTTATCCCCTTTGCGAACAATGGGTTTTAGGTTGATGGATGTACCTTGATTGGTCTTTCTAAACTTCACCAATTCATAGGTCTTGGAATCTTCTTCGAAGCTTACCAATCTTTCTTCCTCTGTTCTGGAGTACTTGATGGTGATTTTCTGTGCATCAACATATTCCACAACTCCGTCTCCCTCTGCATTGATCAATACCCTTGAATCGGTGGCGACCTGTCTTTCAAGACCGGTTCCCACGATAGGTGATTCAGGACGCAACAATGGCACGGCCTGACGCATCATGTTGGATCCCATCAAAGCACGGTTCGCATCATCATGCTCCAAGAATGGAATCAAGGAAGCAGAAATGGAAGCGATTTGATTTGGAGCAACATCCGTGTAGTTTACCTCGCTTGGATCTACTACCGGGAAGTCACCTTCCTCTCGTGCGATGACCTTGTCTGAATCAATCTTACCATCTTTTGCTGTTGGAATGTTTGCTTGGGCAATTTTCATTCCTTCCTCTTCTTCAGCACTTAAATAGATAAATTCCTTGGTGTCCACTTTTCCATCAGCCACTTTACGGTATGGTGTTTCCAAGAACCCCATGGGGTTCACCTTGGCAAACACGGATAGGGATGAAATCAAACCAATGTTCGGACCTTCAGGGGTCTCAATAGGACATAATCTTCCGTAGTGCGTATAGTGAACGTCACGAACCTCGAAACCTGCTCTTTCCCTGGAAAGACCTCCTGGTCCAAGGGCAGACAACCTTCTTTTGTGGGTTATCTCTGCCAAAGGATTGGTCTGATCCATGAACTGTGACAGCTGATTGGTTCCGAAGAAAGAGTTGATTACGGAAGAAAGCGTCTTCGCGTTGATCAAATCAATCGGAGTAAACACCTCGTTATCACGAACGTTCATTCGTTCACGAATGGTACGTGCCATACGAGCCAATCCCACACCAAACTGTTGTGACAATTGCTCACCCACAGTTCTCACACGACGGTTGGACAAGTGATCGATATCATCAATCTCAGCTTTGGAGTTGATCAACTCAATCAAATATTTGATAATGGTAATGATATCTTCTTTGGTCAAGACCTGCTTGTCCATTCCGATATCCAATCCCAACTTTTTGTTCATTCGGTAACGCCCAACTTCTCCCAAATTGTAACGTTGGTCGGAGAAGAACAGCTTATCGATGATACCACGTGCAGTTTCCTCATCGGGCGGCTCGGCATTACGTAATTGTCTATAAATGTGCTCTACCGCTTCTTTTTCAGAGTTGGTAGGGTCTTTTTGCAATGTATTGTGAATAATGGCATAGTCTGACTGGGCATTGTTCTCCTTGTGGAGAAGAATGGTTTTTACGTCAGCATCCAAAATTTCATCAATGTGTTCTTTTTCAAGAACGGTATCACGATCAAGGATGATTTCATTTCGCTCAATGGAAACCACTTCTCCCGTATCTTCATCAACAAAATCCTCGTGCCAAGTGTTCAATACCCTCGCGGCCAATTTTCGGCCCAAGACCTTCTTAAGTCCTGCTTTGGAAACCTTGACTTCTTCAGAAAGGTCAAAAATTTCCAATATATCCTTATCCCGTTCAAAACCAATGGCTCGGAAAAGCGTGGTCACGGGCAACTTTTTCTTTCTATCAATGTAAGCGTACATTACGGCATTGATATCCGTAGCAAATTCAATCCATGATCCCTTAAAAGGAATTACCCTGGCTGAATATAATTTGGTGCCGTTAGCATGGAAGGATTGTCCGAAGAAAACCCCAGGAGAACGGTGCAATTGTGAAACCACTACACGTTCCGCTCCATTAATAACAAACGTACCACTAGGGGTCATGTACGGAATAGTACCCAAGTATACATCCTGTACAATAGTCTCAAAATCTTCGTGTTCAGGATCGGTACAGTATAATTTCAAACGCGCCTTCAAAGGAACGCTGTAGGTCAAACCTCTCTCAATACATTCTTGAATGGAATATCTTGGGGGGTCAATGAAGTAATCCAAAAACTCAAGTACGAACTGGTTTCTGGTATCGGTAATTGGAAAGTTCTCCATGAAGGTGTTGTACAGACCTTCATTTCCTCTTTCGTCAGATTTTGTTTCAAGTTGGAAAAAGTCTTGAAATGACTTAATCTGAATGTCCAAGAAATCCGGATAGTCCGGTATGTTCTTAGCGGATGCGAAATTTACTCTTTCAGTATGATTTGTGAACATCAATGGACAAATTTTGATCGTGATTAATTACGGTTTGTGTACGGCTTTATACACTCCTTCATAAATAGGCTAAGGTCTAACCATTTTTATGGAAAGACCTTAACCCAATTTGTATGGTAAAAGCGATTATTTAAGCTCAACTTCTGCTCCTGCTTCTTCCAAAGATTTCTTAATACCTTCTGCTTCGTCTTTAGCAACTCCTTCTTTAACAGCTTTAGGAGCACTATCAACAATTTCTTTAGCATCTTTCAATCCTAATCCGGTCAACTCCTTAACCAATTTAACCACTGCCAATTTAGAACCACCGGCGGCTGTAAGGATTACATCGAATTCTGATTTTTCTTCAGCGGCTTCTTCTCCACCACCAGCGGCACCACCTCCAGCAGCGACTGCAACCGCAGCGGCAGCAGGCTCAATACCGTACTCTTCTTTTAGGATGTCAGCCAACTCATTTACCTCTTTTACGGTTAGGTTAACCAACTGTTCTGCAAAATCTTTTAAATCTGCCATTTTTCTATCGTTTAATCAAATTTTTAAAAATATACTTAGTTATTGTGCGCGAATTATTTTTCAGATAGGGTCTTCAGGATACCGGCCAACTTGCCCCCTCCAGACTTAAGTCCAGAAATAACATTCTTGGCAGGGGATTGAAGCAATCCAATGATATCCCCAATAACCTCTTCCTTAGATTTAATGCTAACCAAAGCATCTAAGTTTTCGTCTCCTATATAGACAGCTTCCTCGATGAAAGCGCCTTTAAGAAGAGGTCTATCTGATTTTTTTCTAAAGTTTTTGATAAGTTTTGCCGGAGCATTTCCCGTTTCAGACAACATAAGGGAGGTATTCCCTTTAAGTACTGTGGAAAGTTCGCCGAACTCCTTATCGGAAGCTTCCATTGCTTTTTCAAGCAAGGTATTTTTTACAACCGCAAGTTTAATATTGGCCTTGAAGCAAGCTCTTCTCAAATTTGAAGTGGTCATTGCGTCCAATCCTGAAATATCAGCCAAATAAATATTGGTGTTTTCAGCCAACTGTGCAGTCAAATCTTCTATTACTGTTGCTTTTTCTTCTCTTGTCATAGTTAAAATATTGAACTACCAGTTAATTAAACTGCTTTAGGATCTAGAGGTACACTTGGGCTCATTGTACTGGAGAGGTAAATGCTCTTCATATATACCCCTTTTGCTGCAGCAGGCTTCAATTTTACCAAAGTGTCAATCAACTCCTTGGCATTTCCTGCAATTTTCTCTGCAGAGAACGAAGATTTTCCTATTGCGGCGTGTACAATTCCTGTTTTGTCTACCTTAAAATCAATTTTACCACCTTTAACATCGGTCACGGCCTTGGCCACATCCATAGTTACGGTACCGGTTTTCGGATTGGGCATCAAACCTCTTGGACCCAAGATTCTACCTAAGGGACCTAGTTTACCCATTACGCTTGGCATGGTGATGATCACATCAACATCGGTCCAACCGCCTTTGATTTTATCCAAATATTCATCCAACCCTACAAAATCGGCACCGGCCGCTTTGGCCTCTGCCTCCTTGTCTGGGGTCACCAATGCTAAAACCTTTACTTCTTTACCTGTACCATGCGGTAAGGTAACCACCCCGCGAACCATTTGGTTCGCTTTTCGCGGGTCTACGCCCAAACGAACCGCAAGGTCAATGGAAGCGTCAAATTTTACGTTGGTAATTTCTTTAATTAAAGCGGATGCCTCATCTAGGGAATAGAGCTTGTTCCTGTCTATTTTGGAATGGGCCTCTTTTTGCTTTTTTGTCAATCTTGCCATTATAAAGTCTTTTCGATTTTAAAAAGGTCTTTTACCAGATACTTTGAGACCCATGGATCTTGCGGTTCCTGCAACCATGTTCATTGCAGATTCCACGGTAAAAGCATTTAAATCGGCCATTTTGTCTTCGGCGATTGCCTTTACTTGATCCCAGGTAACATTACCTGATTTTACCCTGTTAGGTTCGCCAGATCCTTTTTTAATCTTAGCTGCTTCCATCAATTGAACTGCCGCGGGTGGTGTTTTTACAACAAACTCAAACGATTTGTCTTTGTAAACGGTGATAACCACGGGTAGAACTTTACCCGGTTTGTCCTGGGTTCTTGCATTAAATTGCTTGCAGAACTCCATAATGTTAACACCAGCAGCACCTAAGGCGGGTCCAACCGGTGGCGATGGATTCGCAGCACCTCCCCTAACTTGTAGTTTAACTACCTTATCTACTTCTTTTGCCATTGTTTTTAATTAAAATGAAAGCGTGTCAATTGGAAGCAACACAACTTTATATATGTAACAGCTCTATTATTAAACTTTTTCCACTTGCATGTAACTGAGTTCCAATGGGGTCTTTCTTCCGAAAATCTTCACCATTACCTCAAGCTTGCGTTTTTCTTCGTTGATTTTTTCAACGGTTCCATTGAAACCATTAAAGGGTCCATCAATCACTTTCACCGTTTCTCCAAGAACAAATGGAATAGCAACATTATCAGTGTTGACAGCCAGTTCATCCACTTTCCCGAGCATTCGGTTTACCTCTGATTTCCTTAAAGGAACAGGGTCTCCTCCTTTGGTTTCCCCTAAAAATCCTATAACATTGGTAATGGATCTAATAATATGTATCATTTCACCACCCAAATTGGCTTTGATCATAATATAGCCTGGAAAGTAAACCCGCTCTTTATTGATTTTCTTTCCATTTCTTATCTGAACCACTTTTTCGGTGGGAACCAAAACCTCTTCAAGGTAATCTCCGAAGCCATTGCGCTCCACTTCACTTTCAATGTAGCCCTTGATTTTGTTCTCTTGGCCGCTTACAGCCCTAACCACATACCATTTTTTCTCCAGAACCTCCGACATAGCCAATTACCCTAAAACTTGTTCAAAATACAATGTGATCAACTTACTGAACAAGGAATCCACTCCCCAAGTAGCCAAGGCAAACAAGATGGAGAAAACAGCAACAACAACCATAAGGTTTGAAGCCTTTTCCCGGTTCAACCAGGTTACATTGTTTTTTAATTCCTCGAAAGATTCCTTTACGTAAGTCAACATATTCTTCTACTTATATTCCTTAGCACGGGAGGAGAGACTCGAACTCCCGACACCTGGTTTTGGAGACCAGTGCTCTACCAACTGAGCTACACCCGTTTATATTTACACTGAAAGGTATCCGTCATTTAGACGGACACCCTTTAGTGCAATACCTTATTGTATAATCTAATTAATCTAGAATTTCAGTAACCTGACCTGCACCTACAGTTCTGCCACCTTCACGGATAGCGAAACGTAGACCTTCGCTCAACGCGATTGGCTGAATCAAGTCAACTGTAATTGTCAAGTTATCGCCAGGCATTACCATTTCAACTCCATCAGGAAGGTTGATATTTCCGGTAACGTCAGTAGTTCTAACATAGAACTGAGGACGATAGTTGTTGTGGAACGGAGTGTGACGACCACCTTCTTCTTTCTTAAGGATATAAACCTCAGCTTTGAATTTGGCGTGAGGCTTAACAGAACCTGGCTTACAGATTACCATACCTCTTTTTATGTCAGACTTTTCAATACCTCTCAAAAGAATACCTACGTTGTCTCCAGCTTCACCTCTATCCAAAATCTTACGGAACATTTCTACCCCTGTAATTGTAGAAGCTAATTTCTCAGCACCCATACCGATAATATCAACGGCATCACCAGTGTTGGCAACTCCTGTTTCAATACGACCGGTAGCAACCGTACCACGACCAGTAATTGTGAACACGTCTTCAACGGGCATCAAGAAATCCTTGTCGACATCTCTTTTTGGAAGTTCAATCCACTCATCAACAGCATTCATCAATTCCATAACAGTGTCAACCCATTTTTGCTCACCGTTCAATGCACCAAGTGCAGAACCAGCGATAACAGGACCGTTGTCACCATCGTACTCGTAGAAAGAAAGCAATTCCCTTACTTCCATTTCAACCAATTCCAAAAGTTCATCGTCATCAACCATATCTACTTTGTTCAAGAAGACAACGATACGTGGAATACCTACCTGACGTCCTAAAAGGATGTGCTCTCTGGTTTGTGGCATAGGACCATCGGTCGCAGCTACAACCAAAATTGCACCGTCCATCTGGGCAGCACCCGTAACCATGTTCTTCACATAATCCGCGTGACCAGGACAGTCAACGTGAGCATAGTGTCTGTTCTCAGTTTGGTACTCTACGTGAGACGTGTTAATGGTGATACCACGTTCTTTTTCCTCAGGAGCGTTGTCAATAGAGTCAAAGCTTCTAAGCTCAGAAAGACCAGCGTTGGCCAATACAGTGGTAATCGCAGCTGTCAATGTAGTTTTACCATGATCTACGTGTCCAATAGTACCGATATTTAGGTGTGGTTTGGAACGATCAAAAGTTTCCTTTGCCATTTTAAAAAATTTTAATCTTAGTTTATATTAGTGTACAAATCGTTTTTCGAGCCAATGACGGGATTTGAACCCGTGACCTCTTCCTTACCAAGGAAACGCTCTACCCCTGAGCTACACCGGCTTAATGGATCTTCAGGTTTAGAGTTTAAGTTTCAAGTCTAGACTATTAAACTTTCAACCTCAGCAACTTGAAACCTTTCTTCAAGTCTTTGAGCGGGAGACCGGGTTCGAACCGGCGACATTCAGCTTGGAAGGCTGACGCTCTACCAACTGAGCTACTCCCGCATTTTTTTGGGTTTTTATACCCAACATTTACTTCAATATTTCAAAAAACTTCCCTTTTCAGCTGTTACCATGAACAGACGTAAGTGGGGAGAGCAGGATTCGAACCTGCGAAGGTGAAAACCAACAGATTTACAGTCTGTCCTCGTTGGCCGCTTGAGTATCTCCCCGCCTTATTTTCAGTATCTTAGAGCCGGTAGAGGGACTCGAACCCACGACCTGCTGATTACAAATCAGCTGCTCTAGCCAGCTGAGCTATACCGGCATTTTGCAGCCTTTTTTAACACAAAAAAAGCCCGTTATTTCTAACGGACTGCAAATGTATTGATTTATTTCTTTAATCAAAATAAATTTAAAAAAATTTTGATCACGCCTTAGCCCTTTGTTTCTCTTTCTTTTTAACTAGTTGGCGCTCCAAAGAATTACACGCTGAATCAATGGCTTCTTCAAAAGATTTACATTGTTTTTTTACAATGATTTTATCCCGAGGCACCAATAACTTTATTTCCACAATCTTGTTCTCTTTGGCACTTGTGTTTTCAACTTTCAAGTAAACATCAGAACCTATGACCTTATCGTAAAAAAGATCTAGTTTGTCCATTCTTCTTTGAATGAAATCAATAAGTTTAGCGTCAGCCACAAAATTTACAGATTGTGCATTTACTTTCATAAAATGTTGTTTTTTTTAGGCTACCAGAAGGCAGACGGGTTAAACAGTACAAGAATCTTATTTCTTGCTCCTTGGATGGGCCTTCAAGTGTACATTTTTCAGTTCGGCTATACTATTATGTGTATACACTTGAGTGGATGCCAGGCTGGCATGACCCAATAACTCTTTCACAGCATTTAAGTCGGCTCCCCTGTTCAGCAAATGCGTTGCAAAGGTGTGCCTCAGTATATGAGGGCTCTTTTTTACCTTAGGGGACACCAAACTAAGGTACTTATTTATAGTACGATAAACAAGCGTTTCATATATTTTAAGGCCCGACGAAGTTAAAAAGAGATACTTTGAATCAATCGCATTTTCAAGCTTAGACCTGCGCTCCATGTAGGCTTTTAAAATTGAAAATGCGCTTGGGAGCAGGGGAAGAATACGCTCTTTGTTTCTTTTGCCCAAAACCTTTAGATTATTGTTGGCGTAATCAATGTCGTTTACCTTGAGGTTTACCAGTTCAGCACGACGTACCCCAGTCGTGTACAACAGCTCAATCATCAGCTTGTCGCGAACCCCTTCAAAATTATCCGCAAATGGGATTTGCTGCAAAACTTTTGTCATTTCTTCTTCAGAAAAAGGTACCTCAATTTTTTTACTTGTCTTAAGAGCCTTGTGTTTGAGTAAGGGTGAAGTAACGATTACCTCTGTTTTTTGAAGAAATCTATAGTAGGCCTTTAAGGAAGAAACCTTTCGATTGATGCTTCTATTGGATATTTTATCATTGGACAGTTTTACAACCCATGACCTTATTTGCGGATAAGAAACGTCATCGATATCTTTCTCGTCAAATTCTTCTGAGCAAAATTTTGAAAATGCATCAATATCCTTCTTATAAGCCTCAATGGTGTGCCTCGAATAGTTCTTTTCCAGTTCAAGATAGTCAACGAAAGCTTTAACCCACATAAACCAAAGATATCAAAATGACGGAAAGGTCTAAAAGAAAACATCCTTTGCAATAGAGTATTGCAAAGGATGTCTATATATTTTAAGAGGTAACCCTTAAATCTCTTCCTGGTCCCTTAGACCTTGAATGTACTGAGCTTTTTGTACCTCAGCTCTTCGCTTTACAGAAGGTTTGGTATACTGCTGTCTAGTTCTTAGTTGACGCATGGTACCCGTTTTATCAAACTTTCGCTTGAAGCGCTTAAGGGCTCTATCGATGTTTTCTCCTTCTTTTACTGGTATTATTAACATGGGCTACAACCTCCTTTCTTTTATATTTTGGATGGCAAAGATAGTACTATATTCGAAATATAAAACAGTTAACTGTTCAAATTAATTCTGGGGCACTTTGGCAAAAACTTTCTTGTCCACCATAAGCTTTGCAAGAATCTCCTTTAAGATTTCAGAAGTTCCACCACCGATGCGTCCCAAGCGACTGTCACGGTATAGCCTGGCCAAGGGATACTCTTCCATATAGCCATAGCCTCCCAACATTTGCAAACAGCCATCAATTACCTTATCCGCCATTTTGGTGGACATCAATTTGGAAATGGTAGCCTCCTTTACTGCGTACTCACCTTCATTTAATCTTTGGGCCACCATATAATTGTAGCTTTTGCATACTTCCATTTCTGAGTTAAGCTCCACCATTTTGTGGCGAAGCGCTTGGAAGTTATCCAGTGATTTACCAAAAGCTGTACGTTCTTTCATATACTCCAAAGTATATTCCAAGGCATGTTCGGCCCTAGAGTGGGCATTGATTCCCATAATCAAACGCTCCAAATCAAAATGTTGCATGATATAAGAGAAGCCCTGATTTTCTTCTCCCATCAAATTTTGCAAAGGAATCTTTACATTGTCGAATGCGATTTCCGCCGTGTCTGAAGCCCGCCAGCCCAATTTGTCCAACTTGGTTGCCGAAACCCCAGGCGTATCCCTATCGATCAAGAATATACTAATGCCCTTATTTCGTAGATCTGGTTCGGTCTTGGCGGCAATAATCAAATAGTCACTGTAGAAACCATTGGTGATAAAGGTTTTGGAACCATTGATTAGATAATGATCTTCCATTTTTACCGCAGTAGTCCGCATGCCCGAAACATCGGAACCTCCAAAGGGCTCCGTTATGCAAAGGCAACCTATTTTATCTCCCGCAATACTGGGAGCCAAATATTCATTTTTTAGACGTTCGTCCCCTTCTGCGTTCAGATGCGTCATGGCCAAATAGACATGTGCCCATATTGCTGCGGCAAATCCTCCAGAATTTACTTTTTGAAGTTCTTCCAAAAGGATGACGGTATAGAAAAAGTCCAACTCCAGCCCCCCATAAGCTTCCGGGTAGGCCAAACCAAAATATCCCATTTCACCGAATTTATTCCAGATGGAACGGTCAATGACCCCGGTTTGCTCCCAATCATCTACATGTGGCACCACTTCCTTCTGCAAAAAATCCCTTAGACTTTCTCGGAACAGTCGATGCTCTTCATTAAAATAGGTATCCCCCATAATTTTATTCTATTCTTCTTCGAATGACAAATATAATCCAATCCTGTCAATCTTTTCTTTAGAAACGTTAAACACTTCAACCAATTCGTTTAAGGACCTTATCGGTCCATTTTCCATTCTGTAGTGTACAATTTTATCGGCCGTTGACCTATCAATATAAACCAACTGGGCCAACTCCGCGACTGAAGCCTTGTTTATCTCAATTTTTTCGATTTTTGGCGGCTTCAACACTTGGAACCTAAGCAGGGCTCTCTCCACTACCTCAGCATCCAATCCATAAACATCGTGTAATTGATCGTTCACTAGAAAGCCCCCAAGCCTATCTCGGAATTTTATAATTCTACCGGATAATTTCTCTCCAATACCGCTAATTTGCCTCAACTCTTCGGCAGTGGCATTATTTAAATCTTTTATTACAACCGTCTTTTCGTTCTGATACTTTCTTGAATAGCTGTTGTTTGTATCTGTTTTTCGAGAAGTTTTCTTCCAATCTGGAAATTTGAAATTTGGTGCCATCACTTGAAGCAAAGAGTCCGATATCCGGGTCACTTCTTGAAACTCTTGGGGTGAGTTCACAAAATTTCCCTTTTTCCGAAAAGCCATCAATCGGTCTATTTCGGCAGGGGACATCCCAAGAACATATCCTTTATAATCACTAATGAAATTTGGATTGAAAGTAAACGTTCGTGTAGATTCCTTAGTAATCAGGGTAGTTTTCAAGCTATCAATGCGTTGTTGATGGTCAACATCAAGAAAAGCCAGATTTTCGTTTGAATCTCCATTTGATAAAACAAAAAAGTAGACCCCTTGGAGGAAAATTATCAGCAATAACAAAAAGAAAATCCCACTTCGTTCTTGTCTATTGAACTTGAAGTGGGATTTCAATTTTTTCAAAATTGGAATTTTATTTCCCCAAGGATTTAATTCCATCGAGATATTTGGCCAATTCCTCCTTCACTTTCGGGAACAACAACAAGAGTCCCACCATGTTGGGGAAGACCAAGGCCAAAATCATGGCATCAGAAAACTTGATTACGGCGTTCAGCGTGGTGGACGCTCCGATAATAACAAATAACAAAAACAACACCTTATATGATAAATCGGCCCATTTTGTTCTTCCAAATAGGTATTTCCATGATTGTAGGCCATAGTAGGACCAAGAAATCATAGTGGAGAAAGCGAACAAAATAATGGCAACGGTAAGTACGTACGAGAAATGAGGTATTACCGAGTCAAACGCCATTGAGGTAAGGTCAACGCCTCCGATATATTCTCCAGTTTCGTTAACTAGAACCGAGCTATTTGCAGAATTTCCATAGTCAAAAATTCCTTGTACGCTAGAACCGTCCATATTAAAGAAAATAATCACCAAGGCAGTCATTGTACAAATCAGTACGGTGTCAATAAAGGGTTCCAAAAGTGCAACTACGCCCTCACTTGCCGGATATTTGGTTTTCACAGCAGAGTGCGCTATGGCAGCCGAACCGGCCCCAGCCTCATTGGAAAATGCGGCTCTTTGAAATCCAACGATCAATACCCCAACCAAGCCTCCAAGGCCTGCCATTGGAGTAAACGCTCCTCCAATAATAAGACCAAAGGCCGTACCTATGTATTCGTAGTTAGCGAAAATGATGATCAAGGATGCCAGAACATAAATTCCCGCCATAAACGGAACCACCTTTTCGGTCACACTTGCTATTCTCTTTATTCCCCCGATGATTACAATACCGACAACCACCGCCAAAACAATTCCTATCCAAAATCCTGAGGTTGCAAAGTCTAATCCTACCAAAGACGAAAGCTGTGAGGCAGCTTGATTTGATTGAAAGGCGTTACCGCCTCCGAAAGAAGCTCCAACACATAAGATGGCAAATATCACAGCCAAGACCTTACCTAATTTGACAAACCCTTTTTCTTTTAGCCCTCTTGACAGATAGTACATTGGACCACCATATACGGTTCCATTTTCATCTACATCGCGATACTTTACACCTAAGGTGCACTCAACAAATTTTGTTGACATGCCAATAATTCCACAGACAATCATCCAAAATGTGGCACCTGGTCCTCCCAAGGCGATAGCCACTGCCACTCCTGCAATATTTCCTAGTCCCACTGTACCGGAAACCGCTGTGGCCAAGGCTTGGAAATGACTTACCTCGCCTTCTTGACTTTCATCCCTGATGGTATCGGGGAGATCTCCTTCAACAATGTTCACTTCGGCCTTTTCTACTCCATGGCCTTCCGACCCTTCCAGCTCATCATACTTCCCTCTTACCGTATTTATGGCCAATGGGAATCTTTTAATCCCTGGGAAACCAAAGTAAATGGTGAAAAAAGTAGCTCCCAAAACAAGAAGGATCAATACGATGGGTATGTTGAATCCTGCAATTGGAATCGGATACAAAACAATGGATTCCCATGTATCTGCGACCGGTTGAAAAGCACGGTCAATACGCTGTCCCCAACTTAGGTCGGCTTCGGCATCTTGAGCAAAAGATAAAACAGGAAGTAAGGTTGAAATTATAACTAGAAGTCTATGCTTCATAATTTGGATGTTTGGTATGTTAATTTGATGTAAAGTGGGCAATATCCTAAAAAAATTCAACGCAATCAAATTATCGATATGTTAAACTACCCGATCTTGAACATTTGGTTGAGTTTTTTTATTTGTTCCGGCCGACCGAGAACAATGACCTTTCCTTTGGGTTCCAAGGTCAAATCAGCTTCTGGATTTATGATGTAATTTCCCGTTGGATCTATGTACCCTATAATAGTGCATCCTGTTTTTCTCCGAAGATCCAAATCCCGAAGAGAATGACAGTCCACCTGGCTAGTAAAATCTTCAATTTCAATCTCTTCAAGGTTGGTGGTGTGCTCCCCTTCGATAGAGAGTTGATCCATGAAAGTTATCAGATCTGGCATAACCACTAAGGAGGCCATGTGATCACCGCCTATTTTATCGGGCATTATTACCTTATTGGCACCGGCAAATTGCAGTTTTTTTAAGGAAGTCACATGGGATGCCCTGCTGATTATGAATAGTTTTTTGTTAAGTTGACGAGCCGAAAGCACGATAAAAAGGTTAGCCGCATCATCGGGTAAGGCGGCAATAAGATATTGGGCTCTATCAATGCCCGCCTCCAGAAGTACCTCATCTTCATTGGCATCTCCTTCTATAAAGAGTGCTTCTTTTTCATGGCGTTCGATAACATCTTTATCTCTTTCAACGACCACAAAAGGTTTATTGTAAGCTTTTAATCTTTCGGCGGCCTGTTGACCATTCCTACCAAATCCACAGACCACGACATGGTCGGATAAACTATCGATTATCTTTTTCACTTTTTTCTTCTTTAAAATTTGAAGTGAATTCCTGCCCAACAAATATTCGGTAATCACCGAAATGGCATATCCGAATATGAAAACACTGGTAACGATTAAAAATACGGTAAAAATTTTGGCGTCGGCATCCAAGGGTTTTACTTCGGCAAATCCCACGGTGGTAACCGTTATGATGGTCATGTAAATGGCCTCTATCCATGAAAAACCTGAGATAATCCTATAGCCAATAACCCCAAATAGCAGCACCAATATCATTAAGCCTATTGCCAATACTATTTTTGAACGAAAGAGTTTGATCATATTTAAAGGTCAAAAACAGAGGTTCTCTTGGTATACACCAAATCTTTTATTCTTAGCCAAAATGCCATGAAAAGATACAGGGCAAATCCGAAGCCTAAAGTAGCAAAAGTCAAATAAATAAATGTAGTACGCACCACCCTGGCACGTATGCCCAAGCGTTCTGCTATTCGCCGGCAAACTTCAAACCCTCTTTTCTGGAAGTAATACAGAATATCGTAAAACCAAGACATGCTTAAAAATATGTATTTCTATTCAATAAATGGGTCCCTACCGCACATTGTAAACATCTGTTTTTGCTACAATAGTGTTGATGTAGCTGTAATTTGGATTGACTTTCCATAGCGTCTTGGGATTTCATGCCAATTCGGTCAAAACCTGTGACGACAGCATTGGTTTCAGGTCGTATGGACCTTAGCAGTTGAATTAACTCTTCATTCCAGTCCTGCCCCAAATGTTTAGCATAGCAAAATTTTAAGGGGACCACTATATTGATCAGCAATAGATCAATAAAATTCACCGAAACCTTCTTTTTACTCTTTCGGGATACCTTACCAAAGGTAAAATGATTGTCCCAATACGAAGAAGCAAAAACTTGAAAGATGTCATAAAACGTTTCTTTCGCAGTAATCTCGACCAAGGTTTGGAAAAGGCTTCGGTGTTTGTGATAAAGACCGGATAACTGGGAAATACGAATCGTCGGGAAGTTTACGGGCCTAATACCATAAAAAGCAGGCTTTGTTATTGACTGATTCAAAGAGAATTTTTGTTTCAGATAACTGTATTCTCTTCCTAGATTCAGAAAATAAAGATCCTGGCAATCCCGAACGTCCAAAAGACCAAAGTGCCCAAATAGAAGACTCTCCAGTACGTGCTTTTTAACCGCTGTTTTTCGTACTACGGAAAAATCCAATTCTTGGGCCCTTTCCAAAAAAAATGGCCCATTTACTTTTGTTCCAAAGCTCTTGCAGAGCATTTGGAATAAAACGGCCTCCCAATCATTCTTGGAATTTTCCAAAAGCTTGGTGATCAAAACTGATTTTTGTTCCAAACGTTCAATGTAAAGTCGTTCTGACCAACTCGTCCAAATCAACGTATCCACATCGGCCAGTTCCCTCTCACAATTTATGAAGCTGGACACGGAATTGTCCATAAGTTTTTGATAAGCGGACAAAAGTTTTGGAGGAATGATGTGCTTGAGCTCCACTGTCGGAATCTGTGATTTGTCCTTTCTAAAAACTGGAATGTCATCGTCCCAAACCACATGAAGGATTACATTGTCATAATTTGTATCGGTTTCATGATGGTGTGCATACCAGTCGGAAGCTTTTATGTGAATCTCAACGTTTCCGGCCCAAAGCTGGCCATCAACTTCCAATTGTGCGTTAAAAAAGTCAGGCCCCTCACCAAAATTTGCTGTTCCAGTAAGTCTGACATGTACCTCCTCATTCTGTGAGGACAATAGTGTAGTGTTGGCGAGCTTATACTGCCAAATGAAATGAAGTAGGTCTTCGCGCATGATTTGGGTCATTTTTATAGTAAATGCCCATGATTTTCAGTAGATGGTCGATTTGGGGTTATTTCATCAAGAAATCATGTATCGATAAATTATTCAGCTACTTCGCCTTCCCAGTTCATAAAGCCACCTTCAAGATTATAGGCATTGGCTATGCCCACACTGTTCATAATGGCACAGGCTTGACCGCTTCGGTTCCCTGAGCGGCAGTACACATAATAATTTTTGGATTTGTCCAATTTTTCAATCTCGTCCAAAAACTCTTGCCCCAAATAAATATCAATATTGGTCGCGCCGGGAATATAGCCTTCCTCAACTTCTTCTGAGGTTCGGACGTCTAAAACAAAAGCATTGTCATCTTGGGCCAATTGCTCAATCCATTCTTCTTGTGATAAATCTGACATCTTTAACAATTTAAGTTGTGCAAAAATAAAAATCCGGAGCATTACCCCGGATTTAAATCGCATTATTCTTTTTTTTAAACCTTTATGGAGCATCCAATCGCCCGGGTTTTGGTCACCTCAATCTCT
This sequence comes from Flagellimonas allohymeniacidonis, assembly GCF_004296335.1. Lineage (GTDB taxonomy): Bacteria > Bacteroidota > Bacteroidia > Flavobacteriales > Flavobacteriaceae > Flagellimonas > Flagellimonas allohymeniacidonis. The sequence continues at coordinate 40,056 of NZ_SGIU01000002.1, forward strand.
TTTCCGGCCAACATTGCGTCCACCGCATTTTCCACGTACTTGTCGTCCACTTGTGAGGCATTCTGGTAATTGTCGTCAATGGCTCCAATATATCGCACTAAATTGCCCTTGTCTGTTTTTTCCAAAAGGTAAACGTGCGGTGTGCGTGTGGCACCATACTGCGGAAATACTTTTTGACCTTCATCCAGCAGATAGGGAAAAGTGAATCCTTTTTCCTTGGCCCGCACCTTCATTTTCTCAAAACTGTCGCCAGGTTGCACAGAAGGATTATTTGGATTGATCGCAATCACGGGTACCCCTTGGGCCTTATATTTTGTGTCCAAGGCAATGATGCGGTCTTCATATTTAACAGCATAAGGGCAAGTATTGCATGTAAAAATCACCAAAAAGCCCTTAGCATTCTCAAAATCGGATAAGGAGACCATGTTTCCGTCAATGTTCTTCAAAGAAAAGTCGGCAGCGATATCACCCACTGCATATCCTTCATCAGTGGTAGTGGTTTCTGTGGAAAAGGAACCTGTAGCCATAAAAAGTACCAGCAGGCCCAAAATTTTAATAGATTTCATATGTTCTTAATTAATGAATTGCTGTAGTTCTTGAGTCAACTCTTCATAGGTAAACTCCTGTTCGTAAAAATTGCGTTTCTTACCCTTATATATAAGGGTCGCCGGAATGCCCCCTCCCCACTCTTCGGCCACTTTGGGAATCCAGTCGTTTTGTTTTGGGTCATCCAAAATAACCACTTCCGATTGAATCCCTTTCTTTTCCACAAATGGTTCCAATCGGGATTTCCACATATTGGGCATGTCCAAACTTACCAGTAGCACCTTAACGTTTTTATCCTTGAACTCTTCATTTACTTGTTCAAAGTAGGGAAGTTCTTTAATACAGGGCTTGCACCATGTTGCCCAAAAATTAACGATATAGGTGTAAGAATCGTCCTTGTGAAGTAGCGGCTCAAATCCATCAAAATCATAAACAGGGAACTTGACCGCAACTTCTTCCGCAGGATCCAAATTTTGACTGACATCCCTATCTGATTCGTTATCCTTGGTTTCCTTGGATTTACCGATACAACCAATGAGTAGCGTAGCAAACAAAACAAGTGATAACCGCAAGTATTTCATTATCGGGATTTTAGCAGATTAAAGGTAAATAAAGCTTCTCCCAAGGACTTTTTTTTAACAAAACTTTATAGCCATTAATTTTTACACGGAAAATGATTTAACATACATTTGTATATACAAATATTGTAAATACATGAATGTTGAACAAATCATAAAGACCTCCAAAAAAATTCCTTTGGAAAGCAGGACATTGATACACATGACTTTGGTGCACAATAAAGTCAATGAACAAATCAACAGTGCGCTAAAACCTTTTGAGGTCTCGTTGCAACAATTTAATGTACTTCGAATATTACGTGGACAGAAAGGACAACCAGCCAACCTTTCTACGCTGAATGAAAGAATGGTTACGAAAATGAGTAATACCACTCGATTGGTTGATAAATTGTTGGTAAAGGGATATGTGAGTAGGCAAATCTGTGAGTCCAATAGACGTAAGGTGGAGATATTGATCACCGACCTTGGGCTTGAAGTGCTTTCACAAATGGACAAAGCCGTGAGCAAAGCCGAAAACGAAGCCGTCTCCAATCTTTCACAAACTGAATTAAAAACATTGAACACATTACTTGATAAATTTTAAGATGAATACAATTATTGACACACTGAACTGGCGGTATGCCACCAAAAAGTTTGACAACACAAAAAAAGTATCCGACGAAGATTTGAACACCTTATTGGAAGCGGCCCGTTTAAGTCCCTCCTCCTATGGACTTCAACCCTATCATGTTTTTGTAATTACCGACATGGAAATTCGGAAAAAACTACAACCGGTTTCTTGGAACCAAACACAAGTGGTAGATGCTTCCCATCTATTGGTTTTTGCAAACAAGGCCGAATTTGGAAGCGAGCTCGTGGACGACTACTTGCAAAATGTAAGTTCAACCCGGGGCATGGATATGGAAAATTTGAAAGGCTATGGCGATTTTATGAAATCGAAGCTTCTAGATCTACCTGTTGAATCTAAAGACGTTTGGACAGCCAAGCAAGTATATATCGCTCTGGGGAACGTGATGACAGCTGCTGCCACCTTGGAAATAGATACATGCCCCATGGAAGGTTTTGAAGCCGACCCGTATGATGAAATATTGGGCTTAAAGGACAAAAGCCTGAGAACGGCGGTAGTGCTTCCCATCGGTTACCGATCGGAAGAAGACCAAACCCAGCATTTCGCAAAAGTCAGATACTCCAAAGAAGAATTATTCACACATATATAAATAGTTAAAAACAATCATTACAATTTTAATCTCACAATCATGAAAAGAAGCATTTTTACCTTGGCCCTAACCCTAGTTTTTGGAAGCTATGCATTGGCAAATCCGGTGGACGGAGAAAAAAAAGAAGTTAAAGCCGACGAAAGCACGGTAACCTGGAAAGCTTACAAAGTAACAGGATCACACACGGGGACCATTGCTCTTAAGTCTGGAGCTTTGGAATTCGACGGTGATAAATTGACCGGTGGCGAGTTTGTAGTAGACATGACCACTATCAACACCACAGATCTTACAGGAGACTATAAGAACAAATTGGATGGTCACTTGAACTCTGACGATTTTTTCTCTACGGCCTCCAACCCAACATCATCATTGGTTTTTACAAATGTGGAAGCCAGTGGAAAAAACTCATACAAAGTAACAGGTAACCTTACCATTAAAGGTATCACCAAGCCTGTGACTTTTGATGTATCCATTTACGGCAGTAAAGCTACTGCAACTTTGAAAGTTGATCGTACCAATTACGACGTAAAGTATGGCTCAGGAAGTTTCTTTGACAACTTGGGCGACAAAACCATATATGACGAATTTGATTTGGTTGTTGATTTGCAGATGTAATCAGCGCTAGTTTAGTGTTTGGGAATCCTGCCTAGTACTTTCTAGGCGGGATTTTTATTTTAAAGGCAAAGTTTGTGAATTTCATTTTCCTTTCTATATTTGATGCAATGAATGCAACAACAGTAAATACTTGGTGGTGGATTAGCTTACGTCGAAAATCGTGAGATAGTCCCCATTATGAACATATAAGAGGCTTGTCATCACGACAAGCCTTTTTTAATTCAGCATATTGAAATGAAATACAAACTTCATACACACTACAAAAAAATCTTGGCCGATACCATTACACCGGTAAGTGTTTATTTAAAAATCCGGGACAAGTACCCGAATAGCATTCTTCTGGAAAGTAGCGACTACCATGCCAACGACAACAGTTTTTCCTATATCTGTTGTAATCCCATTGCGTCCATAAAAGTGGAGAACGAACAGGTGACCCAGTCTTTTCCCAATGGCAGTAGTGACGTATTGCCCATAAGAGGCACTACCGATGTTACCGAAACCATACATGATTTTGCCCAAAACTTTGAAACGGATAACAACGGCTTCAAATTCATCAATAAAGGACTTTTTGGGTATATGGCCTATGACGCGGTACGCTACTTTGAAGATGTTGAGATTGCCAAAAAAAAGAATTCCATCCAAATTCCTGATATCTATTATGCCATTTATCAAAACATTATAGCGATCAACCATTTTAAAAATGAAGCCTACATCTTTGCACATTGCTATGATCAGGAAAGCAACGTACATGAAATTGAACAATTGCTTAACTCCAGAAATTTTGCCTCATATAATTTTACCAAGGAAGGCAATCCTGAATCGAACTTAAAAGATGAGAACTATAAAGAACATGTTGAGTTGGCCAAAAAACATTGTCAGCGAGGCGATGTTTTTCAGTTGGTGCTCTCCCGTAGGTTTACCCAAAATTTCAAAGGCGACGACTTTAATGTATACCGGGCACTTCGCTCTATAAACCCCTCCCCCTATCTTTTTTATTTTGATTACGGGGATTTTAAAATTTTCGGAAGCTCCCCAGAAGCACAGTTGATTGTGAAGGAAGGCAAAGCAGAAATTCATCCTATTGCCGGTACGTATAAAAGAACCGGTAGCGACGAACAAGATGCCGAACTTGCCAAAAAACTAGCTCTGGATGACAAAGAAAATAGCGAACATGTGATGCTGGTTGATCTGGCAAGAAACGATTTGAGCCGAAATGGAAATGCCGTCAATGTTGAGACGTATCGGGAAGTGCAATACTTCTCCCATGTCATTCATTTGGTATCTAAGGTCTCTGGCCAAAAGAAAAAGGACATTCCGACCATGAAGGTAGTGGCCGATACCTTTCCCGCAGGTACTCTTAGCGGGGCACCCAAACATATGGCCATGCAACTTATTGAAAAATATGAGGAAACCAGCCGTTCGTATTACGGTGGGGCCATTGGTTTTATGGATTTTGAAGGCAATTTCAACCATGCCATTATGATTCGCACTTTTTTGAGCAAGAATCATAAGTTACATTACCAAGCAGGAGCGGGATTGGTTGCAGCCTCTGACCCAGAAACAGAATTGCAAGAGACTTATAATAAACTGGGGGCACTTACCAAGGCCCTCGAAATTGCAGAAACTATCTGATTATGGGACGAAAGATTTTGATGATTGACAATTATGATAGTTTCACATACAATCTGGTGCACTACCTTGAGGATTTGGACTGTGAAGTCACCGTAAAACGAAACGATCAACTCACCTTGGACGAGGTGGAACCCTTTCATGAAATTGTGTTATCCCCAGGACCCGGAATACCGGATGAAGCAGGATTGCTCAAACAAATTATTGAGACCTATGCCCCCACCAAGCGAATTTTTGGCGTTTGTTTGGGTCAGCAGGCCATTGGTGAAGTTTTTGGGGGAAGCTTGGTCAACCTCGACCAGGTATACCATGGCATAGCCACGACAATTACGGTTTTGGATGAGGATATTATCTATCAAGATTTGCCCAAACAACTTGAGGTGGGACGTTACCACTCTTGGGTGGTCCATCCTGATTTGCCCGAGGAGCTCGAAGCAACTTCGGTGGATGAAAATGGGGAAATCATGTCCCTTCGGCATAAGACCTATGATGTATCTGCCGTACAGTTTCATCCTGAATCGGTATTGACACCCCACGGAAAACAAATGCTAAAAAATTGGTTGAAAAATGAAAGAAACGCTGAATAGACTCATTAACCACGAAATCCTTTCAAAAGAGGATGCGAAACAAATTTTGGTCAACATCGCCAAGGGGGATTACAACACTTCCCAGATTGCTGCCTTTTTGACCGTATACATGATGCGAAGTATAACCATCGAGGAATTGGAAGGTTTTCGTGATGCACTTCTTGAACTTTGTTTGGCCGTGGATTTATCAGAATACAATCCCATTGATCTTTGTGGCACCGGAGGGGATGGCAAGGACACTTTCAATATCTCCACCTTGGCGTCCTTTGTGACAGCTGGAGCTGGAGTAAAAGTCACTAAACATGGGAATTATGGAGTTTCCTCCAAATGCGGCAGTAGCAATGTAATGGAGTTTTTGGGCATTAAATTCAGCAATGAAGCCGACTTTTTGAGAAAGTCCATTGATCAAGCAGGAATTTGTGTGCTCCACGCACCTTTGTTCCATCCCGCCATGAAAAATGTGGCCCCTATTCGAAGGGAGCTGGCGGTAAAAACCTTTTTCAATATGCTAGGTCCTATGGTGAATCCGGCGTTTCCCAAAAACCAAATGGTGGGTGTATTCAATTTGGAGTTGGCCCGTATGTACGGTTACCTCTACCAAAACACCGATAAAAAGTTTACGGTATTGCATGCCTTAGATGGCTATGACGAAATTTCGTTGACCGGCGCTACCAAAACCATATCCAACGATGCAGAAGGCATATTAAATCCCTCGGATTTTGGAGTTTCCGATATTTCAGCAGACGCAATTATTGGTGGAGACGATGTAGCAGATTCCGCCAAAATATTTATGGATGTTTTGCAAGGCAAGGGTACCGAAGCCCAGAACAACGTAGTTTGTGCCAATGCCGGGGTAGCTATAGCCACAGTTGATGGAACAACTCCAAAAGAAGGTTTTGAAAAAGCCATGGAATCATTATTGAATGGTAAGGGATTGAAAGCCCTTAAAAGTTTACAAAAGTTAAGCGTTGCATGAACATTCTTGATAAAATAGTAGCCGATAAGCGGAGAGAGGTTGAATTGAAGAAATCTTTGATTCCGGCATCGCAGTTGATGCAATCGGTTATGATGGATAGAGAGACCCTTTCTTTAGCCAAACAGTTGCGAAAAAGTAGGTCGGGCATTATAGCTGAGCATAAGCGGCGTTCTCCTTCAAAATCTATCATTAATAATAGTTTGAATGTGGAGGATGTAACCGAAGGGTACGAGCAAGCTGGGGTATGTGGTATGTCGGTGCTTACTGATGGAAAGTATTTTGGTGGTTCTTTGGATGATTTACTGTTAGCAAGGGCGTCGACAAACATCCCCCTGCTACGAAAAGAATTCATCATAGATGAATATCAAATTTTGGAAGCCAAAGCGTATGGAGCGGATGTAATTTTGTTAATCGCAGCGGTGCTTTCCCGAAGTGAAATCAAAATCCTTTCGGAAACGGCCAAGGCCCTTCGGCTTGAGGTTTTGCTGGAAGTGCATAACGACACTGAACTGGAAAAATCCTTGATGCCAAGCCTGGATATGTTGGGCGTGAACAATAGAAATCTCAAGAACTTTGAGGTGAGTTTAGAAACCAGCAAGCTACTGGCCAGCAAGATACCCGATGATTTTGTGAAGGTATCCGAAAGTGGTATTGGCAGTATTGAAGCTATAAAAGAATTACGGCCTTTTGGTTTCCAAGGGTTTTTAATTGGAGAGAATTTTATGAAGACAGATAATCCTGGCTTAAGTGCACAAAAGTTTATAATGGGTTTGGAAAAGTAACAAAAATGTCATTTCGAACGAATGTGAGAAATCTAAAAATTGGATTTCTCAATCACTTCGCTCATTTCGAAATGACAAAGGACTGGAAATATGAAACTGAAAGTTTGCGGTATGAAATACAATCCGAAGGAAGTGGCTGAACTTCAGCCCAACTACTTGGGTTTTATTTTTTGGGAACCTTCTTCACGCTATTTTGAAGGGAGAATGCCCGAACTACCATCCAACATCAAAAAAATTGGTGTTTTTGTGGATGCACCTCTGGAAGAGGTAAGGGATAAAGTCAAAAAGTACAATCTCGATGGTGTTCAGTTGCATGGCAACGAGACCCCCGACTATTGTGAAAGACTTCGTCATGCTGAACTCGTTTCAGCATCTCATGATGGGGTTCCAGAACCTCCTTTACCCAAGAGGCAGCAAGTTCGGAATGACCCATTGGAAATCATCAAAGTGTTCTCCATGAAAGACGAATTCGACTTTTCCACTCTGACCGCATACGAGGAAGTCTGTGATTATTTTCTTTTTGATACCAAGGGAAAACTTCCTGGTGGTAATGGATACACTTTCGATTGGTCCATCCTCGTAGACTATCCTTCCACCAAACCTTTTTTCCTGAGTGGAGGCATTGGACTGGAGGAAGTCGAAAAACTAAAGCTCTTTTTGGAAAGTCCTGCATCAACATATTGCCATGCCATTGATGTCAACAGCCGTTTTGAAACCAAACCCGGCTTAAAGAACATCGAAAAACTATCAACATTCAAAAAATTGCTATTTGAAAACGAATCAATAAAAACTGAGAATCCATGAAAACATATCATGCTGATGAAAGAGGGTATTATGGAGAATTTGGCGGTGCCTTTATCCCTGAAATGCTCTATCCCAATTGTGAGGAACTTCGTCAAAATTATCTGCGAATCATGGTGGACCCTTCCTTTCAGGAAGAGTTCCATCAATTGCTTAAAGATTATGTGGGGCGCCCCACCCCACTGTATTTTGCCGAACGGCTTTCAGAAAAATATGGAACCAAAATCTACCTCAAACGGGAAGATTTATGTCACACCGGCGCACATAAGGTAAACAATACCATCGGTCAGATTTTAATGGCCAAAAAATTGGGTAAAAATCGAATTATTGCCGAAACTGGAGCTGGTCAGCATGGGGTGGCCACCGCTACGGTATGCGCTTTGGTGGGTATTGAATGTGTGGTGTATATGGGTGAAATCGATATTGCCCGTCAGGCACCCAATGTGGCCAGAATGAAAATGTTGGGGGCCGAGGTACGTCCTGCGCTTTCGGGGAGCAAAACTTTGAAGGATGCCACCAACGAAGCTATTCGCGATTGGATCAACAACCCAGTGGACACCCATTATATTATAGGTTCCGTTGTTGGACCTCACCCCTATCCAGATATGGTTGCCCGGTTTCAATCGGTGATTTCCGAGGAAATTAAATGGCAACTGAAGGAAAAAGAGGGACGTGAAAATCCCGATTATGTAGTCGCCTGTGTGGGAGGAGGAAGTAATGCAGCCGGGGCGTATTTCCACTATCTGGATAATCCCGATGTCGGCATTATAGCCGTCGAAGCGGCTGGTCGGGGCATCGACTCTGGTGAGAGCGCAGCTACCTCAGCACTTGGGAAAGTTGGTATCATCCATGGTAGCAAAACATTGCTCATGCAAACAGATGACGGTCAAATCACAGAACCCTATTCTATTTCTGCAGGATTGGACTACCCAGGAGTAGGTCCTATGCATGCCCACTTGTTCAAATCGGGTCGTGGGGAATTCATTTCTATTACCGATGATGAGGCAATGACGGCTGGTTTGGAGGTGTCGCAGTTGGAAGGAATCATCCCGGCCATTGAGACCAGCCATGCTTTTGCCATCTTCGATTACAAAAAATTCAAGCCTGACAATATTGTGGTTATCAACCTATCGGGACGCGGGGACAAAGACCTGCAGACCTACATTGACTATTTCAAACTTTAATCATGTCATTCCCACTGTAGTGAGAATAATTAAGTGAAATGAAAGAAAACCGAATAAAACAAAAACTTCAAGAGAGCAAAAAACTTCTGTCCATATATTTTACAGCAGGTTACCCTAATCTCAACGATACTGTTGGAATCATCCAAGATTTGGAAAAAAATGGGGTGGACATGATTGAAATTGGCTTGCCTTTTAGCGATCCTTTGGCCGACGGCCCTACCATTCAGGATAGTTCAACACAGGCACTCAAAAATGGCATGCATACCGAACTGTTGTTCGAACAGCTTAAGGATATCCGAAATACAGTTTCCATTCCATTGATTTTGATGGGCTATTTCAATCCCATGTTGCAATATGGCGTGGAGGACTTCTGTAAAAAATGTTTTGAAATTGGAATCGACGGCATCATTATGCCCGATTTACCTTTGGACGTTTACCAGGAAGAATACCAAGCTATTTTCGAAGAATATGGTTTAATCAATGTTTTTCTCATCACCCCCCAAACCAGTGAAAAGCGAATTAGAGCCATCGATGATGCCTCTGATGGGTTCATTTACATGGTCAGTTCGGCCAGTACCACAGGTGCCAAAAAAGGTTTTGGCGAGGAGCAAAAAGCCTATTTTGAACGAATTTCCAACATGGGACTCAAGAATCAGCAAATTGTCGGATTTGGTATCAGCAATGCAAGCACATTTCAGCAGGCTACGGAGAATACCAAGGGCGCCATTATCGGTTCGGCATTCATAAAACACTTGACCGCAAAAGGAGTGGGGTCCATTTCGGATTTTGTCGGTCAAATTCGCTAAATTCAGGTCCAAAACAACCCTAAAAACACGCTATGAAAAAATGGCTTCTCTGGACAGGTCTAATGACTTCCTTTTTTGTCCATGCCCAAGATTCGTTGACCCTAAAGTCCCAAGTTGCCAAATCCATTGAGGAACTGCAGGATTTTGTTGCCATTCCCAATGATGCCCTCAATGCAGATGATATTGATGACAATCTTATTTGGTTAAAGCGAAAGTTCGGGGAAAGAGGTTTTAATACCGCAGAACTGGAGACCGAGAATCTTCCCTTGTTTTTTGCAGCACTTCCTGTAGATGACACTAAGCCCACTGTTTTGATTTATATGCATTTTGATGGCCAGTCCGTAGATCCCTCAAAATGGAATCAACCCAGTCCTTACCAAGTTGTTCTGAAAAAACCCGATGAGGATGGTTTTGAAACAGTTCCGTTTGAAGAATTGAAGGATGATATTGATTACAATTGGCGCCTTTTTGGACGTTCAACCTCTGACGACAAAGGTCCAATTGTAATGTTTTTGAACGCCATCGACCTTCTGAACAAGGAAGGAAAGGAAATACCATTCAATGTGAAGGTCATTTTGGACGGAGAAGAAGAAAAAAGCAGCAAGCCCTTACCAAAAGCGGTGAAACAATATCGCGATTTGCTCGAAGCTGATTTTTTAATGATCACCGACGGCCCGGTACATCCATCAGGAAAGCCGACCTTAATTTTTGGGTGTCGCGGCATAACTTCGCTTACCATAACAACACATGGCCCCTATAAACCGCAGCATAGTGGTCATTATGGTAATTATGCGCCGAATCCTGGGTTTCAGTTGGCGCAACTTTTATCTTCTATGAAGGATAAGGACGGACGGGTGACCATACCTGGGTATTATGATGGTATTACTTTGGACGAAACCGTAATGGCGACGCTGAAAAGTGTTCCCGATAGCGATTCGGAAATTTCGCAGAAGCTCCAATTCAAATCACACGAAGAGGTAGGCAATTTTTATCAGGAAGCCTTGCAATATCCTTCGCTAAATATCCGAGGGCTTGGTTCTGGTTGGATTGGAAAAAATGCAAGAACCATTATTCCTGAAAGTGCCACGGCAGAATTGGATTTGCGATTGGTTCCGGAAACGGATGGAGGTCGATTAAAAGAATTAGTTAAAAACCACATTTCAGAACAAGGCTACCACATCTTAAACCATACGCCTTCCAAAGAGGAGCGTATGGTCCATGACAAAATTGTTACTGTGAGCGAAGGTAGTGTTACCGATGCTTTTCGAACGGATTTGGATAATCCATACGGAAAGTTCTTGCAAGAGGTGCTTAAGAAAACCTTTCAAGAAGAAGTGGTACGAATTAGGATAATGGGTGGAACTGTTCCCATTGCCCCATTCATCAATGAGTTGAAAATCCCGGCTTTTATTGTACCTATGGTCAACCCTGACAATAACCAACATAGCCCAAACGAAAATCTCCGAATTGGTCAGTTGGCTTATGGTATCCAAGCTTTTTATGGAGTTTTGAGTAGTTCAATAGACTAATAAACCCCAAGCAAAACGCATAGATACTCCATCAAACCTCAACGCTCTTAGAGAATTTTTTCCGATAGCCACTGGGCGTACACTGTATTTTTTCCTTAAATAATCTGTGGAATAAGGACATGCTGTTAAAACCACTGTCAAATGCAATGGTCTTAATGGGATTGGTAGTCTGCAACAGCAAATCACATGCCTTCTGGATTCGAACATCGCTCAATGCTTGTTTAAAGGTAGTACCCGTACTCTTTGCAAAAACCCTACAAAATGAACTATGGGTCATCCCTAGCTCACGCGCCACCTCATTGCTACTAAGGTTTCGATGGTATTCCTTTTCAATCCGCGCATAGACCTTTCTGACACGTTCCAAATTAAGGGAAGACACTGGGAGATGCTGTTTTTCGCTCAAAAAGCCATACTTCGATTCCGACATTAATTTCAATACTCGAAACAACACCAGTAACCGCTCTGTTTGGTTCAATCGAGGTAACTTTATCAGTTCCTTACCAATCTTCTGTAATGCAGGTCTTTCAAAATAGAGTCCCCGCGAGGCGTCTTGCAATAGTCCCAACACTTTCCGGAACTCACTAAAATACAGTCCCATTTGCTGAATTTTCTCTCCCTCGAATTGAACAACATATTCTTCAAATACCTCCGACTCAAAACCAGCGCTAAAACAATTATGGGGCAGATCAGCCCCTAAGAGCACCAGGTCTCCATCTGCAAATCGTGTTATGGTATTCCCCACAAATCTTCTTCCATTTCCAGCTGGCAGATAGACAATCTCATATGCAGGATGATAATGCCAAAATCCTCCCCCCCGATATCCTTGAGTTTTAAAGTGAAAAGCATGTACCGAAGCATTTTCAAGAGAAGAGATACGTTGTAGACTTGCCTTTTTCATATGCTAATTTAACCAGTATTGGAAGTAAATTAGACAAATTAAAGGATTTATTGGAACAAAAAATGGAATTTGTTTACGGGGAATCGTCGGAAATTTGACTTCTACAAAACTAAATCTCATGCGATATAAAACACTAGGTAAAAGCGGATTGATCACAAGTGAATTAACTTTGGGCACCATGCTTTTTGGAGAGAGCTCCGGAAGGGCGACCCCAAAAAAAGAAGCTTTGCAACTTGTAGACCATTATTTGGGAGAGGGCGGAAATCATCTGGATACAGCCGATGTATATGCTGGTGGCATTTCAGAAGAAATTATTGGAGAGGCTTTAAAGGGAAGACGTGACCAAGCCTTGATTGCGACCAAAGTCCGATTTCCAATGGGAGAAAACATCAATTCTGCCGGACTTTCAAGATGGCATATCATAAAAGGGGTGAACGATTCTTTAAAGCGTCTGAATACGGACCACCTCGATTTGCTTTATCTCCATTGTTGGGATCCTTTAACTCCTTTGGAAGAGACACTACGTGCTTTGGAAGACTTGGTACAAAGTGGAAAGGTGCGGTATTTGGGCCTATCAAACTTTAAAGCATGGCAGGCCATGAAGGCCCAAGGCTTATGTCATCAACTCAACCAAAATTATTTTGTAGCGGCCCAGTACCAATACAGTTTAGTGAAAAGGGATATTGAATATGAATTCTTCGATTTTATGGAAAGTGAAGGTTTGGGATTGGTGCCATGGGGACCCTTGGGAGGAGGGTTTTTGACCGGGAAATACAGGAAAGAAGGTCCTACTGATGGAAGAATTGCTTCCACAGGTGAAGATACCGAAGAATCCTGGGAGCGGCGTAGCACTGAAAAAAATTGGAGAATTATCGATGTTGTACAAGAGCTTTCGGAAAAACATAATTGCACCCCTACCCAAATTGCCATTGCCTGGATACTTTCCAAGAAGGTAGTTTCTTCTGTAATTCTGGGAGCGAGAACCTTAGACCAACTAAAGGACAATTTGAAAGCTAGTCGCATTCAACTGTCCGCAGAAGAAATTCAAGCTTTGGACCAAACTAGTGCCTTGGAGGAGTTATATCCCTATCGCATGATTGAGGCTTATGGAAAAAGGCCTTTGTAGCAATGTGCTTGTATAAAACCTACTACGATTCTTTTGGGTTTTTTGTAACAAAGCTGGGTAACAGTTTACTAATTTGGAGCGATAAGCAACCAAATAGCCCCATAAATGAAAGAAAGAATTATTGGAATAGACGTAGCGCGTGCCCTTGCCGTCATTGGAATGATTTTGGTGAACTTTAAAGTAGCGTTTGGGGACAAGGGAAGTTCATCCTTAAAGTTCATTCTCAGTCTACTCGAGGGCAAGGCAGCAGCAACATTTGTAGTTCTTGCGGGTATTGGGATTGCCTTTCTTTCCAAATCTGCAATAAAGGGTGAGAATTCTGAAAAATTAAAAAAAATCAAATCCCGTCTGTTAAAAAGGTCATTGTTCCTATTCGTTGTGGGCCTTGCCTATCTTCCCATTTGGCCTGCGGACATACTTCATTTTTATGGAGTATACATGCTTATTACCTTGTTGGTGCTGACATCCCGTAGAGGGAAAGTATTTGGGTTGGCCACTTTTTTGGTTGTCTTGTTCCCAGTGCTCATGCTGGTTTTCAACTATGACTTGAATTGGGATTACAAGACTTACGAATACGTAAATTTTTGGACCCCTTCCGGGTTTGTTTCCAATCTTATGTACAATGGATTCCATCCCGTTGTCCCCTGGTCTGCCTTCATGTTGATTGGCCTCTGGTTTGGAAGATATGATTTAAGAAACACTAAGTTTTTGGTAAAATCGGCTTGGCTAAGTTTTGGTCTTTTTGTGTTTATGATTGCCTTATCAAAACTTCTCATTTTGATGCTTTCTGAAGGAAGCGTGGAAACTCATCAAGAATTGCAGTATGCTTTGGGAACCAGTCCCATGCCCCCTTTACCAATCTATATGATTTCCGGAAGTAGTTTCGCCATTTTTATAATTTCAGTTTGCATACTAATAGCTAAGAAACTAAGAAGTAACCCCATAATCAATGCCCTGAAAAAAACAGGGCAATTGGCCTTGACATTCTATGTGGCACATGTAGTGATTGGTATGCTCCCTATCTATTTTTTGGGGCAAAAGCGTATGGGAAATTATTCAATTGAGTTTTCAACAGGCTATGCCCTAATATTCAGTGGAGCATGTATCGCATTCGCCATCCTATGGACGAAATATAAGCCCATCGGCCCGCTGGAAGGAATAATGCGAAAGATAACCGACTAAGTATTCTTACGTATATCCTAACTACGCTGAATTCCTGCTCGCATTAATGTTACCGTATAACGAACGGGTAATTATTTTTTCATAGATCTCCTTGAAATCGGACTCTTGTGAGACATGGAACAGTGCATTTTGCTGGATGACCAACAAGGGCAATACAATTTTTTCTCGAATCAATACCGATTCCCTAGAGACCGCTTCGTCTTCCATTAAAATGGAAGAGCCCGAAATTTCGAGCAAAAGCTTCTTGGAAAGCTCATATTCATCATGCAGAACATTCCAAAATTCACCAAATTCAGGGTCCTCTTTCATATAGCTGGTCAATCCGAAATTGGTCTTTGCCAATGACATCATGCTATTGTGCATAAGAGCTCTGAAAAAAGGCACTTCTTTGTAAAGGTTTTTAACTTCTTTGAGCTTGCCTTGATCTTTAAGGGTTTGAATAGCCGTTCCAATCCCAAAGTATCCAGGAACGTTTTGTTTCAATTGGCTCCACGAACCTACAAAGGAAATGGCCCTCAGGTCTGATAATTCCAATTGTTTTTTGTTTCCTCGTTTACCTGGGCGACTTCCAATGTTGGCCTTGGTGTAGTACTTCAATGTACTTCGGTGTTCCAAATAAGGAATAAACTTTTTATGTTCTTTTAGAGCCGTATACTTATCAAAACTTAACTCAGACAGTTCTTCTATCAACTTGCGCTGTGCTGCTGATATCACATGTTCCTTTCCAAAAAGGTTGTTGCTCAATCCCGCTGTAAGCAGCTGTTCCGCGTTATGAATGAATTGTTCTTTAGTGCCATAGGTGCTGGTTATCGTTTGGCCCTGTATGGTCAATTGAATTTCATGATTCGCTACATCTTTGGTCTGCGCAGCATAGAATCGGTGCGTCTTTCCACCTCCACGTGCAGGAGGTCCTCCTCGACCATCAAAGAAAATCGCTTTTATCCCATTCTTTTTGCAGACTTTGCTCAAAGTCTCTTTCGTTTTTAAAATTGACCAATTTGCCTTGAGATATCCTCCATCTTTAGTACCATCCGAAAAACCAAGCATTATGGTATGGGTGTCGTCCCTTCGTGCAAGATGCTCTCGGTATACCGGGGTATTAAAAAGGGTTTGCATTACAGTTTCGGAAGCGTCCATTCCCTTCATGGTCTCAAATAGCGGAATTATATCGAAGGATATTTCCTCAGCTTTCCATCCGCACCAACGAAATAGTCCGAATACAAAAAGAACTGAAAAGATATCTTCCGAATTACTGATAATGTATCGGTTACAACCCTCTTCTCCGTTCTTTAATTGAATCTCTTTTAATTGCTGAATATTGGCAATGGTATCTTGAACGATTTCTTCGGTAAAGTCGCTCGGGTTCAATGAAATTTCTTTTTCAAGAAGCCATGTTATCAACTCTTCTTGGGACAACTCGTCCAAACTTTCTTGGATGGCTCCTTCTTTCTTTAGAACGTTCTCCACCACCAAGTGATGCTTACTGTGGTCCTGTCGAATATCGAGGGTAGCAAAATGGGATTTGAAGATGCGGACTTTATTGATCAAGGTATCCAACTCATCTAAATAAAGACCATGGAAGTCGGAAACCAAAATTTCCCGTATCTCGGTCAATTTAGACAGTATTTCCTGATGGCCAATGATAAAACTAAAGTCGAACATGGCTCGATAAAGTGCTCCACTCAGCTCCAATAAGGGTGTTTGTATTGATTTAAAGGTCAACTTTCTCCGTAACTCCTTTAATTCGTTATAATAACACTTCATCAAAGTAGTACGGAGTTCGTCGGCCACCTGCATGGTAATTTCTGCCGTAACAAAGGGATTGCCATCACGGTCGCCACCCGGCCAAAATCCTAATTTGATAATGTCGTAATTCGCAAACTCCTCGTCTCGAATGTTGCTTTTTACATATTTAAAAAGTTCTCCTACAGCATCATAGTAGGTATGGCGCAGAATGTGGATGATATTTTTGGCCTCATCCAAAGGTGTAGGTTTCTTGGTATTTACCAGGGAAGTAAGCCCCAATTGCTGCAGAGTAATATCAATTTCGTTGACCTTGTCCTCATCTATGAGTCTACCCAGTTCTGCAATAATATCGAGAACAGAAGGTGTATAAAACTGGGTGGGGTGGGCGGTCAAGACAATTCTTGCACTAAAACTTGATAGTTTTTTGGCAATCTTATCCCAATTCTTGTTCTGGTCCACCAACTCAAAATAATCTCGAATCGACATGGAGTTGGTATATTTCTGTAGTCTTGGGAAAGCGGAGTCCTCAACACTATCGTACAAAACCACTTGTCGCTCCACATACTGTATAATTTTGAACATGAAGTCCAGTCGGCCTTTTTCGTCGGTGATGTCGGTAAAATTCTTGAAGAAGGTATCCAGTATTTCCTGCGGCTTTTTACCCGCTTGTAGTCCTTTCTCACATTGGTCCATTAATATTGGGACCAAGATGCCCACATTTTCAATATCTCGGTACGGCAAGTTCAAAAACAGACTGTTATAAATATTGAACTTGTTGGTTACCGATTTTTTAAACTCTTCTAATCGTTTTAGCTGCTGCATGTTGTTGCTTCTTGATAGGCATTTTAGCTCGCTAAATATCGGCATAAAACCCATATTTGCCCAGTTAAAGGCATTCAAATAACAATTTGTTGAGCCGAATCAATAAAACTAACAGCTTTGCGGTGGACCGTCGTTCTTTTTAAAGAATTCTAGGAGACTTCAAAAAAACTCCGGTATTGTTCCACTCGAAAATCAAAAGTGGTATAGGCCGGATTTTTCGCTTTGGCTTTTTTATAGTATTCGAGACTGCCAATGGCACGGTTGGCAGCCCCTGAAGGTGCGGTGAGCGAAACTGTTCTTATCACCCTTTTGGTCTCGGGAAGTTGGAACCGATAAATTCTTGGGATTTCATTGGAAACGGTTTCCAATTGAACATTGAATGGCTTTATATGCCTTCGGAAGAAGTATTCAGGTCCATTTTTGCTGTTCCCGCCAGTGAACAATAGGGTATCGATTTGTTTATATTTTTGAAGATAGCCAATGATATTGCGCAGTTTCGCATTTTGCATACCCAAATCACTGGCATCCACTTTTTCCCGTTCTGCACTTTCTACAATATCGCATACTCCAATTTTATGCTTCAGCAGAAAATTCTTCCTTTGTTGGGCAGCTTCGTTGGTGGTTTCATATTTGAGCTGTAATCCAAAGATTTTATCCAGAATTGGCCACAATAGACCATTACAACTTCCATAACAAAAATCAACATCCTCTTCCCTTAGCTCGCCGGTACTGAATCTTGGGGGTGGTAAGGTGCCGACAATAATCTTGGTCGCTTCAGGAAATAGAAAGGGTTTGTAAGGATGTTTGTGTAAAAACACAGGATACAAATTGAATGCTATCGAACAAAAACGGGTTGGTTCGGCTTAAGGGTGTGTTCTTGACTGAACAAATACCCATCGTAGTTGAAACCTTTTATATCGTCCATAGTCTTGGCATCGGTATCCAAAATATAACGTACCATGGAACCTCGAGCTTTTTTAGCAAAAAAACTGATAACCTTTAGGTTATCATTCTTCCAATCCTTAAAAATGGGTGTGATGACAGGGGCCTTAAGTGTTTTTTCATCAATCGCCCCAAAATATTCGTTACTGGCCAAGTTTACAAAAAGCTCTCCTTCCTCCATTTCTTCGTTCAAAAATTGGGTCAACTCCTTTTTCCAGAATTCATAAAGATTCTTCTTTCTGCCCACTTTTAAAGCTGTCCCCATTTCAAGGCGATAGGGTTGAATTAAGTCCAATGGCCTTAAAATCCCATAAAGTCCCGAAAGAACTCGAAGGGTTCCCTGTAAATCATCCAGCTTTTCCTCTGGAATGGTATAAGCGTTAAGACCTTGATATACATCTCCATTAAAAGCATATACGGCAGGGCGTGCATTTTCTGGGGTAAACGGAACTGAAAATTGTTGGTTTCGCTCCCAATTGAGTTCAGCAAGATTGTCAGAAATCGACATCAATTTAGCCAGGGCCTTGGGCTTTTTCTTTACCAAAACGGAGTTGAGTTTCTGGGATTGTTCCAAAAACATCGGTTCGCTGAACCTAGCAGTCGGAAGCTGGGTTTCAAAATCCAAGGACTTTGCCGGTGAAATTACAATTTTCATACGTGCATATTTTTAGTAAAAGTAAACAGGAAAACTGACTTTTTCCACGAAGGCCAAAAAGTGTTTTCAATATCGAAATTGAAGAAACCTATTGCTCTTTGTGCTTTGCATAATTGCGCCACTTTTCAATACAATCCACCATATCTTGAGGCAATTCTGAGTTAAATTGCATCTGCTTCCCGGTCTTGGGATGCACAAAGCCCAAGGTTTTGGCATGCAGCGCTTGTCTGGGCAACACCTTAAAGGCATTGTCCACAAATTGCTTGTATTTCGTAAACGTAGTACCCTTCAATATTTTATCCCCTCCGTAACGTTCATCATTAAAAAGCGTATGGCCAATGTGCTTCATGTGCACCCTGATCTGGTGTGTACGCCCTGTTTCCAACCTACAGGACAAGAGGGTAACATACCCCAATCGTTCCAGAACCCTGTAATGTGTAATGGCCTCCTTTCCTTGTTCCCCTTCAGGGAAAACGGTCATTTGAAGGCGATTTTTAGGGTTCCTTCCAATGTGTCCCTCGACAGTTCCTTCGTCTTCTTCGACGTTGCCCCAAACCAAGGCTACATATTCACGTTCACTACTCTTTTCAAAAAACTGTTTTGCCAAATGGGTCATTGCCGATTCGGTTTTGGCGATTACCAAAAGTCCAGACGTATCCTTATCGATACGATGGACCAAACCGGGCCTATCCGAACTGTTGTTTGGGAGATTATCAAAGTGGTACACCAAAGCATTGATCAAGGTTCCGGAATAATTTCCATGCCCGGGATGAACCACCATTCCCGCTGGTTTGTTGACAACCAAAAGTGTATCATCCTCATACACTATATTAAGGGGAATGTCCTCTGGAGTCAACAAAAACTCATAGGGTGGGTGCTCGAACATCACCTTGACCTCGTCGCCAGCTTTTACACGGTAATTTTGTTTTACAATGACCTCATTTACCCAAATATGGCCCTGTTTGGCGGCCTGTTGAATTTTATTTCGGGTGGCATTCTCAATAAAGTTCATTAAGAACTTGTCAACCCTTAAGGGTTCTTGACCCTTGGCCGCCACAAAGCGATAATGTTCAAAAAGTTCATCTTGGGATAAATCGGAATTTTCAGAAGCTTCCATCCTTATTGCGAATCAGCCTGAACCCTTGCCTTTTCGGGAACGGTTCCATTGCCACAAATCAATTCGATTTTCGAGGTTTTGGGCAATTTGTCGCCGGGCTTAATATATTTTCCTTTATGTCGCAACCGATATACCATATCCCTACCAAGCTCATCGATATAGGTGACGCGCTGTACATCCAATCCTACGGCGCGTAGCATAGAGGAGGCATTGCGCTGTGTCACCTGAATAATATCGGGTACGGTCACTTTTTTATATCCTGAGGGATTTACGGTAAAATAAATTTTTCGATTGGCCTTTACCTTGTTTCCTGCAGGCGGGTCCTGTTCCAGTATGGAAAATCGCGGATATTCGGGATTGTAATTCGAGGAATCCAATACTTGATAACGCAGCCCAGCATCCTCTACTGCCTTCCGCATTTCCATGACCGACATTTTTGAAAAATCGGGCACCTCCACAAACTCACCGTGGTTCGTAGAACCCTTCAGCCACTGCAATAACAAATAGCAAATAAGTATTGTGGCCACTAAGGCAAGGCCCAATTGCAAAAGGAAAACCTTGCTTTTTAAAAAGCTCAGAAAATGTTTCATGCGCTGTTCTTGAAGGAACAAATATAGGAAAGCCGCAGCTTTTTTCTTTACTTTGGAATCGCCATATTCGACAACCGGATGAAAAAGAACATCGCCATTATAATGGGCGGCCACTCTAGTGAACATGATATTTCCATAAAAAGTGGCAATGTAGTTTATCGACATCTAAGCCGCGAAAAATATCAGATTTTTAGGGTTCATATCACAAAAGAAAAATGGGTTTATTGGGATGACACAGAGCAAGAGCATCCGATAGACAAATCAGATTTTAGCGTAATTGTTGATGGGTCAAAAATTCATTTTGATTGTGTATTCAATGCTATTCATGGTACCCCAGGGGAGGATGGTTTAATGCAGGCTTATTTTGAACTTCTGGGTATTCCCCAAACGAGTTGCGATCATTATCAAGCAGCCTTGACTTTCAACAAGCGCGATTTGCTGAGCACGCTTAAACCTTATGGCATCAAATGTGCAAAATCGCATTACCTAAATTCGGGTGATGCTATCAATACAGGGGAAATCATCAAAAAAGTAGGATTACCCTGTTTTGTAAAAGCCAATAGGGCAGGCAGTAGTTATGGCATTTCCAAAGTCTACAAGGAAGAGGATTTGGAAAAAGCGGTTCAAAAATCCTTTCAAGAAGATGATCAGGTGCTTATCGAATCCTTTTTGGAGGGGACGGAGGTTTCTGTGGGGGTGATTACCTATAAGGGTAAAGTAAAAGTACTCCCCTTGACGGAAATTGTTTCAGAAAACGATTTTTTCGATTACAACGCCAAATATCTGGGCCAATCCCAAGAGATTACCCCAGCCAGAATAACAGCTACGCAAGAAAAAAATGTAGTCCAGCTTGCCGAGAAGATTTACAAAACCCTAGGTTTAAAGGGTTATACCCGCAGTGAATTTATACTGTTGGAGGATGAACCCTATCTGTTGGAAGTAAATACCACACCCGGACTTACCGAAGAGAGTATATTGCCCCAACAAGCACAGGTCGCTGGTATTGGCCTCGAAGAATTGTTCGATAGTGCCATTGAAGAAGCGTTACGTTAGAAAATCTGTATTTTTAGACAAACTTTCCACTAATGAGGCGTGCAATTTTCCCTGGTTCCTTTGACCCCTTAACCCTTGGCCACTATGATATTATAAAAAGAGGGGTCACACTATTTGATGAACTGCTTATCGCCATTGGAATAAACGCCGACAAGCAATATATGTTCACCTTGGAAGAGAGGACCCGCTTTATTGAAGAGGCGTTTAAGGACGAGCCCAAAATAAAAGTAGTCACCTACCAAGGGTTGACCGTTGATTTTTGCAAAAAGGTAGGGGCCGATTTTATCCTTAGAGGCCTCAGGAATCCTGCTGACTTTGAATTCGAAAAAGCCATAGCGCATACCAATCGAAAACTTTCGGAGATAGAAACGGTCTTCTTATTGACTTCTTCTGGAAAATCTTACATCAGTTCTTCCATCGTAAGGGATGTGATCCGGAACGGCGGGGATTATACAGGCTTGGTACCAGAAACCGTAAGGGTCAGCTCCTAGAATCAACCACCATTCACCCCAAGATTTCGAATTTTCGACTACAAAACCCCGCATTTTAACCCAAAAACAACAGGTTTTGGGTCCTTCACAACATTAAATACTCATGTAAGAGCATTACTTTTAATTTAGTAAGAAATTTCTTAACATATCCTAAATCTTAACCTCAATTTTGAAGACTTCCCAAGCAGGACTTATTCCATATCCTATTCAACAACTTCCAGCAGCCACAGCTTTAGTGAACTCGGATTTTGCCTTGGTTCAAGCATCCGATGATTGGTATGCCTTATTTGGTATCCCTCAGTCCAAAAAATCAAAAGTGCCAATTTTTGACTTTTATGAAGGTCACGAAAGGTGTTCCAAAGAGATTCTCCAACAATACTTGGTGGGAAATGATGTTCGAACCATACGCCATGGTAAAAACATCGGTGACAAACAGGTGTGGCTCGAAAGCATCTTTGCTCCCTGGCTCGACCAAAAGAAAAATGCACAGGGAACTATTATCCAAGTTCGCGATATTTCGGAAGATGTTGAAAAAGATGCAGAACTGGAAAGAATGAACAATCTGCTCAATGCAACCTCAGAAGTGGCTAAAATTGGCAGTTGGGAGTACGACCTAGTTACCGAAAAACTCTCGTGGTGCGAGATGACCAAGAAAATACACCAAGTTCCCACTGACTACAAACCTTCGGTAGCCGAGGCCATAGAATTTTATAAACAAGGGTATAGTAGAAACAAAATTTCTATGCTCTTTCACAATTTAATGAGTGAAGGAGGGTCCTTTAATGAAAGATTACAAATCATCACCAAAAAAGGTGAAGAAAGATGGGTGGCTGCAGGAGGTAAAGCCATTACCCAAGCTGGAAAAATCATTAAGATTTTTGGCACCTTTCAAGATATCAACGAACAAATGCTGGCCGAAAAAAGAACCCGCGAAAGCGAACGTTTGTTGACCACCTTGATAGACAACCTTCCCATAAATGTCTTTATAAAAGACAAGGATTCAAGGAAGATATTGGTCAACAAGGCAGAATGCGACTATTTGGAAGTCGATGCCAAACAACTGATTGGAAAAACCGATTTTGACCTATACGACCCAAATGTGGCACAAAAATCAAGAGATGAGGATTTAGAGGTGATACGCACCTTAAAACCCATGTTGGCCCAGGAAACCATAAATGTTCGCAAAGATGGGAGTATCACTCATTTTTTAACCTCAAAAATCCCTCTTTTGGATTTGGATGGGAATGCATACGGTCTCATCGGTATGAGCTTGGACATTTCCAACCTCAAACAAAAGGAAGAACAGCTGCGAAATCTTATCAATGTTACGGCCATACAAAACAAAAAGCTTATCAATTTTGCACACATTGTTTCTCACAACCTAAGATCGCACAGTGCCAATTTTTCTATGCTTCTGGATTTTCTTTCCAAGGAAAATGACGAGAAAGAAAAAACCCGAATCATGAAAATGTTGCTTTTTGCTTCGGACAACCTCATGGACACTCTTGAAAATTTGAATGAAGTTGTGGATATCAGTACCAACGTAAACTTGGATAAAAAATCCATAAACCTCCTTAGCAGTATTGAGCGTGTGCAACAAAACCTATCGGCATTTTTAGAGAAATGTGGTGTTACGGTAATCAAGTCTGTTGACAAGAAGCTCAATGTCCTCAGCGTTCCTGCCTATCTAGAGAGTATCATTCTGAATTTGATGACCAATGCCGTCAAATATCGGGCTCTTGATAGGGCACCCAAAATTGTTATCAGTGCACAAAAACAGGATGGATTTATTGTGTTTTCAATAAGTGACAATGGCCTCGGGATAGATTTAAAACGTTATGGGGATAAACTTTTTGGGATGTACAAAACCTTCCATGACAATAAAGATGCAAGAGGTTTGGGCCTTTACATCATAAAAAATCAAATTGAGGCCATGGACGGAAACATTACTGTAACAAGCGAGGTAGGAAAGGGTTCTACGTTTAAGGTAAACTTCAATGACCAAACTCAATAGCATTTACATAATTGATGACGATCCCATAACCGTTTTTGGCATAAAGAAAATGTTGAAAACCATCGTGGAGTGTCCAAATGTGAAGACCTTTGAAAACGGGAAACTCGCCCTAGATCAAATTATGGATGAACTTAGGAAGGGAATTCAACCTCCTGAGGTAATCTTTTTGGACATTAATATGCCCATTATGGATGGATGGGAGTTTCTGGAAGAATTATTGAAATTGGACATCAAAGAGAAAATCATCATTAATGTGGTGACTTCCTCTATTGACACTTCGGATTATCAACGATGGAATAAGTTTAGAATCAATTGCTTACACTATCTTAACTATAAGAACAAGCCTATTTTCAGCATTGAACCCACAGATTTGAAAAGAATCAACTTAGCTTCTTAAATATTATATTCCCTATTTTTGATTTTCGGAGGTAGCGTACAAACTACCTTTTAAATAAAAATCATCGACCTTGAAATACATTACGTTCTTAGCGGTCATGTTTTTAATGTTCTCCTGCGAAACCAAGCCTGAAGAGGAGGTGGCTACATATCAAACCACCTTTGAAAGGTCTGAAGGCCTAGAAACGGCCACTTATCAGGAAACCATTGACTTCTACATTACCCTTGCCAAAGAATTCCCTGAGATTCATATTCAGACCATAGGTGAAACCGACAGCGGATTGCCACTGCATGTAGTGACTTTTAATCCGGATGGAGACTTTAATTGGGAAAATGTCCGCAATGACAAAGTCATTATTTTGATCAATAATGGTATACATCCTGGGGAAAGTGATGGGATTGATGCCACTATGCTTCTTTATCGTGATTTGGCCACTGAAAAAATGGCTGCACCAAAAAATACGGTCTTGGTCACCATCCCCATATACAATATAGGCGGAGCCTTAAACAGAAACTCAACAACCAGGGTAAATCAGAATGGACCAAAAGAATACGGTTTCCGGGGAAATGCCCTTAACTACGACCTTAACCGTGACTTCATTAAAATGGATACCAAAAACGCAAAGACATTTACCCAGATATTTCATTTGGTGCGCCCTGACGTCTTTGTGGATAACCATGTAAGTAATGGAGCTGACTACCAATATACCCTTACTCATCTGTTCACCCAGCACAACAAGTTGGGGGGAGAATTGGGCAAATACCTCCATGAAGACTTTATGCCCGATTTCGAAAAGAGGCTTTTAGATAAAAATTGGGACATCACCCCATATGTAAATGTATTCAATAGACCCCCAGAGTTAGGCTTTCAACAATTCATGGACCATCCCCGTTATTCAACTGGCTACACCAGCCTCTGGAATACTTTGGGGTTGATGGTCGAAACCCATATGTTGAAACCTTACCGCAAAAGGGTCAATGGAACCTATCAGTTGATGAGTACTCTACTTACGCAAGTGGAAAAAGAACACAAAACTCTAAAAGACTTCAGAGAAAATAAGGGCATCGAAAGATCAGCCTACTATTTTAACTGGCAGGTAGATACTACCCAACATACCACACTTAATTTTAAAGGGTACGAAGCTTCTATGATAGATAGTGAGGTTACCGGTTTGCAACGACTAAAATATGATCAAGACAAGCCGTTCACTAAAAAAACAGAATACTACAACTATTTCACTCCCCAAGATACTGTACAAGTACCCGCGGCATATTTGGTGAAGAAAGGCTGGCATAGGATTATTGAACGTTTAGATGCCAACGCAATTCAGTACCATTTAATGAAGAAGGACACTATCCTAGAGGTAGAGTCCTATAAAATTGTTGAATTCGAAACTCGCAAGAGTCCCTATGAAGGACATTTTCCTCATTTCAATACAAAAGTGGAAAAGTCAGTTGCTCCCATCACCTTTTCAGAGGGAGACCTCATAATCCCGACCGACCAACCGGGTTTTCGATATTTGATGGAAACTTTGGAGCCACAAGCGGAAGATTCTTTTTTTAACTGGAACTTTTTTGATACCGTCCTACAACAAAAAGAAAACTTTTCTCCCTACGTATTTGAGGACATCGCCTTGGAACTATTGACCAAGGATTCTGTGCTCAGAAACAACTTCTTGGCGAAAAAAGAATTTGACGAGGAATTTAAGCAAAACTGGTATGCGCAATTGGATTGGATACACAAGCACTCAAAATATTTGGAAGCTTCATATAGGCAATATCCTGTTTATCGGATTGCCAAAGGAAGTGCGGCAGAGGCTATGATTCCTTCGGATTAGGCCAATTTTTAAACAATACTTTAATGTTAAAGTATGAATTCTCCAATGCCTTTTTGGTTTTTTTGCGGCCCTTCCATTTTACCTTTTGGATGCCCTCATCAATTTGACCTTGCAATTCACCGTCATAATCAGTAGTCATGGCAAACCAATGCACCACCTTTAAAATATACTCACCATTTCTTCGGAAAATATGATAGGTTGTCCTTAAAAAACGGTCAATGGTCAAACCTTTCACCCCTGTTTCCTCCTCTACCTCTCGAATAGCGGCTTTTTCAATGGATTCTCCCTTGTCCACCTTTCCTTTGGGCAAATCCCATTTATTGTTTCGATAAATAAACAGAACCTTCCCTTTCGGATTGGTCACAAATCCACCACCTGCAACCACAACTGGAATTTTATGCTTAAAAACCTCCAATATTTTGGTCTCATCGGGATGATAGATGTACGCTGTTTTCAATTTGCCCTTGGCCAATGCGGTTATGGCCTTTAAAATGGAATCACTTTCCATGGAAAACAAGTTTCCATTGGCTTTTTCTGGGCGCTCATTTGTTAATACCAAAGGAGATTCATTAACAAAAACTTTATACATTTGCGCAATGATTTTAGACAAGGCCGTAGCAAAAAAAACTGCTGAGCTTCTATTACAAATTAATGCAATAAAGTTGGATCCAGAAAATCCCTTCACTTGGGCATCTGGTTGGAAATCTCCTATTTATTGTGACAATCGTATCATGCTTTCTTATCCCAAAGTAAGGGATTATGTAGCCAAGGCAATCGCAGAACAAGTAGAAAAACTGTATGGAAAACCCGACGTTATTGCTGGGGTGGCCACTGGTGCCATAGGTGTTGGCATGTTGGTCGCTGAAGCTATGGAGCTACCTTTCGTTTATGTGCGTCCAGAGCCCAAGTCCCATGGGAGGCAAAACCAGATTGAAGGCTATTTGGAATCCGGAAAGAATGTTGTGGTTATTGAGGACCTTATCAGTACTGGAAAAAGCAGTTTGAATGCGGTAAGGGCACTAAAAGAGCAAAATGTTTCAGTACAAGGGATGGTCGCTATTTTCACCTATGGTTTCGAAGTGGCTTCTGCTAATTTTGACAAGGAAAATATAGCATTAAACACCCTTTCGGACTATGACCATTTAATAGAATTGGCATCAGAAACCAAGTATATCAAAGAATCCCAATTACAAACCCTTTTGCAATGGAAAACTGATCCATCGCAATGGAAATAAACTTCGATAATGCATATTGAAACCCCAAAAAAGAAAGTAGCTAAAAGCGACAAACAACTTTTTGAGTTTTTAACAGATATCAAAAACTTTGAAGAGCTTATGCCCGAAAACATCGACAAATTTGAAGTTTTGGATGAGAAAACCTTCAAGTTTGCCCTTAAGGGCATGCCCGAAATTGTATTGCGACTCAAAGACCAATATCCTCACGAAAAAGTAGTACTTGGCGCAGCCAGTGACAAACTTCCATTCACTTTGACAGCGAATATCACTCCCTTGGGAGATGCAGAAAGTGAGGTGGGTTTAAGTTTTGAAGGCGAGTTCAATGCTATGATGGCCATGATGATAAAAGGACCTATTACGAATTTTATGGAAACTTTGTCTTCCAATATGTGAGGGCAGCTCAATACTGCAGAGTCACTTCCTTCAAATCATATTTTTGAACTGAGTCATCCTCCAATTCCACAATTAACTTCCCTTCTTCCGAAATACCACGGATAATTCCCATAAATAGCTCCTCCTGCTGATTCTTGAATGTGGATGGTTTATCCTTTCTGAACAGCAGCTGTTCATATTCGGTTTGAAGCTGTTGAAACGTTTTTTGGTTTATTGCATCCAAACGGAGCTTTAGATTCGAACGTAAACTTGCCAAAAGTTCATTCAAATCAAATTGCCTTCCCATAACCCCAGATAGGGATGATGCTTTGGTAAGAGTTCCAAATTGGGTTTGGTTTACATTAAGCCCTATTCCTATTATGACATTTTTGATAAACTGCCCTTTCAACAGGTTTTCAATAAGAATACCGCAGATCTTAAAGGAGCCTGACATTATGTCGTTTGGCCATTTAATCTTAATATTTGGTACTTCATATTGATTTAGGGCGTCGTAAACAGCCAAGGAAACGCAGATGTTTAGTTTGAATTGTTCAGATACTTTACAGCTTCCAAGGTTTTTTAAAACACTAAACGTCAGATTTTTACCTTCTTCCGTCTCCCAAATAGTCCCTAGTTGACCTCTCCCTTTCCGTTGATTTTTTGTGACCACGGTGGTATAATCCAAAAGTTCTTGGGAAAGCAGCAAATCCTTTAAATAAAGGTTCGTCGAATCCGTGGCATCAAGTTTGATTATTTCTGTTAGTTCTCCCAATGTGGAACGTCCAAGGATATGTTAAATTCTAGGGCTAAGAAAACAAAAAAAACATAAATTTGTAGAAACTAAAATTTTTGAATGCAGAAAACGAAAGCTAGCGCAGATGAACTGATTGCCTTAATATTAAATGGAATAGAAGAAGTAAAGGGAGTTGATACAAATCTTTTAGATCTTAGGGAAATTGAAAACACAGTTTGCGACTATTTCATAATCTGCAGTGGTACTTCCAACACGCATGTAAACGCGATAGTTTCCTCCATCCAAAAAACAGTTAGCAAAGCCATTCACGACAAGCCTTGGCATGTAGAAGGTTCAGACAACGCTGAATGGGTCTTGATGGATTATGTGAACGTTGTTGTACATGTATTTCAAAAACATACTAGGGAATTCTACGACATAGAAGGACTTTGGGGAGATGCCAAGGTCACCATGGTGGAGAGCAGCTATAATTCTTAAAAAAATGGCAAAAGAGAACAATTCCAATACCCCTAAAAAGCCCCGTTTTAGTTCGTGGTGGATTTATGGCGTAGTTATCGCACTTATTATCGGCTTCCAGTTCTTTGGTGGTAGTAGTTTTTCCAGTACCGAAAAAACGACCACATCTGAACTTCAGGAGTACCTACGCAATGGCGATATTTCAGAAATATTGATCATTACCAATACCAGGCAAGCCAAGGTTTTCTTGACTGAGGAAGCCCTGCAAAAAGATGTACACCGAAATGTGGCCGATCGCCCTTTCAACTTTTCTGCAGGCAAGGTCCCCCAGTACGTTTTGGACTATGGAGACCTTCAGAATTTTGAAGATGAAATAAAAAGTATCAAGAAAGAGAACAATCTTGATACTATTGTTGATTTTGACACCGAGTCCAACGTTTTGGGCGAGTTGTTGCTTTCCTTACTCCCTTTCGCATTGATCATAGGTATTTGGATATACTTGATGCGCAGGATGTCCGGCGGCGGCGGCGGCGGAGCTGGTGGACAGATTTTCAATATTGGAAAATCCAAGGCAAAGCTTTTTGACGAAAAGACCGATACACGCACATCCTTTAAGGATGTAGCAGGACTTGAAGGTGCCAAAGAGGAAGTACAAGAAATTGTAGAATTCCTGAAAAACCCTGATAAATACACCTCTCTCGGTGGTAAAATACCGAAAGGAGCCTTGCTGGTAGGTCCTCCTGGAACAGGTAAAACCCTCTTGGCGAAAGCGGTCGCTGGTGAAGCCAAAGTACCCTTTTTCTCACTGTCAGGTTCTGACTTTGTCGAGATGTTTGTGGGAGTTGGTGCTTCTAGGGTAAGGGACCTTTTTAAACAAGCAAAAGATAAATCCCCTGCGATCATTTTCATTGACGAAATTGACGCTATCGGACGTGCAAGAGGGAAAAACAATTTTACCGGTTCCAATGATGAACGTGAGAACACCCTTAACCAGCTATTGACTGAAATGGATGGTTTTGGAACCAATACCAATGTCATCGTTCTGGCCGCGACAAACCGAGCCGATGTTTTGGACAAGGCCTTGATGCGAGCTGGACGTTTTGACCGTCAAATCTATGTAGACCTTCCCGACTTGAGGGAGCGTAAGGAGATTTTTGATGTGCATTTGCGCCCTATCAAAACCGCAGAAACACTGGATTTGGATTTTCTGGCCAAACAGACACCTGGTTTTTCTGGTGCAGATATTGCAAACGTTTGTAACGAAGCTGCCCTTATAGCAGCGCGTAAAGAGAAAAAGGCTGTTACCAAACAAGATTTCTTGGATGCCGTTGACAGAATTGTGGGAGGGCTTGAAAAGAAAAACAAAATCATTACTCCGGAAGAAAAGAAGACCATTGCCTTTCATGAGGCAGGTCATGCTACAGTAAGCTGGATGTTGGAACATGCAGCTCCACTCGTAAAAGTTACCATTGTACCACGAGGTCAATCCTTGGGAGCCGCCTGGTACCTTCCTGAAGAAAGATTGATTGTGCGACCGGAGCAGATGTTGGATGAAATGTGTGCTACCATGGGTGGTAGGGCTGCCGAAAAGGTGATTTTTAACAAGATTTCTACTGGAGCCTTAAGTGATTTGGAAAAGGTGACCAAACAAGCTCGGGCCATGGTAACCATTTATGGATTAAATGAAGAGCTTGGGAATATTACTTATTACGATTCTTCGGGCCAAAATGAGTATGGTTTTACCAAACCCTATAGTGAAGAGACAGCACAGCGAATCGATGAGGAAATTTCGAAAATCATCGAAGAGCAGTATCAAAGAGCTATCAAACTCTTAGCGGAAAATAAAGACAAATTGTCTGAACTGGCGGACCGACTTTTGGAAAAAGAGGTTATTTTCAAAGATGACTTGGAAAAAATCTTTGGGAAAAGACCATTTCAAAAGGAAGAGCTGGAGACTGCAGAATAGGAAACAGACGATGGGTTTAGCTTTTTGTAAACCCAAAATCTATATTTAAATGGGCGTTTTTGACAAACTTTTTGGAGGTGGTAAAAAGGTTTCCAAGGAGACCATGGAGACCCGTGGTGCCCATATGCCGGATTTGAAAATACCTGTGGATGAAAAATTCACCATCTATTTCAAAAAGAATGGTGGAAAATTCATCTATTGCGAAGACGAGGCCGAAGTTTCTGAAGCTTTACAAAACATTATAAAGGAGAACGATTGGCAAAACCATTTGTTCTACACCTTGGATAATCGTTTGGTAAGCCGTTTTGCATCGGATAATATCGAATTCACGGAAAAAAGGAACGAAAGTGACGTCTTCTTCACCACCTGTGAGCATTTGGTAGCGCATAACGGTTCCATCTTGGTCTGCTCCAATCAAATCAAAGAGAAAAAACTATCTGAACTTCCTTCCAATCTTATCGTATATGCCACTACGAGCCAGTTGGTGGATTCCATCAGCGAAGCTTTAAAGATCATAAAAGAAAAATACGGGAAAAACATTCCCAATAATATCACTACACTTAAACATTTTGAGCCTACTCCGGAGAACAAAAATGACTTCCTTTCCTACGGAAGTGCCTCAAAAAATGTATATCTTTTGCTTCTAGAAGACTATTAGTACATGAAAGAAATACTGAGGCGCGCCCTCACAGGGGCAGTTTATGTTGTCCTTTTAATGGGCTCCATTTTTTTAAGCTCAGATGCTTTCGACTTCCTTTTCATGGTTTTTGGTCTGGCCTGCCTGTACGAATTCAAACGAATTGTACGGATTAAAGGCTACTATATTTTCATAGCCTACTTGGCCCTTTGGTGGGCTTTTATCTATATCGTTAAGGAAAGTTTCCCCATTATCATGCTCATGCTGTTAACCATAACGGTTGATCTTGCTCTGCTGGTTTTTCTTTTCTCGAAAAAACAAAAACATTTCAACACCGTACAAAAATTTATTACTGCGGTGCTTTACATAGGTGGTGGCTGTATTTTCCTAACCATGATTCCCTATAAAAACAATGAGTTCGCAAAATTTCTGATCATGGGGATTTTTATTTTGATTTGGGTTAATGACACCTTTGCTTACCTGGTAGGCAGAACCTTGGGAAGAAATAAACTATATTCTGCAGTTTCTCCAAAAAAAACTGTTGAAGGTTCGTTGGGAGGTTTTATTTTTGCACTTATAGCAGCATATATTTTGGCCCCATACGAAACTTATCTTTCCTTAACCCAATGGATGATACTTGCAACTGTTATCGTTGTTGCAGGTAGCTTGGGGGATTTATTGGAATCCAAGTTCAAAAGAATGTCTGGAGTAAAGGATAGCGGAGCTATTCTGCCCGGGCACGGCGGAATTTGGGATCGGCTGGACAGTCTAGTATTCGCTGCCCCTTTTGCTTATCTGACACTAAATATTTTTTCATATGTTTCATAGAGAGGGTCAAAAAATAATTCTTACCACCTTTTTTATTGTGGTGGCCCTTATTATTGCCTCCCAATATTTTATTGATGTAGAATGGGTGAGATGGTCAGTACAAATTGGTGGGTGGGTTGTTTTAATCTTGATTTTGCAATTTTTTCGAAATCCCAAAAGACTGGTTACCCCGAATTTTGATGAAATACTTGCTCCCGTTGACGGAAAAGTGGTTGCCATTGAAGAAGTATATGAGTCTGAGTATTTTAAGGATAACAGAAGGCAAGTATCCATTTTTATGTCTCCTGTCAATGTGCATGTTACCCGCTATGCTGCCAGTGGCACCGTCACCTATTCCAAGTATCATCCAGGGAAATATCTTGTGGCTTGGCATCCAAAATCCAGCACAGAAAACGAACGCACCACCGTAGTGCTGCACACTCCAAAGTTTGGCGAAATTGGTTACCGACAAATTGCGGGGGCCATGGCAAGGAGAATCGTGAACTACGCCGAGGAAGGTGAACAGGTGACCCAAGGTCAGGATGCAGGATTCATTAAATTTGGCTCGCGCGTAGACCTTCTTTTACCACTGGATTGCGACATCGCGATTAGGCTTAATCAAAAAGTTGTAGGTGCCAAAACGTGCATAGCTGCCCTAAGAAAGAAAAATGACTGACGAGGAGTTAAATAAGGCCTTTAAAGAAGCCGTTTCTTATGTAAACAGCTACACTGAA
The DNA here is from genome assembly GCF_004296335.1 of Flagellimonas allohymeniacidonis. Taxonomy (GTDB): domain Bacteria; phylum Bacteroidota; class Bacteroidia; order Flavobacteriales; family Flavobacteriaceae; genus Flagellimonas; species Flagellimonas allohymeniacidonis. Next base: position 73,137 of record NZ_SGIU01000002.1, read on the forward strand.
CCGTTACCGGCAGACCTATTGCTTAAACTCTATGCGTATTACAAAATAGCGAACAAGAACTACAACAACCCAGGGAGTAAAACCCCCTTGATCAATGCCTTTAAGGCAAATGCCCTAATCCAAGCACAGAAAATCAGCGCCAATGAGGCGATGGAGCACTACATTCAATTGGTAGAAAAAGAGGTGAAGAAAACCTAGGATGCTAATTTGGGAGAGGCACTTTCCTTCTCAAAGTAGGTGAAATAAATACCCCCAAAAACGGTAATACTAAAATAAAGGGACACCAAATATGCGCCTATTGGGAGATACGAGTTAAACCCGAACCAATCCCCGGTCAGGACAATCAAGGCCAAACCGGCAATTCCCCTAAAAAGTTCTACCCAAACGGCATAGGAATCCCTGTCCATCAAGGTGGTATACCCATAAATTCCCACAAATACGAAAGCTCCATAAAAAAGTAAACCTTCGAATCCTATTTCAGCATAGTTGTAGAACATGAACATCATTAAAGCGGTATTCGCCAGCAGTTGAAAAATAGAATATCCTTTTAGATTGTTTGAGGCTTGCGTCTTAAATTTTTTGAAGTTATAAACATCTTCTATGATTTGCACCGGATACTTAGCCTTCACGTCTTGGGGCCTCCATCCTGTTGGCATAAACCAAATCCTGAACTTGTCCCAGTAACTTTTAGCACGCCAAGCATCTTTAATCAATCGCCATATGTGTTGAAAATTGATAATTATTGGGTTCCAGGTTCGGGCCGGTTTCAATACCCCATATTGTGGCGGGACCTCATCCAACTCTTTCTGAAATGTCCCAAACATCCTATCCCAAATACAAAGTATTTGACCCAGATTTTTGTCGATATACTCCGGATTGATAGCATGATGAACCCTATGTTGTGAGGGTGTCACTATGATATATTCCAACCATCCCATTTTTCCAATATGTTGGGTATGATACCAAAATTGGGCAAATAAATGAATAGGAGCCAAAATCGCGATAACCTTGTTTGGCACACCCAATAACGCAGCTGGAATCAACAAAAGAGGAAAATAACCCAAAATGTTGGAAATGGATTGCCTTAGGGCGCAGGCCAAATTAAATTCCTCACTGCTATGGTGAATAACGTGTTGGTTCCAGAAGAAATTAACGTGGTGGCTGAGTCTATGATTCCAATATCCTGCAAAATCGAGAGCGATAAAACCGACCAACCATACCAGCCAGGTTGCTTTTATCTCAGTAAGTGCCAAATGCTCCAAAAGAAATGGATAAGAGACAATGATAACAGCAAGTCCCAGCGAGTCCTTGATGATGTTGGTAAGTCCAGAACTCAAACTACTGACTGTATCCATCACATTGTGCTTTTGCTTCTTGGCAAAGTGTCCATAAAGAACCTCAAAAAGCACTAAGCCAACAAAAAAGGGAATGGCATACAACAGAGCTGTGGCGTAGGTTTCCATAACTAATGTTTTATTATAATTACCAAAGGAGCAGAGGTATAAACAGGCCTTAAGTTACAGTAATTTTTTGAACGATGGGATATCCCAGGCGTCGGTCAGATCTGGAATATGCTCTGAACGTGGCATGCAAAGCATACTTTTGGGATGGGCCCTAATCATATTGGATACAGCTTTGGTAAGTTCCTTTTCGTTTCTGGCCTTATCCAACGGGCATGATTTTAAAAAGGGGTAAATCATTTCACCTGAAAAACTAAAGATGTTCATACTGACTCTTAGTTCACCAGAAACATCACGATATTGACTTAAATTCTGTAAATCTGGCTTTTCAACGATTTCCTTAAGGAAATTATGCTCCGAAATGGTCATTACAGCAAATTTTGCAACGCGCTCGGCATTGAATTTCAATCCAGAGCTGGCATAGCTTATCAAGGCATTTGGCGAATCCCTATGGGTCCGTAAATCCCTTAAGGCCCCTTCGGAATATAAGTTATCTCCGTTGCAGACCGTAAACATCTGTTCTTTAAGTTCGGGAAATTGTTCCATACATTCCTGTAAAGCATCCGCAGTCCCTAAAGGTTTTGTCCGTCCCTTTGGAATAGGTTGTACCGCATAGCAAATTTGCATGCCCTCAGGAAAAATGCCTTTGGATTCCAATTCTTGGAAAGCTTGATTTTCCTTACCTGTAATTAAATACAATTTTGAGTACCCCGCGCTGAACGCCTTTCTAACCAAATAATACAAAAAGGGTTTAGGGACAGCACCCACCGGAATAAGGCTCTTATGAACCAAATTAGAAGGGTTTTCCGATTTAATCACGAAAGATTGAAGGCTCGTTTTCATCCTTGAGGATGTTCCGCCTACCATAACCACCAAACTAGGATTCTCCATTACTCTAATTGCCTATTTCAACCTCGTAAACGGCCTTGGCACGGGTTTCCAAGAACGCCTTTTTTATTTTCTCAATATTATTGTTCCCCACCAGAGCAAGCATGCAACCTCCCCCACCTGAACCAATAATTTTGCATGCAAGAGCACCTGCTTGTTTAGCCGCTTCCATCATTTGCGTCATTTCGGTCGGGGTGTTTTGAATTCGGCTTTGTAGAATCAATTGATGTTCATTCATCAAACCGGCCAGCTTTTTAAGGTCCGGATTCCAATACAACAGCTCTTCTTTGGCTGCTTTGGTAATTTGATAATTGTGCACTGAAGCATACCAATGCTCTTGATATTGGTCCGGAACGATTTCCAAATACCGGTTGTAATCTTCAGGGCTTACTGAATTCAGGTCAAATTCTGGATGGACGGATCGAATGGAAGAAATAGCGTTTTGAGCGTATTCCCTCGCATTTTTCAACACGCTCAACGTCTTTTTTGGCAAGCCTGATTCGGCCACCAATAGCCTCCCCAAGCCATTCTTCAAGCGTGTGCTTTCACCTGTATTTGTATCAATGTAAAGCATTCCCCCTTGTGCAATGGTATATTGGTCCATTAGCCCGCCTGGCTGATTAAAGAACAATACTTCGGCTTGATGGGCCCATCTTGCTATTTGCAAATCACTGATTGGTTTTTTCCTCGGTTGCACGGCAACCAGAAATCGAATCCAAGCCACCACTAATGCTGAAGAGCTTGACAAACCCGCATTGATGGGAATGTCTCCCCAAATTTCAATATGATATCCTTGAGAGAATTGAAATCCTTCATCTTTTAAGATGGATATCCCTGAACGAAAGTAATCTTTGCCACGTATTTTTTCAGATTTTCCACTCAGGGGAATTACAAACTCCTGTTGCAAGTCCTTTAGGACCACGGAAAACTCCTTCCGCTCAATAGGTACAGCTCGAAGACAGATATAGCGATTCACCGTTCCTGCTATGACGGGAAGCCCCAAGTAGTCCTGATGGTCACCAAAAAAACAGATGCGGGCCGGAACCTTTATTGCTATCATCCGATGTTCAGACTATGATATCCAAGGGATTGGTTTCTTTCCAATTTCCCCTTGTAAAATCAGGAAAATACTGCGGTATACCTTCATTCGCGACAGAACTTTCGCTAAGAGGGGCCACGGCACTCCAGAAACATCCTTCGTAAACGTTTTGATCCAAAGGAAGTCCCTTTTGTAGGCACTCCACGATGCGATACACCATTATTCCGTCCATCCCACCATGTCCACTGCCTTTTGCCGCCTGGTTCAATCTTTTGTACAAGGGGTGGTCATACTTTTCATATAGGGCCTGTAATTGTTCGCCTTGCACCCAGGAGTGATGATCTTCGGTGAGGCCCTCCACTCCGCCTTCGAGTGCCACTCTTGTTGGAAATCCAGCCAAGGTTCCCTTTGTGCCTTGTATCAAGTTCAGTCTGGAATAAGGTCTTGGGCTAGTTTCATCCCATTGCACCATTACCGTTTTTCCCCGTTCGGTTTTTATGATCGATGTATTTAAATCGCCCCCTTCATATTCCAATTGGTTCCATTTGTGATCTTTGGGATAATTTTTTTCCGCATAGGTTTTTCTTCCTCTTGCGGGCGTTGAAAACGAAACTAAATTCTTGAAAGTGTCCTCTTTTCTGCCCAAATTCATGTATTGGGCCACTGGTCCCAATCCATGGGTGGGATAAAGATTACCATTTCTCTTGGCATAATGATGGGTTCGCCATGATCCAGTACCTCTCTCCTGCTCTTCCATCTGCCAACGCAGTTCGTGAATATATGCGGCTTCTCCATGTAATATTTCTCCAATAACTCCTTTTCGACACATGTTCAAAAACATAAGTTCATCCCGCCCGTAATTGACATTTTCAAGCATCATACAATGCCTTCTGGTTCTTTCACTCGCATCGACGATGTCCCACATTTCTTCCAAGGTTACCGCAATAGGAACCTCAACCAAAGCATGCGCGCCTTGTTCCATGGCCTCAATGGCCATAGGAGCATGATTCTTCCAATTTGTAGCAATGAACACCACATCGGGTCGCGCTTCTTTTAGCATCTTTCTCCATTCCTCTTCACCGCCCCAGTAGGTAGCAATATCGGTGTGTCTTTCCTCGGATGAAACTTCCTTTACCCAACCCATTTTTTCCTTTACCAAATCCTCGTACAAATCGCAAATTGCGACTACTTCCGTTCTCTCCAAGGCAGCAAAGAACTTTAAATGGGTGCCTCCTCTAGCACCGACTCCAATGAACGCTGCTCTTATATTTTCCAATTTTGGAGCAGCGAATCCACCCATATAAGTAGATTCCAATGGTCTTTCTGGGCTTGCTTTAAGATAATTGGGTAGAAGGGAGATTGCTGCCGCGGAAAGAGAGGTTTTTTTTAAGAAACTGCGACGATCAATGTGTTTCATGGCCTATGGGTTTGACAATGGAATTATTCTGAAGTTATGAATTATTGAAATCTTTGAATCCCTGGTCATCCTACTTAGTGGATAGTCTCAAGAAATACTACCCCAATTTACTTTTAAAAAAATCCATGGTTCGTTTCCAAGCGAGTTCGGCAGCTTCCTTATCGTATCGTGGAGTAGTCGTATTATGAAATCCGTGATTCACATTAGGGTACATGTAAGCAACATAGTCCTTGTTGAATTTTTTCAGCGCCTCTTCGTAAGCCGGCCAACCCTCATTGACCCGTGTGTCCAATCCGGCGAACTGAAGCATTAAAGATGCCTTGATTTTATCGATATCTTCAGCAGGCTGTCGTCCATAAAATGGTACTGCAGCTGCCAAGTCAGGCAATTTTACTGCCATCATGTTAGAAATCCAGCCACCGAAGCAGAAACCAACCACGCCAATCTTGCCGTTACATGCCTCGTGATTCTTTAAATACTGATATGCGGCGATAAAATCTTCTAACATTTCATTTCGGTCTCGTTGTCGTTGCAAGGTCCTACCTTCATCATCATTGCCGGGGTATCCGCCCAGAGGTGTTAATGCATCTGGGGCCAGGGTAACAAAACCGGCCAAAGCGGCCCTACGTGCTGTATCTTCAATATAGGGATTGAGTCCCCTATTTTCGTGCACCACCACAATTCCGCCAAGTTGGTTTTCATTGTTTTTTGGTTTGGACAAAAGACCTTTGATCCTACCACCTCCCTTTTCAGACTCATAGTGGATATAACTAGAATCCAACTCAGGGTCTTTGGGGTCCACCAGCATCGTATCGACATAGTTGGGCATCAAAAAGCTCATCAAAGAAGAAATGGTAAGTCCGCCTACGGCGTAAACAGAAAGTTTCTCAATGAATTCTCGACGTTGCAGCTTATTATGGGCATATTGATCATAAAGATCAAATACCTCTTGCTTGATATCTTTTTTTTTGACTTTTTTCATGATGACCCCTTTAAATTAGCTAGTGCAGAAGATACTAAATTACTGGGGCTTTCAAAAAAGAACAGGATCAAACCAAGCGATTACTCCAAACTGGCCAGGCTTTTTTCCAACGTTTTAATTTTAGCTTCTGCATCAGCCGCTTTTTTGCGTTCCATCGCCACCACCTTTTCAGGAGCGTTGTTTACAAAACGTTCGTTGCCCAATTTTTTCTGCACCGACTGTAAAAAGCCTTTGGTGTAGTTGAGCTCTTCTATTATCTTTTTGATTTCTGCCTCAACATCGATGGCACCGCCTATGGGGATAAAGTACTCGTTACTTTTTACCCGAAAACTTAAAGCACCTTCCAAAGTGGAATCTACATCCTCTATTTTAGAAATATTACCCAATTTGGAGATAATAGCTTGCATTTTTGAATGATTCCCCTCCGCATTCAAAACGAAAAGTTCCAAGGCTTCTTTTTGAGGAATGTTCTTATCCTTTCGAATAGTTCTAATTCCTGAAATCACCTCTGAAGCAAAATCGAAATCCGTTATGATTTTCGTATCCATTTCAGAAGGTTTGGGCCAATTGGAGATGACCAATGCTTGGTCTGGAGTTCTTTGCATGATGTGTTGCCACACCTCTTCGGTCAAAAATGGCATAAATGGATGCAATAGCTTCAGATTTTCCTCGAAGAGATGAATAACGGCGTCATACGTGGTTTGATCTATAGGTTTTTGGTATGCGGGTTTCACAATCTCCAGCAGCCATGAGCAAAAATCATCCCATATCAATTTATAAATGGCCATTAATGCATCTGAAATTCGGTATTTGCTGAAATGATCATCAATTTCCGTCAGTGTTGCATTGAACTTTGCAGTATACCAATCGATTCCAATTTTGGCCGCTTCAGGTTGCTCCAAATCGGCTATTTCCCAACCTTTTACCAAACGAAATGCGTTCCAAATCTTATTGGCAAAGTTTTTTCCTTGCTGACACAGGGCCTCATCAAACAACAGATCATTTCCAGCTGGGGAACTCAATAAGAGTCCCACGCGAACGCCATCCGCCCCGAAATCCTCCATAAGCTTGAGTGCGTCAGGGGAATTACCCAGAGATTTAGACATTTTTCGACGTTGTTTATCCCTCACCAACCCAGTTAAATACACATTGCTGAAAGGTTTCTCACCCCGATACTCGTATCCGGAGATTATCATTCGGGCCACCCAAAAGAAAAGAATATCGGGGCCTGTAATAAGGTCACTAGTGGGGTAATAATAATTGATTTCCTCATTATTGGGGTCCAATATGCCATCAAAAACCGTGATGGGCCATAGCCATGAAGAAAACCAAGTATCCACAACGTCAGGGTCTTGGGTCAAATCCTCAACTTGGAGGTTTGCATTTTTTGATTGGGTTTGAGCCAAAGCAAGCGCATCTTCCAAGGTTTCGGCTACAACAAAATCGTTTTTACCATCCCCATAGTAGTAAGCTGGTATTTGCTGTCCCCACCATAGTTGTCTGGAGATGTTCCAATCTCTGATGTTTTCCATCCAATGGCGGTAGGTGTTTTCAAACTTTTTGGGGTGAAGTTTGACATCTCCTGTCTTTAAAACCCCGTCAAGGGCAGGTTTTGCCAAATTTTCCATTTTTAGGAACCACTGGTCCGATAACCTAGGTTCAACTACGGCCTTAGTGCGCTCCGAAGTGCCAACTTTGTTGGTGTACTGCTCTGTTTTTACCAAAAATCCCTTTTCTTCGAGCTCTTTGGCTATTTCCTTTCGGACGACAAAACGGTCTTTTCCTTCATAATGCAGTCCATAGCTGTTCAAAGAAGCGTCTTCATTGAAAATATCAATGACCTCCAACCCGTGTTTGTCACCTAGATTCTTATCGTTTTCATCATGGGCAGGTGTAACTTTTAAACAGCCTGTTCCAAATTCAATATCCACATAATCATCTTCAATAATAGGAATGGCACGCTCACAAATAGGAACAATAACCTTTTTACCTTTCAAATGTGTATATCGCTCATCATTGGGATTGATACAGACTGCAGTGTCTCCAAGAATGGTCTCTGGTCTCGTGGTGGCAATGGTTACCGTTTCTTCAGAGCATTCAATGGGATACGAAATGTAGTACAAGAGACCCTGTCTTTCTTCATAAATTACTTCTTCATCGGACAATGTTGTCTTGGCTTGGGGATCCCAATTCACCATTCGATATCCTCTGTAAATGAGACCTTTATTATATAAATCAACAAAAACCTTGACCACAGAAGCTGACATATCGTCATCCATGGTGAATTTTTTGCGGCTCCAGTCCAAAGAACATCCCAATTTTTTCAACTGTTCAAAAATCACACCGCCATACTTGTGTGTCCACTCCCAAACATGTTCCAAGAATTTCTCTCGACCAATTTCGCTTTTGGTTATTCCTTCTTCTTTCAATTTGGCCACTACCTTTGCTTCGGTGGCAATAGCGGCATGGTCAGAGCCCGGTACCCAACACGCATTTTTGCCCCTAAGGCGGGCACGGCGAATCAAAACATCCTGAATGGTGTTATTGAGCATATGGCCCATATGCAGGACCCCGGTTACGTTGGGAGGTGGAATTACAATGGTATAAGGCTCCCTGTCATCGGGTTTGGAGCTAAAAAAATCATGCTCCATCCAGTATTGATACCAGTGTTCTTCAACCTTATTGGGCTCATATTTTGAAGGAATTTCCATTTTTCGGTACAGTTTTTGAAAAAATTTATCCGGATTGGGATTTTAAGCGAAGAAAAGTCAAATCAAATTAGTGCTATACTTCGGCTGAAAGCCTATCCGGAAATACGAAACAAAAATAAGTAACGTTATAACATAACAAAAGAATTTTGGAAGCAGTCGACAAATCGGTTACTTTTGAAATTCACCCAAAACTAGAAATGATGAAAAAAACTGTACTCATGTTATTTGTTGGGCTCCTTTCTGTAGGGATTTATGCCCAAGAAACGGCTACGGCAAAAATCAAGTTTAAGAGTGAAACCATCGACTACGGAGAAATTGCCAAAGGTAGTGATGGTGTTCGGGTTTTTGAGTTTACCAATACTGGTGATGCACCTTTGGTGATCACCAATGTAAAATCAAGCTGTGGATGTACCATTCCAAAAAAGCCAGATGCTCCAATTTTGCCTGGTGAAACTGGTGAAATTCAAGTGAAATATGACACCAAAAGGGTAGGTCCGATTCGAAAAGCCATAACGGTGACCTCAAATTCCGATACGCCCACGAAAGTTTTGAAAATTAAGGGAACCGTAAAGCCCGATGACGCAAAATAAAAGCGGATTAAAAATAAAATTGGAAAACCCTTCGAAAAGTATTTTGGAGGGTTTTTTGATTAGAATACTTTTTTGAGAACAAAAGTGAACAATAGGTCTCTATTGTACCGCTCTATCAATACCCGAACACGCTTGCCCTCTTTCTCGTTCAGCATTTTAAGAACTTCTTGGAGCTTGTAGTTGTAAATTCGTTTACCATTTACAGCCAATATCACATCTCCTTCACGAAGGCCTGCCTCAGCAGCTGGACTTCCAGCCCTAATGGCCGAAACCACAATTTCTGGCACTAAACTAAGCCGGGTTTTATTCTCTAAAAGAATTTGCACATTCCCAAAGGAACTATCATCATCAATAACAACACCATTGGAGTTGGCCAAGCTTTCGGCTATATATCTCAATCCATTGTGCTGTAGCTCGATACCTGCCAAGTTGTATTGGAAAGGCGCCTTAAAATTGCCATTTTTCCTTAAACTGACCTTGCCTCTGGAATAATCGAAAACAATATTGAAACGCCTAAGTATTTCGCCACCTATGCTGCCATTACGATCACCAAAGTCCTTAAGAAATCCAAACGATTCCCTATATGGAAATGCCACCTTAGTATCCTTAAGCTCATAATCTCCCAACTTCACTCCGCTGATCTTTGATCGCTTGCCGAATATATCTCCACTCAAACCGCGGCCCAAATAATCCTCATAATTCAGCTCAGGTATTTCCAAGCCCTTTTCAGGTTGATTGAACAACCATAGCGCATCGCTACTCCCCGTATCTACCAATAGCTTAACAGGAACATTTTTATCATCCCTCATCAACACCATTCCCGTAATGTAAGCTTTCCTAGCATGTACCGCCAATGGCAGTACCTGTGTCTTCTTGTGTGGTACATACTCATACGAATCGGGATTGTGCAATTTGATACTTCGAGCAGAATAATTGATTTCAACTACAAAATCACGAAAAAGATCATAACCAAGAATACCATGAACAGGGATTCCCAACGATGTGGAGAAATTGATTTCCCGGTCTAGAACCACGTATAAGTCTTGATTGTAGTTTTTGGCCTTACCCAATTTGAATGCATTCCCTTTTGAACTCAATGCTTGCATGGGCTCTCCATCTCCCAAACCTTTAATGGTAACCTCCGATACATTATTGATTTGCACGGAGTCTTGATCTGATAAATTAAAAAGAATGGGTTTGCTCACACCAGAGTCGAGCACAAACCTCAGTTTAGAGCCATTGATTTCTACTGGAAGAATAATGAGATTATTGATAAGCTCGAACTTCAGTTTTTGAAACTTTTTGTCCTTTGGCAGTATGAATCCTTGTGCACTTGAGACCAAAGGCATCGAAAGGAACAAAAGCATCAAAAAGACCGTAATTTTCTTCAAACTGTTTACTTCTAAAGGGTTAGGTATTTTAAATATAGCAAAATATGGTGAGATTGATCTTCAATTTAACATTCTTCTAACCCAGCAAATAATCGGTAAATCTGTTGTGTGCATGCGCTGCTTTTACCATTTTTGCTAAAATATTAAGCATGCCTGAAATCTCTTCAAAAGGGCGACAAATGCCCGCCTCACCCATTAGAAAATTAGTTCCTTTTGCGGAACAGGCCAAAAAAAGAGGTACCCATGTTATTCACCTCAACATTGGGCAACCTGACATAAAAACACCAAAAATAGCTTTGGATGCGGTCCGTAACCACACCATTGAGGTTTTGGCCTATAGCATGACCGAAGGTTCAGAAGAATATCGGGAGAAAATTGCCAAGTATTATGAAAAGTACCATATTCAGGTAACCTCTCAAGATATCATTGTTACCACAGGTGGTTCGGAGGCCTTGGCCTTTGTTATGGGCACAATAATGGACGCGGATGATGAAATTATTATCCCTGAGCCGTTTTATGCCAATTACAACGGTTTTGCCACAGCTGCGGGAGTAAATGTGGTTCCCATTGTTTCCTCGTTGGATGACAACTTCGCCCTTCCTCCTATTGACCAATTTGAAGCATTAATTGGTCCGAAAACCAAGGCAATTCTTATTTGTAATCCTGGAAACCCTACCGGTTATCTCTATAGCAAGAAGGAAATACAGCAGCTCTCCGAATTGGTCAAAAAACATGACCTTTATTTGGTTGCGGACGAGGTCTATCGTGAATTCACATACGATAATACTGAACATTATTCCATTCTAGAGGAACCTGGTTTAGAAAAACATGCCATCGTGGTGGACTCCGTGTCAAAGCGCTATAGCATGTGCGGTGCCCGAATTGGGTGCCTGGTGTCGAAAAATAAGGATGTCATTCAAACGGCACTAAAATTTGCCCAAGCCCGTCTATCCCCACCCACCTTCGCACAAATCGCCAGTGAAGCAGCTTTGGAAACCCCTCAGTCCTATTTTGATGCAGTTATTGAGGAATATGTTGAACGCAGGAATACTTTGGTCGATGCTTTACAAAAAATCGAGGGTGTTCGGGTAGCCATCCCCAAAGGTGCTTTTTACTGTGTAGTGGAACTGCCCGTGACCGATGCGGACGACTTTGCCCAGTGGCTCCTTGAAAAATTCGAAATGGATGGAAAAACGGTAATGGTGGCTCCTGCTGCAGGGTTTTATGCTACCCCTGGACTCGGAAAAAATCAGATTCGAATTGCTTACGTGCTTGAGAAAGAACAGCTAATAACGGCAGTAAACCTTCTTGCGGAAGCCCTTAAACACTATAGAAGCCTGTGAAAATAGAGGAAAACATATCCTTGCAGAATCTCAATACCTTTGGAATTGACGCCAAAGCGCGATTCTTTCTTGAGGTTACCAGCCTGTTGCAGCTTCAAAAGGTACTTGGCCTAAAGGCTTACCCTGAAAAATTTATTCTAGGCGGAGGTAGCAACCTTTTGCTCACCAAGGACATTGACACCCTTGTACTCCATATTAACCTAAAGGGTATTTCAGTCGTAGAAGAAGCAGATGGCCATGTGGTTGTAAAAGCCATGGCGGGTGAAAACTGGCATAATTTGGTGCTTTGGAGTCTTGATCGAGGTTATGGAGGATTGGAAAACCTATCACTGATACCAGGAAATGTGGGTACTGCACCAATTCAAAACATCGGAGCTTACGGTGTTGAGCTTAAAGATATATTTGAAAGCTGCACAGCCATGGAAATTGCCACTGGTGAATTGGTGGAATTCGACAATGAAGCATGTCAGTTTGGTTATAGGGATTCAATTTTTAAGAACAAGCATAAGGGCAAATACATCATCACATCGGTGAATTTTAGGCTGTCCTCCAAGAATCATGGCTTGAACACCGGTTATGGTGCCATTGAAACAGAACTGAAACAACGAGATATTGTTTATCCTACAATAAGGGATATTTCGGATGCTGTAATAGCAATTCGAAAGAGTAAATTGCCGGACCCCGATGAGATTGGGAATAGTGGTAGCTTCTTTAAAAACCCCGTTGTTTCCAAAAAAGTGGTACAACGCATTAAGAAAGAATACCCCAATGTCCCTTCGTATGAAGTAGATGAGGATTACTTTAAGGTCCCTGCAGGGTGGTTGATAGAGCAATGTGGTTTCAAAGGCAAACGATTCGGAGATGCTGGTGTCCATGAAAAGCAGGCCTTGGTCCTGGTAAACCATGGAAATGCGACCGGGGAGGAAATCTTAAACCTTGCCTTAAAAATTCAAAAAGAGGTCAAGCAAAGGTTCAAAATTGAGATTCAGCCAGAGGTTAATATCATAAAATAACCCCTGCATCAAGAAGAATAACAGGGGTTATACCAAACCAAACTAACCAAAAATTTAATATCGTTTTATATCTCGAATTTCTTTGTTATCGTATTTTTCGTCAACAAATAATGCTTTTTCTAACTTAGCGTCGTTATATATACGTCATAAAACTTATTTTAGATTATTGCCCCCAGAAATTTACCGCTATCCATAGCTAGATGAGCACACTTATTGAAAAGCATATTGTTTCCCTACTTGCTGAAAAAGACGACAAGGCGATAGCCCTATTGTACGAATACTACGCAGACACACTGTATGGGGTGGCATATAAAGTGGTAAAGGACGAGGACTTGGCTCAAGACATTCTTCAGGAAAGCTTTGTGAAAATTTGGAAAAAAGCAGATTCCTACGATGCTTCAAAAGCAAAACTCTTTACTTGGCTTTTCCGAATAACACGAAATACGGCTATTGACAAACTTCGAAGTATAACCAATAAGGCTGATAAAGAAGTCCAAATTGATGTTTCAGACGTATATAACCTAGGAGTAAGTGGAATTAGGCCCGATACTTTAGACCTCCAAGAAAATTTGGAGAAAATCGAGCCGAAGTACCAAATAGTTCTGGAAGCCCTCTTTTTTGAGGGTATGACCCAACAGGAAGCCAGTGAAGAATTGGGCATCCCGTTAGGAACTATAAAGTCGAGATTGAAAATCGGCTTAAGGGAATTGGGCAAAATTTATGGAGCTGCAACAGCCTTACTCTTCTTAATTAATTTGCTGCCATGAAAGAAAAGGTGAAGATTTTTTTAGATTCTGATTTGCTTGAAAAGTATCTTTTGGAGGATACCTCCAAAGAAGAGGCTTCTCAAGTGGAACGTTATATTGCCATGTATCCCGAAGTTCGCGAAACCTATAACGAACTGCAGGTGAATCTTGAGAAGTTTGCCAAATTATATGCTAAAGAGACACCTGAAGGGCTCAAGCAAATTATCTTGCATACCACGAAAAAGGAGAAAGTGGCCAATAGAAGACTGTTCCGTTATGCAGTTGCGGCCAGTGTTGCCATTATGCTGTTTGCTGGATCTTCCTATTTCTTCTGGAATCAGAACAAATCCCTTCAAGAAGAGAACACTTTGGTCACCAACCAGATAAAGTACTTGGAGGAGAACATGAAGAACCAATTGGAAGACGTAAGAAACCAGTTTATCGTTCTCAACAATCCAGATACCAAAAAGTATACGCTTAATGGCAAAAAAGAAGGTAAGGAGCTTAAGGCCATTGCTTACATCAATCCTGTAAAAAAACTTTCTTACATCAATGTGAGCAACGTTCCAGAACTCCCTGAGAACAAATGCTTCCAAATGTGGGCAGAGGTTAACGGAGAACTTGTAAACCTCGGGGTCATTAAGCAATTTGAGGACAAGGATAAGTTGCTTGCCCTACCCTATGCTGAAAATGCCATTGGGTACATCACCATTGAACCCGAAGGCGGAAATAGCATGCCTACGGTTCAAAACATTGTGGCCAACATCAATTATTAGCTTCCTTAAAGTTACATTAAACCCCATTTAGCTTAGGTTCATATTTTGTACTTTTGCACAAAACCTGTATATGAAACTTGCACTACTTACAATTGGGTTGCTTGGGATTGCTTTTGCCGGTATAGCCATAAAAATTTGGTCAAAAAAGGACGGTAAGTTTGCTGGTACCTGTGCCAGTCAAAATCCGTATTTAAACCAAGACGGTGAGGCCTGTGGATTTTGTGGCAAACTCCCAACTGAACAGGATTGCAAAAGGGATTCCGTGACAGAATTGCAGTAGTGACTTCAGATGAATAATTCAGGTTAATCTTTTTTTTTGGAAAAACCCGATTCCATTTTAGAAAATATTAGAAAAGCAAAGGAAGGAAACCAGATTGCCTTTAGCTTTCTCCTCGACACTTTTTGGAACGACGTTTACGGTTTTCAGCTTCTTCGAACTAAGAATGAAAACGATGCTGAGGATATCACCATACGCACCTTTTCGAAAGCTTTTGATAGAATTTCAACTTACGACGAATCCTACGAGTTTCGAACATGGCTAATTACGATATCGAAAAATCTTCATGTCGATCTTATCCGAAAAAGAAAGCGAAGTGTTCTGGATGAAATGGACACCCATGGAGATGCCGTGAAAAAAGTACTTGATGAGACGCCATCAGCCGAGGACCAGCTGATCACCGAACAAAATCTGGCCAACCTTCTTCAAGACATTAAAAAACTGAAACCGCACTATCAAAAGGTCATCAATCTTCGTTATTTTAATGAATTGAGCTATGCAGAAATTGCGAATGAGCTTAATGAGCCCGTGAACAATGTAAAGGTCAAACTACTGAGAGCCAAGAAATTATTGGCCAAAATCATTGCCGAAAAGTGACATTTCACCAGCAATCGGTTTCATACGCAGTTTCGTATCTTTGTACCTCAAAAAATTGATATGAGCACAACAGCGGTTGAAAGTGTTGCACCTCCCAAAGGCAAACCGAAATGGTTACGTGTTAAACTTCCCACTGGTAAAAAATATACCCAGTTAAGAGGTCTTGTCGACAAATATGACCTTCATACCATCTGCACTTCAGGCAGTTGCCCCAATATGGGGGAATGCTGGGGCGAAGGAACCGCTACGTTTATGATTTTGGGTAACGTTTGCACCCGTTCCTGTGGATTCTGTGGCGTCAAAACCGGCAGACCGGAAAGTGTGGACTGGGCAGAACCAGAAAAAGTGGCCCGCTCCATAAAAATAATGGGGATCAAACATGCCGTTGTCACCTCGGTCGACAGAGACGATTTAAAGGATATGGGTTCCATCATTTGGGCGGAAACTGTAAAAGCCATTCGAAGAATGAATCCCGAAACTACTCTTGAGACTTTGATTCCTGATTTTCAAGGAATTGAATCTCACTTGGACCGAATCCTTGAAGTAGCTCCTGAAGTAATTTCCCATAATATGGAAACCGTACGAAGGCTTACCCGTGAGGTAAGAATTCAAGCGAAATATGATCGCAGTCTTGCTGTTTTGAATTATTTAAAGAAAAACGGGGCAAATAGGACCAAATCTGGTATCATGCTAGGCTTGGGTGAGCTAGAAGAAGAGGTCATTGCCACAATGGAAGACTTGCGGAAAGCAGATGTAGATGTGGTGACCATTGGCCAATATCTTCAGCCTTCCAAAAAACATTTGCCCGTAAAGGAGTTCATACTACCTGAGCAGTTTAAAAAATATGGGGAAATAGGGCTTGAAATGGGATTCCGACATGTAGAAAGTGGTGCCTTAGTGCGTTCTTCCTATAAGGCCCATAAGCACATTCATTAACTTCCATTCCAACTTTACCCTAAAGGTATGAAACAAGTGAATCTGGGTATAAATGGCTTCGGACGTATCGGCCGAACGCTGTTTCGATTACTCCAAAATCACGACGATGTCAATATTGTTGCGGTAAATGACGTCACCGACGCCCAAACTTTGGGCCATTTGTTAAAATATGATAGCATTCACGGTGTTTTCCCCGGAAAAGTCAATATTTTGGAAGATGAAATTGAAGTGGGTGGCCGACGTACGAAGGTCTTGAACCATGTTCACCCCAAAGATATTTCTTGGAGCGATTATGGAGTGGACATCGTTATCGAGGCTTCTGGAAAATTCAAATCCAGGGAAGATTTACAATATCACATCAGAAATGGAGCCAAAAAAGTGATCTTATCCGTTCCTCCAGAAGATGAAAACATCAAAATGGTAGTGTTGGGGGTTAATGAAGAAACACTCTCAGAATCCGACGATATTATTTCCAACGCCTCATGTACAACCAATAACGCAGCACCCATGATTAGGGTTATCAACGAGTTGTGCGGTATAGAACAGGCCTATATCACTACAATTCATTCCTATACCTCGGATCAAAGCCTACATGACCACCCTCACCGGGATTTACGTCGGTCCAGAGCTGCTTCACAATCCATTATTCCAACCACTACGGGGGCAGCCAAAGCTTTGACCAAAATATTCCCAGAATTATCAGAAGCAATTGGAGGTTGTGGCATCAGAGTACCTGTTCCCAACGGCTCCTTGACGGATATCACCTTTAACGTCAAGAAAGACACATCAATAGAAGAAGTAAATAAAGAATTTAAAAAACGGGCCAATACCGATTTAAATGGTATTTTGAGCTATACGGAAGACCCTATAGTTTCCATCGATATAAACAATAGTTGTCATTCTTGTACGTTTGATTCATTGATGACCTCTGTTATTGGAAAAATGGTCAAAATAATAGGGTGGTACGATAATGAAACTGGATATTGCTCCAGATTAATTGATTTAATAGCTTTGCTTATTAAGAAGAAATACGTTTGACCTTGAACTTATTACATCTACGCCTTAGCGGCAAAATGTTAATTCTGCTGTGCAGTTTTCTGTACGCACAAGTTACTTTTGCCCAAGATGATGTGAGTTCTACCGCCAAAGTTCAGTCCATTTTTGACTCCTACATTCAATTTAGGCACCAGAACCAGGTCGACCTAGCCCTGGAAACGCTAAATGAGGCCGCTGAAATAGCGGAAAGCAATGAGGATGCAAAACTGCTCCTCGACACCTATCACCAATATGCCCGAATTTTTCTTGAAGAAGGAGACCGTGAAACGGCAATATTCTATTGGGACCGTGCCAGTATTCTTTTAAAAGACCTGTCTTATCCCTTTGGAGAGGCTTTTCACAAATATTTAGAAGCTGCCCTCCGTTTTGACGAAGGAAACTATTTTCAGTCATTAAAACTGTTGGAGGAATCAAGAACCTTGAGCAATAACCGGAATCTCGGTAATAACATCCTATTGTTGGAAGGTTACATCTTTACCAATATCGAAAAGTATGAGGATGCAGCCACCAACCTAAACGCACTCATTGTCAACTCTGACGATAAAGAAAGGCCTTATTTGGCTACGAAGGCGAACCTACAGCTTGCCCAAATAAGCATTAGCCTTGATGACCTTGAAGACGCCATCATACATGGTAAAGCGGCATTGGAGCTGAGCCAAAAGCATAAATTCTCAAAGGAAAGTAAAATCGCGAATCAGCTGCTTTCCGTTATTTACGAAAAAACAGGCAACTTTAACGAGTCCCTTTTCTACAAAAAGAACCTTGAGAAAATAAAGGATTCCATTTTTAATATTGAGAAGGTAAAATTGGAAAACAAGACGGCGGATAGAATTCGTTTTGATCATCAAATGAATGAAATTAACAAACTCACCGCTAAAAACGAAGAGTTGAGCGAATCAAAGAACCGGTCCGAAATCACTGCGATTTTAACCTCGGCTTTTTTGACCATCATTTCGCTTTTGGCTGTATCCCTTTTTAGAAACAACCAGATAAAGCTCAAGACCAACGACCTTCTATACACAAAAAATAAGGAATTGGAGTTGGCTCGCGATGCTGCAGTATCCGCTATGGAGGCCAAGACGAACTTTTTATCCACGGTTACCCATGAGCTAAGAACTCCACTGTATGCGGTTACGGGTCTAACGCACCTTTTACTGGAAGAGAACCCTTCGAACCATCAAAAAGAGCATCTTAAATCCTTAAAGTTTTCAGGAGATTACCTGCTAAACTTTATCAACGATATTCTTCAAATCAATAAAATTGATGCTGATAAGCTGGAACCCCTGAATATTGAGTTCAAGCTTCAAAAGGTACTTACCGATGTGGTGGATTCCCTTCAGCAAAATGCCAATGAAAACAGTACTAGCCTGATATTGGACTATGACCCCAATATTCCGTCCCAATTACTGGGTGACCCTATTAAGCTTTCCCAGATATTCATGAATCTTGTAGGTAACGCCCTAAAATTCACAAAAAATGGTAAGGTAGAGGTCATTGCCAAACTCTTGCGAAAAGAAGAAGAAGAGGTAAAGCTGTATTTTGAAGTTAAGGACAACGGAATTGGAATTTCTGAGGAGCAGCAAAAAAATATCTTTGACAGTTTTGAACAAGGTTCCGTTCAGATCAACCGCGAATACGGTGGAACCGGACTTGGATTGACCATTGTAAAAAGTCTTCTGGGATTGTTCGACAGTAAAATTCATTTGGAAAGTGAATTGGGCCACGGTAGTTCTTTCTTTTTTGAAATGGATCTACGATGCGACAGTGAGGCTTTGCAAAGCGTGGCGTTTGAGCTTGACCCCGAGGAGTTCGACTTTAAAGGACTGCATGTTTTGGTGGTTGAGGATAACAAAATCAATCAGGTGATCACCAAAAAAATGTTGAACAAAAAGGAAATTACCTGCGATATAGCCAACAATGGTAACGAAGCCATTGATTTGGCCAAAGCCAATACGTATGATGCGATTCTTATGGACATCCATATGCCCGGAATTAGCGGTGAAGAAGCCACAAGACAAATACGTAAGTTCGACGAAGAAATCCCGATTATTGCCCTAACGGCCATTTCTTTGGATGATAGTTTGGACAATTTCTATCAAGCCGGTTGTAACGATGTGGTCACCAAGCCTTTTAAACCAGAAGTTTTTTATCAGAAAATCGGGCAGAATATCTTCAAGAAAAAGACCGAGGGGTTAGTTTAGAGAAGATTCCATAGTTCCTCCCGCAATACGCTTTCATCACTTTTGGAAAATTCATGTTCTACCTCTAAATAATAAAGATTTTGGAGTTTTCCTTTCATACGAACATAGTCTTTTTCCGTAGTCACCACCATATCAAAAGCTTTCAACCGCTCTAACTCCCTTGTGCTAAAATCATGATGATCACCATACTCAAGATGCTGAAATTGGAAATCTTTTGATTTCAGATGGGCGATGAACGGTTCCGGGTTGGCAATTCCGGTTACTACCGCGACCTTCTTTTCCAAAAGTTGGTTCCAATCAAGAGTTTTCCCTGAACCACTCTTTAAGCTTGGAGCATAAGAAAAATGACTGAACAACACCTTCTGATTTGGTCGGGGACTAAGCTTTTTGGTGATTCTTTCTTTGTTTTCTTCGGATAGGTCATCAGGGCATTTGGTCACTACAATCAGATTCGCCCGTTTTGCCTCCCGCTTACTATCTCTTAAATCTCCCGTTGGGAGATACCAATCGTCTTTATACAACTTTCCAAAAGTGGTCAATAAGATGGAAAGGGTCGGTTGCACTTTTCGATGTTGAAAGGCATCATCCAATAGAACCAGCTGGGGCTGCACCAACTTTTCAAGATTTTTAATTCCGTTGATCCGATTGGCATCAACAGCAAGGGTAATTTCGGGGAACTTGTTGTACATCTGAAAGGGCTCGTCGCCCAAATCCTGCGCGTTTGAATTCTTGTCCGCCATTAGGAAACCTTTGGATTTACGCTTGTACCCCCTGCTTAAGATAGCCACCTTATACCCCTCAAGAAGTCTGACCAAATATTCGATCATAGGGGTTTTTCCCGTGCCCCCAACACTCAAATTCCCAACACAAACTATTGGCGTATCGAAGCTTTTGGATTTAAAAAACCGGATATCATACAAGAAATTGCGCGCTATTACGGCTATCGCGTAAATCAAGGATATGGGAAAAGCAATTATTCGAAGAATACGCAACATAGGGCGAAAATATATATTTTATCTTTAGCCCAATTTAGAATTCACTCATGAAAGTAAAGGATATCGCCCGAATTTTAGAAGAACTTGCCCCATTGGCCCATGCCGAGGATTTTGACAATACAGGTCTTTTAGTTGGTGACCCCCATACGACTGTAACCGGGGTTTTGGTGACATTGGACACTTTGGAGAATGTTATCGATGAAGCTATTCGGAAAGAGTGTAATCTGGTAATAAGCTTTCATCCCATTATTTTTAAAGGCCTTAAGAAGCTTACAGGCTCCACCTATGTTGAACGGGTAGTAATGAAGGCTATATCCAATGGTATTTCCATATACAGTATGCATACCGCTTTGGATAACAGTCCTCTGGGAGTTAATGCCAAAATATGTGAAGTACTGGGCATTCAAAATCCAACGATTTTGATTCCAAAAAAGAGGACCCTCAAAAAGTTGACCACCTATGTCCCCAAAGATCAAGCCAATGCTCTAAAAGAAGTGCTCTTCAACGCTGGAGCTGGGGCCATTGGGAAATATGACCATTGTAGTTTTACCACCGAGGGCATAGGTAGCTTCAAGGCTACTGAGGGAGCCAATCCCACCGTGGGAGCCATTGGCCAAACCCACTATGAGGATGAAGCCCAAATCAATGTTGTCTTCTCCTTTGAAAAGGAGAAGAACATTTTACAGGCTTTGTTCAAAAATCACCCTTATGAGGAGGTTGCCTATGAGATTTTTACCCTGGATAACCAAAATCAGGATATTGGTATGGGAATGCTAGGCAGTCTCCCGAAAGAAATGGAGGAAAAGGCTTTCCTGGAGCTGGTGAAACAAAAAATGGGCACACCAACTATCCGACACTCTGAATTTCAGGGCAAAACGGTTAAAAAAGTGGCCGTACTTGGAGGAAGTGGTGCGTTCGCCATTTCAGCTGCAAAGCGGGCCAAAGCGGATGTATTCTTAACCGCAGACCTAAAATACCATGATTTCTTTCAAGCAGAAAAAGAATTGCTTCTTGCGGATATTGGACACTTTGAATCTGAGCAGTTTACAAAAGACCTATTGGTTGACCATCTTAGAAAAAAAATTACTAATTTTGCAGTCGCGTTATCGGAAAGTATAACGAATCCCATCAAGTATTTATAAAAATTTATGGCGACGAAAAACGACAGCATTACCGTTGAGGAAAAGTTAAGAGCACTATACGATTTACAACTTATTGATTCCCGGGTTGATGAAATAAGAAATGTAAGGGGCGAACTCCCTTTGGAGGTTCAAGATTTGGAGGATGAAGTGTTGGGTCTTAAAACTCGTATGGATAAGTTAAAGACTGATGTAGAAACCATAAATTTTGAAATTGCCGCCAAGAAAAACCTTATTGAAGAGTCCAAAGGGCTCATCAAAAAATATTCTGAGCAGCAAAAGAATGTACGCAACAGCCGCGAATTTAATTCCTTGAGCAAGGAAGTTGAGTTTCAAGAGCTCGAAATACAACTTGCTGAAAAGAACATCAAGGAGTTCAAAGCGCAAATCGACCAGAAAAAAGAGGTCGTTGCTGACACCAAGGAAAAACTTTCTGAGCGAGAAAATCACCTTAAACACAAAAAAGGTGAGCTTGATGCCATTTTGGCTGAAACCGAAAAGGAAGAAAAAGCGCTTCTCAAAAAATCAGAGGAGTTTGAAGAGAAAATTGAGGAAAGACTAATCCATGCTTACAAGCGGATTCGCAACAACGTAAAAAATGGTTTGGCCGTTGTTCCTGTTGAAAGAGGAGCTTCTGGAGGATCCTTCTTTACTATTCCACCTCAGGTTCAGGCAGAAATTGCATCCAGAAAAAAAATTATCACTGACGAACATAGTGGAAGAATTTTGGTAGACCCCATGCTTGCCGAAGAAGAGCAAGAAAAAATGCAAGGGCTTTTCTCCAAAATCTAACGAATTCAGTTACTCATACCGCAAGCCACCCTTAAGAGGTGGCTTTTTTATTTTCTTTGTAACATGAAAAGGTTTCCAGTTTTGATGATTTTCATGTTTATGCTTACATCCCATGCACAAGAAGGGATGCTCAAATACCGATGGAAAAAGAGGTTGGTCGTTTTGGTCAGTAAGGACTTTAATGACTCAATACCCAAAGTGCAGCTTGACTTGTTAGATCAAGAAAAGGAAAGAATGAAGGACCGGGACATGCTTGTTTTGAGAACAAGCGCAAAATCAGAAGCACTCGGCGAATTTAGCATTTCGAACAATTTCGAAGGTGTCCTTTTGATTGGTAAGGACGGAGGCATAAAAGCCCGTTATCCCTTTATCGTAGAACCGTCTAAACTGTTTGAAATTGTGGATGGTATGCCAATGCGGAAAGCGGAAATGCGAAGAAAAAAGGGCAATTAACGAGATAACAATTGTACCATTTTTTGCTCCACTACTTCTGAATCCCAAATGGTCTCAATATTGGGTAGTCGCATTACCTCTTGCATTATGGCTTCCTGTTTGTCACCAATGGCCAAAGCTTCTGCATACGGCCTTTCTGAAAATGTTACCCGGCTGTACACCGGAACCCACTTCTCTGGATGTCGCTCTGCAAATCTTTTTTCAATCTTTTTTTGAAGGAGAAACATGGGGTCGGCCGTTTTGCTGCTCATTTCCATAAAATTCCGGTAGCTCAACTCGGCAATGGCATCTGCATTAGGTTTACGCTGTATTTGGTAGGCTTCAAAAATAGCTTCCCAATCATCCCCGTTCGATTCAATCAATTGGTCCAGTGCGTAAATGTCTTCAAAGCCCGCATTCATACCTTGACCGTAAAAGGGAACAATGGCGTGTGCAGAGTCCCCAACCAAGGCAACTTTGTTCCAATAGGTCCATGGGTAACACTTCATGGTCACCATGGCACTGGTCGGGTTTTTAAAAAAATCCTCGGTTAAATTTTCGATTTCCTTGCGTACATTGGGGAAATACGACTTGAAAAATGCTTTTGCCTCTTTTTCCGTAGTGATATTTTCAAAGGAAACCTCTCCTTCAAAAGGCATAAAAAGGGTGCAGGTAAAACTTCCATCCAAATTGGGCATGGCAATCAGCATGAATTGTCCGCGAGGCCAAATGTGAAAAGAGTTTTTGTCAAGTTTATGCCTTCCATCCACATTTGCGGGAATGGTCAGCTCCTTATAGCCAACATTGATAAAATGCTGGGAATAGTTGAACCTACTGCGCCTTTGCATTTTATGGCGAACTCGGGAAAAGGCACCGTCACAACCAAAAATGAGGTCAAATTGATATTCTTTCCATTCACTTTTTTCAGTTTCCCCAGTGTAGACCTTAGTTTCGGGTAAATCAACATCCCAGACCTTTTCATTAAACCGGAATACCGCTCCAGCCTCCTCTGCCAAATCAATCATTTTTCGATTCAAAACTCCACGGGAAATGGACCAAATGGCTTCTCCTTCCTTACCGTAATTTTGGAAGTACACAGGTTTATCATTCACATGCATGGCCCTCTTTTCCAATGGAATGGCAATTTTCTTGATTTCATCCTCCAAACCCACTCTCCGGAGAGCCTTCCAGCCCCTATTGCTCATGGCCAGATTAATGGAACGGCCCGAAAACTGAACCGTTCTGATATCTGGTCTGCGATCAAAAATTGTAACCGCATGTCCCCGTTTTTTTAAATAAATGGCTAAAAGTGAACCCACCAATCCCGAACCGATGATGGCAATATTTTTTGCAGTTTGCGCCATGAAATGACTTGAGGTCAATTTGTTGTTGAGAAGCTAAAATAAACAATTAAACCCTGAACAAAGTTTTTCCAACAATCCTTATACACTAAGAATTTAATTTTGTTTATCTTTTATGTAAATTTGTTAAACAAAATATGAATTACTTCTCCCAACACTCTTTAGAGCACCTGCCATCACGTCAACGGGCCAATCTTATCAACACCATTACGGGATATAAATCGGCCAATCTCATAGCTACACGTACTCCTCAAGGGACCACCAACCTTGCTATTTTTAACTCTGTAATACATTTGGGAAGTAATCCGGCCCTTCTCGGTTTTGTACTTCGCCCCTTAACGATTAGGCGCCATACCTATGACAACCTGAAGGCGACCTCGTGCTTCACGGTTAATGCCATCACTCAGGAAATGTATCGTGAGGCCCATCATACTTCAGCCAAATATCCCGAAAACGAATCGGAATTTTCCATGACTTCATTTACGGAAAGCTATAAAGATGGTTTTGAAGCACCCTACGTTCAGCAAAGCCCTATTCAAATAGGGTGTCGCTATGTAAACGAATATGAAATCAAAGAAAACGGTTGCATTCTAATGGTGGGTGCCGTTGAGCATATATACGTGGTCCCAGGACTTTTGCATGAGGACCATTGGGCTCAATTGGATAGAGCGAAAATAATGTCCGTCGTCGGGATAGACGGATATGCTTTACCCGAGCTCGAAGACCGTTTGGCCTATGCTCGACCCAATCTGACACAAAAATCCATTCTCGATGGCCCACAAGAAGGTTAATCTACCCACCAAAATATGTGCAATCTGCGAGAAGCCATTTGTGTGGCGCAAAAAATGGAAACGCAACTGGGAAGAAGTAAAACATTGTAGTGAACGCTGTAGAAAATCAAAACAACATGCATAACAGTCTAGTCTGGTTCAGAAATGATTTAAGAGTAGCTGACAACAACAGTCTTTCGGAAGCTTTAAAAGCAGATAAGGTAATTGCCGTTTATTTTTTCGACCCAAGGCAGTATGCCATGGATGCCTTCGGTTTCAAAAAAATGGAAAGGTTTAGGGCAAAGTTCTTGCTGGAAACCGTCGCCCAACTGCAAGAAAATCTCAAAAAACTGAACATCACCCTACTTACTTATCATGCCAAACCTGAGGACATCCTCCCTAATTTAATTGAAAAGCATCGTATAGGCAGTCTGTATTTGCAAAAAGAATGGACCAGCGAGGAAACCAAGGTCTTGAATTTGGTCAAAGGTCGACTTCACCGAAATATTTCCATTGTTGAAACCTATGACCAGTTTTTGTTCCATCCTTTGGATATTCCATATGCCTCCTTTCAGGCAATACCAAATGTGTTCACGCAATTCAGGAAAAAGTGTGAAAAAATGGTCGTTGTACGCCCCAGCCTTCCAGAACCTACGGCAAAACCAATAGAAAATCAAATTGAGAATCCTACATGTCTTCCCACATTAGCCGAGTTGGGCCTTCAAACTTTTGTAACTGACCCCCGAAGCGCCTTTCCCTTCAAAGGAGGCGAAAATGAGGCGTTGAACCGACTTCAAAACTACTTTTGGGAAACCAAAAAGCTGGCGTATTACAAAAAAACACGCAACGGACTTGTGGGTACGGACTACAGTTCCAAATTCTCACCTTGGTTGGCCAATGGCAGTATTTCCGCACGCACAGTTTATTGGGAGGTAAACCGTTTTGAAAAGGAAATCAAGAAAAATCAAGATACCTACTGGTTAATTTTTGAGCTTATATGGCGGGATTACTTCAAGTACGTTTCCATGAAATATGGAAATCAAATTTTCAAAATAGGTGGAATCTTAAATAAAGAATATGCATGGGGCCAAGATGAAAAACTGCTAAACCCATGGATTAATGGCAACACCTCGGAAGCTTTTGTCAATGCCAACATGATAGAGCTTAGGGAAACCGGCTGGATGAGCAATCGGGGACGTCAAAATGTGGCCAGCTATTGGGCCAAGGAGCTTGAACAGGATTGGCGCATCGGTGCTGCCTATTTTGAATCCATGCTCATTGATTATGACGTTCACAGTAATTGGGGCAATTGGATGTACAATAGTGGGGTGGGCAACGACCCCAGAGACCGGAAGTTCAACATTAAACGGCAAGCGGATATGTATGACGCCAACAGCAAGTTCCAAAACCTTTGGTTGCAAGAAACACTTTTTTAAAAAATGAAAACACTGCGACTAGTTTTAGGGGACCAATTGAATTTGCACCATAGTTGGTATGCCCATACAGATGATGCCGTAATCTATGTGATGGCAGAAATGCGCCAAGAAACAGATTACGTGAAGCATCATGTTCAAAAGGTAGTAGGGTTTTTTCTTGCCATGCGGAATTTTGCGCAATCACTTCGGGAAAAAGGACATCAGGTAATCTATTTTGAAATAGGTGATTCTGAAAATCCACAAGATTTAAATCGAATCGTTAAGAATCTAATTTCCAAACATGCTATAGAAAAATTCGAATACCAACTCCCAGATGAATATCGTTTAGATGGACAGTTATCCAACATATGTGGTTCCTTAGATATTTCCTCTGAAGCGTTTGACACGGAACATTTTTACACAGGTCGATATGAATTGAGGGATTTCTTCCAAGGCAAAAAGCAGCTCATCATGGAAAATTTTTATCGCATGATGCGCAAAAAGCATGACATCATGATGGTAAACGGGCAACCGGATGGCGGTAAATGGAATTTTGACCAAAGCAACCGTAAAAAATGGAAGGGCGATCCTGCCATTCCAAAGGAATTGAACTTAAAAAAGGAAGTAACTAATATCCTTGAAAAAATAAAAGACGCAGGGGTAACTACATTTGGGAACATTGACCCCAAAACTTTTAATTGGCCTGTTACTGAAGAAGAGTGCAAAAAGCTATTGGAGTATTTCTGTGAAAAGCTTCTTGTACATTTTGGTGATTATCAAGATGCGTTTCACACGGATGAAAAGTTCTTGTTCCACTCCCGATTGTCCTTTGCGATGAACAGTAAAATGCTATCCCCCAAACAAGTTGTGGACACCGTTTTGGAATATTATTATAAAAACACCTCTGACATCCATATCTCCCAGGTGGAAGGTTTTGTAAGACAGATTTTAGGATGGCGCGAATATATGAGGGGTATTTACTGGAAAGAAATGCCTGCTTACAAAGAACTCAACGAGCTTGACAATCAAAACCCTTTACCTGATTTCTTTTGGACAGGGAATACCAAAATGAACTGCCTGAAGCACTCCATATCGCAAAGCTTGGACGAGGCGTACTCCCATCACATTCAACGATTGATGATTATTGGAAATTATGCTTTGCTCACCCAAATACACCCAGATGAAGTAGATGAATGGTATTTGGGTGTATACATTGATGCCATCGAATGGGTGGAAATCACCAATACCCGAGGAATGAGTCAATTTGCGGATGGAGGAATCGTAGCCACAAAACCTTACGTAAGCAGTGCGAACTACATCAATAAAATGGGAAACTATTGCCAAGGATGTCACTATAAGCATTCTGAAAAAATCGGGGACACGGCTTGTCCCTTCAATGCATTGTATTGGAACTTCTTGGATGAGAAAAAATCCTATTTTCAGGATAACCAACGAATGACGATGATGTTGAACCTCCTTAAAAAGAAAAACCCGAAAGAATTATCGGCCTTAAAACAGCGTGCCAAGGAGATAATAGAACATCCAGAGCAGTTTTAGCACTTTTTAACATAAAACCTTGAACTTTTGGTACTGTTGTTGCCGTATATATTATGAATATTCCGCTTCGGCGTCCATATATATGCAGAAAGTCCTTCGTAGTTCATACGAAGGACTTTTTCCCTTTTAAAAGAAATTCTTCTATTCTAAAATCCCGTCAACGATTCCGTATTCAACAGATTCCTCAGCACCCATCCAGTAATCCCTATCAAAATCTTTCATTACCTTTTCATAGGTCTGTCCACAGTTTTCAGCCAAAATTTTAGCACCCAAATCTTTGGTCTTGATGATTTCCCTGGCCTGAATCTCAATATTCGAAGCTTGGCCCTGGGCACCACCACTGGGCTGATGAATCATTACTCGTGCATGGGGCTGGATAAAACGTCTCCCCTTTTCACCTACGGATAACAAAATAGAACCCATAGATGCCGCCAAGCCGGAACAAACGGTTGAAACTGGGCTTTTGATTTGCTTAATGGTATCATAGATTGCAAATCCGGAAGTAACATAGCCTCCAGGGCTGTTAATGATCAGCTGTATTTCGTCATTGCTTTGAATATCTAAATACAACAAGCGGTCGATTACATGTTTTGCCGAATCGTCATCCACCATTCCCCATAAAAACACTTTGCGTTCCTCCAATAATTTCTCTTGGACCAATTCGTTGACTTTTCCTTTTTTTGAACTCATTTTTTGTTTGTTGAAAGTTTCAAAATTAATCAAATTCAAAGGATTTATGGGTCATCATCTCCAGTTGTTCGGTTAAAAACCCTTAAGACTTGATTTCCACCTTTTCAGAGACTACATCCTTTATGGGAATCACATATTTTCCAGACTTGGTGACCAAAGTAAGGCTATTGTTTTCGATGGCCTCAATGGTCCCAGAATATTCACCGATAACCACCTTATCTCCAACAGCATACGTTCTTCGGGTGTAAAAAGACCGCAACATATCGGTGATCACATCACGAGATCCCAAGCCCAAGCCGAGGGCGAAGGCTAACAAAAAAGCCCCCAAGATCATAGTAATATTGTTGGTAATTATTGTGGTGTCTATCCCTGCTTGATTCAAGGCCGTGATGGAAATAAAGATGACAATGATGTAAAACAACAAGTTGCTGACCACATTGGACCCCGAAAACTCAAGACTGTCAAAAAGCCTTTTCACTGTGGTCTTAACAAAGTTACCCACATAAAGCCCAATCATCATAAGGGCCAAGGCACTGAACAATCGGGGCAGATAGCGCAGAAGGTTTCCAATTTCGGTGGAAATGATTTCCCAGCTTAAAATGTCTGCGGCCACGATCAGGAAAACCAAAAGCAAGAGCCATTTTACAAACCCCAAGATGATTTTTATGATATCAAACTTAAAATCGCCTTTGCCGAAAAGATTCATTTCATTGATCTTATCACTGAGGGTATCCATTTTGGCCAATTTCAAAATCTTTCCCAAAACAAAAAGGATGATTTTGGTAACCAGCCAGCCAATGATCAGTACAATGAGGGCACCAATGATTTTAGGCAAGGCAGATGCAATATCCCTTCCCATGGTTATCAGGGAATTAAAGGTCAGGTCTTTCCATTCGTTTATCGTTTCCATTTGTATCGTTTTAGTGTTGTTTTAATTATTGCCAAGTGTTTTAAATAGCCTGCGAAGCGCAGAACCGATATTGAACGAGAACAGGGAACCCAAATCCATGATAAGCTTGGCCGCTGCGATATCGTTCATTACTTTTTTCTTCATCCCTGGGGGAACTTCCCGCAAAGAAGCTTCCAATTCTTTAAAAGGATTTTTCATCTTTTTTGCCATGGTCTACAGGGTTTTATAGGTTTCCATCAATCTTTCTTTAGCACGTTTTAAGCGCATTTTTACAGCACTTTCTCCAATTTCGAGCAGTGTCTCAAGGTCTTTTATGCTTGCCCCATCTTGATACTTCAGCAACAAAATGGATTTGTCTTCCGCGGTAATAAGGTCCAATGCCTTCTTTAATTTTTTGGCCTTCATTTCAAACAGGCTCTCGTCAGGCACTTCTTCGGAAAGCTTGTACTCGGTGTTCTCCATGGGAACCGACTTGTCGCTCATTTTTCGTTGCTTGTTCCTGTTGACATAATTGACACAGAAATTGTACGTAAACGAATACAGCCAAGTAGAAAATTTTGATTTTCCCTTGAACATTTTAAGCTTTATGAAAAGCTGTAGAAATACGTCTTGCGTCAAATCTTCCGCCTCATCATCCGATTTGGCAAAGCCATAGCATTTGTTGTAGACCATCTTCGCATAGCGGTCGTACAACTTTCCAAATAGCATTGGATTATTGTTTGCAACAATTTGAGCTACCAATTGCTCATCCGAAAGGCTGGAATACGGGTCATTCTCCTCCAATGATGCTTTATCAAGGTTATTTATAAGAATGAGAAACAGCCTCTTTAAAAAAGTCACTGGATACGCTTGTTATTGGTGGTTAGTTCTTGGCTTATACCTTCCCCAAGATAAGTGAAAACAAGGTATCTTTGAATCAAAATTCAAACATGAAACCATTCCTAAGCGTTATTTGCCTTTTCACCATCCTCATTTTTGGATGCAAGACCGAACCAAAAAAAGAAACAGCCTCAGAAATCAAGGAGGAAAAATCCGTTTTGGAAAAAATTGCGGATGCGCATGGCTTTCAAAATTGGAACTCTGTAAAGGAATTTCATTTTACATTCAATGTAGATCGAGACAGTTCACATTTTGAACGCAGTTGGGTTTGGAAGCCTAAATTGAACGAAGTTACTGCCATGAATTCCAAGGATACCATTACCTATGCGAGGAGTGACATGGACAGCATTGCTTTTAAGGCCAATGCAGGTTTTATCAATGATCGTTATTGGGTACTGGCTCCTTTCAATCTGATTTGGGATCAAAAGAATTTTGAGCATACCTATGTTGAGAATGCTACCGCACCCATCAGCAAAAAAACCATGCAGAAATTGACCATTGTTTACGGTAATGAGGGCGGCTATACGCCAGGTGATGCGTATGACTTTTACTTCAATAACGACCATATAATCCGTGAGTGGGTATTTCGAAAGAGCAATCAACAAGAGCCTTCAATGACCACCTCTTGGGAAAATTATGTGGAGCTCGAAGGTTTGGTATTGGCCCAAGACCATAAAAAAGCCGACGAGGTCTTCAATTTGAATTTCACGAATTTGAAAGTGGTAAACTAGAGCGTCATTTTTTCTTTCGCAGGAAGAATGTAATGGCCAAAACGAAGATCACACAACCCAATAGGGCATAAAAACTATGCCTTAATGATGCTTCCTCCGCCAGAAATCCAAGGATAACAGGGCCTATCAAAAATCCTGAGTATCCTGTTCCAGCTATAAAAGCTACGCCTTGAGCAGACTCTACACCTTTGACATTGCCCCCAATGCGGAATAGTTCGGGAACAATTACAGAAAACCCCAACCCATTAAGGGCAAAGCCGACAATGGCCAAGAGGGTGTGACCAGAAAGTACGGTACCATAGCCCACTATGGCAATTACGGACCCCAAAGCAACAATATTGACAGAACCTATCCGTGAGCTTATACCATCGCCCAAGAATCGTCCTACGGTCATGGCCGTCGAAAATGCTAAAAATCCTGCTCCGATAAGAGCTTCGGGAGCCAAGGTAATCTCCTTAAGATAAAGTCCACTCCAGTCCACAATGGCACCTTCACTGCCCATGGCAACAAAACCAACCAAGCCCAACAACAACAGCGGTTTGAAAAGTTTAAGGCTAAAGGGTTCTTTTTCTATGGGAGCCGATTTAATATGATAATAATGCCGTTTGAAATACAAATTGACCACAAAAACAAGAATCACTGTTAACAACATGTGCAAAGGAGGGTTGTTGAACAAGGGAATCAAAAAGCTACCCAGTCCTGCTATCACACCGCCCAGACTAAAAAAGCCATGTGCTGCTGACATAAAATTCTGTTTGTCCTCCTTTTCAATTTCTGTCACCAAGGTATTCATGGAAATATCGGTGAGCCCGTTAGAAGCTCCAAATACAAAAAGGGCACCCATAAGTAAATAATAGTTCGGTACAAAAAGTGGAAAAAGGGCAGCTACGCTACTTAACACTACGCCATACCAAGTAGCACGACCTACGCCTAACTTGTTTATGATGGTGGAAGCCAATGGAAAAATGGTAAAAACGCCTAGCGACAGGCAAAAAATGGCAATCCCTAAATCAGCCTTATTGATCCCCAAATTCTCTTTTACCGATGGAATATAAACTGCCCAGGTTCCAAACCAGATGTTTAAACTGGCGAACACCCACGCGGGAGCAAAATACCTGGGATTGGAAAAAATAAGTTGTAATGATTTCATAGCGATATAACAGCGACAAAGTAATTATAGAAAAGAATAAACCTGTAGCATAAATTATTCTAGTTTAAGGACATTATATTCCCATATGGCCTCTTATTTGTTTAAAAAAGATAATTTTAACCCATGAGACCGATGGTAGAGACCGTTAATGTAGCTGCGAATACCTCCTTCAAAGTGGAGACCTATAGTAATTCCCATTCTTGTGGATCTGCAGGCTGGCACATACACCCTGAGTACGAGTTAGTATTCGTGAGAAATGGCTCGGGCAGTTTACGCATAGGAACTGAGAAAAGGTCGTATGCCAATGGCGCATTGGTGTTTTTAGGTGGTAATATTCCACATGCGGACTTTGGAAACAAGGACCGAGAAGATAATCTGGAAGTTGTTGTTCAGTTCAAAAAAGAATTTCTTGAGGAAAAAATAAAGGTATTTCCAGAGCTTACGAAAATCAAAAAATTAGTTGAAAAGTCGAAACAGGTATTGTTGTTTGGTGAAGAGGTACATCACCGCTTGGGAAATGATTTCCTACAGTTCCGTAAGTTAGATGAACAAGGTAGCTTGGTGAAACTACTCTATTTGCTCGATGAACTATCCAAAAATGTGCCATACGAAACCCTGTTTGACTCTTTCACAAGGAGCACTTACAAAAGGGATGAAATCAAAAGATTGGAAGATACCTTCGAGTATGTTAATGAACGGTACGATCAAAATATCTCTGTAAGTGAAATCGCCAATCGGATAGGGCTTACCCCAAATTCCTTTTGTAGATTCTTTAAGCGTATGACCCAGAAAACTTTTATCGGTTTTGTAAATGAGTTTAGAGTGGAAAAAGCGGTAGAACTTTTTCGGGAAGAAAACACTTCCATTTCGGAAGTAATGTATCGATCAGGGTTTAATGACCCTTCCTATTTCGCCCGGCAATTTAAAAAGTATCAAGGGCAAACACCTTCCGAATATCTAAAGGGCAAATACAGCTAACACTATTTGCTGAGAATACCTTCTTTTAGAATCTGACCAAAATGGTACATATCGCTGTAGGAGCAATAAAACGGTGCGGGCCCCAATCGAATTACATTGGGTTCACGCCAGTCGGTAATCACACCATTTTTCATCAGGTAATCGAACAAGGTCCTTCCTTCCCCATGAAGGAAAACCGAAAGTTGACAACCCCGTTCCTTGGGCGTTATCACTTCAAAGGTGCTATCGACTTCTTTGTCTATTTCTTGTAAAACGAATTCGAGATAGGACACAATTTTTTTCTGTTTTTCTAGCAAAGCATCCATGCCAACCTCATCGAATAATTCCAAGGAGGCCAAATACGGCGCCACGGAAAGTACGGGAGGATTGCTAAGTTGCCAGGCATCGGCAGTTTCTATTGGGTCAAACTGGGGTTGCATTAAAAAACGAGTCTCTTTTTTGGTGCCCCACCAACCTTCAAATCTGGGAATGTCGGTTTTTCCCAAATGTCTTGCGTGAATGAATATTCCTGAAGCATTCCCAGGGCCGCTGTTCATATATTTATAGCTGCACCAAGCCGCAAAATCAACATCCCAATCATGAAGTTTCAACTCAATATTACCAGCAGCATGCGCCAAATCCCATCCCACAAAAGCACCTACCGACTTTCCAGCTTTTGTTATTTCCTTCATGTCGAATACCTGGCCGTTATAGTAGTTCACACCACCAATCAAAATCAAAGCCAATTCATCTCCAACAGTTTCGATGGTGTTTAATATATCCTCGGTTCTCCAAAAATGCTCCCCATCCCTTTTTTTGACTTCAACGATGGCCTCATTGGGGTCCAATCCATGAAACCTTACCTGACTTTGCAACATGTACTGATCGGAAGGAAAAGCTTTCTCCTCACATAGAATCTTATATCTTTTCTGGCTGGGTCGGTAAAAGGACACCATTAAAAGATGAAGGTTGACGGTAAGGGTGTTCATAACGGATATTTCCTCTGGGCTAGCACCCACTACCCTGCCTAAACCCTTAGCGAGTCGTTCATGGTAATCCCACCAAGGTTTTTCGGCATAAAAGTGCCCTTCAACTGCCAATTCGCGCCAATCTTTCATTACATCATCCACAAATTTCTGGGTACGCCTGGGCTGCAAACCCAAGGAGTTTCCGGTGAAGTAAATCACGTCTTTTCCATTAACCTGAGGATAATGAAATTCACTGCGATATTTGGCTAAAGGGTCATCGGCATCAAGCTGATTGGCGAATGCCAAGGTATTTTGGTATGATAGGATTTCCATTCTCCAAAAATACGATATGTAGGTCGAATTAAAGTGCTTATGAATCGAGCCTCATTTCTATAATGTGCTTTTTAAACCCTACCTTCTCATAGGCTTTAATGGCAGGAGTATTGTCATCATATACGGTGAGTCGAATTTCGGTGAGACCCTTCTTTTCTGACCAATTTTTCAACTCTTCCACTATCATCGCATTAACGCCCATGCCCCGAAAGTCGGGATGGGTGTACATAAAGCCTAAATAGGCATAATATTCATGATCAAGGTAGTGTCTTGCCCGCTTGGCGATGGCATAACCCGAAGCAATGATTTTACCTTCTTCTTCGGCTACCACAACATGGGCATTTTCGTCCCCTAGCATCTTTGCCAAGTCGTAATAATGGACCGGGTCTTTATCAATCGTTGGGTCGAAAGGTCGTTCGGCCTTTATGATTTCCTGCTCAAAATTGAGCAATACCTCCAAATCGGCAATTGTAGCCTTACGTACAGAACCTTTAAAGGTTTTCATGTTTTGATTCTCATTTACAAACAGAATTTCTAATGTACTTCTTTTCTATATTTTTGCGAAAACTACAGCATGCATTTCCTTTCCCCAATTTTGGAAAACTACATAGAAGAGCACTCGCAGGAAGAACCAAAACTATTAAGAGAACTGACTCGAGAAACCCATTTGAAGGCCGTGCGACCTAGAATGATTACCGGGCATTTTCAAGGTAGGGTGCTTAGCATGATATCAAAAATCATTGCACCCAAAAAGATTTTGGAAATTGGCACATACACGGGTTACTCAGCACTTTGCTTAGCCGAAGGACTTCAGAAAAATGGAGCGTTGCACACTATCGAAATCAACGAAGAACTTTTGGAACTACAGCGTAAATATTTTGAAAGAAGCCCGTATGGCAGTCAAATTGTACAACACATTGGAGACGCATTGCAAATTGTTCCAGAATTGGATGAGGTTTTTGATTTGGTATTTATTGATGCCCAGAAAGTAAGCTACGACGCTTTTTTTGAAGCTGCTCTACAAAAAACTAAGGCTGGCAGCATCATTTTGTCCGATAATGTGCTGTGGTCAGGTAAAGTGGTAGAGCCCATTGAAAAATCGGATAAGGCTACCGAAGCTCTGGTGCGTTATAACGAAAAACTTAAAAAAGACCCAAGGGTTGAGACGGTACTGCTTCCTATTAGGGATGGACTGACATTGAGTCGGGTTTTGTAAAGCGATTAAAAGCCAGATAAAAAATCAACGCTAGGAGAACTCCTGCAAAAGCACCGGCCATTACATCCAACGGGAAGTGTACTCCAAGATACAACCTGCTATAGGAGAACAGCAAGGGCCAAACAAAAAACACGGGGGCCCATTTAACTTTTTCGCGTAAAAAGAGAAACACCAAAAGAGTTATGGAAAATGAACTCGAGGCATGGCCCGAAAAAAAACTATAATCGCCCGGCGTTTTCAGAATACGCATCATAGCATTTATGGATTCGTCATTGCAGGGTCGTAAACGTTCTGACCAAATCTTCACGAATTTCGCCAACCAGGTAATCAAGAACGCAAGTACGGCCACAAGGGCAAATTTTGACAATGCTATTCGTCTAGGAAACTTAATAAATAAAAGAAGTCCAAAGATGAGAAAGAGGGGAATCCAAGTACTGATTTTGGTAATGATGAGCCAAAAAAAGTCGTATTTCTCAGAACCTAATCCATTTAAATAAAGTAAGACTTCCTTGTCCCATTGAATCAAGCGCTCAAACATGGGGCTATTGCCTTTTGATAGTACCTGTTACCTCATCGACATTTTTCTTCACCTCGTTGAGTTCCTCACGAATCTCTTTGGTAAAGTCAGTGTCGATGCCCTGTTTTTCAGCACTTTTTTGGATTTCTCTTTTGATATCATCCGTGGCATCCCGCAATTGGCGCATTCCCTTGCCCAATCCTTTGGCAATTCCAGGAATTTTATCCGCACCAAACACCATCACCACAATGAAGAGGATGAAAAAGATTTCGGCACCACTGATGAATAGAAAATACATGAAACAAATATAGTGAGAACTTCAAAAGGAAAACAAAAAGCCCCGTGAAATCACAGGGCTTTTAAATTTTATTTGGGATTTCTTACTTCCCTTTGATGCTTTCCTTGAATTTGTCAAAATCGGATTTCTCCTCTTTTTTAGGCCAAGAATTATTAGCAGTATCAATATCGGCAGTCTCCAATTTAGGATCAACCACAATACCTACCAGTTCTTTTTGTGTGGCCAATACGCGCTTAACCTCAGCGTCGTTCTTTCTCCAAATTTCTGGAGGATAGGTAACACTTTCCGTGCTTCCATCGGCATAGGTGTATTCAACGATCAAAGGCATTGGAATTCCACCTGGCTTGTCGAAGGTAATTTCGTAAAAGAATTTAGGTTCTTCTACTTGCGCCCTTTCCTCGGCGGTCATGTTGTCCATCATGAATTCTTTCAGGTTTTGTGAAATCTCAGTCGGACTTTTGCCTTTAAGTTCAGGTAAAAAATCTTCACTGTCTTCTTCGGCAAGGTATACCAGCGGTGGGAAATCGGCCTCTGTTAGGTTACGGTCTTCCATATACTTTTGCATTTCTTGGTTCGGCTTGGAAGAAACGTAGTATTTTTTAACGCCCTTCACCCCAATATCAACATAATCGGTGGTGTAGAACCAACCTCTCCAATACCAGTCCAAATCAACTGCAGAAGCATCTTCCATGGTTCGGAAGAAATCCTCAGGGGTTGGGTGCTTGAACTTCCATCGTTGCGCATAGGTTTTAAAAGCATGATCGAACAGCTCCTTGCCCATTACGGTCTCTCTCAGAATATTCAGTGCAGTTGCTGGTTTGCCATAGGCATTGGGTCCAAGCTTGTATACATTTTCTGGATTGGACATGATTGGTGCAATAAAATCTTGGTCACCACTCATGTAAGGAACAATCTTAGAAGGTTCGCCTCTTCGAGAAGGGTAATTCTCATTGGGAGCTACAACTTCTGGGAAGTTCTTTCCGAATTCCTGCTCTGCCAAATATTGCATAAAGGTATCCAAACCTTCATCCATCCATCCCCATTGACGTTCATCTGAATTTACAATCATTGGGAAGAAGTTATGTCCTACTTCGTGGATAATAACACTGATCATTCCATACTTGGTTCGGTCTGAGTATGTCCCATCCTCATTGGGTCTTCCATAGTTCCAACAAATCATGGGATATTCCATCCCTTGGTTTTTGGCGTGCACGGAAATTGCTTTGTGATAAGGATAATCAAAAGTATGCTTGGAATAGGTATGTAGAGTCTGCACCACAGCTTTGGTGGACATGTCTTCCCATAAAGGATTGCCCTCTTTAGGGTAAAGCGAAACTGCCATAACGTCTTTTCCACCGATTTTTACGGCCTGCATATCCCAAATGAATTTTCTGGAAGTGGCAAATCCGTAATCACGTACATTGGTTGCCTTGAATTTCCATGTCTTTTTATTTTCGGAAAATCCTTGTTCCGCAGCTTCAGCCTCTTCTTGGGTAACAATGAGAACAGGCTTATCATAAGATTTTTTGGCCTGTTTGTATCGCTTCATCATTTCCTTGGAAAACACCTCATCGCGGTTTTGCAATACTCCGGTCGCATCCAAAACATGGTCTGCAGGTACGGTGATGCTCACATCATAATTTCCAAAAGGCAGAGCAAACTCTCCACTGCCCCAGAATTGATGGTTTTGCCATCCTTCTACATCACTATAAACCGCCATTCTTGGGAAAAACTGGGCAATAACGTACGCCCTGTTTCCGTCTTTTGCAAAGTACTCAAACCCAGAACGGGCACGGTTAACGGTATGATCGGGAATATTGTACCACCATTTGATGGAAAATGAGATTTTCTCACCACTTTTCAATGGTTGGGGAATATTCAACCGCATCATGGTTTGATTAATGGTATACGACAAAGGCTTCCCACTGGCATCTTTTACAAAATCTATGTTAAAACCACCATCAAAGGGTTCAGTAACATAGGTCTGGGCAAAATTTCCGGCGGTATACGCAAAATTGACCCCATTCCCATTTCTAAGAGGGGACTTTGAGTCCTTGGCCCGTACATTTTGATCTAGCTGCACCCAAAGGAATTCCAAGTCCTCGGGCGAATTGTTGTGGTAAGTAATGGTTTCCTCACCGTAGATTTTAGCGTTCTTATCGTCCAGTTCGATATTCATGACGTAATCAGCCTGCTGCTGATAGTAATCTGGTCCTGGAGCTCCAGAGGCAGAGCGGTAGGTATTGGGAGTGGAAAACTCCTCATAGAGCTGCTTGAACTTGCTCTGATTATAATGACCAGGCTTCCGTTCTTCTTTGACTTCCTCCTCTTGGGCCATCCCAAGGGCGCCGAAAAGAAACAATAAGGAAGCAAAACAATACTTGATTTTGTTCATTTCTTTTTTGATTTTAAAACGTGGGAAAATAACTTTTTTTTAACCAAATCTTAAGAGATCGCTATAAGTTTAACATTCCTTTATTATTCTCTTTGAAGAGTACAAAACTTTTCTTTTTTCCATTCCACTTGAAATGCACGATATTCTGCTGCTCATCAAATAAATCGGTCAAAATTTCATTTTGGAAAGCTACCGAGTTAAGATCATCCAACTTTACATCTGAAAGCTCCAAGTAGCATATGATCACATCGTTATCGTAAGCTTTGCCCAGAAATTGATAATCTACCTTTTCTCCATCGAGTTCTAGCACAAATTTGGCCCTAAAATACTTCTCGATATAGGTCTCGGCAATAGTTGACTCCCGATTTGTGGCCAAATTACTGGTCACTCCATACCGTTCTTGCAAAACAGCCTCCAAATCATCAATAAAAATACGGCTGGTGATTTGTAATGAATTGTTCTTTTCGGAGTATTGAATATTGGTCACGCTAACATAAAACTTGTGTGCAAAACCAAAAGACATCAGCCCCAACACAAGGGTCACTAAAACTGTAGATTTCAAAATTCGTATCATCTGTAATCTTTTCATCATTTTTTTCTGGGAAGGTATCCTCTTAAGGGCAAAGCCCATGCCAAATCTAATCAAGTTTGTTGTTCGCCCGGTAAGTCCGACTCTTGGTTACCATAAAATCCCATATGCGTAGCTTATCTCTGGAATTGACAACCTCTTTAAATCCCTCATCCACCTCGCAGAAATACATAAAATCATCTATTTTTTCCATTGGAATTTTTAAAGTGGTCACAAAAAGGGAATCCACATAGAAGTTCTGGACCCTTTGAGTGCGGGCATATTTTTTGTCCACCTTGACCCTATTTTTGAGCATTTTGGTGCGTCCTGTAATGGCATTTATTAGAGGATCTAACGGAGGGCTAAGAATCATCCCGGCATTGAATTTTGGCCCTGCCGCCTGTTGTAATTTTCTTTCGCTTTGGGTCTTAATTCTAACTTGTGCATTGGGAAGTCCTAAAGCTTCAGCACT
Organism: Flagellimonas allohymeniacidonis; assembly: GCF_004296335.1. GTDB lineage: Bacteria > Bacteroidota > Bacteroidia > Flavobacteriales > Flavobacteriaceae > Flagellimonas > Flagellimonas allohymeniacidonis. The sequence continues at coordinate 113,105 of NZ_SGIU01000002.1, forward strand.
AACATCTTTTTCCAATTGAAGTTCCTCCAAATCTTGATCAAGGTTTCCTGATAAATTAAACGGTTTAACCACAACTTCGTCGAGTTCATTAACGAAAACTTCGAGAGGAACCGTAACAAAATTGGAATTGAAAATTACTGCATTTACCGACAGTACTTTTCTTCTGAACTGGACCGCTGAAAACACCAAAGTATCGTTGAGACGTACTCTAATGGAAAACCCGCCATCCATATCGGTAATTACTGCCCGATTCATTGAGATGTTTTGCACGACCACCCCAACAACATCTTTATCATTTGCAGAAACCCGACCCATTAATTCTTTGGAAGTTCTGGTTTGTGAGAGCCCCAAATACACATTAATGAACAGGAGTATAAAAAGGAGGCTATTCCTCATTCAGCTCGACCAAATAATTTTTGCTTTGTGATACCAAAAAATCAATAAGCTGAAATTCATTTTCCTTGCGCAATAAGGTTTGGGAAGGAATTTTATCGTCGCAGTACAACAGAAAGGCATCGATTTTATCCTGTGGAAGTTTTAGGTCAACCACAAAGAACTCATCGTCATAAACCTGACGAAGCACTTCACTGACTTTGAGGGGAGTTCTTTCCACACCCTCTTGATTTCTCGATTTAAAAAGTGCCTTGAAAATATTGACGAAGTTCAGGCCATCCTGCATCCCTCGAACAGTGCGGGACTCAGCAACATTTTCCACTTCGGTGCCTCGGTCGATCTCATATTCAAATCCCTTAAAATCTTCATTTTTAACTTCCAAGAATTTCTTCTGATTCTCTGGGCTTACCACAACCTCGTCCAGCTCACGAATTTTTTCCGTAACCTCAACAACAAGTCGATTATTACGTAATATATCGTCCGTAATGGTCACCACCTCTAACTGATAGTTGACCGCTGTAAATACCAATTGATCTCCTGTCTTTACCATAATAGCAAACCGCCCATCATCATTGGTTATGGTCGCCGTTTCGGCAGTGGCATTGATGACATTTTCATTGGCCACGTTGTTTCCTCGATACAATACCGTTCCCCGTAACATTTGCCTTCCATCTTGAGCTAAAACCAACGTCGTCAAAGAGGAGAACAGCAAAAAGAGAAGGAATTTCTTCATAAAATAACGTTTAGCTTTTGTTAAAGAAAACCTTTGGGACGGAGATAAAAAAATAATTCGATTCTAAACTTTTGTTAATTCTGGCAAAACTACATTGAAACCACAAAGTTCATTCAGCCTTGAACCAAGACATTTTAACGGTAATAATTAGAATAATCGGTTCATAGCTTTAGTTTTGAGGATTACTAAACCCTCAAAGAAACACCTTGTGAAAAAACATGTCCTGTTTTTGATTCTTGGCCTACTCCTGGGAACTTCTGTCAAAGGCCAAATCAAGATTGGGGATAACCCACAAACACTAGACCCTTCCTCAGTTCTGGAATTGGAAAGCAACTCAAGGGTATTCGTCATTACCCGGGTCAACGATGCTCAAATGCAGAGCATAACACCGCTTAGAGGCGCAATGGTCTACAATACTGACACGCAATGCGTTCATTTCTACAACGGAACCGAATGGATCAATCCCTGTGATCAACCAGATGAACAGACGTTTTCGGCAGATGCCATTGTAAACTTCGCCCCTACCATGATCATCACGGAGAATGGAACCAATTTCAATTTCGAAGTAGGGCAAATCACAGGGGACAACATTGTCGGAACCACAGTAAATGGAGATTTTCATTTACAGGATGAATCCGTGACCACCCGCAAACTTGCGGATGGCTTGATAACCCTTGATAAATTGGCCGATGGTACCAGTGCCGGAGAACTTATCCGCTGGAACGGAACCAACTGGGAACTTATTGATGAAACTGGATTGGTGGTAACCGAGCAAGATGGTATTATTGGAAATGAAATTACGGATGCAGCCGATGGAACCTTGGTTCGTTCAGGAACAGGGATTGTTGGCGATGAGTTTTTATTGGATGTAAGTCCTTTGGGCATTACCGATGCAGAGTTGGCCAACAATGCTGTGACCACAAACAAAATTTTGGATGCCAATGTTACAAATGCCAAATTGGACAAGGCCAATATTCCCATTAGTGGGTTTCAAGCTGCTGCTGCAAATATAGATTTGGGAAATTTTCAAATCAACAATCTTTTGGACCCTACCTTGGCACAGGATGCGGCGACCAAAAGTTATGTGGATAATGTAGCAGATGACGATATCACCTCTGCAAGCTTCGACGCGCCAACGAACGTCCTTACCATCAACGAGGGCGCCAGTTTCGTCACGGCGGACCTGAGCGACCTGGACGACAGTGCGGGCGTAACCGCCAATACCACGGCCATTACCGCAAACACAACCAATATCACAACCAATGCAACCGACATAGCAAACCATATTGCAGCCGACGGTGACACCGACGATGAAAACGAGCTGTCGGACCTGAGTCTGACACTGACCACATTGGAGCTGACCAACGCTGCAACTGGGGCAACAGGGGTCGACCTGGACGCAACCTTCGCAACCGACGCCGAGCTACTGGCCGCAACGGATGACGACATCACCTCTGCAAGCTTCAACGCGCCAACGAACGTCCTTACCATCAACGAGGGCGCCAGTTTCGTCACGGCGGACCTGAGCGACCTGGACGACAGTGCGGGCGTAACCGCCAATACCACGGCCATTACCGCAAACACAACCAATATCACAACCAATGCAAATGCTATCGCAGCCATCGATGTAACCGTTAAGCCCATCACTTCTACTGGTTCTGACATTACACTCACGAATGCAAATTACACGGTTATACTTAATAATTCTGGAAGCTTCTCAACAGGTGTTACCTTACCTACAGCCGCAACAGCTCCGCTAGGTAAAATCTTTGTCATTCGGAATAACAGTGGAGGACCTGTCCCAATTGTGGGAGCTACTGTTCCAACAGTATCCGATGCCTCTGCTGTATGGGTACAAAATGATGGTGCAATCTGGCAACAAATAAACTAATGCAAAGAATATTCGCCATACTGTTCATTTTAGGGGTGGGGTTTACCCAAGCCCAAACCGCCCTATACAATAACGGAAACCTGCGTATCCATGCAGGTGGCAATCTGGGCTTCCATACTGATTTAATCAATGACGTTCCTTTTGACAACAATCTGGGACTAGCTGGTTTTTATAGCAATACCCCTATTCAGGTACAAGGGAGTATTTCTCCCACCTTTACTGATGTAGAGTTTTTGGTTCCCAGTAATTTGTTTTTGGGCAACAACCTAAACGTCTTGAACAATGCCAATTTCATTGATGGCAACGTACTTACCCCTCAAAACGATCAAACCATCTATTTGAATTTTGGGGATATTGGCTTTTTCACTGGTGAAAATGATGATTCCAAAGTATCTGGTTTTGCAGCAATTGAAAATCGCGAGTTTTTCTCTTTTCCTGTGGGCGACCAGACCCAGTTACGACCTTTAATGCTGGAATCTGAAGGAATCACACCTTTGGCCATCTGTGCCTATTTCTTTGAGGACCCTTCCAGCCCCTCCTCTATTTTGGAAAGTTTTGATGTCAATGAAAAAGTTCGGGATATTGGCACGGTTTCCGACAGGGAGTTTTGGATTGTGCAAAGTGACGTAACATCGACCGTTACCATTAGTTGGAACCTAAGAAGCAATTTAGCCTTGATCCCAAATGCAACCGCGGAAGATATTATTGTGGTGGGTTGGAGCAAGCAGGCCAACCAATGGGTCATTATTGGTAGTTCGGCGCGAAGTGGTGATATTTCTCAAGGTTTTGTGGTTTCAGAACCTTTCATTCCCAGCGATTTTGCTGCCATTACTTTTGGCACTTTGCCATTGCCAACAGACACCTTTGCTGTGAACAATCCCACCTTGGGAAACTACTTTCTTAGTCCAAACGGCGACGGGACCAACGACTTTTTGGTTATTGATGGCATGGAGGAATCCCCTAATAACAGCCTTCAAATTTATAACCGATTCGGGCAAAAGGTATACGAAAGAGTTAACTACGTAAACGAATTCGTGGGGGAGTCCAACACTGGCAATCTCATCCTAAGTCAAGATATTGGACTCCCTGAAGGAATTTACTACTATCTGGTCACTTTGGACGACTTTCAGTTGGAATATCAAGGATTCCTCTTCTTGGATAGATAACTTGTAAGAAACTTCTTATATCGTTGTAATTATCTAATCCATAGACGATTGGTATAGGCTATTCCCTTTACCACGTCAAACTTTCATTACACAACATTTAATGGCGATTACCTCTTGAATCGCATACTTTTACGCTGCCCTGAAAATTATTGTGAAGTAATGAAAAGAAGATTATACCTTTTTGCTCTTTTGTTTCCCATTCTTGCCTCCTCTCAGGTTAAAGTCGGGAATAATCCAAATACAATTAATCCAGCTTCGATAATTGAGCTGGAAAGTAGTGATAAGGCGTTGGTTCTTACACGTCTCTCGTCTGCACAAATGCAAAGCATCTCCCCATTAAACGGGGCATTGGTTTACAACACGGATACCTCGTGCATCCATTATTTTAATGGATCTCAATGGATAAACCTTTGTAATGGTTCCAGCCCGGCCGGTTTTTCATTTGTTGATAATGGTGATGGTACGTTTACCATTAATTATGACGATGGAACAGTTTTTACTTCATCAGATTTAACAGGACCGCAGGGACCTCAGGGCGATATTGGACCTCAGGGACCACAGGGTCTACAGGGCGATGTCGGACCACAAGGGCCGCAAGGATTACAGGGTGACGTTGGGCCTCAGGGACCTCAGGGTGACGTTGGACCCCAAGGGCCGCAAGGTGACGTCGGACCACAAGGGCCGCAAGGTGATATTGGACCGCAGGGACCACAAGGATCACAGGGCGATACCGGACCACAAGGACTACAGGGTGACGTTGGACCGCAAGGGCCGCAAGGAGACACAGGAGCTCAAGGACCACAAGGACTTCAGGGTGACGTTGGACCGCAGGGACCACAAGGAGATACCGGACCACAAGGGCCACAGGGTGACGTTGGGCCGCAGGGACCACAGGGACTCCAGGGCGACGTTGGACCACAAGGATTACAAGGTGATGTCGGGCCACAGGGACCACAGGGTGACGTCGGACCTCAGGGACCGCAGGGTGACGCCGGACCACAAGGGCCACAGGGTGATGCCGGGCCGCAAGGACCACAAGGTTTGCAGGGTGATGTCGGACCTCAAGGGCCACAAGGATTACAAGGTGACATTGGACTGCAGGGACCACAGGGTCTACAGGGCGATGTCGGACCACAAGGGCCGCAAGGACTCCAGGGCGATGTCGGGCCTCAAGGGCCACAGGGCGATGTGGGACCGCAAGGGCCACAAGGACTTCAGGGCGACGTTGGACCTCAGGGACCACAGGGAGACGCCGGACCACAGGGACCACAAGGATTGCAGGGTGATGCCGGACCGCAAGGGCCACAGGGTCTACAGGGCGATGTCGGACCACAAGGATTGCAGGGTGACGTTGGACCACAGGGTCTACAGGGCGATGTCGGACCGCAAGGGCCGCAAGGACTCCAGGGTGATGTCGGACCACAGGGACCACAAGGAGATACTGGACCACAAGGATTACAGGGTGACGCCGGACCGCAAGGACTCCAGGGCGATGTCGGGCCTCAAGGGCCACAAGGACTTCAAGGTGACATTGGACCGCAGGGACCACAGGGCGATGTCGGACCACAAGGACCGCAAGGAATACAGGGTGACGTCGGACCGCAAGGGCCACAAGGAGACGCCGGACCTCAGGGACCACAAGGAGATACCGGAGCTCAGGGACCCCAAGGAGACACAGGAGCTCAAGGGCCGCAAGGTGATGTTGGACCACAAGGATTACAGGGTGATGTCGGGCCACAAGGGCCGCAAGGTGACGTTGGACCACAAGGATTACAGGGTGATGTCGGGCCACAAGGGCCGCAAGGATTACAAGGTGACGTTGGACCTCAGGGACCACAGGGTGATGTTGGACCCCAAGGGCCGCAAGGTGACGTCGGACCGCAGGGACCACAAGGAGATACTGGACCACAAGGATTACAGGGCGATGTCGGACCGCAAGGGCCACAGGGTCTACATGGCGATGTCGGACCACAAGGGCCGCAAGGATTACAAGGTGACGTTGGGCCTCAGGGACCTCAAGGACTACAGGGTGACGCCGGACCGCAAGGACTCCAGGGCGATGTCGGGCCACAGGGACCACAAGGACTTCAGGGTGACATTGGACCTCAGGGACCACAGGGAGACGCCGGACCACAGGGACCACAAGGAGATACTGGACCACAAGGATTACAGGGTGATGCAGGACCTCAGGGGCCGCAAGGAGATACCGGAGCTCAGGGAGCTCAGGGTGACGTTGGACCGCAAGGGCCACAAGGAGACGCTGGACCACAAGGGCCACAGGGTGATGCCGGGCCGCAAGGACCACAAGGTTTGCAGGGTGATGTCGGACCTCAGGGACCTCAGGGTGACGTCGGACCACAGGGACTTCAGGGCGATGTCGGACCACAAGGACCACAAGGACTCCAGGGCGATGTCGGACCTCAGGGGCCGCAAGGTGACGCCGGACCACAGGGGCCACAAGGACTTCAGGGTGACATTGGACCGCAGGGACCACAAGGTTTGCAGGGTGACATAGGACCGCAAGGGCCACAAGGTGACGCCGGACCACAGGGGCCACAAGGACTTCAGGGTGATGTCGGGCCGCAAGGACCACAAGGATTGCAGGGTGATGTCGGACCACAGGGTGACGTTGGACCACAGGGACCACAGGGTCTACAGGGCGATGTCGGACCGCAAGGACCGCAAGGTGATATTGGACCGCAGGGACCACAAGGACTCCAGGGAGATGCCGGACCACAAGGATTACAGGGCGATGTCGGACCGCAAGGGCCGCAAGGACTCCAGGGCGACGTCGGACCACAGGGACCACAAGGAGATACTGGACCACAAGGATTACAGGGTGATGCAGGACCTCAGGGGCCGCAAGGTGACGCCGGACCACAGGGACCACAAGGACTTCAGGGTGACATTGGACCTCAGGGACCACAAGGAGATACCGGAGCTCAGGGACTACAGGGTGACGTTGGGCCGCAAGGACCACAAGGATTACAGGGTGATGTCGGACCTCAGGGACCACAAGGAGATACCGGAGCTCAGGGACCCCAAGGAGACACAGGAGCTCAAGGGCCGCAAGGTGATGTTGGACCACAAGGATTACAGGGTGATGTCGGGCCACAAGGGCCACAAGGATTGCAGGGTGATGCCGGACCGCAAGGGCCACAGGGTCTACAGGGCGATGTCGGACCACAAGGGCCACAAGGATTACAAGGTGACGTTGGGCCTCAGGGACCTCAGGGTGACGTTGGACCACAAGGATTACAGGGTGATGTCGGACCACAAGGGCCGCAAGGATTACAAGGTGACGTTGGACCGCAGGGACCACAAGGACTTCAGGGTGATGTCGGACCACAGGGACCCCAAGGACTCCAGGGCGATACCGGGCCACAAGGGTTACAAGGTGACGTTGGACCACAGGGACTACAGGGTGATGTCGGGCCACAAGGGTTACAAGGTGACGTCGGACCACAGGGACCACAGGGCGATACCGGACCTCAAGGAATACAGGGCGACGTTGGACCTCAGGGACCTCAGGGTGACGCCGGACCACAAGGATTACAGGGTGATGTCGGACCACAAGGACCACAAGGACCTGTTGGACCACCACAAACCTTAAGCAAAGCTGGAAATACTATTACCTTAAGTGATGGTGGAGGGTCAGTTGATGAAACCGTCACCAATTTGACCCAAAACACCACTACGGGTGTAATCACGTATACGAATGAAACCAATACGAACCAAACCGCAAACGTGGTTGGAGCCGAAACAAATAATAGTATAACCGTTGGGGCCAATGGCGGAGCATTTTATGAAAGCCCTATAAAGGCCTTTGGAAAAATTGCAGCCAATGGAAGCGTTACCCGCGCTACAGCAGGTATTACGGTTACTAAACTTAGTGGAAACGGGTACTATCGCGTGAATCTACCAACAGGACTGGTAGGTGATGCCAATTACATCATTCAACTTTCGCAGCCCAGTAGGGATGGTTCAGGAAATGATGACCCAGGTATTTCTTATAGAAATCAAACCAGTACGAGCTTTGAGGTTATCGTAGGAGATAATGACAACGGTGGATCCGATAGAAACCGTTTCAACTCCGAATTCATGTTCACCGTTATTGATCTATAATCTTCAATATGAAAAGACTGTTTCATCTATTATTGCTTTTTTCAAGCTTGCAGATTGTAGCCCAGGCGCCAACCGCAGGGGATTTGGTAGGTATCCATAATGTTACCGATACAGAAATGAGCAATATCGCGAACCCCATCGAAGGTTCCATGGTGTATAATACAACTACTCGCAGCATTCATTTTTTTAGTAATGGGGCATGGGTGGAAGTGCCCAATGTCACAAACACATACATGGGTACTTTTCAAATTTCCAATACAGGAAACCAAACCATTTCCGGAATACCCTTTGAACCAAACAGCGTTACCTTTTGGGCCTACGCCAATGTGGAGAATTTCAATTTGAATTCTGATAACGGTGTTGGAAACAATAACTCCGGTATTGCGAATTCTTTTGGCTCAATGACAGGATTTGCCAGAAATGATGGAGGAAGTATCACCGAACAAGTAATTTATGTCGGAGGTAGTGGAAATTCAATCAACGATATTTCAAGGTACGCTTCCAACTCTCATTCTATCGGCCTGCGATACGGGAATCAGAATGGAAACAATTTGGGTATCACCTCAGCTACGGTGACCCGTTTTAACTCAGACGGATTTTTACTGAATACAGATAGTTTTGCCGACGGGATTGTGGTGATTTTTCAGGCTTTTAGATGAAACAAAAAAGATGAACAAGAAACTTGGAACATACTTTTTGAGTTTACTGGCGGCAATGACCTTCTCATTGATCAACGCCCAGGATGCCTTCCATAATTTTGGGAATCTGCAGTTCCATTCCACCTCTGCCGTAGGATTTCATTTGGATGTAATTGATGATGGCACTTTTGACAATAACCGAGGACTAACCGGGTTTTATAGTTCGGGTCGATTGAACATTTCGGGCTCGTCAAATCCCATTTTTGAAGATATGGAAATTTTCGTTGATAATGGGTTGCAGTTGGATACCTGGGTGGGTGTTACCAACAATGCCAATTTCATTTCGGGAGATGTCACTACAGTTAAATCAAACTTAAATGACTACCTAAACTTTATCGACGATGCATTTTATACAGGTACCGGTAACAACACTCATGTAAACGGTTATACCGGTGCTTCAAATAAATCGTTGATCACATTTCCTGTTGGTGATGGCGAACGTATACGGTATTTGACCTTAAATTCGGTTGAAATCAATAGTTTGGCACGATGTTCTTACTTTTTTGAAGACCCTAACGCTCCTGTTTCGCTGTCCCAAACTTTCAGCACTGACCTTACCTCCCAAGATGACTTGCAAGTAAGCACCCTGGAATTCTGGAGATTACAGGGTGATCGAAGTTCAGTGGTCACGCTTACATGGGATACCAGAAGTAGTGTATCCCTGCTGGCTGAAACTGTTGAAAGTCTTGTTGTGGTGGGGTGGAACAGAAATGAGGGAGTATGGGAAAATCTCGGCAATACCTCAATTTCCGGGAATTTGGAGAACGGAAGTATTACGTCGGTCAACTTTATTCCAGATGATTACGAGATTCTAACGCTTGGTGGAACGGATGACCTTTTACAGCCCTTTTCAATTTTGGAACTGGACAACTACTTCCTTACGCCAAATAATGACGGTATCAATGATTTTCTGGTAATCGATGGAATAGAAAATGTACCCAATAACATCTTGAACATCTATAACCGATATGGCGTTCTGGTTTATTCGAAAGTAAACTACAATAACGAGTTCAATGGTCTTTCAAACAGAAATGCTGTAATACGTCAAGATTCTGGCTTGTCCGCTGGGATTTATTTCTATGTACTAACCGTAAATGATACCAAAGAAAAGTTTCAAGGCTACCTGTACCTTTCGAACTAAACATGACGGTTAAACAATTGTTCGTCGGCTAGACTGAAAAATACTTCTTAACTTCGGACAAAATCCAATTGTAATTCATGCAAAGAAGGAATTTCATTAAGACAACTGCCGTTGCTGGTGCGGCTTTGGCTTTGCCGCCCTTCGTCTATCCCCAATCCGATATAGAGTATTCCATAGAAGAATTAATGGGTAAGGCGGATATTGAGCTTTTTGGTGAAGGTATCAATCTAAGGGAAGAGGCCTATAAATCCTATCAAGCGATGAAAAAGGCGGCGTATTCGGACGGGTTCAATATAAAAATGATATCTAGTTACCGTGACTTCTATCGGCAAGAAGGAATTTGGGAACGAAAGTATCTTAGGTTTACCGAGGATGATGGAATGCAACCTCTTGACGCTATTGATAAAATAATCGAATATTCTACAATTCCCGGGACCAGTAGGCATCATTGGGGCACGGATATAGATATTATCGATGGCTACCCTAAGGTAAATGGTGATGTTCTTGTTCCAGAAAAGTTTGAAGCTGGAGGTCCTTTCGAAGCATTCAAAAAATGGCTTGATGAAAACTCGGAGCGCTTTGGATTTTATCTGGTCTACACGGATGAACCCAAACGAAGGGGGTTCAAATATGAGCCTTGGCACTATAGCTATGCCCCCATTTCAATACCCATGCTTACGGCATTCCGTAAAAAAAACATCCTTAAACTTCTTCAAAATGAAGATTTTATAGGCTGCGAACACTTCACAACGGGTTTTTTGAGGTCTTATATCCAAGACAACATTTTGGATATCAACCCTAAACTTCTGTAGTCTGATTTTTGTATCTTGAGGTGCCTTCAAGACGTACACCATGAGAAGAGGAAGTTGGAAAATTCGAATTTTAATTGGTCTGGCCATTGTTGCCTTTGCTTTTATACAGCGGTGCAGCAATAAGGAGACGAACCCTTACACTGGGCGAGTACAGAACATCAATATGACTGCTGACCAAGAAATTGCCATAGGGTTACAAAGCGCGCCTGAAATGGCGCAGCAGCATGGAGGGTTATATCCCGATCAACGGATGCAGGCCCTAGTGGATGCTGTTGGCAAAAGATTGGTGCAAAATAGTATTGCTAGGGAAACTCCCTATCAATTTGATTTTCATTTACTGGCCGATGACCGTACCATTAATGCTTTCGCCCTACCTGGCGGACAGTGTTTCATCACCTATGCCCTCTTCTCACAGTTAGATGAAGCGCAACTTGCTGGCGTTTTAGGTCATGAAATAGGCCATGTTATTGGAAGGCATTCTGCCGAACGAATTGCCGAAAGTAGTTTTTGGCAAACCCTTACCATGGGAGCCAGCGTAGGTGGGGATTTAGGTGGATTGGTCAGTGGTATTGGCCAAAATACATTGCTTAAGAATGGCCGGGGCGACGAGTTGGAAAGTGATGAATTGGGAGTGATTTTATTGATTCAATCGGGCTATGACCCCAATCAAATGATCAAAGTAATGGAGATTTTAAAGGCTGCAGCGGGGCCCAATCGTGTACCCGAATTTCAAAGCACACATCCTGATCCTGAAAACCGTATCGAAAAAATTAAAGAAGCTATTGAAAAATATTCAGGTCGATAGAATTGCCACGTTCATCGATTAAAACAAACAATTCCTCAGTTTTGTTTACCTTTGAGTGACCCCAAATCAAGCTACCTTTTCATTTAACCCATTTGTGCTGCCAAATACGAGAACAGATGGGAACACTATTACATTTTAAATCGCTGTACCACGAAGCTTTTGATGATTGCAGGCCAAGTTTTTTGGTAATGCTCCTAAAGGCCTATGCCGTTTTTTGTGGAGTATTGTTAGCTATGGCATTTTACGCCTTTCTATACAGGGCATTCACAGGTTTCGATTTTTAAATCAGTACACTCTTTTACAAGAACACTATATAGTAAAATGAGCAAAAAAGCCCTTCCAAATTGGAAGGGCTTTTTTAGGATGAATAAACTCCTTTCTTATTTTTTCATAGCAGCTTTCAATGCCTGTAACGCTTCCATGGCGCCTGAAAGTTCAGCGTACTTGGCAGCTGTATAGCCTTTATCACACTTTTTCTTGGCATTGGCACCGTTGGCCAATAACAGTTCTACAATCTCAACCCGATTGTAGCGTGCGGCATAATGGATAGGTGCCATCCCCAATGATTTTTTGTCAACGTCCTCTCCAAGTTCAATAAGTTTTTTAACGGTTTCCACGTCTCCTTTTACAATGGCCTTGCAGAAAGAGTTCAGCTCTACCGAAATTTTTGGAACTTCAACTGTGTTGTCCACCGCAGTGGAATTGTTTGCGTTCATGCCCGTGGCCACAAAAAGGCACACGGCAACGACTGTTAGGATTGTTTTTTTCATGATGAATAATTTTTGATTATAAATAAGTTTTATAACTAGATAGACTCCTTCTATCTTCAAATGTTACAGGATTAACACTTATATAACTTAATTTTAACAAGAGCGCACGAAATGGTCCAAATTATTATCAAAATCGCAAAAGGAAAAGACCTTGAAAATCTAGGGCATCCCGCTTAATCATATTATTTTTGGAAATCAACCGATTACGATGGAAAAAAAAGTCATTCTGATGATATTGGATGGTTGGGGGAAATCTCCCGACCCCAAAGTTTCTGCAATTGCACAAGCCGATACCCCATTTGTTGATTCCCTATATCAAAATTATCCTGACGCCAACCTACTGACCGATGGGATGAACGTAGGTCTTCCCGAAGGACAAATGGGAAATAGCGAAGTGGGCCATATGAATTTGGGAGCAGGAAGAATTGTTTACCAAGATCTGGCAAAAATCAACAAGGCCGTAAAGGAGGATACACTTAAAAATGAACCTGTACTAAAAGAAGCTTTCAATTATGCTTTGGAAAACCGCAAGGCCGTTCATTTTTTGGGATTGGTCAGTGATGGAGGGGTTCATAGTCATATTGACCACCTAAAAGCTTTGATTTCGGCGTTTGATGAGCTAGGCAAAGGTGAGGGCAATGGTTATGTACATGCTTTTACAGATGGAAGGGATGTTGATCCAAAAAGTGGTAAAGGCTTTTTGGCGGATTTGGCCTATTTCTGTTCCAATAAGAATACCAAATTGGCTTCCGTAGTGGGTCGTTATTATGCCATGGATCGCGATAAACGATGGGAACGTGTAAAACTAGCCTACGATTTGGTTGTAAATGGCAAGGGTGAAAAAGTGGGCCAGATAGAGAAAGCCATGCAGAACAGCTATGATGAAGGCGTTACCGATGAATTCGTCAAACCAATCGCGATTGTCGATGCAGATAATCAACCTCTTGGGACAATAAAAGAAGGAGATGTTGTCGTTTTCTTCAATTTTAGGACGGACAGAGGTCGTGAATTGACCATGGCTTTGAGCCAACAAGATTTTCACGAGCAAAACATGCATAAGTTAGCGCTTCATTATGTCACCATGACCAACTATGACGATACCTTCGAAGGAATCAAGGTGGTTTATGACAAGGAGAATATCAAAGACACCCTTGGAGAGGTCTTGGCGAACGCGGGCAAAAAACAAATTCGAATAGCAGAAACAGAAAAATATCCCCATGTTACCTTCTTTTTTAATGGAGGTCGTGAAAAACCCTTTGAAGGGGAAAAGCGCATTCTTTGCCCATCACCAAAAGTGGCAACCTATGACCTAAAACCTGAGATGAGTGCCTATGAAATTCGTGATGCCATTGTTCCAGAGCTTGCAAAAGGAGAGGCAGATTTTGTGTGCCTCAATTTTGCAAATCCAGATATGGTGGGACATACGGGAATCATGGAAGCCGCCATCAAAGCATGCGAAACTGTCGATGAATGCGCAAAGGATGTCATTGAAGCTGGATTGGAGAATGGATACTCCACCATCGTAATTGCCGATCATGGAAACTGTGATACCATGGTCAATCCTGATGGAAGCCCCAACACGGCCCATACGACCAACCCCGTCCCGATTATTCTCGTGGATCCCGAAATAAAGAATATTAAAGATGGTGTTCTCGGGGATATAGCCCCAACCATTCTAAAGCTTATCGGGATAGAACAACCGGAACGCATGACTCAAGACTCACTCATATAACCCAACCATGAAAAAGACATTTGTTATCCTTTTGCTCTTGCCCTCCATCCTATTGGGCCAAGAATTAAAATCCCCGAACGGAAAATTCAGCTTGCAGTTTAAACTGGAAGAGGGAACACCGAGCTATGAGCTTTCAATGAGTGGAGAACCCATTATTGAACCTAGCGGATTAGGATTCGAACTGGTGGATATGCCATCCCTTCTAAGCGATTTTGAAATAAAAAATACGACTACCTCAACTTTCGACGAGACTTGGGAGCCTGTTTGGGGCGAATCAAGCAGCATCCGAAACCATTATAACGAATTGTTGGTGGAATTGGAACAAACCAGCACAAATAGGTTGATGAATATCCGTTTTCGCTTGTTTGATGATGGCCTAGGTTTTCGTTATGAATTTCCTGAGCAGGAAAAACTGGTCTATTTCGTTATACAAGAAGAAAAAACACAGTTTGCCCTAACCGGGGACCACAAAGCCTTTTGGATTCCAGGGGATTATGATACCCAAGAATATAACTATACCACCTCCAAGCTTTCTGAAATTCCTGGATTGATGGATGAGGCAGTTACACCAAATGCCTCCCAAACCCCCTTTTCAAAAAACGGAGTGCAAACGGCTTTAATGCTCAAAACCGATAAAGGAATCTACATCAACATCCATGAGGCGGCTTTGGTTGAATACGCTTGCATACATTTGGAGGTCAATCCTGGGACATTTGTTCTTGAATCTCATTTGACCCCCGATGCGCAGGGAAAAAAAGGGTATATGCAATCCCCAAGGAACACCCCATGGAGAACCGT
The DNA here is from genome assembly GCF_004296335.1 of Flagellimonas allohymeniacidonis. GTDB lineage: Bacteria > Bacteroidota > Bacteroidia > Flavobacteriales > Flavobacteriaceae > Flagellimonas > Flagellimonas allohymeniacidonis. The sequence continues at coordinate 128,169 of NZ_SGIU01000002.1, forward strand.
AATTGCCAGTAAGCATGCGGGGGATATTTTGTTGTCCAATATCACATTGAATCTTAACGAGCCCACAGCTTACGAGGACACCTCATGGATTAAGCCCGTAAAGTACATAGGGGTTTGGTGGGAAATGATCACCGGTAAAAGCTCTTGGGCCTATACAGATGTCCCCAGTGTTCGATTGGGAGAAACAGATTTTGAAAATGCCATACCCAACGGAAGGCATGCCGCCAACAACGAAAAAGTAAAGCGCTACATTGACTTTGCAGCAGAACATGGTTTCTCACAGGTTTTGGTAGAGGGCTGGAATGTAGGTTGGGAAGATTGGTTTGGTAAATCCAAGGATTACGTTTTTGACTTTTTGACGCCGTATCCTGATTTTGATGTAGTCATGCTTAGGGATTATGCCAAATCAAAAGGTGTCCGTCTAATGATGCACCACGAAACTTCGGGATCTGCTCGTAATTACGAACGATTTATGGACAAGGCTTACCAGTTTATGGCTGATAACAATTACAATTCCGTTAAAAGCGGGTATGTGGGCAATATTATTCCAAGAGGTGAAACTCACTACGGGCAATGGATGGTGAATCATTACCAATATGCCTTGGAAAAGGCTGCAGAATATAAAATTATGGTCAATGCCCATGAAGCGGTTCGGCCAACAGGTTTGAGCAGAACCTATCCTAACTTAATTGGAAACGAATCCGCTAGGGGAACTGAATACGAAGCCTTTGGTGGAAATACCCCAGACCATACTACCATTTTGCCATTTACACGGCTTATTGGGGGTCCGATGGATTATACACCAGGTATATTTGAAACGGATATGACAAAATTGAACCCTGATAACAAATCCAGGGTCAATACTACCATAGCCCGCCAGTTGGCGCTCTATGTGACCATGTACAGCCCTCTCCAAATGGCTGCCGACTTACCGGAGCACTATGAGCAACACTTGGATGCTTTTCAGTTCATAAAAGATGTCGCCATAGATTGGGATACTTCTCTGGTTTTAGAGGCAGAACCTGGTGATTACATCACTTATGCACGTAAGGAAAAGGGGACCAACAATTGGTTCGTAGGACGCACAAATGACGAGGAAACAAGAACCTCAAATATTGATTTTAGCTTTTTGGATAAGGATAAAACTTATGTTGCCACTATTTATAGTGATGATGCCACAGCCCATTATTTAACCAATCCAAAGGGTTACAAAATCAGCAAGTACCGAGTGACCCCAAAATCAAAGCTAAGCCAGATGTGTGCTCCAGGAGGAGGTTATGCTATCAGTATTATGGAGGTAAAGGACAAAAGTGAAACCAAAGGTCTAAAAAGACTTTAATCGCAATTTCATTTGCTGTAAAGGGATTTCGCGATTAATGTATCTTTGCAGCCATGATTAAAATCAAAACTGCAGAAGAGATTGAATTGATGCGGGAAAGTGCACTGGTAGTGTCCCGCACTTTGGGTATGCTTGCTTCCGAAATAAAGCCCGGGGCCAATCCATTGAAATTGGACAAAATGGCCGAGGAATTCATCCGGGAACAAGGGGCAACTCCAGGATTTTTGGGAATGTACGACTTTCCCAACACCCTAAATTGGAGTCCTAATGCGCAAGTGGTTCATGGTATCCCTAACAATGACCCATTGAAGGATGGGGATATCATCTCGGTGGATTGTGGCGCCCTAAAAAATGGCTTCTATGGAGACCACGCATATACCTTCGAAGTTGGAGAAGTTACGGAGGACACCCGAAAGCTCCTTCGGGTTACCAAAGAATCGCTTTACATAGGAATTCGAGAATTCAAAGCTGGCAATCGAGTTGGAGATGTCGGCTACGCCATTCAAAGGTATTGTGAAAGTTATGGCTACGGTGTGGTTCGAGAGTTGGTGGGTCACGGATTGGGAACCGAACTTCACGAAGATCCCCAAATGCCCAATTATGGAAAACGGGGTCGAGGAAAAAAGTTTGTGGATGGTATGGTTGTGGCCATTGAGCCTATGATCAATATGGGAACACGTCGCATAAAGCAATTAAACGATGGTTGGACCATCTTAACTGCAGATGGAAAGCCCAGTGCCCATTTTGAACATGATGTGGCCTTAATCGACGGTAAACCCGAATTGTTATCTACCTTCCAGTACATTTATGATGCGTTGGGCATACAGAGTGATGAAGAGGAAGAGTTTAGAAGTAAAAAGTTGCAATTATAGCCATTCGTTTCTTTTTCGACAGATTTCTACTGCATGAAAAGGCTTTTTAGATTTTTTCTCAATCTTATTCCGAGACCTTGGCTTATTAAGTTAAGCTATTGGGTAAGACCACTTATAGCTTTTTCCCTTAAAGGAAATCGATTTATCGATCCCATTGATGGAAGAACCTTTAAGAGCTTTTTGCCCTATGGATATGAAAATCCAAGGGAGAATGTATTATCCCCTTCCACCCTGTCGTTGGAACGACATCGTTTGCTTTGGCTTTACCTTCAAAACGAAACAGATTTCTTCAAAAAAAATCAAAAAGTACTGCACTTCGCTCCAGAGCAAGCGTTCCACAAGAGATTTAAAAAGCTCAAGAACATTGAATATACCACCACAGATTTAAATTCTCCCTTGGCCGAAGTAAAGGCTGATATCTGTAACCTACCGTTTGAAGACAACTCCTACGACGTAATTTTATGCAACCATGTTTTGGAGCATATTCCGGATGATACGACGGCCATGCGCGAGTTATATCGGGTTTTGAAACCTGGTGGATGGGGCATTTTCCAAATTCCACAAGATTTAAGTCGGGCGTTTACTTTTGAGGATGATTCGATAACCGACAGAAAGGAAAGGGCCAAAATCTTTGGTCAGTACGATCACGTGCGCATTTATGGCCGTGATTATTTTGACAAACTAAGGAGCGTGGGCTTCAAAGTGCAAGAAGTGGATTATACCGCTAAGCTTTCTTCGGACGAGGTGGAAAAATATAGACTTGCCAAAGGAGAAATCCTTCCGGTGGTATCCAAATAATCAGTTTTGTACCAAATGTTGGAATCCTGGGGTCATAAACTCTTGGGTTTTTCCTTCCTCATCAATATAAATGATGTAAGCCTCCAATTCGTCGCGTTCCTCCAAGAGCAATTGAGAATCTTTTAAATCCATGGCCATAAACGCTGTGGCGAAGGCATCCGCTTCAGCGCAGGTATGGGCCACAACACTGGTCGCTAATACACTTGAATTTTTGGTATACCCCGTCTTTGGATTTATCGTATGCACGTATTTCATTCCTGTTTTTTTATCAATCCTGAATTTTCGGTAGTTACCAGAGGAAGCCATAGCCTTGTTTTCAAGAGAGACAATGCGCTTCAATTGTCGGCCTTCTTCAGCCTGGGGATCGTCTATTCCAACGGTCCACTGTTTTTGCGAGATAGGATTGGTGCCTTTGGTCAAAACCTCACCCCCTACCTCGACCAAATAATTGGAAATTCCCTTTGCATCGAGCATAGCACCCAAACGGTCAATGGCATATCCTTTGGCAATCGCATTGAAATCAAAGTAAATGGATTTGCTTCTTTTTCGCACCGTATTGTTTTCAGTCAAATTGACTTTGTCAAAACCCACATAATCCAACAAACTGTCCACCCGCATGTTATCGAGTTCAATTTGTTCTCCAGGTCCAAATCCCCAAGCATTGACCAAAACACCAACCGTAGGGTCAAAATAGCCCTTGCTGTAGCCATGGATTTTTTTCGAAAGCTCAAAAACTTCTTGGAACATATGGTCCACTACAATAGTTGAATCACCCTGATTGATCTTTGAAATATCCGAAGTAGGAATATAGGTGGAAAGGGATTGGTTCATGACCCGAAATACCGAATCGATTTCTTGTTGAAAGTCCAGAGGCTCATCAGCAATATAAATTATCGAATAGGTGGTACCTAAGGCATTTCCGACGTTTTGATTTTTGACGAGTTCTTTTTGACAAGCAGTGAAAAATACCAACGCAAGAAGCAACAAAACTCTTTTTATCATCTTATATTTCTATTAATCCCTGATATTCCACAATATACTCCTCGTTCAATAGAACCGGTAAGTTTTGGTCCGAGGCATTGGAGAGTCCCACACCTGCAAAATAGGTTTTGGCCTCAAACTTGTCTGCGTGCGACTTTACCTTTTGCATTAAGGCATCGTCAAAATCTCTAGGGTCATCTGGAAAAACTACATTGCGAACTACTATAAAATGCAATGTTTTTTCCTTTAAACACACATATTGCGGATTCTTTCTGGGCTTGCTGTTGATGGCCATAAACTCGAAACCATCCGCCTCTAGCTGACGTCCCACAATGTTCATCGCCAAGTTGTGTAATTCCTGTTCTGTTAATTCTCTGCTCATCGGAAACAAAAGACCGATGCTTTAGGGCATCGGTCAGGTTTATTTTAAAATACCACTCGAACAAGCTCGAGAGGATAAGGGACTAAATATCTATTATCCGCCAAAATCGTCAAAGCGTATATTCTCATCTGGAATACCGAAATCCTCTCCCATTTTCTGAACAGCCTTGTTCATCAATGGAGGACCGCAGAAGTATAATTCGATATCTTCAGGTGCCTCGTGATGGTTCAAATAGTTGTCTATAACGCAATTGTGGATAAATCCAACAAACCCATCACCTTCGGCGTCAATGTCCTTTTTTACTTTCCAGTTATCTTCTTCCAAAGGCTCAGAAAGGGCCATATAGAATTTAAAATTAGGAAACTCACGTTCCAATTGCTTGAAGTGGTCGATGTAGAACAATTCTCTTTTCGAACGTCCTCCGTACCAATAGGTAACCTTCCTGTTTGTTTTCAAGGTTTTGAAAAGGTGATATAAATGCGAGCGCATAGGCGCCATACCGGCTCCACCGCCCACATAAAGCATTTCTGCATCGGACTCGTTGATGAAGAATTCACCAAACGGACCTGAAATGGTAACATCGTCCCCGGGCTTCAATCCAAAGATGTAAGAGGAGGCAACCCCAGGGTTGACATCCATCCATCCATTTTTTGAACGGTCCCACGGTGGCGTGGCAATACGCACATTCAACATAATTTCACGCCCTTCTGCCGGATAGGAAGCCATGGAATAGGCTCGTTCGACAGTTTCGGTATTTTTCATCACCAAGGGCCACAGATTGAACTTATCCCATTCGTTTTTAAACTTATCTGGAGTTTCATGTTCCTCAGGATGCGCGGTGATATCTATGTCTGCATACTTTACTTCGCAAGGTGGTATCTCGATTTGAATGTATCCTCCCGCCTTGTAGTTCATATCCTCCGGAATCTCAACAACAAACTCTTTGATGAAAGAAGCCACATTGAAGTTCCGAACCACCTTGGCATGCCATTTCTTGATTCCGAAGACTTCCTCTGGAATGGTAATTTCCATATCCTGCTTCACCTTCACCTGGCAGGCCAAACGGGCACCTTCATTCAATTCTTTCTTGGAAAAGTGCGGTGTCTCTGTTGGAAGTGCCTCTCCCCCACCAGAAAGTACGTGGCATTCACATTGGATACAGGTTCCCCCTCCTCCACAAGCGGAAGGCAAGAATACTTTTTGGTTTCCCAAAGTTGATAAAAGTGAACTCCCAGAGGCCACTTCAATTTCCTTTTCTCCATTAATGGTAATGGTCACGGGTCCTGATGGAGCCAACTTTTCTTTGGTAAATAGTAATAGTGCCACCAAAAGCAGCAATAAAATAAGGAACGATACAACTGTAATTAGAATGGTACCCCCTGTACTTGCGGCTAAAATCATCTTTACTTGTTTATGACTTCGTTATAAGAGACTGCCTTCTCTTCGTCCTCAATCTCTTTTTCAATTTTCTTTTCTTCAACTTTTTTTGCTGTGGACGTATCTACATCCTCAGGTGGCTCATTGTCTCCGGTCAACATTCCCCCGAAACTCTGAAAACCAATTCCCATCAATCCAGTGATGATGAAAGTGATTCCCAATCCACGAAGTGGAGCCGGAACATTGGAATATCTGATTTTTTCCCGAATGGCCGCAATGGCCAAAATGGCCAAAAACCATCCGATTCCTGAGCTAATCCCATAATTCAAGGCCAAGCCCAAGGAAGGTATTTCCCTAGCTTGCATGAAGAGTGATCCCCCGAGAATGGCACAATTCACCGCAATCAACGGCAAAAATATACCCAAGGAATTATAAAGTGCAGGAGAAAATTTCTCAACAACAATCTCCACCAATTGCACCATTGTGGCAATGGTTGCAATGAATAGGATGAACGACAAAAAGCTTAGGTTGTAATCCGCATATTCTGGACCCAACCAGGCCAATGCCCCATCTTGTAGCAAGTAGGTGTCCAACAACCAGTTCAAAGGTACTGTTACTCCCAAAACAAAGATTACAGCGGCACCAAGTCCTACTGCAGTACTTACCTTTTTGGAAACCGCCAAATAGGAACACATCCCCAAGAATACGGCAAATACCATGTTGTCGATGAAGATGGACTTAAAAAATAATTCTATATGCTCTAACATAACTTCCTCTTTGTTTTTATGCTTCTTCTATCAATGCTCTGTTTCTTGAACGCTGCACCCAGATAATAATCCCAACTACGATCAAAGCCGCAGGAGGTATGATCATAAATCCGTTGTTTTCATAACCTATGGAATACAATCCTGTTTTCGCTACAGGGTCTCCAAATACTGGAATCCCAAAAAGCGTTCCCGATCCCAAAAGCTCACGGAAAAATCCGACGATAATAAGGATAACACCGTATCCAAGGGCATTTCCAATTCCATCTAAAAAGGACCTCCAAACACCGTTGCCCAAGGCAAAGGCTTCAAAACGTCCCATGATAATACAGTTGGTAATAATCAATCCGATAAATACCCCTAGGGTTTTGCTCAGTTCGTACGCAAATGCCTTGAGCACTTGGTCCACCATAATTACCAATGAGGCCACGACAACCAATTGCACAATAATCCGGATTTTGGATGGTATCAAATTTCGCATCAAGGAAATCACAACATTCCCGACGCCCATCACAAAAATTACGGATAGGGCCATTACAACAGAAGCTTTTAATTCAGCGGTAATCGCCAAGGCGGAACAGATTCCCAATACCTGAATGGTAATTGGGTTGTTATCAGCCAAAGGGTCTAGAATCAGATTTGCATCTTTCTTGGATAGTAAGGCCATATTAATTGGATCTAATCGTTTTTAAATAAGGTTCGTAAAGCTTCAGGCTTTCTTTGATCATTGCAGTAACTCCGTTACCAGTAATTGTGGCACCGGCCAGGGCATCGACTTCATTATCGTCTTTATCGGTGTTAGCAGGATCATTATTTCCTTTGACCACCCCAATACCAGCAAACCGATTACCTTCAAGAAGAGACTCACCTATAAAGTCATCCATGAAATAGCGCTGCTTGATATTGGCCCCAAGTCCTGGTGTTTCGGCCTTGTGATCGAAATACACGCCTTGTACCACCATATTTTCATCCAAGGACATAAAACCCCAAATGGCGTCCCATAATCCTTTTCCATACATCGGTAAGATGTAGGTTTTCTTACCATCCTTCTCACCAATAAAAACGGGCAACTGAGCTTCCTGACCATTTTTCAAAGCACTGATCTGCTTTTTTAGGTCAATCAGGTATGCCTCGCTATTTTCCTCAACACCACTATTGGTAATCACCAATTGCTTTTGAATGTATTTTGCAAACTCTTCTTCAACAATATCAGTGGGGACAAAGCTCACATCACCGTTTCCTTCATTCTGATTCACGCCCATGGCATACAGAATATTTTGTTGCTTCTCGAACCGTTCGTTCTCATCGATTCGAGGTCGAAGTCCAGAGGCAAAGAAGGCCAAAATGGATCCTACCACTACCACCATGATGACAGCAAAGAGTACGGTAAAGCTATTTTTTTCAGTGTCTATCGCCATTGTTATACAGTTTCAGTTTTTAATTCTTCCACCTCACCGGATACTTTAGGGAAGATGGTTGCATTTTTCAATCGCTTCATTCTTCGTTTTACGTTTCCTCGAACTACGTAGTGATCTATGGTAGGAGCAAAAACGTTCATCAATAGGATTGCCAAGAATACACCTTCCGGATATCCTGGGTTGAATACCCGAATCATAACGGACAGGAATCCAATCAAGAAACCATAAATCCATTTGCCTCTATTGGTTTGGGAGCCTGTAACTGGGTCTGTGGCCATGTAGACAATACCGAAGGCCAAACCGCCAACAAGCAGGTGTTGCCAGAACTCAAAGCTCATCAATCCATAAAACTTGCTGTATTCAGGAATCCATTCGGCAGCAACTATTCCATTGAATATAAGTCCCATAGCCAATGATCCCACTACGGCACTCACCATTATTCTCCAAGAAGCGATTTTGCTAAAAATCAAGAACAGACCTCCCAAGAGAATTAGGAATGTGGAGGTTTCACCTACCGACCCTGGAATGAATCCAAAAAACATTTCGGAAAGATCATATTTAGCGAACATCTCAGTATTGTTGCCCTGGGCCAGATATCCCAAAACCGTTTCACCTGAAATGGCATCGGCAGTACCGGCTCTATCGACAGCACCGTGCACCCAAACTTTATCACCACTCATCCAAGTAGGGTATGCAAAGAACAAGAAAGCCCGAATGGTCAAAGCAGGATTCAAGATATTCATTCCCGTTCCTCCAAACACCTCTTTTCCTATTACAACACCAAAAGCAACGGCAACAGCCAACATCCAAAGTGGCGTATCAACAGGAACAATAAGGGGAACCAACATCCCGGTCACTAAATACCCTTCTTCCACTTCATGCCCTTTAATTACAGCAAATAGAAACTCAATGGCCAAACCTACTCCGTAGGAAACCACAACTATAGGTAGTACGGTTATTGCGCCCAACCAAAAGTTATCCCATGTAATAAAGTGCTCTAAAACCGAGAAGTTTTCTGGAAAACCATTTATGGCAGAATAGTGCTGATAGCCAGCATTGAAAATCCCGAACAGCAAGCAGGGCACCAAGGCCATAATTACTGTGTTCATCGTGCGCTTTAGGTCGTCAACTGCTCGAACGTGACTTCCAGAATGGGTTGTTTCGTTAGGGCTGTACAAAAAGGTGTGCAAAGCGTTGAACGCCGGTGCCATTTTTTTGCCCTGATACTTCAATTTAGTTTGATGTAACTTTTCTTTCAATCCCATGTTTTATCCAATTTCTTGATACAATAAATCCAGTCCTTCCCTGATTATTTGCTGGTGCGGTTGTTTGGAGATACAAATGAACTCTGTTAAGGAGAAATCCTCAGGGGCCACTTCATACAAGCCCAACTGCTCCATTTCATCCAAATCCTTAACCATGCAGGCCTTAAGCAACTGCAAGGGGTAGATGTCCAATGGGAATACCGCCTCATATCTGCCGGTGACCACAAAGGCCCTATGCTCTCCATTGGTATTTGTATCCAAATCATATTTTTTGTTCGGCTGCATCCACGAAAAGGTCAGTGCCCTTGTGGAGGATATTTTGTTGAATACCGGTTTGTTCCAACCAAAGAACTCGTAATCGTCACCTTCCGGTATGGCCGTAACCGTATTATTATAAAACCCTAAATGACCTTCCGGATGCGTCTTAGATCCTGTGAGCACATCTCCATTGATCAATCTGAACTTTTCTTGACTTACTCCACTCGCATACAAAAAGGTAGAAATCTCAGCGCCAATCTTGGTCGTGTAATACTTGGGAGATTTTACAACCGAACCTCCCAAAGCTATAGTTCGCTCAGCATTGAACTTCCCAGTAAGGAATAACTCACCAATTATGACCAAATCCTGCGGGCTTATGGTCCATACCACCTCCCCTTTATTGACGGGGTCTATTTTATTTATTTGGGTTCCTACGAGCCCAGCGGGATGCGGGCCACTCACCTTATGCAAGGTAATACCCTCCAAACCGGCCAAAGGAGATTGGCTCGATTTACCAACTGAAACATGTATTTTTCCCGGTGTTAATGTCCTTAAAGCACTTATTGCCGCTTGAAGCTCAGCTTCCTTTCCCTGCAAAACAAAATCTGGGTCTGCCGCTAAAGGTGCTGTGGCGTATCCGGAAATAAAAATGGCTTTGGGAGTGGAGTCAGGGGTGGCAATAATGTCATAGGGCCTTTGTTTGATGAAGGGCCATGCACCTGATTGAAGAAGAAACTTGCGCACTTCATCAGCTTCAGCCTTTTCGACATCCATTACTTTGTGCGAAGTGTACTCCTGTGTCTTGTCCGCTAGTATTTTAAGCGTCAAAATTCTTCTTCTTGCTCCTCTTACAATTTCCACTAGCTCACCACTAACCGGAGAAACAAATAACATTTCCTCGTTAGCTTTATTGTAAAACAGAGGCTCCCCAGCTTTGACCTCGGCTCCTTGTTTTACCAACATTTTAGGTGTAATTCCGTGAAAATCGTCTAGGTTCAGGGCGTATACGTTACTTAAAACGGCTTTGGAAGTTGTCTTTTCAGCCGCCCCGACGAGATTGATGTTCAATCCCTTCTTAATCCGAATGTCTTTAGACATATTGGTAGACCTTTTATTATGAAAAATTGGTCGCAAATTTACTACTAAAAGCATTCTTTTCATAATAATTGACCACAAAAAACGGGATTACAACGAGCTAAATTTGGTAGGCACACTTTTTGTTTACCTTTACCCAAAAATTGGGTCCCAAATGCGTTTGATGATCAAACAATTTATATTGCTGTTGTTTACTTCAGGTCTTGTTGCCCAAGTGCAAGAAGAGGTAAATCCACCATCCAACATAAAAACGGTGATTTTTCGTGGTCCGACGGAAGATCAATTCCCTGTTATTAAAATTGGCGAAACCATTACCCTCGAGTTTGACGACCTTACCGCCAGCGAGCAGGATTACTATTATAAAATTGTTCACTGTGATTACGATTGGACACCATCGCAGCTTTTAAAGTCACAATATTTAGTGGGCATAGACAACCAGCGCATTATTGACTACGAAAACAGTTACACCACCTTGCAACCGTATTCGAACTATCGCTTAAGCATCCCCAATGAGAACATAAGACTTAAAGTGAGCGGAAACTATGTTCTTGAAATCTACAACATGCAAGGGGACCTGCAGTTTTCAAGAAGGTTTGTAGTTTATCGTGATTTGGTTCAGGTTGGTGGCGCAATTAGACGCTCCCGCGATTTCAACTTTCTCAACGAAAAACAGGTCGTACAGTTTTCCATAAACACTGCTGGTTTTCCTGTGGTGAATCCCAAAAAGGAAATCAAAGTGGCCATTGTTCAAAATCATTTTTGGCCCACTGCGCTCTATAACATCAAACCACAATTTACGGTTGGCACAGAATTGGTCTATCGCTATGATCAGGAGACCAGTTTTTATGGGGGAAATGAATTTCTCAATTTTGATACCAAGGACCTCCGGACCACTTCTTTTGCCATTTCCAGAATTGAATTGGAAGACGTTTACAACCACTATCTTTTTACCAACGAGTTTCGATATGATCAAAACTATACCTACTTTCCCGATATCAACGGAGATTTTGTGGTAAGGACATTCCAAGGCCAAGACGAAGCGCGGGAAGCGGAGTACACCCGGGTACATTTTAGCCTACCCTATTCGAATGAAATTGGTCTGGACAATGTATATGTCATTGGGAAGTTCAACAACTACACCATTGAAGAGGAGAATCGAATGGAATTTAATGAGAAAGAAGCTAAAATGGAGCTCTCCCTTTTGATGAAACAGGGGTTTTATAACTACAAATATGTTGTAGAACGTGAGGATGGCTCCATAGATCTCAACTACGTGAGCGGCAATTTTCACTTCACCGAAAACAACTATTTAATTTTGGTGTATTACCGCGATTTTGGGGATATGTACGATAGCCTCATCGGCATTGGCTCCATTAATTCGAGAACTATTAGCAATTAATTATCTTTATCGATAAACCGACCAGCGCTATGGAAAACAAACCAACCCTAATTTCCAAGGGGCGTTACGAGTTGAAGTATCGTGGAGACCAATGTCTGAATTGTGGCCATCCATTGGACGTAAGCGATAAATACTGCCCTAATTGCTCTCAGGCCAACAGCACCAAGAAACTTGTTCTTAAGGATTTCGTGGATGAATTTTTTTCAAGCTTGGTGAATTACGATTCCAAACTGCTAAAAACCCTCTATGCGCTGTTGGTCAAACCGGGAACGATTACCAAGGACTACATTGAGGGAAAGCGAATTTCATATACCAATCCTTTCCGGTTTTTGCTGAGTTTGGCCTTCATCTATCTTCTGATGTTCGGTTACAACAACAATTTTTCAAATTTGGACCGAACGGTAAAGGGGTTTGATGGTAAAATCAATCAATCCGGACCCATATCCTTTGATTTGGAATCAGGTTCAATAAATACGGATAGTACAGTAATAAGGGAAGAAACTGAAAAGGTGCTAAAAAAACTGGATTCCCTCGGTGAAGGTAATTCCAACCTTACCGACCAACTTCAGGTACTGGATTCCCTTGGGGTTTTTAGTTCAAAAAAAGAAATCGATGAAGATTCGCTTATTTTGGCAAATCCCAGAGCCTTTTATGATTCCATCAATCTTAAAGAATCGGCAAGTAATCGCTTTATCAACAAGATAGACTTCTTTGCAACATTGATCAAGGACGATTCCATTGTAAATCTTTCAGAAGCGAACACCAGATATCAAATTCCGGAAAGCCGAGGCAATAAAATGGCTTTCAATGCGGCCAACAGCCTTTTAAGGGTTGTTGCACAACCAGGTAATTTTGTAAACGCGACGATTTCGAAAATGCCGTTTGTTATTTTCTTGTTCTTGCCGATCTTCACGGTCTTCATTTGGTTGGTGTACATCAGAAAAAAATATACCTACACCGATCATCTCATCTTTAGCTTTCACAACCAATCCCTATTGTTTATCTTGCTCATCCTTAGTCTCATAATAGACGCTATTTTTGATGGGGCCAGCTCAGGTATTTTTCTGACCATTTTCGGTTTTTATCTGTATAAGGCCATGCGAAAATTTTATGGACAGGGTAGGTTTAAAACGATTGTCAAATACCTCTTTCTGAACACCATTTTTGCTTTACTGGCATTCTTTACAGTGGTGTTATTGTTTACAGGAAGTGCATTTACATATTAAAACTATGTTCACGCAAGTCACAAAAGGAATCAAGGTTTCTGTACAAACCACATTTGAGGGTACTTTTTTCAAGAACTACAAAATGCACTATGCCTTTGGGTATACTGTGACCATTGAAAATCAAAGTAAAAACACGGTACAGCTCACGGCCAGACATTGGGATATTTTTGATTCTTTAAAGGAAATGGAAACTGTTGATGGGGAAGGTGTAATTGGCAGAAAACCGGTCATTAAACCTGGTAAATCCCATACCTATAGTTCGGGCTGTTTATTGGCTTCCCCGGTTGGAGCCATGCAGGGCTATTACCATATGGTGAACCTAGGCACATCGGAAGAGTTTGAAGTGGAAATCCCCACTTTTAAATTTGCCGCTCCCTTTGCCATGAACTAATCAATTTCATTTTACAATCGTTCCTCCTTTTAGTACCTTTGTTGGCATTTTAAATCTAAAAAAATCACCGACATGGGAAAAGGCTTCTTTCAAGTTCCAACTGCATATAACGAACCTATAAAAAGCTACGCTCCAGGCACACCTGAGCGGGAGGAAGTACTTCAACAATACAAGGCATATTATAACGCAAAGGTTGAGGTTCCTTTATATATTGGCGCACAACAAGTGAAGACGGGAAACACAAAACCCATGTCACCACCCCATGAGCACCAACATGTTGTGGGTCACTATCATATTGCCGATAAAAAACAGGTTGAAGAAGCTATAGCAACGGGTCTGGCGGCACGGGAACAATGGGCCAACCTGACCTGGGAACAACGAGCTGCCATCTTCTTAAAAGCAGCTGAATTGATTGCCGGTCCTTACCGTGCAAAAATCAATGCAGCCACTATGATGGCCCAATCAAAAACCATTCACCAAGCAGAAATCGATGCCGCCTGTGAGTTTATAGATTTCCTCCGTTTTAACGTGGAGTATATGTCACAGATATATGCTGAACAACCTGAGTCTTCCGATGGTATTTGGAACAGGGTCGAATACCGACCTTTGGAAGGATTTGTATATGCCATTACCCCGTTCAACTTTACTGCCATTTCAGGAAACCTTCCTGCCAGTGCCGCCATGATGGGGAATGTGGTGCTTTGGAAGCCCAGCGATAGCCAAGTGTATTCCGCAAAAGTAATCATGGACGTTTTTCAGGAAGCGGGGCTCCCAGACGGAGTCATCAATATGGTAATGGGTGACCCTGTTATGATAACAGAAACGGTGCTTTCCAATCCAGATTTCTCAGGACTTCATTTTACCGGTTCCACTTTTGTCTTTAAAGAACTTTGGAAACAAATAGGCAACAACATCCATACCTATAAAACCTATCCCCGCATAGTTGGGGAAACAGGAGGTAAGGACTTTATTGTGGCCCACCCTTCGGCAAAACCTCAACAAGTGGCTACTGCGATTGTCCGCGGAGCTTTTGAGTTCCAAGGGCAAAAGTGTAGCGCGGCCTCAAGGGTCTACTTACCGAAATCCACTGCGGATGAAATCTTGGATTTGGTTAAAAAAGACATTGCTTCGTTCAACAAACCTGGATCCCCAGAAGATATGTCCAACTTTATAACAGCTGTAATCCATGAAGGCTCTTTCGATAAATTGGCTAAATACATTGATCAGGCCAAAACGGATAAGAACGCTGAAATTATTGCTGGTGGAGGGTACGACAAATCCGTAGGGTATTTTGTGGAGCCTACGGTGATTTTGACCACTGATCCCAAATACACCACCATGGAAACCGAACTTTTTGGGCCTGTGGTGACCATCTATGTGTATGAGGATGCAGAGTGGTCCGAAACTCTGGAGTTGGTAGACACCACCTCCGAATATGCACTTACGGGAGCTGTAATATCGCAAGATCGATATGCCATCGATGAAGCCACCAAGGCCTTGCAAAATTGTGCCGGAAACTTCTATATCAATGACAAACCCACAGGTGCTGTGGTAGGGCAACAACCCTTTGGAGGAGCAAGAGCTTCTGGAACCAACGATAAGGCTGGTTCTGCACAAAATTTGTTGCGTTGGGTATCACCACGTTTGATAAAGGAGACTTTTGTCACGCCAGAGGATTACAGGTATCCTTTTTTGGGGTAATTTGTCCCTAACATGCGTGCCTTTTTCTTAATTCCACCCGAAGTCCAATTACTGGACATTACTGGTCCGGCCCATTTGTTTTACGAGGCAAAGGAGTATGGTGCCGAAATACAGGCGCATTATCTTAGCATGGAGGCCTCCGGTCAAGAAATTTCCAGTGCTGGTCTGGCACTGGGCAATTTGAAATCTTTTTCGGAATTTTCATTGACCCAAAACGATTTACTTTTTATCCCCGGTCTGGAGTCCCATCTTTTTTTCTCTGATGATTTTCCCAAGAAAAATCAGCCGTTTTTGGAATGGCTTCCGACTCAATATAAACAAGGTGCCAAAATCTGTTCCGTATGCACTGGGGCTTATATTTTGGCATTCGCCGGATTGTTGGATGAAAAAGAGTGCACCACACATTGGAAGTATTTTAATGATTTTTCCGAACGCTTCCCCAAGGTCAAATTGCTGCAGGATCGATTATTGGTAAAAGATGGCAATCTCTATTCCAGTGCAGGGGTTTCATCTGGAATTGATTTGGCCCTATTTCTTTTGGAAGAATTATTTGGGTCGGTCTTTGCTTCAAAAATAGCGAAGGAGGTCGTTATTTTTTTGCGACGCTCGCCGGGAGATCCCCAACTCAGCGTATTCTTGCAATATCGGAACCATATCGATACCAGAATCCATCAAGTTCAAGATGCCATGGCCCAAAATCTGTCCGAAAAAACCTCTATTGAAGATTTGGCCGAAAAAGTATATATGAGTCCTAGAAACTTGACTCGGCTTTTCAAAAAAACAACTGGCATTACCATAGGTCATTACTTGGACAAACTTCGTGTAGAAATGGCCATAAAACTACTATCCAAAGGGGAAAAGGTGAGTTCGGTATCGAACTCCTGTGGACTCAAGAGCACCAATCAACTCCGAAGCCTTCTTAAAAAATATACCGCATCACTACCCTCTGAGTTCTCTAGTTAGCATGTCCCAATCCTGCGTTTGATTGTCCTTTTCAATTCCATGACGCAGGGTTAGCTTTGTACTTAAATCATCAAAAAATGAACAGGATCGCTCAAATATCTATTTTCTTTTTTAGTATATTTTCTATCATGGCCCAACAAAGTGCCAACACAGAATCTAAGTACATTTGTCCTCCGTGCAGTAGTAGTTGCGACAACATTGAACATGAAGAACCAGGAGTATGTTCACATTGCAATATGGTGCTTATGAAAAAAAATGATTCAAAAACTATTGCCTTTTACCTTCAAGATGGGGTAGAGGTATTGGACTTTGCAGGTCCCATGGAGGTTTTTGCCTATGCCGGCTATCAAGTATTTACAGTCTCAGCGACCAAATCCCAGATTAAATCACAAGGCATCCTAAAGGTCACACCTGACTACAGCATTGAGGATGCTCCCAATGCTGATATTCTGGCTTTTTTCGGAGGAAATTCCAATGTGGCGGTTCAAAATCCCAAAGTAATCGATTGGGTAAGACAGCAAGAAAGCGTTCAATACCATTTTTCGGTGTGCACAGGTGCCTTTATTTTGGCCGAAGCTGGGGTGCTCGATGGAAAAACAGCAACTACTTTTCACAACGCATTGGAAAATTTGGAAGGCTCCTATCCCAAAGTAGATGTTCGAAAGAATGTTCGTTTTGTTGACAACGGAAATGTAATCACAACGGCAGGTATTTCCGCAGGAATTGACGGTGCCCTTCATTTAGTTGCCAAGCTACAAGGAGTGAATGTCGCCAAGCGAACAGCCTTTTATATGGAATATGACAACTGGAAATTGGGCGACGGCCTTATTTTGTCAGATGACAATCCGTACACAAACCAAATATCGATTACCAGTTTAAGCGAATTTGAAGGCACTTATGAATATGAAAATAATCAAAAAATCGAGTTAAAACTCAATGCTGGCAACAAGGACCTTTTTGCAGTGATTGATGGTATGTCACACCCCATTTACCATGAGAGGGGAGATACGTTTTCCAACGAAACCAATAGACCCATACATTTCAAAAGGGATTCCAAAGGAAACATTTTGGGGTATTCCCTAACCGGCGATGGTCCGCTATTTAAAAAGCTATGGTAGCAGTTCCAAAGCAACCTTTGTGATAGGGCTACATCTTTGAGGAAACCTCTGCGATGAACAAACGTGTATCCCTTCTTTTAGTGCCCCTAGTCTTTTTGTTTATTTCTTGCTCTTCTGATGACGATGGTGTGGAGACCGCGAATCTTCGGGTCAATTACTACACATTGCCCTGTACAGGTTCTTTTCCAACAGATTGTTTACAGGTTCAAGAAGGCAATGAAATTGGTGGTTCCAGTTGGTTTAATTTCTTCGGCACCATAGAAGGATTCGAGTTTGAGCCCGGTTTTGTATATGATTTGCAAATTGAAAAGACCCGGATTGAAAATCCTCCGGCTGACGGGTCCTCCTATTCCTTGCGGCTTGTTCGTTTAGTTTCAAAGAGTGAGGTGGTTTGCACTTTTGAAGACCCTGTAGCGGATTTGGAATGGCTTAGCAACGAAATCCGGC
This sequence comes from Flagellimonas allohymeniacidonis, assembly GCF_004296335.1. GTDB lineage: Bacteria > Bacteroidota > Bacteroidia > Flavobacteriales > Flavobacteriaceae > Flagellimonas > Flagellimonas allohymeniacidonis. The sequence continues at coordinate 145,963 of NZ_SGIU01000002.1, forward strand.
GAAGGGAAATTCAAGCCAATGATGAAACTAAGTATTGTTACATTTCGCAGGCCGAACTGGACGGGGAGCCTGTATTTCTTTATTTTGATTGCAACCCACTGATCAACAAAGTGATTCCTGTTTTTGATTGTTTGGGAAGAGCATTGGGTCATTTAGGGCCAGAGAGTGTTGATCCTGCCAACGTCTCCAATTACGAAATCATCTGGCAACCCGAAGATTTTGCCTGTATCGTTTTGTAAGTGCTCAGCCTTTGAATTTTTGTGGCAGATATACCACTTTTTTGGTTTCGAAAAATGGCTCGGAAAAATAATCACTAAGATCAAAGATTTCGGCATTAGGAAAATTTTGTAGTTCCTCGGTCAAATCCCCTCCCTTTAAATAAAGAATGCCATTTCTCCGCTCATGGCTCGATTGTTTTTTGATTTTTCCTTTGGTCCATCGTACAAAAGTTGGCATGGCAGCAACTGCCCGGCTCACTATAAAATCAAACTGATCTTCCAAATCCTCTACTCTGGTATGAATGGCCTTCACATTTTTTAATTCAAGACCATCAATTACCTCTTGAACCACTTTTATTTTTTTCCCAATGGCATCGACCAAGGTAAATTGGGTTTCTGGGAATAAAATAGCCAAAGGAATTCCCGGAAATCCTCCCCCGGTACCAACGTCCAGTATTTGAGAACCCTCATTAAACTGCTGAATCTTGGCTATTCCCAAAGAATGAAGCACGTGCCTCAAATACAGTTCATCGATATCCTTCCTAGAAACCACATTTATTTTGCTGTTCCAATCCTTATATAGCAATTCCAGGGCTTCAAAAAGCTCCTTTTGATGGTCGGTGAGCGTCGTAAAATAGGGATAGATTAGATCAACATTCATTAGGTAAGCTGTTAATTTCAACAAAATTAATACTTTTAGGCACCTTAACATCGTTTTGTAAAAAGGCAACAAAGTTGAGAAGTCAATTTGGTTACCTTTGTAAAAAAATATTTTATGGATAAGAATACCATCCGGTTTTCAAGAAAAGACTCTGCACAATTTTTTAGAACACTGAATAAAAGAGTCAATCAATATTTCGCAGAAAATAAGATTAAGAAAACCGGTAACTGGAAACTTCACCTGAAGACCATTGTGATGTTTGCCGTCTTTTTAACTCCCTATTTTTTGATCTTGACATTAAATCTTCCCTTTTGGGGCTATTTGTTACTGTCCATAACGATGGGCGTTGGAATGGCCGGGGTTGGTATGAACGTGATGCACGATGGTAACCATGGTTCCTATTCGAATAAAAAATGGGTCAACAAGATCATGGGAAGCAGTATTTACATCTTGGCAGGCAATGTATACAACTGGCAAGTACAGCACAATGTATTGCATCATACATATACCAATATACACGAGCACGACGAGGACATGGAAGCAGGAAGAATCCTTCGCTTCTCAAAGCATGCAGAGTGGCAAAAACACCATAGATTCCAACATTATTATTCCATTTTTCTATATGGTTTACTGACCTTTAATTGGGCCGTGACCACAGATTTCCAGCAAATGTATCGATACATGAAGAGGAGATTATCTTATGGTAAATTGCCCAACCCAGTAATCAACTGGAGTACTTTGGTCATCACCAAAATGCTCTACATAACCATTTGGATAGTCTTACCGCTAATTTTTGTAAGCGTTGCCTGGTGGCAGGTATTGTTGGGCTTCTTTATTATGCATTATGTGGCGGGCGTAATTTTAAGTGTCGTCTTTCAATTGGCCCATATTGTGGATGATGCGGAAACTCCTCTTCCTGATGAAAGTGGGACAATGAAAAACACTTGGGCCATACATCAACTGTTCACTACAGTGAATTTTGGCACCAAAAACAGAATTGTGAACTGGTTTACGGGAGGATTGAACCACCAAGTTGAGCATCATATTTTTCCAAACATCAGTCATGTTCACTACACAAAAATTTCCAAAATTGTGAAACAGACTGCCAAGGAATTTAATTTACCTTACAACGAATATAAAACTACCAGAAAAGCTATAATTTCGCACTTCAAACATTTGAAGGAATTGGGTAAAAATCCCGCACTTCAGTACCAGTAAAACCAAAAATCAATGAGCACGCATTTATCCGATCGGATTCAGAACATGTCCACATCGGCGACCTTGGCTATGGCGGCCAAGGCACGTGAATTGCGCAACCAAGGCAAAGACATTATAGGACTAAGTTTGGGGGAGCCCGATTTCAATATTCCTGATTTCATTAAGGAAGCCGCCAAACAGGCCATTGATGATAACTATAGCAGTTATACCCCCGTGGATGGGTATGCTGAACTAAAAACTGCTATCTGCAACAAGTTCAAAAGGGACAATAATCTTGATTATACTCCCAGCCAGGTGGTGGTCTCAACAGGTGCGAAGCAATCCCTTTTCAATGTGGCCATGGTTATTCTAAATCCTGGTGAAGAAGTCATTTTACCCGCACCTTATTGGGTAAGTTACAGCGACATTGTTAAACTGACAGAAGGAGTCCCTGTTGAAGTAAAAACGAGTATTGATACCGATTTCAAGATGACCCCTGAGCAGTTGGAGGCGGCAATTACGCCCAAAACACGTATGCTTTGGTTCAGCTCTCCTTGTAACCCAAGTGGGTCGGTTTATAGCAAATCTGAGCTTGAAGGGCTTGCCCAGGTCTTAAGAAAACATCCTGATATTTATGTAGTTTCCGATGAGATATATGAGCATATCAACTTTGTTGGAGGTCATGTCAGTATTGCGGGGATTGATGGCATGTATGACAGAACCATTACGGTCAATGGAGTTTCAAAAGCCTTTGCCATGACCGGATGGCGGATTGGGTACATTGGAGCTCCCGAATGGATAGCCAAGGGATGTACCAAACTTCAAGGTCAGGTAACAAGCGGGGCCAACGCCATTGCACAGCGCTCCGTAATCACAGCTTTGAAAGCCCCGGTTTCCAAAATCCAATTCATGATTGATGAATTTCATCAACGAAGGGATTTGGTATTGAAGCTTTTGGGTGAAATAGAAGGGTTCAAAGTAAACGTCCCTGAGGGTGCTTTTTACGTTTTCCCAGATGTATCGTCTTTCTTTGGAAAGACCCTAAACGGAACCGTGGTCAACAATGCATCGGACTTTGCTTTATATCTGTTGGAACACGCCAATGTGGCAACGGTAACCGGAGAAGCTTTTGGAAATCCCAATTGCATCCGTATTTCGTATGCGGCTTCGGAAAATGAGCTTCGGGAAGCTATTTCAAGAATTGCTGCGGCAGTCTGATTCAAAGTAACAAAATGAAATGAAATCCCTTAGGATGTAAACCCTGAGGGATTTTTTATATCCTTTTCCAAAAATAGGGGGTCAATAGTATAAGCACGGTGAAAAGCTCAAGCCGGCCCAGTAACATTAAAAAACCACACCACCATTTTCCAAGATTCGGAAGACTATTGTAATTACTAACTGGGTTTAAATCCCCCAGAGCGGGCCCTACATTCCCTAAAGAGGAGGCAGAACCTCCAATGGCTGAGATGAAATCAAGCCCAAGAAAACCCAAAAACAGGGAACCAATAATAAAAAGCAGCATATAAAGCACAAAAAAGGCTATGATATTGTAAACGATATGTTCCGTTACCGTTTTACTATTGTAGCGAACAGGAATTATCGCATTGCTATGAAGGGTACGCTTAAATTCCAATATGCCATTTTTGATAATCAATATATGGCGCATGACTTTGATACCCCCGGCAGTAGACCCTGCTGAACCTCCCAAAAACATTAATCCAAAGAAAAAAACCGTCAAAAACGGTGTCCATCCCGTAAAGTCTGCGGTTACAAAACCCGTGGTGGTCACCACAGCCACCACTTGGAAGAGCGCATGCCTAAAAGCGCTTTCCCCTTCTCCCCAAACCATGGGATGAAAATTGGAAACAGGTACTTCAGCCCTAAAGTATACGACCAATGCGGCTAAAATTGTAAAAAGTACCAAGAAGCTTAGATAATACTTGAACTCTTCGTCCTTCAGGATTCGTTGGACCTTTCCGGTAAAGGCAAAATAGCTCAACACGAAGTTACTCCCGGCCAAAATCATAAAGAGAATCACGATATACTGCACCAAGGGTTGATTATTCCAATAGGCCAAGCTGGCATTCTTGGTAGAGAATCCACCCGTGGAAAGCGTGGCCAAACTATGGTTTATGGCATCAAAAAAAGACATACCGGCCAATTTCAATAACAAAGTCTCAGCAACGGTATACCCAAAATAAATGAGCCATAGTCTTTTAGCAGTGTCCGTTATTCTTGGGTGTAGTTTATCGCCTGCAGGGCCAGGCGCCTCGGCCGCAAATAACTGCATCCCTCCTATTCCCAATAACGGTAAGATGGCAATCGCCAATACAATAATCCCCATTCCTCCAATCCAATGGGTCAAACTTCGCCAGAGAAGAATCCCTTCAGGCAAAGATTCGATATCATCCAAGATGGACGCTCCCGTGGTGGTATATCCTGATATGGTTTCAAAAAATGCGTTGGTAAACGAAGGGATGGCACCGGAAAAAAGGTAAGGCAGGGTCCCCGAAATAGACATAATAATCCATCCAAAGGTAACCACAATATAGCCCTCCTTTCGCTTTACTTCCTTCTTGTGCCCCCGGGTGTAAAACATGGCCATCACCCCAAAAAGCATGGTAACAATGGCAGCCAATGTAATATCCAAAGTAGCTCCGTCTTGACAAATACCACTTGTAAACGCAGCCAAAAGCATAAAAGAGCCGTTGCACAAGAGCAACAAGCCCATAATGTGAACAATAATTCGCGTATTGAGCCCCATTAAAGGAATAGCTTTTCAATTCTCGGAATAGCCTTGGGAAGGCTGCACACCACAACTCGGTCACCTTCCAGTATTTTGAAATCCCCCAAAGCGATGATTCCTTTGCCATCTCGTATGACCCCACCGATGATAGCCTCTCTTGGGAAATCCAGTTCCTTGATGATTTCCCCATTTACAAGGGAAGTTGGCTTTACCTCAAACTCCAAAATCTCTGCATTGAGATTGTTTAAGCGGGTGAGCGCCAAAACCTCTCCCCTTCTGATGTATCTAAAAATATTATTGGCAGCCAGTAGTTTCTTATTGATAAGGGTATCTACACCAATGGACTGGGACAACTGGAAGTAGTCCATATTTTCAACTAGCGCAATGGTCTTTTTAATTTTCTTGGTTTTTGCCACCAAGCAAGACATAATATTGGTCTCAGAATTTCCAGTAACGGCAATAAAAGCATCCATGGAATCCAAACTCTCCTCGTCAAGTAACTCTACATTTCGGCCATCTCCATTGATGACCAAGGCATGTGGTAGTTCATCGGCAATGTCAAAGGCTTTTTCTTTATTTTTTTCGATAAGCTTTACATTGAATTTGTTGGCGCAAAGATCTCTAGCTGTCTTATACCCCACTTTGCTACCTCCCAAGATCATTACATTCTTGATTTCGCGCTTTTGCATACCTGTGAGCTTGTACAACTCATCAACGCCCTCATCCGAAGTTATAAAATAGACTTGGTCTCCTTCCTTGAATACGGTATCTCCCCTGGGAATTACCGTGAATTGGGTCCCCATTCGCTGTAAGGCTATGGGCATAAAGTGCAATTCTGGAAAAATATTTGCGGCTTCTTTTACCATCTTGCCAACAAAAGGAGCAGATTTAGGAAGAAAAACACCAATCATGATCAACAACCCTTCCTCAAACTCGTAGGTATCGTTGAACGCAGATTGGTTGAGAAGGAGCTGAATTTCCTCTGCTGCCAACTCCTCTGGAGAAATCAGTTCGTCTATACCAAGTTCCTCAAATTTAATGAGGTCTCGATTGTCCATAAATTCAGTGTTGGATATTCTGGCAATGGTACGCTCGCATCCCAATTGTTTTGCTAAAAAGCATAGTGTAAGATTGGTGGTTTCCGAGGCGGTCACACCAATTACAAGGTCCGAGGTGTCGACCTTGGCCTCACGAAGCACCTCAACCGATGTGGCGTCTCCTCGAAGTACCCGTATATCCAAATGGCTATCGGCATAGGCCAAGCTTTCCTTGTCCGTATCGATCAATGTAATTTCTTGGGCTTCGTAAGACAATAGTTTTGCCAAATGAAAGCCCACCTCACCTGCTCCAGCAATAATGATCTTCATCGATTAATAATAAGAGAGTTTCTTTGAATCGACCTTTTCCGAGGTCGTATTGTGATAAGTTTTGGATCATCATCCAAAAAGCTACTATCGTGCATAAAATGGAAAAGCTTTCCTTACTACAGGGCAAAATTACATAATTATTTTGTACTCCTACCGTATACCTAAGTCGTATATTTGCGGCCAAAATAGATGGCATGTCCAAAAAAGTCAATCCTTATAAAGATTCTAGCTTGGGGAAAAAGGAACAGGTCAAACAAATGTTTGATACTATTTCTGGGGATTACGACGGATTAAATCGTGTTATATCCTTTGGAATTGATTTAAAATGGAGAAAAAGGGTCGTTGCCTTGGTGGGGAAAGGTTCTCCACAATCGGTTTTAGATATTGCCACCGGGACAGGAGATTTGGCCATTGCCCTTACTAAAATCGGAGCAACAAAAATTGTAGGTCTTGATATTTCCCCCGGCATGCTGGAGGTTGGAAAGAAGAAGATTTCCCAAAAAAAATTGGAAGAAACCATTGAAATGGTGGTGGGCGACAGTGAAAAGTTGTCTTTTGAGGATAACTCCTTCGATGCCATCACAGTGGCTTTTGGAGTTCGCAACTTTGAAAATCTACAAAAGGGTCTTGCTGAAATCCATCGTGTGCTGAAACCCAACGGACGTTTTGTAGTACTGGAAACCTCTGTTCCGACAAAAACCCCTTTTAAACAAGGGTATAAGGTCTACACGAAATACATTCTCCCCACCATTGGCAAAATTTTCTCAAAAGATCGTTCTGCCTATGCTTATTTGAGTGAATCGGCCTCAGTTTTTCCACATGGGGAGGAGTTCAACAATATTTTGGCCAAAATCGGGTTTATAGGAGTAGAGAACATGCCCCAGACATTTGGGGTGGCATCAATATATGTCGCTACAAAATAACTGAATGAAAAACATCCTGTTCACCCTGGGCATAGGTTTACTTTTATGTTCCCATTCCCCGGCACAATTTGCGAAAGACCCCATTCTCAATCTTCAATCGGAAGACCAGAAACTTTTGAATTGGGGATACTATCTTGGTTTCAATCAATATGACTTTCAATTTGAATATGAAGATGATATTGGTCAGGATATTTTAGTGGATACGAGTTTTGGTTTTAATGTGGGTCTTATCGGGGAGTTGCGTCTTAACGAGTTTTTAGACGCCCGGTTTGAGCCCGGTTTATTATATACCCAGCGAATTCTTGGTTTTCCTGGATTTACCACAGAGGCCGAAGCCATTCGTGAAGTACGTTCCACCTATATTCGTTTTCCCTTGCTTTTAAAGGTAAGTACCAAACGCTTCGGAAATTGGAAACCCTACATTACGGGAGGTGTTTATGCCGCCACCAATTTGGGAAGCAAAGAAGATAGCCTTGACGATAACAGCAGTGGGGAGTTTCGAATGAAATCCAACGTATACGGCTATGAATTGGGTTTTGGAATAGATTTTTATACGGAATACTTCAAGTTTTCCCCTTCTATTCGCGGAGTTTTCGCCCTTACGGATGAATTGGTACCAGACAATGATCCCAATAGTCCTTGGACAGGAAATATTAACGCCATGCGAACACGTGGCATTTTTATAAACTTCACTTTTGAGTAAGGGTTAAGTACAAAAACTCGAAAAAGAAACTAGTTTCTTCTTATTTCACTGAGCAGAATCGCGGTTGCGGTGGCCACATTTAGACTTTCGGTGGTTGGTTCACCAAATTGGGGTATGCCAATACGTTCGGTAACATATTTTTCTACTTCGGAAGAAATTCCATTGGCTTCATTGCCCATGACCAAGATGCCCTGTTCTCCCAACTTTTTCCCATACATATTCGTTCCATCCATAAAAGCCCCGTAAACCGGATGTTCATTCTTTTTCAAAAAATCTTCCAAATCCAAATATTGAACCTCTACCCTGGCTATGGAACCCATGGTTGCTTGAAGTACTTTTGGGTTATAACAATCTACGGTATCGGGAGAGCAGATGAGATATTTGATATCGAACCAATCACATAATCGAATTATGGTACCTAAATTCCCAGGGTCACGTATTGAATCAAGGATTATTGCCCAACCTTCAAAATGTAGTTTTTCTTTCTTGGGCATGTGAAATACGCCCAATACCCCATTCGGACTGCTTAAGCTGCTCATTTTTTTAAGAACGGATGGAGAAACCACTTCGCAATTTGTTGCTATTTGATCTGCAAGCGCTTCATTAACCACATAAACCCCATGTGGCTCAATGCCACCTTCAAGAAGTTCATTGACCAATTTAACACCTTCGGCCACAAAGAGTCCATGTTGAGTTCGGTACTTTTTTTGCTGTAAGCTGGTAACTAATTTAATTTGGTTTTTGGGAACCATCTAAATCCTTAATTTTGGCGACTATGAAGGTTTTTCAGGGTGCATTGTGTAATAGGGCAAAAATAGGACTATTGTTGCTCATGGTCACCCTGGCCGGATGCAATACCTTAAAAAAAGTTGATGATGATCAACTTTTGCTCACTAACAATACCATCTATACCGATGACGAAAAGGTAAATGAATCTGACCTCAAAAGCCTAATCGTCCAAAAGCCGAACAGCAGTGTTTTGGGGTATCCCTTGCGACTGAACCTTTATAATTTGGCCAAAGAAGATTCCGATTCATCTTTTCAAAATTGGCTCCATAGAAAAGAAAAGCGGGAGAAAAGATTGAACCGATTACTCTCCAAAAAACAAGTAAATCGGCTTAAGGAGTCTTTTGTGGTTAAGGGAGCCAGTGATTTTTTAAAAAGAATTGGCGAGCCTCCTGTTGTTGTTGACACCTCCCTGGCCCAAAAATCTGTAGATCGATTAAAAGCTTACTTCAATAGTAAGGGCTACTTCAATAACAAAGGTCGTTATGAAATTGTCGAAGGAAGACGAAAAAAGAGGGCAGCCGTTGATTACAAGATTGCCTTGGGTATGCCTTATATGATTGATACGGTATTAAAAAACATTGTTTCGCCCGAGCTTGATTCCATTTACAATATTTCATCAAGCAAATCCTTTGTGAAAAAAGGGGAACAGTTCGATTTGGGCAATTTTAATCTGGAACGGGAACGTTTGACCACTCTTTTCAGAAATTCTGGCGTTTATAATTTCCAGGAAAGTTCCATCAACTATGACATTTTAAGGGATACCGTAGCGGCTTCTGATGATAAATTGATGGAAGTCCAGCTCAACATTCAAAAACCAAGAAGCTCTGACGCCGCCGATTCCTTGAGCAATTTCTATCGCGTTCACCGTTTTGAGAAAATCAACATTTACAGCGATTATCTTATTGGAGGTTCAAGAGATTCCCTCAATTCCTTGGAGTACAACAACTACACGATTTATTTCAACGACAAGTTGAAATACAAACCCAAAGCATTGGTAGATGCGATTTTCTTTCAAAAAGACAGTGTTTACCGAGATTTGGACCGAATTCGTTCCTACAGGCAAATTACCAACCTCAATACTTTCAAATATCCCAATATCGAATTGATTCCTGATACGACCAATGCAAGATTGATTTCGAATATTTACTTGGCACCAAGACCCAAGTACTCCGTTAATTTCAGTTTTGATGTTACCCATTCCAATATTCAACAAATTGGAACCGCTTTTGGGGCAACGGTGGTCACAAGAAACGTGTTTGGCGGTGCTGAAACCCTAAATGTATCCGCTAGGGGCTCCATAGGGCTTTTGAGCGATGCTTCCTTATCCGACGAAACCTTTACCTCAGAATTGGGTGGTGATATCAATATTACCTTTCCTCGTATCTGGCTACCCTTTAACACGGAGCGTATCATTCCCTTTTATATGTTGCCCCAAAGTCGATTTCTTGTGGGTACCAACTTTCAACGGAACATTGGTCTTGACAGACAGACGTTTAACACTATATTATCCTATAATTGGTCTCCGAATCTAAGCTTAAAGAATGAGTTGGAACTGCTCGATATAGAGTTTGTTAGAAATGTAAATCCGGACAATTTTTTTAATGTTTACCAAAACACCTTTAGCAATTTAGACGGAATTGCCGATGATTTTGAGGACAATCCTGATTTTGCTGGGTTTTATGATGAAAATGTAGATCCAAACCTTGATGAGGATGATGAACTCGATCTAATTATTTCAGAAGGGGCCAATTCATTTATCGATGCTATCCTAACACCAGGATTCCAGGTGAGTCAAGATACTCTGGCGGCGGTTAGGAGCATTCAAGAGCGTAGACAACGACTCACGGAAAACAACCTCATTTTCGCTAGTAACTTTACAATCACCAAAAACAGCAAGGACGACATCAACGACCTTGATTTTTATCAGTTCAGTGCCAAATTGGAAAGTGCGGGCAACGTGCTTTCGCTAATGGCCAATGTGGTGCCGTACAACGAGAACGATAATGACCAACTCTTGGTTTTTGGAGTCCCATTTTCCCAATATTTGAAGACAGAGTTTGATTTTATTAGGCATTGGCAAGTTGGTGATGCAAGCGTACTGGCCTTCAGAAGCTTCTCAGGTATCGCCATACCCTATGGGAATTCAGATAATATCCCGTTTGTTAGAAGTTACTTTGCTGGGGGATCAAATGATAATAGAGCTTGGAATGCTTATGAATTAGGACCCGGGAGCACTAGTAACCTCAACGATTTCAATGAAGCCAATCTCAAGATTGCCCTGAACTTTGAATATCGTTTTCCAATCGCTGGGGATGTGAAGGGGGCCTTGTTCGCAGATGCTGGAAATATCTGGAACGTTTTTGATAATGAGGACAATCCCGATGCCATTTTTACCGGATTTGAATCCCTGGGTGACCTTGCTTTGGGCACAGGATTTGGGCTTCGTTACGATTTCTCTTATTTTATTTTTAGATTGGACGTCGGTTTTAAGACCTATAATCCTGCGGAAGAGATTTCCCGACGCTGGTTCAGGGATTATAACTTTAGAAATGCCGTCTTTAACATAGGAATCAATTATCCCTTCTAGAGGAAATATTTTATTACTTTTGTTGCTTGATTTAAACCTATAACTAACTGATTTATGTCCCACAATATAAAGCCCGGAGTGGCTACAGGTGACGAGGTTCAAGCTATTTTTGATCACGCTAAAGCCAACAATTATGCATTACCTGCGGTAAACGTAATTGGCTCCAATACAATAAACTCCGTTTTAGAAACTGCAGCGGAACTGAATTCGCCGGTTATCATTCAATTTTCAAATGGAGGCGCCCAGTTCAACGCTGGTAAGGGATTGTCCAACGAAAACCAAAGAGCAGCTGTTCTTGGGGCGGTAGCTGGTGCAAAGCACGTTCATGAAATGGCCGAGGCCTATGGTGCCACGGTAATCTTGCATACCGACCACTGTGCCAAGAAATTATTGCCTTGGATGGATGGTATGTTGGATGCCAACGAAGCACACTTTAAGGCAACCGGAAAATCCCTTTTTAGTTCTCATATGATCGACCTTTCCGAAGAACCACTTGAAGAAAACATAGAAATATGCAAGGGGTATTTAGAAAGAATGAGCAAAATGGGAATGACCTTGGAGATTGAGTTGGGTGTTACCGGAGGTGAAGAGGATGGAGTGGATAATACGGACGTTGATAGCTCAAAATTATATACCCAACCCGAGGAAGTCGCATACGCCTATGAAGAATTGTCCAAGGTAAGCCCGAGGTTTACTGTAGCTGCGGCGTTTGGAAATGTTCATGGGGTATATAAACCCGGTAACGTGACCTTGACTCCCAAAATCTTGAAAAACTCACAAGAATTTGTATCAGAAAAATATGGTGTAGAACATAATCATATCGATTTTGTTTTCCATGGCGGTTCTGGTTCGACTGTTGAGGAAATTAGAGAGGCCATTGGTTATGGAGTTATAAAAATGAATATTGATACTGATCTTCAGTATGCCTTTTTAGCTGGTGTACGGGATTATGTTTCTGATAAATCAGGCTACTTACAATCGCAGATTGGAAATCCTGATGGTGCTGACCAGCCCAATAAGAAATTCTATGATCCAAGGGTTTGGCTTCGTGAAGGGGAAAAATCTTTTGTGACCCGATTAAAAAAGGCTTTTGAAGACCTTAATAATGTCAATACGCTTTAATATTCCGAAAATAGCTGTTTAATTAAATTTTGATTACATGTCGTCTTGGTTTAAAAGAAAGGAAAAAGGAATTCAGACTGCTACTGAGGAAAAGAAAGACACCCCTAGGGGGCTTTGGTATAAGTCGCCCACAGGAAAAATTGTTGAGTCAGAGGAATTAGCGAAAAACTTTTATGTCAGCCCCGAAGATGATTACCATGTTCGAATAGGCAGTAAAGAATACTTCGAAATTCTCTTTGACGACAATAAGTTCAAAGAACTTGATGAAAAACTATCCTCGAAAGACCCACTGAAGTTCGTGGATACCAAAAAATATTCGGATCGCCTAAAGGCGGCACAGCAAAAAACCAAATTGAAAGATGCGGTACGCACGGCTGTTGGAAAATCAATGGGAAAAGAATTGGTGGTAGCTTGTATGGATTTTAGCTTTATTGGTGGATCTATGGGAAGCGTTGTTGGAGAAAAGATAGCTCGTGCCATTGATGTGGCCAAACGTAGAAAGCTTCCATTTTTGATGATTTCAAAATCGGGGGGCGCCCGAATGATGGAAGCCGCTCTTTCCTTGATGCAGTTGGCAAAGACTTCGGCAAAATTGGCGCAATTGGCAGAAGCGAAAATTCCATACATCTCCCTTTGCACAGATCCCACAACAGGTGGAACCACGGCCTCCTATGCCATGTTAGGGGATATTAATATTTCTGAACCTGGAGCGCTGATTGGATTTGCCGGCCCAAGGGTTGTAAAAGATACCGTTGGAAAGGATTTGCCCGAAGGTTTCCAAACCTCGGAATTTGTAAAAGAGCACGGGTTTCTCGATTTCATCACCCATCGAAGGGATTTAAAAGAAAAAGTGAATCTTTACATCGACTTAATACAAAATCAACCGATAAGAGCATAAAAAAAAAGCCTGCGTTACGCAGGCTTTTTCAGTTACAACCAGAACAAATCTACTTCAAGAATCTTCTAAGAAATATTTCCTGTTCAGTTCCGTCAGGATAGGTCAAAATGCCTTTGGCATCACAACTCCCGTCACCAAAATCCAAACTGGCCGTATTGTCGTTTCTTGAGATTTCCAAAACACCGCTTACAATAAATCGGCACGCCAATTCTCTTCGCAAGGGCTCTATCACCTCTTTTACATACACATTGCCCAATCTTCCGATATAGGTTCTTTTCCCGGTGATCAAAAAGACATTATCCCCCCAAAAACCACTTCCGAAACCTTCAATCCACTCTCTTGTACGAGTTCCATTAAAGGAAGCTGTATCGCCATTTGGCCATGTAGCACTAAATGAAGCATTAACTGTTCCCTGCGGATTGCCATTTTCATTGGCACGTACACGAAGTACATCAGCAGACCCTTCAACAGCCACACCGTTAAACGTGAAATTTTCCAAAGTAAGGGCAATGGATTTGGATGCTGCCTCCATATCCTTGGCATAGCTTAAAAAGATAATTCCACTAAGCACATTGCCATTGGGCAACTCACATCCATCACCAAAATCTATGGTTTTCTCTCGTGTCGTATCTGTCACAACTGTAGTGATCGTCACACAATCAGGTAAATAATCTGAAGCGTAATCACTTTTGGCTGTCAACGAAATTTCATCTGCGGCATATACGTCTTCCGCAATTGTTGAAACTTCTTCTGAAATCAATTCTGTTTCATCACTGGCCTGCAGTTCAGCAACGGTGATAACCTCATCTTGATCTGCAGCTGTATCGATAGCCGTTTCTTCTTCCTTGGTACAGGATACCACTGTTAAAAGTGCAAGACCTATAGCAAGTGGGGCAATTTTTAAAAAGTTCATTTGTTTGAGACTCTTTTTCATAATGATTGAATTTTAGGATTTGGTTCTATGACCCACCCAAATCAAAAAGGTTTAATCTCGGAGGAAAAAATTTTTCATTCTGAAAAAAGGATTATCTTTGCACGCTGATTGAAAGACAATCAAATACATAAAAATCATTAAACTAATATTGGAATGTATTTATCTAAGGAAGTAAAGGCCGACATCTTCAAGAAACATGGCGGTTCTGAAACAAACACCGGTTCCACGGAAGGGCAGATTGCCTTGTTCACGTACCGTATTAATCACTTGACAAAACACCTAAAGAACAACCACAAAGATTTTGCCACTGAGCGTTCTTTGGTAAAATTGGTAGGTAAAAGAAGAAGCCTTTTGGACTACCTGAAGAAAAAAGATATTGAAAAATACCGAAGCCTTATCAAGGAATTAAGTATTAGAAAATAAAATAATGGGGAGGTTTTGCCTCCCTTTTATTTTGGCTGGGTATCAGCCTCCCGTTTTGGTCCCCTAAGACCAAAACCAACATAAAAAGCTGCTTTTTCAGTTTTTCATTGGTCAACACAACAACACAACCCGACCGTCCGGAAGACGGTAGACCAAATGTTTAACGACCCGTATCGAAACGGGTAAGATTAATTTTATGATTCCAAAAACTTTTAAAGAGGTCATTGACCTCGGTGACGGTAGGGAAATTTCTATCGAAACCGGAAAATTGGCAAAACAGGCCCATGGTTCTGTTGTTGTCCAATCAGGCAAATGTATGTTGCTATGTACAGTTGTCTCCAACTACAAACAAAGTGATGTTGATTTTTTACCTCTTACGGTAGATTATCGCGAAAAATTTGCTGCAGCCGGGCGTTATCCCGGAGGATTCTTCAAACGTGAAGCACGCCCCAGTGATGGTGAAGTATTGACCATGAGATTGGTTGACCGTGTTCTTCGCCCTCTTTTTCCGAAGGACTATCATTCTGAGACGCAAGTGATGATCCAATTGATGTCACATGATGAAAACGTAATGCCAGACGCAATGGCTGGTTTGGCCGCATCTGCCGCCATCCAACTTTCAGATTTCCCATTTGAATGCGCCATCTCTGAGGTAAGAGTGGGTAGAGTAAATGGTGAATTGATCATCAATCCAACCAGAGACCAATTAAAAGAATCAGACATCGATATGGTTATTGGTGCTTCTGCAGATTCTGTAATGATGGTCGAAGGGGAAATGGATGAGATTTCCGAGGAAGAAATGGTTGAGGCCATTAAATTTGCCCATGAAGCCATTAAAGTACAATGTGCTGCCCAAATTAAGTTGGCAGAAGCTTTCGGAAAGAAAGAAGTACGTGAGTATGAGCCAGAGGTAGAAGATGAAGATTTGGCCAAAAAGGTACATGACCTTACGTATGACAAGGTTTATGCCATAGCCAAAGCAGGTTCGGCCAAACAAGAAAGAAGTGCTGCATTCGACGCCATAAAGGAAGAGGTAAAAGCAACCTTTTCAGAAGAAGAGTTGGAAGAAATTGGAGATTTGGTCTCCAAATACTTCTATAAAGCTGAAAAAGCCGCGGTTAGAGACCTTACCCTAAATGAAGGGCTCCGTTTGGATGGACGTAAAACCGATGAAATTCGCCCCATCTGGTGTGAAATCGATTATTTGCCATCAGTTCATGGCTCCTCCATTTTCACAAGAGGAGAAACCCAGGCCCTGGCCACTGTAACCTTAGGTACCTCCAGAGAGGCGAATCAAATTGACATGCCGTCCTTTGAAGGGGAAGAAACCTTTTATTTGCACTACAACTTCCCTCCTTTTTCAACTGGGGAAGCAAGACCAATTCGAGGTACTTCACGAAGAGAGGTAGGTCACGGAAACTTGGCCCAACGTGCCTTAAAAGGAATGATTCCTGAAGATTGTCCATATACGGTACGTGTTGTTTCAGAGGTATTGGAGTCCAACGGATCCTCATCCATGGCTACCGTTTGTTCTGGAACCATGGCTTTGATGGATGCTGGTGTTCAGTTGAAAAAACCTGTATCTGGTATTGCAATGGGATTGATTACCGATACCGAAAGTGGCAAATACGCCGTTCTTTCAGATATTTTGGGTGATGAAGACCATTTGGGAGATATGGACTTTAAGGTGACTGGTACCGCAGACGGTATCACGGCCTGCCAAATGGATATCAAAGTAAAAGGCCTGTCCTACGAAATTTTGGTGAAGGCCCTAATGCAAGCCAAAGATGGAAGACTTCATATCCTTGGTAAACTTACGGATACCATTGCAGAACCAAAACCAGAGGTAAAATCCTACGCTCCAAAAATTGTTACCAAAATTATTCCTGGAGAATACATTGGTGCAGTAATTGGTTCAGGAGGAAAGGTGATTCAAGAACTTCAAAAAGAAACCAATACCACTATTGTTATCAACGAAGATCCCGAAACCGAAGAAGGTATTGTGGAAATTCTGGGTACTGGTCAGGATGGTATTGATGCGGTTATCGCCAAAATTGACGCTTTGATGTTTAAACCCGAAGTAGGTAGTATTTATGAGGTAAAAGTCATAAAACTACTTGATTTTGGTGCAGTTGTTGAATATACCGAAGCCCCTGGCAATGAAGTATTGCTGCACGTATCAGAGTTGGCATGGGAACGTACCGACAAGGTGACCGATGTGGTCAACATGGGAGATACCATCGATATTAAATACTTTGGAATCGATCCTAGAACCAGAAAGGAGAAAGTATCCAGAAAAGCTTTGCTCCCAAAACCGGAAGGGTATAAGGAACGTCCTCCAAGAAACGACCGTGGAGGCGACCGCAGAGGTGGAAATCGCGATAGAAAACCACGAAGAGACTAGGTCCACAGTCCTAGATGTAAATAAAACCCCGGGAAAACCCCGGGGTTTCTTGTTTACGAAAAATTATCCAAATAAGTTTTACCAAATTGTAACTTTTTGTCTTTTTCTACGTATAAACTAATGAGCTCTGCTCACAAACTTAAATTGAAGGGATAAAATAGATGAGACAGTTAAAGATTACAAAACAGGTTACCAATAGGGAAACCGCATCGTTAGACAAGTATCTACAGGAAATCGGTAAGGTGGATTTGATCACCGCCGATGAGGAAGTGGAATTGGCACAGCGAATCAAAGCGGGAGACCAAATAGCCTTGGAAAAATTAACTAAAGCCAACCTCAGATTCGTGGTTTCTGTTGCCAAGCAGTATCAAAACCAAGGATTGACCCTTCCTGACTTGATCAATGAAGGAAACTTGGGACTAATCAAAGCGGCACAACGTTTTGATGAAACCCGTGGATTTAAATTCATTTCATATGCAGTATGGTGGATTCGTCAATCCATTCTTCAGGCCCTGGCCGAACAATCCCGTATTGTTCGCCTGCCTTTGAATAAAATTGGTTCTATCAATAAAATCAACAAGACGTTTGCCTTCTTGGAGCAAGCCCATGAAAGGGTACCTTCTGCGGAGGAAATTGCCAAAGAATTGGACATGACCGTTGAGGATGTGAAACAATCCTTAAAAAATTCGGGCCGTCACGTTTCTATGGATGCTCCGTTGATCGATGGTGAAGATTCCAACCTATATGACGTACTTAGAAGTGGGGAATCTCCCAATCCAGATAAGGAATTATTGCACGAATCACTTCGCACTGAAATAGAACGAGCTTTGGAAACCTTGACCCCCAGAGAAGCTGATGTTATCCGTCTTTACTTCGGTTTGGCCGGACAGCACTCAATGACCTTGGAGGAAATTGGCGAAACTTTTGACCTGACCCGAGAGCGTGTACGTCAAATTAAAGAGAAGGCAATCAGAAGGTTGAAACATACCTCCAGAAGCAAGATTTTGAAGACGTATTTAGGATAATTTTAAGGATTATCAACACAAATTACAGTTAAACATACCTTAAATTGGTTTTTTGGCAAGAAAGTTGTAATTTGTAAACCTATAACAGTTTATCATGACTGTTCGTTTTTTGATTGATGAATAAACTCCGGCTGATTACCGGAGTTTTTTCATTTATATACCTTTCTCTTTAACAAAATATCCTCTTTTAGCCCTATTTTTTGTTAAATTTTCAATGCCGCGGACTTTTGGACTTCCCTGCTCGTAGATATCTAGTAGCCATCATATTTTGATATTTAACCCCTGCTCATATGGATTTTAGCATTGATATTCAGTTTTTAGGAGGACTCACTCCCAATCAAGAAATGGTTTTTGATGACGCTTCTGCCCGTTGGGCGGAAATTATTACAGGAAGCTTACCCCGTGTACAGCTTGCCAACGGTGAAATTGTCGAAAACGTTCGTATTGATGCCCAAGGCACCAGTATTGATGGAGCCTCAGGAATCTTAGGTCAAGCCGGGCCAACGCAGCTTCGTTCGGGCAGTTTGTTACCCGCCACGGGCCTTATGCGCTTTGACACGGCAGATTTGGCCCGATTGGAAGCCGAAAACAGCTTAAAAGACGTTATTATTCATGAAATGGGTCATGTTTTGGGCTTTGGAACCCTTTGGTCCCAAGAGTTGTTGAACCTTATTTCAGGGGAAGGCACTGACGACCCTCGATTCACGGGAAAAAACGCCATTCGCGAATATCAGACCCTGATAGATGATTCTGATACTACTTCTGTTCCTGTTGCCAACACAGGAGGATCGGGCACCCGGGATGGTCATTGGAGAGAGCTTGTTTTTGACAACGAGCTAATGACAGGCTTCATCGATGCTGGCGAAAACCCCATTAGCAGGTTGTCCATAGCTGCTTTTGAAGACATGGGCTACGAGGTAAATTATATCGTAGCGGATGATTATTCATTACCAGACCCAGAACTTTTGGCATTGAAATCCCTTGATGAAAATAGGCAATGTAAAATGTGTAGCAGGCGAATTTTGAGATGTCAGCCCATAATTTTGCCAGAATCTGCCTATATCGACTGATTTCTGGGGCCTATTAAAGGGAGGTTCATCCTTGCTTGTGTTCGAAGCTCATCCAAAAATGATTACTTTAGGGAACAAGAGTCAGTATACACTTTCTTATGGAATTCAATTGGGCCCTTTTGTTTTTCTTTAGTGCACTTGGCGCTTTTAATGGACTTTGCTTGGGCCTTTATTTCCTTTTGATAGCCAAACCCAAACACATTTCAAGCAAGTTTTTGGGAGTACTTCTGCTGATGATGAGTGTACGTATTGGAAAATCGGTTTTCTTCTATTTTAAACCTGATTTGGCCTTCATTTATCTTCAATTGGGGATTACAGCCTGCTTTTTTATTGGGCCGTTTTTGTACTTCTATGTCAAATCGGTTGTGCAGCCCAATAGTTCCATAGTAAAGAATTGGAAGTATCACCTCGCCATTTTGATACCTTTTATTTTGATCATTGGGATTATTTATCCCTTTGAGACTCACGTAGATTTATGGAGACCTTATATCGTTTATGGCATTTACCTGCAGTGGCTGGCTTACATTCTTATTTCTGGATGGGTACTACGGGGAGATTTGAAACAACTGTTCTATCGCTCCAAAAGCTTAAAGACCCAACAGGTTTGGCTTTTGAGTATTTTTCTGGGCAACCTCATGATTTGGGCCGCCTATTTCTTTACCAATTTCACGTACTACATTGTGGGGGCATTGACTTTTTCCTTTCTTTTTTACCTTCTCGCCTTGTTGGTTTTCATCAACCGAAAAAAGAAATCCCATCTGTTCATTCCTGAGCAAAAATATGCTGATAAACGAATTGCCACCTCTGAAGCCAAAGCATTATTGGACAAACTGACCCAGCTTGTGGAAAATGAGGAACCCTTTACCAATGCCAATCTGAAGTCTTCTGATATTGCCAAGAAAATGCAGTTATCCGTACATCAATTATCACAGTTGCTCAATGATAATCTAGGTAAAAGCTTTCCAATTTTTATTAACGAACATCGCATAGCAAAGGCGCAAAAAATGTTGGCTTCCAACGATATATTGACCTTAGAGGCGATTGGATACGAATGTGGATTTAATTCAAAATCAACCTTTTACACTACTTTCAAAAAGATAACGGGCTCCACTCCTGCCCAATATAAAGCCCAGCTTCGGGGTTCGTATTTATAAATCCGAACTCCTAATTTATAATCTCTTATCTGCGTCCATCATAAAAAGCACAAATTGCTTTTAAAAATTTAGGGCGATGAAACAACTTTTAGCAGTATGCCTCCTGATAGGGCTCATAGGTTGCATTAAGAACCAAAGCGCAAACAAGGAGAACTCTTCCCTTACATCAGAAGCACCTCAGAATTCACTTGAAAAGGAGCGAGTACTTTTTGTTGTTTCAAATCAACATACATATGGTGAAACAGATATCAATGCAGCGAACCACTTCGCAGAAATTGTTCTCGCCTATGATGTATTTAAGAAGTCAGGTTTTGCCATCGACTTTGTAAGTCCCGAAGGAGGAGCCATTCCCATTGGGTATCTCAGCACTTCCGATTCCATTGAAAAACAGTATCTCTATGATTTTGAATTTATGAAGCTGTTGAAAAACACGCATAAATCAGAAGAAATAGACCCCTCAAGATACAGCGCCGTTTATTACGGAGGTGGTGGAGCAGCCATGTTTGGAGTACCAGAAAATGAACAAATCCAGAAAATTTCCATGGCCATTTACGAAGAAAATGGCGGGGTAGTTTCTGCCATCTGCCATGGTACAGCCGGTTTGGTCAATCTAAAAACCAAGGAAGGATCCTTCTTGTACGAAGGAAAAAAAGTAAACGGGTTCCCAGACCTTTTTGAAAATATGGACGCCCTCTACTATCAGCAATTTCCATTTTCCATAGAACAGACCATTAAAGAACGAGGTGGGATCTTCAGTTTCTCCGCAGAAGGCTGGGACAATTATTTTGTAGTGGATAATCGGTTGATTACGGGACAAGATCCAACTGCTGCTGCATCAGTTGCCCATAAAGTAGTTGAAGCATTGGCTTCCAAATAAGAAAATCAAATACAAGAACTTTTAGACCTTATCATGAAAAAGACTTTCCTTTTTATTTTTTTCTGCGGAACCCTATCAGCACTGGCACAACTTTCCCCAATAGAAGAGCAAGAAATCGATAGTATATTCCAATCTTGGAAAGATAAAGATGCTCCTGGGGTGGCCTCAGGTTTAATCTATGGAAAAACAATTAAATACACCAAAGCATTTGGTCTGGCCGATGTTGAAAACAAAAAACCAATCACCCCGCAGACCAAATTTCAGGTTGATTATCTGTCCAGGCAATTCACTGCCTTGGCTATACTGCTATTGGAAGAACAAGGTAAGATTGCTTGGAACGATCCCATTCAAAAATACCTCCCTGACTTTCCAGAATACGAACACCCTCTCGCGGTATCACATTTACTAAATCATTCCAGTGGATTGAACGACTATGAGATGCTAAAAGGGTTACTTGGCAAACAGGAAAATGATGTTTTCACCCATGAAGATGCCCTTCTATTGATAAAAAGCCAACGCAAATTGAATTTTGTGCCGGGCACTCAATTTTCCTTTATGACCTCCAAAACCGAATTGACCCTTTTGGCAGAAATCATAAAGAAAGCCTCTGGGCAATCCTTTTCGGAATTTACTGGGACGAACATTTTTGGACCCCTACAAATGAATCATACGATGTTTGTGGAAGACTATAATACCATCATTCCCAACGTCGCTAAGTCCTACCAAATTGCAGAGGAGGAGTTGTTCTTTCGCAAAACGAATATCGGGAACGCAGGGCCAACCAATCTTTATACTTCCGCCCAAGATCTGTTGAAATGGTACGACACCCTAACGGGCAATTCACAATCAGAACTTGCCAGCCTTATAAAAAGGCTGGATGAACCGGTAAAACTGGATGATGGTTCTGTCTTTGAATCTTGGTGGGGAAGACTTACACTTGGTCGAGCATTCTATCACAAGGAACGCGGTTTGCCCGCTTTTTGGCAATTTGGACTTGCAGGCGGCTATGCAGCAAACGTATTTCGATTTCCAGAACAAGAACTTACCTCTTTTGTAATAGGGAACAACAATACCTATAATGGTATGCCCGCCATGCTTCAGGCCAACCACTTCATTGAAAACGAGTATACCGAGCCCAGTTCCATTGATCCTACACAAATTGATTCTAAAAACGTACCCCCAAAGCAATTAAAAAAATTTGAAGGACATTATTGGGATGCAAAACGGGGTATAGCTCGAAAACTCCATATAGTTGAAGACACGCTTTTTTATGCACGACTCGAAGCGGATCGGGGAGCACCCATGCTTCCGCTTACTGGAGAGGACAGGTTCCAGTTGCAAATCGAAGGGGACGAAAAGATTATATTTTCCTTTAAGACCATTGATGAAAACTTGGCTTACGAGATTACTTTAGGGGATAGTAGGCCGTATACCTATGTTCAATATCAACCCGTTGAATATACACCCCAAGAACTTGAAGGATACACCGGTAGGTTCCTAATGCAAGACCTAAATTTAGTATACCATTTTAAGGTTGAAAAGGGACAACTTATTGCTCTTGGTCCCGAAGGTTCAGAGCTGACTTTTCATTCAGTTAGCAACGATGTTTTTCGAAGTCCCACGCCATCCATGGGCAGTATTAGATTTCAAAGAAATCAATCAGGAGCAATTATCGGTTTTGCCATATATACAGATGGAATCCAAAACATGCAATTCAAAAAACTCAGTCTATAGCTTTCTTTGTTAATTGGTTGCCAATACGTCCTCAAATCAGAATGGCGCAAAGCACGCATACCATTTGATTTCGCTACTTTTGTACCATAAATTTGAATCATATTATGGGCAAACGTTTGATAGCACCTTCCCTTTTGGCAGCCGATTTTGGAAACCTTCAACACGATATTGAAATGGTGAATGCAAGTGAGGCAGATTGGTTCCATCTTGATATTATGGATGGGGTTTTTGTACCCAATATATCCTTTGGAATGCCTGTGGTAAAAGCTATTGCCAAACATGCCAAAAAAACCTTGGATGTACACTTGATGATTGTTGACCCAGACCGTTATATCAAAGAATTTGCAGACCTTGGTGCCGATGTTTTGACTGTACACTATGAAACCTGCAACCACCTGAATCGAACAATCCAAGCCATTAAAGGAGAAGGTATGAAGGCGGGGGTGGCCATTACGCCACATACTTCTGTTCATTTGCTGGAAGACTCATTGGAGGACATTGATTTGGTTTGTGTAATGAGCGTGAACCCTGGATTTGGCGGGCAATCGTTTATAGAGAATACATATAACAAGGTTTCTGCCCTTAAAGAATTAATAGAAAAGAAAAACACCAATACATTAATTGAAATTGATGGTGGGGTCAATGCAACCAATGCCAAAAGATTGGTGGAAGCTGGCGCCAACGTATTGGTGGCCGGAAGTTTTGTCTTCAAAAGTGAAAATCCTACTTTGACTATATCCGAATTAAAAAAGGAAATTGCATGAGTCAGGTTTATGATATTTTGATTGTTGGTGGAGGACCAATTGGTATAGCTTGTGGTTTGGAAGCTAAAAAAAAAGGACTTTCCTATATAATCATTGAAAAGGGACCCATTGTCAACTCCTTGTTCAACTATCCCATCAATATGCAGTTTTTCTCTTCTTCAGAGAAACTTGAAATTGACGACATCCCTTTTATCAGTAAAGAAGCGAAGCCCAAGCGAAACGAGGCCTTGGAATATTACAGAAGAATTGTCACTTCCAACAAGTTGAACATTCACCTTTTTGAAAAGGTGACCGGGGTTCAAAAATTTCAGGATAGCTTTCTCGTTGAGACGACAAAAGACCAGTATCATGGCA
The DNA here is from genome assembly GCF_004296335.1 of Flagellimonas allohymeniacidonis. GTDB lineage: Bacteria > Bacteroidota > Bacteroidia > Flavobacteriales > Flavobacteriaceae > Flagellimonas > Flagellimonas allohymeniacidonis. Next base: position 169,913 of record NZ_SGIU01000002.1, read on the forward strand.
AGAATGTTATCGTAGCCACGGGCTTTTATGACCTTCCCAATAAAATCAACGTCCCGGGAGAGGATTTGCCCAAGGTATCTCACTATTACAAAGACCCTCACTTTTACGCCAGTCAAAAATTGGCCGTTATCGGTGCGAGCAACTCAGCTATCGATGCTGCTTTGGAATGTTGGCGAAAAGGCGCAGAGGTCACTTTGATCATTCGTGGGCCAGAAGTGGGCCAACGTGTTAAATATTGGGTACGTCCCGATATCATCAATCGTATTGAAGAAGGTAGCATAAAGGCGTACTACAATTCCACCGTCAAAGAGATTACAGATAATACGGTGATTATTGATTCCCCAGAGGGTTCTGTGACCCTTGAAAATGATTTTGTCCTGGCGCTTACCGGATATATGCCCAATTTTGAGTTTTTGGAGCAACTGGGGATACGACTTTCAGCAGATGAAAAGCGCTTGCCTGAATACGACCAGAAAACCATGGAAACCAATGTGGATGGGCTTTTTCTTGCAGGGGTCATTTGTGGAGGCATGGAAACCCACAAGTGGTTTATCGAAAACTCAAGAATACATGCCAAAATTATCGTTAAGGCCATTCTTGATAAGATGCAGTTGGTGGAAGAGTCCTAGTCCTGGTTCCAAAAGTCTTCCATTGGAAAATCATTACATTTAGGGAACAACCCTAACATACCTAAAATGGATATGCTCACTCAGCTGCACCTTGCGGCGCAATACCTCGCCACCGCAGGAATCAGTTTCTTGGATAAAAAGGATGATGACAGCCACACCAACCTTGGTTTTTCTATAGAAAATAAAGGCCTTGAGACTTGGCCATTGGATGCCGATGGAACCAAACTTTGTTTGGATTATGCTAATTTTTCCTTGAATTGGGTTGCTCAGGATTCTCTTTCGCTGTCGCTGCATGGAAAATCGCATGAAGATGTGGTGAAATGGATTCAAAAAGCTTCCCAAGCTTTAAATTCAAAAAAATCCTACCAATATGATTTACACTATGAGCTTCCCTATAGTATGAGTTCCAAGGATATTTTTCAACTTTCAGATAAGAGTGAAATCAACAGCTTGGTGAATTTGCGAAGTCTTGCCCAAAAAGTTCTGATTGCAGTATTGGATAAAGAAAATTTGACCTCAGATGTTCGCATTTGGCCCCATCATTTCGACACAGGCGCTTTTGCACCTTTAAAAAATGGAAATACTGCAGTGGGTTTTGGACTATCGATACCTGACGCTTTAGTCGATGACCATTATTTCTACATTAGTGGCTACCAGGGTCATGACAGTCTTGACACTTCCAATTTCCAAACTTTAACGACCGGAGATTGGTTGAATAACGGTTTCAAAGGTGCTGTTCTACCAGCCAATGGAGTGGATAAGCATACGGCCGTTCAATTTTTCAGCGAGGCCATAAATTCATATCGAAAGTAGAAGTATGGAAGGTTGGTATGTTCCCATTACCATTGTCCCCGGAATTGGATTGCTTTTGATGTCCACTTCAAATCTGTTGCTCGGTCTGAGCAATGAGATTAAGGAATTAATCGTGGAACAAGCCAATTATCTGGATTTGCTGGAACGGAAATTAAGACAATTGAAGCTCTTGAACTATGCGATGGTTTTTCTGTACGTTTCCGTGGCCTTCTTTGTGATTTCCGGATTGATTGCAGGTCTTTACGAAAACACTCACCTTATGGAAGGGCAAATACCGCTTTATTTTTCAGGGATTGGTATTATAAGTGCCCTGGCAGCTCTTCTTCTCTTAATCATTTATGCCTTTAGAGCAGTTCGAATCAAACAAGACCAGTTTAAACAGCACTTTTAGAGCGAAAATTGGTATTGCAGGGAAATGCTTCCAATAAATCCCTGGGCGACCTCATCGCCACTAGTGATCACATTGATTTCCCTTCCGAAGCCCAAAGTGAGGCCAATTTGCGATTTGGTGTTTTTTATCGGAAGAAAATACCCCCCTTCCAACCAAGGTTGGAGAACCAAGATATAGGTACTTCCTGAAATTCGGGTCACAGGACCACTTGGAGACTCTTGAAAGTCATCGGTCCAGTCAATGTTCAAACTCCATATATCCAAATTAAGACCAGCAATAAAGCTTCCCTTTCCTGAAGGAAAGTGCTTTCTATAGCCCACAGAGCCTCCAAAACCTTCTCCTTCTTCCGAAACATTTACATCACTAAAATCTTGGCGGTCGGTAAAGTTTCCCCCAAGTCTAAAAAGCAAAGAAGTGTCTTCACCTAAAAAATGCTCTAGATTGATAGTCGGGATGAAGCCAGCTGGATAAGCTTGAATGGAAACGCCTAAATCCGTCTTCTTAGTTGTACCATCGGTATTTTGACCCCATGATAAAACTGGTATCGACATCGCCAATGCGAGTAAAAAAACAAGTGGCTTTATGTTCATTCAAATGAGTTTCAATTGTGCCTCAAGCTGCCCGTTTGCCTTCAACATGGCGCGTCCGTCCCTAAAACTAAGATAGGAGTGCCCCATTTTATGGTTCATGATGCTAATCTCATTTAGGTAGCCCCAATGTCTGGTTATTTCCTTCCAGGCGAAGAAAATTGAATGTCTAGGGTCATAGATGTGTGTGGCTTCGCCCCCTGCTCCGTTGATTTCGATAACACTGAAGTTTTTTCCCTCGGTAAGTTCAGCAAACGAATTGTACAGTACATCGAGTCTTCCATAGTGAAACCCCTCGATTTTTGAACAAATTCCATCAATAATATCGGTAAGCTCCTTATTGATTCTATGGGTATCATCGATAAATTTGGCACCTCGGGTGTGACTTCCGTAAGGCACCAATATAAATTCCTCACCGGAGGCCAGTACCTTGTTCAAGGATTCCCCGAACTTCTTTCTGAGTGCTTTAAGTTGAAAATGGCTTCTTGCATCTTTTTTTATAAGATGAAGCACCGAGCTTTTACCATCCCCCATAACAGAAAGAAATTGTTTGGATACAATTCCGGTTATTCTTCCCCTGACCTCATCGGGTCTGCGTACGTAAAAAATGCCCATTTCCTTGTTAAAAGGAATTAATTCTTGAACCAAGAAATTTTCGGGACTCCGTTGAAAATACTTTTGAAATTCTTCCTTATTATTTACTTTTTCAACTCCGAAGGCCTTCATGCCAATGTCGGGTTTTGCAATAAAAGGGAACCCAATGCCCTTATTCAAAATCCTTTCCAAAGCAAGTTCGGGAGCTTCATCCTTGGCAACAAACAGCGTTTCTGGGATATGCTCATTTGGAATCATGTTATAGATGTCCATTTTAGATTCCATGGCCATTCCCCCATTTTTCATCGTCGGATTAGCGGCATTAAAGAAAAAAAAGGAGCGGGCTTTAATGGAGTAATATAGCCAAACCGGAAAAAGCGGGTAGTAAATGGCCCAAAGTGGCCAATATTCCCAATGCGTCAGTTTGTGCCATCGAAGCCTCCAAGAATCCATTACAGCGAAGTTTCCAATTTATTGGATGAAAAGTCAACCAGATATCTTTTATCTCCTAAAAGATCAAAGTGTTTCAGTGTTACTTCGGAAGATTTCAAAATGGCCTGTGTAACACTGAAGGTTCTTAAACCCGTTTTTCTATCAATTACAAATCCATTCTCATAGTCATTGTGATTATTGGAATGAAAATCCACAATACTTGAGGGCGTCACGGTCTTATGTTCTTCAACAAACTTCGAAAAAAGTTCCTCTCTTGTCTGAATTGCGTCGTCATCATATAATGTGACGGAGGACCAGATATAGCTTTGTTCAGGGTTTAAAATTGAGAAATGTTTCTTGCTACCGTCCCATCGCGATTCCACCAGTCGTCCATCTGCAAAAATCACTACCGTAAAGGGTTCAATGTTTTCCAAATCCATTTCCTGAATTATGGCCAACGGATTTTTGGAACCTATGATCTCTAAGAGTACCAATCCCCTACTTCTTGCATACGGACCTTTGGATTCGTGCCTTACAAAACCACCATTTAAAAGTACTGCCGCCTGATTGTATTCATTGACGGCAAACCAGGTTCCTCCAGCTTTGGGGTCCTGCGGAAACACAACCCGAACCGAATTTATGTTCTGCTCCTTGGGAGCGTACGCCTTCTGACGTGAAATATGTTCATCGCGATTAGACGTGATGAAATAGGAATCATTATGTGCTATGAAACTTACTGTGCACATGCTTCTCGATATTGCAAAGTTGATGGGGCTACGCCGAACGATTCCGGTAGCTGTAAATCTGTTAAGTGTTTGATCCCAACTTTGATCAGGGCATGATGGTGGATGGTATGCTCCAGGTTGTACATCACCTCCCTAAAATAATTGGAATCCAAAACCGCCTCATTTCCTCCAAGTTCATAGGTAATTTTCACCTCCTTGTTCGGTTTTTCAAGTTCATTTTGAATGCGTTCGAGCTGTTGTATGGCAAATGCAGGATCCTGTTCTATTTTCAAGTTTCTTTCCCTTCGATCATAGGAGACATCAGCTGATTCATAACCTTGAATAAGACAAAGATATAGCTCAATGATATGACGGGTATGTTGTCCGATACTTGAATTGGACAATACCTCACAGGATTTGGCATATACTTCTTGGGGAAGCTCCAACAATATTTGTTTGAATTGTTCAATTGTATGTATTGAAGAAATGAACATAGGTATGTTTATTGAAGTTTAAGGTTAAGACGTTTTTTTAGTAAAAGAAATAAAAGATAGAAAGAAAAACCAAGGTACAGCAGACCCAATAACGAATTGGTGACTGTACTGTATTTTTCATAATCGGTAAAAACATATTTGCCCAAGGAAATAAAAATCCCAAGCCCAATCAGCGTTCCTGAACCGATTCCCAATAAATAAAAGTTGTACGATGTTTTTGATTTCATCAAAATTCCTTTGGAGGAAAGCACCTTGGTCCAGGTCATCCAAAAAGGAATCTGCAGGGGATTCAAAGCACTAAGTAAAAGTCCCAAAACAAAAGTAGAATTGATTTTTGGCAATAGCTTAGCTTTCGAACCCACTTCCGAAACTTGGGCGGCCTCCATAAAACTTGAAATACCGAGATAGGCCAGAAAAATAATTCCGAAAGCAAATAGGTAATTGGTGAATCGTGTGGTAAGTTGAAACCTTTCATTGCCGTATATGGTCAATCGAACCACGAGCAGTTCCACTAAAACCACGGCCACAGCGAACCAAAAAGCAGAAAACAATCCTTGGGAAGCTGCTATATCGAATGCAGTCACGTTGAGCGTCCCCAAAGGCAACGCGCCCAGAAAACTGATCAACAAACCTGCAAGAAGAACTTTAGCCGTTTTTTTCATCAACCCTATAAAAATCACACTTCAAAATGGATACAAGCTTATCAGTAAATTATGTTTACTTGAGCTTTACTTCCTCCCAATTTTGATCGGCCTTTAGTTTAAGTTTTTCTGGTGATTCTTTCAACCAAAGCTGCAAGGTGTTCGTTTTTCCGGCATTGTAAAATAGCAGAAGCTGACCGTCCCTAATTTCAAAAGTTTCGGGATTTACATTTACTTTCTTTCCAGAAGTTGCCACTGCATAAGCACAATAGCCGCCATATTGGGGAACATATTTTTCGGGGTCGGATTGAAATTTCTCCAGATTTTCCTGTGAAGAAAACTTGTAGTCAACTCCATCATGGGCAGCACTAAAGGTGTTGTTGCCCTCAACTGCCTGTCCATCGAAATAAGCGACAACGTCATAGCCATTGGCGACATAACCTTTTTTTGTGTTGTAATCTATCGCTTGGGCAGAGCCTAAGGCGCTTATCAATAAGAATGCTAGTACAAATATCTTTTTCATTTTAGTAGATTGAGGATTCTTTATTTAGTTTTTCTATTTCAGTAACATCGATTCGCAAAACATGCCAATCTTCAAGTTTTTCGACCTCACCTTGTAATTGGGAAGGTTGCCCGATATATGGTAGTATGTCTTTATGGAGCGGATTTCCTTTCAAATCCGTCAATAAAAAGTAGTCTGAGATTGCATTTTCATCCGAAGTTACCAAAACTGGGGGTATTCCGCCTGAAATGCAAAGGGAGGCACAACTCCGATGAATTTTTCCATAGCCCGGTTTCATTACCCCAAAATAACACTTAGGATCAACAATCTCCCCTTCCAAGATCTTTTTTCCCAGGGCTTCTTTTGAAATCGGATTCTTTTTACTTGAGTTTGTAAGTGAAATTTTCTGACTGTCATCAATCTGTAGAAGGGTCTTTCCGTTGTAGTAGATCAAATTCCCCTCTATCGTTAATTGCATTCCTTCTAGCGTCCCCTCCTTTTTACAAATGTCCTTCAAATAGGGATTGGCGCCAAACTTCCCAAACCCCAACAATAAAATGTTCTTATGAACATCCTTTTCCAATGCCACCCGAAGCATGGGATAGGGCATTTCATGATAAACTCCTGAAACCTTTGTTGCCGTATCAAAATCAAAACTGCTGTTGCTGGCAGGTCTTTGGAAAAAGCCGAACAAAAAAGCACCCAGGATCAAGGTCCCCAAAGCACCTAAAACAAATACTTTTATCGACTTTCTGGTGTTCTTCCCTACAGAATCTACGTAGCCGATATAAAATTCATCCTTATCTCCCAATTTCTAGCATTTAACGGGTTCAACTTCGGTTCCTTCGTCCAATCCTCTAGGATTAACATAGACCATTCCACTTTCTAACCGTAGCTCATAGGTGGCCACTTTCTCGGTAAAGGGAGGCGGAGATTGACCATTATGTGGCAAATATTGATATCCATGCCAGGGACAGGTCACACATCCATCCACAATCTTTCCTTCTCCCAATGGTCCCCCTTGATGTTTGCATACATTGTGAATTGCAGATAATTTTCCATCATATTTAAAGATTGCCACTCTCTCGCGTCCAACGGTAAATATCTTGGCGCGATTCTCATCTATCTCATCCACAAGACATACCTTAAGCCAACCATTAGCATCTATTTCTCCCTTAAAGGCATCCACCTTTGACTCTTTTAGGGCGGCTCTAATATGAAGCCCCGCCACCAAAAAGAAACCTATCACCAAGATGCCTGTCGTAGCCATTGAGGTTTCTTGTTGAAAGGCTCCCAGAAAGACATGGAGTAAAATCAAGGCATAGGCTAGGTAAACCATCATGTGGAGTCCTTTCCAAACTGATGGTGAAAGATTTTTCAAAAAGAAATCATGACTGGTGGAAGCCATAAAAAATAGAATCAACAGTGCCAAAAATCCTAACACCTGAAAGGGAAAGTTCGTCAAGGAGCCATAATCCATATTCGATGTAAAAATGGAATATATGGGGTTGACATTGCCCAAGGTATGGAATTGAATTATGGAAAAAGCTCCATGAATCAATGCGGCCAAAAACATGCTTACCCCTAAATGTCTTCGATTGTACAAAAGAGGTAGGAAGCTTGGGTTCAACCTAGACAGGGGTCCTATGATCAATATGATGTGCAACATTAAAATGGCCAACGAACCAAATGCCCGAATGATCATGGTCTCCGCTGTACCTTCAGGGTTGAAAACCAGGGTAAGCATCACAAAAAGAACCAAATAGACCACCATGCCCAAAGCGATAAGCTTATCATAGGTTTTTTTGTGCTTGTTCCAGAGAACCAATTTGTAATCCAATCCCATTAAAATTCCAATTTTAGAATACTTTGTTTCTTAATAGGGTCCTTAATGATAATCCCTTTTACACCTTCCTCTACCTGAAACGAATAGGAACCAACACCTTCCAGCTGACCCAACAGTGTTTCTCTTTCCTGCGTGCCCGTCAAAGCAAAAACCACTGAGGATGTGGATCTCAACGGAGATTTTACTACGATTTCTAAAATGCTTCTTTCTTGATTATTGAGAAGAACTGCTGAGACTTTTTCATTTTCCGCCTTGGCCATGGCTGTGGATGAAGTTGTTTCCAACTTAACTATTTCACTGTTTTGGGAAAACCCCAAGTCCTTAGCAACCCAAATGAGTAGCACCATCAATACTGGTGCTAGGACAATCCAAATAATTTTATGTCGCTTCCGAAGCTTTGCGTCCATCAGTTAACCGTTTTGGAATTGAAAAGTTTGCCCAGTAAAAAAGGCCAGGTAGCTACCACCCCAGGAAATAAAAGAAATCGGACCCTTTTTTTGCTGTTTCCCAATAAGGGATCGATGCGCTTTGCGGAAAAAAGGAAAATCAACCCGAATACCAATCCTGCCAAAAAATAAATTTCCAGTGCGATAATAAAGGCCTGTACTATGGTTTGCATATTATATTAAATTAACATCAGTGATGACTTCTAGCACCGCAGGACCCTTTTGATTGAAAAGCGCCTCCATAGCTTTCGTCAAATCCTTTTCTTTTTCCACACGGTGTCCCCAAGCACCGCAAGATTGTGCAAATTCTGAAAAATTTGGATTGGATAAGGAAGTTTTCCAAACGTCAAATTCTCCAGCACGCTGTTCCTTAGAAATTTTGCCCAACTCATGATTGTTCAATACAATCAATTTTACCGGCATTTCGTATTTGACCAAAGTGGTGATTTCAGCAAGATATTGACATAATCCGCCATCTCCTGCAACAGCAACTACTGGTCGCGAAGCACCAACCGCTGTCCACGCTCCAATTGATGCTGGCAAGGCAAAACCAATAGAACCCAAATAGCCAGACATTAAAAAATCATGCTCCTTAGATTCGAAATACCTTCCGAAGGAATAGGCATTGTTTCCGACATCAACACACATCACGGCATTTTCTGGTGTTAATTGGTTCATAGCTTCAAAAACGGCAATGGAACTCACTCCAGTATCGGACGTTTCCAAAAGTCTTTTGGCCTTTTCTTTTTTCCAAATGTCCCAACGTTCTGCGATTTCCTGGGTTTGATCAAAGGTGTTGATATTTCCTTTTAATTCATTCTCAAAAATCTCCAAAGTCCTTGAAATTTCTCCCCAGACGGCTACCTCAACTTGGTGAAACTTGCTCAAGGCCAAGGGGTCAAAATCGACTTGGATAATCGGTTTTTTCGATGTGATTCCTGTGTGGTTCGAAAATGATGCTCCAAAAGCCACCAATAAATCAGCTTCATTCATGAACCAAGATGCAATGGGTGTACCGCTTCGGCCCAAAACTCCTCCTCCCAAGGGGTGGTTGTCAGGAATCAGTCCCTTGCCCTTAAAGGTGGTAACCACGGCAGCATTAAGGCTCTCCGCAAATTGCACAACGGCCTTTTTATGATTCCTAGCCCCATGGCCCATAACAATAAGCGGTCGTTTTGCTTTTTTTAGTAAAGCTATGGCATCTTCCGCTGCTTGTTTTGGAGGAGCAATTTCTAGGGAGGTAATCCTTTTTTCCGGAGTTTGCGGTTTTTCCTCCGGTTTTGTGTTTCGTTCTTGAACCTCATCAGGAAAAGTCAAATGGGAGACATCCCGTTTCAAAATGGCATGTTTTACGGCCAAGGACATCAACTCTGCATGCTTGCTATCACTTTGGACCCTATGATTGAATTCTGCAACACTTCCGAAGGCTTGTACCAAATCTACTTCTTGAAAATTTCCGGTACCCACTACCTGGGTGGCTACCTGTCCCGTTAAGGCCAAGAGTGGCGCTCTATCCACTTTGGCATCCCACATGCCTGTAAACATATTGGTAGCTCCAGGACCGGCAATCGAAAAACAGGCCGCGGGCTTTCCGGTCAGTTTACCATAGGCTGAAGCTGCAAAGGCTGCTGCACCTTCATGCCGGATACCATAAAAATTTAATCTTCCTTTTTCTTCCTGTCTTCGCATAGCATCGGCAAATCCCAAATTGGAATGGCCGACCATGCCAAAAACCTTGGTCACACCCCAGTTGACCATGGTCTCTGCCATAATATCCGACACAGTAGTTTCGTGTTGGTCTTCTTCTGGTAATCCTATAAAAATAGCATCGTCCTCTTCCTTTACTTCAAAAGTTTCCACACCATCATCATAACCTCCTGGTGGCAGTCCGGTACAGGGATGAAAATCCCACCCATGCCATGGACATCGAAGCATTCCATTTTCTATTGACCCTTCTCCCAAAGGCCCACCTTGATGTGGGCATTTGTTATCCAAAGCGGAAAATTTTCCCTCGAAATGGGTCAAACAAATTCCTTTATGGGCGGCCGTCACGGTCTTTACCCTTCCTTCAGGAAGTTCTTTTTTATTGTCCAGAACTTTATACCACACTATCTTTTCTGATGCCATGTCCTTACTTAATGTGTTGTTTGTTTAGTCAAAAGTCTTTTTACCACTTTATCTATGGTCAACCCTTGAACCAGTATTGAAAATACCACCACGGTGTAGGTGGCGAATATTAAAATCTCACGAAACTCTCCCTCCGGGAGGGTCAAGGCCAAGGCGATTGAAATTCCTCCGCGTAAACCTGCCCATGTCAAGATAACCACTTTCTTTCTATCGCTCCTATGCCCTTTTTTCAAAAAAACGTTGGAAAGAAAGACTGAAACAAACCGGGACATCAGAACAATAGGTATCGCCAAGAAGCCCACCAGAAGATAGTTCATTTTAAAGTCAAGACTTACAATCTCCAAGCCTATCAAAACAAAAAGGATGGCATTCAGGATCTCGTCCAATACCTTCCAGAAAACATTCATGTTTTCCTTAAGTGGTTCGCTTTTGCATGATTTGTGCAAATAGTCCCCAATAAGCAAACCGGTGACCACCATCGCCAGTGCTCCAGAAATATGAAGTACGGACGCCAACCAGTATCCTCCCATGACCAGCGCCAAGGAAATATGAACTGCAACCACAGGCGCTTCATAGATATTTCTTAGGAAAAATCGTCCCAAATAACCTAGGGCAAAACCCATCGCTACCCCGCCCAATGCCTCTTGAGCAAACTCAAGAAGTATGTGAGATGGTTCTACGCCATGACCTCCAACCATAGTGGCAATGGAAAGTAATGAAATGAAAACAACAATGCCCACCCCATCATTAAAAAGGGATTCTCCAACAATTTTGATTTCCATATCCTTGGGAGCTCCCGCTTTCTTTAAAAGGGCTAAGACCGCAATGGGGTCTGTTGGCGAAATTAAAGCCCCAAAAACCAAACAGTAGATGTAATCGATATGAAGACCAAAAAGCATAACAGCATAGAAAAAGACGGTCCCAATCAAAAAGGTAGAAATCAACACTCCCAATGAGGCGTAAACAAGAACAGGCCCTCTTTCCTTGATAAGGCTATGTACCTGAACATGAATAGATCCCGCAAAAAGGAGAAAACTTAATAGAAAATCAAAAAGGATCGTACGAAAATCAATCTGTTCCACAATGGCACAAACACTAGTAAAAATGTCTTTGTCAATGAAGTTCAAAGAGCCAATGAGGATGGAAGCGACAATGGCCAATACCGTTACGCCAATGGTATCTGGTAATTTTAACAGCTTTTTGTTGGCAAAACTCAACAAGGAGGAAAGTGCAACGATACCCGTAAAAATTTTAAACATGCCCTTTGGTTTTAACGTACCCCCGCATAGTCGATTCCAGTTAAATCATGCATGTCCTTTTTAAAGGTTGATAAATCTTCAAAATTGAATTTAGAAACATCATCATAGCCGCAAGAACGGGCAATTACCTTAATCAAATCATTGGTCGCCATAAAAAAGTTGGACAACTGTTTTGCAGACGCATCAATAATCAATCGACTTCTCAAATGTTCTTTCTGGGTAGCGATGCCCACTGGACAGTTATTGCTTCCGCAAGCTCTCATGCCCAAACATCCTACTGCTTGAATCGCTGCATTCGATACCGCAATGGCATCTGCACCCAGCATCATGGCTTTGGCAAAATCCTCAGCGATTCGTAAGCCACCAGTGATTACCAAGGTGATATCGCTAGCTCCGATTTTATCCAAATATTTTCTTGCCCTCACCAATGCTGGAATTGTGGGGACATTAATATTGTCTCTAAGAATCGTCGGGGCAGAGCCGGTTCCACCGCCGCGTCCATCCAAAATGATATAGTCCACCCCTACGTCGACTGCAAACTGAATATCTTTTTCGATATGGCTTGCGGCTATTTTGAATCCAATAGGGATTCCACCTGTTCGTTCTCGAACTTTTTCGGCAAAGGACTTAAAATCCTCCACACCGTGAAAATCGGGAAAGGTAGCCGGACTAATTGCAGTTTGACCTTCCTCAAGGCCTCTTACTTCCGCAATTTCCTTGCTTACCTTGTTTCCAGGTAGGTGGCCTCCAGTACCTGTTTTAGCACCTTGTCCTCCTTTAAAGTGAAAGGCCTGCACATTATCAAGTTTATCCCAACTAAAGCCGAATTGGGCAGATGCGAGTTCATAAAAGTATTTGGAATTGTTTTTTTGTTCGTCGGGCAGCATACCCCCTTCCCCAGAACAGATTCCGGTGCCTGCCATTTCCGCACCCTTCGATAGCGCGATTTTCGCTTCGCGAGATAATGCTCCAAAGCTCATATCACTTACGAAAAGAGGAATATCCAAAACCAGCGGCTTTTTGGCCTTTGGTCCGATTACTACCTTGGTGGTAACTTCCTCGTGGTCTAAAAGTGGACGCGTTGCTAATTGGGCGGGTAAAAACTGAATGTCATTCCATTTCGGCAGGGTATTTCGGTCAACACCCATTGATGCTGAAAAACCATGATGCCCCAAATTTTTTAGGCCGTTTCGAGCTAATTCTTTAATGTAGTCCGTATAGGGCTCTGTATCCTCTGGGTGGGTATCGGCATAGGTGCCCAAATACGCTTCACGATCAAAAGGCTGTGGATGTTCCGCTTCAAATGCAGCTATTTCATTTTCATCAACAAACAACGAATCACCATCCACATGCTCTTGAAATTTATGTAGTTGCTCATCGTTGTTATATTCGCTGATACCGGTATCATACCGATAATCCCATCCATGTACTCCACATATCAAGTTTTTTCCATCTACGTGGCCATCCGCAAGAAGGGCACCACGATGATGACACCTTCCATATAAAACGGAAATTCCACTTTCGTGCTTGATGATGACCAAATCGGTATTTTTAACTAGGGCGTAGGAAGGTACTTTTTCTTGAAGGTTTGAAATTTTGGCAATTTCAATCAAATTGGTAGACATATACGGTTAGCTATTTACTTAAAGAGGTTGTGATGAACTATAGGTCGAACCCTATTAATATTCATTACAAGAGTAAGTTACGGTATTATAACTAACCGCTGAAAATGATAGCGGAAGAATTTCAAAGGATATTCATGAATTCAACCATTGTTTGAACTCAGCTGCCCTATTTTTACTAATAATAATATCAACCTCAGAATTCGGATTCACAAGAATCTTAAGCTGATTATTACCATATTTAATAATCTTGCCAATCGCTGAAATCGCAACAATAAATTGCCGATTGGCTCGATAAAAATGGGTTTCATCCAAATTGGAGAACAGTTCGTCCAAGCTTAGGTTCGTTGTAGAACGACTCCCATCAAAACAGACCACATAGGTAATGGTACTTTCCATAAAGATGTAGGCGATGTCATCGGTAGAGATGGGTTTAAGCTCATTCCGAACATAGGTAAGGATACGTTTTTTCCCTTTTTCTGTTTTGGATTTTTGCGTTTGGGGCTTGGCTTCAATAACTTTCTGTTGGTAGGCATCCAAATCTTTGTTCAATTTTGCCAGATTCACCACCTCATCTTCCAATCTTTGGTTTTTGGCTTCCAATCGTTTCTCATAGGAACTTCCTATAAGTCGAACCATAATCACAGATGAGAGTATAATGGCAAATCCCATGATAATAAATATGGTATAGAATTTATTGCGAAGCCCGCTGATCTGATTGGAAATTCTCTTCACGTTTGCATGCGCTCCTATAATCCAATCTGAATTGGGCACAGGGTACAAGTAGATAATCTCTGAATCTTGCCCATCGTTTCCGAAGTCGCGTATGCCTCCAAACGTTCTTTTATTGGTCAATAGATCATAAAAATCCTCCGAGGTCATGGCCCCATTCACAGAAGATACAGACGATTGATTGGGACTTACTTGTTCTCCCACCCTTGTAACATCGGGATGGCATATTTCCTTTCCAGACCAATCGAACATGCAGATAAATCCATTTTCGGTATCTGTATTCTCAATACTTTCCTGAACATTTCGAATCACTTCGTCCTTGTCCATTCCACTGGCCAATTGAAATCCAATGAGTGTAGCCACTTCTTTGGCTTCCCTTTTACTGGCCTCCAACTGGGTTTCCAACAACTGATTGGCACTAACCTTAATAAAAGACCGTATTGCAATCCCAGCAATAAGAATAAAAATGGCAGTGATTGCCAAAAAGGTGAAAAAGTAAAGTCTGTCCTTGCGCATTTTTGAGGCTGAAGTTCTTTTTCGGCTAATATAAAAGATAAGTTTTTGATTTTCAGAAAACCTCTTTTCCCCAGATCATGGACTTTTTGTTCCCTTTTAAAGCCCAAAATTCCCTTTCGCCCACCTTTTTAATGATATAGAGCGCTGTTGGATGTTGATTTGTGCCGTATTTAAACCTAAAAAAGAAAAAATGAAAAAGTATGTTTTTATTTCCGCTCTACTGCTCACAGCATGGAGTTGTACGGAGGACGATTTTAACGGATCAACTGACGATGATCCAAATCCACCAGTTGAAACTGGTGAAGCATCGGTAGTCTTAAACGAGGTGGCCTATTTGGATGGTTCGGTAGAGATATTCAATAATGGTGATATCGATGTTGATTTAAGCGATTATTTTCTCTGCCTTGGCCCTGGTACTTACCGCAGGATTGGGGATTTGGAAACGGAAGGGAACACCAACCTCCCTCCAAATGAATTTTTGGTGGTCAACTACAATATGCCTCAGGCAGAAGGAGGATTGGGGTTGTATCGAAATAGCTCTGATTTCACCAATCCGAACACTATTGAAGACTTTGTACAGTGGGGAGCGGCTGGAAGCGCCCGTGAAAATGTGGCCGCAGCAGCAAATATTTGGACAGAGGGCGAATTTGTACCTGTACTGGGCATAGCAGCCAACTCAATTGCTTATGATGGCGATGGGGAGGCAGCTTCAGATTGGGATGAAACAGGAACAACTACTTTGGGAGCACAAAATGAATTTACGGAACCTGAGCTTATTCGATCCATAATTCTGAACGAAGTGGCTTATCTCGGAAATTATATTGAACTCTATAATAACGGTAACGTATCCGTAGATGTTAGCGATTACTTTCTTTGCCTAGGTCCTGGCACCTACAGAAGAGTTGGAGACCTGGAAACTGAAGGTGAATTGAATTTATCACCTGGAGAGTTTTTGAGTGTCGCTTACGACATGCCCAATGCCCAAGGAGGTATCGGTCTTTACGCCAACAATGCAGGTTTTGGTGATGCAGTAAACATCCGCTCTTTTGTACAATGGGGAGCTGCTGGAAGTCCGAGGGAAAATGTTGCTGTCGAGGCCGGAATCTGGAACGAGGGCGAATATGTAAACGTTGTGGGCAATGCAAATTACAGCATAGCTTATGATGGAGAAGGTATTAGTGCTTCTGACTGGGCAGAAACGACCACGACTACTTTTGGAGAAGCTAACATTTTCACCGCTCCTGAAATTCGCTCCATAGTGATCAACGAAGTGGAATACTTGGTTGATGACCTCATTGAGCTTTATAACAATGGTAATCAAACCGTGGACCTCTCCAATTACTGGATGTGTCTTGGTCCAGGCAAATATTTCCGAGTGGGAGATGCTGCCATGACCACAATTGTCAATGGTAACTTGAATTTGGCTCCGGGTGAATTCCTAGTGCTTACTCCGGTCACCTTGGAAGCTCCAGATGATGCAGGAGGTCTTGGCCTGTATGCCAATAATGACGGATTTGGCAATGCGGAGAACATCCGAAGCTTTGTACAATGGGGTGCCTCTGGGAATGCACGCGAATCTGTTGCGGTCGAAGCTGGCATCTGGAATGCTGGAGGATATGTCCCAAATGTTCCCGTAGGTTACAGCATTGCATATGATGGCAAAGGCAAAACTTCAGATGATTGGTTTGCCGATGATAGCCCAACCCTAGGAAGTGGTAATTCGAACTAGTACCCTAAAACCCCCTTTAGGGGGGGTAGGTAACCCTTTTATAAAGATTAACCCTTAAAATAAGCACCAATGAAAAACTTAAGATTATCGACAACTATTCTTTTAAAAGTCATAGCCTGTTTGGTCATTCTGACCCTCGCTTCTTGCGATGACGATGATGACAGCGGCTATGGAGCCATGGACCAGGGAATTGGCTATGAAAATCTGGTCTGAAGTGCGCGGGAAATCAATTGCTATGATTAAAATTAGTTTTCCAGTTTAGTTGTTTACGACCCATAGGAGTATCGCTTTGCGGTCCCTATGGGTTATTTTTACCTAAAAAGCACCCAATAGACCAAGTTTCTAATCTATTATTAAGTGATTTTTGGAGAATATGCCATATAAAAAAAGATACTTTTTGATCCTTTTGGTAATGATGACCACAGGCCTTATAAGCCTCATATGGTTGGAATACCATAGAACCCCTAAAAAAGTGACTCTGACTACCGAAACAGAGATAAGGGTTCAAGCGAAAGATTTACTGGCCTCCTTTCTTACCGATGAGGCCTCAGCAAACAAAAAATATGTTGAGCGAATCATAGAAGTTCAGGGCATCGTTAAAGAAATCACTTTTTTCAATAACAGATATACTGTATTATTGCAAGGTGACGGGGAGTACGTATGTATCATGTGCGATATGGAAGACGACCAACAATCGCAAGTTGAGAAACTCTCCGTGGGCGACCCAATAATCCTGAAAGGAATATGCAAAGGTTTCTTGATGGATGCCATTTTGTTAAACTGTGTTTTGGTAAATCAAGCAAATGAATAAGTCCATTTTATTTATTGCGCTTTTTGTAGTTCCAGTTTGTTGGAGCCAAACCGCCAACCGCGTTATTACCAAGCAAGGCCAGGTCAGTTTCTTTTCGCATACTTCGGTGGAAGATATCGAGGCAGTAAACAATCAAGTGTTGAGCGTGATTGACTTTTCTACCAGTGAAATGGCGGTAAGCATATTGATGCGTGCCTTTGTCTTCAAAAAGGCGTTGATGCAAGAGCATTTTAACGAAAGCTATATTGAGTCTGATATTTATCCCAAATCCACCTTTGAAGGGAAAATTATGGATTTTGACCCATCCCTGCCCGATAATCAGACCAAACTGGTCAAGGGAACGATAAACATTCACGGGGTGTCGAAGGAATTGGACATCAAAACAAAGATTGAGAATGTTCAAGGAACCATTGTGCTTTCTGGAACATTTGATTTACGGGTCGCTGACTTTAAGATAAAAATTCCACCAATAGTAGCCGGAAACATTTCCAAAACCATTGAAGTTTCATTTAGATTTGAATATCAGCCCTATGAAAACTAGAATTGTACACATAACGGTCTGGTGTTTCTTGGGTATGTCCAATCTTGCCTGGGGTCAGGACTTATTGAAATCCTTGGAAAATGAATTCCCCGATAGCACGTACCACGTTCAAGCTACCTTTAAAGCGACACGAATAGGGCTAGGACATTCTGTAGAAACCCGAAAAGCAGGCAGTTTGGAAATTTCGGCCAATTCACGTTTTTGGAACACTCCCCAGCGAACCCAAGGTTTTTTAGCGGATAGAATGAGTACCCGTTTCGGCTTATCCTATGCGTTTTCAGATAAATTCACCCTGGGTACCGGGGTCACCACTTTTGATGGAATTTTTGATGGCTATGCCAAGTATCGAATTCTTCAGCAGGTCAGCCACGGAAAAGGCTCTCCGGTTGCTTTGACCCTATTCCAAAATGCAAGTGTCAGGACCAATCCCAATCGCAGTATCAATCAAAGTGGTTCCTTTTCCGATAAACTTTCCTTCACCACACAACTCCTTGTGGCCAGAAAGTTTACCAGAAATTTTTCTTTGCAGGTTTCACCAACATTTATTCACAGGAATTCATCCTTATTGGATGCGGACCCTACCAATCATTTTGCCGTTGGCTTTGGGGGACGGTACCGTATAGGAGGGCATATTTCGGTAACTTCTGAATATTTCTATTTGGCAAATCCAGTGGAATCCGTCCAAACCTTTGATGCCTTCTCCATTGGTTTGAATTGGGAGTTGACAGATTTAATTCTCCAATTTAATCTTTCGAATGCTCCCAACATTGCCGAGGATGCCTTTATCACCCAAACAAGAAACAATTTTAATACCCGGGACGGGAATTTGTTTTTTGGATTCAATGCCACCTTTGTACTTCACTTGAGACAAAACAAGCTTAAAAAATAAAAAAGCTTCCAAACTCTTTAGAAAGAAAACCGGGATTGACTGTGTCCTTCCTAACAACGCTACAAGTTGCTCACCAGGTATATAAATGTAGTTGAACTGGTCTCATTTCAATGCACATATCGATAAAATAACCATTTATTCATCTAATCGAAGGAAATCAAAAAATTCAGTACATACCTCCACTGCGCGTTCCAGTTGTTGAAATCATGTTGGCCATTGGTTTCAATGGTACTAAGCTCATACCCTTTGGACCCATATATCCTTTCGAGTTCATCGACATAATTTTCAGCGTCATTTTTTCCAGTAGTAAGTATGATTCTTAAGCTCTTGTTCTGTGAAAACGATATGTCGCTGATTACCTTTTTACATGGATAAATCACTGGAGAAAGTAGGGCATAGTTTCCAAAGAGATCGGTTCTAGCCGAAAAATAAGCCGCATTCAATCCCCCAAAGGAGATACCGACCAAACTTCTTTCAAACGAACTTTTTCCCTTTTCATGGCCTTTTTCCACGAAGGGAACCAATTCACTCTCGAAAAACCTTATATAGCTAGGATTGCAAAAGAAATTTTCATTCCGATAGTCCTGTCCTGAAACTCTATCTACCGTGCTCACAAAAACATAGGTCGCAAAAGGAATCTGCCCAAAAAGAGTCAATCTTTTAATGGAGTCCATCACCCCATTTTCGAGCAATTTTCTGCCGTCGGTCAAATAGACAATTGGTTTTTCTTTTTTTGATGGATTGCTATCGTAAATACTAATATCAATAGACCGTTGCAGGACTTTGCTGTATATACTGGCCCAATCCTGTTGTTGGGCCATTGCTTTGGGGCAGAAAAACAACAACGACGAAAAAAATATCAATAGCCTAGAGTTCAAAAACATGCCTCTACATTGAGGAAGTGGCAGCTTCACCTATTTTCCGGACGGTTTCAGTGGATGCAGTGTCCATAAATACCATAAACTGTGCTTCTGTAATATCAGGGTTCTCCAGAAATTCTTCATATTTTGATGACCATATGAGTGCGGACTTGTTGTAGCCTAAATTCACTACCTTAAAGGTATTTACCATGCCCTTAACAGGAACACCTTCCTCAAGGGAATAGGAGTAAGTGCGCAACCTATCATCGAAGGCCACTATACGCTCCCTGAAAAATCCCTTACCGTCTTCAGAGGTGCACACTCGTTCGCCTCCAACGCCTTTTTTTCCGGTAAATACAACTTCACTAATATTGGAGGAATATTTATCCACATCATCCAGCCTTCGTAACAAACCCCAGACCCTATCGGCGCTGGCATCGATTATGAGTGTTTGGGTAAGTCGGTCATTTTCCCCAATGGAATATACCGTCAGCATCGATTCTGTCACCTCGATATTTTCTTCCAACTCATCGTTCTTTTCCGATTTTTTGCAATTTGCCAAAAGAATTGCTACTATGGCGAAATACTTAATTAGTTTCATAATTTTTGGTTTTAATCTAAGTTTACTTTACTCTTTGATTCATTTTATTACAAAGTGTTACAAAGCCATTCTAGTTTTAGGGAAACAGTCTGGAAGTTGAGTTGAGCTTACTTTTGTAACACCGACGCGTTTTTTGCATCCAATCTTTGTAGACCTCAGCAATGTTGTTATGATGAATCCATTGGTAGAAACACACTCTGATGAACAGGACCAAGTCTTGGTAAAGGCCTCGCTGAACGGGGACCGTAAGGCCCTGGACAAATTAGTCCGGATACATCAACCGTTTATTTACAATGTGGCGTGGAAAATGGCGTTTGAGCCTGATGATGCCCTGGACCTAACCCAGGAAGTACTGATAAAAGTAATCACCAAGCTATCTCAGTTCAATTTTAAGAGCCAGTTCCGTACTTGGCTGTATCGGATTGTTGTGAACGAATTCCTTCAGACCAAAAGAAGAAAAGGGGAATCCAAATTCACAACGTTGGAAGATCATGGCGCCAGGCTGGATGCTGTTCCTGGAACAGACCTTACCGTTGAGGAAGAAATCGAACTAAAGGAATTGACCAAAGAAGTGCAGTTCAGATGCCTTTCGGGGATGTTGATGTGCCTGACTCGAGAGCAAAGGCTCATATATATTCTCGGAGAGACTTTCGAAGTGGATCACAATATAGGTTCAGAAATTTTTGAGATCACCCGCCAGAACTTTAGGGTGAAACTACATAGAGCCAGAAAAGAACTTCACAATTTTATGGACAACAAGTGCGGCCTTGTCAATCCATCCAATCCTTGTCGATGTTCAAAAAAAGCGAAGCACTTTCACAACAATGGATTCCTGACAGAGGACAAACAAATGTTCAACGTCGGGTATCGTGAAAAGATTGCTGACTACGCCGAACTTCACCATAAATCCGTAGCTGATACTGTTGAGGACATACATACCAAATTGTTCCGTAACCATCCAGCCAAAGACAACTTTGACACTGAAACCATCATAGAGGAAATTCTCAGCGACCACGATCTTATGAAACACTTCTTATAAGCCTTTGAGATTTACTTTCGGTCCAATATTAGGCACGCTTTATGGCGTGCTTTTTTATTTCGCTTTTGTAACACTACAACAGTGGGTGCATCAAAATGGTTGAAACAAAAAACTGAATTCATGAATATCAAAAAAGAAATATCCGTTAAGAAACCCGTTTCAGAGGTTTGGGAGGTTTTGGGAAATCAATTTGATCAGGCCCATAAATGGGCGACTGGATTATATCACT
The DNA here is from genome assembly GCF_004296335.1 of Flagellimonas allohymeniacidonis. Taxonomy (GTDB): domain Bacteria; phylum Bacteroidota; class Bacteroidia; order Flavobacteriales; family Flavobacteriaceae; genus Flagellimonas; species Flagellimonas allohymeniacidonis. Next base: position 190,968 of record NZ_SGIU01000002.1, read on the forward strand.
CCCAGGGTTCTGGAATGCCCAAAATCAATGGAGCTACATGCAGCATTAGGGAATGTAAAACACAACAAGGTAAAATAAGGGAAGAAATAAGGGTATTTGACCCTGAGAACTATGTTTTAGGCTATGAGGTGGTTGAGGGTTTTCCATTTTTTGTCAAATCTGGGGTCAACAATTGGAAGCTGGCACAAATTGGTTCCACTACACTGGTCAGTATGGATTTTAATCTGGAGACAAAGGGATTGGTAGGAGCGGTAATGAAACCCATGATGAAAATGCAAATGACCAGGATTATAGAAAATGTGCTCAAGGATTTCAAATATTATGTAGAAACAGGCATCCCAAGTCCCGAAAAGGAAAAGGAAATGTTAAAACTCTCCAAAAAGGTGGTTTAGCTATGTAACACCTCCAAGGTCACGGTATCAAAATAGAGTAAACATGAAATAATCAGAATGAAACAGACAAGTAGAGGCTTTAAAATGGATGAAGCATCCAACGAGCCACAGGAAGTACAGGAGATATTTGACTGGTACAAGGAAAACTTTGGGTTCGTACCCAACTTGACCAAGGTTATGAGTGCCGCTCCGGCAGCTTTACGCTCTTATTGGTTGACCCAGATGCAATTGGCACAGTACGGCATGCTCACTCCAGAAGAACACAATATCATCCAAATGACAGTAGCCGTTGAGAACAGGTGCAAATATTGTACCTCTGGCCATCAAATGGCTGGTGGAGCATTTTTTGCATCAGAAGAAGGAGATTTGGAGGCTATACGGAATGAGGAAATCATCCCAAATGAGAAGTTTGATGCCCTGCGTTCTTTTACACTTGATGTGTACCGAGGAAAGGGCAGGGTTTCAGATAGGGTATTGAAACATTTCTTTTCGGCAGGATATGATAAGGCGCGAGCGATAGAGGTCATTACGAATATTGGAGTTAAGGTAATGTCCAATCTCACCAATCAATTGGCCATAACGGAAGTGGATGAGCCTTTTGCCCCACTAGCTAAGGGACTCTTTGATACCGAAGCGGTATATCGTTGAGAAAAATCAATCTGAAATTAATTCTTAAATCACAATTAAATAATTCGAGTAAGATGAACATTAGAAAATCAATTTTCACGTTAGCCCTTGCTATTGCCGGGCTTATTTCTAACCAAGTTAATGCGCAGAGCGCCGATGCCAACAAAACCTACACTAGGGTGGTAGATGCTTCGGCAGATGCCGTTTGGACTGTCCTTAGAAAAATGGATGAAATCCAAAACTATTCCCAAACTATTGCAAGACTGGACTGGAAAGGTCCCAAGGATGTAGGCGGACAGAGGGTATGCTATTCACCCGATGGAAAGGGGTTCTTTAAGGAGAACATTGTGGATTATAACGATACCAATAGGACCTACAGTTATTCGGTAGTTGAGGGGGTGCCTATAAAAGGAATGGTCAACACCTGGAACGTGTTGGACCTTGGGTATAACAAATCCATGGTGGTCTGGACCACAAAATTCGAGAAGTTCATGGATAACCCACAGATGACCAAAGATCAATTTTTCGGGTTCATTGACCAAACTCTTGACGAAATGGTGGGTAACGTGATCGCTGAGGCCAAGATGGGAGCCAAAATGTAATCAGCTATATCTGGGGGATTTTGATACGGATGAAGTAGTTTTTCTTTGTTGTTTTGTTGTGTCGGATTTGTTGGGCCCAGATAATGATAGCGCAGGTATAAAGCCTGCGCTTTTCGTTGCTACAATCTTTATTGCAAAGAAAAAAGCCCCACTTACAAATTCAAGCTGGCTTGATTTGACATGAAGCTTTTCTACTTATTCGTGACCACGGTAGGATTCAAACCTACGACCGCTGGAGCCGAAATCCAGTGCTCTATTCAGCTGAGCTACGTGGCCATTTGTTTTATGAACTTAATTTTGCCTTAACAATGGTGGAAATAGTTTTGCCATCGGCTTGCCCAGCCAATTCCTTGGAAACCATTCCCATTACCCTCCCCATATCTTGCATCCCTGAAGCACCTATAGAGTCAATGGTTTGAACGACAACCTTTTCAATTTCCTCTTCGGTTAATTGTTCAGGTAAAAACTTCTCAATAATGGCTGCTTGGGCCAATTCAGGTTCCGCCAAATCATCGCGACCTTGTTCGTTGAAAATCGCAGCGCTGTCTTTTCGTTGCTTCACCAATTTTTGAACCAATTTAATTTCATCGGCCTCACTTAGGCTATCTGAAGCACCTTTTTCGGTACCCGCAAGCAACAAAGCAGACTTTATGGCCCGCAAAGCTTCAAGGGCAACCGAATCCTTTGCCTTCATCGCCGCTTTCATCTCCGTCATTACCTGTTCCTGCAAACTCATTTATGCATTATTTTGGGCTGCGAAGATAAAAAATAAACCCGAAAGTTATTAACCTTCGGGTCTAAGCTTTCCATTAAAAAATGGAATCTGTTTAAACACTACTAATCAACATTGTCGTGCAAAAAAGAGTTATTGGAACGCAATTGAATTTCATCATTGCTATCCTCACTCAATGTAGTCCTAGAAACTTTTTGTTCCTTGGGTGTATCGTCTAAATCTACTCCCTGCCTTTTATAGGCGGGTTGTTTTTCAATTTCATCTATGCTATTTCGATTGTTCTGAAACTTATAGTTGAAATTCTTCAGCTTTCTTCGGCGTTCATCCGCCCTTTCCTTGAGCATATCGTTGATAGGGCTATTTATTGGATCCTTATCCCCAGATGCCTCGGTATCTGTTACCTTATCTTCAACCTCCAGGGTCTTTTTTTCGAAAACCAGTTCGTTTTCGACCAATTTGGGCTCGTGGGTTTCCGCTACCGATTTTGCTCCGGTCAATTGGGTTTCGAGTTCCATGTACTCTTCCAAATTATATCGGGTTTCCCCTTCTTTCTTGAACTCAAGTACCGGACTTACCTCCACGAATTCTTTTACCTCAATGTCCTTAACTTCTTCATCCAAATCAAAGGTAATCGGAGACTGCTCCTCTTCTTGGCTTGACGTATCGTTAATGGGCAAATCGAAGGTAAGTGCGAACTGGTCATCTTCCTCTGCCTTGGGCGATACCGTTTCCGGGTCTATCACCTCTATATCATTCAATATTTTCTTGGCTTCAATGATGATAAAGTCATCCTCAATATTTTCAGGCACCACTTCTTCATAGAAAACGTTGAAATTTCGAATGTAACTCGTGGTAGGAATAAGGTCAGAAGAAGCAACAATGTCTTCCTCAACCTCCTCATCGATATCCAAAGTGTGCTTTACAATCTCAGGTTCAGGTTCAACCGGGATTGATTTGATTTGAACCTCCTGTACCGATGTGGTTTCTGTAGTAAGTTCTTGTTCGGCAATCTGCTCGTCCTCCAAGGTATAAAAGACCTTTTTGGACTCCGTATTGACAATTTCATTTTGTTGGTCCACATGGAAACCGGTGGCAATTACAGTAACGGCAATAGCATCCCCAAGGTTTTCATCTTCTCCCACACCCATTATGATATTAGCGCCATGACCCGCTTCGATTTGAATATGATCATTGATTTCCCCGATTTCATCAATGGTGATTTCCTGCGTTCCAGATACAATTAACAACAAGACGTTTTTAGCGCCATGGATTTTATTGTCATTCAACAGGGGAGAATCCAATGCCTTCATAATGGCCTCATTGGCCCTAGCAGAACCTGATGCCGTGGAAGATCCCATAATGGCAGTACCACTATCGGATAAGACGGTTTTCGCATCGCGTAAATCAATGTTTTGAGTATAATGATGTGTAATTACTTCAGCAATTCCGCGAGCAGCGGTTGCCAAGACTTCATCGGCTTTCGAGAACCCGGCTTTAAATCCAAGATTACCGTAAACCTCTCTTAGTTTATTGTTGTTGATAACAATAAGCGAATCCACATTAGAGCGCAGCTTTTCAATCCCCATTTGTGCTTGTTTGCATCGCATTGCACCCTCAAATTGAAAGGGAATGGTAACGATACCCACGGTCAAAATATCCATTTCACGGGCAAGTTTGGCAATAACAGGAGCAGCACCGGTTCCTGTTCCACCACCCATACCAGCTGTGATGAAAGCCATTTTTGTTGTGCTTTCCAACATGGCCTTTATATCTTCCATGCTTTCCAACGCAGCCTGCTCCCCCACTTCTGGGTTTGCTCCTGCACCAAGACCTTCCGTTAAGGATACCCCTAACTGAATCTTGTTTGGAACTGCGCTATTTTGCAAAGCTTGTGCGTCGGTATTGCAAATAACAAAGTCCACCCCATTGATGCCCGCAAGAAACATATGGTTAATGGCATTGCTTCCACCACCACCCACGCCAATCACTTTTATGACGTTGCTTTTGTTCTTGGGTAAATCAAAGGCTATATTATCAAATTCGCTGCTCTTGCTCATAATGCTTTGTATTACGTATTACTAGTGTTGTCTTGAGGTTTATTATTCTGCGTTATCTAGAAAATCTTTTAGCTTCTCCGACCATTTGTCAAAAATTGACTTACGTTCCCGGTGTGTTGTCGAAGTGGGGGTTTTAGAACCGCTTTCTTGTTCTACCAAAATCTCATCCAAAACGGGCTCCTCCTCCTGGATTTCGGTCCTGTTTTCATTCTCAACGGCGTTCATTAATAGCCCTACCGCAGTGGCATAAAGAGGACTGGCTACTTCATCATCTGAGTTTCCTGCTAAATGTTCGTTGGGATATCCTATTCTGGTATCCATTCCAGTGATATATTCCACCAATTGCTTAAGGTGTTTTAACTGGCTTCCACCACCTGTTAAAACAATCCCGGCAATGAGTTTCTTCTTTTGCTCATCGTGGCCATAATTCTTGATCTCAACATAGACCTGTTCAATAATCTCCACTACCCGGGCATGAATGATTTTGGAGAGGTTTTTCAGCGTGATTTCCTTGGGCTCCCTTCCTCGAAGTCCAGGAATGGAAACAATCTCATTGTCCTTGTTTTCCCCAGGCCAAGCCGAACCAAACTTGATTTTCAGCAATTCGGCCTGCTTTTCAATAATGGAGCAGCCTTCCTTGATATCTTCTGTAATGACGTTCCCACCAAAGGGTATTACCGCTGTATGACGTATGATACCATCTTTGAAAATGGCCAAGTCAGTCGTTCCACCTCCTATGTCAATCAAGGCCACACCTGCCTCCTTCTCCTCTTGGCTCAAAACCGCTTCAGCAGATGCCAAGGGTTCCAAAGTAATGTTCCCCAAATCCAATCCGGCACTTTTTATACATCTACCAATATTTTTTATGGAAGAAACCTGCCCTACTACCACATGGAAATTGGCCTCGAGACGTCCGCCGTACATTCCACAGGGTTCTTTGATCTCAGATTGACCATCGACTTTGTATTCTTGTGGTAATACGTGGATGATTTCCTCACCGGGAAGCATGACCAGTTTATAGACTTGGTTGCAGAGTTTATCCAAATCATCGTCATTGATGACTTCTTCAGAATTGGGTCTTGTGATATAATCGCTATGCTGTAAACTTCGGATGTGTTGACCCGCAATGCCCACAACTACCGACCCAATTTTGAGACCTGCATTGAGTTCGGCCTGTTCTACGGCCTGTTGAATTGAAGAAATAGTTTGTGTGATGTTGTTCACCACCCCACGGTGAACCCCCAAACTTTTTGATTTACCGGTACCTAGTACCTCAATTTTACCGTATTCATTTTCCCTACCGATAATGGCCACAATTTTGGTAGTTCCGATGTCCAGCCCGACTGAATAATTACCCTGTTCCATAACTTAAATTTTGGTGCAAACCACTTGATTGTTGAACTCTAAACTCACTACTGCATATTTCTCCAAGGAATTATCCTTGGTGGCCTTGGCATAAAAGGCCATAAAATTTTTGAACTTTTCATTAAGGTTATCCACACCTCCAAGGTTGACCACGAAATTCTCCAATCGAAATTTCAATTGATAGTTCCCTTCTTCCGCAATATGGATTCCTATCACATTTTTTCTCAAAAAATCATCGGCATTTACATAATTCAAAATCACATAAACGTCCTCAAGGGTTTCTCCCGTTATCTTACCCGTGATAATGGGCACCCTTGCAGAATGATACTTCGACAACGGCATGTTTTTTCCACTGTCATCCAAATAAAACTTGGATTCACTTTCAATTCTTCCAATGGGTTTTCGCTGAACAATCTTGGAAACAAGCTTGCCATCTACGGTGAAATAGACCTGGGCTTTTTTAACCATATCGTTGGACTGAATTACCTCCTCTATGGTATTCAAAACTAGTTTTTCTTTAGCCCTATTTTTTACCGCCCCATAATTTTGTATTAACAATTTATTAACTGAGGCCTCGGTAACAAACAATGTGTTGTCTCCCAAGAATTTGATCTCTATATCATCAATTTCCCTTTGCTTGCTTCTATAATCCGAAAAGCCATATAGGCCTATTACGGTCGCTAATAGCAAGCTCAGCTTCAGTGTATTCCAATTAACTCGCATATGCCAATTCTTTTTTTATTCTAGGTACTTCCAAACCAATATCCCCGGCTCCCATCGTCACCAACACCTTGGTTTTACATTTCTTTATTTCTTTTATCAGGTCCGATTTTCCTATTAGTTTTTTGTTTGGGTTTTTAATTTTCCCAAGCAACCACGAAGAGTTTACCCCGTCAATAGGCTCTTCTCTGGCCGGGTAGATTTCCAAAAGCAAAATCACCGTAAATCTTTCAAGACTTTTCGCGAACTCATCGGCAAAATCCCGTGTTCTGGAGAACAAATGAGGCTGAAAAACAGCCGTTACCTCTTCTTGGGGATACATTTCGGTAACCGCTTGGTACACCGCATTGATTTCTGTTGGATGATGGGCATAGTCATCAATAAAAACCAGGTCATTTTCCTTGATTTGATAGGAAAATCTGCGTTGTACTCCCTTAAAAGTGTCCAAAGCTTCAGCTAGGCGGTGCGGGTGACACTTCGCTTGCACCGCCATTGCAAAAGCAGCTAATCCATTGAGCAAATTGTGCCGACCAGGTTGATTGAAACGGACTTTTTTCAACCGCTCTGTTGGCGTGACTAAATCAAATATGTAGGTTCCATGTTCAATTTCAATATTTTCTATGATGAATTCCGCTTCATCCTCTATCCCATATGTCGTTCCATCAAGTGGCAATCCGTTACGAACCATTAGGGTTCCACCAGACTTCAATTTTCCTGCAAATGCCCTAAAGGATTTATGGAGTTCGTCTTGATCGCCGTAGATGTCCAAGTGATCCGCATCCATGGACGTTATACAAGCAACATCTGGAGAAAGATGAAGAAAAGAACGATCAAATTCATCAGCTTCCACAACGGAAAATGCAGTTCCTTCCAAGAGGAAATTGCTGCCAAAATTCTCTGATATACCGCCCAAAAAGGCTGTAATTGGCATACCACACTCTTTTAGCAAGTGTGCTAAAATGCAGGACGTAGTTGTTTTTCCATGGGTTCCAGCCACAGCAAAGCAAAAGGTATCCTTGGTGATCAAACCCAACACTTCCGCTCTTTTTTTGATTTGAAATCCTTCTTTCCTAAAAAAGCCAAGTTGGGAATGGGTTTCTGGAACCGCAGGTGTAAATACCACCAGAGTATCGTCTTTGGAATGAAAGGCTTCATCAATCAAGGCAATGGAGTCCTCAAAATGGACTTCAATTCCTCTTTCTACCAATCCGTCAGTAATGGGCGATTGCACCCTATCATATCCAGCAACGTTCTTATCAATGAACTTGAAATATCGGGCCAAGGCAGACATTCCTATGCCTCCTATACCGATAAAAAAGACGTTCTGTATGTCCTTCAAGTTCATTTCAACAATTTTTCAATTTCATCCACAATTTGCTCCGTAGCCTTCGGTAGCGCCATCTTTTTCATATTCCCGCCTAACCTCTCTTGGTCTTGCACGGATTTCATCAGTCCTGAAAACTTGGCCTCAAACTCGCTGTCCAATTCCTTTTCCTTGATCATCAAGGCTGCGTCACGGGCAACCAAGGCCTCTGCATTTTTGGTTTGATGGTCCTCTGCTACATTTGGTGAAGGGATAAAAACAACCGGCTTGCCCACCAAACAGAGCTCTGAGACCGAACCCGCACCTGCTCTACTAATAATAAAGTCGGCTGCGGTATAGGCATAATCCATTCGATTCAGAAATGCCTTTACTTTTACCGTATTGGAATCGTACTTTTCATAATCCGTCAAATACAGCTTACCACATTGCCATAGCAATTGCACGTCGTGGGTGGCAAAAAAATCCAGTTTGCTTTCCACCAATTGGTTGATTCTACGTGCGCCTAGGCTTCCTCCCAAAATCAACACCGTTTTTTTGGCTGGATCAAGTCCAAAAAAAGTGAGGGCCTCTTCCTTTGAGCAGATTAAATTCACCAAATCGGCACGCACCGGATTTCCCGTTTTTACAATTTTTTCTTTTGGAAAAAATTTCTCCATATTATCGTAGGCAACACATATCCGTTTTGCTTTATCCGCCAACAACTTATTGGTAATTCCGGCATACGAATTTTGCTCCTGAAGCAGGCAAGGCACTCCCTTTTTTGTAGCCCTCTGAAGCAAGGGTCCACTTGCGAACCCACCTGTTCCGATGGCCACGTCAGGTTTGAATCTCCTTACTATTTTTCCTGCTTTGATCAAACTACTTATCAATTTCAGTGGAAACATCATGTTCTTCCATGTAAGTTTCCGTTGTAATCCACTTATCCAAAGGCCCTCAATTTCGTATCCGGCATTTGGTACTTTTTCCATTTCCATTTTATCCTTGGCCCCTACAAACAAAAATTCAGCATCCGGATATCTTCGCTTCAATTCATTTGCAATGGCTATGGCCGGATAAATATGTCCTCCAGTGCCTCCTCCAGAAAGTATGAACCTATAATTGCCCACTCAATACCTCTAAAGGATTACTCTCATCAATGTCAATGCTCTCTTCCAAATTTTCACTCTTATTGCTAGCGCTTAGAATTATTCCAATGGCCATGCAGGTCATCCAAATAGAGGTGCCCCCCATACTGATCAGGGGCAACGGCTGACCTGTAACTGGGAAGAGCTGTACCACCACCGCCATATTGATCAAGGCTTGAAAAACGATGGGTAATCCAACCCCAATGACCAATAACTTTGAAAACACGGTTTTCGCGGAATTGGCCACTACCACTATCCGAAACAGCAGCAACAAATAGAAAAACAGCAAGGCACCTCCCCCCAATAGACCATACTCTTCAATGATGATGGCAAATATGAAGTCTGAGGTACTTTGTGAAAGCATATTTTTTATAACACTTTTTCCAGCTCCTTTACCAACCACGCCTCCCTCGGCAACGGCAATTTTGGCCAGAGTAAGCTGATGCAAGGCATCTTTATCCGCTTTTTCGGGACTCCAAAAAGTTTCAATTCGTGATTTCCAGGTTCCTGCACGTTGTGGTAGTACATCTGGGGTTTTGAACAGCACAAAAAGAAACATCCCAAAGAGAACCAAACCTGCTCCTACTATGGTAAGGAGGTATTTTAAGGGATAGCCTCCCAGAAAGCACAATATCAATACCATGAAACAAATGATGGCCGCTGTCGAAAAGTTCTCGGGCAGTATCAACAAAACCACAAGTGCTGTAGGTACCCAAAGTGGCAAAATACTTTCCTTGAATGTGATTTGGATATCCTTGATTTTAGTCAGGTACCGGGCAATCCAAATCATCAGAACCACAGATGCCAAGGTCGAAGTTTGAAAATTCACCCCCACAAATGGAATCTTTATCCATCGATTTGCGGTAACACCTCCTATTTTGGTTTCAACGGTTAAGGTATATGCCAAAAGAATCAATACTATGGGCAAGGCAATGATGGACAAGCCTTTGAAGTAATGCGTGGGTATGCGATGCACCCCATAAATAATCCCAAAGCCTAAAAAGAGGAGTACCCCATGTTTCACCAAGTGTCCTAAGGTGGTACCATCATCATTTACATAGACCAAGTTGGTACTTGCACTGTACACTGGTAAAAATGAGAAGAGAGCCAAAAGGGCAACTACCCCCCAAATGGCTTTATCTCCTTTCAAATTTTTCAGTAGTGCCAACATTGACTATAGTTTTTTGATTTCAGCTTTGAATTGATTTCCTCTGTCCTCGTAATTTTCGAAAAGGTCGAAACTGGCACATGCCGGCGATAACAAAACAGCATCTCCGCGTTCTCCGATTTTATAGGCCACTTTTACGGCTTCTTCCATGGAGTAGGTTTCGACCATTAGGTCGATTACACTGCCAAAAGCCTCTTTTAGCTTTGTGTTATCCATCCCCAAACAAATAATGGCCTTTACTTTTTCCCGTACCAAAGGCATAAGCTCGGTATAATCGTTGCCCTTGTCCACTCCCCCAACAATCCATACAATGGGTTTTTTTATTCCATCGAGGGCATAATAGGTTGCATTTACGTTGGTTGCCTTGGAATCATTGATGTACTCAACATGGTTGATTTTTAAAACCTTTTCCAAACGATGCGGAACTCCCTGAAAAGTTTGAATGCTTTTTCGAATAGCCTCCTTGCGCACATTGACCAAAAGCGCGGCCATACTTGCTGCCATCGTGTTCTTTACGTTGTGTTGACCTTCCAAGGCCAAAATATCTGTGCTCATTTCCAAGGTTTTATGTTCTACGTTTATCTTTATTGTATCATTTTCAAGCCATGCTCCTGTCTCCTGTTTCTCTTTCAGAGAGAAGGGCAGTAATTTGGATTGAACGGGGTGCTTTGCAAATCCTTCGCAAATCACTGGGTCGTCGGCATCATAAATCAGATAGTCATTTTCATCCTGATTCATCGCTATTCGAAATTTAGAGGCGACATAATTCTCAAATTTGTTTTCATAGCGATCTAAATGATCAGGCGTAATATTGGTTATCATAGCGATGTGCGGCTTAAACTGAACAATGCCATCCAGTTGAAAGCTGCTGATTTCCAAAACCAGATGTTCATGGCTGGTCTCTGCAACCATTTTGGCATAACTATCACCAATGTTACCGGCCATTCCCACATTTACTCCTCCATTTTTCAGCAGATGGTAGGTGAGCATCGTTGTTGTGGTCTTTCCATTACTTCCGGTAATGCCTATGACCAAAGCTTTGGAAAACTTTGAGGCAAATTCCATTTCAGAAATAACCGGAATCCCTTTGGTGATTAATTCTTGTACCAAGGGCACTTTATCAGGTATACCCGGACTTTTCATGACCAGGTCGGCCGTCAAAATTTTCTCTTTCGAATGTCTTCCCGACTCCCATTCAATCTCAAAATGTTCAAGAACTTCTTGGTATTTCGGTTGTATTTCCCCTTTATCGGATACAAAAACCTGATACCCTTCTTTTTTTCCTAAAATGGCAGTGCCTACACCGCTCTCGCCTCCACCAAGCACCACCAAAAATGCCATCTATCTAATTTTCAATGTCACAATGCTTATCACGGCCAACAAGATTCCAATGATCCAAAATCGGGTCACAATTTTGCTTTCGTGATATAATTTCTTCTGATAGTGATGATGCAGTGGAGCCATTAAAAAAATGCGTTTTCCTTCCCCATATTTTCTTTTGGTATGCTTGAAGTAGCCCACTTGAAGCATCACTGATAGTGACTCAGCAAAAAAGATTCCGCATAGAATGGGCAACAACAGTTCTTTGCGCACTATAATGGCAATGACCGCAATGACCCCTCCGATCGTCAAACTGCCTGTATCGCCCATAAAAACCTGTGCCGGATAGGCATTATACCAAAGAAATCCGACCAAGGCACCTGCAAACGCAGCAATAAAGACCACCAATTCCCCAGCACGAGGCAGATAGAAAATATCCAGATAGTCCGAAAACTCGATATTACCCGATACCCAGGCGAAAATTCCGAGTGTCAATACAATTATTGCCGAAGATCCCGCTGCCAGACCGTCAATTCCATCAGTCAGATTGGCTCCGTTGGAGACCGCCGTGACAATAAGAATAACCACTGGAATAAAAATCAACCAGGCATAGTCGGCTACACCTTCACCCGCCCATGAAATCCATTCGGCATAATCCAATTCGTTGTCCTTAAAGAAGGGAACATTGGTCCTAACGGACTTCATTTCTTCCCCATATACTTTTTCCACCTTAAAATTTTCAGTGATTCGCGTGGTATCCTTGTCCTTAATAGTAACTTCGGGATGGAAATAAAGAATGGAGCCGACCAATAGGCCTAAAACCACCTGACCGATAACTTTAAAGCGTCCTTTTAACCCCTTTTTATCCTTCTTGAAAATTTTGATATAGTCATCAATGAAGCCAATGATGCCCATCCACACGGTGGTTAGAATCAAAAGAATCACATAGATGTTTTTTAGGTCGGCAAACAGCAATACCGGAACTAAGGTGGACATGATAATGATCAAGCCGCCCATGGTGGGGGTACCTGCCTTCTGTGTCTGTCCCTCTAAGCCCAAATCTCGGATACTCTCGCCTATTTGCTTGGCTTGTAGAAAAAGAATGATCCGTTTTCCGTAAACAACAGCAATTAAAAGGGACAACAACACCGCCATAGCAGAACGAAATGTCAGGAACTGAAATAGTCCAGCTCCTGGAAGTTGGTATTGTTGCTCTAAATATTCAAACAGATAGTATAGCATCTACTTTTATTTATTCAAGTTGGTCAGTGCCTTTTGTACTTCTTCAAAATCATCAAAATCTACCCGCACACCCATAGTCTCTTGATAGGCTTCATGCCCTTTCCCGGCCACCAATATGATATCTGTGGAAGCCGCCAATTTGCAAGCTGTTTTTATGGCCTGGCGTCTATCTTCAATGGATAATATTTTGTTTGAGTTTTGAGGTTCCACCCCAGCCTCCATTTCCTTAATGATCTCCATCGGTGGCTCTGAGCGAGGGTTATCTGATGTGAAAATGGCCTGATCGCTCATTTCGGATGCGATATGACCCATAACCGGACGCTTCGACTTATCTCGGTCACCACCACACCCCACTACGGTGATGACGTTTTCATTTCCAGTCCTCAATGCATTGATGGTAATCAATACATTTTTGAGTGCATCCGGTGTATGGGCATAATCAACAATAGCCGTTATCTTGTTTTTTGATATGAAATACTGAAATCTTCCATCCACAGTTTCAAGCTCGCTTATCAGCTGCAGGATTTCCATTTTTTCCAATCCCAAAATGTGAGCTGTGGCATAGATCGCCAAAAGGTTATAGGCGTTGAAATCACCAATTAGTTTGGTCCATAGCTCGTTATCATCAATTTTCAACAGTTGTCCACTAAACTGTTTTTCCAATATCTGGCCTCGAAAATCTGCGTAAGATTTAAGGCCATAAGTAAGTTTTTTTGCTTTGGTGTTTTGCAGCATTACGCCGCCGTTTTTGTCGTCAGAATTGCTAAGGGCAAATGCCGTTTTAGGTAGGTCGTCAAAAAGCTTTTTCTTGGTGTCCCTGTACTCTGCGAATGTTTTGTGGTAATCGAGGTGATCATGGGACAGATTGGTGAAAATTGCTCCTGCAAAGTGCAAACCTTCCGTCCTCTTTTGGTGAATGCCGTGTGAACTGGCCTCCATAAAGCAGAATTCTACCCCCTCCTCATTCATCAACGATAGGTACCGATTAATTGCCAAAACATCGGGAGTCGTATGGGTAGCGGGGTACTCTTGATCATCAACCATAACTTTAATGGTGGAAAGAAGCCCCACCTTATACCCAGCATTTTTAAAAAGGTTATACAACAGGGTAGAAACGGTAGTCTTACCATTGGTTCCAGTAACGCCAACAAGTTTCAGGTTTTTAGAAGGACTGTCATAGTAGTTGTTGGCCATAATGGCCAAGGCACTATTACTGTTGGAAACTTTTAAATAGGTGACGCCATTGACCAGTAGCTCAGGAAATTCCTCACATATGACCGCTTTGGCACCAGACTCCACAGCTTTTGAAATATACTTGTGCCCATCGGTCAAGATTCCACGAATTGCCACAAAAACATCATCCATCTCAACATTTCTAGAGTCAAAATGGATTTGGTTGACCATTACATTTGTGTTTCCACTAACTGCGGTCAGGCTTACCCCGTATAATATGTCCTTTAATAGATTCATGAAAGTTCCAACACTATTTTTCTGACCTTTTGTATTTCCGTTCCTGCATTAACTGATTGGTTTTTCACCTTTCCATTGCCCCGTATTTCAACTTGAATACCAAGATTCTCGAGGAGAGAAACCGCATCCATACCGCTCATACCTTTCAAATTTGGGATGGTATTATGCTTTTTTTGAGCATGGGCGAAATAACGTTGATAGGCCTCATCCAAATGCTGGATTTCCTTTGTTTCCCCGTTCACCTCATCCACTACCGGCGAGGAGGTATAAATTTTTTGTGCCATTGATTTAAAAACAGGGCCTGAGACATCGGCTCCATAGTACCCTACGCTTTTATCGGGTTCGTGAATAACCACAATGCAAGAATATTTGGGATTGTCCGCAGGGAAATACCCCACGAAGGAAGAGATGTAAGCCAACTTTTCAGGATCTTTTGCCACATAATTCTTCTGACATGTTCCCGTTTTTCCTGCCATGCTAAAATTCTTGGAATAGAGATCATGACCGGTGCCGTATTTCTTTTCGACTACATCCTTCAACAGTTGTTGTACCTTTTTCACAGTTCCATCTGAACAAATGGTGGGATTGATGATTTTCTTATCGAACCGCTTCACCACCTTACTACCTTCCCTTACGGCTTTTATGAGTCTAGGTTTTATGAAAATCCCGTCATTGGCAATGGCATTGTAGAAAGCCAACGTTTGCAAGGGTGTCATTGAAACTTCATAGCCATGGGACATCCAAGCCAATGAAATTCCAGACCAACCCTTGTCTCCCGGGTATCGCAGCACAGGTTCACCCTCTCCAATAATGGGAAGTTCGAGTTTTTTATGTAGGCCCATATTCATTAACCGGCTTACAAACTTTTCAGGTTGCTCTTTATAATTTTCATGAATGATCTTGGCAAAAGCAGTGTTGGATGAAACCGCAAAAGCTTCGGAAACCGATATTTTTCCATAGCCGCCCCATTTAGAGTCCTTTACGGTTCGGTCATATACGCGATACCTCCCTTTTTCGGTATCCACGACCGTACTAGT
Source organism: Flagellimonas allohymeniacidonis (assembly GCF_004296335.1). Classification (GTDB taxonomy): domain Bacteria; phylum Bacteroidota; class Bacteroidia; order Flavobacteriales; family Flavobacteriaceae; genus Flagellimonas; species Flagellimonas allohymeniacidonis. Next base: position 206,149 of record NZ_SGIU01000002.1, read on the forward strand.
ATCCACCACCTTGTCCTCCAAAGCCGCAATCAGCGACATCAATTTGAAGGTCGAACCGGGTTCATGCGATTCCCCAACAGCATAGTTTAGCTTTTCATAGTATTTGCCTTCCGAGGTTCTTCCTAAATTGGAAATGGCCTTTATTTCTCCTGTTTTTGTCTCCATGACCACCACGCTTCCATGGTCGGCCTTATATTTCTCCAATTGGCCCAACAATGCATGGTGCGCAATGTCTTGAATATTGATATCGATGGTTGACACCACATCTTGACCATCTTGAGGCTCAACAATATTGTCCAAGCCAACAGGCTTCCATTGGCCTTTAGCAATCTTCTGTTTAAGTCTTTTGCCTTCCTTTCCTCGCAGATAGTGCTCTCCAAAAGCCCCATCCAAGCCCACTCGAGTGAAATAACCGTTTTCGTCAACACGCTCATAGCCGATGCTGCGTGCCGCCATTTTCCCCAAGGGATATTCGCGAACCACTCTGTGGGTTTCGATAAATCCACCTTTGTATGGGCCCAATCCAAAAAGTGGAAATTGTTTTATTCGGACGTAATCCAAATAGTCCACGTTGCGAGCCACCAATTTGTAACGGTTTCCGTTGGCCCTAGCCTTTCTGAACAGTTGTCGGTAATACGAGGAAGGCTTGCCGAACAGACTCCCCAACGAATCGGATAGAGCTGGAACGTACGCCTCAAAGTTTTCTTGGGAAACCGTCTTGGCGTCGAAACGAATCTCATATTTTGGTACAGAAGCGGCCAACAGACTTCCATCCTCCGAATAAAGATTCCCACGATTGGGTTCAATAGTGAACATTTTTTCGGTCTTGTTCAAAGCCAACTGCTTATAGTCCTCCCCTTTGATCATTTGGATATCGACCAACTTGAACACAATGGCCGCAGAAAACACGAAAAGTGCACCTGCCACCAAGTACAATCGATTCATGATATTTTTTTCCGAAATCGCCATTATTCTTCAGATTTAACTTTGATTTTTTTTGGAGGATTTATGGATGGCTTAAGTCCAGCATTGGATAAGGACTCGCGAATGGAGGATTCCAACCTCATCTGCTGCACCGTTGATCGACCTTCGACGAACTCACTTCTAAGTTTTCTAACTTCTTCATTTAGGGCTGCTATCTCGTGGACTTTTTTATCGGCATAGTGACTACTGGAAATCATAAGAGCCGCCAAAAAAGAGGCAAACAAAAGAAACATCCAGTTTTTTGGGGCATCTCCGCTCACCAAAAACTTTCCTTTTAAAATGTCCAATAATCCCCTTTTCATTTCGTGTTCTTCCTGTTATGTGCCTTAATCGATACTGCGTTGAATTTTGATTTCAAATTCGTTCAGCCACTCTAAGCTTAGCACTTCGGGCCCTACTGTTCCCTGCTATTTCTTCTGCTGATGGAACCACAAGGCCACCTATTTTTTTCAACGGCACATCCACATTGCCGAAAAAATCTTTTTCCGCAGCGCCCTCAAACTTGCCATCGCGAATAAATCGTTTAACCAAGCGATCTTCCAAAGAATGGTAGCTGATAACACTGAGCCTTCCGCCTTTTTTCAAAATCTTTGGAACTTGAAGAAGAAACTCCTTAAGCACTTCGATTTCTTGATTGACCTCAATACGGATGGCTTGATAAATCTGCGCCAGAACTTTGTTCTCCTTTCCTTTTGGTAGAAATGGAGCCAATATCTGCTTTAGTTGCTGTGTGGTGCGTATGGGTTCGGATTTTCTGCTTTGTACAATCATCTCAGCTATTGGCCTGGCCTTTCGTAATTCCCCATAATGAAAAAGTACCCCGGCCAAGTCATCTTGTGGATAGGTGTTCACCACCTCATATGCAGATAAATCATGGCTCTGGTTCATACGCATGTCCAAATCAGCATCGAACCGTATGGAAAAACCACGTTCAGCTTTGTCGAACTGATGCGAGGAAACCCCAAAATCTGCCAAGATTCCATCAACTTCATGAATGCCATAGAACTTCAAGAATTGGTTGAGGTATCTAAAGTTTTGATTGATCAATTGAAACCTAGCATCGTCAATCGCATTGACCAAGGCGTCCTCGTCTTGGTCAAAAGCAAATAACTTTCCGTTTTCCCCCAACCGCTTCAATATTTCATTGGAGTGTCCACCACCACCAAAGGTGACATCCACATACACTCCATCATGTTTTATATTCAATCCGTCAACCGACTCTTGCAAGAGCACCGGATTGTGATATTCCCTAGTCATCGTCAGCAAAAATCTCTTCTGCTAAATCTGCATAGTCCTTCTCGCCATCAGCCAGCACTTTTTCGTACTTCTGCTTATTCCAGATCTCAATCTTGTCAAAAACCGCATTGAGCACGACTTCCTTTTCAATCTCCGCATAGTCCGCAAGATTTTTAGGAATCTGAAGCCGCCCTGTATCACCATCAATGGCAACCTCTTTCATGCCTGCCACAAAATTTCTCACGAAGGCATCGTACTTGCGATTGATCTTGCCCTTCTTCTTCACCTTCTCCATCAATACATCAAATTCAACTTTGGGATATAGTTCCAAACATTGCTGAAAAACAGATCTCTTGATAACAAATCCATCTTTTAGAACAGGTAATAACTGATTCTTTAGGGAAATAGGTAAAATCACCCTTCCTTTGGTGTCAGCTTTACAATCATGTTGTCCAATGATATGGGTCACTAGAAATCAATTGGTTAGAAACTATAACTCAAATATATAGATTTTATTTCCACATTTCTCCACTCAGCTCCACTTTTGTTAATAAAAATCCACTTTTATCGATGAAATACAGGAACCCTTCCATTAAATGCGTTTTTCCATCAAAAGGTTTCGGTTTACGCAGAAATGGTTTTTAAAGGGCATCTTTTTGACCTAGCCCGAGCCCAAATCTTTATGATATGAATTGCCTATATTTGCCCTCCGAGTACCAACTAACTTTAGATGGAAGACCAAATCAAAAGTGAAGGCAAATTCAGGTATATAGAAAGAGGCGAAGGAAAGCCCATGATCATTCTTCATGGTTTGATGGGCGGGCTGAGCAACTTTAAGGGGGTAACGGACTACTTTCCAACCAAAGGGTACCAAGTTTTGATACCTGAACTTCCCATCTATGATATGCCCATGCTGAAGACCACCGTTAAAAACTTTGCTAAGTTTTTGGAGGAATTCATTGAATTTAAAGGCCTTAAGGATGTCATTTTGTTGGGAAACTCCCTTGGGGGACATATTGGGCTTTTGCACACCAAGTTATTTCCTGAAATGGTGAAGGCCTTGGTGATCACGGGAAGCTCTGGGCTTTATGAAAGTGCCATGGGCGACGGATATCCTAAACGGGGTGACTACGAATTCATCAAAAAGAAAGCCCAAGATGTGTTTTATGACCCTGAGGTGGCCACCAAGGAAATTGTAGATGAAGTGTTTGCCACGGTAAACGATCGAATGAAATTGGTAAAGACCTTGGCTATTGCCAAAAGTGCCATTCGACACAATATGTCGAAAGATTTGCCGCATATGCAAACCCCTACCTGTATCATTTGGGGAGAAAATGACAGCGTAACACCTCCCAATGTTGCCAAAGAATTCCATGAGCTTCTCCCCGATTCTGAGTTGTTCTGGATTGAAAAATGTGGTCATGCCCCGATGATGGAACACCCAGAGGAATTCAACAAAATTCTGGAAGCTTGGCTTGACAAGCGCAATTTCTAAACCTTATGAAAATTACTTCGGCCGAGTTTGTAATGAGCAATTCCAACGTGGCCCAATGTCCCAAGGAGCCCCTACCGGAGTATGCCTTTATAGGACGCTCCAATGTTGGAAAATCTTCGCTGATCAATATGCTCACGGAACGAAAACACTTGGCCAAAACCTCAGGAAGGCCTGGCAAGACACAGTTGATCAATCATTTTAAAATCAATAAAAATTGGTTTTTGGTCGATTTACCCGGGTATGGTTATGCAAGGGTGTCCAAAAAGGATAAGAAAACCTTCCAGAAATATATAACCGAGTATTTTCAAAAACGAGAACAACTTGTAAGTGCTTTTGTCTTGGTTGATATTCGCCATGATCCACAACCTATAGATTTAGAATTTATGGAATGGCTAGGTACCCACCAAATACCTTTTGCCATTGTTTTCACCAAGGCGGACAAACTCAAACCTGCCATCCTTGATTCCCAAGTCCAGGCGTATTTAAAAACACTTTTGGATGGGGCCTGGGAAGAGGCTCCGCCCCATTTTATTACGTCATCAACCAATCGGGCAGGCCGGGAAGCGCTTTTGGATTACATTGGAGTTATCAATCAAGAATTCCACAAAGCCACTAGCTGACTCTGGTGGTTATCAGGTCAATCAATTCTTTTGAGGTCTTGAGCTGGTTCAATTCATCTGTTGAAATAAATACTTCCAAACCCCTTTCCCCTTCAACAAGCACAAGGGGATAGGTGAACTTATATCCAAATTTTGAGGCGTATTGTTTATTAAATTCATCCTTATGCAAAAACATCATATCTGCTGAATGCTCTTTTCGGAATTTTTTCCAAGCTCGGTTTTCAGAAACCACGCCAAAGGTGATATCACACAGATTACAATCGTACGTAGCTGGACTGAATACTTTGTGCATACTGTCTAAAATCGCATTTCGAGCTCCTGAATTGGCATTGTAAACAAAGATGAGTTTTTCACGAATTTTCTTTTCCATGTGTTAAAAATACATTCGTTTTCCTCAAGAAAGATGGCCAGACTTGGTATTTTGGTTAAAAATTAAACATGATCGCCAGAATCTGGAAGGGAAAGACCAAACTCGAACATCGCGAAGTGTATAAAGCTTTTATGCAAGAAAGAGCGGTTCCCGATTATGCAAAAACCGAAGGTTTTGTAAAACTGATTTTCTTACAAAGGGATGACCAACAATTTGCCCATTTCGAATTGATTACCATCTGGAAGAATCTAGAGGTCATTAAAAATTTTGCAGGAGCTGATTTTGAGAAAGCCAAGTACTATCCCGAGGACAAAAAATACCTCATTGAGTTTCCGAAAAAAGTGACCCACTACGACGTTTTCGCCGAAGGATAATCAACATCAAAAGGCAATTAATGGATGAACTACTTGTTCAATTCCAATTTTTCAGCAAAGTAATCGCAAAAATCCTTCATGGTCGCGGTCATCTTTTCATCTTGGGTGGCTCGCATAAAGGTATCCGACATGGTCACCAAGGTTTGATGAAAAAAGATTTTCATCTCATCCACCGGCATATCTTTGGTCCATAGATCAATCTTTAGGGACTCTTGGTTTTTACTATCCCATACAGAAAGCATAATAGCTTTTGCCTCTTCATTATCGATGCCTCCATCTTGGGCTGACCAAGCTAGCTCTTCGGGTACTCTATTTTCATCAAGACCAACAGTCAGTTTAATTTCAGATGTATGTTCTACCGCCATTTATCGTTTTGGTTTGTAGTTTGATTTTTTAAATATTTCATCGGCCGACATGGCCAAAAGTGCTTTCAACCCAACATCGGGATTCCTAGCTTCAAACGCTCTAATAATTTGCCATCCCACATACCTGCCCAACCGGCCTGGCGATTCATTATCCAGCTCAAGCTGAAATTTGGAAAAGGGAGCGGGGTCCAAAAAACGACGATCCAGGTCAGAGGCTGTGCTATACAACAGTTCCCTTTCTACAAAATAGCGCCATATCTCCTCTTCATTGGCTTGGGCCCAATCCATTTGCTCCTCGGTATATCCAATCTTTTGGGCATCTGTATTTGTAGGCAACAATTTATCCTTTATATATAGCTCCTTTCCATAGTGAACCATTCTTGATAAAAAAGTTCGATTTCTGGGGTATTTGATAACCTTTTTGGAAAAAGCACTAACTACGTCGGAAGCCAAGTATTTCTTGTCGAGTGCTTTGGCAACATACCTGGCGATGCTTCGATAAAAACGGTGGTCTTCTCCCAAATAATTGTCCAAACCCAATAATAGTAGGGTGTCTGTTAAAATCACCCTCGAATCGTATCGCACATCGGAAGTCAAGGTGACCACATGAGGCACTTCGCTTTCCGGAAAGTAATACTTCATGTGCCTAAACAGGGATTCAAGCTCGTCGGTTTCATTATCAAAACTGCCAAATGCCTTATCCACCTCTTCTGCTATTTCTACCTGAAGGGTATCGGCCATTTTAGCTTCCCAAACACTATCATGGAACTGTTCTGGGAACAAATAAGGGTAATTTGACTTTAATTCGGGTATTTGGTCTGGTGTGGCATTGGCAAACTCTCGATCAAACCTTGAAATTTTCAAATCAATATCCAACTTGGCAATTTCTTCTTCCCTTTTATCAACCTCCCTACAACTCACAATCACCAAAAGAATCCATAAAATTGGCGCCCAATGTGCAAATGGATTAAAGAATTTTAAAGACCGCTTCATTATTAGGACCACACCGTTTAAATTTACAGGGCACAAAGGTAAATTTTTGAATCTAAAAGTTAGGTATGCAAACAGAAAAGGTAATAGCACATATTATTGATTGGCTAAGGGACTACGCCAATAACGCCAAAATAAAAGGTTTTGTGATAGGTGTGTCAGGTGGAATCGATTCTGCAGTCACCTCTACCCTATGTGCAAAGACCGGTCTTGACCTCTTGTGCGTTGAGATGCCCATTCACCAGGGACAAAATCAGGTTACTCGGGCAGATGCCCATATTAACTGGCTAATGGAGCATTTCCCAAATGTAAAACGGCAACCTGTAAACCTTACTTCGGTTTTCGATAGTCTAGTAGCTGCGTTGCCAACAGTGGAAAATGAGGAGGAACGCTTTATGTCGCTCGCCAATACGCGTGCTCGATTGCGAATGACCACCCTTTACTATTTTGCCGCCCTAAAAGGGTATTTGGTGGCAGGCACTGGGAACAAGGTTGAAGACTTTGGTATTGGATTTTATACCAAATATGGGGATGGTGGTGTGGATTTAAGTCCCATAGCGGACTTATTAAAGACAGAAGTTTACGAGTTAGGCAGGGTGTTGGGCGTAAACCAAGATATTATGGATGCCCCACCTACTGACGGCCTTTGGGGAGACCACAGAACGGATGAAGACCAAATAGGAGCTTCCTACCCTGAGTTGGAATGGGCCATGAAGATGGATGATAAGGGGAGGATCATTGATGATTTTTCTGACAGGCAAAGGGAAGTATTCAGTATTTATAAAAAGTTTAATACTGCGAACAAACATAAGATGATTCCTATTCCCATTTGTGAAATTCCTGAGCAGCTGAAATAGCATTTTGTCCATGAAAACCCAGCATAAGACGAAAAAAACCTCAGAAATTTTAAGGTTTTAAGAAAAAAATGACACTTTTACATCACGAAATTGTTAACTTGCCCGCTACGCCACGTAAGTAAATAAGTACTAACAACTCGTATTATTTTAATTAAACCCGAACCAAATGATAAAAGTATTAATCGCTGACAACCATCCCATAGTTCGACTTGGCATTAAACAGGTTCTGGAATCCAGCTCTGAAATTGAGGTGATTGCAGACGTTTCTACAACAGGTGAGCTGTTCGAAGTATTGGAAAAGGTTACCCCCGATGTGGTTATTTTGGAGATGGATATTCCTGAAATCAACGGAATTGCCACGCTCAGAAAACTGAAGCAGGACTTCCCCGATGTAAAGCCGTTGATGTACAGTGGACAGTCGGAAGATGTATATGCCCTTAGCACGATTCGTTCAGGAGCATTCGGTTATCTTTCCAAAAGAGCCGATTTAGATTACATCATTACGGCCGTGAAGAAAGTAAGCGAAGGAAACATGTTCATTACCAACGAGCTTGCCCAACGTCTTGCTTTTGATGAAGGCACCCAAAAGCCAAGAAGATTTTTCAGAAGACTCTCTTCAAGAGAAGTGGAGGTATTGAAATTGTTGGCCAGCGGAAAACGTAACAAAGAAGTAGCCGAAGGCTTAAATCTTAACGAAAAAACGGTAAGCACCTACAAAGCAAGGCTAATGAAAAAACTCAATGTGGACAATCTGGTAGATTTGCTACAGCAAGCCAAGGCCTTGGAGTTGTATTAAGAATTTGAATTTTATTTAAATGATAGAAAGTCCTGGGCCTAGCCCGGGATTTTGTGTTTTAGGATAGTACCCTATTCAACTTGGCGTTCAATAGTTTGTTGAGTCGTAAGTAATTCATTATTTCCTCCAAAACCTCAGAATTGTCCTCTTTACGGCCCTCTGTTTGGGATTGAAGTTCCTGAATGCGTGCCCTAATCAGATTGCACCGCAATGTCAATATGGTCTCTCCTACCAGTTGCGCGACCCCTTTTTCCCTTTCTTTGGGATAAATATCTTTGCGTTCCCAATCATGAAGCATATAGCGTTCATTTTCCATCAATATGGAGGAAACCTCGCTTACCATTTCTTGGTCCAGACCAGATAAAAACCCATTTACAGTAAACTCTTCCTTCTCATTTAGATCCCCAATGAGCATGTAGTAAATATTCCTGAAATGATCGTTTGTCATTTCAATCTCATCCTCTTGAAGGTCCAGATATACTTTTTGATACACCTTTGCCTCCACCACTTCGGGTTCCAAGGCAAGTTCTCCTTCTTCATTTTCCTTAAGCACCAAATCTTCAAATTCTTGTTTTTGGTCCCCATAGAGCAACAGCATCTCAATTATCTTTCGTTCCAGTTCATAGAGCACATCCACTTTCTCGACCACCGGCTCATTTTTAACCACCTCAAAGGCCTTTTGCTCTTGCTTCAGCTTTTTTCCAGCCTCTACCCTATCTTTCTTATCGATTTGAGCCAAGGTGTTATACAAGACCTCCTCTGAAATCTGCAAAAGTTTGGCACACTCCTGAATGTAGACTTCCTTTTTGATGCGATCGGGTATTTTGCTAATACTGTTGACGATGTCCCGAATGGTATCTGCCCTCTTTATAGGGTCATTAGCAGCTTCTTGGGCCAGTAGCGAAGTCTTAAACTGAATGAAATCCTTGGCATTCTCCTCCAAATAGAGCGCCAAGTCTTCATAGGTGTTGTTTTTGGCAAAACTGTCAGGGTCTTCCCCTTCAGGAAAAGTGCACACCTTTACGTTCATGCCCTGTTCCAAAATCAAATCGATTCCTCGAAGGGATGCTCTTAATCCGGCAGCATCACCATCAAACAGAACCGTTATGTTTTTGGTCAGCCTATTGATTAGGCGTATTTGCTCCGGTGTTAGGGACGTACCACTTGAGGAAACCACATTTTCCACCCCTTTTTGGTGCATTTGGATGACATCGGTATAGCCCTCCACCAAATAGCAGTTGTCTTCCTTGGCGATGGCCTGTTTTGCAAAATAGATGCCATAGAGCACTTTGCTCTTATGATAGATTTCACTCTCGGGAGAGTTCAAATATTTGGCCGCCTTTTTATCGTTGGTCAAAATTCGTCCACCAAATCCCAAAACGCGTCCGCTCATAGAGTGAATAGGAAACATCACTCTCCCCTTAAATCGGTCAAATTTTTTGGAGGTTCCATCCGTTTGTTCCTTAACGATGGTCAATCCGGTTTTATCCAAAAACTCCAATTGATAGGACTTTTCCAAAGCTGCTTTGGTAAATGCCTCCCATTGGTCCAAACTGTAGCCCAGTCCAAACTTTTTGATGGTCGCATCACTAAACCCACGCTCTTTAAAATAGGTGAGTCCTATAGCTTTTCCTGGTTCGGTTTCCCATAGGGTCTCTACAAAGTATTTTTGGGCAAATTCGGAGACCAAATACATACTTTCCCGCTCATTGGCCTGCTCTTTCTCTTCATCTGTCCTTTCGGTCTCCTCAATTTCAATGTTGTATTTTTTGGCCAAATATCGAATGGCTTCGGGATAGGTAAAATGCTCATGCTCCATTAAAAATGCCACAACATTTCCGCCTTTTCCACTACTAAAATCCTTCCAAATCTGCTTTACCGGCGAAACCATAAAACTAGGGGTGCGCTCATCGGTAAAAGGGCTTAAACCCTTAAAATTCGAACCTGACTTTTTCAGTTGGACAAAATCACCAATAACCTCCTCCAAACGGGCGGTCTCGTATACTTGGTCTATGGTAGTTTTTGAAATCAATACTTAAAAACAAACAGTGGTTAAAGGTAACTAAAAAGAAGATTTAGGAAATAGATTCCTGCTGGCATTTTGAACAATCAATTGGGAGTTGTTAAAAAAGAAACGGGGTCGAAATCGTTATCTTCGTTAGACCCAAAGAAGCTTTTGAATTCGATATTTAATTTAGAAATATGTCCTTTTATCAGAAACTGGCGGAAGTAGGTTCCAAGTATGGGGCCAAACATTTATTGTTCAAATATGGATTTAACCTATCACCGATGTATCGTAGGAGCACGGCCAGAGTGACAACCGTATCCAAAGACTTGTTGAAAGTAGCCGTTAAACTTCCCATCAGCTACAAAAACCGGAATTATGTAAATTCCATTTATGGGGGAAGTATGTTCGCGGCGGTGGATCCCTTTCCCATGGTTCAGCTAATGAATCTTTTGGGTGATGACTATGTGGTATGGGATAAATCTGCAGAGATTTTTTTCAAGCGACCAGCCAGAGAACACTTGTATGCTTATTTTACTTATACTTTGGAAGAGTTGGAAAACATAAAGACCAGAATTGTCCAACAAAAGGAACTAGACATTGTAAAAAGTACCCTACTCACAAACAAGGACCAATCCATAATTTATTGCGAAGTTCGAAAAACGATGTACGTGGCAGACAAATCCCACTATAGACAAAAGCGGGCACTTAGAAAGGACAAACCCATAGAAAATACAGTATGATTCTATTCTTCGGAACACGACCAGGCAAGGCCAAGACCCAAAGAATGCACAATATTTCCTGCCCGCATTGCCATCAGTTGGGCACACTCTCCATGGTGTCCCAGCCTAATTATTTTCATTTATTTTGGCTTCCCCTATTTACCATTAATACTTCCCACTTTGTGGAATGTTCGCATTGCAAAAGGGTATTTTATAAAGAGGAATTCACTCAAGAAATGGAAAAGGCTATTGAATCGTTATGATTCCCAACAAAAAATGTCACATCTCGACTAAGCTCGATGTGACATCGAGATTAAAGGTCAAACCGAAGGCCTAGGGAGATATTGTTTTGTTCAATATCGGCGTCTTTGAATATGGGATTAAGGTCATATTTCAGGTATAACAATACCCCATCAAACCCCATATAGGCACTTAATCCATAAATCAAATCGCTAGTATTGTAATCTCTCTTCAATTTATCCTTGACCCGTTCGCCGTCTTGATTATATTTCAGTTTCTGACGTGTACCCAAATTGAAACCACCATAGCCTCCAACAGCTATACGGAACTGGTTTTGAATGGAATACCGGATACTGTTTTCAGATTCGCGAAACCTTGAGGGCCCAAATTCAAAATGGACCGGAAAAACTAAATTATCCATTCTAAGTTTGGATTTGTCTAGTTCAAACTCGAACTCTTCCAAGGTAGTTTGATCCCCGTTCTGGACAAAAACTTGATTGTCATCTGGTTTCAATCCATTGAATTGAAAAGAAAAACCGTAGTGAAATCTCATGAAATTCGAATTTCGAAAGACCCGGGTGCGCCATTGCCAACCCATCTCAAAAAAACGGCTCCCTCCTATTTTATAGGGAGAGTTATCCAATGATTGCCCTTCGATAATGGCATTGTTCAACCCTATGGCCAACACAAAATCAGAATAGGTTCGGCGATCATACTTGAGTTCCCTTTTCCAGCGCTTGTTCCGAAAGGAAAAAGCTGGTTTGCCATCAATATCCACTCCAAAACGTATTCTGTCCTCGCTTATGGTATCGGCTTCAATGGAAATCAAGGTCTTGCCCTCATTTCTTTCCAAAAGGGCAATTTGATTCTCCACTATGGCAATGCGATTCTCTATGTTCAATGCTCTTTTTTGAGCAGCTTTTTCTTTCAGAAGTTGAGCCTCTTCAGAAGTGATATCGCCATCCTGCAAGCGCCTATTGATGTCTCTTACTTCAAGTTTCAAGGCATCTTTTTCTTGTTGGGTAATCTTCTGTTTTTGAGCTTCCAAAACCTCAATCTTCTTTTCATACCTCCTTTGGGCTTGGAGGGTTTCACTAAGAAGAAATAAAATTAAAGAAGCCATAAAAAGTGCGATTGTTCTCATTTTTTTGATTGATTTACCCCTTCTGTTCCCACCCTCCCTGTTAAGTACGGGGAGGTATGGAAATCAAAAAGGTCTTTTGATTGATGATTTACTTATTTATTTCGGTCGGCTACTGCAGTGCGAAGTTTTAGATAGCCCTCCTTAAGAGCATCAAAAATTTGATCTCGAAACGACCCGTCCAATTCGTCTTCCACCTCTGTCAACAGGACCATGGCATCAACTTTACCCTTTTTATTGAAAAGATTGGTGGCCAAAAGTTCTTTTTGTGCGGTGCGAAGGAGCGAATCCACCTCAGCATCGGTGACCTCTATTGCTTTGGTTCGTTCCAAGAGTTCCACTTGCGCCAATACTTCTTCTGCCTTTAAGGAAATCACGTCTACTGGTGCCTCGACTACAGAATCCTTAAGGGGTTGCTTCACCATAGCATTAGGTTGGTCAACATTATCGGTCACTTCAACCAAGGGGTCTTGGTCAAAGACCCCTTCCAATTGACTTTTTGGCTGTTCTTCATGTGGCAGATTCGATATTTCCTCCTTTTCAAGGTCAGCAATGCTATTTTTTTCAGGTATAGTTTTCTTTTGTGGTTTTTCTTTGTTGACTACTTCGACGGGTATATCTACGCCTTGGTTTTCACGTGAAAGCCATACCGACAGGAACAGAACCCCAATAAAACTGGCTGCAATGGCCCAAATGTATTTTCTGCTTCGATTTGGACGATTGTGCACGGGAAGACTTCCTCCAATTTTATTCCATGCTTCTTCCGATGGATGAATCCTGCGCTCCTCTAATTTCTTCTTAATGTATTTATCCAGCTTTTCCATATCCCTTTTCTAACTTCCTCCAAATTTCGAAGAGGAAGAAATTCCTTTTAATTTTAATCCTTCTTGAAGCATTTTCCGTGCTTTGAACAACTGCGACTTGGAAGTGCCCTCAGAAATCTTCAGCATGTCCGCAATTTCATGATGCTTGTACCCTTCCACCGCATAGAGCAAAAAAACCATCTTGTATCCCTGCGGCAAGGCATCAATTTGTTGTTGTATATCATCTTCCCATATTCCGGAACTTGTTTTCGCTTCCGCATATTGGGCCTCATAGACTTCATCATCAAAGACCACAAATTGTCTTTTGCGCAAGAACGAAATACATTCTCGAACCATGATGCGTCTGACCCATCCTTCAAAACTTCCACGATGTTCAAACGAGCCCAAGTTTTGAAATACCTTAGTAAAACCACTGACCATGGCATCCTCTGCAAACTGCAAATCCCGAATATATTGTCGGCATACACTCAGCATTTTAGAGGCATAGTTCTCGTAAATTGTCCTACAAGCCCTTGGATCGCCTGCCACGGCCTTTTTTATCCAGCTTTTTTCGTTTTTATGTAATGTGATAATTTTCAAAAAAGGGTTCCCGGTTAATTCTCTATAAAGATAGACGAGCACATTATCCAAATGGTTGTCCAGATGGGGAAAGTTTTATCCAATCCACTGATATAGAATAAAATAGATTTTATTTTTTTCGGTCTACCACATAGTTGACCATCAAGGTAAGGGCAGTTTTGTAATCTGAATCAGGGTAATTTTGCAATAAGGACAAAGCATCATCCTTAAAAGCCAGCATTTTGGTTACTGCATAATCCAGCCCTCCTTTTTGCTTAACATAGGCGATGACTTCCTTAACCCTCTTTTTGTCCTTGTTATGGTTTTTGATGGAATTGATCAACCAACGTCTTTGCTGTTTATCACTTTGATTCAGTGCATAAATCAAAGGCAAGGTCATTTTTTGTTCCTTGATATCAATTCCTGTAGGTTTTCCAATTTTTTCAGCTCCATAGTCGAATAGGTCGTCCTTAATCTGAAAGGCCATTCCGCAAAGTTCCCCAAACTTCCTAAAGGTTTCCACATGCTCGGTATCTGGCTTTACCGAACAGGCTCCCATGCTACAGCATGCGGCAATTAGGGTAGCTGTCTTTTGGCGTATGATATCGTAATAGACCTCTTCGGTAATATCGAGTAATCGTGCTTTTTCAATCTGCAGAAGTTCTCCCTCACTCATGTCCCTCACAGCATTTGAAATGATATGGAGCAGATCATAATTTTTATGCTCCAGGGCCACCAAAACACCCCGGGAAAATAAAAAGTCCCCAACTAAAACGGCGATTTTATTTTTCCACAGTGCGTTGATGGAGAAAAATCCTCGACGCTTATGGCTATCGTCGACCACATCATCATGTACAAGACTTGCCGTATGTATCAACTCGATTATAGAAGCACCAGAGTAAGTTCGTTCATCCACCACACCATCATTCAGCAATTTGGCGGTTAAAAAAACGAACATAGGGCGCATTTGCTTGCCCTTTCGGTTTATAATGTAATAGGTGATTCTATTGAACAATGCCACTTTGGAGGACATGGATTGGAGGAACTTTTCTTCAAAAAGTTCCATTTCATGTTCAATGGGTTCCCTAATTTGCGAGACAATCTTCATCGTGTTTTCAAAGATACTTATCCGAACGTTTTTAACGGCTCGTTATGAACAAAATAATGGATTAAGCCTTAGTTTGGAGTACTGAAATCAAAAAACGAAATCCATGAGAAAAATCTTCACCCTTGTTTTATTCCTTGGCCCTCTATTCACACTCTCTTGTTTTTCTCAAGAAATTCAGGTTGAGCGCATGAGAATTTCTTGGGAATATCAAAATGACCGGGTTAGGTTCACAGCCTCTGCCCCCGATGATGGGTGGGTGGCTTTGGGGTTTAATGGCAAAAACAACATCGTGGGAAGTAATCTAATTATGGTGGGAGTTCAAGGCTCAAAGACCACTGCAGAGGATTTTTATGTGGTTAGTGCCGGCAATCCCAAACCCGTGGCGACCTTAGGATCAAAATCACAAATAGAGGACATTACAGGAGAGGATAAGAACGGAATTACCACCATATCTTTTACCCTCCCAATTAAGGCCATTGACGAATACCACAAAGATTTGAGCGCGGGAAAAAAGCTATGGCTTATTTGTGCCTATAGCATGGAGGATGACTTTGACCATCACTCTAGGATGCGAAGACATGTACAGATAACCTTATAGCAGCAAAACATTATGCTTTGTTGGCCAGTTGGCCACAAGCGGCATCAATGTCCTTACCTCTAGATCTTCTAACGGTAACGGTAATACCATTGGACTGCAATGTTTTTTGATACATTTCCAAGGCATCATCCCCAGCTTGCTGGAATTCACCTTCATCAATAGGGTTATATTCAATAAGGTTGACCTTAGAGGGAGCAAACCTGCAGAACTTGACCAAGGCATCCACCGCTTCTTGGGTGTCATTGATTCCTTTCCAAACTACGTATTCATACGTAATTCGGTTTTTGGTCTTCGCATACCAATATTGCAGGGCTTCTCTTAAATCGGAGAGCGGAAAAGTAGCGTTGAATGGCATAATGGAGGTACGAACATCATCAATTGCAGAATGCAGCGATACCGCGAGTTTGAACTTCACCTGTTCATCTGCCATCTTCTTTATCATTTTTGGCACTCCCGAAGTGGACACCGTAATTCGCTTTGCCGACATGCCCAGACCTTCCGGAGACGTAATTTTATCAATAGCCTTTAAAACATTGTTATAGTTCATAAGGGGTTCGCCCATACCCATAAAAACAATGTTACTTAATGGTCTATCTAAGTATAGTCTGCTTTGGTTGTCAATTGTAACCACCTGATCATAAATTTCATCAGGGTTCAGGTTTCGCATTCTTTTTAATCGCGCTGTGGCGCAAAATTTGCAATCAAGACTACATCCAACTTGGCTTGAAACACAGGCAGTAGTTCGGGTATCGGTTGGAATCAACACAGATTCCACTATCAAATCGTCATGAAGCTTAACGGCATTTTTGATGGTACCGTCAGAACTACGTTGCATTTGGTCCACCTTGATATGGTTGATAACAAAGTTATCATCCAACATATTTCGGGTTTCCTTGGAAATGTTAGTCATATCTTCAAAAGAATGTGCCGACTTCTGCCATAACCATTCGTAGACCTGGTTACCCCTAAAGGCCTTGTCTCCTTTTCCCTCAAAAAAACTTCTCAGTTGATCTTTGGTAAGCGCCCGTATGTCTTTCTTTCTTACATTCATTTTTGCAAAGATAGCCACAAAAAAAACCGCTGAATCCAATTTGGTAAACAGCGGGATACTATAAAACATATTTGTTGGTTTCTACAGAATCAACATGGCGTCCCCGTAGGAATAGAATCGGTATTGCTCAAGAATCGCCTGTTTATATGCCTTTTTCATCAAATCGTGCCCGATGAAAGCCGAAACCATCATCAAAAGCGTCGATTTTGGAAGGTGAAAATTGGTAATCATACAATTCGCAATGCTGAAGTCGTACGGAGGGAAAATGAACTTATTCGTCCACCCCTCAAAAGTATTCAAAGTGTGCTCGGAAGACACAGCACTTTCCAAACCACGCATCACTGTGGTCCCAACTGCACAGACTTTCTTTTTATTGCTCTTCGCCCGATTGACAATATCGGTCGCCTTTTCATCAATCACCAGCTCTTCGCTATCCATTTTGTGCTTAGACAAGTCTTCCACCTCAACCGGATTAAAAGTTCCCAACCCAACATGAAGTGTTACCTCAGCAAAATCTATTCCTTTGATTTCCAATCGTTTTAACAAGTGCTTGGAAAAGTGCAATCCAGCAGTTGGGGCTGCTACTGCGCCTTCATATTTGGCGTAGATGGTCTGATATCTTTCCTCATCCTCTGGCTCTACATCCCTTTTAATATACTTTGGGAGGGGAGTTTCACCTAGCTCACGGAGTTTTCTTCTAAAATCGGTATACGATCCATCATATAGGAAACGTAGGGTACGTCCTCTAGAGGTGGTATTGTCAATTACTTCGGCTACAAGGTTTTCATCCTCACCGAAGTACAATTTGTTTCCAATTCTGATTTTACGGGCCGGATCTACCAAAACATCCCACAGACGTTGCTCTTGATTGAGCTCACGAAGTAAAAATACCTCAATACGCGCCCCGGTCTTTTCCTTGTTACCATAAAGCCTTGCTGGGAAAACCTTTGTATTGTTGAGCACCATTACGTCTCCCTCATCAAAATAATCGATAAGATCTTTGAACATTTTATGCTCAATTTTACCTGTTTCCCGGTGAATAACCATTAGTTTGGACTCATCCCTGTTTTCGGCAGGATATTCGGCCAATAAATCCTTGGGCAACTCAAAGTTGAAGTTTGATAATTTCATCTAGGCTTTTTTTGGTTTTTATTGAAAGATGGCAAATATACAATCCCGAAATAGGGGATGTCAAGTAATTGGGCGATTAAATTCGGTTATACTTCTTTAATGTTTATTCCCAAGGTTTTTAGGTCATTCCAGAAATCGGGATAGGACTTTGAAACCACCTCGGCATCGTTGATGAACAATGAGGTTCTTAGAGCCAAAGGAGCGAAGGCCATGGCCATTCTGTGGTCATTATATGTGTCAATCGCAACATTCTCCACAATCCCATTTGAGGGACGTAAGGTGAGACTGTTTTCATCCGTATCAACCTCGGCACCAAGCTTGGTCAACTCCACCCTTAAGGCGTCAAGTCGGTCTGTTTCTTTTATGGGAAGCGTATGGAGGCCTGTAAGGTGGCATCCAAGGCCCATTCCAAAACAGGTTACGGCAATGGTTTGTGCCGTATCCGGGGCATTGGATAAATCGTATTCGATGTATGCGGAAGCTGTTTCCTTGGTTTTCGTAAGGGTGATTTGGTTCTCCGAAAAGGTGGTCTCCACCCCGAAGTCCTCGTACAACTTTGATAGCACACTATCACCTTGAAGTGAGCTTGCTTTATACGACCCTAACTTTATCTGGGAGCCTACGTCACTCAAGGCAGCAATACTATAAAAATAGCTCGCCGAACTCCAGTCAGATTCCACTACCATCAAGGTGTCGCCGACCCTTTCTTTAGGTTCCACCTTAATGGTATTTCCTTCAAAAGAGGTGGTCGCCCCTATACTTTCCAAAAGTGATAAGGTCATTTTAATATAGGGTACCGAAGTGATTTTACCAACGAGAAGAAGTTCCAATCCATATTTCAGACTTGGCGCAATCAAAAGAAGGGCCGAAATGTATTGGCTACTGATATTGGCCGGAAGGCTTACTTTGTAGCCTTTTAGTTTCTTACCTGAAATTCTTAATGGAGGATAGCCTTCGTTGTTTTCATAGACAATATCTGCTCCTAAGTCCCGCAGGGCCTCCACCAATACCTTGATGGGCCGTTCCTTCATTCGGGTGGAACCAGTGAGTACCACGTTCTTTCCTTCCTGTGAGGCAAAATAAGCTGTTAAAAAGCGCATGGCAGTACCAGCATGGTGAATATCAACCATACCCGAATTCTTACTCAGCCCGAGCTGCATCACAGAACCATCATCGGAATTGGACAAATTTTCAATTTGAATGTTTGGAAATAGTGCTTGTAACAACAAAAGGCGATTGGTCTCGCTTTTGGAGCCGGTTATTTGTATCTCTTGATTGATATGTTTTTCCTGAAGTAGGGAAAGGTTAAGATTCAAAAGTGCGTAGCTTACGGATTAATCCAAAAATTAAAAGCCCAAATATAAATTATTTGAGCTTTTTATTGTTTTGATGCCGGTCGTGATCCCGTTTTGTTTTTAAATCCAGCTTCTTGTCAAAGGCCTGTTGCAAATCAATTCCCGTTTGATTCGCCAAACAGAGCACTACAAAGAGTACATCGGCCAATTCTTCTCCCAAATCTTTGGCTTTATCGGAATCTTTTTCGCTTTGTTCACCATAACGGCGTGCTATGATGCGCGCTACCTCACCAACCTCCTCGGTCAATTGGGCCATATTGGTAAGTTCGTTAAAGTAGCGCACTCCATGATTTTGAATCCATTCATCTACAGCCTTCTGCGCATTCTTGATGTCCATTGTCCTATATTTTGGACAAAACTAGTTGTTCTGATTCTTTTGCAATCACTTGTTTGAAAAATTCCTTCAAATAGGGGTAGTATATTGGGGAAATTGTGGCGTTGTTTATTTCAAAATTCACCATAATATCCACCTCGGTTTCTTTTGGGTCAACATTGTATTTAAACAAACCCAACTTATCTGGCAAACTCAAAATCATCGGAGCTGGAGATGATTCCACTTTGTAGCCCTCCGGAATATTAAGTTTGACCATATAAACATCCTTGAACGGATAACCAAAATCAACTGGATATTCCCGCTCCTCAATCTTAAAGGGATTTTCTTCCATCATTAAGAAACTTAGCGGTTTCACATACAGTTTTCCATCAATATTGTCCGCTCCATAGTCGTTGTAGAAGTTAAATGATTCACTGACAGGCCCTACATAGCCATCGGCATTCTTGGCTTGGTAGGCTTCAATTTCAATATCAGCGTACATACTTTCTTTTGCCGATAGGTAAGATTCCATATCCTGACTTTTATATCCTGTTCTGAAATTCATTGCACTGTGCCTGTTGAAACGCGCTCGGCAATTTCCTTCCGAGGTACCGTCTTCGCTTAAATCGATTGCAATGGAATACATATTTGAAGATACTCCAGGCGATAACAAATCAATGCGTTTCCAGACCTTTCTATTGTTATCAATCAAAATTCCTTTCCAATTATAGTCCTTTACCGGCAACACATTGATGTCACTGAATTCGTCCGTAGCATCCATGAAGTATGGTTTATCCCCAATAACGGCATAGGCAATTACGTAGTTCAATCGGTCTATTGTCGGAAAAAATGGAATTAAGTTTTCCTTTGTGCTGATAATTACTGGATTGGCATCAACGCCTGCATATCTCAACATCGCCACTAAGAGCAGATTAATGTCCGCTGCATTACCTTTTTTCTCTTTTAGCGTCTTCTTCAGTCCATTATAAAAATACTTGCCATCAAGGCCATTCCAAGTAATGTTCTGTTTTACGTATTTGAATATTGTCTTCATTTTGGCCAATTGGCTGGTCTCCCCTTCCAATAAGGCATCAATTTCGGCATCAAAGGATTTTGTCTTGTCAAGTTCATTCTTGTAGTCATTGGAACCCCCAATAGTCTTGGCCACATCGCCCCAACTTTGAGCGTAGCTTCTAAAAAGTCCTGGTAATTCAACCGAAACCAATTCAAAAAACACACCTAATCGATAATTATGAATATTGTCCACATAACTCTCCGCCTTCATGGCGGGCATATTCTGAATATTATATTCATTCACCACTACGTCCATCCCGATCCGATTATCAACTTTTGTGTATGTTTTGGGATACACATTGTAGTACCCTTTTGGTGTTTGTTTGAATCGAAACCCTTTGGGAGTTCTAATTTCCGCTTTCATTCGATAAACCGGAATATCGTATTGAAACCTAAACTCATCAATGTTCCAAATAAAGGGCGAGATGACCTTATAGGAGAACTCCAAAACCGAGCCCTCTTGAACATTGGGCATCGTAAACTTCACTTGGTTATAGTTGTAACTGACCTCTGTTTCAAAAATGGCATCCTTTTCCAATTCCCATTCCTTTACCTTGCCATCCACAATGTTATAGGTGACCGCCTTTATTTTCTTAACTTTTTCTTCAGAAGAACGGTTCTTGTATAAACTAATTTCCTTGGTGGCATACTCAAAACCATCCTTGTTATAAATCTTTACACGTTCAAAAATCTCAGTAATCAGCTGGGTATTGTCGTTGGTGGTCAACAAATAACTATTTCGATGTTTATATAAAATGGCCGCACTTGCAGATTTGTCATGAAGAAATTCTTTTTCCATTAATTCCTCCTTGGTCACGCTTCCGAACTTGATTTCTTGCGCGGATACATTAAGAGTGAAAAAGAGCGAGGTAAGTATAAGGGTAACTTTTTTAATCATTGTTGCTATCTTTTGATCAGTACTACTTTTGAGTTATCTATTTTGGTAATGGTTCTTTTGAAGTTTCGATATGCGCCATAGTCAGAACTTGGATACGTTCCGGCCTTAATCAAAATTTTCCGAATCACCTTAATTTTTCCATCCTCTACCAGAAAATCGATGGCATATTCCCCGAACTTGGTTTTCAGTTCTCTTTTTTGGGGTAACGATTCTATTTTATAAGCCTCTGGAAAATCAATCTGCATGGTATCTTGGTCCATATACCCCCGTTGAATGTCAAGTGGAAATTTTCTATTACGGTATCTGGGAGGGGCACTTTGCATATTGTTGAAGGCATTTGCCACAAAAATCAATCGGTCTTGTGATTTACTGGCATACCCAATTGCGCCTACCTCCAAATTTTCTTCAAAGGTGATGGCATCTTTATCATTTTCAAACGAGAAATAATTGACTGAAAGGTTATTGATGTTACTCCAATAGTTTTTATAATGTTTCTCAATGTCCAATTTGGAACTCCCTTCGAGATAAAAATGTTGATCGTATTGTATTCCTTTGGTGATGATCTTGACCTTTCCTGATAAATTACCCTGATCATTCAATGAATAAGTACCAATGGTTTCTTGGAGATTATCTTCGTTCAAGTAAGCATCGGTAGTGGTGATTTCCCCACCTTCCGGCTTCATCAAAAGAACTTTTCTGTTGTCTGTAAAGTCGCCTAGGAAGCCAAAAGGATGTACTTGTGAGGTACAATCAACCCAATAGTACTTTTCATTATAGGGAATGGCCAAAATCACATGATTGCCTTGTGCGAAGGAAGCAGCATTTTCCTCAAAATCCACTATTTCCTTACCTGCTTGAACATGCACGTAGTAGGACTCGACCCCTACTGCTTTTAAAAGTGCCTTGGTGTAGTTAGTCAAACCTTTGCAATCTCCGTACTTCACTCGATCCACTTCAATAGCACTAATGGGTTTTAGTCCTCCAATACCCACTTGTACACTTATGTATCTGGTATTTTCTTGTACATAACTGTAGATAGCTTTGGCTTTTTCCAAGTCATCCTCAATCCCAGACACCAAATTTCCCGCCATGGTTATGGTCCCCGGGTCAAGAATATCTTGGCCGTTCAACAAATTGGTGTTCATCCAATTGCCTGCGTCTGTCCAATCATTGACAGAACCATTAAATCCCTCGTAATAGAAATTTACAGGGCACACTAACAAATTTGGAAGGATCTTATGCATTGAAGGCATCAAACTTTCTGCTTTTAGGGCCTTTAGATTTTCAGCAGAATAGGTAATACTTAAAGGAGATTCTTTTTGCGCGATTCCATAGTCCTCCAGGTTGCGCTCTAGCACTTTTGGTTTAAGGGCGGCATCAGCATAAGATATGGTATAGCTTGTTTTTTCTGTACTGACCAAAAAACCGTCAATAAAATACCACAAGGGTATCGTGCCTGTATTCTTTGTTTTAAGTTGATATGAAAAAGAGACGGTATAGGGGTATTCCGTGGGCAAATAGCCCATATATAAAACACGGGAATCAGAATAAAGAGTTCCGCCATCCACGGCGCTCACATCCAGAAAATCTTTCTTTTTTACCTTTTTTAGCAGATTGCCATTTTTGTCATAAATATTGGCATTTGCATTTTTTACTGTAACACTATTACTGTAACCGACATAGGCCTGAACCTGTTTGTTTCCTTTTTCATTCAAAACAGTGACGGTACGAACATAATCGACAAGCATTTCATCTTTGGAGAGAAGATTTACCTGCATTTGATGATTGCGGATTACTGCATTTGCAGAAATGAGCATTTCTGGATTAAAGCTTGAAAATGACAGCTCCGTATTCTGAGAAAAGGAAAAGTGTAATTGAAAAAAAAGGAATAATAGGGGAATTGCGGTTAAGCGCATTGGTTTAAGGTTCGGTTGTATTGGTTACCCCTAATTTGTCAAATTTCTTACAAACCAGAAAAAAAAATTAGACAAAATTCGCTATTCTCGGTTTTTTGTATCGATAAGTATGGTCACCGGACCATCATTTAATAGTTCTACTTTCATGTCTGCACCAAAAACTCCTGTTCCCACTTTTTTGCCCAAATCCTTTTCTTGTTGCAACACGAATCTTTTATAAAGTGGAATGGCAATATCTGGTTTGGCCGCATTGATATAGGAAGGGCGATTGCCCTTTTTGATCAGGGCGTGCAAGGTGAATTGGCTTACCACAATGATATCGCCATTTTGCTGAACGACAGATTCGTTCATGACCTTGTTTTCATCATTGAAAATACGAAGATTGACAATTTTTTTCGAAAGCCATTCAATATCTTCCTGGCCATCAGACTCCTCTATCCCCAACAAGATTAGAAGCCCATTTCCAATTTTGGAAATGATTTCCCCATCGACCTGTACACTGGCTTTGGAAACTCGCTGTATTACCGCTCTCATTTACCTTTCTCTATAAACTTCGTCTTCGCCGGTAACCATTTGAACATAACTGCGATATCTGCTCCATGAGATTTTTTCTTCCTCCAGGGCAGCTTTGATGGCACATTTAGGTTCATCCAAATGCAGACAATTATTAAACTTACATTGGGCCTTTAACTCAAAGAACTCTGGAAAATAGCCCCCAATCTCATCCTTTTCCATGTCCACTATACCAAACCCCTTTATCCCGGGGGTGTCGATAATCCGGGCGTCAAAAGAAAGGTCGTACATTTCGGCAAAGGTTGTGGTATGCAACCCCTGGAGGTGCTGCTCTGAAATTTCTGCTGTTTTAAGTTCAAGGCCCGCTTCCAGAGCATTTACCAAGGTGGACTTTCCCACTCCCGAATGACCAGAGAACATGCTAATCTTTCCAATCATGAGTTCTTTCACCTGATCCACGTTTACACCCTCTTTGGCAGCAATCTGAATGCAATGATATCCGATTTCCCGGTAAAGATCAATCAGATAATCCACCTCAACCATTTCATCCTCATCATAAACATCCATTTTGTTGAACAGCAGCACCACGGGGATATCATAGGCTTCCGCAGTGACCAAAAACCGGTCAATAAAACTGGTGAAAGTTGTAGGGTTATTAAGTGTGATAAGCAGAAATACCTGGTCTAAGTTTGCAGCAATGATGTGCGTTTGTTTGGAAAGTTTCACCGACTTACGGATGATGTAGTTTTTCCTTTCCTCAATTTCAGAAATTATGCCGACGGTTTCATCCCCAATTTTTTCCAAATCAAAAATCACATGATCCCCAACGGCAACAGGGTTGGTACTTTTGATGCCCTTTATGCGAAACTTACCCTTAATACGGCACTCGTAAAACGCTCCTTCATCGGACTTTACGGTATACCAACTCCCTGTGGATTTATAAACAGTTCCGCGCACTATTTGTTCATATTTCTTTGCAAAGAAACAATAATCCTTGTTTTTGTGCGTATATCTTTGAATACAGTATTAACAATCAACATCATCCAATTAATTATGAAAAAAATCTTTTTTACCGCACTAATCGCTTTGGCCTCGGCCTTTTCTGTTAATGCACAAGAGTTCAAGGTCATTACCAGTGTAGAATCCATTGTTCCCAATGGTCTTGGTAGATCAAGAATTGTAAACGCCCTTGAAGACAAGGACTACAGGGAGTACACCAGTGTACAAACTGAGGAAGACAACACCCGAAACAAATCCAAAAGGGGTGATATCCGAGTGAAAAACTTTGAGGAAACCAAACTTTTGAACTTCTATAACCTGGGTGGTATTCGTTTTCAGAACATTGCCGCCAATGATGCTTTGATCACTTCCATGATCAATGATATGATAGCCAACGGCTGGGAATTGGCCTTTGTTACCAGTGCTGTAGAAAGTGAAGGTGGTAAAGGTGATGGACAAGGAATTTTCATTACCCGCTATATTTTCAAAAAATAAATTTTCTTTTTCGAAGAAGAGCATTTATAAAAAAAGGCCCCAACAATTTTGTTGGGGCCTTTTTCATTCATCACGATTATTTTAATCAATAATTCTAACACGTCCTCCTACAAACGTGTTTTTGTTCACTTTCTTGGGTTGGCCATATACAGTAACATCTCCCCCAGCTTTCACGTTGATATCGATTCGGTCCGAAGCAAAAACCTCGGCTTCCCCTCCTGCGGAAATCTTTACATCAGAAGTCGATGTACGCAAGGCTCTTCCATCAAAAATTCCTCCTGTATTCAGGACAATGGATTGGGTTCGCGCCAAACCAGAAGCTTCAATAATACCTCCGGTTACCGCTCTTACATCGGCATAATCCACATCCATTCCAATATGGATTTTGGCACCTTCTTGGGCTCGGAGTTCAATTTTTCCCTGACTCACCATTTCATTGCAGGTGATCTGTGCCCCTTCATTCCCATCGATTACGAGCAAATCAGAGTAATACACTTCGATAAAGGTATCCTCGCCCCTAAATTTTTTATCCAACTGCATTCTAAGTTTCAAAACGCCGTCCTTGTTCATCCACTTAATGTCATCGACATTTCTTCCTTTGATAACAATTCGATTTTCTTCAGATTGAATAAGGTTCACTTCAATTAAATCAAAAACCTTGATTTTTTCAAAATCACCAACTTCAGTATCGATGGTGCGTTGGGCAAAAATGGCTGTTGATGACAAAGCCAAAAATAAGAGACATATTTTTTTCATCGTTGTTCGTTTTTTACTTCATAAGGATGAACCAAAGAGTCATTTGTTACACTTATCGACAAAAATTTAAGCGTTGATGATCTTCTCTTGATGATTGATGGACTCCTGGTGAATGGCTTTGAACATACGAAGTACAAACTCTTCGCTCAAACCGCGTTGCTCCCCTTCCAAAATCATGTTCCCTAAAATAGCGTTCCATCGATTGGTCTGCAATACGGCAACATTTCGTTTCTTTTTGAGCTGCCCTATTTCATCGGAAACTTTCATGCGCTTGCCCAAAGTGTCAATCAATTGATTATCGATTACATCAATCTGTGTCCTTAGGTTATTGATTTTGCTGTTGTACTCCGCCTCCTCATCGGTCTCTTTTCGTATTCTTAGATCTTGCATAATCTGTACGAGTCTTTTGGGTGTAATTTGTTGGGCCGCATCGCTCCAGGCATTATCCGGATCATAATGGGTTTCTATCATCAAACCATCAAAGTTTAAATCCAAAGCGGTTTGGGAAACATCAAAAATCATGTCCCGTTTACCCGTAATGTGACTAGGATCGTTAATCAAGGGTAAATCAGGGAACCGTGATTGTAGTTCAATGGCCAACTGCCATTCTGGAATGTTGCGATATTTTGTTTTCTCATAGGTTGAAAAACCTCTATGGATAACGCCCAGTTTTTCGATGTTTGCCGAAGCCAAGCGCTCAACAGCCCCTAGCCAAAGCGAAAGATCGGGATTGACCGGGTTTTTGACCAATACCACCTTATCGGTACCTTCAAGGGCATCGGCAATTTCTTGCACAATAAACGGGCTTACCGTGGACCGTGCCCCAATCCAAAGTAAATCGACATCATGTTCCAAGGCTAAGTCAACATGGTTCTTATTGGCCACTTCAGTAGCCGTTTTCAATCCCGTTTCTTCCTTGACCTTTTGTAACCACTTCAATCCAATAGACCCTACCCCCTCAAAATTACCAGGACGCGTTCTGGGTTTCCAAATACCGGCACGGTAATAGTTCACATCCGTATCTTTTAAATCGTGGGCTATCTTCAAAACCTGATCTTCTGTTTCAGCACTACAGGGACCGGCTATCACCAAAGGGTGTGGCAATGCCATATCGTCCAACCATTTTCGCAATTCTTTTTTGTTCTCCATGTTAAATTCTATGATTTTGTAAGTGGTATTCCTTTTAAGATTTGTTTTATTCTGTTCGTATTGTTCATTTCGTTGTACACATTCTGGTAATCATCATCGAGCAGCAGTTGTTTGAATTTTTGCAAATTTTCAATGTACTCCTCCAATGTTTCCACTACATTTTCCTTGTTCTGTTCGAAAATCGGCGTCCACATATCCGGGGAGCTCTTGGCAAGTCTCACGGTACTCTCAAAACCACTCCCTGCCATGTCAAAAATATCACGTTCATTTTTCTCCTTTTCAATTACTGTTTTTCCCAACATAAATGCGCTGATATGTGATAAATGGGATACGTAGGCAATATGCTGATCATGTGCAATTGGGTTCATGTAGCGAATCCGCATATTGAGCTTCTGAAACAGTTCCAATGCTCGTTCCTGAAGCTTGAAAGCTGTTTTTTCAACTTCGCAAATAATATTGGTCTTTCCTTCATACAAACCTTCAAAAGCGGCTGAAGGACCCGAAAACTCGGTTCCCGCAATGGGATGACAAGCCAAAAAGTTTCTTCGCTTTGGATGACTTGCAACGGTCTCGCAGATTAATTTCTTGGTGGAACCCGCATCAATGACAACGGTGTCATCACCGCAGGCATCGAGAATTGTTGGCAGCTCCCTGACCAATACATCCACAGGAATTGAAACGATAACCAGTTCAGCATCCGTGAGATTATCATAGTCCCCTTTGGCATCGACAAGATTAAGTTGTATCGCCTGTTCCAGGTGTGCTTCATTGGAGTCAATTCCAAAAATGCTGGAATCGGGCCATATTCGTTTTATGTCCTTGGCGAAGGAACCTCCAATCAATCCAATACCTATTACACCTACCTTCATATTTAAAATCTGTCGATTGCTTCCTCAATTTTTTCTTTCTTCACACAAAGCGAATATCGAATGTACCCCTCACCATTAGCACCAAAAATGGTGCCCGGCGCTATAAAAACATGTTTTTGATGCAGCACATCATCAATAAAATCTTCTGAAGATTTTACGCCATTGGGCAGCTTTGACCAAACGAACATGCCCACTGCATTAGGGTCATAAGAGCATCCCATTTTTTCTGCCAACTGAAACAGTAATTGTCTGCGTTCTGTGTAGATCTTGTCCAGGGATTCAAACCATTCCGGACCACTGTTTAAGGCTGCCACTGCTCCTTTTTGGATACCGTAGAACATGCCAGAGTCCATATTGCTTTTCACTTTCAACACTGCATTGATGTGCTCCTCATTTCCCAAAACCATACCCACACGCCAACCGGCCATATTGAAGGTTTTACTCAGGCTATTCAACTCAAGGGCATGGTCCTTCGCATTGGGAATGGATAACAAGCTTGTTGGATTTTTAGCGAGAACAAAGCTGTAGGGATTATCGTTTACAAGAAGTATCTGATGTTCTTTCGCAAAATGCACCAACTTTTCGAGTTGCTCCTTATCCGCAGTTGCTCCCGTAGGCATATGTGGGTAACTTACCCACATCAACTTCACTTTGGATAGGTCTTCCTGTGAAAGCAAATCCAAATCGGGAAACCATCCATTATCAGCCGATAGGTCATATGTCTTGGGCACAGCTCCAACCAATTTAGTGACCGCCGCGTAGGTTGGGTATCCGGGATTGGGGATCAAGGCTTCGTCACCTGGATTCAAAAATGCCATGCTGATATGCATGATTCCTTCCTTTGAACCCATTAAGGGCAAAATTTCAGTTAAAGGATTCGTTTTAACACCAAACTTCTTGTTGTAAAATTCAGAAATCGCAATTCGGAGTTCTGGAAGGCCTTGGTAGCTTTGATACTGATGGGCTCCATTATGGGCTATCGATGCCCTCAAGGTTTCCAAAACTTGGGGTGCGGGTGCCAAGTCGGGACTGCCAATTCCCATATTGATTATAGGTTTTCCGTTGGCAATCAACTCCCTTACTTCCCGCAATTTTTTTGAGAAATAATACTCCTGAACCGAATGTAATCGTTCTGCTACAATCATAACAACAATGCATTTGTGTATTCACCAAGCACCATAAAATCTTCTGACATGATTTCCAAAAGCGATTTGGCCTTTGTGAAATGGTCGTACTGATCAAAGGTCACGTCAACAAAAAAAGCATACTTCCAAGGTGTTTCAATTACAGGCAGAGATTGTATTTTAGTTAAATTCAAATTACAATCACTCATCACATTTAAAACCGTTGCCAGGCTTCCTCTCTTATGATCTGTGATAAACCGTAGTGAGGCTTTGTTGATTTCCTCTTTCGGAATCACCTTGTTCTTCTTCTTTAAGATGATGAAGCGTGTGGCATTGTTTTTTATGGTTTGGATTTCTGAGGCAATGATTTCCAAATCATATAGTTCAGCAGCCACTTTAGGGGCTATTGCACCAATATTGGTCAATTTTTCTGTTTGAATGCGTCTTGCTGTTTCAGCCGTGTCAACGTCTTCAACCAATTTAATATGGGGATATTGCTTTAAAAACTCCTTGCACTGCAACAAGGCCATGGGATGCGAACGGACCTCTTCAACATCATCAATGGTTTGCCCTTTGAGTGTCATAAGATTATGGTGGATACTTAGGTAGTGTTCACCAATAATGTGGATTTTGTTGTGATACACCAAGTTGTAGTTTGGGATAATAGACCCTGCGATGGAGTTTTCAATGGCCATAACGCCCTTATCCGCCCTACCGGTCAATAAATGGTCTATCATTTTGTCGAAAGACAAGCATTCCACCAATTCCAAATCCTGACCAAAAAAGTCCTTGGCTACCTGATGGTGGTTGCTTCCCTTGATTCCCTGTATGGCCACTTTTAGTTTCATGCAATAAAAAAGTCCCGATTTTATGTCGGGACTCTATTTACTTTTTATACTTAATGTATACTAAAACAGCCCCATACCTCTTCGGAAAAAGAAGTAAAAATAAAAACCGCTCCAGAAATACGTTTTGAACATTATTCGATAATTATGCAGCTAATATTGGCCATTCCATTGAAAAAACAAAGTTGTCTTTCGACTTTTTACCAATCCTAAAGGATTTGTTCGTTTTCGTTGTGAATTTCTAATTCAATTTGCCATTATTTTATGGATTCCCAATTTCAATTGGCGTTGGTCAAAAGCAATCTTAGTCTTACTTTTGAAGTATAGAATTCCATTTATGTCCATTACGGTAAGCAATGTCGTCAAAACCTTCGGCAAACAAAAAGCCTTGAACCAAGTTTCTTTTTCAATCAAAAAGGGGGAAATCGTGGGCTTTTTAGGTCCAAATGGCGCCGGAAAATCGACTATGATGCGCATTTTGACTTCGTATTATAAAGCAGATTCTGGAGAAGCATCGGTCAACGGATTTGATGTGGTGACTGCATCGAGGGATGTGCAAGAAAGTATAGGTTACCTTCCAGAGCACAATCCGCTGTATCTTGAAATGTATGTGCGGGAATACCTCGCATTCAATACTACAGTGTACAAAGTGCCCAAGTCCCGAATTGATGAAGTAATCAAGCAGACGGGATTGGAACCTGAATCCCATAAAAAAATTGGGCAACTATCCAAAGGATACCGTCAACGTGTTGGCCTTGCCGCTGCCTTGTTGCACAATCCTGAAGTTTTGATTTTGGATGAGCCCACTACTGGTCTTGACCCCAACCAGCTTATTGAGATAAGAAAACTAATTCGGGAAATAGGCAAGGAAAAAACCATTTTACTTTCGACACATATTATGAAGGAAGTTGAGGCGGTTTGTGATCGGGTCATTATCATCAACAAGGGGGAATTGGTGGCAGACAAAAAAATGGAGGAACTGCGAGAGGCAGAAGAGCAAATTATTGAGGTAGAGTTTGATTACCGTGTTGAGGAAGTGCTTTTAAAACAACTTCCCAATGTGTCTCAGGTAAAAAATGTGGGAGGATTTGTTTATGAAATTACTTTTAATACCTCTACGGATATGCGCCCTGCAGTATTCGATTTTGCCCATGACAACCAATTAAAAACGCTCCAACTCAGCCGTAAGAACAAAAATCTTGAAAGCCTTTTCACAGAACTGACTTCCTAAATGCCAAAATTTGGAAAAGGTTGTAAAAAGATGGGTAAAATCAGTTTTTAGAGTTTTCTAAAGCGGTAGTTTTGCTCCAAACATTGCCAATTTAATCTCTCTTGATGAAAAAAGACGCCGCAAAGCTTGAACTTTCTGAGGAAGCCATGAGAACCTACGGGTATCAAATTGTTGACGCCATCGTAGATCATCATCATACCCAGAAGGACAAACTGCCGGTAGCCTTGGGATCTCGTGAAGAGATGGATTCCATTTTCTTGGAAGAAGCCCCTGAAAGCCCCATGGATGCCAGTGAGGTACTCCAATTTGTACTGGATAAGGTAATGACCAACAGCACCCTGGTTTCCCATCCGAAAATGTATTCGTTTGTACCAGGCCCCAGTAATTATGTAAGTGTCATGGCCGATGCACTTGCCACTGGTTTCAACGTGTTTTCTGGAGGTTGGGTAACCTCGCCCTCAGCTTCTGAACTTGAGATCATCACCGTGCAATGGTTGTTGAAGATTTTTGGTTTTCCCCAGAAGAAAGGTGGAGGAATTTTTACCAGTGGGGGCTCCATGGCCAATCTAACTGCACTAGCCACCGCCAGACGAGTTAAGTGTGGGCAGAATTTTTCGAAAGCCATCATTTACCTATCCGATCAAGCGCACTCTTCCAATATCAAAGCAATTCGTGTGCTGGGGTTCAAGAAAGATCAAATTCGTATTATTCCGACAGATTTGGAGTTCAAGTTTTCCATAAACAAGCTCAAAAGCTGCATTTCCAAGGACCGTTTGGAAGGACTGCAACCCTTTTGTGTCATCGCTAGCTCGGGTACAACCAACACGGGAACGGTAGATCCCTTAAAGGAACTGGGCAAAGTTTGTAAGCAAGAGGACATATGGTTTCATATTGATGGAGCATATGGAGCTGCTGCCATTTTATCACCTAAAGGAAAGCAATTGCTTAAAGGAATCAACAAAGCCGATTCTTTGACCATTGATCCCCACAAGTGGATGTTCCAACCCTATGAAATGGGTTGCCTTTTAGTTAGAAACCACAAACATCTTAGCCATACGTTTACCGAAAAACCAGAATATTTAAGAGATATTGAGGGAAATACCTCGGAAATCAACTTTTACGACCATGGAATTCAGTTGACCCGAAGGTTTAGGGCCTTGAAGTTTTACATGTCCATCAAGACCTTCGGTCTTAGTGCTTTTAGAGAAGCCATTGGTTATGGAATAGACTTAGCAGAAAAAGTTGAAGCCATCCTGCGAAGGAGTAAGAGTTGGGAAGTTGTTTTTCCCGCAACCATGGCCATTATCAATTTTCGGTTTAATCCGATTGGGAAATCTCTGAGTGAGGAAGAGCTCGATGAAATAAACCAGTACGTTTCGGCCAAGGTGGTTGCCTCTCGAGAGGCTTTGCTGGTCACCACCATTTTGCAAGGCCAAGTTGTGTTAAGAATGTGTTTGATCAATCCGAGGACCCGATTGGAAGATGTAAAAGACACCTTGAATCTCTGTAGAAAATTTGCCAACGAGTTCTTGGAGAAGAAAAAAGTGGTCAGTTGATGCGCTCGATGTTTTCATCCACATTTTTGTTCTGAAACCTTTGTTCCTTTTTTGTGCCAAAGGAGTATTTCACCGAAAGGGCAATTTCATGGCCGTCGGCAATAAAGACCCCATCGGATTCTACTTGATCAATAGTATAGGCTTCTTCAAAATTCAATTGCCTAAAAATATCATTGAACCGAAGTGAGCAAAGCAGCTTTTTTCCAAAATTTTTGTTGATGCTTGCTTCTGCAAACAGTATTGAATTTCTTTGAAAAATCCCCTCTCTTCTTTTCGTAAGCCCCCAACCGCCCAAGGCAATTGTGGTGTCCTTGGCCACTTTAAACTGATGATTGGTATAAAAATAACCATAAGGCCTTGCCTCACCCAGTACAGACCCTTCATCCTCAATCTGATTGTAATACACACTTAAGGTAGTATTTGAGGTCCAAATGCCTTTTGACATTGGAAGATTTGCGGTTGCGTAGAAACCCGAGGCATTGTCCAAATTGACTTGGGATAAAATAGCATTTTGTGTTTCCGCATCAAAGCCAATGGTAAAATTCATGGGGAATTGGGTTTTGTAGTAGCCCACGGTCAACGATTTGGATTGCCACTGAAGATTTGCGGACAATTCATCAGTGATCTCTGGCAATAAATTGATATTCCCGGCACCCTCCAATACCGGATTAATAAATGTGGTAATTGTTGTTGTTCGCGAGAAATTGGGTCGGGTAATGCTTCTGGCATAATTGAGTGATACAGTTTTCGTACTATCGATAGTCACATTCAAGGAAGCTCTAGGAAACAATCGCGTATTCTCCCGTTCGATCAAAGGCACAGATTCATCGGTCAGTTCACTGCCCACTCGATTGTATTCCGTTCGAAGTCCTCCCGAAAAATCCATTTTGGGGGACAGTTTGCCGGAAAAGGAAACATATCCTGCGTATAGGCTTTCCTGATACCCAAAATCAAAAATGGTGGTTTGAGGGGGCTGTAGAATTTGGATATCAGAAAAAGCATTGGCACGGGCCTCGTTCCAGTTTCCTCCGAATTCCAACAAGGAGTTTTTAGAAATCCCATGTTCAAAATCAATTCTCATGGCCAAGGAGTTCAATTCAAAATCCTGGTTACGGAGCTGTTCCAATTCAAATCCTGAATTGTTACGATTGTTGCGAATATCCGTTGCAAAGTCTCTGTTAAAGGTTGAGTATTGAAGGCCAAAAAAAAAGGTAAAATCCTTTTCTATGGATTTATTAAAATTCAAGTTACCACTGAAATAACTATTTGTATTCTCGTTTCCGGTATCCGTTAAAATGGCGTCCGAGCTATCCCTTATTTGAAGTAAGGTTTCGGTTTCAATGGGAAAATCATCGGTTTGAATCCTCAACACGGAATTAAATGAGAGATAGTCACTCCCCTGGTCTGAAATGGGAAGATAAAATCCCAAGCCTGAATTGAGTTGGGTTCTGTTATTCCTAGGAATAAGGACTTCGTAATCCGAAAAAATGTCTGCAGTGGGTATGTTAAATTGAAAAGCATTGCTTTCCCAAGTTGCCAAATGGTTCAAAGCCAAATTTGCATTGATCTCAAACCCCGTTTGGACCCAACTGGCATTGGTATTTAAATAGTTGTTGAAATTCCGTTTCCAAGAAGCGGTTTCCTGCAAAGTGCCTGTCAGTCCCCTACTCATGTTACGTTTTGTTGTGATCAAAAGTACCGCTCTTCCGCTGGCTTCGTATTTGGCAGAAGGATTTTGAATGAGTTCAATTGTTTCTATGGCATCCACCGAAAGTCCTATTAGTGCTTCAAAATCTACTCTTTGGTTGTTCATGTAAATCAGAGGGTTTCCCTTTCCCAGAAGACTTAGGGATTCCCTATCAGCGGCAATCTGTATCCCTGGAAGTTTGGACAAGACTTCCAATGGGTCTGGAATGCTCGAAAACACCGGATGTTGTACATTGATTTTAATATTGCCATTGGTATTCGATACGGGGTTTTGAGTAGCAACGACCTCTACTTCCTCCAAGGCAGTTGCACTCTCTTCAAGCGCAATGTCCAGCTCCAATTCGGAATCTAAAAAAATTGAAATGACCTTTGTTTTAAACCCCAAAGCAGAAATTTGAAGGGAATAATCTTCATTGGACTCAGCCTCAATAACAAATGTCCCATTACTAACCGTGGTATAGGCCAATAGGTTTTGTTCATCAGCATCATACAACAACACATCAGCAATGGAAATGGGGTTACCATTAGGGTCAGTCACGTTTCCATGGACCTTTACACGATATTGTCCAAAAAGAACCAATGGCGCAAAAACCAAAACGAAGAAAAATGCATGGTGTTTCAAAACTTACTTTTGATTACAAAGAAATTTTGAAGTAATCCAGAAAGGAAGAAAAAAGGGTAGGATTTAAGTACTAGTACCTGTGCTTTTTTGCAAAAGCTCTCCTCTACTTGAAACATTTAGCTTCGCATAAAGGTTGGTTATATGGGTTTTTACCGTACTGATGCTGATAAAAAGCTCATTGGCGATTTGTTTGTTGGTCTTGCCTTCCAGAATTAAATTTTTGATGGTTGCTTCCTGTCGACTTAAGGCAACTGGTGCAACTACACGTTTCTTCAACCCGAATCTAAAGGCAAGTGCCACTACTCCAATCAGCACAAAAAGTAATCCGGCGTTGAGCCCCAACGACCATTTGAGTCTTTCTTCCGTTTTTAGCTTGGTCAAGTAGGCCAATTTTCGGTCCAAAAAGGCATATTCTCCAGGATCAAGGTCACTTTTCTCAAGTTCGGTCAATAGGTTAAGATAAAACTGGGGGTGTTCCCCAATATCCTTTTCCAACAAATTCTTTTGATCCAACTGCTTTACCCCAATGAGCTTGACCATCAAAATTTGAAGAGAGTCTTTTACAAACCCCTTTCTAGGTTGGCTACTTTCCTCTTCGGTGAGGTATTGTTCCATAAGTTTGGCCTCGAAAGCCTTTAATCTCTTCCATTCCTTATCGCCCACATTGGAATTGGAATATGGGGCAAAGATTTCTTCGCCTTTGGGAAAGGTCACCCTATCTTCATTGGAAGAAATAAACCTGACATCTTTAGTGATGGTGTCATTGATAATTTGCTGTATACGTTCTACGTGAAGCCTGTAAATCTTATTCCTTCCAGATAGGTATTTGCGGTCGAATTTGAAAAACCCATCTTTGCGGATATCAGCAATGGCGATGGATTTTACTTTGGTCTTATTTTCCAAACCCTCCATAGCAACTTGGCTGAGATACACCTTATTCCCCCATTGCTCTGGATTTTCGAGATTAACAAAGCCGGAAATCGCATTTTGCCCCCTAAGTACTGGACTCATCAAAAAAATTAAAAGGGTAACTATGGAAAGGAATGTTTTCACCGAGTTCTTTATGTATACCGAAATTTACACAATATGAATGAAAATTGAATCCTAACTAAGACTTTGATTCAAATTCAAGGCAATCCAACCGAATTTCTTCTTCCTTCAGCGGTTGCACCAAAAGATTACAATAATGCCCATTGGCACTCTTCGAATAGAACTTGCAGGCAAAACAAGTACGCTGTACGGAAAGTATGCCCTTTTGGTTGAATTGATAAATTACTTTGGAGAGCAATCGAAAAAGCTCAGTTTGTTCAGCTCCTTCCAGCTGATTGATTTGCTCGTAAATGGGTTGGGCAAAATCTTCCGTGCGAGCCACCACCTCATTCCCTTTGTCCGATAAAAGAATGGTATAAGAACGACTATCGGCAGAAGAATGGTCTTTTATAATGAGTTCTTTTTTACCAAGAACACGAACCGCATCACTTATAGTGGGTTTGGTCACATTGAATTCTTGGGCAAGATGGCTCACATTGGCCAATTCTCGATGATGGTGTGCAACAAAAACCAAGATTTGAATTTGAATGGGACTTAATCCGAACGCCTTGGCTTTCTCCCAAAGAAGTACCTTAAACGCCTGGGATACACGCTCCAAACCTGCACCGATTTTACCGGCAAGGTCCGTTTCTTGTAGTTTTGGGTCAAATACTTTTTTTTTCATCATAACAAGGCCTGCCAGTTTCCTGACAGGCAAAGTTAGCTTTCCTAATTAAATTAGGAACAATTTTCCATTTCAATAATGTGATAGCCCTTTTCCGAAATGCTATTCACAACTTGTGGCGGAGCAGACTGGATATGGCAAAAGCGACATTCACTGGAAGTAAGAACTCCGGTTCCAAATAGTTTTGTATTCAAATACTTCTTTCCGTATTCAAAAATGATATCGGTATCTATCATCTTATCGGGAACCAAAATATCAAAATGCATCACTTTTCCATCTTCGCGAGGTACATAGGTATCCCAAACTGAAACTCTCATAGCTATTGTTTTACGGTAAAAGGCAATGATAAATCTCCACTCGCAACACTATAGACGTCATAAACGCCCAACATGGGTTTGTCCTCCAAGCTAGTGTTTACTTTCATAAAAGCAGCTACGCCGTCATACTGAAAATCAGTTTTGTTGCTGATACGATAATTGGGAACCACTACCTTGATAATGTTTTCTTTTTGTAATACAGGATAACCCGGGGAATCCATAAACATGGGCATTCCGGGATTGGTTGGAGGCAAAACGACAGTATGATCGGCCTTTTTGAATTGTTTCACTGAAAGTCCACCTGCAACTCTTGAGTCTTCAACCAGCACTACCCAGTGCGGGTGCCAAATGACGCCATCATTATCATAAATCGCATCACTATTTTCATCCCAAAGCGGGGTGTCGTCAAAATCAGGATGGGAGGTCAGGGCCAACGCCACAATACCTTCGGTTTCACTAAAACCAACATCCACCGATTTAAGACTAGTAGGGAACACATAACCTAAAACCGGTGCGCCATCCAACTGACCCGCAGGGGTCGGAACGGTTCTACCGGCATTTCCCTCTACCGCAATTTCCCAAACTGTCACAGCCAAATCATGTTCATGGGTAACTTGAACAGCTTTTATTGAAAAATCGTTGTTGTTGTACGGACTTTTTTGGGCACAGGAGCTAAATGAAATTCCTATAGCAAACAGTCCCATAATTACAATACTTTTTGTTTTCATAATATTTTAAATTAGGATTCCTAACTTTATAATTTAAAATTACGCCTTGACCTCTTCGAGGGAAGCGCCATAGTTGATATGGAGAACATTTCCCGTTGGGGTCACCAAAGCCGGTACCGACTTCACTCCCAGCGTTTCCGCTTCTGATATTTGACTTGTTTTCTCCCCAAGGTGAACAATATTGATATTGTCTTCACCCACTAGCTGGACAATCTCTTGTTCAGCGCTAACACATACCGGACAACCCGCGTGATAAAAAATTGACTTTTTCATTGTTAATAGAATTAAAATTATTGCAAAATCGCAATGCAAATATAGTAAGGATTCCTAATTAAAACAAATTTGAGCTAATTTTCAATCTTTGTTGCTTGTTTTCTAGTGACTCAAGGTTTGGAATATCCTATTCAAAAGATTTTAAGATGTTCGGTAAGTCGGTGCTATTACCTTTGAGCGTTCTAAAATTTTGATAATAGCCATCATCAATTTGATAAAATCGGTCGGTTTGCTTCGCTTCGGACCAGCCATTTTTTACGGCCTCTAAACTGTGTGGTGCTTTTTGGTGTAAGGTCAAGAACACCTTGCTAATCTTTTCCCTGTCGGTATCTGCCAAATCATTGTTCAATAATACCGGTCCCAAAGGAATTTCGTCAGAGAGCCATAGAACCTTCAGGGAATCAGCACCAGGTTTGGAAGCAATTTGCTTGTAGAATTCACTGCTTCCTATTGCCGCTATATCCGTTTCGTTGGACAGCAACTTATTAAAGGTTTTAGTATGGTCTCCTCCATAACTGACCGATTCAAAGTCTGCTTCAGGGTTTTTGATGCCTAGAGAACTTAGCAACAATCGAGGCATAAGATTACCAGAAGTTGAACCCTGAGCAACAAAGGTCATCCTTAAATTCTCCACCTGGCCCACAAGATCTTTTAAATCCGTAATGCTGTCGGTATTGCCCAATAACACTGATTTGTAGTTATCGACAGCATTTTCAGTAACCTTTAGCGTCGCGATAGGATGCATTACATCATTATCCGTGGATAAAATTAGATAGCCCAGGGTGTTGATCAAGGCGATATCTACCTCTTTTGCCTTAATGCCTCTAATAAAGGAGGGGACATCAGGATAACTTCTCACCTCAACCTTTCTGTTCAATTGTTTTTCCAAGTCTTTGGATAATGGCAACAAATTATCTATGCGGTCATTGGTGGAGTAGGTATAGGTTGCAAGTATTAAAGGTTCTTTTTTTTGACACCTATAGGAGCACAAAACAAGAAAAAGTAGGGTAAGAAGTTTTACCGAATGAAGTTTAATCATTTTTGATATGTTTTAAGATTGATGATTGAATGAGGGCAAAAGTAAACTATATACCATAAAAACAAAGTGTCCTATGCCAGGGTTCCGCTTAAGCTAAAGCAAAAACACCTAAAAAAACAAATTCCTACTACTATCCAGGTCTTGTTGAACATTGGGGTCGGAACAATTGATCAATGCGGTGAACACCACCTCTTCATTGGGGTAAACGAAAAAGTTGGTATAGGCTCCAACGCTATTACCCACATGACCTACAAAGGGTCTGCCATATTCATCTTGACTAACTTGAAAGCCAAGCCCATAGTAGGTGGGCTTCCCATTTACTGTCTGTGAAGACAGCAGCTCAGTATAGGTAGCCGAGGTAAGTAACTCTTGCTTGATAATGGCCTGTCCCAATCGAGCTATGTCATCACTTGTGGAAAGGTAACCCCCACCCGCAAGCTTGTAAAAATTATTCACTGGAACAGCATTTCGAAACCCTAAGGTGTTTTTTGTGTAAAACTGCGGGTTGGGGTTTTTCCGTTTAGATTCATAGCCATCTTTTCTGGGTAAAGAGGTATCGCTCATCCCAAGTGGAATCAAAATCTTTTCCTGAACATAGTTTTCAAAAGGTATTCCACTTGCTTCCTGCATGGCCAAGGAAAGCAGAACAAAATCATAGCTGTTGTAGAGATAGCCCATTCCCGGTTCAAACACCAAGGGGTCATTTTGAAAGACTTGAAGGCTATCTTTTATGGAATAGGGCCGGTTCAATGCAAATTCCTTACCGCGATACCCTCGAATTCCGGCAGTGTGAGCGGCCAATTGCCGCAGTGTAAAATCATATTTCTTTTTTGGATAGTAGGGTACATGTTTGTAAAATGAATCGTCCCATTGAATGACACCTTCCTCTACCATTTTCCCCAAGGCCATGGCAGTAATGCACTTTGAGATACTTGCAATTCGAAAGGGAGTTTTTTTGGGATCGACAGGAACTTTCCTTTCCATATCACTATACCCATAGCCCTTTTGAAGTAAAATCTCTTCCTTGCTGGTTATTGTAATTGAAATTCCGGGAATTCGTGATTCAGCAAATAGATTGTGTAAAATGGCATCTGATTTTTCCCTTCCTTCCAAATCCTCGAGCAATCTAACCCTAGGTTCTGCTTTTAGCCAATTCTGAATCCTAGAGAAAAACCGTTTCATCCTGACTATCTAAAAATCAAACGCCCGTTAAAGAGTTCCTCAACTTCAACCTCGGCAGGTCGATTAAAACTAATGACATCACCTGTTCCCCGAATCACTCCGCTTATTCGCTCCTGTGGATTAACGAAAATATCGTTTGTACCTCTATGGTTCAGGTTCACCGTTTCGGCTATAAGCTCTTGGGCTTCTATCCGTGAATCGCCAGCAGCTACTGTAATATTAAAGTTTGTAACTGCCCCGGCCAACTTAAAAAAGGCTATCCCGTTCACTACTATATTTAAGTCTTGGGAATCCACCTCCAAATCGAACGAACCATCCGTAGTCTCTGCCTCTGGGTCAACAAAGCTTTCAGCGAATAAAGCAAAACTTGGGTAGTTCAATACCCCATCACTTGAAATTAAAAGGCCAGTGCTGCTTCGTATTTCAACAATGTTTGGGGAGGTCACATAGATTGTAGACAATCCGTATTCACGAATAAAATTACACCCGTTCTCATTGCGAACCACAAGTCTATCTCCCTCTACCCTAGCAGAGATATCATTGATCAAAAACTCGCCTGACTCTATTTCCACTTTTTGGGCATCCCCTTGTTTAAGTACCAAATTGAGATTTTCAAAAACGGTAATTGTAGAAAATACAGGTAAATCCACTTCAATACGCTTTAGATCCCCTGCATTTTGAAAACAATCGGGAACATTTTCTCCATTGCAGCCCCAAAACATGAGAACAGCAAGCAGCAACAGGCTTCCTTTTTGAAGAAAAGACCTCAAAACATCAACTCCTATTCCCAATGGTTCCAACTTTATCATATTCAGGCTACAATCTTACTCCTATTCCAAATTCCAACGCTTCGGCCTTAGCGCCATGTGATTTTAAGGTAATTGCCCCAAAAATCTTACCTCCAAAATATCGTTTTAGTCCGATACGATTATATACCCTTCCCTCAAAATCAAAGGGATAATAGACATAATACCCCAGTTGGGTCTCGATACTAAGTTTGTTCACAAATAATTCATGACCCACAAATAGCCCCACTCTTTTAAAATCTGTGTCTGAATCAACGTTCAACTCTGGGAAGGATATCGACTGAAATCGAATCAATTCCTTCAAAAAATTGGAGAAGAAAGCATCAACTCCAAACTGAATCGCACTTCTTCCTCCCAATCGCTTATCTGCATAGGCCGATAAAATCCAAAAGCCATATTGTCCTGAGTTAATTACATCACTTTCGTTCACCCCACTTCGAAGAACAAGATTATAACGAATGGGCTCCGTAATTTTTTCCTTGGCTTTTGGCTCGATGTAATCATAGGTTTTTCCTCCATCCAGATTGTAGGTGAGCCCTACATTAAAAGCCATTGTATTTGTGGAGGTATTGGGGGCCCTGAAATTGGCATTGGAGTAATGAATCAACGTAAGGCCCGCTTTTACGCCCATTCCTTTGAATAAGTTCTCTTTATGGTAGTTTAACAAAACTACTGTTGATGCCAACAAATGTGTGCCATAGGCATTGTTTCGAAAATTGTTGTTTTTATCGTATGGATTGGTATTATAAGCCACGCCCTGTCCTATCCTAAGCTGCAGATTTCTCTTTAAAAAATAAAAGTTATAGTGTGCGTAAAGGCCAAAATGCTCGCCAAGGGTGGCGTTATTCATGTCTTGGTATACAAAAGTGAAACCAGTGTCAGGGTATCCCAAATCAGCTTCCCAATCTTCGTGGCCGTAACGTTTTTTGCTTAGACCCAAGATAATGCCTCTTGGATGCTCGGTAATCAAATGGGATATATCAGGATTGTGCAATACGATGGATCCATAAAATGGGGTGGCATCCAGCACAAACTTTTTAGGAACCTCCCCTTCTTGGGAATATCCTTTGAAGATGAATAAAATCAAACAGAAACAAAGTAGGTGCTTCATGGAGTGCTAAAGTAGAAAATTAAAACACCTCCTTGGCTATTGCCTTAATGTTATCTGATTTTCCCATGGAATAGTAGTGCAGAACGGGAACCCCTCCTGCTTTGAGCTCCTTGGATTGTTCTATACACCATTCGATTCCAACCTGTCTTACTTCCTTATTATTTTTACAACCTTCAACGGCCTCAATCAATTCTTCGGGAATATCTACACGAAAAACTTGGGGCAATAACTGCAAATGCCTTTTTACTGCTATGGGTTTTATTCCTGGAATGATTGGGACTTTGATGCCCATATCCCTGGCAGCTTGCACAAAATCAAAATATTTCTTGTTGTCAAAGAACATTTGGGTGACCACGTATTCAGCTCCCAAATCCACTTTTTCTTTCAATCGCTTCAAATCCGAGTTTAAAGAAGGGGCTTCCATATGTTTTTCAGGGTAACCTGCCACACCAACACAGAAATCAGCACAATTGTCCGTTTCTATTACCTCATGAAGATATTCACCCCGGTTCAGCCCTTGGATTTGTTTTACCAAATCCGAAGCGTATTTGTGACCTCCGTTGGTAGGCTCAAAATACTGTTCCTCTTTCATGGCATCGCCACGAAGTGCCATTACATTATCAATACCGAGGTAATGACAGTCTACCAACAAGTACTCAGTTTCCTCCTTTGTGAAGCCCCCACAAAGTACATGGGGAACGGTATCCACATCGTACTTGTGCTTTATGGAAGCGCAGATACCCAATGTACCGGGCCTCATTCGGGTCAACCTTTTATCGAAAAGACCATCCCTATCAATATAAACGTATTCTTCACGAGATGTGGTCACGTCTATAAAGGGAGGTTCAAACTCCATCAACGGATCTATGTTGTCATACAATTCCTGAATGCTTTTCCCTTTGACCGGAGGGATGATCTCAAAGGAAAACAAGGTCTCCCCTTTGGCGTTTTTGATATGCTCAGTTACCTTCATCTTTTAAACTTCGACAATATTGGGAGCAAGCCATTTTTGAGCCTCCTCCATTGAAATTTGTTTTCTTTTCGCAAAGTCTTCGACCTGGTCTTGCCTTATTTTTCCAAGCCCAAAATATTTGGCTTCGGGATGGGCAAAATAATAACCACTGACACTGGCGGCTGGCCACATAGCCAGACTTTCGGTTAATTTTACTTGGATGTTTTCCTCCACCTGTAGCAACTCCCAAATGGTCAACTTTTCCAAGTGGTCTGGACAGGCAGGATATCCCGGGGCTGGTCTGATGCCTCTATATTTTTCATCTATCAGCTCATCATTGGACAGGGATTCTGATTTTGAGTAACCCCAATGTTTCAGTCGGACTTCCTTATGCAGATACTCGGCAAATGCCTCAGCCAAACGGTCTGCCAGAGCCTTTACCATGATGGCATTATAATCATCATGTTTACGCTCAAATTCTTCCGCCAATTCCTTTGTTCCAAAACCGGCCGTGACGCAAAAACATCCCATGTAATCCTGAATTCCCGATTCTTTTGGTGCTATAAAATCTGATAAGGCCAAATTCGGAACCCCATCTCTTTTCTTTAGTTGCTGCCGCAAGGTTCTAAAAGTAATTGTGGAAGTCTTAATTTCATCGGAAGCCACTTCAATGTCATCCTCATTTATTTGATTGGCTGGAAATAGTCCAAAGATGGCCCTAGCTTTCAAAAGCTTTTCATTCAACACCTTTTGAAGCATTTTCAGCGCATCACCAAATAATTCTGAAGCCTGTTCACCTACAATATCATCCTTAAGGATATTTGGATATTTTCCGTGTAGGTCCCAGCTACGGAAGAAAGGGGTCCAATCAATAAAATCGGTAAGTTTTTTCAAATCGAAATCATCCCAGACCTGAATTCCCAATTGGATTGGTTTTACAATATCGGAAGAATGCCAGTCAACCTGCAGTTTATTCTCCCTTGCTTCTTGGAGGCTTAAGTACTTTTTCTGTTTGGTACGATTTAAAAATTTATCCCTAAAACTCTCATAGTCGAGTTTGACCGTTTTCTTGTAGTTGTCGGAGGTTTCCTTCTGCAACAAGTCCCCGACAACCGTTACTGCCCTTGAGGCGTCATTCACATGCACCACGGAATGGCTATAAACCGGGTCTATTTTAACTGCGGTATGCGCTTTGCTTGTAGTAGCTCCTCCAATCAACAAAGGCACTTTAAAGGACTGGCGCTCCATTTCTTTTGCCAAAAAGACCATTTCATCCAGCGAAGGCGTAATCAATCCACTTAATCCCACAATATCCACTTGCTCTTCTTTGGCCCTTTGAATAATCTTTTCTGGTGGTACCATTACCCCCATATCCACAATTTCATAGTTATTGCAGGCCAATACCACACTTACGATGTTCTTTCCAATATCATGTACATCGCCCTTCACTGTCGCCATCAAAATCTTTCCTGCCGATTTTGAGTTGGACTCCTTTGATTCTTCTATATAGGGGGTTAGGTAAGCAACCGCCTTTTTCATGACTCGGGCTGACTTTACCACTTGGGGCAAAAACATTTTCCCGCTTCCGAAT
This sequence comes from Flagellimonas allohymeniacidonis, assembly GCF_004296335.1. Lineage (GTDB taxonomy): Bacteria > Bacteroidota > Bacteroidia > Flavobacteriales > Flavobacteriaceae > Flagellimonas > Flagellimonas allohymeniacidonis. The sequence goes on from NZ_SGIU01000002.1 coordinate 250,749, forward strand.
AGGTCTCCCACCACGTTCATTCCGGTCATCAAATGCCCTTCAATAACTTCTATCGGCTTTTCTGCGACCAGTCTTGCTTCTTCCACGTCCTCAACTATGAATTGGTCAATCCCCTTTACCAGGGCACGGGTGATTCTATCTTGAAGGGGTTCTTCCCTCCAAGAGAGGTCGACTTTGCTTTCCTTTGATTTGCCGACCACAGTTTCCGCAAATTCCAATAGCCGTTCTGTAGCATCTTCCTTTCGGTTTAAGAGAACATCTTCCACATATTCGAGCAAGTCTTTAGGAATATCATCATAGATCTCCAGCATGGCCGGGTTTACAATACCCATGTTCATTCCCGCCTTAATGGCATGATAGAGAAATGCAGAATGCATGGCTTCCCGAACGGTATTGTTTCCACGGAAAGAAAAAGATACATTACTCACTCCCCCACTTACATTACAATAGGGCAAATTCTCCCTTACCCATTGGGTGCCTTCAATAAAATCGAGGGCATTTCGTTTATGCTCCTCCATACCTGTGGCAACAGGAAAGATATTCAGATCAAAAATGATGTCCTCGGGAGAAAATTTCACTTGGTCGACCAAGACACGATACGACCGTTTGGCGATTTCGATACGGCGCTCCAAATTATCGGCCTGCCCCACCTCATCAAAGGCCATTACAATTACCGCGGCACCGTAACGTTTAATCAGTTTGGCCTGCCGAATAAACTCTGCTTCGCCTTCTTTAAGGCTAATGGAATTTACCACACATTTCCCTTGAACCACTTGTAATCCAGCTTCGATGATCTCCCATTTTGAACTGTCGATCATTATGGGAACCCTGGCGATGTCAGGTTCGGCCACAATAAGATTCAAGAATCGAACCATGGCTTCCTTACCATCGATAAGGCCATCATCCATGTTCACGTCGATTATTTGGGCTCCTCCTTCCACTTGGTGGCGGGCAATTTCAAGAGCTTCCTCATACTTTTCTTCCTTGATCAACCGAAGAAACCGCTTTGACCCTGCTACATTGGTCCGCTCCCCAACATTGATGAAATTGCTTTCTGGGGTGATGACCAACGGCTCGAGACCACTTAACTTTAAGTATCGTTGTTCTTTCATGAATCTATGCCAAGACTTTGCTTGCGGACTTTGAATTTCGAGGTTGGTATTTGTCTGCCAATTCTGCGATTGCCTTTATATGTTCAGGGGTGGTCCCACAACATCCTCCCACGATATTGACCAATTTTTTATCGAGATATTCCTTGATTTGCCCCGCCATTTGCTCGGGAGTCTCGTCATAGGCTCCAAAGGCATTGGGGAGGCCTGCGTTCGGGTGAGCGGAAATGGCAAAATCTGATTTTGCAGATACCACTTCCAAGTGTGGTGTCAGTTGTTTAGCTCCTAAGGCACAGTTGAACCCCACTGATAATATTGGAATATGGGAAATGGAAATCAAAAAGGCCTCCGCGGTTTGTCCTGAAAGAGTTCTACCGGAAGCATCGGTTATCGTTCCACTTACCATAATGGGAACCTCAATTCCCTTTTTTTCTTTGACATTTTCAATGGCAAACAGGGCAGCCTTTGCGTTAAGCGTATCGAATATGGTTTCAACCAATAAAATGTCAGCTCCGCCATCTATAAGGGCCTCTACCTGTTCCTTGTAGGCTTCATAGAGCTCCTCGAAGGATATGGCTCTGTATCCCGGATCATTCACATCTGGAGACATACTGGCCGTTTTATTGGTAGGGCCGATACTTCCAGCCACAAATCTGGGTTTGTTGGGTTCCTTGGCAGTAAATTCCTTTGCCACTTTCTTGGCAATCTTTGCCGACTCAAAGTTCAGTTCATATACCAAATCTTCCATCCCATAATCGGCCATGGCTATTGAAGTTCCGGAAAAGGTATTGGTTTCAACAATATCGGCTCCCGCTTCAAAATATTTGCGATGTACTTCGGCAATGGCCTGGGGTTGGGTCAGCGAAAGCAAATCGTTATTCCCTTTTAGGGGCATTTTCCAGTCTTTAAAGCGCTCACCCCGGAAATGTTCCTCTTCAAACTGGTATTGTTGCAACATAGTACCCATGGCTCCATCCAAAACCAGAATGCGTTTTTCCAATATTTTTTCAATACTCGACATACAGATATCTTGTAGCCCGCAAGGGCCCGTTTACAATAAAATCAAGAAAATGTGGAATAGTTGACAATGAAGCTTTGTTGTCATCTTCTCCTGAATAAGCAGGATAGAATGTAGCACCTTCTTTATTTCTAAAGGGTTGCCAAGGTTTCAAAGGGTCTATTCCCTCCACCTTTCTTGATAACTTTCAATTTTTACATGAACTGATTGCAAATTAAAGGCACATTCTTATTAAAAACAAACGGAAGTTTGTTTTTGGGCAATAAAAAAACCTCCCAACTAGGGGAGGTTCTTCCGCTTCAAATAATTAAACTATTTAAACAATACTTTGAACCACTTCTTTTTTTGCTTCCTTTTTGCTACCATCGAAACCTTCCACACCTCCGACCGTGGTATATTTCATCACGAATCTTTTGTTGGGATTTATGATTTGATAGGCATATTGACACATCACTGCGGCTTCATGAAATCCTGACAAGATCAATTTCAATTTACCTTCATACGTATTGACATCCCCAATGGCAAAAACCCCAGGAATATTGGTCTGATAGTCTTTACTGTTATTGACCTTGATGGCATTCTTCTCAATTTCCAGTCCCCAGTCTCCAATAGGGCCCAATTTAGGAGAAAGACCGAATAAGGGTACGAAATAGTCCGTCTCCAAATAGGTCTGACCTTTTTCTTCATCCTTATGCTTGATCACAACGGCTTCCAGTGTCTCGCGACCATGGAGTTCCTTAACCTCGGCTTCCGTAAACAACTGAATCTTGCCCAACTTGGCCAACTCCGAAGCTTTTTCAACGGAATCCAAAGCTCCTCGGAATTCATTTCTACGGTGTACCAAGGAAACCTCACTGGCAACATCGGCCAAAAATATGGCCCAATCCAAAGCAGAATCTCCTCCTCCGGCTATGACGACCTTTTTATCCCTAAAAATTTCAGGGTCTTTCACCATATATGTCACGCCTTTGTCTTCAAAATTCCCAATATTTGATATCAGTGGTTTCCGAGGCTCAAAAGAACCTAGTCCTCCTGCAATTACCAGAACCTTTGCATGGTGTCGAGTACCTTTGTTGGTGGTAACAATGAATGAACCATCTTCTTGTTTTACCATGGTATCAGCTCGTTCGCCCAAGGTGAAACCAGGTTCAAACGGTCTAATTTGTTCCATTAATCTATCCACCAAATCCCCTGCTAAAATTTCTGGGTAGGCCGGGATATCATATATAGGTTTTTTAGGATAAATCTCCGAGCATTGCCCTCCAGGTTGGGGCAGCGCATCTATGAGATGGCATTTCAATTTTAACAATCCAGCCTCGAATACAGTGAAAAGTCCTGTTGGGCCAGCTCCTACGATCAGTATATCTGTTTTTATCATTCTTTGCTTATTGTGCTACTTCAACTTTGTGATATCTTTTTTGAATGTCGCGAATTTTTTGACGGTGGCGTACCACTTCACCAATGATTATAATGGCAGGATTGGTCAACTGTTGCTCCTTTGCCTTGTTCTCAATGGAAGCAACAGTGCCAATTCCTATTTTTTCCCTTTCGGTGGTCCCATCTTGTATTATGGCGACAGGAACATCTTGTTTTCCCTCATTTTGGAAAAGCTTCATAATCTCGTGTAGTTTCGACATACCCATCAAGATTACTACAGTAGCACTTGATTTTGCGGCCAAAGACACATCTTTCGAAAGCTTATGTTCTTTTGTTGTGCCGGTAATCACCCAAAAACTTTCAGAGGCACCCCGTTTGGTAACAGGTATGTGCTGCATCGCAGGCACAGAGACAGATGAAGAAATACCGGGTACCATGGCTACCTCAACACCATGTTCTGAGGCATATTCCATTTCTTCCGCACCCCGTCCAAACACAAAGGGGTCTCCACCTTTTAATCGCACCACATGTAATCCTTGAAATGCCCTTTGAACAATCAACTCATTGATTTGTTCTTGTTGATAGGCATAACATCCTTTTCGTTTTCCAACAAAAATTTGTTCCGCTTGAAGCGCATAGTCCAGCAAATCTTGATCTACCAAGGCGTCATACAAGACCACATCAGCATTCTGCAGGGCCTTGATTCCCTTAAGGGTAATCAGCTCAATATCACCTGGGCCCGCTCCTACTATGGTTAGCTTTCCTCTATACATGCTCCAATTCCAATTTTCTAAAGGCCTCTAAACCTTCCAAAACGTTTTTGGCATCTTCCAAATAACTTTGTGCAAATTCCTGTGAAGGTTTGTTCTTGTTCAGCTGTAAGGCCAACTTCTCGAATCCCCCGGCAAAATCAATTTTGTTGGTTTCCACGTACAAGCGATCAAAATCTTTAATGATGCTTGCATGGGTATTGGTTTTAACCTTTTCAGCCGTCAACAAGGCTTTGGCAGAGTTAACAATGGATTGATAGGAATAGTAGATGCTCGCTGCCCACTTTTCGTTGAAAAGGGCTTCCTCTGCTTTTTCAATTTTCTCTTGACTTTCAAAAAAGAGCGTCGCAACTAGATCAACAATAACTCCTGCGCATTCTCCTATTCCGATTTCCTTTTTATATTTTTCTTCGTTGCCCCAGTCGATAAAATCGTCCTGTGTAAGATTCTCAATGTCCGTTAAGGGTTTCAACAATTCATAGAAGTAGGGCTCACCTTTTTCCCAATAATATTCCTCAAAGGATACTCCGCTGCCATTGGAATCAAAGTCATCCAAAATCAATCGTAGAGCTTGTGGACCTCTCTTGCTAGGTATTTTGACCACTTTGTCTGCAAAACGGCCTTTCCCATTTCCGAAGTTTCCACCTCCCAACAATACTTGTAGGGCAGGGGCCACTAATTTATCCTTGGTCCGAATGGACATGCCCTGAAAACCAATATTGGCCATATTATGTTGACCACAAGCGTTCATACAGCCACTAATTTTGATAACTACGTCCGGATTATTGATGTACTGCGGATACTCCGCTTTGATAACTTTCTCGAGCTCCGCCGCGATGCCTGTGCTGCTGGCAATTCCCAAATTACAGGTATCGGTACCAGGACAGGCCGTAATGTCCAAAGCTTTGTTGTAGCCCACATCCGCAAAACCCATCTTCTTCAATTCAGTGAAGAAGTAAGGCACCAGGTCTTCCTTGACGAATGGAATCAAGATGTTTTGACGAAGTGAGAGGCGAATCTCTCCACCTGCATAATCTTGAACCAGTTTGGCCAGTTCCCGAGCCTTATCTGTATAAAAATCCCCAAGTAAAACCTTAATTCCGATGGCGACAAAACCTTTTTGTTTTTGAGGAACTAGGTTTGTTGATTTCCACTGTTCAAATTCCTTGTAGTCGTCAATGTTCACCGTTGGAATCTCGGTTTGGGCAACATTTACCTCTGGATAGCCCTCGTAATCTATCACATATCTTTTATGGGGAATAGCTTTTTGTTCTTCTTGTAAAAGCTGTTTGAAACCCTCCAATCCAATATCTTTCAGTAAGAATTTCATACGCGCCTTGGCCCTGCTTTTGCGTTCTCCATAGCGATCAAAAACCCGAATCACGCCTTCCATAAGCGGAATTATCTCATCGGCACGTAAAAAATCGTAAAGTACATCGGCATGTCTTGGTTGGGATCCCAATCCTCCGCCCAACATAATCTTAAAGCCCCGTTCTCCATTTTTAATCTTCGCAATGAAGCCGAGATCATGCATATAGGAAAGACCCGTATCCTCATCGCTGGATGAAAAGGATACCTTAAATTTTCTTCCCATTTCTTGTCCGATCGGGTTTCGCAAAAAGTATTCGAAAATGGCCTGTGCGTATGGTGAAACGTCGAAAGGTTCATTTACATCTATCCCCGCAGTTTCACTGGCTGTCACATTACGCACGGTATTTCCGCAAGCTTCGCGTAAGGTCACCTTATCCCGTTCCAATTGGGCCCAGAGTTCAGGGGTGCGATCCAAATCGACATAATGAATTTGGATGTCTTGCCTTGTAGTGATATGAAGACGTCCTGTAGAAAATTCATCGGCCACATCGGAAATTCGCAAAAGCTGATTTGAAGTCACCTTGCCATAGGGAAGCTTAATTCGAATCATTTGAACACCTGGTTGACGTTGTCCGTAAACCCCTCTGGCCAAACGAAGACTTCTAAACTTTTCCTCATCAATGTTCCCTCCTTTGAACTGGCGAATTTTCTGCTCCAATTCAATGATATCCTTTTCTACAACCGGATTCTCTATTTCTGTTCTAAAGCTCTTCATTTTCTACTTTTCCTATCTATTTAATAGATTTTTAATAAAACTTCTTTACATCCTTTTTATACTCTCATACTATTAATTGATGAAACCTACACCGGCGGTGGTGTTGGATTGAGAATCAATGAGAATGAAAGCACCATTGGACTTGTTATCCTCAAAGGAATCATAAAACAGGGGTTTACTTAGCTTAATCTGTACCTCTCCAATTTCGTTCAACTCCAATTTGTTTTGCGCATCTTTCTTTCCAGAAAAATCCGTAGAAATCAAACCTTCAATCTGACCTACTTTGGAAAGTACCTGATTATTGTTGTGCTGTACAATGTACTTTGATCCTGAAACCAATTGCTTGGCATCCATCCAGCAAACTGTCGCTGTAATATCTTTTTCAATTTTGGGCAACTCATCGCTCTTTACCATCATATCTCCTCTTGAAATATTGATATCATCTTCTAAAGTAATGGTCACCGAGCTGCCGGGATTGGCTTTGTCAAAAGTTTTATCGAAGAAATAAATATCCTTCACGTTTGACTGTGTCATGGACGGCAATACTGTAACGGCATCCCCCACGTTCAACGCTCCTCCATAAATTTTTCCAGCATATCCCCTGAAGTCATGAAAATCGTCTTGCTTTGGCCTAATTACCGATTGAATCGGGAATCGAAAAGCCCCGTTATCCCTTAGATCATAGGCATCCAACTCCTCCAAATGTCCTAAAATCGTATCTCCTTGATACCACGGCATGGCCGAAGATGTTTCTACAACATTATCTCCTTGTAAGGCACTTATGGGAATATAATGCACGTTTTGTTCGCTATATGTACTCTTGGAATTCAAGTTTTCAAAGCTTCTTTTGATATCTTGAAATACTTCCTGTGAATACCCCACCAAATCCATTTTGTTCACAGCGACAATAACATCTTTCACCCGTAGCAAGTTATTGATGAAAAAATGGCGATAGGTTTGTTCAACCACTCCTTTTCGGGCGTCAATAAGAATAATTGCAGCCTGCGAAGTGGAAGCGCCAGTAACCATATTCCTCGTGTACTCGACATGGCCGGGAGTGTCTGCTATGACATAGCTTGTGCTTGCTGTGGAAAAATAAATATGGGCCACATCAATGGTGATGCCTTGCTCCCGCTCGGCCACCAATCCATCGGTTGCGAGCGAAAAATCAAGGTAATCATACCCTCTCTGCTCACTACTTTTTTTGATGGCTTCCAGCTTGTCTTCGGTGAGTGATTTGGTGTCATACAGCAGCCTTCCTATCAAGGTACTTTTACCGTCGTCCACACTTCCTGCCGTTGCTATTTTAAGTACTTTCATTTCTCTTGTTCTTACTTCTTTTGTTGACCGTTAAAGTATTGGCCTCTTAGAAATATCCTTGTTGTTTTCTCTTTTCCATCGCAGCTTCTGACCGCTTATCGTCAATGCGTGCTCCTCTTTCCGATATTCTGGAGGACCGAATTTCGGCCACAACTTTTTCAATAGTATCGGCATACGATTCAACTGCCGCCGTACAAGACATGTCTCCCACGGTTCTAAATCGAACCATTCGCTCCTCTACCAGCTCATCCTCAGCCCTGTACACTACATCGTCCTCGGCAGACCAAATAAGGCCATCTCTTAAAAAGGTGTTTCTTTTATGGGCAAAATAGATAGAGGGGATTTCTATTTGTTCTTGTTCGATATAACTCCAAACATCGAGTTCCGTCCAATTGCTGATTGGAAAAACACGAACGTTTTGTCCCAATTCGATTTTGCCATTCAACATATCGAACAGTTCGGGTCTTTGGTTCTTCTCATCCCATTGACCAAAATCGTCCCTTACGGAAAAGATTCGTTCCTTGGCGCGGGCCTTTTCTTCATCCCGTCTTGCGCCTCCTATGCATGCATCAAATTTGAATTCCTCAATGGCATCGAGGAGTGTTGTGGTCTGAAGCGTATTTCGACTGGCATATTTGCCAGTTTCCTCAACAACTTTTCCCTGGTCTATGGAGTCCTGTACATTTCGCACAATGAGTTCCACACCCAATTCCTCTACCAACCTGTCCCTGAATTCAATGGTTTCAGGAAAGTTGTGGCCTGTATCAATATGCATTAATGGAAAAGGAATCTTAGCAGGATAAAAGGCCTTTTGGGCCAATCGGACCAAGGTAATGGAGTCCTTCCCTCCCGAAAAAAGCAATACCGGTCTTTCAAATTGAGCGGCCACCTCCCGAAGAATGTAAATGGCTTCACTCTCCAAGGCATTGCTCTTCAAAATCGATGGATTCAAAGTATCTACTTCAGCTATTTCTGAAATCAATGTGCTCACAGTATTTGTTTTTTGAGTTTGGAAAGATTAGGTATGTAATCCGCACTCCCGGTTCTCCAAAACCTTGGTGGGATCAAAATATTTATGTTCGTTGGGCAGACCGTACTGTTTAAGATAAGCATCCAATTGGGCGTCGTTCCAGTAGTAGAAAGGACTTACTTTTAGAACCCCATCGGACCCAAGGCTAAAAATATCAAGTGAATCTCGAAGCGCTGTCTGTCCTTTTCTAAGGTTCGTGAACCACACATCAGGTCGGTGTTCTTTCATCGCCCTTCGGAAAGGTTCCAACTTTACTTGTTCGGTAAATTCTTTGTGCAAAGGGTCATCAATTTGAGGAATGCCCATTACTGCATCACGATGTGCCGCAGTCTGCTTTGGGACGTACAGTTTGATATTAAGTCCCAATCGTGAAATTAACTCCTCAGCATGTGTATAGGTATTTCGAGTATTATAACCCGTATCGCACCATATTATCGGAATCTCTGAATCCACTTGCGTGACAGCATGCAAAATATTGACCTCATAAGGTCTAAAATTTGTGGTAACAACCGGTTTGGAAGCTTGCTGAAGTGCCCAAGAGATTATTTCCTCGGGTGAAGCTTCTTTAAGTTGATTGTTCCAATCTTTTATTTGTTCCTCTGTAAATGCCATATTGATCTATTTTCCCCAACTTATTGAATTCCAAATGCGTTCGTGAAAAAAGTAGAGCACCATTTTGGTCACCAATTCTACCAAGCCTATTGAAAAGGCAAGGGTCAAGGTGCCTGTGATAATCCAAGAAATTATAATGGTATCCAGCGTTCCAATAATCCGCCAGCTCACAGATTTTGCGATACTTCTTTTGGGTTTTTCTGAGCCTTTATCTTTTGCGAAAGAGGCAGTTTCTCGTTTGCTATTGATTAGGAGTTGGTCTGCAATCATAGTATTTCTTATTTCCTATCGATTTACTAGGAATATCAAAACTAGCATAATTTCTTAATACTAATCGTTAAAGTCAACACAAAATTACTTTTACCCTATAGTTTTAATAGATTTTAAACAAAACGAACTAAAAATTGTGTGATTTTCAATACAACTCTAAAAAAAATTGGATATCGCTGTTAGGAAATAAGGTCGGCCAAGGTATTATTTCGATAAACCTCCAAGGCACTATCCCGCACTTGAAGCATTAGCTTATGCACAGAACATTTGTTCTCATCGGGACAGTCGTCACATTTTTCATAAAAATTAAGACTTACACATGGTACCATGGCGATGGGGCCTTCCAATACCCTCATTACAGAAGTCATTTGAATTTCCTCTGGTTTCTTAATGAGATAGTATCCTCCTCCTTTACCCTTTTTAGAACCCAAAAATCCATTTCTTCTCAAGGTCAACAAAATGCTTTCCAAAAACTTTTGTGAAATGTTTTCATTTTTGGCTATTTCAGCAATTTGAACAGGCTCTTTACTATCAACAGATGCTAGATACGTCAAGGCTTTCAGACCATATTTTGTCTTCTTCGAGAGCATCCCACGAAGATAGCGAATTTAAACAACTGAACACTAGCTTAACGCTTGGTTGATATCGTCAACAATATCATCGATATGCTCCAGCCCTACTGACACGCGCACCATGCCATCGGTAATTCCAACGGCTTCCCTATCTTGCTTGGACAGTTTGCTGTGCGTTGTGGAAGCAGGATGTGTAACTATACTCCTTGAATCTCCCAAATTAGCAGAAAGTGACAAAAGCTTTATTGAATCAAAAAACTTGCGGCCCGCTTCCAATCCTCCGTTGATTTCAAAGGCCACTACACAACCTCCAGCCGTCATTTGCTTTTTCGCGATTTCGTGGTTGGGATGGGACTTTAAAAATGGATACTTGACCCACCTGACTTTTTCATGATTTTCAAGAAAAGTGGCCAGCTTCATTGCATTCTCGCAATGTCTGTCCACACGAACCCCTAAGGTCTCCAAACTTTTAGAAAGTACCCAAGCGTTAAACGGAGACAGTGCAGGCCCTGTAATACGCGAAAAGCGGTAAATCCTATCAATCAACTCGCTGTTACCAACGGTAATGCCCGCAAGGACCCTTCCCTGGCCATCCATAAGTTTTGTGCCTGAATGAATCACCAGATCGGCCCCAAATTTTATGGGTTGTTGTAGATAGGGAGTAGCAAAACAATTATCTATCACCAACAAAACTTTATGTTTCTTGGCAATATTCCCCAAAACCTCCATATCCAAAACATCAACTCCGGGATTGGTGGGGGATTCGGCATAAATGATTTTGGTTTTCGGAGTTATCAGGCTTTCGACACTTTGCAAATCATTAATGTCGAAATAACTGGTTTCGATATTCCATTTGGGAAAGAACTGCGTAAATAGGCTATGGGTTGACCCAAAAATGCTCTTGGCGGAAACAATATGATCCCCACTTTCCAAAAGTGCTGCAAAAGTTGAAAACACAGCAGCCATTCCCGAGGCAAAGGCAAATCCATCTTCGGCGTCTTCCATTTTGCATACCTTTTCAATAAATTCTGAAGAATTGGGGTTGGAGTAACGCGAATAAACATTACGGTCCTTCTCCTCGGCAAAGGAAGCCCTCATATCTTCGGCATCCTCGAACACAAAACTCGAAGTCAAATACATGGGACTTGAATGTTCCAGGAAGGTTGTTCTTTCGATTTGGGTTCGAATGGCCTCCGTTTCAAACTGTTTTTTGTTCTCCATTACATTTTTTCAGCAATTCGTAAAATATCTCCAAAGACTCCTCTTGCAGTAACTGCAGCCCCTGCACCAGCGCCTTGAATTACCAGTGGGTTTTTTCCATAGGATTGGGTATAAATTTCAATGATGGAATCTGAACCTGATACCTGCCCCAATGCACTTTCCTTGGGTACAGAAATCAATTTCACCTCCAAAATACCCTTATCTTCCTGCAAGTTGCCATGCAAATCTCCCACATACCGCAACACATGGTTCGGTTTCTGTTGTTTTTTCAACTGTTGAAAGGTATCATTTAAGGTTTCCAGTTTCGTCAAGAACGCCTCTTTGGGTACAGACTGCAATTCGGTCGGAATAAGATTTTGAATATCAATTTCTGAAAACTCATTTTGTAAATCCAACTCTCTGGCCAAAATCAAAAGTTTGCGCCCAACGTCATTTCCAGAGAGGTCCTCTCGGGGGTCGGGTTCAGTGAATCCTTTCTGCATGGCTTCTTCAATGATACTTGAAAAAGAAGTATCCACTTCCGAAAACGTATTGAAGATATAGCTTAGTGAACCTGAAAAAACACCTTTTATCCTGGTGATGTTCTCTCCGGAGAGGTGCAGCAATTTAATGGTATCAATCAAAGGAAGACCGGCCCCTACATTGGTCTCATAGAGGTACTGTTTTTGATTTCTTTTTAATCCGCTTCGGGTTGACTTATAAAAATCAAAATCCAAGGTGTTGGCAATCTTATTGGAAGAAACCAAATCGAATCCGTTGTCAATGAGCTGCTCATAATTGGAAACAAAGCTCTCACTCGCTGTATTATCGACAGCAATTAGGTTCCCCAGATGTTGTTGTTCGGCAAATTCAACGACGGTTTCAAGGGAATAAGGAATCCCTTTCTCCTCTATGGTTTTTCTCCAACTCTTTTTTATTCCCTTGGAATTGAGAATCAACTTTTTTGAGTTGCCCACAGCAAAAATCCTAAGGTCGATTCCCTTTCGGCTTTCTATTTTCTTTTGGGAGGCCAAAATTTGATCAATCAATGTCCCTCCCACATTGCCGTGACCAAAAATGGCCAGATTTACTTGCTTAGCAATTCCAAAAATCTGCCCATGGACAACATTCAGGGCTTTATGCAGATCGGATTGCTTCACGACGAGACTCACATTTCTACCGGAAATGGTATTGTTGAACAATAGGGGGATGACATGGTTCTTGGCCAGGGCATTAAAGGATTTGTGAAATGTCCCCAAATCCAATCCTACAATCGAAATAACCGCTACATCATCATTTACTGTGATTTGGTCCACATCATTTGAACTGTAGTCGGTTTCAAATTCTAGATCTAGCAGCTTTTTAGCCCTTTCCGCTTTCTTTACATCTACTATGAGTCCTATTCCCCTCTCCGAGGAGCCTTGTGAAATAATACCAACATTGATGTTGTTCAGGGCCAAGGTTCGAAATATCCGTGCATCGATTCCCACTTTTCCCAAAAGGCCCCTTCCCTCCAAATAGACAAGGGCAACATCATCCAAAACCGATAGCGAACGTATGCCTCCGTTATCCGTTTTAGGACCTATCAAAGTTCCCTTGCCTCCATTGTTGAAGGTATTCAGTATTCTGAGTGGGATATTTTTTTCCAGTAAGGGGATTATGGTTTTCGCATGCAAAATTGTAGCGCCAAAATTTGCCAACTCGTTGGCTTCATCATAAGATATCGTATCTATCAATTTGGCATCGGGGACCAATTCTGGATTAGCCGTAAAGATTCCATCTACATGGGTATAGTTCACCAGTTCTTTCGCATCTAAATAGTTGGCGAAGAGCGCTGCAGAGTAGTTGGTTCCGTTTCTTCCAAGCGTAGTGGTTTCACCTTGCAAGTTCGAAGCTATAAAGCCAGTGACAATTGGTATGGTATCCCCTTCCAAGTCATGGAAATAACGAATCACATTTTCCTTGGAGCTCGCTTCATCCACCTCTGCATTACCAAAAGCACTGTCCGTTTTAAGTAAATTTCTGGTGTCAACGGATTCTGCATTAACACCATTTCTTTTTAGCAAGGCCGTAATCACCTTGGCCGATATCAATTCTCCATAGGACAACAGTGCATCCTTTGTCTTTGCGCTATAGTCCCCAATCATTGAAACACCTTGAAGTAGTTTTTCAATTTTCTTGACTTCATCATCAATGGCTATATCAAAATCTGCTTGTTGATATTCGACAAAAGATCTGAGCTCCTCTTCAAAATTCTGTCCTTGGCTTGCTATTTCCAAAAGACTTTCCAATTCGTCCGTAGCCTTTCCCCTAGCGGAAAGAACTACGATGAATCTTTCTTTTTGTTTCGCTTTTTCGGAAATGATTTCCAAAACACTTTGAATTCCCACCCCATTGGCCAGGGATTTCCCCCCGAACTTTAAGACTTTGAGCGCTCCACCTTGGCCATTTTTTGGAAAAACAGGCAATAGAAGCTTTTCCAGTTGTTCAAACTCCATTAAAAAGGCATCATGGCCATGAAGCGATTGTACTTCCCCGTAGGTTACATTGGCATTGGCCTGAGCAAAACGGCGATACGTTTCCTTGTTTTCCTCGGCAGTAAAAAATAAATCGGAATTGACCCCAACAATATGAATTCTGGTGTCACTATCCTGAAGCCTTTCGAAGCTGCTTTCGCCATTTCGAGCGACATCGATGGTCTTCAAAAGCTGATTCATTAGCTTATACGCGGACAATTGAAACCGTTCTTGAAGTTTTTTGCCATGATGCATCAGCCAACTCTCCACATTAAATACCTGAAGTTCTTCATTGGTGCTTCGCTGAAAACGTTCTTTAAATGACGCTGGAGTTCGATAACATAGCATCGCATGCATGCGAGCATCATGTACCGGTTCTTTGGAGTTGACCAAAATTTGTTCCTGAATCTGGCAATTGGCAATTAACCAGTCTGTCGACTTCCAATCTGAGGCAACAGGGATGAGATGTTCGGTTATAGCAGGGTCTTGAACGGCCATCTCCCAAGCCAAGCCTCCTCCAAGTGAGCCCCCAATAATTGCGTATAATCTCTTAATATTAAGGGATTCAAGTCCCAGCAAAAAAATCTTGGCTATATCTGCTGCCACAAAGTCTTTGTAGTTCTCAATAATGAAACCGTCATACCCATTACCTGGTATGTTGAAGGCCAAAATGGTATATTTATCCGTGTCGATCCCCTTCTTTTCTCCTATTAAATCGACCCACCAACCCTTCTCACCGGCAACATTGGAATTTCCCGTAAGGGCATGATTGACCAAAACTATAGGTGCAGAATGCAGGGGCCGACCAAACACCTCATATGACAGGTTTATATTTTGCGTAACCCCGCTAAGCGTTTTGAATTTCTCTATTTTCAGGTTTTGAAGCATACCTTCTTTTCCATTGCTATTTAGCGTAGCCAAAGATTCCCCAAAGAAGTTCGGCTACGCGTTAAAAAGGGTTTTTACCAATTACGCCAAAACTGATTTGTCAATAGTGGCAAAGGCTTGTTCCAAATCAGCTTTTAAATCGGATAAATCTTCCAAGCCCACAGAAAGTCGAATCAAATCTTGGGTTACTCCCGTAGACTCTTGAGCAGCCTCGTCCAACTGCTGATGGGTGGTACTTGCTGGATGGATAATCAAGGATTTTGTATCTCCAATATTGGCGAGCAATGAGAATATTTTGGTCTCATCGGCAATCTTTTTGGCAGATTCAAAACCTCCTTTTACCCCAAAAGTCACGATACTACTTTGCCCATCGGGAAGGTATTGGTCCGAAAGTGCTTTGTATGCGCTAGATTCGAGGCCAGGATAATTCACCCAAGTCACCTCATCCTTATCTTCAAGCCATTTTGCCAATGCCAAGGCATTTTCGCTATGCTTTTTCATACGAATCTCCAACGTTTCCAATCCTTGGATAATTTGAAATGCATTGAACGGACTCAAGCAAGCCCCATGATCACGTAGACCTTCAATACGAACTTTAGCGATATATGCCGCAGGCCCCAAGGCCTCGTGATACACCAATCCATGATACCCAGGCGATGGTTCCGTAAACTCTGGAAACTTGCCATTTGCCCAATCGAAAGTTCCCGCATCAATAATTGCACCTCCCAGGGCAGTTCCATTACCATTGATATACTTGGTCAGTGAATGAATCACAATATTGGCCCCATGTTCAATCGGTTTCAACAATGCTGGAGATGCGACTGTGTTATCGACAACAAAGGGAACTTTTGCAGCTTGGGCCTGTTTTGAAATGGCTTTAAGGTCGAGTACATCCAATTTTGGATTCCCTAATGATTCCACAAAAAATGCCCTAGTGTTTTCCTGAACTGCTTTTCCAAAATTCTCTGGGTCCGAAGGATCAACAAATGTGGTGGTTATACCCAATCTTGGCAAAGTCACGCTGAAAAGATTGTAGGTTCCACCATATAGGCTATTGGATGAGACAATGTGGTCTCCGGCTTTGAGCAGTACCAACAAGGCCGTGTTTATCGCACCAGTACCTGAAGAGCATACCACCGATGCTATTCCGCCCTCTAAGGCTGCCAATCGCTGTTCCAAAATATCGTTGGTAGGGTTATTGATCCGGGTGTAGATGTTACCAAACTCTTGCAAAGAAAACAGATTGGCGGCGTGGTCTGCATTATTGAACACGTATGCCGTGCTTTGATAGATAGGAACCGCCCGGGTTCCTCCGTTAACGGTCACATCATGTCCGGCATGAAGGGCATTGGTAGAAAATTTTTGATCACTCATGACTTTAGTTTTTGAGATTATAAACAGAATTAAACTTATAAGTCAAACTTCCTCAGATATATAAACCCGAGCAGCGAAATCAAAAAGTTATAAAGAAAGAGAATCGAAATAATTCGATGTATTGTTATCTATTCCAAAATCCATTACTCTGGAAATCGGATAGAATTTAGCACCTTCTTTGAATTAGGGGACAAAGGGTTGCTAAGGCTTCACAGGGTCTATTCCCTCCACCTTTCTTGATAACTATTCAATACGTGTTTGAACTTTGAGAGACAAATATAAAGTCAGAATCTTCTAAAATCCTAATCTTTTTGGAAAATTTCACAAATCCCCAACCTTAATTGGGTAGAAGGGAGAACTCAATGGTAGAGTCTGTAAAAACCGTATGGGTTTGGGTTTTGAAATCATCTTCCTCCGCTTTGAAAATGTTTTCCACATAGGTTTGTGGATTCAAATCGATCAAGGGAAACCATGTGCTTTGCACTTGAATCTGTAATTTATGTCCCTTTTTGATCGTATGGAAAACGTCCTGCAGTTTTAAGGACACTTCTGTTTTTTTGTTCGGAATGAAGGGCTCTGGATTTGAAAAACTGTTTCTGAATCGACCCCGTATCACTTCGCTACGCACCATTAAATGGTAATTATCCAATTTTAGATGATCCTGCATTTCTTCATTGGTCTCGATATCGGCAGGGTGCACATCAATAATCTTCACGACCCAATCGGCCGCCGTACCTGTGGTAGCCACTTGAAGATTCGTCATAATCTCTCCGGCCAAGGTAAGGTCTTCATCGAGTACCTCGGTTTCAAAAGTCAAAACATCCGATCTGCGCGCTGCAAATCTTTGGTCATCTGTCATGTATTTCCTTGGTGTGAAAACTGACTTGATGTCTTCCGAATAGGGCACTGGTTTTTTGATATCACTTATGAATGTAAGTCCCGTTTGACTTCTCTGGCTTTCTGTCAATTTTTGCCCTTCAGACAAAAAGAAAGTCTTTTTGACCCTTTCTTCTGGTGGCCATGTGTCCAATGTTCTCCATTCCTTTCTTCCAGAATCAAACACGTAGGCCTCAGGCAGTCCCGTTTCGCCATTACCTTCTTCCTTCAAAAAATGGTTGAAGAATTTGGTCTCAATATTTTTTTGATAGAACTCAGAAATGGAATCTCCAAAAAAGTAATTGCCTACTGTGGTTCTACCATTTCTTCGAGCCCATCCCCCATGGTCCCATGGCCCAAAAACAACCGTGTTATAGTTGCCTTCATTATACTTCTCAATGTTCTTGTAGGTTTCCAGCGGACCATAAAGGTCCTCAGCATCAAACCAGCCACCCACGATCATGGTAGCCACATGACTCTTTACATCTTTCAAATGTTGGATGATTCCCCTACTCTGCCAAAGTTCATCATAATTGGGATGGTCCTTTAATTCGTTCCAGAAAAAGTCGTCCGTGACACCTTCGGGGCGAATTTTAGGGGTATCTGCGGTTTCATATTCAAAATAGGAGTTCAGGTTTTCCAAAGGTCCGGAATCCAAAAAAAATTGATATTGGTCAGCGGTTCCAATATCTGGCAAAACATACCAAGCCGTGTCTATGGGACTGTCATTATTGGGTCTTGGTGTCCCAAAAAGGGAGGTGACCCTAAAATAACTCAACAAATAAGCTCCATTATGATGAAAATCATCAAAAAAGAAATCCCCAATACAAGCTTGTGGCGAAGCGGCCTTTAACGCTGGGTGCGCATCCACTGTGGCGTATGTTGCATAAAAACCGGGATAGGAAATGCCCCATACCCCGACACGTCCATTGTTGTTTTCAACATTGTTGACCAACCATTCTATGGTATCGTACGTATCTGAACTCTCATCAACATCCTCATTGGATGTTTTGTTGGGTTTGTAAGCTCGCATGTTCTCATAGTGCCCCTCACTTAGCCAACGCCCCCGTACATCTTGATACACCACATGATAGCCTTCCTTCATCATATGGATGTTCGGACCTATCTGCTTGCGAAACTGACCCTCGCCATAAGGTCTGGAGCTATAGGGTGTTCGCTGCATAATGATGGGATACTCCTTCGAGGTATCTTTCGGGGAATAAATGGTAGTGTGAAGTTTTACACCGTCCCGCATTTCAATATCAACTTCCTTTTTCAGGTAGTTTTCGGCCACATAGTTTTCTTCTGCAACCTCCTTTTTAACGGTTTTCTTGCATGAGGAAAAACCAACAATCAATAGAAATACAAGTACAAAATAGCGTAAGCCTCGCTTCATGGTCAACAAGTTTAATTTGTTGCCCATAAATCTACGAAGAAATCTATAGGTAGTTTCAAAGTAAAAGACCGATTTAAGCCAAATTAAAGGCAGCCTTTACCTGATCTACCATATCCAGTTTTTCCCAAGTAAAAAGCTCAACTTCTTTTTCCACCTTTCCATTATAGGGAGACTCAAAGACCTTGTTCACTTTGATGGATGGTTTGCCCATGTGACCATAGGCCGCAGTTTCCAAATAGATTGGATTTCGAAGTTTAAGACGACTTTCAATGGCAAAGGGTCTCATATCGAAAAGTTCAGAGGCTTTCAACGCAATTTCCCCATCGGAAAGATTCACATTGGCAGTGCCATAGGTATCGACAAAAATGGATGTTGGTTCAACCACTCCAATAGCGTAGCTTACCTGAACCAAAATTTCATCGGCCACTCCAGCAGCCACTAAATTTTTAGCAATATGCCTTGCGGCATAAGCTGCACTTCGGTCTACTTTACTTGGGTCTTTACCGCTAAAAGCGCCTCCGCCATGGGCACCTTTACCGCCATAGGTATCGACAATAATTTTTCTTCCTGTCAATCCGGTATCCCCATGTGGGCCTCCAATCACAAATTTCCCGGTTGGATTGATGTGGTATTTAATGTCATTGGTAAAAAGTTTCTGAATCTCATCCGGCAACAACTTTTTTACTTTGGGAATGACAATCGAAATAACATCTTCCTTGATTTTGGCCAACATGCGCTCATCGGAATCAAAATCATCATGTTGTGTAGAGACTACGATGGTATCAATTCGCTGTGGCACATTTTCATCGGAGTACTCAATGGTCACCTGTGCTTTGGCATCGGGCCGAAGGTAATTTATCTGTGAGCCTTCCCTTCTCAAATCGGCTAAAACCTGCAGAATTTTATGGGAAATATCCAGGGCCAACGGCATGTAATTTTCTGTTTCCTTAGTGGCATAACCGAACATCATGCCTTGATCACCAGCACCTTGCTCTTCCTTGGTGGCGCGATCTACACCTTGGTTAATATCTTGGGATTGTTCATGGATCAGAGAAATCACCCCACAGGATTCGCCACTAAATTGATATTCCCCTTTGGTGTACCCTATTCTGTTGATAACTTCTCTTGCTATGTTCTGTACGTCCAAATAGGTATCACTCTTCACTTCCCCCGCTAAGACTACTTGGCCTGTAGTCACCAAAGTTTCACAGGCTACCTTGCTATCGGCATCAAAAGCCAAAAAATTATCTAAAAGGGCATCACTAATTTGGTCAGCAATCTTATCTGGGTGTCCTTCACTGACCGATTCTGAAGTAAATAAATATGGCATAGTTTTAAATTGCTTTGAATTTTTGACGGGAAGGCAACAGAAAGCTCACAGGAATCGAAATCACCTTTAAAGGAATATAAAGGCTTAACGTTTACTGTTTTAGCATTTAATAGAGGTTGCAATCAGTCAAATCTATCCTCGTTTTGAAGGGCAAAAGTACGTATTTGGAAGATATTTTAAAACTTTGTTTGTATTCAACAATACTCCTGCCATTTCATCTGGTTTTTTTTCTCCAACTGGATATACTTTGTATATTGCGCGGACCGACTTTTTGGGAAAATAAATTCATATGCACATTGCCGTAGCAGGAAATATTGGGGCAGGAAAAACCACCTTAACCAACTTACTTGCAAAACATTACAAATGGAACGCTCAATTTGAGGATGTCGTGGACAATCCTTATTTGGATGATTTCTACACTCAGATGGAGCGCTGGAGCTTTAATCTGCAGATTTATTTTTTGAACAGTCGGTATCGGCAGATTTTAAAAATCCGGGAAAGTGGAAAAAATGTCATCCAAGACCGTACGATTTACGAAGACGCCCACATTTTTGCTCCCAATCTGCACGCAATGGGCTTGATGACGAACCGAGATTTTGAGAACTACAAAAGTCTCTTCGAGCTTATGGAGTCTTTGGTGCAACCTCCTGATCTTTTGATTTATTTGAGGAGCTCCATTCCCAACTTGGTCAACCAGATTCATAAACGAGGGCGAGAATATGAAAATTCAATTTCAATTGACTACTTAAGTCGGCTCAATGAGCGATACGAGGCATGGGTTGACACCTATGAAAAGGGGAAGCTGTTGGTCGTGAATGTCGATAATATCAATTTTGTCGATGAACCTGAAGATTTAGGTGAAGTCATCAACCGAATCGATGCGGAATTGCACGGTCTTTTTTAGAGAAAACCAAGATTTCGTTAGTCCAGTCTTCATTTATTTTACGTTGGGTTAGGCCCATCCCTCACTGAAAGGCCATCTTCACTCATTTTAAGTTTACTTGAACTCCTTCCATAGATAACTTCATGGCATGATAACTTCAAAACATCGTACTATGAAAACAAAAAAGAATTCAAACTTACAATTGGAGAAAAATTCGACATTGTATTTTGTGTTGGGATTAACAGCAATTCTAGCCCTAATTTACACCGCGTTTGAATGGAAAATGTACTACAAGACCAGTACTGAATTAGGAGAATTATATGTTCTGGATGATTTGAGAGAAGAAGCTCCTATAACTATTCACAAGTTGCCACCACCACCACCTCCCAAGATTCAGACGCCACCTGTAATAGAGGTAGTTCCTGATGAAATAGATGTCGAGGAAACGGTAATTCAGTCTACTGAGGTAAATACAGACACTCAGATAGTTGATGTTGATGATGTTGAAGTGGCTGAAGTAGATGGTCCAGAGGAGATTCCCTGGATTCTAGTTGAAGATGCTCCCATTTTTCCTGGATGTGAAGGTGAAAGTGACAAAAAAGCCTGCTTTCAAGAAATGATGCAAAAGCATATTCGAAAAAACTTTCGTTATCCTGAACCTGCACAAGAAATGGGATTACAAGGAAGGGTGAATGTGGTTTTTACCATCCATAAAGATGGCAACATAAGTGATATAAAAATGAGGGGGCCTCACAAGATTCTTGAGGATGAGGCTTCAAGAATCATTGCAAAACTTCCCAAGATGACACCAGGAAAACAAAGGGGAAAAGCTGTAAAAGTACCCTTCGCTATTCCTATTACCTTTAAGCTACAATAGTCGAGCACAAAAAAAACACGCCATAAAGGCGTGTTTTTTATATCAATTAAGGTATAGTTACTTATTATTCTATGGCTTTCGAGCTTTTATAGGCTTCCACCAACTTTTCAATCTCCTCCTTGGAAGAAGCGGTAAACTCTTCTACCTCTTTGGTAAGTTCACCTTCAATTTCACTAGTTGATGTTACAACTGCTTTATAAGCACCATCAGCTGTATTACTGATTTCAACTTTTACCTGTTTTTCAACTGGTTTGGTTTCCTTCATCCCTTCGGCAGTGATGGAAATTTTAGTACCATTTTCTTTTAGCATGCTTACCTCATCTGCTGGGGAAAGGCTCACCAAACTCGGAGCAATTACCAATGCCACAACGGACATCAACTTCAACAAGATGTTCAAAGATGGACCGGAGGTATCCTTAAAAGGATCTCCAACGGTATCTCCAACAACAGCCGCTTTATGCGCATCAGAACCTTTACGGCCTTCACTCTCGATGGTCTTTTTAGCATTGTCCCATGCACCTCCAGCATTGGATTGGAAAATTGCCATTAGTACACCTGCAGTGGTAACCCCTGCAAGCAATCCGCCCAACATTTCGGCTCCGCCGATAAATCCAACAGCTACAGGAACCGCAATGGCCAAAAGACCAGGAAATACCATTTCCTTAATGGACGCCGTAGTTGAGATTGCGACACACTTGTCGTATTCTGCCAAACCATCAGCGGCGTCAAATATTTTTCTATCAGCTTCGGATGCTTTTGAGATATCTGAATCATATTTACGCATCACTTCCAAAGCAGCTTTCAATTGTGGGATATCCCTAAACTGTCTTCTTACTTCCTCAATCATGGCCATGGCTGCTCGTCCAACAGCGTTCATTGAAAGGGCCGAGAATACAAATGGAAGCATACCTCCTACTAACAATCCTGCCATAATATCTGGTTGGGATACATCAATGGAAGTAACACCAGCTGTTTTCATAAATGCAGCGAATAAAGCTAGAGCAGTCAAAGCGGCAGATGCAATCGCAAATCCTTTTCCAATGGCCGCAGTAGTGTTTCCCACTGCATCCAGTTTATCGGTACGCTCACGAACCTCACTTGGCAATTCAGCCATTTCAGCAATACCTCCGGCATTGTCAGAGATAGGTCCGTAGGCATCAACAGCCAATTGGATACCGGTGTTTGCCAACATACCTACAGCGGCAATGGCAATTCCATAAAGTCCTGCAAAGTGATGAGAAACTAGTATGGCAGCAGCAATCAAAATAATTGGGATAGCCGTAGACATCATTCCAACACCCAATCCTGCAATGATATTTGTAGCAGAGCCTGTTTCAGATTGTCGAACTATGGAGTTTACAGGTTTTTTACCTGTTCCTGTATAATATTCAGTAACCTTACCAACGGCAAGACCAGCAACCAAACCAGCAATGGTAGCCCAGAAAACACCCATTGCAGAGTATTCTTTGCCACCCTCCATCCAAGATTCTGGCAACATTTCATTGATTAAGAAGTAAGAGGCCACAAGCATTAAAGCCGCTGAACCAAATTCTCCAATATTCAAAGCGGTTTGTGGGTTTCCTCCATCCTTAACACGAACAAAGAAAGTACCTATTATGGACATAATAATCCCCACAGCTGCCAAAGCCAAGGGCAAGTATACAGCTCCTAGACCGTCAAAAGCGGCTTGAAATTCAGGAAGTCCTGCAAAAACAGCTCCCAATACCATGGTACCGATAATGGACCCTACATAGGATTCAAAAAGGTCCGCTCCCATACCAGCAACATCGCCAACATTATCCCCTACGTTATCTGCAATGGTAGCTGGATTTAAAGGGTGATCTTCAGGAATACCTGCTTCCACTTTCCCAACCAAGTCAGCACCTACGTCCGCAGCTTTGGTGTAAATTCCACCACCCACACGAGCGAAAAGTGCTATTGATGATGCGCCCAAGGAGAATCCGGAAAGTACATTCAATATTTCCCCCAGTGCCCAACCTTGACCGCTATATATCATAAAGAGTCCACTTAGACCCAATACACCAAGACCAACAACACCAAGACCCATTACCGCACCTCCAGCGAAGGCAACTTCCAAAGCTTTTCCCAAAGAGGTTCTAGCTGCGTTCGTAGTCCTTACATTCGCTTTTGTAGCTACTCGCATTCCAATGAAACCTGCAAGAGCAGAACAGATGGCCCCTACTATAAAGGAAACGGCAACCATACCATTGGAACCTTCTTCATTGCTTCCTTTGAAAAAGAGCAAAATAGCCACTGCTATTACGAAGATGCTCAATATTTTATATTCTGCCTTGAGGAATGACATAGCGCCATCGGCTATGTTTTTGGCTATCCTGGCCATCTTTTCATCCCCAACTTCTTGTTTCGAAACCCAGACGTTTTTAATGAACACGTACAGAAGGCCCAAGACCCCAAATGCGGGCAGAAATTTTACGATTAGATCCATAGTTGTTTTGAAATTTTAAGATTTTTTTAATGGTGGCAAAAGTAGTGAAATACCTACGAATAAAAAAAATGCGTTTTTAGGGTAAAAAACGCATTTTTGTTTGGTTGTAAAGCCCTCAAATTGTGAAGGTTCTTTTCTTTTTGTGTTCGCTCTCTTCGTAGCGTTTTACACACTTGTGATAGATTTTTACCGCTTCTTCGGCACCACCCCATCCCCCAGTGTCGACCTTTTTCTCTTCCAAGTCTTTATAAACTTGAAAAAAGTGTTCAATTTCCTTTAACCGATGTGGGTTTAAATCGCTGATATCGCTTCTTTTACTCCAAATGGGGTCGGATATGGGCACACATATCAGTTTTTCATCCGGACCTTTCTCATCGGTCATATGAAAAACCCCAATTGGTTTTACCTCCATAACCACCATGGGATAGGTTGGTTCGGTTCCCATGACCAATACATCCAAAGGGTCTTTATCCAAAGCCAAGGTTTCGGGAATGAAGCCATAGTCTCCGGGATACATCATTGATGAAAAAAGCGTGCGGTCAAATCGGATTTTGTTCAAAACAAAATCGTATTCGTATTTGTTGCGGCTACCTTTTGGAATCTCAATTAGAACATCGAAGGTAACTTCTTGTTTTTCTGCCATTTCTCTATAATTGGTGTTGCAAAAATAGAGGGTTTCAAGGGATTGAAAGCACGATTTTCCGCTTTCTATGTTAACTAAAATTTAAATCCGAAGGAACCGGTTACCCCGAAAGCCCGTGCATCGGGATTATCCAAGTAATTACCCCTAAAGTTAAAGTCGATTCTTAAAATTTTGAAGATATTGCCGATACCAAAGGAATACTCCCAATAGATTTGATCATCTGGCGCGACAAGGGGAATATTGGTTGGCGCATTCAAGGCTATGTTTCCATCAGATAGTTGACCCCAAGCACCGCGAAGTCCAACAATTTCCCTCAGGTTCAGCTTCCGCAATAACGGAATTCTAGAAAAGAGCCTTCCATTAAAATTGTGTTCCAAATGTACTGTGGCATAGGTATCGGTCACAAACTCATAAAAATCCAAATTTGGAAAGGTGTTGTAGAGCGAGAAAAGTGTTTGGTTTCCTGGAACGACGCTCAGAAGGCTCAATGGCACTTCGCCAAAGGTTTTCCCCAACTCAATAGTACTGGTCAACCTACCAAAACCACCAACCTGCCAAGGTTGTGTATAAGAAAATTGAAGTCGCTCGTAGTCAAAATCACTTTCCAAGAATCCATCTATACCTTTGGTATAGTTCAATACCAAGATACTATGATTATCATTAATATTGACACGTTCCACCCCATATCCAATCGTACGTTTCCCAGGAGTATATATTAAGGTAGTGTTGATATCAAATTGCTTTACCTCTGAAGAAATCCCGGTAGGTGAACTTGGGTCAATGTAATCGAGGCTAAAGGCATCGGGTAATGCCGAGCTTAAGGTCCGGAAGGATCCTCCCAATCGAATCCTGAAGTTGGTCACTGGTTCCATTTCAAAATTCATGGTAGAAAGGTTGATATTGGTAAGTCGGTCATTGGCGCCTACCGTTACGAGTGCTGATGATGCAATGCTCCTTCCCAAAACATCGTTGGTGCTAGTTAAGCTTATGCCCAACTGTTCTATATCCCTCCGATTTCCACCAGATAGGATCAAGCGGGTTTTTCGGTCCAGCAAAAACTTTCCGGCCAGCCCGTGTTTAAACTTTCGATCGCTGAATCCATAGGCCATGTACCCCTCTAATCTCCATGTATCATTTTGACCAAAATAGGTCCTTGCCCCTGCCCGTAATCTGGTGCCTTCGGCATCATTAAAGCCAAAGGTGCTGTAAATATCCCCAATGTCGATATTCCATTTATCAATTTCGATGTATCCCGAACCCAATACACTTACTACGTTGTAATAGGTTTTAAATTTCGGGACCGTTTTTAGGGTATCTAAAAGTTTAAAAATACCGGATTCGTCCTCATTGAGTTTCTCCAAGCGGGCATTGTTCCAAAATGTGCTATCCCTACTAAAGACCCGCGGATCATAGGGGTCCGCCACAGCCTTGTAAAACTCTTCCGAGCGCGGCACATCGAACTCATAATTATCGTATACTGTGGTACGCTTTCCGTAAACCCCTCGGGATTTTTCCTTTTTGGAAAAACTGAAATCACTGAGCATATAATCTCGCTTCAGAAGGAAAACAGAATCATTGACCACATCAAAGTCCTGCTCAATATAAACTTCCTTTACCCAGTTGATGTTGGCACTTTTGGTAACCTGAAGATTAATTTTCTTAATGGCGAAGGTGGTGTCGTTCACCCAAAAATCTCCCTTGAAGGTGAGCTCATTTTTTCTTCTGGGGTAATAAATAATGTTATAGCACCATTTGTTGTCTATGAATGTGCTATCCGACAATACATAATTATAGGTGTCCACCCCAGTTTTGGACAAGGGACTGGTGAAACTCTTATCAAAGAATTTCAAGTAATTATTATAAATGTCATAATCGGAATACAGGTCCTCTACAAAGGCAGTTATGGCCTGATTACCGCTAAAGCCAGAATTCTTATTGCCCAGAACATCCTCCTTTTCTTTATTCAAAAGATTATCCCCATATACTTTGGAAAAGTTTTCATTCAAAAACAGCGGGAGGTACGTTTTACCAGTGATTCGGGAGGTATCCAAATCTTCAAAAACAAATTCAAGTCCTTTAAATAGTTTGCTTTTGATCAACGCACTATCAATAGTGTTTAGGTCAAACTCAATTTTTTCATACTTATCGTACTTATACTGCTTGAACTTTCGAACCCCATTTTCCCGTTTCTTCGCCCAGATTTTTTTTAGAATTTCTATCGCAGGATTATCTTTTTTGGATTGTTTTCCGGTATATACAATGACTTCCTTAAGCTGTTCTGTGGATTCCCTAAGCTCAATTTTCATATCGTAATTGACTTTTTGGGGCAAGTCAATCTCAAGGGTCTCATATCCAATAAATGATACAATAACCGTATCGTATGTGCTATCTGACTCTAGATAAAATCGTCCATTGTCGTTGGTAATGGTTCCTTCGGAAGAATTTTTGAACAATACGTTTGCAAAGGCTATAGGAGATCCCGATTCATCCAAGACAATACCTCCTACCTTGGTTTGGGAAAAAGTAAAAAATATGGATAGGAAAAAAAAAGAAAAAAGGAACTTTCTCATGTTTTGATCGCTCATACAACCGAAAACAGCTTTGGCTGTCTGCAGTTAACTCTGGTCAATTTGGTTAGGGTAATTTCTTATCAAAAACTATTCCTTAAAAAAAGCCTCCTTTTAGTTGAGGAGGCTAATATACCGTACAAATAGTATTCTGTTAACACCGACCTACTTATATAACACTTTCTTAACAGCTTTTATTACGTCATTATGGTTGGGCAACCACTCAGCAAGTAAAACTGGAGAGTAGGGTGCAGGCGTATCCGCTGTATTAATTTTGACTATGGGCGCATCCAAATAATCAAATGCTTTGTCCTGAACTTGGTAAATAATCTCAGTCGCCACATTTCCAAAAGGCCAAGCTTCTTCCAAGATGACCATGCGATTGGTCTTCTTCACAGAATTCAAAATCGCATCATAATCCATAGGGCGAACGGTGCGCAGGTCAATAATTTCACAACTAACCCCTTCTTTTTCCAATTCATCGGCAGCCTTGTAGGCTTCTTTTATGATTTTTCCAAAGGAAACTATGGTAACATCATTACCTTCTCTTTTTATATCGGCAACCCCTAGTGGAATTGTATACTCTCCTTCTGGAACCTCACCCTTATCACCATACATCTGTTCCGACTCCATAAAAATAACGGGGTCATCATCTCTTATCGACGACTTCAAAAGTCCTTTGGCATCGGCCGGATTGGAAGGCACAACAACCTTAAGACCAGGGCAATTGGCAAACCAGCTTTCAAAAGCCTGGGAATGCGTAGCTGCCAGCTGGCCAGCTGATGCAGTGGGACCCCTAAATACGATGGGGCACGGAAATTGCCCACCTGACATTTGCCGAATCTTCGCTGCGTTGTTTATGATTTGATCTATACCGACCAGTGCGAAATTAAATGTCATGAATTCAATGATGGGTCGGTTGCCGTTCATGGCAGAACCTACTCCTATACCGGCAAAGCCCAACTCCGAAATGGGGGTGTCGAGTACCCGCTCTGGTCCGAATTCATCCAACATCCCCTTAGAAGCCTTATATGCCCCATTATATTCGGCAACTTCTTCTCCCATGAGGTAGATGGTATCGTCTCTTCGCATTTCTTCGGACATAGCCTCGGCTATGGCTTCCCTGAATTGTAATGTCTTCATTGAACAGTTCTAAAAGGGTTTACGTATTCTGTGTTAAAAAGGCAAGCAAAAATAGGAAATTATAAACGAAGAAAAGGAGGCTAAAAATCAAAAAAAAGAACAAAATTTATTATGCATGCATAATAAATTTCGGATTTTATGGCTATCTTTGGACGTTAAAATGTGAAAGTATATGAAGATTTTAGTTTGCATTAGCAACGTTCCAGACACCACCTCTAAAATCAACTTTACAGAAGGTGATACCAAGTTCGATACCAATGGGGTGCAGTTTGTCATCAATCCCAATGATGAGTTCGGTTTAACCCGTGCCATGTGGTTCAAAGAAAAGCAAGGAGCCACCGTTCATGTAGCAACGGTCGGAGGGGCACAAACCGAGCCTACAATCCGTAAAGCCCTTGCTATTGGTGCCGATGAGGCCATTCGCATAAATGCAGAGCCGACCGATGGCTTTTTTGTGGCAAGACAACTTGCCGAAGTCGTTAAAAATGGTGGATATGACTTAGTTATTGCGGGAAGGGAATCCATTGATTACAATGGAGGTATGGTTCCCGGAATCTTGGCCACACTTCTCGATATGAATTTTGTAAATACCTGTATCGGACTTGAAGTGGACGACAACAACGCCACCGCAATGCGTGAAATAGATGGTGGAAAGGAAAAAATAAGTACTTCCCTCCCTTTAGTTATTGGTGGGCAAAAGGGATTGGTAGAAGAGAGTGATCTTCGAATTCCCAATATGCGCGGCATTATGATGGCACGAAAAAAGGCACTTAACGTGGTGGAACCTATTGATGCACCTAAACCGACCCAAGACCAAAAGTTCGAAAAACCAGCACCAAAAGGACCAGTAAAGCTGGTGGATGCTGAAAACGTAGGGGAGTTGGTCAACCTATTGCATAACGAAGCGAAAGTAATCTAACAAAAATCACAATATAAATCTCAATATCCACTTCGAAATTTGGGATTTGAACATTGAAATTTCAAAAAAATATGTCAGTATTAGTTTATACCGAATCCGATAAGGGAAAATTTAAGAAGAATGCCTTTGAGGTAGCCTCTTATGCCTATGCCGTGGCGCAACAGCTGGGTGAAAGCGTTACTGCAGTGTCCATGAATGTGGATGACAATGAAATTCTGGGCACATATGGGGTATCCAAAGTATTAAAGGTATCAAATGCCGATTTGCACACCTTCAATGCCAAAGCTTATGCCAATGTTCTGGCCCAAGCGGCAGAAGCAGAAGGAGCCAAAGTAGTCATTGTGAGCTCAAGTGCCGATACCAAATTCTTGGCACCCATTCTTACGGCCAAACTCAATGCAGGTTATGTGCCCAATGTGGTGGCCGCTCCTGAAGGTACTTCCCCATTTGTAGTAAAAAGAACAGCCTTCAGCAATAAAGGCTTTGCCCATACCGAAATAAGTGCGGAAATTAAGGTAGTTGGGGTTTCAAACAATGCTTTTGGCGCCGTTGAAAATCCAACATCTGCATCCGTAGAGGATTTTAGTCCAAGCCTTGGTGATGCCGACTTTACCACCAAATCTGTTGAAGTGGATAAGGTAGTTGGAAAAGCGACCATCGCCGATGCGGACATTGTAGTTTCCGGAGGAAGGGGACTCAAAGGTCCTGAAAACTGGGGCATGATTGAAGAATTGGCGGATATCTTAGGTGCGGCTACGGCCTGCTCCAAGCCGGTTTCCGATCTAGGTTGGCGATCCCATGGCGAACACGTAGGGCAAACTGGAAAACCTGTGGCCAGTAACCTATACATTGCCATTGGTATTTCTGGAGCCATTCAGCATTTGGCCGGGGTAAGTGCTTCAAAAACCAAAGTGGTCATCAATAATGACCCAGAGGCTCCCTTCTTTAAGGCAGCGGATTACGGGATTGTTGGTGACGCATTTGAAGTGGTCCCAAAGCTCATCGAAAAATTAAAGGAATTTAAAGCCCAAAACGCTTAATTTTTGTTAATTTGCCCACTGCAAGGGGCTGTTCAGATAAATGGTGAAGCCACTTATTTGAACGGCCTTTTTTGGTTTTAGGAGGAGAATATGAGCTTAGTACGATTGAAAATAAAGGGGATATCTTATAGCCAAACCCAAAATGGCGCTTATGCCCTTATTTTAAACGAGGTTGAAGGAGATCGAAAATTACCTATAGTTATCGGTGCTTTTGAGGCGCAATCCATTGCCATTGCCCTGGAAAAGGAAATCAAGCCCCCCAGGCCCCTCACCCATGACCTCTTTAAAAATTTTTCTGATCGGTTCGAAATCGTCATAAAACAGGTCATCATTCATAAATTGGTGGACGGGGTGTTTTATTCCAGCATTATTTGTGAGCGGGATAAGGTGGAAGAAATCATTGATGCCAGAACAAGTGATGCCATAGCCTTGGCTTTGCGATTTGACGCACCCATCTTTACCTACAAAACCATTTTGGACAAGGCTGGAATCTTCCTTAAATTTTCTTCCAAGGAAAGTGAAGAAAACGAGGACGACAGTATTGTAGTGGATGAAATTCTACAAGAAGGGGAAACCGTTGAAATAGAATCAGGAGCGGCATCACAAGGATACCGCGAACTTTCCTTAGAGGAACTCCACAAAGAGTTGGATAAAGCAGTGGCCAACGAAGACTACGAAAAAGCTGCCAAAATTCGAGACGAAATTTCCAAGCGCAAATAATCTCCCATATGGGTAAATACTACAGAGGTTTTCTTATACTCCTATTATTGGTTTGTGCTAACACCTTTGGTCAAAATACAGCGGTTCCTGATTCGCTAAGCTTAGCTGTTGATACCACCATCATTGACGACATAACCGTTTCCCAGGCTCCTGAACTTGTTCCCAATCAAGGGTTTTCCATTAACACTCTTTGGAGAGGTGCTTTAGGCATGCTGGTTTTAATATTGATTTCCTTCCTTTTTAGTGCCAATCGCAAGGCTATCAATTGGAAAACGGTGGGTATAGGTCTTTCACTCCAGTTGCTCATCGCATTTGGTGTTTTGAAAGTCCCTTTCATACAGCTTCTCTTTGAAAAAATAGGACAAGTCTTTGTCAGCATCCTTGATTTTACAAGAGCCGGCAGCCAGTTTCTTTTTGAAGGATTGGTAGTGGATATGGATACCTTCGGATTCATTTTTGCCTTTCAAGTGCTTCCGACCATCATTTTCTTTTCCGCATTAACCTCCGTTCTTTTTTACCTCGGAATTATCCAAAAAGTGGTGCGAGCCTTGGCCTGGTTGTTGTCAAAAACCTTAGGGATTTCAGGAGCAGAAAGTCTTTCTGTCGCCGGAAACATATTTCTAGGGCAAACCGAAGCACCATTACTCATCAAAGCCTATTTGGAAAAAATGAACAAGTCGGAGATCCTCTTGGTGATGATTGGGGGGATGGCCACGGTGGCAGGTGCTGTACTGGCTGCCTATATTGGGTTTTTGGGAGGTGATGATCCTGCGCTTCGATTGGTCTTTGCGAAGCACCTTCTGGCAGCATCGGTCATGGCGGCTCCGGGAGCCATAACCATTTCAAAAATATTATATCCGCAGACCGAAGCGGTCAATACCGATGTCAGGGTTTCTTCAGAAAAGATTGGAGCTAACTTTTTAGATGCCATCGCCAACGGAACTACTGAAGGACTCAAGTTGGCTTTGAATGTTGGTGCCATGCTATTGGTATTCGTCGCCTTTATTGCCATGATCAATGGCATTTTGGGATGGATAGGCGATTGGAGCACATTCAATGACTGGATCGCGGCCAATTCACCCTACGAGAAATTTTCATTGGAAGCTATTCTGGGAACTATTTTCGCACCTTTAATGTGGCTCATTGGTGTAGCCAATGAAGACATCATGCTTATGGGACAACTATTGGGAATCAAATTAGCGGCCAGCGAGTTTGTTGGGTACATCCAACTGGCCCAATTGAAAGATATGGCCAGTGGTCTTCATTTTACCTACAACAAATCGGTTATCATGGCTACCTATATGCTTTGTGGTTTTGCCAACTTTGCCTCCATCGGTATTCAAATCGGGGGTATTGGTTCCTTGGCGCCAGGCCAGCGTAAAACCCTATCTGAATTTGGGATGAGGGCCGTGTTGGGCGGATCCTTGGCCTCCTTGCTATCAGCTACCATTGCTGGGATGATTTTGGGGTAGGTTTGGTGAAAGATGATGGATGAGAGGTGATAGATTGATTGCTCATAGAATTTGCAGTCAGTATTAAGGACAGCAATCTGTATTAGTCCTTTAAAATATCCAGCTTTTTCAAAAAAGGATTTCATAGTTAATAAAATATAATAAATCCTAAGTGTGAGGCCTTTACCTTTTGCCCTTTACCTTTTAAATTTACAGCTATGAAACAATACCACGACTTGCTCAAACACGTATTGGAGCACGGCAATCAAAAAGGAGATAGAACAGGAACGGGAACCTACAGTGTATTCGGTTATCAAATGCGATTTGACCTCTCGGAAGGCTTTCCTATGGTGACCACTAAAAAATTGCATTTAAAGTCCATCGTACATGAGCTGCTTTGGTTCTTGAAAGGTGACACCAACGTAAAATATCTTCAAGAAAATGGCGTACGCATTTGGAATGAGTGGGCCGATGAAAATGGTGATTTAGGTCCGGTATATGGCCACCAATGGCGTAATTGGGATAGTGAGGGCATTGATCAAATTAAGCAGGTGATCGAAACCCTAAAGCAAAACCCCAACAGCCGCCGTTTGTTGGTTTCCGCATGGAACCCCAGCGTATTGCCCGACACTTCGGTCTCTTTTTCAGAAAATGTGGCCAACGGCAAAGCTGCGCTTCCTCCCTGCCATGCCTTTTTTCAATTTTATGTGGCCGATGGCAAACTTTCATGCCAGTTGTACCAACGTAGTGCCGATATCTTTTTGGGCGTACCTTTCAATATTGCTTCTTATGCCTTATTTACGATGATGATTGCCCAGGTTTGCGGGTATGAAGCAGGGGAATTTGTTCACACCTTTGGGGACGCACATATCTACACCAACCATTTGGAACAGGTGGAGCTGCAACTCAGCCGCGATATTCGCCCTTTGCCCACCATGCGACTCAACCCCGAAGTGAAGGACATTTTTGCCTTCACCTTCGAGGATTTTGAATTGCTTAACTACGACCCACACCCACATATAAAGGCCATGGTGGCGGTATGATGCGCTTCAAACATTATCTGTTGCTCTTGGTTACATCACTTCCCTTTATGCCATGCGCCCAACAAGAGGCTTATTCCTTTAAAGAGGTTGATGAATTTCCAGAAATAGAGGGCTATGCCTGTGATTCATCCACAGTGGACCCAAAAAGCTGTTTTGAGGAAAAATTGGCCGCTTTTTATGATAACACATTCGAGTATTCCTACGATCAATACGAGGATAATGAAGACTTGATTGCCTACACCCAATTTGTTATCACCAGAAAAGGGAAAATCAAGCAGGTCAAGGTTCGTTCGCAAAATGAGGACTTTAAGATCGTTACAACCAATGTTTTAAATCGCATTCCGATTTCAAGTCCTGCGACCAAGGGTGGCGAACCGGTGGATATGATTTTCACCATGCCTTTCTACTACAAGTTTGAAAATAGAATCAAAACCTACAGTTACGAGTTTTCCAAGGATTTGGACACGATTCCTGTTTTCCCTGGATGCGAAGGCAAAAACGATGCAGAGAACAGAGAATGCTTCAAGGAAAAGTTGCAAAACCATATAAGAAAGCACTTTTATTATCCCAAAGAAGCGCAAAGAAAAAAAATTCAGGGAACTGTTATTGTGACCATACGCATTGGTACAACAGGTTCTGTGACCAACTACGAAACTGCCGGACCCGACCCTGTTTTGTCACATGAAACGCTAAGCATAATTAAAAAGTTGCCCACTTTTAAACCTGCCATTAAAAATGGGAAAGCTGTGGAAACTTCCATTAGTTTTCCCGTCACCTACCGATTGACCACCTATTAAACCCCAAATAAGCAAAAGGATTTAAGTACCAATTATGACGAGTTATCCCTAATGGAAATCATAAATCTAAACGATAACACATATCAATTTGTCAAAAACTTCAGGGACAACGCAGACCTAAGAAAAAGTCTTAACGAACTCACCACTGTCACCTTTGGCTTCGATTTCGAACAGTGGTATCAAGATGGGTATTGGGGCGACCACTATGTTCCCTACTCCCTACTGCATAATGACAAGATAATCTCCAACGTTTCGATAAGTAAAATTGAGTTCAATATCGAAAACAAGGCAAAGTTGGGTATTCAAATTGGTACGGTAATGACCGATGAGGCCTATCGCAAGCGAGGTCTTAACAAATTCATTTTGGAACGCGTACTGGGTGAGTGGAAGGACCGATGTGACTTTATTTACCTTTTTGCCAATGACAGTGTTCTTGACTTTTATCCCAAGTTCAATTTCAAGAGACTAGTTGAATACCAACATTCCAAAATTGTAAAACCTTCTGGAGCTTCGGGTATAAAACAACTCAACATGGCGAACGAAAAGGAAAAAGAGCAGCTCATTGAAGCCATACGTACCTCCGCACCAGTGTCTAAAGTAGCAGCACGCAATAATGTCCCCTTGGTCATGTTTTACTGTCTTTCCTTTAAAAAAAATAGCATCTACTACATTGAAAGCCTAAAGGCTATTGTTGTTGCTGAGTATGAAGGTGACACCCTAATTGTGGACGATGTGTTTTGTAGAGAAACAGTTGACGTGAATGAAGTGATTCAATACATGTCCAAGAAAGGAACCCATAAGGCAGCATTGGGATTCACCCCTTTGGACGAAACGGATTTTTCAACTAGCTTAGTAACAGGCGAAGACACTTTATTTGTATGGAAAGACCATCTGGGGTTTTTCAAAAACAACCAGTGCAGATTTCCTGTTTTATCACACGCCTGATTGGAACTAAGGATTTAAAACTAGGGGAAGTGCACCTTTTCGAGCATTAGAGATCATACCAGTACCATGAGCACCATCACTTGGAAAATATATTTGAAATCTGACCCCAAAACCGTCTTCGACTTGTTGACTACCGCCGAAGGCAGAGCAAAGTTCTGGGCAGAAAAAGCGGAGGAAATCGATGGTCAAATCCACTTCGAGTTCCCAAATAGCCAAACCTATCAAAGTAGAATCCTGAAAACTATCTCCAATCAAGAATTCCATTTGGACTATTTTGACAGTTTGGTAAAGTTTACGTTGGTCCCTTCCGAAAATGGCGGCACCGACCTAACCTTGACCAATGAAAATGTAGCGGAAAGCGAATTCGCAGAAGTAAACGCTGGCTGGGTTTCGGTACTGATGAACCTAAAGGCTGTGGCTGATTTTCAATGTGATCTACGAAACCACGACCCCAACAGGACGTGGGGTCAAGGGTATGTTGATAACTGAAAAAAAATAATAATCCACTATTTTAGAAGAAAGAAAATAATGACCAACCTTTTCTTAAGAGCCAAACACTGGCAGCTGTTTTTGGTACTTTTTGTACTTCCTGTTGCACTTCAACTGTATTCCTACTCCCATATTTTTAGGGAAATCGAACCCATTCCCGAACCCGATATGGGCAGCAAGGGGTTTACCCAAGTCTTAAATGAAGAGTTTATTCAATTCGAATTTTTACCCTATACAACAATCTTGGTAGCACTGGTGTTTTTTGGGTGGATTTGGTCCATGGCGATTGGATTGCAGAAAAAGATTCCGACCGACATCCCCATGAAAGTAAAAAAATTCAAGATTTTTTTCTTTGTCCCATTTCTCTACATTCTATTCATCCTCATTTCTTTTACGGGATCATACCCGGAGTTTGTACTTCTTTACATGCAGAATTTGGGCTTCAATCTTGTACTTATATTACCGTTGCATCTACTTTCCATGTTGGGTATTTTGTATTGTCTGTACTTTGCAGCCAAGACCATAAAAACAGTTGAACTGCAACGGAAGGTAAACTTTGGAGACTTTATTGGAGAGTTTTTTCTTTTGTGGATTTCCTTTGTTGGTGTTTGGATTATACAGCCGAAAGTGAACAGACTCCATCAAGACCATAACCCTTGATTTGAACTACTTCACTTTGTAAAAATCAATTGGAGCCGTAACCGGAATACATAAAAGAACCACTTACGCACTGAAAAGGATACTTTGCTCATTTCTGGTTTTCCCGCATGCGATAAAGGAATAATTTGGTTTCAACAAATAACTACACCATGTTGAAAAACTACGCATTCCTTTTTTTTCTTTCCCTATTCGCTTTTGCCCAGTCGCAAACCACCGAATATTCGGGTACAGTCAAAATCAAAGGGGAAGATTATCCTTTACCTGGGGCCAATGTGGTGGTAAAGGGCACACAAATTGGCACACAAACAGACTTTGATGGCAACTTCAAAATAAATGTGCCGGATTCGCTGCGTGTTCTTACGTTCTCCTACCTCGGGGTCAAAACCCTTGATTACAAATTGGGCGAAGAACGATTTCTCGAAATCTTTTTAAAAGAAGATTGCACCATCTGCTTTTTCGACAGCCAACAAATCGGATTTCATGTTCAAAGCGGCATACTCAACAACCCGTTGGGGGGCCAATTTGAGTTCACCTCGCCCATTATGTTTGGTCGACCTGTATTAGGGGGTAGCATAGGGTACCAAACCAATCGTCGGGAAAACCGATTCCTCACTGCAAATCTCGATCTAAAACATTTCTACGCGGATTGTGGAATACGGATTGACCTTAAGACATCCCTTAGAAATCTGAACTTTGATGATCGTATCGATTCCAACAGCTATAGCGTACATGGTGATGTAAGCCTAAGAGGAGTAAAACTCATAGCGGGTTTCAGTAACATAGACTTCGTGGATGTCGATGAAAACAAGACGGTAAGGTCAAACGGGCCGCTGGTTGGGTTTGGAACGTGGATTGGCCGGCCGTTTTATACCTACATTGATGCGAAAACCAGCATTTATAGGAACTTAAGCGAATACCAAGTTGAGGCGAAGTATACCTACAAACGGCTTTCTAGCTTTATCCGCTATACCAAAGTGGGTGGTTTTAATGAATTAAGTTTGGGCGTTGGTTTTGAGTTCACCTACTATCTTCATAAAAGAGGAAAATAAACGTCCCCAATGCTTTGAAGACTTTGTTTCAGCTTAATTGGAACAGCCAAAACCCCAACAATCCACTATCTTTAGAGAAGGTAGATTTTATTTGTCAGCGTTTAAAACTCCAAAACATGAGAATAGTTATCTCCATAGCATTTTTTCTTCTTCAATCGCAAATTTCATTTGCACAGGAAGGCGCCATCTACATTGCAGACAATAAGCTTTATGGGAAGTTAAAAAATGGTCTTCCCAAAAAAGATACCATCATTGAGCTAAAAAAAGATGGGGTTTTAGTGGGCAAAGGAGCAGTTGCCGTGAGCAAAAATGGCGTTAGCGATTTAAAAGTTGGCTATTGGAAAGAATACACTGAAAATGGAACTTTAAAAATGCAAGGGAATTACCGTCTGGGCTCCTATGTAAGTTGCTGCATGGGTGGGGCCTGTCGCTCTTTTTATTATTATCGCGCAGGACCCTGGAAAATTTATGATGGCAAGGGCGAACTCAAATACGAACTGACCTTTGAGCCCACCGAGCTACATATTGAAACGACCTGTGAAGGTGGAGACAAACTGTTATTCGGAATAATCAAAGAGATTCCAGTAAAATATTGGAGTGATTTAACAAGCGAAAAGATTTTTGAGCTTCAAAGGCTCAGAACCGAAGACGAGTACGCCATTGGAATATGGACACCACTGAATGGGCGAATCTTTGTGGAGTCAAAAACAAAAAAGCCAAGTATTCGTCAAGAACCTTGACCCAAAAGATCGCAGGCAAAACCCGGATGAACAGAATAAAGTATTACTTGCTATTGATTTTGGTTTTAATGATTGGAATCTTTCTGGTTTTCATTCTTAAGAATGGAACAAAAGAATTCGATAGCAACACTACTGAAATACCTCCACCATCTGACAATGTTGAGAAGACCACGGTAGAATTTGAACGTGGAAAGGAAATTTTCATGGAAGATTGCCGAAAATGCCATGTTGCAAAATACATGAGACATAATTATCTGCATGACATTGTAGAGAAGGTGGGTGTTGAATATTTGAAACTATATATAACAAAACAAGATTCCTTGTTGAACGCCAAAGATGAATATGCTCTTGCTTTAAAAAATGAGTGGGGAAATAACGGAACCGTTCATAAGTTTAAGTACTCCGATGCCGAATTTGAGTTTTTGATTGAATATTTGAAATGAAAACTAAAACAATACGCGCTAGGACGCACAATAACACCACAAAATCTTGGCCGACAACACTTTTATACATTTAATAAAATGAGTGAAATAGTTCAATTAATTGGCACTTATGAAATAGATGGACAAAAGGACGTTCATTTAATCGAATTGGGAATTGAAAAGAATCACCAGAATATTGATGTCGGACAAATTACACAGGCCCAAGAGGGAATTGACAAGATGAATTGGCAGACCCCATGGGATGAGAAATTTCTAAATTTTGATGGAACAATGATTATAGGTGATTGGATGGACACACCTAAGGACACTTCTAACTTCACAAGACTGGCCTTTTTTCTTCATTTTCTAAATTTTGAAAAACCACTGCTAACACAATTCGGAGAAATTGATTTGATAAAACCTGTAATCTTACCAGATAGGTTGCGTTCAATTATTACCTATGAAAAGCCCAATTGAAAATTCTCAATAAACAAAACCCCAACAATCCATTATCTTTAGGATAGAGTCAAGAAGTAAAGGAAATGATTTTTATGAGCATAAATTATATAGCTGCACTATTATTTTCCCTATTCTCAATTTTGTGTAGTTTCGGACAAGACAATCTTGATATAAAAGAAATTTACATCGATAATGGGCTTGTCTACAAAGTCTCAAATAATACAAGATTCACAGGAGTTGCCCAGAAAGTTCGTAAAAATGGTCATGTAGTGTTTGAAGATTTTTATAATGATGGCGTAATACTCCACAGTATCAACTACTTTAATTCTCGGAACAAAGAACCCGCTGCAAAAACCATCTACCACAAAAACTTTGTCCCTAAACAAACAGTAAAGTATTTGTCAAATGAAAAAGGGGCATGGCAAGAGTTGACACATTATGATGAAAATGGACTCAAAATCCTCGAAGAAACCAAACGAGATGGAATAATCACTTATAGTTGCGAATTCCTAAATGGTAAAAAACATGGTAAGGAATATTGCTTCGAGGAGGATGGCACTAAACTAACATTTTACTACCGTAGGGGAAAAAAGATAAAACAATAGCTATTGGAAATTGAACTTAATACCATTCCCCTATAAAATGATATTGACCGAAGAAAATATCGACGACCGCAAAATAGAACAACTGGTTGGTGAATCCATTAAATTGAATTGGAGAAAACCTGAAGCGAAAGGTGGCCCTGGTCTTTTTCTAAAATCCTTTATAAATAAGTCTGGTGGATTCGAAAGTATTCCAATTGACTCTAAATGTAATCTTGAAAAAAGGATAAACGGGCTATTACTGCATACCAATTTTTCAAATAAAATTGCTCTTATCCCAATTCCTAAAGATGATATTCTCGAGATAAAAATTACTCGTGGAAAAGAAGAAATTAACCCTACCCCTTTTTATCCCATGTGGATTTTGATGAAATTAGGGGTTTCAGTTCTAAAAGCAAGGTATTTTGGTTTACGCATGAATCAGTACTCGATAGGACCAATGGAGCTAAACATAACAGCAAGAAATTATGAAATGGACTTTGTAGCCAACGGCTTTTTGTTTGAGCGGCAATTGGATTTTTTGAAAGGTCTGGATTTGGGCGATAAACTGAATGTGATTCTAAAAGGTAAAGGAAAACCACATAAAATCTACTCTGAATAATACAAGGAATAATTGAACCCATGAGGAAAACTTTGTTGACAATCCCAATTTGCATGATTTTCAGCTTTTGCAATACAAAAACTAAGGAAGAGAAATTTTGGGAATGGTTCTCAAAAAATAATCTAACCTATTACAAAGAGGTTGATGGAATTGACACTACTAAACCCCTATTTCAAAAACTCAATTC
Source organism: Flagellimonas allohymeniacidonis (assembly GCF_004296335.1). GTDB lineage: Bacteria > Bacteroidota > Bacteroidia > Flavobacteriales > Flavobacteriaceae > Flagellimonas > Flagellimonas allohymeniacidonis. Next base: position 291,197 of record NZ_SGIU01000002.1, read on the forward strand.
AGAATTGTCTAAGGTGGACAATGAGCTCACCTGGGAATTTAGCCCTATTATGGACAATGGCATTAGAGAATTAACGATTTCCGCGGACGGAATTGAAGAGTTCTTTCCTGCAGTGGAGAAACTAGTTCAGGCGGCACCAGAAATAACAAATTGGAAAATAAACGCATTTCGTCAAAGAATTCCTGGTGATGATTTGAAGATTAATTATGGTGATTTTTCCGTTTCATACTCCGATATATTCTTCAAGTATGTGGACGAAGGACACAAAATTGGTATTCAGCTTTTTATTAGGGGTTTTGATGGAAATGGACATAAACAAAATGCCATTTATATTCTTTTGGATGGATTAATTGGAGAATACGATACAGTGACTCAAATTGAATGGATTGAGTGGAAAAAATTAGATGAATCAAAAACCGGTCAACTTTTTAAATTTTACGAATTAAGAAATTTGGTTGATCGAAAGAAAGAAGAAACCAAATAGCACTTTACATTCACGCAATTTCTTGATAAGAAATAAAGACTAAATCTTACTATTATTTACCCCCTCAAAACCCCACAAATACTTCGCAAAGCAGCCGCCACATTTTGAATTTCGGCTCGGGCAAAAGCACCTTCCTCTACATAAAATAGCATTTCGACACCCTGATCCAATACTTCAGCTAGTTTACTTGGTGAGCCATAGCCCTCCTTGATCATATTGAACAAGTGTTTTGGCTTTTGACTCTCTTCATTTTCATCCATCGTCATAATTATTTATGACATAAATATAATTAAAAATCAACATAGTCATAACATGTTATGACTTTTTATCAGTTTAATCTATTCAAATTTGCCTTGTACGTAATAATTTATTGTGACGAGGAAAGAGCTTTCCATAAAAATTGGGAATAGAATCAAACAGTTGAGAAATGAGAGAAATATTTCCCAAGCTGAATTAGGACGACTTTGCAATCGCGATAAACAACACATCGAGCTTATCGAAAACCATAAGGTTTCTGCAAACACGTACACACTCTACACTATAGCAACGGCTCTGAACATCGAACTCAAAGAACTGTTTGACTTTTAAGCATTCCCGCAGTACCTTAAGCGGTATGAAGCGTTTAAATTCCAATATCCTATTTGCACTAGCTGTTTTCACCCTGCTTTTGGGCTGCAACCCACAACCCAAAACCCCCGAGCCAAGCGAACCCATCAACAAGACCCAAAAGATTGTCGACCTCTCGCACGATTATTCCAAAGAGACCATTTACTGGGTCACCGCCAAAGAATTTGAGCTCGATACCGTTTTTGAGGGCCAGACCGATAAGGGCTATTACTATTCCGCCTATAATATTGCCACGGCCGAACATGGTGGCACCCATATCGATGCCCCCATCCACTTTTCCGCCGGCAAACAGACCGTTGATGAAATTCCGCTGGAGCGTTTGGTGGGCCCGGCCATCAAAATAGATGTATCGGCCAAGGTCATGGCCAATCCCGATTATTTGGTCAGCGTGCAAGACTTTTTGGATTGGGAGGCCGAACAAAAACAAGAGATTCCCGATGGCAGCATTGTGCTCCTACAAACCGGCTATTCCCAATTTTATCCCGATAAAATGAAGTATATGGGCACCGACCAACGCGGGGACGAAGCCATTAAGTTGATGCACTTTCCGGGGCTAGCACCCGAGGCGGCAGAATGGCTAGTCAACAACCGAAACATCAACGCCATAGGTCTCGATACCCCCAGCATCGATTACGGGCAATCGCAGTATTTTGAAAGCCATGTGGTGTTGCTCTCCCATAATATCCCGGCCTTTGAAAACCTCACCAACCTTGACCAACTTCCCAAAACAGGATTTGAAATTGTGGCCCTGCCCATGAAGATCAAAGGGGGCAGTGGTGCCCCATTGCGTATTATCGCTCTGTTGCAGGAATAAAAAAACACCCAAGCAAAAGCTTGGGTGCCTATAGGGTGACCACGTTAGGAAAGCACTAACTAATCCTCTTTTTCATTAATTGCGGGTCACCGTAATGGAGTTCGACAGCGCGTAAAAGCCCTCAAAATCTGCCACATTCTTACCGGCAGCCAAACCTTGAAGCCCATCTTCGTAGGTCAAATGCCAAATAAGGCACACCCCTACCCCTGCGGGGTCAAAGTCTACGCCCTCAACAGCCTCAATGGTTGGGGGAAGGCCCAAAATAGTATTTTGGTCGTCGGTAATTACAAAGGTCTGCTTGCTTCCAGTAAGTTCGCTATCGTCCAAGCTAATTCCACTCACCATATCAGGATACCCATCAATGGAAAATGTAAATGGACCTCCGGAGAGAACTCCGGCATTCAATCCGTTTCGGGTCACGGTCAGGGAATTCGAAAGGGCGTAAAAGCCTTCCAAATCGGACACATTGTTGCCAGCCTCCAATCCGGTCAAGCCAGGTTCGTAGGTGATATGCCAAATAAGACATACCCCAACACCGGCGGCATCAAAATCAACCCCTTCCACCGCATCGATTGTTGGGGGAAGGCCTAAAATATTGTTCTGGTCATCGGTAATCACCCATCTTTGGGTGCTTCCGGTCAAGTTGGTGGCATCCAAGGTCACCCCGCTCACCATATCGGGGGTTCCATCGACCGTAAACTCATACGGCCCTCCACCGATAACACCGGCATTTAAACCGTTGCGGGTGACGGTCAAGGCGTTGGACAGCGCATAGGCCCCATTAAAATCGGAAACGTTCATTCCAGGTTCCAATCCAGTCAGTCCCGGTTCGTAGGTCAAGTGCCAAATGAGGCATACCCCTACTCCAGCAGCATCAAAATCGACACCTTCCACTGCTTCAATAGTTGGGGGAAGTCCCAAAATATTGTTCACATCATCCGTAATCACAAAAGTTTGATTTGCGCCGTTCAAATTGGTGGCATCCAAGGTAACACCTGAGACCATGTCGGGATTTCCATCCACGATAAATTCATACGGTCCACCAGAAAGTACCCCAGCGTTCAAGCCATTGCGCACCACCACAATAAAGTTGGACAGGTCAAAGTCGCCCACAAAATCGTTGGTGTTCAAACCGGGTTCCAAACCTTGAAGGTCATCTTCGTACACCAAGTGATAAATGTAGCAAGAGCCCGTACCGGCAGCGTCAAAATCAACGCCCTCCACAGCCTCCAAAGTAGGGGGAATTCCCAAAACGTTGTTCATGTCGTCGGTGATGACGTAGGTGCGGTTGCTGCCCACCAAATTGCTGGCATCCAAGCTAATGCCCGATACCATATCGGGTGTGCCATCAACGATAATGCTAAAAGGTCCTCCGGATAGGGTTCCGGCGTTCAAAACAATGGGTTCATCATCCGAATCCCCTTTGCAGGAGACCAGGAAAACCCCAATTGCCAAAAGCAGTAGTAAAGATTTTAAGTTGTTCATTGCGAAGTTTTTTTAATTGTTTCACAAAGAAACTGGCGAGTTATTGCAGAAGTATCACATAAAAATCAATATTCATTATCCATTGATTTTCAGAGTTTTATGATAAAAAGAGTGGAGAATTGTAAAGATTGGCCCAGAAATTAGACTTTTTAAGAGGTGTACCCCACAAATTTGAAACGAAACGGTGAAGGTTTCGTGATACTTTACATCTTATTTCGTCTTATTATGAAAAAAGTTCTGATTGTTGAAGATGATTCCGAGATCATTCATCTGTTGGAAATACATTTAAAGGACCTCGGTTGCCAAGTGCTATCGGAAACGCGAGGCGATGCCGGACTCCGGAAGGCCATCAATGAAAATCCCGATTTGATCATTTTGGATGTGATGCTGCCGGAAATGGACGGTATTGAGGTCTGCCAAAAAATCAGGGCCAACAACATCACCTCTCCCATTATGATGCTTACCGCCCGATCGGAAGAAATTGACAAGGTTTTGGGCTTGGAAGTCGGCGCTGATGACTATTTGACCAAACCCTTTAGCGTTCGCGAGTTTCTTGCCCGGGTAAAGGCCATTTTCCGTAGGCAAAAAATGGGAGACACGGCCAAGGCATTGAACGGCAATCTCAAGTTGATGGAGTTCGATATGCTTTCCATCAATATTGAAATGCGTAAGGTGTTGTTGGATGGAAAAAAGGTGGAACTCTCCCCCAAAGAATTTGAACTTTTGGTTTTATTATCCTCCAACCCCGGAAAAAGCTACGACCGCACCCAACTGTTGAACATGATCTGGGGCTACGACTTTCAAGGCTACGAGCATACCGTGAATTCACATATTAACCGACTGCGCTCTAAAATTGAGCCCGATATGAGCAATCCCAAGTTTATTTTGACCACTTGGGGCGTGGGCTACAAATTCAACGAAGAACTGGCGGAAGCCTAAGCTGACCAACATGAAAAACAACATTCTCTCCGTTCGATTTATCGTAAAACTGGTGCTTTCCTTCTTGGCCATTTTATTGTTGGTGGGAATTGGGTACACCATCACTTCGATATATCTGTCGAACAAATATTTTTACGAAACCACCCAGCGCCTGCATGCCAATTTAGCGCAAGACCTTATTGACGAAAAATTTCAAAACGCCCAACCTTTTGATTCCACAGGGGCGGTGAACAAGGCGCTTTTTGGGGATATCATGCATGATATGATGGCCGTGAACCGGGCCATTGAAGTGTATTTGCTCGATCAAGAAGGAAGGGTGCAATATTCCGTGGTGTTGGACCATGACGCTCCGGAAACCAAAGAAAAACGGGTGGATTTGGCGCCCATTAAAAAGTTTATTGCTGAAGAGGGAGGTAATTATACCTTGGGCGATGACCCCAAAGACCTCAGCAAACGGACGATTTTTTCGGCCGCTGAGTTCAACACAGAGGGTCGGCAGGGTTATGTATACATTATTTTGGCTGGAGAGGACTTTTTGGCCACCCGAAGCGATCTGATGAACAGTTATTGGATGCGATTGGGATTGGGAGGGTCCATCCTCACCTTGATCTTTGCCACCCTATTGGGCATATTGGCCATTTGGTATTTGACCCGAAGTCTGCGGCAGATCATCTATGCGGCAAAACGATTTCAACAGGGTGATCTCCACTATCGTATAGAGAATGCCGAAAAAACCGACCTGTCGAATGTCGCCACCACCTACAATCACATGGCAGATACCATTCTTTCCGATATCGAAAAACTAAAATCGGTAGAGCAACTCCGAAGAGAGCTGATTGCGAACATTTCACATGATCTAAGAACACCACTATCCATTATACAAGGCTATATTGAAACCTTACACATGAAAGATGCAGAACTTTCACCTAAAGAACGCGAGGAGTACTTGAATACCATTTCAAAAAGCAGCGAACGCCTTTCGAAGCTCGTTTCCCAGCTGTTTGAGTACTCCAAACTGGAGGCCAATCAGATTGAGCCGGAAAAAGAACCCTTTTTGATCAGTGAGCTGGCGAACGACATCCACCGCAACTATTCCCTGCTGGCTGAAAAGAAGAACATTGACCTAAAGTTGGCCATGAAGGAGAACATTCCATTGGTTTTTGCGGATATTTCATTGGTGGAACGTGCCATTCAAAACCTAATGGACAATGCCTTGAAATTCACCCCCGAAGGCGGGAAGGTTATTGTAAAAATTGAATCGGAAAATGACAATGTGGAGGTTACCATCCAAGATTCCGGGCCGGGAATCAAACAGGAAAACCAAGCCTTGATCTTTGAGCGCTACCGCCAGACCAAAACAGGGGAACAGAAGGAAGGTTCAGGACTGGGACTTGCCATTGTAAAGAAAATTATGGAGATCCACGACTCAAGAATACGGGTTTTCAGCAAGCCCAATGAAGGTACCGCCTTTAGCTTTAGCTTGCCTGTTTACGCCATGGGCTAAGCCAATAATTGTTATCTTTAAGCAGTAAAAGTTTTTTATGATTCTTACCGATTCTCTTCTGGATTTCTTTCTGGAAACCCGAAAACATTCCGAAGATATTTGCTCACCGCTTGAAACTGAGGATTATGTAGTGCAGCCTGTGGTGGACGTGAGTCCGCCCAAATGGCATTTGGGTCATACTACCTGGTTTTTCGAGGAATTTATCCTGAAACCCCATGCTTCTGATTATACGGAATTCAATGAGGATTTCTCTTTTGTCTTCAACAGTTATTACGAAACTGTGGGCAAACGGGTGGTTCGATCAGACCGTGGGAATCTTTCACGGCCTTCGGTAAAAAAGGTATACGAATACCGAGAGTATGTTACAGAAGGCATCAAAGGCTTTTTTCAGGAATCACAAAGCAAGGAACTGAATGCCTTGTTGGAGATTGGCATCCATCATGAAAAGCAGCATCAAGAATTATTGTTGACCGATATCAAGTTTATTCTGGGGAATAATCCTCTGTTACCGGTTTACTCCAAAGCATTTCAAGACCACCCTGTAGAGACGCACCAACAGGACTGGATTTCCGTGGAAGCGGGCATCTATGAAATTGGACATACCGCGGAGGATTTCTGCTACGACAATGAATTGGGCAGACATAAGGTCTACCTTCAGTCCTACGAAATCTCAAATCGGTTGGTCACCAATGGTGAATATCTTGAGTTTATCAACGATAGTGGCTACGGCCGGTTTGACCTTTGGCATGCCGAGGGTTGGGACTGGGTAAACCAAAATCAAGTCTCTGCCCCCTTATATTGGCATGAAGTGGAAGGTGAATGGTATCACTACACTGCCCAAGGTTTGCAAAAGATAGATTCCAATGCCCCGGTGACCCATATCTCCTATTTTGAGGCTTTTGCTTATGCGCAATGGAAGGGTCTTCGGTTACCCACAGAATTTGAATGGGAAGCGGCTCAAGCTTTTTTCCCTTGGGGCAAACGATGGGAATGGACCGAAAGCGCTTATTTGCCCTACCCCAACTATAAAAAGGCCGATGGTGCCCTGGGCGAATACAACGGAAAATTTATGGTCAACCAAAAGGTGTTGCGCGGTGGTTCGGTGGCCACGCCGGCGAAACACACCCGGCACACCTATAGAAACTTTTTTCACCCCCAATTACGATGGCAGTTTACCGGTATCCGGTTGGCCAAATAACTTCAGCACCCAAACATGCAGAACAAAAATACGCCTGTATTCACCTCAGCCTTTGAGCAAGAGGTCTTTGAAGGTTTAACGACCTTTCCCAAACATTTATCCTCCAAATATTTTTATGATGAGGTGGGGGATAAACTCTTTCAGGACATTATGGCGATGCCCGAGTATTATCTTACCAATTGTGAATTTGATATTCTTGAAAACCATAAAGAGGAAATAGCCAGCTTGTTTGCCCAAAATGGGGACCCTTTTAGTTTGTTTGAACTCGGTGCGGGAGATGGCAAGAAAACCAAGATTTTACTTCAACATCTTGTCGACAAGAGCATTGCCTTCGATTATAGGCCTATCGACATCAGTCAAAACGCCCTGGACCAGTTGGAGGCATCTTTAAAACTAGAAATTCCGCAGGTGAGTATCAATACCTTGCAAGGCACTTATTTTGATACACTTCGTGATATAGGCGAAACCAACGGTAGGCGAAAGGTGATTTTGTTCTTGGGCTCCAACATTGGAAATCTTTTACATCCCCAAGCCGTGGAATTCTTGATAAATATGAGAGATGCCATACATGAAGATGATTTGATTTTCATGGGCCTTGACCAGAAAAAAAATCCCCAGACGATTTTAGATGCCTACAATGACAAAGCTGGTATTACCGAGGCGTTCAATAAAAACATCTTGAGTCGAATCAATAAAGAAATGGGCGGGGATTTCAATCTCGATAATTTTCTGCATTGGGAGGTTTACGACCCAGAAACGGGAACAGCGAAAAGCTATTTGGTCTCCAAAGTGGAGCAAACGGTACATATCGAAAGTTTGGACCTCGAAGTACGACTGAAGCGTTGGGAGACCATCCACACCGAAATCTCACAGAAATACGATGATGAGGTTGTGGAATGGTTAGCTGAAAAATCAGGACTACAAGTGGTCACTTCTTTTTCGGATCCCGAAGAGTATTTTAAAAACTATGTCCTAAAAAAATAGCAATGAAAGCCATTTGGAACAATACGGTAATAGCCGAAAGCAATGATACGGTCGTAATTGAAAACAACCACTACTTTCCTGAAGAAAGTATTAAAAAGGAGTATTTCAAATCAAGTGATACGCACACCACCTGTCCGTGGAAAGGGGTCGCTTCGTACTACTCCATTGAAGTGGATGGGCAAGAAAATACGGATGCAGCTTGGTACTATCCGGAGACCAGTGAACTGGCCAAATCTATTAAAGGCCGTGTGGCTTTTTGGAAAGGGGTCACCATCGAAGAATAAATCTTCAATGGCGACCTCATCGTTTTTACAATTCCAATACCGCGTTCTCAGTTCCAGCGTAATCGTTCCACTGGTAACGGTCTGCAGCTTCATCGTTAATAAAGTTCCCATCAACAATGTATCTGAACTCATAGGAGTTCTCCATGGGAAGGTCGAAGGTTCCTTTGAAGGTACCGTTCTTTAGTTTTTTCAACATACTTCCTTTTGGGTTCCAATTGTTGAAATCTCCAACTACTGCTACTTTTTTAGCTTCTTCCGCAGGCACAGTAAATGTAACTTTACATACTGGCTTGCTTTTTAGGTATTGCTTTTTTATTGCCATGGTCGTAATTCTTTTTAAAATTCAGAGCAAAACAAAATATAAAACCGCTTTCTTACAATAAGTTAATGTCGATTTATCAAATTGATAAAATGCCCCTTACAATTGCATTACTTTGATAAAATAGAGGTTCCAATTTTTCAAAAAAATGATATGGATCATCAAGATCGGAGGATATCCATAATGGTCTTTATCTCATTTTCAGTATTGTAGAAGTGAAAACTTAAGCGAATTCCCTCTCCCCGCTGCACACAAACCACATCATTTTGCTGTAATTTATCAAATAGGCGACCATCACCCTTAATATTAAAGATGGTGCTATGCTCTTCGCGAAGTTGAACAAGCTCATCCAATAGTCCCAATTCCTGAAAGCCCTTTTTTGCCATTAGACCCAACTTTTTGAGCTGTTCTTCAATGTTCTGCATGCCAATTTGCTCTAAAAACTCAAGGGAGAATTTTAGGCTTCCGAAGTTCAATGAATCCAGGTGTCCGGGTTCAAGGCGTTTGCAAAAGGGAATATCATCCCGTTTAGTTATATCCCGGTCGACAGAGTTGTTTCCTATTGATTTCACATCAAAACGCTTCTTAGCCTCATCCTTCACCAAAACAAAGCCATTTCCATAACCCGCCAAAAGCCATTTATAGGCGCTGGCACCCAGCACGTCAATTCCTGAATCCTCAAAGTCAAAGCGCTGCGTACCACAAAACTGTGTGCCATCCGCTATGATCAAAAGGTCTTCAAATTCGGTTTTTAGCTTTTTTAGAAAATCTAAGTCTATTTTAACCCCACTTATCCATTGCACTAAGCTCAAGGCTAACACGTTGAACTTCCCCGATTTTACTTCGTTATAAATGTTTTCTTCAAGCTGAGCATTTATTTCAACATATTCCCTCTTGAAATCCCTGGTTTCAAAGGGCCAGTTCAATGAGGGATAATCATCCTTTAAAAGCAGCACATTTTGATCTTTGGGCAATCCTTCCAAGAGCAGGTTCAATCCCAAACTAAAATTCTGGACCAAGGCCACGTTCTGGGGTACACATTTGAAAAAACGTCCCACTGACTCGCGAACCAAAAACATCTGCTCAAAACTCTTTTCTTTCATCAAACTGCCCCCAATCAAATAATCCAAGTCGTGTTCTTGTCTCCACTCGAGCAAATCTTCATTTAAAAGTCCGGTTGCGGCCGTATTGGCATAGATAGATTGTTTCAGCACTGGAAATTTGTCTCTTATGTCTTGCATTACTAATGTTTTGGGTGCAATTCAATTATATTTGTTGTTAAAGATAGCCATTCAATGTTATCAAGAAAGAAGGAAAAAAGTACAGTTGACCTAGAGCAACATGAACTGCTCGAAAATGCTCAAAAACGAATCAAACAAAAGAAGCGTTTGTTTTCGCATTTTGTCATTTTTTTGATTGGGAGTGTTTTCTTGGTTTTAATCAACAAAATCCTGAAATACGGCGAAGAATACGATTGGTTTATTTGGGCCATTCTTGTTTGGGCTTTTTTGTTCATCCTTCATGCTTTTAATGTTTTTGTGACCCATAAGTTTATGGGACAGGATTGGGAGAGACGACAGCGTGAACTTTTGGTAGAGAAACAGAAGAAACGTATCTCTGAAATACAAAAGGAAATTGAGACCGAGTTCCCTCTTTCTTCCATCAATAAAAAAAAAGAACCTTGAAAGAGTTGATCATTATTGCCGCTGCCGGTGAAAACAATGCACTGGGCATCAACAATGACCTTCCTTGGCATTTACCTGATGATTTTAAGCGATTTAAGATCTTGACCTCGGGCCACAAAATCATTATGGGCCGAAAAACCTTGGAGAGTTTTCCAAAACCCTTGCCCAATAGGGAACATATTGTGGTGACCCGCGATAAAAACTACATCCCAAAATTCCCTTGTACGCTTACTCATTCCTTGGAGGAAGCCATAGCGATTGTAGGGCCCAATGAACGAGCCTTTATTATCGGAGGAGGCGAAATTTATAAACAATCCATGAGTCTGGCCACTGATATTGAGCTAACCCGAATCCACGCTGCATTTAAAGCGGATACTTATTTTCCTAAAATTGATACCGCCCAATGGGAATTGGTCAAAGAAGAGTATCACGGAAAGGATGAGAAACACCAATTCGATTTTACCTATCAAACCTTTCGAAGAAAGGACATTTAAAAATCGAGCTTTGCCACTTCAGTTTGGTTACCCACCAAGTTTTTGAGGACTTCAATATTGCTGTTGGAAAAGAATTTTGACGTCCCCAATGTTTCTGATTTAGTCAAAAGTTGAAGCTTCTCCAACACCGCGTGTGTCTGCCTTGCTACGGCTTCTCCAGAATCAATAATATGAACATTCTTTGGTAGAATTTCAGTCAGCATTGGGATTAAGTAGGGATAATGTGTACAGCCCAACACAAGGCAATCTATTCCCACCTCAAGCATTGGTGCAAGGTATTGGATCAGCAATTTCCGAACTTCGTCAGACGCTTGCTTTCCCTGCTCAATAAGCTCTACCAAACCTTTCCCCTCTTGTTCCATAACAGTAATGCCTTCAGCATACATTTTAGAAGTACTGTGGAACAAAGAGCTGGACAGTGTGCCTTTTGTAGCCAATACCCCCACTTTCTTGGTTTGCGTATGAAGGGCAGCCGGTTTTATGGCTGGTTCGATGCCAATAAATGGCACTTCATAGGTTTTCCGAAGATATTCTATCGCATTGGTAGTAGCTGTGTTGCATGCCACAACAATAATTTTACAATTTTTCTCTAACAGCAGCTCTACATTCTTTATGCTCAATTGTAAGATTTCCTCACTTGGCTTGGCCCCATAAGGGGCATTCTTGCTATCGGCCAAGTAGATGGTATCTTCATATGGCATTTTCTTTCGAATTTCTTTCCAAATGGATGTACCACCAACTCCAGAATCAAAAATACCGACGGGTTTTTGCATACCTAAAAATAGCTAGAATTACAGCAACAAAAAACCGCTCATCCTTTCGGGAGGCGGTTTTCTATAGTATTTTTTTGAGCGTAATTGTTAGAACCCCAGCTCTTGCTTTACTGCAGGCAAAAGGTCTTTCCCTTTGGCCACAATTAGACTCAACCCTGGGCTGGCATCAATTACATATTCGATACCTTCGGAAGCGGCCACTTTCTCAATGGCTGCTTTGGCCTTATCGGAAATAGGTGCAAACAATTCTTGTTGCTTTTTCTGCATTTCTTGTACCGCAGCTTGTTCCGCCTCTTGAATATTTTTTTCAAATCCCTGTAGTTCAACCGCTCTTTTTTGGTTCTCTTCTTCGGATTTTGAGGTAGCCTCGTTTGAGTATTGGGTATATTTATTTTTAAGCTCTGTCATTGAACTTTCTATATCCGCCCGGTAGGTTTCCTGTAATTTTTTAAGTTCGGCCTGAGCTGCCTTCATTTCAGGCATTTCAGAAAGCAATTGCTGCACGTTGATGTGGGCAACCTTACTCTGGGCATTTACAAATCCCGTAGCCGCTACAAACAAAACCAGAGCTACGGCCATCTTCTTTACATTTTTCATGATCTAAGTTACTATTTGAATGTTAATTTTAGTGTTTCAATATCTATTTTTGAATTGAATCCTTTGGTTGTTCTTGCGCCTTTTTGCGATCCTCCAACTTTGCATTTCTTTTTGCCTCGCGTTCCTCCAACAACTTCTTTCTTCTTTCTTCGTAGGCTTTTTTGCGTTCTTCCCTTAACTTCAGCTGTTCCGCTCTTCGATCCTCAGCCGCTTTGGCCTTCGCATCGCGAGATTCCGCAGCTTTTTCTTGTCTTTGTTTCAGGGCTTCGCTGATTTCCTTATCGGCTTCTTCCTCCTCCTCCTTGAACTGATCCAAACGACTTTTTTCTTTTGCTTTTCTATTGGATTTGCTCACCTTTCGGGTTCGAGCTATTTCCCTAAGAACCAAGTCGCTAATGTCATGTCTTTTTTCGGAGTACAACATTACGACATCTGCCGATTTATCGAAAATAAAATCGTATCTTTTATTTCCTCCTATTTTCTGCACCTCATTAAAGACCTGATCTTGGATTGGTTGGATCAATAGTTGCTTTTGAAGCACCAAATCGCCCCTGGGTCCAAAGCGGTCTTGTTGATAATCCAGCATTTCGGCTTCCAAAATCTGAATTTCCTCTTCCCTTTCGGTAATCAATTCATCCGTTAAAAGAACTTTTTCGGCCATCAAGTCTTTTTTCATTTGCTCAATGACACTTTTTTTGAGCTCAATTTCCTGCTTCCACTTTTCAGCTTTGGCGCTCAATTGTTCGCTAGCTTCTCGATATTCCTCCACATTTTCAAGGATATATTCCATATCCACATATCCGATGCGCACACCTCGTTGCGAGAAGCCATACAGGCAGGTCATTAATGCAATAAATGACCATAGAATCTTGCTATTCATGCGAAATCCGCTTTTATAAAGAAAATATCGTGCCAAATTACTAAATAATTTAAAATGAATTACTTAGACATTTTTCCATGCCCGAATTTTCCATTGATTAAAACTGCTGCCCGATGATGAAGTGTGTTTGCCAGCCGCTAGGACCCACTGACCCGGGCCTGGCATCTGTATCGAAGCCGTAACCGAAATCAATTCCCAATAGACCGAATGCCGGCATAAAAATACGTAGCCCCACTCCGGCAGATCTTTTTAATTCAAACGGATTAAAGTCGCTAAAATTGTTGAAGGCGTTTCCTGCCTCCAAAAACGAAAGTGCATAAATGGAAGCCGCTGGTTTAAGCGTGAGGGGATAACGCAGTTCAAGAGAGAACTTGTTATAAATGGTTCCCCCGTCCTGTTCCTGGCGACCTGTAATCGGATTTATGATGAAAGGAGTCAAAGAGCTGTTTTCATAACCCCGTAACTGAATAATGTCCCTACCATCCAAAGTAAAGTTTCCTAGACCGTCTCCCCCAACAAAAAAGCGCTCAAAAGGAACATCGCCAATATCATTATTGTAGCTTCCCAAAAACCCGAACTCGGCATTGGTACGCAGCACCAGTTTGTCTACCAAACGGGTGTACCAATCGCCCCTGAACTTGATCTTGTAGAATTCCAAAAGCTTGAACCGTTCTTCTTCCAATTCTTCCAAATCGTTACTCAGACTCTGAAATTCCTGCTGCTCTGCCAATGAACCCGGTGTTTGCCCTATTTCGAAAAGTCGTTCGGTAATTTCGTCAATTTCGTTGCGTATTGCCTTAAAATCCTTATTTCTGAACAGCGAGTAAGGAGGTGTAAATTTGGCCGTAAACTCAAAATTGGAACCTGTCAGCGGGAATATTCGGCTCGGTCCCTGAGAACTTCTTGATATCCCAAAAGTATAGTTCAGGGAATTTGAGGTTCCGTTTCCAAAATTGAAAAGACCGTTATTGAAATCATTAAAGTCATATAACTGGTAGCTCAAGGCATGGGATACCGTAAAGAAGTCATCAGGCCATTGAACCCTTTTTGCCAAACCAAGTGAAATTCCCGTGATGGAAAATCCACGATCCCTATCTACATCAATTCGGCCCCTATTGTCAAAATTACTGGCAAACTGTTGGGTCCGCGATAATGAAAAGTTAAATCGAACCGGTTTTTTCCCGCCCAACCACGGTTCTGAGAAATTCAGACTATACACCCTAAACGACCGACTTGCCTGAAGACGAAGGGAGAAGGTTTGACCGTCTCCCATTGGGACAGGTTTGTAAGCCTCTCCTTTAAAAATATTCCTGAGTGAAAAATTGTTGAACGAAAGCCCCAAGGTTCCTATAAAGCCACCCCCACCGAAGCCACCTTGCAGTTCAATCTGACTGGATCCTGATTCAACCAAGCTATATTTTATGTCCACGGTCCCTGCATTGGGGTCTGGGTTTTGAATATCCGGCACGATTTGTTCCGCATCAAAAAACCCAAGTTGACCCAATTCCCGAATACTTCGAACGATATTGTCCTTACTGTATCGCTGACCTGGTCGAGTTCGCAATTCCCGGAAAATAACGTGATCATTGGTTTTGTCATTTCCGGCAACGGTAACATGATTGAGGAAAGTTTCTTTTCCTTCGATAATACGAATCTCAAAATCTATGGTATCGTTGACCGCAGAAACCTCAACCGGGTTAATGCTTGAAAATAGATAACCGTTGTTTTGGTAGAGGTTGGTCAAATCTTCCCCATCAGGCTTGGAATCATCGGCAATTCGTTTTTTAAGCAAAACACCATTATATGTAGCCCCTTTTCGAATTCCTAAAACCTGTGCAAGTTGCCTATCGGTGTAAACCGAGTTACCTACAAAGTTGATATCTCCGAAGTAGTATTTATTTCCTTCTTCAACCTTAATTTTAAGGTCGATGTTGTTCTCATTGACCTTAATGAAGGTATCTGAAAGAACCCGGGCATCACGATATCCTCTTTCCGCATAGGTATCAATCAGGTTTGAAAGGTCTTCCTGGTAATCACTTTTAATGTATTTCGATTTCTTCCAAAAACGATAAAGCTTCTTCTTTTTGGTCTTCTTCAATGCTTTGCTCAGCCTACTGTCGGACAGCTGTTCGTTGCCCTCAAAGGTGATACTTCTGATTTTTACCTTATCTCCTTTATTAACGTTGATTACCATATTTTGGGTATTGGTACCCGAGGTATCAGCAGCTGTTGCGATATTAACTTTGGCATTTAAGTAGCCTTGCTTCTTATACTTGTTCTGAAGATAATTTTTTGTGTTGGCGATTAGACTTTCGGTAATTTTCTTGCCTTTCTTTAAATCGGTATCATTGATGATATCATCGATTTTTCTTTTCTTGACTCCGTAAATGGTAACATTTGCCAGCGTGGGACGCTCCAAAATATTCAACTCCAAGAAAATCTTTCCGTCCTCAATTTTGGTGTAGTACATGGAGACGTTGCTAAAAAGCTCTAAACTCCAAAGCTTCTTGATCACAGCACTTATCTGGTCACCGGGAACGGTAATGGATTGACCAACTCTGAGTCCGGTATACGTTTTTACGGTCTGCTCGTTGTAACTTTGAAGACCGGTTACCGACAAACCCCCTAAAATATACGTTTTGCCATCTTCAAATGAAGTTTCCTGGGCAAAGCTGGTATTTAGGCTGAAGAGGAGAAGGAGTAGTGTTAGGTATGGTTTTATAGTATGGAGTTTGTTCTCAATTGAGTTGTTCGCTAGTTTTTCCAAATCGTCGTTCTCTATTTTGGTAACTTAATATTGCTTCTACCAAATGATGCTCACTAAAATCGGGCCAAAATACGTCAATAAAATATAATTCGGCGTATGCAATCTGCCAAAGTAAAAAATTGCTTATTCTATGCTCTCCACTGGTACGAATAAGCAAGTCTACATCCGGCAAAAAATGCGTGTAAAGATGAGTATTTATAACGGCTTCATCAATATTTTCAGGTGAAATTATATTATTTTTAACTTTGAGACTGATGTCCTTAATCACGGTCTTCAACTCTTCGCGAGAACCATAGCTAAGGGCCAATGTCAAGGTCAATCCTGAATTTTTGTTTGTTTTTGAAATCACTTCGGAAAGTTCTTTTTGAGCCTTTGTGGGAAGTGATTCGATATTGCCGATGGCCCTTAATCGAATATTGTTCTTGTTAAGGGTATCCAATTCTTTTCGCAAAGAGGCTACCAGAAGTTTCATTAAAGTTTCGACCTCAATCTTGGGACGATTCCAGTTTTCCGTGGAAAAAGCGTAAAGGGTAAGGAACTCTATTTCGAGTTTAGCACAGTTTTCAACGGTCCTGCGAACCGCATCCACCCCATTCTGATGACCGAATACCCGGAGTTTTCCCCGTTGCTTCGCCCATCTCCCGTTGCCATCCATAATGATGGCCACGTGTTTGGGAAGTCTATCCTTGTTTACATCGGTTAAAGTGTGCATTTCATTCAAAGCAGTCCTGGCAAGGTTTGCGTCCAAAGGTATACGTTAACGTAAGACCTGTAAAGACGTACCAGTCGTCGCTCAAAATGTTTCCAAATCTAAATTGCTCAAAATTGGAACCTTCGGGATTACTTCCATCCAAATTATCCGTGAAGGTATATCTTGCTCCAATCTCAGCACCTAGAATGAGAAAATTGTTCAAGCGGTACTTGGCCCCAACCGTCATTGGAATTGCAAAACTACCTTCTTTTTGGTTAATATCCTGCACTTGTTGTGCATCAAAATAATTGAAGTCGTATCGAAAATAGGTCAAACCCGTATAAAGATAGGGTGTGAAGGCTGGTCCTAACTTATGAAGATTGTACTCAACAAAGTTGAATTCAAGGCCGGCAGAGGCTTCTAAGACCGAATTATCGATAACATACCCTCTTTGCACCCGAGATGCTTTTGAAGATTTGGAATCGTCGGCGGTAAAGCTGCCGTAGATAACACTGGCACGCCAAGCATACCTTTTGCTCTTGTTCCATTTGAATATACCCCCAAAAGCAGGTCCTGAAGGTAGAATGTAATTTGTTCTACCAACATCCCCTATCATATTGGCTCCTCCGGCAAAAACCCCAATTTCATAGGTTTGCGCATTCATTTTGAAGACAATGCACAAAAAAATAGCCAAAACTATTCGCATACGATCAAAAAAGTTATTGTAATTAGGAGTAAAGGAAAGTCAATAAAAATACGGTTTTAAATGTTCTCCCTTGTTAAACAGTTTTTAAACGCTTTTATTGTTTTTTCTTGGTTCAATTACGCTTATCCTCGCCCCAGAGAAGTTTATTGCGAAGTGTTTTCAAAAAGCTTTCCGATTTATACTCTATCATTTTAATGGTGAAGTCTGATTTTCTTATACGGATTTCCGTTCCATTGGGGATACTGGCAATTCTAGAATCCAAGGAAATAAGGTGATTTTCTTCCCTACCGGAAACCTTTAGCCGAATTTCAGTGTCATCTGAAATTACTAAAGGGCGTGCGTTAAGATTATGTGGTGCAATTGGGGTAAGCACTAGTGACTTTGCAGTTGGTGCGATTACCGGTCCACCACAGCTCAGCGAATAGCCTGTTGAGCCGGTCGGCGTGGCAACGATCAGTCCATCGGCCCAGTATGAGGTGAGATACTCCTCATTCAAATAGGTCTCCACGGTAATCATGGAGGTAGTATCCTTTCGACTCACAGTGATTTCATTTAAGGCAAAGTTTAGGCCGTTAAATTCATCCAAACCCGAAGTGGAGACAACTTCGACCAAGCTTCTTTCCTGAATCTTATAGGATTCCTTCAAAAATTCAGTCACCACCTTCCGGACATCTTCTTTTTTAAACGTTGACAAAAATCCGAGTCTTCCGGTATTGACCCCCACAATGGGAATCCCTAAATCCTCTATATAGGTCACAGCTCTCAACATAGTGCCATCACCGCCAAAACTGACAAGCATGTCATACGATTTGTCCAAGCCGGAAGATTGCGTAAATTTTTGGTAATCGTCAGATATTCCGAATTCGTAGAGAAGTTGAAAAAATTGTTCCTCAATACAGACCGTCGCTCCTATTTTGACAAGTTCATCCAACAACTCGTTTACGCAAGCCGTGTCCTGCTCGAGCAAGGTTTGACCGTAAATTGCCACTTTCATACTAAACGTTGAGGTATTTTTCGAGGTATTCCGAACGTTGCTTTAGATCCTCCAAAAACTGGTCGTCCCCGTTTCCAAAAACAACGTTGTAATTATATCGTCTAAAGGTCTGAGCCACCTCATTAAGGTTTAAGGTGCCTACTTTTAGGGTAATTTGAACCACATCATTTTGGGAATCAGAAATAAAGGCACCAAGCAATCGGGCGTTGTTACCTTCCACAATCTGGGCAATTTCGCTAAAGGAATAATCTTTTATGCCTACAGAAACCACCAAAATTCCACCAGGCTCCTTAAAAAAAGGAGTGTCAATAAAACGTGCTACCACGTCACCCAGGTCATAATAGCCAATAATAAGTTTGTTTTCATCCAAAACCGGTAGAATATTGGCTTCGTTTCTGGCAAACATCTCCAAAACATCCATCCAAGCCGTCTCTTTGGTTACTGAGAAGGTCTCCATGTCATATCTGAAATCCTCAATTTTTTTGTCTGGCTCAAAACAAGGAAGGTCGTTTTCTGAAAGTACCCCCAAATATTCACCATTTTCCGTAACACCTACATGGGAAAAAGTGGTTTCCTCAAAAAAGAGAATCACTTTTTCCAGGGTTTCAGAAACCTCAAAAACAGGTACCGAAGAGATTATTTGATCTTGAATCTGCATAACTAAACTCTTAAACGCAAAATACTAATTTTAAATCGCAAAAGGCGTGCCTAATTCTTAATTTTGCTGGTCTAAAATAAATCCATGACAAAGCTAAGCGTAAATATCAACAAGCTGGCAACTTTACGAAATTCAAGAGGGGGAAACGTTCCCGATCTTATTCAATCTGCAAAAGACATCGAGTCCTTTGGTGCCCAAGGCATTACCATTCATCCAAGGCCCGATGAACGACATATTCGCTACCAAGATGCCCTGGATTTGAAGCAAGTGGTACAAACCGAGTTTAATATTGAGGGTAATCCTATTCCCAAATTTGTCGATTTGGTCTTACAAGTTAAACCAACACAGGTAACTTTGGTCCCCGATGCGGAGGATGCCATTACTTCCAATGCAGGTTGGGACACCCTAAAACACAAGGATTTTTTAGTAGATGTTATCGAAACATTTAAATCAGAAGGTATACGTACCTCGATTTTTGTAGATCCATCTCAGGAAATGGTTGAAGGAGCCGCAATGGTAGGGACGGACCGAATAGAATTGTACACAGAAAACTTCGCCAAGGAGTTTGCTCAGGGTAACCAAAGCAATGCAATACAGCCCTATTTTGAAGCCGCACTCGTAGCGCAAAAAGTGGGGTTAGGAATCAATGCGGGCCACGACTTAAATCTGGACAACGTGAAATTTTTCAAGGAGAATATTCCCAATCTTTTAGAAGTGTCCATAGGGCACGCTTTGATCTGCGAATCCATCTATTTGGGTCTTGAAAATGTTGTCAATATGTATTTACATCGTTTAAAATAATGGAATTACTACATTCAAAAATACTTGGCGAAGGAGAACCCTTGCTTATTTTACATGGATTTCTGGGTATGTCCGATAACTGGAAATCCTTGGGGAAGCAGTATGCAGATGCTGGGTTTCAGGTGCACCTTATCGACCAACGTAATCATGGGAGGAGTTTTCACTCCCCAGACTTTGACTACGAACTTATGGGTGAGGACCTATTGTTTTACATGGATCATTATCAAATCGGCGAGGGCAACCTTATTGGTCATTCCATGGGTGGAAAAACGGCCATGCAGTTTGCGACATCAAATTATGAACGTCTGGACAAGTTAGTTGTGGCGGATATCTCTCCAAAATATTATCCTGCCCACCATCAACCCATCATCAATGCGTTGACCCAATTGGATTTTGAATCCATCTCCAGCAGAAAAGAAGCCGATGAACAACTTGCCAAACATTTATCAGACTTTGGAATTCGACAGTTTTTGTTAAAAAACCTTCATTGGGTAGAAACAGAAAAACTGGGGCTTCGTTTTAATTTGGATGTGTTGCGAAACAAAATGGAGGAAGTTGGGGATAACATTGATCCCCATGCAACCTTCAAGGGACCCACTCTATTTCTGCGTGGTGACCGTTCGGAATACATAGTGCCCAATGACTTTGGTGACATTAAAAAACATTTCCCTCAAGCTGCCATTGAGACCATTGAAAATGCCGGTCATTGGTTGCACGCAGAGAACCCAAAGCAATTCTTCGAAAAATCAGTCGATTTTTTAAATTCCTAAAAAATAACACCTTTTATTATGCATGCATAATTTTTTTGACCAATTAATTGTCTGTATAACAAATTTCGCCTAGATTTGGTTAATACTGGTTAACGCTAAGTTTAACTTAAACTAACTCAAATTAATTTTAAATATGAAAAAGCTTTATGCCCTACTCCCCTTATTAGGGTTATTGTTTATTGCATGTGAGGATGATGACGCCCCGATCACAACTACACCAGACCCAGACCCGCCGGTTTTCTCCGCGGGCACAGCAAATTTTTCGAACTATGTAGCCGTTGGTAATTCCCTTACCGCCGGTTTCTCCGATAATGCCCTATTTAGGGATGGACAAGAGGCTTCTTTACCCAACATGTTGGCTTCCAATTTTGCGCTAGTTGGTGGCGGTGCTTTCAATATTCCTTTTATGGCCGATAATCTTGGAGGAGCTACCCTTCAAGGGAATCCTATTTTAGGCAACCGTTTAATTTTGGCCTTCTTACCAGATGGTCCTTCTCCCGTGCCTGCAGATGGCGTTGGAACCACAGAAATTTCAACCAAGCTGGCAGGGCCTTTCAACAATATGGGTATCCCTGGAGCGAAGAGTTATGAATTGCTGGCTCCAGGATATGGCAGCGTGGCTGGTGTAGCCCTTGGCACGGCTAATCCTTACTTTGCTCGTTTTTCTTCTTCTGAAACAGCAACCGTAATCGGAGATGCTGCTGCACAAGGCCCAACCTTTTTCTCACTTTGGGCAGGAGCCAACGATATTCTGCTCTATGCCACCAACGGAGGCTCTGGCGTGGACAGAACTGGAAATTTAGATCCAACGTCCTACGACCGAAACGATATTACAGACCCCAACGTATTTGCTGGGGCACTCGACGGTATGTTGCAAGCATTAACTGCCAGCGGAGCAGACGGTGTTATTGCCAACCTTCCCAATGTAACGGACATTCCTTTCTTTAATACTGTCCCCTTTGCTCCATTGGATCCTACCAATCCAGATTTTGGACCTCAAATTCCGGTTTTGAATGCCCAGTTTGCTGGCCTTAACTTGGTTTTCCAAGCTTTGGGAGTACCTGAAAGGCAATTTGTATTTTCTGAAACAGCGGCAAGTGCGGTAATAATCCATGATGAAGATTTGCCAAACTTATCTGCTCAAATTACAGGGGCATTAATAATGAACGGAGTGGACGCTGCTACTGCCGGCGTAACAGGGTTTTTATATGGTCAAGCTCGCCAAGCCAATGAGAATGATCTTTTGACCCTAACAAGTTCTTCAGAAATTGCTTCCTTAAATGAAGATGCAGTGACCACTTTGGAAGGACTCGGTCTACCTCCTGCAAGTGCTGCTCAACTAGCGGTCAACGGTATCACCTATCCCTTGGAAGACCAATGGGTGTTGACCCCGCAAGAGCAAGACGCAGTGGAAACTGCATTGATGGCTTACAATCAAACCATTGAAACTTTGGCAACAGTATATGATTTGGCTTTAGTGGACGCCAATGCTTTACTATCCGAATTGAATGCCAATGGAATACCTTTATTGGATGGTAGTACGGTTACAGCAACCTTTGCTACCGGCGGCGGATTTTCATTGGATGGTGTCCACCCTGCGCCTCGGGGATATGCGATTTTGGCCAACGCCTTTATCGATGCCATTGAAGCAAAGTATGGCGCTGAGCTTCCAGGTGTAAACCCTTTGGATTATACAGGACTCTATATCGACTAACATCAACAAAATTTTATACCTTAAAGGCACCGCTTGTCGGTGC
The DNA here is from genome assembly GCF_004296335.1 of Flagellimonas allohymeniacidonis. Taxonomy (GTDB): domain Bacteria; phylum Bacteroidota; class Bacteroidia; order Flavobacteriales; family Flavobacteriaceae; genus Flagellimonas; species Flagellimonas allohymeniacidonis. Next base: position 313,408 of record NZ_SGIU01000002.1, read on the forward strand.
TTTTTTTTATTCACCTAATCAAACAACTATGAATTTCATTATTCGCTTATTGATCAATGCCCTGGCAGTAATTATTTTGTCATATGCCTTGCCGGGGGTTGGGGTAGATTCCTTTTTGACCGCTATCATTGTGGCTTTGGTGCTAGGGTTTCTTAACTTTTTGGTAAAACCTATCCTTGTGCTTTTGACCTTGCCCATCACCATTTTAACCTTGGGACTTTTTCTTTTGATCATCAATGCCATTATCATCCTTTTGGCAGCCCATTTTATTTCAGGATTTTATGTGTCCAGTATCTGGTGGGCCATTCTTTTTAGTATCCTGCTCTCGATTTTGCAATCCATTTTGCAGTCCCTTCTTAAAGAAGATAAAAAGAAATGATAAACTTTAAAGTACAGCACTTTAAAAGTTGCTGACCACAAGAAAATATCTTACTTTTGCCACCCGTTTTTCAACAGTAATTTTAAGGTAGAAGGATGAATATTACAAAAGAGCAGATTGATGATCTTAATGCAGTGGTTAAGGTTGCCATCACCAAGGATGACTATCAAGAAAAGGTGGATAAAATCCTTAAAGATTATAGAAAGCAGGCGAATGTGCCTGGCTTCAGAAAGGGGCAAGTACCATTGGGCTTGATTAAAAAGCAATACGGCAAAGCTGTATTGGTAGATGAGGTGAACAAACTGATTCAAGACAATCTCAACAAATATCTTACTGAAGAAAAGTTGGATGTTCTAGGAAATCCGCTTCCCAAGCAAAAGGAAGATTTTGACTGGGACAATGAAACCCTTGATTTTGAATTTGAGTTGGGCCTCGCTCCCAACTTTGATGTTCAATTGAAAACCAAAAAGGCCATTGTTCAGTACAAGATTGTTGCCGATAAGAAGATGATCGATGAACAGGTTGAACGTATTCAAAAACAATACGGAAAACTAGTTACCAAAGCAGAGGTAGGTAAAGTTGCTGAGGTCATCGGCATCTTCAAAAATGAGGCTGAGGAAATCGAAAACAAGAGCACTCTTGAAATCGATAAAATAAAAAGCAAAAAAGCCGTAAATGCCCTTTTAGGGAAAAAAGTTGGGGAAGAAGTTACCCTAAATACCAAAGGTCTTTTCAAAGAGGATTATTTGCTTTCCGGTGCCTTGGGAATCGATAGGGAAAAGGCCGAAAAATTGAACATCGATGTAACATTTACCATCGAGGAAATCAATGAAAGACAAGCTGCTACTCTAGATCAAGAATTGTTCGACAAACTTTTTGGAAAGGACAATGTGACCTCTGAAAACGAGCTTCGGGACAAAATCAAGGAGGATTCTGAAAAGCAATTCGAGCAGCAGTCTGATCAAAAATTATTGAACGACATAACCGAAAGGTTAATAGACAATACAAAGTTTGAACTTCCTGCTGAGTTTTTAAAAAAATGGATTCAACTTAGTGGAGAAAACCCATTAAGTGATGACGAAGCTTCCGAGGAGTATGAAAAATCAGAAAAAGGTCTTCGCTATCAATTGATTGAGGGTAAAATAATCAAGGAGAACGACCTCCAGGTACAGTTGGAAGAATTAAAAGAGTTTTCCAAAGGATTCATCAAATCCCAAATGGCCCAGTACGGTCATTTGAATCCTTCTGAGGAAGAATTGGAAAACATCTCCATGCGGGTTTTGGGCAATCAAGACGAGGTGAAAAGATTATCAGAACAATTGATGAGCCAAAAATTATTGGACCTTTATAAGGAAAAGGCCAATCTTAAGGTTAAGGAGGTGTCCTATGACAACTTCATTAAGGAAGCATATAGCTAAGCTTGGTCTAAAAGAAAATAAGTATCTTTACGGTGCCGAAAAACATAGTTTTCGGCACCTTTTTTTTAAGCTAAATTGAACAAAATCCTATGGATTACGGAAAAGAATTCGAAAAATATGCTACCCAACACTACGGTATAAACAGCATGTACTACGACAAAATTGTTAGTAGTATGTATCCCGTAAATATGACCCCAAATATTATTGAGGAAAGACAACTCAATGCCATTGCCATGGATGTTTTCTCCCGTCTTATGATGGACCGAATCATATTTATGGGAACCGGAATCAATGATCAAGTGGCAAATATTGTACAGGCCCAGTTGTTGTTCCTTGAAAGTGCCGATGCCTCAAAGGATATTCAAATCTACATCAACTCCCCAGGTGGAAGCGTTTACGCCGGTCTAGGGATTTATGACACCATGCAGTTCATCAAACCTGATGTGGCCACCATTTGTACGGGAATTGCCGCTTCCATGGCCGCAATCTTACTATGTGCAGGTGAAAAGGGAAAAAGAAGTGGCCTTACCCATTCAAGGGTCATGATACACCAACCTTTGTCTGGAGCTCAGGGACAGGCCAGTGATATTGAGATTGCAGCAAAAGAGGTCCTGAAAATCAAAGATGAGCTTTACCAAATCATTGCAAACCATTCAGGACAGAAGTTTGACAAGGTATATGAAGACAGTGACCGTGATTTCTGGATGAAGGCTCCAGAGGCAAAAGATTATGGGATGATCGACGAAGTTTTGGTAAGGGAACCCTAATAATTCCGAACCAATAAGTCAAAAAAAAACAGTTATCACGCGTACAAAACTCTCCTTTTTTTACGTTATTGTACGTTGAACCTCAAAGGTTAGTATGGCCAAGGAAAATTTAGAATGCTCTTTTTGTGGTAGAAAGAAACCGGAAACCAACCTCTTGATTGCCGGTTTAGATGCCCATATCTGTGATCGATGTATTGAACAGGCCCATAGCATTGTAGCCGAAGAATCGAAACAATCAAAAAATCAAGATTTATCTTCTGAGCTCATTTTGAAAAAGCCCATGGAGATCCGCGATTTTTTGGACACTTTCGTCATTGGTCAAGAACGTACCAAAAAGGTCATGTCCGTAGCTGTGTACAATCATTACAAAAGGTTATTGCAGCCCAAAGGAAAGGACGATGAGGTTGAAATACAGAAGAGTAATATCGTAATGGTAGGCCAAACAGGAACGGGAAAAACCTTGATTGCCAAAACTATTGCGCGTATGCTCAATGTTCCTTTGGCCATTGTGGATGCCACGGTGCTTACGGAAGCCGGTTATGTTGGAGAAGATGTGGAGAGTATTTTGACCCGTTTGCTTCAAGCAGCGGACTACAATTTGGAAAAAGCAGAGCGGGGCATCGTTTTTATTGACGAAATCGATAAAATCGCACGCAAAAGTGATAATCCCTCCATTACGAGGGATGTTTCTGGGGAAGGTGTTCAGCAAGGTCTATTAAAACTTCTGGAAGGTACCGTTGTCAACGTTCCACCAAAAGGTGGGCGTAAACACCCCGATCAAAAATTTATCGAAGTCAATACAGAAAACATTCTTTTTGTGGCGGGTGGTGCTTTTGATGGTATTGAACGGATCATCACCAAAAGGCTGAATATGCAAGCGGTGGGTTACAGTGCTTCAAAGGCAGAGGAAAGTCTGGACAGTGAGAATCTTCTGCAATACATTATTCCCAGGGATTTAAAGGAATTTGGATTGATTCCAGAGATTATTGGTAGACTTCCCGTACTGACCCATATGAACCCTTTGGATGCAAAAACCTTGCGGGCCATCCTCACCGAACCTAGGAATGCCATCATCAAACAATACGAAAAGTTGTTTGCCATGGACAATATTACATTCAGCATTACCGAGCAGGCTCTGAACTACATTGTTGAAAAAGCGGTGGAATACAAATTGGGGGCCCGAGGACTTCGATCTCTATGTGAAGCTGTTTTTACCGATGCCATGTTTACTTTACCAAGCAGCGAGGAAAAAGAATTTAAGGTAACCAAGGCCTACGCGGAAGAGAAGTTATCTCATGAGACCATTAAAAAGTTAAAGGCAGTTTCTTAAAGTTCAACCGCCTTGTTGGTCACTTTTTGTAGCAATCCCAAACAAACTTCTGAAATAATCTTTTCGTCAGAATATAACTCGTGACCAAAACCTGGAACGATCTCCATTTTGGCGCCTACCTTACTGGCCCAATCCATTTTGGGTTTAAATTCATCACATTCTCCAAAAATTAGGCGCATTGCCACATTGGGCTTTCGCTCCTCAAATCGAACTCTAGTAGGCGAAACTGCGGTTAATGATTTCATGGGCAGGCCTTTTAAAGCGGCCTTATATGCTATGGTCCCTCCAGTACTAAAAGCCAAATAATGACAGGCTTCAGCTTCCTTCTTTAACAAATGGGCCACCGCTGTATCCATACCACCCTCCACAAAAGCCTTATGGATATTATCCTCAGTAGAAACTCTAACGTCTACGTTTCCAAGCTGTTGGCAGTCATAAAAGACAATATTGAAGTATTGCTGGAGGTATCCAAAGTAGGAGGTGATCCAAAGACCTTTTTTTACGCCCCACATATCAGAAAGTACAACGAGTTTTTCAGCCATTTTACGGTTTGGTTATAGTCTGTTCAACGATTAGGATGTGAAATTTCAACAGAAAAACTCGAAAATGCGCAATTAATTGTTCATCTGAAGCAATTCTTCGATGTACGTTCTTTCATTGGACAATCTTGGTATCTTATGTTGCCCTCCCAATTTATCTTTAGATGCAAGCCAGTCACGGAACAAGTTTTTGCGGCCTAAATGCACTGTGGGCATTCCCAAGGTCATATTATTGTAGCGTTTGGCCTCATAGTCGGAATTCAAGGATTTTAAGGCATTATCCAAGAATTCAGTGAAGTAGGCGACATCCTTGGGTGGCTTTCTAAATTCAATGATCCATTCATGCCCTCCTTTTTCCGAACCGTTCATAAAAATGGGCGCTGCCGTATAGTCCATGATTTCCGTATCTGTTTTGATACAGATTTGCTTAAGTGCCTGTTCGGCGTTTTCAATGATCAATTCCTCACCAAAAGCGTTGATATGATGTTTGGTCCGCCCTGTTATCCGAATCCGGTAAGGGTTTTTTGAGGTAAACCGTACCGTATCCCCAATTTTGTATCGCCACAGACCCGCATTTGTGCTGATGACCAAGGCGTAGTTCACCCCAATCTCAACTTCCCATAATGGTATGGCCAGCTCCTCTCTTCCATAAACGTCCATGGGAATGAACTCATAGAAAATACCATAATCCAGCATCAGCAATAAATCTTCCGAGTTGTTTCGGTCTTGAATGGCAAAGAAACCCTCACTGGCATTATAGGTTTCGTAGTAGTTAAAATTTCGCCTTGGTAAAAGTTTTTTGAATTGATCTCGGTACGGGGCAAAACTTACTCCCCCATGAAAATAAACTTCCAGGTTTTCCCAAACTTGAAACAAATGTTCCGAACCGGTTCGTTCAAGAACATCATTGAGCAAGACGAGCATCCAAGATGGCACTCCGGCCAAGCTGGTCACATTTTCGGTCAAACTCTCCTGAATAATGGCCTCTAATTTTGAATCCCATTCGCTCATCAAAGACACCTTATTGCTTGGCGTACTACTAAACTCTGCCCATAGGGGCATATTGTCTATCAAAATTGCCGAAAGGTCACCGAAAAAGCTCCCACTGTCTTCATAAAGCTCCTTACTCCCACCCAAGCGAAGGCTCTTGCCCGTAAAAAGCTGTGAATTTTCATTATTGTTCAAGTACAAACAGAGCAAGTCTTTACTGGACTTGTAGTGGCAATCTTCCAAAGCCTCCGAACTTACCGGAATAAACTTGCTTTTTGCATTTGTGGTCCCGCTACTTTTTGCGAACCACTTGATGTTGGTTGGCCAGAAGAGGTTTTGCTCACCCTTTCGGGTTCGCTCAATTAAAGTGGCGATATCTTCATATTCCACCAGGGGGACCCTTTCACGAAATGCCTCATATTTCAATCTATCACCAAAACCGTGTTGTTTTCCCATTACCGTATCCTTAGAAAAGTCAATCAAATAGGAAAGAACTTCGCTTTGCACATCCAACGGATACTTTAAAAAAAGCTCAATCTGATGGTAACGCTTTCTCAGTAACCAAGAGGCTATGGAGTTGAATAATGGTATTGGCATTTTAGGTATCTTTATCCTACATAAGGTAGGACCTTTGGCTAAAATAGGTCATCTCCTTTTCATTATCAAATCCAATAAAACTCAATAATTCCACTATGCTGTATGAAGGCGTGTTGCGCAAAATGCAAACTGAACTTGGCAGTCCCATCCAATATTTTTTGGTATTCGAAAATGATTTTTTGAACATGAACCAAGCGCTGAACAAGCAGCTAAAAATCGAGTTCATTAAATATCAGTGCCTAAATTGTGGAGAAAACCGACCCATTTACAGACAAGGCTTTTGTAAAAGTTGTTTTTATGAAACCCCTGCCGCAGGGGAATGGATCATGAAACCTGAGCTCAGCAAGGCGCACTTAGATCAAGAGGACCGTGATTTGGAATATGAAAAGAAAGTACAACTACAACCCCATATTGTGTATTTGGCCAATTCGAGCAACGTGAAAGTTGGGGTAACCCGAAAATCCCAGGTCCCAACGCGTTGGATTGATCAAGGGGCCCATGAAGCCATTGCAATTGCCGAAGTGCCCAATCGCTATTTGGCAGGAATTACCGAAGTTGCCCTAAAAGATTTCGTCAGTGACAAAACAAGCTGGCAAAAAATGCTCACCAACCGTTTGGAAGATGTAGATTTAGTGGAATGGCGTGAACGTTTGAAAGACAACATTCCCGAGGAAGCAAAAGAGTTTTTTCTGGAAAACAATGGTGAAACGGAATTGGAATTCCCAGTACTTCAATATCCAGAAAAAGTAAAGAGTCTTAACCTTTCCAAAACACCCTCGTATTCGGGAATGCTTAAGGGCATAAAAGGTCAATACCTCATCTTTGAAGATAGCACGGTTTTCAACGTTCGGGGCAGCGAGGGGTATTATGTGGGAATTGATATCCGGTAAATGCGCATGAAAAGGTTTACCTCAGATATTACAACGCTTTCCCTAAAAAAATGAAGCATCCTTTAAGGGAACATATCGAGGAAATTATTGCAGTTACCGACGACGAATTCGACTTCATTTTAGGCCATTTCTCACCCCTGCAAAAGCGCAGACATCAGTTTTTGGTAGAAGAAGGAAAGATTGCGGATAAAGAATATTGGGTGGTCAAGGGATGTGTCAAAAGCTACTTCTTTGATGAGGAGGGAAAAGAACACATTCTTCAGTTTGGGATGGAAAACTGGTGGATTACGGATTATGAATCCTTTGTGACCCAAACCCCTTCAAAAATCTATATCGACTGCCTTGAGGACAGTGAACTGCTATATATTACCCACGAAAACCGGGAAAAATTAACCTCCCAAATGCACAAAATGGAACGTTTTTGGGCCAAAAAAAGTAAGTTTGGCCGAATCGCTCTTCAAAATAGAATTTTATCCCTACTCAAAAACTCGGCAAAAGAACGCTACAATGTGTTGCTTGCCCAATATCCTCAGCTATTTCAGCGTGTTCCAAAAAAATTGATAGCGGCATATCTCGGGGTATCCAGAGAAACGCTTAGCAGATTGAACGATTAGATAAGAGAATATTATTTCTCTATTCTCCTTCTCTTCACTTAGCGCATTTCGTCTTCATACAAGGTGACACACCTCACAAATTATTTGTGATTTTTCTCCTAACATCAGGGCTAAGCATGCCCATAATTTTGTGTCATATTTAAATCATACTGTTATGCCATACATTAACATTCAGGTTACGGATGAAAACGTGACCAAAAACCAAAAACGTCAGTTAATTGAGGGGGTAACCCAGCTTTTAGTCGACGTTCTCGACAAGAATCCCAAAACTACCCATGTGGTCATTCAAGAGGTACCCATCGATAATTGGGGATTCGATTCAAAACAATATTCAGAAACAAAAAAACAATGAAAATGAAAAATCAAACCGTAATTATTACTGGGGCTTCAACCGGAATTGGGAAGGGAATCACTAGCTACTTCCTTGAAAAGGGCAGTAATGTAGTTATGAACTCTTCTAACGAGGAAAATCTAAAGAAAACGTATGAATCATTGGGAGCTCCATCCAATGCGGCTTGTTTAGCCGGAGATGTCAGTAACCCTAAAACAGGGCAAAAACTTGTGGCCTTAGCGCTTGAAAAGTTCGGCAGTTTGGACGTACTCATCAACAACGCTGGCGTATTTGCCCCTAAACCCTTTTTAGATGTTGACGAAAGCGACCTGGATTATTATTTCAACGTCAATCTCAAAGGAACCTATTATACCTCACAAGCTGCTGTCTCAGAAATGGTAAAGCAGAACAACGGTTCTATTATTAACATCGGAACAGTGTTGGTAGACCATGCCATCGACGGATTTCCTTCGTCGGCACCCATTACCAGCAAGGGGGCTATTCATGCATTGACCAGACAGTTGGCCGCAGAGTTCGGTAAACATAACATTAAGGTCAACACCATTGCTCCAGGCATCATCAGAAGTCCACTACAAGGTAAAATTGGGGTGGAAGATGCAGACAGTCTGGCCGGGTTGCATTTGTTAAACCGAATTGGGGAAACCCATGAAGTTGCAGAAGCCGCCTATTACTTGGCCACAGCAGATTTTGTAACGGGAGAAACTATAAACGTAGCGGGCGGTCATACCGTTGGCCATGCTATTTAAATAGGTTGATATGTATCAAAATGAAATAGCCGCAATAGAGCAATTGATCGCAAATTACTTCAATGGAATTTTTAAGGGAGATGTGACCTTATTGGGTTCATGTTTCCAGGAAGATGTGACCATTTATGGGGACATTGAAGGCAATGAATATAAAAAAAGTGTAAGCAGTTACTTGGATGGGGTAAAAAACCGAAAAAGTCCTCGAGAACTCAACGAAGAATTTGCCATGAACATTATTGGAGTAGATGTAATGGGCAAAATAGCCATGGCGAAATTGCATGTTCCCATGTTGGGGTATAACTACTACGATTATTTGTCTTTGTGGAAAATAGACGACACTTGGAAAATTGTGAACAAGGTGTTTACCCATGTCACTTAATTGGGAATGAGAAATGGCTTGGTTGAAAAATACCAAGCCATTTCTATACTTTTTAACTGGGGGTTGGCAATTAATTTTCCTCATTAAACACTAGGTCGATTTCCCCACCTGTTTGATAATAGGTTCTATGGTGGCTTTGTCTATATAATCAAATCCTTAGCGTTCTACTTTACTGGCTTTTGGGGTCTGGGTTTAACAGGGCGGCAATGTGCAACGAAGACTTCGCCAATAACAAAACAAAGGAGTTTAACACACCTGTTTTTGGATAACTACATACGAATTTGAAACAATTTCTGTGATAACTCGTCTAAGGGTTAAGATACCATGGCCACTAGATTTTGAAAAAGCTTCTCTGTCTCTTTTTCATCGGACTTTTAAGTTCAAATTGCGCTGATTACACCAAAAAAAAGGAAATCAGCAACAACTTCGATTTGTCTTTGAAAATACAAGGAGAGTTGGATTCAATAAATCGGGTAAGCAATAGTCTGGTAAGGACACCAGAAACAAGCAAAGAAATTGTTCAAAATGATTCACTGACAAGAAGAATTAGCTATTTCACTGATAATATTATAGCGCTGCTGATTGAATCGTATGGAAAGGTAGAAACGGATACTATTCTTAAAACTTTGGGAGAACTGGATAACTCAGGTTTTATCCCTAGAAATCTTTATGATAAGATGACCATTGAAGATTTCTCTACGGAAATTGGAAAAAAGGCCAAAAAAAAATACTTAGCTCATTTATCATCGATAAGAAAAAAGCAGACCAGTATTGAAAATGTAAATCTCATATCAGAAGACTTCATCGTTTACAGAGTTTTAGAAAAAGATACGGTTTCCCTCATAAAAGTGCTATCCAACCATAAGGGGCACACCGTTCTGGATTTTTGGACCACATGGTGCGCGCCATGTAGGGCATTCAATCGAAACTTTGCCAAGGAATATCAAAAATTCAATGAAAGTGGTATACTCGTTATTGGACTAGGAGTTCGAGTACATGATGAGATTGAAAAGGAAAAATTCTTGACTGCTGTCCAAAACGATAACACTCCTTGGAAGCAGTACATTGATCTTGACAATCGACTTTATGATCGATTTAAAACCAAAAAGGTTCCTTTCCAAGTTCTTCTGGATGAAGAAAACAAAATAGTGAAAATCCTTTCATATGATATGGAAACCGAGCTTGAAGAATTAATACAAAGTCAATAAAATTCCAACCTGGGACGTTTAATTGATTTTAATCGTTTACGCTATCTTTCTTCTTTTTCTTCAACAAGCCCCCTAAAAGTGACTTGGCTGTTTTCTTGACTGGATCTTTGTCAGTTTCCGTGGAATCAGAAGTTTCTTCGTCTTTACCCCCCAATAAAGACCCCAGAACTTCCTTGGCAGCGGATTTTTCAGTATTGGTGGAATCCTTTCCTTCGGATTTGAACACGTCTGAAATTAAATCCTTAGCGGAATCCTTTCCCTTGTTGAGCAATTTTTGTTTTTGAATCTCCACCAATTGATGGGTAAGTTTACTTACGCCAGACGACAAATCTGTATTTACCGATGGGTTGGTATAGCTACCTCCAATATTGGCCACAACAGGAATGGTGATATCCTCCAAATCGGAATCATCCATCTGGGCGATGAGGTTGTTCACCTCACTTCCCAAATACTTGGCAGGAACGTCAAGAGTGGCTTTGTAATCGAGTTGTTTTTCAAAACTGTGCCCTCCTGAAACGTTCACGGCAATATCCTTATAATTTACCGTGAAAGGTTTTACAGAAACTAGACCGTTATCAAAATTGAGAACGGTCTTCAAATCATCAAGATTCAAATCTTTGGCATCCAAAAAATCCAATTGCCCGTTAAAGGCCGACAGAAGGGGTGCCTTTTGAGTGTTGACCTGAGTTGCCAAAAGTTCCGCCAAAATATTTCCTGAAATTGTTGCCAAATTTGGTGTGAAATCCTCCTTTAAGTTCCCAGAAATTTCGATGTCTGAATTGAGTTTTCCCTGCAAGGCGTTAGCAATGGGCGCAACCACCTTGAATAAATCCAAGGCCTGAAAAGATTCCCCGATATTAAAATTGTCCATGCCCAAATTCATGGCAAAAGTGGGAATGGACTCCTTGGTGGAAACGGAACCTTGAAGGCCCAACGTACCGCCAAAAAGATTGGATTGAAATCCATCCAGCGTAACCGTTTCATCCTTAATGACCATTGTCCCTTCAACGTTTTTCAAATTCAAATTGTCATATAGAACCGTATTTGCCTTAGCCCGTATCGTGCAATCCAAAAAAGAAGGGATCTTTAGCTGCTCGTCGGCATCAGATGTGTTCGTATCCGGTTCGGCTTCCGAGGTTTCATCCACCATAAAATCGTTTACAGCAAAGGTGTCGGAACTCAAATTGAAGTTCCCTTGCATATCCTCTTCATTGAACAGAAAGCCCAGAAAGTTCGTCAAGGTGCCAGATGCTTTAAAATCCGTACTGCCGGTCTTTCCATGAAAGGAATTCAAGACAACCGTTTGCGGATTAAAGGTTAAGGACGCAGAACTTATGGCTAAAGGGTTTTTCAATTCCGCACTGGTATACTCAAAATTTGATACCGCCAAGGTGCCTGAAGTCCTGGTTCGCTCATAGTGCTTATTCTCCACTGAGGCCATATCAAAGGCCGTGGTCACGTCCGCTTCTAAAATTCCTTTCAAATTGTAATCTTCGGGCATGGGGTAAACTTGTGAGAGATTGCCCAAATTCATTCTTCCATCTGCATGGGCATTGACCTTGGTATTTCCCAATAAATCAGTGATACGGGAATTGACACTAAAACGGTCTTGTCCGATCATAAAAGATAACCTTTTAATGTCCACATAAGTGTCTTCGGTAACCCCTGTTGTGTTGGCAATTAGAGCATCAATGAAAATATTCCGTACGGTCTGGGGTAATTCTGGATACTTGAATGAGGCATCATCGGAGTTTAACTTGATTTGAAACGTTGGAATATGTTCCTCATCCGCTATCCCCTTTAATTTTCCATCAACAGAAAAGTTTCCGGTGGTCTGAACATCTTCAATGTTTTTGGAATAGGTCTCTGGAATAACGGCCAAAAAATTCTTGAAATCTGACGAAGGCGTTCTAAAGCTGATATCAACTTCTTGATTCTCTTCATTGACTTGTACAAATCCCTCAAAAACCAAAGGCAATTGGTTTACCAAAGCTTTGTTTTCCAAAAATGAATATCGATTGTTCTTTAAGTCAATACCGATGAGGGCATCCAGAAACAATTTATTGTTTTTCAAATATTGAATACTGTCCAACTCAAAGGATACCGAGGCATCGGTCAAAGTCTTTAATTCAGAGGTTTCAAGGGAAAGGTCTCCGGTACCTGAGTGGTTCATCTCGGTAATTTCGAGGTGCATTCCACTGGCAAAATCATCGTAAACCACTTTGGATTCAAGTATTTCATAGGAATCCAATGCCAGAGTAAAACTATCATCCGTTGTATTGGACGTTGATGCTTCACTGGACTCTTTTCCAATATCGTAGTTCGCATTTTCCAAAGAATCAACCTTAATGGCCAAATGGGCACCGGCAATCTTTAAACTTTTTATGGCAATGGGTTCTTCCGCACTTTTAAACAACTCACCGATACCCATTTTTAATTCAATTGCATCGGAAGCAAAAAGGGTATCCCCTTCAAATGGCGCTTGATTGACCAGCGAAATGCCCTTAAGGGCAACATTGGCGTTGGGAAAGCTTTTAAGCAGGCTCAGTTGTGCTTCATCAATGGTCAAGGTCGCATTGATACTGTTATTGACTTTTTTGGTAATGATCTGTGCAATCTCACCCTTAAAAAAAAAGGGAAGGGCAATCAACAATACTAACAGAAGCAGTAGGGTTATTCCGGTGATTTTGAGAACCTTCTTTTTCATTTTATAAGATTTGAGAATACAAAGTAAAAGGGTAGCTGCTAATTGAGCGATATCTCTTCCCCTATTTTTAAGTTAAATCTTTTTCTTAGAAGATATACGAAAAAATAGAGCAAAGGGGTGTCCAAGAGGGCAATCATTATCTTAAAAACGAACCCACTCAAAACCAAACCGTAGAATTTATCCCAAGGAAGAACCCCAAAAACACATAGCAATCCCACTACAGTAAGGGTGTCCACAAATTGGGAAGAAAAGGTTGAAAAATTGTTGCGGAGCCAAAGCATTCTGCCCTCAGTAAGGCGTTTCCAAAAATGGTATATGGAAATATCGATGTACTGCGCGAAGAGGTAAGCCAACATCGACGCCAGTACCCCTAGAGGAGACAATCCAAAAACTTTGATAAAAGTTTCATCATCAATACCAGAATCTGCAATGGCAGGGACCTCATTGGCCACAAAAATGATCAGCATGGAGAAAAAGGAGGCGAAAATACCTGCAGTCACAACCTGGTTCGCCTTTTTCTTTCCATAGATTTCAGAAATAAGGTCAGTGATCAAAAAAGTGATGGGATAGGGCAATATCCCCACGGATAGCTCAAACAAAGGTGCCCCAAAAACGGTGACATCCCCAAAGGGTTTCCAATAAAAAAACTTTTGAAAAATAAGGTTGGAAACCACCAAGGAGGTGATGAACAATGCGCCCAAATAAAGATATATGGAAAACGCAAGCCGTTTATCTTTTTGCGTCATTCCCCTATTTGATATTTAAGCTGAAGGGCATTTTTGCCTGAACTCCTTTTTGTTTGTTAAACTGTTTAAATTCTTTGAGCACCTGATACACCTCGGTACCTATTTCCTCCTCAATCAATTCTGAGGTAATTTTAGATTTTGCTCCGCTAAAATCTTCCATAAATCGTTCAAAATCGGATTTGTACTTCGGATATTTTCGAATGCCATAAATATCAAGTTCCGCCATTTCGGCTGCAGCTCCAACGGCATCTTCCAAACTTCCCAATTCATCTACCAGTCCCAATGCTATGGCTTCTTGTCCACTCCATACACGACCTTGGGCCACCGAATCAACTTCGGCCACACTCATGTTCCTGCCTTCCGCAACCCGCTGTAAAAAAGTATTGTAAGTTTCCTCTATTCCTTCTTGTACCACCTGTCTAAAGGAATTGCTCATGGGTTCAAAAAGTGAGTAATCCACCGAGTTTTTGTTGGTTCCCACCTGCTCGGCATTGATTCCTATGTCTCCCGCCAATTCGTTGATATTGGGAATTGTTCCAAAGACACCTATGGAACCTGTAATTGTCGTGGGCTCCGCAAAAATTTTATCTCCACCTACCCCGATGTAATATCCGCCGGAAGCTGCGACATTCCCAAATGAAACCACTACGGGTTTTTCTTTTTTCACAAGTTGTACCTGTCGCCAAATAATATCGGAAACCAATGCACTACCTCCAGGAGAATCAACGCGCAATACAATCGCTTTTACATTGTCGTTCTTCATAGCCTTTTGCAGCGATTTAATAACAATGCCCTGACCAATAAAGTCCTTTCCTCCTTCCCCATAATAAATCTCACCTTGGGCATAGATAACGGCCACTTTGTCCTTTCCTGTTTGTAGTTTTTTCTTGCGGGCGTTACGCATATAATCATTAAAATCAACATAGTTGACCTCTTCATCTTCCGCCATGCCAAGCTCATTTTTCAAAAGGCCCTCATACTCATCAAAATGCAGGGTTTCATCTATGAGTCCAGAAGCAACCGCATATGTTGGCGTTCGGGCGCCAAGGGTATCAGCGATAACATTCAGATTGTCTTGATGTATATTTCGGGAATAGGATATATCATCTATCATCGTTTTCCAAAGCGAAATGAGCAAAGCTGTAATCTGCGCCCTGTTCTCCTCACTCATCGAATCGAATAAATAGGGTTCCACGGCACTTTTATATTTCCCATGCCGAATCACTTCCATTTTTATCCCTGATTTTTCTTGTAGATCTTTAAAATAAAGTACTTCCGTCGCCAAGCCCTTAAAATCCATCGCACCTACGGGATTAAGATAGATTTTGTCCGCCACGCTGGCTAAATAATAGTCCTTCTGTGTAAAAAAGTCGGAATGGGCGTAAACGAATTTGCCCGATAATTTGAAATCGACCAAAGCCTTTCGAATTTCTTGGGTTTGGGCCAGCCCGGCCTGCAAAAAACTGGTGGTGAGGCTAATACCCCGAATATCCTTATCGGAAGCCGCAACTTTTATGGTATGTAGAATATCATCCAAGCCTACTTCGTCTTCCCAAAGTCCAGCGAAGGGGTCTGTCTCATCCCGACCTACATAATCTTTGACCGAATCGGTAAAGCTCAACTCCAAAACCGAATTCTTTTTTACCACCACTCCGTCATCTCCACTGCCCACCAAGGCAAAGAAGAAAAAGAACATCACGAACAAAATTCCGACAGCAATCAATGTTCCCAGAATGGCAGCCAACAAATTCCTCAAAAACTTCATTAAAAATCATTTAATTCAACATCAAAGATAACCATTGTTGTATTGTTTTGCTTACTTTGTTTTCTTGATTATGGGCAAAACGCACAAGGTATATCTTTCGTTGGGAAGTAATTTGGGAGAGCGGTATGTAACGCTTCAAAAAGCCATATTTGAAATAGGTCATCGCCTGGGTTCGGTGGAAGATGTCTCCGCGGTTTATGAAAATCCCGCTGTCGGCTTTGACGGTGAGGATTTCTTAAATGCCTGCATTTTAGTGGAGACGGAGAAACCCCCTTCCGAAGTGCTGGCGACCATCTTGGAACTGGAGCAAGACCATGGAAGGCTTAGGACCCTAGCCGAAGGTTATCAGTCACGTACTCTGGATATCGATATTCTCTTTTATGATCACGAGGTCATCGATATGGAGAACCTCAAAATTCCGCATCCAAGTCTCCCAACACGAAGTTTTGTGTTGAAACCTCTGGCCGATATCGCTCCGCAATATTATCATCCCCTCTTGAACAAGGATGTTCGCAACTTGTTGCAACAGACCAAAGACCGTCAAAAAGTAAGAAAAACAAAACTACGGCTGTTTCGGAATCGGTCGGAGCTCTTCAACCAATTACAGTTTCTTTCGATTGAAGGAAATATTGGGGCGGGCAAGACCACCTTGTCGCAAATGATTGCCAAGGACTTCAATGCGAAACTTGTACTGGAACGTTTTGCCGACAACCCCTTTCTGCCTAAATTCTATGAGGATCAATCCCGTTTTGCCTTCCCATTGGAAATGTCCTTTTTGGCCGACCGCTATCAGCAGTTTATGGACGATACCACCCAGTTTGATTTGTTCAAAAACTTTATGGTAAGTGATTACGACATCTTTAAATCCCTGATTTTTGCCAAAATCACCTTGCAGCAAGATGAGTTCAACCTATACCGAAAGGTATTCAACTTCATGTACAACGAGGTTAAAAAACCCGATATCTACTTGTACCTCTATCAAAACACCGAACGTCTTTTAGAAAATATAAAAAAACGGGGAAGGGATTATGAGCAAAATATTGAGGCCGCGTATTTGGAAAAAATCAACAGGGGGTATCTTGATTTCATCAAAAGCCACACCCAACAAAACAGCATTGTACTGGATGTTAGCGATTTAGATTTTGTATCCAACATTTCGGACTATGAAACGGTTTTAAAACAGCTCGATGAGCACATGCTCCGCTTCTTGATTTAAGATAATTTTGGGAAAAATGTTTGGATATAACGAATGGTTTTTTAATATTAGCTGCCTCTAACAGAGAAACTAACTAACTCAAACTATATGTTAAGCCCTGCAAATGCAGGGCTTTTTTTATTTCTGGAGCTGAAATTTTGACCAAAGGTCCCAGACCACTACCCCCGTACTTACCGAAATGTTCAAGGAATGCTTGGTGCCAAATTGGGGAATTTCCAATACTCCATCACAGGCCGATACCACATCTTGGGCGACACCTTTTACTTCGTTGCCGAAAATCAAGGCCATTTTCTTGCCTTTTTCAGGATAGAAATCATGAAGCATCACCGTATTCTCGGCTTGCTCCACAGCTATAACCTTAACACCCTCCTTTTTGAGCGCTTTCACCAATTCCAAAGTGTCCTTGCAATACGCCCAATCCACACTTTCGGTAGCTCCCAAAGCGGTTTTCCGAATGTCCTTGTGCGGTGGGGTGGCCGTTATGCCACAGAGGTAGATTTTTTCAATCAAGAAGGCATCTGCCGTTCGAAAAACGGATCCAATATTGTTCAGACTTCGGATGTTGTCCAAAACAAGAATAAGCGGAGTTTTTGTCGCTTGTTTGAATTCTTCGACATTCAATCGTTCCAATTCTTCATTTTCCAATTTCCGCATGCCTAGTTTTCAACTTTAGGGTTCAAAATATCAACAATTATTTTTGGGATTGCCGGAAAAAACTACATTAGTCCAACCAGTTCGCCCACAAAAATAAACGAATTAAATCCATTGGCAGATAAAGAAAAATCAAAGAAGGTAACCCCCTTGATGCAGCAATACAACGCCATCAAGGTGAAGCATCCTGATGCGTTATTACTCTTTCGGGTCGGGGATTTTTACGAGACTTTTGGAGAGGATGCCATCAAGGCTTCAAAAATCTTGGGCATTATCCTTACCCACAGAAACAATGGCGGGGACAAGACCGAACTTGCCGGATTTCCCCATCATTCCTTAAACACTTACCTGCCCAAACTGGTACGTGCCGGCGAACGTGTGGCCATTTGTGATCAGCTGGAAGACCCAAAAATGACCAAGAGCATCGTGAAACGCGGGGTCACTGAGCTCGTTACGCCTGGGGTCGCTTTAAATGATGATATTCTTACCTCAAAAAGCAACAACTTTTTGGGGGCCCTGCATTTTGGCCCCCGAAATTTTGGCATCGCCTTTTTGGATATTTCCACAGGGGAGTTTTTGACCGCCGAAGGGTCAATGGATCAAATGGATAAGCTTTTGCAGAATTTTTCTCCATCTGAACTATTGATCTCCAAAAGCCATAAAACCGAGATTTCCGAAAAGTTGGGTCCAGCCTATCACACCTTCTTTTTAGAAGATTGGATTTTTCAAGAAGACTATGCCCATGAAAGCCTTACCCAGCATTTTAAGACCAAAAACCTCAAGGGTTTCGGTATTGACCATCTCAAAAACGGAATCATAGCTGCAGGTGCCATTTTTCACTACCTATCGGAAACCCAGCATACGCGTCTGCAACATATCACCAAAATTCAGCGAATTGCCGAAGAGGACCATATTTGGATGGACCGGTTCACCATCAAAAACCTCGAGCTGTATCAATCCCATAATGCCAATGCCATTACCCTCGTCGATGTAATTGACAAAACCATTTCACCCATGGGAGGTCGCCTACTTAAACGTTGGTTGGCCCTTCCTTTGAAAAACCTGGAGGGCATTAAAAAAAGACATCGGGTGGTGGCCCATTTAAAAGCGTCGCAAGACCAGCTAGAAAAATTGCAACATTGGATTAAGCCGATGGGCGACTTGGAGCGCTTAATCTCAAAGTTGGCCACGGGCAAAATCAATCCTAGGGAAGTCATCCAACTAAAAAATAGCTTGGAAGCAGTGGTCCCCATAAAACAATTGGCGCAAGAGAGTGAAAATGAGGCCATGGCCCAAATGGGAACCCAACTGGATGCTTGCGAAGCTTTACGGTCCAAAATCAAGGAAGTGCTCAAAGAGGAAGCCCCCATTCAAATCGCCAAAGGTGATGTCATTGCTGAAGGGTATTCCGAAGAATTGGACGAGCTTCGTGCCTTAGCCTTTTCAAGCAAGGATTATCTCGACAAAATGTCGGCTCGAGAGACCGAAAATACCGGCATTACATCATTGAAAATTGCCTCCAACAACGTATTTGGGTATTACATCGAAGTGCGGAACACCCATAAAGACAAGGTACCTGAATCTTGGATTCGCAAACAGACCTTGGTGAATGCCGAACGGTACATTACGGAAGAACTCAAAGAATATGAGGCCAAAATTCTAGGGGCCGAAGAACGCATTCTCCACCTGGAACAACAACTCTTTGAACAGTTGCTCATGTGGATGCAGGAGTATATCGCTCCGGTTCAAAAGAATGCATATCTCATTGCACAACTCGACTGTCTGGGCAGTTTTGCCGAATTGGCGCATCAAAATCAATATGTGTGCCCCGAAATGGACGATTCCACCGTTTTGGAAATCAAGGAGGGTCGTCATCCTGTTATTGAAAAGCAACTACCACTTGGGGAAAGCTACATTGCCAATGATCTCACCCTCAACCGGGATGACCAACAAATTATCATGGTGACCGGACCCAATATGAGTGGAAAATCGGCCATTTTGAGACAAACCGCGCTTGTGGTACTCCTGGCACAAATGGGAAGTTTTGTCCCCGCCTCCTCCGCTCGCATCGGACTGGTGGATAAAATCTTTACCCGGGTAGGGGCCAGCGACAATATTTCACTGGGCGAATCCACCTTTATGGTCGAAATGAACGAGACAGCCAGTATTTTGAACAACCTCTCCGAACGCAGTTTGGTGCTACTGGATGAAATTGGTAGGGGCACCAGCACCTATGATGGCATTTCCATTGCTTGGGCCATTTCGGAGTATTTGCACGAGCATCCATCCCGTGCGAAAACGCTTTTTGCCACCCACTACCACGAGTTGAATGAAATGACCAAGACCTTCGAGCGGATAAAGAACTTCAACGTCTCGGTAAAGGAGCTTAAAAACAAGGTGCTTTTCTTAAGAAAACTCGTGCCCGGCGGAAGCGAGCACAGCTTCGGAATCCATGTGGCCCAAATGGCAGGAATGCCACAACAAGTGGTTCAGAAAGCATCGAAAATTCTAAAAAAGCTGGAAAAATCCCATTCCAGTGAAGAGATTTCCGATAAGTTGCAGCAAGTGGGCCAAAATGAAATGCAACTCAGTTTTTTCAACTTGGATGACCCCTTGTTGGAGGAAATTAGGGATGAAATTTTGCACTTGGACATTGATACCTTGACCCCTGTTGAGGCCCTGATGAAACTCAATGAAATCAAACGCTTGTTGAGTAAAAAGAAAAAAGCTTCCTCCTAAATTTCTTTCTATTTTAGAGAAATGTATTAAATTTGCATCCGCATCAATGAAAACGATGCTGGTGTTCTTTTAAATGCGAAAATAGCTCAGTTGGTAGAGCATCACCTTGCCAAGGTGGAGGTCGCGGGTTCGAATCCCGTTTTTCGCTCAAAAACGCTGTTCGCAGCGTTTTTTTGTTTAAGTCCTGCTCGAGTGGTGGAACCTGCCTGCCGGCAGGCAGGTTGGTAGATAAAAGAGTTGATGGAAACGTTCTATGCTTATGCGCTAAGTAGTTTGAAAAGAAACTATATTTATGTCGGGATAACTTCCGACGTTAGAAGAAGGCTCAATGAACATAACTCGGGGAAAAACAAAACGACCAAGCCTTACAGACCTTTTGTTTTGATTTTTGAAAAGGAATTTGAAACAAGGTTGGAGGCCAGAAATTATGAGAAGAAATTAAAATCAGGCTCCGGAAAGGAATTCCTGAAAAGTTTGGTCAACACATAGCATGATCAAATGATTAAATTAAGTCCTGCTCGAGTGGTGGAATTGGTAGACACGCCGGACTTAAAATCCTGTGGGCATTTTGCCCGTGCGGGTTCAAGTCCCGCCTCGAGTACAGATGTATGCAAAAGCCAGTGAAAAATCACTGGCTTTTTTGTTTTGAAGGGCGAGCCGAACCTGTTCGAGCGCAGTTCAGAGAAACGAAAAAGCACAACGCAAGGAGGGCTTTTGCATGTTCAAGATGTTCGAAAGAGACTCAGCGGAGCTAATTCCCGCCTCGAGTACAGATGTATGCAAAAGCCAGTGAAAAATCACTGGCTTTTTTGTTTTAAGAATTCCACTGAGTAAAATTAGGAGAATTTAAACAGTCGGTAATCTAGGCTTTTGTTACCTTGAGAATTGTGAAATAAGAGTCTCACCATGTCAGGAAAATATTGGGTACTGGTTTTGTTCGTTATTTTGGTTTTTTCAGCACTCCTCGCATTTCATACCATTCCGCTTGATTCCCAAATTCAAACGGCTCTCCCCTTTAAAAATGTCACCAACACCAACCTCGAAGGCATTGACACCTCCAAAAACTCCATGGACGTAGAGGCCGTAGACATTGATAAGGACGGTGACTTGGATTTGGTAATTGCCAAGGAATTTCAACCCAATCAAATCCTTATCAATGATGGTTCCGGAAAATTTACAGATGAAAGTCGGTCAAGACTTCCCCAAAACCGTCATGATTCCGAGCATATTGCCATCGCCGATTTCGATAACGACAACGATTTGGATATCATCTTCGTAAGTGAAGATGACAAAACCAATGAGTATTATCTCAATGATGGAAAGGGCTTTTTCAAAAAATCCAGTGCCCTGCAAAATTTTCTTGGAGTTTCCAATGTGGTTATAGCTCCGGATGTAAACAACGACGCCCATCCCGACCTGATCATCGGAAACCGGGGCAATAATTTTTTGTTGATCAATGATGGAAAGGGAAATTTCAAAGATGAGTCCAAAAAAAGACTGGATTTGAACTCCGAAACCACCCAAGATATGGAAGCGGTGGACATTGACAATGATGGGGATTTGGATTTGTTGGAAGCCAATGAATCTATCAGTCGTATATTGATAAATGATGGAAACGGACATTTCACTGATGAATCACAAGAACGGTTGAACATCGGAAAGCACCAAACCCGTGAAATCGAAGCTGGGGATTTGGACAATGATGGGGACATCGACCTCTTTTTGGCCAATGTGGATTTTGGCGGAATCGGCAATCCCCAAAATCGACTGCTTATCAATGATGGAAAAGGCTATTTCCAAGACATCACGGCTACGGGCCTACCTTCAAGCAGTTTAAGAACGGTCGGGGCCCTGTTGTATGATCTGGACCATGATGGCTTTTTGGATATTGTGGCCGGAAATCGTTTTAACGGTATGCAACAATTGGTGCTACTGAACAATGGAGAAAACACCTTTGTAGACCACACTGCTGACTATTTTCCAAAACTCGATCATTATACCTTTGATGTTGCCTTCGCGGATTTCAATGGGGACGGCCTTGCTGATGTTTACTTGGCCAATTTTAGGGGAAGCGATGTGTTGCTTTTCCAAACCAAACCATAGGTTCTCCCCCACTGTATTTTACTTTACTGCCCTAGCTCTCAGCAAGAAGCTATATTTCAAAACCCCCATTCGTCAATTCATTTCAAGCACCCATCAATTCATGGTCTATTAAGGTTTTCACCCTCCCTAGTTTTACCCAAAACTATGAAAACCAAATTCTTATGAAAGCATTAAAACTTTTTAGCGCGGCCCTCATGGCCGTTACCCTTTGTTTAACCTCCTGCTCCCCCGAGGACGGTACAGATGGACAGCCCGGTATAGACGGTCAACAAGGGAATACTGGCCCGGTAGGTGATATGGGCTCAACTGGCGCAACTGGCGAAAACGGTGTCGGTTTTGATGAACTAACCCAATACGGAAATGTCTCCCTAGTGTTAAAAGGCACCCGACTGGACGGCGTTGAATTTGAGGATTCTGCCTTGTTTAAGTTCACCCCTATAGATTTTGATGATGAATATCAGAACAACACCTACATACACGATGAATCCCTAGATAACGTATTTGTTTTCACCAGATATCTGAGTTCTCCCGGGGATTCGCCTCAGCAGACCTATGTACAATTTTATGTCGAGGTTTCCAATTTGGGAGAAACAGACCAAGCCATTACCTACAAATCTTTTTACATCAATGATTATGCTGTAATTGGAGATGACAACAAATACTTTGTTGTAGACAATGGCTATGATGATGATGAAACTGAAATTTCCAGCTTTACCATCACCGACCTGACCTTTGATGAAGAGACCCACAATCTTACTTTTTCATATGCAATAGCTGTTAATGCAGATTATGAAGGGAACGGAACCGGGCATGACCTCAGCATCTCCGGCGAAGTAGACGTTATCGTGTTTGAGGAAATTACGGGCATTTAATTCCAATGTTGGGGCCTGTTTCTCGCGAGTCTCTATTTATCAACATATTAAATAAAAATATCATGAAACTACCAAAACTATGTTTGTTGGCCCTCATGGCCGTTACCCTTTGTTTAACCTCCTGCACCGGCGAAGACGGTGCCGACGGAATACCAGGTATGGATGGAGCACCTGGAGCAACCGGTGCCACTGGGGCAACAGGCGATATGGGTGCAACCGGCGAAAACGGCGTCGGCTTTGACGAACTCACAAAATATGGCCATATCGGCCTTAAACTTGAGGGCACGCGGCCCGATAATGTGGCTTTTCAAGATTCAACAGCATTTAAGTTCTATTCAGTAAGTGGAGAATACATGTATTACATAAATAACTTATCCATTTCCGAAGAAGGCGAGGACATAACTCATGATTTTGATTTCCAACGTTTTCTCAGTGCTCCTGACGATGTATATCAGTCGAGTTATATCTATTTTGATTTGGTCATTACCAATTTGGGGGAATCAGATGAGGTAATTGATTACTTGGAAATCGAAATTAATGGCTACACTGTTCTTGGACAGGACAATAAGTACTTCGTAATCGATGACATACATAGATTGGGAGACATCGGGGTCACCGACTTTGTCCTCACCGACCTAGTTTTTGACGATGAGACCAACCACCTTACCTTTTCATATTCCCTTAATGTTGATGCTGAAAACAACGATTCTGAGAACGATTTGAGTATTTCGGGAGAAGTCGATGTCATTGTATTTGAGGAAATAGGTTCATCCGGTGGTGGTTTGTAGCATACTGTTCCCAAGCTTTTCGATACAATTTCAAAATTACTTGTAGCACGATTAACATATTGTACAAAAGCCAAGGTTAAACCTTGGCTTTTTTTGTTCGTTTGAGTGATTACTAAAAAAACCTCGAGAGTGTCACCCGCAAAAAGCTGTCCTCCCGAAAATTCCCCAAAATAAGGATGGAGCGCATACTTTACATTTCCTAGTAGTTCATATTTTTCTTTTTCAAAGAGGCTACTACCCTACAATTTTCTAAGTTTATGGTGATTTCGCGCCATAAGGGCAGAAAGGGTATAGCTATCGCTTATGAACTTTAATCAACTTGATAATCTGGTTCCTTTGGATCTTATTTCCAAGATCTTTGAACTGATGGAACAGCATAGCTTTCCCAAAAACCATCTACTTCACGAAAAGGGAACAGTATGCAAGCACATTTATTTGATTCACAAAGGCCTGGCCCGAACCTTCTTTTATAAGCACGGCAAGGACATCACCGTGCATTTGGCCTCCGAAGGGGAGGTCATCACGGCTGTGGACAGTATTATCAGTCTAAAAAAGAGCCGCTACAATGTGGAACTATTGGAAGACAGTGAGGTCCTTTCCATATCGTACAAGACGCTACAGGACTTGTTATCCCAATATCCGGAATACGAAAAATATGTACGGCTGGTCTTGGAACGCATGTACACAGAAGGCGCGGACCGCATTGAAGAATTCTTGTTCTATTCTGCCAAAGAGCGATATGAGAACCTAATACGAACGCGGCCCCAACTCATACAAAGGGTAAATTTGGGCCATATTGCCTCTTATTTGGGCATGACACAGGAAACCTTGAGCAGGATTCGAAAAATGCCTTGAACTTTTTGATAAATGTCAAAACGTAAGGAGTATTGGAATCTTAATTTTGCCCCAAAATCACATTTATATGAATTCAAGATATATCAAATTATTCTTGCGAGCGGCCATTGCAACCGCCTTTTTATCTGCCGTGGCCGACCGATTGGGCCTCTGGCCCGAAGGACTTTACGCTTGGGGCAATTGGGACAGTTTTGTTCAAAGTACGGAGGCTATGAACCCTTGGTTCCCCCCAGCGATTATTCCAGCTGTCGCCTTTATGGCCACAGCACTGGAGGTTGTTTTTGCTTTATGCCTTCTTATCGGGTTTAAGACCGAACTGTTTGCCAAGCTTTCAGGCTATTTACTATTGGCCTTTGCCTTGGCAATAACA
This sequence comes from Flagellimonas allohymeniacidonis, assembly GCF_004296335.1. Lineage (GTDB taxonomy): Bacteria > Bacteroidota > Bacteroidia > Flavobacteriales > Flavobacteriaceae > Flagellimonas > Flagellimonas allohymeniacidonis. The sequence goes on from NZ_SGIU01000002.1 coordinate 338,429, forward strand.
TTTTCCTCGAACATAAAAGGGTCATTTGACTATTCTGTTTTTACCGCTGCTGCTGCTGCTTTTGCATTGAGTCTGCTTCGGGAAAAACATTGGGAACTGGATACCCTAATTTTCCCTAATAAGGTTTAGCAACGAGTTTTCATCAACGAAAAATTAAAAGCCCCAACTTAGTTGGGGCTTTTTATACAAGAACTATTCGTGGATGATTTCAGCTTTTCTATCAAGCTTCTTATTCTAAAAGAATCGGGATAAGGTTATCCTTAGAAAACTATCCTCCCGAAAGTTGCCCAAGATCAGTTCATCCTCGGCTATCGAGCTAAAAATGCGGGCCTCTACCTCAGCCCGCCAATTGGAGCCAAAACGTCGGGACGCCTCCAAACTAAAAATAGCACTGCTCGATTCCAAATCGGCAATGCCGCCAACTAAAACAGAGGTGTCCTGTACATCGTTAAAGGCCAATCGACTTCCAAAGAAAATGTCGTTTTGCAAGGCGGTCAAGGCCAGTTCATCCCGTTCGTCATAGAGATATTCAGCCAAAAGGCCAATGTCGAGGCCGTTGCCATTGATATTGCTAAAGGTATATTCCAACCCGGCCACCAGGGCGAAGAAACTTTGAGCATCCGCATCCCGATAGATGGATTCCACTTTCCAAAGAAAGGCATCGTGGGTAATCTGTAAATCCACTCCACTTTGGTGAATCACGGGATAAAATGATTGTATGTTTCCAAACGCATCAAAAACAAACAAGGGTTCGCGACCATTCCCATAAAAATGGGATAGCCCAATATCGAAAATCCCAAAATAGTGCTTCCACCGAATAGCCAGGTCCTGTCGCCACTCCTCTGCCCCACTTTCATATCCAATATCATCTTGGTTGATGACCGTGCCAAAACGCAATCGCCCTGTTTCTCCAGGAAAGGTCCGTCTGCGATGGTATGGCAGGTAAAAGAAATCAAAGGTTCCGAGCTTGTTGGTGATATAGCTGAACTGCACCATGGGCTGTCCCAATTTTTCCTCCCCGTCAAAAGTTTCTACAGCATCCGTTTGGTTGATGATATCGACCAAATGATTGCTTTCGGCCACCCCCCAATACACTTTTTTGAGACCTGCACTCAACTCCCAATTATCCTTCGCTTTTTGGTAGTACAACTCACGAATGTCCCAATGGGTACGCTCATCATCCCGGTCTACTCGTAAAAAGCCCGTAAAGTTGATACTTTCATAGCCATCGTTCCATTCTACCGAATATTCAGGTCGCAATGCTATGGAAGGATAGTGGTCCAATTGATCCTCAAATTGGGCATCATCCCAAAAATAGCGGTACTCCGCTTCCATTTCCAGTTCAAATTCTTGGGTGACCTTGCGTTCTTCGGCTTCTTGGGAAAAAAGTCCTGTTATCCCCAAAACGCCGAAACCGAGGAACAAAAGATGTCGCAACACGTGCTGCATATCAAAAAATGTTACTATTGAAGAAAGCCATATCAGATTGGGGAACAATCAACCTTAAGAAGGATTGCTAACCTATCACAACAAAATACCCGTTTCCGATATGGCTGTTTCTGAATGTTTCCGTTGTTATTTTCCCGCTCTTTTAAGCGCTACTTCCGTGAAATTCTCATCGGAAAGCGCAGCAGCAAAATTGTAATCGCTAAAGGTCAACAAGGTCTCCTTGTTGGTCTGATGGTTGACCATATTCAGTGTCAAAGCTCTCCAATATTTATTTTTGTAAAGCTTATAATCCTCATAGGTCAATGTCTTCAAAAGGGAGTTTTTACGGTCGTAAAAATCCATTTTCTCCAGACGGTATCCCTTGTCTTTGTTGTACACGGCAATCCTACGGGTATATCCTGACTTGGGATCTACTGGGTCTTGTTCCACATATAGCAAGTCACCTTCGGCCTTGATAAATTTGTAGGCATATTTTTCCACCTCTTGACTGGATAGATCCTCATAGGCAAACTCACTCCCCACAAAAGGCCCCGATTTGTTGTTCGAGGAAATCCGCTTCACCCTTTTTATGGATGGGAGGTACAACCACTGGTCGTCGCTGCCCACTTTATGGGTAAACGTCAAAGTTGCGGTGCCCTTAACGTCCTTCGGGCTATCGAAAACGATGAGTGATTTATCGCCGTCCTCAGTCAGTTCAAGGAAACTGTTGCTCAAAAAACGTTGACTTGTTTGTCCGTTCTTGTTTTTCAAGACCATTTTCAGGTCCACGGAAGAACTTCCCCAGCCCTCATCGGCCTTTTCTGCCGCTTTGGCAATTTGAAGTCCACGTTCTTCGGCGGTTTGCGCCGAAATAAAAGATGCATGTAAAGCTATGCTGGCTACTAAAAATAATCTGATTGTTTTCATTGCTTTGTTTTATAGGATTTTCTTCAATTAATTGGTTTGCACCTGTGGTGCTCTAGTGACAGTTTTTTCGCTTTTCTCCCTACTTATCAAAATCAATAGGGATGGCAGTAAAAAGAAGTCAATGATCAATGCGGCTAGGATGATAATCACCGTGATTCGGGCCATATAACTGTTTAAGGCAAAGGAAGATGTGGAAAGCACAATAAAGCCTGCTAACAGTACCAAGGTGGTAGTCACCAAGGCCTTGCCCACTGTTTCGAAGGCGTAGATGATAGCCGCCCGGGCATCGTACCCCAATTCCCTACGCGCCCGAAGAAACTTGCTCATAAAATGCACGGTATCGTCCACGATAATCCCCAACGTCATCCCGAAAACGATGACCATACCTGTATTGATGGTTCCTTTAAACAGATACCAGAAACCAAAGCCGACCAAAACTGGGGTCACATTTGGGATAATACTCAACAAGCCCAGTTTGAAATTGCGCAGGGCGATCATCAACACCAGCGAGATCAGGATGAGGGCGACAATGTTTCCGTTGAACATACTTTCGGCCTGTCGGAATCCCAATTTGGAGAACATCATCGTCGGGCTTACGCCAATCGCATGCATGGGTTCTGGAGCATTGTCCTTCAACCACTGCTCAGCCCGATTGGAAAACGCTATCATTTCGGCACTGCTTATGTTTTCGAGGGTAGCCGTGACCCGACTTTCCGATTTATCCACGTTGATTTGGTTGTTCAAATCCAGACCAAAAGGGAGTGACAATTCATAAAGCAACAGATATTGTGCAGCTTCCTCTCTGTTGGTAGGAACCCTGTAATAGGTTTCATTATCCCCATGCATGGAGCGGTTTACTCTGCGAGCCACTTCGCTAAACGCGTTAACATGGACCACTTCGGGTTGCTCTTCCATCCAATCTTCAAAGGCATTGAGTTTTTGCAGATAGGTCGGGTTGTTGATACCTCCACTTTCACCGCTTCCCACCGAGAATTCAACATTGTAGAATCCGGTGAGGTTATCGTTTACAAAATCACTGTCTGTTCGAAACTGAACCGAATTATCGAAGTATTCCACAAACTCGTCATTGAAGACGTTTTTCGTTGCCAAAAAGGTCAAAATGGCGATGATCCCGGTGGAAATCAAGGTCAATTGAATAGGTCGGGCCACTACAAAGGTTCCCAAGTTGGTATACCACCCCATTTTTTCCTGTGCTGCTTCGGCTGACTTTTTCTTTTTCCAAATTGGAAAAATCGCCATCAAGGCCGGAAGGGTAGTTGTTGAGAACAAGAAGGCCATGGTCATCCCAAAAGCGACAATGTTCCCCAAGTCCCAAAATGGAGGTACATCCCCAAAATTCAAGGTCAAAAATCCGATGACTGTGGTCAAACTGGTGATGAATACCGGCATAAAATTCAGTCGCATGGACTCAACCAGTGCCTCCTTTTTCTCCATCCCATCCTTACGTACCTTCTGCAGGAAGGTGATGAGGATATGGATACTATCAGCAACGGCCAGAGTCAATATCATGGTCGGGAATACTGAGGATGGAGGGGTGAGTTTAATGTTATTCAATCCGAGGAACCCTACTGCGCTCATAATGGAAAACAGCACCACAAAAAGTGTGGCAATCGTCGCAAAAATGTTTCGGGTCAAAATCAAGGTGACCCCGATAACAATCAGCAACATTACCATGGTCAGCATCAAATCTCTTTGAGCGGCCTCAAAAAAGGCAGTGTTTAAGGGCACCAGACCTGTGGTGTACACCTCGAACTCCGGATGTTTTTCCTTGAAATTGGTAATCATTTCACGTGTGGCAATAGTAACCTCTGGGATTTCGGTGGCACTGTCCACTCCGGGAAGTTTTACGGTGATATTGATGGCTGTTACACTTCCTGTTTCATTAATGATTCGATGAACTAATAAAGGTTCTTTAAGTGCCTTCTCTTTGATTTCCAAAATTTCGGCATCTGTTTTGGAGACCGACTCGTAGGAAAGATCATCTACATAGAGATCATCGCCTTGGGCGCTGGTATGCTGAAAATTGGTAACCGCATCCACCCTTGACGAATACGGTGTATTCCAAGCCTCAGCGGTCAGCTCCTCAATGGCCATTAGGTTTTCTTTGGTAAAGATGTCCCCATTTTTAGGTGCTAGCACAACAATTACGTTGTCGTCTTTGGTATACTTTTCTTGAAGGGCATCAAAAGCCTCCAATTCTGGGTTGGATTCACTAAAAAATACATGATAATCACCATCAAACTGCATTTTACCTTGGGAGGCTAGGCCCGTGGCCAGTAGAATGGTGAAAATTAAAACGGGCCATTTAAATTTAATGACAAAATTGGCCCAGTTTTTTGCAAATGCATTGGTTGCATTTTTGGCTTTGTTGATTGCGTTCATTGGATTTAGTTTATTACTGTTTTGGTTTAAGACGTTTTAGTGGCAATGAATTGGACATACTTATAACTGACTGGTCAACTTTTCTTTGAATATAATCACTGAATTTAATACTTGACCGGTCATCTATTAATTGATCAAAAAAAATTAAATCAACTTCCTGACCATGCTCATGAAATTGTCGATAGGATATGCGCTGTTCCTTTCCTTCATCGTTACCATGGCTCCCTTCCCTGCATCTTCCAAGAATGCCACCAAATCAGCGGCATTCAATGTGGTATCAATTTCACCATATTCCTGAGCTTCCTCAACCGCTTCGGTGATATAGGTATTGACCAATTGGGTTTTCACTTCAATGGCTTTTCGTATTTCCTCATTGTGCTCAGCCATCTCACTGGCCAAATTACAGGCCATACAGCCCATTTTACAATTCAGTTCATCCTTGAGCACTTGGGAACGAAACTCATAAAAATCAAGAATTCTTTGCTTGGGGGATACCGATTTGTTTTGCAATACCTCCAAAGCAGGTGGGAACATTGTTCCGAAGTATTTCTCGATGGCTTTTACGGTGAAATCTTCCTTGCTTTTGAAATAGAAATAAAAAGAACCTTTAGGTACGCCAGCCGCTTCCACAATATCGTTGATACTAGTGGCATTATATCCTTTCGACCAAAGAATCTCCATCCCTTTCTCTAGAAGGGTGTCGTTCTTCATCTCTCCCTTTTCTGTCTTTCTCTCCATTGCGCACCAAAAATATGACCGGTCGTCTAGTAAACCAAATTTTTTAGGGAAAATTTAGGGTTTAGGGTCGGTGAACCTGCAATTGTTCTTTCTCAACCTTTTCCACAACAAATTGATTATCAATGGATTTCATCTTTAAGATTTCCTCCAGAAACCTCTGGGTTTCTTTTTCAACTGAAGCTAAATCCTTGGAGGTAATATAGGATGTCATCACATGATTGTTCGATTCTGGGAAGGCCACTTTTCGTTTTTCGTTGGATTTTGTACCCAATTGTTCGAACATTTCCAACATCGCGGGAACAGAGACCACTTTATCTTGAATGGAGTCGTTTTTATAAAAATAGCCCATAAAAACAGGTTGGGTAATCTTTTCAAAAGTTTCCGGCACCATGGTATTATCCACCAAAGCCTGTAAATGTGTTAGGGCCTCCACTCGATATTTATGGGTCCAATATTTTTTTCGTGCTTCATTCGCTTCAAATTCATGATAATCGCTTTGCTTCACTATTTTGGCCAAATTAACTCCCCAAGGGCCAGCCAATAGTTTTGCATTTTTATCATAGATTTCAACGTTGGGAGAATACAACAACATACCGGCAATGTCAGAATCCTCCTGGGCCAAATGCAAGGCCAAGGTTCCCCCTGTGGAAGTGGCCATAAGAATGACCTTTTTCCCCAACTGTTTGCCAATGGCAATAGCTTCTTTAGCAGAATCAATCAACGCATCTGCCGTAATGGTCAGCATGGGTTCTTTTTCGAAGATCCCGTGTCCTGCCAAACGAGGTAGATAGAGATTACACCCATATTTTTTCGCAATATTCGTATGCAAAGGACTCCCCTCCCCTTGGCTGGCCGACCATCCATGCAAATAGACAATACAATACTCTGTTTTGGCGGGAATACTATCGAACCAGATAATTCGCGCTTCATTGTCCGGCTTCAGATTAGAAATGTCTTGCTCACGTTCCTGAATCATTTTTTCCAATGCCAAAAGATTGGTTTCCACCTCAGGAAGTACAGTATCTAAATTCGGTTTCTCCACCTTGGGACCTAAAACATAGAAAAAACCAAGCAGGAACAAAATCCCCACAACAACTTTTACAATTTTAAGGGCAATTTTCATGAACAAATGAGTTTTTGAGTGCAAGCATAGTGGTATTTGATAAATATACTATTTTCGTCCTACGTACTCCCCTTTTATGTCACAACTCAAAACACTTATCAAAAACCTTGGCCCTGGGCTGTTATTTGCAAGTATGGCTATTGGCACTTCGCATTTGGTGCTGTCCACAAAGGGTGGGGCACAATATGGTTGGGTAATGGTCATCCCAATTATTCTGGCCAACGTATTGAAGTATCCATTTTTCGAATTCGGTATCCGCTATACTTCTGTTACCCAAAAAAGTTTGATTCAAGGGTACTTGAACATGGGAAAGGGTTACCTCTGGATCTATGCCTTTATTACCCTAATTTCCACATTCACCATCTTGGCGGCACTATATGTGGTCACTTCCGGTCTTTTTATCAACCTTTTTCAAATAGAGGCGGATATTGGTCTGGTCGCCTTTGGGCTTTTTGTGTTCATTAGTGCTTTGCTCATCATTGGAAAGTATCAATTTCTAGAGGATTCCCTGAAGGCCGTAATTTCCATATTGTTCCTGGCGCTTTTGGTTACTACGGTAATGGTCATACACAAAGGTCCGGTCGCCGATACCACAAATTACGTAGCGCCTGAAATTTTTAATGAGGTTGGCATTCTTTTTTTGATCAGCCTTATGGGGTGGATGCCCACTGCGGTGGAAGCATCAGGTTGGGTGAGTCTTTGGACCATTGAAAACCAAAATACGATGAAGTCCAAACCTACATTAAAAATGGCTTTGCAGGAATTTAATGTCGGATACTTTATGACGGCTTTATTAGCCATTTTCTTTTTGGTTATTGGCTGGATGACCCTCTATGGTACAGGCACGGAACTAAGCGGAAACGCTGTCGTTTTTGCTGACCAGGTTGTTGGATTATTTACGACCCATATTGGTAATTGGGCTTACATATTAATTGCCGTGGCTGCCTTTGCCACCATGTTCAGTACCTGCATGACGGCCCATGATGCTGTTTCGAGGGTGAGCTTGGACGTTTTGGACAAGTTGTTTTCAAAAACTTCGGCTTTTCGGCATAAAAATGCCTTTTCGTATACCGTCTTGTTTATGGCCTTGGTCAACTGGGTCGTGATTGCCGCTTTTGGTGCCCATATGGGCAATTTAGTGGCTTTGGCAACTTTCGTGTCTTTTGTGATGGCTCCCTTGATTGGGTGGATGAATCTTAAAGCTGTTTTGGGGAAAGATATTCCAAAAGAGTTTAAGCCCAAAAAAGGACTTCAGGCCCTTACCTACGTAGGCATGGTCTTTCTCTCTCTGTTTGCCCTTTACTATTGTTGGATGTTATTGACCTAGGTTATTCGAAAAGTACGTTGTCATTCAACACAACAATCAATGATCTTTGATTTTTCTTGTGTAGAATTTCCAAACAATACACCCCGTTGGTGCAATTGTTGAGTATTTTTTCCTCCCCATACCCAATGGAATACAAAATATTGGATGAGGGCACTCCCTTCTCGATCAAGTAGCTTTTAATGGCATCCGACCTATTTTGCGTAAGACGGAAATTGGTGCTACTGCCACCTCTACTGTCCGTATAGGTTTCAATACGAAACTGTACGGAGGGAAAATCCTTGTTGAATTGCACAACCTTATCGAGTTCTGCAGTAATTTCAGGGATTAAACTGGTCTGACCCGTATTGAAAAAGAAATCTTTCAACTTCACTACGGTTTGACCTTCTTTTTCCTCCACCAAATCATCATAGGCAGCAAGGCTGATATTGAAATCCTGTCCTTCAAAAGAGGTCAGCTCATCTTCATCATAGACTTGGGAATAGGTGGAAAATCTATTCTTTGCCGACTCCACAGTAACTGATTCTTGCCATGGAATCTCAATGCGATAAGCTCCTTCATCGTCGGTTGTGGTTCGGGCCAAAATATTTCCTTGGGAATCCTTTAATCGAACCAATGCTTGGGGAATCTTTTCCGATGAACGATTCGATTTACTCACAATCCCTCGCAGGGTCAATGTTTTTAACCCTGGTTTTTCATCCAATTTGAACCCATAAACATCATCATCACCTTTTCCACCAGAGCGGTTGGAAGCAAAATAACCCAAAAGCCCATCGCCTTCATTTCGCATGATCAATCCGAAGTCATCTTCAGCGGAATTGATGCCTTCACCCAAATTTATGGGTATGCTAAAAGCATCCCTTGACTCGATATTGGATTTATAAACGTCCATTCCCCCCAGACCATAGAAAACATCAGAAGCGAAGTATAGGCTATTTTCGAAAATGAAGGGAGAGATCTCATTGCCTGGCGAATTGATACGGGGCCCTAGGTTGACCGGTGCGGACATAATTTGGCCATTATTGGTAGAAACGTAATACAAATCTGTTCCTCCATAACCATCTTCAAAATTAGCTGCGAAATACAGCCTTTCCGTTCCTTCATCATAAAAAGGATAATAGAACGAAGTGCTCAGGTCCCTGAACAAAAATTGTAGGGTCCCGCCTTCTCTTTGCTTTGCAATGGAAAGTGCGTTTTTTCCATTTTCATCAAAAAGCAGTTCGCCATTTTCAGAATTGGAAGTCACAAAGAATACACTTTGAAGGCCTGCTGAGTAATAGGGTGTCGCCTTGTGAAAATTTGAACTAGGAATCCCCTCAAAAGTAATGGGCTGTGCAAGTTGTCCATCAGGTCGAATTCCTGAAACAAAAATATTGAGAAAACCATTCCCGGCACGATTTCTTTTCTTGGTGTTTTGAACCCTGCCGCTCGAAAACAACACGGCGTTCCTATAAAAAGCAGGTGAAAAATCAGATTGGGCACTATTTGAAGCGGCATTGAAGATTTGATAATCCGGCTCGGTGCTCGCTATTTCACTTTGCAACAGGGCAGTATTGAACTCTGCATTTTCCATTAATTCCCGTGATAAATATTCGGGTTTCTGGGCCAGCAACTCATTTACACGACCTTTCTTTGAATTCTTGGACAAGCTCTGCAACCATTTATTGAAATGATGACCTGTCATTAATGAATCATTCTCGTAGAGCGAAGCATAAAGGTCTGAGGCCTTGTCAAAGGCATTGGTCTTAAAATATGAATCTGCTAGGTTCAACTGCTGTTGGGCTGTTAGCGGTTGGGTCAATCGTTCGGCTTCGTAGGCCAAGATGGCCTGGCGATACTCATACTGAAAGAAATAATTGTCGCCATTGGATTTTTTTTCCTGCCCTATACCAATGGAGCACGATAGAAGCAAAAGAAGTATAGATATGGTTTTGGGGTAACGCTTCATGTCAAAAAAATCTTGGTGAATCAATTTGCTTCGGTTTTCCTTTTGCAGGCTTGTTTTTGTTCCTACTCCTATCGCGTTGATTTCCTTCACGTCCAAAATAGAATTTTAAAATGGCCTCGTGCGAACCGCCACTAAACTCTCCCAAATTATTCGTGTTGTAATCATACGTATAGCCTAAGAAAATCCCATTTGAAATTTGAAATCCAGCCAACCCACTTACCGCATTATCGAAGCGATAGGATGCCCCCAAGGTAAAAGCGTCCAAAAACTGAAAATTGGCCGATAGGTTTACCGTTACTGGAGCTCCTTCCAAATAGTTGGCCAGAAACGCAGGCTTAAACTTCGTACGGTCTGAAATATTGAACACATAGCCCCCGATAAATGTAAATTGTAGATTGTCTTCTACCACTGTGGCCACTTCATCATTGTAGAGCCCATTGGTGAGCACATTGGGTACCGATAGTCCTAAATACCAATCTTCATCATACATGAACACGCCAGCTCCCGCAGTTGGATAGAAGTTGCTCAGATTCTCTCCTGTTGTGGCGGGATCAAGCGGATTGCTAAATGTTCCCTCAGAGTAATCAAGACTTAGCAGGGAACCTCCTCCCGAAATTCCGAAGGAAAGTTTTGTGTCATCCGACAATTGAATTTGGTAGGAGTACGAAACCGTAATAAAGGTTTGATCGGAAGGTCCAAGGGCATCGTTGACCACATTGAGTCCCAATCCTGTTTTTTCATTGGCAAAAGGCACATTGACCCCGAAACGAAGGGTTGTAGGTGCTCCAGGAATATCAATCCATTGCGCACGATAAAGTCCAGCCAATTCTGGTGATTCAACAGTGCCCACATAGGCGGGATTAAAACTGCCTATATTATACATGTACTGTGTGTACTGGGGTTCTTTTTGACCAAAGCATAAGACCATCCCGAATAAAAACAGGAAGGTGAATACTTTTAACATGACTGTTTGCTTAAGCCCCATACTTTATCTTATGATTTGAATCCAACCTTTTTGAACTTCTGACCCATCCCCTAAATCCAAGAGATAGAAGTAAGTCCCCTTAGGTAAATTGCCATTGCTTCCCGTACCATCCCAAGAACTATCATAACCATCCATCTCAAATACGCTGTTGCCGTAACGGTCAAACACTTCCAATCTGGCATTTGGAAATTCGTTAAGGGGATCAACGAACTCCAAGGTATCGTTAATGCCATCCCCATTGGGTGAAAAAATGTTACACAAGGTGCCGGGGTCGGTACACGGACTTGCTACCACTTCAAAAGTTACGGTTGCCGTATCATTCGCCGGATTGTTATCTATGGGAAATGTGGACGTAATGGTGGCTGTGTTCGACAATTGTCCGGTTCCTGTAACGGTAACCACAATTTCCAAGGTCACAATCTGTTCTGGAAGCAATTCTGGGATGGTCCAAATTCCAGTGGTAGCATCATACGTACCGCTGGAAGGTGTATCCGAAACATAGGTATACCCAGCATCAGTGCCAATTATATCTTCTACTTCCACGTCCAACACCCTGTCCATAGTCGTGTTTTCCAATGTTATTGTAAATGTGATACTGGCTCCTACCAATACTCTCGTATTATCAACCTCTTTGGTGATTGCCAAATCAATAGGTTCAGGATCACATGCAGGCGTTAAAAAGGGATCACAATCATCCAATGGATCAGAAGGACCAGAAGGTACCGCTGTGGTGCTGGGGTCATCTACGGCCAACACTTCCTCTCCATCCGTTAGTCCGTCATTATCGGTATCTGCATTATTGGGGTCCGTTCCCAAATCGTTTTCTTCAGCGTTGGTCAATCCATCCCCATCTGTATCAATCACACATGCACTTACCGAAATTGTAACCTGAACTGAGGTATTCGTGCAGGGAGATATATCTCCTGAAACGGTAAACTCGAAAACATAGTCCCCATCGGGTTGTCCTTCAAAATTGACAGCATTTCCAGCTCCAACAGTTGATGTCCCTCCGGTGGGCTGTGATATGATGGCCCAAGTGCCGGCTGTTGGACCTGTCAGAGTATCATCCAAATCAATGATGGTAGGACCTCCATTTCCGGCGACGTTACAGGCTATGGTGTTTGTAGCAGCAGGCTCTTCGTTTACTGTGGCGATGACCTCTGATCTTGCGGAAGTACATCCATTGGCCGTGGTCTCTACAAAGAAGGAAGTCGTTGTCGCAATGGAAGGCGTTTCAAAGGAAGGGCCGGTTCCCAAAACGGCTCCTCCTGTAGCTGCGGCATACCAACTTAGCACAGCACTATCTTCGGTCTCTGCGGTAAGGGTCAAAGTCCCCTCGCCACATCGGGTATCTCCTTGGGGATTATCAACTGTAGGTGTTATATTCAATGCAAGGGTAACCGTTAAAACCGGACTTGCACAGTTATTGGCCGCATCAAAAAAGAAACCAAAATAGGACCCCGGAGCAATGACATTGTTGCTTCTGTGCGCTGCAGTGTCCAAGGGATCGGGATTGGTGCTCCACGTCAGTACACTTCCTGCCGGCGCTGTGTCTGTTACATAGTCGTTTAGATCAGCACTCACGGCATCGCAAAACTCTAAGGGCTGTGACGTGTCCAAAGTTGGTGCCGAATTTCCAGCATCGCAGGGAATGGAACAATCAATTACAGATACTGTGAGGTCGGTAGTTTGATTCACGCAAGGGGCTACTGCTCCAGAAGTTGTATATCGAAAAATGTAATCCCCCAAAGGTTGTCCGTTAAAGTTTACAATGTTGCTCGCGTTAATGGTAATGGATGCACCACCTGGAGCACTGAACAAATTCCAGCTACCTGAGTCTGCACCGGTTAATTGGTCATCCAAATCCACCACACTGTCACCTTCGCTGGAGTTATCACAAGTGTTCGTATTTGTAGCAGTCCCGGATGAAGGCGTATTGCTCAAGGAAAGTGTAACACTCAAGGTTGGACTAGCGCAATCATTAAGGGCATCATAGAAAAAACCGAAGTAGGTACCCTCTGCTGTCACTGTACTTGTAGGAAGATAATCCCCTGTCACACTGGTATCTGAATTGGCACTCCAGCGGAGAGAAGACCCTGGAGGAGCAGTGCTTATGGTATATTCATCCAGATCTTGGACTAGATTATCACAGAATTCAGTAGCTATAGCCCCATCCAAGGCAGGAGCTATTGTTCCGGCAGCACAGGTATCATCGTCAGTGAAGGAACTGTTCCCAACAGCGGTAACTATACTGGCGTTGGCACTTGGATTGCTCAAGGTGACGCTCACCGCCTCATCGGCCTCTATCACCGTGTCGCCGTTGGTGGTCAAGCTTACCGTTTGGGAAAGCGTCGCAGTCCCCGCCAAAAAGGTCAGGGTACCACCCGTGCCATTTTCGTTTCCTCCGGTTATCGCAAAGTCAACCGTGATGTCCGCCAAAGGGTCGGAGGCATCTATGGAAACCGTAAAATCTATCGTACTGGTGCCCACATTCCCCTCAGCTGTGGCAGTTGGGTTATTGATGTTGATGTTGAATGTATCATCGTCGGTAAAGGAGCTGTTCCCAACAGCTGTCACAATGTTCGCATTTGCGCTTGGGTTGCTCAGGGTGACACTCACCGCTTCGTCCAGTTCTACGGTTACGTCGCCATTGGTGGTCACGCTGACTGTTTGGGAAAGGGTTGCGGTGCCTGCCAAAAAAGTCAGGGTACCCCCAGTGCCATTTTCGTTGCCTCCGCTTATCGCAAAGTCCACCGTGATGTCCGCCAAAGGGTCCGAAGCGTCTATCGATACCGTGAAATCTATGGTGCTGGTTCCAGCATCGCCCTCCGGGACCGATGTAGGACTGTCCACATTGATGCTTGAGGCATCATCGTCAGCAAAGGAGCTGTTCCCCAAAGCTGTCACTATGTTCGCATTTACGCTTGGGTTACTCAAGGTGACACTTATTGCTTCATCCGGTTCTATGACCGTGTCCCCATTTGTGGTCACGCTGACTGTTTGGGAAAGGGTCGCGGTCCCTGCCAAAAAGGTCAGGGTGCCACCCGTGCCGTCCTCGTTGCCTCCGCTTATCGCAAAGTCAACCGTGATGTCCGCCAAAGGGTCGGAGGCATCTATCGATACCGTAAAATCTATCGCACTGGTTCCAACATCACCCTCGGGGACCGATGCAGGACTGTCCACATTGACGCTTGAGGCATCATCGTCGGTAAAGGAACTGTTCCCTAAAGCTGTCACTATGTTCGCATTAGCACTCGGGTTGCTCAGGGTGACGCTCACCGCTTCGTCGGCCTCGAGCAACGTATCCCCGTTTGTGGTCACGCTGACCGTTTGGGAAAGTGTCGCGGTGCCCGCCAAAAAGGTCAGGGTGCCACCCGTGCCGTCCTCGTTGCCTCCGCTTATCGCAAAGTCAACCGTGATGTCCGCCAAGGGGTCGGAGGCATCTATCGACACCGTGAAATCTATCGTACTGGTGCCAACATCACCCTCGGGGACCGATGCAGGACTGTCCACATTGACGCTTGAGGCATCATCGTCGGTAAAGGAACTGTTCCCTAAAGCTGTCACTATGTTCGCATTAGCACTCGGGTTGCTCAGGGTGACGCTCACCGCTTCGTCGGCCTCTATGACCGTGTCCCCGTTGGTGGTCACACTTACCGTTTGGGAAAGTGTCGCGGTACCTGCCAAAAAGGTCAGGGTGCCGCCCGTGCCATCTTCGTTGCCTCCGCTTATCGCAAAATCAACCGTGATGTCCGCCAAAGGGTCGGAGGCATCTATCGATACCGTGAAATCTATCGTACTGGTACCAACATCCCCCTCTGGGACCGATGCAGGGCTGTCCACATTGATGCTTGAGGCATCATCATCGGTAAAGGAGCTGTTCCCCACAGTCGTCACAATCGTGGCATTCGCGCTCTCGTTGCTCAAGGTGACGCTCACCGCTTCGTCGGCCTCTATGACCGTGTCGCCGTTGGTGGTCACACTTACCGTTTGGGAAAGTGTCGCGGTCCCAGCCAAAAAGGTCAGGGTGCCACCCGTGCCGTCCTCGTTGCCGCCACTAATTGCAAAGTCCACCGTGATGTCCGCCAAAGGGTCGGAGGCATCTATGGAAACCGTGAAATCTATTGTACTGGTGCCAACATCGCCCTCGGGGACCGATGCAGGGCTGTCTATGCTTATGTTCGATACATCATCGTCCGTGAATGAACTGTTCCCAACTGCGGTGACTATATTGGCATTGGCACTCGGGTTGCTCAAGGTGACGCTCACTGTTTCGTCGGCCTCGAGCAACGTATCCCCGTTTGTGGTCACGCTGACCGTTTGGGACAAGGTTGTTGTGTTTGCTAAAAACGTCAAGGTACCTCCTGTGCCATCCTCGTTGCCTCCGCTTATCGCAAAGTCAACCGTGATGTCCGCCAAAGGGTCGGAGGCATCTATGGAAACCGTGAAATCTATCGTACTGGTGCCCACATTCCCCTCGGGGACCGATGCAGGGCTGTCTATGCTTATGTTCGATACATCATCGTCCGTGAATGAACTGTTCCCCACAGCCGTCACAATCGTGGCATTCGCGCTCTCGTTGCTCAAGGTCACACTGACCAACTCATCTGCTTCGATCAAGGTATCCCCAGTTGTGGTCACGCTCACCGTCTGGGACAAGGTTGTTGTGTTTGCTGAAAACGTCAAGGTGCCTCCTGTGCCATCCTCGTTTCCACCAGTAATGGAAAAGTCCACCGTGATATCCGCCAAAGGATCTGAGGCATCTATGGAAACCGTGAAATCTATCGTACTGGTGCCAACATCGCCCTCGGGGACCGATGCAGGGCTGTCTATATCGATGTTGGATTGTCCAAACGAATTAAATCCAAAAAAAAGCATGAAAACAAACCCCAAAATGAGTTTTGAACCAAAGAATGCATGGTTTGAATTTGAGGTAATCTTAGATAAGGACAACATGACCTAGTTTGCTTATTAATTTAGGGCCATTGTAGGTTTTGTTCGGAGATTTAGGGCAGAACCAATATTACTAAAAAAAAGAAGGATTCCCCCAACTTTGAGGATTAAATCTCCGTTTCTTGGGTGAATGGTGTTAAAGTATTTTTTTAAGAATTTTTAAACTGTAGCCGAAGCCGTTTCCACCGAATTGTCAATTTTTCGAACCAGTCCTTGCAAGACCTTGCCCGGGCCGACTTCCACAAAGGATTTGGCTCCGTCCGCTATCATGTGCTGTACACTTTGCGTCCATTTAACGGGTGCTGTCAATTGGGATATGAGATTAGCTTTGATTTCATCAGGGTTGGTGACCGCCGTTGTAGTTACATTTTGATAGACGGGTGCCGTTGGGTTGTTAAATTGGGTGCCCTCAATGGCTGCTGCCAATTCTTCGCGGGCAGGTTCCATCAAAGGTGAATGAAATGCACCTCCAACCGGTAATACCAAAGCTCTTCGTGCCCCCGCTTCTTTCATCTTTTCACAGGCCAGGTTGATTGCCTCCACCTCACCTGAAATCACCAACTGCCCGGGACAATTGTAATTTGCCGGTACCACAATTCCTTTGGTTTCTTCACAAATTCGCTCTACAACCTCATCATCCAATCCTAAAACAGCCGCCATTGTGCTGGGTTGTAATTCGCAGGCTTTTTGCATGGCTATTGCCCGTTGGGAGACCAGCTTCAATCCATCTTCAAAGTTTAAGGTACCGTTGGCCACCAAGGCAGAAAACTCACCTAACGAATGCCCTGCCACCATATCGGGCACAAAACCCTCTCCAAGTACCTTGCTCAAAATCACAGAGTGTAAAAAAATCGCGGGCTGTGTCACCTTGGTTTGCTTTAATTCCTCAGCAGTTCCTTCGAACATGATGTCGGTTATGGAAAATCCGAGAATATCATTGGCTTGTTCAAAGAGTTCCTGTGCAATGGGATGTGCTTCATAGAGGTCAAGTCCCATTCCGACAAATTGGGCACCCTGCCCAGGGAAAATATATGCGTTCATTGGTGTGTTCTGTTTTGATTCGGTGCTAAAATAGCGATAATTTGTTTTCTCTTTCTATTTGAACCAACTGGCATATTTGACATAGTTATTGGCAATTCGATTGATTTCGCCTTCTGTCAATTCAGGGCTAATGTCCTTGATTTTTTTTGCGGGCATCCCAGCATAAATACTTCCTGCTTCCACGTGGGTTCTTTGGGTAACCACCGCTCCGGCTGCAATTATGGAATTGCTTTCTACAACGCAATGGTCCATTAGAATGCTTCCCATTCCAATCAATACGTTGTCCTTCACCGTACACCCATGCACAATGGCGCCATGACCTATGGAAACATTGTTTCCAATCGTAGTGGGCGCCCTTTCATAAGTACAATGAATTATGGCCCCATCTTGAACATTGACTTTATTTCCCATTTTTATGAAATGTACATCGCCACGGACTACGGCATTGAACCAAATACTACATTCATCCCCCATATCCACCTCACCAACGATAGTGGCATTTTCAGCAATGAAACAATCCTTTCCCATTTTTGGGGATTTTCCCCTAACTGATTTCATGATCATGATCTAATATCTATTGAAAGTATGATAACAAGGTTGATTTCTTGGAAGCTGAAACCGATAGCTCTTTCCCATTTGACAATACCACGCTACCGCCCTTTCCTTTTCTGTACTTCACAACCTCTCCAACATTCACCAAATAGGATTTATGAATCCGTGCAAAGGAATATTCACTTAGGGCATCTTCAAAGTATTTAAGTGTTTTACTGACCAAAATCTTCTTGTGCTCTAGGTAAATTTCTGTGTAATTGTCATCCGCTTTGCAAAAGAAAATATCCCCAACGTTCAAAACCTGAAATCCGTCTTGCTGCGGCAGGGTTATTTTTCCCTCGGCCTTGGTGGTTTTGGCCTTCAGCACTTGTCCTTCCAAAGCATTCTCTTTTTGTTTGATTTCAACAACATACTCAACTGCCTTGATCAATTCATCAATGTTGATGGGCTTCATCAAATAATAGGCGGCATGATTGTTTAGGGCATCCATCGCATATTGGTTGTATGCCGTTACAAAAATGGTTTCGAAGGTTCGGTCTGGCACTTTGTCCAAAAGGTCAAACGCATTGCCAAAAGGCATCTCAACATCCAAAAAGATAAGGTCTGGGTTATGCTTTTTAATCAATTCGAGACCTTCGGTGATATTGGAAGCCTCTCCTAAAACCTTGACCTGAGGACAATACTTTGCCAAATAGTTTTGAAGAATCTCTCTGCTGGTGGCCTCATCTTCAACGATTATCATTTTTAATTCCATTATTTCTTTTTCAGTTGCAGTGAGACTTTTGTACCCGTTTGGTCATGGTTGAGATCGCTTATAACAACAGCGACCCTATTCTTATACATATCGTTCAATATTTGAATACGTTTTTTGATGTTCCCCATACCTTTAGATCTCTGTTTTTTCTGGTTTTGGGTCTTCAATTGGGCTGATTTTTTGCGCCCGATGCCATTGTCCGTAATCGTAATTTGAAGGGTTTCGTTATCCATTGGGTTTACATCAATATGTAAATATCCTTTTTCTTCTTTATACCGCAAACCGTGCCAAATGGCATTTTCGATATAGGGCTGCAATAGCATGGGCGGTATTTGAAACGCCTCTACATCGATGGTTTGATCTACATTGATTTCATAATCAAATTTGTCGGCGAACCGGGAATGCTCCAATTTAACATAAAGCTCCAGCAGTTCCATTTCTTTGGAAAGTGGAATGAAATCCTCTTCCGAGTTTTCGAGAACACTGCGCATCAAAACCGAAAATTCGCTTAAAAACCGATTCGCGCTCCGCTCGTCGCTTTTGGCAATATAATTGTTCACCGAATTCAGGGCATTGAAAATAAAATGTGGATTCATTTGGGTACGAAGCGACTTTAGGGCCAATAAATTGTTCGCCAATTTTTGTTGCTTGTTGCTTCGGTAAAAGAAGTAGGCAGTAGAGCCCAATAGCACCATCGCCATAAGTAAGGTATAAATAATCCACTTTTGGCGTTTGCTGTTTTCCTCGAACAACTGTTGTTCGGTGACCGCCAAATCGTATTTACTTTGGGACAATTGCCGTTCTTGCTCCAAACTTGAAATACGGTTTTGCTTAGTTGCTATCTCGCGATTGAACCGAGCTGCCCTTGAGATTTCTTGTTCTTTTAAGATGTACAAACTATCCACAACCGCTACATATTCTTGATATGACTCTAGGGCCTTTGAAAAATCTCCCTTATATCGGTATACTTCAGAGAGTTTTCGGGTAGCATCTTTTTGAACCACCAAATCGTTTTCACTATCCGCCTCAACAATACTCCGCTGCAGATAGGGTATTGCCTCATCAAGTTTGTCCTGTGCGATATAGGCATTTGCGATTTTGTAATTGATGCGCTGAGAGGTAATGGAATCTTGATCATCCAGAACCTCAGCTTTTGTTGACGGCACTGGCTTTGGCAACTGGGCCAACTCGTTCAAACTTTGCTTTCGAAGGCGAATTTCCTCATCATATCTGCGTTCATCATTGTAAAAATCGGCTACTTTCTCGTTTTCCTTTACGACACGTTCTGGGGCCACTTCTTTGGAAAGGCTCAATGAGTTATTGAAAAAGCCTTCGGCCTCCAAAATTCTGTTTTGTTGTGAAAAGCTCTCGCCAATTTTAGAATTTAAGTCAATAATTTTTGGTGAAATCTGATTCTTTTGCGCTATGGTCAGACCTTCTTGATAAAAATCCACCGCCTTATTAAAATCTCCTTGCCCTTTGTAGGAGTCTCCCAAGGCTTCATAAAGTTCCACACGCTGGTAGGGCACCAAATCCCTTACATCCATTAAGGGCAACAATTCTGTTTCTGCATTTTTGAACTCCCCATTGGCGTTATAGGCCTTTCCTAAAAGTAAAATTGTTCTGGAAGAAGAACTTGCACTTAGGGCATCTTTCAGATTGGCAATGGCCAAATCGTATTGCCTGTGATATGTATAAATTTCACCCAACGCCGTCAAGGATTTGGAAAGCTCAGCCTTATTTCCCCTTTTGCCCAAATTGGAAATCGATTTTGCTATGAAATCGATACTCTTTTGTAAATCGGTTCTTTTATAAAAGTTGGCGGAATCTAAAAAACGCTGGTGGTTCATTGCGTTACCCAATATTGCCTTTTTGGACCTTGTGCTTCTTGTGTCGGGCGCGTAACCCATGACCAAAACATCAATATCCTCATTGGACTTTATCCGGTGACGTACGGTTTCAAAATCGGGGCTTTCAACAATCAAGATATCCCCCAAAGCAGCTTGGATTCGAAACTCTCCCAATCGATTTGTGGTGGTGTACTCTCCCTTATCAGTAGATACAGAAACCCCCGAAATTGGAGCAAGGGTTTCTTTTCCCTTTACTGAACCTTCGATAGTCAGCAAAGAGCGTGAGTTGTTTACTTGGGCAAATCCTGTAACACAACAAAAAACAACTACAAGGGTTATGTACTTTTTGCGTCCCATATACACTATAAGTTAGGGTAAACTTACTTCATTACAGCCGGTTTAAAAAATGGGAATTCGAGCAAAACTGAACTAAATGAGCCCTTTTTTCCCACATTACGAAGCCGTGGTTCCCATTCACTCAATGTCATGACCTATTCACTCATTCTGGATTTTTCTTGCTTTTTGTTCAACCTACTTTTATCCCAGATTTTTAAAACTTTTAGTCATGAAACAAACAAAACTTTTGGTCAGCATAGCTTTCTTTTCCTTCATATTGGGAAATGTATATAGCTGTAACTTAAAATCCGATAGTCAAAAAAGTATTGCCCTAAATACGCAATACACAGCGGATAAACCCAAGGAACAATATGTGAAAATAGCCCTACTTCTTGATACAAGCAACAGTATGGACGGGCTTATTAATCAGGCAAAGGCACAACTTTGGGACATTGTAAATGAATTTACCCATGCCAAATGTGGCAATGAGGTTAGACCCTCTCTTCAAATTGCCCTATATGAGTATGGGAATGACAACCTATCGGCCCGAGAGGGATACATTCGCCAAGTAATCGGGTTCAGTAGTGATTTGGATGAAATTTCTGAAAAACTCTTTTCATTGACCACCAATGGCGGTGAAGAGTATTGCGGCGAGGTCATTCATACATCCTTGAAACAATTGGATTGGGGAAAAAACAACGACGATTTAAAAATGATCTTTATCGCCGGGAATGAACCTTTTACCCAAGGCAAACTCAGCTATAGGGATGCAGCTATGAATGCCAAGGAAAAAGACATCATAGTCAACACTATATTCTGCGGAAATTATGAGCAAGGGATTTCCACTAAGTGGAAAACCGGTGCCACATTGACTGGAGGCGAGTACATGGCCATTGACCATAACAAGCAGGTGGTGCATATTAAGACCCCGTATGATGATGTAATCATCAAGCTCAACTCCCAACTCAATAACACCTATATTTCTTATGGGGCCTTGGGAAGCCAAAAAAAGGCCATGCAATCGGCCCAAGATTCAAACGCAGCCGAGTTGGAGGAGGCGGTAGTCGTAAAAAGAGCGGTAAGCAAGAGTTCAAGAATGTACAAGAATTCAAAATGGGATTTAGTGGATGCCATTGAGGATGATGAAATTGAGCTTTCTGAATTATCAGACAAGGATCTCCCTACCGAACTCAAGGGTAAGTCTGAAAAGGAAATTGAAAAATACATTGACGGTAAGAAGGAAGAACGCCAACGGATTCAGAAAGAAATTCAAGAGTTAAACGCAAAGCGGGAAGCTTATATCGCCGAGAACAAAAAAGAAGAAGAGGGCGAGTTGGAAAATGCTCTACTGAGTGCCATCAAAAATCAAGCGGCTAAGAAAAATTATAAATGGGATGAATGATTGAATGAATTAGCCGTAGAAAATGGTCCGTTGTTACAACGGGCCATTTTTAGTTATTGGCTGCTGGGCAATAACAATCATAGCGTTTGCCCTGATCACTCTGACCAAAGTCGTAGCCTAGAGTTATCTGATGAAATCCTCCATTGTCAAAACGGATATCCCCAGATTGGTAGGAGTAATTGTAGGAAAACAAGAAATTATCCCAGTTTATTCCAACAATCGGTGTGAACAATTGCAAACGTTGTTCGCCAAAGCCGCCGTTCTGCTGAAATTGGGCTCCGTCAAAACTACGACGGTAAGAAAGACCGGCCCAAACGGTTCCAAAACTCACATCTCGGTAGACCTTGGCATTGATATCGATGGTTTTTTCCTCAGTGAACTCGGTCAATTGCAAGAGTACCGAGGGTTCTATTCGGGTGTTGTTTCCGAAAACATACCCCACTGAGAACAAATATCTTCTCAAATTATCAAATTCTGCTGCACTATATAGATCACGTCCACTTCCCAATACATTTAATACAGCGATGTGTGCATAGAACTCAAATAGATTGTAGGACGCACCCAAATCCATATTAAAGTAACTTGTTGTATTCTTTGTTCCGGAAATAACAGGATCTGGCACAATGGACCTAAACTCAGATTCATCCAAACTGCTCAAAATGGCTCCAACACTTAAACCAAAGGATAACTGGTTCAAGGTTCTAAAGTCTCCTGCAAGTTGTAAATGGTGTGCATAGGTGAACTTAAAACCGGTTTGTGAATGATATCCGTTCGAATCATTGAATAGAATTGCCCCTACTCCGCTGCGTTCCCCGACCCTAAAGTTACCGTTCAAGGTTTGAAGACTTGGTGCTTCATCCACGTTGAACCATTGTTTTCGGGCTGTAAGTCTTATTTTACCCCCTTCGGCAATACCTGCCATTGAAGGATAGACCAAATAATAGTTATCGGCCAAATAATCAAAATATACCGGAATTCCTTCTTGAGCTTTTGAGGAAAAGGCAAAAAAGGAGAGCAGGACTGATAGGGTTAAGTAGCGTCTCATGAAACGATAATGGGGCTATGGTTGATATTTATCGATAATCAAACATTTAAATAACGGCTTTAACACTACATTATTATATATTTTGAAGCTGATATTTACTTTGGTATTTTTGTACAAATTTCTTGCTATGAAAGAATACAACATTACCTTGGTTGCCACTGACAGCCCCAAAATATTAAAATTTGAGGCGAATCAGTTCTTGGTGAAGAGCAATTACGAGTTCAAAAATATTGATGAGGCGAAAAATTCTCCCCTCGCGCAACAGTTGTTTTACCTTCCTTTTATCAAAACAGTTTATATATCAGGCAATTTTGTGGCCATGGAGCGATTTGATATCGTTGAGTGGGATGATGTAAAAGATGAAGTGGCTCAACAGCTGGTGGAGTACTTGAATGCCGGTGAGCCCGTGGTTCATGAAGAATTGAATGGCAAAAAGGAGCCTGTGACCGTCTATGCAGAGGTAACGCCCAATCCTGCGGTTATGAAGTTCGTGGCCAATAAGAGGATTGTTCCAGCTATTTTCGAATTCAAAAACATCGATGAAGCCAAAGATTCCCAGTTGGCAAGGGAACTTTTCCATTTTCCATTTGTAAAAGAGGTGTTTTTTGATGAAAACTACGTTTCCGTTTCCAAATACGATATGGCAAACTGGGAAGAAGTTACTTTGGAAGTCCGAGAGTTTATTCGTGATTTTCTTGCAGATGGAAAAGAAGTAGTCTCGGCAGAGGCCGCTTCAAATCCCCAAAACTCAGTTCCAGACCATATAGAACAAGCTGAATACGACGATACCTCCCTTCAAATCATAGATATCTTGGAGGAATATGTAAAACCGGCGGTAGCCAGTGATGGGGGGAATATCTTGTTTCAATCCTATGAAGAGGACAGTAAAACTGTAAATGTTGTGTTACAAGGGGCGTGCAGCGGGTGTCCTTCCTCTACCTTTACCCTAAAAAATGGAATTGAGACCATGCTCAAAAACATGATGGGTGACAAGGTGAATGAAGTGGTTGCCATAAATGGTTGATTCTCCCAGTAAAAATGGGAGGTTTCAGGGATTTTTTATACCTTGAATAAAATTTAAAAACATTAACCATGGCAGTTTTAAAAGTTATTGAGGTATTGGCAAACTCCGACGAAAGTTGGGAACAGGCAGCAAAAAATGCCCTGGAGCAAGCCTCAAAATCGGTAAAGAACATTCGATCTGTGTATATCAATGAACAAAGTGCTTCCGTAAAGGATGGCAAGATTGATGATTACCGGGTGAATGTTAAAATCACCTTTGAGGTCAAATGACCTCAAACAAACAATAAAAACACAAAGCGCCCCTCCAAGGCGCTTTTTTGTTTAATCCATAAAGTATGACCAAAAAGCTTTCTGTCATATCCATGATCTTATGCTTCTCTTTTGGTTGTACCCAAAAAAAGAATGATGTGACCCATAAGCATACCAACGCACTCATACACGAGTCCAGTCCCTATTTATTGCAACATGCCCACAACCCTGTAAATTGGGAGGCTTGGAAACCTGAAGTTCTGGAACGTGCGCAAAAGGAGGACAAGCCTTTGCTCATAAGCATTGGGTATGCCTCCTGCCATTGGTGCCATGTTATGGAAAAGGAGTGTTTTGAAGACGAAGAGGTGGCTCAGGTGATGAATGAGAGGTTCATTAATATCAAAATCGATCGGGAAGAACGCCCTGATGTGGACCAAATCTATATGGACGCTATACAGTTGATATCGGGTCATGGTGGTTGGCCTTTGAACATTGTGGCCCTACCGAACGGAAAGCCCTTTTGGGGGGCAACTTATGTTCCTAAAAAGAATTGGATACAATCGCTTGAGCAGCTCTCAAAAATCTATAAGGAAGATAGAGCAAGGGTTGAGGAATATGCCAACAATTTATCACAAGGGGTTACTGCCATCAATCTTGTTGAAAACAAAGAAGGGCAAAACCTCTATAGTATGGACCAATTGGATGCCGCGGTAAGCCAATGGTCACAATATTTTGATACTTTTTTGGGAGGCTATAAGAGAGCTCCCAAGTTTATGATGCCAAATAATTGGGATTTTCTGCTGCACTACGCCACAGCGACCTCACATGGTGAAATTTTGGAATATGTGAACACCACATTAACGCGAATGGCGCATGGTGGCATATTTGACCAAGTGAGTGGCGGGTTTTCTAGATATTCCGTTGATACCAAGTGGCACGTTCCGCATTTTGAAAAGATGCTCTATGACAACGGGCAATTGGTCAGTTTGTATGCAAAAGCCTATAGCGTCACCAAAAATGAACTTTATCGTGAAGTAGTAGAGCGTACC
Organism: Flagellimonas allohymeniacidonis; assembly: GCF_004296335.1. Classification (GTDB taxonomy): domain Bacteria; phylum Bacteroidota; class Bacteroidia; order Flavobacteriales; family Flavobacteriaceae; genus Flagellimonas; species Flagellimonas allohymeniacidonis. The sequence continues at coordinate 363,559 of NZ_SGIU01000002.1, forward strand.
ATCGATTTTGTGATTGAGGAACTAAAAGATGAGAAAGGTGGGTTTTATTCTTCCCTGGATGCCGACAGCCTTGATGAAAATCAGATACTAAAGGAAGGTGCCTATTATGTTTGGACTGAAAATGAGCTTAAAACCTTAGTGGGTGACGATTTCCCTCTGTTTCAAGACTACTACAACATTAATTCCTACGGGCTTTGGGAAGAGGGAAACTATGTTTTGATTCGGGATAAATCAGCCGAAGAAGTATCCAAAAAGCACAATATCAGCCCATCCGAGCTGAAGACAAAGATGAATCTGGCCCTTGAAAAGCTCAAAAAACATAGGGAAAATCGCCCAAAACCCCGTTTGGATGATAAAATCCTTGCTTCCTGGAATGGGTTGATGCTCAATGGGCTTGTAGATGCCTTCCGCTATCTGGGTGATGCCCAATATCTGGACCTTGCTATCGAAAATGCTTTGTTTATCGAGCAGGAGCTGATGAAAGAAGACCATTCCCTTTTTAGGAACCATAAGAATGGGGGAAGTTCCATCAATGCCTTTTTAGAAGATTACGCCACGATTACAGAGGCCTATCTGAATCTATACGAGGTGACTTTTGATGAAAAGTGGCTCAATCATGCCAAAAATCTATTGGACTACACCAAGTCGCATTTTCTTGACAACGAATCAAAGTTGTTCTTTTTTACTTCGGATGAAGACCTTTCCTTGATTCGACGTAGTATTGAGACCAACGATAATGTTATTTCAGCCTCCAATTCAATTATGGCCAAAAACCTTTTAAAATTCCACAAATTATTCCCAGAAGAAGGCTATGGGGATATGGCAGCACAAATGCTCAAAAATGTTCAGGAGAACTTCGATAAGAGTGCACAAAGCTATGCGAACTGGTTACATCTTGTTCTCTTTGAATCCCAAAATTTCTATGAAATTGCCATTGTGGGCACTAATTTTAAACGCATTGGAACCGAAATTGCTGGCCAGTACCTCCCCAACAGTGTTTTGGCAGGTACAGCTCGAGAAGGGAATCTTGGGCTGTTAGAAAATCGGTACAGCGAAGGAAAGACTTTGATATATTTATGTATTGAAGGTGCGTGCAAACTGCCGGTGACATCGGCCGAAGAAGTATTCAAGCAAATAAAAGTCCGTTGAACCAGTTTAACCAAAATTTAAAATGCAAGCTTTGACTTGTTCAGAGCTTTTGTTAAGTTGAACCCTCAATAAAAAATGAACATGAAAGAACTTGCCAATTATCAAAAACATCTAGAGCAGGCCATAGATTGGTTTTGGAATATGCTGCCCAACTTGATTCTCGCCATTATTATCCTTGTCGTAGGACTTTGGGTCGTAGGTTTTTTGAACCGGATGGTTCGAAAGTTTTTTGAAAAGAAAGACTATGATGAAACGCTGGAGTCCTTTTTGCAGAGTTTCATAAAGATTACACTGAAAGTTCTTCTTTTTGTTTTGGTAATTACACAATTGGGCGTAAAAACATCCTCTTTGATCGCCCTTCTAGGGGCGGCGGGTTTAGCTGTTGGCCTGGCCCTTCAAGGTTCTTTGGCCAACTTCGCAGGCGGGGTTCTTATTTTGGTTTTCAAACCTTTCAAGGTTGGCGATTGGATTTCTGCCCAGGGACTGGACGGCAGTGTAAAACAGATAACGATTTTCAGCACTAAACTGAACACTTTTGGGAACCAGGTTGCCATTATTCCCAACGGACAACTTTCCAACGGCAACATCGTCAACTATAATATGGAGGATACCCGAAGGGATAAGTTTGATGTCGGAATCAGCTATGGGTCCAACATCAAAAAAGCCAAGGAAATTTTATTGCAGCTTTGTGCTGAAAACGAAGATATCCTTGCTGAGCCAGCACCTGAGGTTTACGTTGGCGAATTAGGAGATAGTTCGGTGAACCTTACGCTTCGTTTTTGGGCCAAGAACGACGTGTTTTGGCCAGCACATTTTTATGTGATCGAACAAACTAAATTACGTTTTGACGAAGCGGAAATTGAAATTCCATTCCCACAAAGAGTGGTTCACGAAGCCGACTAGCTTTTTTTGCCCTGCAAAACAAAATCTTTGAGATAGTAAGGTTCAAAATAGGCCACGTCCTCGAAAAGTGCCTGCTCAAATTTTTGATGGGCAATAGCTCCCATCTCTTGGGCAGATGGCATTATCGTAGTATTGAAAACAAAGTTGGCATGCTTTAAGACCTCAGCACATTTTGCAGCACCGTTGCCTATAAAGTGCACTTTTTTGGTCCCAACATATTCCTGAAAGGAATTCTCATCAATTACCTCGGCCCTTGTCTCCCTGATTTCTTGATATTGATAGTCGAAAACAGCAGAATAGACCTCCATACGCCTAGCATCCAAAACGGGAATAGCAACCTCACCCTTTTCCATTTCGATTTGCCTCGCCATACTTTCCAAGGTAGGGATGGCAATAAGCGGTAAATCCAAAGAAAAACAAAGTCCCTTCGCTGCTGAAACCCCAATTCGGAGTCCGGTATAGGACCCAGGGCCTTTGCTCACTGCAATAGCATCCAAATCGTGGAAAGTGAGTGAGGACTCCTTCAATATTTCATCAATGAAAATATGAAGCTGCTCGGAGTGGGAATAATTAAGGGCATTATTCTCTCTCAAAAAAAGAGTCTTCCCATTTTCCGAAATGCTTACGGAACAATTGGTAGTCGCAGTTTCTAAATTGAGTATTTTGGCCATAAAGGCCACAAAGATACTAGTTTAATGCGATGGGAATGCCAAAATAGAATTCCAAAATCTTAAGTCGGAAAATGTAATCGTACTTCGTTCGAATTACATCCGCCTCAGCATTATCGACCCGAGCTTGGGCCTGACTGAAATCGAAGGCATTCATCAATCCCACATCGTACCGCTCTTTGGCATAATCATAGGCCAAACGCCGGGCATCCATCGTTTTTAGAGCTGCCTCATATGCCTTAAAAAAGGTCGTAACATCAACATAGGCTTGTTGGATGTTCGTCTCCAAGGCCAACTTATCCTGTTCTAACTGAAGCTTTGCCTGTTCCAGATTGATTTTTGAGCGCCTCACACTGTTTCGTGTGCTCCAGCCATTAAAAATGGGCACGTTCAAACTGGCACCATATGAAATTCCATCGAAGACGTAGAGCTGTTCTGTAAAGGGAATAAGACTACCATCAGGTCCAAAGTTTTGGTCAGAGTATCGTGTGTTATAATTAAAGAATGCTCCAACCGTAGGGTAGTTGGCACCCTTGGCAATTTGAAGGTCTTTTTCTGCCAATTCTACACTCGTTTCTGAAAACCTAATGTCGTTTCTGAAGGTGAGTGCCTTATCGAATATCACTTTGGCTGAGTTCTTTAGGATATCAGAAGGCGGAATACCAAATTCCTCATCGGCGATATCGAAATTTTCATAATCCGTGATTTGAAGCAATTGGGCCAGGCTCACCCTGGAAATCAAAACCAATCCTTCGCCATTGATAATCTGCTGTTCTTGATTGGCGGCCGTGGCCTCAATCTCCAACAAGTCTCCCCTGGGCAATACGCCCGACTCAACCAATTCACGAGTACGTTTCAAATCCTGTTCCGTGACCGCATACTGCGCCTCAAACGTCTTTAGTTGCTCTTTGTTGGACAATACTTGCAAATAGGCATTTGCCACATTCAATCGAATGTCATCCTTTAGATCATCCAACCTGTACTGGTTGGCAATAGCATTCAATTTGGCCCTATTGAACTGATGTACGTTCCGAAGACCATCAAAAAGGGTAATGGCCGATGTAAGGTTACCTGTAAAGTTCAAAATTGTTGTGTTTACAGGTTCTTGGGTAGTTGGGTTAAACGATAGACCCGTACTCGCCGTTAATCTTGAATCACCATTTAACGATGGTAGAAAGGCCCCAAGGGCGTCTGATTTATCGATTTTGGCATTTTCCAAGTCCAGCTCGAACTGTTCGATGCTCAAATTGTTTTCAACGGCGTATTCCACGCATTCTTGCAAGGTCCATTTTCGCATCTGGGCATTCGAAAAGGACATAGCAAGGACTACTATGACAAGGGTTATTTTAAGTCTCATTCGTTTTTTGATTTTTTTTGGTTATCTATTCTGCTTGCTGGTTGTCAACTAGGAATCCTCGTCACTTTTCTTTTCAAGTGTATTCCAAACCTTGACCTTGGAATCCTCATCAAGTCCTGAGACCACTTCCACATCAATTCCATCGCTCACGCCCAACTCAATGTCCTTTCTTTCAAATTCATTTTCGCCCACTTCAATCTCCACAAAAGGCTTTTCAGTATCCTTGTCAAACTGCAACAACGCTTCCTTGATAGATAGGACATCTTTTTTCTCTTCGAGGACGATGGACGCATTTGCACTATATCCAGCTCGCACATAGGTGCTGTCATTAATGACCAAATCCCCTTCAATCTTAAATTGTACTGCTCCCTCCTCTTCAACTCCCTTGGGGGCGATAAACTTCAAGTTGGCATTGAACTTATCCTTTTCAAGAGCTCCCAAACTTATTTCCAGCGGCATACCCACCGAAAGCTTTCCAACTTCGGCTTCATCCACCTCTCCTTCAAAAATCATTTTGTTCATATCAGCAATGGTGGCGATTGTGGTACCATCGTTGAAATTGTTACTTTGGATGACCTGATCTCCTTCTTCAACAGGAATTTCCAAAATGGTTCCTGAAACTGTAGCTCTAATATTGGTATTGGCACTGGATGAACCGCCAATGGAACCTCTTTTGATAATTTGATAGTCAGTCCTGGCATTTGTCAATTCCTGTTGGGCTTGGTCGTACGTCAACTTTTGGTTGTTAAAATCTTGACTGGAAATTACACCCTTATCGAACAAAGTTTTGTTCCGATCAAATTCGATTTTTGCATTATTCAATGAAATTTCAGCATTTCGTACCCTACCTGCAGCCTGATTCAAAGATTGCTCGTTGGGAACGACCTTGATGACAGCAATAAGGTCCCCTGCATTCACATCAACCCCCTCTTCCAAGAAAATCTTATCGATAATCCCAGAAATTTGAGGTTTTATGTTAATCTCATCCTCTGGAATTACCTTTCCTGTGACAATGACTTTATTAATGATATCCTTGCGTTCAACAGTTTCAGTCTCATACAGCTTTTTGGGTGTGGAATTTTGTTTAATAAAGTATACAACGGCCAGCATAATCGCTATCACTGCAACACTAATTAATCCATACTTCAAATATTTGTTCATTTTCTTTTCTATTTGTTATTTCCTTAGTTTTTATTGGTTATTCTTCCCTGAGGGCCTCAATAGGTTTAACTTTAACTGCTTTGTTTGCGGGTAATAGGCCAATCAATACACTCAGGCCTACCATCAATAAGAATGAAATTCCAAATTGAGGAATGCTGATCATGGGATCCACAAACGGAAAATCCTCGCCGCTACCCCATAAGGAATCCAGTATCGACAATATCCCCACAGACAAGGCAAAACCGATTAACCCTGCAAAAGCGGTCAACACAATGGCTTCTACAACAATTTGACGCTTTACAATAATAGGTGTTGCCCCTAGAGCTCTTCGTACTCCAATTTCTTTTGTTCTTTCCTTGACCGTGATAAGGAGGATATTGCTAATGGCAATAACTCCAGCAAGCAGCGTAAAGATTCCCACAAAGAATGAAAACCCTTTGAGGACATTGGTGAACGCACTGATATTGTTGAAAATCTCAGACATGTCAAAACTGCCTATGGCCCGTTCATCATCTGGATGTATATCGTATTTGTTCTTTAAGATTTTTTTGATGTCTCTTTCTACTATGGCCACCTTGGTGTCAGGTTCCACGGCAATGGCCATCCACCCCATGCGGTCTCCTGAATTGAATGCTTTTTGAAAGGTGGTGAAGGGAATAAATACGGCATTTTCTCCGTCGATATTAATATTGTTGTTGGGCTTGTATATCCCTACTACAGCAAAGAAAACCCCATTTATTCGAATTTCCTCTCCTATGGCGTCTTCTCCCTTCTCAAAAAGCAACTTGTACGTTTCCTCTCCAATGACGCATACTTTTTTGGAGTGTTCAATATCATTATTGTTCAAGAATCGGCCTTCGACCAAGCTTTTCTTAGTTATGTTATCAATTTCAGGAAAATCTCCATACACGGCTGAACCACTTGTTTGACCCTTTCGATAGACTGTAACAATATCCCTGTGGCTTCCAAGTTCAATTCTGGGAGCCAAGACCTCTATTTCCGGAATCTGGCGCTTCAGAATTTCGGCATCCTCAATCTTGTATCGAATTCGTCTTCCCCTTTCAAATCCTTTGTAAGGTTCTGAGGTAGATTGCCCCCAAACAAAAAGACTATTTGAAGCGGTACCTGCAAATACTTTGTCAAATCCATTGCTCATTCCATTGGCCGACCCTAATAACAACACTAATATGATCATCGCAAATATGACCCCCAGCATGGTCAAAAATGTTCGAAATGCATTTTTTCCCAGGGTATGGAAAATTTCAGACCATAAATCTTTGTCAAATAACCACATTACTTATCTCTTAATGCTACAATTGGTTTAACACTCGAAGCTTTAATGGCTGGTATCAATCCGGCCAAGACCCCAGCAATAATTAATATTATTGTTGCCGTAACCACGGTTCCACCACTTACCGAGGGGTTGCTGAACGCAGGTGTTTCAATTGCCGGTCCTACAAGTGACAATACCGTCCATGCAAACATCAATCCTATAAACCCAGAAAGTGCAGTGATGAAAATTGATTCCAACAAGACCAAGTTTATGATTTGGCGTGGTCGAGCTCCCAACGCTTTTCGCACCCCTATTTCCTTGGTTCTTTCTTTGATAGTAAACACCATAATATTTCCGATGCCCACAATGCCGGCAATTAGGATAAGAAACCCTACCCCAATTCCAATGGCCTTTAGAACTGCGGTGAAACTACTGATGTCGTCAAATGCTTCAGCGTAGTTCCAGACAAAGAGTCCTGATTGATCTTCAGGAGATATCTTATGCCTTCTTTTCATAAGTTCTTCCAAACGACCTGAAAAGGCCAATGCCTTTGAAAGGTCATAGGTAGGATTATATGTGAGGGCTATAACATTAATGTTGTTGGTATTGCCATAAATTCGCTGATAAGTGGTTATGGGGGCGTATACCCTTCTTTCGGCATTGTCATCACCCTCATCGGTAAAAATGCCTATTACCTTAAATGGCAAGTTGTTCATTTCCACAAACTTTCCTAGAGGGTCCTCGTCCTTAAACAAATCTTCAGCCACCTTCCTGCCGATTACCGCTACCTTGGCCTTATTGATTACATCCGCTTCATTGAAATACCTTCCATCAATGACAAGGGTTTTCTCAATAATTTGATGATCGGGGTGTACAGCTTGTACAGGATACGAACCGGTCTCACTCTTATATCTTGCTGTGGCATTCGCATAGTACCTTGCACTAATGTATTCCACATCCTTTGGGAAACTCTTGGCAATGTAATCCAAGTCCTCATTTTTTAACTGTACTCTTCGACCTGCCTCAAAACCTGCATAGGCTTTCGCAGTAGTCCCTGGACGAACGAAAATAGTATTTGTGGCATCGTCATTGAATTGACCAACGAACCCGTTCTGCATCCCATTTACTGATGCTAGAAGCATAACCAAAATGAATATGGCCCATCCCACAGAAAACCCAGTCAAAAAAGTACGTAATTTGTTCTTTTTGAGTGTGTTGAATATTTCTTGCCAAATATCCCTATCAAACATATTGCTCGGCTCTAACTTGTTTCACTTTCTTGTCCTCAACGATAACCCCATCCTTTAGGTGCACAATGCGCTTACACATATGCGCGATATCCTCTTCGTGGGTAACTACCAAAATGGTATTTCCCTCGTCGTTTATCTTTTGGATTAGGGCCATTACTTCATACGAGGTGGTACTGTCAAGGGCTCCTGTAGGCTCATCGGCCAGCAACACTTTCGGTTCTGCTGCCATCGCCCTAGCAATGGCCACCCGCTGTTTTTGTCCACCTGATAACTCGCTGGGTAGATGGGATGCCCATTCTTTTAGACCCACTTTATCCAAGTAATTAAGTGCCTTTTCCTGGCGTTCCTTCCGTCCTACTTTTTGGTAATAGAGTGGGAGAGCCACATTTTCTAGTGCACTTTTATAATTGATTAGGTTAAAGGACTGGAACACAAATCCAAGGAATTTGTTTCGATACTGTGCAGCCTTGGTTTCAGTCAAATCTTCAATAGGGACGCCATCGAGAGTGTATTCTCCTGAGTCAGCACCGTCCAAGATACCCAAAATGTTGAGTAAGGTTGATTTTCCAGAACCCGAAGAACCCATAATGGCCACCAATTCGCCTGCTTCAGCTGTAAAATTTATTCCCTTTAAAACATGAAGGGAATTGCTCCCCATTTTATAGGACTTGTGAAGATCTTTAATTTCTATCATGATTGGTTCTGTTAGCTATCTGGGTTGTAACTCCCCCGTAATAGGACTTACAATTTGATAAAATGTTACAAGAAAGGTTTAAAATTTTTGTTAAATGGTTAATTGGCCTCTTCGTCATCTGAAACACTGTTCCAGACCTTGACCTTATCGTTCTCGGAAATTCCAGATCTTACCTCAACAAAAATACCATCACTAACCCCTAATTCTATGTCTCGTCGCTCGAATTGTTGATCGGCCGTCTCAATCTCAACAAAAGGTTTTTTGGTATCATCATCAAACTGGACCAAGGCCTCTTTCAATGCCCAGACACTATCCGCTCTGGCCAGAATAATAGAGGCATTTGCACTTAACCCGGCTCTGATAAAGGTGGTATCTTTTTTAGTCAAGGTTCCTTTGATTTCAAACTGAATGGCTCCATTTTCTTCTTTCCCTTTTGGCGCGATGTAATCCAGGACCGCATCAAAAACTTGATTCTCTATGGCGCCTACGGTAATTTCCAAGGGAAGGTCCTCTTTGATTTTTCCTACTTCGGATTCATCGACCTTGCCTTCGAAAATCATCTTTTCAACATCGGCAATGGCAGCAATGGTAGTACCCTCATTGAAGTTATTGCTCTCGATGACCTGGTTTCCCACCTCAACAGGAACCTCCAACACCATACCACTTACAGTGGACCGAATTAGGGTATTGGCAGCATTACGAAACCCGCTGGTGGTTCCTGTATTTACGATATCGAACCTTTTATTGGCTGCTCCATAGGTCTGTTTGGCTTGATCATAGGTAACCTGGGCGCGCTCCAAATCTGCCTGTGAAATCACGCCTTTATTGAAAAGGGACAACTGCCTTTCATAGTTTCTTTTTTGGTCATCCAAATTAATTTTGGCCTCATCAATGGCATTTCGAGCATCATTCAAGGCATTCAAATTGGGAACTACTTTAATTTTTGCCAAAAGATCACCAGATTTTACATAGTCTCCCCCTTCCACATAAATCTCTTCGATAACGCCTGAAATATTGGGTTTTATGAGCACCTCTTCCAAAGGAAGAATACTACCTGTGGCCACTGCTTTTTTAACAATGGTTTGTTTACTCGGATTTTCCGTTTCGTAGACTATGGGGTCCTCTGAATTTTTTTGATATAAATAAAACATTGACCCACCGAATACGATTACGATGAGCAATAAGATGATAATGGTAACTGATTTTTTCATTTTTTATAGTCGATTTGATTGATTCGTATTATTCGGTTCGCAATGCTTCTATGGGTTTGACCCGAATAGCACTGTTGGCAGGGATAAATCCGGCCAAAAGTCCCGATACCATTAATATGAGCAATGCCCCACTGACCACACCTACGCTTACACTGGGGTTGATGAACATATCCACTGGTCCAACACTGTCCAACAACGAGTTGATTCCGTATATTACCAAAGAGCCAAAGATAATGCCTGTCATTCCAGAAATAATGGTCAAAAAGATGGATTCCATCAAAATCTGAAGTTTTATGGACCATGGTTGCTCCCCAAGTGCTCTTCGAATACCGATTTCCTTGGTGCGCTCTTTAACTACAATGAGCATAATGTTGCTCACACCAATGATTCCAGATAATAACACCATAATCCCTACGATGTACGCAACTCCTTTCAAGGCACCAAACAGACTTTCAACCCGGTTAAATTGCTCGTACAGGTCAAAGTGTCCAATGGCCCGGTTATCTTCGGGGTGCACCTTATGTCTTTGCCGCATTACCCCAATGATTTTTTCCTTCAACACGGATATGGAACTTCCATCATGGGCGGTAATGGCCATCCAACCTACATCTTCACCACGGTTGAAAGCTTGGGAAAATGATGTAAAGGGAACATAAATTTCCTTTTGGGCTTCTTCACCATCGCCATCATTGCTGTTTTTCTTATAGGTGCCCACCACCATGAAATTGACGCCTTGAATTTTTATATAACTACCCAGAACCTCTTCCCCTTTTTCGTAAAGATCATTCTTTACCCCTCTTCCAATGATAGCAACCTTTCTTTTCTCGTTGATATCGTTGTAATTGATAAAGCGTCCTGAGGTGACGGTCATGGGGTCTTGATTGATGATTTCGGGATAGTCCCCATAAATATTGTAAGCCCCTGTTCGGATTCCCCGAACCACATTGCTCCCTCCCCGAAATCCTCCCAGTCGATTTCTGGGTGAAATAAATCTAAGGTTCGGCACATTGTCCCTTATGGCCTGAACATCATTTATCTTGAATTCAAAGCTTCTACCCTTTGGTAATCCTTCATAGGGTTTAGTTGTACTTCGGGTCCACATGAACATGGTATTAGTGGCAATATCACCAAAGTCGGCCCGGATGCCATTTTCCAATCCCTTGCCCGCCGCTAAAAGCACAATCAGAATAAAAATACCCCAACATACACCAAAGGCGGTAAAGACCGTACGCCAGACATTGCTGGTAAGCACCTCTATTATTTCACGCCATCTGTCTTTATTGAACATGCTTATTCGGTATTCGGTTATTCATCTCTTAGGGACTCTATTACTTGTACTCGAGCAGCTCTCCATGCCGGCACAAATCCGGCCAGTGTTCCAGCCAAAATCAATACAATGACAGTTGCAAAGGCCACATTAAAACTCACTGATGGGTTTACCACATAATCCACTTCTATATTTGGGCCTACAAGCTCAAGAAGGGCCATACTGAAAATAAGTCCCCCAAAGCCTGATATGGCCGTAACAAAAATGGCTTCATGCAAAATCATTCCTACAATAGACCAAGGCTTGGCACCCAATGCTTTTCTGATTCCTATTTCACGAGTACGCTCACGAACCACAATCAGCATAATATTACTGACACCTACCACCCCCGCGACTATGGTACAGATACCCACAAACCAAAAGAAAATCTTGATATTCCCCGTAAGGCCATAGTATCGTTTAGCTTCTTCCATGGCGCTCCAAACCTCCATGGCCCCAGTATCATCGGGAGCGACGGTATGAGCCTGCTGAAGATAGGTTTGAAGACTGTTCTTAAAATTAACTGCTTGGGCAACGGCTTCGTCAAAATTCTGCACTGGAGGAAGGGTATACGAAAGGTTGTTCACCCGGTTTCCTCCATTAAAAACCCTTTGTGCCGTAGTTATGGGAATGTAAATCCTTTCTTCTTCTCTTTCCCTTTGTTCTTTAAAAACCCCTATAATCTTAAAAGGGATGCCAGAGATGTCAACAAATTCTCCAATGGGTGTCTCCACCTCATTAAAAACATCTGTTCTAATTTTTTTTCCGATGATGGCCACTTTTCCCAAAGCAATTTCATCTTGGTAGTTGATAAATCGGCCATCTATCATTCCCGTATTTTCAATGAACTGAAAATCGGATGCAACGCCCTGTACACTATAGACCAGGGCTTCCTTGCCATAATTGACGGTAACGTCCCTAACAAAAATCCGGGCCGACTCATACTCAATAACATCATTGTACATGGAGCTCACCGTGTTGAAATTTTCATTTACAAACTGAATCCTTCTACCTGGATTGAGTCCCTTGAACTCTTTTGAAGTGACCCCGGGCCATGCCCAAACGCTGGTGGAGGCGTCTTGCTTGAATTCTTGCTCAATGCCATTCTGCATGCCTTGTCCAAAACCCAATAAAATAACCAAAATGAATATTCCGGAAGCTACAGATAGCCCCGTTAGGAAAGTGCGTAATTTGTTCTTTCGGATGGTGTCAAATATTTCTTGCCACCGTTCTATATCGAACATATGGTTGGTGTTTGATGATTGATGAAGTACGCAAGCGTACTCCTATAGGATAACAATTAAGTTGTATTGTTACACTTTGACCGTAAAAAAAATGTTAAAATTTTTAAGAAATTTTAATTTCTCATTCTACGGTAGATAAAATAGAATAAACCGGCTACCAAAATGTATGGAATCGCCATTAAATAAACGATACCGTCATTGAGGGCTTCTGCCGTTTCTGCATCTCCTTCACTCTCTACCACTGCCCTGCACATGGCGCATTGTGCCTCGCTTAGCTGAGGAAGCGCTAAAAAAATCAAGAGTGCTATGAGAATCTTTGTTTTCATCAGAATCAATAGGCATAGTAGGGGGAAATCATCACATAAACAATGACCCCAGTTATGGCGACATACAACCAAATGGGAAAAGTATATTTTGCCCATCGTCTATGGTTCTCAAAATCTTTTAGATATGCTTTGGAATAGGTGATAAGCACCAAGGGAATTACGGCTATGGAAAGCACAATGTGTGTGATCAGAATAAAATAGTACACGTATTGAATACCTCCCTCTCCTCCAAATTTGGTGCTATCGGAGGTCATATGATAGCCCACGTACATCACCAAAAACAAAGCCGACAGTACAATAGAGGTCGTCATCAGGTTTTGATGTAGCTTTCTTTTCCCATTTTTGATGGCAATCACAGCAACAATGAGCAACAAGGCGGTCAAACCATTGATGGAAGCATAAATGGGAGGAAGAAAATACAAAGGTTCTGCATCTGGAATTTTGTAACCAAACAATAGGGCCACAACCAATGGAATAACTATAGAAATAATAGTGATCCCGCGATTAAACCGTTTCTCGTTTATTGCTGCCTTTTCCATTAGTCTTCGAGCAATAGTTTTTTAATATCCTCCTTTAGCATAGTGATTTGTTGTGGCTCACCCTCCGCGTTCACCCCTTGTTTTTCGGTCACGGTACCGCGATAGTATATTATCGGATTCCCATAAGTATCCATTCTTGAACGAATATAACCTTCTTTATCAATAAGGGCGAACATTCCCGAGTGCTCAAATCCTCCAGGAACCGAAGTATCTTCACTCACGGGAACATAAAAACCTTCTTGCGCCAATTCGTAAATTGCATCACGGTCACCGGTCAGCAAGTGCCAGTCTGGGTCTGTTATCTCATATTTACCCGCATACTTTTTTAACACGGAAGGAGTATCATATCTTGGATTAATGGTAAATGACGCTACCCCAAAATCATCATATTCCTCAAAGGTTTCCTGAAGCTCCACCAAGTTGGTGGTCATAATGGGACAAATGGTGGGACAGGTAGTGAAGAAAAATTCCACAACGTACACTTTCCCCAAATAATCGGTATTGGAGATAGGCAGACTATCCTGATTGAAAAAAGAGAAGTTAGGGACCTTTCGCTTTTGACCGTTGTTTATCACAAAACCTACTTCCTGTTGAGCCACACCTAAGCTCATACGATCATCTTCAACTACTGAACTACCTTTAAGTCGATTAACGATTTTTGGAATGAAGATGATTCCAAAGACCAGAATAACCAATGAAACCCAAACGTAGGTGTATTTTTTGCTGCTATTTGCTCCTGTTGGCATTGTTCTTTTTTAAGGCAAGTCTGTATTCGGCCAAAATGATTTTTACATCATCCTCCATCTTATTGTTCAACTCAGCTACCGAAGTGGTATTGAATCCGTATTTGACCCCTTCATCCTCATCGTCATTTCTACCTCTAAGATTGCGGTCTTTATCCACGATAAAAACATAGGGTGTGCCATAAGTCTCATCTAAACTTAGGTTGGTTTCAAGGCTCTTGAAGAATGTTTCAATCTCAGCGGTGGACCCAAAGACAAAATTCCATTTATCCACATCAGAAAGTGTTCCCAATTCCTCCTTTAGCGCGGTCACTTCCTCCTCATAACCTGTGGGCACCATCATCAACATCTGAAAATCGTTGAACTCACTGAACCGCTTATAAATCTTTTGATTTAGGTTGAAGGCGTTTCCTTTGATCTTACCAATTTCGGTTCCCAAAAATCCCAAGATGGTAATTTTACCCTCAAGTTTGGCATCCCCAGTAAACTGTTCCAACTCATCCACGTTTTCAGTAAGTACAGGAAGCCTTCCAAAGTTGTTTACCCCTGAGGCAAAGAAGAGATAGGCCACTAACGGAAAAACAAAGAGAACGACTAAAACAAAGGTCTTTTTCATGAAAATCTCAATTCCACAAAAATAAAAAAGACGGTTTTGAAACCGCCTTTGATGTATGTTAATACTTTCTTAGAAATCCCAGGATAAAAAGCCATCCTTAAAGACGTTGTAGATATAGTCCGCTTCAAAAAGCAAGATAAATATCAGATAGCAAACCAAGAAGATGGGGGTCCATACTATCGCCCTACGCAATGAGCTTTTTTCATCCCTAAGGTGCATAAAATCCCAAGCGATATAATAGGCCTTCACCAAGGTTAAAATGATGAAAATCCAGTTAAGAAGTTTCATGCCCAAAAAGTAGTTTTTGGTCAAAACCTCTGGTTTGGTGATACCCAAAGCCACTTCTACTGCGGTTACGATACTTAGGAAAATCAAAACCCCCCAAATTTTTTGGGTATTTGATCTAAATTTTAAAAGTCCCCTGAAAATTTCCAGTTTATGTTCGTGTGCCATATGAATAGATACTGTTTCGAATGCTGCCCTTGCAGCAATAACAATTGAATTTTAAACCAAATAAAAGAATGTAAATACAAATACCCACACTAGATCTACAAAGTGCCAGTACAATCCCACTTTTTCCACCATTTCATAATGGCCCCTGCGTTCGTAAGTGCCCAAAATAATGTTGAAAAAGATAATCACATTGATGACCACTCCCGAGAAAACGTGGAAGCCGTGAAAACCTGTGATGAAAAAGAAAAAGTCAGCAAAAAGACGACTACCATATTCATTTCGTATCAGATTGGCTCCCTCAACCACCAATACCGCATCTTTGAGTTTCTCCAAGGATTCTCCGCGAGTCAATAGTGTTTTTTCACCTTCCTCATTGATGGTCTCCGTACGAATCAAAATATTTGGATTGGCCCTAAAGCCTTGAATCACCTCATTTAGGGAGTAGGATGTTTTATACCCTTCTTCCTGATACCAGATACCAGCACTTTTTTCATGCTTTACTCTTTCCTCTGGTAAGATTTTGGAAAAGTCGGCCAAAGCAGCTCGTTCACCGGTTTCTGCATTTACAAATTGTAGAATACGTCCTCCCTTGGTTTCCAACGCCCCATAATCCCCTTTAATAAAGGTTGCCCATTCCCAGGCCTGTGAGCCCACGAAAATGGCACCTCCAATAATGGTAAGGAACATGTAAAGGATAACACGGTTCTTCATCATGCGGTGACCCGCATCAACGGCAAGTACCATGGTGACCGAAGACATAATCAGAATGAATGTCATGAAAGCCACATAGTACATCGGGTAATTCCCATGGAAAAAGGGAACGTGGGTAAAAACCTCATCGGCTATCGGCCAAGTTTCAATAAACTTAAATCTGGAAAAACCATAGGACACCAAAAAACCAGAAAAGGTCAAGGCATCCGAGACGATGAAAAACCACATCATCAATTTTCCGTAGCTAGCACCCAGGGGACGGTTGCCACCACCCCAAACGTTATCTTCAGTACCGGTCGTTACCGTAGTATCCATAAAAGAACTCGTTTTAATAAAACTTTAGCAAAAATACACCTTTTACCGTATTGGAAAAGACAAAGTGCAATGAAAACTTCAACACCAAAAAATTATTTTACGAAATACATAAAAAGTATTAAGTACACCCAAAGGAAATCCAAAAAATGCCAAAAGGTTGCCCCCAATTCAAGGCCCAAATAACTTTTGGAACCATACTTAGCCCTTAGTTGCTGAACCAACACCACCAAAAGGGAAATCAATCCGGCCACCACATGCACAATGTGCACTGCAGCAATCAGGAAAACATACGACATTTTGATGTTACTGGTAGGTCCCGTGAAGTAATACCCATTCTCCAACATTTGCGAAAATCCTACAAATTGCAGTACGATAAAAAGAATCCCCAATCCTAGGGTCACCAACAAAAACAGGGTGCCTTGTTTTTGGTCATCTTTTTTTACGGCTCTCTTGGCAAGCCAATAGGTGATACTACTCAATACAATGGTTGCCGTACTCCACAAGAATGCTTGGGGCAAATCCAGGTCACTGATCCAATCGCTACGTTTACTACTCACAATATAGGCACTGGTCCAACCAGCAAATCCCATTATTAAGCTCACAATACCGAACCAGAGCATCATCTTTTTGGCCCTTCTATTCTTTTGCTCTATTGTTCCTTGGGTAAAATCCATTTTCTAACTGATCAATTTATCAACAACATATATTATCTGAATCAAGGAGATGTAGGTCACGCTGGCCAGCATTAACCGTCGTGCACTTACATTGTCCCTTTTCTCATAAAGCCTAAATGCAAAAAACAGCATAATCAAACCACATAACAAAACGATGGTTGCTGCCGGAATCGTCAAATGCAGGCGCCCTGTGAAACCAAAAGCTGGCATTACGGAAATAACTATCATCCAGATGGTATACAATATGATTTGCAGAGCGGTGCCCCTATCTTTTTTTCCCGTTGGAAGCATTTTAAAGCCTCCTCGCTTGTAGTCATCGTCCAACATCCATCCCAAGGCCCAAAAATGCGGAAACTGCCAAAAGAATTGAATCATAAACAGGGTTCCTGGTTCTATTCCGAAGTCATCTGTAGCGGCCACCCATCCCAACATAAAGGGTATGGCTCCCGGAAAGGCGCCCACAAAGACTGCTAATGGCGTCTTTGTTTTGAGCGGGGTATACACGCTAGTATATAAAAAGATGGAAATAGCCCCGAACATGGCCGTTTTTGGGCTCAAAAAATATAGGGAAATGACACCTAGAATGGTTAAAAGAATAGCGACGGTCATTGCTGTGCTAACCGACATTCGCCCCGAAGGAATTGGGCGATTTCGAGTCCGTTTCATAAGTGCATCGAGGTCTTTCTCAATGACCTGATTGTAGGCATTGGAGGCCCCTACCATGCAGTAGCCACCAAAAGCCAAGAGAACAACGGACCATAATTCGATTTGATAGGCTCCCAAAAAATATCCGGCAATGGAAGAGAACACCACACTCACGGCCAGTTTGGCCTTTGTGATTTCCTTGAAGTCGGAAAAAATTAAGGATAAGGATGTGCTTTTTAAGGAACCTACGGCAGATTTCATCCACATTGCGTATTGGCGTGCAAAGATAGTCCTCGAAGTATTCTTTTCCAACCCCTTGAGATTGTTTGTGTTAATTTTAGAAGATTTAAAAAGAAATACGTTTACTCCCCAAACAAAAACAATGTTGACAAGGGAACCTCAAGGGCGTTGGCAATACGATTTAGGGTGACCAAGCTAGTGTTATTCTCGGCTCTTTCAACGCGCCCGACTTGAGTTTTTGGAATATCGGCTTCTAGCGCTAAATCTTGTTGGGACATACCTTTCTCCTTGCGAAGATGGCGAATTCGTTGTCCCACTTTTTTCATTACTTCCGCATCTTCTGGCAAATACTCCCTATACATGGAACCAAAATCCAATGTTTTACTGAAAGATTTGGTTACATCGTTGTGCTTTTTTGATTCATTTTGATTATTTTTGAATACGCTTTCTGCATAACCCCCTCACCCCAAAACCAGGGTTATGCCAATATTGCCTATTGTAAAAGAAATTACCGAAATCTTAAATCGTAGGGTGTCTGCTTCTTGGGAGCTTCGTTTTGGCACCTTGCAAATCGATACCTACCACCAAGGGATGCTATAGCAGAGGGTACGCCGGCCCAGTGGCCAGCTGCTGCTCCATACCCAACCCCACACACCATTTGCCCACATGGAAGTGCTGGACCATTTGGTGTTTTCCTTCGGGTTCACCTTTGCCAAACCCCAAGACCAAAACCGGTATGCAACGGTATTGGAACAACTCCCCCGACCTTTGGTCGATGGTACTTTGCTATTAGATGAGAATGCCATGACCCTTGCCTTCACCATTGACGCACCTGATAGAGCTTTGCAAGTAAGGGTAGAGCAAACGTATCTGCAACTTACTTTAGTAAAACCTCTTTTTTTTGTCCGGTGTTGAGATTTCTCAGTCGCTTCGCTCCTTCGAAATGACTCTATTAATCCAATATTAATAGTAAAAGTGAATAAACGGGAAATCTATAACAGCCTTCGGGAAATATGGGCAATGAAAAGGCCTATGACCCCAATTACCTTTGTACCAACAAAATACTAATAAAAAGCATTTCAATTATGGAAACTACAACACAAGAACAAGAATTATTGATAAAAGCAAACGAGGTGACCGCTTTATTGGCCGAAGGGAAATTTATTGAGGCCATGGAAAACTACTTGGCGGATGATGTACAACTTTTTGAAGGAAACAATCCTGCCAAGGTAGGTAAGGCATTTAGTTTGGCCGAAGAGCAAAAGTTATTGGAAACCGTTACCAATTTTCATGGGTATACCGTGACCAGTGGCCCAGCCGTTAAAGGCGACACCACTTTTTATGAGGCTGTTATGGAGTTCGATACCAATGATGGAACCAAACACCGATTTGAGCAGGTGGTACGTACCCAATGGAAAGATGGAAAAATTGTGAATGAGCGCTATTACCACGCTTAGTTCCACAAGTAGAATGAGCGTAGAGAAAAAGCTCCGATTAAAAATCGGAGCTTTTTCTTTTAAGCATAGTATAATAAGCCCTCATCCACATGGCTATTACTTATTGCTGGAGGCCTTGCTTGCCAACAAAAAAGCCCCGGCAAAACTGCCAGGGCTACTATATTTGATATCATATTTTTTACTGTAACTTAAAGGTAATCGGAATACTGAAAGGTACTTTTACCGCTCTACCTCTTTGCTTACCTGGAGTCATGTTAGGCAGCTTCTTGATGATTCGCAACGCTTCAGCCTCCAAGTTTTTGTCCGGTCCACGCATCCTGATGTTTCCAATGCTTCCATCTTTTTGGATAACGAAAATAACATTAACACGTCCTTGTACTCCCATTTCTTGGGCGATTTCAGGATAACGGAAGTTCTTACGGATATGCTTCTGCATCATTTCCTGAAAACATGCTTTTTTGTTGCTAGATCCTTCACATCCGGGGAAAATCGGTACATCTTCAATTACGGCAAAAGGAACTGAAATATCTTCATCTACTTCGTCAACTTCGACTTCTTCCACTTCCATTACCTCTTCTTCCTGACTGGTTTCAGTAGACTCAATAACAGTTTCTTCAACTTCTTCCTCATCTTCAACAACCTCGATTACTTCAGGGGCAGCAGGTGGTGGTGGTGGTGGTGGCGTTTTAATTTGTTCCGTCATTGGCACCTCTTCATCCAACTGGTCCTCAACGTTCAATGAGATATCATAGTCATTAATCTTGTCATATTTTTTCCACTCCATGGCTCCGTATACCAGCCCCAGCACAGCAGCCAACCCTATTACGAAATACAGGGTGCTGTTCTTTCCTACATCAGCTTTTGGATTCTTTTTTAATTCCATTTTTTTGAGTTTAGTATTCGCTAATTTAATATTTAATTCGTTAAATAAGCAATTAAATTTTCCATTTTAACGGCTGTTTTTTAGAAAAATACCACCAAATCAATAACGCGCCCAAGCCTGCCCCAATGGTATTCGCAATGGCATCTCCATATTCGGCCATTCTATTTTCCGTAATGGTATACTGTAAGAACTCAATAAATATGCCATATATCACAGCGCTTGGAAGCATAATTGCTATTGCCCCATTACAAGCTATTTTTCTGGATTTCAATTCCCTAATAAACAGGCATCCCAATACAACAAAACCACCATAAAACACCAAATGGGTGACCTTATCGGCATAGGGAATGCTCACTGAGCCGGTATCCAAACCTGAAAAAGAAAATAAGCTGAGCCATGTAATCAACACAACCCAGCCTATAAAAAATATGGTAAAAAAATAGTTTTTAAGCACCAATCAAGGCTTTGTAATCGGCATCGCTCATCAAATCATCAACCTGTGATTCGTCACTGATTTTTAATTTGATCATCCAACCCTCACCATAGGGATCTGAGTTCACTTTTTCCGGTTCGTCTTCCAAAGATTCATTGAACTCAACGATTTCACCGCTTAAGGGCAAAAACAAGTCAGAGACCGTTTTAACGGCTTCCACTGTACCGAAAACCTCTTCCTTGTCCAAGGTTTCATCAACAGTCTCCACCTCGACATAAACAATATCACCAAGTTCTCCTTGGGCAAAATCTGTAATCCCGATAGTGGCTATATCGCCTTCAATTTTAACCCATTCGTGGTCTTTGGTGTACTTTAGGTCTGCTGGTATGTTCATTGTCTCAAATAATTTTTGTCCGAAGACAAATGTAACCGATCAGGCATAGCTTTTCAAGTAAACTTTGGGCAAAAGAAAAAATACCAAAGAAAATCCTTCCTCTAGTTTCCGAAGTTGTATCGAAGGGTAAAGCCGGTGTTAATCGTGGTTTGTGGAAAGGCCGTTGACACAGCAAACTCCGAGAAGGAATGATCGTAAAAGAACAGTGCGTTAAAGTTTTTGCTCAGCGCATAATCTGCTGTGAACTTAAAGGACACCAATTTCTGACCTGAGGTGATTTGATTATTATCTATATCAAGGTTTCTAATGATGGTAATATTGTCCCTAAGTGAAAAATCGGCTTTGAGGTTCAGGTCTCCCTTGAGTCTTGTTCGCTCCCCTCCAATGTTGGTCACGAACTTCACATCTTTAAAACGATACCCAAGGCCAACGGTATATTCCTGACCGTTGATCTCGGTAAGCAGACTGTTATCAAAACTTAAGGAAAGGGTTCTGTCCCTGCGCACTTCGGCCAAGAAGCTGAAGGAGTTCTTCATTTCGAAATCGACCCGCATTAGCGGATTGAACTGGTCGGTCAGTACTACATTGCTGATAATGTTTTCAGGGAGCAAATCCCCATTTTCTGGGTTTACCGAGCTATTTTGTCGCTCCAGGTTGGTCTGAAAATTATTGATGCTATAGGCCGCCCGATAGCCATGGCTCAACGAAAAACGTTTGAACTTCTTCTTGAACCAGCGATTTTTCATCAAACCGGTGTACTTAACGTTCCAATTGGGAATGGGGATTTCGCGAAAAGCATCCAAATTGACCCGATTGACATCCCGTCCCGTATAAGCCGCAAAAAAGGCAGGTAGCAATACCTCTTGCTGGGTCTTTCCATATAGTTCAGGGAAACCATCATCGTCCAAGGTGCCTGGTGACTGATTCCTATCGGCCACCAATCGATTTGCAATCACAATTCTGTTCTGTTTGAATTCTTCAAAAGTCTGAGAATCAAATTCATCACTCTTATTGAAAACCGTGCTGATCATCATGGTCGAGATACTGAAATTTCCAAACTCATTGATCAGTCCGTCAAGACCATTCTGCCAAAGCTCTGGACTAAAGTTTTCTTGTAAGCTTGTTGTCAATTGACGGTCGGCAGTGAGGTCAATGGTCAAATCTTGTGTTGGTTGGGCCGTAGCTGTAATGTTCAACTGCTTGGTTGAATTTCTCAAGTATTGCGAGTTAAATTCAGGGAAAGTAGTCAACCAGCCGTTTCGGGCCGCTTCAAAGCGCACATCTGACTGACTTCCGAACACAAAGCCGAAGGTGGGTCTGGTGGTACCAATAAAGCCTATGGACTGGGTGTATCCTGGAAGGACCGTTCCATTATTCTCGCTGTAATTCACATTGACCCTTTTCACCATAGTTATGGCATCGATAAGGGTATTGACTGTCTTGCTGGTTTTTTTCTTTGGTTTTTCGTCTTCAGTTCCCGAAGCCGGATTTCCAGCTTTGTCCCTTCTCGCTTGCGCCTGACTAGCCAGTACCTTGCCGTCCCTTTTCCTCAATCCAAGAAAGTCATAAAAACGTTGCATCGACAAATTTGCCGTAATATTATGGGTGTTCGCGTTTTGTACGGTATTGATGTCCTCACCGGCCACCTCATTCAAAGCATCTCCACCCCGTTGCCAATCAAAATTGCTGGTATAGGTATACTGGGCGTTAATGAAATTCAAGAACGGAAACTTACTGAACGGCAATTCATAATTGATTTGCATCTGTTGGGAATGTCGGTTAGGTTCCCCAATATCAAAAAAGCCATCCCAGAGATCAAGAAGCTCGTTGATACCCGAATCGGGATCGCCTTCTTCGTTAAAATAATTGCGAACAATATTGTTGTTGGAAGCGGTAAGGTTCAACCTTAACGATTTGGTAATGCTATAGTTTAGGGCATACTGCCAATTGAACAGATAATTTCGCTGTTGAAGCAACGGTAAATCCAGAGCATCAACCCCAGGCTCCAAAACATCTCGAAAACGCTGCTGATTGAAGGAGCGATTCAAATTTGAATTCAAAGAAAAACTGGCGGGCAATAAATTAATGTTAAGTTCTTTAAGCCATTGCCAATACTTTCCAGTAAACAAAGAGTCTTTTTTGGCAAAAGGAGCTATAGTGGCAGGTTTAAAATTATGATTGTAAACAAAACCTGTGGTCACATTTTGATCCCGAAGTTCCGCTACTTGAAAATCTCTATGATCGGTTTCGTTATAGGAATAGTTGAAAGTGAAGTTTTCAATATCAAAGAAGTTTTCCTTTGCTTCCTCCCCTCTATTTTTTCGAACACCAATTAAGTTGATACTGGTTCGCTTTGTATAATCCTCGGCTTGCTCCCGTATGGTCTCGGCTTCCTCAGGAGTGGATGCTGCGTCGATACGGTCATCGAGCTTTAAATCATCATAAACAGGGTCAAACTCTGGAGTAATCAAAGTTTCTGATATACCATAGTTGAAAGGAATTTGAAGCCCCCATTTTTTAGGAAACAGCTGACCGACATTTACATTGGTGACCACATCATAGGAGATGGCATCCTCTCGCAGACGTTCATTGGGCATTTGATCTATAGAGCCAAAACCAGAGGTACTTCTGCTTCCCGTTGCCGTAACATTGGCAAAATCGGCCATGTTGGCGTCCAGCGCTGCAATAGCGGCCCAACCACCATTATTGTCCAAGCCTGCCAAACGTAGTTCATTGAACCAAACCTCTCCTCGAGCTGGAAGGTCATCGATATTCTTGACCCCTACCATCATACCACGTATGCTTCCCAAAGAGGGGTTACCTTTAATCCCAATACGGACCCTCCCCAAAGTTCTCGGTGCAAATTCATCCACAAGTACTGCAACACCATCAATAATTTCATAAAAATTGACCTCGTTCAGGGTTTGTTCTGCTATGCCGAGGGATTTTACCTTATTTAGGTCAGCAAGGGCAATATCAATTTCATTTACTTCCGGCCAAATCTCCTCTGGGGATGTCACGTTGAATGAAGTAAACTGCAGGGGAAGCTCAAGCTGATAGAAGTTTTCTGAGAAGTCCGTTCCCATTCGAAGGAATCCGACCAAAGGGGTATCATCGTCGGAATAGTCGCCATCCAAAATCTTTTCGGCATGCATAAACATTTTGATGCGCTCATATTGGCGAATATCGATGTTGACGTTTTTAAAAACACCCCGGGAATCTTCAGATTCCAGATTTTCTACCACAAACGACAGCGATTGCTCATTTTGACGGATAATGGTATTGTTGTTGTTCAGCTGTTCCCGTACAACTCCAGGAGGAAGCACATACGGAATGGGCTGTCTTCCAAAGTTTTCCTCGATGTTTACCGTATTAACATCGGTAACAGTGCCGTCATCCGAAGGGTCATTGTCCACATCAGGCTGAAGGGAATTCGTATAAGTACGCCAATCACCACGAACCAAATCCAAGGTCGCAAAACGAAGCACCACATCATCGGAAAAGCCTGTGAGGTACATCCGCATAAAACTTATAGATCGGAAATCGGTTATCCCACCTACGGCTTCTGTGAAGTCGCTCAGGGGTATTTTATATTGAATCCATCTTCGGTTAAGTTGGGTTCCATTCGGTAAGGTCGGTGTAAGACCTTCACGGATATCTGTTACGTACTGATCATCCACCGTGGTATTGGGTCGAATCTGAATCCGGTATTCGTAGTAGCTATCCACCGTATTCATGGTCAAATCACGGTCAATATCCTCTACATCTGGCAAAGTGGTCGAGCCCCTGCTTGTATTGGTCACTGCCACCGGGGAATTGCCTTGAGGGTTATTGAAATCGAAATAGCGCTCTAAAATTCCTCCTTCACGGTTCAGATAATATTGATAATTGTCAAAAGCGGGGTCTTCGGCAGGTCCATTATAAATAGCTTGTTCTTCGGCATCATTTAATCCATCAAATCCAACATCTTGCTGGGTTCTATTGGTTTCATCAGCATCAAAGGCATAGACCAATGATTGGGTTGAAGGTACTTGCCCCCAAATGGTTGTCCTAGGAATTTCATTATTGGTGGTGGCTGGAAGACCATTTTCATATTGTTTTCTTCCATCCTTTAGGATGTCTTCTGAAATATTTCCCAAATTCAACACCAATTCCCCGACATTTCCATCAGTCGTCTGCCCATCAATGTATGGGTCCAACACCCAGAATTGGACAAACTCCACATTGGACTGTTCAAAATTAGTGCTGCTCAACGGACGCATGATTCCTGCCCATTTTTCAGCAGGTGTCTCAGCAACAAAGTTCGGATTTGCATTATAAGGCCCTTGGTCGTTCGGATAGTAAATGATATCCAACGTTCCCTGCACCTGTGTTTGGCCTTGGGCAATATCGGTCTCGGTAAATACCTCATCAATAAAAACGCGTCTTGTGGCGTTCAATGAAATATCGTTATCGGAAAGTCCGGCAGGTCTTTGGTTGGTATAAAAAATAGGGTCAATCGTGTACCACGACATTTTTGCTCGCTCAAAACCGACGTCGATACCGGTACGATCCTGCAAGAATTCCACTGGGGGGCTTGCCAAGGTCCAACCCAGTGATGAACGAATGTCAATCAATGCCTGGGCTCCTTCAAAATCATCCAAATAGGTCGTTGTTTCTCCTTCAAAATCTGCGTTCTTGGGTGAATTCGGTCTTAAAAAGGCCACCTCTCCTCTCACAGATAGGTTTGAGGGCACGTCCGTATCAATATTGGGTAATTTATTGGCCAATCGCGTGAGAAAGGGAATCTCCGTGCTAAAGTTTCCGTTAAGTCCGAAAATGGTATTGTTCACTGGTTCCACTCCAAAATTGGATTTTTGGGTAAGTGGACGTTCGTTTAGGTTGAGTACCGTAGCACCCAAAAGAAAGTTCTCGTTAAATTGGTGTTCTACATTGATACCCGTAAACCTTCGGGTCTGCTGTCCAAAAACGGCATTGTTCTCAACAGATATATTCACCGGAGTGTTAGAAGCTTGAAGACTGGGGTCCAAAATTTGAACGGTTCCTGCCTGATAGTTAACGGTATAATCAATTCCCTCCTGTAGCTGTCGGCCTCCTGCGGTTACCCGAACCGAACCTCTGGGCACGTTGAAAGCCCCAATTGGAATACCATTGTTACCCTCTGACTTATATCTTCCCTTTAACTGAAACCTGTTCTTCTCGGCATCTTGTAAGGAAGCTGCCTTGGTCTTGGCGTACATATTTCGGAAAACATAGCGCTCCTGATTGGGGTTATAGCCCTGATCATCTTCCACGTCATAAATTTCACCTGCATTACTTCGCAAAGTTTCAAAGAGGAATTCCCCAAATGGTTCCACTTTGGTAAAAATAATTCGTCCCGATTGGGTGTCAACTGTAATCCCTGGAACGTAATCAAAAAAGCCATCCCCTCCACGTTGTACATCGTTATAGATGTTTAAGCGGTCCAGATTGAAGACTTCCAATAATATACGTTCATCCAAGGGTCTGTTGCCGTTTATAGGAGCGGGAAAATCCACCACTGGGGTAATATAGTTACGAGGGGTTGGGTCGGAATACAGAATATTGAACTTAAAATCTTCCTGACTTAGCTGAAAAGCACCTGTGGCGTAGATATTTTTCATCATCAAATCCCATATGGGATCATCCACGTTGGTAATATTACTTTTCAATAATTTTAGAATCAAGGTGTTGTTTTCAACGATTGGGTTTACACCACCTGATACCGTTGTTGCATCAATTCCACCATTGGCGAACTCCCCAACTTGGAAGACTTCCCCATTGAAGGTGTATTGAAAAGCCACACCCAAGACTTCGTCGTTGCTCAACCGTTGATTCAAAGAAATGTATCCCAATTGCTGGTCGAACTGATAGTCACGGCCCACTTCCAACTTTCGAGCATTCTCCAGAAATGCATAATCGAATCCTTGATTGGCCGAATATCCGTTACCAAAGGTAAAGCCTTGTTCCACGGTCGCTATGTCACGGATGGAAGCATTTAATACCCCACCATTACCAATAAGGCTTGGGTCATAGTCGTTCGCACCATTTTGTGGTAGGACATCGGTACCAGGTATATTGAAAAATCCTGCCGGTGCACCCCCTAGGATACCGATTCTGGTCTTTTCATTGCCCGATCTCCCCAGTTCGGCCTCTCCCAAATCTTGAATGGCCACAACATTTCGAACGTTCAAGGTTTGCTGATTTCTATTGGTGACCCACACCTCAAGTCTTGTTATTTGCACCTGACTTTGGATAAAAGGGTAGTTCTCTAGAGCACGGTCATAATTATCCCGAAAATATTGCGCTAAGAAAAAGTGCTTGTCCTCATCGTAATCCAAGGCGGTAAGGGCAAAATCATTCAAAGTACCTCCTCCTTGGGCGACCACCGTATTGTTTTGTGAGCGCTGTTCCGAAAAAACAGCGGTAACCGTGGTTCTTCCAAACTGCAATTGTGTTTTTACCCCGAACAGGCTTTGAGCTCCTGTGATCAAAGAGCTATTAAGGGGCATGTTTACGTTACCAATTTCAATTTTTCTCAGGATGTCATCCTCGGTTGGGGTGTAATCCAGCTTTACCAAATTTTGGAAATCAAATGTGGCCTCGGTATCGTAGTTTGCCGTTACTTGAAGACGTTCTCCTACCTTTCCCAACAAGCTAAGACTAATCCTTTGGTCAAAGTCAAATGAGAGGTTGGTACGGTTTCTAGGGGAAAGGGCCGGATTGTCATTTTTTTGCCATAGGACTCCCAAATCCATAGCAACGGAACCCTGAGGTATTACCTCGATAGTATTTCCTCCGAAAATAGATTCGAAGAAACTGCTGTTCACATAAAAATTGGGCAATAGATTTTTACGTGCTTCTTGGCTACCTTCCTTTTTTCCTGTGAATGCATCGATTTTCTCTTTGAAATAGGTTTTCATCCCTTCCCGGCGTATCAATTCAAAATACTGTTCGGGTGTAAGTATTATGGGATAGGAGATATCAAAATCGCCAATAGTTTCAGAGTATATATATCGGTCTAAATCGGGGTCGTACGTGTATTTGGAAACAATGCTGGTGGGGTTGGCCAAGTTCAAGCGTCCCAAGGCAACTCCGGTTTTCACGGAATCCTGTGCTTGCTCATTGTTCTCTTGTCCCCAAGAAATGGAAACGAACAAAAAACAAAAACAAAAGAAAAAGT
Source organism: Flagellimonas allohymeniacidonis (assembly GCF_004296335.1). GTDB lineage: Bacteria > Bacteroidota > Bacteroidia > Flavobacteriales > Flavobacteriaceae > Flagellimonas > Flagellimonas allohymeniacidonis. Next base: position 391,405 of record NZ_SGIU01000002.1, read on the forward strand.
GCTTAAATCCAGTTGGTTTAAGTATTGGTCTTGCCCCTCTTTTCAAACTAGTTACAAATTTTTCAGCGCCAGTTTAATAATGTCCTCGACGCTAAGAGAAGGATCTTGGGAAACGATTTTGTCCACTACCTTTTCGGACTGTCTTCGCACGAAACCAAGAACCTCTAAAGCAGATAACGCTTCTTCCTTGCTTGTATTGTTTTTTTGGAGGGAAACTTCGTCCATATCGAACACTTTCAAAATTTTGTCCTTAAGGTCGAGAATCACACGTTGGGCGGTCTTGGCTCCTATCCCCTTGATTGCCTGTATGGAAGGTACATCGCCGGATGCGATGGCCTCCTTAATTTGATCTGGTGAAAGGGACGATAGCATCGTGCGGGCAGTGCTCGAGCCAATTCCTGATACTGAAATCAGCAAACGGAAGATTTCCCGTTCAGACTTCTCCATAAAACCGAATAGCGTATGGGAGTCTTCCTTTACTTGAAGATGGGAATAAATTTGAATGCTCTCCTCATCTTTGATCAAAGAGAAGGTATGAAGCGAAATGTTTAAAAAGTAGCCCACACCATTGCATTCCACCACAACAAAGGTGGGGTTCTTTTCTACCAGTTTTCCTTTAAGATGTGTTATCATTTATGGGTTGGTTTTACTTTTGGGGTTAATCTGTTTCTCCCATTTTGGCCTTTCTTCGTTTTTCTCGCTCTTGGGCATCAATCACCGCGACAGCTGCCATATTTACCATTTCGTCGACACTTGCCCCCAACTGAAGAATATGGGCAGAGCGTCTTAATCCGACCATCACCGGACCTATTGAATCCGCATTGTGAAGGCCTTTTAACAGCTTGTAGGTGATATTGGCTGCCTCTAGATTCGGAAAAATGAGCACATTGACCTTTCGACCTGCCAATTTCGAAAATGGAAAATTGTTGTTGCAGAGCTCCTGGTCTAAGGCAAAATCGGTCTGAATTTCCCCATCGACGACCAATTCTGGATTTTTTTCGTGTAAAATACGCACAGCTTCCCTCACCTTCTGTGCATTCGGATGGTTGGAAGACCCGAAATTAGCATAGGACAGGAAGGCCATCACGGGGTCAAAACCAAAGGTTTTGGCCACATTGGCGGTCATCAATCCAATTTCGGCCAATTCTTCGGCACTGGGGTCTACATTGATTGAGGTATCTGCCAAAAAAAGCGGACCCCTATCGGTTATCATGATGTTCACTGTGGAGGCGTTTTTAACCCCTTTTGCCCTTCCCAGCACCTCAAATACGGGACGCAAGACTTTAGGATAGGCTCTTGAATATCCCGATATCATTCCATCGGCATCTCCTTCCAATAACATCATTGAGCCGAAGTAGTTTCGTTTCCCCATATTAATACCGGCGCTGTACTGGGTTTCTCCTTTGCGCTTTCGGGATTCCCAAAGTTTTATGGCATACTGGGCCCGAATTTCCTTGGATTCATCTGATCGTGGGTCGATAATGGGTACTTCAGCATCAAAATCCAGCTCTTTTTTCAGCTTTTCAATGGTTTCCCTATTTCCCAATAAAATAGGTTGTGCGATACCTTCATCGTGAACAATTTGGGCTGCCTTTAGAACATCCAAAAGCTCAGCTTCCGCAAAAACAATTCGTTTCGGATTTAATTTGGCCCTGTTGTGCAACAGTCGCACTACTTTGTTGTCATTTCCGGAACGCAGATACAACTCTTCCTCATACCTTTTCCAATCCTCTATGGGTGCTTTGGCCACACCACTTTCCATAGCAGCCTTGGCCACCGCGGGAGGGATTTTCGTAATCAAACGTGGATCAAAGGGTTTGGGAATAATGTAGTCCTTCCCAAAGGCTAAGCGAGTAGTATCATAAGCAATATTGACCTGTTCGGGTACAGGTTCACGAGCCAAGTCGGCCAATGCCATTACAGCGGCCATCTTCATTTCTTCATTGATCTTGGTCGCCCTTACATCCAAAGCTCCTCTGAAAATAAAGGGGAAACCCAAAACATTGTTCACCTGATTAGGGTGGTCTGAGCGTCCCGTGGCCATAATGATATCCTTTCTGGTCTTGCAGGCCAAATTGTACTCAATCTCTGGGTCGGGATTCGCCATGGCAAAAACAATGGGGTCTTTGGCCATGGATTTCAGCATATCAGGGTTAAGGATATCAGCGATGGACAATCCAATGAATACATCGGCATCCACCATGGCTTCTTCAAGAGTGTCAATTTTTCTATGGGTCGCAAATTCTTTTTTCTCAATCGTAAGGTTTTCACGATCCAGACGAATTACCCCCTTACTATCGAGCATTACGATATTTTTAGCGTTAGCTCCAAAAGCTTTGTAAAGCCTACTGCAAGAAACTGCGGCAGCACCTGCCCCGCTTACCACTATTTTTACGTCCTCTATTTTTTTTCCTGTGATTTCCAATGCATTCAATAATGCAGCAGCGGAAATTATAGCCGTACCGTGCTGGTCGTCATGCATCACAGGAATGTCCAACTCAGCCTTGAGTCTGCTTTCTATCTCAAAAGCTTCAGGCGCCTTAATGTCTTCTAAATTAATTCCGCCGAAGGTTGGTGATATGATTTTTACGGTTTCGATGAACTTTTCAACGTCGGTGGTGTCCAGCTCAATGTCAATTCCATCGATATCTGCAAATATTTTGAAAAGCAAGCTTTTACCTTCCATCACTGGTTTGGAGGCCTCTGGCCCTATGTTGCCCAGTCCCAATACGGCCGTTCCATTGGAAATTACAGCAACTACATTGCCCTTGGCGGTGTATTTATACACATCATCCTTATTACGCTCAATTTCCAAACAAGGTTCAGCGACTCCTGGGGAATATGCTAACGCTAGGTCACGCTGGGTTGCGTAGGGTTTGGTAGGTACCACCTTTATTTTTCCTGGTTGGGGTTTGGCGTGATATACCAAAGCTTCCCTGCGCTGTTTTTCTTTGTTCATGCTCTCGAATTGAAAGTGTAAATTTAGAAGTTATTCTTTGATCGCGATGAGATTATCCCATAAATGAAAAAGACGCCAGCTTTACTGGCGCCTTTGAATGGAATACTTTTATCTGTTACCAGAAAGAACCTACTATTATAGCCGTAATAATCAAAAGTATAACTGCCAAATATCGATAATTTTTATACCAAGGCAGACTCTTGAGTTCTTCAGTTTCCTCTGTGAACAAGGTTTTCCTATAGGTGTATTCTGCCACCTTTTCAGCTGGAGATGGAGCCGTAGCAAGACTGACTACCACATGTATCACAACACAGATTACAAATAACCAAGACGCCTTGGCCAAGAAGTGAATCGCATTTATGGGCTCGATCCAGCCAAAAATCTGTGAAAGAATCGTGAAAATGGCCAATCCAAAACCTATAAGCAAGCTTACGATAGACCCAGTACCGTTTGCCCTTTTCCAAAAGAGTCCCAGAAGAAATGTAGATACTGCGGGCGGACAGGTATAGGCGATTACCGTTTGCAAATATTCCCAAAGGGAATCGCTCACCGTTTCAATAAAAGGTACCCAGAGGATAGCAAGTACCACAAGAATCAAAGTGGTTATTTGCCCTGATCTTACCAATTGCTTACTGGTCAAAGAAGGTTTTAACTGTTTTACAAAATCCATGGTGACCAAGGTCGAGGCCGAGTTGAATGTAGCGGATACGGACGACATCATCGCAGCCATCAGTCCTGCTACCACCAGCCCCAATACCCCGGTAGGTAGTAGCTTGAAAAGCAACACCGGATAGGTAAGGTTTGGACAGTCGGACAAGTCATCACAAATACTTCCGTCCGTTAATTCATAATTTAAGCTGGAAATATCGAGGGTATTGAACAAAATCAAAGCCAAAACCCCAGGAACCACCATGATGAATATTACAGGAAGTTTGAGCAATCCAGCAAAAAGAGCACCCCAACGACCATGGTTCAAATCTTTTGCTCCCAATACGCGCTGCACCATAAACTGGTTATTGGCCCAAAAATAGAATCCCAGCAACGGAATACCCGTCAATAAGGACCATCCCGGAATCTTATCATTGGAAGGTCTAACCAGACTAAATACATCATCCGATGTTTGGGGAATATATTGACCCGCCTCAATTTTTTTGTCAAAATTCACATCACCATTGGCTAACATCGCATCCAAATTTTCCATCATGGCCGACCAGCCTCCCCCCATTCGGTCAAATGCGAAATAGGTTAACAAGCAAGATCCAATAATCAGCAATACGGCTTGGATTACCTCGGTCTGAATTACAGAATTCAATCCACCAGGAATGGTATAAGCGGCAGCGGCAACCGCCAGCAACACTAATATCAATGTAGAATCCAGTTGTGGAAACAAGAGGGTGAGTACGATTTTACCAACATAAAGTCCCGCTGCGGTATCCACCAAAACATTGCCCACCACTGTGATAAATGAGAAATAATATCTAGATCGACTGTCATAGCGCCTTTCCAAAAATTCGGGCATGGTATACACTCCGGATTTTAAGTAAAAAGGCAGGAAAAAAATGGAGAAGAATATTAAGATTATCACGGCATACCACTCGTAGTTGTATACACTCACATCGGTTTGAAATGCATCCGATGCCAATCCAACTAGGGTGGAACTTGAGATGTTGGCAGAGAAAAGCGCAATCCCCACAATAGGCCATGTCATGGTCCTACCTCCTAAAAAATAATCCTCTGAACTACTGCGTTTTGATTTTGATATTCCATAAATGATGATTCCGACCAGGTAAACCAGAATTACCAACAAATCCAAGGTTTGTAATTCACCCATAATTGTATTGATTTAGTTAGTTAGTTATCTTGTTTAGGATTCCAAAATTTATGGGGTCCTAAAAATTAAGGGGCCAAAATTGCATTTTCAGCAGTACGGCCCGGAATCTAATATAAGATATTTAGCTATTCCTTAAAAAAAACTTAACATGAAATGCCGGAAAGGCTTCAGCGAAATCGTTGTAGTTGGTTTTCAATACTTTAAAAAATCAACGTTTCGCTGCAAGCCGGAGAATTTTGTGCGCTTCACCGCGGATTTTTTGAACAATTTTTTGAAAACATCTTCGGTGATTTCCTCCCAGTCCGATTTGGACATCGAAAGCAATTCCGGATGAGGGTCAAACAGAGGTTCACTATGGGATTTTGAGAATCGATTCCAAGGGCAAACATCCTGGCAGACGTCACAACCAAACATCCAATCGTCAAACTTGCCTTTAAATTCTGAAGGAATCTCATTCTTGAGTTCGATGGTAAAATAGGATATGCATTTGCTTCCATCGACCACATAGGGTTCCACTATGGCCTCTGTTGGGCAAGCATCTATGCAAGCTGTACATGTACCACAATGGTCAGTTACTGGAGTGTCGTACTCCAATTCCAAGTCCACGATGAGTTCGGCGATAAAATAAAAGGAGCCCACTTGCTGAGTTAGGAGATTGCTGTGCTTTCCCATCCAGCCCAAACCACTTTTGGCGGCCCAAGCCTTATCCAAAACAGGGGCTGAATCCACAAAGGCTCTTCCGCTAACCTCTCCGATTTCTTCCTGTATAAAATGTAACAAACTTTTAAGCTTGTCCTTTATCACAAAGTGATAATCCGTTCCAAAAGCATATTTCGAAACCTTATACGAATCTGGATTTTGCTCCTTGGAAGGATAATAATTGAGTAGTAATGAAATTACCGATTTTGAGCCTTCCACGAGCTTGGTAGGGTCCAACCTTTTGTCGAAATGGTTTTCCATATAGGCCATTTCACCATGCCTATTTTGCTTGAGCCATTTTTCAAGTCGAGGGGCTTCCTCCTCTAAAAACTCAGCTTTGGAAATTCCGCAAGACAAAAAACCGAGGCGCTTGGCTTCGGTTTTTATGATTTGTGTATGATGTCTTCTCGAATTCAGGGTATTGAAATGTAACTTCTGCTAAGTTACAACTATCAATAGTTATTTGTTTGCTGTCTCAGGTCCAATTTTAGTTGACAGTTCTTGAATTGAATTCACAGGGAATCCTCCTTTTTCGGCATGCTTTCGAATCAACTCTTGATCATTGGCCTTGTATAAGCAATATACCTTATCATCTGTGACATAACTATGCAACCACACAATATCATCTCCCATTTCCTTTAAAACCGAACAGGATTTTTGGGAAATGCCCCTCAACTGATCTTGGGTTAAATTTCCCGCATCAGGAATTTCCCGCTCTATCAAATAGGTTTTCATTGTTGCATTTTTCTTCTTTTCCCTTGCCATCTTAACATAAACCACCTCGCCCCCTTGTTCTTGGGCTTTCAGATGATTTGTAGTAAAAAAACAACTAAAACAAATTGCTGTACATAATGCCAAATTTTTCATGATTTCTGGTTTTAAAATTCTATACCAAAACTACTCTATCCACACCTTGGGGTCTGAAAGTATTGAACCAAAAAATACTAGAAATGGCTTATTTATCTATAGTGATTTTTGATAGGTCAAAGGGGAAAGTCCGAAGCGTTCCTGAAAACATTTTGTAAAATACGAGGCGCTACTGAAGCCCACATCGAAGGTAGTTTGTGCTATGTTCCTGTCCGTTCTTAGCAACTGCAAAGATCTTAGCAATCTGTGTTCTCTAACCAATTCATTCGGGGACATTCCCATAAGGTCAGTACTTTTTCGATACAGCTTTGATTTGCTCATAGACATCCGGTTGCAAAATTCAAGTACCCCAAAACGATGATTCTCGGTATTTGCTGAAAGCGTATCCATCAATAATTGAAGGATATTTTCATCTCTTGGGTCTATGCATTTTAATGCTTTACCTCCTGTTTTATCGGAAGTGTCGTCCTTATAAATCTCACGAATTATGGAAGCGATGACTATTTCATCATTCGCGCTAGTCTTGCACAAGTGTTTTGCCATTTTTACAGTATCCCCAAAAAGCTCTTTACTTTTTGAAACGGGCATGCCAGCATTTAAGGCGATTCTTAGCCCCAATGGCTCAGAAGCAATGTGGATGTCCTTTTTTATGGCCAAGGCACAGTCCACTGCTTGGGAAACCGATACAAATGAAGCCACATAAGCCTCATCCTTTAATTCCACTTCCCTTCCTTCGTGAACTTTAATCTGTTTCCGCATGATTTCAGTAAATAGTGAAATCAGTCTTTCTGCTTTTTCTGGCCCCAATTTGTGACGCAACAATAAGGCATCCGTGATTTCCGAAACCAAAATGATACGAAATGCAGGGTCATTAAAGATTTTGAGTCCGGAGTCGTCAGGGTCATAGTACCCCTCAGGGTCTGCAATTCTACCCAAAAATGCCTCGACAACATTACTGTCCACCTGAACTATTTCATGGGGCATAAGTCCGTGGGCCCTGTCATGCATCTCCTTTACAGCTTTTTCATTGGGTGCATCGATCAAACAAAAAGCACTACCTCTTTCCTCATCTACCCAATACGTCATACAGCGACATCCGTATTCATCCTGAATTTTCAAGTCCTCACGATGCGCCTGGGCAGCATGCTTGGCCTCTATTCCTGGAACAATATGTCTATCCATATATATGGGCACAGCGAGTTTGGTTTTATAAGGGTATCAAAATTGATTCAAAAGACTTTCTTCCTTCTAAAGAAAAGCAACTATTGCTCTTCAAAATAAAAAAAATGGTTCAAAAAATAGCAGAAATGATTCACCATCAACTAGTTGAACTTGAGAGCAATAAACAGGTAATTCTCAAAAAGTGTTTAAAACAAGCCAGATTGGGCACCTCCTTTTAACTTTCCCAAATGTTTATAAGCCAGTTCGGTTACTTCACGTCCTCTGGGGGTTCGCATGATAAAACCTTGTTGAATCAAGAAGGGTTCGTAAACTTCCTCAATGGTTTCGGCACTTTCGGAGACTGCGGTGGCCAAGGTGGTAATTCCAACAGGGCCTCCCTTAAACTTATCAATAATGGTACTCAGTATTTTGTTGTCCATTTCGTCCAGTCCATGAGCATCTACATTCAAGGCCTTCAAGCCGAATTTTGAAATTTCCAAATCGATGTTGCCATCACCCTTGATTTGGGCAAAATCACGAACCCGTCGTAAAAGCGCATTGCAGATACGTGGCGTTCCCCGACTCCGGCCTGCAATTTCTATAGCCGCTTCTTGGGTAATGGGAACTTTCAAAATCCCCGCACTTCGCTCAACAATAGTTGACAATAGTTCTGTATTATAATATTGCAAGCGACTTTGGATTCCGAATCGAGCCCGCATGGGTGCGGTGAGTAATCCTGAACGTGTGGTGGCCCCAATAAGGGTAAAAGGACTCAAATTGATCTGGACAGTTCTTGCATTCGGGCCAGTTTCGATCATAATATCGATTTTATAGTCTTCCATGGCGGAATACAGGTATTCTTCGACTATGGGACTCAATCGATGGATTTCATCAATGAAAAGGACGTCGCGTTCTTCCAAATTTGTCAAAAGACCTGCTAAATCCCCAGGTTTGTCCAAAACCGGACCTGAAGTTATCTTGATACCAACACCCAGTTCATTGGCCAAAATATGGGCCAAAGTGGTCTTTCCCAATCCTGGAGGTCCATGGAAAAGCGTGTGATCCAAAGCCTCCCCTCTTAAATTGGCAGCTTGAACAAAAACCTTCAAATTTTCCAACACTTGCTCCTGCCCTGTGAAGTCATCGAAGGTAATCGGCCGCAAAGCTCTTTCAATTTCGAGTTCTTCTTGGGAAAAATTATCGGTGGTCGGATCTAAGTTCTCATTCATACCTCAACAAATATAGTTGAAAACGGCTCCTCCCTAAAAACCGAACGACTAAAATACATTTCCAAAAAGGCGATTGAGGAAGTTCGGCGCCTAAGCCTTAACTTAGATACAGAAAATTGCACTCCCTACAATTCTACATTTATGGTCACCCTCGATTATTCACTAGGAATTCTCCAATATATCCCATTCTACTATGTTATCTGGTCTGACGATTTGCTCTCTGCTTCGGAAATATCCGTTGTGCAGAAAACCATTGAGGAAGATTCGTCTTTGGATACCTCTGACAAATCACAGCTATTGAAATGGTTGAATAGGGACAGTCCTCCGACCGAAGAAGAATTTAAAAAATGGAAGCAAACCATTTCCAATTCCCAAATAAAACTGGTTGAAAGTGACACCTACCCTTTGACTTCATTAAGTCAGAGATTGGGCAATGTATACTGTGGGGACTGTGATTTCAATGATCACTTAAAGCATATTGAAATCAATCTTGGCATTCAGCCCAATCATTACAATCATCTTTTTCATGTGGAGGTAATCCACGAAAAAACATCTAAGCAGTACAATGCCAATGAGCTCGACAAGATTCTTATGGGTGAGCATAGAGCCGTTGTTGAGAAGTTCCGAGCTTTTTTAAAAAACAATGTCTTTCAATGGCAAATTGAAAGAAATAAGGAACTTCTACGAGAATCCATTTTGAAACAAGTGCAACAGCTTGGCGAAAATGGGTATGGCGCACTGGCCTATCCCAAGGAATACGGCGGAACCGGAAACATGCCTGCCTATGGTGCCATTTTTGAACATTTGATGTATTTGGATGGTAGCCTCGCCGTGAAATTTGGTGTTCAGTTTGGCCTTTTTGGAGGCAGTATTCAAAAATTAGGGACCAAAAAACATCATGATGCCTATCTCTCAGATGCGGGAACCACAAAATTATTGGGATGTTTTGCTATGACAGAAACGGGGCATGGGTCAAACGTAAGGGGCATCAAAACGACTGCTACCTACGACAAGAGTTCGGACGAAATCGTAATCCACACTCCGGGCAAAAATGACAATAAAGAGTATATCGGGAATGCGCTTCATTCGAAAATTGCGACGGTTTTCGCTCAATTGATTGTTGATGGAAAAAATGAGGGAGTGCATGCCCTAGTAGTTCCCTTGCGAAACGAGCAACATGAGTTGTTTGAGGGAATCACTGTAGAGGACAATGGGTATAAATTAGGATTGAACGGAGTGGACAATGGCAAGATTTGGTTCAATCAAGTTCGCGTTCCTCGTACAAACTTGTTGGACAAGTACGGTGCCATCTCTGAAAAGGGAACTTATACGTCTCCTATCAAGAATCCCAACAAACGCTTTTTTACAATGCTGGGCACTTTGGTGGGTGGAAGAATTTGTGTGGCCAGAGGTGCCTTGGGCGGTGCTAAAATGGCGCTCGCCATTGCTGTAAAGCATGCCCTAAACCGTCGACAGTTCAATGACAGCATAAAAGTGCAAGAGGATTTAATCATGGATTATCCAACCCATCAGCTGCGTCTTACTCCTGCTGTTGCCGCTTCTTACGTATATCACTTTACGTTGGAGGAAATGATGAAATCTTACAGTGATGAATCGCAACCTGACAAAAGAAAGGTGGAAACACAAGTAGCGGGATTAAAATCCATAATCACCTGGTATGCCAACAACACCATTCAAGAGTGCAGGGAAGCCTGTGGAGGAAAGGGCTATTTGGTGGAAAATCGAATCCCTGATTTGAAGGGCGATGTAGATATCTTTACCACTTTTGAAGGAGACAATACGGTCTTATTGCAATTGGCCGCGAAAGGTGTTCTTTCCGATTTCAAAGCAGAGTTCAACAGTGCAGGCTTTGCCTCTGTATTGAAATTGCTTCGAACACAACTTTCAGACCGCCTCAATACATTAAATCCGATTTATGCCAATAAGGTCGATGCTGAGCATTTGTACAATCCAAAATTTCACAAGCATGCTTTCGATTATCGAACGCGCCGCCTCACCTATACCTTGGCCATGCGCATTCGAGACTACATCAAAAAAGGTGTTCCATCTTATCAGGCGTTTTTGAAAGTGCAAACACATCTTATTGCCCTAGGAAAAGCATATAGTGTTGAATTGGCGTACAACACTTTTTCCAATGTTTGCGAATCGATGGAAAATATGGAATACAAAAAACTCTTCACCAAATTGGGAACGCTGTATGCTCTAGATCAACTCAATCAAGACGCTCGCTGGTATTTGGAACAGGGGTATATTGGCGGAACAAAGTCAAAAGCCATTAGGCAACGGGTAGAACGTTTGTGTACCGAGCTTCGCCCGCATATAGAAGTATTGGTAGATGGTTTTGGCATTCCAGAGCATTGTCTTACTGCTCCAATAGCCAAGTAAGACGATTACTCCACCTTTTTAAGGAGTTGGGAGGTATCCGTAAACTCAAGGACTGTAATTTGGGGATTGCCATAGAGCGAGGTGCGTGCATTTCCCTTGGAGGAAAGCTCTATATCGCGGTAGGCGTTCAAACGAACGCTAGCAGAATTTTCCAATTTGGCAATAACGCTTCCTGCTTCCATTTTTTCCCCTTTGAACTTTCCATTCCCTGTAACTTCCAACTGCATTCTGTCGGTAGTGCCTTCAAGGGTAAGTGATGCATTTCCATCCAAAGACACGGTATTGGCTTCGTTGACAGCATAGACATAGGCTTCGGTTCTATTGTTCATGCTCACATTCAACGAATCCACATCCACATTGAACTCAGCTTTGCTCATGTCTTCCAAATTAATGTCCATGACGGCCGCGCTTGCCTGTAGGTTCAATCTTGAATCAGCAAAACCATCAACGAACAGTTCGTCGCTATTGATCATTCCATCGGAATTGATACTACCCTCCTTGGCAGCAATAGCCTTCAACTCGGTGTAATTGACAGTGATGTCAAACTGTTTCTTTGCTGTAACATCATAAAACGAAGTGATTACCAATGTGCTGTCCTCAACCTTGAACTTCAAGATATCTATCAGGTTGTCATCGGCCATTATTTCATAACCTGGACCAAAAGATTTCTTCAGGCTAATGTCCAAATCAGAATTTAACTGAATAGCGTTGAATGCTGGCAGTTCTTCATTTACTTCAGTGACAACACGACTCCCCTTGATTTTGGGTTTTCGCTGCGAAAACATCATTAAAGGAAGTATAAGCAGAAGGGCAAATGCTGTTCTTTTCACAGGTGTTCTTTTTAGATGGGTGGACTAAAGATATTATAATTAGCCTACAATTGCCATACCAAAGTCCCTAAACAAAAAACCCATCCTTAAGGATGGGCTTTCTTATCTGTTAGTGAACCTAGTGATTCAGTTCTTCCTCATTTTCTTGCAATGGCGTGGTCTGCGGGACAAAATCCTGTCCAGGAAGAATATACTCTCCATTGTCATAGGTCTTACTGTAGTCGTAAGCCCATCGATGTACATGCGGAATTTCCCCATGCCAGTTTCCATGAAAATGCTCTTGCGGTGCAGTCCATTCCAAAGTTGTAGCTTTCCAAGGGTTTTGTGGACCTCTTTTTCCATAGAAAATACTTCTAACGAAGTTAAAGGCAAACACCAGTTGGGCCCCAGCTGTAATCAATGCAAAAACCGTCATCAATACTTGCACGTTGGTCAATTCATCGAACATGGGGAAGGCTGTATTCTCATAATAACGTCTCGGTACTCCTGCCATGCCCACAAAGTGCATCGGGAAGAAAATTCCGTAGGACCCTATTGCAGTAATCCAGAAATGGACATAGCCCATGTTTTTGTTCATCATTCTACCCTGGAACATTTTTGGGAACCAATGATACACTCCGGCAAACAGCCCATATAAGGCCGAAATACCCATTACCAAGTGGAAGTGTGCCACCACAAAGTAGGTATCGTGTACATTGATATCAAGCGTACTGTCACCCAATATGATTCCTGTAAGCCCCCCTGTGATGAAGGTAGAAACCATACCAATGGAAAAGAGCATCCCTGGATTCAGCTGGAGGTTTCCTTTCCATAAAGTGGTAATCCAGTTAAATGCTTTTACTGCGGATGGTATTGCAATCAATAAGGTTGTAAATGTAAAGACAGACCCCAAAAATGGATTCATTCCTGAAATGAACATATGGTGTCCCCATACAATGGTGGACAAAAAGGCAATGGCCAAAATAGAAGCTATCATGGCACGATATCCAAAAATTGGTTTACGTGCGTTGACCGCCATTACTTCGGATACAATACCCATTGCAGGCAGAATAACAATGTATACCTCCGGATGCCCCAAGAACCAAAATAGGTGTTCGAAAAGTACAGGGGAACCTCCTTGATAATGCAATACTTCTCCTTGGATAAAGATATCTGAGAGGAAGAATGAAGTTCCAAAGCTTCTATCCATAATCAACAATAGGGCTGCTGATAAAAGAACCGGGAAAGAAATAACCCCAATGACGGCAGTAACAAAGAAAGCCCAAATGGTCAAAGGTAGACGCGTCATGGACATTCCTTTTGTTCTAAGGTTAAGCACGGTCACAATATAATTCAATGAACCCAGTAAGGAAGATGCAATGAATATTGCCATGGAAACCAACCACAAGGTCATACCTGCCCCCGATCCTGGCTGTGCCATAGGCAAAGCACTCAAAGGTGGGTAGATGGTCCACCCAGCAGCAGCGGGTCCTGCTTCAACGAAAATTGAAATAACCATAATCACCGCTGACACAAAGAACATCCAAAAGGAGAGCATATTTAGGAAGCCTGAAGCCATATCCCTGGCACCAATCTGCAATGGAATTAATAAGTTACTAAAGGTACCGCTCAATCCCGCTGTAAGCACAAAGAACACCATGATGGTTCCGTGCATGGTCACCAATCCCAAGTAAATATCGGCATCCATAACACCGTCAGGAGCCCACTTGCCCAAAAATGCTTCAAAGACAGAAAAAGATTCTCCTGGCCATGCCAATTGCATTCTAAAAAGCAATGACATTGCAATTCCAAGGAAGCCCATAATCAAGACACCCGTAATAAGATATTGCTTGGCAATCATCTTATGGTCTTGACTAAAGATATATTTGGTTACGAAGGTTTCTTTATGATGATGTCCATGATCGTCATGTCCGTGTTCGTGTCCAATAGCTGACATAATCTTTCTAAATTTTTTATTATAGTTCTTTTCCTAGCCTTTACTCTACAGGTGTAATCGTTTGCCCAAACGTCACCTGTTCGGCCATCCACTTATTATATTCTTCCTCGGTCTCCACAATAATCTTCATCTGCATATTGTAGTGGGATTTTCCGCAAATCTTGTTGCAAAGCAATATGTAGTCATACTCCCATGGGTCCGAATTAGGTCTACCTTCTGCAGCCCACTTGGCGCGCAATGCGTTTGTTCTTTTTACTTTATCTACCACATCAGGATTCAATCTAATTTCCTCTGTGGTCACTGTCGGAGTAAACGAAAATTGTGTGATCATCCCAGGAACACAGTTCATCTGCGCCCTAAAATGCGGCATATACGCGGAATGTAGCACGTCTTGGGAACGCATCATAAAATTCACTTTGCGACCAACGGGTAGGTGTAATTCTTTTACAATGACATCATCTGTTGCATTTGGATCGGATTCATCAAGACCTAATACGTTTGCTCGGTCAATATCAATAAGTCGCACACTGGCATCGCCAAGTACATTGTCCTCTCCACCATATCTTGCGGTCCAGTTGAATTGCTGTGCATATAGCTCAACTATCAAAGGATCATCTTCATCATTTACATCCATGATATTGGTCCAGGTATACAATCCCCAAAGAATCAAACCGGCCAAAACAATTACAGGAATAATGGTCCAAATAAACTCCAGCCTGTCATTATCAGCAAAGAACAAGGCCTTCTTACCTTTTTCACCCCTATACTTGTACCCGAAATAGTGTAAAAGCCACTGGGTAATCGTCTGCACAAAAAAGATAATGGCAAATGACACCCACATCAACTGATCGTATTCCCCGCCATGGGCGGAGGAAGCTTCTGGAAGAAGCATCTTGGAATACTTGGCAAAACTAAATATGGTGATTCCATAAATAAAGATCACAAAGACGAACAATAAATAACCGTTGTACTTGTTATCGGAATCGTTTGCTACCTCTGAGTGCTCTGCTTTAAGCTGGGACAATTCAAAAATCTTGGTCATTTGCCAGATTGCAATTGCTACCAGAACTAAAACAGTCAATGTTAATAATGCAGTCATTGTATATCTTTCTAAGACTTAAATCGTATTAATAATGAAATTGTCTACTTTCCTCAATAAATGGATTGCGTTTCGGCTGTAATGCTTCCTTGGTCAACGTATTGAACGTCCAGTAAGTAAACAGTCCTCCAAAAAACAAAATACCTCCTATTTCAGGAATTCCAATGTGCCACTGGTCTCCAACTGTCGCCGGCATTACCATAACGAATACATCCAAATAATGTCCGAGCAAAACCACTATTCCTGTCATAATCACAAACCAATTCACTCTTTTGTAATCACTGTTCATCAGCACCAACAATGGGAATATAAAGTTCATGGCCACCATTCCAAGGAATGGAAGCTGGTAATCTTGAAAACGAGCTACAAAATAGGTAACCTCTTCAGGAATGTTGGCATACCATATCAACATGAACTGGGCGAACCAAAGGTATGTCCAGAAAATGCTAATACCGAACATAAATTTGGCCAAATCGTGAATATGGCTATCGTTAACCTGCTCTAAGTATCCTTTGGATTTTAAGTAAATGGCAACAATGGCAATTGTGGTGATTCCTGATACAAACATACTGGCAAACAGATACCATCCAAACAAGGTACTGAACCAGTGTGGATCTAAACTCATGATCCAATCCCACGACATCATAGATTCACTGACCAAATAAAATACCAAGAAGGCTGCGGACCATCTAAAATTCTTAACGAAATTCGAGTTGTCATCCGAATTATCTTGAGCCAAGGAGAGTTTTCTGGAATATTCCCTGTAGAAAATCCATCCGCCTAAAAATATAGCCGCTCTTATCAAGAAGAAAGTGGGATTCAAATAACCTGCTTTGCCCTGAAGTAATTTATCATGGGCCACAGTATCGGCATCCATCCAAACGAACATGTGGTTCATATGCAATACGGAAAGTACCAAAATCACAAACACAATGATTCCACCGGGAACCAAATAAGCCGTAATACCTTCCATTATCCGAAACAGCAAGGGTGACCAACCGGCCTGGGATGCTCTTTGTACCGCATAAAAAGCAAGTACACCCAATGCAATCATAAAGAAAAAGAAAGCAGCAACATACAATGCTGCCCAAGGTCTATTTTGCAGTTGGTGCAGTAAATGTTCATCGTGCGCGGCGCTATGGTCTTCACCATGCGCGGCAGCTTCACCATGATCTGTTTCTTCACCATGGGTCGCAGCAGCTTCTTCTCCGTGTCCGCCCCCATGTCCATCGTCATGTGCTGCTACCATTGCTTTTGCTTCTTCCACGGTGCTCGGTGCAGAAAGGAAGCCCGAGGCAAGGCAAATCAATCCGACTGCCATCGCGATGAAAGAACCTATTTTGAGTCTATTTGAAAACGTATACATAGTTCTTGTGCTATCTTTCCTTTATTTGGTTAGGTCTTCCTTTAATTGCATTACATATTCCGCCACTTGCCATAGCTCTTCCTCATTTTCCAATTGAGCAGCATAGGAACCCATGGAGTTCAAACCGTAATACATGGTATGGTACGTGCTTCCCACAGTGATGTTACGTGCAACATCATCATAACTGGGAACACCTAATATTTTTTCTCGTTTTACCAAAGTCCCTTGACCAGCACCTTTATTACCGTGGCAAATGGCGCAGTAAATATCATATAACTCTTTTCCCTTGGCCAGATTGGTTTCTTTTTGAAGGGAGTCCAATGGACTGGGTTGCAATCGTGCCAATTCCTTTCCTTCAAGTGTATTCTCAAACTCGTAGGGCATATATCCTCTTGAGATGGTGTTCTCTGCAGGCAACAAAGCTTCTGTTCCCTCAGGGAACAAACCATTGTCCACCGCCTCGTAGGTTTCATACCCGACAGATTCATACATGTTTGGCATGTACTGGTAATTAGGGCTATTCTTGTTGAAACACGATGTGAACACAAGCACAAAAGCCAATACAAAGGTTACTTTACCAAAGGTCTTGATCATCTTATTACTTTTTTTTGGGAACATGGACCTCAACGGCTCCTGTTTCCAACAACAAACTTTTTAATGCTTCCTCATCCTTCCCGACCTCAACTTCCACCAAAAATCGGTCATCAGTAGTTCGAATATCCGGATTTTCAGCTTTCTTAAAAGGCCACATCCTACTTCTCAAGTAGAAGGTAATCACCATAAGGTGGGCTGCAAAGAAAACGGTCATCTCAAACATGATCGGAACAAATGCCGGCATGTTTTCCAAATAGGTAAAGCTAGGTTTACCACCAATATCTTGGGGCCAATCCGCAATCATGATGTAGTTCATCATCACAATGGCCACGGTAAGTCCCAAACATCCATACATAAAAGATGTAATCGCTATTCGTGTATCGGCCAGTCCCATGGCTTTGTCCAAACCGTGAACGGGAAAGGGGGTATACACTTCTTCAATATGGTATTTTTCTGAACGAATTTTCTTGACAGCGTTCATTAACACGTCATCATCGTCGTATATCGCTTTGAATGTGGTTGCTGCCATGATTATTTATCTAAATTGATTAATCCTTTTGCTTGACCTGCCCAGTCGTCACGTTGTGCTCTCCCTGGGAAAGAACCTGTAATGGAATCCAAAAGATTGTATTCCTTTTCGGTCATTTTACTTACCTGAAGGAAAGAGAAAATACCAATTTTATTCAAGGTTTTCTCCATCAATGGGCCTATGCCCTTTACCTTTTTTAAGTCATCCGGAGTGTCCGTATCCACATTGAAACTTCCAATGGAACTCAACAGTTGGGTTACGGGGGCTCCTAAAACTCCACCTGAAGGGGCCTCTTCTTTTTGCGTTTCGTCTTCATCTACATCCACCTCAATGATCACACCATTGGTTGGTTTCGTATATAAAGGTTTTCCCGCATCGCGAAGCACTTTAAAGCGTTCTCCTGATGATTTCAGAATGGACTTTACTTCGGCCTGCGCAATAACCGGGAATGTTCTGGAATACAATAGGAACAAAACGAAGAAGAATCCAATGGTTCCAATAAATATTCCGATATCTACAAAAGTTGGCGAGAACATCGTCCAAGAAGATGGAAGGTAATCCCTGTGCAAGGAGGTCACGATGATAACAAAACGCTCAAACCACATTCCAATGTTAACCACAATGGAGATAAAGAACGAGAACATGATGCTCGTACGTAATTTTTTGAACCACATAAATTGTGGAGAGAACACATTACAGGTCATCATGGACCAATAGGCCCACCAGTAAGGACCGGTAGCTCTGTTCAAAAACGCGTACTGTTCATATTCCACACCAGAATACCAAGCGATAAACAACTCTGTGATATAGGCACATCCCACAATGGAACCTGTAATCATAATCACAATGTTCATCAATTCAATATGCTGAACCGTAATGTAGGCTTCTAAGTTACATACCTTTCTCATGATGATAAGAAGGGTCTGCACCATCGCGAATCCAGAGAAAATCGCTCCTGCAACAAAGTATGGCGGGAAGATGGTGGTGTGCCATCCTGGAATCACCGAAGTGGCAAAGTCAAAAGATACAATGGTGTGTACGGAAAGTACAAGTGGTGTTGCCAAACCTGCTAAAACCAAGGAAACTTCTTCAAAACGTTGCCAGTCTTTGGCCCTACCTGTCCAACCGAAGCTCAACAGACTATAAATTTTCTTTTGGAAGGGTTTGATCGCCCTATCACGAATCATGGCAAAATCAGGTAAAAGACCTGTCCACCAGAATACCAAGGATACCGATAAATAGGTAGAGATCGCAAATACATCCCAAAGCAAAGGAGAATTGAAATTCACCCAAAGGCTACCAAATTGATTGGGAATGGGAAGTACCCAGTAGGCCAACCAAGGTCGTCCCATGTGTATGATAGGGAACAATCCTGCTTGGATAACCGAAAAGATGGTCATTGCCTCTGCAGAACGGTTAATGGCCATTCTCCATTTTTGTCTGAAGAGCAAAAGTACAGCCGAAATCAGTGTTCCTGCGTGACCAATACCTACCCACCAGACAAAGTTTGTAATATCCCAAGCCCAGTTGACGGTTCGGTTAAGACCCCAAACCCCTATACCTGTTGATATGGTATAGATGATACATCCTAGACCCCAAAGAAAAGCAACAAGTGCAATGCTGAATACTATCCACCAGTGCTTATTGGCCTTTCCCTCAACCGGTCGAGCGATATCCACGGTAACATCATGGTATCCTTTGTCTCCCAGTACCAGGGGTTTTCGAATAGGTGCTTCGTAATGCGACGCCATAATTTATATTCTAATTACTTTCTTATTTATTGATTATGCCTCATCCGTATTTCTCACCTTCACATGATAGAATACATTGGGTTTTGTACCCACATGCTCCAACAAATGGTACATTCTATCATCCTTCTTAAGCTCTGCCACCTTGCTTTCCTCATCATTGATATCTCCAAACACAATAGCTCCAGAGCTACAGGCAGAAGAACAAGCGGTTTGGAATTCTCCATCCTTGATTACACGACCTTCACGTTTAGCGTCCAAAATGGTCTTTTGTGTCATTTGGATACATAGTGAACATTTCTCCATGACCCCTCGTGAACGTACATTCACATCTGGGTTGATGACCATTTTACCAAGATCGTTGTTCATATTGAAATCGAACTCGTCATTGTTGTTATACAAGAACCAATTGAACCTTCTTACTTTGTAAGGACAGTTATTGGCACAGTATCTTGTTCCCACACAACGGTTATAAGCCATGTGGTTTTGACCCTGTCTACTGTGTGCAGTAGCAGCAACCGGACAAACGGTTTCGCATGGTGCGTGGTTACAGTGCTGGCACATTACCGGCTGGAAGGCCACCTGAGGATTCTCTGATGGATTCTCCAATTCGAGCATTGTAGCCCTGTAGCCATCAGCAGACTCATCTTTTGTCTGTTCATCCTGAGCGAATGTTTCTTCGGAAGAATAGTAACGGTCAATACGCAACCAATGCATATCCCTAGACAGTCGGATTTCTTTCTTTCCAACTACAGGTACATTGTTTTCAGCATGGCAGGCAATTACACAAGCACCGCATCCCGTACAGGCGTTCAAATCAATGGACATATTGAAATGGTGTCCAATGGAACGATCAAATTCTTGCCACAAATCCGCATCAGGAGAGGTAACTGGAATCTCTTGATGATTCAAAGTCACTTGAGGCATGTAATTCCATTCATGCTTATCCTTGGTATTGAAAATTTCCAAGGTGGTCTCCTTAATGATATCTCCACGCCCCATCATGGTTTTATGCAGCTGTACACATGCGAACTCGTGCATGCCTGAAGCTTTTTCCACAGTCACATTCTGGGATTCAGAGAAGTTTTTATAGAGTGAAAAGGCATTGACGCCAGTTGCCATTTCGGCTTTCATACCTGCCCTCCGGCCATATCCAAAGGAAAGACCAATTGTATTTTTTGCTTGACCCGGTTGAATGATAACTGGAACATTTTCCAAGACGGTTCCATCGACGGTAAGCTTGGCATAACTTCCATCCAGACCACCGTTGGCTACATTTTCATTTTCGAAGCCCCATTGTTCGGCATCTGCCTTTGAAACTGTGATGTAGTTGTCCCAGGAAACCCTTGAAATCGGATCAGGGAATTCTTGAAGCCAAGGGTTGGTAGCTTGTCTACCATCTCCCATTCCAACTTTGGAGTAAAGCACCAATTCGGTTCCTCCGCTTGTGGAATTTACCAAAGAGCGCACAGCCGCTGCAATAGGCGCAATGCTCGACTGCTCAGCTGAAGATTCATCCTCAGAAGAAGCGGTCGCATCTGTTACTTCAACATCAGCCACTGGGGTTTCGGAGGTAACAAACACGCCATCTTGAAGCGCCTGGTTCCAACTGGATCCTTGAAGGATTGAAGTGTCCCAAGTTTCTTTAATATAGTCGTAATAGCTTTTATCGTTGCCCATCCATGTCAACAAGGATGATTGAAACTGTCGGGTATCAAAAAGCTCTCGAATCGTTGGCTGGGCCAAGCTGAAATGTCCTTTTTTGATTTGAGCGTCACCCCAAGATTCTAAATAATGAGAAGCCGCTGCAACGTATTTTGCAGCTTGTGCTGTTTCATCGTTATTATATGCGAAGCTTACAGAAACATCCACCTTTTCCAAACCGGAAACAAAATCAGCCGCATTGGGTAAACTGTAAGCAGGATTCACGCCATCCATAATCAAGGCTCCTACTCTTCCTGCATTCATATCTGATACCAGCTTGTTCACCTTTGCAACATCTCCTTGACGAACATATCGTGGTTGTTCGGCATTCATTGCCTCACTGGACAGCAGTTTATTAATGGCCAATACAACTGTTTGGGCATTAATGTCATTAAGTCCCGTAACCACTACGGCTTTACTTCCCGCTTTGCGTATATGGGCTGCCATCTGATCAACGGCCTCATCCACATCAGAAGTACCTCCTCCTACATTGCTGCCATTCAACTTTCCGTACAACTTCGCCAAAGCAATTTTCTGCTGTGTCGGTGTCATCGGATAGCGGTGGTCCGCATTGGCGCCTGTCAAAGACATATTGGATTCTAGCTGGATATGCTTTGACATTTTCCCGTTTTTGGGAACACGTCCTTTTGCATAACTGCTATCATATCCTCCTCCTTGCCAATCTCCAAGAAAATCAGCTCCGAAGGAAACAATCAGCTCTGCTTTTTCGAAATCATAATCCGGCAAAGCCCTTTCTCCATACATTGTATTGAAGGCATTCAACGCAGCGTCTTCAGAAATGGCATCATACACTACATGTGATGTATTGGGATAAGCTTCTTTGAACTCAGCAATCAACCGATCTGTAGAAGGACTGGCATGGGTTTGAGTCAACAGAACAATCTGTTGGTTTGAGTTGGCCAAACTGCCCAACTTGGCCCTTACTGTAGCGTCTAATATTTTCCATTCAATCGGCTCTCCATTAGCCATGGGGCCTTGAACTCGGGTGCTATCGTACAGGGAAAGCACTGAAGCTTGGACCCTGGCATTGGCGCCCCCATTTACCTTGGCATCGGTATTGTTCTCAATTTTTATTGGTCTTCCCTCCCGGGTTTTCACCAAAATACTGGCAAAATCAAACCCATCTGCAATAGTGGTAGCATAGTAGTTCGCAACACCGGGAACAATTCTATCGGGTTGGAAAACGTAGGGAATGGATTTGTGCACAGGCCCTTCGCACGCAGCAACCGCAGCGGCAGCTGTACTAAAACCCACATATTTCAGGAAGTCCCTTCTATTGGTCGTTGTAGCCGAGAGGTTTTCTTTGTCTCCCAAAAACTCATCAACAGGAATTTGTTCCGTGAATTCATTTTGTCTTAGCGCCTCAACAATGGAATCGTTTGGATTTAACTCCGCTTCGCTCTTCCAATATTTTTTGTTCGATGCCATACGATATATCTGAGATTATCTTCTTTTAAATTAATAGTGACATTTGCCACATTCAAGGCCGCCCATCATAGCTGCTGTCAATTCTTCAACACCGTACTTTTTGGAAAGTTCGGCATGAATTGCCTCGTAATATTCATTACCCTCTACCTTGATGTTGGTCTCACGGTGACAGTTGATACACCATCCCATGGTCAACGGAGCGTATTGGTACATGATTTCCATTTCCTCAACAGGACCATGACAGGTTTGACATTCTATCCCCGCAACGCTCACGTGTTGGGAGTGATTGAAATAGGCAAAATCAGGAAGATTGTGGATGCGAACCCATTCGACCGGCTGGGTTTCCCCAGTGTATCTTTGGTTTTCTTCATCCCAACCCACAGCCTTGTATAACTTTTTGATCTCACCCGTATAGAATTCATTGGTGTATCCGTTGGCCAAATCCTCTGCACTTGGCCCTTCAGGATTTCCTGTGTATTCGTAAATGGACTTGTGGCAGTTCATACAAACATTCAAAGACGGGATTCCAGAATGTTTAGAAACCCTTGCTGAAGAGTGGCAATATTTACATTCAATCTTATTGTTACCAGCATGTATTTTATGTGAATAATGGATAGGCTGCACCGGTGCGTACCCTTGGTCCACACCAACCTGCATCATCCATCCGTAGGCAAAATACGCACTGCCCAACAAAAGGAAAATAGCAGCGACCAAAACCAAAAACTGATTCTGGGCAAATGCCTTCCAAATGGGAACGCGCTTTTCTGCTTTGGCCTTTTCCAAAACAACGCCATTGGCCCGGGCAATACTCCGAAGGGTATTGTTGACCAAAAAGAGCATAATCACCAAAAGCCCAAAAACCAGGACAAGGGCACCTAAAATTATTTCGTTGGAAATACCTCCCGAACCTTCACCACTTCCACCTTCCGATTCAGCAGTAGCGGTTGCAGCGGCAGGTGCTGGAGGAGGAGCGGCTGTATAAGCCAAAATATCGTCTATATCTTGATTGGAAAGTGTTGGGAAGGCGGTCATCGCCGCTTGATTGTACTCTGCGTAAATCTTATTGGCATAAGAATCGCCAGAGGCAATCATTCCTGCACTGTTCTTAATCCAAGTATATAACCATTCGCGGTCCAATCCCTCATCTTCCGCCAATCTGGTTTCAACATTGGCCAACGCGGGACCTGTCATTTTTCGATTCAAGGCATGGCATGCCGCACAGTTCTGGTTAAACAATTGCTTCCCTTTTACCGGGTCACCATCACCAGATGCACTAGCTTCCTCTGCAACAACCTCTGTAGCCGCTGCCTCTTCCTGCGCATAAAATGAAGTTGAAAAAAGTAGGAGGGAAAGACCTAGAACATTTGTAAATAGATGGCGGTTTAAAACCTTTTTCATACTTGCGAAGTTTCTGTCGAAATCTTTGGTACGGTTATTTCTACTAAACAATTAAAATAGCAGCTTTTTGCCGTATTAAAAATTGGACACAAAAGTACGACATAGAGTGATTTTTCAAAATCTTAAAGGATTTATAAATACTAATTTATAAACGTTCTAAATAATGTTCCGTTCACTTGTTTAACTTTGAAAAAATTACATTTGCATAACACCCAAATTATGAAGCACATAAATCACATGAAAACCCTATTTTTTATAGCTTTCTCGATGTTTTCAGTAGCACAACTATTAGCTCAAGAAGGTAGTATTACTATTGAACAGGACCCTAAGATTGACCAGTTATTAAAGGTCTATGCAGAAGTAAATTCCAAAGCGGAATACTATCAAATCCAAGTAGGTTTTGGCAGCTTTCAAAAGGCACAAAACTTAAAGACCAAGGTTGATCTTGACTTTCCTGGCTGGTACTCAAAAATCGAATTTGAATCCCCTACCTATCGGGTGCGATTGGGAAAATTTAAAACAAAATTGGAAGCGGAACGAAAATATTTGGAAGTTCGAAAAAAGTATCCCGATGCTATGCTCCTAAAACCTGAGAGCAACTCCAGATAAAAATAAAAAATCCCACTTTCGTGGGATTTTTTAATCTCTATAATTTCTTTTTGACGGCCACTTCTTGGAAGGCTTCTACAATATCACCCTCCTTGATGTCATTGTAGTTCTTAACCTGCAGACCGCAATCGTATCCCTTGGAAACTTCCTTCACATCGTCCTTAAATCGTTTAAGGGAAGCAAGTTCGCCCGTAAAGATTACGACCCCATCACGAATCAAGCGTATTTGGGAGTTTCTGAATATCTTTCCAGTAGTGACCATACAACCGGCAATGGTACCGACCTTGGAAATTTTAAAGGTCTCACGTATCTCGGCGTTTCCTGTAATTTCTTCCTTGATTTCGGGAGATAGCATCCCTTCCATCGCGTCCTTAAGGTCATTGATAGCATCATAAATAATGGAGTACATTCGAATATCGATTTCCTCCCTATCCGCCACAGATCTAGCGTTACCCATAGGCCGCACGTTAAACCCAATTATAATTGCATCGGAAGCGCTTGCCAAAAGAACATCTGATTCCGTAATGGCACCTACTCCTTTGTGAATGATATTTACCTGAATCTCATCAGTTGACAATTTTTGGAAGGAATCGGTAAGAGCTTCCACAGAACCATCCACATCACCTTTTAAGATAATATTCAATTCCTTGAATTCTCCTAGCGCAATTCGTCTACCAATCTCATCCAAGGTAATGTGCCTTTGGGTCCGAACCGATTGCTCTCTTTGCAGTTGCGATCGTTTTGCAGCAATTTGCTTGGCTTCCCGTTCATCATCCAAGACATTGAAACGGTCTCCTGCCTGCGGTGCACCATCCAATCCTAGTATGGATACCGGCGTGGCGGGGCCCACTTCCTTAACGTCTTTTCCGCGTTCGTCTTGCATGGCCTTAACTTTACCACTACACGTACCGGCCAAAACATAATCTCCTATCTGCATTGTACCTGATTGCACCAAGACAGTAGAAACATATCCCCGACCTTTGTCCAAGAACGCCTCAACAACTGTACCTGAAGCCAGCCTGTCTGGATTGGCTTTCAATTCCAACAATTCGGCCTCCAACAATACTTTTTCCAAAAGCTCCTTGACGCCTTGACCGGTTTTGGCCGAAATATCGTGGGATTGGATTTTCCCTCCCCAATCTTCAACCAAAAGGTTCATTGCCGCCAAGCCTTCCTTAATCTTATCAGGGTTGGCTGTGGGCTTATCTATTTTGTTTATTGCAAAAACAATAGGAACATTCGCTGCTTGGGCATGACTGATAGCTTCCTTGGTTTGAGGCATAATGTCATCGTCCGCAGCCACTACGATAATGGCTATATCCGTGACTTGGGCACCACGTGCACGCATCGCGGTAAACGCTTCGTGACCTGGCGTATCAAGAAAGGTTATACGCTGTCCATCTTGCAGAGTAACGCCGTAAGCACCAATATGCTGTGTAATTCCACCGCTCTCACCGGCAATAACATTTTCTTCACGGACATAATCCAGCAAGGATGTTTTACCATGGTCAACGTGACCCATAACCGTAACGATGGGGGCTCTTGGTTTTAAATCTTCTGGTGCGTCCACTTCCTCCTCAATGGATTCCTCAATCTCGGCGGTTACAAACTCAACTTCATAGCCAAATTCATCAGCAACTATGGACAATGTTTCTGCATCCAAGCGTTGGTTCATGGTCACCATAATCCCTAAGGACATACAGGCTGAAATAATCTCGGTAGTGGAGACATTCATCATCGTGGCCACCTCATTGACCGTAACAAATTCGGTCACTTTAAGAATCTTGCTCTCCAATTCCTGAAGCTCAAGATCTTTTTCGGTTTGTTGCCTATGTTGGTCTCTTTTTTCCCTTCGGTATTTGGCTCCTTTGCCTTTAGCGGATTTACCTTGAAGTTTTTCAAGGGTTTCCCTTACCTGCTTTTGTACTTCTTCTTCAGTGGGCTCAACTTTAGGAGCCGAACTACGTTGTCCCCCTCTACGGCCTTGTCCATTTCCGCCTCGGCCACCTTGACGATCACCTCTACCGGCTTGAGGACCTGTTTTACTGATGATGCGTTTTCTTCTCTTTTTTCTATCAGCTCCCTGGGCGGTATCTTTCGACTCCTCTTTCTTGGTCTCTTCTTTCTTCTTCTTGGGCTTTTCGAATTTGGAAAGGTCAATTTTATCCCCAGTTATTTTTGGTCCGGAAAGTTTCTTGTACTGAGTCTGTATGGTTTCCGGTTCTTTTTGTTCTTCTTGGGCAGTTTCTGTTTTCCCGGTTTCCTCTTTGGAAACTGGCACTTCCTCCTTTTCCACTTTTTCCTCCACAACCTCAGGAGCTTTGACTTCAGGTTGTTCTTGGGTTGGAGCTTCCTCTGTAATCGTCTCAGCTTCTGGTTTTTTGTCCAGTTCGATCTTTCCAACCGTCTTTGGACCAGAAAGTTCAACCTTAGCCTTGATTACCTGACTTTGAGCTTGCCTACGTTCTCTGGCCAATCGGCGCTCTTCCTGCTCTTGCTCAATTTGAATACGAAGGGCTTCTTTTTCCTTGCGCTTCTCTTCGCCCACTTCCTTGGAAGCTACCTTTTTGCTCTTGTCAGTCTGGAATTCATCCAACAGGACCTGATACACCTCATCACTGATTTTAGTGGTAGGACGTGCCTCCACCTCATGTCCTTGATCAGAAAGATAATCTACTGCCCGATCCAATGAAATGTTCAATTCCCTTAGAACTTTGTTAAGTCTTATTGTTGGGTTTCCTGCCATAAATTGTTTTTGCTTACCCTAAAAATTCGGTACTAATATACTAGTTTAATCTTCAAACTCTTCTTTGAGAATCCGAACCACATTTTGAACGGTTTCCTCTTCCAAATCGGTTCGTTTGATCAAATCGTCGACGTCTTGCTCTAAAACGCTTCTTGCCGTATCCAATCCAATCTTTTTGAACTCATCGATCACCCAGCTTTCTATCTCATCGGAAAACTCGGTCAACTCAACATCTTCTTCAACCCCTTCGCGGAACACATCAATCTCATAACCAGTCAACTGACCTGCCAAACGAATGTTGTGCCCTCCTCTACCAATGGCCTTTGAAACCTCCTCGGGTTTAAGATAAACTTGGGCGGTTTTCTTTTCATCATCCAATTTTACAGATGACACTCTCGCCGGACTCAACGCGCGGGTCACCATCAATTGTGAATTGTTGGTCCAATTAATTACATCAATATTTTCATTGCCCAATTCACGAACAATTCCATGAATTCGAGACCCTTTCATTCCTACACATGCTCCAACAGGATCAATACGGTCATCATAAGAATCAACGGCAACCTTGGCTTTCTCACCAGGAATACGTACCGCTTTTTTTATTGTGATGAGGCCGTCAAAAACCTCTGGTATTTCTTGGAAGAACAACTGCTCTAAGAAAATCGGTGAGGTTCGCGACATAATAATCGAAGGTTTGTTTCCCTTAAGTTCAACACTTTCGATTATTCCACGCACATTATCTCCTTTTCTAAAGAAATCAGATGGTATCTGTTTTTCTTTGGGAAGAATGATTTCATTCCCTTCGTCGTCCAATAAAATAATCGCCTTATGACGAATGTGGTGCACCTCGGCGGTATAAATCTCGCCTTCAAGGTCCTTGAACTGCTTATAAATTGTGGTATTGTCATGCTCGTGGATTTTAGAAATCAAATTCTGGCGTAAGGCCAAAATTGCACGACGTCCCAAATCCATTAATTTCACTTCTTCCGAAACATCTTCACCAACTTCAAAGTCAGGTTCAATTTTTCTAGCTTCACTCAAGGAAATTTCTTCATTGGGTTCTTCCACTTCACCATCTTCCACAACCACACGGTTTCTCCAAATCTCTAAATCTCCCTTATCTGGGTTGATGATAATGTCAAAATTTTCATCTGAACCAAATTTTCTCTTCAAGGCCCCTCGGAAAACTTCTTCCAAAATGGCCATAAGGGTAACCCTATCTATAAACTTATCGTCCTTAAATTCCGAAAAGGATTCGATGAGCGCTAGGTTTTCCATTTTTGAACTTCAATTAAAATTTTAATACAACTTTTGCTTCTTCAATTTCAGAAAATGCAATTTCCCGCTTTTTCTGAACAGTTACCTTACCCTTGCCAACTGGTTTGGGTTCGCGTGTTTTCCACTCTAATGTGATATGATCGTCGTTGGCATCGGTCAAATTGCCCTCAATCTCTTCTCCGGCGGTTTTGACCTTTAATTTTCTACCAATATTTTTTTTATACTGTCGTGGCATTTGCAAAGGAGAAGTGGCTCCTGCCGAGGTTACCTCAAGGGCAAAGTCCTCTTCTTCCCTGTCCAAATTATGCTCGATGGCCCTGCTCACGTCCATGCAATCTTGCAGATTCACCCCATCATCACCATCCAAAACAACCCGAACGGTATTGTCTCCTCCCACGGTCATATCAATTAGAAATAGCGAGGGATGCTTTTTTAGAGCTTTATCCAACAACTCCTTCACCTTTTCTTTCAACATAGATTTTAGTAATAAAAGAGGGGACTCGAAGTCCCCTCATGAATACTTTTATATCCGTTCAGTGGCGCAAATATACAACATTATAAGAGTTTGCGCAAAGGGTATCAGAAATAAAAAACCCCAACGGAAAGTCGGGATTTTTTGTTTTAAGTTGGCCTACAAGGACTCGAACCTTGAACGACTGAACCAAAATCAGCTGTGTTACCAATTACACCATAGGCCAGTACCACATTTGAGCGTGCAAATTTAAGACAAACTTTCATTTCGACAAATATTTTAAGGAGAATCGAAAACAAATCGCACCCAGACTTCCTGTTAAAGCTTTTCCTAAAATGAATAGTCTTCTGTTCGAGATTTACTAAATTCGCCCCAACTTGGTAACAACCCATCTTTATGTTCGCAAAAGACTTCAAGAAATGGGATACCATCCTAGGATGGGTCTCTTTTACCATTGCTTTTATCGTCTATGCTCTCACCGTTGAACCCACAGGCAGTTTTTGGGATGCCGGAGAATACATAACTACCTCTGCCAAGTTGCAGGTTGGACATCCACCTGGCGCCCCCTTACTTCAAATGATCGGGGCCTTCTTCTCTTTATTTGCTTTTGGGGATAGCTCAAAAATAGCATTGATGGTCAATTCAGTATCCATTGTCTCCAGTGCCTTTGCTGTACTATTTACCTTTTGGACCATCACCAATTTGACCCAAAAACTGATATCGAAGAAAAAAGCTATCACCAACAGCAAGGCCATTGCCATTTTCGGCAGTGGATTGGTAGGTGCACTTGCTTTTACCTTTTCCGATAGTTTTTGGTTTAACGCAGTAGAGACAGAGGTTTACGCCATGGCCAGTTTAATTATGGCCTTACTACTATGGATGGGGCTTAAATGGACCGATAATTTAGATGACGTAAGAGGCAACCGATGGCTACTTTTAATTTGCTTTATCATTGGTCTTACCTTCGGAATCCAGTTTATGGGATTTTTGGCCATTCCTACCATTGGTCTGTTGTATTACTTTAAAAAGTACAAGACGACCACTGTTAAGAATTTTCTGTTGGCCAATATCGTAGTGGTCATCTTGCTCATCCTGGTTTATAAATTTTCCTTGACCTATGTTCTGAGGTTATTCGGATGGAGCGAGGTTTTCTTTATCAATAGTATTGGGCTTCCCTTCAATTCAGGAACCATTATTATGGGTCTGTTGTTTATTGGCGCCTTCTATTTCGCTTTGCGATATACTCGAAAAAATCAGTTTTATATGGGCAATACCATCGTGCTTTGCCTTATGTTTTTGATTCTAGGGTTTTCCTCCTGGATGATGTTGCCCATTAGGGCCAATGCAAAAACCGTGGTCAACGAAAATGACCCTTCTGATGCACGCTCACTTCTGGCCTATTACAATAGGGAGCAATACCCCGGGGTGGAAAGTCCATTTTACGGGGCCTATTATTCTGACACTTTTGCGCCTGCGGGCGAAGACATCAATGATAAGCCCAAGTATGAGAAGGATGAAAAGTTGGGGAAATATGTCATTGTCAACAATTATGAGGGAGCCCTTCAAGGTCCCAATGAAAAACATGTGGGACTCCTTCCCCGAATGTGGAGTGACCAACATGCCGAAAATTACATGCGCTATTTTGGTGTTCTCGAGTTTAAAATTAAATCGGAATACATCTCGAACAATGAACTTCGCGAGGCGGTGGCACAATTTAAGGCTGCGGTGGCACAGGGAGAATTGGACACCGAACAATACATTCGTTTCTTACGGGATTTTAGTGAGTACATAGAAGTGGAACCTCCTACGTTTTGGCAGAATGTCCGATATCTTTTTCAATTCCAATTTGGCTATATGTATATGCGCTACTTTATGTGGAATTTTGTGGGTAGGCAAAACGATGTTCAAGGCCGATATGATGAAAACGGACATTGGCTAAGTGGAATTGGGTTTGTTGACAGTATTCGTCTAGGAAGCCAAAATAACCTTCCCAGCGATTGGGAAAACAACAAAGCAAGAAACACCTATTTTTTCTTGCCTTTGCTCTTGGGAATCATTGGAATCGTGTTTCAAGTTTCAAAGAATCCCAAACATTTTTGGGCGCTTTTTGTGTTCTTCATTTTCACTGGGCTAGCAATTCAGTTCTACACCAATCCCTATATTTTTCAACCCAGAGAAAGAGACTACTCCTTGGTAGGCTCCTTTTATATATTCTGTATTTGGATTGGAATAGGGGTGTATGGTCTTTTTGATGAAGTCCGAAAACTGTTGGCCGCAAAAATTGCCGCTCCGGCAATTTCCATTCTTTGTTTGTTGGCTGTGCCTTTTTTAATGGCATTCCAAAACTGGGATGATCATGACCGTTCAAACCGATATACGGCCAGGTCCACAGCTAAGGCTTATCTTGATTCCTGTCAAGAAGAAGCTGGGGCCATCCTGTTTACCATTGGAGACAACGATACTTTCCCACTCTGGTATGCGCAAGAAATTGAAAACCACAGAACCGATGTACGGGTTGTAAACACGAGTCTATTTGCAACGGATTGGTATATAGACCAAATGAAGCGAAAGGCCTATGAAAGTGAACCCATTCCTTCGCAATTGACGCACGATAAATATCACTATGGTGCCAGGGATGCAGTGTACTATCAGAACATTACGGACAACCGCTGGAACATAAAAGACTTTATGAACTGGATTGGAAGTGATAAGCCCCAAACCAAGTTCAAGTATCTGTTGGAAAAACAAGGGGCTGATCTTAGTGAATATCCAGAAAGTAATCTGGACATCGTTTATTACCCAACGAACAAGATTCGAATACCCGTAAACAAACAAAATGTTCTCGAAAGTGGATTGGTTAAGCAGAAGGATGCGCATTTAATTGTGGACTACATTGACATTGACCTCCCGAGGAGTGCGCTTCCCAAAAATCGTATTTTAATGCTGGACCTCATCGCCAACAACGAATGGAAACGTCCCATTTATTTTTCTGGAGGGAGTTTTGACAGTGCTGAATACATTTGGATGAAAGAATATCTTCAATTGGATGGTTTAGTGTATAAGCTGGTACCGATTAAAACCGAAAACCGAAACAGCTTTGAAATGGGTCGAATCGATACCGAGCTCATGTACGATATTGTCAAGAAATGGGACTGGGGCAACTCTGGAAGTAGTGATATATACCATGATCCGCAGACCCGCTCCCAAGGGTTGTCCTTTAGAAGCAACTTGGCCCGCCTCACCGAAACTTTAATTAGCGAAGGTAAGATTGAGAAAGCCAAGGAGATCATCAATATTGCCATGACCAATTTACCTGTGGACCATTATGGCTTTTATGCCTTTGTGGAACCCTACGTGGATGGATACTATAAAGTGGGCGAAACAACAAAGGCAAGGGAACTCTATGAAAAATTAAGAAAGGTCTACCAAGAACGATTGGAATATTACTCTGGTGCTCCACTAGATGAACAATATGAAAAAATTGATGATATTTTGGCCGACATGCAGGCTTATCGAAGGAATATTGACATCCTGATTGAGAATCAGGACAGGGACCACGCCGAGAAGGAAACCGTAATCTTTAACGAGTACATTGACAAATTTTCGCAATTTGTAGGTGATGACGAGGAAGTTTTCGAAGACCCCATGGTACCAGACCCCGATTTGGAAGATTCCATTCCTTTGGACACCATCCCTATGGCGGAAGATTCCGTATTACAAGAAGAATAAAAAAAGCGAGGTGAAAACCTCGCTTTAAATATATTCGTTCAAAATGCCGATTAGCGTATTGGCGTCTTGTTCGCCACTCTGGCGCCAAACCATTTCGCCTTTTTTATAAATCATTAGGGTCGGCAGTCCCTTGATTCGCAACGCCTGGGAAAGCTCTTTGTTTTTGTCAACATCAATCTTGATCACCTTTCCTTTATCTCCCAATGCAGCAGCAACATCCCTAAGCACAGGATGCATAGAGGTTGATTGCTCATTCCACTCAGCATAAAAATCTAGTAGAACGGGAATGTTTAAGTCAATTAGTTCACCAAATTTGGACATAGGTATTTATTGGGTTCGTCAGCCAAAAGTAAGAAAATTTGTTAAAATTATTCCTTGAACGCTAGACTTGGGTAAAGGGCTGTGTTAAATTCAGGTTAAACCTTTCTTTTTAAGGGTAATCACTGAGATTTCAGGCCAAATTCCAAATCTTCCTGGATAACCGATAAACCCAAACCCACGGTTGACATTAATATATTGTCCCACCTCTTCATAAAGTCCAGCCCAATATTTGTAGCGCCATTTTACGGGACTCCATTTTACCCAACCAGGAATTTCAATACCAAATTGCATTCCGTGCGTATGTCCGCTAAGGGTAAGATGGTAATGGTAATCATCACTTACTACCTGTTGTTCCCAGTGCGATGGGTCATGGCTCATTAAAATTTTGAAATCCTCTTTTTGAATTCCCTCAACGGCCTTTTTCAGGTCGCCTGCTTTCTTAAATCCACCGGCACCCCAGTTCTCCACCCCTACCAAGGCTATCTTTTTACCATTTTTCTCCAAATAGCGGTGTTCATTCAATAGAAGATCGAACCCTATATCCTTTTGTAGGTTTATCAGGTCCACCAAGTTTTGCTCTTTGGCTTCAGCGGAAGGCCAACTCGCATAATCCCCATAGTCGTGGTTCCCCAAAACGGAAAACTTTCCATCCCTTGCATCCAGTTTGGCAAACAAATCGGCCCATGGTTCCATTTCATCAGCCTTGTTGTTGACCATATCCCCAGTGAAGAGAATAACATCGCTATTTTGCTCATTGATGAGATTTATTCCATAGGCCACTTTATCATAATCGTCAAAGCTGCCACTATGCACATCAGATATTTGGGTGATTTGATAGCCATCAAATTCATCGGGTAGGTCTTCGAACTCCAGAGCGTATTTTAGAACCTTATAGTTGTATTTTCCACGATACATCCCATAGAGCAGTGCTCCAAAGGGCAACGCTCCAATCCCGAGTGCCAACGTGCTCACAAACTTCCTTCGGGATGGAAAATAACTTTGACCTTCCGTAATCCCAACTATTTTTCGATAGCCGGCAGAAAACAGACGGGTTACATCTTCTAAGATCATAAAGGAACCCAACACCATTCCCAAAATGAAAAACGAGAAAAATATACCCCCGGCAACCGCCGTGGAAGGGTTCATCGCAGAACCAGGCTGATAATTATTGAGTTTTATCATGAAGTAGATCATAGCTCCCAGGAAAAGAATTCCGTAACTCCATTGCGCAAAAGGGTTTTTGAACAAGGTTCGAAAAGCTTGAAAGCCATAAACTGCAGAAATGATGTATAGTATAGAAACTATTATAAAGAATCGAGGCATGTCAATTTTTTTTGCAAAGGTATTTTTTAATCCCTTAACACCTTAAATTTTAGTAATATTTAACCTGTAGGTTATTAGACGATTAGCATTACATTTCGTTACTGCGCAAAATTCCACGGTTGGCTTTTCACATTAATTCGTAGCTTTGGTTCTCTTCCAATTTATCGACAATGTCTGACCAAAAACGACTCTTTTTACTTGATGCCTACGCCCTGATATTTAGAGGGTACTACGCCTTGATCAAAAATCCGAGAATCAATTCCAAAGGCATGGACACTTCGGCCATCATGGGCTTTGTAAACTCACTTTTCGATGTAATCAAACGGGAACAGCCCGACCATTTGGCTGTGGCCTTCGATAAGGGAGGTAGCGTAGAACGTACCGAGTTGTTTGAAGAATACAAAGCCAATCGCGATGAAACTCCAGATGCCATCAAGATAGCAGTTCCTTACATCCAAAACATATTGAAGGCTATGAAAATTCCGGTTGTAGAATTGGAAGGCTATGAGGCCGACGATCTCATAGGCACATTGGCCAAACAGGCCGAAAAAGAGGACTACAAAGTTTTCATGGTTACTCCAGATAAGGATTTTGGCCAGCTGGTATCGGAAAATATTTTTATGTACCGCCCTGCCCGAATGGGTAACGGAATTGAAGTTTGGGGCATCCCCGAAGTACAAAAACGTTTTGGTGTGGAGCGTCCTG
Organism: Flagellimonas allohymeniacidonis; assembly: GCF_004296335.1. Classification (GTDB taxonomy): domain Bacteria; phylum Bacteroidota; class Bacteroidia; order Flavobacteriales; family Flavobacteriaceae; genus Flagellimonas; species Flagellimonas allohymeniacidonis. Next base: position 426,393 of record NZ_SGIU01000002.1, read on the forward strand.
AGCAGGTGATCGATTACTTAGGAATGATGGGAGATGCAAGTGACAACATTCCTGGACTTCCCGGAGTAGGTGACAAAACCGCCAAAAAATTCTTAGCCGATTTTGGTTCCATGGAGGATCTATTGGCCAACACCGACCAGCTCAAGGGGAAAATGAAAGAGAAGGTGGAAGCCAATGCGGAACTGGGTCGACTTTCCCGGAAACTTGCTGAAATTAAGACCGATTGCGAAGTTACCTTCAATGCGGAGGATTTTGAGATGTGCGCACCTGATAGTGAGAAAGTTCAGGAAATTTTTGAGGAACTTGAATTTAGGAGGCTCAAGGATCAATTCATTAAAATATTTTCAGGAGAAGCCACCCCTAGCACCCAAGTTACCAGCACAGAGACCGCTAAACAAGAAGTAAAAGTCGCCGGTAGTGGCCAGTTTACGCTTTTTGGAGGTGATCCTGCTGAAGCCGCTGCCACTATAAAAGATGTAAGTGGTAGAAAGACTGTTTCGGATGTATCCCATTTCTATCAAACCATTCAAAACGGATTGGGGTTGACTCTTTTTCTGGAGAACTTGATGACACAAACTTCTGTTTGTTTCGATACGGAGACTACCTCCATCAATCCGTTGGAAGCCGAATTGGTTGGTATTGCGTTCAGTTGGGGTTCCGGCAAGGGGTTCTACGTCCCGATTCCTGAGGAAAGAGAAAAAGCACAGCAAGTGGTGGAACAACTTCGACCCTTTTTTGAGGCAGAATCCATTGAAAAAATTGGGCAGAATCTCAAGTACGATGTAAAGGTGATGAAGAATTACGGTATCGAGGTTAAAGGAAAGCTTTTCGATACCATGCTGGCGCATTATCTCATCAACCCTGATATGCGACACAATATGGATGTGCTTTCGGAAACCTACCTTAATTACACCCCTGTTTCCATTACGGAACTCATTGGTAAAAAAGGTAAAAACCAGTTGAGCATGCGCCAGGTTCCGCTGGACAAACAAACGGAATATGCCACAGAGGATGCTGATATCACATACCAACTGGCCCAACATTTTAGACCTGAGCTCAAGCAAGCCAGCATCCTGAAATTGTTCGAAGAGATTGAAGTGCCCTTGCTCCGCGTATTGGCCGATATGGAACGGGAGGGCATTAATTTGAACAAGGAATTTTTAGATGGCCTTTCTGCTAAACTGGATGAGGATATCAAAATCTTGGAAACTAAAATTTATGAACAGGCAGGGGAAGAATTCAATATTGCTTCGCCCAAACAATTGGGCGACATCCTTTTTGGAAAGCTAAACCTTGTGGAAAAGCCTAAAAAAACCAAGACAGGGCAGTTTTCCACTGCGGAAGATGTGCTGTCCTACCTCGCCAAAGATCATGAAATCATTCAAAATGTACTGGATTATCGCGGTCTTGCCAAATTAAAGAGCACCTATGTGGATGCTTTGCCAAACGAGGTGCAAGCCCATAGCGGCCGAGTGCACACCGACTATATGCAGACCGTGGCCGCTACAGGCCGATTGAGCAGCAATAACCCGAATCTTCAAAATATTCCTATCAGAACTGAACGGGGAAGGCAGGTACGCAAGGCTTTCATTCCAAGGGACAAAGATCACGTGCTTCTTGCAGCCGACTACTCTCAAATTGAATTGCGAATCATTGCGGCATTAAGCGAAGAGGACACGATGATCACCGCATTTAAAAATGGCGAAGATATTCATGCATCCACTGCTTCCAAGGTTTTTAATGTACCGATAGAGGAAGTGACCCGAGAACAAAGAGGTAACGCCAAAACGGTCAACTTCGGAATCATTTATGGGGTTTCCGCATTTGGGCTCAGCAACCAGACGGATTTAAGCCGAACCGAGGCCAAAGAATTGATAGATACCTATTATAAAACCTATCCCAAATTGCGCAATTACATTAGCGAGCAGATTGATTTTGCACGGGAGCATGGCTATGTGCAAACCGTTTTGGGGCGGCGGCGATACCTAAAAGATATCAATGCGGGCAACCAAGTGGTGCGTGGTGCAGCAGAGCGAAATGCCGTTAATGCACCCATTCAGGGTAGTGCGGCGGATATCATTAAAATTGCCATGATCAACATCCACAAAAAATTGAGGGAGGGAGGATACAAAACCAAAATGCTGCTGCAGGTACACGATGAATTGGTCTTCGATGCCTACAAACCAGAGCTGGAAACTGTTAAAAAACTCATTAAAACCGAAATGGAGAATGCCTACGAGTTGGCAGTTCCTCTAGATGTGGAAGTGGGCATCGGTGAGAATTGGTTGGAGGCGCATTAAAGTCCATTACACACCAATATGGATGGTACCCCTTATTTCATTCTTGGTTTTGTCACCTGAAAACAAAAAAGGCACCCGAGGGGTGCCTTTTCCTTTAAATGGTTATTCCTTTTTTACTTACCAGCCAAAAGCCAGTTTTAATTTAGATTTTCTTGTTTTTTTAACTTCAGTTTTTACTTCTTGTTCTGCCAATCGGGCATCTTTTTCGAAGTGGGCAAACATCTCCATGGAAAAGGGATAGGCCTGCCATACGTTAGGATAATGTTTTAACTTTCTCATGCTACTGTTTTAAGATAAATGAGTCGCAAAATTCCCATAAAGCTTACGGTGGCAAAACAACAGAATTTTCCTATTTCTATGGTATTTTAACCCAACCAATGCTTTTTAACAATTTTTTTGGTTAAGATGCTATATTTCTACAGGAAATTATGGAGAATCGGGGCTATTCAGGACTGTAATTTTCACCAATACGGTCCAATACCTTCAAAAAAGTTTCAAATTCGAGTACATCCAAATCTTTGATGGCCCTTTTTCGCAGTTGAACCGCATGGGGCAATACTTGATTGATAATCCCTTCACCTTTTGGAGTCAGTTCAAGCTTAAATCGCTTTTGATCGCCTTTGAATCTTGATTTAGTAATCCATCCTTTATTTTCCAATCGGCCAATGACTCGGGAGGTTGTGGCCCGGTTTCGGAAGTTGGTCCGAACAATTTCACGCTGCGACGCTTCATCCCCGAGCTCCGAAATACGGTGTAAAATCACCCATTGCTCAATGGTCATATCCACACCCAACTGCTCAAAAGTACGCAGATAAGCGTCTTGGACTTTTCGAAGAACTAAATCCAAGTGCAATCCTATTCCCGAAATTTCATCGATTTGATTGAGCATAATTTACGTCTCTTTTTAGGGCAATACGTCGTTGAATTTCTTTTGACAGCAATACCCTAATAATGCTAGATCACTTTTAACCTAATTTTTTGTTTCGAAAACGCTTTCGTAATCCAAAAATAGTTATTTTTGTTGCACTAACAACAATAATTGATTTATACTTAAAAATATATTTCCCATGGAAACAGCAGCAATATCCCAAATGCCCGATGCCACTAAGGACTTTATGCCCATTAATGGTACCGATTATGTAGAGCTCTATGTGGGCAATTCCAAACAAGCGGCCCACTTTTATAAAACTGCCTTTGGTTTTCAATCCTTGGCTTACGCAGGCCTTGAAACGGGACTAAAAGACCGAGAGAGTTATGTAGTAGTCCAAGATAAGATTCGTTTGGTATTGACCTCTCCCCTTAACAGTGGTACCGAAATCGGAAAACACATCGACAACCACGGAGATGGTGTTAAAGTTGTAGCCCTTTGGGTTGATGATGCCACTTACGCCTATAACACCGCCATGGAGCGAGGTGCCAAATCATATATGGAACCTGTCACCGAAGAAGACGCATCCGGAAAAGTGGTTCGCTCCGGTATTTATACCTATGGAGAGACCGTACACATTTTTGTAGAACGCAAAGATTACAACGGCACCTTTCTACCTGGATATAAAAAATGGGAAACTCCAGAATACAACCCAGCACCCACTGGTTTAAAATATGTGGACCATATGGTAGGCAACGTAGGCTGGAACAAAATGAACCACTGGGTAGAATTCTATGAAAAAGTGATGGGCTTTAAAAATATCCTTTCTTTTGATGATGATGATATTTCCACCGAATACACCGCCTTGATGAGCAAGGTAATGAGCAATGGCAACGGTCGTATTAAATTCCCAATTAACGAACCTGCCGAAGGAAAGAAAAAATCTCAAGTGGAAGAATACTTGGATTTCTACGAAGGAGAAGGCGTTCAGCACGTGGCCGTAGCCACCGACGATATCATCAAAACGGTTCGTGATCTGCGCAGTCGAGGTGTTGAATTCTTACGTGTACCGGACACTTATTACGAAGCCGTTACCGACCGAGTGGGTAAAATTGATGAGGACATTGCTCCATTGAAAGAGCTGGGGATTTTGGTCGATCGGGATGATGAGGGTTATTTGTTACAGATTTTCACCCGTCCGGTGGAGCCCAGACCCACCATGTTCTTTGAAATCATCCAAAGAAAAGGTGCACAGTCGTTCGGAAAAGGTAACTTTAAGGCATTGTTCGAAGCCATTGAGCGTGAGCAAGAACTTAGAGGTACATTACACTAAAAAAGTTACAGTATGCCGATTTATCATAAACTCGGAAAAATTCCGCAAAAGCGGCACACCCAATTCGAAAAACCTGATGGAAGCCTGTATTACGAGCAATTGTTCGGCACCATCGGTTTTGATGGGATGTCGTCCCTATTGTACCATATCCACAGGCCGACCCAAGTCAAGGAAGTCGGAGAGCCTTTGGACATGAGTCCCAAAATAGCGGTAGAAAAGAACATTACCTCAAGAAAGCTTATCGGTTTTGATGTAGAGCCCAAAAAAGACTTTTTGGAATCCCGGGAACCGCTTTTGGTGAACAGTGATGTCCATGTTGGGCTGGCCGCTCCCAAGCAATCCATGAGTAGCTATTTTTACAAGAATGCGGACGCTGATGAAATGCTATTTATCCATAAAGGTTCAGGTACGTTAAAAACCTTTTTGGGCAACATTCCCTTTGAATATGGGGATTACCTCATCATCCCTCGAGGGATGATTTACCAAATTGAATTTGATACCGAGGATAACCGCATTTTATACGCAGAGTCTTTTCATCCCATATATACCCCAAAACGCTATCGCAATTGGTTTGGACAATTATTGGAGCATTCCCCCTTCTGCGAACGGGACTATAAATTACCTCAAGACTTGGAGGCGCATGATGAAACTGGGGAGTTTTTGATGAAAATCAAAAAGCAGGGCATGTTGCATAGCTTGGTGTATGCTACACATCCATTTGATGTGGTCGGTTGGGATGGGTACAACTTCCCTTATGGATTTTCCATTCACAATTTTGAACCCATAACAGGCCGTGTTCACCAACCGCCTCCAGTGCACCAGACCTTTGAAACCGGTACGTTTGTAATTTGTTCGTTCTGCCCAAGATTGTATGATTACCACCCTAAGGCCATACCTGCTCCATACAACCACTCCAATATCGATTCTGACGAGGTGTTGTATTATGTAGACGGTGATTTTATGAGCCGCACGGGAATCGGCCCTGGATATATTTCGTTGCATCCAGCTGGGATTCCCCATGGACCGCATCCAGGAACCTATGAGGCGAGCATTGGAAAAAAAGGCACTGAAGAATTAGCGGTCATGATTGACACCTTCAAACCTTTACAAGTCACCGAAAACGCCCTCAGGATTGATGATGGTGAATACTATAAATCCTGGATAGAATAAGAGATTTTATTGAAAAACCGATGTCATTTCGAAGTGAACAAGCCGATTGAGAAGTCTTTTTTAGGTTTCTCCCTTACGCTCGAAATGACAAAAAAGCTATTATGATCATAAACATACCCGAAAACTCAGATTTTTCAATCCATAATCTTCCTTTTGGAATATTTTCAACATCAGACCGAAGTCCTCGAGCCGGCATAGCCATAGGAGAACATATATTGGACTTGGCAGCCCTTGGTGAGTTGAACGTATTTGATTTTAATCCCGCGGTTTTCAAAAAAGAAGTTTTGAATGACTTTATCGGATTGGGAAAAGCAGTTACCTCCATGGTACGAAAAGAAGTTCAGCATTGGCTGCAAGATGACGATTCCATATTGGCCAATAAACCAGAACTTTTTGTCAAGCAACAGGAAGCGACTATGCACATGCCAGTGCATGTTGGGGACTACACAGATTTTTACTCGAGCATTGAACACGCTACCAATGTTGGAAAGATGTTTCGTGACCCCGAAAATGCCCTTTTGCCCAATTGGAAGCATATTCCTGTTGGATACCATGGCAGGGCCAGTTCCATAGTGGTAAGTGGAGAACCCATTCGTCGTCCAAAGGGACAGACCCTTCCCAAAGATTCCAAAACTCCTGTTTTTGGTCCTTCACAACGTTTGGATTTTGAACTGGAAGTAGGATTTATATGTGGAAAGAATACCGAGATGGGAGAATCTGTTTCTACAAGTGATGCTGAGGATTACATTTTCGGATTGGTTCTGTTCAATGATTGGTCTGCCAGGGACATTCAGAAATGGGAATATGTTCCATTGGGGCCCTTCTTGGCAAAAAACTTTGCCTCTTCCATTTCTCCTTGGATTGTTACTTTGGAAGCTTTGGAACCTTTCCGCGTTGCAGGACCTGCGCAGGAGCCCAAGGTATTGTCCTATTTGGAATATGAAGGTCAAAAAAATTATGATGTCAATTTGGAAGTGGGAGTTGCTCCAGAAAGCGGTGAAGAAACCACGGTTTGCCGTAGTAATTTTAAGCACATGTACTGGAACATGGCCCAGCAGTTGACCCATCACACGGTAAATGGATGTAATATCCATGTTGGGGATATGATGGCTTCCGGAACCATTTCGGGAAAAGAAGAGAATTCATTTGGTTCTATGTTGGAACTTGCGTGGATGGGAACCAAACCCATTCAAATGAAAGATGGCTCCGAACGAAAGTTCATTAATGACGGGGATACGGTCATTATGCGAGGATATGCTCAAAAAGGCGATATTCGTGTTGGATTTGGAGAAGTCTCCTCAAAAGTCCTTCCTGCAAAATGACAAAAACCATACATCCCGACGAAATTCCACAGCCAGACCTGCATGGGATTTTATTGACTGCAGTGGCCCCACGACCCATCTGCTTTGCAAGTACAGTTGATGCCGAGGGCAACGTAAATTTGAGCCCCTTTAGCTATTTTAATGTATTTAGCTCAAATCCGCCTGTCTTGATTTTTTCTCCGGCTAGAAGTGGACGGGACAATACACACAAACATTCCTACCTTAACGTGAAGGAAGTTCCCGAGGTAGTCATCAACATCGTGAACCATCCTATTGTGGAGCAAATGTCACTTTCCAGCACTGCATACGAACGAGGTGTGGATGAATTTATAAAATCTGGGTTGACTCCGGTGGCCAGTGACAAGGTTAAACCGCCGCGGGTTGGTGAAGCTCCGGTCTCATTTGAATGCACCGTGCAACAAACCATTGAACTCGCGGAAGAACCAGGGGCAGGCAACTTAATCATCGCCAAAGTGGAACTTATTCATATCAATGAAAACTATTTGAACGACCAAGGTAAGCTTGATACTCAAAAATTGGACTTGGTGGGCAGAATGGGAGGAAGTTGGTACATCCGAGCTGCGGGGGATGCACTTTTCGAAATACCAAAACCCATACGCACCAAGGGAATTGGTGTGGATGCGCTTCCTGAGGGTATTCGAGAAAGCGATGTTCTTACTGGAAACAACTTGGGCCGTCTAGGGAATCTCGAAAAACTCCCTTCAGAAGAAGAAATCAAAAACATCCAACAAGATGACGAAGTTCGGATGATGGGCAAAAAAGTGGGAGACAATCCCGAGAAACTCAAAATGCAACTACATTGGTTGGCCCAACAGATTATAAATGAAGGAGAAACCGCAAAGGCCATGGCCGTTTTGCTTTATGCAGAAACTTTATAAGCATGGAAAACGGAATTGAGTCAATTTTCAAATCCTTTTTGGAACCCAAGGAGGTTTATAAAGGTGGAAAGAACATTCCAGCCGGCATCAACAAAAAAATCTATAAACTTTCCTCCAACGAAAATCCAATTGGGCAGTCCCCAAAGGCTACGGAGGCGCTAATCAAAGCAGCTCACGATGTAGCGATTTATCCAGACCAGACCGATATTCGGCTTCGCGAAGCATTGGTGGATGACTTTCAGGGTCAGCTCCATGTAAACCAATTCCTTTGTGGAAACAGTGGTTCTGAGGTTATCGATATGATTTTAAGGGCCTTTATCAATGAAGGCGACGAAGTGATTTATTCCAACCCATGTTTTTTGCCCTACTCCGTCTTTTCAAGATGGTATGGGGCCAAACAAGTGGATATCCGCCTTAAAAATTCTGATTACGCGTTGGATGTTGATGGAATTCTCAACGCCATTACGGATCGGACCAAAATCATATTTCTTACGAGTCCCAACAATCCCACTGGCACCTATGTTCCAAAATCGGTTTTGGAAGATTTTCTGAACCGGGTTCCCAAAAATATCATCATCGTATTTGATGAAGTGTATCGGCACTTTGCTGATGCTCCCGATTATGTGACAGCACTTCCTTATGTGTTGGCAGAACATAATGTTATTGGCATCAACAGCTTTTCAAAGACCTATGGTTTAGCTGGATTGCGTATTGGCTATTGCTACACCACTCAAAAAATTGCGACATACATTCGTCAGATTCATAAACCATTCCTTTTGCCTCTTACCTCAATCGAAGCGGGAATAGGTGCATTAAAGGATAAAGAATTTGTTGCCGAAACCGTTCGAACCGTACAAGTGGGTAGAAAGTTCTTGGCTAAAGCTTTTGATGAACTGGGCATTAAGTATTGGCCTTCCCAAGGTAACTTTTTCATCATTGACCCTCCCCTACCTGAATTTGAATTCACTGATTTTCTGATGAATGAGGGGGTAATGGTACGGCCAGTATCTCAATTTGGTGCCCCAGGAAAAGTACGGATCACCGTTGGCACCCAAGAAGCTAATGAAGCCTTGGTAGAAGCCCTTAAAAAAATAAAACCCCATCCGAAAGGATAGGGCTTACATCAAACAAGCTTGTTAATTTATTGTTTTGTGAAGACCGCGTCGGCCCCAGCGTAGTTGTTTTCATCGATGCTTTCCCCTGGAATGATCAGGATATTCCCATCTTCAAAAGCGATGGTGATCGTTTCCTCCTCCATATCTTCATTAATGAAGGTCAACTGGTTTCCTTCCAAGGACCAAGTTGTGGATTCTGTGGTGCTTTCTGTAGGACATGGAATATCCAAGCCGCCGACACCCACGTTGATGGACAGAAAATCGGCCTTGCTATCGGAAACGGCAGTACCGTCAGCGTTGAAGGTAAAGATGATCAAATCACAATCGATGCCTTGTAAAAAGCCGATAATTTCTTTTGCAAAATCCAAATCATCATTATCAGTGGTGCTATCGACGCGTAAATCGGTCAGCACCCAGGTTCCTACCAAATCATTGGTTCCGTTTTCATTGTTTCCGGAGTCGTCTTCATTGTCAGAAGAGCAAGAAAACACCAAAATCAGGGTGCAAAGCAGTAGACTTATCTTTTTCATTTTTTTTGTTTGTGGGGTTATAATAACCAATAGAACGAAAAAATGAGATAAATCGTACCCTCAAAAAAGAATTCTACAGAACGAATCGATAGGTTGCTTTTAACAAAAAGATGTTCTGTGGGGTTTGACCAAAGGCGTTGTCCCCCAAACTTCGTAAAAGGCCCTGCGTGGGATCTCCGTCCCTGGAGACATCTTGCGACCAGACCAAGAAAATTTCAGACCCTGGAATATACTCCCACCGAATCACCAAGTTAGACCTGAACTGAACAAAGGAAAAATCTGGGTCATCGAAACTAAAATCCACATCACCATTGAGGTTTTCATCGATTGAATAGGTGCCATCCGCCAAGGATATCTGATCACCAGAATATCCTAAAAACCGATTCTCGAAACGTTGTGCCGTGGCATCGGTAACGTGCTTAAAATTGGAATAACGCCCTCTAGAAATAAAAGGCTGTCCCCAATACTGAATCGTTAAATTTGGGTTTATTGTATAGTTGAACCGGAATGACATGCTTAGTGTACGCTGTTGAATTTCACCATTCAGATACCTCGGAGTACCCCCTACATCATCAAAATTGTCTATGAATTGCAACTTGTCATTGTTAATGCTCAAGGATGGAAAAGCAGAAACCCGAATTGCGTTAACCGGCTGATACACCAAACCCGCTTCAACATAATAGAAGCGATACGAGTTGTCCACAGCCTTCCGTCCCCTATGGAAGAAATTAAACCGTAGCTTTTTTCGATTATCGGTGCGAATCGAGTTCCAAAAACTCAATTCCGGTGAACGCCTTAGACGGGGCCCTCCTCTAAGCGCAAAATTGTCGTACTGTATCGGTGCATAATTAAATCCAAAGTTGGAAAACCAGTTATTTTCCCAGTTCTGCCAGCTATTGGTATTAAATCGAAGACTGTTATGATTGCCATTAAAGTCCCATGCGCTCCAATGGTTGTAGTTGATTCCTACACGACGAAAAGTGCTATCGGGCTTTAAGGTCTGATAACCTATCCAGGTATAATGACGGATATCGTCAGATTGTCTTTGAAAACCAATATCGTTCAATTCCAACTCCGGGGACCTCCAAGTACCTCCAGTCTCAAATCGCCAATGCCCATTTCCTATTTTTCCAATTTGAAGGTTCCCTGCAGTACCTGTAAGTGAAGTTCTATCAGCTTCGACCTCCACGTGGTCAGCATCCACCCTTTGAAATAGGTGGGTTATGGATTCTTGGGTATTCTGGATGGCCTCCTCACTGCCTTCCACACGACTGAAAATCATGTTTCCCTCAACATACCAATCCCGATTATTCCACTGATGCTTAAAATCCACCCCGCCAGTATAAGCCGAACGATGCAAAAAGTTCAACTCATCGGTAAGGTTATCCCGATTGGTTGCCGTGAATATGCCTCCGATATAGGAATTGCGATCATTGAAGTCTTTCTGTAAACGCCCGACAAAATAATTGGTCAAGGGCTCCACCATCTCTCTTCTTCCGTTCCCATCCTCATCAACAATGGAAGCATAGCGCTTGGCCGTTACGCTTTCCAAAACCCCTATGGCCCAGCCATCCCTTGTTTTGCCGCTGAATTTTGCAGCACCTATTATAGGTGTATTGTCGGGCTGGTCAATAAACTCATTATCCGCGGTATCGGGCGAGCCCTGCGGACTCCTTCCAATTCGTCTGGAATAAAAAACATTGTCAAACCCGAAAGTGTTTCCCGCTTCCGATTGGGAAACGTTGAAGTCGAAAATATTTTTGTTTTCCACGAAAAATGGACGCTGTTCACGAAAAAATATCTGAAATCCATCCAAAGCAATGGCCGATGGGTCTGCTTCCACCTGGCCAAAATCTGGATTTACAGTAAGGTCAAGCGTAAGATCGTTGGTCACTCCAATTTTGGCATCGAGACCAACCGTGATGTCGCTTTCATTACCATCCCTAAAGGGATTTCCTTCTTCCGCCTCATACGTTTCGCCACTGGTTACCGTATAGGGTTGAACTTCGAGTTGTTTTTGGGGTTCAATGTTTTTTAGGCCATGCAGTTCCCCAAACTCACTGACCCAACCTGGCTGATCAATGGGTTTCCGTTGCCAAAGTGATCGCTCCTCTGCCCTAAAAAATCGTCTTGTGGATTGAAGTCCCCACACCTGGTCATCTGAACCACTAAATTTCAATTGGCTCAGTGGAATCTTCAACTCTGCCGTCCATCCTTCTTCATCCACATTGGTTTTGGTGTACCAAATAGGGTTCCAACTACCATCCCAATTGCTGCCATTGTTCGATACAAACTCATCTCCCTTCACCCCTGCAGCTGTAACGGTAAACGAAAATGCCGTACGTTGATCATGGTAACTATCGATGTTAAACTCGACCCAATCACCGTCAAAACCATCTCTTCGCGAAAGTCGTTTTACAATCTTGTCGGGTTCTTCGTCATAACAGCGCACTCCTATATAAAGGAATTTGGCGTCATACACGATTTTAAATTTGGTCTGATAACTGGGCGGCGTGTTTTCATCAGGCTGGAATTCAACATAATCTCCCGTCCACTCGACTATATTCCAGACTTGCTCGTCAAGCAGTCCATCGATGGCGGGTGGTTTTGCTTCGCCTATGGCTTGGGTTACATAAATTTTCTTGGCCACCACCTGCGTGGTATCTGGATTGGATGCATACGTGCTCGCCCAAAATAAAAGAATGAACAGGGCGGACAAGAGGGTTGGTTGTCTCACTGTTTACGTTTTTTGATTTGATTAGTTACAATAAAGACCATCCAAATTCGAAACAGTTACACTTTAACATAGAATTATTGCATTTTTAACAGTATTTAGGTTCATTGATTTGTCACTCTAATAAGACCTCCGGCAAGATTCTAAAAAAAGAAAAATATTCCGAATCAGGCATTTGTAATTCAATCTAATAATTGTACATTTGCAGCCCGTTTAACGAATTAGGTTATTAAACGATTAATATTGTAGAAGTGGATACATTAAGTTACAAGACGATTTCCGCCAATAAATCAACCGTTTCAAAAGAATGGTTGTTGGTTGATGCAGAGGGGCAAACCTTGGGTAGGTTGGCTTCAAAAGTGGCCAAGCTCCTTAGAGGAAAACATAAAACCAATTTTACCCCCCATGTTGATTGTGGTGACAACGTTATTGTAATCAATGCTGAGAAAATCAATCTATCAGGCAACAAGTGGGCAGATAAAACTTACCAAAGATATACAGGATATCCTGGGGGTCAGCGTGAGACTACCGCGATTGAAATGTTGGACAAACAGCCAGAGCGTATTGTTGAGAAGTCCATAAAGGGAATGCTTCCAAAAAACAGATTGGGTGCTGATCTTTTTAGAAACTTAAAAGTATATGCCGGGACTGAGCACGGACATGATGCGCAAAAACCAAGAGCAATAAACTTAAACGACTACAAATAATGGAAGTTGTTCACAAGATAGGAAGAAGAAAAACTGCAGTAGCTAGAGTATATCTTTCTGAAGGAAAGGGAAACATCACTGTAAACAAAAAAGATTACAAGGACTATTTTTCTACAGCTACTTTACAATACAAAGTTCAACAAGCTTTTGCATTAACTGGCAATGAAGACAGTTACGATGTAAAAGTCAATGTTTATGGAGGAGGAATTACTGGCCAAGCCGAAGCTATTCGATTGGCATTGTCCAGGGCCATGTGTGAAATCAACGAAGAGAACCGAACTGTTCTTAAGCCTGAAGGTCTATTAACAAGGGATCCAAGGATGGTTGAACGTAAGAAGTTTGGTCAGAAGAAAGCGCGTAAGAAATTCCAATTCTCCAAGCGTTAAGAATTTTTTGGGTGTTTCGACACCTTTATTATATAGGTTCATTGAAAACCCTGAAACGTTTCAGGGTTATATTTTAAAACAAGTTGTCGTTGTTCCAAAGAGCAATAATCAACTTTTTGGATACTAGTTTAGCATCTAAATGGATGGGGCGAACGAAAGTGACCACCCACTCATTGCTACTACAACGGAACGTAAACTAAGTACAAAAAATGGCAAGCAAAACTGAAGTCAAAGACTTACTTGAAGCTGGTGTGCATTTTGGGCACCTAACCAGAAAATGGAATCCGAACATGGCTCCTTACATCTACATGGAGCGTAACGGAATCCACGTTATCAATCTTTACAAAACCGTAGCAAAGCTGGACGAAGCCAAAGAGGCTTTGAAAAAAATTGCATCTTCCGGTAGAAAAATTCTTTTCGTAGCTACGAAAAAGCAGGCGAAGGACATCGTAGCTGATAAGGTGTCCAATGTAAACATGCCTTACATTACGGAGAGATGGCCAGGAGGTATGTTGACCAACTTTGTCACCATTCGAAAAGCTGTTAAGAAGATGGCAGCGATTGATCGAATGAAAAAAGATGGAACGTTCAACACACTTTCCAAAAAAGAAAGATTGCAGGTTGATCGTCTAAGGGCCAAATTGGAGAAAAACCTAGGTTCCATTGCTGACATGACCCGTTTGCCCGGGGCAATTTTCATCGTTGATACAATGAGAGAGCACATCGCAGTGAAGGAAGCACAAAAATTGAACATCCCAATTTTTGCCATGGTGGATACCAACTCTGACCCTCGACCTATTGATTTTGTAATCCCTGCCAATGATGATGCCGGAAAGTCCATTGAAGTTATCCTTACTGAGGTGACCGAAGCTGTGGCCGAAGGTTTGGCTGACCGCAAGAACGATAAGCAAGAAGAGAAAAAAGCTGCAACGGAAACGGCTGAAGCCGTAGCTGAAGCTCCAGCAAAGGAAGCTGCTCCGGCTCCTGCAGTTGAGGAAGAAAAAGTAACCGCAAAAGAGGTTAAGGAAGAAGCCGCCCCTGTTGAGGAGAAAAAAGAAAAAGTAGCTGAGCCAAAAGCAAAGAAGGAGGCTCCAGCCCCTGCTGCAGAGGTTGAGGACTTGACAAAAATAGAGGGTATTGGACCAAAAGCTGCTGAAGCATTGAACAACAATGGCATCAATACCTATGCAGACCTATCGAAAGCTAAAGCGGACAAAATCAAAGAGATTTTGACCGAGGCTAGCTCCCGAATGGCGCATTTAGATCCCACAACTTGGCCAAAACAAGCTAAAATGGCTGCTAATGGAAAATGGGACGAGCTAAAAGAATGGCAAGAAAAAGCCAAAGGAGGTGTGGAATAGAGCGATGCAATTAAGCATTGACCTAAACCCATATTCATTGACACTTTTTTACTTTATATAATTTTAAACGAGAAAGAAAATGGCAAACATTACCGCCGCAGACGTAAATAAATTAAGAAAAATGACCGGGGCTGGAATGATGGATTGCAAGAAAGCCCTAGTTGAAGCTGAAGGTGATTTTGATAAAGCAATTGAAATCCTTAGAAAGAAAGGACAAAAAGTTGCTGCCAAGAGAGCCGATAGAGATTCTTCTGAAGGTGCTGCAATTGCAAAAGTCAGTACAGACCAATCCAGTGGAGTCATTATTTCTTTGAATTGTGAAACTGACTTCGTTGCCAAAAATGACACCTTTGTCAGCTTGGCCAACGAGCTTGCCGAATTGGCCTTGGATTACGATAGCAAAGATTCTTTTCTTAGTGCACCTTATAACGGGATTACCGTATCTGAAAAGTTAACGGAACAAACTGGTGTAATTGGTGAAAAAATCGAGATTGGAAGCTTTGAGCGATTGAATGCCCCTTTTGTTGGGTCTTATATACACGCCGGAAACAAAATTGCAACCTTGGTAGGTTTATCTGCAGCGGTTGACGGTTCTGCTGAAGCAGCCAAAGATGTGGCTATGCAAGCAGCTGCCATGAATCCTGTTGCTTTGAATGAAGATGGTGTGGATCAATCCATCATTGACAAAGAAATCGAGATTGCAAAAGACCAATTGCGTCAGGAAGGAAAGCCGGAGGCTATGTTGGAAAATATCGCAAAAGGAAAACTGAAGCGTTTCTTCAAGGATAATACTTTGGTGAACCAAGCTTTCATTAAAGACAGCAAACAAAGTGTTGCCCAATATGTAAAATCTGTGGATTCCAATTTGGAAGTAACCGGATTTCAGAGGGTAGCTTTGGGATAAGCAAAACGTAACTTCATAAAAAAGCCGCTTCTTGTTGGAAGCGGCTTTTTTCATTTTCATGCGTTGTACTTACCTCGATTTTATAAGGATATCACCATTGAAAGTTTTGAAGAGCATTTCTGGACCGCCACCATTAATGGTGCCGCGGACCCACTGCTCTATCTTTACCTTGTACTTCCCAGAAGACTTGCTCGTATCCACTTGTGGCTTATTATCTGACACAACCATATTAAAGTCGGTATATACATCTCCCATTTCCGATTTTGCCTTTATGTTTGCTTTTAGCGAACTTGGAAAAGTAACCTCCACATCACCATTAAAACTGCTAAAGGCCATGTTGTCTTGATTCGCAATACGGTCGAAACTTACCTTGACTTCACCATTGGTTGTATTTGTAGTCACAGAGCCACTTACATTATCCAAGGTAATATGTCCGTTCACATTGCTGATTTCCAATGATCCCGTCACTCCTTTCACGTAAATATCCCCCTCATTCACAGTACTCAGCTTCAATGAAAAGTTAGCGGGAACCTTGATATCAAAGTCTGTTTTTTTGTTCCACGCCTCATTTTCAATTTGAACTATATTGTTTTTCTCCTCGGCACTTATATTGAGCCCTGAACCTCCTATTCGTTTGAGGCCCGCCTTGGTTTTTGTGGTTTTCACTTCATCTTCATCCACAGAAACCTTTACAATTACCTCCTTGCCTTCATAGGCATTTACTGTTATCGAACCTCTCACCTGTTCCACTTCCAAGAGACCCTCGTTACCAGGGGAACTCAATGGAATGGTAAACAAATCAATACTCTTTTCCTGTCCCGATATTCCGGTGGCGATACCCATAAACAGTATGGCCATAATCAACTTCAAATTTTTCATAGACTTATATCTTTTTAATGTATACATCTCCGTTCAGTGTTTCAAAATCAAAATCAATGTTGCCATTTCCTATTTGCACAACCGGTTTTGATTCATATCTATATTTGGGTTTATTTCCTTTACTGGATTCTTTATTGGTTTTCACAAATTGTTTGTTGATATCAAAATCAGTAAACATATCCCCGTTCATACTCTTAAAGGAAATATTGGCAGAAAGTGATTTTTGATAGGAGATGTTGATATCCCCATTCAAAGAGTAATACTCTGATGCCTCTGTGGGGTTGTCCGCATAGGATATGGTAACCGGTCCGTTGATGCAATTCACTTTGGTTTTCCCTGTAACATTGGTCAAGGTAATACCCCCATTTACATTGGCGGCCTTTAGGTAAGTGCCTTTGGTGTTTTTTACAACTACATCCCCGTCGTTTACACCACTTACCATAATCTTAACCGAATTTGGGACCTTAATGGTGAAATCCAATTGATGATCGTATGGCACTTCCTCATTATTGCACCAATTAAAGCTCAATTTCTCATCATCAAATTGGATGTAGGGAGCGTCGGGGCGAAGCACCACTCTATCCGACTCCTGAATAACTTTGAGCTGCAACTCTTTCTTGCCCAACTCAAGATCTGTAGCGGAGTCGGCCCAAATGGTTCGTTTGACATTCACCAACACCTGATTTCCTGAATACCCTTCAACCGAAATGGAACCGAAGAAATTTCGAATTATTAAAGTATTGGTGGGAACATTTTCCAAGCCCACTTCCTTCGTAATACGTTCTGAAAACTCTTTTTTCTGAGCCTCCGAACTTTGCATTCCCACCCAAAAGATGAGAAATAGCGATAAAATAATCTGTTTCATCATTTTGATTATTTGACTGTTCGTAATTTGATTTTTGTCTCAATGGAGACGGATTGATAAATAAACTCTAGATTATGGATTCAATGGAATTCTCGATTTTCTTCTTCACCGTTGTGTCCAAGGTCTTTTCTTTCAGCAATTGCCGGAATGGTTCGATGGAGGCCTTTTCTTGCAAGGCAACCATTAAGTTGGCCAAAGTAACCTGAAGAATGGGTGATTCTTGATGCGCTATGGACTGCACAAGTCCTTGCCTGACCAATGGATTCTCCAAATAGTTCGTCAATGACTCTATGGCCGCCAACCTCACATTCACGTTAGGGTCACCGTTCAGCGTTTGCAGCAGAGCCTTTACCACAATACTGTCCACCTTACTTATTTTATTGGCCTCACTGACGCCTTGCAGTCGCTGATTGGCCGATGGTTGTTCCAAAAGGGTCAACACAAGGCGCTGGCGAACCTCTTCGGCCTCATTCTCTGCTGCAACAACCTCCTGATTTGGAAAATTGGATTCTGCTGGATTAAGAAAATACCCTACTCCCAAACCGATACCCAGCAATAGGATACCATAGGCCAGTTTAGGTTTCCACATTTGGGAAAAGATTTCTAAGATCGAATTCCAAAAGGTATTCCTTGGTTCGTTTCCAATCTCCTTCGACAACATGGTGAAGAAAGTTTCATCCATTTCCGGTGAAGGTTCTGGCGTATCCAAGGCTTCCAAATGGGACCATGCCTTTGATAAATCGGCATATTCTTTTTGATAGGCTTCATTTTCACTCAGCAGCTTTTCAAATATCGCTCTATCCTCCTTTGAGATATCTCCACTTAGATAATCCATCAGCTTCATTTCAAATTTTTCCTTATCCATGGTCATGATATTTCCAGTTCTAAAAATATGGTTCTGAGCTCTTTAAGAGCTCTATGAACCCTTACTTTGGCCGCACCTTCTGTACAGTCCATAAATTCTGCCAATTCCTTAAACTTTAACCCTCGGTATTTGCTCATCATTAGAAGTTCCCTTTTATCATCGGACAGCTTGGCCAAAGCTCTTCGAAGCAATGCTGAATTACCTTCTTTTTCAATACCCTCATTAAAACCATCTTCCATTGGCTCCCCCAATTCCTCGGACGTTACATTGAGTGAGATACTTTCCTTGGCCATCTTTTTATGATAATCGTAGTTGACGTTTCTTGCCATTCGAAACATCCAGGCAGCAAACATGCCCTCACCTGTATATGAACCTTTGTACTTCACCATACGAACGAACACATTCTGAACCAAATCTTCGCTGACAGAGGGATTGTTGCCCAGATTATAGAAAAACCCAAACAGTCGCTTCTTATGGCGTTCGTAGAGTAGCCCCAGTTTGTCCAAGTCTCCAGATTTTACTTTTAACATGAGAGCGTTGTCCGTTAGGTCGTTCAAGTTGTTTACGTTTTTGGTTCGTTTTAGGATATACTGCGTCTTTTTGAAAAGGTTACAAAAAGTATAATTTTTTCATCATTTTTCCCCTAAAACCACTCATTAGGATGCTCGAAAGCCTAAATATTTTTGATTATTTTTGTCCGGATTTCAACACACCCACATGCAATACAAAAGAATTCTTTTAAAATTGAGCGGAGAAGCGCTCATGGGAGAACAGCAATACGGAATTGACGGAAAAAGGCTTGCCGAATATGCCGAGGAGATAAAAGCTGTTGTGGACAAGGGAATCGAAGTCGCTGTGGTTATCGGTGGCGGAAACATTTTTAGGGGTCTTTCGGGTGCCAGTCAAGGAATGGACCGAGTTCAGGGAGACCATATGGGTATGTTGGCGACAGTGATCAATGGTTTGGCCTTGCAAAGTGCACTGGAGCAAGTAGGTGTAGAAACAAGATTGCAATCTGCCATAAAAATCAATGAGGTAGCGGAGCCCTTTATTCGAAGAAGAGCGATACGACATCTTGAAAAAGGACGGGTAGTAATTTTTGGTGGTGGTACGGGCAACCCTTATTTTACAACAGATTCAGCCGCTGTGCTTAGAGCAATTGAAGTCAAGGCCGATGTCATCCTAAAAGGAACTCGTGTGGATGGAATTTATACCTCAGATCCAGAAAAGGATAAAAGTGCCACCAAATTTGACAATATTACCTTCAATGATGTAATTTCAAAAGGTCTTAAAGTGATGGACACAACGGCCTTCACCCTAAGTCAAGAAAATGAACTTCCCATTGTGGTTTTTGATATGAACACGAAAGGCAATCTCATGAAACTGGTCAATGGGGAGAAAATTGGAACCGTGGTCAATGTATAGATCGGCAAGCAATTTGTTGTCAAATCCCAAAAACTAAAAAATGAACGAAGAAATAGATTTTATACTGGATAGCACAAAAGAAAGTATGGATGGTAGCATTTCGCACTTGGAAAAAGCCTTGGTAAAAATCAGGGCCGGTAAGGCCAGTCCCGTTATGCTTTCCACCGTTATGATTGAATACTACGGCTCACCCACACCGCTTTCGCAAGTTTCCAATATTAATACACCCGATGCCCGCACCATCTCCGTTCAGCCTTGGGAGAAAAGTATCCTACAGGATATTGAAACGGCCATTATGAACGCAAACCTAGGTTTCAACCCCATGAACAATGGAGAAATGGTCATTATCAATGTTCCTCCGTTGACTGAAGAACGAAGAATCCAATTGGTAAAACAAGCGAAAGGTGAGGCTGAGGATGCGAAAGTGAGCATTCGAAATGCGAGACAAGATGCAAATAAGGAGATCAAAAGACTTGATGTATCCGAAGATTTGAAAAGCAATGCCGAAGTAGATGTGCAGGAACTCACTGATAAATACAGTCAAAAAGTGGATGCCATTCTTTCCGTGAAAGAGACGGAAATCATGAAGGTTTAACCCCCCTTTTAAATCATGATTCCATTCTTTAGGAGCGCAACCTATCATTTTCTACCTTTGCGCCCAATATTCGGTATATGGTAAATAAGCTTACCCGTGGTTTTTGGCCCAAAGTTGCCCGCATTATCCTAAGAAACAGAATTCTTATTTTGTTTCTGGTAGCAGCCGCCACGGTATTCCTTGCCATGCAATGGAAAAACATCCAGTTCTCCAATACCGAAGCGAATATTCTCCCAAACGATCATCCTGCCAGTGTTCAGTATAGTGCCTTTACCAAGATTTTTGGGGAAGAAGGAAATGCCATTGTCTTTGCCGTAAGGGATGCCGCACTGTTTCAACCTAACAATTTCAACCGATGGAATAAGTTTAGCAAACAACTGGAAGCTTTTCCTGAAATCGATTTTGTGGTTTCCACAGATAACCTCAAAGTGCTCGAAAAGGACAATGAGAAACAGGAATTTGTTATTGAGGATTTTATCAAAAATCCCCCAGAAACCCAAGCTGAGGTAACTCAACTAAAAGATCATCTTCTTAACAACCTTCCATTTTATAATGGTTTAATATACAATCCTGATAGCGAAACCATTCAGACCATAGCCTATTTGGATAAAGATATCATGAGTACCCCGGTAAGGAATGAGTTCATATTGAACGATCTTAGGGATTTGGTGCAAAACTTTGAAGAGGAGACCCAGTTGGATATGCACATTTCTGGGATGCCCTACATCCGAACATGGAATACAAAGTCCATTGTGGATGAAATTGGCATTTTCATTGTCGCGGCATTATTGGTCACTTCACTAATATTCTTTTTCTTTTTTAGAAGTTTTCGGGCCACCTTCATTTCTATGTGCGTCGTAGTCATCGGTGTGATGTGGGCTTTTGGAATTTTGGGGCTTCTTCAGTACGAAATCACCATTTTAACTGCACTCATTCCTCCATTGATCATTGTTATAGGTATCCCCAACTGTATTTTTCTTATCAATAAATATCAGCAAGAGGTTAAAAAGCACGGGAACCAGGCGCTTTCACTTCAGAGGGTAATTTCAAAAATTGGAAATGCCACCCTCATGACCAACATTACCACAGCTTCGGGCTTTGCCACCTTCATTATTTTGGATAGCGACCTTTTAAAGGAATTTGGTATCGTAGCTTCCATCAACATCATTGGAATTTTCATTTTATCACTGCTTATCATTCCCATTATCTACAGTTTTATGGCGCTTCCGAAAACCAAGCACTTAAAACACCTCAATAAAAAGTGGATAGACCTCTTTGTTGATTGGATGGAGCGGATGGTACGGCATTATCGTATTGGCGTTTATGTCACGACACTTATAGTGCTTATTTTGAGCATCATCGGAATCTACCAAATTGAAATTACGGGAAGTCGTATCGAAGACCTTCCAAAAAACACCCATTATTTTAAGGACATTCGCTTTTTTGAACAGGAGTTCGACGGCATTATGCCCATGGAGATTGTGGTGGACACGAAGCGTAAAAACGGCGCCGTAAGACCTGCTACTTTGAGACGGATGGACCAACTTGGCACTGTGATACAGGAAACTCCCGAATTATCGAGGCCCATTTCCATGGTAGATTTGGTAAAATATTCCAAACAGGCCTTTTATAATGGTATTCCCAAATATTACCAATTACCGACTTCACAAGAGAATACCTTCATTATGGATATGGTGAGAAAATCCTCAGCCGAAGGCGATTTATTGGAGAGTTTTGTGGATAGTACTGGGCAGACCGCACGATTGACTACCTATCTCCGCGATGTAAAGATTGATCGCATGGAGGAAATTGAGACTGATATCCTTGATGCTATTTCCAAATATTTTCCTCAAGAGCGCTATAATGTTTTTATGACAGGAAAGGCTTTGCTTTTCCTTAAAGGAACCAAGTATCTGGTCAAAAACCTATTGATTTCTTTAGCCTTGGCCATAGGTCTCATTTCGCTATTTATGGCGTATTTGTTTAGGTCCTTTAGAATGATCATTATTTCCTTGATTCCCAATCTTTTGCCTTTGGTTATCACCGCTGGATTGATGGGTTATCTTGGTATACCCATAAAACCCTCTACCATTTTGGTGTTTAGTATTGCTTTTGGTATTTCGGTTGACGATACGATTCACTTTTTGGCCAAATATCGGCAAGAGCTTACCGCCAATAAATGGCAAATCAAAAGATCGGTCTATGCCGCTTTGAGAGAAACAGGGGTTAGCATGTTCTACACATCCATTGTGCTTTTCTTCGGGTTTTCGGTATTTATAATTTCGAGCTTTGGTGGTACTAAAGCACTAGGTGGATTGGTTTCAGCCACCTTGCTCTTTGCCATGTTGGCCAATCTTATTTTATTACCATCACTTCTGCTCTCTTTGGAAAGAAGTATTGCCAACAAACAAGTTTTGAAAAAACCGCAAATCGATATCCTTCCAAAGGAAGAGGTCAGTTTAAAGGACAAATAACAGCTTCGAACCCTTTAAATCTATTGGTTTGATTGCTCTCGTTATTGACCAAAAAACTATCTTTACCGCTTAATTTCAGCAAAGGCAAAAATGAAGTCAACTGCTATCAAAGAACTGCTTGCAAAGCAGCCTATTGGAGAAACTGTAGAAGTAAATGGATGGGTAAAAACTTTCAGAAGCAACCGATTCATTGCATTGAATGATGGTTCAACCTTACAGAACCTTCAATGTGTCTTGGATTTTGAGAAGTTTGATGAATCCCTTCTTAAACAAATCTCTACTGGGGCCGCATTGAAGATAACCGGTAAATTGGTAGAGAGTCAGGGAAGAGGGCAAAGTGTGGAAATTCAATCCGATGATGTATTTGTGCATGGAACGGCCGACCCTGAAACCTATCCAATTCAACCTAAAAAACATTCCCTGGAGTTTTTACGTGAAAAAGCTCACCTGAGAGTACGTACCAGTACGTTTTCAGCAGTAATGCGCGTACGCTCCGCCTTGGCTTTTGCCATTCATAGCTATTTTCAGCAAAACGGGTTTTATTATATGCATGCGCCTATCATTACCGGTTCAGATGCCGAGGGCGCAGGTGAAATGTTCAGGGTGACCACGCTCGACCCCAAAAGTCCTCCGGTAGATGAGAAGGGTGAGGTGGATTACAGTCAGGATTTCTTCGCCAAGGAAACCAATCTTACTGTTTCGGGGCAATTGGAAGCTGAAACCTATGCCATGGGATTGGGGAAGGTGTACACATTTGGACCCGCTTTTAGGGCCGAAAACTCAAACACCTCACGTCATTTGGCTGAATTTTGGATGATCGAACCCGAAATGGCTTTTTATGATCTTGACGCCAGCATGGATTTGGCGGAAGATTTTATTAAACAGGTCATTAGTTATGTTCTAGAAAATTGCCAGGAAGATCTCGCTTTCTTGGAAAAAAGACTTTTGGATGAAGAAAAATCCAAGCCCCAAAATGAGCGCAGCGACATGGCGCTTATTGAAAAGTTAAAGTTCATTGTTGACAACAACTTTAAGCGAGTGACCTATACTGAAGCCATCGACATCTTAAAAAATAGCAAGCCCAACAAAAAGAAAAAGTTCCAGTTTCCTATCAACGAATGGGGCGCCGACCTGCAAAGTGAGCACGAACGTTTTTTAGTGGAAAAGCATTTCAAATGTCCTGTTATTCTTTTTGATTATCCTGCCAGTATCAAGGCATTTTACATGCGCCTAAACGAAGATGGTAAGACGGTTCGGGCCATGGATGTATTGTTCCCCGGTATTGGAGAACTTGTTGGAGGTTCGCAAAGAGAGGAACGATTGGATGTATTACAGCAAAAAATCAAGGAATTGGATATTGACGAGAAAGAGCTATGGTGGTATTTAGACTTAAGAAGGTTTGGTACTGCTATTCATAGTGGTTTTGGACTTGGCTTTGAAAGGCTAGTCCAGTTCGCTACCGGTATGGGCAATATTAGGGATGTCATACCCTATCCGAGGTCCCCTCAGAATGCCGAGTTTTAATTGTAATCCTTAAATTTATAGGGAAGGAAGACCCCTTAGTCCTATGTTAAAGCAACATCTCCAGTTTAAGCTTTCCCAAAAACTGTCTCCCCAGCAAATTCAGTTGATGAAGTTGATTCAATTGCCCACACAGGCTTTTGAGCAACGACTCAAACAAGAGTTGGAGGAAAACCCGGCTTTGGAGAGCGGTAAGGAGGATAACGACCGCATAGACGAAGATTACGATGGTTTCGAGGATTCGGGGGACGCAGATACCATTTCCACTGACGACATCAATATTGATGACTATTTAAGTGACGACGAAGTTCCCGACTATAGGACCCAAACTAGCAATTACAGTCCCGATGATGACGAAAAAAGCATACCCTATGCATCAGGTATTTCCTTTAATCAGTATTTATTGAACCAACTCAATACGATCTATTTAGATGATGAGGAGTGGGCCATAGCAGAATTCTTGGTGGGCAGCGTAGATGAAAGTGGCTATATCCGCCGGCCCTTAATGGATATCATGGATGATTTGGCGTTTACCCAGAACATTTATGTAGAGGAAGAAAAGATTGAGGCCGTTTTGAAGACGGTTCAAGGCTTGGATCCCCCAGGTGTTGCGGCAAGGTCGTTGGGTGAGTGTTTGATCATTCAGCTAAAAAGAAAGGAAAAGACCCCCTCGGTTGAATTAGCCATTGCGCTCTTGGAAAAGTCTTTTGAGCAGTTTACCAAAAAGCACTACGCAAAGCTCATTCAAAAACATCAAATTACCGAAGCTGAACTTAAGGACGCCATCACCGAAATAGAAAAATTGAACCCGAAGCCTGGCGGCTCATATGCTGGAAACACAAGGATTATCGAACACATCGTTCCTGACTTTTCCATCCGAATAGTAGAGGGGGAACTTGAACTTACCCTCAATGGAAGAAACGCTCCTGAACTTCATGTGTCCAGAGAGTACAACAATATGTTGCAAGGGTATAAAAACGCCAAAGAAAAATCCAAGTCACAAAAAGATACCGTTCTTTTCATCAAACAAAAACTTGATGCCGCCAAATGGTTCATTGATGCCATCAAACAGCGACAACAAACTCTTTTCGTTACGATGAACACCATAATGAACTATCAAAAAGAGTATTTTTTAACAGGTGATGAGAGGAAGTTGCGGCCCATGATTTTAAAGGACATTGCCGACCAAATCGGGATGGATGTTTCAACAGTCTCGCGTGTTGCCAATAGCAAGTATGTGGATACTCCTTATGGCACCAAACTCATTAAGGACTTTTTCTCCGAAGCCATGAAAAATGTTCAAGGGGAAGATGTTTCAACGAAAGAAATCAAAAAGATATTGGAAACGGTCATTGGAGAAGAAGAGAAGAAAAAGCCATTGACCGACGACAAACTTGCCAAAATTCTTAAAGAACGAGGTTACCCCATCGCTAGAAGAACCGTAGCCAAATACAGGGAACAATTGGGAATCCCTGTAGCCCGGCTTCGAAAACAAATCTAATGCGACATTTTCTAAATATTATCTCGTACATTTTTCATCCCCTGTTTGTACCCATCGGTGGAACGGTTATGTATTTTTTGGTAACCCCCAGATA
This sequence comes from Flagellimonas allohymeniacidonis, assembly GCF_004296335.1. Classification (GTDB taxonomy): domain Bacteria; phylum Bacteroidota; class Bacteroidia; order Flavobacteriales; family Flavobacteriaceae; genus Flagellimonas; species Flagellimonas allohymeniacidonis. The sequence continues at coordinate 452,241 of NZ_SGIU01000002.1, forward strand.
TAGTTCGCTGGAGATTCAGAGTGGTAACATTCTGCCCATCTTTATTTTGACCGTGATCATTCCCATAATTTTCTTTTTGATTCTTAAAAATCTGGGTGTTATCCACTCCATTTTTTTACCGACACTTAAAGAGCGAAAATATCCCCTCTACATTAATGCCATCTTGTTATTGATGATTCTGTACAAGGTAATTCCCAATAATTATGTGCCAGAATTATTTTACTTTTTCTTGGGTCTTCTGACCGCTACAGGGGCTACCTTGATCTTGTTGTTCCTAAAGTTCAAAACCAGTATCCACCTGCTGGGAATGGGCAGTATTTTGATGTTCATGGTTGCCTTGAGCATTCATTTTGAGATAAACATTACCTTGGCGATAAGTGTTTTTACCCTGCTGACCGGCCTGGTCGCCACTGCTAGGCTGTACCTTCGAGCCCATAGCAAAACAGAACTATTGATAGGGTTTTTATTGGGTGTGCTTTCCCAAATGTTGATTTTAAGATATTGGTTATAGGATGTAAAAAATTATACCAACACGAAGCACATTTGCTTCTATGGATTCCCCAGTATTTAGCAGTGTACCACTTTTTAGCAATGGATTTAGGCCATAATATGCTTGAACATTCCAGGTATTATAGCCAAAATTCAAAGTGAGTCCATATTGAAAATCCTGAAAATCATCATTGTAAAAACCCACAGTTTCCATATCGGACACCAATCTTGACCTTCCAGAAAAAACGTAGCCTACTTTTAGTCCAGTGTAAATCCTCCAAAATTTATAATCAGTTGCCGTAGATGTTCTCCAACGAATCTCAAAGGGTAACTCAACGGTATGGGTTTCCAACTTACTCCTGGTAAACTCATCAGAATTCAAAATTAGATATTGAATCTCACCAGTGCTGCGGTCAGCTCCAATGTTGCTATAGTACGAATTTGCGGCATAGCCCAGTCCTAACCCTATTCCAAAATTTCTAGCCTTATTCAAGGGAATGTCCTTAATAAAACCCAGCTGCAAACTATATGACAGACTGCTTTGAACAACATCGTTAGGTCGATTTCCTAAGAAATTGATGCCCACCCCTATATAGAATTGGTCCTCGAGATATCTCGAATCTACATCTACTATCAAGGAGTCTTGTGGTACCGTCTGTCCCAAACTCAGTTGAATCTGAAAAAAAAGCGGTAACCAAACTAGAACCAAGGTTGTTCTTGCCGACATACTTCAGTAAGTAATTAAAAAAAGAAACGCTTCAAATTTCATTTAATTTGAAGCGTTTCTTACTAAATCTAAGCTATTGTTTACTGCAGATTATTGAAGGCATTGCCCTCATAGGTGGTGTAATTCACCTTAAGCGCATTTACTTTTCTCAATTGTTGCTTGATATCAGCGATAAGACCCATATTGGCGTTCTTATCAACCTTCAGTGCAGTCGTCAACACATTTTGAAGCTCTTGAGGCTTTTTAGCTCGCTCCGCTAAAATATAGGAGCCCACTTCCTCAACACTTGCAAATTTATCATTCAATTGTATTTTCGGCTCGGTACCAAATACCTTTTGGTACTCTCTTGTGGGTTTCCCTACATAAATATAGATTACCCTATCCTTCTTTTCCAGCTTCTTTATCTCAGAAGCATTTGGAAGTGTGTTTTCCACAAGCAACGAGCTATCTTTCATTGTGGTTACCGTCATAAAAAAGAACAATAACATAAATACAATATCAGGTAAGGAAGCAGTGGAAACAGCTGGTAAATCGCCGTCTTTCTTTTTTGCAAATTTTCCCATAAGGTTTAATCTTTAATTACTTGTTGTCTCTGCTTCTGATAGTTTCTGTGGAAACATCTCTTGAACTCGCTTTACTTTATCTTTTAGCTCGTCACGAACATTGGAAGGTGTTTCTGGGTTCAGGAATTCTGCTTCCATTACCGTAAAATCCCTACCATATAAGCGTTGCGCTTCCCGATTTCTTAAATCGTTATATGCGCCCACCAATTCGTTTTGAACTGTAATATAAGTACTGTACTTGGTCTCCCTGTCATTCTTCAAAGAGATAATTGCCTTATCTGGATTATCCGATGATTCTGGGTTTTTCCTACCCTGACAGTAGTTACAAGAGCCATCAGCACCATTTTCCAAAAAGCTCATCGCAGCTTCGCGAAGGTCTTTCAGCTGCATTAGCTGATCTTCGACCAATAACTGACCATTTTTATTGATATTTACTGTAAAGATGTTCTTCTGCTTAATAACCACATTCTCATCTGGCGGTTCAATGGGCGGCAACATACGATCCAAGCCTGCATCTGTTTCAATGGTGGTGGTCACCAAGAAAAAGATAAGCAGCAAGAATGCAATGTCGGCCATAGAGCCAGCATTTACTTCCGGTGCACCTTTTCTTCTAGGCATAATTTTGCTTTTTTACTTTACAAATAACTTCTTCAATCCTGGAAAAACCATTAGCACAACCGCTACAGCGGAAAGGATAAAGAAAACATTCAATCCCATTCCCACATTTTTAACAGTTCCTTCTGTCGTTTCAACTCCTCTTTGTGACATCGTCTCAACAACAGCGGCATTATCCGAAGAAAGTCCATAGGATATAGCCACAATGATGGCCAATCCTCCAATCGCGAACAAGGCCTTTTTCAGACTTCCCGGAGTGGAAAACAATTTGCCAAATCCGAACACTATAGCTGAAATTGCCGCAATTGCCAAAAGCAGGTACATAATAATGAACATGAAGTTCATTGCACCACTGTTGATGGCATCTGGGTCATCGCTAGAAGGCAAGGAGAACCACAATACTGCAGCAAGCAACCCAATGGCGATAAGCACTATTTTAATTATTTTATTCATGATCCTCGATAGTTTTTATTTCGTAATTATTTTTTGTGCGCTGCCAACATATCAATCAAGGATATGGAGGAGTCTTCCATGTCGTTTACGATACTATCGATTTTTGCAATAATATAGTTGTAGAAAATCTGAAGAATAATGGCTGTGATCAGACCAAATACCGTGGTCAATAACGCTACCTGAATATCACCTGCAATAAGAGAGGCACTTAAGTTACCCACAGCTGCAATTTTCTGGAAGGCCGCAATCATACCAATTACCGTACCCATGAACCCAAGCATGGGCGCAATGGCGATAAACAGGGATAACCAAGAAACATTTTTCTCCAATTGTCCCATTTGTACCCCACCGTAGGCTACTACAGCTTTTTCAGCAGATTCCAATCCTTCACCTGCTCTGTCCAATCCTTGGTAGAAGATTGAAGCAACGGGCCCTTTGGTGTTTCGACACACTTCTTTGGCGGCTTCAACGCCACCGGAAGCCAAAGCATCTTCAACTTGTTGCTTCAACTTAGCGGAATTTGTACTTGCCAAATTCAAATAGATAATTCTTTCGATGGCAACTGCCAATCCCAAAATCAAACAAAGAAGTACAATTCCCATAAAGGCCGGACCACCCTGAATGAACTGTTCTTTTAGCACTTGGGTGAAACCTTTACCGGCTTCAGCCTCTTCCTGAAACATCGCTGCAGATGCAGATGTAGTTCCTAAAACAAACATTCCGGCAGTAGCCAGAGTCAAGGATATTTTTTTCATTTCTTTCAAACTTAAATTTAGTTAGTTAATAATGTTAAAGATATAAAAATTTTGCAATTGAAAAACTTAAATACCTAGCAGAGAGGAAGGGATTCGAACCCTCGATACACTTTTGGTGTATACACACTTTCCAGGCGTGCGCCTTCGACCACTCGGCCACCTCTCTTTTTACAATAAATGAGCTGACCAATAAACAAAAAAATAATTATTTAAGGAAATTTGAGGCGTTAATTTTGGCGCATCTCGCCCCTTAATGAAGTTTCGAAAAGTCGCTTAAAATCTTTGCTCGGAACCCTATTGCCCAAAAGGTACATCGCTTTGGTAATGGCAGCCTCGGTGGTAATGTCCTTACCGTTTATCATGCTCATCGCCTTAAGCCTTCTACTGGATTCATACTGACCCATTGCCACACTCCCTCCCGAGCATTGGGTCACATTAATGATATGTAGGCCATTGGCTAGGGCGTTTTCCAATGCAGTCAAAAACCAATCTTCTGTTGGGGCATTGCCTGCTCCATAGGTCTCTAGGACCAATGCTTTAAGTCCAGAAATTTTTAAAACAGACTCCAAAACGTTTCGACAAAGGCCAGGAAACAGTTTTAGTATGGCCACATTGGTATCCATCTTCTTATTGGCCATAAGGGGTGTTTTCGAATCGGTACCTGTGTACAAATTTGGATAGAACACGTTCAAATGAACCCCAGATTCAATCAAGGGAGGGTAATTGAGCGAGGTAAAAGCTTCAAAATGTTCGGCATTGATTTTGGTAGTTCGGTTCGCGCGATAAAGTTTGTATTCAAAATACAGCCCAACTTCTCTTATTATGGGGATGCCATTTTCGGTCAGCGCAGCAATTTGAATGGAAGTGATAAGATTCTCCTTGGCATCGGTCCTTAAATCCCCAATGGGCAATTGCGACCCGGTGAAAATGACAGGCTTATCCAAATTCTCCAACATAAAACTCAAGGCAGATGCCGAATAACTCATGGTATCACTGCCATGCAATACCACAAAACCATCAAAATCCGCATAGTTGTTTTCAACAATGGTGGCAATGGTGGCCCAGTGTTTGGGATTCATACTGGATGAATCTATCGGCTTTTTGAAGGAAACCCCTCGAATTTCACATTCCAGTTGATTGAGTTCGGGCAGGTTATTAATCAGTTCGTTAAAATTAAAAGCCCGTAACGCCCCTGTTTTATAATCCTTCACCATACCAATGGTTCCCCCAGTATATATCAAAAGGATGTTGCTCTTCTTTGCCATTTAAATACCAAAAACTGCTTTTGAATTTGCCGTTGTCACTTCTGCAATTTTTCCTGCCTCCACTCCGTAAATGTCAGCTAATTTTTCCAATATCTTTACAATATATACACTTTCATTTCGCTTACCCCGATAAGGTACAGGGGCCAAATAAGGAGAATCCGTCTCCAAAACAATGTGCTCTAAAGGGATTTGGTTTAAAAATTGGTCGATTTTTCCATTTTTAAAGGTTACCACACCTCCAATACCCAGCTTCATATTGTAGGACATTGCTTTATGGGCCTGATCCAAAGTTCCGGTAAAGCAATGAAAAATTCCATATAGGTTCTCCCCCTTCGCTTGTTCCAAGACCTCAAAAATTTCATCAAAAGATTCTCTGCAGTGGATAACTATGGGTAGATTATATTTTTTAGCCAGCTCTATTTGATAGAGAAAAGCTTCCTGTTGTTGAGTTAAAAACGTTTTGTCCCAATATAAATCAATGCCTATTTCACCCACGGCATAGAAACTTCTGTGGGCAAGCATTTCTTCCACATGGGCCAATTCTTCTTTGAAATTTTCCTTAACATGGGTTGGATGTAATCCCATCATTAAAAAAACATGTTCCGGATATTTGGCTTCCAACGTCAACATGGACTCGGTATATGTGGAATCTATGGCTGGAATAAAAAAGCGCTGCACCCCAGCGGTCATAGCCTTTTTAATAATAAGGTCACGGTCCTCATCAAAAGCTTCGCTATACAAATGGGTGTGGGTATCGGTTATGATCATGAAACAAAAATAGACTTATCTTAGATGTTTTTGAACCTTATTTTTTAAGTATATCCATGAAATCGTTGAAGAAGTTTTTGCAAACAAAAAACTATGTGAGAATCCCTCTGGTGTTGACCGAAACCAATCACTTTGAAATTTCAGCTAAGATCAATGGAGTGTCTGGAAGGTTCATCTTGGATACCGGAGCATCCAACACCTGTGTGGATATGGATAAACTGGAATTCTTCAAAATGGTATCAAAGACTTCGGACATAAAAGCGGCTGGTGCCGGTGCCACTGAAATGGAAACCTTAGTGTCTAATAAAAACAAAATTCAAATCGGCGCTTGGAAAAAACGCAAGCAGCATATCGTGTTGTTCGACCTGGTCCATGTAAACCAGGCGCTAACCACCCGCAATGCCCTTCCCGTTGATGGAATTGTAGGGGCGGACGTTCTAAAAAAAGGGAAAGCCGTAATAGATTATGACAAAAAGTGCCTGTACTTGAAATCCAAGTAGACACCTCTCAATTGAAATCGAGGTGACACAGCAATTAAAGCTCCAGTGCTTTCTTCACATTACCATCCATCAAAAGTTCTTCCGGACTTTCCAAAGCTTCCTTAACCGCTACTAAAAATCCGACAGATTCCTTGCCATCAATTATTCTGTGGTCATAGGAAAGCGCCACATACATAATGGGAGCAACCACGATTTCACCATCACGAACGATAGGACGCTCGACGATGTTGTGCATACCCAGGATTCCACTTTGTGGAGGATTTATTATCGGTGTCGATAACATGGAACCGAACACTCCTCCATTTGAAATAGTAAAGGTTCCTCCTGTCATTTCATCCACAGTAATTTGACCATCCCTCGCTCGAATCGCCAATCGTTTTACTTCGGATTCCACTCCGCGAAACGTCAAATTTTCAGCATTTCGAATTACTGGAACCATCAAGCCCTTGGGTCCGGAAACCGCAATACTGATATCACAAAAATCATAGGTGATCATTTCCTTGCCATCGATCATGGAGTTCACCGCAGGATACATTTGAAGTGCCCGTATGACAGCTTTTGTGAAAAAGGACATAAATCCAAGACTTACCCCATGTTTCTCTTTAAATTCTTCCTTGTACTGTTTGCGCAATGCAAAAATGGGAGACATATCCACCTCATTGAAAGTGGTCAACATGGCGGTTTCATTCTTGGCCGCTACCAACCGCTCTGCCACTTTTCTTCTCAGCATGGAGAGTTTGGAGCGTGATTCTCCCCTACTTCCTCCGGTAGGTGTACCCATGGAAGGAACAGCATTCATGGCATCTTCCTTGGTGATACGGCCATCTCTGCCTGTACCACTCACAGAGGACGGTTCTATTCCTTTTTCATCCAAAATCTTCTTGGCTGCAGGTGAAGGGGTCCCAGAAGCATAGGTTTCTTTTTTGGCTTCAACAGGCTTGGCGGCCTCCTCAGCCTTAGGTTCTTCTTTGGGAGCTTCTTTTTCTTCGGCTTTTGGAGCATCTCCCTCGGGTTTTGCAGCACTGGTGTCGATGAGGCAAACTACTTCCCCAACTCCTACGGCATCCCCTACTTCAGCCTTTAGGGTAATAATCCCGCTTTCTTCTGCTGGAAGTTCGAGGGTTGCTTTGTCTGAATCAACTTCTGCTATTGCCTGATCTTTTTCAACATAGTCCCCATCTTCCACCAACCATTCTGCGATTTCAACCTCTGTAATGGATTCCCCAGGAGAGGGCACCTTCATTTCTAAAACCATTCCTATAGTCGTTTATACGTTGTATTTATCGAATTAACATATTATCCTTATTCTTATCAAAGACGTAATCGATGACCTGGGCATGACGTCTTTGAGAGCGTACTGCACTACCAGCGGCTGGCGCTCCATAAAATCTTCGGGATGCAACCCTAAATTGTTTTGCCTCCTCAAGATGCATCAGCAAGTGACCCCAAGCTCCCATATTTCTGGGTTCTTCTTGAGCCCAAACAATATCATCCACTGATTTATACTTTTTAATGATTTCCCGTATTTGTTTGGTTGGCAGGGGAAACAATTGCTCTACCCTAACCAAGGCGATGTCATCCCGTTCAAGTTTCTCCTTATGGCTCAAAAGATCATAATAGAATTTGCCCGTACAGAAAACCAAAGTCTTTATTTTGGAAGCTTTTGCTGTTTGATCATCAATGACCATCTGAAAACTTCCGTTGGCCATTTCCTCTTTTGTGGACAACACTCTCGGATGTCTTAATAGGCTTTTTGGTGTGAAGATCACCAAGGGTTTTCTAAATTTTGCTTTCATCTGCCTGCGTAACAAATGGAACATGTTGGCAGGTGTCGTAACATCCGCTACGTACATATTGTCCTTAGCACAGAGTTGCAGGTATCGCTCCATCCGTGCCGAGGAATGTTCTGCGCCCTGTCCCTCATAACCATGGGGCAACAAAAGCACCAACCCATTTTGAAGTTTCCACTTATCCTCTGCAGAGGAAAGGTATTGGTCGATTATAATTTGTGCTCCATTGCTGAAATCCCCAAACTGGGCTTCCCAGATCGTCAAGGTTTTGGGACTGGCCATCGCGTAGCCATAATCAAATCCCATCACCGCGTACTCTGAAAGCAAGGAATTGTAAATATGGAATTTTCCGTTTTGATTTTTACCCATGGCATTGAGCAAAACAACCTCTTCCTCATGCATTTCAGTTTTGATCACGGCATGACGGTGGGAAAAGGTCCCACGCTCAACATCCTGTCCGGTCATCCGCACATCAAATCCTTCTTCTATTAAAGAACCATAAGCCAAAAGTTCCCCCATGGCCCAATCCAACTGGTTATCTTCGAAGTACATTTTTCTTCTTGAACCCACAAGCCTTTCCAACTTCCTCAAGAACTTCTTGTCTTCAGGGAGTGCGGTTAAGGTTTTGGCGACCTCATCCAATTTCTTTAAGGAATATGAGGTATCTATTGGACCTAGCATGGCATCTTCCACTACTTGGCTAAATCCTTCCCACTCATCTTGCATAAATGGGGTAATACGGGTTTTTTCTATTTTTCGTGAATCCAGTAAGTCCTCCTCCAAGCTCTTTTTGTATTCGGCTTCCAGGGTTTTAACGTAATCCTTGTCGATGATTCCTTCGGCCATCAACCTTTCTGCATAAATATCCCTAGGATTCTTATGCTTAGAAATGGATTTGTACAACAAGGGCTGGGTAAACTTGGGTTCATCACCCTCATTATGTCCATACTTACGGTACCCCAATAGATCTAGGAAGATGTCTCTTTTATAGCGCATACGGTATTCCAAGGCGAAGGTGGATGCATGAACTACAGCCTCTGCATCATCTGCATTGATATGGAGCACTGGTGAAAGGGTTACTTTCCCTACATCGGTGCAATAGGTGGAGGATCTCGCATCCAAATAATTGGTGGTAAATCCGATTTGGTTGTTAACTACTATGTGGATGGTTCCCCCTGTTTGGTATCCGTCCAAGCGTGCCATTTGAATCACCTCGTACGCTATACCCTGCCCGGCAAAGGCCGCATCACCATGAACTAAAATCGGAAGAACTTCAGAAACGTTGTCTTGATGGTCCCTGTCTTGTTTGGCCCTAGTAATTCCCTCAACAATGGAATTGACCGTCTCAAGATGCGAGGGATTGGGCGCAATGTTCATATTGACCATTTTCCCCGAGTCTGTCTCGCGCATTGAGGTCCATCCCAAATGGTACTTCACGTCTCCATCAAAAATGGTTTCCTCGTAATCCTTACCATCAAACTCACTGAAAATATCTTTTGGGGACTTTCCAAAAATATTGGTCAGGACATTCAAGCGGCCTCGATGGGCCATACCCATTACAAATTGTTTCACTCCAGCAATGGCTGCCTTTTCAATAATAACGTCCAAAGCGGGTATCAGCGACTCTCCTCCCTCAAGGGAGAAACGTTTTTGACCTACATATTTGGTATGTAGAAAGCTCTCAAAAGAAACAGCCTCGTTAAGCTTTCGTAGAATATTTTTTTTCTCTTCCGCTGAAAAATTGGGATGATTATCGTTTACATTCAACCAGTTCTGAATCCATTGGATACGTTCTGGCGTACGAATGTACATGTACTCAACCCCTATAGCGTCACAATAAATGCGTTCGAGATGGGCAACAATATTTTTGAGGGAGGCTGAACCAATTCCAATGATTTTTCCCGCATCAAAAATGGTATCCAAATCTTCATCGGAAAGTCCAAAATTGGACAAAGCCAGGGTAGGTTCATATTTTCTTCGCTCTCTGACGGGGTTTGTTTGGGTAAATAAATGCCCCCGGGAACGGTATCCGTCAATCAACCGGATAACTTGAAATTCCTTTTGAAGGGATTGGGGCATTTCCACAGTTTCCCCGTTGGAAAGAACAACAGTTCCATTGGATTGGGTATCAATTCCCAAATCTTCCAATGAACTTTCCAGGCCGAAGTCAAAACCTTGAAAAAAGGCTCTCCAACTCGGTTCGATACTATCGGGGCTTGTCAGATACCTGTCATAGAGCTCCGCGAAAAATGAAGTGTGCGCAGCATTTAAAAAGGAATATTTATCCATTGACCGTCTTAATCTAAAACCTAACGAAAAATTTAATCAAAAATACAACAAATACTTATGGTAATATCAACCCTGTCGCGGTTAATTGGCATTTTCTTTCACTCGGAAAACTTATGTTTAAACCAAACCTTTTGCCACTCCCGCTTCACTATTAAAAAGCACATTTCCTCTGCAGCGTCAACTGGGTTGTTCGACTTAACTTGAGCTATTTGGTTTTCGGGAATATCAACAACATAGAGTAGGTTTAAATAATCAGGAAACCGCTCCATGAGCAGAAAATAGATTTTCTCATGCAACAATGCCTTGACTTCCTTCGGGCTTGGTCCATCTATAAAGTCAAGAGGGATATTGGCAAGTTTAAAGTCTTTTTGGAGCTGTGCTATCAATTTTTGATACAATAACTGCTTATCGGCAACTTCCAATATTTCTAAGCTTGTATTGAATTTAGAAGTCATTTCAATAATAAATGAATAGCATTACTCAGACTTGAAAATCTCTCCCTCTTTCATTACAAAAAACACCTTTTCCAAAGTAGAAACCTCTTCAAGGGGGTTGGCCTCCACGGCAATGATATCAGCGAGATAAGACTCTTTAATTTGACCTAAATTCTCACCCATTCCCAAAAGCTTGGCATTAGTAATGGTAGCCGATTGAATAGCTTTCAGTGCTGGCATTCCGGCTTCTACCATATACCCAAACTCACGGGCATTTTCTCCGTGTGGAAATACCCCGGCATCTGTTCCAAAAGCAATGGGGACTCCTTTTTTATAAGCTTTGGAAAAAGTTCCTTGAATGAGAGGGCCAATCTCACTGGCTTTCTGGGCCACAACTGCAGGAAAGTAGCCTGGTATTTTAGCTTTTTCTGTCACTTGCTTTCCAGCGGTTATGGTAGGGACAAGGTAAGCATCATATTCAACCATTAGATCCATCGTCTCTTCGCTCATTAATGTTCCATGCTCAATGGTTTTGATACCACCTTTAACTGCTCGTTGCATACCTTCGTCACCATGCGCATGGGCCGCTGTGAGCATATTATAATCTTTGGCGGTATCTGTAATCGCTTTGATTTCTTCCAAGGTAAACTGTGGATTTTGACCACTTTTTGCTACACTCAACACTCCTCCAGTGGCGGTAATCTTAATTACATCAGCGCCATCTTTGTAGCGTTGGCGCACGGCTTTTTTGCCATCTTCGGGAGAGTTGACCACACCTTCTTTTGGACCAGGATTTCCCATAAGGTCTTTTCGCATCCCATTGGTAGGGTCTGCATGGCCCCCGGTGGTTCCAATGGCCTTTCCAGCTGTAAAAATCCTAGGTCCAACTACTGAACCCTTGTTGATAGCCTTCCGTAAAGCAATGTTCACACCACTTCCTCCTAAGTCGCGGACCGTTGTAAAACCTGCCATCAAAGTGTTTTTTGCATATACGGTTGATTGCAGGGCGACATCAGCCTCATTCTGGGTAAACCTTTGGATGTAAGTCTGTGGACTGGATTGACCTTCAATATGCACGTGCATATCTATCAAACCAGGTAAAACCACTTTGTTTTTTAAATCAACTACAGTTATTTCGGTGTTGGGTTGTGTGTAGCCATTTTCTATGGACTTAATTTTATTTCCCTCAACTACGATGGTCTTCTCGGATAGTATTTTGCCTGATGCTACGTCAAGTACTTTTCCGCAGTGTAGATAAGTTTCCTGTCCGGTTAAAATAAAAGTGCATAGAATGGTGGCAATTAGAAGGCTGTTTTTCATTTTTTCGAGTGCTAGTTGTTTGATTGCCTAAGTTAAGGATACAATTCCTATTTGCAAGACATGGCAACAACCAATCCTGGAAACAAAACTTCTTTAAATCTAAGGAGCGGCCTTAAAAATCTATGCTAGTCGCGAATTTTTTGCTCCCAGTCCCAAGCGGACCTCATAGCTTCATCCAGTGAAGATTTGGCTTTCCATCCCAAAACGGAATTGGCCTTTTCAGTATCGGCATATGCCTGTATCACATCCCCGGCTCGCCTATCCACTATTTGATAATTCAGTTTCTTGCCTGAAACATGTTCAAAACTATGGATGACTTCCAAAACTGAACTGCCTTTTCCTGTACCCAAGTTAAAGACCTCATAGTTTTCTGCATTTTTACCTTCGAGTAGTCTCTGCAGAGCAACCACGTGGGCCTTGGCAACATCCACTACATGAATGTAGTCTCGAATGCAGGTACCGTCTTCGGTAGGATAATCATCTCCAAAAACGGATAGTTGTTCTCTTAATCCAATGGCGGTCTGTGTAATAAAAGGGACCAAATTTTGAGGAACGCCAATGGGCAATTCACCAATTTCAGTACTCGGGTGTGCGCCTATTGGATTAAAGTAGCGCAAGGCGATGGATGACAAACCTGGATTTACCCTACAGGTGTCCTGAATGATTTCCTCCCCAACCTGTTTTGTATTGCCATAAGGTGACTCTGCAAGCTTAACTGGAGCATTCTCGGTAATGGGCATCTGGTCCGCCTGGCCATACACGGTGCAAGAAGAACTGAAAATAAGGCTCGCCTTTTCTTTTCTGGTGAGTTCCTGCAAGATATAAACTAAAACCCCCAAGTTGTTTTCATAATAAAGCAAGGGATTTTCAACACTTTCACCCACTGCTTTGGATGCGGCAAAATGAATGACCCCAGATACATCTTGATGTCTTGAAAAGAAATCCTGTACCTTTTGTTTGTCCCGTAGGTCCATTTTTTCAAAAATTGGGGTTTTGCCAGTAATGGCTTGGATACCTTCGAGTACGTTTTCGGATGAATTGGAAAGGTTATCAATGATAACAACTTCAAAACCTTCATTTTGAAGTTCAACAACGGTATGGGAACCAATGAACCCCAAACCGCCCGTTACCAAAATTTTCATAGTTATGAATTTACAAAGTCGATGACCAACTTGGTTATAAACTGTATTTGTTCATCATCCAACTCGGTATGCATGGGAAGGGATATCACCTCTTTTACCAATTGATTGGTAATCGGAAAGTCTGCCTCGTCATAACGCTCATCAACATAAGCCTTTTGTCTGTGCAATGGAATTGGATAATACACTCCACAAGGAACGTTGTTTTCTGACAAATGTTGCGCCAGTTCATCTCTTTTTCCGTTTAAAATTCTCACAGTATACTGATGAAAAACATGACAATCGCATGTTTCACAGATTCCCTCACAACCGTTCACAGTTTTTGGCAGAACTATATGATCTTGACCTTCCAGGGCTTTGGAATATTTACGAGCTGCCTCTCGTCGTTTGCTGTTGTAAAAATCCAGCTTTGGAAGTTTGGCTTTTAATACAGCTGCTTGAATGGAATCCAGTCTTGAGTTAACCCCAATTACATCGTGGTGGTAGCGTTTGTACATCCCATGGTTGACCATCCCTCGAATGATATGTGCTAAATCATCGTCATTCGTAAAAATTGCTCCACCATCACCATAACATCCCAAATTCTTCGATGGAAAAAACGATGTGGAGGCCACATGACCTAAATTTCCAGCCTTCTTTTTTCTGCCATCTTTGAAAGTGTGCACAGCACCTATTGCTTGGGCATTATCTTCAATAACATAAAGATTGTGTTTATCGGCCAGCTCTAAAATAGCATCCATATCCGCACACTGGCCAAACAGGTGAACTGGCACAATGGCTTTTGTTTTTGGGGTGATGGCTTTCTCTATGGCCTTCACATCAATATTAAAAGTATCGGGTTCCACATCGACCAACACAGGTGTCAAGTTTAGAAGAGCTATGACCTCAACCGTGGCCGCAAACGTAAAATCTGCCGTTATCACCTCATCACCTGGTTGAAGACCGAGCCCCATCATACAAATCTGCAGAGCGTCCGTGCCATTGGCACATGGAATCACATGTTTCACCCCCAAATAGTCCTCTAGCTCTTTCTGAAATTCGTGAACTTTTGGGCCGTTGATAAAAGCGGAAGATTCCAAGACCTCATTAATTGAGGTTTCTACCTCTTCCTTGATACCCTCGTACTGACCTTTAAGGTCAACCATCTGTATTTTTTTCATGGAATATTATTGATGTGCCAAAATTAAGAAATAATGCTACGGCCCGTTCTAAATTGGGAAAGAATGTATTTTAGCACAAATTTCTTGGAGTGCGATTTATTTATGGCTTTTTGGTACAGGTTTCTTGGTGGGCACTCCATATTCTAGCGCTTTTCAAGAAAAAAATAAACTTATTTGTTTCTGGACGGAAAAAAACCTTCCTCCATTTGAAATCTGGAATTTCGGAACAAGACTCCATAATCTGGATGCACGTGGCCTCGCTTGGCGAATATGAGCAGGGGTTACCCATTTTGCAACGTTGGAAGGACCTGTACCCACGTCATAAATTTCTATTGACTTTTTTCTCTCCATCCGGGTTCGAGGTAAAAAAAGATGACACCCCAGCCGATATCGTGGTCTATTTGCCCATGGATACCTTGAGAAATGCCAAAAAATTCATCAAGCTTGTCCATCCCCAACTGGCCATTTTTGTGAAATATGAAATTTGGCCCAACTATCTTGGTGAGCTTCAAAAAAGCAACATTCCTACGTTGCTGATATCCGCCGTGTTCTCCAAAAGGCAGGTATTTTTCAAACCATGGGGTGGATTTATGCGCCATAGCTTGAAAGCTTTTACCCATTTTTTTGTTCAAGATGGGAAATCCAAAGAGTTATTGACTTCGATTGGTTTCGAAAATACCACGGTTAGTGGTGACACCCGTTTTGAAAGGGTTTCTGAGATTCTGAAAAGGGACAACAACCTAAAATTCATGGATTCCTTTAAACAAAACAATTTTTGTTTTGTGGCTGGTAGTACCTGGCAAGAAGATGAAGAAGTGATTCTTGATTTTATCAACCACACCCCTTATAATCTAAAAGCTGTAATTGCCCCTCATGATATCAAAAAGTCACATATTGACAGATTGGTTGGAGGGATATCCAAATCTGTGACACTCTTTTCGGAAATCGAAGGGAAAGACCTCTCAGCTGTAGATGTAGTTGTTGTTGATACCATAGGCATTTTGACCAAAATATACAGCTATGCCGATATTGCCTATGTTGGTGGGGGCTTCGCCACTGGTCTTCACAACACCTTGGAGCCGGCAGTATTTGGCATTCCGGTTATTATTGGTCCCAACTATAACGGTTTTAAAGAGGCAGAAGATTTGGTATTGGAAAAGGGAATATATGTGGTCGACAAGTCTTCCGAGTTCAACTCCATAATGGAGGGTTTTTTAAAAGACCCACATTTTCGAACACGAACTGGGAATATCAATGACCAATATATCTCCAAAAATCAAGGTGCCTCCGACCTCATCATAAAGCACATCCAAACGCTTCTTTAATTTTTCGTTAGTTTTAAAACCATCAATTGGGATGAAATGGAGCGAAAAATATTTTTTATTGCACTCATAGTTGCGTTGGCCGGATTTCTTTTTGGTTTTGATACGGTAGTCATTTCGGGGGCCGACCAAAAACTTCAACTACTCTGGAATTCTTCGGATACCTTTCACGGGGTGGTGGTCATGGGGATGGCTCTGTGGGGTACAGTCATCGGTGCTCTCTTCGGCGCGCTTCCTACCAACAAATTGGGACGCAAAAGAACTTTGATTTGGATAGGAGTGCTATACTCCCTATCTGCTTTGGGCTCAGCTCTCGCCGGCGACCCATTTAGTTTCGCCTTTTTTAGATTCATCGGTGGATTGGGTGTGGGTGCTTCCACTATAGCAGCTCCTGCCTATATCTCGGAAATTGCACCTGCAAAAAATAGGGGCAAACTCGTAGGTATGTATCAATTTAATATCGTGTTCGGCATATTGATCGCCTATTTATCCAATTATTTGCTCAGTGGTATAAGTGAAGAAGACTGGCGGTTTATGCTAGGTGCAGAGGCCATCCCTGCCATTATTTATACCTTTTTGGTCTTCACTGTTCCCAAAAGTCCAAGATGGTTGGTCACCAAAAATAGGTTTGAAGAAGCCAGTGAAGTAATAGAGTCCCTAAAACTTGATATTGATATCAACGATTTGAGAAACGAGGTGAGCAATGCGGATAAGGTAAATTCTGAAAGTATTTTTATGAAAAAGTACAGATTCCCGCTCACGTTGGCATTTTTGATTGCTTTCTTTAACCAATGGTCGGGCATTAATGCCTTTTTATATTACGCTCCCCGTATTTTTGAACTTGCTGGTCTAGGGGAGAGTACAGCGCTACTAAGCAGTATTGGCATCGGCTTTACGAATTTTGTGTTTACTTTGATAGGTATTTATCTTATCGACCGGTTGGGACGGAAACAGCTTATGTATTACGGCTCGGTTGGGTACATTATCTCTCTTTCTTTGGTCTCCGCCGCTTTCCTATTCAATTGGACTGGTATGGCAGTACCCGTCTTTTTATTCCTATTCATAGCTTCGCATGCCATAGGGCAAGGGGCCGTTATTTGGGTTTTCATTTCCGAAATTTTCCCAAATCATCTACGCGGTTCGGGCCAGGCCTTCGGCTCTTCGACTCATTGGGTTTTGGCTGCATTGATTCCTTCTTTTGTCCCCTTTTTGTTTGGAACCATAGGTGCCGCAGTAGTTTTCGGATTTTTTGCATTCATGATGGTGCTCCAACTGCTATGGGTTGGTTTTATGATGCCCGAAACCAAAGGCATCTCCTTGGAAGAGCTTGGCAAACAAATGAGTGCACGGAAAAACTAGTGACTGCTATGCATCATGCATAACATGCCAAAAAAGCAGCGATTGGTCGAATATGAAAAGTATTCATGCCTGCAATCCCTGAATTATTCCGTACATTGATAGAAATTACACTATTATGAATGATGAAGTTTCCTTTGGCAGCAAGATGCTCGTCGGCTTCTTAAGGTTTATGGTAATTGTTTTGGTTATCATTCTGATTGCCATTCCCGTATGTATTCTACTGGACATTTTAGGCCTACTCTAAACAGCTGTTTTCAAAAACACTTTTCAACCTAGAAAAAAGGGTTGTCCCGTACTTTGGAGTACTGAAAACCAAAACTCACTTTCCAAATCTATTTTTTTACGTTTTTTGGTCACCTCAGTAATTGGGATATACACAAACCTGTTATTTACCTTACTGACTACAAAACGGGTTTTTCCCGCCATGGCGCCATGCACGGCGTGATAGGCCAATCGACTGCAATACACACTATCGCTTGAGTTGGCAGGAGCACTTCGGATGATATAGCTGGGATCAATATATTTTATGGTAATTGGAATGTGGGTGAAATGCTCACTTATTCTTTTTTTTAGGTAGACCCCAATGTCTTGATGTTTGATGTTCCCAGAGGCATCCTTTACGACATCCGTACCTTCAAACAGTTGTTGTCCCGCTCCTTCTGCCACAACGATGACCGCATGCTTTTTAGATTCAAGACGTTTTTCCAACGCTTCAAAAAAACCATGAGGACCTTCCAATTTAAAGGCCATTTCAGGTATAAGAACAAAATTCACTGTTGGCATGGCCAATGCTGCTGAGGCAGCTATAAAACCACTGTCTCGACCCATAAGCTTGATTATGGAAATTCCATTGTAAGCACCCGAAGCTTCATTATGGGCATCGCGTAAAATAGGACTTGCCACATCAAAAGAGGTTTCAAAACCAAAGGATTTGTCGATTAAGTCAATATCGTTGTCAATAGTTTTCGGCACGCCCACAACACTAATCTTAGCTCCTCTTTTTTCGATTTCCTCTCCAATGGCATCTACACCTTTTAGGGTGCCATCGCCACCTATAGCAAACAAAATATCTACTTCATTAGCTATTAGCGTATCAACCATGGTAGCAACCGATTGCCCTCCTCGGGAAGACCCCAAAAAGGTTCCTCCAAACTGATGGATATCCTTTACTTTGTCCGGGGTCAACTCAACAAAACCATGCCCCATTTCCGGGTTTAATCCCTCATACCCATAAGGTACACCAATGGTTTTTTTAATTCCATAGAAATAGTGGAGCGCCATTACAATACCACGAATAACGTTATTGATCCCAGGACACAAACCTCCGCAGGTAACCACCGCAGCGGTGGTATTCTTTGGATCAAAAAAGAGCTTCTGCCTAGGTCCAGATTTCTCAAGACACAAAGGCTCTTCCCCTGTTTTTAAACAATGGTCATAATTCTCTCGGGAAAGATCAAAGATCAGTCGCTCACTATCATCAACAAAATTGAAAATATTGTCTCCCCTAACAGTACTTAACTGTAGGGGAGACTCATAATTTGCTGGTCCTAAATTTCGGTTTTGAAATTTCAATGCTTAGTCAAATTAATCATTAAAAATGGTCATCCAAACCATGGTGGGAATCAATTAGTGGTCCACCATTTAGGATTTCCTCCGAAGCTTGGCTGGCAAACTTATCAAAATTGATATGGAATGAATGTGCCAATTGAATGGCTTTGCTCACATACGCTCCTTTTTGCAACCAAGTGTTCATTGGGTCTAAAATTTCAGTTGGCACGCCCGGACAATACTTGGGCATATACAACCCAAAGATAGGGTGAACATCGAAATCTACATCATCCAATTTACTTTCCAAAATAGCCGAAATCATCGCTCTTGTATATTTTAGCTTGATTCGCGATCCTACTCCGTAAGGTCCACCACTCCATCCTGTGTTGATCAACCACACATTTACACCGGCTTCGGTCATTTTCTTGCTTAGCATTTCTGCATAGACCGCCGGGTGCAAAGGCATAAACGGTTCCCCAAAACAAGCTGAGAATGATGGAACAGGCTCGTTGATTCCCGCTTCCGTACCTGCTACTTTCGCTGTGTACCCAGAAATAAAATGGTAGGCTGCCTGACCTGGAGTCAATTTAGAAACCGGAGGCAAAACTCCAAAGGCATCACAGGTTAAGAAAAAGATATTCTTTGGGTTGGACGCATAGGATGGTACCTGAATGTTATCAATATGCTCAAGTGGATAGCTCACCCTGGTGTTCTGTGTGATAGAGCTATCAAAATAGTCCACCTCCTTTGTACCTTCTTTAAACACCACATTTTCCAGAAGTGCTCCTGGACGTATGGCCCTATAAATGTCAGGTTCTTTTTCCTCGGTAAGATCAATAACCTTGGCATAGCATCCGCCTTCAAAGTTGAAAATGGTATTCTCTTCGGTCCACCCATGCTCATCATCACCGATAAGTTTTCTATCTGGGTCTGCTGAAAGTGTTGTTTTACCTGTTCCAGAAAGCCCAAAATAAATGGCGGTGTCCCCCTTTTCCCCAACGTTGGCCGAGCAGTGCATTGGCAAAACATTCTTGTCGACTGGTAAAATAAGATTCAAAGCGGTAAATACACCCTTTTTCATCTCTCCAGGATATTCAGACCCACCAACCAATGCAATTTTTCGGGTGTAGTTCAAAATGGAGAAATTCCCTGCAATAATTCCAAAATCTGCCGGGTTGGGTGCTTCGTAACCCGGGGCACAAACTACCAACCACTCCTCATCAAAGTTTTCCAACTCC
This sequence comes from Flagellimonas allohymeniacidonis, assembly GCF_004296335.1. Classification (GTDB taxonomy): domain Bacteria; phylum Bacteroidota; class Bacteroidia; order Flavobacteriales; family Flavobacteriaceae; genus Flagellimonas; species Flagellimonas allohymeniacidonis. The sequence continues at coordinate 471,975 of NZ_SGIU01000002.1, forward strand.
TCTTCCGGAAGACGAATAAACATATTCTTAATGAAGTAATTGGACCATGGGAACTCCGTAATTGTCCTAACATTCATTCGATAACGCGGGTCGGCACAAACCGCCGCATCTCTTACATACACTTCTTTTCCTGAAAGGTACTTGACCACCTCATCGTATAATTTGTCAAAATTTTCGGAGGAAATGGGCTTGTTAATACGTCCCCACCAAATTCGGTCCTTGGTATAATCGTCCTTTACCAGGAATCGGTCTTTTGGCGAACGGCCCGTAAATTTTCCGGTATTGATCGCCAATGTCCCATTATCACTCTCCACTCCCATTCCTTTTTCAACGGTGATCCGTTGCAAGGTCTCAGGGTCCAAATTCCAACGTACCGTTACATCGTGTAAACCGTACTTGGTTAAATCATCGGTTCTTTCCATAACTTGACTCATAACTGTTGTTTCTATTTTAGGTTAAAAGCTCCATATTAATGGAACTACAATTAGTGTTGCAATAAAAAATAGAAGGAGCAAAGGCCCTCCTACTTTTACATAATCAATAAATCGATATCCGCCTGAAGGCATTACCATCGCGTTGGTGGTTGTTCCCACAGGGGTCAAAAATGCCGTTGAAGCACTTACGGCCACTCCAATCATAAAGGGTTTGGGAGATACCCCAAGCGTTGTTGATGCCATAATGGCTATTGGTGCCATTAGCACCGCTGTTGCTGAATTGTTTATGGTTTGACTGAATGCCGTGGTCAACAAAAAGATTCCAGCCAAAAGGGCAAGAGGGCTTACGTTGCCCAAAGCAGCGACCAATCCGTTGGCAGCCATTTGGGCCACCCCGGTTTTTTGAAGTGCCAAGCCCATGGGTATCATAGCCGCAATCATGACCACACTGGTCCAACTGATTCCCTTGTATGCTTTTGAAATGGGTACACAGCGCGTTAACATCATAATGCCGGCACAAACCAAAGCGGCAATGGCGCCGGGTAAAATATTAAGCACCAAGAGTACAATCATCAATATAAGGGTACCCAAAGCCACATAGCTTCTTGGCGTCAGCATATCCACATTTTTGGATAAAGCTTCAGGGCTACCAGAAATCACCAAATTTTCATAGACTGATTTCAGGGTCTCAATATTTTGCCATTGTCCACGTATTACAAAGGCATCCCCTGCCCCAATCTTTATTTTCCCGGTCAGGGGCATATTATTTCTGGATGCGGCCAATAACTGAACCCCCATCTTTTTTAGATAATGGCCCAGTGCTATGGTTTTGCCCACAAGTACAGAATTTGGGGTTACAATCATTTCGGCCATACCCACCTCTTGATTGATAAGTTCTCTTTTTAAAGAACCCATTTCTGGGTTGAGTGCGAGCACCCCCAAATGAAACTTCAGCACAAAATTGTCTACATCCGCAGCGTCACCTTTGATGGTAATGATATCGTGGTATCGCATTTCAGTATCGGGCTCCGGCATTTCTACAAATTGTGGGATTCCCTGCAATGGATTGGGATGTCTACGCTTCAAGCGCATTAGGGAAACATTGTAATTCTCCTCAAAATCCCAATCTCCAACCTTGGTGCCAATCAACTGTGACATCGATCGAATTCGCAGTCGATACAAATTGTCTCCAATACTGTAGTTCTTTATCCATTTGTGCATTTCATCGTCGATGGCCATAGGCTTGTTTTTGGTTCGATGGTCGGGTAACAAACGAAACCCTATGTATCGGAAGTAGAGCACTGAGATCAAGAGTAAGGGAAGTCCAATCAAGCTAAACTCAAAAAAGGAAAAGCCTTCCAGACCGTTTTCCACCAAGGCATTACTAGCAATAATGTTAGGTGGAGTTCCCGTAAGCGTTAGCAAACCTCCTGTATTGGAACCAAAAGCAACGGGCATTAGAAGTTTGGAGGGTAATGTTCCTGCATTCCATGCTGCATTCACGGTAACCGGTAAAAGTGCCGCGACCGTCCCTGTATTGCTTACAAATCCAGATAGGACACTGGAGCCCAAGGTGACGATTACCAGAAGTTTGGGCACACTGTTTTTTGCCCAATCCAAGAAATAGCGTCCTGCTACAGCCGTCCATCCTGTTCTCGACAATCCTTCCCCAATAATAAACAAGGCGGCAATCATAATGACCGTGGTGTTACTAAATCCGCTTAAGGTTTCCTGTATGTCCAAAATTCCCGTTAAATAGAGAGATAGCATGGACATCAGAGCCACCACGTCTGGAGGAAACTTCCCCCAAACAAAGAGCACAATTGTAATACTAAGTATTACCAACAACGTATACATGGCAGTGTATCAAAGGTGAATATTAGTCCAAAGCCAATACTGGGACTTCAGAATGAAGGGTCAAGAGTTTGGTCAAACGCCCCTCCGAAGGAGTGTCCAACCGAGCATGGTTTCTTGGCAATATGGCCAGCATATCAATCTTCTTTGCATTGATATAGTCCAAAATTCCTTTTTCTACATCTTCATTCTTGCTAAACGCATGTTCTACATAAAAATGCTCTAAATAGTACTCCAATAGATTCTCTGTGCGGTCAACTATAGCTTCCTCGGCATACACCGATTCCCTATAAATCGTTAACACATGAATTTTGGAGTTAAAGGTTCGTGCCACATCCAGCAACACCTTTAAAACCTTTTTGTCTTCAATTTCTTCTTTGCCAATAACCAGGGCAATTTCCTTGGGCTGTTTGATATCACAACCATAGGGAACTGAAATAACCGGGCAGTTCGCTTCCAAAACCAGTTTTGAAGTATGGGTTATAGCCTCATCAGTTGTTTTATCTCCCATGGTCCCCATGATAATAAGGTCGATTTTTTGATTGACCTGTGTGACTAGAATCGTTTCGATCACATTTCCCGATACACTGGCAAACACTGGTGGTTTTTTTGTCTTCATTTTAAATGACCCCAATACCTTCCGGAAGTTTTCCGACAGTTCCTTCTCCTCTTGCGCAGTGGATGGCAATACCCCTACATAAAGCGCAAGGATATCGGCGGAACGGTTAGGACCCACAAAATTGACCGTATATTCCAAAGCTCCTATGGAAGCTTCTGAGAAATCGAAGGGAACTAAAATTTTATGAATATTGCTCATGCCTAATTATTTAATTAAAACCTAATGACAATCCAAAAGTAGAATGGCACTCCCATCTAAAATATGACCGATATCAGGTTTTGTCCATTGCCCTTGAAATCTTTCGCAAACGCATTTTTATTAACCTTATCGTAATTTATTTTTGATTGGATATTGGTTACCTTTAAAAACCAAGTAACAGGCATAATAGATACCAAAAGATGGACTTAGTTATAGGAATAGATATTGGCGGTACCAAAACCAAAATTGGATTGGTGAACAGCGATGGCAAATGTTTGGAAAAAACCTTCTTTCGAACTCGTGAATATCCAGATCTCAATGACTATCTGGACCGAGTAGCAAAAACTTCCAACGAGCTTTTGGCAAAATATGACGGAGCCCATGTTTTGGGCTGTGGCATTGGTGCACCCAACGCATCCAGCAAAAATGGAACCATCGAAAATGCCAGTAATTTACTTTGGAAAGGAAGCGTTCCAATCTTATCGGAGCTCCAAAAACGCTTGGACATGCCCATGCGAATTATGAATGATGCCAGCGCTGCCGCTTTGGGCGAAATGCTCTTCGGAAGTGCCAAAAACATCAAGGACTTTATAGCAATCACCCTTGGAACAGGCTTTGGGGCAGGTATCGTCGCCAATGGACAACTCATTGATGGGTATGATGGTTTTGCGGGCGAACTGGGCCATGTGGATATGACCATAGGTGATGGCCGATTGACCGGACTTGGTGTAAAAGGAGGGCTGGAAGCCTATGTTTCGGCTACTGGCTTGAAACGCACCATAATGTATATGTTGAGCAAGTATATGATTGACAGTCGCTTTAAAAACGTAGCCTATAACGACCTCCATGGGGAAGACATTACCCAAGCCGCAGAAGAAGGTGATGAAATTGCACTCAAGGCTTTCGACTATACCGCTAAAATCATGGCACAAGCCTTGGCCAATTTTACAGCCTTTACACAGCCGGAAGCTTTTATTTTGATGGGAGGTCTCGTAAATAGTGGCAAATGGATTTTGGAGCCCTTGGAGTCGTATTTCAACGAATTCCTTCTGGATGTCTATAAAGGAAAAGTAAAGATCATGCAGACAGGTATGGAAGGTAAAACAGCTGCCATCTGTGGTGCCGCCGCATTGATTTGGGAGGGTCAAAAAAGTTAGCGTTCCACCGTTTAAAAACTCCAAAACCCAAGTTCACATATATTTTGTTTTTCTACTGATAAGTATCATGTTTTTTACTTTTTTAAAAAGCAAAACTTTGCATTGTAAGTTAAAATCCATTTTAAATGGGCGGTGCAGAACAGTTGACTTATTCTTCTTTATTTACATTATTTTTCACCCTTACTTTTGTATGTCTTCATGGACAAGATTTCAAGGATGACCATTCGGATTCTTGGTACATTGTAGTAAATGACTCCCAATTAAACGAGCGTTGGAGCATCCCCACCATCGGAATTATTAGATATCACGATGTTTTCGAAAATCGAGAGTTTTCCTTTATAAGCTCTGGTTTGCGTTACTCTACCCAAAAGAACTCGTCTTTTACGCTTGGGGTGGCCTATTTAAATGCCGAAACCCATGAGCAGCCTCTTATCGATACTGCGTCTTCACAAATCTGGCTTTTCGAATCATTCACAATAAAACATCCGCTTGTTCGAGGACTAATTGACCAAAGATTTCGGTTAGAATCGAGATGGATACAAAATTCAACTGAGGATTTTTTTACCAATCGCATACGCTATCGTATTCAATATATAAGACCTATTTACAAAAAAACGTTCTTAAGAATGTTCAACGAACTGTTCGTCAACTTGGATGAATCCTTTTTTAACCAAAACCGATTTTATGTAGGTTTTGGGCAGAAGCTTTCCAAGACCTTCACCTTTGATATGGGTTATTTGAAAAATCATTTTCCAAACGAAAATCGCGATGTACTTCGGATGTGTTTGACCATAACCAGCGATTTTAAGAAAAAGGATTTGGCTTATGTTGAAAGTCCTGACATTAAGTGAACTGTGGAAGTCAGACCTGACTATTATCATGTTTTTTCAGCCCCTAGCTATCTAACTTTATCTCAGTTAAATAGAAAAGTCATGAAACCAAAAAAGAATCCCAATGCTGACATAGGTAGAAATCGCAGCCTCTATTTCCTAATAGGCCTAGCTTCCATTTTGTTTGTCACCTGGCAATCGTTGGAAGTAAAAACATACGAAAAGGAATCCGATGTTTTAGATATTGTTCAGGTTGTTGATGACCTCAAGGAAGATGTTCCTGTGACTGAAAACGTTATAACAGCTCCCCCTCCACCCCCACCAGCGGCTCCCGATGTCATAGAGATTATTGAGGATGTTGAAGAGGTCGAGGAAACTGTAATCGAAAGTACCGAAAGTAGCCAAGACACCTTTATTGAGGATGTTGTGGTAAATGTTGATGAAGTAGATGTTGATGAAGTCGAGGAAGAAATCATAGTGCCCTTCGCTATAGTAGAGAATGCTCCAATTTTTCCGGGTTGTGAAAGCTGCCCAACTGAAACTGAGCGCAGGGAATGTTTTAACCAAAAGGTGCAGGAGCACATCAAAAATAACTTGGTGTACCCCCAAATGGCGCTTGAAATGCGAATAACGGGTAGGGTTTTTGTACAGTTCGTGATTGGCCCCGATGGGAAAGTGACCCATATTAAAAAACGTGGTCCAGACCGACTTTTGGAGAAAGAGGCTCAAAGAATTATAGCTTCGCTACCCATGGTTACCCCAGGCATGCAAAGGGGAAAACCCACTAAAGTGGCGTATAGCATACCTATAAATTTTGTGATGCAATAGTAGTTATTTGATGTATAAGTTTTTAGCAACCCTGACGCGTACGCTTCAGGGTTGTTTTTTGTACCAGTCTTCCTTGGAATAGAGTTTTTGTTGGGTTCGCCTTTCCCTTTTCTTCACAATGAACTTGTTGTCCTTCTCGTTTCTTATGCGATAACCCAATAGGTGAAACAACTGTTTGCTGAAGAAACGGGCAATTTTTTTATTGACACTTAACGCATCTTTGGTCTTCGATGCCCAGGAAATTCCAGGAAGTAACAATAGCAAAGCTTCCGCCCTTGTCTTTCTTAAGTACTTAGACAGAGTTAAGAAGAGCTTTGGTATTTTTCTGATGATGTAAAACCCTTCTTGCCCCTTTTTTTGATAAAGCGGCATAAATATTTGTCCCTCGGCTATTGCGGTTATCATCTTCCCATTCTTGAAAGCAAGGGGTTTACCCTTTTCAATTTTCTGAAAATTGATATATCCTTTTAGCATTTCAAACTCATCATTGATGCTTATGGCATGCTGATGAAAAACTTCATAAAACCTATAGGAAAACAACGAAGAATCTTGGATTTCATCTTTAAGAGCAGCCCATTCATTTTGATTTACTTTTTTAAACCCGGTCAACCCTAAGGTAAATTCAATAAACTTTATAGTGTTCTCTACCACTAAATCTCCGCGATGTTTACCTCCTTCAAATCCCAGGGCCACATGGCCCATTTGGTTAATGTAATTGAAAAAGGTTCCTTGAAGATATTCTTCAATACCCAGAATGACCGGTAGTGGGTAATTCGATGCAAACCTGCGGTTGAGCAAGGTGTCATTGATCAACATAAAAGGAGAAGTGTCCCCAGAAGTTGTATGCAAATCAATAAAGTAAAAAGGTCCTGAACCTGTCGCCATAATCTCCTCTACCAGACCCAGCAATTCCATCATTTCATTTTGCTCTATATTATCAACGGGTTCTAGCGGACTTGGACTAAGAAAGCGTTCCGGCAGCCAAATACGGTTGAGGTCCTCATCAATAAAACGCACACCCTTCTTTAAGGCCGGAAGGTTTCCCGCAATGGCATAAAGTTCACCAGATATACTTTTCCGGTCCGTCCCCAAACCTTTTAGGACGGATTCCAAAGCAAAAATACCCGCAGGCTCATTGCCATGGATTCCAGCAAAAAAAACAAGGGTCGGACCCTTTTGCTCTCCAATGACATGTCCAAAGATGCGGTTTACGGTTAAAGTTTGATTTGGGGTTATTGGTGATTCTTTTATGATCATAAATCTTTGATACTAATGATGCCTACCGGCTTGTTTTTTGTACAAACCGGAAGACAGCCAATCTCGTTTCTGTCCATGATTTCCTTTGCTTCCTTTATGTTCGTTGTTGGATCAATGGAAATGACATCTGTTACCATAACATCTTTTACGGACAGCCACTCCAAATTATCCTTTTCTTTAAGAGATTGCAAATGACTGGTGGTCAATAAGCCCACCAATTTACCTTTTCGGTTTTCAACCGGAATATGATTGATGTTATTCCATTCCATAATGGCCTTTGCCATCACCACATAATCGTCTTCATGCAAGGTATACAGCTTAGTGGACATTATGGAGGCTACCGAAGCTGGCCCAGATTCCTCCGTTTTCTTGGTGGGTTTTATGTCTGCCCATTGATGCACGGGCAAATTGTTTTTTTGGTTTTCCCGCATACCTTGGGTCAGTTGGCTTAAGGCTTTGCCTGGTCTGTGGGATTTACGCAACTTTCTGTAGTTCTGAACCTGCCATTGGTCTCCTGTCCGGCCAGAAGTTCTTTGTGCAATAATGGACAAAAGCCTTTCAATATCCGCCTTGTCCACATTGCATTTTTTCAGTCCTTCATGTGCAATGGGAAGTAGTTCTTTGAGTATGAGCTCTTCTGCGGTTATCTCCTCGTTTTCCCATATAAAAATGGTTTCTTTCCCCATACGGGCGGCCTTGATAAAATTCTGTTTAGCGCATTTGAAATCCATTTTTTTCTCCATATCATCATAGCTCGAAGGTCTACCTTTCATCAAGCCAACCCAAAAAGCAAAATTGGCGATTTCGTCCAAGGGTGAGGGTCCCGAGGGTATGTAGCGGTTCTCAATCCGTAAATGGGGCTTACCGCCTCCCACACCGTAACAAGGGCGGTTCCAACGATATACCGTACCATTGTGCAAACGAAGTGCATACAGTTCCGGAATACCACCTGATTCAATCACCTCAACCGAATCTTCCTCAATGGGTTTGGTCAACAGAATGCGGTGTTTGGAAATATCCTCCTTGAATATTTCTGCAACCGAGCCCTTGGCCCATCTACTTCCAAAACCTACCCGTGGCACCTGATCTTTAAGGGCGTAACTGGTCTGTCGGGTGTCCAAGCTCTGCTGAAACAGCGCAATACGCGTTTCTTTCCAAAGTTCACGACCCATCAAAAGGGGAGAGTTACAACATATGGAAAGTACTGGTCCAGCTATGGCCTGGGCCCAATTATAGCTCGATACAAAATCGTGCGAGGGAATCTGAAGATGCATTTGAAAACTGGTATTACAGCCTTCAAACAACACAGAATCATGACGAAGATAAAGCTCATCCACGCCTCGTATTTTTAGATTGAAATCTCCTCCTTTTAAGGCTAAAAGCGAGTTGTTCAATGCCATATATCTTGGAACCGGAGTAAAGTATTCAAAAGAAACTTCCTTCATGCCAATTGTCGGCAAAATCCCTGCTAAAAGTACATGACCCTTTGACTTTGCTGCAAAATCATCAGCCTTGGCCAAAAGCGAATTGAGTTGATTCTCAACCTTACTAAAACAGTCTCCTTTGAGTTCAAAGGGATCTAGGTTGATCTCAAGGTTATAACTGGCCAGTTCTGACGTAAAATGAGGGTCGTTGATTTCTTCTAAAAGTTTCAGATTGATATCATAGGGCTGATTATGTTTATCAATTATGCAGAGCTCTTGCTCAGCTCCAATACGTACAATGTCATCTTCGAAGAGTTGTCTATCCAAAAGCATTTCCAATGCCTTTACGTCTTTTACCAAATGCTGTTCGAAGATTTGCTTTTCCAGCGCGTCCGTATGACGGGTTACATTTTTCTCTCCCATAAAAGTATGAACAGTTTACCCCAAAGCTATAGGATAGTGGTTGGTTGAAACATGATATTTGTCAGCCATGGGGCCTTAGAAGGCTTGTGTGACATTTATCATGTTTTATGCTTTTTTGGCAGCCTAAATTTGAAATATAAACATGAAAGAATGTGCGGATTAGTCCAAAAGTATAATGTTCCAGGGCCCAGATATACCAGTTATCCTACGGTACCTTATTGGAATCTTGAAACTTTTTCAGGAAAACGTTGGGAAGCTTCCTTGTTGAAAGCCTATCGGGAAAACCCGGCTGAGGGTCTAAGTATTTATATACATCTGCCCTTCTGCGAGAGTATGTGCACCTTTTGTGGTTGTCACAAGCGCATTACCAAAAGACATGAGTTGGAGATGCCTTATATCAGTTCTGTTCTTAAGGAATGGAAACTATATGTAGACCTGCTTGGGGAAAAACCTAAAATAAAGGAATTGCACCTCGGGGGAGGAACACCAACCTTTTTCTCTCCGGAAAACCTTCAATATTTAATCAAAGGTATTCTAAGACGAGGTGAAAAAGCTGACAATGCTCAGTTTAGTTTTGAGGGGCACCCCAACAATACCACCAAAAAACATCTGAAAGCTCTTTTCGATGTAGGTTTCAGAAGGGTATGTTATGGTGTACAGGATTATAATGAAAGTGTTCAAAAGGCAATCAATAGAATTCAACCTTTTGAAAATGTAGAAAAAGTCACGCGATGGGCAAGGGAAATTGGATATACTTCCGTCGGTCACGATATTATATATGGACTACCCTTCCAAACCTTGGAGGATGTTAAGAAGACCATATCCATTACCCATGAGCTAAAACCCGACCGCATCGCATTCTATAGCTATGCCCATGTTCCTTGGTTAAAGGGAAATGGACAGCGGGGATACAAAGATTCAGATTTGCCAGAAGCTTCGGTAAAAAGGGATCAATACGAATTGGGAAAAAAGATGTTGACCTATTTTGGGTACACCGATGTAGGTATGGATCATTTTGCCCTTAAAACCGATGATTTACATCAATCCATGATCCAAGGGACACTCCATCGGAACTTTATGGGGTATACGCCTTCCAAAACCAAAGTGATGATCGGCTTGGGTGCTTCGAGTATCGGGGACAGTTGGTACGGTTTTGCCCAAAATGCAAAGAATGTGGATGAATACCAGCACCTTGTATCTCATGGGGTTCTTCCCATATTTAGGGGGCATATTTTGTCAGAGGAGGACCAAGTCATTCGGCAGCATATTCTTGATCTTATGTGCCGATTTGAAACTTCTTTCGGATACGAAACTACGGACCTTCCCGATTCTCAACTTATTCTAGAAAATCTCAGTGAATTGGAAAAGGATGAGCTTATTGAAATTGGCGCCAACTCTATCAAAATAACAGAAAAAGGAAAGCCCTTTGTTCGAAATATATGTATGGCATTTGACCTGAAATTATATAGAAATAAACCCAAAACTCGTCTATTTTCCATGACAATTTAACCTCAAAAACAGCAAATTATGAAAAGTATTATAGTGCCTATCGATTTCTCAGAACAATCTGAAAATGCTTTGAAAGTGGCCGCTTCATTGGCTAAAAAAAGTAATGCCGAACTGATCGTTTTGCACATGCTCGAACTTTCGCCTGCCATTATGAGCGAATCGGGATACATTGCCCAAGAACAAGTTGTGCATTTGATTAAGATCGGCGAAAAACGCTTTAATGACTTTTTGGACAAACCTTACCTAAAAGATGTAAATATTGTCCCAGTCATAAAGCACTATAAGGTGTTTCATGAAGTCAATGATGTCGCAGAAAAACACAATGCCGATCTTATTGTAATGGGTTCCCACGGTACGGATGGGCTAAAGGAAATTTTCATTGGCTCCAACACCGAAAGGGTGGTGCGGAGTTCCGATGTTCCCGTGCTTGTCATCAAAAAGGAACATGAAGAATTTAGCGTGGAGCGATTTGTATTCGCTTGTGCTTTTAAGGAGGAAAGTATTCCTGCCATCAAAAAGGCCATAGAGATTGCCAAGCTATTTGATGCCGAGCTCTTCCCAGTTTATATAAATACCCCAGGGGATGAGTTCTTGAGCACCGAGGATGCGTACTCTAGAATTTCAAACTTTCTTGATGTGGCCAAACTTGGATTGCAAGTGGAGATTTACAATGACTACACCGTGGAAAAAGGTGTTTTGAACTATAGTGATAGTATCACTGCAGATATGATTGGTATTCCAACCCATGGACGAAGGGGATTAACCCACTTTTTTATGGGAAGTATTGGAGAAGATGTGGCCAATCATGCCAATATTCCGGTGATTACCTTCAAAATATAGTTGGTTGAACTATTTGGTTGGTTTCATAGTACTGTTCACCAAAAAAAGGGAAGTTGAATTCAACTTCCCTTTTTAATTTTTAGAATCGATATCCTTTAAATCGTTCAAATGCAGCTCTTTCAAGGCCTTCCCTATGATTTGGGTGCGCTATTGAAGCTAGCGCCTTGGAACGATCCTGCAAAGTTTTACCATAAAGGTTTACTACACCATATTCTGTAATCACATAATGCACGTGTGCCCGGGTAGTCGTCACTCCCGCTCCTTCCTTTAAATAGGGCACTATTTTGGAAACCCCTTTATTGGTAACGGACGACATTGCAAAAATTGGCTTGCCACCTACCGATAGGGAGGCGCCCCGAATAAAGTCCATTTGTCCACCAACACCAGAAAACTGAAAGCTACCAATAGTGTCGGCACACACCTGACCGGTCATATCGATCTCAATGGCACTGTTAATGGCGGTCACTTTCGGATTCCGACGTATTCGTGCACCATCATTGGTATAGCCTGCATCCCTAAAATCACATATGGGGTTGTCATCGATAAAGTCATACAGTTTTTGGGATCCCACTGCAAAACAACTTACAATCTTTCCCATCTTTACTTTTTTCTCAGCGCCATTGATGACGCCTTTCTCAATAAGGGGCAAAACTCCATCAGAAAACATTTCGGTATGGATTCCCAAATTTTTGTGGTTGCCTAAGTTGGAAAGCACGGCATTGGGAATATTTCCTATCCCCATTTGGAGCGTGGCGCCATCCTCTATTAAAGAAGCCACATTCTTTCCAATCATATTTTCAATTTCGGACAGTTCCCCTGCGGTGTGTTGATGAATCGGCCGATCTATTTCTACCGCAGCAGCAATTTCATTTATATGAATAATTCCGGTTCCATGGGTTCTTGGCACTTGGGGATTGACTTGAGCAATGATTTTCTTGGCAGTTCTAACCGCCGGCAGGGCCACATCCACGGATACGCCTAAGGAGCAATACCCATGCTTATCTGGGCTTGATACCTGAATAACTGCAACATCCAACGGCAATATATCATTTTTGAACAACCACGGAATCTCACTAAGAAATATGGGAATGTAACCTGCATTTGGGGTATTAACACTTTTTCTCACATTTGCTCCTACAAAGCAAGAATTCAAGGTAAATGCCTCACTATAAGGCTTTCGCACGTATTTAGCGTCTCCTTCAGTATGTATGGAGATAATTTCTACATCCCTTAACTCATTATACCGTTCACAGAGCGCATCTATAAGTTCGTTGGGGGTCATTGCAGCTCCCTGGAAAAAAACACGGTCTCCCGATTTTATTTCTTTTACTACTTCTTCTGCTGAAGTTATTCTCATTTTTTTTGTTTAAGGTTGATGACATTCAATGGCGGCGGATACCGCATTATTTTGTGCGGGCTTGGGAGAAACATAAGGGATTCCCAGCCCCAGTCCCCTAAGTATGAACAAAACCCCAATCAGTACTACAAATACCGGGATTGCTTTTTTTATTTTTGATTTAAATCGCCCTCGAAACAGACCTTTGGAAAAAACAACCGCCGTCATCAAAGGAACCGTCCCCAATCCAAAAAGCATCATATAAAGTCCTCCATACCAAGGGTTGCTGAGGGCAACAGCTCCCAAAAGGGCCATATAGACCAATCCACAAGGTAAGAAACCATTTAGAAATCCAATGGTCAAAAAGGTGTCATTGGATTTCTTTTTTAGTTCTTGTCCGAGTTTAGATTTTACGGCACCAATCAACCTATAGATGGGTGCTGCCAATTTATGGGCCTTGAAGTACCTACCAGGAAAGAAAACCAAAATCAACATAAGAATGCCCACGGCTATGGACAACTTTTGTTGCATCCCAAATAAGGAAAGTCCTTTTCCCAAAAAACCAAACAAAACCCCAATGATGCCATAAGCCATAAAACGGCCAAAATGATATAGGGAAAGCTGTGTTACCGATTTGACTTTGCTTTCTCTATTTACGGGAAGCATAAACGCAATGGGGCCACACATGCCCAAACAGTGCAAACTTCCCAAAAAACCAAAAACCAAAGCAGATAACAGTAGCATCAATACGTTAATTTTTCTTTGTGCAAAAAGGTTTTGTCTTTATATTTCCATTGTACGGTAATGTCCCAGCGACCGTCTACCAAGCGATTGTCAGGTATGAGCAAATGTGTATTGGACAAACTTATGGGTAAGTTAAAATCCAAGTGCTTGTTAGACGGTCTATATAGGGACACTGTTCCAGTAATTTGGTTAACATCGAAGTCTTTTGGAAATACAAGCGTAAGTCCTTGGGCTGACTTAGTAACTTTCAGGTTTGCCTTCATTTTGGAAGCTGAACGTTCGGCGTCAATTTCCTTTTGATACTCCAGTTCTTGTTTGTAATAGTCTTCAGTGACCAGATCATGGTTGGCTCTATCATCCATTGCCATCTGAATGACGAAGTACATGATAAAACTTATGAAAGCTATAAATGCCAGTACGATTCCTGTTCCCCAATTGATCTTCATATCCCAATCTTTAATTATAGCTCCTTGGAGCTAAAAACTTTGTTTTTGTTGTTTCAATCAACTCACCATTGCTGTAGACGCCAATTTTTAGTTCATCTTTATCTCCTGTGAGGGCCGAGTTATTGATCTCAATAAAAAGTGTTCCCTCAGCCAGTTGTTCTGCCTCAACTTTAAAGCTATCATTGGCAACCATTTTAATGGTTCCTTTGTGCGACAGCAGTTTGAAGTTCACATTATTGATATCCTTCGACGTTTTATTGACCAATTTGTAGGTGTAAACATTGCTGATGACGTTATCCGCCTTACGTTCATAAAGTTGCCCTGGAAGTCTCAAAATATTGGCCTCCAACTCATTTCGAAGGAAAAGCATTCCTATCAATATTCCAATAAGAATGGTCAATACTCCTGTATAGCCTTTCATTCGGGCCGTGAACTTGAATTTCTCCTTTTGGTTGATTTCATCCTCGCTGGCATATCGTATAAGCCCTCTTGGTAGGTTTATGCTGTCCATAATGTGGTCGCACTCATCGATACAAGCTGTGCAGTTGACACATTCGAGTTGGGTACCGTTTCGGATATCGATTCCTGTGGGGCACACATTCACACATTGAAAGCAATCGATACAATCCCCATGACCAAGAGCGTCCCTATCTTCGTTTTTGCGGAACTTCTTACGTCCACTTTCTCCTTCACCCCTTCGGTGATCATAGGCTACAACGATGGATTTGTCATCCAGCAGTACTCCCTGTAGCCTACCGTACGGACATGCGATGATGCACACCTGTTCCCTAAACCAAGCAAAAACAAAATAGAATACGGCAGTAAAAATTAAAAGGGGAACCATGGTGCCCAAATGCGCCATCGGCCCATCTGTGACATATTGAATCAGCCTATCACTCCCAATCAGATATGCTAAAAAGACATTGGCAATAAGAAAAGAGATAATGAAAAACACACTCCATTTTAGGCTTCTTTTCCAAATTTTCTTTCCGTTCCAAGGCGCTTTGTCCAATCGCATTTGTGCTCCCCGGTCTCCATCGATCCAATACTCGATTCTTCGGAAGACCATCTCCATGAATATGGTCTGGGGACACATCCATCCGCAAAAAATTCGGCCATAGGCCACGGTAAAAAGAGCGACAAAAATTACTCCAATAATCATGGAGACGACCACCAAATGAAAATCCTGTGGCCAAAATGGAAATCCAAAAATATTGAACCGGCGCTCCAATACATTGAACAATAGAAATTGATTTCCATTGATCTTTATGAAAGGAGAAGCAAAGAGAAATAAAAGAAGGCCGTAGCTTACATATTTGCGATAGTCATAAAAGCGACCCTTTGGTTTTTTGGGATAAATCCACGCCCGTTTGCCCTCTTCTGTTATCGTTCCGATGGAATCCCTAAAATTTTCTTCCATTATTTCCTCTTCTTATTGGGGTCTCAAATATGGCACTGTCTCTCTGGATTCAATTTTAGTTCATGGCCACATTGGTGGAATCCGTAACCTGTTCCGTTGGAGTTTCCTCTGGGATTTCCGTAGGATCAGGCGCATCGGGATCCACCCAAATTTCGCCTTCCGGTGCTTTTGGACTAGCTGGAGTTGTACCGCCCAGTGTGAGAATGTAACTCGCTACTTGGGCCATTTCAGCAGGCTTCAAGCTTTGCTTCCAAGCCACCATTCCTTTTCCATCACGTCCTCCTTCAGAAATGGTATTGAACACATTCTTGATGCCTCCTCCCAAAATCCAATGCTCATCGGTCAGGTTGGGGCCAATTCCACCCCCGCCATCGGCCATATGGCAAACCACACAGTTATCGGTAAAAATCTTTTTTCCGGCGTTTAAGTCTGAAGCATCGGTCAAAAACTCCACCGTATTGATATCCACCAAATCTTTAGCGGTCTTCTTATATTCTTCAATAGCTAATTGAGCGGCGGCAACCTCTTGTTCATATTCCAAATCTTGGTCATAATCCCCAGCGATGTGGAAGCGAACCAAATAAATGACGCCGAAAATGATGGTCACATAAAAGAGATAGACCCACCAAGGCGGCAAGACATTGTCCAACTCTCGAATGCCATCGTAGTTATGATCAAGAATGATTTCTCCTTCTTTTTCAATGGATTTACTTCGGGTCAATCGTTTGTAGACTGATTTGCCCCATTTCCATTCCCATTTTTTATTCTTTGCTGCCAAATAACGCTCCTGTGCCTCGGGTGAGAGGGTTTGGAACATCACATTTTCAATGGAGCTTAAAATCAGCTCGATGGCTATCAATATCAACAAGACCATGAGCATAAAAAACTGGGTAATGGGGTATTCGATAATGGCAGGTTTCTCACCTGAATCAATGAAGTATTCCATCAATCCGAAAATCAAAAAGAATAGTAGGGGGATGCGTATCCACCAAGGTGTTTTTGTGCTCATAATGCTATGGTTTGTTATTGTAATCGTTATCTAATGGCAATTCTCCCATCTCTTTAATGTGTTCTTTTGATGAGGTGAAAACCCACCAGAACAGTAGAACGAAAAAGACAAAGAAAATGAGTAGGGACAGCATGGGATAGTTGGCTATCCCATCAATACTTTCCATATGGTTTTTGACGAATTTCAACATGGCTTATTTATTTTGGGATAATAACTCATCCGTTTCCTTTACTTTGATATCGGTTCCCAATCGCTGCAAATAGGCAATGAGGGATACAATTTCTCGATCTCGCATCTCCACAAATTCCTCACCATTTTCCTCGGCGTATTTTTTATCGGCCTCATAGGTCCTCACGAATTCGGGATCGGCGTACAGATTTTTCTCAATTTGCAGGGCCTGCTCGGCCATACTTGCATCTGCGTTGGCAATATCCTCTTCGGTATAGGGTACTCCCAAACTTACCATGGCCTCCATCTTCCCTTGAATTCCACTTCTGTCATGTCGGTCCCGGACCAACCATTGGTAGGCTGGCATTATGGAACCTGCGGAAGTACTCTGTGGGTCATACATATGGTTCAAGTGCCAGCTGTCGGAGTACTTGCCTCCAACCCTCAGTAAATCAGGCCCAGTACGTTTACTGCCCCAAAGGAAGGGGTGATCATAGACAAATTCACCTGCCTTGGCATACTCACCATAGCGCTCCACCTCGCTTCGGAATGGTCTGATCATTTGCGAGTGGCAGCCAACACAACCTTCCCTGATGTATAGGTCACGACCTTCCAATTCAAGGGGAGTATAGGGTTTCACACTGGTTATGGTTGGGATATTGGACTTCACCAAAATCGTTGGAACAATTTGGATAATACCCCCTATCAGAATAGCTACCGTAGCTAAAATGGTCAATTGAATAGGTCTTCTTTCGAGCCAATTGTGGAAGGTTTCCCCGGCAATTCTTCTTTTGGAAACCCTGGTCAATGCAGGAGCCTCAGCCAATTCATCCTCAACACCACTTCCCTTTCTTATGGTTACGATCACGTTATAGATCATGATGAGCATCCCAACAATGAACATGGTACCACCAATGGCACGCATCCAATACATAGGAATAATCTGGGTAACCGTTTCCAAGAAATTTCCGTAGACCAAAGTACCATCTGGATTGAAGTCTTTCCACATCAACGCTTGGGTAAAGCCAGCTACGTACATGGGCAGTGCATAGAGCACTATCCCCAAAGTACCAATCCAAAAGTGTAGATTGGCCAAACTTTTGGAGTACAGGGTGGTCTTAAACATTTTCGGAACCAGCCAGTAAATCATACCAAAGGTTAAGAATCCATTCCAGGCCAGTGCGCCTACGTGCACGTGGGCAATAATCCAGTCACTAAAGTGGGCAATGGCATTTACGTTTTTAAGTGACAACATTGGACCTTCGAAAGTGGCCATACCATATCCGGTAATGGCGACTACCATGAATTTTAAGGTGGCATCACTTCGAACCTTGTCCCACACGCCACGAAGCGTTAACAGACCATTGATCATACCTCCCCAAGATGGTGCTATCAGCATCACAGAGAATACCACTCCGAGATTCTGAGCCCAATCAGGCAAAGCGGAATACAACAAGTGGTGAGGACCGGCCCAGATGTAGATGAATATCAAGGACCAGAAGTGTACAATGGACAGTCGATACGAATAAACAGGACGGTTGGCGGCTTTTGGAACGAAGTAATACATCAATCCCAAGAAAGGCGTGGTCAAAAAGAAGGCCACCGCATTATGCCCGTACCACCACTGCACCAATGCATCTTGCACTCCGGCATAAACCGAGTAGCTCTTTAAGGCTGCCACCGGAAGCTCAAGGCTGTTGAAGATATGAAGCACAGCGACCGTTACAAAAGTGGCGAGGTAAAACCAAATGGCCACATAAAGATGTCTTTGCCTCCGCTTCAAAATTGTGCCGATCATATTCCAACCAAAAGCTACCCAGACGATGGCAATCGCGAGGTCAATAGGCCATTCCAACTCAGCGTACTCCTTTGAGGTGGTGTACCCCAAGGGAAGGGTAATTGCAGCGGCCACAATGATCAACTGCCATCCCCAAAAATTAAAATTACTTAGAAAATCACTGAACATACGGGCCTTCAGCAATCTTTGAAGGGAATAATAAACTCCCGCAAAGATGGCGTTCCCGACGAAAGCGAAAATCACCGCATTGGTATGCAAGGGCCTGAGACGGCCGAAGCTCAACCATGAAATTCCATCTGTAATGTTTGGGAATAAAAACATAAAGGCCAGCAAGAGCCCGACCAACATCCCAACTACACCCCACAGCATCGTGGCGTATAAAAACTTTTGAACGATTTTATTATCGTACCGAAACTGTTGTATTTCCATATTTACTGATTAGTATCGTTAGTTTTTATGATTTGTTTTTCTTCTGAAATTTCATGGTCAGGCTCGGTAAGTACTTCATCATCAAAGAGCATCCGTACCGAGGGCGTATAGGCATCATCGTATTGTCCAGACCTAACTGAAAAAACAAAAGCGATGAAAAAAATAACGGCGACCGTTATGCTTATGGCAAGCAACACATAAATCACACTCATACCTACCTGAATTTTGCGTAAAACTACATTGAGGCTGTGGTCAAAAAAATGACTATTGTCAGCTTTTTCAAATTCATTTTCATTTAAATCTTTTCCTTTTTAGATAGCGTTATCAAAGCTGCCACGATGACAAAATTCTTGCCGATATACTGTCCTAAAAGGGTTGGTACAAAAGGAAGCTCCTTGAATGATTCCGATGGGAACAATATCAAAGGGGCAAAAGTGAAAACCATATGAAACAATGCCGCACCCACTACTACCTTCCTATACAGATTCAGGATTAAGAAAATCCCAATTCCCACTTCCAAGATGGCCAGTGATATAATGGAAAATGTATCAGAGAACAATCCAAATGACAACTCATGCAAGGTGTTTTTCGCCAGATTCTCAGCAGGGCTGAGACTCGGGAAAAACTTTAAGGTTCCAAACCACAAATAAACGAGCCCGATACTAAGGGCCAACAGGTTTGGTTTTGTGAGGTTTTTCATTACTATGGTTGAGGTTTTCAAAAAAATTCATGTTTTATTTTGCAATTGCCTTCCCAAAATGTTGGTCCACAAAGTGGTAAAAACAACAATGCTGATGGAGCTCAGCGGCATAAGAATTGCTGCAATTACAGGTTCCAATTGACCGGTCACCGCGAAATACAATCCTATAACATTGTAGCATAGGGAAAGCAGAAAGCTTATTTTGATTACTTGAATGGATTTTCTCGATAGTCCAATAAAGGCCGGCAACTTGGTCAATGCCGATGCGTCGAGAATTCCATCGCTGGCTGGTGAAAACACATTGATGTTTTCAGAAACGGCAATTCCCACATCACTTTGGGCTAGGGCCCCAGCATCATTTAATCCGTCACCGACCATCAATACTTGGTTAGACTCTTGCAAACTCTTTATAAACTCCAGTTTATCCTGTGGTTTTTGATTGAAACGCAATGCTGTAGTAGCAGGGAGCATGTTTTGAAGGCGCTGTTGCTCCCCATCGTTATCCCCGGAAAGAATACCTAATCGAAGATGTTCTGCCAAAGACTTAAAAAGCTTATCCACTCCAGGTCTGTATTGATTCTTAAATACAAACCTACCTTTAAAGGTTTCGTCCGTACTCACATATACCGAAGTACTTGAAGCCTTGTCTTGATGGGGTTGTCCTACGTAGGTGGCGGAACCAATTTTAATGCTATGATCTGAGGATTTTGCCTCCAATCCCTTACCTTCCAGCTCCATGAACTCATCCAGAGTAACAATATCATTGGATTTGAGAATGGTATACAAAGACCTGCTCAAAGGATGGTTTGAAGCCCTCAAAGTGGTCTTCAAAATGCTTTTCTCCGACTCGGTGAGTGCTACCCCTTCATATAGAATGGTATCCTGCTGCGTTGTGGTTATGGTTCCTGTTTTATCAAAAATGGCCGTATCAACTTTGGCCAAGCGCTCGATAGCATTTACATTTTTTAGGTAGAACTTATGCTTTCCAAAAATGCGAAGCATATTGCCCAAGGTAAAGGGAGCGGCCAGAGCAATGGCACAAGGACATGCAATGATCAACACCGCAGTAAAGACATTCATCGCCAATGCAGGTTGAAAAATCAACCAATAGGTGGTGGCCAATACGGCAATGGTCAAAACAGCGACGGTAAAACGCTTTCCAATACTATCCGTTAAGGTTTGGAATGCACTTGCTTTATCTTTTGTAAAGACGGTATTGCTCCAAAGCTGGGTGAGGTAGCTTTGTGACACCGACTTGAGTACCTCTACTTCCAAAACTCCTGAAAGTTGTCGTCCCCCAGCATACAAACGCTCGCCCTCGGGCTTCAAAACTGCTTTGGATTCACCGGTGACAAAGCTATAATCTATTTCGGCCTGCCCCTTCATCAAAACACAGTCCACTGGAATGATTTCATGGGCACGTACCAGAAGTCTGTCCCCTACTTGAATCTTATTAACGTGGATGTTTTCTTCCCTCCCAGAAGCATCCAATCGGGTGACACCGATGGGGAAATACGATTTATAATCCCGTTCGAAGGAAAGGAAAGCGTAGGTTTTTTGCTGAAAAAATTTCCCCAGCAACAAAAAGAAAACAAGACCGGTAAGGCTATCAAAAAAACCAGAACCCAAATCAAAAATAATATCGACCGAACTTCGCAGAAACAGCGTCAAAATTCCCAATGCTATGGGAACATCAATGTTTAGTTGCTTGGAACGAATTCCACCCATCGCGGATTGGAAGTAATCTCTGGATGCATAAAAAACGACCGGGAGGGAAAACGCGAACATCAACCACCGAAACGTATGCTTGTATTGATCGAGCCAAAATTCTTCAACCTCAAAGTATTCAGGGAACGATAAAAGCATCACATTGCCAAATGCGAAGCCTGCAACTCCTATTTTATATAATAAGGAACGGTCGATTCTTGACTTTTTGCCCTTTTCGTCTTCCAATGAAATGTTGGGCTCATAGCCAATACTACTTAGCAATAATGCCAAGGTCTTTAGGGAAAAATCTTCGGTTTTATAGGTAACCTGAATTTTCTTTTGGGGAAAATCTACCTGTGAATTGACTATGGAGCTGTGAAGCTTTCCCAAATTTTCCAAAAGCCAAATACAGGAACTACAATGTATGGTAGGAATACTTAAGGTGACAACTTGAATTTCATCCTCATCAAAATCAAGCAATTGTCCTACAATTTCTTCATTCTCCAAAAAGTCATACTGCTTTTTGGTCATGTTGGGCGTACTTCCCGCCTTAGCCTCCAGTTCATAAAAGTACGACAGGTCGTTTGTGGTAAAAATTTCATAAACGGTTTTACAGCCATGGCAACAAAAATCCTTTTCATCAAAATGAACAGGATGGCCATCACAGGAATCCCCACAATGATAACACGTAGTATTTGTCATACACCTTTGCTTTACCTTCCACAAAAGTGAAATGGAAAATCGTTCTAAAACATGATATTTATCAGTTATTCTTCTAAAGGATGAGGATATTTTTGTGTCCATCAGGTAAACCAGTCCATTATGGAGAGTAGATGCGAAAATTGTATCATCAGGCAGTTCAACTCCCTACGTGCCATGAGCAAGGAGGAACTCAAAAAAGTATCCGATTCCAAAACCACAAAAAAGCTTAAAAAAGGAGAGCCCTTGTTTGAAGAGGGTGAAAAGCTCAATGGCGTTTATTGTGTGAGAAGTGGTGTTTCGAAGCTGTCCAAATTAAGTGCCAATGGTAAAGACCAAATTGTTAAACTGGCTGCAAAGGGCGAAGTTATTGGTCAGCGATCGGTGATTTCTGAAGAAACCGCCAATCTATCCGCTATTGCAGTAAATGACATGGAGGTTTGTTTTATTCCAAAGGAAAGTATTACCAATACCCTACAAACAAATCCCGATTTTACCTTGGAGGTATTACGCCACATGGCCCATGATCTAAGGGAAGCGGATGATGTTATTGTGAACATATCACAAAAAACGGTCAAGCAACGGATTGCCGAGGCCTTTCTTTATCTCAAAAACAATTTTGGGGAGGACGAGGATGGCTTTTTGGCCCTTACCCTTTCTCGAGAAGACATTTCAAATGTGGTCGGCACGGCCACAGAATCTGCCATCCGTATTATTTCGGACTTTAAGAAACAGGGACTCATTCATGCTTCTGGGAAAAAGTTGGGCATCAAAAACGAAAGAAAGCTCAAAGATTTGGTCGACGGCTTTTGATTTTTAAAAGGTGATAATTATCATAGAATTCCGCTGGTCACCCAAGTAATTTTATATCATCCTTATTCTACTGGCATGCAAAGAATACTTATCCCAACAGACTTTTCAGACAATGCGTGGAACGCAATCCAATACGCCATGCAGCTGTTTTCGAACAATAAATGTACGTTCTATTTGTTGAACACCTATACCCCTGTTATTCCCAGTAGCCGGTTCATGGCAAAAATGGTGGATGGGGTAAAAATAGTTGACGCTGTTCGAGACGCATCAGAAAAAGGACTCCAGAAAACCGTAAAGCGCATCAAGTCGACCTTTGATAATTCCAACCATCAATTTGAGACTATTTCCTCATTTAATCTTTTGACCGATGAGGTGAAGGATATTGTAAAGGAATTTGGGATTCAATTAATTGTTACCGGAACAAAAGGCGCCTCAGGTATCGATGAGGTTTTTATGGGAAGCAATACGGTGCGAATTATAAAAAACACCAAAAAGTGTCCCGTTTTGGCCATTCCCCAGCATTTCGATTATGTTACGCCTTCAGAAATTGCTTTTGCAACGGATTTTAATCGGTTTTATACGACTTCCGAGTTGCAACCTTTGGTAGACTTGGCCCAAATGTTCAATGCTACCATTCGAGTTGTACATGTACAATATAAAATCAAGGCACTGTCGGAACTTCAGCAGTTCAATCTCAATATGCTTAGAAGATATTTGGACGGAACGGAGCATTATGTGCACACGGTTTCAGAGCTCAATTCCGTTTCACAAACTTTGGAAATTTTCTCTGAGGAATTGGATATTCATTTGTTGGCCTTGTTGAATTATCAACATAGTTACATGGAAAAAATGACCCGGGAACCCATTGTAAAAAGAACTGCCTTCCATACCCAGATACCTCTATTGGTCATCCCAGAATTGGGCATGGATGGTATAGCAAAATCAGTCCAGCAGGAGCAGGTCCTTTCCAATTAAGCCTTTCCGATATATATTAAACTTACCCAATCCCAATCTGTTGGGTGAAATTTTGGTTTGTCGTTGCTATATTTAAGGGTTAAAATTATTTCCTACTCCCTAAAAAGACTTAATGGACAAAGAACAATTGATCGCATGCCATGAGCGCATAAAGCCATTTATCCATAACACTCCTGTTCTCACCTCCCAATTGTTGGATGAGATGACTGGGGCCCAATTATTTTTTAAGTGTGAGAACTTTCAAAAAATGGGAGCTTTTAAAATGCGTGGTGGAGTGAATGCCATCATGCAACTTTCTGACGAAGCCCGTCGGAAAGGGGTAGTGACCCATTCCTCAGGGAATTTCGCCCAGGCCGTATCCCTTGCGGCCAAAAGTTTGGGCGTACCCGCCTATATTGTGATGCCCTCCAATGCGCCCCGAGTAAAAAAAGAAGCAGTCAAAGGATATGGCGGAAAGGTCATTGAGTGCGAGCCGACACTTGAAGCCCGGGAAAAAGCTGCAAAAAAAATTGTGGATGAAAAGGGGGCAACTTTTCTGCATCCCTCCAATGACTTGGATGTTATTTTGGGGCAAGGCACAGCCTGTAAAGAACTACTGGAAGCCTATCCTGATTTGGACTATGTCATTGCTCCAGTAGGCGGTGGAGGGCTCATTGCAGGGACCGCATTGTCTGCCTTCTTTTTTGGAAAAGACTGCAAGGTCATAGGTGGGGAACCTTTTGAGGTGGACGATGCCTATCGATCTCTACAAAGTGGGAAAATCGAAACGAACATCACCACAAACACTATCGCTGATGGGCTAAAGACTCAACTTGGTGACAAAAACTTTCCTATAATTCAAAAACATGTTGAACAAATCATTCGCGTTACAGAAGATGAAATAATCGCCGCCATGCGATTACTTTGGGAACGTTTGAAAATTGTATGTGAGCCTTCATGTGCAGTGGCCTTTGCCGCCGTCCAGAAAGAAAAAGAGCTTTTCAGAAATAAAAAGGTGGGTATTATTATTTCAGGAGGAAATGTGGATTTGGGGAATTTGCCTTTTTAAAAAGTGCTCTTGCGCATACTTATTTGAAGTTCACCTGTCGTTCTATTCCCAAACGCTTCATCTTTGCAAACAAAGTCTTGTCTTTCATAGCCAAAATCGTTGCTGCTCCATTCGGCCCACTTACTCGTCCCTTGGTATGTTTCAACACTTTGATAATATGATCTTTTTGGATTTCTTCGAATGTTTTAAGACCGTCATCCGTTTTAACATCTCCATTTGAATTGGGTAGCCAACTACCGGGAAACAGTGTTGTTCCCTCTTCCAAAATAACAGCCCTCTCAATAAGATTCTCAAGCTCTCGAATATTTCCAGGAAATGGATAATCCATCAATTTATCAATCGTCTTTTTGGAAAGCTTTCTGAAGGCCTTCCCTGCCTTGGATGCATATTTTTCCAAAAAGTATTGGGCCAATAACGGAATATCTTCCTTACGGTCACGAAGGGGTATATTATAAATGGGGAAAACATTCAAGCGGTAAAACAAGTCTTCACGGAACTTGCCATCTTTTATCATCTCCTCCAAATTTCGGTTCGTGGCCGCAATAATTCGCACATCTACCTGGGTCGTTTTGTTGCTGCCCAAGGCATCGAACTCCCCTTCCTGTAATACCCTTAACAATTTGGGCTGCAATTCAAGTGGCATCTCTCCTATCTCGTCAAGAAAGATGGTTCCCTCATCTGCTAGTGTAAACTTTCCAACTTTATCGGCTGTGGCACCCGTAAATGCCCCCTTTTTATGACCAAAGAGCTCACTTTCGATAAGCTCATTGGGTAAAGTCGCCATGTTGACTTTGATTAAAGGTCGCTTGTTGCGCTGGCTGTTCTCGTGAATACTATTGGCCAAAAGCTCCTTACCTGTTCCCGACTCTCCGGTAATCAGTACCGTGGTATCAGTCTTGGCTACTTTTTCAACTTCCTCTAGTACTTTAGCATAACTATCACTTTTACAAATGATATTGTCAAAATTGATATTTCGCTTGATTTCCGTTTGAAGGTATTCGTTCTCTTGTTCCAGTAGTTGCTTCAAGGATTTAATCTCCTCAAACGCATTGAAAAGCTCCGACTCACGCTTTTTTCTTTCGGTTATGTCGCGAATTATGGCACAATTAAGATCTTGGCCTTCAAAACGGATATGGTTTGCTGTAATATCCGCCTGAAACTTGGTTCCATCCTTCCTGCTTATCATCCATTCAAAGCGCAATACTTTTTTTTCTGCTATTTCATCCATATGTTCATTCCACCATTCCTTGGTAATGTTTTGATCTAAATGAAAAATGTTAAAATCATCCAGTTCCTCTTTGTCAAAACCTAAAACTCTTGCCACCGAATTACTATAATGAAGTAGCTCACCCTCTCGATTGTAGACATAGACCAAATCTTCAGCATTATCCAAAATCTGTTTGTACAGGCGTAGTGCATTTTGTCTTTCCTGTTGGTCGGTAACGTCTTGATAGGCCCCTATAATCTTGAAGATCTTATCACCTTTTAAAATGGCCTGTCCAGCGCTGCGGATATAGCGTGTGGGCTGGTCATTGGTTTCAAGGATCTCGTCAAAGGCCTTGGCTTTACGCATGACCCCTTTGAGTAGCTCCTGATATTGCTTGGAATCCTTGAATCTATGGACAATATTCCCTGGTAATAAATCATCCCTATCTTCTGTATCAAAAAGCTTAAGTGCCTCTTCTGTTACAATTAGTGAACCATCTTGAAGATTCAATTTCCATCCACCTACGTTGGTCAAACGTTCCGTGTGACCCAACAAGTTACGGTAGAAACTCGACTCTGTGATCTCATTAACCAATGCCGAAATGAAACTTTTTCCATTATTTGAGAAAAACTGTGCATAAACTTCCACTTCATACAGTTTTCCATCCTTGCGTTTATGGGTGTCCTTAAAATTAATAGTGCCCTGTTTCTCTACGCTGTGCCAATGCTCTCGCCACTCTTCTATCGTGACGGTCGGATTCAATTCAAAAATGCTGAGGTTGGAAATATCTTTTTTTGAATACCCCAATCTTTTGAAAAACAATTCATTAGCATATACAATTTGTCCGGTTTCATCAAACCAGATGACTTCATAGGGGAAATCTTCAATTAGTTTTTGGCTAACACCTTCGAAGGGAATCAAGTTGTTCATTTTGGAAATCTTACGTCCTAAAAATATGTCAATATTTCTCAAATAATAGAATTTTCTACAAAAAATTACAAATCGATTTTGAGCTAACCCGTGAAGAACATTGAAAACACTGGTGTTTTCGTTTTGGCACAGGTTTGGTCTATGGAAAGACATCAAAAACTAGAAAGTTGAAACGAAAAGAGTTTATTCAGAACATGTCATGGGGAGGAATTCTAGCCGCGTTTGGAGTGGGCAACTATCTCAAAGCAGCTTCGAATTCTTCTTCGGGTCAAAAAACAAATGTCAAACAAATAGGATTTAATCATATAAGAACTATGGAAACAAAAACAGCAACTACAGTATTACATAAAGCAGACACTCGAGGAAAAGCAAATCATGGTTGGTTGAACTCGCACCACTCTTTCAGTTTTGCGAATTACTATAACCCTGACAGAATGAATTTCGGAGTACTTCGGGTGCTAAACGACGATGTCGTTTCTGCAGGAATGGGTTTTGGAACCCACCCCCACAACAATATGGAAATCATATCCATTCCATTGGAAGGCGATTTGGAACACAAGGACAGTATGGGAACTTCAGCGATAATCAAGCAAGGTGATGTTCAAGTTATGAGTGCAGGAACAGGAATCATGCATAGCGAGTACAACGCCAATAAGGACAAAGAAGTAAAATTCCTTCAGATTTGGGTCATGCCCAACAAACAAGGAGTGACACCTCGCTATGACCAAATTACTTTGGATTTGGATGATCGGAAAAATACACTCCAGCAAATTCTTTCCCCAAATAAAGACGATGCCGGAATATGGATTCACCAAAATGCCTGGTTCAATATGACTTCTTTGGAACAAGGGAAATCCTTGTACTACAAATTAAATGATGCCAAAAACAATGGGGTCTATGCCTTCGTAATTGATGGAAATGTAACCATAAACGGTCAGCAACTTGAAAAACGGGATGGTTTTGGTCTTTGGGACATTGAAAACCTGGACATCACTGCCGATTCAGATACCGAGCTATTGTTGATGGAGGTACCCATGAATATCGCGTAAGCCAAAAACTAAAACAAGTATAAACCGTCTAATTTGACACTAATTATATCTAAAATGAGAACTTTTAATTTGACAATGCTAGCACTATTTATCAGTGCCTTAACCTTTGGACAATGGACGCAATATGCCCCAAATCCAGTGAATGATCCTGCAAACGCAGCGAAACAAGTTTTAAATCCGGCTAACCACGCGTTGCTTCTAATCGACCATGAAGGCCAAATGGCCTTTGCAGTAGAATCTCAGCCTATTGAAGAATTGCGCAACAACGCCGGACTAATTGCCGGTGCCTCAAAACTTTTTGAAGTGCCTACGATCATTACAACTGTTGCTGAAAAACAGTTTTCAGGACCAATTTTCCCTGAGATTAGGGAATACTATCCCGATGAGTCAACATATATCGATAGAACTACCATGAACTCCTGGGAGGACAAGAATTTTGTAAAAGCGGTAGAGGCTACTGGGAAGAAAAAACTGGTAATGGCTGGCCTTTGGACAGAAGTATGTATCAATCTTGCAGCACTGTCCGCTCTTGAAGATGGTTACGAAGTATATGTTATCTCTGATGCCTCGGGAGCTGTTTCACAAGAAGCTCATGACATGGCCATGGCAAGAATGATTCAAGCTGGGGTGATACCGATGACCTCAATGCAATATATGTTGGAAGTTTACAGAGATTGGGCACGCTCCGACCAATACGTTGAAGTGAATGAGCTTGCCAAAAGATATGGAGGAGCCTATGGTCTTGGTATTGACTACATCAAAACGATGCAAAAATGGGCCAAAGAAGCAGAAGCGAATAAGTAAAACTAAGTGGAAAACGGGGTGATCCGCAAACATGCGGATCACTTCCAATACCGACTGAAAAATGAAAAAAATAGTTTCAATATTCTTATTGGCTGTCATTTTTCTTGCCTGTAACAACAAAAACAGGCAGCTAGAAAATCCCGCAGATTTAGTTGTCATCAACGCCAAGGTTGCGGTAATGGACAGCAATAGAACGATTACGGAAGCCATCGCCGTAAAAAACGGTAAGGTAATGGCGACAGGCACCTCTACAAAAATAAATACCCTTGTTGGCGATAGTACCCAAGTAATTGATGCGAAAGGAAGAACCTTGATTCCCGGACTTAATGATTCGCACTTACACCTGACCCGAGGAGGAAGATTCTTTAATGCAGAGGTACGCTGGGATGGGGTAAAAACCTTGAAACGTGCCCTAGAAATGCTAAAAGAGCAAGCAGCTAGGACTCCGGAAGGCCAATGGGTGCGGGTGATTGGTAGCTGGAGCCCATTTCAATTTGAGGAAAAGCGCTTGTTTACCATGGAAGAATTGAATGAGGCCACCGGGGATGTTCCAACTTATGTACTTTTCCTTTACAGCCAAGGTTATTTAAATCAAGCGGGGCTTGATGCCTTGGGCATTGATGAAAATACTAAAGCTCCCAAGGATTCAGAATTTCAGAAAGGCCCCGATGGGAAACTCACAGGAGTATTAATTGCAGATCCCAACCCAACAATCCTATACGCTCGTATAGGGAGCCTACCTCCATTGAATGGGCGAGAAATGGCAAATGGAACCAAACATTTCTACAGAGAGTTAAACACCCTTGGTATTACCAGTGGAATTGATGCAGGCGGTGGAGGTCATGTATTTCCAAAGGATTATATCGGAACCAGAAGATTGGCCGATGCAGGTGAGATGCCAATACGATTATCCTATTTCCTATTCCCACAAAACAAAGGTGCAGAATATCAGGAATTCACACGATGGATGGAAACCAATAAAGTTGGTCACAATGGTGAAATACACCTAGAGCATGGTTATGAATTAGAAGGTGGAGGTGAATTTTTAGCCTGGAGTGCTGGTGACTATGAGAACTTTTTGGCACCCCAACCAATGTTGGATAGAGATCGACCAACATGGCGTACTGACTTGAAACGTATAGTCCGCTTGCATGTAGACAATGGTTGGCCATTTAGAATACATGCTACATATGGCGAAACCATTTCTTTAATGTTGGATGTATTTGAAGAGGTTAATGAAGAAACCAACGGCAAATTGGCATCAAAAAGATGGTTGTTTGACCATGCCGAAACGGTTCAAGTAAAGGATTTGGAACGCATCAAAGCCATGAACGGTGGTATTGCCATTCAGGCTCGTATGGCGTATGCTGGAGAATATTTTGTAGAGCGCTATGGCGCCGAAAAAGCCAAACAGGCTCCCCCAGTCAAGAAGATGATGGAAATGGGCTTGCCCGTTGGTGCTGGCACAGATGGAACACGTGTAGCAAGCTATAATCCTTGGCCGGCTTTGTATTGGTTGATTACCGGTAAAACAGTAGGAGATTTTCAATTGGCCGAAGAGGCGAATCTATTGACCCGTGAAGAAGCTTTACACTTATACACCAAGGGTAGTGCTTGGGTTTCCAATGAGGAAACTGTAAAAGGGACTTTAGAAGATGGCATGTACGCCGATTTCGCCCTTCTTTCCGATGACTATTTCACTATACCTGAGAAACAAATCAATGATTTGAGTTCGGTATTGACAGTGGTTGATGGCAAAGTCGTTTATGGTGCTGAAGAATTTGCCGACATGAGTCCGGAATTGCCCAAAGTAATTCCAGACTGGTCCCCAGTAAAATATTTTGGAGGATATCAAAGAAAATAAATAGTAAAACAAAGTAGAAATGGAAACAGCAATACAAACAAAATGGAATTTAGATACCGCCCACTCAGAAATTGGGTTCAAGGTAAAACATATGATGATATCAACGGTAACCGGGCACTTTGAGAATTTCAATGCATCGGTTGTAACAGGAACAGATGATTTTAAGAACGCAGATTTTGATTTTGTAGCCAGTGTCGAAAGTATCCGCACAAAAAATACAGATAGGGATAATCACTTGAAATCAGACGATTTCTTTAATGCCGAGGCTTATCCCCAAATGACATTTAAGTCCATCTCATTTGATGGTGACACAATGATCGGCGATTTGACTATACGGGATGTCACCAAAGCCATTGAATTGGATGTTGATTTCAATGGAGTAGCCATTGACCCTTATGGACAAACCAAGGCAGGTTTTGAAATAACAGGCACGATTAACCGCAAGGATTTTGGTCTTTTCTGGAGCGCAGTAACCGAGGCTGGTAACGTAGTGGTATCGGACACCATTAGACTTAGCATTGCCCTTCAGTTCACCAAGCAATCCTAGATACCAAGGACGCCGAGTGCCTTAAGGGCAGAGGGCTATGGGATGTTTGACGTTTTTAAGTTGGAGGTCAAAAAATGAAAAAGGGAAACCTAACACTTCTCCTTCTGTTGATTTCTTTCGCGACACAAGGACAGGAAAGTAAGTTACGCTTTGGAATGCTACGACAACAGGATGGGGTTTCCATTTTGAAAGAAAAAGAGGCCAAAACTCTTTATGAACATGTCAAATGGATTCCAATTGGCACAAATTCGAGTTTAAGTTTTGGGGGGAGCTATCGCTTTCAACCGGAAGCTTTCATTAATGAGGAGTTTTCATCGGAAGTAGACCAAGATGATATTTGGTTCCTAAACCGCTTTCAGTTTCATTCCCACCTAAAGCTTGCAGGCAAATTTGAGCTGTTCGCTGAACTTAATTCAAGTTTGATCGATAGTAAGACCAACCTGGCGCCCGTAGATCGAGACAAACTCAGCTTTAATCAACTTTTTGCCAGATATCACTTGAACCGAAATTGGAATATGCTGGTGGGAAGGCAAAACATGCGCTTGGGCAGTGGACGTTTAGTTGATATTCGCGAAGGACCCAATGTTCGCTTATCATTTGATCTGGCGCAATTGCAATATAAAAACGCTAATACAGAAGTTACAGCATTTTATGCTGTGCCGGTTCGTGTGGCCCCAGGAGTATTTGACAATAAAGCCCTTGATTTTCAAGAGTCAGTTGGTGCCATATACTGGACACAGCATTGGAATGCAAATTCCAGCACGGATATATATGCCATTTATAAGGAAGAAGAAGCCAAAACTTGGGATTCTGGAACAGCAGATGACCATCGTCTCAGTTTGGGTTTGCGACATTTCGAGAACTGGAACAAGCTGAAATACAACAACGAATTTGTATTTCAAACTGGAAGTTTTGGTGACCAGGATATTAGAGCTTGGACCGTGTCTTTCAGTATTGAACACCCGGTTTCTTTTTTAGGAGAAAATAGTTCTATCGGACTTAAAACAGAGGCTATCAGCGGTGACACGAGTGATACGGATAGTACTTTGAACACCTTTGACGGACTCTATCCCCGTGGTGCTTATTTCGGAAGGGTTGCCCGAATCGGGCCTTCAAACTTATTTGACATTCATCCATATTTCGACACCTCCATGAGACGATTCACGTTTGAATTCGATTATGTGGCCTTTTGGCGATTATCAACAGACGATGGTGTTTACGGCCCTCCTTTGAATTTGCAATATCCCTCAATCAACGAAGAACGATTTATTGGCCATCAGTTGGGTTCCATAGTAGCTTTCGAGGTGAATAGCTTCATAAATCTAGAATTGGAGGCCAATGTTATTTTCCCTGGGGCTTTTTTAGATGAAAGTGGTCTGGACGATACGCTTTTCCACTCAGTTTTGACCATGGAGTTTAAATTCTAAGTAAGTTTAACAAAATCTTCTCCCAAAAACGCACAAAAAAATGGTTAGTTCTCATTCAAATATTTGTGCACCAAACTGATGGACATGGAACCCTCTCCAACCGCGGAGGCGACCCGGTTCATGGCTCCACTGCGGACATCGCCTGCGGCAAAAACTCCTGGCACGCTGGTCTCCAGCAAATAGGGAGGCTTGTTCTGTTTCCAATATATTGGCCCAGCTTCATTATCCAAGATAGCACGACCGGTCATCAAGAATCCTTTTCCATCTTTAAGAAACTTATCTCCGGTCCAATCAGTATAGGGTCTCGCTCCGATGAAGATAAAAATAGCACGTGCTTCAAACTCCTTTTCTTCTCCAGATTTGTTGTTTTTAAGAACAACATTTTCCAATCGGGATTCGCCCTGTGCTTCTATGATTTCGGAATGTGGGATCAGCTCAATGTTTTCCGTATTATCGATTTGATCAATCAAATAAGAGCTCATTGTACTCTCCAAAGAATCCCTTCGAA
This sequence comes from Flagellimonas allohymeniacidonis, assembly GCF_004296335.1. Taxonomy (GTDB): domain Bacteria; phylum Bacteroidota; class Bacteroidia; order Flavobacteriales; family Flavobacteriaceae; genus Flagellimonas; species Flagellimonas allohymeniacidonis. Next base: position 504,976 of record NZ_SGIU01000002.1, read on the forward strand.
TTACGATGTTTACCTTTTTCGCATATTTGGATAAGTACATAGCCCCCTGACCCGCACTATTTCCCCCTCCAACGATGTAAACGTTGCCATCCTTACAGGTATGCGCCTCGGTGGTGGCGGCACCATAATATACCCCTGCTCCTGTAAGACCGTCCATACCCTTGTTTGGTAATTTTCGATAATCCACCCCCGTGGCAATGACCACAGCCTTACTTTTCAAATGGCTTCCATCTGAAAGTGTGATGGTCTTATAGGAATCTTGCAAATCAATTTTGGTAACCTCAACAGGAGAAAGAAACTCAATACCAAAGCGGGTCGCTTGGGTAATGGCCCTTCGGGCCAAATCTGAACCACTCAATCCTTTGGGGAAACCCAAATAGTTTTCGATACGTGAACTTGTTCCAGCTTGACCTCCTGGTGCCTTTCGGTCAATCAAAAGGGTTTTGAGCCCTTCACTTCCGCCGTAAACAGCTGCTGCCAGTCCGGCTGGTCCGGCTCCAACAATAATTACGTCGTACAGTTCTTCCCGAGCTTTTACATTCAATCCCAGTTTTTGGGCAATGTCGGTCAGGCTTGGATTTTTTAAAACACTTCCGTCTTCAAAAAAAACGGCCGGAAGATGTTTCGAATCGAGTTGATTGCTTTCTACCAACTCTTTGGCCGTATCATCGTTTTCTACATTCAAAAATTGGTAAGGAAACATATTTCCTGCCAAAAAATCCTTGATGTTATGGGTGTTGGGTGAAAATTGATATCCCACGATTCGCAATCCAGAAAATGGCGGTGAGTAATGGGCCAACCAATCTTGCAGAACATCATCAATAACGGGATACAATTTCTCTTCTGGCGGATTCCAAGGTTTCAAGAGGTAGTAATCCAACTGCACCTCATTGATCGCCTTAATGGCCGCATCCGTATCGGAATAAGCGGTAAGCAACACCCGCTTGGCTTGCGGGTAAAACGTTAGGGCCTTTTCCAAAAAATCAACACCCAGCATTTCGGGCATTCGTTGATCAGAGAGAAACAAAGCCACTTCCTCACCTTTGTTCTTTAATTCCTTTAGAGCTTCCAAAGCTTCATTGGCTGAAGTGGTTGCCATGATGCGATAATCATTCCGATACCGGGTTCGAATATCCCCCCGGATGGCTGCCAGAACTTGTGCATCGTCGTCGACAGCAAGTATGATTGGTTTTTTCACGTGTTTTCTTCTTCAATATTATGATTAATGGGCAGGCAAACCTCAAAAATAGTTTTTCCCGGTTGGGAGGTTACCTTAAGCTGACCATTGTGCTGTTTGATGATTTTCATGGCGACATCCAGACCCAAACCTGTTCCTTTTCCTATCTCCTTGGTAGTAAAAAAGGGCTCGAAAATGCGAGTTAGATGTTCCTCCGAAATCCCATGCCCGTTATCTTCCACAAATACATACACAAAACTTCCAGCAGCCTTGGTTTTTACCTTCAATTCTCCGCCCTCTTTGGGAAGGGCATCGATAGCATTGTCAATTAAATTGGTCCACACTTGGTTTAGCTCCCCTGGCAACCCATGGATTTGAGGTACGTTTTCATCAAACTCGGTCGTAATCTTGTGCCCCACCTTGGTGATTTTATGATTCAAGACATTCAACGTACTCTTGATTCCTGTGTGGATGTCCACCATTTGGAAATCCAGGCTTTGATCCATATACGAATACGTCTTTACCGATTGCACCAAGGTCTCAATGCGGGAGGAGGCTTCTTTGATATCGGTCACGGTTTTATGAGTCGTCATGTTTTGAACGATCCATTTCAGTACAGGATTAAAATCTTCATCGCGTAAACAGGATTTCACAAAGAGCAAATCATCTGTATTGAACTGATACTCGACCAACAGGGGTACCAAATCATACCTATCCTCCAAGCTGCATTCAGAAAACCAATCGTATAAATCGTCTTCCAAGGTATTTTGTTCCAACATCGAGAGTTCGCTAGACTTTTCCTCCAGTTTTTGATACATGAACTGGTTAATTTTATCTATCGCCTCATCATCAGCACGAATTTTGATCACCTTTTTGAAATCTGCTGGTAATCCCTTTAGATGCTGTTGCAACAGTGAAGCACTTCGAACCATGGCTGACGCGGGATTATTCAGTTCATGGGCCAATCCGGCCGATAGTTTCCCTAAAGCGATGAGTTTTTCGTTTTGTACCTCAATTTGGGTGATGTTCCGGATGCGATTGTTCATTTCATGAACCAGCACTTCGGTCAACTCGTAATACTTGCCAATCAACTCATGGAGCTTCTCTCGATTCAATGTACCGATTACAGCAGGTTGGATTGCAACCGCAAAACCACCTGCATTTTTTGCCCTCGAATAAGGCAACAAACCTGAAATGTCATGTTTTCTGATTCTTCCAAAGGATTTTCGGCTATTGTTTTGCTGAAAGTATAGCTCAAAATCTCCTTCGAATACAAGGGTCAAATGATCTATGGGGCTGCCTTTTTCAAATAGATAGCCCCCTTTTGGAATTTCGACGATTTCCAAATGCTCCGTCAACCAATCCAATTGTTCCTGGGGAACCTCTTCAAATTGAGGAAAATCTGTTAGTTCATAAGTCATTTGTATACAAAAATTTTAGGATGGGATAGATCTCGCTTTACTCATTGAAAGATAACGAACTTCCACTTAAAAATCATTGTTGGTACAATTAGGGATCTGGTCTTACTATTTTTCTTTTTGTCACCCTGCTTGTGTTTTAAGGACAACTGAATATTTGTAACTTAACATCACCTAAAAACCAACGCATGCAGCACCATGTTCTTCTTAACCTATTTGCCATTTTTGGCGTGGCGACAGCGGTAATTGTCATATGCAAATTCCTTAAAATCAGATACATTATTGGCTACCTCATCACAGGGGTATTGCTAAGTCCCAACACGAGTCAATATTTTGCAGATATGGAGGAGGTTGATGTTTACGCTGAGATTGGCATTATTCTTCTGTTGTTTACGGTAGGGCTTGAATTTTCGTTCAGCAATTTGAAGCGCATCAAGAACTATGTATTGATTGGGGGAGCCTCCCAGGTATTTCTTACCATTTTGCTCACGGCAGGCTTAATTTGGCTACTGATGCGACCTTCGGTGGAGGAAAGTATTTTTTGGGGATTCCTGTATGCCTTGAGCAGTACCGCCATTGTGGTAAAAGTGCTTCAGGACACCAATAAAATTACAACCCAACACGGAAAATTTATTCTGGCTGTACTCCTTTTTCAAGATATTATGATAGTGCCCCTGATGTTGTTCACACCCATTTTGGCAGGTGCAGGGGACACCAGCCCCATGGAAGCTCTACTTTGGCTATTGGGCAAACTGGTTTTGATGGGGGGAATCGCTTATCTGTTGGCACGTTTTGTCATCCCTTTTTTCTTGAAGACCGTAATGAAAATACAAAGTCAAGAAGTGTTTTTAATTGCTTTAGTCTTTATTGTTACGGGTATTGCACTTCTTACTGAAGAGCTTGGTCTTTCTTTGGCTTTAGGAGCGTTTATTGCGGGACTGATCATTGCGGAAACCGAGTATCACCGTATGGCGATTTCATGTTTTCTCCCCTTTCGATATGTGTTCATGAGCTTCTTTTTTATCTCGATGGGCATGCTACTTGATTGGAAAATTTTTACAACTGACCTTGGTTGGATTGTATTTTGGTTCTTCTTCACCCTTGCCGTGAAAGCTGTGGCTGGTATACTAGCGGTAAAAGTGATGAAGCTGGATTGGAAAACTGCTTTGGCCGTCGGATTCTCCATTGCACAAATCGGAGAATTCTCCTTTGTTTTGGCCCAAAGCGGATTGGAATATGAACTCATCAGCAAAAACAACTACCAAATCTTTTTGGCGGTGTCCATTTTATTGATGTCGGTCACTCCTTTTATCGTAACCCAAGCGGAAAATATTCATCCTACCTTTTTAAAACCCTTTAAAACGAAACGCCATGTCGGATAACAAATTGAAACTGCATGGTACCAATTGGTGCACCAAGTCCGCGAACCTTCGCAATTACCTGCAATCCATTTGGGTAGAGTTTGAGGATTTTAATGTAGAGACCCAACCCGAGGCCGACCAAGAAGTACGGGCTTTGTACAATGGCGAGCTCAAATTTCCGACGGTCATTTATGGAGACGATTTTCTAAAAAATCCCACAATCAAGGAAATGGATGCTTTTTTGGAGAAACATGGGTTGAGGGATTGAAAGCAACTAAGTTCCCAATAGGGATTTTTCAATTTCTGTTGTAATCTGCATTATTGGAAATGGCCTAATGTTGCCAAGTATGATTATTGTGAGGTTGTCATCCAGATACCTGTGAACGTTGCACACAAATCCATACATGGAGCCCCCATGTCTGACCAATTTACCGGTAGGCTTAGTGCAAGAATTCCTTTTATATTCCTTGACCTTAAAACCATAGCCATAACCACCAAAAGCATCAGGATTTCCATCGAACATCAGCTCAATTGATTCTTTTGTCAAAAAAGTGTTTTTGTAAAGAGCCCTATCCCAAAAATATAAATCTCCCACCGTCGAATACATGTCACCGCTTCCCTTAGCATAGCCCATATAATTTCTATCTGCTGCTTCATAGTGGTCATCATTGATGTAGCCGGTTGCCCTGCCAGATGGAATTGAGCGGGTTTTCTCTATTCCAGTATTGTTCATATCCAGTTTCCTAAAGACATTCTCTGACATATAGTTCTCATAGCTGATACCTGTTACCCTTTCCAAAATCAATGAGGCAAGTTGATAGTTGAGGTTTGAGTAACTGTACCCGCTTCCTGGTTTCATGGACAAAGAAGCCCTATTTATGATGTCCAATAACTCTTGACTTGAAATATCCCGATATTGCAAATCCGTAATCCTGTTCAAATGCACTGGTAGGCCGCTGCTATTTTTTAAAAGATAGTGCAAGGTTAGGTTGCCTATTTCCTTTTCCAATTCCGGAATGTAGTTCCCAATTCGGGTGCTCAAATCCAGCTTCCCTGTTTCCACCTGCTGCATAATGGCACATGCAACAAACGATTTCGTAAGTGAGCCTATTGGAAATTTGGTGTTTAGGTCATTGGGTATTCCTTTATCAATATCGGAATAACCATAGCCTTTCTTGAGCAAAATGGAATCGTTCCTTGCGACTAAAACTGTTCCCATAAACTCCCCTTTATTCAGGTAACCATGGAGAATACTGTCAACTTTTCCCAATCCGTTCTGGGCTCTGACCAAATTTGTCAATCCAACAACCAAGAACAATATTATTCCCAGTGAATTCCGTTTACTCCATTTTGTTGCCATTACTATCAAATCTCTTCGTTGAAATAAGCATGTTCTTTTCATCGTAACTGTAAAGAATCTTGGATATACCATTGTCCAAACGGTCAATGGGATTACCTTTTACTCCAAGAAATGTTGTTTGAGTCAACCTGTCCAACGAATCATATTCCTGCTTGATTTTGGAGTATCCTCTGGATTTGTGCGCTACAGGTTCTCCCTTGACATTCAAAAGTTCGATCATTGTTCTGTTGATTCCCCTGTTGTCCCATGAATATTTGGCAAAACAATAACCAGATTGTTCATTGATATCCGGTTCTCCATTTTCATTAATAAAATGGGTCAATGCATAATTGCCAAACCGGTCATAGTTACGAATACTTCCGTAAAACCCATGTGAGTTTATAATATTTGATCCGTCCACATCCTCAAATGTTATGGATTTTTCGTATCCGAAAGAGTCACTTTTGTTTATCCCTTTGGCTACGTTGGGCCCATTTCCCTTTCGCAATTTTCCATTTGCATCCAAAACCATCCATCCAAGCCATCTGCCTTCAACATCGAAAAGCAGTTTGTCCTGTGCCACGCCGCTGCTGTTTTCTATCAAGGTTCCTTCTTTTGAGACGTTTTGCATAAGGGCAATAGTGCCATTTGGGTTGTAGTACAGCTTAAGGTCATAAAATTCGAAGCCTGGACGGATCGATACTAGTTCTCCCTTCTTGTTGGTTCTCGATTCAAACACTGAACCGTCGTTTTCCCTTTTCCATTTGTATTCAAAAATGCCCCAATCATTCTCAATACGATTACCGTTCTCGTTCTCAAACCAAAGTGCAACGTATCTGCCATCTTCCCCTTGGACATATACCTCCCTGTGTGCCCCTCTTTGATTTACCCTGTTGCCAAATCTGTCATAGAAGGTCCGATATTCCATATTTTCTGAGTAATCGAACTTTTGAGAAGTACTGGTAAAGAAATAATTGGATGTATGGTTGGGGATAACGGGAACAACGCCATTTTTGAAGGTAATTGATTTAAGCCTAAAGATGGAATCGTAAAGGAATTCATAATGGTTCCTGGTTATGGCCATTTCTTTTGTAAGACGAACAACCCCCATAGGTTTTGGATAAGGGGTTTCCCGCAAAGGGATGGTTGAATAGTACTCTACAAATTCATCTTCAGAGTGTAATGGTTCAGATTGTGACTGGCAAATGGTAGATCCATTACAGCCCATTAGCATAATTGAGACCAAAAAAGTAAATGCAAGAATACGCACAGTGTTAGTTTTGGTCCAAAGATTGAAAATAAGGCTAATGCTAGAGGGTCAAAAACAAGAAACTTAGTACGGATTCGTGAATGTGTTCGGGTTACTATTTTTAAGGTATTGACCGGGGGTCTTTCCTACTAATCTCTTGAAGGCTTTGATAAATGATGATTTAGAATAGAATCCAGCACGATTTCCTATGGCTTCAAGTGTCAGTGACTTGGATTCGCTGCCATCAATTAATTTCTTGGCCTCTTCTATTCGGTACTTATTGACGAAATTGGTAAAGGTCGTTCCCTTATGGTGGTTCAGAACTTGTGAGACATATTTGGAATTGATCATCAATCTATCTGCGATTTTCTTAACTGTAATATTTTGGTCCAGATAAAGTTTTTCTGTTTCTACAAGTTCAATAATTTGAGCCAATAATGCGGGATATCTTTTTTCATCCAACGCGCTCGAGGTGTACTTTAAAGGTGGAAAGAATTGTGATCCCGAATTGACCATCAATGCTATACAGACCAAGAAACTTGTTACCAGTGAAAGGAAAACTATGTCAACGGGCCATTCAATAAGGGATACATTTGTCAACTTATATAAATATTTGTATATCAAATTATTGGAAAAACTAAAAAGAATATAGGCCACTATTACGGAAAGCAAAATCACTGCAAGTCTTTTGTTGGGTTTCCCTTCATGTCCTTTACTAAGTTTATAGAAAAAGAAAGTAATTATGACAAGCATTGCAATTGGTATCACAGTTGATTTTGTTAAGGTAGAAAGGTTCATCCAATAGTCGTGGGGGCCAGGCCTTGTATCGGCATAGAACTTTTCCAAAATGGACAGTTTATCCGCCCTGGTCAATGAGAAGATCAACCACAAGCGTCTAATTCCAGTGATTGAAAAAACCAGAAAGATTAAGACTTGCCAACTTTTCTTGATGGGTCTATAATCCATAAGCGACCACACTAAAAACAAGAGACTGGGATAAAGCATTAGGTTATAGTACCTTCCTGGAGCATATAGAAAGGGCATTTCATAAAACGTCTTTGAGAGCAAGAAAGTCTTATGCCCTAATTCCAGGCCAATAAGAGCAATGACTATGTAAAGCCAAAAGTATCCGTCATCACGAAACCCTTTTCCTGTTAAATAATAAATGGAAACAAACAGGCCCATAAATGAAAGGCCTATTCCAAGAATCGAAAACAAACTATGTCCTTCCAAAATCTAAGCTTTGTGGGTAAAAAAATTGATTAGGATAGAATCTCCAGATTTTTAGACAATAATATAGCCAAAACATAGGAAGTTCAATCTAGTTCCTATGGGTCGGCTCTACGTGCAAAATAGCGAACCTGACACATCTGACCTTGAATCAATAGTAAAAGACGTAGGGATTCCTGAATTGATTATTATTTTTCGAAGTAACAGAATGGAAGACTATCTTCACAAGACTACGCGCACACGTATTGTTGGAGTTTTTTCTGAGTCTTTTATTTATTCGAGCCTAATTGGCTTATTCGGATTTGGTTCAAATAGGCTATCGTCCAATTTCATTTCCTCGATGTTTACAGCCACACTCGTACTAATAAAAAAGGGTTGATATTCTGTTTCGTTCCTAATACTGATAGCTCCAGATTCTTTGACGTAGTCGTTCCAATACCCATTGCCATATTCTTTGTACTTTTCTGGGTTCAAGCGATATTTTGGACTGAAATAGTGGGTACCCCTGATTTCCTTCACAAAAGACATATCTTCTCCCGGCAGTACATTAATTGTTACGGATTCACAAAGTTCGCCCATTACTTCCTTTTTCTCCTTGTGGTTCCTTTCAAATAACAATAGTGGACTTGTCTCGGGAGCAAATTTGGTTTTGGCTATAGTATCGAGTTTCTCGTATTCCGTATAAGAGTATCCTTCATCGAGCCTAACAATTATCTTCATCCATCCGTTGGATCCGCTACCGTTATATATCATTGTATATCTATCCTCCTTAACAAATGCGGTGAAGGAGTCCCCAAATTCTTTGGCCATATACTCAGCCGAAATATTTTTGTTCAACGTCTCATACTCTATCTTATAAAGCAATTCTCCCTCAAAGTATTCTTGGGAATGGCAAAAAAATCCTAACAGAAAAAATGTTCTAAGCCAAAGTCTAACAACCATAAACATGGGTTTTGCGCTAAACTAACCAAACACATGATATCGAGAAAGATTTATACCTTCTTTTTGCTATCTTGAATAATCGCGTTTTTCAAACATGAAGGTGAGGCCTCAACCAGGTAAACCCATACACCTTTTTAAACTCATCCCACCACTACCTAAACAAAAAAACCCTTCAAAATTGAAGGGCTTCTTGGTTACAATTAAAATCGTTTTTGTGCGGATGAAGGGAGTCGAACCCCCACGCCTTGCGGCACTAGATCCTAAGTCTAGCGTGTCTACCAGTTCCACCACATCCGCCTAGGTACCGATTGAAATCGGGATGCAAATATAAATCAATTTTCCGATTTGCAAATCCACCCCCTTTAAAAACTTGTTTTTTGTACATTTAGTGTCCATTTTAACATCTCCATGGAACAAATCAAAGACTACATCAATACCCACAAAGATCGATTCATCAACGAACTCATTGACTTATTAAAAATTCCTTCCATTAGTGCAGATTCTGCCTTTTCGGAGGACGTGCTCAAGACGGCGGAAACCGTTCAACAGTCCTTGATGGATGCAGGTTGCGATAACACTGAAATATGCGAGACCAAAGGGTACCCCGTGGTCTATGGCGAAAAAATCATTGATTCCAACCTTCCTACGATTCTAGTTTATGGACACTATGATGTTCAACCACCAGATCCCATGGAATTGTGGGAATCCCCTCCTTTTGAACCCGTAATCAAAGAAACGGAACTGCATCCCAATGGGGCAATTTTTGCCAGGGGTGCCTGTGATGACAAAGGGCAATTCTTCATGCATGTAAAGGCCGTGGAATTTATGATCAAGAATGACCAATTGCCTTGCAATGTGAAATTCATGATCGAAGGGGAGGAAGAAGTGGGCAGTGATAGTTTAGCTGATTTTTTGAATGACCATAAAGAAAAGCTCGATAATGATATTATTTTGATTTCTGATACAGGCATGGTTGCCAATGATATTCCTTCCATTACCACCGGTTTACGCGGTTTGAGTTATGTGGAAGTAGAGGTGACCGGACCCAATCGAGATCTTCATTCGGGAATTTATGGTGGAGCGGTGCCCAATCCCATAAATGTGCTCAGTAAAATGATTGCTTCATTGCACGATGAAAACAATCATATTACCATTCCTGGTTTTTATGATAAAGTAGAAGAGCTCACAGATGCCGAAAGAGCAGAAATGGCAGAAGCTCCTTTTGATTTAGAAGCATACAAACAAGCTTTGGATATTGGGGATGTTTACGGAGAAAAAGGTTATCGCACTCCCGAGCGTTATTCCATCCGGCCTACTTTGGATGTGAACGGAATTTGGGGAGGTTATACCGGCGAGGGTGCCAAAACCGTAATTGCCAGTAAGGCCTTTGCCAAAATTTCCATGCGTTTGGTTCCTGACCAAGATCCCGACGAGATTACCGAACTTTTCACAAAACATTTTGAGTCGATAGCCCCAGCTGGAGTTAAAGTCAAGGTGAATCCCCATCACGGCGGGCTACCCTACGTAACCCGAACGAACAGCGTAGGATATCAAGCAGCGGCAAAAGCTTATGAAACCACCTTTGGAAAGAAGCCTGTTCCTGAGCGCACAGGAGGCAGTATTCCTATTGTGGCCCTCTTCGAAGAGGTTTTGGGCAGTAAGACCATTTTAATGGGCTTTGGGCTGGACAGTGATGCCATCCACTCTCCCAATGAGCACTTTGGGGTCTGGAATTTTTTGAAGGGCATTGAGACCATACCATTCTTCTACAAGTACTACACTGAACTTACTAAAGGATAATCAAAAAAAAACTCCGCTTGGATACCAGCGGAGTTTTTTCAATCAATCAACAATCAAGGTAATTGTGAATACCCATTTCGGGTTTTCCACATAAAATATTTTTCAAATAGAACTTTGGAAAAATCGTAAAATATATTCGGTATCATTATGGCAAATTTTCGTGGTTTAAAGAGATGGTCGCTCAAAATTATGACCTCTTTTTTACCCGCATCCATCACACAGATTCCAGGAATTTTTCCCCAAGCTTTCTTTCTCAACTTAGTTTTTCCCTTGGTTACCCTAATGATGTTCTCGGCCACAATTTTTCCGGTTTCATCGGAAGGGTATCCCGTTTTCGGACCTGAGAAGGGCACTTTCCCTGGTTTAAATGGCAAATCTACCTGAACGGCTATGCCTGCGGCCCAAACGTTAGGCCAATCTTGATGCCGGTAATCCTCACCCACAGGAAGGTAACCATTACTCGTCGGATTAAGAGCGGGTGAATTGGTCACAAAATCAACCCCTACAAAAGGAGGCATCAGCATGGTGAAAGAACTGGGCAACACCTCACCAGAAGTAAGCTTGATTCCATCCTTGTAGACCTCGCTTACCCCGACTTCTGTTCGATAATGGATGTTGAACATTTTCATAAACGACTTCAGCATGGTCTCTCCTCCAGGCATACCATCAATACCAAAATGACCTAGGTACGTTTCGGGCGTAATCCAATAGAGATCAACCTTCTTACGGATTTTTTCTTCCCGGAGCCATTTCTCAATGTTGAACAAAAATTCATACGCGGCACCCATACAACCGGCACTTTGGGTGGCCCCGATAACTACCGGTCCCGGATTTTTCTTAAACTCTTCCAGCGCCTTTTTGGTCTTCATAGCGCCTTTTGGTGTTCCTATATAATACGCGTGTTCCCTTACTCCTGGCGCTACCTCGTAGTCTACTTTCGGACCTGTCGCTATAACCAAATGATCATATGCGAAATCACCATTCTTTGTTTTTACAATATTATGGGCTGGGTCAACGCTCAGGGCTTCAGTCTGCACAAATTCAACACCCTTTTTCCTAAAGATTTCATCTTTCCTAAAAGAAATGTCCTTCATCTGTCTTCTCCCAAATGGGACCCAAATGAGTGAAGGAATAAACAGAAAAAGAGGTGACTTGTCAATTACAATGACCTTATGGTCCTTCTTTCCTTTTCGTTTGATTTCCAAAGCGGCGGTCATTCCCGCAAAATTTCCACCAATTACTACCGTTGTTGTCATGGCCTTTAATTTTATAACATTAAGTTACGCCAATTTTCAGCCAAAATTGGTAACCTAAGTTACACGATATCAATTATTTTGGAGTTTTCTGGTTTTGGAAAAACAAGGATAGATCATCTGCTCCAAATCCAGGTATTGAGTTTATAAACAAACGTTAAATTGATGGTTTTGAAGGTATTGGTGTAACAAATTCATCAACATCGCGTTCTAATAGTCTATCAGAACCAAACGAACACTATCATGTTACAACGCTTTTTTATTTTCTGCTCGGGAGCGGACACCCACATTTTAGATACTTGTTCCAACGGGGAACGCAACAAATATGCCGGCATAGGTGCTACGGTATTTTTCACGGCCGTAATGGCATTTATTGCAAGTGGATATGCGCTCTACACCGTTTTCGACAATATTTATACCTCCATCTTTTTTGGTCTCATTTGGGGCTTGTTGATTTTCAATCTGGACCGCTATATCGTTTCTACCATTAAGAAAAGGGATAGCTTTAAAAGTGAGCTTTTGCAAGCAACCCCTCGTATTATTCTGGCAATGATCATTGCCGTGGTGATTTCCAAACCCTTGGAAATGAAAATTTTTCAGAAGGAAATTGACCAAGTTCTTCTTGAAGAAAAAAATGCAATGACCTTGGCAAACAAGGAACAATTGGCCTTGCAATACACCCCAAAAATTGAAGGTCTCAATCAAGAAATTGCCAATCTTAAAAATGAGATTCAGGCAAAAGAGGCAGAGACCAATGCTTTGTATGATGTCTATATTACCGAGGCAGAAGGCACAGCTGGTACCGGATTGTTGGGTAAAGGTCCCGTATATAAGGAAAAGCGGGAAAAACATGATGGCTACCTCGCTGAACTAAATGAGCTTAAGGCTACCAACGGAGAAAAAATAGAAAATTTGGAAGCGCAAATAGCGGCTTTGGGCGCAGATTACAACACCGCGGTAAGCAGCTCCCAACCCATTATTGATGGTTTTGATGGTTTGATGGCACGTATCAATGCTCTGGGCAAACTGCCCTGGTTTCCATCTTTCTTTATATTTCTTTTGTTCCTTGCCATTGAAACAGCACCCATTATCGCGAAGTTATTGGCTCCAAAAGGGGAATACGATTATAAGTTTGAGGAACAAGAAAGTGTTGTGGCCACATGGGTCACCCAAAAGGTGGAACAACGCAAACTTCTGCTATCCACCGACGGGGCTTTGAACGAGCAAGTGTATGCCGACATCAAAAGCGAGGAAGAGCTGTATCGATACAAAAAAGAGAAAGCTGAGGAACTGCTCAGATTACAAGCAGACTCATTCCACAACGTGCAAGTTAAGGGGCTTTAATAAGGAAGGGTCAATTAAGCGCGTGGTTTGAAGCGCAAAAATCGACCCTTTATTCACTTTCATATAAATTGATTACAGCACAATAGGAGTGTGTAGGCTGAGAACTATCTCATCCTTTCCGATTACAATGTCACAATATTGGCAACAGTCTTTGTTTTTGTCCAACATGAGGAAACCATGATAGACTTTGGCTTTGCTTTTCCTTTTCATACGCTCAACTAGATTTGGTGATGATTTATTACTCATCCAAAACTACAGTAGCTGCAAAACCTTTAAGTACTTTTTGGGTTGATTGCACAAGAAGTATAGACCACTTACTATAACCAATCGACGAAAAAGGCGGGATAAAAAAGTGTAACTAATTGATTTGTAGTATTTTACCTACTTTATAAGAGCTTCTTTGGCAAGGGCCACCTTCAGACTATCTCTCCAGTGAGGTATATCAAGATGAAATGCATTTTTTATTTTACTCTTATCTAGGACACTAAATTTTGGTCTTTCAGCCGGTGTGGGATACGCTTCAGAAAGAATGGGTGAAAGCTCGACAGGTATTTTGTGAATTTCGAAAATAGCCTTGGCAAAATCATACCAACTGGCCACTCCCTCATTACTGTAGTGATAAACTCCATAATCAATGCTATGGGCTTTGATGATATGCAAAACTACCAGTGCAAGGTCCAAAGCATAGGTGGGTGTTCCTATTTGATCATACACCACAGAAAGCTCATCTTTTTCATTGCCTAAACGAACCATGGTCTTCATAAAATTGTGACCAAATTCAGAATATAACCATGAAGTTCTAATGATAAAATGCTCCTCAAGATTATTTATGATCGCCCGTTCCCCTTTATACTTGGTATCGCCATAAAACCCAATAGGTCGAGCGATATCCTCTTCAACATAAGGTGTATTCAGAAAACCGTCAAAAACGAAATCTGTGGAAATATGGACAAGTACCGTTTTACTTTCATTGCAGTTAAGGGCAAGATTTCGGGAGCCAGTGACATTGACCTTGTAAGCCAAATCTTTTTCTGTCTCTGCCTGATCAACATTGGTATAGCCCGCACAGTTAATGCAGTAGGCATAATTGTCGGACAACAACTCTTGTCTCACCGCCTCAAAATCCGTGATATCCAGTTCTTGGGAGGACTTAAAAACAAAGTTCAAATCTTCAACCTGCTTGTTTTCAACCAAGGATTTGAAAGTATTTCCTAATTGACCGGATGCTCCGGTAACCAATATTTTCATAATTTGATAGTCAAGAATTAATGGGGAACTGCTTCTTTAAAAACAGGTAAAACTTTATCCTTTTCTGAAATGATCAAATCCTCTTCGGCCAATATCCAATCGATATTAAAAGTAGGGTCATTGTAAATTATCCCTCCCTCCGATTCTGCGTTGTAAAAATTATCACACTTGTAAAAAAAAGTGGCTGTGTCACTCAAAGTTACAAAACCATGGGCGCATCCACGGGGAACAAACATTTGTTTTTTGTTTTTTGATGAAAGTAAGGTCGTAACCACCTTCCCAAAGGTTTTGGAATCGGGCCGAATATCCACCGCCACATCCAAGACCTGCCCTTCAAGCACACGTACCAACTTGGCCTGCGCATGGTCTCCTTTTTGAAAATGAAGGCCCCTCAAAACTCCCTTGGAAGAAAAGGATTCATTATCCTGAACAAAAAAGGGCTTGGCTCCAGTGAGCTGCTCAAATTTTTCTTGGTTGTAACTCTCAAAAAAACAGCCCCGCTTGTCTTCAAACACCTTGGGTTCAATAATGTAACAGCCGACTATTTCTGTTTTTGATACTTGCATATTTTTCTAGGTCAAAACTTCCAAAAGTCGGGTACTATACCCACTTTTTAGGAAAGGTTCGGTCAATGCTTTAAACTGATTTTTGGTAATGAATCCCATTTTATAGGCCGAGGATTCTATTGCTCCTATTTTCAACCCTTGTCGTTCTTCAATTACCTGAACAAATTGGGAAGCCTGCATAAGTGATTGAAACGTACCGGTATCCAACCAGGCTGTTCCTCGATCCATGATGGACACTTTTAGCTTACCTCTTTTGAGATATTCCCGGTTCACGTCGGTAATTTCGAGTTCACCTCTTGAACTGGGTTTGATGTTTTTTGCAATTTCCACAACCTCATTGTCATAAAAATAGATTCCCGGAACTGCATAGTTCGATTTTGGTTCTTTAGGTTTTTCTTCAATGGACAGAACCATGCCCTCATCATCAAACTCCACAACACCATAACGCTCAGGGTCATTTACATGATAGGCATAAATAATACCTCCATCTGGGTCGTTGTTCGATTGTAAAAGTTTCTCAAGACCTGTTCCGTAAAAGATATTGTCCCCTAAAATCAGAGCCACCTTATCATCCCCAATGAACTCCTCTCCAATCAAAAAGGCCTCCGCTAAACCATTGGGTTCTTCTTGAACCGCATATTCAAATCGGCAGCCATACTTTCTTCCATCTCCCAGTAATCTTTTAAAAAGTGGAAGATCATGCGGGGTGGAAATGATCAATATTTCCCAAATCCCTGATTCAATCAATGTGGATAAGGGATAGTAAATCATGGGTTTGTCGTATACGGGTACCAGTTGCTTGCTCACCGCAAGAGTGATGGGATGCAAACGTGTTCCGGAACCTCCGGCCAATATTATTCCTTTCATATGATGGGTTTAATACCTCTAAGTCTTAGTTTAATAACGCTTAGGCCAAGTTTTTAGCCTGATTGTGTGCGAATTTTTCAAGATACCAGCCAATGGTTTTTTCGATTCCTGTTTCAAAGTTTTCATCGGCCTTCCATCCCAGTTCACCTTCAATTTTGGTAGCATCGATGGCATACCTAAAATCATGGCCAGCCCTATCCTTCACAAATTTGATCTGTTCGCGATAGGAAGCATTGTTCTCCTTTGGATGCTTTTTATCCAAAATATCACATACGGTTTGGGCAATGTACAGGTTGTTTCGTTCATTGCGGCCACCAATGTTATAGGTTTCTCCCGAAGTGCCTTTTTCGTAAGCCAAGGCTATTCCCTTGCAATGATCTAACACATAGAGCCAATCCCGAATATTGGAACCATCACCATAAATAGGAATGTCTTCCCCGGCCAACGCTTTTCGTATTATGGTTGGAATTAATTTTTCATCATGCTGCTTAGGTCCGTAATTATTGGAGCAGTTTGTAGTAACCACATCCATACCGTAGGTATGATGGTAACTTCTCACAATAAAATCAGAGGATGCCTTTGAGGCACTATACGGACTGTTGGGCGCATAAGGAGTAATCTCACTGAAGAGACCTTCCTTTCCCAAAGTTCCGTAAACCTCATCTGTTGAGACATGATGAAATCGTGAATCTTTGTAAGCTTCCTTGTATACCCCTGGACCCACCATCCAATATTTTTTGGCCACATCAATAAGATTGAAGGTGCCGATGATATTGGTCTGCATAAATGCATCGGGGTGTGCAATGGAGTTGTCCACATGTGACTCGGCCGCAAAGTGGATGACCCCTTGTATATCGTATTTTTCAAAAATCTTTTCTACCAAATTTCGGTAACAAATATCCCCTTTGATAAACGTATATCGGGGATGGCTTTCAATTTCTTTTAGGTTATCAAGATTACCGGCATAGGTCAACGCATCTATATTCACTAAATGCACATTTTGATGGGTTTCTAAATAGTAAGGAAGAAAGTTAGATCCTATAAAACCCGCTCCTCCGGTAACTAAGATGTTGATCATAAGAATTATGCTTTGTATTACTTATTTTGTAAATATAATCCTACTTTTTAGCCGTGTTCAATTTATGTTGTGAATCGCGCATTTTTGTTGGCAGGACGTTCATAATATAGGTTTAATGCACTTCCACACCAATTAATTAACCTTTCGTTTGATTCATTGAGCGTTAATTCGTAACAAAGAAAAATCTTTTTCCTACTTTCGTGTAAGGTCTTATGTATTTACATGCAGAACCAAGTTACGGAAAAACCATATATCCTTGCCGTTGATGATGAACAGCTCAATCTGGAGTTGCTTCAGTTTATTCTCGAAAGAAACCAGTACGAATTTATAGGCACCAGTAATGATGACTACTTTTTTGAACTGTTACATGAAAGAAAACCAGATTTGATTCTTCTGGATGTCATCATGCCCCGAATTGAAGGTTTTGAATTGTGTGAGAAGATAAAAGGGTATGCCGAATTTCGGGATATTCCCATCATCTTTCTTACTGGAAAGGTCAATGTTCGCGACAAAGTAAAAGGCTTTGAAGTTGGGGGTGTAGATTATGTGACCAAGCCCTTTAACGAGCAAGAGCTTATAGCACGAATCCATACCCATGTGGAATTGATTCGGGCCAAAAACCAGATTGAACAACAGGCCAAAAATTTGCGGCAATCCAACGATCTTAAAGATCGGATGTTTTCAATAATAGGCCATGATCTGAGGTCGCCTTTAAGCGCGGCCAAGCTGAAAATGGACTTTATTATGAGGGGAATCATCGACCCCAAGGACGAAAAGTTTTTGGACGATACAGTCTTTAGTCTATTAAAGACCATGGATGAAGCCCTTAATCTTCTGCAGAACCTCTTGGGGTGGGCCAAGTCGGAAAGTGATCAAATTCAGATTATACCTGAGCAACTCGACGTTCATGATTTGGTTGAACAGACCATCCGCCTGTTAAAACTGGGCAGTGAGCATAAAAAGATAGCCATTAGCAATAACGTGCCTGATGAAGTATGTGCCTATGCCGACAATAACATGATCAAAACCGTATTGCGTAATCTGGTTTCCAATGCCATTAAATTTACCCCCGTTGAAGGCGCCATAAATATCAACGCCCAACTGAAAGGTGAAATGATCATTCTTGAAGTGCAGGATAATGGGAGTGGTATTTCGGAGGCGGACATTCAAAAAATACTGAACCCCAACGAACATTTCAGCAAGTTAGGAACGGAAAAAGAACCGGGAACCGGACTTGGATTGGTGCTCTGTCAAACTTTTGTTCAAAAAAATGGGGGAACTATGAAAATCAAGAGTGCACTGGGCAAGGGCAGTACATTCTATTTTGATTTGCCCCTCGCCAAAGAAAAAGTCTAGGCCACTACCTCTGTTCCTACGTCCCTCTTGGCTCTTTCCCAATTCACAGATTGGTTGCCCTTGAGATATCTTCCAAAACCTAAAAAAACGGATAGGTTCATGATGAAGAAGTAATAAGGGATGAACAACACCTTTAATCGTATATGTCGGTGCTCCAAGAACCATCCCAATAAAGCTGCACCATAAAACACCATCTGACACCAGAAAAGAGTGCTGAAAATTCCAAAGGAATAAAGCCCCTCATTTAAGGCCAGTATAAAGTTGGCAGGAATCAAAAGTAAGAGCAATAAAGGTGTCAACGTCCAACGCAAAACGCGATGCGAAACATATTGAAATGAAAGTGTGCCATACTTGAAGACATTCAACAAGCTTCTCAATCGCACCACGGATTGAATACCTCCGGCCGATATCCGCACTTTCCGCTTTAATTCCTCCTTTACATTGGCAGAGGCTGTTTCAATGGCATAGGCCTCGGGATTATATTGAATGGTATATCCTTTCATGACCACACGTAAGGAAATCATGAAATCATCCAACAGCGTATCAGGCTCCACTTCCTGCCATAGTTCGGTTCTGATAGCAAAAAGTTCGCCTGCCGCACCAACCACCGAGTACAGTTCTGCATCCCATTTCTTTAATTGGGATTCATACTTCCAATACATGCCCTCTCCGGCACCTGCAGCACTATCGGCTTCTTTGGAATAAATTCTTTTTTCCCCCGAAACACATCCCACTTTCGGATTACGGAACAAACGCACAATTTCCCTGATGGAGTTTTTGCCCAAATCGGTGTTGGCGTCAGAAAAAATTACAATAGGGGTCTTTATAAAGTCCATACCACGATTCATTGCAGCGATTTTTCCTGCTCTTTCATCCCTGTGGTAGACTTCCACATCAGTATATTGCCGAAGCAAGTCCGGAGTGCCATCATCAGAGCCGTCGGTGACCCATATTTGGGTAACTTTTTCCTTCGGATAGTTTAAGCTTTGGGAATTCTTAACCTTCCGGTCCAAATAATCTTTTTCATTGAAGGCGCTAACGAACAAAGTCACATGAGGTTCATAATCCTCGTTGCCCTTGAAGGGTTTGCCAAGACCAAAGGCTCTTCTGATTTTGATAATCAAAAAGAGAAGAATTCCATAGCCCAAATAGGAGTAAAAGATGATAAAAAGCGCTATCCAGAAAAAATATTGTAAAAATTCCATTTGAGTTTTGTTGAAAGGTTGATTAAACAGCCACTTACTTTTTTTGTGAAACCCTTTCCCAAGTGCCACTTTCAAGATTATAGGTCTTGAACACCCTGGCAGGGTTTCCCACGACGACAGAATAGGCTGGCACATCTTTGGTGACCACGCTTCCACCGGCCACAATGCTGTGCTTCCCAATAGTGACCCCTGCAACCACAACGGTATTGGCTCCAATCCAGGTTTCCTCTTCCACCACAATGGGTGCAGTGGAAACCCCTTGGGCATGAATGGGTTTCGAAATATCTTCGTAGTTATGGTTTAGTCCAGAGAGCACAACGTTTTGTGCAAGTCGCACATCATTCCCTATGGTTACGGGACCAATTATTGTATTCCCCAGGCCAATTCGGGTCCTGGCTCCTATCTGTACCGCGCCCACGCCATTATTTATGGTAGAAAAATCTTCAATAGTGGAATCTGCACCCAATTCAAAAGTGTTCCAAGGCAATACATCCATTCGCGTTCTTCTTCGGATGGTTGCTCGCTTGCCTTTCTTGTGGTAAAACGGATTTACAAACCATTGTACCCAAAGTCGCGGCCTTGCTTGATTCTTGGGTACTAGAAGCCAATACACAAAAGTTTTTAGTTTTTTGTTGTTTTTAATCTTTTCCTTTAAGCCCATCACGTTGATTTTATGCAGATTTTTTAATAGCGTCATAGATGGCCAACACATTATTTTCCCAAGTATGGCTTTTAGCAAAGGAGATGCGTTTCCCAGCCAATTGCTTTGAATGCTCGGCCAGTGCCTTTTCTGCCAATTGCAGGTACTCCACCTTGCTAGATCCTAGATACACGTAATCCTCAAACATTTCCATGGCTTTGGTTCTGGTGGCCAATGTGGGTTTCCCCATGGCCAAGTATTCGTCTATCTTCCGAGGGTAATTTCCTATGGTCCAATCATTGACCACCTGAGGGTTCATGGCCACATCAAAACCTTTGACATATGCCGGTAGTTGGGAGGCATCCTTGCTTCCTAGAAAATAAACGTTGTCCAGTTCGTGCAAATTGGAATTCCGAAAGTCCTCATCTTCCGGACCCACCAAGACGATGCTCCAATTTTTTCGTTCTTTGGCCAAATATTCCAATAGTTCCAAATCGAGGCGCATACTGGTCAAATAGCCTACATACCCAAGTATTGGCCTTGGAATGGTTTCAAATTCCGTAGGAATTGGAATTTCGTTTTTTTCGTCGTTGAACAAGCTAACATCACAGCCTTGACCCACCATAAAACTATTGGGGTTGTACTGTTGCCCATATTCGGTATAAAGGGTAGAATTGTTCACAACAGTATCGGCTTTTGCGATGATTTTGGGCTCAATACGTTCCCCATGCCTCTGCCAATAGGGCACCTTTATGAGGTAGTCCCTCATGTAGTAGGTATAGCTTTTTGGAGAAAGGAACTCCTTCAAATGCAGTCCCAAAAACATAGAACTGTCATTAAAAAGTAAGATGTCCTTAAAACCAAGTTCATCCATGGCATTTTGGATATCCCTTGAAAAAACTTTGGAATTTCTTCGATTCAATATTTTAAATAGACCGTGAAAGGGAATCCAATTGATGGATTCCGTCATGGACTCTGGATAAAGATTCCAAAGCTTATCTTCAATTTGCACCAGTCCATTTTCCTCTCCATTGCGAATGCGAATTCTTTTTTGAACCTTTTCCGTATTTTTTTCCCTTCGTAATGTTGCCCTATCCAAGGGGGGATTTACATAGAGAACCCGGTTGTTTTTGGAAAATTCCAAGGCTATGTTCTTGCAATTGCTGCCAATCTCAATATCCCAAGCCTGAATGCCAATAACGACTATATCTTGATTCTTAATCATGCTAACTTTCTTGTATTTCGTAATGAACATTTTCATAGAGCTCCAAAACATTTTTAGCCATGGCTTCCCATGAAAAATGCTTGGCGCGCTGGATTCCTTTTTCTACCAAAAGCTTTGTGAGCATCTCATCCTCAATGACTGTGATCAATGCTTTGGTAATTTGCGAGGTATCCAACGGGTCTACCAGCAAAGCGGCATCCTCGCCGGCTACTTCAGGCATGGAAGAAGTATTTGAAGTAATCACTGGAACTCCACAGGCCATTCCCTCCAAAATGGGAATACCAAAACTCTCTCGAAGCGAAGGATATAGAAATACCGAAGATTGACTAATGATTGCTGGCAAATCGGTGTTCGTCACGTATCCAGTCAAATGGATGAGCTCCTTAATTTCTTCAATACCTTGTGAACTTAAAAGTCGATGAAGCTCGGCTTTATCATAATCGAGCATCACCAATTGATATTGACCAGGGTATTCCTTATTGAAATCGGCAAAAGCCTTAAGTACCCCTTTCGTATTTTTTTTGGGGTCGGTGTTTCCCAAGAAGAAGAAAAACTTATCGGGCAAGTTGTATTGGTCCTTAATGGACCTAAGCTGTTCGGCATCTGTCACCTTCTTAAAATGCTCTCCTACCCCATTATAGATAGCGGTCAAACGTTCTCCTTCAAACCCAAAGTGTTTATTGATTCGATCCTTTTCATAGTTGGAAACAGTGATGACTTTTTTACTTTTTCGAATTACCGGAGGCACACAATACCTTCTGTACATATTTCCCAGTTTTTGGTACCAGGTTCCTTCCTTCTTAAGAAGACTTATGCTTTCCAAATAAATGATGTCATGCAGCGTAGTAATCAAAGGCACTTTGGAGAATAAAGGTCCTGTATTGCTTGTACAATGCAGAACATCGCAGCCTTCCCGATAGGCGGCCTTGGGTAATGCAATTTGCTCCCACCCCGGGTAGCCCCATTTCGAATCAAGTTCTACAATCTTAAAATTGGGCGCATCCGGAATACAGGTATCATCAACATCTGGCCTAACGAAAACAACATATTCATTTTTTGAATCAATCTTTTGAAGATTCTTGATCAACTCCAAGGCCACCATGTCCATGCCATGCTTTTTCTTCCGAAATAGTCGTTGCCCTTCAATTCCAATTTTCATTTTAGTTGCCATTGACCGTTCCGTGTTGGGTGTGTATGAATTTTTTGTTAGCTCCCTTCAGTTTGAAAAGGGATAGAAACATGAGTAAAAATGCTTTGGGAAGTTTCAAAATCGCCCGCAGCGTTGCTTTTGTGTAGAACCTTTTCGGGACGGCAAAGAAGAAAGCCAATACCGTTAGGGCTAAACTCAAGTACCAGTAAATGGATAAAACCCCAAGCATTGAATTCTGAAGTAAATCCACCAAAATGAAATAAAAAAGGGAAAAGACAAATACCAAACCAAGTAACAATACCCTAGGTGGTGAAACCATTTGGTAGACCTTGTCAAAAAAGTCAAGATTGCCCCTTAAAAACAATTCTTTAATCCCAGGGAAAAAGTATCTTCCAAAATAGATGAATTGGGCCGAAAGCCAACGTTTGCGTTGATTTGCGAAGACTTCCGATTTTTGGACCTTCTCATCCAAAACCAAAGCGTCCTGTAAATATTCAATCCGTATTTTGTTTTTCAGAAGTTTTAGTTCAAGCTCCTTATCAAACCCTCCTACGGCATTAACCTTGCCCATCGTGGTTTTAAAAAAATGATAGTTGAAGGCCATTCCCGAGCCGATCAAAGCCGAAGAGAGCCCTAAAACTCTATGCCCTTTTCTAAAAATATGATTGTTGATTTCTTCACTGATAGCATCCAAAACAGCAAATGATGTATTGACATTTTTGGCTATCCGATGCCCTTGCACCACCTTGTATCCCTGATTGAACGAAGCATTTACTTTTTCAAGAAAACCGCGTTCCATCACATTGTCGGCGTCCAATACCAAGGCTATGTCATAATCATCGCCGATGACATCCATGGCCTTGTTAAGGGCTTTTGATTTTGTACTTTTCTCAAAGGATACTTCCACTACCCTTATGGGTAATTGGTACAACTTACTCAATGTGCGTTGTTGAAAGGAATCTGCTATGATGACCACATCATAGAGGTCTGAGGGGTAGTTTTGCTTCAAGGCCTGTTCGGCCACCTCAACAATAACATTGTCTTCCTTATATCCTGGAATCAGGACTGCAAATTTCCGTTGCTTTTGCAGAATTTCTTCTCTTTTTTTCATTGGGAAAAGCCCAGCAAATGAAAACAGAAAAACGTATAGGGAGGCAAAACCAAAATACCCTATTAGAAGAAACTCAATAGCGTTTAAAATGATTTTCAACACATCCATAGTGGTGGTTTAGAGCCCTGGGCTAACTTTCCATGAGTTCTTTGATGGATTTCTCCTTAAGGAGGTCATCGAAATATTCAATGGTCTTGCTCAAGCCGGTCCTCAAATCGATTCGAGGTTCCCAGTCCTGAAGCTTTTCTTGCGCCAAAGAAATATCTGGCTTTCGTTGCATGGGGTCATCAGACGGTAGTGGCAAGTGAATGATTCTTGATTTGGACCCGGTAAGTTCAATGATATTCTCTGCCAATTCGAGCATGGTGAACTCCCCTGGATTACCAATATTGATGGGTCCGATAAAGTCATCTTCGGTGGCCATCATTTTGATCATCCCATCCACTAAATCGCTTACATACTGAAAGCTTCGTGTTTGGGTACCATCGCCAAAAACGGTGATGTCTTTTCCTTGTAAGGCTTGCATAATGAAGTTGGAAACCACCCTACCATCATCCGGCTCCATTCGTGGGCCGTAGGTATTGAAGATCCTAACAATCTTTACCAGCACATCGTTTGAATTGTGATAATTCACGAACAGTGATTCTGCACAACGCTTTCCTTCATCGTAGCACGAACGAATTCCTATAGGGTTAACATGCCCCCAATAATCTTCAGGTTGCGGATGGATCTCGGGATCCCCATACACTTCACTTGTGGATGCTTGTAATATTTTCGCCTTGATTCGTTTCGCCAATCCCAACATATTAATAGCCCCCAAAACTGAGGTCTTTACCGTTTTAATAGGATTGTGCTGGTAATGAACCGGGGAAGCCGGACAAGCCAGATTATATATTTCGTCCACCTCTAAAAAGTAAGGCAGCGTAACATCGTGCCGAATGATTTCGAAGTAGGGGTTATCCATTAAGTGGACAATTTTACTTTTTCTTCCGGTAAAGTAATTGTCCATACTAATGACCTCGTTTCCTTCTTCCAAAAGTCTTTCACATAGGTGGGAACCTACAAATCCTGCACCTCCGGTGACCAATATTCTTTTCATGTTCTTGTTTTAGGCGTTAATGGTTTCTACTTCCTTGTTCTTTACAACGTCCCTACCGATACTGTAATAGGTGAAATCCAATTCAGACATTTCTTCGGGATCATAAACATTTCGGCCATCAAAAATGGTCTTGTTGTTCATCAATTTTTCAAGGATACGGAAGTTGGGCATCCTGAATTCAGACCATTCGGTAACCAGGATAAGTGCATCGGCATCTATTATGGCATCGTATTCATCCTTGGCATATTCAATCTTATCGCCAAGAATACGTTTGGTCTCCTCCATGGCAACAGGGTCATAAGCTCTAACGGTTGCACCCAAAGTCCTAAGCTGTTCAATAATTACTAGGGATGGGGCTTCACGCATATCGTCGGTCTTGGGTTTAAAGGAAAGTCCCCACATACCGAATTGTTTCCCTTTTAAGTTTTCACCGAAATGATTTTTTATTTTTTCTACTAGAACAGATTTCTGTCGATAGTTTACACTCTCCACAGCCTTCAGTACTTCTAGCGAATGACCGTATTCATCAGCAGTTCGCACCAGGGCCTGGACATCTTTGGGGAAACAACTTCCACCATACCCCGTTCCTGGATAAATAAACTTATTCCCAATTCGTGAATCGGAGCCTATTCCTTTTCGGACCAAATCAACATTGGCGCCCACCAACTCACAAAGGTTCGCGATATCGTTCATGAAACTAATTTTGGTGGCCAACATGGAGTTAGCCGCATATTTGGTCATTTCAGAAGAGAAAATATCCATAAATAGCAGTGGGTGCCCATTCATCAAGAACGGTTTATAGAGTTTTTTCATCACCTTTTCGGCGCGCTTGCTCTCTACCCCGACCACAATTCTATCGGGTTTTAGAAAATCATCCACGGCGCTACCTTCCTTTAAAAATTCTGGGTTGGAGGCCACATCAAAAGGTATGCGCACATTTCTTTTGGCCAATTCTTCCTCAACCGCAGCTTTCACTTTAAATGAGGTTCCCACAGGAACTGTACTTTTAGTGATAACGACTTTATAGTCCTGCATATGTTGTCCTATTTCGCGAGCTACTCCCAAAACGTATTTCAGGTCGGCACTTCCATCTTCATCTGGAGGTGTCCCTACGGCTATAAAAACGGCATCGCTTTCCTTAATTCCTTTTTCAAGGCTGGTGGTAAATGAAATACGACCTTTATCAATGTTTCTTTCGAGAATAACGTCAAGGCCGGGCTCATAAATGGGCACTTCCCCTTTGCGAAGTTTTTCAATTTTCTTTTCATCAATATCAACGCAGGTGACGTTGATTCCGGTTTCGGCAAAACAGGTTCCCGTTACTAATCCGACGTAGCCTGTGCCCACTACTGTAATGTTCATATCTTTTACTGTTTTAAAGTTTGATTTTATACTTGGTTCTATCTTGTGTACCAATCCAAATCTTGAGTTCCTCCTGAGTTGGCCCAATTCACGAATTTTGGATATTCAATGGTTATGGGAATAGACTCTGCAGGTGCCACAAAATCATCAAAGATGTTCAGGGCCCAGGGCAGATTGGTCCCTGTTTTGTAATACCTGCCATTGACGGGGTCACTATCGTCATCTCCCGTACTTAGCAGAATTGCTTTACTTGTTGGCGGAAAATCCGGCAAATGAATTTCACGTCCTCTTTCTCCGTTTGACACCAAAAAGGGGTTAAACGGCACTAAACCCAATTGTTCGTATATCAGAGGTGAATTGAAATCTATGGTAATGTCAATGGTATCCCCTTGCATTTCAATGGTATTACCGGCTACAAAAACTACGGTTTCATTTGTCGCAGTTCCTGATTCTGTTCCGTTGGCATTCAAATTGATAAAATCCGCATTGATGACCTGCCCTTCTACATTATCTACCAGCGAAGGATCAATTGGAAACACCAAGC
The DNA here is from genome assembly GCF_004296335.1 of Flagellimonas allohymeniacidonis. Lineage (GTDB taxonomy): Bacteria > Bacteroidota > Bacteroidia > Flavobacteriales > Flavobacteriaceae > Flagellimonas > Flagellimonas allohymeniacidonis. The sequence continues at coordinate 531,540 of NZ_SGIU01000002.1, forward strand.
CAAAACCGTTTCTTAAGGCTCCACCAATATTATCAATGGTAAAAGAACCTTCGATACTGGTTATTTGGTTGGAGGCATTTGTAACTAGGTTATACCCATAGGACACTACCAAATCATTGAAATCGTAATCTCCTTGACTGGGCCATAAATCCTCAAAGGCCAAAACACCTGTTAGGTTAGCACTTGGGGTAAAATTGTTGAAGGCTTTGTTCACATCAAAAGGAAAATCATCCAAGGCATCATTCACACCATCACCATCGGAATCATTCGCAGGAACAAGTGCCACTACATTGGTCAATTCAATGGACTCCACAGGATTGGCCCTTGCATAAAAAACGGCATCGTTGAAATCGTCATCCGAGTTTCCATCTCTTCGTAAATCCTCGAAAGCAAGGAAATTAATTTCCCGAGCACTGTCATACAATTGTACTACATGGGTACTTAAATTGGAAGGCTCCGGGTTAAAGCTTGGTTCCGAATAAAAAATATTATTACCATCACCAACTGCAGAACCATTCCACCCGTTGGCTACGATGAACCAGGAAACTACCGTATTGGGAGGGAACCTACCCAAGTAAACGCGATCTCCGGGGACGAGTCCTCCAGAAGAACCCACCATGGAAGTATTTGGAAAAATTATATTGTGGCTGGCTATTTCATCTACCGAAGCAGGTGGTGATCCCAATGGATAGGAATAGTACCCCAAAGCATTGCGATACCCTGCACCTTCTGAAACAAAGGTCACCCAAACATCCGCCAAATCGTTCAAGACCATACTAGATTCACTGGTATTCGCTAAAAATTGTGGATTGGCCACGGGCACTCTGCTTCTTTCAGGTAAGGATGCATTGACATCATCCAAAAGGTTTTGTTCAATAACATCGGGAAGTTCCAATTCCGAAGGAACTCCAAGGAAGTTGTAACTGCTTAAATAGTTATAGGTTACCTTAGAGGTCAAGTTGGCGCTCCCCTTACCCTTAAACATCCCATTTACTTGACTTCTTGAGGAATTATTTCTTTCATATAAGGGTCTATAATCATAGGAGATGGAATTGCCTTGAACCGGTAAGTGTATATCCTTGGTCAATCCAAGGTAATCAGAAACAAAAATGATACTATCGGTTTGGGCCTGTATTAAAAAGTCCCGTTCAAAGTGTCCACTATTATCGAATGTCGCCCTCCCGAAGGGAATACTGTCTTGGTTACCTGTTTTGCTAAATATCGTAAAAACAGCATTGCTTAAAAACGGTGGAACATCCAGGGTCACGGAAATCTCCTTGTTGGTGGCATAACTGAAGTCAGCAGAAACATTTAATCCTGCCAGAGGACCGTCCTCAATGGCATTGTCATCAGTATTATCTATATTCGAATCCAAGTCACTTTCGCTAACACACGCAACCAACGAAATGGACATGGCCAAAACCATTAAAATGGCTACTCTAGATTTTTTAAACATTAAGACAGGTTTAATATTTTTGTAAATATTATCTTACATTTTTGGAAAGAAAACTATTTGTTGTAAAGCATTGAAAACCTGTTGTCAATGCCCATTCTATTTGGATGAATCCCTTTTAAAACCTTGGGTGTGGCTTATTCAGGCTGCCTTGTGAACTAGATTCCACGATATGGCTTTCCAAAGGGCCTTAAAGTGTTCGAACTCTCGTCGAATCAAAAATTTCAAACTATTTTTTGGGATGGAAACACAGCACTGAAAGATCAAACTCACCAGAAGCTCCAATGCTTTAAAGTTTCGGCGCGCGAAAAGAATTCGATTTCGTGAGATATAATATGTTTTCAGGGGACTGAATTTTCCAGTGGATACAGATTCCTTGTGAAGTATAAATGACTTTGGTTGATAGTAAATTTTATACCCTGCCCTTTTGATCATTTCGGCCCAATCATGCTCTTCATAGTACAAGAAGTATATCTCCGTCATCATGCCAACCTCCTGCACCACTCTTGTTGGAACCATCATGGCCGCACCGTGTATGGATTGGGTTTCCTTTGGGGTATCGAAATCTCCATTATCCTTTTGATGATATCCAATGCTGTTGTTTCGTATGGTCCATTTGTTCATCGCCGTATAGCCCGCATATTGAATTAAAGTAGAGTCCCAATGAAATTTAATTTTAGGGCTTACCATGCCGATACTTTCATCCTTCTCCAAAGTTTTTACCAAGGGTTCAACAAAGTCTTTTGGTACAATTGTGTCGTTATTGATAAAAAGTAAGTACCCTCCTTTGGCTTGTTTGACCCCAAGGTTGTTTCCACCTGCAAAGCCCAGGTTCTTGGGGCTCTTGATTAGCTTGACCTCGGGAAATCTTTCTTTGATACAATCTGGATTATCATTAGGGGAGGCATTATCAACAACAATGACCTCAATATTAGGGTAGCTCAATTCACGAATTGATTCCAAAAGTTCCAAAGTGACTTGGGATTCGTTGTAGTTTACGGTGATAATGGACACCAACGGTTTTGCCATGGTATGATTTTTATGAGATCAGTTCCGTACTGAAATCTGCTTCAGTTTCTTGTCTTTCTTTCAGTATTTGTTTATCCAATTTTGGGGCAATGAACATAAAGACCATGCCCGCGTACATTAAAATGCAAGTGGGAAATTGCCCAAAAACTCCATTTCCGTAGGACGCGGCCATGATTCCGAACATACCACAGACCAAGGCAGTAATCTGTCCTTTTAGCCAACCATCCCTTATTTTGAACATCACATTGTACGCTCCTGTTATCAGCGTAAAAAACAAAATGAACAGATGGAGGTATAGACCCACAATTCCTGTATCGGCCCAAACGGCCACAAACCAACTATCCGTGGCGGTGTTTGCCAAAAAAGTATTGGGTGAAAACCGTTTGCCCCAATTTCCGGTGGAACCAATTCCCCCGCCAAAAGGTCTGGATGCCAAATAGCCCGATAATTTAGCTTGATTTTCCAAGCGAACTTGCAACGAAGCGTCATTGGGGTCGAATGCCGTTCGCATTCTACGAATTTGGTCGTTGTCATTCCCAATTGTAGTGTACTTGAAGAAGACGAATACGCCTATCCCAAGAAGTGCACCGAGTACGATACTTGGAATGTGTTTTCGAACAATAAGGAACATCACCCCGGCTGCTGCAGGTACAGCTATGGCACCGCGAGTTCCTGAGATCATCATACCCAATAGCCCGGCCACAGCAACTATGGCATACAAAACCTGCACCTTTCTATTCTTTGCAAAAAGGGCCAAAATTCCGAATACCACCCCAGCGTGACCTTGTGCTGCCCCAAATTGTCCCGCATCTGAATAAAATGAGAATATCCTCAACTTTCCAAAGAGTACGTGCGTAATGGCACCACCAGCATCCAACCAGGCTTGTTCGTATGAATCAACTCCGAAAATAAGTTGCTGCATGCCCTTAAGGGTGGCCAAAAAGGAAAGAGCTCCCCAGATCACAAAAAATAACTGTAAATCTTTGGGTTTGTTAAATAGGATAAAAACCAAAGGAATAAACATCCACATGTAAAGGGAAAGTCCGCGCATGGCGTAAAACCAGGCGGCAATACTAACCGCCTCAGGGTTTACAATTTGAAATATGGCATATCCAAACCAAACAGAAGCCAATAGGGTGAGCTGCGACTTCGCTAGATCCCACGGTACTTTTAGTCGAAAGGCCTTGAAAAAAAGGGCAAGATACATGAGCACCATAAGGCCATCCATAAGGAGGCCCCAGGTCATTGGTATATACCGCCCAATCCCCAAAACAAAAAAATTGAAAACAAGCACAGTCACCACCCCAATTCTCGGATTCACAAAGAGTGCTCCCAAATACAGAAAAATAAAGGGAAACATCATGATGGCCATACCAGCCACCAAACCACGGGTAGCAGTTAAATGCCCCGCTGTCAAAGCGACAGATAAAATAATGAGAATCGGTAAAGGTTTTCTCATATATTCAGCCCCATGTGTTGTTTCAAAAGGACTCATTAGCCTAAATGGATTTTGAGGTTTCTTAAAAACAACACGCTTTCTGAAAATATGTCCCGTCCCCTTATCTGAATTTCTCTTTTGAGGTAATAGAATCCCATAAAAATTCCCATCACGGTAAATAAAACTGTACCTACTGCGACGGCAACTAGGCTTTCAAAAACAAAAACCGCCAATACGTTAAGCACAATATTGGCTGAAGTCATTACCAAAACCTTGTATAAATTCAATTTTGGTTTATTGATGCTATCCAATAGAACCCCGGTAAAGCGATCAATCGGCAGAAGCATGATATAGAAAGTAAACACCCTAAAAATGAGCGTGAGAAGTGGGAGTGCGTCTTTGTATTCGTTGCCTCCCAAGAATAAGACCATAGGCTCAGCAAAAACAAAACCTGCAAAAGCCACTGGAAAGAACAACAAGGTGACTATCCCCACATAGGAATAAAATATTTTTTTAGTGCCCATGATATCCCCTTGGATGGATTTTTTGGACATTCTAGGATAGGCTGTCATAGCAAAACTATGGAGAGGAATGCCCAAAAGATCAGTCAATTTCAGTGGGATGGCGTACATGGCAATTCCTGCCGAGCCCAAGATGGGGCTCATTCCTATGATAAACGTATCTGAACTCTTCAGCAGGCTTGAGCTAATCAAGGTGCCCATAGAGTATTTACCAAAGTTTATCAGTTCCTTTTGGACGTTTCTTTTCGCTTGGGATATAAATAAAAGTCCGTCCCAGTTTTTCAAGGAACACCAAAGACCCGAAATAGCATTCACCACAATGTTCACCCAAATGATCTCAACCAAACCAAGACCTAGCAACGCATAATTGATTACTAAAAAAACGCAGAATAGGCCGACATTAGAAAGCCGAACGAACATCATTCTCTTGAAGTTTTGTTCAGCTTGAAAGAGGGACATCGCATTATTCCAACTCAAATTGGAAAGTGCCAGAAAGGGGTAATACATCAAAAAAAGAAGATACCCATTGTTGATTTCGAAACCACCTGCAACTACTAAGCCGTACAGCATCCAGCAAGCTAAGGTTAGAACAACAAGTAATACCAAATTGATGCGAAAGGAAGTACCCAAAACAACCTTTACATTTTCTTTGTCCGCACCGGACAAAAGCCTGACGGAAGAAGTCCTGGTCAATCCAAAACGCAAAAGGTCGACAAAGGTGGCCAAAGTGATAAACAGCACCCATTCTCCAAAAAGTTCTTTGCTCAATTGTCGGGTAAGCAACATAAAACTCACTAGGCCCAAAAAGGCCACACTCACGTTGGCCATCAATGACGAAAGATTCTTTTCCTTACCAATATTTTTGAGCTTTCCCAACATTAAGCAACAGAGGTTTTTGTGAAAAATCTGAACTGAACCGCTTTCTTTACCCATTTTCTTACTATGGATCGCTTTTTGGGAAGGTCTCCCACGACAGTTTCCATTTCAAGAACTTTCACCCCATTTAAAATGATGGTCGGTTCTGGACCTGTGGTGGCCTCTTTAAAAAGTTCCAGTGCATTTTTATCTGCTTCCCCCCAAGCCCTATTGGCCCTTGTGACCAAAAAGGTATAGTCCATGGTAGCAGCTAACTTAACTGGAAATGGATTCTTGATTATGCTGGGCATCTCCAAAATGACAAAATCGAAAAGCTTGAAATCTGAAATGGAATTGGCTTCATCAAACTCCTTAACGTTGGAAATCTTGTATAGTTTATCGCTTATCGGATAAACCAGTCTTTGATAACATTGGCTGGGGAGTTGCAAATCTTCCTCATCATAAGTGATGTGAAGTATGTTGTAATCCAGTTCACAAAGCTTTGCGATCAGGTGTTTGCATATAAAGGTTTTACCTTCAGTTTCCTGTGTGGAAAACAGCATGTTGACCAAAGGCTCTCTTTCTTTCTCTTTTTTGAATTGGTTGAGAATAATGTTTCTTGAGATCGCGTTCACCGCCTTGTTTTTTAGATACTCATAATCCATTTTTTTGCTGGATGAGCTAATCACCGGAAAGATTGACGATACTTTCAAACCAATTTTGTCCTCTGCCCTTTTTGCGGTATTGATATTTCCGTCCAAAAGTTCAAGAACCAAAATGGTGGCCGCAACCAAGACGAAACCTGCCATGAAGGCAACTATGACCACTAACATTCGCTTGCTGGGTTTCGGACTAATGGGGTAAAAGGGGACCTCTGTAAGTTTGATATTGGACTTCAGTTCTACGTTTTGTTGGCGCAACTTGGCCAAGCCCAAACTGTGCAATAGACTCAAATATTCTCTTTCAGCAATGTCGATTTTACGTTCCAAACGTTTCATGGTGGCTCCCAAAGGGGAAAATTCTTGATACAGTTCTTTGAACTCCTCCCGTTTTTGGTCCATCACTTTCAACTGGGCATCAAAACCTTCATATTCGATTGTTTTTTGCAACCAATCTGAAAGAATACTTGTTGATGCCACGCTTTTGGTATCATAATCTGTTGTGTAGAGCGTATCCACATGGGAAGCCAATTGTTCCTCAAGTTCTTTAATCCGCGACATCTTTTTTGATACTTCTTTTGCATCCTTTTCGATTTGGACCGAGTCTTTTTCAAGGCCCAAAGTTTTCATGGAAACCTCAAAGTTCAACCTTGAAAGTTCCTTCCGTAAACTCATAATACTTTGACTCGAAACGCGTTTTAACTGATGGCTTTCCAATTTGGATTCCAAGGTTTCCAATACCGCTTTCGCCGCATGAAACTTCCGTAACACCTCGAAATATTTGATTTCAAATTCCTCTTTTTCCGCAGCGATATGCTTGGTTTGCTCGTAATAGTTGATGATGTTATTGGTTCTATTAAAGTTCAATAACTCATCTTCAGCGCCTCTGAGATCAGTGGTGGATTCATTCAACTGTCCCTCAAAATATCGTACAACAGCATCAGATTGATTGGCCTTGATATCAGCATTTAACCTTACAAAGGTTTCACATATAATCAGCAAGGTATTTTGACAAATGGCGGGATCTTCGGATTCAAATTCGATATCCACAAAATCACTATTGGAAATTCTTCGCAACCCTACTCTTCCCAGAATCTTTTCAATACTGTAGTCGGGATGATCAAGATTGATGAGTTTGTAAATAAAGTTAGTGTGGTCCGATTCTTTTAGCCTTGAGAAATTCGCATAGGTCTTTTCCAAATCACCTTTGACCACCAGTTGCTTTACCTCCTCAGGGACAGCTTCCATCAACTCACGATATTTTTTATGTGAGATGATCTTAACATCAGCGCTGTCCAAAACCATGTGTTGGGCAAAAAGTTTTAGTCCCACAATTTCAATGGTGGTCCTTGCCTTAATGAGGTTCAGTAAGTTATCGTAAGCCGTATTTGTGGCTCTAAAATCTATTTTGGTATTCTCCAGTTCAATGTTCGACCCTGTTGCAATTCCCGTATAAATACGTGCCTTGGAATTGAATACCTTGGGTTCATTTCGGGTGAGGTAAAATACCATGGATGCCAAAATGATAGGGACAGCCACCAGAAGTCCAGCATGCCGCAGAAGGAGACGAACAAAATATAAGAGATTAAACTTCATTTATTAAATATTCAGATTAGCACCAATGATGTTCTGTAAAGCCATAACGGATGAAACAAACTCCGACCGTTGTAGTTCAAAATTCATGGTTGCTTGGTTCATCATTTGTTGCAATCGGGTATATTCCGTGACATTGATAACCCCATTGGAAAAATCTTTCTCCGCTCTTAAGGACTGGACCCTAAAATTATCCACTATGGATCCCGAGATGAAGAACATACGATGGTGTTTCAATACGTCGTTATACAGTTCTGCCACCTTTTGTTCGAGTTCCACTTCGGCCACTTCGGTTTCAAAACGGGCTTTTTCCGCTTCGCCTTTGGCACTTAATATTCTAGCTCTCCTGTTGATGATTGCAGAGAGAGGTAAACGGATAGAAACACCTACATTGTAACGGCTTTGTTCAGTGGAGAAAAGCTGCTGGCTTTGGGGATCACCTGCAATTTGAGAATTGCTCAGGTTATCAAAAATTCCATAGTTGTAGCCCGCCTCAAGGTTAATGTACTGCAACCAGGCTCGTTGCTCAAAAGAAACAACACCATCACGGTATTGCTGTTCAGAAATAGTTACTTTGATAAAGGGGGAATACTCTTTGGCCATCGCTACCAAAGTATCCAGCGGTGGTAGTTTTTTGCTAATATCGTTTTCCTGCAGTCCCTTTTCAATAAATGCATTGATAGACTGCGACCTTACGGTATTCAGCGATAAAAAAATCAATAAGATGCCCCAGTATTTTGTCATTACACGTTTTCTTTTTGAAAGACCGCTTTGAAGGTTCGAAGCACAATCCACATATCTATCAGAAATGCGTATTTGCTATTCGCGTATTTTACGTATTTGATGTCCAATTGTTTTCGTTCTTCGGGAGACATTTTGGAGGTTCTACCCCTTGCTTCCACTTGCCATAAACCTGTGATGCCCGCCGGCCCATTAAATCGGTCGGTCCATTCATCGGTGGTGAGCACCTCGGCTTCGTACAACGGCAATGGTCTATTCCCCACAATCGACATATCTCCTTTTAACACATTGATCAATTGAGGAAGTTCGTCGATGCTCAATTTTCGTATGATTTTGCCCACTTTGGTGATTCGAGGATCATTGTCAAACTTTACAAAAGCACTTTTTGCGCTTTCACGTCGCTTGGTGTTGTGCTGCAGTTCGTCCACTTGGGTATCGTCACCAATAAGCACAGTTCCGGAGGACATGGACTCTTCTTGATGCAAATCCTCCTCTCCTTTACCCTCATCAGCATCTGCATATTGATTGAGGTGTTGAAATTCCTTCAGCCGCTTGTCGGCATCGGGGTACATGGAGCGCAGCTTATAAAAATCAAAAATCTTATAACCTGTGCCGACCCTTTTTGAAATGTAATACACTTTTCCTTTGGATTCGAGCCGGATGGCCAATATGACCAAGAGCAAAAACGGAGAGGCCAATAGCAACGCCAAGCCCGACACCGCAATGTCGAAGCTGCGTTTCCAAAAGCCTATTTTATATTCTTTTAGTGCTCCCTTGGGAGGTGCGATTTTTTCCCTTTTCAGATTTGCCTTTAGTTCTTTCAAAAACTGAACTCTATCCAGAATATTGGAGATGGAAAGCGGTTGTACATAAAAATCGTCTATTCCACTTTTTACGGCATCCGACAGGTCTTCTTTGTTCCTTTCCTTAGCAATCAAAATGAAGGGAATGGCATGATCGTTGGCGAATCGTTTTCGCAAAACTCTATGGAACTCGATACCCGTTTGACCAGGAATTTGTTTTTCACACAGAATAGCGTCCACGCCTTTGTTTTCTTCCAACCATTTGATGGCCAAAACAGAATTTTTGACTTGATGAAAGTCAACTTTTTTGGAACAGTTTTGAAATTGCTCTTCAACACCCCTGTTCTCCCCTACATAAAGAAGACAGATTTTTTTGTCTGATAAAATTTCCATGGTTTCTATGTGCGGACCAACAGTTTTTCTACTCGAATCAATAGCTCCTCAGGATTGAACGGTTTGACCAAGTAGTCGTCCGCGCCAAGTTTTAAGCATTGAATACGGTCAGCGCTACTATCCCGACAGCTCAGAACAATAATTGGGACATTGGCAAAATATCCGCTTTCCTTGACCTTTTTAATCAACTCAAAGCCATCCATATTAGGCATTTCCAAATCGGTGATGATAAGGTCGGGAATGTTCCCATCCTGCATCCAAGACAAGGCTGAAAGGCCGTCTTCCATGGTGGTCACGTTATAGGATTGCCCTAAAAATTGACTTACCAATTCACTAAGTGACTGTTTGTCGTCAACAACTAAAATTTTCATGGTACTTACTATTTTGGGGTTGTAGTATTTAATACTTGTGAAAAGTAGGATTTATATTACTTTTTTGTAATTCTATGTTGTAAAACCAAGGCATCCTGTTGTAAGGCCAGAATTATCGGAGGTGTTGGTTTTTAAAGGTTGAACTCAGAGTTAGTGCAGAAAATCAGTCGGGCTATTGACCAATCTTCTCGATTTCCAAACTGTGATAGGTATCTTCCAAAGGAGTATTGGTATTTATGAACCTTTCATTGCAAAATGGGAAAGGTTTTCCTGGCTCTCTTTTAGGAGGAAGGGCGGTGTATACATCCACCGGAACATATTGAAATATGCCCTTAGTATGAAGATGCATGGCCAACATTCCATCATCACAACCTGACACGGCCCTCAAATCGGTTTCGTATCCAATAGGCAACAAGGCGTCTTTTTTGATGGCCATACAAACGGCCCGAATATGTTTTATCCTCGAGGTAAAACCTTTGGCCATCTTCATTCTGAAATACATTTCCTTCAGTTTATTTCTGAGCTTCATTTTCCTCGAAAGCTGAAAATCAGCATCATAACTTTTTGAAACGGAATACGTCAATACCAAATCCTCTTCTTCAAAAAAGGGAAGCACCATATGATCTATATAGTAGGGATCATAAATGGTATCGGGGTCCATCGAACAAATAATCTGGCCCCTTGCCACTTCAAGTCCTTTTTGGCGAGCATGGGTGATACCTTGCTCGGGTTGACTTACCACCTTGGCTCCAAGTTGCTGTAAAATGGAGAGGCTTTCTGTATCTGCATTGTTTTCAACAAAGATCACCTCATACGGAATTATGGTCTTCAAATTCGCCAGTGAACAGATATGGCCCACCAAGGTTTCTTTGGCCCGGTACACCGGGGTAACCAAGCTCACCACGGGCTTCTCCACAGAGTCCAAGAGCTGGAAATAGGTCGTTAGACGATTAAAATCCTCGTCGTTCAACTGTTTGGGTGATATCCCAAAGAAAGGCTGGTATGAGGTGATTTTCATATCTAAATTTTAATGGAAACTATACCCTATCTGCGCTTAGGATGTAGTTGGTCTTTGTAGTATTCATAGTTTCCAAAACAGTTTCGTTTTGGCGACCAATAAGGAAAACCGCTTTGTTGCGCTGTGCGGATTTTTGATATAATTTTTCAAAGAAATGTGCGGCAGCGGCGTCCAGCGAAGTGACCTTTTCCAGACTCACCACGAAGGTATCATGGCTCTCAAGAATCGAATCAAAATAAACCCCTAAAGAGTTGATATGCTGGGTTGATACTTTTCCCATAACCTCAAAGACTCCTCGATTTTCTCTTATTTCCAAAGACATATGTTAAAACAGTTTAGTTAATAATCCCAATTGTGCTTTAACATTTTCATATAGTGGTTAACTAACTAACGGATAAATCTGAGTTTATTGTAGTATTTTTCTTTCTTTATTATAATAAATTGAGCCGCTGCATTAACTCGGGCCTATTGGATCTGCTTATGGGGATAACATTTCGTTCGATGAGCACACTGTTGTCCTGAATATCTACAATTTGGGTAAAGTTGATAATGAACGATCGATGAATCTGAAAAAAGCTGGAGTCTGGCAATTTTTCCTTGATTTTCTTCAAAGTCGAATGAACACGGTACCGCTTTCCCAAAGTCTGTATTTCTATATAATCTCCCTTGGCCTCAATCAATAAAATATCGTTGAACTTCAACTTAATAAGTCGTCGGTCTATATTAATATATAGGTCTTCATCTTCGTCCTGAACGCTTTTGTTTGACTTGGAACCCAATCCATCCTGTCCGAAAGCATTCTCGAGTCTTCGCATGCACTTTTCAAACCGCTCTGTGGTGATCGGCTTTACCAAATAATCCACAATGAAAGGGTATTCATAAGCTTCAATGGCAAAATTCTTATCTGAAGTGGTAAGTACTATCTTGGGAGGATTCTGAACAGTCTCAATCAAATCGAAACCGGTTAATTTGGGCATATGGATATCCAAAAAAATCAAGTCAACTTGATTGTCCTTCAAAAATTTCATGGCTTCCAAGGCATTGGGAAATTCGGCTCGAACTTCCATCCCAGGAATTTTTTTGCAGAGCTCCTTTACGATGGCCCTGGCGCTTGCCTCATCGTCAACAATTATGCTTCTCATCTTATGCTATTTTTAAAATGAACTCCTCCACCGTATGCAAGACCTCGTGAAAATCTGATTTCAAGTTTGTGTTTCCATACTTTAGGTCCTCTTCATATTTAATGGCCAATCTGTAGCCCTGCTGCAACCCAAGAATGCCTAATTTATGTTTTATTTTATGAACAATCTTCGCAGATTCCTCCAGGTCTTCCCGTTCCAAATTTTCCAAATACTCGTTCTTTTCCTTGGGAAACTCGTTTTGGATGATAGAGAGGAATTTCTTTTCAAAATCTTCGTTTCCTCCCGAAATTTCTTTGATATAATCAAGATTTGGTAATTCCATTGCTTAAAGCTCTTTTTTGATGGTGAAAAAGAAAGTGGTTCCGCGTTCCTCTGAAGAGGAAAGCCAAATGTCTCCTTTGTAGTAGTTGATAATTTTTTTGACCAGAGCCAATCCAATCCCGGTGGCGCTAGAGTTATTTTCTAATTTTTTGAACATATCAAAGATTCCAACTTGAAGATGCTTTGGAATCCCTTTGCCATTGTCTGTGACGGTGAACAACCAACCATCTTTTTCCTTTTGCACATCAATCCCCACGCATCCATCAGTTTTATCACCACAGGCGGTAATGGCATTGGTGATCAAATTTTTGAAGAGTTGTTCCATCCGATATTTCCCCGTAAACAGTTTTGGCAGGTTCTTGCTTTTTTTGATGGTGATATTCTCTGGAACATATATGGTCTGTTCAATTTCATCCAACAAATCATACAAATCCAAAACAACAGGTTGTTCCTGTAGAGAATCGATACTGGAATGCCTTAATATTCCGTCAATCAAACTGTCCATTTTAGTAAGGTTTTGAAAAATGAGGTCAATATTTTGATTGCTCTGCTCGTTGAAATTTTCTTTGCCGTCCTCAAACACCCAACTCACCAAGGAGTGTACATTTCGAATGGGGGATTTCAGATCATGGGACACCATGTGGGCATAGTTGTTCAATGATTCATTCTGTTGTTCCAAATTTTTAAGGAGAATGTCTTTTTCCTCGGTAATTTCAACAAGGCGATGTGCCTGTTTCTCAATATCCTCGACCAATTTTTGATGATCCAATTTAAACTCCCCATTTTCCCGGTTCCCGCCTTCATGCTGCATAGATGCAACAGCTCTGCTGAGAGCCTTCAACACCTTGCGTTGGCTTTCCGTTTCTTGGTTCAACCTTAAATTGGCCTCGTAGAGTTCCTCTGAACTCAACACTGTGGCTCTTTGAATCATTTTCAGCTTCTCATCAAAATCAGAATATGATTTGCTAATGGCAGCAAAAAAAGATTCGAGAACCTGTCCGTTGACCAGTTCTTCGGGAAGGTGTTTTTTGATTTGTCGTTTAAGCAACGAATGCATTTATTCACTCAATAAGGTTAATGTCATGGTTTGATTGTGCAGTTGGCACTCGTTCTTTCCGGCAAATGGTGCCATTTCACCGTAGGAATAAAATCCTGTAATCGCGGCTTGGTCTCCAATGATATCAGCTACCTCCTCAATCTCATCTTCAGTTCTTTGATCTAAAACCAATTTCCTTCCCACACAACTGATCAAGATGGCCAGTTCTGGTTTGTTCTTTCTCCCCCTCATGGCGAGTTCTGCTGCTTTGGAGGCACCTTCGGCTATGTCGTCCACAGTGGACATCATTAACTGCACCTTAGAATCTACCGGTACATCCCCAGCAAGAATCATCGAACTGTTTTCTTCATCGATGGTAAGTATGGTGCGAACCAAAGGTTCTTTTTTATCGTGTTGTTGTACAGTAAGCGGATATAGCAAAGCCGCCTGGGGTAATTCTTCTGCCCTTTCGCCTAGGTATTTTTTGTATAGGTCGAGAGCAGGTTTGCCATCAATCTCAAAAAGGACATTGTTCTTGGACTTGGTGATAGTGCGCACCGGACCAAAAGCGGTCCAACCACCATAGTTGGCATAGGATACTTCCAATTCATCACCATAAAACCCGATGGCGATCACCTCACCTTGCTTTGGGTTTTCATTGTAAGAGGCCAATGTCTTTTCAAAACGGGCACCATCCCCACATAGCCCCCCGGTTATGGAGGCTTGAAAACTTGAATCGGATTCCAGACCTTGAATGAGACCGCTTCCGTTCACAAAACTCCCATCGGAAACAACAAAGAGATGATCTAAATTCTCTTTGTCAAAGCTTTTAGAGATTGCCTCGCCCATTTCTTCAATACTGGCATAGTCAGAGACATTTTTGTTTTCAATTTTGAAACGGGTCTTTTCAAACTCTATGGCGGTCAGGGTAATGCTTCCGTCATAGACATTGGTATCCATAATCTCCCCCGATGTAGATCCAAAAACAAGATGCCCGTCGGGATACATTTCTTGAATTTCCCCAAAAAGCTTGTTATCCTCCAGGAGGTATCTATCTCCAAATACCAATACCAGGGGTTCTTTTAAGGTTTCTTCTTGTTGGAATTCCCAATTTTCATTACCAATTCGTTTTGCCTGTACTATCTTCATTTTATTAATTTTTATGGTTTTTGATTAAGGTGAAGAAAAAGGTGGTTCCTTCGCCTATTTCACTTTCCAGCCATACTTTTCCTTTGTACCGATCAATGATTTTTTTCACGATGGAAAGCCCAATCCCCGTTGAGCGTTCGTTGTTGCCGATGGATTGAAATATTTCAAATATCTTTTTGTGGTATTCCTCAGGAATTCCAACACCATTGTCCTTTATACTGAATTCCCAGTGGGTGTCTTGGTCTTTATAATCAATTTCCACAAGGCCCTCAGGTTTTTCAATATTTACCACGGCATTGCTGAGGAAGTTCTGGAACAATTGGTGCACCATGGTTCTATCCGCCTTGATTACCGGTAGCTTCTGAATGATTTTAATGGCAACATTATCCGGTATGTAGATGATTTCCTTTATCTCTTTGATGACCTCATCAACATTGACCTCCTTGTTTTCCAAAGCATCACTGTTCACCGTGGAATACTTCAAAATGCCTGATATCAATTTGTCCATACCTTCAATCTTCTCTTGAATCATTTGAAGATTGTAGCGACCTGTTTCGTCCAATTGATCTTTGTAATCGTCATATAGCCATGAGGCTAGCGCACTAACACTACGCAAGGGTGATTTTAAATCATGCGATACGATATGTGCATATTCTTGAAGCCCCTTGTTACTGGCTTCCAATTCGATTAAAAGGTTTTCCTTTTGTAGCTCCAGATTTTTTTGTTCGGTTATGTCCAAGTGGATTCCGATAGAGCCAATAATGTTTCCAATTTCATCATACCGAGGTGCGCCACTAATCAACCAAAATCGCTGATCTCCTTTTCGGGTTTTTACGGCTACCTCATAAGAATCTGATATGCCCCGAAGTCTTTTTGTGGTATGTTTCCTGATTTTTTCTTTGTCCTTCTCCACAATTTGAATGACCTCTTTGGCATTATTGCCAATGAGCTCAATGGAAGAATAGCCAATCATGTCACAAAAGCTTTGATTGACCATTAAAATGTTTTCTTCCGTGTCCACCTCAACAAGACCGAGGTTCATATTGGCAATAATGCTGCCGTACTTTTCCTTTTGGATTTCAAGGTTCTTTCGGTAGTTCTTTTTTAAGGTCACATCGTTATAGCTCCAAAGATGACCTTGATATTCGCCGTTATTGAATAAAGGAATGTAGTCCCTTTCGAAGGTTCGTCCATCCACTAGCTCCATTTCATCGGCAGCAACAGCTTCCTTCTGTTCCAAAACGTGTTCCATTCTCCGCACTACGGAATCTTGTTCCAAAAACAGATGTTTGTACTTGTGAATGGATTGCGCGCTGTTCACACCTTTTAAAGTCTCTGGTGAAACAGGAATTCCAAAAAGATCACAGAACTTTTGATTGGCCAAAACAATCTTGCGGTCCTGGTCTTCCAGCAAAATTCCCATCTGTAGATTTTTGATGAGCGTACCCATTCGTTCTTCAGAAGCCTTTAGTTTTTCTTCGGAAATCTTTTCTTGGGTAATGTCCTCAATTAGGGCTACACTATAGGATACCTCTCCTTTTTCATCCAATGAAGAACTGATGGAAGTTTTTCCATGCAATGTTTCCCCACTCTTTTTAAAGAACTTGCGTACAATTGTGAAGCTTTTGTCCTCTTCGATACTCTTCCTTACCAAAGTTTCGTACAGATCATTGTCTTCCAAAGTGGAAATGTCATCAAGAGATAGTTTAGACAGTTCAACCTCCGTATATCCCAAAAGCTCAATGAACGATTTGTTGGCTCGAACAATCTTATCTTTTACAATCAAAAGAATACCCAAAGGGGAGTTCTCTACAATAATATCTTGCTGCTTTTTTTGATTTTCAAGGAGTTTCTTTATTTCAATTTCTTGGGTGATGTCGCGTATAACGCCTTGGGCCGCTATGGGAATCCCTTCTTTGTTATAAATAAGGCTTGCATTGATATTGACATGCTTTTCAACCTTGCCTTTGGTGAAAATTTTTGCGGAATAATTTTTTAGAATCCCAACTTGCAGTAAGCTCTGAAACGATTCTGCAGTATATTCAATATAGTCGGGATGTACCAAGCCAGAAAGATAGATGTCGTCTTGGGTGTGATCATATCCCAAAAACTCTTTCGCCGAAGTATTCATGTTGACCACTTTTGTATTGAGGTCCATGACCACATAAGGATCAATGATATTGATAAAGGCAGAGTCCAATGGAGTGCCCTGCTTAGTGAGCAGATTTTCCAAACGACCGTTTGCCTCTCTTAAATGCAAGCTAGCATCGTAGAGTTCTTTGGATTTATGCTCCAAAAGATTTTCTGCCACTTTTCTGGCCTTCTTCTCACGAAGCAAGGCCCGTTTTAGTATGGCAACTTCGCCGTTATCCATTTTGGACGAGCGTAAACTTGACTTCCGTTCCGTTTTCATTCAAGAGTTTATAATCTACTTTTACCATTTTTCCAAAGTGCTCAAACGTCTTCACGATCAACCCGTGGGCCAAAGCATAAAGTCCTCTTGAAGAGCTATAGATCATTTCAAGGGTTCGCTCTGTTTTGGATAGTATTTTAAATTCGGGCAGTTCGGCATCAGGATATAGTTTCTTCACATGCACGTGAATGTGATCCTCGATACAGTTGAGCAATGCTATGGGCGACTTATAACTGGCAACCACCTCAGGGTGTGCCTTGGTCAGACTTCCAAAAAGGAAATGCCCAAAAGAATAGAGTAAGTTTTCTTGGGTAATACCGGTCTCACTATTGAGCTCCGTTAGCAAACTTACCATCTCATTAAAATCATAAGTGCCCACGGAGGTATACACCCCTTCTGAAGGAAGGTTGGCGTTCTGGATTATGGTATCCACGGTTTGAAAACCAAAAGTAGCTTCGACCATTTCCAGAAACTCGGTAAATACAATTCCTTTCATAATAAGAATATTATGATTTAAAAGTAGGAATTGTACTACCTATGCTAAAAAGAATGTTGTGAAATGCCGTTTTTTGTTAGGCTTTGATCAATTCGCTGATTTCCCAGTAGTCAAAAACCTTTTTTAACTTGGATTCATAATCCTCATATTTCAGAGGTTTGATAATGTAACCTGCTATCCCTATTTCGAAACACCTTAGAAGGTCTACCCGATTTTCAGATGTGGTCAAAATAATGGTAGGGAGATATTTTAGCCTATCATCGGCCTTTAGCTTGGTCAAGAATTCCGTACCGCTCATTCTTGGCATATTCAAATCCAATAGAATGATATCGGGCAAATTGCCTTGCCTCAAAATTTCCAAGGCTTCTTCTCCATTTTTTGCCTCGGTAATTTTGTGTCTGCTGTCAAACTTTGAAATCGCTCGTTGCAATTTCATGGTTTCGATCATATCGTCCTCGATAAACAGAACATTCATGATAGTATATATTTAGGATACAAAAGTGAAAAATATCCTTCAGAAAAAGACTACAAGTTGGCTAAATCCTGAAAAACTGTCGGTGAGTGGTAGAGTTCGTTCGTTGAATTAGGAAGTGATCAAGGCAATAATTTGAGTTCTTCCCTGAGGGCTTTGGGCATTTTTGCCACTACCAAATCATAGGAATGGTCTACCAACTCCATGATGAGTTCTGGCGAAAGTCTTTCCAAATACATAGTATTCCAATGCTTTTTGCTCATGTGATAGCCTGGAATGATATCCCCATCGTATTCTTCCCGAAGCTCTAGAGCTCTATCGGGATCGCATTTTAGATTGCATTGAGAGGGAACGCGTTCCAAGGGAATGAGGGCGAACATTTTTCCCATCACCTTGAACACCAATGTTTCCTCATCAAACGGAAATTCTTCGGTTACTCCTTTTTTTTGCAGGCAATACTCCCGCAGTGCTTCTACGTTCATTCCTCTAGTCCTAAAGCATCATAAACCAAAACTTTTTCCCAGAGCTCCTTGCATTCCTCAATGAAAATCAGATGTGCCTCTTCTTTTTGATATCCATCTTGGGCTTCTGCGGATTCAAAGGTCACGATTAAGGAATAGGTATAGGAGTCGTCCACGACATCGCGCGTTGCTTTAGGAGGAACACCAATGAAGTTGGTCTTGGCAAACTTTGAATTCCTTAAAAACTTTTTGAGCGATGTTTCAAATTGTTCCCGAACATTTGGATTATTAGGTTCCTTCAACCATACATATACGGAATGGGAAAACGCTGGGTCGAAGTCCAATACTTCTTTTTCGGTTTGGGAAATACCTTTAATGGTCAATAGCCCAAAAATTAAGATGGCAATATGTTTTGTTTTCATTATATAGGGTGGAAATATATTTCTTAAAGATACTGTAACAAACAAAAATTACCCAACTCTATTAAATGCCATTGAATGGCATTTTATACTTAGCCATTGGCTTCCTAAAAAATTTAGACCAACCATGTATAAGTCTCTAGCCGTTTCGCTCATCTTGTTATTCTCCTTCGGGTGTTCCAATTCTCATACTAAACAACCTGATTCCAAAGACCAATTTTCAAACGAGTTATCGGAATTGAAAGAATACTTTCAAATACCAGGGTTAAGTGTATTGGTCACAAAAGGCGAGCAGATAATCTTTGAAGATTACCTTGGTTTTGCGGATATCGATTTAGAGATTCCCATGGATTCGGTCACGACCATTCAAATGGCATCGCTGACCAAGATGTTTTCGGCAATCGCTGTTATGCAGTTGGTAGAAGAGGGAAAGATAACATTGGATGAACCCGTCAATACTTATGTTAATGGCCGAGGTTTGGGTGATTCCATACAAATAAAGCATATCCTCTCACATACCTCCCAAGGTATTCCTGGAAAGCACTTTTACTATAACAATAACCGATTCATGATGCTTGGAGATATCATAGAAAAAGCGTCAGGAAAGGACTTTAAAACAAATATCTATGAAAGAATCATCACTCCTCTCAAGCTTCAAAACACCTACTTGTTGAAAGACTCAATGCAAGTAGTATTGGAGAAAAGAAAAATTGCGCAGCCATACTTTTTAGGTGGGCAGCCAATAAAGGGGTATATGGAACGGAAACCTCAACCGGGATTCATAGATTATGGATTTTCCGCTGCAGCCGGAGTTTCTTCAACAGTTCGCGATTTATCAAAATTAAGCACTGCCTTGGACAATAACACCTTACTTAATGATTCTTCCAAAAAAACGATGTTCACTTCATTTGACATTGGAATTCCCTACGGTCTTGGGGTTTTCACACAAGAGTTTATGAATGAGCAACTCGTATGGGGATATGGGCAATACGACTGCTATTCTAGTTTATTCCTAAAAGTGCCCAATAAAGATTTGACCTTTATAATAGCGGCCAACAACAATTTGATGAGTGATCCTGCCAGGTTGATAGCTGGTGATGTTACCTATTCATTGTTCGCACTTAGCTTTTTGAAGAATTATGTTTTTGAATTTGATGCTATTCCCCTTTTCGAAAATCAGATAACACTACCGACCTTAAAAGATAGGTTGACCGAAGACAACTTGGAATTTTACAGAAAAAAACTGTTGGCGCAGTCCTTGGCTGCAACTTTCATGTATCGCTACGCCGATGAAGAAGGCGGATTGAGCAAACAAATACTGAACCTAACATTTGATCAATTTTTGGATTATGAGGAATACGGCGACCTAATTCTTATGAGAAATTTATTCATGCTCAAGTCGATGGGTTCATTTCGCGGTGAAGAAGAATTCAAAGATTTTGATCAACAATTCGAGGCATTGGGACAAAAACTCCTGAATATTGATAAGGAAAATCCCTATGCCAATTATTATATGGCAAACTATTTTCATATGAAACAGCAGCAAGACAGTAGTTTGGTTCACTACAAAAAAATTGTAGAGGCGCAAAACTTCTCACCCTGGTGGTACACATGGGAGGCCCAAAAGTGGATTGATGAAAACTATACTGACCAATGATGTTCAATTGCCATAACTAAGAATCCAGAAATTTTTTATCAATATCAGAAATTTCCAATGCTGAATAATCAAGTGTCCATCCAATGGTTTCCACAATTTTTTCTACTAAAAGAACGGCTTGCAGGGCTTCCTTTTTTGCAGATTCCATCAATCCGCTTTCAGGAATTTTCTGTTTTATGTGTTCTTTGGCCTCCGCATTCAATTGGGTCATATCCTTTGGGGAAAAGCTATTGAACAATCCGTTTTTGATGTCGTAAAATTGCAGCTCTGGCTCAATGGACAGAATTTCAGGCTCTGGGAAATTCTTTAGTATAATTTTCTTCCTATCCTTATCCGCGCTTAAGTTTAAGCGCTTAAGATCATACCCTATTTGAGCCTTGGCTTTGATCACAATAAGAGCCTTCTTCTTACTACTGAACAAGCTCATGAAGCTCTCCTTGGTGTTTTCATAATGGTAAATTTCAGCAAAATCCCCTTCTACTGACACCAGCTTGGCGACGCTTCTAATCTTGTCCAACAATACCGTGGACTGTTGTTCGGTGAGTTCTTTTTTACGCTTTTTACGAAACAACGAAAAGAGCCAATACATGAGTATCGCCCCTAAAAGGAGTCCCAGAAGTACGTCCAATACATTATCCATCTTTTTTACCTATTTCCCCAAGATGGGTGAACTTAAATCCCTTTTCATACTTTAATCCATATCCCATAGCTCGGTCCATAGCCGAATGGGAAAATAAAATAATACCCCCGAGCTGCATCACTGGCAACTCAAAATAAATACCTAATAAATATAGTGCAATAGCCAAACCCTTGTGGTGGAATATATTGTATAGCACAGCGCCCACTTTGTTACCGAAAAGATATCCCAGCATCCCAATATCTGGTGTGAGTATCAAAATCAAAAACCAAAACCATCGATAGTCCAAGATGCTGAACAGATAGATTCCCAAAATGAACATCAACACTTCTTCAAGTTGAATTATGTTCTTCATGGGTCTTCAATTTTGTAAAGAACTGGACGACTTGGAGCAGCATCGTTTTCAAAAGGGGCAACCTGTAGGTTCAAAATATAGGTTCCATCCGCAATTGAATTAGGAACAAAGATTAATTCCGTGATGGTCGCATTCATCCTTGGATCTTTCTCCAGTCCCCAAAAAGCTTTGTGCCCTGCTAATCGTCCTTCATCCCGTTCCCTATCCACCGAAGGCAAATCCACCAAAAGATGCTCAATCCCATGCTCCACCAAAAAATCCATTGCCGTTTCCAGTAGGTATGGTGGATTCGTATTGGAATAGTCCATGGACTTTTTGCTTTGTACGTTCGGAAGGGTTCGAATCACCAAGGCCTCCGGCCTATGATTTCCCAATGCATAGTTTAGTTGCTTTTCAGATATGATGAAGTCCCCATTGCTCTCCTCTGGAGCGACAGTAATCAGCTCAGCCCAAAAGAAGAAGCTCCTTAACTGTTTATTTATGGAATAAAATCCCTCTGTGATATGCCCCAAACATTCGGTATGCGTCACATGGGAATGTGGGTTAAACTGAATGTCATTAAAGTTGACCGCACCACCTTGTGACACTTGCCCAACAAAGCCTTTTTCGCTATGCGGTTCGATTACCGGGGGTTTTAAATACCATGCGTTGACATTTTTTTCTCCACCGATGAGAGGCAGTGAAATATCAATAGGTTTCGAGAAATCTATTCGATAACTCTTAGATCCATGTTTAACCGCGGCGATCATTTTACCAAGTTAACCATAAAAAGGTCCGAAGCAATTCCGTCCACTAAAAACTTTCCCTTTTTTGTGGCCAAAAGACGGTCTTCATCCACAAATAATAAATGTTCTTTGATGTACTTTTCCGACTGCCCTTTTAAATAGGACTCATACGGTTCGCCAAATTCCGTCCGAACCTTTTTAAAGGACACACCCCAAATGGTACGCAGCCCGGTCATTACATATTCGTTGTACCTATCCCTAACAGACAAGGCCTCTCGTTCCAAGGGCAATTCTCCTAGTTCCAGTGCTTTGATGTATTTGATGTTGTTTCTGATATTCCAACTGCGCACCTCACCATCAAAAGAGTGGGCCGAAGGACCAATTCCCAGATATTTCTTTCCTTGCCAATACGAAGTATTGTTTTTCGAAAAAAAGCCTTCTTTTCCAAAATTTGATATCTCGTAATTCACAAAGCCTTCATTTTCTAGCATGTCCAATAGCATATGAAACTGCTCTTGGGCTTGTTCGTCGTCCATTTCTGGAACCAGACCTTTTTCAATGAATTTTTTCAATGCGGTTCGAGGTTCAACAGTCAATGCATAACTCGAAATGTGTGGCACCTGCAATGCAAGTGCCTTTTCAATGTTAGCTTTCCATCTATCGTTATCCGCTCCGGGAATACCATAAATCAAGTCGATGGAAATGTTCTCAAAATATTCTTGTGCCTTTTTAACGCATTCTTCAGCCTCTCGGGCATTGTGCGCCCGGTTCATCAGTTGTAAATCCGCATCAAAAAAAGATTGAATGCCAATACTTAGACGGTTGATTGGACTTTTTGATAACTCTATTATCCTGTTATTGGATAAGTCATCTGGATTGGCCTCCAAGGTAACCTCAGCATCCTGGATTACATGATAATGCCTTTGAACCGCTGCTATTAAGGCCTCAATTTCTGAAACTTCGAGAACCGAGGGAGTTCCTCCTCCAAAATAAATGGTCTCTATCGCCTCCCCTTCCAATTCATCTTTTCGAAGTTTCAGCTCTCTTTGCAGCGCCTTTAGCATAGCCTCTTTGGTTCGCATTTGGGTGGAGAAATGGAAATCGCAATAATGGCACGCTTGCTTGCAAAAAGGAATGTGAAGGTATATGCCAGCCATCAGCCCAGCTTTTGAGGATTCTTTTTCACAAAGGCCTCCCAACCTGTATAGCTGGTTCCTACATCGATTCTGCCCTCATTATAAAAATGACAGACCGCAGCGGCCAGTCCGTCGGTGCTGTCCAAATTATTGGGCAAGGTTTTTAATTGTAGCACACTTTGAAGCATTTTGGCTACTTGCTCCTTGCTGGCATTTCCATTCCCTGTAATGGCCATTTTAATTTTTTTGGGCATGTATTCCGTAATGGGTATCTGCCGAGACAACCCAGCTGCCATGGCCACACCTTGTGCTCTTCCCAATTTTAACATGGACTGTACATTTTTTCCATAAAAGGGAGCCTCGATCGCAATTTCATCGGGGTGATAAGTATCAATCAGTTCCAGGGTACGTTCAAAAATCAATTTAAGTTTGAGATAGTGGTCTGGGTATTTTTTGAGCAAGAGTTCATTCATTTGAACAAAGTGCATCTGCTTTTTCACCACCTTTATGATGCCAAAACCCATAACCGTAGTCCCTGGGTCAATACCTAAAATAATTTTCTCTTTCACCAGGGCTTCAATTTGTGTTCAAAATTATGGGAAGGCGAAATCGTATGCTCACCGGCACCCCCCTTTTTAAGGCCGGAGCCACCGTGGTCAGGTCATTTAAGCGCCGAGAAACCTCGGTGTTGAAGTTAGCGATTTCATTCAGCACGGACTCTTTTTCCTCCACATTCTGCACAGCAATGAATCCGTGCTCATCGATTAAAAAATCCACATAAATGGTGTCATTCATGTCCTTGTTCACTTGAAAACTCAATCCTTCCAAAGATTCGGAAAAATAGCCCAACATGGCACTTTCAAAACAACTGCGCTGCGCTATCTTATCAAGGTCTTCTTCACAACCCTCAAATAACGGATATTGGTCCACATCGTTCCAGTTGATTTCCAGTAATTCTTGGTTCACCATATTTTTGGTGGTTTCCTCTTGGGAAACAAACAAGTTACAGGAGGTTGATAAACCTAAAATCAATATCCCAAAAAGCTTCCGCATACCGCCTCTGTTATTCGGCTGAAATTACGACTTTTTGCACACATATTTTTTCATTCCCACAACACAGCTCTTGTAACAATTCGCCCTTATATTTGTCTAACACCATAAACCAATGCTAATGGATATCGCCTTACTTGTTATAGGATTTCTTTTGATGCTTGTGGGCATTTTAGGCAGTTTCCTCCCAGTATTGCCCGGACCGCCTATTAGCTGGGTGGGATTGTTGTTGTTGTATTTAACCAAAGCCGTACCCGATAATTGGTGGATTTTAGGGGGTACTTTAATTCTTGCTTTAGGCGTCACAGTATTGGACTACATTATCCCTGCAGCTGGCACAAAAAAGTTTGGAGGCAGTAAAGCCGGTATGTGGGGGACAATTGTGGGATTACTAGTAGCTATCCTTTTCCCTGTTTTTGGTCCTTTCGGGATAATTATATGGCCTTTTGTTGGTGCTTTAGTAGGAGAGCTCATCAATAAAGCAGACCAAAAAACCGCTATGAAAGCTGCTTTTGGTTCCTTTATTGGTTTTTTAACCGGAACCTTTATGAAGTTTGTACTTACGGCGGGCTACTTGGTTTTTTTCATAATAGTGACTGTAAAGTACGCCTCTGAACTTTTCTCATTCTAGCCACTCCACCTTTTCTGAAATGGGCCTCCTTGGTGATTCCGGGATTTCCTCATCATAATGCCCCATGTAGAAAAAACCAAGACATTTTTCCCCTTCCTTCAAATCAAGAAACTCATCCATATACTTGATAAGTCCCGGTGAACTCCAATAACATCCAATGTCCAACTCCGTACAGCAAAGCCACATATTTTGAACAGCCATGGCCGTGGCGGCCAATTCCTCCCATTCAGGAAGACTTTCATTGGGATCCCTTTGCATGCAAATAGCAATGACCGCTCCCGAACGTGCAGGGTTGTCCTGTAATTTTTTGATTTTGACTTGTTTGGGTTTTGAGTCTACTTCTTGATACTTTTGGGAAAGAAACACCCCAAGTTTTTCCTTCATTTCTCCCTGAAGCACCTTAAAACGCCAAGGCTCGGTCTTTTTATGGGTTGGCGCCCAATTGGCGGCTTCCAATATTTTTTCTATATCTGCTTTTTCAATAGGTTGTTCGGTATACTGGGCGGGAAACACCGAACGTCTCCGCTTAATAAGCTCAAAGATCATGGGCTATGTATATTTTCATTTGGATTTTGTACTCGTTTATATCAAACTTAATGAATACTTTTAGCTCTACGAAATCGATTTCATAATGCAACCTAAACCTGAAACTTTCTCGTACGGCGAAGGCTATTTGACCGCTGGATTGGCCCTTTCCATCTCTCGTGGATTTACAAAGGGATTTCTCTCCAAAGAGACCATTGAGCGGGTGAAAAAAAGTAGTTTGGTCGTAAAAAATATAGTAGAAAAGGAAAAACCTGTCTACGGTATCAATACCGGATTTGGTCCCCTTTGCACTACAAGTATTTCAAAAGAGGAGACCAAAATTCTGCAAACCAACATTTTGCAAAGCCACAGTGTTGGTGTTGGTGACCCCATTTCCAACACCTTGGCCAAACTGATGCTCATTTTAAAAGTGCATGCACTGGCCAAAGGCTTTTCCGGTATTCGAATAGAAACTTTGGAACGTATTATCTGGCATATTGAAAATAATGCCATCCCCGTGGTGCCAAGGCAAGGTTCTGTCGGTGCGTCCGGCGACTTGGCCCCACTTTCCCATTTGTTTTTACCTCTGATTGGTTTGGGGAAAGTTGATTATGAAGGAGAAACCATTTCTACGAAACAGCTCTTCTCAAAAACAGGAATGGACACACTTGAACTTGGTCCAAAAGAAGGCTTGGCTTTGATCAATGGAACCCAATTTATCGCAGCACATTCCGTAGTGATTTTGGAAAAGCTACAGCATTGCCTCAAACATGCCGATATTATTGGAGCAATGATGCTCGAGGGACTCCAAGGTTCCCTAAAACCTTTTTTTGAAGAATTGCATCAACTCCGTCCCTTTAAAGGAAATCAGCATGTGGCCAAACGCATAAGAACCTTGCTAAAAGGTTCTGAAATTCTTGAAGACCATATTGATTGCGAACGTGTACAGGATCCATATTCTTTGAGATGCATTCCACAAGTGCATGGTGCTTCCCGAAATGCCTGGCTCCATTTAAAGGAACTCTTGGAGGTAGAATTAAATTCAGTAACCGACAACCCGGTTATTATCGATGAGGAGCTTACGATCAGTGGTGGTAATTTTCACGGGCAACCCTTGGCCATGGCTTTGGATTATGCAGCTTTGGCCGCTTCCGAACTAGGCAATATTTCGGACCGAAGAATTTATTTGGCCCTTGAGGGCAATAGCACCGGAGTCCCCAAATTGTTGATGGAAGACACGGGAATCAACTCAGGTTATATGATTCTGCAATACACCTCAGCTGCTCTGGTCAGTGAAAACAAAAGTTTCTGTTTCCCAGCAAGTGCCGATAGCATACCCACCTCTTTGGGTCAAGAAGACCATGTGAGCATGGGGTCGATAAGTGGTCGAAAAGCACTTCATATCATAGAGAATGTAGAGAAAATTTTAGCCATTGAGCTCCTCACGGCAGCTCAGGCATTTGAGTACCGTAAACCGCTGAAATCAGGAGTGGTTTTGGATGAAATCCACAAGTTTATTAGAACCAAAGTTGCTTTCGCGGAAAAAGACCGGGTATTTGCGGAGGATATTGAAAAAGGAGTCGAAATCTTGCAAAATGCTGAAATTTTAAAGCTCGTTGAGCGTATCATGAAAGCCCACAATTTGGATTGGGAGACACCCCATTTTGAAGAATTTGAAACCTATTAAAATGAGTGACCATACACTTATTGGACCTTTTACGCAATTACTTCCCATGACGGACCTTCCGTTGAAGGGGGCGCTCAGGGATGAGCAATTGGTCATCATTGAAAATGGTGGGATATTGGTTTCAGAAGGCAACATAGTGGCAGTTGATGCCTTTGATGTATTAAAATCGAAGGCTACAATAATTCATAAAATTGAAGGGGAAGCAGTTTGCCTCCCTGGATTTATTGATGCCCATACCCATATTTGTTTTGGAGGTTCTCGCGCACGGGATTATGCCCTTCGCAATTCGGGAAAAACCTATTTGGAAATTGCGAAAGCAGGGGGAGGCATTTGGGACACGGTGACCCAAACTCGAATGGCTTCCTTGGAAGAGTTGGCTGAAGGAGTCGTTTCAAGAAGTCAAATCCATTTGATGAATGGAGTCACGACCCTTGAGGTCAAAAGCGGCTACGGCTTGTCCGTGGAGGAAGAGTTAAAAATGCTTCGGGCGATAAAAAAGGCCAACTCAAAAAGAGCTCTGGACTTGGTTTCTACCTGTTTGGCAGCACACATGCGTCCTAAGGATTGGGATAGTGACACCCCCTATCTAGAGGAAATGGCCAACACTTTGTTTCCCATTCTCAAGTCTGAAAAATTGGCAAATCGTATAGATGCCTTCATAGAGGAAAGTGCTTTTTCTTCTAAAGAAATAGCCCCCTACTTTCAGAAAGCAAAAGATTTAGGCTTTGACATCACTGTGCATGCGGACCAATTTACCACAGGTGGAAGCGAAGTTGCCGTGCAGTTTGGAGCGATAAGTGCCGACCATTTAGAGGCAAGTACCGAGAAGGAAATTCAACTTTTGGCACAAAGCGATACCATCGCGATGGCCTTACCTGGTGCTTCACTGGGGTTGGGATGTGATTTCACACCTGCCCGAAAAATATTGGATGCCGGAGGGGCTTTGGCCATCGCCAGCGACCATAATCCCGGTTCGGCACCCATGGGCGACTTGTTGACCCAAGCCAGTATCTTGGGCGCCTTTGAAAAACTGTCCAACGCGGAAGTTATTGCTGGAATTACCTCAAGGGCAGCAGCGGCCCTAAATGTATCCGATAGAGGAAGGCTTGCACCTAACACTATCGCAGATTTTGTGGTTTTTCCTGTCGATAACTATCAAGAAATCACCTATCATCAAGGACAAGTAAAGCCTATTTCCGTTTGGAAAAAGGGTGAAAGCATCTATCAAATGCATTGAAATGAACACAACTGCCAATCTTCACGCACAGATACTCCAAGGAATCCCTAAAAAGCTTCCTTCCAGGAGGGAATATCCCCAAGGTGGAAATCCAGCGCCAAAGCGAAAGGACATTCTTTCCGCATCTGAAAAAAAACTGAGCGTTCAAAATGCACTCAGATATTTTCCCAAGGATTGGCATCAAGAATTGGCCATAGAGTTTGCCGAAGAATTAAAAACCTATGGACGTATTTATATGCATCGGTTTAAGCCGGATTACGAAATGTACGCCCGTCCGGTTTCAGAATATCCGGCCAAGACCCAACATGCCGCAGCCATTATGTTGATGATTCAAAACAATCTCGATCCGGCCGTTGCACAGCATCCTGAAGAACTCATTACTTACGGAGGCAATGGTGCGGTATTTCAAAACTGGGCGCAATACCTATTGACGATGAAGTATTTGGCCGAAATGACAGACGAACAAACCCTGCATATGTATTCGGGCCATCCCATGGGATTGTTCCCTTCATCAAAAGATGCTCCGAGAGTGGTAGTCACCAACGGGATGATGATACCCAATTATTCCAAACCGGACGATTGGGAAAAATACAATGCATTGGGCGTGACCCAATACGGGCAGATGACGGCAGGTTCCTATATGTATATTGGTCCACAAGGCATTGTACACGGAACAGCTATTACCGTAATGAACGCCTTCCGAAAGGTTTTGAAAGAAGGGGGTTCCCCAAAGGGGAAAGTGTTCTTGACAGCAGGTTTGGGGGGTATGAGCGGTGCACAACCAAAGGCCGGGAATATTGCCAGTTGTATCACGGTATGTGCCGAGGTTAATCCCGAAGCAGCAAAAAAAAGACACGATCAGGGTTGGGTCGATGAGCTTTACACCCATTTGGATGATTTAGTTCAACGAACCCAAAAGGCCATCAATGATAATGAGGTTGTTTCCCTAGCATATATCGGTAATGTAGTGGATGTTTGGGAACGGTTTTATACAGAAAATATCTTTGTGCATCTGGGCTCTGACCAAACTTCTTTGCACAATCCATGGGCAGGTGGTTATTATCCGGTTGGATTGAGTTTTGAAGAGTCCAACCTGCTTATGGTTGAAAATCCTTCGGCCTTTAAGGAAAAAGTACAAGAATCCCTTCGGAGACAAATCAATACTATCAACGAACATGCTGCAAGAGGCACTTATTTTTTCGATTATGGAAATGCCTTCTTGCTCGAAGTGTCTCGTGCGGGTGGAGAGGTTTTTGCTGAAGATGGCATACGTTTCCGCTATCCTTCCTACGTTCAAGATATTTTGGGACCTATGTGCTTCGACTACGGATTTGGTCCTTTTCGATGGGTTTGCACTTCCGGAAATCCCAAGGATTTGCAGAAAACCGATGCCCTGGCTTTGGAGGTGATGCAAGACATCAAGTCTAAGGCCCCGTCGGAAATTCAGCAACAGATGCAGGACAATATTAAATGGATTCAAGAAGCCGAGCAAAACCAATTGGTTGTGGGTTCCCAGGCCAGAATTCTTTATGCCGATGCGGAAGGGCGCACAAAGATTGCAGAAGCCTTTAACCAAGCCATTGCAAGTGGTGAAATTGGGGCACCTATTGTTTTGGGAAGGGACCATCACGATGTCAGTGGTACCGACTCTCCCTTTAGGGAGACCAGCAACATTTATGATGGAAGCCAATTTACGGCCGACATGGCCATTCACAATGTGATAGGGGATAGTTTTCGAGGGGCGACCTGGGTCTCCATTCACAATGGTGGTGGTGTAGGTTGGGGAGAAGTCATCAATGGCGGGTTTGGCATGGTACTCGATGGTTCTGATGAGGCATCCGCCCGATTAAAGAATATGCTCTTCTATGATGTCAACAATGGCATATCTCGAAGAAGTTGGGCTCGAAACGAAGAGGCCTTGTTTGCCATTAAACGTGAAATGGAACGAACCCCCAATCTAAATGTAACTTTACCCCATCTTGTGGATAGTGAAATTCTTGATAATCTTTTTGACTCAGAATGAAAAATTACGCTTCTCCCAATGCAAAAATTTGGACCGGAAGAACCTCCGATGAACAACTCTACCTGCATGAAAAAATACAATGCATCCCGCTTGATGAGATTACGTGGACCCCGCAAAAGTCCATTGCCCTTTTAGGATATGCCTGTGACGAAGGGGTACGCCGCAATCAGGGTCGGGTCGGAACTGTAAATGGCCCCAAAAGCATTAAAAGCTCTTTTGGTAAACTCCCCAATCATCTTTCGGAAAATGTGCTTTTATATGATATTGGCGATATTGTTTGTGTCGATGGGGACATGGAATCAGCACAAGATACCCTAGCCCAAGCCATTACTTCGCTCTTACAGAAAAAACAGTTTCCCATAATTTTGGGAGGAAGTCATGATGTAGCTTATGGCCATTATCAGGGCATACATAATTATGTAAGCTCAAAAAATAAAAAGCATACCATTGGCATCATAAATTTTGATGCTCACTTCGACCTTCGAAAAAACATGGGCAAAGGAAATTCTGGGACACCTTTTTATCAAATTGCCATGCAGTGCAAGGAGGAAAATAGAAGATTTGAATATCTGTGTCTCGGTATCCGGAAAGATGCCAATGACCGCCTTCTTTTTCAAGCCGCAAAGGATTTGGAGGCCAACTATGTACTCTCTGAAACCTTTCAAATGCCATTTTTGAATGAAATCAATACCTGGATCAATGCATTCATTCAAAATGTGGACCATGTATATGTTACTATTGATTTAGATGGCTTCTCCTCTGCCTATGCTCCTGGGGTAAGTGCTCCCTCGCCCGTGGGCTTTACTCCCTATATCGTGCAAGAATGTTTGAAAACTATCATCAATTCTAGAAAATTGATCAGCATGGACGTTGCGGAAATGAATCCGAAGTACGATATCGACAACCAAACCTCAAAATTAGCAGCTTCACTGGTCCATCACGTGATTCATACCATGTTTCAAGTGTAGTCCAACAAAAAAAGCCTTCCAAATGGAAAGCCTTTCATTGGTTCGCACCTTTGGTGCTCAACCTGATTTCAATTCATCATAAATTGAAATCCAACACAACGGTTCAAAGATATAAAGGTTTTTTTGATAAATAACAGATAACTCTCATTGTGTTTCTTTTTATGGATTTAATCCATTTTTTAGGAATTATTCCATAAATTAGCCTTCCCTCTCAACTAAACAATGAAAAAGACCATTCTACATCTAGATTTGGATACATTTTATGTTTCTGTGGAACGGATCATCAACACAGAACTTAAGAGCAAACCCCTATTGGTTGGGGGCACGAGCGATCGTGGCGTAGTAGCTGCTTGTAGTTATGAAACCCGTGGTTTTGGGGTACATTCGGGCATGCCCATGAAAATGGCCAAGGAACTTTGCCCTGAGGCAGTAGTGATTCGGGGCAATGCAGGGACATATAGCAAATATTCCGATGTGGTCACCGAAATCATCAAAGAACATGTACCTCTGTTCGAAAAATCAAGTATTGATGAATTCTATGCCGATCTATCGGGAATGGACCGCTTTTTTGGCTGCTATCGGTATGCCTCCGAAATGCGGCGAAAGATTATCCGGGAGACAGGGCTACCCATTTCTTTTGGGCTATCAGTCAACAAGGTAGTATCCAAAGTGGCCACAAATGAGGCCAAACCCAACAATCAGCTCAAAATAGATTTCGGACAGGAAAAACCTTTTTTGGCTCCATTGTCCATCAAAAAAATTCCCATGGTGGGCGATAAAACCTATCAAATCCTTAGAAATCTGGGTATACGAAAAGTACAGACCATACAGGAAATGCCCATCGACATCATGCAGCGGGTATTGGGGGCCAATGGCACAATGATTTGGAAACGGGCCAATGGCATTGACAATACCCCGGTAATCCCCTTCCATGACCGAAAATCGATATCAACGGAACGCACCTTTGACCGCGATACCATAGATGTGAACAAACTCAAAGGCATCCTCATCGCCATGACCGAAAATCTGGCATACCAACTGCGGCGGGGTGATAAACTTACAGCCTGTATTGCAGTAAAAATTCGGTACTCCGATTTCAATACCTATTCCAAACAATTGCGGATTCCCTACACTAGTGCCGACCATATATTGATTCCCAAAATTTTGGAGCTCTTCCGGGGGTTGTACAGCAAACGGATGCTGGTGCGATTAGTGGGCATTCGTTTCAGTCATTTGGTGTCGGGCAATTATCAGATAAATCTATTTGAAGATACCGAGGAGACCTTGAACCTTTACAGTGCCATGGACAGGGTTCGCAACCGTTTTGGAGACCGTAGTATTTTTCGAGCTTCGGCCATGGGAGCCAAGACGATTGGCAGAATGCACAACCCCTTCAACCGGCAGCCTCCTGTGGTTTTGGCACATCGAAAACAATAAATAGATATGAGACCGCTATACTGCCAGATATCCGACGAACGTGAAATACGGTTAGTATACAATTGACAAACACCTTAAACCAATGACATCTAACCTCTAACATCTAGCTTCTACTATCTATCTGAATTGTCACACATATTATAGCATGCGCTTCGGAACCTTTTCCGAAAAGGAGCTGTTGCAATTGGCCCAGCAGAACCATGTGACCCAATTGGTCTTGACGGACATCAACAACACCTCGGCCTGTCTCAATTTTGTTCGGAAAGCTCCCGAATACAATGTTCGGCCCATACTTGGCATTGATTTCCGAAATGGAGTCCAACCTCGATTTTTAAGCATTGCAAAAAACAACGAAGGGTATTTGGAACTCAATGATTTTTTATCACACCATCTCCACCAAGAACTTGAAATTCCCAAACAAGCCCCTCATTTTCAAAATGCTTTTGTGGTCTATCCCTTCGAACAAGTCCTCTTAAACGAGCACCAAGCTTTTCAGGAAAATGAATTCATTGGCATTTCCATAAACGAGCTCCGGAGACTTCCTTTTTCGGGATTGATGAAATTGCGCGACAAATTGGTGGTACAACAACCGGTCACTTTTAGGAACAAACAAGATTTTAACGCACATCGATTGCTCAGGGCAATCGACAACAATGTACTCTTGAGCAAACTTCCCAACGAAGAGGAAGCCAACGAGGATGAAAAAATGTATCCCGTACATAATTTGGCAGCCGCTTTTTCAGAATACCCCTTTATTCTGGAAAACACAGAGAGGCTCCTGAACCAATGTAGTATCCATTTTGATTTTTCAAGGGGCAGAAAGCCCCAAAACCTGAAAAGCTATTTGGGAAGTGTTGAAGAAGATGAAAAATTAATTGAAAAATTGTGCTATGAAGGGCTTCCATACCGCTATGAAAAAATTGATGCTTCCATCAAAAATCGATTGGACAAAGAGTTAAAGCTCATTAAAAAGATGGGGTTTGTTTCCTATTTTTTAATCAATTGGGACATTGTTTCCGAAGCACACCGAAGAGGTTTTTATTATGTAGGTCGAGGTAGTGGCGCCAATAGCATTGTGGCCTATCTGCTTCGTATCACCGATGTAGACCCCATGGAACTAGACCTCTATTTTGAACGTTTCATTAATCTGTATCGGGCCAACCCTCCTGACTTTGATATTGATTTTTCATGGAAGGATCGCCCTGCCATGACCCAGTATATTTTTGAGCGCTTTGAGCATGTAGCGCTTTTGGGAACTTATGTGACCTTTAAAGAGCGTGGCGTGATTCGGGAATTGGGCAAAGTTTTTGGACTTCCTCCCCAAGAAATTGACTTTCTGACCAAAGGCCGATACCATCCCGATCAATTGGACGGTATGTCGAAACTTGTCCTTAAATATGGGAAGCTCCTTAAGGACAAACCCAATTACTTGAGCATTCATGCGGGGGGTATTTTGATCAGTGAAAAACCGCTGCATTGGTTTTCTGCCACCCACCTTCCCCCAAAGGGATTCCCCACCACGCAATATGACATGGTGATTGCCGAGGATGTCGGGCTATACAAGTTTGACATTCTAGGTCAACGAGGATTGGGAAAAATAAAAGAGGCCTTGGAAATTCTTGCCTACAATCAACCTGAAAGGTTTAAAGAGGTTGATATTCATGACATCAAAGGTTTTAAAGAGGATATCACCATCAACAACCTCATCAAAACCGCACAATGTATGGGGTGTTTTTATGTGGAGTCACCTGCCATGCGAATGTTGCTCAAAAAATTGGAGGTCGACACTTATTTGGGGTTGGTCGCTGCAAGTTCTATCATTCGTCCAGGCGTGGCCAAAAGCGGCATGATGCGAGAATATATTTTAAGACATAGGAACCAAGGTCGTGCAGAGGAAAAAGCACATCCTGTTATGTTGGACATTATGCCCGACACCTATGGGGTGATGGTGTATCAGGAAGATGTAATCAAAGTAGCCCACCATTTTGCCGATCTTGATTTAGGTGAAGCCGATGTACTTCGAAGAGGAATGAGTGGTAAATTCAGGTCGCGGGAAGAATTTCAGAAGGTAAAGGACAAGTTTATTTCCAATTGCCGAAAAAAGGGGTATGCCGATGTCTTGATTTTTGAAATTTGGAACCAAGTAGCCAGTTTTGCTGGTTATGCCTTTGCCAAGGGACACTCTGCCTCTTACGCTGTGGAGAGCTATCAAAGTTTGTTTTTGCGAGCCTATTTCCCGTTGGAATATATGGTGGCCGTGCTCAATAACGGGGGTGGTTTTTACCGTTCAGAATTTTATATTCATGATGCCCGAATGATGGGAGCCACCATACACCCTCCCTGCATCAACAATAGCGTTATTGTCAACTGCATCCGAGGCAAACACATTTTTTTAGGAATGATGTACCTACGAGATCTTGAAAACAGGGTCATGGAACGGATTGTAACGGAGCGGTTGAAGAATGGCGATTTCATTTCCTTAGAAGATTTTTTGGACCGTGTTCTTATTTCAGTGGAGCAACTTTCCATTTTGATCCGTATCGATGCATTTCGATTTACGGGCATCAATAAGCACGAACTACTTTGGAAAACCCATTTAATGCTATCTAAAAATGACCGCTTGGAACATCCGAAGCTATTTCCGCCGAGATATCGAAAATTCCAGATTCCCGAATTGCATACCACAGCTTTGGAAACTGCTTTTGAAGAATTGGAGCTTTTGGGGTTTTGTTTGTACAGTCCTTTTGAACTGCTGGCCGAAGCTCCTAAAAATTCCAATGGCCAACGGGATCTACAGCGTTATCTGAACAAACACATTGATATTTACGGTTATCTGGTAACTGTAAAAAATACAAGTACACATACTGGTAAGCGTATGCACTTTGCCACATTGGTCGACCAACATGGAGAGGTTTTCGATACGGTATTGTTTCCTCCCGTGGCTGCCAAATACTACTTCCGTGGCAAAGGCATTTATCGATTTTATGGAAAGGTGGTGGAAGAATTTGGTTTTTTGAGTATTGAGGTCATAAAAATGCAGAAGGAAGACTATATCCCAGACCCCCGGTACGCTGATATGAAAACAAGCAAAAGACTTTTGAAGGTGAAGGAAAGCAAAAAATCAAACGCAGACGTCCAAAATTAAAAAGAGCCCTATCTGTGAGGAAAGGACCCTTTTACGAGAACACTATATGAAAATGAAAAAAATTACTTTCTGATTTATTACATAGTAAAAGTACCTGTTTGACCTTCCGCACGAAAAGAAATGATGTGTAAGCAGAAAAAACTGTGGTCAACTTCCCTAATCTTGTTTTTCATTGTAACTTATATGCTCATTATCCCCAAGACATGAAAATACGCATCAAAGATAATTTTGTTCGATACCGACTTACGCAATCTGAAGTAAAGCAGTTTTGCGAAACCGGAAAGGTAGTGGCCCATACGCGTTTTCCCGAAAACGAATTGCTGTATCAGGTTATCCAACATGATGACATTAAGGCCCTGTCTGCCGGTTTTGAAAATGGCAATATCACCTTGAAGGTTCCCTCCCATCTTGCTAGAGACTGGTATACCAACGAGCTTGTGGGCTTCCAGAATGAAATAACACTTGAAGACGGCACCGTACTTTCTCTTTTGTTGGAAAAAGATTTTGTGTGTCTTGATGACACTATGGAAGACCAATCTGATAATTACCCCAATCCGAAAGCAGCAATTTAATCAAGAATAGAAGTAAAATGTCAAAAGCAGTAAAACGAAACATATCCATCACTGGGCCGCAGACATTTTCTGAAAATGTGGAGATCAAAGAACCTATGGCTTACGCCGGAGGTTCTCCCTCCGTACAACAAGCCCTAAGACATACTTTTAAAGAAATGGGGGCTGTAAAAGGCTTAAAGGGGCTGTTAAAAATGAACCAAAAGAATGGATTTGATTGCCCAAGCTGTGCATGGCCAGACCCAGAAAAACCAAAACCTGGAGCAGAATATTGTGAGAATGGGGCCAAAGCATTGGCCGATGAAGCTACCACCGAAAATGTTGGCGCTGATTTTTTTAAGAAACATTCTGTGGAGGAACTCTCCCTTCTTTCCGATTACGAGCTAAATAAACATGGCAGGCTGACGGAACCTCTTGTGCTGAATGTGGAAAGCAAGCACTATGAGACTATTTCGTGGGACAACGCCTATCAACTGATTGCCTCCGAGCTCAGAAAAATAAATTCGCCTGATGAAGCTATCTTTTATACATCAGGCCGGTCCAGCAATGAAGCAGCTTTTCTGTATGGCATGTTTGCAAGGGCATTGGGCACCAACAATATGCCCGATTGCTCAAATATGTGCCATGAAAGTAGTGGTGTAGCCCTAAGCGAAACTCTGGGAATTGGTAAAGGTTCTGTGAAATTGGAGGACTTCTATGATGCCGAAGTAGTGATTATTGCTGGGCAGAACCCTGGGACCAACCATCCCAGGATGCTATCCGCTTTAGAGAAATGTAAAAAGAATGGGGGAAAGATCATTAGCATTAATCCCTTAAAGGAAGCAGGTCTTGTTTCCTTTAAAAACCCCCAAAAGGTAAAGGGCTGGTTGGGTAATGCAGTAGCCCTTGCTGACATTCATTTACAAGTGAATATCAATCAAGATATTGCCTTGGTGAAGCTGTTGTTAAAAAAATTATTGCGCTTAGACGAAGAAAGTAATGGAGGTGTTTTTGATCATCGTTTTATAGAGCAATATACCGAAGGCTACCAAAAGCTTGCGGCCGATTTGGAACAATATGATGAAGAACAATTGCTCGAACAAAGCGGGGTCGATGAAAGTCTTGTCAAAACTACCACCGCCTTATTGGCCAAAAAATCCAAAATCATTATTTGTTGGGCCATGGGGCTTACCCAACATAAAAACGGTGTGGAGAATATCCGCGAATTTGTAAACCTACTCTTGTTAAAGGGTGCTATTGGAAAACCCAATGCAGGCACCTGCCCTGTTCGCGGACACAGCAATGTTCAAGGGGACCGTAGTGTGGGCATACACCACTATGTGAACAACACCTTAAATGAGAAGATTGAAGCGCATTTTGGTTTTAAGGCTCCCACAAAACAAGGTTACGATACTGTGGAATCCATCCATGCCATGCATGAGGGCAATGCCAAAGTTTTTATTTGTTTGGGCGGTAATTTCTTAATGGCAGCCTCTGATACTGAATATACCGCCGAAGCGATTCAAAATTGTGAATTGACCGTTCAAATAAGCACGAAGTTGAACCGGTCCCATCTGGTCACAGGAAAAACTGCATTGATTCTTCCGACCCTTGGTCGGTCGGAAAAAGACCAACAAAATGGAAAGGAACAGTTTATTACTACTGAAAACAGTATGGGAAAGGTGCGATGGTCCAAAGGATTTCTGAAGCCAACTTATGGAAACTTGAAAAGTGAACCTGAAATTATCGCTGAAATTGCCAATACCTATTTTAATGGCAATCATTCTGTACCCTGGGAAAAACTGGGTTCGGATTATTCAATGATTCGAGAATACATCGATAAGATTGCCAAAGGTTTCGATGAGACCGAAAAACGGTCAAAAGGAACGGGCTACTACCTTCCCAACAATGCAAGGGAACTGGATTTTAGCAACTTGCCCAATGGAAAGGCCCAGATTACCATTAATCAACTTCCCGAGCACGATTTAAAGTCGGATGAACTCATGTTGATGACGATTCGCTCCCATGATCAATTCAATACCACAATTTATGGAATGGACGACCGGTATCGCGGTGTTTATAACGAGCGAAGAGTACTATTTATGAATGAGATGGACATGAAGTCCAAGGGGTTGGATAAAATGGACGTGGTACATATTCGAAGTAACTATGACAATATAGAACGGAAAGCATTTAATTTTTTGGTCATTCCCTATGACATTCCAAAAGGCAATATGGCTGCTTATTATCCGGAAACCAATGTGTTGGTGCCTTACAATCACTTTGCGGACCGAAGCCAAACTCCTATCAGCAAATCAATAAAGGTCAGTATTGAAAAGGTTGAAGTCTAATTCTTTTTCTATTTAAAAGCTGGATGCCCAGTAATATCGGCCCCGGTAATCAGCAGGTGGATGTCATGGGTGCCCTCGTAGGTAATCACACTTTCCAGATTCATCATGTGGCGCATGATGCTGTAATCTCCAGTAATTCCCATTCCACCCAATATCTGACGTGCTTCGCGGGCAATTTTGATTGCAATTTCCACATTGTTTCGTTTAGCCATGGAGATTTGAGCGGTGGTAGCCTTACCTTCATTTTTTAACTGCCCCAAACGGAAAGCCAACAATTGGGCCTTGGTGATTTCGGTAATCATTTCGGCCAATTTCTTTTGTTGTAATTGAAAAGCAGCAATGGGTTTGCCAAACTGAATACGCTCCTTGGCATAACGCAGTGCGGTGTCATAGCAATCCATGGCAGCACCAACGGCACCCCAAGCTATCCCATAGCGGGCAGAATCCAAACAACCTAATGGTGCTCCTAACCCAGATTTATTCGGCAACAAATTATCCTTTGGCACTTTTACATTGTCAAAGATCAGTTCTCCCGTCGCAGAAGCACGAAGAGACCATTTGTTGTGGGTCTCCGGGGTAGAAAAACCTTCCATTCCCCTTTCCACAATCAGTCCATGGATGCGACCTTCCTCATTTTTTGCCCAGACCACGGCAACATCTGCAAAGGGCGAGTTTGAAATCCAGAGTTTGGCTCCATTCAACAAGTAGTGGTCCCCCATATCCTTGTATTTGGTTTCCATTCCCCCAGGATTGGAACCATGATTGGGCTCGGTCAATCCAAAGCAGCCCATCCATTCGCCAGTGGCTAATTTGGGCAAGTATTTTTTTCGTTGTTCTTCTGTGCCGTAGGCGAAAATGGGATACATCACTAAGGAAGATTGGACAGAGGCTGTGGAACGTACACCACTATCCCCTCGTTCAATTTCCTGCATGATCAAACCATAGCTGATCTGATCTAGTCCAGCTCCACCATATTCTTCAGGAATATAGGGTCCAAAAG
Source organism: Flagellimonas allohymeniacidonis (assembly GCF_004296335.1). GTDB lineage: Bacteria > Bacteroidota > Bacteroidia > Flavobacteriales > Flavobacteriaceae > Flagellimonas > Flagellimonas allohymeniacidonis. Next base: position 571,435 of record NZ_SGIU01000002.1, read on the forward strand.
CCCCAATCTCTGCCAAACCACCGATGATTTGCTTTGGAAATTCCGCTTTTTGGGCGTATTCCTCAATTATGGGAGAAATGTCACGCTTCACCCATTGTCGGGCAGCATCTCTTACCAATTTATGTTCCTCGGAAAGTAAATCATCCAAATTGTAATAATCGGGGGCTTCAAACAAATCGGGCTTCATCGGGCAAACTGTTTTGACCAAAGGTAGCAAGGAAATATAACAATACAAGAAGCCATTGTTACATTTTTAAATAGAAATCTCGGGTAAGTGCTACGTATTGTTCCGTGTATTGATGTCGCTCCTTTTCTATGGTCAATTTATCTTCCTTTACTGTGGATTTTTCAAAGCAGAATTCCATTAAAACTCGTTTGATCTCACTTTTTGAATTCCCCTTTACTCGGGTTATCCTTTTCAAATGGAGCATATGTTCCTGAGCCGATATAACAAATCCCTCCTCTTCCTTAAAAGGAATAATAACCGTGAACCTGCCATTGGGAGAAAGTAAGTTCGAAACCCCTTCTAAAAGTTCATCAAAAGGCAAGGCACTGCTTTGACGAGCTTTATCCCTTGAAACATCTCCACTCGATACTTCTTCGCTATAGAAGGGCGGGTTGGATACAATCAAATCGTATTTTTCTTCCAGCTCCTCCACAAATTCGTCGAGACCAGCATGGTAGCAAAAAAGCCTATCGGACCAAAGTGAAGCTTCAAAATTTTCAACGCATTGCTCGTAAGCATCTTCCTCAATTTCAATGGCATCTATAACCTCAGCACCTGATCTTTGCGCCATTTGCAAAGCAATCAACCCGGTACCAGCTCCTATATCCAAAATGCTGTTGGGGTTGTGCTCCAAAGAGGTCCATGCACCCAACAAAACCCCGTCAGTGCCAATCTTCATGGCACATCGGTCTTGGTGAATGGTAAATTGTTTGAAATGAAATGGTTTTGACATCAGTCCCTAAGGTATAGGTCCACAAGACCTTCAGGGGTCTGTACATGGATTTCCTTCTTTTTGCGATCCACAGTTTTGATAATATCATCCGAAATGGGAATCAAAAGTTGTTTGCCCTCTTTTTCCACTTCGAAAAGTTCTTGGGAAGTATGGTCGTTCACAGACTGGATTACCCCGATATTTCCGTGGACCACATCTATCATAGTAAAGCCGATGACCTCATGAAAATAGAATCTATCCCCTGATAAGGCTGGAAGTAAGTCAAGCGGCAGGTAAAGTTCCGCGCCAATCAGTTTATCCGCGGAGGCTTCATCTTTTACTTCTTCAAAATCAATTCGGAGCAATGCAGATTTATGAAGGCGGCATTTATCAATAAAAAAAGGAATCAGATTGTTTCCAATTGAAACAAATACTGATTCCATATTCTCGTAAATCTCAGGCTCATCAGTGTCGAGCTTTACCAACACCTCACCCTTAAAACTATATTTTGAAACTACTTTGCCCAGGTAGAAACATTCTTCCTTGCGCATAGTGTCGTATTTATTCTTCTTCAGCGGAAGCTTCCGTCGCAGGAGCCTCCTCTGCTGGGGCAGCTTCTTCCACAGCAGTTTCCTCGGTCGTTACTTCTGCTGTTTCTTCAGCTTCAGCGGTTGCTTCTGTAGCTTCCTCAACAGCCTCCTCCTCTACTTCTGGAAGTGCAGCTGCGGCACGCTTGTCACTGATTTCCTTTTCAGCTTCCAACGCTTTTGCTTTGGCATCTGCCTTGGCTTTGTCCAAACCGTCAACTTTTGCTTGGATGCCTTTTTCTTTGTCAGCCAACCATGTGCTGAACTTTTTTTCCACCTGCTCTTCGGTCAAAGCTCCTTTTCTTACTCCTCCCAACAAGTGGTGCTTGAGCATTACTCCTTTGTACGAAAGGATAGCTCTGGCGGTATCGGTAGGCTGTGCTCCGTTTTGCAACCATTTTACAGAACCATCCACATCAAGATTGATAGTAGCTGGATTGGTATTGGGATTGTAGGTTCCCAACTTTTCCAAAAATTTCCCGTCTCTTTTTGATCTTGAATCGGCGGCAACAACCCAATAGAAAGGTTTACCTTTTTTACCGTGTCTTTGAAGTCTAATCTTTACTGGCATATCACATTAATTTGTAGGGTGCCCGACCCTGATTATTAATTCTTTCAGAAAACGCTTTTGTTCAAAGCGGGTGCAAATATAATTCAATTCCATCAATACCCAATGTTTATGGCATTTTTTATTCGTTAATAAATCGTGACAACTCCTTTTTTTCAGAAAGTTGGTTTTGGGTATTTTTATCCATTACATTTTCTGATAGAAAACAACTCATGTACCTAATCTTTGATACCGAAACCACCGGACTTCCCAAACGCTGGGATGCTCCAATAACAGATACCGACAACTGGCCCAGATGTGTTCAGATTGCTTGGCAGCTGCATGATGATCTGGGTAATTTGGTGGAGCATCAAGATTTTCTGGTGCAGCCTGAAGGCTTTAACATTCCTTACGAGTCAGAACAGGTACATGGCATTTCCACTGCATTGGCAGAAGAAAAAGGGGTGCCGCTAAAAAATGTTTTGGAAGACTTTGAACAAGCCCTGGCCAAGGCAAAATTTGTTGTTGGGCAAAATGTTGATTTTGATATCAACATTATGGGATGCGAATTCCACCGGATGACCATGGAAAGTCAGTTGACTGAACTTCCTATTTTGGACACCTGTACCGAGGCCACGGCCGAACTTTGCAAAATACCTGGAGGAAGGGGCGGAAAGTTCAAATTGCCCACATTGACCGAACTCCACGAATTTTTGTTTGGAGAACCCTTTGCAGAAGCCCATAACGCCACGGCCGATGTTGAGGCCACCACCCGATGTTTCTTGGAATTGGTGAGGAAAAAACATTTTTCCTTCGATGAACTGGACGTACAGCCAGACTATTTTGAGCATTTTTCTGAGGCCAATCCCAAAGAAATTCAGCTCATTGGGCTTAAACACATCAATCTTAAAAAAGCTTCCAAAGAAATTGCCGATGCCCTTTGGGATGAGGCTACTTCCGAAATTTCCGAAGAGGAGATCAACAGCAATGTCGAGAGCCTCTCCGATGCACCATTTGCCCACCTGCACAACCATTCCCAATTTTCTGTCCTACAGTCGACCATCAACATCAAAGATTTGGTCAAAGCAACCGCCAAACATGGCATGCCAGCTGTGGCGTTGACGGATCATGCCAATATGATGGGGGCCTTTCACTTTGTGAAAGAGGTGACGAACCATAACAAAAATGTCAAAGAGGAGAACAAACAGCTCGAGGAACAGGGCGAGCAGCCTACAAAAAAGGAAATAACCCCTATCGTCGGTTGCGAATTCTACGTTTGCGAAAATCATACGGATAAAAACAGAAAGGATTATGGCTACCAGATAGTGCTTTTGGCCAAGAACAAGCGTGGTTACCTCAATTTGGCCAAAATGTCATCCATTGCCTATACGGATGGATTTTATTATGTCCCTAGAATTGACAAAAAGATCATAGAGCAATATAAAGAGGATGTTATTGCATTGACCGGTAACCTGTATGGGGAAGTTCCGAACAAGATTCTGAATATTGGCGAAAAACAGGCAGAAGAATCTCTGCTATGGTGGAAATCCCAGTTTGGTGATGATCTTTACGTTGAAATCATGAGGCACGGCCAGGAGGATGAAGATCGTGTCAACCAGGTTTTGGTGCAATTGGCCCAAAAGCATCAGGTAAAAATGGTGGCCACCAACAATACCTATTATTGTGATCAGAAGGATGCCGAGGCACATGACATTTTGTTGTGCGTAAAGGATGGTGAAAAACAAGCTACCCCTATTGGTCGGGGACGTGGTTATCGATATGGTCTACCCAATCAGGAATACTACTTCAAGTCCACATCGGATATGAAGGAATTGTTCAAAGATCTGCCCAGTGCCATTTTGAACATTCAAGAAATCATTGATAAAGTTGAGCCGTATGAACTGGCCCGAGATGTTCTTTTGCCAAAATTTGAAATTCCTGAAGATTTCAAAGAGCAAGAAGATAGTGAAGATGGTGGCAAGCGTGGGGAGAATGCCTATTTAAAACATATCACCTATGAAGGTGCCCAGAAAAGATATGCGGAAATCACTGAAGAAATCACGGAGCGTATCGACTTTGAGTTGAAGACCATTGAAAATTCAGGGTATCCCGGATATTTTCTTATTGTGGAAGATTTTATTCGTGAGGCACGAAACATGGGGGTTTCCGTTGGTCCGGGTCGGGGTTCCGCTGCAGGGTCTGTAGTGGCCTATTGTTTGGGTATCACCAATATCGACCCCCTTAAGTATGATTTGCTTTTTGAGCGATTCCTAAACCCCGATAGGGTTTCCATGCCCGATATCGATATTGATTTTGATGATGAGGGCCGGGGAAAGGTCATGGATTATGTGATTAACAAGTATGGTTCCAATCAGGTAGCCCAGATTATTACGTATGGCACCATGGCCGCCAAATCTTCCATTAGGGACACAGCTCGGGTTTTGGACTTGCCCTTAAATGACGCCGACCGAATCGCCAAGTTGATTCCGAATATGTCTAAACTGAACAAGATTTTTGGTACGGAAGAAGCCGAGTTGAAGAAAAAATTCCGTTCTGATGATCTTGAGAAAGTTCATGAGCTCTTAAATATTTCCGAAGGGGACGATTTGGAAGGGCAAACCGTAAAAATGGCCCGTGTTCTTGAAGGTTCCCTGCGCAACACGGGAATACATGCCTGCGGGGTCATCATTACCCCTGACGATATTACAAACTTTGTACCCGTCGCCACGGCCAAAGACTCTGATCTTTATGTGACCCAATTCGACAACTCGGTCGTTGAGAGTGCAGGGCTACTAAAAATGGATTTTCTTGGGCTAAAGACCCTAACTCTTATCAAGGACACCGTTAAAATTGTGAAGGCCAGAACCGGTGTTGAACTGGTGCCTGATGAATTTCCGCTGGATGATGAAAAGACCTATGAGCTTTTTCAGCGCGGTGATACGGTGGGAATATTCCAATACGAATCCCCTGGGATGCAAAAGCACATGAAAAACCTCAAGCCCACGGTTTTTGATGACCTCATTGCCATGAATGCACTCTATCGTCCAGGTCCGATGGAGTATATTCCTAGTTTTATTGGCCGTAAACATGGGGAGGAAGAGATTACCTACGACCTTCCGGAAATGGAAGAATACCTCAAGGAAACCTATGGGATTACGGTATATCAAGAGCAGGTGATGTTGCTCTCCCAAAAATTGGCCGGTTTCTCAAAGGGTGAAGCGGATGTGCTTCGAAAGGCCATGGGGAAAAAGATATTTGCCTTACTTCAAAAATTGAAGCCCCAATTTCTTAACGGGGGTGAAAAAAATGGACATCCCCGCGACATTCTTGAAAAAATCTGGAAAGATTGGGAAGCTTTTGCTTCCTACGCCTTTAACAAAAGTCATTCTACCTGTTATGCTTACATCGCATACCAGACCGCCTATTTAAAGGCTCATTATCCCGCAGAATACATGGCCGCGGTATTATCGAACAATATGAACGATATTAAGCAGGTCACTTTTTTTATGGAGGAATGCCGACGTATGGGATTGGAGGTTTTGGGACCAGACGTTAACGAATCCTATTACAAATTTGCGGTAAACAAAAACAATGCGGTTCGTTTTGGTATGGGCGCTATTAAAGGTGTGGGGCGCTCTGCTGTGGAGACCATTGTGGAAAACAGGAAACAAGACGGTCCTTATAAATCAGTCTTTGACTTGGCCAAACGTGTAGATTTGCGTTCGGCCAACAAAAAATCTTTTGAGAATCTTGCCCTGGCGGGCGGATTCGATTCTTTTTCGGAAACCCATCGAGCCCAATACTTTCATGATGATGGCGATAGCATTACCTTTTTGGAAAAGGCCATTAAGTACGGGGCGAAGTTTCAGGAAAATGAGAATTCATCACAAGTAAGTCTGTTTGGTGAGTCCAGCGAGGTACAGATTCCAGAACCCGTTGTCCCTCCCTGCGAGGATTGGGGTACCATGGAAAAGTTACGTCGTGAGAAAGAAGTAGTGGGCATCTATATTTCAGGACATCCTTTGGACGATTTCAAAAAGGAAATCAATGCGTTTTGTAATTGCAATGTTTCTGTTTTCAACGAACTTGAAGATTATGTCAATAGAGAATTGACCGTTGCCGGAGTCATCACCGACGTGCAACACCGTATTTCAAAAAATGGAAAGGGATGGGGAGCTTTTACATTGGAGGACTACACCGATTCACATGAGTTCAGGATTTTTGGAGAGGATTATCTCAAATTCCGACATTTTTTGATGATCAATTCCTTTGTTCATATAAAGACCTTTGTCCGGGAAGGCTGGGTAAATCGCGAAACCGGAAAAAAAGGAGAACCACGACTCCAATTCAATGATTTTAAACTGCTTCAGGATGTTATGGCTGCTTATGCCAAAAAGTTGACCATTAAATTGGATATTGATCGATTACAAGAAAAGCGCATTTTGGCCCTTAAAGACACTTTGCGTTCACACAAGGGAGATCACCCTCTAAATTTTGTGGTTTACGAAATGCAGGATGAAATCAAACTGAACCTATCAAGTAGAAAACAAAAGGTGAAGATCGACAGCGAATTGTTAAACCTTCTTGAGGAGGATGAAATATATTACAAACTGAACTGATTATCCATAACTTGCGCTGATGGTACGATAATGAAAACGAATACCCATCCCGTAAGGTACATGGGCATTATTTGACTAACTTTGCGAACAATAAATAAGATATAATGGCACTAGAAATAACAGATGCAACTTTTGAAGACGTAGTTCTAAAAAGTGATAAACCTGTAGTCGTGGATTTTTGGGCAGCATGGTGCGGTCCTTGTCGAATGGTTGGTCCGATCATTGACGAAGTAAGTAGCGAATACGAAGGAAAAGCGGTTGTTGGTAAGGTTGATGTTGATGCCAACCAACAATTTGCAGCAAAGTACGGAGTTCGTAACATTCCTACGGTTTTGGTCTTTAAAGATGGGGAAATCGTCAACAGACAAGTCGGTGTTTCTCCAAAAAAGGTATACACCGACGCTATTGAAGCGGTATTGTAATTCGTATTACAAAAACGACAATCTTTAAGAAAGGTTTGGCGATGGCCAAACCTTTTTTGTTTTATATTGAAACCGTATCAAGCTATGGACGTACGGTCAGAATTATCGAAATCTCAACTTTTCCAAAACTTGGAATTGTTGGCCAAGCAGATTGTGGAAGGTTTTATCAGTGGTATTCACAAAAGCCCGTTCCATGGATTTTCGGCGGAGTTTGCCGAACACAAAATTTACAACCCAGGCGAAAGCACCAAGCATATTGATTGGAAGCTATTTGCAAAGACCGATAGACTCTATACCAAGCGTTACGAGGATGAGACCAACCTACGGTGCCATATGATTCTGGACAACTCCGCTTCGATGTATTATCCGGAGGTGTCCAAATTGACCCTGCAGAATTTAAATAAAATAGGCTTTGGGGTCTTGGCCATTGCCGCTTTGATGCAAATACTGAAACAACAACGTGATGCTGTCGGATTGAGCATTTATTCTGACACCTATGATTTTTATTCTACCGAAAAAAGTAGCGAGCGTCATTTTCAAATGCTATACTCCAAATTGAACCAAGTTGCTTCTGTAGTTAAAAAATCCAGCACAACTCGAACCTATACTTTCTTGCATCAAATCGCGGAAAAAATACATAGACGTAGTCTTATCTTTTTGTTTTCAGATATGTTTCAAACCGAAACGGAAGAAGCTCAACTTTTTGAAGCCCTGAGACATCTAAAATATAATAAGCACGAAGTGGTCCTCTTTCATTTGTTGGATGAAAAACTGGAGAGGGCGTTTGACTTTGAAAATACACCGAAACGTTTTGTTGATGTAGAGACCGGCGAGCATATTGATTTATACGCCGACAATATCAAGGATGCCTATCAACAAAAAGTCACCCAATATCAGAATGAGCTTAAGCTTAGATGCGCACAGTATAAAATAAAGTATGTAGGAGCTGATGTGGGTTCCGATTTTTCGCAGGTATTGAACACCTTTATGATCGAGCGGCAGAAGTTCGCGTAGGGTTCTGGTTTATTTTCAAGAAAATGTTTTGTTCAATACGAAGGAGAATGTATATTTGCAGGCGCTTTGTAAAAGCAATCTAACAAGATTTGAACCTAGCTGTAGCTAGGGTCTTTTTAAAAAGATAAAATCATTGGTCTGGTAGTTCAGTTGGTTAGAATACCTGCCTGTCACGCAGGGGGTCGCGGGTTCGAGTCCCGTCCAGACCGCAGAATAATGCCCCTCATGAAAGTGAGGGGTTTTTTATTTCCCAAGACTCTTATCGAATAATTACTGTTGCGTCTGTCAGCTTAAACAAAATTGTTTCTATCTGACACTTCCTAAAAGTGTTACAATTTGAAACATTTCTGTTAGTGGTAATCTGTGCTATTATTAATATTTGCACCCGCCATTCTACTTAAAATTAAATACCTTTAAGAGCATAACCTTTTGAAGATGAAATATTTATATCTTCTTCTTTTTTTCTTATCCGTATCCTCGGTGCATTCACAATCTAAAACCGATAGTCTGCAACAAGAATATGCCAAGGCCCGCGAGGATACAATCAAAATAAAGATTCTTCATCAGCTTTTCAGTGAATATTCTGGTAACTCTTCAAACATGGCCCAAGAAGCCATTTTGGAAGCAATGTTACTTTCCGAAAAAACCGATGTCAATCGTCTTAAAGTAACAACCTATAACCACTACGCAGATTATTTAAGGTCTCAATCACTGGAAGATTCGGCGTTGGCGATGTCCAAGAATGGTTTCTCGCTTGCCAAAAAGATAAATTATCGAGAGGGAGTTTCCGAGGCTTTAATCGGACTGGGAGCAAGTTATTGGAGAAAAGGAAATTTCGAAAAAGCAAGTGAATACCTCGAAGAGAATATTGAACTGGCGAAGCAATTGAAGGATTCATCTCGTTTGGCAAAAACATATAATGGTCTTGCTTCCATTTATACCCAAAAAATTGAGTATTCAAAAGCGATGCAATACTTCACATTGGCCTCAACCCTACACAAAGCAACTGGGAATTTGAGAGAATACTCAAAGTCGCTAGGCAATATTGGTTTTGTTCAGAGAAGTATAGGAAACTATGAAAATGCGAAAAATTACTTGAATGCATCGGACCAGATAGCTGAACAAACCAACTTTTTGCAACAAAGGGCCTTTAGCGCCTATAACCTATCCATTGTTTATAGAAAGATGGGGGAATTGGATAGTGCCATATTATTGAACAAAAGGGCAATTTCAATATATAGTGAGCTAGGCAATAAAAAACGGGTGGGTTTTGGTGAATTTACTATGGGAAAAATTTACTGGGAGAAAAAGGATTTCGGGCAAGCGCTGAATTATTATAAAAAATCCCTGGAAATTTCGAGGCAGGTTGACGATTCGGTCAATATTGGCCACTCGTACGAAGAAATTGCAAAATGTTATCGCCAGCTTAAAAACAACAATGAAGCGAAACGCTATTCACTAGAGGCTATTAAGGTAGCGGAAGGCATTAAACTTAAGGTTTTGGCCATGAATGCCCATGAGATACTTACAGCTGTTTTTGCTGAAGAAGGTAATTATGAAAAAGCGTATGAATCTTTAAACCAGTATACTTTGCTTCGGGAAAGTATTTATACCAAGGAAAAAGTAGACCTAGCATCCGAAATTGAGGCCAAATATCAGAACGAGCAGAAAACCCAGGAAATTGAGCTGCTGGAATCTGAAAAAGAGCTACAGAACCTACAACTAAGCAAGCGCGAGAACGAACGCAACGCCATTGTAGCTTTTGCTATTATTTTGTTATTACTGGGAAGCTTGCTGTACAATCAGTACCGGTTAAAGAAAAAAACAAATAACGAGCTACGGGAATTGGATAAAATAAAATCCAATTTTTTTGCCAATATCTCCCACGAGTTTCGAACACCACTTACCCTAATAAAAGGACCCATTGAGCAATTGGAACAAAACCCCGATGAAGGTTTGCCCAAGGAGAGTATTAAAATGGTCAGACGAAATACCAATCGGGTACTTCAACTGGTCAACCAATTATTGGATTTATCAAAGATTGATCAAGGTAAACTTCAGCTTGAACAATCGGAGGGGGAGGTATATAAATGCTTAAGGGGAGCGGCGTCTTCTTTTAATTCGCATGCAGCCCAAAGAAAAATAGATTATAGAGTTCAAATTCCACATGAAGCGTATTGGGCCTCCTTCGACCGAGACAAATTGGAAAAAATCCTATATAATCTTTTGGGCAATGCCTTTAAATTCTGTGATGATGGAGCAATAATATCTATTGTTGCTACTGCTGAACAAGATGGATTGCGAATTACCATATCAGATACAGGCCCAGGGATCTCCGAAGAAAAACTTCCTTTCATTTTTGATCGATTTTACCAAGTTCAACAAGAGTCCACCAGAGAACATGAGGGTTCTGGAATTGGGCTTTCACTTTCCAAAGAATTAGTAGAACTAATGGACGGGACAATTACCGCATCAAGTGAAGTGGGCAAAGGCACAATTTTTACGGTTGTGATTCCGATTCAAAAAATTAAAACGGGAATCCAAACACCTGAAAAAGTATTGGTGCCAGATAACAAAGAGGTCCAAAAAACGAGACCTTATTCCTTTGAAACCCCAGATTCCAGAAACTTACCTGTTGTGCTATTGGTCGAGGACAATCCGGACATGTCGCATTTCATTAAAGAACAGCTCCAAAAGCTTTATAGGATACACGAAGCAAAAAATGGGAAAATAGGATTGGAGATGGCCAGAAGCAAATCTCCAAATTTAATAGTAACGGATGTTATGATGCCAGAAATGGATGGTGTGGAATTGTGCAAACGTCTAAAATCCAATCTCGAAACCAGTCATATTCCCATTGTTATGCTCACTGCCAAAGCTGGCATTCAAAACAAAATTGAAGGTTTGGAAACCGGGGCGGATGATTATCTTACCAAACCCTTTGAATCTCAAGAATTGTTGGCAAGAGTCAAGAACCTTATCGAACAAAGAAAAAGACTCAGAGAACGTTACTCGAAAAAACAATCCTTGATTGATCCCAAAGAGATCACCGTAAACTCCCTTGATCAAAATTTCTTGGAACAACTATTGGACGTATTGGAAAAATCATTCTCCGATCCCGATTTTGGAACTCATCAGATGCAAGAGGCGCTCGCAATGAGCAAGACGCAACTGCACCGAAAGACGAAAGCCTTGACCAATGAGACCCCGGGAGAATTACTTCGCAATTTCCGATTAAAGCGAGCAGCCCAATTGCTTGCAAAAAAAGCCGATACAGTAACACAAATTGCATATGCTGTGGGATTTAACAACCTCTCGTATTTTGCAAAGTGCTTTAAAGAGCTCTACGGGGTCACTCCTTCTTCCTATTAATTGACACTCCTTTCATCAGCGACCTCCCAATAATCCACGTTTGGAACCCCCATATCAGTATTTGGAACTGTGCTTATAGCGCATTCCTATAGGGTCAAATAGCTTTGTTTTAAAAGTTCCCAATGCATTTCAGGAGAAATTAATTTAAAAAATGACTGTATGAATTTTGTAAAAACAAACAGGGAACCGTATCGATTCCCAATGTTGAGAACCATCGAAATTGGACTAATCCTTTTCTTACTTACTGTGGGTTGCAGCAATAGCGATAGTGACTCCACTGATGATATTCCGGATCAACAAATTCCCGGCACAATTGTAGGTGTCGTTTCAGATCCGGATGGTAACGTTTATCCCGGAGCAAGTATAACTGCTTCCAAAGGAAAGGAAGAATCTACCAGGGTCACCAATCCCTTGGGTGAGTTTAAGATAACCACAAAATCCATTGGACCGCATAATGTTGTGCTTGAACTACCCCTGTCCACTGAGGCCCTTTCGAGCACTGAAATTTCAATAAATGTGAAAGAAGATCAAGATGCAAGGGTAGATTTTGTAATTCAACCAAAATCGGTAAAAGCACATTTGAATTTTGGGGACGTTCAGATTTTGGAGGAAATAGTGGATAAAGACGGGAATACCCCTACCTCGCCCAGTGAACCTCTTTATGCTGCCAATATTTTTGACCCTCCACTGGGGCTTCTTACCGCAATTAAAGCACCCGATGGGCATCAGATTACCTTGGAGGAGTTTGAAAAAGCGGAAGGCAAGCTCGATGTTCACTGCAATGGGGATAAATCCTATATCAACGTTGCCCTTGAAGGCATGATTCCAAATGGCACCTATACTTTCTGGTTGGCTTATCTGAACAAGACAAGAAAAGTAGGGGAAGCCATAGATTTTGCGAATGATTTTGTATTTCGAACAAACCCGCCTGTAGGAGCCTCAAATGGAACAGAAAACATAGCTGTTGCGGATGAAAATGGCACAATTAGCCTCGTTTTTGAGCATGCTTCCTGTATCCTAACCGATGAAGTGGCCTTGGTCATCCCCATTTTGTATCACATCAATGGAAAGACTTTTGGTGGCGGACATGTACCTGATACGGAAGAAATGGTACATATGCTCGCTTATTTTCAGTAGTTAATTTACGTACAATCCCTTAAGATTTTAAAAATGAGAACATCAATAAATATTTACTTTTTAATGGGCATCCTACTTCTTGCAGTAGGTTGTAGCAAAGATGATGATGGGTCTGAATCATCCATAAATGCAAGTAGCCAGACCTTCGAGTTGAATGGAGTCAATAATTGCAATACCTCCCTAGGTACCGGTAGTACCTTTGTAATGACCATTCCCTATAGTTCTTCGGACGGTATCTCCATTCAAAGATTGCGAATAAGCACTAAAGTTTCTGATGGTGGTTCAGAAAGTAGCACAAACTCCCAGTTTACCGACAATGGTACTAGCATCGTATGGGCCTCTTGTTTTCGGTTTGGCACACAAGATTGGGTAGAGTATGAGGTAAGGTTGGAAGGTGACAATGGTATCACCAGCAATCCATCCATTGTTCGCATAAACAAACCCACTGGCGCGGAATGATGGTCCCTCGAAGATTCGCCCAACGCCCAAGACAGGGATAGAAGTGATGAAAACGGGTCAGATTAAGGGTAGCGCCTTTTCATGGGCCCGTTTCTCTTTTGTTTTCTGTTCATAAAACAACCCCTTCATATAAAGAAGACCTCCAATCAGTCCTATTCTGCATGTGATACATATGAGAAAACATCACATTCTTTTCCGCATCTGATTCCTCATTTTAGGCTGTACCTCCTCTTTGTATTTTTTCATTTGTTCTGCGGTGAGCACAAGTTCAAGTTCGGCGTTCTTTTCCTTGGCAATTTTTTTCATATCGCCCATCTTACTGAACATAGATCCTTTTTGATTTAACAAGATTGCCTGCCTTTCAGAGTATTTAAGATTCAGCTCTGCCACTTGCTCCTCTTGTTCTTCACTCAGAATCAAAGCTTCTGTCATCATCTGAGTTTGATTGTCTGCCATTTTTTTGGGGTCCATTTGCTGTGCTGCAGCCCATTGTCCCATAAATAGCACAATTAGTGTGGTACCCAGTTTTGCTAAATTTATCATTGCACTTGTATTTTATATTGTTAGACGCTCTAATTAATTTTTCGTTTAATGAACCATATGTCCTTTAGGCTCAAGTTGATGTTTATTGAACTTATCCGTTCTTCTACCAAAATTCCGCCTGTGTTACCACGGTTATTGCTCGAAAAGGACAGGTTAAGCATGGATTTCGAGCGTCTCCCCAGTGGCAGTCCAAGGCCTAGTGTGTACCCTGTCGTTTCGATGCGCTCACCTGCAATGGTGAGGTAGCCAGAATCATGAAAAAAACCGGCCCTCATTTCTATATGCTGCCAATATTTCAACCCGTTTTTGTCAAAAAAATATTCCCCACCCAAGGAGAAAACATTTTGATCCACAAAGTCTCCAACATTGTCTTGCTGTGATGTCGACTCCCAAAGTTTCCAGCTGTAATCAACGTTAAGAAAGAGGTTATTCCAAGGATTGAAAACCAGACCGCCATTGAACTCAAATGGAAAGTCAAAAGAATCAAGCTCAATGTTGGTTTCATTTTCCACTGGACTGAGTGTGAAATCCAAAGTCTTATCCACGATTCGGTCTTGGGTACCCGACAATGTTGTTGGGAAATTTACACTGGCACCAACGGAAAACTTTTTGTAGAGGTCATATTGAAGTCCAAGGCCAAAACGGATACCACGGTAGCTGCTGGTTTCCTGGACAGTCAATCCACTGAGGTCAGCTTGAATGACCTCGGTTTCTTCAATGCTTCCAAACAGATAGGACACGTTTCCGCCCAGTCGAAGGTTTTTGAACAGGGTACGCCCATAACTCAGATTGAAATTGTTGAGCGCACCTGTGCCAAAAATATTGCTGGTGAATTGATCAAAAGATCCTTCAATCGTACTTTGAATGCCGATAAGTGAGTAGCCCACATCCGTCAATGGGGTCACTGAAACCCCAAATGTAGACTTGGGGTCAATGCTCGTTGCAAAACCTAAGCTCGAAAAGTTGCTGGCAAAACGTTCCTCTTGCGTAAAATTGTTTTCCAAAGAACTTAGTTCCCCCAAAAAACCAACATCAAGAATAAAGCTATTAGTGGTTTCGGTCCCATAAGAAGCTGGATTGTAATTGTTAATGAAGTTCGCCCCATGTAGAGCATAACCTCCCCTGCCCAACCCATTGTTCTTCCCCATATTGGAACTTGTACTTACCCCCAAACCAAAGAGCGAGTATGGCGATCCGGTGAGTCGATTGGTCTGCGCCCTCATACCTTCTGCGCTGATTAAAAGCAATACAAGCACCCATAGTTCCCGTTTACTCCTCATATATGGCATAGGTTAGAATTAAAGTGGCGCTAAATTCTTCGCTTTTCTCACCCTCTATGACGATACGATCCACACTTTGGCCATAATCGGGTGGAAAGACGACAAAGGCGTCGTCCACAATATTGGTTTCATTCAATTCTCGGTCTATGTATACTCCAATAGGGATTTCATAGACCAGTTCGTCAAACTCCCTTCTTTCACGGTCAATAATTCCAAAAACAGGCTGCCCGCCAAAGAATAATTGCTCGGTTATCACATTGTTTTGATCAATTAGGTTAATGGACAAAGAATCTCGAATGGGAACATTATCATCGTAGGTATTTGGGGGCGGCTTTATTTGTAAGGTTGCATTCAATATGGTTCCGGTCCCAGGTATGTCAAAGAGTTTTTTGATGGTTGGGAATTGAATGCGAGTCGCATAGCCGGTTCCCGATTGTATAAAACTCCGATTGTTTGATCGGGTAGACGGCAAGTTGATTTCTTGATCCGTAAGCGTATCCAAAACTGTCCCTGAAATATCACTTTGAATATTATTGAACACCTTGGGGCCTTCAAATTCTTGAATGAAAAGGTCAAAAGTTTCCTCTACATCATCAAACTCATCAGGAATTCGATAGAAAAATCGCAGGTAGGTGCTTTCTAAATTGGAGGAGAAACCAATGACGCTTGAATTGTCATCCCGACCTGGTTGAATGGTGAAGCCTTCAAATATCTCCCTCAGGTCTTCAGTAGAATTGATGGTATTATCAAGAATGCCATCAAATATAACTTCACCAAAATCAAAAGGGAGTGGAATATACAAGGAATCCTCATCTATTGGCTCTGGGGTAAAAGTTATGGTCTGAAGAGGAATGCTATCAAAAGCAATAGTACTGGTGTTATAAAAAAAATCATCCCTGATTCGTACTTCATCATTCAATAGGTGAACGTTGATTTCAGACAATGCCAGCGTATCGTTGTAGAAATAGGTATTGTAGCCCAACACAAGTCCAATACTATCCAATTCTGCATCGTCGGGGAGGTTGTAATCACTGGTCGACAGCTCAAAAAAGCTTGATGAGCGCACCTTTCCAAAAAAACTATCCTGGTATTGCCCCACAAGAACCCTGTCGGTACCGGAGGTGATTATGCTATCAAATCGGAAGGTAGATACTTCCACCGTGAAGGTATCAATTGACACCAATCTTACATTTGAATCGGCAAAATCTTGTCCTACCTCCAAGGTAGGGATGTCTGAAGTATCTGTAGAACACGCCAAAACAAAAACAAACAGCAGTATTGCCCAAAATATCGATCGCATACCGTCTTTTTCGTCAAAATAAATGGCTCATCCGCGATAGGTAAATTATTTTATACAAATCCTTCTAATTAACACATATACAGATATATAAACCTAACAAATCCACCATTTCGATTTCATCGGAACAATTGCAGGTTTGGTATAAGAATATTTTACGTCGGTCTATTTTTTTTTCCTTAGCAGCTCCTTGAAAATAGTTTTGGACAAAAATTGATTTGACTTCAAGAATCTATTTGGTTTTTTCGTTTATGATAAGTTCTACTCTGCAGGCACAAATACCAAGGGAAATTGCATCGTTTGACTATTCCTTGTTACCAAACATCAACAACACGGATATCTCGGAAACAAGTATACGGTTGAACCATCAATTCAATTGGGCAAACACCACTTTGCAATTACATGGAACCTACCTTCAAAGACAGTATCAATTTTATGGGAATACGGCTCTTATCAATTTTGGGAATTTTGAAACCACACATTTTCTTCAATTCAAAGGGACGGTAAACCGGTCTTTGGGGAAAAACTGGAAGCTACAATCCGAAATTGCTCCTAGCCTTGCCTCCAATTTGGAAAATGGTCTTAGCACCAGGGATTGGGTTTTAAATCAATCCGTTGGTCTGGTAAAAGAATGGAATGGCCCAAATAGAAAGGTCTCCTTAAAATTTGGTGCTGGCCGGGGCACTTTTTTTGGAAAACCACAGTTTGTTCCCATATTGAAATATGGGATATCGCATGGAAACAAATGGTCCCTGAATTTAGGTTTCCCCAAAAGTGATTACATCCAAGTAATTAATGAACGAAATAGTATTGCGTCGTTCATTGCAGTTAATGGGACCTATACCAATCTGTCCGGTAACATATCCATAGATGATCTAGGGACCTTTGAACATGCTAAACTGGTTCAAAACGGAATCGATTTTGGACTCGAATACCTGTTTAGAATCCAACCGAATTTCACAACCTCCCTTAAATCGGGATATTCCATGGTCAATTCCTTGGAGATACAAGATGAAAATGAAAACATCCTTTACGACTTTGACCCCAATGGGTCAGTGTACATTTCTATTGGATTAAAATATAACATAAAATAATGTGTATGAAAACTTTAGGCTTTGCTAGATTCATTTGGAGACCTTTATCTATTATGCTGTTCCCCTCCCTTTTAATACTGGTTTCCTGTTCATCGGATGACGAGGTGGATGAATTGGGCAATTGGGTCGAACGATCTGTGCTGGATGGTACACCAAGGAGTAGTGCCGCGGCTTTCACCTTGGGCGATAGAGGTTTTATGGGCACAGGCTATGATGGTGATGACTACCTGAATGATTTTTGGATTTACGATATAGAAGGTAATTTTTGGTCTCAAGGAGCATCATTTCCCGGTATAGCCCGCAGCGCTGCCACTAGTTTTACCATCAACGGTGTCGGTTATGTGGGCTTGGGATTTGATGGAGATAACGAGTTGGGGGATTTCTACAGCTACAATGCTGATAACAATACCTGGACACAAATTGCCGATTTTGGGGGATCTTCCCGTAGAGGGGCCGTAGGCTTTGGGTCTTCCACCAACGGTTATGTGGGCACTGGCTTTGACGGCGATAATGACCGTAAAGATTTTTGGAAATACGACCCTGTCACCGATCAATGGTCGGAGCTTATTGGTTTTGGAGGAACTAAAAGGCGCGATGCCGCCGCTTTTACCATAAATGGCCTTGTTTACTTTGGCACCGGAACTTCAAATGGGAGAAACCAGACCGATTTTTGGGTTTTCGATTCCAATTCCGAAACATGGACCCCACTACTCGATATAGATGACGACGATGATTACACCATTGTACGAAGCAATGCCGTTGGTTTTTCTATTGGGGACAAGGGGTATTTTGCCTGCGGAAATGGTGGGGCCGGCCCGATAGTCAGCGTTTGGGAATATGATCCCACCACCGATCTGTGGGAAGAAAAAACAGCCTACGAAGGTATTGCACGTGAGGGTTCAATTGCTTTCTATAATGGTACTCGTGCTTTTTTGGCATTGGGTAGAAGTGGCAACCTCTATTTAGATGATAATCGCGAATTCTTCCCGTTTGAGGAAGAAGACGAGGATGATTGATCTCAAAGAGAAATATAAGATGGAAAAGACGCAAAAAGTTATACTTTCAATGGGGATTGCATTATGCCTTACCGTCGGTATTCTACTGTTTTTGCACATGACTCGCCATGCTCCTTATGAGGACGGCCTGCGTTTGGAGGTAAAGGGCAGTTACAACACCGGATGGCAGTATGTGATTTATCATCATAAAAAAGTTCTTATCTATCAAAAAAGTATTCCTGTAGTTGCGGGAAGTGGTGCATTTGTCACTAAAGAAGATGCACAAAACATTGGCAACTTGGTATTGGCTAAAATTCGAAAAAACGAACTTCCGGTCATTCAAAAAACTGACTTGGAACGTTTTAATGTCCAGATTCCAGAAAAGGATTCTGTATTTTTAAGAGCCAAAGCTCAATTATAAGTGGTGCGCGTAAAGGAAGTTTGGATTCATATTTTTGTTTGGCTATGCCTTTTTGCGTTCCCAATTGCTATAAGTCTTACGCAAATAGGAACAATTCCCAAGAATTTTGTGCCTCGCATGTTGCTAAATCCGGTTTTGGCATATTTGAATTATTTGGTTTTGGTCCCATTTTTTCTCTTAAAGAAAAAGGTGTGGCAGTATGTGGTTTTATCTCTGGCAGTCTTGGTTTCGTTCAACTACATTGCCAACCATCTATTTTTTCCCACACCTCCCGAAAGACTTCAACAGCTAATTGGTTCTCAAAATATGGAGCCGTTTAAGAACATCACTTATGCCATGGGAGGAATTGTTTCCTTCTCTTTCTTCTTACTAGGTGGTTTATTACGGCTTACCAAGGATGTTTACAAAAGGGAAAAAATGCACAGCGTAAAGGAGGTCCGAAGACAGGAAACCGAGCTTCAATTTCTACGTGCGCAATTGAATCCGCATTTTTTATTCAATTCCTTGAACAGTATTTATTCTCTGGTCAGGGACAAATCGAGTGAAGCTCCAGAAGCTGTAATAACTCTTGCCGAGCTCATGCGCTATATGATCTATGAAGCAAAGAAGGAATTGGTTCCCTTATCAAAAGAAATAGATTACATAAAGAACTTTGTACAGCTTCAGGTCTTACGACTTTCCCATAGCGAAAATGTTAAACTCAAAATAACTGGGGATTACAATGATAAGTTGATTGCTCCTTTATTACTGATTCCCTTTGTGGAGAATGCTTTCAAATATGGGACAGATTTTAAGGGAAATACACATGTGGAAATTTTGATGAAAGTGGTGTCCGATGATTTGTTCTTCTCAATAAACAACAAAATAGGAGGTTACAAAAGAGATCAGGAAAATTCAGGAATAGGTCTTGAGAACATAAAAAACAGATTGGAGCTGCTCTACCCGGACCAACACTCACTTCTTATTAGGAAGAAGAATGGAAACTATCTTGTAAATCTAGAATTGCATCTTTCATGATGAACTGTATAATAATCGATGACGAACCCTTGGCCATTGGGGTACTGACTTCCTACTGCGAGGATTTGGGTGGAATCAATATCAAAGGAACTTTTACAAATCCATTTGATGCCCTTGGCATATTGTCCAAAGAGAACATCAATCTTGTTTTTTTAGATATTGAGATGCCTCAAATCAATGGCATAGATTTCCTTAAGACCATTGACCATAAACCTCTTTTTGTTTTTACCACGGCATACCCGCAATACGCCATTGAGGGATTTGAACTGAATGCTGTGGATTATTTGGTAAAGCCCATTCCGTTCATGCGCTTTGTAAAGGCCATCAACAGGGCAAAGGAAATCTTGGAATTGAGAACCCAGAATTCTAAGTCGGCGGATAACCTAACTTCCTCATCGGGAGGTTCTGGCAGTATCGACCAATTTATTTTTGTGAAATCTGACTACGACAACGTCAAAGTTAAACTTGAGGCAATTAAATACATACAAGGCTTGAAGGATTACTTAAAAATTCACACCAATTCCAGCAAGCCAGTAATTACCTTGATGAGCTTCAAAAATATGCAAGCCAAGTTGCCCAGCAGCATGTTTATAAGGGTGCACCGATCATTTATTGTAAACATAAATCAGATAAACTCCATTCAACGCAGTAGAATTGTTATTGACGATATGCGAATACCCATTGGGGACATCTATCGTGATGAATTTATGCGAAGAATTGGGCTCGGGTAGATTCTCAACAAGTTAGAAATTCCAATGCCCAATTCAACATAGGCATTGGTTAAACGAAAAGGGCCATCCGTAAAACAACATCCGATTTCTCTACAAATCCTACATACCTTGGTAACGCAGTTAGTCTGATTCTTTGCTTAATTGTTAAGCACGGATGAAAACTAGTAGTTAGTATGCACTTTTGATTGTTCGGTCAAAAAGTGTTTAGTTTAGTTGAGGTTTCTATTACTCCAAGGGATTTTTGAATCCCTTGGTAGTAATGGTTTTTTTGGCAGCCAATATTACCTCTTTTGTTTTGCATAATTCTTGAAATACACCCAACCCTTTCCATATGAATTTTAATACAACCCAAATTGATAATCCTTTGCCCGAAACTGACATTCTGTTCAATTTCCTATGGTTATATTGAATTCCGTATTTGGTAGCCTGAATTCTAGTTGAATGGAGATTGCGAAACCACTAAGAATAATTTCTTGGTGGTTTTTTTGTTGTTCGGATGCCTACGTGTTAACAAGATTTTTCTTCCAATTTCAAAAAACTTATTTGCCCATTTGGGGCTTTTATCAATTGTAATTGCCCATCGATGAATTACTGATAAAAGTATCAACCATTTATCCCTTATTTTATTGTTGCACCTATTCCATTATGTTCTAAAACAAAGGCCTAACCTGCTTCAAAATGATATCATTTTTACTCCCAAATCCGATGGTCTCTTCACTTGTAAAAAAGAAGCGATTTCTATTTTTTTTTAAAACAACTTCCATCTCATATATAAGATTCATTCCATTGGTGTTATTCATTTGTTTTCTGAATCCTGTCCAGAGTCAAACGCAATTGGATACATGGTTTAGGGCCGGAAAAGCAGTTAACGCACCTACAGCCGGCATATCATTATATCTACCAAATCCGGGCGTACCTGGCACCTTTGGAAATCCAGGTGGAGATGGAACTCTTGTGGACACTTGGTACGACATAGTCTACTTTGTGGAACAAAATGCGCTTCCCCACCCTCTACCATTTAACTATCCCGTTGAATTTAACCATCCTTTTGGCTTTCCAGCCTTTTTAACACCTGTGGGTATAACACCCGGGCAACCAGTTTTTCGAAGAAACAATACCAGTAATATCAACTTTAACCCGGTCATTGAGTTTGATGGAAGCGGTAGTGGACAAGCTCTCTATTTCGATTCCGATACAACGGAAGATGTGACCATTTTTGTTGTATTCAGAGCTACAGGAGCCGGTAATTCACAAGAAACACAACGATTACTTTATGGGGGAGATGTTGACACGCACCATACCTCATTTAACCCTAATAGTATCCGAACCAATCTTTCTTTAGGCGTATCTGATGGCAATCGTTTTTCAATAGGGCGTTCGTGGGATGGTGATGGAGGCGGGTATTTTCAAAGTGGTGGAATCGACTTGTTGGGTGAACCCTCTATTGGGGTTTTTACACGTCAAAGAGGTATAGATTTAGAAACCTTGAATACTTATGTAAATGGCTTAGACGATGTTATTGCTGTTAGAAATCACCCTTTAGCAGACAATCAATTATACTGGTACAACAGTATTGGGAAACATTTCAACAGCAATGACCCCAATCGTAATTTAACCGGTGAAGTTGCAGAATTACTACTTGTTGACAATGTTCTTTCCAACAACCACAGGCAGCGTATCGAGAGCTATTTGGCCCTTAAATATGGAATAACTTTAAGTAGCAACATGGCAGGGCAATTAGGAAGTGTCGTTGGCAACGGATCTTATGATTATTTAGCTGCAGATGGAACCGTAATATGGCAAACCGATCCCACCTATAAATTTGATATTGCCGGAATTGGTGTTGACAGATTTCGTGCCGCCGGGGGAATCAGCCTTCGTTACAACATCGATCAACGAATCTCGAAAAGTGTGAACTCCAATTCTATGGTAACAGTTTCCACAAATTCTGATTTCAGTACTGACAATTTGGATTTGACAAGGCCTCCCGTCGATGGTTCTCCGTTTTCATATGACCATAATTACCTAATATGGAGTAATGACCGAGGCAACATCAACGGAACCAATGTTGAACTCCCAACTAGTATCGTATCACGCATAGAACGTGAATGGAAAGTGCAAACCACCCGTTCTGGAGGAGTCAACCCAATTTCTGGAGTCAGTATCCGTGTGGATCTTTCAAGTTCAGATCTTCTCAATAATGGTAATTGTGGCATCAAATTATTAATTGATACAGATGGCGATGGCGATTTCACTACAGGAGCGATTACCCAAATAGATGCGACTCTCATTGATGGTACCGATCACGCCTTCTTTGATGGAATCGATTTTCAAGATGGTGAAGTTTTCACTGTTGGATATGGTGACAATGTTGATCCAACAGGAAGTAATCCAGCTCCTATAATAGTTTGCGATACCGTTCCCTTGCCAGACATTAATGTCGTAAATGATGAAGCTGATAATTGTGGAGTTCCAACAGTATCTTTTATCAGTGATATAAGCAATGGGAGTACAAATCCTGAAACCATTACACGTACCTACAGAATTATGGACGCTGTAGGTAACTCTATTGATGTTCAGCAAACGATAACTCTATACATATCCCCAAATGTGAATGCTGGAAGTGATGGAGAAGTCTGTGAAGGAAATGACTATGATTTATCAACTTCGACAATAACACCATCTGCTAATGATTTCAGTTCCTTGACGTGGAGCGGAGGTGATGGGTCTTTCAATGACATATCGCTACTTTTACCTACTTACACTCCTGGTCCCAACGACATATTAACCGGTAATGTTGTGCTCACCTTAACTGCACATAGCTATGGGTCATGCATTGATTTCATAGATTCTATGACTTTGACCATAAACAACACCCCGATCGCAGACGCCCCCGCGGACGTGGAGAGCTGTGACTCCTACATCCTGCCCGCACTGGCCAACGGCAACTATTTCGACGCCCCCAACGGAGGGGGCAACGCCCACTTCGCCAACGATGCCATAACCGCCACGACCACACTCTACGTCTTCAGCCCCGGAACCGGGTCGTGCCCCGACGTGGAGAACTCCTTCACCGTGACCATAAACAACACCCCGATCGCAGACGCCCCCGCGGACGTGGAGAGCTGTGACTCCTACATCCTGCCCGCACTGGCCAACGGCAACTATTTCGACGCCCCCAACGGAGGGGGCAACGCCCACTTCGCCAACGATGCCATAACCGCCACGACCACACTCTACGTCTTCAGCCCCGGAACCGGGTCGTGCCCCGACGTGGAGAACTCCTTCACCGTGACGGTCAACAAATTGGGAATTTCCAATACCATAGAGAATGAATCCTGTCAAGGAGCTGAGGATGGTCTAATTCGAATAGCAATTAGCGGAGGTGAAGGACCCTATAGACTATCAATAAACTCGATGTCCGAAATGATTTTTACCGATAGCTCATTCACCATTGACGAGCTGGCCCCTGGAGATTATTCCATAACCATAACAGATCAAAACCAATGTCAAGTAAATGATTTCGTTGAAGTATTTAGTGATGGCGTTAACTTAAATGCCACAATAGAACCCATTTATGACTGCGATTTGGGTGCTCCGGCCAATCGATTGAATGTTACTCTAGAAAATGCTTCAATATCATCCGAGGTATTGTACGCTTTGGATTCGACGAATCCCAACGATTTTACGACTGATTCAAATTTTACCAATATTGCCCCAGGAAATCACTTTCTATCAATCCTACATAATAATGGATGTCTTGAAACCATTCCTTTTGTAATTGAAGATTTTGCTCCGCTTACCCTTGATTTAGTCAATACAAACATCAATGAAATTACATCATCTGTATCCGGTGGGTCACCACCTTACACCTATTTCTTTGAAAATCAAACTGGAACCTCTAACAACGTTTTCTTGATTGAAGGTACTGGAACTTATTTTATAAAAGTAGTAGATAGCAAGGGCTGTGAAATTATAGACTCTATCACGCTCAACTTTCTGGATATTGAAATCCCCAACTTCTTTACTCCAAATAATGACGGACAAAATGACTTATGGATGCCAAAAAACATTGAAAAGTATTCAAACGTTACAACATTCATTTTTGATAGATATGGAAGGAAAATAAAAACCATGGGAAATATGGACTATGGTTGGGACGGTTATTATGAATCCAACCCACTGCCGTCAGGTGATTATTGGTATGTAATAAAACTAAATGATGAAAGCGGACGAGAGTATATGGGGCACTTTACATTATACAGATAAAACGAAATAGAATTCCTGTGAAACGCTTATTGAACATATTATTTCTCATCGTGGCACTTCAAATAAATAGTCAAGAACTAACAGCGCCCCAATTGTCTCAATATTTATCAGACAATCCATTCTTAATGTCTTCTTCCTATGCTGGGATTGGCAATTTTGTAAAGGTTAGAATGAATGGTCTTACCCAGTGGGTAGGTGTTAAAGATGCTCCAGGAACCCAATCGCTTTCCGCGGATGTACGATTGGGAAATCGTTCTGGGATTGGTATGGTTCTATACAACGATTCTAATGGGGAAACCAAGCAAAAGGGAGGCAAAATTTCCTTTGCACACCATTTGACCATAGATAAATATGACAATCATTTTTTTTCATTTGCCCTTGCCTTTAATCTAAACCAGTTTCGAATAGATATTGAAAATTTTGATGCCAATAATGATATGGGGATAACCAACGATAGAGCTTCAAGCAATCCCAATTTTGACATCAGCGTACTGTATAGAAAGGAAGGGTTTTACCTAAGTCTCACTACCAACAATCTATTGAATAAAGATTTCAAAAAATTCAATCCCATATATGAACCCAACACCTTGCGCAGTTACCATTTTTATTCGGGTTATAAAATGAGAAGAAGCCGTAGGGCAGAGTTCGAAATAGAACCTTCGATCTATATACAATATTTTGAGAATGACGGTCGATCGGTGACAGATCTAAATACCAAATTTAGATGGTATGATTTTATAGATTATTACTACGCAGGCATTACCTATCGCTTTCTAAACGACCAACTGGGGCAACCTATGTACATAGCTCCAATTTTAGGTATGAAAAAGGGCAATTTTTACTTCGGTTACTCCTATCAAATCGTAATGAACGAAATATTGGGATACTCTTCTGGAACCCATGTTGTAACGGTTGGAATAGATCTCTTTCAGGGAATTTCCAATTGTACTTGTACCTATTAAAACCATAAACACATTTCCAATGAATTTGCTACAAAGTGATTTTTATTTCAGAATTATGTTATTGTTTAGTACCATAGGTCTTTTCATTTCTTGTGACAATGACTTTGAAGTCCCTTTGCTAAAAACTTCTCAGTCTGAAGTTGTTATTTCCTTGGCCACTTCCGATACCATCGTATATGTTCGGGTAAATGAGGAAACCATTCCTGTTTACCTGTCCATACCTAAAGACTGTACTTCGGAGTCTCTACCTGCAGTTGTACTGCTCCATGGTTCTGATGGTATGTGGAAGAACCATGACCCCGAAACAGGAACAATGGCCGGACAAAATTCTGAATGGAGAGATTTATTTGACAGCACCTGTATGGTTGGTGCCTATGTGGATAGTTATACCACAAGAGATTGCACAACAAGGACAGGCAAATGGAAAACCCCACCCGAGAATTTTAAGATAAGTTCGCAGTTCATCCGACCAAAAGACGCTTATGCCACCTTGGCCCTATTGCGAAATTTGAAGTATGAAAATGGCACCAAAGTAATTCGTCCAAACGATATTGGCCTACTCGGGTTTTCAGATGGCGCAAGTGCCGTTGCATCCACATTATTTGACACTAATGCTGTCCCTTCAGGTTGGGCATGGGCCCAAACCTTTGATGATAAAAACTACAACACTTCTTCGGGTGTACTTCCACCAGTAAGTCCTCCCAAGGAAGGAGGATTCTCAGGAGGTGTTTTTTATTATGGAGGCTCCGGAGGGTATAATTATTGGGGTACCTCCCCTTGTGGGAATAACGCCCAAAATGGCAATATATATGCTCCTTACGCTCCTTTGCTCTACCAAATACCAGAAAATGGATATCTAACAGAAAATACGATATGCCTATATGAATTGTTAAAAAGTAAAGGCCTGCCAGTTGAGCTAAATCTCTACAAAGATGTTGGTCATGGGTTCGATTTTGATGGGGTGGAGCAAAGTTCAGCAGCGCGAAAAAATACGATCAACTGGTTAAAAAAAATACTAAATGCCAATTGAAGACAGGACTAGACGGCAATTATACCAACCTTTGACTGCCAATCCAAGATTTGAAATCTCAACCTCTTAAAAATACAGTTCCTAAGAACCATCGTGGTGTTCATAGTTTTAAAAGACGGTTCAACAAAAATCCGAAAAGTCACTCAAAAAATTGAGCATTGCGCCAGGAACAACTACAGCCTCAAAAATTTATTAGAACCATTTGTATGTCCCTAACCGGATAAAAATCAGAACACCTAAATATTAGTTAAATGAGAATGAATTTTTTGGAAAAATGGATACTGGATCTTGTAAAATCCGAATATGAGTTAGGAAGCATTCCGAAAGCTGCGACCTATAAGTTCAAAGAACAGATGGATAATTTTGTAGAGGTCACCGTAGAGTGGACCGACAATCAAAAATCAGAATATAAAATTATCTATTGTGCCCGCGCTTACGGCAGACCCAGCATTGGTAAATATGCCAAGGTCGAAAATGATTCGATTTTTGAATTGGAAAACTACTACACTCTTGAAATTCACACCTATGTGGATAATGTAAAAAGAAGCTACAGTACTCGAAAAATAGCGGATTACGACGTAATGAACGTAGTTGGCGAGCTTGATATCTGGAAGACCTCCAAGGATGTTAAAACCTAGTTTTGACCCTCTTTTTACGGCAAACAGCTGTAAGCAAAAATATCATAAACCACCCGTTCACCCATGTTATAATACTCTTTATCCGGTGCTCTTTATCCGTCAATTAAAATAGCCCATTGATATATTAGCCCCCTAAATAACTATTGTTTCTTTGTTTCTTGCTGCTTGAAAATTTAGTTCCCAAGTTATTTATACAAAATCGAAAACATATGCATTTAATAACCATCATTTGGGCATTGATCTGTGCACTGATCATCATCAGTTACCCCATTTATATCTATAATAAATCCAAGATTGTTCCAAGCGAAAAACCAAAACCTCTCCACTTGGTCCACCAACATACCGTTGATTTGATTTCCGTCGATTTGACCACTTCCAAAACCGGCTGGTCCTTCACGGTAGATTTACCACAAATCACTCAAGAGGTTCTTCGCCAATGTACGATCTTATTTTATTTGGAAACCGATGAAACCTGTCTAAAGCTACCACTAAACAATGCGAGTAAAGGGTATGTCGCGGAAATCTTCAAAAATGTAGGAAAGATTTACCTCACTTTTAAGTGTTTGGCCGATGGGGTGTCCAATTATCATGTTCCAATGGAACATCTTCAAAAACTAAAGGTCTTGGTTATCAAAAACAATACTGGCAACAGCAGATTAAAGGTGAGCTTGAAAAAATCAATTCTTTATCAGAAAATAAAAGATGCCGGGGTCAACATCAATATGTATGAAGATACATTGATTTACCTGAGCAATATGGCAGACATTGATTTTAAGGGGTACAAAACCAACGTAGTTAAACTCTCCGAACTTCAAGAGCTCTCTTCTGCGGTCTAAACATGGCTTAAACCATCCTAAACCAAGGTATGTTGTACGTAAACCCTTATACAAAACCCTCAATTTCAAACTATTCCATGAATTCTCATGGTTGTATAAGCTTTGTTTTTATGTATCCCCATTTGGCATTGGTGAACAGTTTTCCTGTATCCATCAAACGATATAAGACACACATCAACTAGCCCCAGAAAACCCTGCAACACTAAGGTAATTTTGCCCTGTTTAACCTTTAAATCAAAAATATTATGAAATTATCAAAAGTATTGGCCCTGCTTTGCATGGCATTGACCGCAACCTTATTCTCTTGTTCTGGAGAGGATGGGGAAAGAGGAGTCGCTGGTTCCGATGGAGCTCCAGGAACTCCAGGGCAACCAGGAGCTGCTGGCGTAAATTGCTGGGACCTAAACGGAAACGGACAAGAGGATGAAGATGAAGACCTTAACAAAGACGGAGAGTTTAATGCACTGGATTGCCAAGGCGCAGATGGTGACGACGGACAGCCAGGTGATCCTGGTGCCGATGGCAACGCAGAGGTCTACACAGTTACCTTTAAAGGTATTGCCAATGGATTTAACTCATATTCTCAAGACATGAATGAGTTAGATGGTATTGTAGAGAACTTTTCGGAATGGGCTTTTTTGGGTTATGTATCAAAAGGCTCGCAACTATTCCCTGTTCCAGGTGCCATTGAAAAAGGTCCGAATACAGATACCTTCTTTTATACTCTATTTTTTGTTACTGATTCAGAAGATCCTAAACTAGGTCCTAGAGCAACACTGAACCACTATGAATTGGATTTTCAGTCTGGCTACAATCCGACATCCGATGATGTTGATGATTTTATTGTTGTTGCTATAAAATCAAACGTTGTTAACAGTAGCAAATCGGCACAAGTCGGTATAGAAGCTGAACTTAAAGCCGCCGGTGTCGATACAAGCGACTACTATGCGGTAATGGACTATTTTGGTCTGTAAAAACGCTTTTACTACGTGAATTGCATGGCGACCGCTTCCTAGGTGTCCATATTTTTAAAGGTTGGATCTAGGAAAGCGGTTTTCATAATTCTATGAAATACATAAATCAAAAGGGGGCATCATGCTTTTTCTTCCAGTTTCTTGGTGTGGTGTCAGTGAAAAGCGATGTCCCCTATTTTTTTGCGTTTGGAGACCCATATTCTTTCCCTCCAAAAATCATAAAGGGTATACAACGGAATCACTTTTAGATATCGTCTTAGGGAAAAACCTACATGGAATTGTTGTTATCCCGTGTTTTATTGATGTTTTTCTTTGGTGCCATTAATTCAATCCCTTAATCCGTCAACTGAAAAGGGCACTTCATCAAACCAACCCAATTCCTGTAAAACCCTCGCTTATTTTTGAACAAACGGCCCCAAGGCATACAATCTAGATTGCCATGTTTGTTGTATTCTAAGTAAACCTGCCGCCAGTAGTTCTTTTGGGAAAGTGTCAAAACGAGTATGGGGTTATGCTGCGTAACTACCCAGCAAAAAGAAGGAAAACGGCGGGTTTTTTGATTATGTAAATTCAATCATGAATTAGAGACAAGATTACTCGAATTAAAAATTAAACCTCATGTAAATATCTATTCTTTTGTTGGCTTTTTGTTTGATTCTCTTTCCCCCTAAAACCTAACAGAACCCTAACATAAAACCAAGAATATTCGTTTGAGCAACCTCATTACCATAGCAGAAAAAAGAAAACGACTTTCTATGAAATCGTGTTTGGTTCATTTGAGACCACTAAGTTGCTATTTATTCTTCCCCCAAAAATCATACGTTAAATCAGCAAAGATTTCAGGCATTTTTATAGTTCTGATTATTAATGACTTACCATATCCGCAATTGTTTAATACAAATCGCTTAAATACCTCACGAACATTGTAAAACTTTTATATCAATCAGAAAAAATAGTCCTATGAAAGCAACTTGAAACCGAACTCAATTTGTAATTTAGAAGAAAGCCCATACCCCATTTATAAGGTATTGGGGATAACACCATGAGGGTTTTTATTGAAAAGAACCTTCTGTACGCTTTTGTTCTGAAAGCCCCATACCGCATTTCTGCGGATTGAAAAGCTATTTTCACCCCACAGTAGCTATGATAGGTAAAAATAAGAAATAATTTGAAATTTCCTACAATACTAGAGAAATATATTACAATTTCTAATTGACGTTGTTTGAGCCATTGAACCATTTCTTCCATTGAGAAAAACTTAATCTACCTATCTGTTGAACCATGTTTTAACAGATTTAGCCATGAGTTGGAATAAGCGCAAAATGATTTTGAAATGATACTGGCATACCAATACTATAGATGAAATTTCGCAAGCGAACATATCAATATGCCCGCATCTATATGAGCTTGCTTCTTTTTTGGACCACCGGCCATAATTTGGCGCAATCCACTATTCCAGAAAGAAAGACCCAGCCTATTCCTTTCACAATCTTTGAAACCGACAATCATGAACTTTCCATTGAGGACATTCTGAACTCCCAACAAGATTTTGTTCCCATAAATGCTATATCAAAGCATAGTAAACCTAGCAAAATCTATTGGATTAAACTGGACCTTGGTCAAGAATTGGATACCCTGCAAACGCAAGAAAACTGGTTTTTAAAGACTAACCTCCCCTTTACCCATTCCAAATTGTTTCATTCAGAAACTTCAGGAATACATTATGCCTCTTTTGGAATCTTCGACCCATCTGCCACCAAAATGAATGGGCTTTACTTTCAAGGAGCAAAATTTAGATCAACAGACCTTATCCATGGGCGCTACCTTTATGTGCGAATTCATGAGATTAGAACAACATATACCATTTCAAAATGGAAATTTGGTTATATGTCTGCCCATAATTATAGGTTCTATACCGACTTTTATGATGCATGGGACATTAAAAAGTTCTTCACCATATATCTGTTTTTGGGCACCTGTATAATCCTATTTTTGATGTTGCTTGTTATCCATTTGAATACGAGAAGGGTTGAATTCCTTTTTTATTCCCTTTACATTTTTTCTGCTGCCATTTACCTCACCGGACCCATGATTCCATCAGAAGCGTTTCGAGGGGTTTTCTATTCACACGGAGGGTATTGGATAGGGAGTATCATGCAAGTGTTCATCAACTTGTTTTATGTACTTTTCATCTCCCACTACCTTAATGCCCAAACGGCCTACCCTAAACTGTACAAAGTAATCCGAGTGACCGTATGGGTCCTATTGGCCATTGTTGTTTTTGACGCATTTACTTATTTCACCAAAAACTATATGACCCATCTGCGCATTTTGAACTTTCAGCGAATATATATGACCTTGTTTGCGCTTTTCGGAATAGTCTTTCTACTTCGTAAGACTAGAGACCGTTTAGCGCTTTTCATCATAGCCGGCTCTTTCTTATATCTCAGCGGGGCACTTTTGTTTATGGTTCTTCAAAACCGAGGTTTTATGATTGCAGGTACCAGCTTGGAAATATTGATTTTTTCTTTGGGTCTTGCCTATAAAATAAAGCTGGAATATGAAGCCAAGCTTCAACTTCAGGAAGAGGTTTCCTTAAAGGAAATAAGTGCCCTGAGGGCACAGATGAATCCGCATTTCATTTTCAACTCCTTGAGTTCTATTCAACATCTTATCTTGAACAACAATAAAAT
Organism: Flagellimonas allohymeniacidonis; assembly: GCF_004296335.1. Lineage (GTDB taxonomy): Bacteria > Bacteroidota > Bacteroidia > Flavobacteriales > Flavobacteriaceae > Flagellimonas > Flagellimonas allohymeniacidonis. The sequence goes on from NZ_SGIU01000002.1 coordinate 603,310, forward strand.
AGCGGCTCTGCAATACCTATCCAAATTCGGGAAGCTTACTCGAAAGGTTCTGGAGAATTCTGTTGAGGCCAAAGTTTCGCTTTCGGATGAGATTCGCCTTCTAAATTCTTATCTTGAGTTGGAATCCCTACGCTTTGATGGTAGTTTTAAATATCATATTGAAGTAGAAGAAAATCTGGACACGGAGGACGTTGAAGTGCCCTTGCTATTGATACAGCCCTTTGTTGAAAATGCAATCATACATGGTTTACTTCCCAAAAAACAAGGCGAAAAGACGCTTTATGTAAGTTTCAAAAAAGATACGGAGCAAGTAATATGTGAGATTGATGACACAGGAATCGGCAGAACAGCCTCCCAAAAAAACAACACCTTAGCAAAAAAGGGGAGAAAGTCCCATGGCATGAACATTTCAGAAAAAAGGCTGGAATTGTTGTCCAAAGAAACCTCCGGAAAAAAGAAAATTGAAATCATTGATAAATATGACCCAGAAGGAAATCCTGCTGGGACCAAGGTAATCATCATAATACAGGCAGCTTAAATAAACAACCATTATGACTTTAAAAGTAGTAATCGTAGAAGACGAAAAACGCAGTAGGGAAACACTAAAGGCCCTGCTGGAAGAGTTTTGCGCAGACGTAAAGGTAATAGCAACGGCAGAATCGGTCCAGGAAGCGGTAAAAGTGTTATCGGTATACAGTCCCGATGTTGTATTTCTAGATATCGAATTACAATCTGGGGAAGGTTTTGATATCCTCAACCAAATTCAGGACCCCAGTTTCGAGATAATCTTTACCACAGCTTTTGAAAAATATGCCATCAAGGCCATTAAATTCAGTTCTCTTGACTATTTACTGAAACCCATTGATCTTGAAGAGCTCAAGCAGGCCATTGAAAAAGCACGGTCGCGAATGGACACCAATGTGTATCGCCAACAGATTGAAACTTTGATGCAAAATTTGGGGAGGTCCCAGTACAAACAAGAGAAAATATGCCTAGCGACTACAGCAGGTATGGAGTTCATACCCATTGAAAACATCATTTTGTGCAAAGCAGATGGCTCTTACACTTCGTTTATCTTAAAAAACAATAACTCCCTTCTGGTCAGTAAACATCTTAAAGAGTATGAGAATCTTTTATCGGACCATCAATTTATGAGGGTGCACAACAGCTATCTCATCAATTTAAAAGAGGTGAAAAAATACATCAAATCTGACGGAGGTTATATCATCATGAGCAATGACATGCATGTTAGTATTTCTCCCCGTAAAAAAGAAGACCTGCTTGATTCCATGAGACGGCTGTAGTTTTAATCCAAAAAGACACCTCTATTGGCAACGTCCTTGTTTCGGTGCGAAAACATAAGTAACATTACCCTGTTTCCATTTGCCTGCTATCAGATTTTGAATATTGATGGGATAATACGTTTTCTGTCCATAGGCGTCAACCACTTCCAAAAAAAACGCATTTTGATGCTCCAAAATCTGCCATTGTCCTGAATTTTCGGCGACCCCAGCTCCATAGGCTCTATTGTTTCTGTTGCTTGTGTTCTGGGTTCCCTTAACGGTATATGAACCATCATAACTGTAGTAATAGGTGCCATCCGCACAGAAATCCACATAGGTAATTGCACTGGAGCTCGAATCCATCACAATGGAAGATTCTGAGTAAATGACCAATTGTCCGTCATCCACATATTCCTTTAATTTTGAAAGATTGTCTTGGGACTGGGCACTTATGAAAAACGGAAGAATTAAAATCCCCAAACAAAAATTTCGAATATCAACTCGCATAGTGATACTAATTTTAGTTATACCATCAATTTTAGGGGGAAGATTTTTAGATACCTCAAAGGTATTTGTTTTTCAAAAAAGGTGAAGCAAACTGAATACCACTTTATACCAACTTTAACGTGTCGGTGGGTCTAATCCTCTTGATTTGGTTTTTTTTCGACCAATCCCTTAGTGAATTCGTTCAACGCCTCAACCTTTTCCTCAAAATCTCCTTTAAGGGTTTTTCGGTACTCGTTCAGGTTTTGAACCAAATCATCAATTTCTTCAGGTAGCACGTCCTCAAAAAACTGCCTCAAGCGCTTCGCTGTGGTAGGGGATTTGCCATTGGTAGAAATGGCCACTTTTACATTGCCTTTGGTTACAATACCTCCCATATAGAAATCGCAGAAGGGTGGATTGTCGGCCACGTTCACTAAAATGCTTTTTTCTCGGCAATCCTGATAGACCTGTACGTTCACGTCTTCCTTATCTGTGCAGGCCACCACCATATGTTTTCCTTCGAGATATCTTTTATCATAAACATCTTTGGTTATTTTGACATCGTGACCCGAAGCCAATTCAAGAGTTTCCTTCAAATAGTTGGGAGCGACCATCTGCACTTTAGCATTTGGGCTCGACTTGAGTAAGAAACTTAATTTTTCCAAACCGACATTCCCGCCGCCAACGATGAGAATGTTAAGGTTGGAAACCTTCAAAAAAACAGGATAAAGCTCGTTTCGTTCCATGCCTTTCACCCCATTAAAATATACGGGGCTTTTCATGGCAAGATAAGAAGAATAGACGGGTTGGAGCGCTGCTACTCCATCTTCACGATGATGAACTCTGATCTTCGATTCACATCATGCTCCTCTTTGGAGCATTTTATACCATTGCTGCATTGGTTCAACAGTTGTTTTTCCCCATAACCTATGGCACTTTCGATTCGATTGGCTTCAATCCCCTGGGAGATGATGTAATATCCGGTGGCCTTTGCTCTTTTATCAGATAAGGTTTCATTGTAGCGATCACTTCCTCTTGAATCGGTATGGGCTTCAATTTTAATGACCATTTTGGGATATTCCTTCATCACTTCAACAATTTTGTTCAACTCTTGGGCCGCATCAGGACGAATATCGGCTTTGTTGACATCGAAGTAGATGTTGTCAATCTTGATTTTGAGCACCCCATTTTCCCTTACAATCAATTTATTGAGTTCCTTAGTGATTTCCATGGGAACCTTGTTCACATAATCCTTTTCATCTGAGGTTGAAAATCTCGTTGCATTGGGGACGAATCCTTCCTTTCCGATTTTGAGATCGTACTTGGTTTCACAATCCAAAATCACATCAAAGCTGAAGGCTCCGTAGGGGTCGGTACTGGTTTTTCCCAAAGAGGTCCCCTCCTGAGAATGGAGCTCCACACTTACATTTACCATGGGTTGCCCATTCGATTTGCGAACCACGCTGCCCTGTACGGTTTGTGAGCAAGTTTCTTCCAACCTTTGAAACGAATAAATATCGTCGTCACCCTTGCCCCCGGGTCTGTTGGAAGAAAAATACCCACGGTTGGTAGTTTCACGAACGATATATCCGAAATCGTCACGATTGCTATTGATAGGTTTTCCCAAATTGTGGGGCTCTTCAAATCCATCTTGGGCCAATTCACTTTCAAATACGTCCAGACCTCCCAACCCCAAGTGCCCATCTGAGGCGAAATAAAGCTTCTCCTCGGTTACAAAAGGAAACATTTCCCTCCCACTGGTATTGATGGTCGGACCAAGATTTTTAGGCTGTGAAAAACTTCCATCATCAGAGATTTCAACTACAAAAATATCGGTGCCTCCTATGCTCCCAGGCATATCGGAAACAAAATAAAGGTGTTTTCCATCTGGGCTCAAGGCAGGTTGACCCACCGAGTAAGCTTCGTTGTTAAAGGGAACTTCCTCAGCTTCGGTCCATTCACCTCCACGCAATTCTGAAGTATACATGTTAAGGTGGTTGGTTCCTTCTCCATCTCTTCCCAGTGCTTGATTGGAGTAGTTATTTCTTGTAAAATATATTTTATTTCCCTCTGGAATGAAACTGGCAACCGCTTCGTGATATCGGGTATTCAGAATTTCAGAGAATGGCAATACCTCCGCAAGATCGGAACCCAAATCTATGGTATCTGCCATAAAGAAATCCAGATACGGTTGTTGGTTCCATTCGTACAAACGAGTTTCGAACCGCAAACTGTCCCTACTTGAAGAGAATACGATTTTATCCTTATAATAGATTGGACCAAAATCGGCTACGGGTGTATTTATGGCCAAATTTGAAATATAAAATTGGGGTTGTCGGTTCAACAACTCATCAAGTTTTTCATCATTGTCCCCTAATTGTTCCACAGTAAATTGGGAGGCATCCAATTTTTGGGTATAGATTTTCATAATCGCCTTCGCCAACCGATAATTGCCCACCCCTTTAAGGGCATGCACATAACGAAAGGTGTATTCAGGCGTTAGTACGTTTTCATATTTGGAAAAGAGAAGTCCATACCATTTAACGGCATTTTCCATATCCGTATTAAAGAAATAACAGTCTCCCAAACGTTGTAGCACATGCTGCGAATCATCCCCTTTTTTCGTCAGGGATTCATATTGCTTCGCTGCTCTTTTATAGAGCAGATTATCAAAATTGGTATCTGCATCATTATATTTTAACTGGGCCTCCAACCCATTGAGGTTAAAAGCACAAATCACAAAGAGTACTATTTTAACTACTTTCATTCTAATAAAATCTAGGTGATTTAAGTCTTTTTTCAACGGTCTTGAACTCGTATCGCAAGAAGATTTCATGCGTCCCACTTGTATAGTCTGTAAGGTCCGATGTGGTAAGGTCATAGGCATATCCCACACTCAAATCTGGAGAAATCTGTACTCCCAATAGGGCCGAAAAAGAATCATCCCAGCGATAGGCAATCCCCGCTGAGAAGGTTTCCCTCAGCATGGCGTTGGCCGAAATATCAGCAATCACAGGTGCCCCAGGTACCCATTTTACAAAAAAGGCAGGCTTAAACTTGATGTCGGGGGTCAAATCAATAATCTTTCCCCCTATCAAAAAATAATGCAGCCTTTCCGCGGCAATTTCTTGTTCAGCACCGTCATAATGATCTTCCGAAAAGAAATTGGGAACCGCCAATCCAAGGTAAGAGGAATTTGTATGATAATAAACTCCAGCCCCTATCGTTGGAAAGAATTTGTTTTCGATATTATTTTGGAAAGCGACATCTGGATTTTGGATAGTCCCTTTGTTGAAATCAACATTGAAAAGCCTTCCTCCCGCTTTAAGGCCGAATGAAAGTCTTCTATTTGCATCATCCAACTGTAGGGTATATGAGAAATTACCATCAACAAAAACCTCGGAGGATGGGCCTAAGGCATCATGAGCCAACACCAACCCCAACCCCACATTATTGCCCATCGGGCCATCTACTGCCAATACTTGGGTATTGGGAGCTCCATTGATGCCCACCCACTGTGACCGATGCATCAAAAGCGCAGTTAAATGACCTCGTGATCCAGCATAGGCCGGGTTTACGCTCAACGTATTGTACATATATTGGGTAAACTGGGGATCTTGCTGTGCTGTTGCAAATAAGGTCACCATGGACGTAATAGCGAAACAGATATATTGAATTTTTTGCTTCATTGATGTTTTATTGTTGTCTATTCCCTTACCCATTATGCTATCTGTTTATATACAGCCAATCTGTTTTTGGTGTTGAGCCATCTCCCAGGTCCAGTACATAATAATATGTACCGACTGGTAGTTGTTCCCCTTTTTGTACTGTGGCACGTCCGTTTGATGTGCCATCCCAGTCATTGTTGTAGGAGCGTTGTTCAAAAACGATGTTTCCCCATCGGTTATAAACCTGAAGAACATTATTTGGGTATTGGGAAATACAATCAATGGTAAAAGTTTCATTTACCCCGTCCCCATTGGGTGAGAATTCGTTGTATACCGTCAAACAAGTCGGTTCTATAAAAGCTTCATCAGCGTTGTTCGCTTCGTCAACATCAAATTGGTCCACAAAGGCCAGTGAAGCGACATTCAAATAATCGTTGATGTCCAAAACTTCAACTGTCAATTGTAAGTTTGCTGTCCCAAGAGATGAAAGACTGCCTATTTCCCAGAAACCTGCATCTACATCGAAGTCACCTTTGCTGCTTTGGAAGGAAACCAGGCGATATCCTGAAGGAAGGGCTTCCTCTATTCCAATGTTCGTAGCCGCATCGTTCCCTTGATTGGTCACTGTTACCGTAAAAGTAACCTCATCACCAATCTGTGGGCTAGTATTGTCCACGGTTTTGGAAATCGCAATATCCACGGTTTGTGGGATGACCAAGGCAATAGCCTCGTCATCATCTGATTGTCCATCTCCCAAATCATCTTGATCTAGGCTCGAATTGGGGTCACTGTCCGGATCATTAAAATCACTTGCGGTTATTTCAGCCACATTGCGATATTCGTCGGAATTTCCGGTCGGTGCATTCACCGTGGCCAATAAAATCAGGGTCTCGGTGGTTCCGTTCGATATAGTTCCATTTATGTTCCATAGACCGGTTGAAGCTTGATAGATACCTGCCGTAGTTACACTTGATTGGTAGGTAAATCCTTCGGGCAATAAGTCCGTCACGACTACTCCAGATGCGTCGCTATTGCCACTATTGGTCACATTGAGGGTAAACTCCACAACATCTCCAACATTTGGTGTGGCATTGTCCACAGTTTTGGTCAAGGACAAATCAGCCTGTCCTTCGGGAACGGGCACTATGGTATCCTGATCGTCTTCCGAGCTAAGATTATTGTCGGGTGTAGAATCAGGGTCGGTGGTATCCATGGCAATTAACTCCGCTGTGTTTCGGTAGTCTCCACTAGCCAATACCTCTACCACAATTTGCAAGGTTTCGGTCGAACCGTTGGCAAGGTTGGCCAAAGCCCATGAACCTGTTAGATTGTCGTAGGTGCCAACTGAAGGTGTAGCAGAAACAAAAGCATATCCTGATGCCAAAACATCTTCAATGACAAGATTTATGGCATCGTTGGGTCCGGAGTTGTTCACTGCAATGGTAAATGTTATCTGATCTCCTACAGAAGGAGTTAAGTTGTTTACTGTTTTGCTCAAGGATACATCGGCTATTCTGCGCGGTGTAGTCGACTGCTCGTCTTGATCATCCTCGGAAAGGATATTATTTCCAGGTGTGGAATCGGGGTCCAGTTGAATCATGGCAATCACCTCGGCTATGTTGGTGTAGTTTCCTAAAGGATTGACCTGTGCGACAATATTCAAAATGGCATTTGTTCCATTAGGGATATTAGGTATAGTCCACAAACCTGTTGTTGCGGAATATGCCCCTCCTGAATCATCTGAAACATAGGCATATCCTGAAGGAAGAGCATCCGAAACCACAACACCGGTGGCATCACTAAGGCCATCATTGGTAACCGTGATAGTGAAAATAACATTATCCGACACATCGGGAAATTCATTGTCCACGGTCTTGGTCAAACTCAAATCGGCAGCAGGAAGCGGAGTGGTTCCGGCAATATCCTGGTCATTTTCCAACAAAATATTATTGTTTGGTGTGGAGTTTGGATCAAAATTATTGGATGAAAACACCTCTGTAACATTGAAATAATCGCCTGATGGATTCACCCTAGCCACAATATTCAAGGTCTCTGTAGTTCCGTTTGGAATAATCCCATTAAGCTGCCAGATTCCTGTTGTTGAATCGTAAACTCCGGCAGTTCTATTGTTCGAAACATAGGTGTATCCCGTTGGTAATAAATCCAATACCTGAACTCCAATTACATCACTAGGGCCGTCGTTGGTGATACTAATATTGAATATGACCTCTTCCCCTACCAAGGGTGAAAGTATATTCACGGATTTGCGTAGAACCAGATCAGAAACAGGAACTGGCACTGGATCAATGGTTTGCTGATCATCTTCGGTATCGTCATTGTTCGCTGGTTGAGAGTCCACATCTGTTTCCGCCAAATCGGTCAGCTCAGCAACGTTAGTGTAGTCGCCGTTGGTTAAAACTGTTGCCGTAATATCAATGGTTTCAGTGGTGCCATTGGGCAGATTTCCAACAGTCCAAGATCCATTGAGCGGTTCGTAGACCCCTGTTGAAGGTACCGCACTCACAAAGGCATATCCGGAAGCCAAGAAATCTGTAACAACCACATTGGTGGCATCACTTGGACCGTCATTTGTTACGGTGACAGTAAATATGATAGGGTCTCCCACAAGCGGGGTTAGGTTATCTGCTGTTTTTGCCACTGAAATATCAACCAATGGGTTGGGATTTACCACAACTTCATCTTGATCATCTTCGGTCAAAATGCCATTGTTAGGTGTGGAATCTGCATCGGCTTGATCTTGCCCCGTGATTTCCGCAACATTGGTATAAACTCCTGTGGTGTTAACTGATGCCGTAATATTTAAAGTTGCTGATGCTCCATTGGCAAGGTTTCCAACTGTCCAAACTCCAGTAGTATTGATATAAGCACCACCAGCATCGTCAGAAACAAAGGTGAATCCTGTCGGTAATTGGTCCGTAACCACGACATTTGTCGCATCACTGGGGCCAGCATTGTTAACTGTAATGGTAAAGACCACATTGGTATTCACGTCCGGGGTTATGTCATCTATCGTTTTTGTCAAGGAAAGGTCAACCACAGAAACCGGATTGATGACGACATCATCTTGATCATCTTCCAAAGCATCTCCATTACTGGGAGTTGAATCGATATCAAATGCATCAGAAGCAACAACCTGGGCTGTATTCGTATAAAGTCCGGAAGGATTCACCTGCACATCAATAATCAATGTTTCTGAGGCTCCATCGCCTACGGTCCCTACTTGCCAAATACCTGTGGTTTCGTCATAAATTCCAGAGGTGGCGCTGTAAAGAACAAAGTCAAATCCAGTAGGCAACTGGTCACTTACCTGCACATTGGTAGCATCGTTGGGCCCACTGTTTGAAACCGTTATCTCAAAGCTAATCTCCTCACCAACATTGGGAGTCACGTTATTTCCTACAACAACCTTAGTGAGTGAAAGGTCAGCCTGCTCAGGAACTGCTGTAACAGTATCCTCATCATCTTCACTTTGATCACCGTCATCGTTGTTGGGAGAACTATCTCCATCGAACTGGTCAGCGGCCGTAACTTGAGATACATGGGTAAACTCTCCTGTAGTTCCAGTAGGGCTTAAAACGGTGGCGTTAAAGGTGAGCACCGTGGTGTTCGCTCCCACGGGGACCGATAATCCCGTCCATGATATTGTGTTGCTTATAAAATTAAAGGTGCCCCCATTGCTTATGGCAGTGATAGAACCGTATCCAGGAGGCACTAAATCGCTTACCGAAACACCAGTTGCTGCATCAGGACCCAGATTGCTTAAGTTAACCGTGAAGGTTACCACATCACCGACATCAGGATTGACAGCACTGGCAAGGATCTCAAGTTCCAAATCCACCACCTGTGGGTTTACAACAAAGACATCTTCATCATCCTCATCTTGATCTCCATCGTCATTTCCAGGATTACTATTGGGATCAGGTTGATCCACAGCGACGATCTGTGCAATATTTTGATATTCGTTGATCGCTCCCGTTGGTACGTTCACCGTAACTTCATATGAAACTGTGGTTGAACCAACAGGTAATGATGCAATGTCCCAACGTATGTTATTTCCGGAAGCCGTGCCACCATCATTGATTACGCCAATTGTAAAACCAGATGGAACAACATCTTCAATGGTAATATTCGTAGCGGTATCTGGACCACCATTCGTCAAGGTGAGTTCAAAAGTCAAGTTATCACCCACATTAGGAGTTGCACTGGAGCCCGCAGCAAGGGCTTTTGACAAACTAAGATCAGAAGAGTTAATGGTAACTATGGCAGAATCTTGGTCATCCTCCGCTTCCAATCCATTATTTACCGTTGAATCGATATCGAAGACATCGTTGGCGGTAATTTCTGCTGTGTTGTTATAATCTCCTGTGGCGTTCACAGTGGCATCGAACGTCAAACTCAGGGTTGTTCCATTATTTATGGAAAGGTTGGACCAAGTAAGTGACAAATCTCCCAAATTAAAGATACCCCCATTGCTAACCGTACCGGGTACCAAACTAAATCCGGAGGGTATAACATCCCTTACAGCAACACCTGTTGCATCAGAAGCGGAAGAAGCGTTATTGTTAAAAATATCAATGGTGAAAGTCACCGTATCTCCTGGATTGGCAGTAACCGGAGAGACTGTTTTTGTCAGTTCTAAATCTACCCCAATCAATGAAATTTCAACTATATCAGAATCGGCAGGACAAGTTCCATTGGAAACCGTCCATTGAAATTCATAAGTGCCAGGCGCGGTGCCAAATACGTCTGTATTGGGGTCATTTTCATTTACAAAACCTACTGAAGTAGGACCCGATATCTGTGTCCAGGTTCCAATTCCGGCTGCTGGACTCACCGCATTGAGAACTACGGATGAAAATTGATCCAAGGACTGATCTGGACCGGCGTCCGCAGTTCCAGGATCTTGATGATTGATTACCTCTACAGTATCCTCCAAGGTGCAACCTCCATTGACCACCGTCCAAGTAAACTCGTAAGTACCCGGTTCCAGGGTGTCGATAACCGAAGTTTCACTATTGGGGGCAACAATATTGGCAGGAGTTCCTGGGGTCCCTCCCACACCCGGACCTGCAGTTTGGGTCCAAGTTCCAGTTCCAACTGCTACTGCTACCGCATTCATGTTAACTTGTGTAGCAGCACATAACTCTTGGTCGGGCCCTGCATCTGAAACAGAAGGAGGATCGACCGTAAATGTCAATTGAACTGTATCGGAGCTTGGGTCACAAGCCGAGGGAATGTCCACAAAGCTTACTCCGTTATGAGCCACTGTCCAAGTAAGCTCGTACGTTCCGGTTGTTGTAATATTGGATATTGTCGATGTCGGGGAATTGGGATTGTCAATCACAGCTGCCCCTCCTGATGGGTCGATAGAAAATGTCCACGTTCCCGTCCCAACTGTTGGTGGAACCGCATTAAGTTGTGCATCCAACTGACAGGCATTGACCTGATCAGGGCCTGCATCTGCGGTTGAAGGTGCCTCGTAAACCTCAATGCGCATTACATCGGAGGTATTAAAGCAAAATCCTGATTCAAAATTCCATTCCAAAATATAGATTCCCGGCACCGTCAATCCGGTTACGGTGGAAAGAGGGTCCAAATCGTTAGTGATGACTGCTGTACTTCCAGCAGGTTGTTGCGTAAATCTCCACACAGCCTCGTCCACATCATCGGGAGGTGTATTTCCTGCTAAAGTCGTCTGGTTGGGTATCGCCAAATCTCCTAAGCACAATAGTTGATCAGGACCTGCATCTGGCAAAACAGAAGGTAATGCACTCGATTCAACCCTAACTTGATCGGATGTATTTCCACAACCCGTGGAACCAGGATAGTTTGTAGTGAACTCAAAAATATAAAAGCTGCCAAGCACAATATCGCTTACCTCTGCCACATTGCTTCCTGCAGGATTCTGCGTAATGGTAGCCGGAGTTCCAGGTGCACCTCCGACACCAGGTCCAAATACCTGGGTCCAGGTTCCCGTAGATCCAAAAGTGGCCTCGAGAAGAAAATTTTGAACTTGACACAACTCCAAATCAGGGCCTGCATTGGCAGGAACAAATACATCTACTGTTTTATCCACAAAAGTGACAGGGCAATTGATGTCTCCCGCGATTGTCCAACGAAAAGTGTAGGAGCCAGAAACCAATCCGGTAACGGTTGCATTGGGATCATTTACATTTGAAAAAGATGGTGTATTGGGCGCTCCTGAAAGTAAAGTCCAATACCCATTCTCCACATTGTTGTTGAAAGCATTTCCATCGAGTATAATTGTAGTTGCCGAACATATGGTTTCAGTTGGATTGGTGACCGTTGCCACAGTTGGTGGAATACCAACGTCCAAAGTAACAGTATCCGTATCCAAGGAACACGAGCCATTGGTCGCCGTCCATTCGAAAATATATTGTCCTGAAAATGTAAACGTAATCGAAGTTGTAGTACTTGTTGCATCGGCGAATGTCACACCACCAGGGCCAGAAACTTGAGTCCAAAACCCTCCACTACCCACAGAGCCTGTGGCATCCATCGTAAAAGTATCACTACAATCTGCTTGGTCTGGTCCAGCATTGGAAACCGCGGCAGCTCCCACGGTAATTTCAACCTCATCCGTCGTCACCTGACACCCCGGCGCAATTTTTTGAATGGTCCAAGTAAGTATGTAACTCTGCTCAATGCTAATGGTAGCATCGGTATCAAACTGGTTTGCATTGGCAAACGTTATTCCAGCCGCAGGAACAGACGTCCAAGTACCAATTTCATCACCTGCAGGTTGGTTTCCGGCCAATGTTACCGTTCCTGTTCCAGAAGGTAAGCATTGATCTGGTCCGGCTACGGCCAATGTAGGTCCTGCTGTGGCATTAGTCGATATGGTTACGGTATCAAAACCCGGTGCAGGGCAGGTAATATCTGCCGGATTTTCGACCGTCCATCGAAAAACATAAGTTTCATTGGGGTCATCCAATCCAGAAACAAGCGTTTTGGGATCATTCTCATCTTCAAAAACAATAGTTGAACCAACTGGCGTGGTATCCACTGTCCAAGTTCCCATCAAATTCGAAGATGGTGGAGCATCCGCATCCAAAACAGTTGGAGCACCAAAACAAATGGTTTGGTCTGTTCCTGCATTGGTCGCTATGGGTGCATTGGAAGAGACCGCAATTTCGACCGTGGCCTCTGCGGCAGGTGCACAAGCATTGCCTCCGGCAATGGCATATTGAAAGATATAGGTTCCAGGAACCAAATTCGAGATATTCGTTGTTTGAGCATAAGGGTCAGCCACTGTGGCTTGATTTGGACCGCTTATTTGAGACCATAATGAGCTTCCAATGGAAACCGCATTGCCTGTTATGTCTGTAGAGGTTACATTACAGGCCAAAGTTTGATTGGTCCCTGCATTTGCTGCCGTTGGAGTTAACGAAACGGTTACATTGATGGCATCCGTTGCTACACTACATCCTGTTTGTATGGTTCCACCCAATGCCCTTCTAAATAGGACCGTATATGTTCCTTCAACATCAAAATCAATATTCAAGGGAGAGCTTCCCGTATTGGTGAATGTACCTGGTTCTACCAAAGTGGAACCGGCAGGTCCACTGATAATACTGAACGTATTTGTGCCATTTCCGGTTGTGGTAAATGGAATATCGACGCTTGTTAAGCCACATGTTGCCACCAAATCACTCCCACCGTTGGCAAGAATGGAAACGGGGTTGGTGGAGTACCGGATAGTAGCCGTGGCGGAGTCATCACAGAGCGTGGTTGTATTTTGTATGGTATAGGTAAATTCATAGGTGCTACTGCCATCCAGACCTGTAATCTGAGTAGTACTAGAGTTTGGGCTAAGGATGTTGATTCCTGTAGTTGGTCCGCTGGTTTGTGTCCATGTTACGGTCTCTCCCGTAAATTGTGGAAGTGAACCTGTCAAGGTTACTGTTGTGATTCCAGAATCACAAAATCTAATATTGTTATCTTGAATAGAAGCTGTTGAGATGTCTTGTGTGGCAGGAGCGACATTGATGGTAACCGTATCTGCTCCGTTAACACAAGGTCCGGCGACTGACCATCTAAAAACGTATGTACCTTCAATTAGGTTGGATACATTGGTGTTATTATCATTGATATCGGCGATTGTAGGCGAATTAGGGCCGCTTACAAAAGACCACGTACCTACCTGTCCATTACTATTATTCCCTCCAAAACTTCCAGCCAAGTTAGTGGCCTGGGTTACGGTATAGCAGTTATCCAGATTTTGATCAGTTCCTGCATCCACTGCAGTTTCTCCCCCATAGTTGGTTACAGTAATGGTGTCTGAAGATTCGCAGAATTGTCCTGGAGCGTAGTCCGGTCCAGTTATTGTCCATTGCAAGGTGGTAACTCCAGCATTGGCTTCAGCGAGTGTCAATGTAGTATTGGGGTCATTCGGGGTATTAATTGTTACACCAGCATTGTTGGCTCCGACAATACTCCAAATGCCAGTTTCGCCTCCATTTAAAGGCGTGTTTGCATTGGCACTAACGGCACCTGTATTGTCTGGGCATGATTCAATATCATTCCCTGCATTAGCAACGGTGATCGGTTGAACGGTTATATCCACATCTTGAAACTGGGTGGAGCCATCTGTACAAACAGCGCTTAATCTAAAAGTATAGGTATTACCCCCTACCAAGCCCGTAATTGAAGTGGTAACATCAGATGGATCAGTGATAATGACCGACGGGCCTCCAACTTGGGACCATATAGGACCACTTTGAACCAGCCCGGCTGATGATCCGGAGAGATTGAACGTGCCGACATTTTCACAAATTATTTCTGGAATACCTGCATTGACCGAACAATTTTGAGCATAACTGCATTGAATGGCAGCAAAAAAGAAAAGCCACAGAATGCCACTTTTTTTGAGGTTGGTCGGCAATACTTTCATGTTCAACGAGATGAGGTTACCTTAATGTAAGAATATTCAAACGTATCCATTACCGCCCATTCTTGGGAATATATGTTGTATTTCACCGATCATTTGTTGTGAATGGTCGATTAATCGATGAGTAACCTCCGAAAATTCAAACGTCTTGCAGTCGTTGTGTGTGGGTCTTTGCTTACCAAAATTTCCCTCGAACCAATGTAGCCAGTCGATCTGAGGAAATGTGAGTTTATTCACTAACTAGTTCCAGATAAAGTTTGAAGAAGAAAGGAGACAAAAAAAGGCCCGGTTTTAAAACCGGGCCTTTAAAGAAGTACCTTGGGTGGGAATCGAACCCACACTCCCGAAAGAACTGGATTTTGAATCCAGCGCGTCTACCAATTCCGCCACCAAGGCATTTCAATAGATCCTTTTTTCAAAGGGACTGCAAAGCTAAAAAATAATTTCATTTACAACCAAAAATACCTCCATTAATCCTTTAGCAACCCGAATTAATTTTTAAATTTGCACCTCGTTTAAAAAAAAGCGATTTAAAACGCTATCTAACAAGAGATTGCAATGCCATATCAAGTTCCAGAACCAAAAATTTTCGCCTGTACCCAGAGCACTACCTTGGGTGAGAAGATTGCTGAGTCGTATGGGGCCGATTTGGGCAAAGTGCACTTTTCTAAATATAGTGATGGTGAATTCCAACCCTCTTTTGAGGAGTCCATTCGGGGAGCGCGCATTTTCATTATAGGTTCTTCACATCCCGGACCTGAAAATCTTATGGAAATGTTGCTTATGCTGGATGCTGCCAAAAGAGCTTCGGCCAGACACATAACAGCTGTAATGCCCTACTTCGGTTGGGCCAGACAAGACCGAAAGGATAAACCACGGGTGCCCATTGCCGCCAAATTGGTGGCCAAAATGCTTGAGACAGCAGGGGCCACTCGAATTATCACTATGGATTTGCACGCCGATCAAATTCAAGGATTTTTCGAAAAGCCTGTTGACCATTTGTTCGCGTCTACTCTCTTTTTACCTTATTTGAGAGCCCTAAATTTGGAGAATCTTTGTATAGCATCCCCAGATATGGGTGGTTCAAAAAGAGCCTATGCCTACTCGAAGGCGTTGGAAAGTGATGTGGTGATTTGCTACAAACAACGCGCCAAAGCGAATGTAATCTCGCATATGGAGCTCATTGGCGACGTAAAGGGAAAAAATGTGGTATTGGTGGATGACATGGTGGATACAGCAGGAACTCTCACCAAAGCGGCAGATTTGATGATGGAGAGAGGCGCTGTGAGTGTTCGAGCCATCACCACCCATGGATTACTTTCCGGTGATGCATATGAAAAAATAGGAAGTTCAAAATTGGCCGAGCTTATCGTTACCGATTCAATTCCGGTAGCACAAAAACACGATAAGGTAAAGGTTTTAAGTTGTGCAGAGCTCTTTTCGGATGTGATGCACCGAGTGCACCATAACACGTCAATTTCGTCAAAGTTTTTAATGTAAATTTTAATTATAAATAATGAAGTCAATTACAATCAAAGGATCCCAAAGAGAAAGCGTGGGCAAGGTATCGACCAAAGCCTTACGTAATGCTGGAAAGGTCCCTTGCGTGATATACGGAGGGGAAAAACCATTGCATTTTTCAGCAGATGAACTTGCGTTCAAAAACTTGGTTTACACCTCAAACGCATACACAGCCGTAATTGAGCTGGAAGATGGCCAGAAAATCGAAGCGGTATTACAGGATATCCAATTCCATCCTGTTACCGATAAGATACTGCACATCGATTTCTACCAATTGTTCAAAGATCGTGCAGTTACCGTGAATATACCCGTCCGATTGGAAGGTAATTCTCCAGGTGTTCGAAATGGTGGACGATTGCTTTTCAGAAAGCGTAAACTATCCATTAAGGCATTGCCCGATTTGTTGCCTGATTTTATCACTATTGATATTTCAAAGCTTCGAATTGGTGGTACCATTGCTGTGGAAACCTTATTGAATGATGATTACACCATTCTTCACCCAGATAGCACTGCTGTTGTTCAGGTTAAAGCCTCCAGAACTTCAGTTGAAGATGAGGAAGAGGAAGAAGAAGAAATTGAAGGTGCAGAAGGTGCAGAAGGAACCGAAGCTACTGCTGAAGGCGCTGAGGCTCCAGCTGCAGAGGCCGCAGAATAGTTTCTTATACTTCAAAACATATCAAGAGCATCCCTATCAACTTGAAAAAGTATATGGGATGCTTTTGTATTTTTGATCAAATGAGAAAGCATACATGCTCAAATTCATTAAAGCACTCTTTGGTGTTCCTAAACAGGTATTGAACGAAACCGACAACATGAAGAAATTTCTTATCGTAGGTCTTGGGAATATCGGTTCGGAGTATGAGGAAACAAGGCACAATATTGGTTTCAAAATAATGGATTTTCTTTCCGATCAGGAAGATTTCACCTTTACCACCGCCAAATTGGGTGATATTGCGTCCTTTAAGTACAAAGGCAGAAGTATTCTGTGCCTCAAACCATCTACCTACATGAACCTCAGTGGGAAATCTGTAAAATACTGGTTGGAAAAGGAGAAAATACCCATGGAAAACCTATTGATCATTACTGATGACATCAACCTCCCTTTTGGAACCATTCGATTAAAGACCAAAGGGAGCGACGGGGGACACAATGGCCTGAAAAACATTCAGAATATTATGCAGACCATACAATACAATCGGTTTCGTTTCGGCGTGGGGTCAGATTTCAGCAAAGGAAAGCAAGTGGACTATGTACTTGGAAAGTGGGGTCCTGAAGAAGAAAAGGCACTGCCAGAACGGCTGAAAAAATCAACGGACCTCATCCGCTCTTTCATATTTGCTGGTGTAAAGAACACCATGAACCTGTATAACAATACCTGATCAGAATACCTTGAATTCGAAAACTCCAGAATTCGAAGTGTTTCCTTCGCTGTCGGTTGTAATCACCCTCCAATAATACACTATCCCTGACTCAACACTGACATCTAAATCTGTTGTGATGGCATCAGGTGTAGCAATGGAAGTTGTGGGCGGGTTCTGATCGGAAAAGAACACCTCAAAAGAAGTAATATCATTTTCAACGTCGGCTCCAATCCATTCCAATGTGACCTCATTGGACATGTTTCTCTGCACTGTGGAACCCGAAACCGGCCGGACCAATTGCGCAGGAAAAGGAGGATAGGTGGTTTGTGACCCAGCGTTGTAAAACAACCAGGTTTCACTTACAGCGGTCTGATCTGAACTTGAACTAAGTGAGGTGACCGACCAAGAATAAGGGGCTCCCTTATTGATGGAGAGACTTGCCGATGTAGACGCGGTAGAGATGGTTTGGGGCACATTGGTATCCAGATTTACAACAATCAGCGTATAACTATCGGTATTGGAAGAGGCTTGCCATTGAAAAGTAACTTGGCTCAAATCTTCATTAATACTTACCCCAGTGGTACATTCTGAACTTTCCTCAGGAAACACCAATTGGGCTCCTTCAGGAGAAGGTGGCGGGTCGTCATTTCCCCCACAAGACGTCAACAATGCCAATATCAATAAACAAAACCAACAGTGTCTCATCTCTTTATCATTTTAAATTCTTTGTTCAACTGGGCTCCTTGCAGTCTTAGATAATAAACCCCTGTTGGAAGGGCTGAAAAGTCCATTTCGAGTTCACTGCCGTCCACTCTTCTTGAATCCGTCATTACAAGTCTCCCTTCTGCAGAAAATACCTGAATGAAGACATCCCCAATTTCTCTGCTGATAAAAACTTTAGTACTTGCACCAATTGGATTTGGATATAGAATTCCACTAAAAGAAACCCTGAAAGTACCTTCGAAAGAACCCTGACAAGGAAGATTGGTAAATACCTTAAGAGTATTCAAACCTTCTTTAAGCTCAATTTCAAGTTCAGAATTTTCCGTTTGCTGCACCAATCCATTGAGTTCCACATTGTACAAACTGCCCCCCTCCAAATTGAGAGAAACAACACCATCTTGTTGAACCGCAGAAACGCTAAGAATATCAGGTTCTGAAACCACAATATCGAAACAAACTTCTTGGTAGTTGATTGTACCATCAGTGCCGTTAATACAAAGCGAATAATTTCCCGCAGTTAAGTTTTCGAACGTCTGCGAGGTGGTGAAATCAGCATTTAACGTCGTACCTGACCCATCCAAGGTTGCCGTGTAGGTCAAAGCTGTGTTGGTCGTACTAATGGCGACAGAGCCATCATTATTGTTTCTGCAGGACTCACTTTGGATCTCAACCAAAAAGTTATCCGCAGGAAGTCGATTTACCGGACATCCACTTGTATCCACTTCAACTCCTTTTGGGGTACCTAAACAAAGATCGTCCCCATCGTCAAAAACCCCATCTTCGTCCTCATCGGGTCTAAAGGTGCCTTCCACGCATACTTCAAGGGTAAAACCAATCAGTGAACCGCCGTCCCCTGGTGCGGTATCTTGAATTTCCAAGGTCCATTCACCCAAGGTGGACTCTCCCACAAAAGATGACAAGGCTCCAATAGGACGGATAGTACCCGATATCGCGGGATTTCCGGAGCAGGAAATATCCGTGCCATCATCATCAAAAACAGCATTAATGTTATTTAGATCACCGCAAGTATTTGAAATAAGAGCTACCCTTGTGCCTGCCGGAGAAATCAAGTGAATAACCAAATCCTCAAGATAAGTATGATTCAGCTCGAGGTCAATATTCACATCGGAGACCGAAAGATCTTCAAAAATGGAAACCGAGGTGGAAATTGTGGATGTGCCCGCAGGTGAAATCGAAATCGGTAAATTATTAGCTTCAAGAGTTTTGCAATCCACTGTAACCGTCGTAAATGTAAAAGGTGTACCGAAGGTTCCAGTGCCACAACCGTTGCTTGGACGTACCCTCCAAAAATAAGAAGTCTCCGAATCCAAATTGGATGAGGTGTAAGACGTAAACGGAATTGATGCTGACTCCACAATGTTGCTAAAACCAATATCCGTAGCAATTTCTATATCATAATTCGTAAAGGCTGGGTTGGCCTGCCACGTAAACTCAGCATTAACGGGAACATCGGATTCGGAATCAGCTGGGGACACCAAAACCACATCGCCGAAAGTTCCATCTTGGACCACAAGGCTCAATTCTACATTTTTGGTAACCGTAGCTGAAGTGGATGTAACAGTGATTGTATAAACACCTGGCGTCACACTCCCAGTATTGGACAAGGTCAGGTTCACTGCTGTATCATTGGCATCGGCCTGGATAGGAGCAAATGCGCTCGTCATTCCTGCCGGAACATTTGCAGAGAAAGTAGATGTTTCACTAAACCCACCAAAAGTCTGATAGGTAAACGGGATAATAATATCATTGGGCTGACATACCTCATAGGACAATTCCTGGAAATTAAGAACCACATCGGTTTCTTGAATGGTAAAATTGGAAGAATTGACTGCGAAAAAGACATTATCGCTCGCTTTTACCATGATGCGAGCATTGGTTGAGGCATTGCCCGGCATTTGCACATCCTCCGTGCCATCGTTCAAGGTTCCTTGTAAAACGGTTATAGGGAAGGTAATGCCTCCGTCGATACTCATGAAAATATCAACGGTTTGTGCATTGATAGGAGCAATATCAGTATTGGCAACGTCCCATGTTATGGTCTGAACCGAACCTGCCTCATAAATCTCGTTGGTACTTTGGGAAGTAATGGTAAAAGGCCCCGCAGAACCAATGACATTGACATCCAAGAGATCTGAGACCACTTGCCCGCCTCCAACCGCGTTGTCTCTCACTGTAAGGGCAAAGCTCAAATCGCGTTGAATGTTAGAAACCGTTTCCCACGCCCCATTTAATGGTGGATTGGTTTGCGTAAGACTTCCTTGTATGACCCTTGATAGCCTAGGAAAATAACGTTGGGGGCTAATACTCGGAGGTAATGACCTAAAGTTTGCCCCAACTGGACTCTCAGGTCCAAAAGTACTTGTGGTGACCACCCCGTCATCAATTTGTTCCCAAGTATAGGTAAGCACATCTCCCACATCACTGTCGGAGGCTACTCCCTCTAGAACAAAAGCTGTCCCCTGGGGAATGATAAAGTCCCCAATTGGTGTGACCGTGGGAGGGTTGTTCGTTAATGCCGTATTCTCGCCACAACTCACCGTGGCCAGGTAATTGCGTATTTGAAATATGCTGTTGTAGTGAAAATAATCGTCTCCATTGGGTTGTACATTATTTCCGGGAACAATGCCTGCATACCCCATAATGGTAGTCCCACTTGCCGGTTCTGCTTGAACTCCAGTACCTTCTGACTCAAAGGACCATGTATGGTTTGCTCCAAATTGATGTCCCAGCTCATGTGCTACAAAATCCAAATCGAATACATCCCCCTGAGGCGTAAATGCTGAGGCAAATGCACTTCCCTTGCGATTATCCTCGCACACAGCACCAATAAATCCTGCATTACCATTGTCTTGTCCCTGTCCTACCCGATTGAACAAATGGCCCACATCGTAGTTGGCTTCACCAATGGTCGTGGTAAGCGTACTTTGTACTTGTGCATTCAAATTTCCATTATACGGATCAGTGGCTGCGTTGGTGAATATGACCAAATCGTTGTTGGGAATCAACTCTAACGTCACGCCCAAATCCGTTTCAAAAACCTCATTGACCCTGGTAAGGGTAGCATTTATTGCGGCAAGGGCATCTGCAACAGTGCCCCCATGAAAGCTAGTATATTCTCCTGTCGTAGAGACGGCGATTCTAAATTTGCGCAACACCTGATCGTCTACAAGGGGTGATAAGGTTTTTTGAACCAGTTGTTGCATCTTCTCTGTTTCACATACAAAATCTTGTTTTGAGGTAAGGGAAGATTCCTTATCGTAAACAACGTACACATCGCTTGCATTCGCCACTGGTTCCATAAAACTGGTGCTGTTTCCTTCAACGGAAACCATCATCCCCTGAAAACCTTTATGTGATTGACTTAATTTGATGCGGTATTGGTTGTCCAAACTTTGCCCACTGTAAGACTTGATTCCTGGGTATTTCTTCGAAAGTTCCGGATGGAGGACCGAAGTTTCTTTTATCTGAAAAGCAATGAGTTCACCTTTTGAATTGGGCAAATGGATAACGTTGCCCGAAGTTTTGGAACTGGAAGCCGCAGGCAGTTTCGACTTGAAAGTCTCTTTGCTTAAGCCAAAGACCTTGCCTTGTTTCCGCACATCCTGAAGGGAAGCACTCTTATATTCTTCCTTCGCTGAAATAGACTTCCAATAGTCCTGTTGGGAGAAAGTACAAAAGGAGCTAAAAAATATGGTTATTGAAAAAACAAGATGTAATTTAGCTTTCATGCATAAGTAGCGTAAGGAGATTTCAAAAATAAGCCTTTTTTTATTTTCTCATTTGTGGAGACAATCCAAGGTATTTCTCAATTTAAAAGCTCGTTCCAAACCGCAGTGACCATAGGCACCTTTGATGGGGTACATATCGGACACCGCAGAATACTGGAACGCCTCATAAATGATGCCAAAACTGCTGGCCTAAAGTCTACTGTCCTTACTTTTTTTCCGCATCCCAGGATGGTTTTGCAAAAGGATACCGACATCAAACTCCTGAATACCTTAGATGAAAAGAAGCAAATCATGGAAGGACTTGGGCTTGATTATTTGATTGTTCATCCGTTTACCAAAGCATTTTCAAGACTTTCTGCTACGGAATTCGTTCGAGACATTTTAGTCAATTCCCTTAAAACCAAAAAGATAGTAATTGGCTACGACCATCGATTTGGTAGAAACCGTAATGCCAACATTCAAGATTTAATGACCTTCGGCAACACGCTCGATTTTGAAGTAGAGGAAATCCCCGTGCAAGAAATAGATGATGTGTCCGTGAGTTCCACCAAAATTAGAAATGCTCTGCATGAAGGTGATATTGAAACGGCCAATAATTATTTGAACTACCCCTACATGTTGACTGGCGCTATTAAAAAAGGTAGAGGACTGGGGAAACAATTTGGATTTCCTACGGCAAACCTGCATATAGAGGAATCCTATAAGTTAATTCCGAAAAATGGCGTTTACGTGATTAAGGGAATATTGGGCGCTAAAGAGCATCATGGGATGATGAACATTGGTTATAACCCCACGGTTTCTGGAGGCAAGAAAAGTATCGAAATACATTTCTTTGATTACGATGGTGACCTTTACGACCAGAAAATCCAGGTTCGACTTCTGCATCGCATTCGCGATGAACACAAATTTGATTCTGTGCAGGATTTACAGAATCAATTGAAAAAAGATAGGCAACAATCCCTGCAATTAATCTCCAAATAAGGTGCAGAACCAATTCCTATTTCGAAAAATTGACAATGCGCAACTAGTGACTTTCCGTATTTTCTACGGTTTATTGATAAGTGCAGAGTGTTACGGAGCCATTGCCACTGGATGGGTACGCAGAACTTTAGTGGAACCCAAATTCACTTTTTCCTTCATTGGTTTTGAATGGTTGCAGCCCCTGCCGGGAAACGGTATGTATATCTATTTTGCCATCATGGGCACCTTGGGCATCTTGATAACTCTGGGATACAAATATCGATTCAACGCCTTTCTTTTCGCCTTTATGTGGGCAGGGGTGTATTTAATGCAAAAAACCTCATACAACAATCACTACTATTTGTTAATGTTATTGGCTTTTATCATGGCCATGCTTCCAGCAAGCCGTGATGTTTCTTTGGACAGTAAACTGAATCCCGGCTTCCGTTCAAAAACCATGTACAACTACATCCGCTGGTTGATTATCCTGCAATTGTTCATTGTGTATACCTATGCCTCGGTGGCCAAACTTTATGGGGATTGGTTGGATTTTAGTATCATCGAAATCCTGATGCGAGGGAAACAAGATTATTGGCTTATTGGCGATTTCTTACAGCTCGAATGGGTGCACAAGATAGTGGCCGTTTTTGGAATTTTGTTCGATTTGCTTGTGGTTCCTGCCCTACTTTGGAAGCCTACGAGAAACATTTTCTTGGGACTTTCCATATTCTTTCATTTGTTCAACAGTATTGTTTTCCAAATTGGAATCTTTCCCTACCTCTCGTTAGCTTTTATTGTATTCTTTTATGACCCAAAGACGATTCGAAAAATCTTCTTGAGAAATAAAGGTGCAGAAATCACAAACGAAGTGGTTTATCCCAAAAATCACAAATTGCTTATCGGTGCCTTATCCATCTATTTCGTGGTGCAATTAATATTGCCCCTACGTCATCACACCTTTTCCGATGATGTTCTTTGGACCGAAGAAGGACATAGGATGAGTTGGCGGATGATGTTGCGAAGTCGCTCTGGAAACATTCGTGTTAAGGTAGTCATTAAAAAGACAGGGCAAACCAATTTTGTAAAACTTGACGATCATCTCACCAAAAAGCAAAGGCGCAAAGTAGCCTGTTACCCAGATTTTACCTGGCAGTTCGCACAATACCTTAAAAAGGAGTATGCCAGAAATGGTGAAGATATCGAGGTGTATGTCGTGAATCATGTTAAAGTGAATGGTAGCAAGTATGCCGAGTTTATCGACCCCGATGTGGATTTGGCCAGTGTTCCTTGGAAACACTTTTCCCATAACGAATGGATAAGGTCTTCTCCGGGCAAAGAATAGTTGCCCTACTTAACGGTTTCGTTTAAATTTGCCCTTCAAAAATAGGCCATGCTGCAATTGCAAATCATTCGGGAAAATAAGGACTCCATTCTGAAAGCCTTGAAAAAGAGGAATATCGATGCTGAACCCGTCGTGAACGCCGTTTTGGACTTGGATGAAAAAAGACGTTCCATTCAAGCTAAATTGGATGCTACCTTGGCTGAATCAAATAAGCTTTCCAAAGAAATCGGTTCTCTGTTTAAATCTGGCAAGGCTGAGGAAGCCAACGCATTAAAAAGCAAAACAGCAGATTTAAAAGAAGCTTCCAAACAAATGGGGGAAGACCTGAACCTCGCCATTGAGGCCTTGCAGAACCAACTGTACCAGATTCCGAATATTCCGCACGAATCTGTTCCTTCTGGAAATACTGATGAAGACAATGAAGAGGTCTCTCGTGAAGGAGACGTTCCTGTATTGGATGACAAAGCCCTACCCCATTGGGAGTTAGCTAAAAAATACGATATCATCGATTTTGAGTTGGGTGCAAAAATCACAGGCGCAGGATTTCCTGTGTATAAAGGCAAGGGTGCAAAATTGCAACGCGCCCTAATTTCCTATTTCCTAGATAAAAATACAGAGGCAGGCTACGCAGAGGTTCAACCACCTTTAATGATCAATGAGGCTTCTGGTTATGGTACAGGGCAATTACCCGACAAAGAAGGTCAAATGTACCATGTGCAAGCCGACGACCTTTACCTCATCCCCACGGCAGAGGTACCCATTACCAATCTACACCGAGGCGATTTGCTCTCCATGAAAGATTTTCCCATTACCTATACGGGTTATACCCCATGCTTCAGAAGAGAGGCAGGTAGTTATGGGGCCCATGTTCGTGGCCTAAACCGTCTGCACCAGTTTGACAAAGTGGAAATTGTTCGCATTGAACATCCAAACAATTCCTATCAAGCTTTGGACGACATGGTGGAGCATGTCAAGACCATCCTTCGTGAATTGAAATTGCCCTACCGTATTTTACGATTATGTGGTGGAGACTTAGGTTTCACCTCAGCCTTGACCTACGACTTTGAGGTGTTCTCCACAGCACAAGACCGATGGCTGGAAATTAGTTCTGTATCCAATTTTGAAACCTATCAAGCCAATCGGTTAAAACTCCGTTTTAAAGATGAAAATGGGAAAAGCCAACTGGCCCATACGCTAAATGGAAGTTCACTGGCCTTGCCAAGGGTTTTAGCTGGGATTCTTGAGAACTACCAAACCCCAGACGGTATAAAAATTCCTGAAGTATTGGTACCCTACTGCGGTTTTGAGGAGATCAATTAGGCAACAATTGCATTAAATTTGGATTCGCTTAACAGATTCCATGGGCAATCTGCGTTATATTTGAAATAAAACACCGTATTGCGCCACCTACTAGTTTTCTTTACTTTTTTCTTGTTATTAAGTTCTTCCCACGGTCAAGAAGACTTTTTGGCCAAACAGTACTTTAAGGATGGGGATTATAAAAAAGCCGTAGTCTTCTTTGAAAAATTAGTTCAAAAAAATCCCAGGCGTACCGATTATGCCGAAGGCCTTGTAGCCTGCTACCAACAATTGGAACGCTACCAGGATGCGGAGAAATTTCTTTTGCAAAAACTGGAGGAATCCTATGCGTTTCCCACATTTTATATTGAGTTGGGATACAATTATACCCTTCAACGACAACCCGAAAAAGCTACAGCGTTCTATGACCAAGCGCTTCAAAAAATAGATGAAAATCCCAATTTCGGTTATAGTATCGGCTACCGTTTTCAAAAATATGCGCTTCTGGACCAAGCTATCAAAGCCTATACAAGGGCGATGGCCTTAAAGCCAGACTTGAACTATGATTTTCAACTGGCAAGAATCTATGGGGAACAAGGAGATGTAGAAAAAATGTTTCGTTCTTACCTCAATATTATTGCCCAAGGGAAAACCTCTCGCTCCAACATACTTCGAAACATTGACGAATTCATTTCCGAAGATCCTTCCAACCAAAACAATGTCATTTTAAGAAAAGTATTGCTGAAAAATGCCCAGCAGAATCCTGATGTGCTTTGGAATGAGCTTTTAAGTTGGCTTTTTGTTCAGCAGAAACAGTATGAAAGAGCTTTTGGGCAGGAAAAAGCGATATACAAACGTACCAACGAATCTTCTTTACAACGAATTGAAGACTTAGGGCACATTGCTTTGGAAGACAAGGCCAATGAATCGGCTACTTCTATTTTTGAATTTGTGGTTGAAAGCAGCAATGATCCCATTACCCGCCTCAACGCCAACCTTAACCTAATTGATATTGAATTGGAAGCGTCAGATAAAAAGGGATTGGAAGCCATTGAAAAGAAGTATTTGAAGCTCGTTGCAGAATACGGCAATGAAAGCCAAACGCAGCAGTTACAAATAGCATATGCCAACTTTTTGACCTTTAAAAAGAACACCCCAGCACCGGCCATCGGCATGCTAAAGGAAAGTTTGGAGCTCCCATTAGGCAGAATGGTCGAAGCCTACTTGAAAATGGCACTTGGGGATATTCTGGTGTATGATCGAAAATTCAATCAGGCACTCATCTATTTTACCCAAATCCAGAAGCGATTAAAGAATGATGTATTGGGACAAGATGCCCGCTACAAAGTGGCCCAAACCAGTTTTTATAAAGGAGATTTCGATTGGGCACTTACCCAGTTAAAGGTATTGCGAGGGTCAACCTCCCAGCTTATCGCCAATGATGCCATGCAATTGAGCCTGCTGATTTCCGATAATTCTTTGGAGGATTCTACCCAAACCGCCCTTAAAAAATATGCCAGGGCCGATCTATTAGCCTATCAAAACAAAACCGAGAAGGCCATTTCGGCTTTGGAGGACATTTTGCAAAACCACAAGGGTGAGAAAATTGAGGATGAAGCACTCTTAAGACAGGGACAATTGCTTGAAGGACAGAAGAGATATCAAGACGCCGAATTCAATTATCAAAAGATTGTGGAGTTTTATTCGGATGGGATTTTGGCAGATGATGCCCACTACGCCCTTGGAGAATTATACCGAAACATTCTAGCTGAACCTGAAAAAGCAAAGTATCATTACGAAAAAATCATCTACAACTATCAGGATAGCTATTATTTCCCCAAAGCCCGGAAGCACTTTAGAAGGCTTCGTGGTGATGCCATTAACTGATTCTTCTCTACTTTTGGCATATCAAACCAAGAGCGATGCTGATTTACAACGTTACCATAAACATTGACGAAAGCGTTCATGATGAATGGCTTCATTGGATGCGCGATAAGCACATTCCCGATATGCTGTCCACTGGCAAATTTTCACATGCCAAAATGATGAAAGTATTGGTTGAGGAAGATATGGGAGGGGTAACCTATTCCGTTCAGTATACCACGAAGGACCGAAGCACTTTGGAAGCGTACTACAAGGAGGATGCTGAGAAAATGAGAGGGGATGGTCTTCAACGCTTTGCCGATAAATTTGTGGCCTTCCGAACCGAACTGGAGGTGGTAAGCCAGCAAATACCCTAAATCTTGGATTATCTTTTTACCTACGGCACGCTTCAAGATGCGCAAGTTCAAATTTATGTTTTTGGCAAGCCCTTAATCGGCTCAATTGATGTTCTAACAGGTTTTCAAAAAACCGATGCCGCGGTTTACCAAAGGTATCCTCTGGTCATAAAAACAAATCAACAAGAACATGAAGTAGAAGGCGTCGCTTACGAGGTTTCCGAGATAGATCTAAAGAAAGCCGACATTTACGAAACCAGCGCCTACAAACGGGAAAAGTTCCAACTCAAATCGGGGAAATGGGCGTGGGTTTATGTCGAAAATTCCAACTAACTTGCAGAAAAACGTCCCGTGTCCAAGAAAAACTACAAAAAGCTTGCGAAAAGCAAGTCCAAAAGGCCTACAAACGGGAAAGACCCCGCCGCTGTTACTGCAAAAAAGCATTTAGGGCAGCACTTTTTAACCGACGAAAATATAGCCAAGCAAATTGCGGACACCTTGTCCCTTCAAGGTTATAACAATGTTCTGGAAATAGGGCCTGGCATGGGTATTCTGACAAAGTTTTTGCTCCTTCGTGGAGTTGATTTGGTGGCTATGGATTTGGATGAGGAGTCCATCGTCTATTTAAACCATAGTTTTCGATTGGAACATCCGGAGGTGTTCAAAAGAAATAACAAGCTCAATATCATTGAAGCAGATTTTTTGAAATTTGATCTTAAACAGCTCTATGGCGAGGAACAGTTTGCTATTACAGGCAACTTTCCCTACAACATATCAAGTCAAATTGTTTTCAAGCTACTGGAAATGCGCAATCAGATTCCCGAATTCTCAGGCATGTTTCAAAAGGAAGTGGCCCAACGCATTTGTGAAAAACCAGGAACAAAAACCTACGGTATCCTTTCTGTTTTGGTGCAGGCCTTTTATGAAGCCGAATATCTTTTCACCGTGCATCCCCAAGTATTCGACCCTCCGCCAAAGGTACAATCGGGAGTTCTCCGATTGGCCAGAAAAAAGGAGTTCAAACTTGATTGTGACGAACATTTATTTTTCAAAGTAGTGAAGACTGCTTTCAATCAAAGAAGGAAGACTTTGCGCAATAGTCTTAAAACCTTCGATCTTTCCGATAATCTAAAAGAAGATACTATATTTGACCAGCGCCCGGAACAGCTGGGAGTATCAGACTTTGTGGCGCTCACTCAGCAAATTGCCAATGACCCCGTTTAAACTCACAGATGAGCTATTAGTTGATATTCGGCAGTTGATCGCGGATAAAAAGAATACTACCCTGCGGTCAATGATGAAGGAATTCCACTATGCGGATATCGCTGAGATTGCCGATGAGCTTAGCGTTGAGGAAGCTACCTATCTCATTAAGTTGCTGGATAGCGAAAAAACCTCTGATATTCTTGCAGAGATGCATGAGGATGTGCGGGAATCGGTTTTGAACAACCTTTCCGCAAAGGAAATTGCGGGCGAGCTTGAAGCCCTCGATACCGATGATGCCGCAGATATTGTGGGTGAGCTCCCCAAGGAAATCATCCAGGAGGTCATTTCAGAAATTGAAGATCGAGAACATGCCAAAGACATCGTTGATCTTTTGCGATACGATGAAGACACGGCAGGTGGACTCATGGCAAAGGAGTTGGTCAAGGTGAATGAAAATTGGAACGTTCTTACCTGCGTAAAGGAAATGCGTGCCCAGGCAGAAAATGTTACCCGCGTCCATTCCATTTATGTAGTGGATGATG
Source organism: Flagellimonas allohymeniacidonis (assembly GCF_004296335.1). Lineage (GTDB taxonomy): Bacteria > Bacteroidota > Bacteroidia > Flavobacteriales > Flavobacteriaceae > Flagellimonas > Flagellimonas allohymeniacidonis. The sequence continues at coordinate 632,601 of NZ_SGIU01000002.1, forward strand.
AAGGCAAACTTAAAGGAAGGTTGTCCCTGAAAGATTTATTGACCACCTCGACCACAACCCATATCAAAGATGTATACATTTCAAAGGTAGACTCCGTTACCGTTAATGAAAAAGGAGAGGAAGTGGCCAAAATTATGTCCAAATATGACCTTGAAGCCATTCCTGTAGTGGATGAAATAGGTCGGTTGGTAGGACGCATCACCATCGATGATATTGTGGATGTCATCCGAGAGGAAGCTGATAAGGATTATCAATTGGCTGCCGGTATTTCACAAGATGTGGAAGCTGATGACAGCATTTGGGAACTTACCCGGGCACGACTTCCCTGGTTGATATTGGGGCTTTTTGGTGGCCTTGGGGCTGCTGCCATAATGGGTGGTTTTGAGGAAATGATAGCCAAACATGCCATTTTATTTTTCTTTACACCCTTGATAGCGGCAATGGCCGGAAATGTAGGAGTGCAGTCCAGTGCCATTATAGTGCAAGGTTTGGCCAATGATGACTTAAAGGGGAGTATTGGTAATCGGCTCATCAAAGAGATGTTGCTCGCCCTTTTAAACGGATTGATATTAGCCGTTTTATTGATGGTCTTTACCTGGTTGTGGAAAGGTGATTTCAATATGGCTTTGGCAATTTCCGTATCGTTGGTTGCCGTAATTGTCGTCGCCGGTATTATTGGAACGTTCATTCCCTTGTTTTTAAATCAAAGAGGAATTGATCCTGCCATTGCCACTGGACCGTTCATTACCACAAGCAATGATATTTTCGGAATTCTAATTTATTTCATGATAGCCAAAGTCATTCTTGGCATTTAATTCTTGAATATGAAACCCATTAATCTTAAAAAGAAACACGCCGAGTTTGCCCAAAAATGGCATCCACATCAAATTGCTGTAGTTGATGATATGCAGGTGTTGCTCGCTAAACTTCAAGGTCAATTTGTTTGGCATGCCCATGAAAACGAGGATGAGCTGTTTCAAGTGGTAAAAGGCACCCTTTATATGCAATTTCGGGATAGAACCGAAGTGGTCAACGAGGGTGAGATTATTGTTGTCCCCAAAGGAGTGGAACACAATCCTATGACCAAAAATGGTGAGGAAGTCCACGTACTGCTGTTTGAAAAACTAAGTACCGCACATACTGGGGCGGTGCAACATGAAATGACCCAAACGGAGTATCCGAAAATATGAAAGTACTCCATTTAGACATTAACCATCCATTAATCATTGATCAGTTCAAGGAATTGGGATTTGAAAATGATGAAGACTACACCTCGACCAAAGAAGAAGTTGAGAAGAAAATCCACTTATATGACGGTGTCATCATTCGAAGTCGATTTACCATTGATCGCCAGTTTTTGGATCGGGCTACCCAGTTAAAATTTATTGGTCGACTGGGGGCCGGTTTGGAAAACATGGATGTCGAATACGCCAAAGAAAAAGATGTTTTCCTTGCTTCGGCACCTGAAGGAAATAGAAACGCGGTTGGCGAACATACGCTGGGGATGCTCTTGGCCTTAATGAACAAGATGACCAAAGCCAATCGAGAAGTAAAAAAAGGAAAATGGGACCGAGAAGGCAATCGCGGCGTCGAACTTGAAGGAAAAACTGTTGGCATAATCGGCTACGGAAACATGGGAAAGGCCTTTGCCAAAAAACTGATAGGTTTTGACGTGGAAGTCATTTGTTATGATATTGTTGGTGGTGTTGGTGATGACAATGCAAGACAGGTGGGCATCATGGAGTTTCAGCAGAAATCTGATGTGATAAGTCTGCATGTGCCCCAAACCGAAAGTACCGTTGGTATGATGAATTCTGAATTTATCAATGAATTTCATAAACCTTTTTGGCTCTTGAACACGGCACGCGGAAAATGTGTTGTGACCAAAGATTTGGTGGCAGGGCTCAAATCTGGAAAAATCTTGGGCGCTGGATTGGACGTTTTGGAATATGAGAAAAAATCTTTCGAAAACATGTTTGCCCAAAAGCCCAAGGCCTTCAAATATTTAAAAAAGGCCAAAAACGTGTTGCTTACGCCTCATGTGGCTGGATGGACGGTGGAGAGCAAGGAAAAACTCGCACAGACCATTGTGGACAAAGTCAAAGAGAGATTTTGTTAAATTTAATGGGTGAAAAAGACCATTTTCGTTTTTTCGGCACTTATTGTCGCTTTACTTGTTCTCTTCAAGTTAAGTGAATACTCCTATATCTCCGGAGACCTGGGGATAGAAACGGTTATTTCCGTGGTTGCCATTCTTTTTTTTGCAATCGGTGTCTACATCAATAAGAGAACTTCAAAAAGACAAGGGACCAGTGTTGATGAAATTGATAAAGAAAAAGTACAGTATCTCGGAATCAGCAAGCGAGAATATGAGGTTTTGGTTCATATCTCAAAAGGGCTTTCAAATAGAGAGATTGGTGATACGCTGCATGTATCGGAAAGCACTGTCAAAACCCATGTTTCCAATCTGCTGGTAAAATTGGATGCGAAGCGAAGAACGCAGGCCATACAAAAGGCCAAAGAGTTGAAAATCATAGCTGCTTAGATCAAATCCGACCAAGTACCGTGAATTTGGTACTTTAGTATGAACTGCATTGGCTGCCCCCACCTTACTTTTGAACCAACCGTAAAACACAAACATTATGAAAAAAACAGTCATCCGCTACGGTACGTACGGTGCCATTTGTATCTCCGTTCTTTTCCTTCTAAGTTGGACGCTATTATCCGAATTTCCCCTTGCTACCCAAGAGGTTTTGGGGTATGCCGCCATGATTGTATCCCTAGGCTTTGTATTCTTCGGTATAAAGCATTTTAGGGATCATGAAAACGACGGAAAGGTCAGTTTCAAAAAAGCATTGACCATTGGTGTTCTGATCAGTTTGATCACTGCCTTGGTCTTTGGAGTATTGGATATCTTCTATACAGAGGTTCTCAATCCAGAGTTTATGGACTCTTATTACGAACAAACGGCAAAAAAAATGGAGGAAACTTTATCCGCGGAAGAGTTTAAAGTGAAGCTGACCGAATTGGAGGCTCAAAAAGAGATGTTTGGAAATCCTTTATTTTCTTTCTTGCTTATGGCAATGACCGTTTTTGTCATCGGATTTATCATATCCTTGATTTCTTCACTCATTTTGCAACGTAAATAGAACAACCATGACCATAGATGCCAAAACTCCTGATGAATACATTGAGAAAATTCCAGAAGAACGAAAAGCGGCCGTATCTAAACTACGGGAGACCATAAAAAGCAATTTGCCCAAAGGTTTCGAGGAATGTATCAGTTATAAAATGATTGGTTACGTGGTGCCGCATTCCCTTTACCCTGATGGCTATCACTGCGATACAAAACTCCCGCTCCCCTTCATCAACATTGCATCACAAAAGAACTTTGTTGCCCTTTATCATTCTGGGATCTATGCGGATAAGGACTTGTTGGATTGGTTTGTTCAGGAGTATCCAAAATATGTGAAAACCAAATTGGATATGGGTAAAAGTTGTGTTCGATTTAAGAAAATCGACAACATTCCCTACGATTTGATTGCTAGCTTATGTCAAAAAATGACACCTCAGCAATGGATTGCATTGTATGAAAAAAATGTAAAAACAAAGAGATGAAAAACAGAGTAACCGGCTTGGGCGGATTTTTCTTTAAAGCCCAGAATCCAGATCATATCAAGGAATGGTATAAAAATCACCTGGGAATTCCAACAGACAATTATGGTTGGAGTTTCTGGTGGAAAGATGCCGAAGGTAACGATTGCATGACGCAGTGGAGTCCGATGAAGGATGACACCACCTATTTTGCACCCAGCGAAAAACAGTTTATGATGAACTTCAGGGTCGAAAATTTGGTAGAGCTTTTAGCTGCTTTGGAAAAGGAAGGGGTCACCATCGTGGGAGAAATACAGGAATTTGACTACGGTAAATTTGGCTGGATTCTGGATCCAGAAGGCAACAAATTAGAACTTTGGGAACCTGTTGATAAAGCATTCCTCTAGCTATTGAAATAATCCTTATTTTTAGAGGATTACAACCAACAAATTAATAGCACTATGTCTGACGAAAAAAAAGATTTAGGAGATAAAGCGGAAGAAGCTTTCGACAAAGCCAAAGAAACAGCGAAGGAAGCTGCCGAAGATGCCAAGGAAGCCGCCAAGGATTTTACCGAGGAAGCCAAGGAGGCAGCCCAAGAATTTAAGGAGGATGTCAAGGAAGCTTTTGATCCTGCAAACCCTGAGAGTGGCAAGACTGTGGCCATCATTGCCCATCTTACCTTGATTGGATGGATCATTGCCATCATTATGAACAGTAGCAACAAAACAGAGCTGGGTTCTTTTTATATTAGACAGGTTCTCGGTATAATGCTGGTAGGTTTTGTTCTGGGAATCATTCCTGTAGTAAATCTTATCGGATGGATTTTCCCTCTGATCTTATGGATAGTCAGTTTAATAGGTTCCATCAATGGACATCAGAAACCCGTTTTTCTGGTTGGAGAGTATTTCCAAAACTGGTTTAAAGGGTTATAATTCATATACAAAAAGTCAGAAAATATACTTCTGGCTTTTTTATTTATTAGCTTTATCGTAATATTGCAATATAAGAATTAAATGGGAGTTACCAAGACACATATCTTTTCCGTCCAACAGAATGATTTGGCCCAAGCTGCCAAGGTGTTGGCTCATCCTGCGCGCATTGCGATATTGGAACATATCAGTAAACAAGAAGCCTGTATATGCAATGACCTTGTGGATGTTATCGGATTGGCACAGCCTACCATTTCCCAACATTTAAATGAAATCAAAAAAATAGGACTGCTCAAAGGGACCTTTGAGGGAAAAAACCTTTGTTATTGTATCGACCAAGACCGATGGATGGAACTACAACAGGCCTTCCATGACTTCTTTTCAAATATTAACCGTAATTGTTGTTGAAACCATGAATACGCAAGAATTTTTACAACTGCTCAAATCAAACCAAGGCAAGGAATTAATGTTCGAATACCAAACAGACAAATATGTTGGGGCGAATTATCATATCACTGAGGTAAAAAACATTAGTGTGGATTCTGTCGACTGTGGGGCGCGAACCGACCACTGGAAAGAAACCGTGGTTCAACTATGGGAGAGCCCAAAGGAAATTGGAAAAACCGAATACATGACAGGCTACAAGGCTTTGGGAATTCTGAACAAAGTAGATCGAATGCGTCCCATGGTGCAAGATGCCGAGATAAAATTCGAATACAGCAATAACGACTTCAATACGGCACAACTCTTTGTTCAAGGATATGGCATAACGGAAAAAGCGTTGGTTCTTAATCTTTCCATAGAAAAAACGGACTGTAAGGCCAAGGACACTTGCGGTGTTCCAGTTAAAACACAGGAAAATCCCAAAGAAATGGCAAATTGTTGCACTCCAGAAAGCGGTTGTTGCTAAATTTGTGGTGCCATGGTAATCCGTGAAATGAAACCTGAAGATTGGGTACAGGTCTCCCAAATCTACCAAGAGGGGATCAATACGGGCTTGGCCACGTTTGAACAACAAATCCCCAGCTACAAAAGTTGGGACCAAGCTCATGTAAAATCTTGCCGCATTGTAGCGGAAGAGGGTAATCAGCTCCTAGGATGGGCAGCCCTCTCACCGGTTTCCAGCCGATGTGTGTATGGAGGTGTAGGGGAAGTTAGCGTCTATGTTGGTGCACTTAGTCGTGGAAAAGGAGTGGGCAAGGCACTTCTGAAAAAACTTGTTGAAGAAAGTGAAAAGGCTGGTTTTTGGACCATTCAATCAGGGATTTTCCCTGAAAACGGGGCTAGTATAGAGCTTCATGAAAAGGTGGGTTTTCGATTCATCGGAAAACGAGAACGGGTTGGAAAAATAAATGGTATGTGGAAAGACAACCTACTTTTTGAAAAACGAAGTAACACTATAGGAATAGATTAATCATCAAATCAAAAAAAATGAAAAACGTATTGGTTCTTTGCACCGGAAACTCATGCCGTAGCCAAATGGCCCATGGCTATCTCAATCACTATCAAGATGCTCTGGCCAAAGTGTACAGTGCTGGCATCGAAACCCATGGGCTCAACCCTGGGGCTGTCTCCATTATGAAGGAGGACGGTATTGACATCTCGCAGCATACCTCCAACCATGTTGACGAGTACGAGGGCATCGAATGGGATTATATTATCACCGTATGTGACCATGCCAAGGAAAACTGTCCCTTTATTCCGGCCAAAAACGCAGAGCGCATCCATCACAATTTTTCGGACCCTTCAAAAGTTGCAGGAACCCAAGATGAAATATACCTGGCCTTTCGTAAAACCAGGGAAGAAATCAAAGAATTCTGTTATGATTTCATCAAAGAGGAATTGATGAATTAGAATCTTTCCTCTACTCGAGGTCAACAGGTGTTGGGGAATGGCCTTCCGCCATTTTTCGTTCCAATTCAGCTTGGAATTCTTCCATTACAGGCTTAACCGTACTCTCCGGCAGGTCAGCAATCTTAATATACATCAAGCCATCCACAGAATTATTGAACAAGGGATCCACGTTAAAAGCGACAACCTTTGCATTCTGTTTGATGTATTTTTTTATCAATACGGGCAACCGAAGACTGCCGGGCTCCACCTCACCGATGAGCTTATCAAATTTGTTCAAGTCCGCTTGAGTCTCATCAAAAACAAACTCCTTGTCCGCATCCTTCAACTGAACCTTGAATTCTTTTTTAGGCCGAATGTATTGCGCCACGTAGGGATCCCAATAATTGGATTTCATGAATTCAATCATCAAGGATTTTGAAAAGTTGGAAAACTGATTGCTGATACTTACTCCACCAATTAAATATTTATGTTCGGGGTGGCGCAAGGTGGTGTGAACAATACCCTTCCACAACAAGAACAAAGGCATGGGCTTTTGCTGGTATTCCTTAACGATATAGGCCCTTCCCATTTCTATGGATTTGCGCATCATCCCATAGAGTTCAGGCTCAAATCGAAAAAGATCTTGAAGATAAAAACCGTCAATGCCATATTTTTCAAAAATCTCCGAACCCAATCCCATTCGGTAAGCTCCAACAATAACCTTTTCTTCGTTGTCCCAGAGAAATAGATGATGGTAATAGGAATCGAATTTATCAAGATCAATGGCATTGTTTGTGCCTTCCCCCACTTCGCGGAATGTGATTTCGCGCTGTCTACCAATCTCTTTTAGTATAAAGGGCATATCCTTCTCTTGGGCCAGATACACTTCGTAGTTTTTGCTTTGCAGCAAACGGCAGTCTTTTTCACGAAGCTTTTCTATCTCCCCCTCAACCACTTTTACACTTACCGCTGATGCAATTTTTTTAGGCGCCTTTGGAATTTTAAGTGTCGTTGGGACCTTATCGATCAATCGTTCTGTCTCAAAAGCATTGGCCAATAAATAGGTTTTTTTTCGAAGCAATTCGGTAAAGTCTTCCAAGGTTTCTTCTTCCTTTTGGGAGGCAACTGAAATGGGCTGTCCCACTCGAACCTTTATAGGTCTTCTTCTTTGAGTAGTAAGCTCCGAAGGTAGTTTGGCCGTTCTAAAAACATCATTCATTTTAGAAAGTCTATAAAAAAGTCTGCTGTTTTTGGCATGAAAGTAAATAGGTACAACAGGGACTTCCGCTTTTCGAATCAGTTTAAGAGCAGCTTCCTCCCAAGGTCGGTCCACTACCAATTTTCCATCTTTGTAAGTCGACACTTCCCCGGCGGGAAAAATTCCTAGAGGATGCCCCTCCCTCAAATGGGACAAGGCATTTTTGAATCCCATAATGCTGCTCTTTGCATCCTTGTGGTTCTCAAAAGGATTCACCGGCATAATGAACGGTTTCAGGGGCTCGATGCGCTGTAGCAAAAAGTTGGCAATGATTTTGAAATCTTCTCGCTCATGCAGCATCAATTTCAAAAGCAAAACACCATCAATTCCACCAAGTGGGTGATTACTGATTGTGATGAATGGACCCGATTTTGGCAATCGCTTCAAATCTTCTTCCGGAATTTCAAAATCTATCTCATAGTTTTCCAAGATAGCATCTAGAAAATCAGATCCTTTGAGCTCTTTGTTTTTGTTGTAAAAACGATTAATTGTCGTCATTTTGGTAGCCACCATCAAGAGCCAACCAATAAATGTTCCCAAAAAACCATAGCGATTCAGATGAATCACCTTAGCTACCTCTTTCGCCGAAACCAACCCCATGTTTTATCAATTAGGTAAAGGTAAATATAGGAAATAACCCAAACAGGGGAACAAACAATTGAGGGGCTAGGCCAAATTTATTTTACTACTAGCTGAACCGTCTCACGGCCACGCTGTTCCACGAGTACGGTTCGTCCGTTTTGAAGCGATTTCACGGCGTCATCATTAAAATGACGAATGGTGTACAAGGAAACATCTTCGTGACAGACCACTTTAAATTTCCGTTTTAACTCTTGGAGCATGGCATCCAACCCTCCAAACTTGTTATCCAAACAAACAGAAAAACTGATGGCAGAGTTTTGGATCAAATCCACCTTCATCCTGTGGTCGTGGAAAAGCTTAAAGATTTCACTGATGTTGTTTTCAACAATAAAGGAGAAATCCAAAGAGGAAAGCTTTATGAGCACTTGATCCTTTTTAACGATAAAACAAGGTACCAATGGTGCAATTCCGTTTCCCTTGCCTACCGTTGTACCCTCACCAACTGGATTGATAAATGATTTTACATGCAGAGGGATATCCTTGCGCTGTAAAGGTTGCAAGGTTTTGGGGTGAATCACCGAAGCACCATAAAACGCAAGCTCGATAGCTTCTCGATAGGAAATGTAGTCCAATAGTTGCGTCTCATCAAAATTTCTTGGGTCTGCATTCAGAACTCCTGGCACGTCTTTCCAAATGGTGACGGATTTGGCGTTGAGACAAAAGGCTAAGATTGCGGCCGAATAATCCGATCCTTCCCTTCCTAAAGTAGTGGTAAAATTATTGTCATCACTCCCTAAAAAACCTTGGGAAATATTGAGCTTGGTAACATCGACATTATCGGTCACAGCTTGTTGGGTACGTTCCCAATTGACCTTGGCATCCCTATACGAATTATCGGTTTTGATCAAATCGCGTATATCTTTCCAGATATTGGGTATTCCCATTTCGCTGAGATAAGCGCTCACAATTGTTGTCGATACCAATTCTCCATAGCCCACTACCTGATCATAGACAAAAGCATATTTTGGGGATTTGTTCCATGCTAGAAACCCTTTTACTTCATCAAAAAGTGTTTTTACTTGGGAATAAACAGGATGATTCTTGTTCTCGAACAAATCGAACAGAATTGCCTCATGGTAACCGATTACCTCTTGTAGTGCGGAAGCTATTTTACTCTTATTCTCAAAATAGGCCTCCACCACGTTCTCCATGGCGTTGGTTGTCTTGCCCATGGCAGAAACCACTAGAAAAGTATCGTTGTATCCTGTTTCCTTAAGAACGCGAACTAAATTTTTAACACCATCCGCGTCCTTCACGGACGCACCTCCAAACTTAAATACCTTCATGTAATCTTTCCTCTGAATTTATTTTGTCAATGTATTTTTCAATTCCTTTTTCATCCAACTGTACCACATCCCAATCCCGCATCACCCGGGCTCCTTTACTTTCATAAAAACTGATAGCCGGGTCGTTCCAATCCAAGACCTCCCAACAAATTCGCTTTACGCCCAAGGCATATCCATATCGCACCACTTCATTCAATAGTGCGGTTCCCAGACCTTCACCTCTTGCCTTTTCAGTAATGATCAAGTCTTCCAAATGGATTACTGGTCCTTTCCAAGTCGAGTAGCGAGGATACACCAAGGCTATTCCCATGACTTGGTTAGCGTATTCGGCCACAAAACAATGAAAAAGTGGGTTCTTACCAAAGCCATCCCTAACCAAATCTTCAGAAGTGACCTCAACTTCATGAGGCTCTTTTTCATAATCGGCCAGTTCACGGACCAACCCAATTACCTGTTCCATGTCCTCTTTACGGGCATCTCGAATAGTAAAATCCATATTGTTACAAATAAAACTCAAAGTTATAAATTTACATAATTTAAGTTTTACGAAATCGATGTAGTATCACAAAATACCCGATATTTGTCAGCAAATAAAACAGCCTTAAATGTTCGACAAACAGCATAGCACGCTTGGGGAATTTATCATTGCCAATCAGAATTCATTTCAATATACCTCAGGGGAGCTTTCCCGTCTACTCAATGGTATTCGATTGGCTGCAAAAGTGGTGAACCACGAGGTGAACAAGGCAGGTCTTGTCGACATCATAGGGACAGCAGGGGACACCAATATTCAGGGGGAAAATCAACAGAAACTGGACGTTTTGGCCAATGAAAAATTCATTCAAACCCTGAAGAACCGAGAAATTGTTTGCGGAATCGCTTCCGAAGAGGAAGATGATTTTATTAGCATCAATAGTTTTGACGAGAAACACCAAAACAAATACATTGTGCTTATCGATCCCTTGGATGGTTCTTCGAATATCGATGTAAATGTGTCGGTCGGAACTATTTTTTCCATCTATCGAAGGGTTACCCCCGTGGGGACCCCAGTGACTTTGGAAGACTTTCTGCAACCTGGAAGAAACCAAATTGCCGCTGGTTATATCATTTATGGCACTTCGACCATGCTGGTCTATACCACCGGAGATGGTGTAAACGGGTTTACCCTTAACCCAGCTTTGGGCACTTTCTATTTATCCCATCCGGATATGCAATTCCCCAAAACAGGGAAAATTTATTCAGTAAACGAGGGGAATTATATCCATTTTCCCCAAGGCGTGAAGGATTACATCAAGTACTGTCAGATGGAGGAAGGTGATAGACCCTACACCTCTAGGTATATTGGTTCTTTGGTCTCCGATTTTCACAGAAACATGATTAAAGGAGGCATCTACCTCTATCCAAAGAGCAGCAAAGCTTCAAACGGAAAGCTGCGATTGCTATACGAATGTAATCCCATGGCCTTCTTGGCCGAGCAAGCCAATGGAAAAGCAAGTGATGGTTTTAATCCCATCATGGACATTCAACCTACGGAACTGCACCAAAGGGTTCCTTTTTTCTGTGGCAGCAAAAAAATGGTGGAAAAAGCCGAGGAATTTATGGCGGCTAGATCTTAGTGATCTAGAAGATATTGATACGCCTCAAAGTTGATTTTGCCGGAGAAGATATCAAATGACTTTTTGATAAGTTCTTTTGCCCCTTCGGGAGAGTACCCCAGTCCGATGGCGTACTTCTCAATAAGAATCATTTGTTCCTCCTCAATTTGATTGTCGGCGAATACCATTCTGAAAAAATCAAACAGGCGTTTTAGTCTTTGTTCTGAACTATGCGGTGTTTCAATGGGGTATTTGTTCTCCTTTTTCATCACCTCTTTATATTCTTTTTCGGTAATGTTCAATTGAAAAGCAAACTTTTCCAAAATGGCCTTCTCCTTTTCATTCACTACTCCATCTACGGCAGCCAAACTGGCCAAGGTGGCAAAATGGGCCAAATTGCTTCGTTGTTCTCCGTGCTCGTATAAATCTAAAATCGGCATGTGCTAAAATTTGTTCGGCAAATATAATTTTTACGGAAGAAAAGCAGGGCATTTATCCCCAAAAGAAATTCGTAATTTACCAAAGCTATGAAAACCCCTCTACTCCAATTTACGAATAAAGGAATTTATTGCCAAGCCGCAGATGTGTATTTAGACCCTTGGAAACCGGTGGACCGGGCCATTATCTCACATGGCCATGCCGATCATAGTCGTTGGGGGCATAAGCAATACATTACCCATCACCGAAACGTTCCCATTGTGAAGCATCGTTTGGGAGAAGTCAATATTTCAGGGAAGAAATGGGGAGAAACCTTTTCGATAAACGGAGTGAAATTCAGCTTGCATCCGGCCGGACACATTATTGGATCTTCCCAAATACGTGTCGAACATAAAGGAGAAATTTGGGTTTTTACAGGAGACTATAAAACAGAAAATGATGGCTTGGCTACCCAATACGAAACTGTGAAATGCCATACCTTCATTACCGAATGCACCTTTGGCCTACCCGCATTTAAATGGGTGCCACAAGAAAAGGTCTTCAAAGAAATCAATGAATGGTGGGCCCAAAATAGAGCTGAAGGAAAAACCTCGGTTTTGTTTGGGTACACCCTAGGGAAGGCGCAACGCTTATTGAAACATTTGGATACCTCCATTGGAGCGATCTATACCCATGGAGCTGTCGAAAATATGACCCAAGTGCTTCGTGCCATAGTTGACTTACCACCTACTACCCTTATCACCGGGGAAACGAAAAAGGAGGGGCTTTTGGGCAATATGGTCATTGCGCCACCAAGTGCCCACGGCAGTACGTGGATTCGGAAAATGGTTCCTTACGTCACTGCATCCGCAAGTGGGTGGATGACCTTTCGTGGTGCACGCAGAAGACGAGCCATCGACAAGGGCTTTGTGCTAAGCGATCATTGTGATTGGGATGACTTGTTGGACAGCATAAAGTCTACCGGCGCCGAAAAAATAATTTGCACCCATGGCTATACAGAAATTTTTTCACGGTATTTAAGGGAACTGGGTTACGACGCTCGAACCGAAGATACGCAGTACGAAGGGGAATTGGCCGAGATAAATACTTCAGAACCAGAAAAGGCAGCTGCACCATGAAACAGTTCGCTGATCTTATCAAAACTCTGGATAGCACAAACAAAACCAATCGTAAAGTAGAAGCCTTGGCGGCTTATTTCAATGCTGCGAACGATGCCGATAAAGTTTGGACCATTGCCATTTTATCGCATCGAAGGCCTCCGCGACCTGTCAATACCACCCTACTACGACAATGGGCGGCAGAACTTTCGAAAATTCCACAATGGTTGTTTGAAGAAAGCTATCACATCGTTGGGGATTTGGCCGAAACCATCGCTTTGGTGGTCCCCTCTTCAACACAAAGTACTAAAAAGACCCTCACCCAGTTTTTGGAAGAAATGATTGCGCTTAAGTCCAAAAGCGATGAAGAAAAGAAGAATTACCTTGTTCAGAATTGGGAATGTTTGAACTACTATGAACGCTTTGTGTTCACGAAACTGATTACCGGAGGATTTCGAATCGGTGTTAGTCAAAAACTGATGACCAGGTCCTTGGCCAAGGCAACCAATTTAGACGAAGATGTTCTGGCCTATAAACTGATGGGTAACTGGGACCCTAGGACTATATCCTTTCAGGATTTGGTTCTAGAAGAAAAGGAAAGTGATTATCTATCAAAACCTTATCCCTTTTATTTGGCTTATGCATTGGAAGACGATGTTTCCCAATTGGGTGACGTAAAGGCTTGGTCCGCGGAGCATAAATGGGACGGCATACGATCCCAAGTGATTTTGAGGAATGATGAAATCTTCATTTGGAGTAGAGGCGAAGAATTGGTCACGGACAAATATCCCGAGTTTCAATCCTTCATCGGGAGCATCCCCAATGGAACGGTATTAGATGGGGAACTGTTGCCATTTCCCAAAGGCGAAATAGGCACCTTCAATGACCTTCAAACCCGAATCGGTAGAAAAACAGTGTCCAAATCTTTGTTGGAACAGACTCCTGTCATTTTAAAAGCCTATGATCTTTTGGAATGGGAAGGAAAGGACATTCGCGGTAAACCCTATTTGGAACGTAGGCAACTTTTGGAAAACTTGTTTCGTCAGCTGGATTCCAATGTGCTTGGGAAGTCTTTCTATCTATCAGAGCGATTACAGTTCGATACGTGGGAGAGGGTAGCCAAAGAACGGGAACGCTCTAGGGAAGTTCGCAGTGAAGGTCTGATGCTCAAACACAATCATTCTCCTTACCAGGTTGGACGGAAAAAGGGGGATTGGTGGAAATGGAAGGTAGAACCTTTGACCATTGATGCCGTATTGACCTATGCCATGCGGGGCCATGGAAGGCGAAGTAATCTGTTTACCGATTACACTTTTGCTTTGTGGGAAACCAAAGAAAATGGGGATAAGGAGTTGGTTACCTTCGCCAAGGCGTATTCCGGGTTGACCGATGCCGAATTTCGAGAGGTAGACGCCTGGATCAAGAAAAACACTTTAGAACGTTTTGGGCCGGTACGCAGTGTTACTCCACATCACGTGTTCGAAATTGCCTTCGAGGGCATCGCCCTTTCCAAACGGCACAAGAGCGGGGTAGCTACCCGTTTCCCACGAATTTTAAGATGGCGAAAAGATAAGAAGATTGAGGAAGCAAATACTTTGGATGACCTTAGGGGGTTAATTCCGAGCATGGCGAAGGAATCCCATAAAGAAACTGCAAAATGACCAAAGGCTATTGCTATATTCTCACCAATAAAAATAAAACAGTACTGTACATTGGAGCAACCAGTAACATGGAACGAAGAATCAATGAACATAAACAAGGTATTTTTCCAAAATCGTTTACAAAAAGATACAATTGTACCTTACTGGTATATTTTGAGGAATTCGATTGTGTGACAGATGCATTTGAAAGAGAAAAACAATTGAAGGCCGGTAACCGCAAAAGAAAAATCGATTTAATCAACTCCATAAATCCAGAATGGTATGATTTGTCCCTAAACTGGATTGATGAAAACCTTGAATTGAGGAAGCTGAACAAGAATTAATTGGATTGCTTCGTTTTACTCGCAATTAATGACCCAAAAAGAGCTTTTCCATATCGCTAAAGATTGGTTTCATCAACAAAGTTGGAAGCCCTTTCCTTTTCAGAAAGAGACCTGGAAAGCTTTTCTGCAAGGAAAACATGGCCTGCTCAATGCCCCAACGGGTAGTGGAAAAACCTACGCCCTTTGGTTTCCGATAGTACTCGATTACATCAAAAGACATCCCAACTACAAAACCAAGCACAAAAAAGGCTTAAAGGCCATTTGGATTACTCCTTTGCGCGCCCTATCGCAAGAAATCAAACAATCTGCAGAACGGGTTACCCAAGATCTGGAAACGCAAATGACGGTGGGTATCCGAACAGGGGATACTTCGACAAAGGAAAGGGCTCGACAAAAAACCACTATGCCCGATTTGCTTATCACAACACCTGAAAGTCTTCAGCTCTTGCTTTCTTCAAAAGGTTATGCCAAGGTTTTTCAAGATTGTTCGGCCATTGTTGTGGACGAATGGCATGAGTTATTGGGTACCAAACGTGGAGTGCAAATGGAACTGGGTCTTTCGCGATTGAAAACGGTGTGCGAAAACTTACGTATTTGGGGTATTTCGGCTACCATAGGAAATTTGGAACAAGCACGAGAAGTATTGTTGGGACCCACTTCCGAGGCGCTACAAAATTCCATTTTGGTCAGGGCCAATCTCAACAAAAAAATCACGGTGCGAAGTATTATCCCAGAAAAAATGGAAACCTTCCCATGGCGAGGGCATTTGGGATTGCATTTGTTGGAAGAAGTAGTCCCTATCATCAATAAAAGTAAGACCACCTTACTATTTACCAATACCCGAAGTCAATGCGAAATTTGGTTTCAAAAAATCTTGGAAAAGCATCCCGAATATGCAGGTGAAATTGCCATGCATCACGGGAGTATCAACAAGGAAACGCGAATTTGGGTTGAAGAGGCAATTCGAAATGAGAGCCTAAAAGCCGTCGTATGTACTTCAAGTCTTGATTTGGGGGTGGATTTTGCACCTGTGGAAACAGTCATCCAGATTGGTGGACCCAAAGGAGTTGCCCGCTTTTTACAGCGAGCGGGGCGTAGTGGTCATCGACCTGGAAAAGAGAGCGTCATCTACTTTTTGCCCACCCATGCCATGGAACTGATAGAAGCTTCGGCACTCCAAGTAGCAGTCAAGGACAATGCGGTTGAAGATCGCATCCCTTATTTGAACAGTTACGATGTATTGGTGCAGTATTTGACCACCCTGGCAGTCTCCGATGGTTTTTACCCAGAAGAAATCTTTTCAGAAATTAAACAAACCTTCTGCTATCAGGGGATTACTGAAAATGAATGGCAATGGCTGCTCAATTTTCTAGTGATGGGAAGTCAGAGCCTTAAGACCTATGACGAGTACAAAAAGGTGGAAGTGGAACCCGATGGAAAGTTCAAAGTAAACAACAAGGGTATTGCCATGCGCCATCGTTTTCAAATTGGTACTATTGTCGGTGATGCCACGATTACGGTCCGCTATCAAAAAGGAGGATATATCGGTTCCATCGAAGAATACTTTATCTCCAAATTAACTGCAGGGGATGTTTTTACTTTTGCTGGTCGTAACTTGGAATTTATTCGGATAAAGGGCATGCAGGCCCATGTTTGGAACTCCACAAAGCGAACCAATAAAGTACCTTCTTGGATGGGAGGTCGCTTGAGTTTTTCGGCCCAAATGTCAAAGTTGCTTCGGGAAGAGTTGTACACTGCTGAACTGGAGTTTAAAAAGCAATCACAGGAGATTAAATCCTTGGAGCCCATGTTCAACAAACAGCGTGAAGAAAGTATTGTGCCCCAGCCTGGTGAATTTTTGATTGAGACCTTCAAATCACGGGATGGCTATCATCATATTTTCTATCCTTTCGAAGGAAGGGGCGTACATGAAGCCATGAGCAGCTTGCTTTCCTATCGTATTGGCCTGCTTGAGCCTATCACCTGTTCCCTGGCATTCAATGATTATGGTTTTGAAATGCTTTCTGATAAACCCATCGACATTCAGGCGGTGATTGATAACAACCTGTTCACCACCGAATATATGTTGGCGGACCTTCAAAAAAGTTTGAATTCGAACGAAATGGCACGTCGAAAGTTTCGAGACATAGCAGTAATTAGCGGGATGGTTTTTACCGGTTATCCAGAGAAGGGCGTAAAAATGAAGCACCTTCAAAGCAGTTCCCAATTGCTTTTTGATGTTTTTCGGGATTTTGAACCCGATAATCTGATGTTCCAACAAGCCTTTACCGAAACTTTTGAACATCAGCTTGAGGAAGGACGTTTACGAATGGCCCTGGAGCGTATTGCCACCCAAGAAATTGTTTGGAAAGCATGCACAAATGCGACCCCTTTTTCTTTCCCAATAATAACCGATAGATTGCGGGAGAAATTATCGAATGAGAAATTGGCAGACCGCATCAAACGGATGACCAAGATTTTGACGAAATGACGCTTCCGATAGAAATTAAAAATCAACAGTTTTTGCTTCACCCCTTGGGGGGTATTTTTTGGGAGGAAAAATCCTTGTTATTGATAAGTGATGTGCATTTGGGCAAAGTGGCCCATTTTCGGAAATTTGGCGCAGCGGTCCCGCGAAAAGCACTGCACAAAAACTACCTGCTTCTTGACGAGATAGTCGAACACTTTAATCCGTTTCAAATTTGTTTTTTGGGCGACCTATTTCATTCATCCTTAAACAAGGAGTGGGAGCTATTTGAAAATTGGGTAGCAAAAATTCCTTCTGAAATCATTTTGGTTTCAGGAAACCATGATATTATCTCCCCCCATAAATTTGAACAAATCGGCGTGCCCATTTTCCAGGAGCTTATTTTGGAAAACTTCTTGCTCACCCATCATCCCGAAGAACGGGAGGGACTCTTTACCTTTTGCGGACACATTCACCCGGCTGTTCGGCTTCAAGGTTTTGGCCGCCAGAAGTTGCGCCTACCCTGTTTTTTCAAAACCAATGCCCAATTGATTTTACCCGCTTTTGGGGAATTTACGGGCACCCATGTGCTCCAACCCAAAAAAGAAGATGAAGTATTCGCTATTGTTGAAAATGAAATCGTGAAAGTTTAAATTCAACTTGTCAGCCCATGTGCTTCGTTTTATATTTGCCACAAATTTTTTGGATTGACCCCATCATCCATTTCCCAAAGCTTTGAACAGTCTCCTGAACTAAGGAAACTAGGGGAAGCTATTGCCCAATCTGAAAATATCAGTCTAAAAGGTCTTACCGGTTCGGCCCTTTCTTTTGCGTTGGCTTCCACTTTTAAATCTGCAGAGTTGCCATTTCTGTTCTTATTGAATGATAAGGAAGAAGCTGCTTATTATCTAAATGATTTGGAGCAATTGATTGGGGAATATGATGTGCTCTTTTACCCCGGGAGCTATCGAAGACCTTATCAGATTGAGGAGACCGACAACGCCAATGTACTGCTCAGGGCTGAGGTGCTTAATCGCATCAACTCTCGAAAAAAACCGGCAGTGATCGTTACCTATCCCGATGCCCTTTTTGAAAAAGTGGTCACGCGAAAAGAACTCGATAAAAACACGCTCAAAATTAAATTGGAGGATACGCTCTCCTTGGATTTTTTGAACGAAGTGCTTTTTGAGTATCAATTCAAGCGGGTGGATTTTGTGACAGAACCGGGAGAGTTTTCTGTTCGCGGGGGTATTGTGGATGTTTTTTCCTTTTCACATGATGAGCCCTATCGAATCGAATTTTTTGGTGATGAGGTGGACAGCATCCGTACTTTTGATGTGGAGACCCAGTTATCCACGGACAAGGTGAAGCGGATTACCATAATTCCGAATGTTGAAAATAAGTTTCTCCAGGAATCCCGTGAAAGTTTTCTGAAATACATCTCACCGAAAACCGTCATTTATTCAAAGAATTTGGATTTGGTGTACGACCGAATCGATTCTTTTTTCTCAAAGGCCGAGGAAAGTTTTGCCAAGTTGGAAGGGGAACTCAAACATGCCCAGCCCGAAGAGCTTTTTGTTACTTCCGCATTGTTGAAAACCCAATTGAATGATTTCACTCTTGCAGAATTGAATGGAGTCTCCAGAGAATCTTCAGCAGGAATTCAATCCACGGAAATAGCATTCCAAACCAAGCCCCAACCCTCCTTCAATAAAAAGTTTGATTTGTTGATAGAAAACCTCAACGATAATCATGAAGCAGGGTATGCCAACTATATTTTCTGCTCAACCGAGCAACAGGCAAAGCGGTTTCATGACATTTTTGAAGAGATGGAGGAAAAGGTGCATTACAAAACCCTGGTCTTTCCGCTCTATAAAGGTTTTATTGCTGAGAATCTAAAGCTAGCCTGTTATACCGACCATCAGATATTTGAACGATACCATAAATTCAATTTGAAAAATGGCTACGCGAAAAAGCAGGCCATCACGCTAAAGGAACTTACCAAACTTGAAGTTGGGGATTATGTGACCCACATTGACCACGGAATCGGTAAGTTCGGCGGACTTCAAAAAATTGATGTCGAGGGAAAGCAACAAGAAGCCATTAAACTCTTCTATGGGGACCGCGATATTTTGTATGTCAGTATTCACTCCCTTCACAAAATTTCCAAGTATAATGGAAAAGATGGCATGGTTCCCAAAATCTACAAACTGGGGTCAGCGGCTTGGAAAAAACTCAAACAAAAGACTAAAAGTCGGGTCAAGCAAATTGCCTTTGACCTTATCAAAGTCTATGCGAAGCGACGAACGGAAAAAGGGTTTCAATATGCCCCTGACAGTTACCTGCAACATGAGCTTGAGGCCTCGTTCTTGTATGAGGATACTCCGGACCAAGGCAAGGCCACCCAAGATGTAAAAAAGGACATGGAGAGTGAACGCCCCATGGACCGTTTGATATGTGGGGATGTGGGTTTTGGTAAAACCGAAGTGGCCATTCGCGCAGCATTTAAAGCAGTCGACAATGGGAAACAGGTTGCGATTTTGGTCCCAACCACCATTTTGGCCTTTCAACACAACAAGACCTTCAAAAAACGTCTAGGCGAGCTTCCCGTAACTGTGGATTATCTCAACCGCTTTCGAACCGCAAAAGAAAAACGCGATATTTTAGAAGGCCTTGCAAATGGGAAAATAGATATCATTATTGGCACGCACCAATTGGTGAATAAAAATGTGCAATTCAAAGATTTGGGATTGCTCATTGTGGATGAAGAACAAAAATTTGGGGTAGCCGTAAAAGACAAGCTCAAGTCCATTAAGGAAAATGTGGACGTGCTTACGCTTACTGCAACTCCTATACCCCGAACCTTGCAATTTAGTCTGATGGCAGCTAGGGATTTATCCATCATCAATACCCCACCTCCCAACCGCTACCCCATTGAAAGTCGCGTTATTCGACTTAATGAGGAAATGATCCGTGATGCCATTTCGTATGAAATTCAACGAGGAGGACAAGTGTTTTTTATTCATAATCGTATTGAAAACATCAAGGAGGTTGCGGGTATGCTCCAACGTTTGGTGCCAGATGCCAAAATAGGGATTGGCCATGGGCAAATGGAAGGCAAAAAATTGGAGAAGCTTATGCTTGCCTTTATGAATGGGGAATTTGATGTTCTGGTTTCCACCACCATTGTGGAAAGTGGTTTGGATGTTACCAACGCCAATACCATTTTCATCCATAACGCCAACAATTTTGGATTGAGCGACCTGCACCAAATGCGGGGGCGTGTGGGCCGAAGCAATAAGAAGGCCTTTTGTTTCTTCATAACCCCGCCTTATGAAGCAATGACCACCGAGGCCCGTAAGCGAATTGAAGCTTTGGAACAATTCACCGAACTGGGTAGCGGCTTCCATATTGCCATGAAAGATTTGGAAATCAGGGGTGCCGGGGATTTGCTCGGTGGGGAACAAAGTGGTTTTATCAATGAGATTGGGTTTGAGACCTATCAAAAAATTCTTTCGGAAGCCATTGACGAACTGAAAGAAAATGAGTTTAAGGAATTGTATGATGAAGTGGAGGGTGACCGCGAAAAGGTTTATGTGAAGGATACGCAAATTGATACAGATTTTGAGCTTCTATTTCCGGATGACTACATCAACAATATCACTGAACGCTTAAATCTGTACACACAACTCAATGAAGTCCGAGATGAGGAAGGGCTGCAAGAATATGAAACCAAACTGGTGGACCGTTTTGGTGAACTTCCTGAACAAGCTGTTGACCTGTTGAACTCTGTTCGCATTAAATGGATTGCCAATAGTATCGGATTGGAGCGTGTGATTCTTAAGAAAGGTAAGTTTTTGGGCTATTTTATTGCCGACCAACAATCTGATTTTTATCAGAGCCCTGCTTTTACCCAAGTGCTGCAATATGCTCAAAATAATCCAAGGGCCTGTCAATTAAAAGAAAAACAGACGCGAAATGGCTTGCGGTTGTTGTTGGTTTTTGATGGGGTTGATTCCGTTGAGAAAGCACTAAAGGTATTGGAGCCTTTTCACAAAGAACTTCAACCCATTTCTAATTAGGAATAAAGAGTTCTTTTTTTGAAACATTATTGGTCAAGAGCGTCATAAACTTGCCGAACAAACTCCCCAATCTGTTTGGGTTCTAACCAACGAGTAACAATCACCAATCCAGCTTTTTGGTCTACCACAATAAAATTACCTCCAAATCCAGCGGCATAAAAAACGTGTTCAGGAACTCCCTCCCAATGCCGGTTGCCTTTTTGATTCAACCACCACATATAGCCGCAGTTTACGTTGGGTTTTGATGGGGTGGTAGCCTTGCTGATCCATTCCTCGCTCAATAGAGTTTTGTCTTTCCATTGGCCGTTATTGAGAAAAAGTAATCCGAAACGGGCCATGTCTTCTGCGCTAATAAAAATTCCTGCTCCTGAGTGTCCGCCTCCTGTAACCGATTTCATCTTAAGGCCATCAATGGTGGTCCAAGCATGGTCATAGCCATACCAACGCCAAGTGGTTGAGGCCCCAATGGGATCCATGATTTTTTCTTTGAGCACTTTGGGCATGGGGGTTCGCCATAAATGGGTAAGGGAATACGCCAACACATTTACGCGAACATCGTTGTACTCCATGACAGTTCCCGGTTCACGAAGTTCCCGAAACTTCCAATCGTCAAGGCCACCCTCTCTTGGGGGTCGGTCGGCCCAATCTTTCAATCCCCAGAGCTCCCCTGACCAATCCGAGTTTTGTTGCAACAAGTGCTCCCAGGTAATCTTTGAGTTGTGGGCACCATCAAAAGTGCCATCCCAAATGTATTGTCCCACCTTGTCATCCGTGCTAGAAATCAACGCTTTGTCAAACGCCAATCCTGCCATGGTAGACAAGAAACTTTTGGTAACACTAAAGGTCATATCCACCCGTTTGATGTCGCCCCAAGACGTTACCAAATATCCATTTTTTAAAATCATCCCGGCAGGCCCACCCCGTTTCTTGGTCGGGCCTAAGATTTCATGGAAGGGTTCTCTTTGAAATCCCTTTAAGATCGCTTGTCGCAAATCTCGTGACCCTGAATATTCATTTTCCCTGGCAAAGTCAACAGCCAAATTCAGTTTTTCTGTGTCAAAGGTGGATTGCATCTCCCCAGAGGTTTCCCAAGTCGCATTTCGCTCGGGAAAGTAAAACTGTTGCCCCATCAAAATGGATGAGCTTAATACAAACAAAACAGAGAATACAAAGGGTAAAATGGATTTCATGTCAGCAAATTTAGAACTGCATGAAGGTAACAAATGTTCGTGGATTGACTTACACTACTGTTCTAAGGATAATTGGGGATGGACAACGAGTTTAAAATCGCTTCTTCAGCAACAATTTACCCTCCTCATCAAAATAACGCCAGGTGCCTACCTGTTCATCATTGCGAAAACGCCCCGTCATTTTTTCGGTGCCATCCTGATAATATTCAGTATAGCTGCCATGTTTGAGGCCATCCTTCAGCTCAACCTCATACCGTTTTGCCCCATTGATGAAATTTTTGATGAATTTTTTGGCCGTAAGGTCCGTCGGATAAATAGGTCTTAGCCTGAAAATAGCTTCGGTAAGTTCTTGCTTTTTGGAAATTTGATTGTTGGCCGTGCTTGTCCATGGATTTTCTTGAAACTGTAAACTCTTTTTTACCTCTTCAACATTTTTATAGTTTGCAACCAAGCGGCTTTCAAAAAGATTATCTTCCGGGGTAAGCTGAAGCCCAATTTGGGGAAAGCAAATGATAAAATCCTTGTTTTTTCGCAATTGCATCCGAGTCTGGCCATCGGCCAAGGCATACATATTATTATATAAGACGGGAATATTACTGTAAACGAACAAGCTGGATTTTCTTTCAAAGCGTTTGTTGAAGGTTTCAAAATCTTCAGAGGTGGAAAGGGTCTCCTTATCTTCAACCCCATTGATCATACTTTTTAGCGTATTGGGGTTGTTGCTAAAAACAACGAAGTCATCAATAGTTGTGAAATAGGGTTTATCCAACTCATTGAAACGGTTGCCCAACAAAATTTTGAAAAATCCTTTGATGGACAGAAAATTGATTTCATATCCTCTATAGGATACGGCCTTAAACTTAACAGGGGTCTTTTTCTTGATTTGACCTAAGATGAAATCCAAATTGGTTTTGGCATCTTCCCTATTGTTTGTCTTTAACACAAGGGCAAGATCGTTTTTCCCTTTGGTTATTTTTGATTGTATCTGAAGCAGGGCAATTTCATCATCAATCCAGCTTACAAAATTCTCTTTAACATTGATTTTTAGAAACTTTTCGAGTTTCTGAATGCCCTCTTGATATGCTTTAAACTGTTCCGGATTGTCTTTCTGGATTGTTTCAAAGTTTTGGTAGAATTCTGAAAAGCTATCAAAACCATAGCTTATATACAGTGCAGTCCGCTTAGGAGCAATCTGCGGAATGGTCCTTGCAGCCGTCCCAGACTTTTGTAGGGCTTCTAAATAGTTTTCATTTTCGAAACTGATGTTCGTAAAGCCGTTGGCCGTAATTGTACCGTTCCGGTCGAGGTCGAAATGGAATCCTGAGAAAAGAAAGTTTTCGCTCAGGCGCTGTACCCATGGTCCGGGTTGATCCGAAAATCTTCGAAAATAATCATCAAAGTACTCGTATTGCAGATATAGACGGAACAAATCTTCATACCCAATGCGTTGGTTGACCTCCACAAAATTTAAGTCCCGTCCCAATATGGGTTCTTCATATTGATCTATGGAGGCTTCCACCAGTGAATGGGTATATGAGGCCACAAGTTGATTTTTGATAAACGAGAGGAACATGGTTTTTTTGTTCTTCTTATCGTACACTTCCAAAATTTCATGATTGTGATAGTCCCGTCTGCTCAGTGTATAGTTTTCGTTCAGTAGGGTATTGAGGTAGGTTTTCAGAAGCTTTAACTTGGCAATTCGTTTCAGGTCGAGCACATAAAAAAGACCGTAATCTTTTGGGGAAATCATATGAACCGAGATGAACAAGGAACGGCCATCAAGAAACTCAAAAAGCCTGCGTTGATCATTAAAAACGGTATCTACTTTTTGAATACTGCTGGTCAATTCTGAAAAATAGTCATTCTTCAGAAGATGTCCCCAGGCTTCGCTCTCGCTAACTTTCTTCCAACTTTCAACCGGTTGTTCCGACTCAATCACGAAGACCGCATCCTTCGGAATCAAATAAATGGACTGAAGATTGGTTTTGGGAGATAAAACAAGAAGGTAAACCAAATAGCCAATGTATACCAGCATCACTGCCAATACACCGAAAAGTATTCTTTTTTTGGTCATCGTTGAGTAGGTCTTCAACAACAACGAAAATGAAACTTGTTTAGTTTACATTCCTATAATTAAAGTGACTTTAAGTCCTTTATGGTCTTGAAAGCGACATCCACTTGTTCTTCGTTAACCAAAATGGTAAACTCGTTCGTGGTGGAAATCACTTCATATAGAACAATGCCCTCCCAAGCCAAGCGTTGAAAAATGAAGTAATAGATTCCCGGGACCGAGACGTTCTCAGAAGGAAGTTTGACCGTGATGGATGATAGGTTTTCGGCTTTTTGGGTGCAACGCTCATGGGCAAAATACTTTTCCACAACCGAATCCATCGTATTGCTTATCACAATATTGATTTCATTTACTCCACGAGAGGAGGTATAAAACACATCTTGATTGGTATTGACCTCCTCCAGAAGTTTCGCTTGCTGCTGTAATATGGTGTCGGAAGCCAAAAAAGTGTAATCGGTCAAACTCGACCGTACCGTAATCTCGCCAATGTTTTTAAGTACCTTAACAATGCGGTGTGTGGCACGAAATTCCAAATCGTCCGACAACCGTTTTAAGGCCATGACAACTGCACCATCCTTTACATCTTTGCCCAGGGCTTCGGAAATCTCCGGTTTTATCTGACGGGATAGGGAGGTTAAATTGATGATACCTTGCGCCAAGGCACTTTGTAAAAAAGGCTTCTTTTTAATATAATGCTCAACTACTGCCGAAATGGTTTTCATCAGGTTTGGTTTTGAGCAAAAATAACAGTTTGTTATAAATAAAACAAATGGTTAAAAGTGATGGAACGCATCTTCCAAATGTTCTACTTTAAATCCTGATTTCGTTTTGATGACAGTGATTACATCGAATCTGACCTCAACATCGAGGTTATTTTCCTGCACATAGTGATCGGCAGCTTTCACTAACAATTTTATTTTCTTGGGATTAATGAGGTTATTTAAATCCTTTACAAAGCCTTGGGACCTCGATTTTACTTCAACTATGGCCAAAATATCTCCTTTTTGAGCTACAATATCAACCTCAGCTTTTGCGTAGTAATAGTTTTTTTGGAGGATTTTATAGCCTTTTTGGATCAAAAAATTTTCAGCGACTTCCTCTCCAAGCCGCCCAAATTCGTTGTGATTGCCCATATATTTTGAAAAATAGGGAAAAAAGTGTGCATTTCGTCGAAAAATTTGGTGGTTCACCCCTTTCAATACGTTTACATTGTAATTTGTGGGCTCTTTTCGGAACCACACCAACGTTTACCTAGACATATAGTTGCCCCAAAACTATGGACCTAATTAACGCCAAACATTGCTATGGAGTACTTTATCAATTGTAACACTTCAACTTTGGCGCCGTATACAACTCCATTGGACGAGTTACGTGCTGCCCATTTGTATCGAAGGCTAGGTTTCAGCGCTTCGGTGCAGACCATCAACGCCGCTGTGGGACAATCAGCGGATGCCCTAGTGGATTCTTTGGTAGATCAGGCCTTGGCCTTACCTCCCATTCCTGCCCCGGCATGGGCCGATTGGACCAATGCCAACTATCCTGCCGATGACGACTTGGCCCGACAGCTGAGGCGCGCACAGCAGGAAGAATTTACCATTGCCTACGGAAATGCATTACTGGATAACAACTTAAGGGACAGATTGAGCTTCTTTTGGCACAATCACTTCGTAACTGAGTTGGATGTTTATCGTTGTAATTCATTCCTTTATTATTACATCAATTGTTTACAAAGGAATGCTATAGGTAATTTTAGAACCTTTGTTAGTGAAATCGGTTTAACCAGTGCCATGCTCTATTATTTGGATGGTGCCAGAAACCGAGGAAACAATCCTAACGAGAACTATGCCCGTGAGCTTTACGAGTTGTTTACGTTGGGTGAGGGCAACGGTTATACGGAAGAAGATATCATTGAAACCGCCAAGTCGCTCTCTGGTTATACCAACCGAGGTGAGGAAGGTTGTACACAGGTAACCTTTGACCCTACCGATTTTAATACAGACAACAAGACCATTCTGGGTCAGACCGGAAATTGGGGGTATGATGATACCATTGATATTTTGTTCAACCAACGACCCAACGAAATTGCTGGATTCATTTGCCAAAAATTATATGAATATTTTGTGCACCCTGATTCTGATGACGATGACGGAAATGCGCAAACCATCATTGCTGGAATGGCCAGTACTTTTGTCTCCAATAATTTTGAATTAGCACCGGTATTACGCCAGCTGTTCAAAAGCCAGCACTTTTTTGATGAGGACGCCATCGGTGTGATCATCAAAAGTCCATTCGACCTTTATATGGGCATCATCAAGGAAACCAATTTCGCCTATGACGATGCAACCGTGATCAATGTTGTGGACGCGTCACGATTGATCGGACAAGAAATGTTTGATCCTTTTGATGTCGCAGGTTGGCAAAGAGACCGCGAATGGATCAATACAAATTTCATCATTGGTAGATGGTTGACCTCCGAAGTGTTTTTGGAACGCTTTTTTCAAGCAAATCCAGAACAGTTCAGAACATTGGCCATGGATGCTGTGGGCGCCGCCGACAGCAACACCAGTAACCCTGAAATTGTAGTAAGAGCCTTGGTGAACAAGTTTACACCAAAGGGTTTATTGACGGATCAAGATTTTGAAAACGCCATGGATGCTTTCAAAATTGACGATGTACCTGAAATCTATTACTCTCCTGACTATATTCCTGGTGGACAGAGTTTATGGATGCTTGCAGTAAGTATGGAAGTACCTACACAGGTCTACGTGTTATTGCGTCACTTATCAAGAGAACCCGAATTTCAACTTAAATAACCCTTACTACTATGTGCGATACTCATAACAACCACGATACTACTCCATACAAAGGCATCGAACACGAAGGTCATGATTTGGAGCACAAAAATTGGAGCAGAAGGTCTTTTTTACAGGCCTTGGGAATTGCAGGTTCCGGTTCCATGTTTTTGGGAAGTAATTTATTGACAGCATCGGCCCCGTCGGCTTTAACGTCGGCCATCGCAGATGCAGAAACCGATAACATTCTCATATTGATTCGACTCTCGGGAGGTAACGATGGTCTAAGTACTGTTATCCCGATTCAACAATATGACACTTATGCCAATGCCCGTCCCAACATCTACATCCCTGAAAGTAAGATTTTAAAGCTTACGGATGACTTTGGTGTACCCACCTACATGAATGCCCTCGAACCTCTTTGGGGAGATGGTCAGTTTAAAGCTGTACATGGTGTGGGGTATCAAAATCAAAGTCTCTCCCACTTTACGGGATCTGATATTTATGCCAACACGGATTTGACCACCACAGGTTTTGATGGGTTGAACACCGGTTGGATGGGAAGACATTTCGAGCAATGTTATCCCGATTATTTGATAAATCCACCTGAAGCCCCAGCGGCCATCCAAATTGGAAACATCGCCAATCTGGTATTCCAAGGTGAGGAGACGAATTATGCATTCGTTACCAACAACATTGATCAATTGGAGGAGATTGCCCAAACTGGGTTCTTCTACGACATTGAAAATGCTCCTTTTGACAATTGTATGTATGGTGACCAGTTACGTTTCTTAAGAGGTGTGGCCAACACTACTTACGAATATGCTGGAAAAATCCACGAAGCCTATGAAAGAGGTCAAAACCAAGTGGAATACCAAGACAACGGTTTTGCACGACAGTTGGCGCTATTGGCTCGTTTGATCAAAGGTAACCTGGGAACAAAGGTTTATATGATCTCCATGGGAGGTTTTGACACCCACGGTAACCAGCCTTTGGCCCACGAAAGATTGATGTCGAATTTATCCATCGCTGTGAACAACTTCTACGAGGATTTGTCCTTCACAGAACAAGACGAGCAGGTTTTGAGTATGACTTTCTCAGAATTTGGACGAAGAATTTTTGAAAATGGTTCTTTGGGAACCGACCACGGTAAGGCAGCTCCAACCCTATTCTTTGGATCTGGGTTGAACGGTAGTGCTTTCATTGGCGATCATCCATCTTTGGAGGCTCCCAACGGTCGAGGTAACCTTGAGTATACCATGGACTTTAGAGATTTGTATGCCACAGTATTGGCAGAATGGCTCTGCGTGCCCATTCCATTGGTTGAGCAACATTTGCTAGATCACCCATACAATCCTGTTAACCTAGGATTCAATTGTAGTGGCGTTGATTTCCCAGATATTGCCATGGATAATGATCCTCCAACTTTACCCGATACTCCTCCGAGTGATCCTGATGGTATGGACCCAAATCCAGAGTTGGAAAGTGCAATTGTCCACAGACCTTATTATCCAACAGATCGAACTCCGCATATTTATTTGGAAATGCCTTTTGCAGCCCATGTTGATATTGAATTGTTCAATATTTTGGGTCAGAAAGTAGGTACAGTTTTTAACGAAATGATGTTGGAAGGTTCAGCAGAAATAAATATTCGTGAGAGAATGCGAGATAGTCTGTCCACAGGTAAGTATATCTATCGTATACAGGCCGCCGGTCAGAAAATGAGTAAGTCTGTCATGATTATGTAAGAAACTCCAATTAGCAAACATTCCAGAATCCTCCGGTTGTGCGATACCCCACCCCAATTTAGGTAAGCACAATTCGGAGGTTTCCTTTTTTGGGTACATAAGGTCATGGGCTTCTTTCAAAATCTGTATTTTTGGGGCTTAATTTAGCTAATCCATGTCCGAAGATACAGCTCCTTCAAGGTATACCATTACCGCAGCACTTCCTTACACCAATGGTCCTATTCATATTGGGCATTTGGCTGGGGTTTATGTGCCTGCGGATATCTGTGCACGATACCTACGGCTAAAAGGTCATGACGTTGCCTTTATCTGCGGCAGTGATGAGCATGGGGTTGCTATTCCCATGAAAGCCAAAAAAGAAGGTGTTTCTCCCAAGGAAATCATCGACAAATATCACGGAATCATAAAAAAGTCGTTTTCCGATTTTGGAATCAGTTTCGACAATTATTCTCGCACTTCTGCAGAAGTACATCATACGACCGCATCCGATTTCTTCAAAAAACTATACGACCAAGGAGATTTCATTGAAGAGATCACTGAACAACTTTATGATGAAGAGGCGCAACAGTTTTTGGCCGATCGATTTGTAATTGGCACTTGTCCCAGATGTGGATATGAGGAAGCCTATGGAGATCAATGTGAAAATTGCGGTTCTTCGCTCAATGCCACCGATTTGATCAATCCAAAGTCAACCATATCAGGTGCAATACCGACTTTAAAGACTACAAAGCACTGGTTCTTGCCTCTTGATCGCTATGAAGGTTTTCTGAAAGAATGGATTTTGGAAGGACACAAAAACGA
This sequence comes from Flagellimonas allohymeniacidonis, assembly GCF_004296335.1. GTDB lineage: Bacteria > Bacteroidota > Bacteroidia > Flavobacteriales > Flavobacteriaceae > Flagellimonas > Flagellimonas allohymeniacidonis. The sequence goes on from NZ_SGIU01000002.1 coordinate 662,411, forward strand.
TTGGAAGCCCAACGTGTATGGGCAATGCAAATCTTGGATTGATGATGGGCTTAAACCCAGAGCGGTAACCCGTGACCTGGACTGGGGCATCCCCGTTCCCGTTGAAGGAGCAGAAGGCAAGGTGTTGTACGTTTGGTTCGATGCGCCCATTGGCTATATTTCATCTACAAAGGAGTGGGCAGAGCTTGAAGGCAAAGACTGGGAGCCTTATTGGAAGGATAAAAACACCAAGTTATTGCACTTTATCGGCAAGGACAACATCGTTTTCCACTGTATCATTTTCCCCAGTATGCTCAAAGCTCATGGGGATTTTGTTCTCCCCGAAAACGTTCCCGCCAATGAGTTTTTGAATCTAGAGGGGAACAAGCTTTCCACCTCAAAAAATTGGGCGGTGTGGTTGCATGAATACCTTGAAGATTTTCCTGATATGCAAGATGTGCTTCGGTACGCACTTACGGCCAATGCTCCGGAGACCAAAGACAACGATTTCACATGGAAAGATTTTCAAGCCCGAAACAACAATGAATTGGTGGCCATTTTTGGCAATTTTATCAATCGTGTTGCGGTCTTAACGCATAAATATTACACTGGTATTGTCCCCGAACCTTCTGCTTTGTTGGAAATCGACCAAGAGACCTTGAAGCAACTTCGAGAATTTCCAGCCAAGCTTTCCAATTCACTGGACCGATATCGCTTCCGCGAGGCCAGTCAAGAGCTGATGAACCTGGCGCGTTTGGGAAACAAATATTTGGCGGATGAAGAACCTTGGAAATTGATAAAAACAGACGAGGAACGGGTAAAGGCCATTATGTATGTGGCCCTTCAAATTGCCACAGGGCTTGCCATTTTAAGCGAACCCTTTTTGCCTTTTACTTCGAACAAACTTAAAAACATTCTCAATATCAGGTCGAGCGAAGTCGAGATCTCATGGAACGCGCTGAGCACTAAAGAAACCCTTCTACCCTCAGGGCATCAAATCAATAACAGTGAGCTATTGTTCCGAAAAATCGAGGACAAGGAAATAGAGCTCCAGTTGGCAAAACTGGAAGCCACAAAAAAAGCCAACGAACAAATGGATAAAGAAATAGAACCTCAAAAGGACATCGTCACTTTTGACGATTTCACCAAATTGGATATGCGGGTCGGAACCATTGTGGAGGCTGAAAAGATGCCTAAGGCGAACAAGCTTTTGGTCTTAAAGGTCGATACAGGTTTAGATATCCGCACCATAGTCTCAGGCATTGCTGAGAGCTTCAAACCCGAAGAAATAATCGGTAATAAAGTGACCGTTTTGGTCAACTTGGCTCCACGAAAACTGCGCGGTGTTGAAAGTGAGGGGATGATTTTGATGACGGAAAATCCAAAGGGAAAACTGGTTTTTGTAAATCCGGATGAAGAAGGGGTTTCTGACGGAGAATCCATCAGTTAATGCTCAAAATCGCTTATCACCCCATTTACAAGCATCCCCTGCCGAAAGGCCATCGGTTCCCCATGGAGAAGTACGAGCTGTTGCCGAGGCAATTGCTTCATGAGGGCACCTGTATCCCAGATAATTTCTTTGAGCCTACACTTCCAGAAGTAAGCGATATTTTGGCCGTACATGATGCCAATTATTATCAAGAACTAACAGAAATGACCCTTAAGCCCAGTGCCACCCGAAAAATAGGATTTCCACTAAGCAAAGAATTGGTACAAAGAGAGCACATCATTGCAGATGGCACCATCAAAGGCTGCTTATCTGCTCTGAAGCATGGCATTGCCATGAACATTGCCGGAGGCACACACCATGCCTATAGCAACCGGGGAGAGGCATTTTGTATGCTGAACGATCAAGCCATAGGGGCACGGTATTTACTGAGAAATAATTTGGCCGAGCATATTTTGATTGTCGATCTTGATGTTCACCAAGGCAATGGTACGGCAGAGATTTTTCAGGATGATGGTTCGGTCTTCACCTTTTCCATGCATGGACGAGGTAATTATCCCTTTAAAAAGGAGACTTCAGATTTGGATATCCCTTTGGAAAAAGGAACCTCTGACGCGACTTATCTTTCCCTGTTGAAAGAGACACTTCCATTACTGTTGGATAAAGTACGTCCCGACTTTATTTTTTACTTATGCGGGGTAGATATTCTTTCCACAGACAAGTTGGGAACTTTGGGTATGAGCATCGAAGGCTGTAAAGAACGAGATCGTTTTGTATTGCAAAGCTGTTTTGAATTGGGCATTCCAGTACAGTGTAGCATGGGAGGAGGATATTCCCCTGAAATCAAGACCATCATTGAAGCCCATGCCAATACCTTCCGTACGGCGCAGGATATTTATGCATAACTTCGCAGGTTCATAAATCAAAAAACTAAAATGAACTTTTTAAGAAACCTCATCATTCTTCTTGTTTTTCTTCCTTTGTCCGGACAGGAAATTCAGATTCAAAAAGAAAAAAACCTTTGGAACGACTTCACCTATGACATGGGTAATGTATTTGGCGGAATAGGGCACGCCTATAGTCGTCCTTTTCATTGGAAAGGGAAAGATTGGGCCAATTTTGGGTATCTCACTGCGGGTACCGCAATGTTGTTCACAGTAGATGATGAATTGGACAATTGGGTCGATGGTTTTCGGGATGATGTTCCTGATTTAATAATCGATTATGGAAATGAGTACGGCAGCCCTGAAAACAACTATATGCTCACGGGAGGTGTATATCTTGCCGGACTTTTTACCAAGAATGAAAAACTACGACGTACGGGGGTGTTGCTCATTGCTTCAGCGACTGCCGGTGGTTTTTTGCAACAAGTGAGCAAGCGGATAATTGGTCGTGCTCGGCCAAAAAGCGGCGATAGCTCCAGCGTTTATGACCCCTTTCATTTAGATCGTGTACGCAACTATGACTCTTTTCCTTCCGGTCATGCGATTCTGGCCTTCAGCAATGCCTATGCCATAGCGAAACAATTTAAAAGTCCTTGGGTAAAAGCAGGAATATACACCGTGGGAATGATTCCCGGTTTTTCAAGAATTATGGATGGTTTTCATTGGGTATCCGATGTGGCTTTCGGTACAGTGCTTAGTATTTTCATTGTGGAATCCATAGATCGCTATTTAGATTCCAAATACGACCAGAAATACAATGCTTCTGAAAAAAAGTTGAGTTGGAATTTGAATTTTGGCCCAGGTACCATGGGTGTTGTAGTGCGTTTTTGACAAAGGTTGTTGCTTTGGGCAGAAGAGTCCACTGCATTTCGTAATTTTACTTGTCAAAAAATTCAAAACATGTTATCAAAACGACTTGAAGAAGCACTCAACAACCAAATACAAATAGAAGCTGAATCCTCCCAAGTATACCTTTCCATGGCCTCATGGGCAGAAGTAAAGGGTTTGGAAGGTATTGCAGGCTTTATGTATGGACATTCCGATGAAGAGCGAATGCACATGCTAAAATTGATCAAGTATGTCAACGAACGTGGAGGGCATGCCCAAATCTCCGAGCTAAAGGCACCTAAAACGGAATTTGGTTCTTTTCAGAAGATGTTTGAGGAGCTATATGAGCATGAGATTTTTGTATCCAACAGTATTAATGATCTCGTTCATGTGACCTTAGAAGAAAAGGACTATGCCACCCATAATTTTCTACAATGGTATGTGGCCGAGCAAATTGAAGAGGAGGCATTGGCCCGAACCATTCTGGATAAGATCAACCTTATCGGAAATGACAAAGGCGGACTGTACCTGTTTGACCGCGATGTACAGCAAATAACCGTAGAAAGTGCTGCATCTGACACGGCCGGTGAATAATTGTTGATAAGTCGTTTATTTAGATTAATTTAAAATAATTATCTTTGGCCCCATCTGCATTTGGCAATGGGAAAAAAGAAGAACGATTCTAAGAAAAAGAAAAAGGCCGTATTGAGGGAACTTCCTCCGGCGAACTGCAAGATCAAATGCTGTAAGAAGTTCAAAAAAGGAGAAAACAAACGCTGTAAGCGTTGCCCTTGCTATGATTTGCTCAAAAAAGTAGCATAAAAAAACCGCCGATTGGCGGTTTTTTCATTTTAGTTTCTTTTTTTCAAACGGGTGGATTGAACCAATTTGCTTGGATACACCTCAAAAATATCTGTGGAATCGGGAATTGATAAATATTCCCTTGCCCTGCTCCAGTAATGTATGCTATGCGAGCAAGAATTGTCGCAGTTTTGCAAGTGGTGTTTATAAGCTTCTTTTTTACCCTTCATATACACTAAATAAAAGGTAAAGTTTGATTTCCCCAGCTGGCGCTCATAATCGCGTTGATCGTTCCAATAGTCCATTTCGTCTTGGGCATTGGAAGATCCCAAAACCTGCTCATACTGGGCATCCCTTGCAGCCAATTTCTCATAAAACTTAAGCCGAAGTGTGGACGAAGTGGTCTCTTGCGCCAAAGTGGGCACATTGAAGGCCAGTAAGGCCAAAACCAAGAAGAAACCACCATATTTCATCTTCTACACTTTATCTATTAGACGAAATAGCTTAAAAAACGTTGCTACCTTCTTTATTAATTTACCGTTAAACCTTGGATTTAAAAAAGAAAAGGGGCCAATGGCCCCTCTTTGTCGACAACCTGTCAATGATTTATTTTCCCAGCATCAAAAGCTCAGTACACCGTATTTCGGTGATAAAGCGTTTTTCACCTTCTTTGGTTTCATAACTCCTAGAAGTAAGTCTTCCTTCAATGGCCACTTCCTTTCCCTTTGTTAAGTAGTTTTCCACAATCTCGGCGGTCTTTCCCCAAGCGACCACATTGTGCCACTGGGTATCGGTTACCTTCTCCCCTTTTGCATTTTTGTAGGTTTCATTGGTGGCAACGGAGAATTTTGCCAGCTTGGTCCCATTTTCCATGAGAATGACCTCTGGGTCGTTTCCTAAATTTCCAATCAACTGTACTTTGTTTTTCAGTGCGTTCATGATTTAAATTTTTGCGTTAAACAGTTAATACTATCGAACTCTTATGTTTCGACAGGGCAAACCTAAGACCCCGCAAAAATCAAAATCGGTAATCAATCATTTGTTTTCGTTTGTAAATGGATGTAGTCGTTTGTTATTTATATGATTCTGGGAACTATATGCAAATCGGTTTTAAAAACCGTTCATCAAACGCGATCAAATCTAAGGATTACAAAAGCTTCATCATCAGAGCCGTCATCATCCACATCAAACTCTACGGGGCCCGTAATGGTGAGCACATCATTGTTCAAGGAACCTGCTAAGGTTTCAGGTTCGTTGGGCGCATCATCGTAGCGAACCGTAAACAAGCCCTCACAAAAAGCCAAATCACCTGTAGTGGTTTCACTGGGCGAGCCATTCGGGGTAATGACCAGAGTAAATCCTCCATTGGATTGCACATTAAGGGTCACTGTTCCACCATCGGCCACAATATCTACCTGTAATGTAGTCCCCGGAATATCAAAATTTGCTTGGGTCGCCACCCAATTACCGGATATATCGGAAATGGAAAAATTAGGTCCAGTTAATGAACAGGATGAAAAATCTATGTTTTCATCATCCTCATCATCACTGCTGCTGCAAGAAAAAAATAAGGGGGCTAGGACAAAAAATAGGGAAACAAGAAATGCTCTTTTAAACAACATAACTATACATTTTTAAATAGACGTTTGGAAATTTCTTCAATCCGACAACCAATGATCTTCCTAGGGGGAATGGATGAAACGGCTTCAGCTAGGGACAGTGCAAAACTTATGTAATGCTTTGATAGTCAGCTTTAAGTTACAAAAAAAGTTTTTCAAATTTCCCAACTTAAAGCTTTTTGGTACCTTATTTGCAAAAATTCGGCATCTGTGAGCACCTCTGGCTATTCCGGAACCCCATTGGCTAAGAAATTGGGTATTAAACCTGAATTCATAGTTCAGGTTTTTAATGCCCCTAAACCGTATTTGAGTTTTTTTCGAGAATTTCCTGATGGCGTACTACTACTTGACGCTTCCGATACTGCAGAAGTGGATCTCATCCATATTTTTGCAACGACCCATGCCGAGCTAACGTCCGCTTTTGCGAAAGCCCAACCCAATCTGAAAAAAAATGGTATGCTGTGGGTGAGTTGGCCCAAGAAAACTTCCAAAATCCCAACAGAAATAGACAAATTCGACGTGATGAAATGTGGTAAAGAGCAAGGTCTGGTAGATACGAAGGTGGCCGCTATCGACGATCAATGGAGTGGGCACAAGTTTATGTACCGCGTTAAAGACAGGAAATAAACTTTATGCTTGAAGCTCACTTTACTTTTTTAGCTCCAGCAAATCCCATCGGTTTCCGTACAAATCTTCAAAAACCACTACGGTTCCGTAGGGTTCCTCCCGTGGTTCTTCCAGAAAATTGACCTCATGGTCCCTCATTCGCTGGTAGTCCCTTTTGAAATTATCCGTATGTAAAAAAAGAAAGACCCGGCCCCCGGTCTGATCTCCTACCCGCTGTTTTTGTTCAAAAATGGCTGCCTTTGCCAAAAGAAGTGAAGTCCCCTTGGAACCCTTGGGTTTGACCAGCACCCATCTTTTTTCATCATTCACTTGAGTATCTTCAACTAAATCAAAGCCCAATTTTTGCGTATAAAACCCAATGGCCTCATCGTAATCGGCTACCACTAGGGTAACCAAAGCTATGTTTTGTTCCATTTGTGTTGATTATTGGTTGGACATCTAAGGTACAACTCAAAATCTTACCTTCAGTTGATAGGGAAATCCCATTATATTTGAATTTCAAAATGATGCACATGAAAAATTGGTTGGAACCCATCGAATTAGAAGGGGATTTGGTAAAGCTGATTCCCTTAAGGGAATCGCACAAACCTGATATGCTGGCAGCCACATCAGACGGAAATCTTTGGGAACTTTGGTACACCTCCGTACCCTCAAAGGAAACCCTCGATGCGTATGTAGACTTTGCCATAAGTGAAGCGGAAGAAGGTCGTGCCCTGCCCTTTGTTATTTTGGAAAAAACCACCAACCATGTTGTGGGTTCTACTCGTTTCTGCACTGTTGACGCTCCAAATAGAAGGGTTGAAATTGGATATACGTGGTATTCCAAAAGCGTTCAGCGTACCGGAATCAACACGGAATGTAAATATCTTTTATTACAACATGCCTTTGAGGTTCGGGATGCCATCGCCGTTGAATTCAAAACCAATTTTTTTAACTTTCCCTCTCGGAATGCCATTCTTCGCTTGGGAGCAAAACAAGACGGTATCATACGAAACCATCGTATTGACAAACAAGGGAACATTCGCGATACGGTTATCTTTTCTATTTTAAACAGTGAATGGCCCACGGTGAAGACTTCCTTGGAGTATAAAATGAAGAGAACCTATTGATCAGCATATGACCGCGGTACGACTTAATTTTACCAGAGCCAAGAAATATTTGCCGCATATTATATTGATTGGGGTGGGGATAGGAACGGCCAATTATTTTATGAATCCCAATCTCAATTGGATTCAATGGGTAATCCAGTCCATCTCAAACAGCTTCATTATCGGGTATACCTTGGTTTTAATCGCTTCAAACAAGTCATGGTTCAAAACCCGCATTAATCCCATATGGAAATTGTATTTCGTTCTTTTTGTGGCTTTTTTTCTAGTTGGTTCCCTAGCTTCTGAGGTAGAAAGAATTATTGGCCCGGTCTTCTTTAATGATGAAGGCTATCAACCATTTTCTGCCGGAAAAATGTATGCCTTCAATGGGGTGATTTCAATGGTCTTGGGTTTTAGCTTTTTTTTAAACGACCGGCTTTTCCCGAGCGAAGACCCTATGGCGGATAGAGGTTTAGAGTCCCCCCAAAATCAGAAAAACATTGATGAGAAGACTTTGGAAAACGTGGAAACCATTAGTCAAGTCCCTGTCAAGAAAGGAGATACTATTTTTTTGGTTCCAGTGGAAGAGATAGCTTACTTAGAAGCTTATGACAACTACTCCTTTTTATTTGACGTGAAGGGAGAAAAAAAACTTTGTGACTACTCCTTACTTTTTCTGGAAAAACGCCTTGGAAATGCATTTTTGAGAGTTCATCGAAAATACATGGTCAATGTGGGTCAAATTAAACAGTTCAAACCCCATATGAATGGTCGTTACGTCATTCACTTTAATTCTTCTGAAATTAATCCCATTATGAGTAGCAAGGGCTATTCCAATGTGATTCGTAAACTGATAAAACTCCGGTAACGCGAACAGTTTTCAATCAAACACCTTCCTAGCTCGGTCTTTTTCGCTTCTCCCATCTATAACTCACCCTAACAGGAACACCTTTCACTTGCTATTAGGTCCACTCGCCAAATACAGCTTTCTTAAGTGATTGAATATCGTCTACTTGCGAACAAATCACAGAAATCTTTTTACTATGAAAACAAAACAAACGCTGGGCATAGTCGTATTAATCTTGCTAAACCTTAGTGCCTGTAATCCGTCCAGAAATGCTAAAAAAGAGCAACTATCCTCAGAAAAGGACCATCCTGTTAAGGAGGTCTTCCTATCTGGAATAGAAGCTTTCAATCAAGGAAATCTTGACGCGTTCGTGTCAAACTTTTCCAAAGAAATCACCATGTACGGAACCGATGGGAACTATGAGGGAAAGGAAGCATTACGCACACGTTTTGCCACCTTGTTTCAACAATTCCCGAACATGAAGATGGAAATTCCCAGCCTGAAGGTTGAGGTCCTTTCCGAAGCGGTGGTACTGGTGGACTTTGGGTGGAAATTATATCCCATTGGCCAGGGTCCTGCTTATAGTGGAGTAGGTTCGGGAATCTATGTGAATCGGCAAGACACATGGATTGAAATTCTTGAAGTGGAACGGACCACTCATGTCGATCCTGAGTTGATACCGAGGAATTAAGAGTTCATTTCTATACGTAAATCAAAATCTGTACGTAAATTGTGCATTATGACCGATTTGGAGTTCGAACATCAATTCGCGGCGGGAGAATTATCTCCTGCCCTTTTCACCCACGAGGCGCACTTGCGTTTGGCCTGGATTCATGTGACTCAATACGGCGTCGAAACAGCCGTTAAAAATGTGACCCGACAAATCAAGAGCTACACCCAAAAGCTCAATGCCGCGGACAAATACAACCACACCCTAACGGTGGCTGCTATAAAGGCAGTTTATCATTTTGTGCTAAAAGCAAAATCAGATAATTTCCAAGATTTCCTTAAAGAATTTCCGAGGTTGAAGTTCAATTTCAAGGAACTGATGGCTTATCATTACGGATTCGATATTTATACTTCCCCAAAAGCTAAAAAAACCTTTTTGGAGCCTGATTTACTGCCGTTTGATTAAGGGTTTCAACTACTTGGCTTTTGTATCCTGCAAGAGTTTCGCAAAATTGTAGCTGGCCATTTCCAAGTTTTTAAAGCTTTCCTTTTTAGCCTCTTCCAGCGAGCCCACCTGATTCAAAATTGAGGTCACATATTGCAGTCCGGTGGCTTCAAGCTCGTCCATGGATAAGGTGACGGATCCGCATAAAGCCGCAACAGGAATGTTTCTATCCCTTGCAGCTTTTAGAACACCTGCTATGGTCTTTCCGGATAGGGTTTGTTGGTCCAATTGCCCTTCTCCTGTTATGATCCAATCAGCATCCTTCATAACCTCGTCAAAATTGGCCATTTCCATAATCAAATCAATTCCAGAGATTAAGGAAGCATTCAAAAAGACCACTGCTCCTGCTCCCATTCCACCTGCAGCGCCGGCTCCAGGAATATGTTGCACATCCATTCCAAAGGTCTTCTGAACTACCTGGGCAAAATTTTGAAGTCCCTTGTCCAAAGCAACAACGTCTTCGGGAGAAGCTCCTTTTTGTGGACCATAGACATGGGCAGCTCCATCTTTTCCATAAAGAGGGTTCTTTACGTCACAAGCCACCTTGAACGTAGTTTGCTTTAGTTTGGGATGAACATTCTTGGTGATTATTTGGGTGATCCTGGACAAATTTTGACCAATCGGGGACAGCACATCCCCATTTCCATCCAAAAATTGATAGCCTAAGGCTGTTGCCATTCCTATCCCCCCATCATTAGTGGCACTTCCTCCAATTCCTAAAATAATTTCTTTTGCCCCTTGATCTAGGGCATGCGCGATCAATTCTCCGGTTCCCAGCGAAGTGGCTTCCATGCAATGCAGCTCTTCCTTGGAAAGTAGTTTGTACCCAGAGGCTTCCGACATTTCAATAAAGGCAACTCCCTTTTCGTTTGAAAAAAGATAGCCTGCACGAATATCCCGAAAGATGGGGTCTTTGACCGTAGTCTCTATTTCAACTGCATTTAAATAGTGCTTGACCACCTCAATGGTACCGTCTCCCCCATCGGCCAAAGGTTTTTTTACGATTTCTGCAGAAGGAAAGACTTTTAATATCCCCATTCCCACAGCCTCACAGAACTGTTGTCCTGTTAAGGAGCCTTTGTATTTATCTGGGGCGACAACGAACTTCATCGAATCAATTTTACGATAACAGGGATGGCATGGCCAAGCTCAACAGAATAATAAATACAAAGAAGCCCAACAATATGGCCACTTCCTTTTTGGAAACGGAATACACCACTTCCAATCCTTCATTGGCTTTTCTTTTGATGACATAGCTTACCACCATGGCCACCACTACCGTAACCAAACAACCTATGGCATTCCACCAGAACCAGAACACCTCCGGCACGTACAACCACAAATACATATTGAAGAGTACACCAATCACAATTCCGATATTGGCACCAAGTGCATGGGTCTTTTTCGTCATAATGGCCAACATAAAGCCTGCTAAAATAGGTCCGTAGAATACCGAGCTTACCTTATTGATCACCTCAATCACCGTTCCTTCGATATTCCCTGCGAAGAAAGCGAAGAACAAACACACCAATCCCCAAAACAAGGACAGTATTCTTGAGGTCATCACATATTTCTTATCGCTCATGTCCGGTTTGAAACGCTTTACAAAATCTTCCATGGTTACCGCTGAAAGCGAATTGACCGTTGAGCTCAGGGAGGACATTGCCGCCGACATAATCGCAACTATCAAAATGCCAATAATTCCATTGGGTAGATAATTGATGATAAAGACTGGAACCATCAAATCTGCTTTTTTACCTTCCAAGGAATCAATATTTGCTTGATACACCGATTCCATCATATCTTGAAACTCTACATCCTGAAACAATAAGGTTCCCAAGACCAAGCCCATAATACAATAGGTCAAGGTCAGTGGAAATCGGAAAAGCCCATTGGCCAACAATAATTTTTTGATGGTGGGCATCCCTTTTGCAGACAACAACCGCTGGGATTGGGTTTGATCGGTTCCGTAGTAGGAGGCATACAAAAAGAAACCCCCAATCACCATGGGCCAAAACCCGAATTCGTCATTTTTATCTGCATTATTAAAACCCCACTTGCTAAAATCCACTGCGGTAATTCGGTCCTTGTCCACATTGGTCAGGAAATTTTCGAAGCCGCCCAGCTCACTAATCCCATAAAACAGGCAAATCACAATGCCCAAGAAAAGAATAATCATTTGAATCACATCACCCCAAATAACGGCTTTCATGCCCCCTTGAAAGGAATAGACCAGGGTAATCACCCCAATTATCAAGACAGAAATCCAGAAATCCACCCCAACGGTTGCTTGAAGAATCAAGGCCATTGTGTAGACCATGACCCCAGTTGCCACCGAACGGCTAATCTGGAACACAAAACTAATGAGCAGTCGGGATGAGGCGTCAAAGCGTTTTTCCAAGTACTCGTAAACGCTCACTATGCCTGATTTATAAAGCGTTGGAATCAAAGCGACCATCAAAAACGCCATCGCCAAAGGTACTCCAAATTCATAGGTCAGCCATTGTAACCCTCCCCCTTCTTTCAACCCCACAAAAGCAGGGGCCGATATAAAACTAATGGCCGAAAGCTGTGTGGCCATGGTGGAGAGGCTTAGAGGGAGCCAGCCCATACTTCGCCCTCCCAAAAAGTAATCCCCCGAACTTTTGTTTTCCTTAAAGAAGTAACCTATTCCCAAAAAACCAATGAGGTAGACAATAATAATGATGTAATCGATGTAATTCATCTTTCGGTATTAGTTGGTTATTTGATTAATGTGCTTGCCAAACCCGCTCAATCTTCATTCAAAAAATCAATCAAAAGCGAAGCGGTCCATGAAAAGTTGTTCCCCCCATATGCATTGCTATCCCCATCTGGATTTACTTTTCTGCAATCAAAATACTCATAGAAACTGTGCTTTGCAACTAGCTCAATGGATTCATTCTTGACGCGGGTCGCTAAATCTTCAAACCCATATCGCTTCAAGCCTTGATAAATAATCCAATTCATATTGATCCAAACCGGTCCACGCCAGTATTTTTTTGGATTGAATTTTTCATGGGTAGGGTCAAAGGAGGCACACAGATACTTATCCTCACCCCCAAACTTTTCTTTTAAGGTCTGTATTAACTGCTGGGCTCGTTCCCCGGAAGGCACTCCAGCGTACAAAGGTGCAAAGGAAGATGAAGAAATATAGGGGAGCAAGGTGTTGCTGCGAAGGTCGAAATGCAAGTAAGCTCCAGAGGATTCATGATACAGCTTGGTATTCATACCTTGGACACCCAAGGCGTGCTTTTCCTTCAAATATTGGGCTTTGCCTTCTCCTCTTTTCAACAAACCATATAGTTTTATTAAGGCTTCATTGGAACGTAATAGCATAGCATTGAACAAAGGGTCCAACACCAAAAAAGGGGAATGCTGTGCTATTTTGGCATCATCATAATTGTATTGTTTAGCAATTTCTATGATATACAGGTAGTGGTCGTATTCTCTTTTCGTAGGGCGTTGCGAAGGGTCCACATGAGTAGTATCCTTGCGTTCGAATTCGTATTCAGGCGGATTCATTGTAGGCCATATGTCGTCCCACATCGGGGAATTATCGGTTCCTGATTCCCAATTGTGGTAGATGTATACCAAGCCTTCGTTATTGATGTCCCGATTCTCGTAGAAATAGACATGATTCTCGTATACCTTGTCAATTTGATCATCAATAAAACCCAGTACGGTAGGGTTCCTATTGGAAACCTCATAGAGCTTTTCCAACACAAAGCCCAGCACAGGGGGTTGGACCAATCCGGTTGACCTAAGCTTTTTTGAAGCCAAAGGGTGCAGTTGTGATCGATGAAAATCAGGTCCGGGGAAATAGGTATCACTGTCATAATGGAAAACAATATGGGGGATGAAACCATTGCCCCATTGAGCATTCAGCAAACTGGCCAGCTCTTGCATGGCTTTACCCATATCATAATGGGCATAACCTATGGCAATAAAGCCCGAATCCCATTTCCATTGAAAGGGGTACAATCCTTGGGCAGGAATGGTGAATCCCCCATCTTGATGGTTGTTTTCCAAAACTTCAATGGCCTGCTTGACTAAGCTTTCCTTCATAATGACGATTTTGATTCTTGGGTGATGCAAGTGAAAAGAAACGAACTTAATGATTTTTTGGATGTTTTTGCTTCTGGCACAAACTTTGCCCTCTATGCTGTACCTTAGCAATAAAGAGTTTCACCCTAAACCTGACCCTAATGAAAAAGTTTGCTGTTACCGTTTTTCTCATCTTCTTATCCTATGTATCTTTTGGACAAACCAAAAACTTTCTTGATGTTCCCTATTTGGAAACATCGGCACGTGTGGACACTCTGGTTACTCCGGATAAAATCTATTTGAATATCACGATAACCGAGAAGGATTCCAGAGGGAAAAAGTCCGTCGAGGAACAAGAAAATAAAATGGCACAGGCATTTCGCTCGTTGGGTATTGACCTGGACAAGCAGTTGTTCATTAAGGACCTCAGCAGTAATTTCAAGAAATACTTTTTGCGCCAAAAAGATGTTTTGAAAAGCAAACGATATTCCCTTCTGGTCTATTCTGGAAAACAAGCTGGGGAAGCTTTGGCAGCCTTGGAAAAACTGAAGATTGCCAATGTCTATTTGGAGAAAACGGAATATTCCAAAATGGATGCGCTGGAATTGGCCTTAAAATCCAAGGCCATAAAGAAGGCATTGAAAAAGGCAGAAGCTTTGACCGCTCCCCTGAATCAAAAAGTTGGAAAGGCCATTCATATTATGGATACCTCCACACCGTATTACCCGAGATACCAAGCTCCGCGAATGGAAATGAAAACCATGGCCATGGATGCGGCTGAACCTGCACCTCTGGATATCGATTTTGAACAGATCAAGGTGGAAACTTCGGTCAATGTGAAGTTCGCTTTGTCCAATTGATCACTTTTCATTCGTCTTTTAAAAAAAGACCACAATGAAACCTATTTTCTTTTTTATTCTGTTTACGACCTATGGGCTCTTTGCTCAAAAAACCCTTCAATTGGTTGAGGATATGGAATCGCCAAAAGCATCCTTAAAGGATGTGTCCTGGATTCAAGGACACTGGAAAGGTGATGCCTTTGGCGGGACAGCGGAAGAAATCTGGAGCCCACCAATGGGAGGTTCCATGATGTTTGTTTTCAAACTGGTCAATGACGGTGCTGTTTCATTTTACGAAGTTGGGCATATCCGAGAAATCAACGAAACCCTGCTGCTTCAATTAAAGCACTTTCACGGGGATTTGAAGGGATGGGAAACCAAAGATCAAACCGTAGATTTCAAATTGGTCAAGATTGAAAACAAGCGTGTTTTCTTTGAAGGGTTTACCATCGAAAAAATAAGTGGGGACGAAATCAATATGCACGTATTGCTCGGGGAAAAGGAAGAAAAAAATGAAGTGACGTTTGCCTACCAGAGAGTAAACAGCACAAATTAATCCAATACCGAAAGAGCAGCTTGGACCATATCTTTTAGTTTATCGGGGTCAGTGTCAATTTTCGACACTACCCTTAACCCATTGTAAAAAGCAAAGAGCATAAGGCCAATATCTCTGGCATTTTTTGAGGCATTGATTTCCCCTTGATTTATCCCTTTTTGAATATGGGTAGAGAATAGCTCCGCCACTTGATCCATATTTCCACGAAGAATGTCATGAATATTAGGGTCTCCAGGGATGAGTTCAGTGGTGGTGTTCACCACAAAACACCCTTTCCGAGCGTCATCTTTAACAGCTTCTTCAATAGCAAAATCAAATAACTTTTCGAACCCTTGCTTCACAGAAACTTCACCTGCAAGCAGTCCTTTTACCATATCACCCGACTCATTTCGATACTCTTGAAATGCCCTATTAAAAAGTTTTTCCTTACCTCCAAAAGTATCGTACAGACTCGCTCGGTTGATTCCCAAATGGGAAACCAACTCCTGCATTGAAGTGGCATGGAACCCTTTTTCCCAAAAGAGTTCCATAGCCTTGTTCAATACTTCCTTTTCATCAAATTGTTTGGTGCGCGGCATGGACTTACTTTCTATTAGCTGCTAAATTTACTGAAACCACATCATATGGATGATATTCGGGGGTTGAATTGCTAAAAACATATAGCATGTTCGGAGCGCCTCCCGACTCTATTAATTTTACAGCATTTTGTAATGATTCTTGATCTCTCCATTGGGCATAGACAATAATGTGGTCGCTATCCAGACTCTTATGGATACTGGCCGATATAAAACCGTCTTGATACCGCATAGTGTCCGTTAGTCCTTTCTGAAGGTTCTCAACAATATCCTGTTGTTGACCTTTATTTGGAGTAATGACATTTACCACTGTAAGAATGTCTATTTCGGAATCCACTATGGCCTTGTGGGTCTTTACTTGCCCTACAATCTGGCCTAATCCGGAAACAAACATAATTCCCAAAAGAAACATAAACCGAGAGCTAACCTTCTTTGGATTTGGTATAAATGTAGTTTTCATGACTTTCTTTAAAGTTGAACTTGCTTATACCTGGGCAAAACCTCCATCCACAGGAATTTCGGCCCCGGTTATGTAACTGCTATCCGAAGAAGCCAAAAACAGTGCTGTTGCGGCAATTTCATCCGCATTTCCAAATCTTCCAAGCGAAACCATGGAAGGAAAATTAGAAGCCATTTGGTCAATATTCTCTTGGGGAACGTTGTGTTTTCCATAAATAGGGGTGTCAATAGGCCCAGGTGCAATGGCGTTAACTCGAATGCCTTTTGGCCCAAACTCTGAAGCCAAGGTACGTACAATGGAACGTAAAGCCGCTTTGCTAGAGGCGTAAGCCGTCATTCCTCCAAACCCTTTCACGTTTACCACGGAGGTATTGAAGATAATACTTGCTCCCTCGTTCAAATAATTATATGCGGCTTGAACTGTAAAAACAGGACCTCTGACATTGATGTTATGGACCTCGTCAAAAATCTCCTCGGTCAAACCATCAATGGTTTCAAGTCTAAAAATTCCTGCGTTCAAGAAGAGAATGTCAATTTTTCCGAAATGATCAACCGTTTTCGCAATTAGTTCTTTGCTGTCAGCTGTGCTTGAAGCTTCTGCTTTCAATAAGAGATAGTCTCCTGACAATTGCCCTTTTAAGGCATCCAACTTTTCTTGACTTCTGCCTGTTAAAACCACTTTGGCACCTTCTTCAAGGTATTTTTTTGCGGTTTGCAAACCCATTCCGCTAGTAGCTCCGGTTACAATGGCTACCCTGTTTTCTAATTTTTTCATGATATAAATTTTATCTGTTGTTTTTATTTTGGAACGTTCATTCCGATACAAACATAATCATATTGGAATGGTTGTTCCAAATAAATTCGACTTTTTATCTTTTCGTTAACAGATTGGTCATGGTTTTGTATCTTTCTAGGGACTAATTCAACCACTATGAAATTCATACAACTCCTTCTTGCTCTTGCCTTGCTATTTCCCTTAACCGGTGACGCTCAGCGCAGAAAAAGAAACCAACCTGAACCTCAAACCGAATTACAGGACTCCCTTTTCCATGGTTTAAAATGGCGTAACATCGGACCCTTTCGAGGAGGACGAAGTGTGGCATCCACCGGAGTGGTAGGTCAACCAATGACCTATTATATGGGAACCACTGGTGGTGGTATTTGGAAAACCGTGGATGATGGTATTACCTGGAAAAACATTTCTGATGGCCAATTGAAAACAGGAACGGTCGGTGCCATTACCGTATCGGAAAGCAATCCGAACATTGTTGTAGCGGGTATGGGCGAACACGCAGCACGCGGGGTCATGACCTCAATGGGTGATGGGGTTTACAAATCCACTGACGCGGGAAAGACCTGGAAGCATGTTGGATTGGATGAAACCCGTCACATATCGGATGTGCTTATCCACCCAAAAAATCCGGATATCATTTTTGTAGCTGCACAAGGTGCCCAATATGGGCCCACCCAAGACCGTGGAGTATATCGTTCTACGGACGGAGGCTCTACATGGGAGAAAGTACTTTTTGTTGACAACCTTACCGGTGCCTCTTCCCTTTCAATGGATATGAACAATCCCTTGATTCTTTACGCCGCCATGTGGCAACACCGTCGTTATGCCTGGAAAATGGAATCTGGCGGACCTAGTTCTGGCCTCTACAAATCAATGGATGGAGGAACGACATGGAAACCTATGACAGAAGGTCTCCCCAAGGAGTTTGGAAAAGCCGGAATTTCGGTTTCCCGAGCCAATCCTGAACTTGTCTTTGCTGTTATCGAGGCGGAAGGCAAAGAAGGTGGTGTATATCGAAGTGACGACGCAGGTAAAAAATGGAAACAAATCAATTCCGACCGCATCAATATTGCCCGTTCGTGGTATTACATGGAGATATTCGCCGACCCACAGAATGAAAATGTTGTTTACGTTTTGAACGCACCCGTAACGAAGTCCATCGACGGTGGTAAATCTTTCAAACCGCTTCCCACGCCCCACGGAGATAACCATCATTTATGGATACATCCCCACGACAATTCAAAAATGATCAACTCCAATGATGGTGGCGCCAATGTCTCCAACAATGGAGGGAAAAGCTGGAGTACCCAGAAAAATCAGGCCACCTCCCAATTTTACAGAGTAATCACGGACAATTTGGTTCCCTATAATGTTTATGGAGGCCAACAAGATAATTCTGCGATTGCCATTGCAAGCCGTACCAACGATAATGGAATTGATTGGAAGGATTGGTACTCCGTAGCCGGCTGTGAAAGTGCCTATTTGGCTTTTGACCCTGATAATCCCGAAGTAGTTTACGGAGGATGTTACCAAGGTATCATTGAAAAATGGGTCAAAGCATCCAACGAAGGAAAACCAATCAAGGAATACCCCGAATTGGGTCTTGGCAAAGTTCCAAAGGATTTCAAATACCGATACAATTGGAACGCGCCCATTATCAGCTCTCCATATGATCGCAATACCATTTACCACGCCGGAAATGTAGTTTTTAAGACACAAGATGGTGGCCATAACTGGGAAGTTGTCAGTCCGGATTTGACCAGAAATGAAGTGGAAAAACAAGGCCCAGGCGGTGGTCCTTACACAAACGAGGCAGCTGGCGGGGAAAACTATAATACCATTATGTATTTAGTGGAATCTTCGCATGAACAGGGAGTCCTCTACGCAGGAACCGATGATGGGTTGGTACATATTACCAAAAACGGTGGAAACAACTGGGAAAATATCACCCCTCCCAACCTTGGCGAAGGCATCATCAACAGTATTGAAGTCTCTCCGCACGACCCTGCCACTGCGTACATTGCTGTAATGCGGTACAAGTTTATGGATTTAAACCCTTACATTTTTAAGACTACAAACTATGGGCAAACCTGGACCAAAATCACGAACGGCTTTGAAGATAAGCACACCTTTGTCCGTGTGGTGCGAGAGGACAAAAAGCGAAAAGGGCTTTTATATGCCGGAACAGAGACAGGCCTGTACCTTTCCTTCGATGATGGTCTGAATTGGCAGCAATTTCAACTGAATCTTCCTGTAGTTCCCATTAACGATCTCATTATTCAGGACAATGATTTGGTTGCCGCAACGGCTGGGCGATCTTTCTGGATTTTGGATGATTTATCCACCCTTCAAAATACTTCTGGCAACGAAACAACACTTACTTTGTTCGAACCAAAGAATACCTATCGCATTTTCGGCAGTAGCCCAGAAAAGCCTGTTCCAGGGTTGGGGCAAAATCCAAAATCGGGGGTGATTTTTGATTACTACCTTCCCAAAGATTCCGATTCTCTTGACCTAAAGCTCGAGGTCCTTCAAAATGGCAAAATCATCCGAACCTTGACCAACAAAAAACCTGAAGACTTTAAGTCTTGGCCCGGTGGACCGCCCAAACCGGTTGTATTGCCTTCAAAAAAAGGGTATAACCGTTTCAACTGGAATTTGAGGAAAGATCCTATCCCATCTATTGACAAGGTCTTCGTTTTTGGAAATTACAATGGGTCGCGTGTGGCCCCAGGCACTTACACCCTTCGCCTAACTTTGGAAAATGAAACTGTGGAAACCAATGCCACCGTTCTGGCCAATCCAAAGATCAGGGCAACAAACTCAGATTATGCAGATCAGCAACAGGTATTGAACCAAATTGAAAATGCCATTCATTCCATGCACGAAGCGGTCAACCAAATGCGCTCTGCCAAAGCGCAGCTTAAGGGGTATGATAAGCTGCTAAAAGAAAATGAAAATGCAGCGGAACTTTTACAAATTGGAGATTCGCTAGTAAAACGAATTAAGGTCTGGGAGGAGAATCTTATCCAGCCTAATCAGAAAACATTTCAAGATGTCATCAACTTCCATAACCAGTTGAATGCTGATTTCATGCATCTCAAAGGATTTGTGGATACAGCAGAACCCAAAGTAACTGAAGGGGCTAAGGAACGTCTACGGGACCTGCTGACCAAATGGCGCACTTTTGAAACCGAAAAGAAGGCCATCGTAGAAACCGAAATGGCCAAATACAATGCACTTTATGAATCACTGAATCTACCGGCCATAATACTAAAAGAATAGAGAGAAAATTAATGCAGAGACCCTTCATTTGCGATGAGACTTATAAAGGAAATGATTATACTCAAAACCCTTTACCCAAAGCGGAGTATGAAAACTGTGTGTTTCAAAATTGCAGGTTTTCAGAGGGGTATTTGGACAACCAAAATTTTATGGATTGTGAGTTTATCGAATGTGACCTCACCAATGCCAACATAAAGCACGCTGTTTTTAAGGATTGTTTCTTCAAGGATTCCAAACTCATAGGGTTACACTTCGAGGATTGTGACAAAATGTTGTTTTCGGTAAATTTTGACACTTGTAATCTAAGCTTTGCTTCCTTTTTTGAACTATCACTGTCAGAGACAAAGTTGGTGGACTGTATTTTAAAGGAAACTGATTTTACAGATTGTTATCTGACTTCGGCAGTATTTAGGAATTGTGATTTGGAGAAGGCAATTTTTTCCAACACCAATCTCGAAAAAGTAAACTTCAGCAGCAGTTTTAATTTTGACATCAATCCTGAAGAAAACCGAATGAAGGGAGCCAAGTTCAGCAAGGACAACCTGATTGGTTTACTGAAAAAATACGATATTGTAGTTACCTAAGTCTTAGTCATGTCCGAGAGAAATTGTTTGGAGTGCGGTGATGCGCTGGTTGGTCGAATCGATAAAAAGTTTTGTTCAGACCATTGCAGGAATAGCTATAATAATCGTTTGAACAAAGACAGCAAGAACTTGCTTCGAAACATCAACAACAAACTCAGAAAGAATTATCGCATATTGGGCAGTTTCCCACTAAAAGATGGGAAAACCACCACTACAAAAATGAGATTGATGGACAAAGGGTTCGATTTTGACTATATCACTAACTTATATACCACAAAAAAAGGAAGTACTTACTACTTCCTTTATGATCTGGGTTATTTGCCTTTGGACAATGACCGTTACATGATAGTAAAACGGGAGTGATTTCTAATCATTTCCAGTTTTGCGCACTTAGTTTCAAAGCTGCAACAACAATGTCTTTTCGGCTAATTTGGCCTACGAGAATGTCATTTTTCATCACGGGCAGCCTACGTCTATTGTGCTTATCAAAAACACCCGCAGCATCAAAAATGCTCATGTCGTGCGGAATGGTTTCCACATTTTTCGTCATGTAGCGCTCCACACTTTTATCGAGTATGGGTTGATTGAAATATCTACTTTCAGAAATCTGCTTCATGCAATCCGCCTCGGAAATAATCCCTACCAAAAAGCCATTTTTATCCATCACAGGACCACCGGAAATATGATGTTTGGCAAATGCCTCCATAACCGCCAAAATGGATTGTTCTGGAGAAAACGTAATCAACTTCTTGGTCATATAATCTTCAACAAGTATGGGGGCATTGTACTTTTTCTTTGAAGACTCCTTCGATCTAACCCCTTGGAAACTCTTGATAGCCATATAGTTGATATTAAGGTTGAATAAGGAATATAAGAAAATTCCTCGAGTTATTTTAATTTTCCAAGGCTAAATACCACATCGATTCATAATTTCATAAATTTAGGGACCAACGTAACTCAATATGAAATTTTCCAAATCGTTAGCCCTTTTGCTTCTTCTTCTGGCCGTGTATTGGAGCTTCAAGTCCCTGATGCCGACCTACCAGCCCGATGCCAATAGTGATGCAAACGAATTTTCCACAGATCGTGCCCTGATACATGTGAAAAATCTTTCAAATGAACCCCATGGGGTAGGCTTTCCAGGGCACCAAAGAGCCAGGGGTTATATTATTTCTGAACTTAAAAAACTTGGCCTTGAAACTACTACCCAAGAGGGTTATACCACCGGGGATTGGGGCAACCTAAGCAAAGCAACCAATATTTTGGCTCGAATAAAGGGCACGGAACCCGGAAAAGCCTTGGTGCTCATGTCCCATTATGATAGTTCCCCCCACTCTTCGTTTGGCGCAAGCGATGCTGGAAGCGGCGTGGCCACAATACTGGAAGGTATACGCGCTTTTTTAGAGGCCAACAAGACCCCAAAAAATGACATTATCATTTTGATTACCGATGCCGAGGAATTGGGGCTGAACGGAGCTGACCTTTTTGTAAAAAACCATCCCTGGGCCAAAGATATTGGGCTTGTTTTGAACTTTGAGGCAAGAGGAAGCGGAGGTCCGAGCTATATGCTGATTGAGACCAATCGGGGCAACGCTACGTTGATCGAAGAATTTAAAAAGGCCAGTCCAAAGTATCCTGTCGCCAATTCGCTCGCTTACAGCATTTACAAAATGTTGCCCAACGATACCGATCTAACCGTTTTTCGGGAAGATGGCGATATTGAAGGCTTTAACTTTGCCTTTATCGATGATCATTTCGATTACCACACGGCTTTGGATTCTTATGAACGCCTCGATAAAAAAACTTTAGCGCATCAAGGCTCCTATCTTATGCCGCTTTTGAGTCATTTTAGCGATGCTGATTTGGAAAATTTGAAGAGCCTCAGCGATTTGGTCTATGTAAACCTACCTTTTTTTGGTTTGATTTCATATCCGTATGAATGGATCATGCCCATGTTAATTCTCGCTGGCCTGGTTTTCTTAGGTCTGCTTCTTTTCGGAATTAAGAAGAAAAAACTAAACGGGGTTGAAATTCTAAAAGGGGCTGTTCCTGCCCTGATTACTTTGATTCTTACTGGCTTATTGGGCTATTTCAGCTGGACCGCCATTACGTGGTGGTATCCCGGATTTAAGGATATGCTCCATGGCTTCACTTATAACGGGCACACCTATATTCTTATATACACACTGCTTTCGATTGCCATATGTTTTTGGACCTACCACAAATTTAGAAAAGTAAGCACGCAAAATCTTTTAGTGGTTCCCACTTTGCTTTGGTTATTGATATGTGGCGCTGTAGCTATGTATTTAAAGGGTGCCAGCTTTTTTGTCATTCCTCTTTTTGGATTATTGGCAGCCCTTTGGGTCACCATCAATCAAGAAGACGCCAGTCCTTTTCTTTTAGTATTCTTGGCCTTGCCCGCCATTTTTATCTACGCTCCTTTTATTAAAATGTTTCCTGTGGGATTGGGGCTTAAGATGTTGATTGCAGCAACCGTATTTACAACACTCCTTTTTTTCCTCGTTCTTCCATTTATCAGCCAGCTAAAAAACAAGGACCGCTTCGCATATTTGGCGCTTTTTCTTTTTATCGTATTCAGTATTTCCGGACACATTCAATCCGATTTTAGTGAAGAGCGGCCCAAACCAAGCAGTTTGCTTTATGTATATGACAGTGATAACAACAGTGCTATTTGGGCAACTTACGACCATGTGCTTGTGGATTGGAACGGTCAGTTTTTGGGCTCCGAAAAACGCGTTCCCCAAACTGATGAATATAAAATGATTCCCAGCAAGTACCGAAGCGAGTTCACCTATGTAAAGGAGGCACAAAAAAAGGAAATTCCACTTCCGCAAATAGATACCGTCAATGATACCGTGATTGGAAACGAGCGTATTTTGGAAATTTGTCTGACACCTAAAAGAGCTATCAATCGTGTAGACATTTACACCAACCCCATAAAGTTGAATTCCGCCAAAGTGAACCGCATAGCGCTTTCCGAGTATTTCCTAGAAAACAGGAGGGAGCGGTTGATCACCCATTACGTGAGCAACAACGAATACACGGAGTTGGAGCTCAGCTTTCCAAAGGATTCCACTTTGGAACTCACTTTTTATGAAGCCAGCAACGACCTTTTGTCAAATAGCCTGTTCACCGTTCCTAAAAGGCCAGAAAGTAGTATTCCCATGCCCTTTGTCTTGAACGATGCCATTTTGGTGGTCAAAACTTTGAAGTTTGATTAGAAAGATCGGGGTAATTGGATGTGGATGGTTGGGACTCCCTTTGGCCAAAAACTTGGTGAAGCACAAATATGAGGTGCACGGCAGCTCCACTTCCCCAGAAAAATTGCCCGTACTTCAAAATGCCGGTATCATACCTTACCATCTCGTATTAAAACCTGATCGTATCGAAGGGAAGGTTCAGGAACTTCTTTCCCAGATTCATGTGCTAATCATCAATGTTCCTCCAAAGCTTCGTAGTGGCAATTCGGAAAGTTATTTGGAGAAAATGACCCGATTACACGCGCAAATCAAAAAAAGTGGGGTTACCAGAATCATTTTTGTAAGCAGTACCTCCGTTTATGGAAATGTTAACGGAACTGTGACCGAAAAGACCCAACCTAGGCCCATAACCGAATCTGGTAATCAGCTTTTGGCTTCTGAATCATTGTTCACCAATGATTCAAATTTATTGACCACGGTCATTAGGTTTGGAGGCTTAATAGGCCCAAATAGGCATCCTATTACCATGTTGTCAAAAAAAACCAATCTTTCCAACGGAAGCGATCCCGTCAATCTCATCCATTTAGACGATTGCATCTTAATGATTCGTACAATCCTGAAAAACAACTATTGGGGAGAAATCTTTAACGGGGTATATCCTCTCCATCCCTCAAAAGAGGAATATTATACCCAAGAAGCTAGAAAAAGAGGGTTAAATCCGCCCCAGTATGCACCTGGCACCAAAGAAAAAGAGGGCAAAGTGATAGAAAGTAAGAGTTTTCTTGGTAAATCCCATGAATTCCACACCTCAATCATGTCTTAATTGACCACTCTCCAGAGCAGTTTCACAACAATTAAGATAAAATTAAGTTAATTAAAATCTTGATTTTAAACATGTTACAAGCTTCAACGTTATCTTTACAATGGATAAAGTTGCTAATTTCATGGGAAATTCAAGATTGACGACGAAAATCTTGATGGAGATGGAGAATTTGATTACAAAAAGTAGTACAAGCGAAAACATAACCTCAAGATTTCAAGACTTGCATAAGTCTATACTTAGAAAACATTACAACGCAGCCGATGTGGAAATTGATTATAACAGACATCGGATAAAAATGGATGTGGTTTTAGATGACCAAGAGTATAACCCGATGACCATTAATACCGTGGTCTCCACAGTACCGGTCAATTTATTTTACAAAAAGCTGGATTCATTTTTAAAGTCATGCCTGTCCAACGATGTCAAAAGTCTTGCATTCTATGCGAGCTTGCTTCGGAGGTACACGGATCGGGACGTCGCACTTTTTGCTCTTTAAAAAGGGTATGTTCCTCATAAATAATCTTTGCTTCTTATAGCTTTCTTTAACAGCATTGTACCAAGAATTTTTTTAGTTTTGGCCCACTAATCTCGGGACACATGAAAAAGATTACCTTGCTGTTGGTCGCTTTCGTTAGCTTAAATGCTGCCAGCCAATCCACAAATGAACTTGTAGATCACTATCGCGAATTTTATAAGGAAATGCGACTACAGGGTGATGTCAGCGGTGTTATCAACGCATTGACCCACCTAAACGTGCTATCGCCTTCCCAACAACGAAAGGATACTTTGGCTTTTGTTTACATGAACAACAATCAGCACTTACAGGCGCTGAATACCATAGGCATTGAGAAAAATGAAGCAGACTCGGATTTGGCCGTTCAAGTAAAGGCAGTTTCACTTAAAGCACTGAGCCAGCCCAAAAGAGCATTGGAACATTTTGAGGTATTGTTTTCTCGAAAACCCTCGGCCTACCTGGCTTATGAACTGGCAGATCTAAAAATTCAGGTTGGGGACAATGAAGGGGCCAGTGTTCATATTGATTATGGTATAGCCAACTCACAAGATGACATGAAGTATGCCTTTTATGAAAGGCAACAACCCTATCAAGTTCCCTTGAAGGCGGCCTTTTATCATCTAGAAGGTTTGGTGGCTTATAACATTGACAAGAAAAATATTGATGGGGCCATTGCATCCATTGATGAGGCACTTAAAATTGATCCCAATTTCAACTTGGCCAGTTTGAGTAAACAGGCGCTTCAATCAAGAAAAGAAAAACCAGAAGGCCAGGATTAATTCTTTCGGTTTTATTGTTTCAACTGAAGCAGCAGCAAACTGTCCTTTTCCTTTTTAAGTTGCACCAATTCGGCTACGTTCTCATTGGGTACAGCTATGGAAAGAACATAATGGGCTATTCTCCACACGCCATCTACTTTTTGTAATACCCCTGAACCTCTGCACAGTTTCATTTGGGTGTCCAAAAGTTCGTCGAACCAGGCAAAGTCACTTTCATCATTCAAGTACACATTCCTTTCCACGGCACTGAAACTCCAAGCTTTTCCTCGGTCAAAATAAGGTTTGGAAAATTCACGAAAGGCGTCATTTTGCCAATTTTCGGTAGCATCCGTGCCCAAAAAGACCCCCTTATCGGTCATTTTTGAGAAATAACTGTCGAAATCAGCCTCAGCAGCTGCTTTGTGCCAGGCATCAAGAACAGTATTAATTTCGTCCAGTTCGGGTGACTGTGCCTGAACAGCTGACCAGCCTAAAACCAAAATAAAAAAACATATTTTATTCCGCATCCAATATCAATTTAGTGTCCAGTTGACTGTTCATGATTATATTAAATTGTTTTCTTATAATATTGAAAGCTTCAATCATTTCAATAGTCGGTTGGGTGGTATCCGTTTTGTTGATGATACTGGCCTTCACCTTGAGCATACAGGTTCTTAGGACCCGTTGCCTGCTCTTCACTTGAAATGTATCAAATATTTCCGGATAGGTTCCTTTGCCCCACTCCTTTTCTTTTTCCAAAAGGTCGTCGATGGCCAGGCTCAAATCTTCGTTGTTGGTTGCCCGATATAACACATCAAGGCTGTTGGAGAACGCCTTGAATTCTTCCCACTCTTCCAAAATAGCTGCCACTTCTGGGTTGATTTCCAACTTTTTTGGCATCTTTTGATACTCAAAATACACTGTGTCGGAAGTGTTTTCAACAGTGGTTTGCTTCTTATCCTTGCACCCCACAAAAAGAGCCAAAGCGAAAATCAGGCATGTCAATTTTTGCATAAGCGAATGTACAAATTTTAAGAAAGGCTATCTTTACGCCCGAATGCAATTAACTTCTTTTTTTGATGCAAAAACCCATTCTAATTCTTGGTGCCTGTGGGCAAATAGGTACGGAACTCACCTTTGAACTCAGATCCAAATTTGGTGGAGAAAACGTCATTGCAAGTGATATTCGAGAAGGCGGCGAAAACCTTATGCAAGCAGGCCCTTTTGAGCTTTTGGATGCTACGAATTATGAGGCCATTGAAGATGTTATCATGCATTATGAGATTGAAGAGGTGTACCTAATGGCCGCCATGTTGAGTGCCACTGCGGAAAAATTTCCAATGAGGGCCTGGAACCTGAACATGAACTCTTTGTTCAATGTGCTGAACCTTGCGAAAGAAGGCAAAATCGGAAAGATATTTTGGCCATCGAGTATTGCTGTATTCGGGCCAAACACCCCCAAAGAAAACACGCCACAAAATACGGTGATGGAGCCAAGCACCGTGTATGGAATAAGCAAACAGGCTGGGGAACGTTGGTGCGAATATTATTTTAAAAAGTTTGGGGTCGATGTACGAAGTGTCCGATATCCAGGGCTGATCAGCTGGAAGACCATGCCTGGAGGAGGCACCACTGATTATGCGGTTGAAATTTACCATGCCGCCATTGAATCTGGGAGATATACCTGTTTTTTGGAAAAGAATACAAAATTGCCCATGATGTTCATGGATGATGCCGTAAAAGCTACCATATCACTTATGGAAAGCCCTAGCGAAAAACTTGGCACAAGATCTTCCTATAACTTAGGGAGTATGAGTTTTTGTCCCGAAGAACTCGCCAAAAGTATTCAGAAACATATTCCTGAATTTGAAATCTCCTACAAACCCGATTTTAGGCAACAAATTGCAGATACCTGGCCAAAAAGCATTGACGATTCCCTCGCCCGCCAAGATTGGAATTGGTCCCCAGAGTTTGATTTGGATAAAACGACTTCCTCCATGCTGGAAAATTTAAAAAAGGGGTAATCACAATAAGGAAATTTATTCCTCTTCTGCGGTCGAAAACTCAGAATCCGGTATTTGTTCCAAGTCGTCGGTACTGAGAACTCCATCTTCGGACTCATCAAAATTAGCCATGCTCCTTTCGAGTTTTGAACTTATTTTGACTAGATATTTGGTATCATCCGTACTGACTTCTACAGCATCTATAGACTCTCCATTAATATTTTTGAAGCTTATCACATCATCATCACCATATCCGTCAGGGTACCTATCCACCAAAAGTTTGAGTACTTCAGGGGTCAGTTTCTTGTAGTCGACAATAACACGCTTGAGGTTATCCATTGTGAAAGCCTATCATCAAACCAACTTAAAATTATGACAAAAAGCTTTTGCTTGGTAAATTTATTTGTAAAAACTTACTCCCTTAAAATATCCGATTTCCCTCCTGTCTTTTTCAAGAGTTTTATGGTATGAATTTCAACACCCTTGTCGATAGGTTTCAGCATGTCATACATGTTCAGTGCAACAATACTGGCGCCATGCATGGCCTCTACCTCAACACCTGTTTTGTAGAAAGTCTTGACCAGTACTTTTATTTGAATCTCCAAGCCTTGAACCGTAAAATCGATGGCACAATGCTCTACAGGCAACGGGTGACAATCGGGAAGCAAATCTGCGGTTTTCTTTACGCCAAGAAACCCAGCTGCACGGCTCATTGAAAAAACATCGCCCTTAGGAACTTTGCCCTGTTCAATGGCTCGAATCGTCTCCTCCGAGCTCACCCGAACGATAGCTTGGGCCACCGCGGTTCTAAGAGTGGATTGTTTTTGGGTAATATCTACCATGATATCATGTATTTACTTTCCACTGGTAGGAATCATCCTCGAAAAGCTCTTTTCCGAAAACGGGTACTTCGGCCTTTATAGCCTCCACCACAAATTGAAGCGCATCAAAGGCAGTTTTGCGGTGTGGGGAGGAAACAAAAACAAAAAGGCATATTTCCCCAACATTCACACGCCCCAGACTATGGTAGATGTGCATGCATGTGATGTCAAATTTTTCGAAGGTCTGTTCTTTAATCTCATGGAATTTCAAGTTGGCCATCTCTTCATAGGCCGTATATTCAATGGCACCAACCGTTTTTCCATCGATGGTATCGGCCCGTACCTGTCCCAAAAAAATATCATGGGCACCTATTTGCGTCTTTGATTGGTGTTTTGCAATCGAGTTCGCTATAAAATCGGGTTGAATAGCTCCCTGGACAAAAACTTGTCTAACTTTCTTTTCCACGGAAAAAGTGTTTTTGCTAAGGTAATCAAGAATTGGAAATACATGTTTCGGCGTGCAGTAAAAAATATTATTTTTGCTCTCCTTCTATGGCCCGTAGTTCAATGGATAGAATAGAAGCCTGCCTGCTTACCAAAGAAATTAGGCCTCATAGTTCAAGGGATAGAATAGAAGTTTCCTAAACTTTAGATCCAGGTTCGAGTCCTGGTGAGGCCACTTCGGCAGGTAGGTTTCCTAAACTTTAGATGCAAGCCTGCCTGTCGGCAGACAGGTTCGATTCTTGCCGGGGCTACTTTTAAAAGATTCATTTATACATATAAATGGCTGACAACTTTTTACCCTGTCCGCCACCTATCCTAAACAATGCAATTTCTTATGTTAAAGCATTCTTGAAGGATTTTAAAAACCTATTGGATCCCCAAATAAGCGAGCACCTCTTCGTAGGTCATTTTCCTTAGGTTTTCCATTTCTTTTTTTCCCATGGTCGAAGGGGGTACCAAAACATACCTGAGGCTTACATCACTATCTTCAGATTTCGCAACGGAAACACTCTTGTCACCATCATCCCCGGCCAACAGTAAGATTTCGGAATAAAAGCTAATTTTAATTCCACCTTCCAAAAAAGAGTAGGTCCAGATATCCTTTTGGGAGAAGTCACCTTCAACAGGTTCGCCTTCAATTCCACTTATATCGTATACAACCTGTTGGGGAAGTTGCATCACCTGGTCAAAAGTAGGTACTGTTGGAAGATCAAAATTAGAATACAGTCTGATTTGGGCGTAGACCAGAACCATGCCTCCATCGACAATATCCGCGGTGAGCTCAGGAACTTCCCAATCAAATTCATATAGAGGAAGCTCTTCGTCAAGAACAAAAAGTTCTTCTCCGATACTAACCTCATGTATCCATTCTCCTGAAATTAAGTTCATATTACCATCTGCGCCTTGTTCGCCCTGTTCTCCTTGTGGGCCAGCAGGCCCTTGTTCACCTTCAGGCCCTTGCGCACCTTGGGGACCAATGGCCCCGTCAATACCATCCTCTACAGAACAGGAATTTAATACCAGTGCCATCGAAAAAAGGACCGTAATTATTAGTTTAGTATTTGCTTTCATGAGCATACCAAGTCTTAAAGTTATGGTCAAAGAACGCAGAGTATTAGTAATTATTAGGATAATTCTTACAAATGTTGTGATTTTAAACTTTCTGTTTGCGTATGTATAGTTTTGGTAGATTTGCTCGCTCCAGAAAAAAAGCTGATTGCCTTATTCTAGGGCTGGAAAAAGTATTATAAACGCGAGTTCAATTCTCGCCGGGGCTACTTTTTAACTTTTAAAGAAACCTCAAGAGTAAAAAATAGTTGATTTGTTTTGATTTACGATTTTTTGGTTTCAGATAATCTTGTTTGAAACCATTCATTTGAGTTCACAAATCGTCAACATTTTCTACTAAGCGTTTTCGTATTTTTAAGCTGTTCGCTTTCACGCTGTTAAATGAACGGCCTGTAGATGATTTGACTTTCGTCTCAAACTAAGTTTAATTTAAAGACGAATTTTATGCTCACTTCTTCCACCTTTTCCATCTTATTTTGGATGTACGCCAAATTACTAGAAAAAAAGTGTGCGATGACATGAGAGTGCTAAGAGAAAAATTGGAAAAGTCCTAAAAATCGTTCCTTTATTAAAACGAGTTTGTTATTGGGATGACATCAGAGCCATTCAAGAATTTCAACATGGCAGTTTTAGGGCTATTATTTTATTGGGATGTTATTTTAAACCAACTAGTTTTAAAGGGGTTCCGTATAAATAGCCCATTTCTACGAAGAACTTTTTTCAAGATATCCATCATAATGATCTTAATTTTCCTTTACCCATTCCCTTCAAACAGCAAAGCACCATATATTGACTATCTTTAAAAAGGACAATTTCAATTTTTCAGGATTTTGGAAATAAGGTTCTTTTTTTATGAACTCTTAGTTGCTGGCCTACCGAAGGATTTAATCGAAAACATGAAATTATACATTAAATATATGGTAAGTCAGCGCTGCAAAATATTGGTGAGCCAGGAATTACAAAAGTTAGACCTGGATTATACGGCTTTAGATCTTGGAATGGTCCAAATTAACGGGGATATTACGCCAGAAAAGCGAACCTTGTTTGGGCAAAATCTTCTTAAGTCGGGACTCGAGCTCCTTGATGATACCAAAAACATCTTAATCGAGCGGATAAAGACGGCCATCATAGAAATGATTCATCATACGAAAGAAATTCCAAAGACCAATTATTCTGGTTATTTAAGCGAAAAACTGGGATATGACTACACCTACTTGTCGAACACATTTTCCGAAGTGAAAGGAATCACCATACAACAATATATCATCAATCATAAGATTGAAAAGGTAAAAGAGTTGTTGCTATATGATGAGCTCAATCTGACCGAGATTTCACATAGGCTTCATTATAGCAGTCCATCCCACTTGTCAAATCAATTTAAAAAGGTGACGGGTCTTACACCTTCCTATTTCAAAAAAATGAAGAAAAAAAGACAGCAAAATTTGGAGAACCTGTGATATATGTAAGGTTTACAACTATTTATATAGTAAAAATCCAGCTGTTCTGTCTGATCTTTATAGTCTGTTAAGATTTTTATTATTTATTCAAAATATCAATTCTATGCACTTAGTTGAAAAGAACTATTTGGTTCAAAGCATTCTAAAAAAAATGAGGGATGCTCTCCTAACAATATTTGAAAGTGGAAACCCAGAAAATGTAAGGGAGAATGAATTACAGAAAAACCTAAAACCCTATTTGATCAGAATCAAAAAATGAGGTTTCTCACGGTCATTAAAATGACCGGCGCGATACTAGGAGAAAGAGAATTTAATTTTGTTTATTGATAAGCGCTTTTAGACTATCTAAAAGCCAAAAGAAGAGCAGTAATTAAAAAATACTGCTCTTTTTTCGTCAAAAGGCAAAAGGGCTGTTAATTCAATGACCATTGTTTCTGCGAAGCAGGTTTTTATAGCAAGCTACAATGACAAAACAAACGCCATGAGAAAATGCGCTATCTGTTTTATCCTTTTGATAGCAATGTTGGTAATCGCTATTTGCCTACAATAAATCAGAAAAAAATAGAACTATGTCGAGAGAAAAAGAAGGAAAACAAAAATCAGGAAAAACAGCGCCCTCTAGAACGCCTAAAGAGAAAAAGGCCGCCAAAAGGGCAAAAAAGGATGCTAAAAGAAGAGCGGAATGAAGCAATAAGTTACAGACTTGACTATGGAACCAGGTGAATTTGAAGAATTAAAAACGTTTAATCTGGTAGATGTATTGGAATACAGTTCCAATGCCATAGTAGTTAAAAACATAATGGTTCAGAACAATTGTGTCATACAGGCGTTTGTATTTGATTTTGGCAAGGTACAATCTTTTGAAAAATCTCCTTACTCTCGCTTCATTCACATAATTGAGGGTAAAGCTGAAATGGTAATCAACAAGAATTCCACTTTCATGCAAATGGGAGATTCCATTATTGTTCCTGCTTACACTTTTAGTTCTATCGAAGCAAATCATAAGTTCAAGATGATTTGTACTACCATTAAGGACTAATTATGGGGAAAGAACGTATGATTGGGAATTGACACAATGGTAAAATGGGCTAAAGTACGAAACGCGACATGTGCCAAGTATAAGCTCTCCGTTATGCGTATTTAACAATTGTATCGTCATAGAATCGATTTTCGTTCCCTCCAGAACGGAGTTGTAGTTAATGAACGGATCTATACTATGACGGGAATTAAAACTATGTGAAGTTATCACTGTTGATTTGGACAACTTACTATAAGAACTAATGAAAGCTAAAGCTTTGGTTTATTGTGAAAATGAATTTGGCCGTATAGACGGTAAAGTGGCCAATGGACTTATTCGGCAATCGGAGACCTATGATATCGTTGGTGTCATTGATAGTTCTAAGGCTGGTCAGGATGCGGGAGAATATCTTGATGGTGTAAAAAATTCAATTCCCATTTTCGAAAGTATCGCATTGGCCTTAGAAGAATTAAAAGCTATACCTGAATATTTTATCTACGGTATCGCCCCACTTGCTTCCTTCTTAAGTGATGAACAAAGGGAAATTATTTTTAGTGCTATGAAGCGTGGAATGAATATAGTTAACGGTCTTCCTGAGTTTTTTAGCGAGAATTCTCAATTTGCCCGTATGGCCCGTAATTATGGAGTAACTATACTGGATGTTAGAAAACCTCCAAAACGTGAAAACCTCCATAATTTTTCAGGACGTATTCAAGAGGTAAAGGTTCCGATAATTACTGTTATGGGCACTGATTGTGCGGTGGGCAAAAGAACTACAGCATTGCTATTAGTGGAAGCATTACGGAATGAAGGTCTGAACGCTGTCTTTGTGACCACTGGTCAGACAGGCTTGCTCCAAGGCTCCAAATACGGAGTGGCCATAGATGTATTAACATCGGGGTTTGCCACTGGAGAAGTTGAAAACGCTATCTTAAATGCTTATGAGCAAGAACAACCAGACATCATTGTTGTGGAAGGCCAGGGCGCTCTAAGCCACCCTGCATTTACCTCTTCAAGTGCCATTCTACGCGGGGCAATGCCAGATGCGATTATTATACAACATCCTCCCAAACGAAAAAGTTATTGTGACTATCCCAAAATTCCAATGTTGGACTTGGTAGACGAGATTGAAATGATAGAGATATTCTCCAAATCAACGGTCATAGCAATAACCATTAACCATGAAAACATGACTCATGTTGAAGTGAATCATATGATAGGTCAGTATGAATCAGAATTTAATCTACCCGTTACAGATGCCCTACTACATGGGTGCGATAAACTGGTAAAGGAGTTGATCAAAACATTTCCAGAGTTAAAAAGAGAGTCGGTGTTGGTTTGAATCTTCCCAGAATCGATATTGATTTAGGAAAGATTGCCCACAACACCCGACGGTTGAAAAAACTGTATGGCTCTCAAGACATTAATATAATAGGGGTGACCAAGGTAATCGCAGGCAATCCAATAATTGCCGACATCTTGGTCAAAAATGGTATTGAAATTCTTGCAGACTCTAGAATTTCGAATATTATAAAAATGCGAAAAGCGGGTATTAGGGCGCAATACCTATTGCTCAGAACACCTGCGCTCAGCCAAGTGGAAGAGGTAGTAATTCATGCGCACATAAGTCTAAATTCTGAATTGGCAGTTCTAAAAAAACTTTCGGAATATGCCTTAAGAAACCATATGATACACAAAGTTGTCCTGATGGTGGAACTTGGGGACCTGCGTGAAGGAATCATGCCATCTGAAATGAATGCAATTGTAAAGGAGGTGCTCAACTTGGATGGCCTGGCCTTGATAGGCATTGGAACAAATCTTGCATGCTTTGGCGGAATAAGTCCTGATGCGGACAAAATGAACGAGTTGTCTTCAATAGCAATCCGTTTGGAAGAAAAATTCAAAATCACGCTGGCTATGGTGTCCGGTGGAAACTCTGCGAATTATAACTGGTTTACATCTTCAAAAAATACGGGTAGAATAAACAGCTTACGATTGGGAGAATCTATTTTTTTAGGTAGGGAAGCCCTTTGTAGAAGACCGATACCAGGACTTTTTACCGATATCTTTACTTTACTGGCAGAGGTTATCGAAGCAAAACGAAAACCATCACAACCCTATGGAGAAGTATATCAAAATGCGAATGGCGATATCCCCAGGTTTAAGAACAAAGGCTTGATGAATAGGGCGGTTCTTGCGATTGGAACGCAGGATGTCATGGTTTCAGGAATCACTCCAAAACAAAAAATAACTGTGCTTGGTGCTAGCAGTGATCACTTGTTGATAGACAATGGCAAAACAAGTCTAAAAGTTGGGGATACCGTAGCGTTCGACCTGAATTATAGCGCATTGTTAAGAGTGTTTAACACCCCCTGCATTGCAAAAAACACAATCAATCAATATGAATGTGAAAGCATATTGTAATGCGGTCGAGACAAAAGACCTTCAGCATAAACTTTTAGCCCCCACCATTTGGATTCGAGAAAATCATTCACCGCTAATGAGTTTGATGGACACTAATTTTAATTTGATTTTTGAACCTTCTATTTTGGAAGATTATCAATATTTAATCAGGGAGGATTTAATTGAAAAAATTGGCCGAATCAGCAAACAATTGGATAGGCAAAATAAAATTTTGATTGTTCGTTCTGCCTGGAGATCCTCCGAACATCAAAAGCTTTTATGGGATTCCAAATTTGCATACTACCAGAAAAAAAATCCCAAAAAATCAATCGGTGAAATCAAAGAAATATTAAGCTATTTTATCGCTCCCCCGACCATGTCCATGCATGCGACAGGTGGAGCAGTAGATGCCTTGATTTATGACAGACTTGAAGATGGTGTGATGGATTTTGGAACCAACAATGGTTTGGAAATCGACCTTTCAAAAAAATGTTATCCCTACCATCCAGATATTAGTGCTAAAGCCAAAAAAAATAGGGCCTTGTTGATTGGTCTATTTGAAGACGAAGATTTTGTGTGTGATTTGAAGGAATATTGGCATTTTGATTATGGCAATGTTGTTTGGGCCATTGAAAAAGAAAAGGAATATGCAATTTATGGGCCCACAACTTAGTTTCGACAAACTTTTAACTAATCGGACATATATATAGCCCCTTACTCTACATGATAATATGTGATTTATATAAGATTGGCTTGCATTAGTGCAAGGTATAAGGGAATCGGAAATCCTATCTTTATAATTAAACTTGATTACTATGGATAATGACCCTATGGGTGAGCTGAAAAACGTATTGAAAAAAGGGCGAGGGAGAAATCTAATCATTATTGCCACATTGGTGGTGTTACTGTTTGCATTTAAACCATGGGTTCAAGTCGGTGCAGGTGAGCGAGGAGTTGTCCAGAATTTTGGTGCCGTACAGGACAACGTGTTAAATGAAGGAATCCATTTCAAAATACCAATTGTGCAGACCGTCATCTTAATGGACGTAAAAATTCAAAAAGCGATGACCGATGCTGCTTCTTCATCCTCTGACTTGCAAGATGTGGATTTATCAGTAGCTCTTAATTATCACATCATACCCGATAAAGCAAATTTGGTTTATCAAACTATTGGTGTGGAATTCAAGGAGCGTATTATTGACCCCGCCATTCAAGAAGTCATGAAAGCTGTGTCAGCCCGATACACTGCAGAGGAATTGATCACAAAAAGACCAGCTGTGAGTACCGAGATGCAGGAAGCCCTTACTTCAAGATTGCTCGCTTCGAACATATCGGTCGATGCTTTTTCGATTATCTCATTTAGCTTTTCCCAAACCTTTACAGATGCCATTGAAGCAAAACAGACCGCCGAGCAAAACGCACTGAAGGCAAAAAGGGACCTGGACCGGATTAGGGTCGAAGCCGAACAGACCATTGCTGCGGCAACAGCCGAGGCCGAAGCACTACGGTTACAAAAAATGAACATTTCACCTGATCTTATAGAGCTAAGAAAGATAGAAGCAAACCTTAAGGCCATAGAAAAATGGAACGGGATTCTACCTGAGGTTACGGGTGCAGGCGCAATTCCTTTTATTGGCATAGGAGATGCAATTAAGAACAAATAATATGAGAATATCCTTGGATTTTCATACAGAATCCATAATTGTGGTATTATTCTTCGTCCACTTAATATTAGGCGGTATCCGAGGGCTCTACAGATATCGAATGATTGAAAAATATCAATACAATTACTATGCCGACCCTCCCATGAATATTTTTGGCAAACTTGCACACAATTGGTTGGCCGGTACGTTTAGCTCGACCACTTTTTTCCTTTCAGCTTCCATTACGGTAATGCTTTTTTTATTCTTTTGAAAGATGAGATAAAACCAAAAGGAAGAAGTTATTCTTGGAATTCAATCCTTTATTGGACTAGAGATTTTGTCGGCAACCATCCCAAACCACATGTCATTTAAACCCTAAGGATTTTTTCTTTCTATTTTTTGGTGAGATTGGGAAATTCGTGAAATTTAGGATCTATGGTGGAAAAGTTGATGCCCCAATTTTGAAACATCACTCTTGAAGATGTTGCCCCGGCATAAGCTTTTGTAAGCGTATTACCGTTGATGTTTCCTCGCCACCATCTTCCCAAACTCGCTCATTCTCGATAAACGAGATGATGAAATTTCCCCCAATGTGTTTATCCTCATGTAGTGGATACTTTTCAAGTATAACCGACAGAATCTCATCGAAAACAACTATTTCCTCCATACCCATTGTTGTTTTGCCACAAAATGAATACCCATCCTCAACACGCCCAAGAAAAATCCCTTCTACCTTTTTTATTTGACTTGTTCCTTGGGGAGGGAAAATGGCCAATGTGGTCAAAAATATAAAGAATAATATTCGCATAGTAATTTTTATGTCCCTTAATGGGAAGTTAAATTGGTGGGGGTGAAGTTCAAGTAATTTTCTGTCTTTAAGATGTCTGGTTTATTTTGGAATACTTGTCTTCAATAAGAGAAGTATGATTTGGGCATTGACAAAGAAGACAATAAATAAGACGTAAAATGCCATCTTTTAGAGATGGCATTTTTACTGATACGGAAGTATGAGATTTTTTAAACCAATTCCACATTTACCGCGTTCATTCCCTTTTGGCCTTTTTCCACGGTGAACTTGACATTGTCATTTTCACGAATCTCATCGATTAGGCCGCTTTGGTGCACGAAGACATCCTCATCGGAATCTGTGGGTTTGATAAAACCAAATCCTTTGGCACTATTGAAAAATTTTACTGTTCCTTCTTTCATTACTTTATATTTATTATTTACTATTTTGTTCAATACTTGTTTTATAATATTCATCTTATTTTTTGTCTTAAAATTTAGTTATTGCCGCACCACGATAGTCTGCAGCTTTCCCAATTTGCGCAAAATGCTAGCATGGTCTCTAATGGCACTAACGAATGTTCGTTTTGTATTATAGGGCATCCCATATTCCCTGGCGGTTTCCGCCACGATATTTGATATTTTTTTATAGTGTACGTGACAGATGTTGGGAAGTAGATGATGTTCTATTTGATAGTTAAGCCCCCCGATCAACCAGGAAAAAAATCTGCTTCTGGGCGCAAAATTGGTGGTGGTGGCCAATTGGTGCGCAAACCAATCGCCTTCGACCACTCCGTCTTTATCAGGTAGGGGAAACTCCAAATCAGGCATAATGTGTGCCACCTGAAATATACTACTGATGAGCAGTCCAGTGACAAAGTGCATGCTCAGGAAGGCCAAGATAATAATCCACGGGGCCAAGGGTACCATTAGCAAAGGTATGATCAGGGCATACGAGTAGTAAAGCAACTTCCAACCAATTATCTTCATAACCTCATCCCTGAATTCATTCTTTTTGTTCAGATATCCCATCTTCCTGTAGCGTTCAAGTCGAACAAAGTCCTTGGCCGTGACCCATGAAATGGTAGATAAGCCATAAAAGAACCACACATACCAATGTTGGAATCTATGAAGCGCATTTTTCTTTGCATTTGGAGAAAACCTAAGGAAAAAAGGGGCATTTATATCATCATCTGCTCCTTCTATATTTGTATAGGTATGGTGCAGTACATTGTGTTGGATTTTCCAAACCGTGGCGTTCGCACCTATGAGGTTCATGGTATAACCAAGGTATTTGTTCACTTTTTGATTTTTGGAGTACGAACCATGAATGGCATCGTGCATGATACCCATGCCAATTCCGGCCATACCAATTCCACTGGATATATATAGGCCAAAAAGCAGCCATGGAGACGCAATGGCGCCAATATTGATAAAAACAAGGGGGACAAAGAACACTGTTAACATCAGAATGGTCTTACCGACCATGCTTTTGTTCGCATGCTTGCTGATATTGTTTGTTTTGAAATATTGGTTTACCCTTTTTCTTACTGTTTTAGAGAAATCAGAGTTTGTTCTTTTTGAGAATTTTGGCCTATTGATGCCGTCAATTGTGGTTTGATCTTTTTTCCACATGTGATTTAAAGGATACTAGCAAGCGCAACATGTTTATGATATGTTGAACGATTATACTGTCCTGGTACCACTTAATATTAGTACATCATGACGGCAAGCTTCAACACCCTGAACGTTGGGCTTAGAATGTTATTTAATAATTACCTTAAAAAGAAGAGAGCTGAAAATAAATCGAGAATTGGGTAAGACTAAATGAATCTGGGCTTTCTGATTTTTAACACGGTAAAGGTACGACTAGTTTGAGTAGTATTTCCAAATAGCGTGTTAAATGTTGAAAATTAGCGTTTTAAGTTCTTACGCAGAAGCCGGCACCCTAAAATAACTTACATAATAGAAAGACCGATTGCCCTAAAACCATATTAGAAATGTTCCTGAAAAAAATAAAGAGGATAAAATATTTTGGTTCCGATTTAAATCCTTTCCTTTACAAATATCATGGATCATGGACAACTATTGTTCCAATCCTTAAATAAAAAAGATAGTCCTCTTCATTACCTGTATTCAATTTCCTAGGACCGCTTCTTAGTTATTTTCTGCTTGTACCAATATTTTCAATTTCAAACGCCGTAAAGACCAAAGGCCAAAACTTGGGTTTTCATGGAAAGTCTATTTCCCGGGCGTTCCGGGAAGAATCTCGAAAACATGGCCCTTTTAAAATAGCTTGATCTATTGATGACGATAAACGAGAGAAGATATGCTGATAATCAAAAGAGTTTCTGATGAGAACATTGAAAGAGCTCTGAAAAGGTATAGGAACAAAGTGCGGAAAACCCAACAGTTGAAACATATCAGGGACAACCAGGAGTTTACCAAAAAATCCAAGCGAAAAAGGGATGGTCTGGCCAAAGCAGTCTATCGAAACCAGTACTTGAAAAACCAAGAGGAATAATTTTATGGATAAAGATCTAAACCTTGCGGTTTTAATAGACGGCGACAATATTCCCTCCAAATATGTCAAGGAGATGTTGGAGGAGATTGCCAAATATGGAAATCCGACTATTAAGAGAATCTATGGGGATTGGACAAAACCAAGTTTGGTGAAATGGAAGGATGTTCTCCTGAAAAATGCGATTACACCGGTCCAACAATACGGATATACCACGGGCAAGAATGCAACCGACAGTGCGATGATCATAGATGCGATGGACATACTGTATTCCGGTAAGGTAAATGGCTTTTCGTTGGTCTCCAGTGACAGTGATTTTACCCGATTGGCCATACGGCTAAGAGAGGCAGGCATGACCGTTTTTGGCATAGGAGAGAAAAAGACCCCCGACCCTTTTATCGTTTCTTGCGACAAGTTCATATACCTTGAGATTCTGCAAAAAAACCAAGTCGGGAAATCCAGTACCCCTAAGAAAAGTGATAAAGGCAAAGTCGATACTTTAACCCCAAAAGCCATTGAGCTTATACTTTCCACTATTTCTGACGTGGAGGATGAGGAAGGTTGGGCATTCTTGGGTGAAGTGGGGAAGTTGATACAAAAGAAGCAGCCCAATTTTGATCCAAGGAACTACGGATTTCGTAAACTGACGCCTCTGGTCAAATCCTTAGATCAAATGGAAATTGAATCCAGAAAAAATCCAAAAGGCAGCGGAAACCTGATATATGTAAAAACTAAATCCCGATAAAATAGGAATACAATGAGACCCCTTGCAATATCAAAGCAAATTACAAATAGGGATAGTCCATCTCTCACCAAATATCTTAGCGATATTGGCCGAATTCCCATGGTATCCCTTGATGAAGAGGTCGATTTGGCGGTTCGTGTCCGTCAAGGAGACGCTGAAGCTTTGGAAAGATTGGTCTCGGCCAACTTAAGGTTTGTCGTATCCGTTGCGAAACAATACCAATTTAGAGGTCTAAACCTACACGATTTGATTAATGAAGGTAACCTTGGACTGGTCAGGGCGGCAACCAAATTTGATGAGACCCGAGGGTTCAAGTTCATCTCCTATGCGGTATGGTGGATCCGCCAGGGAATAGTACAGGCACTGACCGAAAAGTCAAGGATGGTCAGATTGCCCCTGAACAAGATTAATGTGATCAATAAAATCAGTAAAATTTCTTCCCATTTCGAACAAGTACATCAAAGAGCACCTATTGCGGAAGAAATATCAGAGTTAATCGATTCTTCATTGTCGGAAATTCAATTTTGTTTAAAGCATTCGTCCTGGCCCAGATCAATGGATGAATCATTTAATGTTGGTGACGGTACGCTAAATATGTACGATATCATACCATCTGATGCTTCCAGCAACCCAGAAAAAAAACTTTTCAAGGACTCGTTGGAATCTGATATCGAAGAGATACTGAATATTCTCCCATCTCGTGAAGCTTATGTGATCAAAATGTACTTCGGCATTGGTGTAATTGATTCTTTGAGTCTGGATGAAATTGGGAGTAATTTAGATATTACAAAAGAAAGGACAAGACAAATCAAATTCACAGCTCTGGAACGCTTAAGACAATCTTCATCATCTGAAATTCTTAAGGACTACATAGAATAGACACATTTCAAAAAACATTTTATAAAAGGACGATCACCTGGTATATCCTAATTACGTGTCTTTTTAAGACACTTATTCAAGTCCATAATCATCTAGAATGATGGGATGCAAAGTCTGCGCGTCATTTTTGGAAGTGCTGAAAATCAAGGTTTCAGTTTATTGGGCAATTCAGAAGCAAAACAGGCACAAGAAGCATTACTTAAAAAAATAGAAGAAGCTCCTTAATGAGCTTTAAATAAAGGAGTTTAAGGAAAAGGTTGGATTCTTGCCGGGGCTACTTTCAAACGCTGTTCCCGTTTTTCACAAATATCTTTTCCAAGGCGTTTCTAGATAACGGCTTATCAAAATAGCCGGAAATCAGTTTGTGTTCTTTGGCAATGGCCCGGTCTTTCGCATTTACAAAGGCAGAAAGCACGTAAATCTTAGGGAAATTATGCTTTTTGGCTAGGTGATTTAGGTTATCCACAAAGGCCCAACCATCCATTTCTTCCATTATGAGGTCCAAGAAGATGATATCAGGCAACCTTTTTTGGCTTTCCAACAATTCAGAACATACGACCAACCCTTCCTCAGCGCTCGTACAGGTGATGATTTCAAAATCATCTTGATATTGTTGAATACAATACCTAGTCGCAAACTGGGACACCAAATCATCATCAATAATACAAATGGTTTGCCGCATTGGAGGTTTAAAGTAGGGGTTATCGGTCGTAAAGCTAAGACCTTCCTGCGAAAATTCAAGCCAAATTCGGCGTTTGGACCAATTAACTGGACAGATAACCTTAATGAGGCAACCTACTCCTTAAGATTCCATAACAATAAGTCCCTAAAATTGCTGCCCCCAACGCAATCAGTATTGGGAAATAACCCGCGCCAGCAAGCACAAACATGGGACCTGGACAGGCACCGGCCAAGGCCCATCCCAAACCAAAAAGAATTCCTCCCAAGATGTATCTCGCATATCCCCGATCCTTGGGGATGAAAACAATTTTTTCACCATAAAATGATTTTATGTTGAATCTTTTGATCAGTTGAATCTGTACAATCCCCAAAACAAGTGCGGAACCGATTATCCCGTACATGTGGAAGGCGTCAAACTGAAACATTTCGTAAATACGGAACCAAGAGGCCGCCTCAGATTTAAAAAGGACTATTCCAAAGAAGATTCCGACAAATAAATAACCTAATACCCTCATTGCTAAAACAATATTGGAAATAAAACATGAACCATAAAAAGTCCTCCTATGAAAAACCCTATTACAGCAATCAAGGAAGGAAGCTGCAGGTTGCTAAGACCTGAAATCGCATGACCAGAGGTGCAACCTCCGGCATATCGAGCGCCGAAGCCTACCAAAAAGCCCCCAACTATCAATATGAGCAAAGACGAAATATCTGTAAAAACCTGGCTTCCAAAGAGGTTTTCAGGTAGATAGGCCTTACCTGCATCGGCAAAGCCCAAAGTATGAAGTTCCGCGCTGCTTTCGTTGGCAATTGCCACGGCATTATCAGGAGAAAGACCATAGTTGGCAATAAATCCTCCAATTATTACACCGAGAACCACAGTGAGATTCCATCGATTCGCTTTCCAATCAAACCTAAAAAAATCGGCATGTTTTCCGGCTCCACAAATGGTACACAGCGTTCTGAGGTTGGACGACATTCCAAAATTTTTGCCCATCATCGTTAGCAAAAAGAGTACAAGGGCTATTAATGGCCCTGATACATACCAAGGCCAAGGTTCGAAGATAAAATCCATACTATGTTTTGTTCATTCGTGCAAAAATACACTTTGCACGCGGGTCATTGGGTTACTTGGGTTACATAAGTATCCTAAAATATATGTTACCTTTAAATCTGGCATTATGAACCGAAGAGATTTCAACAACAAGTTTTCACTATCCACCATTGGAAGTTTTTTGGGAATCCATTTCATTTCCGGACACCTACTTTCAGCAAAACAGCTCCCAGTACACCTTCAAGATCCCGATCCCTACAAAATGTTCGGCAAGGATAAGAACATGGTGCTCTTGAATGACAGGCCATGGAACATGGAAGCGAGGGCCCACCTTTTGAATGATGCAATTACCCCGAACAAGTACATGTTCATCCGCAATAATGGCAAAATTCCACAGAACATCGACATCAAAAATTGGAGTTTGACCCTAGATGGTGAATCTGTAAAAACAAAAAAAACCTATTCCCTTAACGAGCTAAAATCAAGGTTTGAGCATCATACCTATCAGTTGACCTTGGAATGCGGTGGCAATGGTAGAAGTGAGTTCGACCCCCCTGCAAAGGGCAACCAATGGAGCGTTGGTGCGGTTTCATGTGCGGAATGGACCGGGATTCGGTTAAAAGATGTTCTCAAGGATGTCGGCCTTGAAGATTCTGCGGTTTATATCGGCTATCATGCAGCTGACACCCATTTGAGTGGTGACCCAACAAAAGAACCCATTTCACGGGGTGTTCCGATAGCCAAAGCGATGCAAGACGAAACCCTTTTGGCCTTTAAAATGAATGGGAAGGACATTCCTTTGGCACATGGATATCCGCTTCGTTTGGTTTGTGGCGGTTGGCCCGCCTCCGCTTCGGGCAAATGGATAAATCGCATTAGCGTTCGCAATAAAGTACATGATGGAGCCAAAATGGGAGGCAGCTCGTACCGAGTTCCCTGTGAAACCGTCGCACCAGGGGCTAAAGTTTCCGATGAAAATATGTGCATCATTCAGTCCATGCCCATAAAATCACTGATTACATATCCAAAGACCGGGGCTATACTTCCCTTGGGAAAATCACTATCCATTAAGGGTCATGCCTGGGCAGGGGAATTAGAGGTTGCTAAAATGGAATATTCCATTAATTTTGGAAGCACTTGGGCGTCCTGCTCGCTTAAAAATCCACCCAATCGCTTGGCATGG
This sequence comes from Flagellimonas allohymeniacidonis, assembly GCF_004296335.1. Taxonomy (GTDB): domain Bacteria; phylum Bacteroidota; class Bacteroidia; order Flavobacteriales; family Flavobacteriaceae; genus Flagellimonas; species Flagellimonas allohymeniacidonis. The sequence goes on from NZ_SGIU01000002.1 coordinate 707,003, forward strand.
CAACATTTTGATGCCAAAATTCGCTTTCCCAAAAAGGGATATTATGAAGTATGGGCGAGAGCTACCGACTCCCATGGAATTGGTCAACCGATGGTGTTGCCAGGATGGAACCCTAAAGGGTATTTGAACAACGCTTGCCATCGTATTGCCGTAAAAGTAGTTTAAGAATGTCCGAAGTTTTTAGAAAACAGGTAAAAAGGTTGATGGGCATGCTAACGATATTCATGTTCTTGATAATTCTCTTTTTGGGCGGATTGATCTATTTTCAAAATCATCCAGAAAAACTATACCTCAATGCTCCGGAAGAGGAACTTGTTGAAATTTCGGAGCAAATTGACGACAAAATCGAAAATGGAATCCACGTTCGAACGGGATTTGTGGCTGATGAGGGCATGGACCTGGTCATCCAAAATTGTACCAGTTGCCATTCATCCAAATTGGTCACGCAAAATCGCATGAGCAAGGAAGGCTGGGAGGCTACCATACTGTGGATGCAGGAAACTCAAAATCTTTGGGATTTAGGGGCGAATCAGGACGTCATAACAGCCTATCTTGCCAAAAATTATGGACCTGTGGCCAAGGGAAGACGACAAAATTTAAAGGATATCGACTGGTATCCACTTAAATAAGTACCGTATGCAAGAATATTTTGAAGCATTCGTCAGTGGTTTTTTGGGGACTCTGCAATGGACATGGAAGTCCATACTTTTTGAAGTGCCCTGGTACACCAATTATTTTTGGGGCCTGGTTTTGATTTCTTTGTTCATTTGGGCATTGGAGATACTATTTCCTTGGAGAAAGGACCAATCGGTTTTTAGAAAGGATTTTTGGTTGGACGGGTTTTACATGTTCTTCAACTTTTTCATTTTCTCCATCGTCATCAATGGTGTTTATAAGATGTTGGAGGTTGGGTTTCAGGAATTTGGAATTTCAGCAAGCAGTTTGGCCCTTATTGATATGTCTTCATGGTCCATCGGGTTGCAATTGTTGGTCTTCTTTGTCCTTTTGGATTTTGTCCAATGGCTCACCCACATCGCCCTGCATAAGTTCCCAATACTTTGGCGCTTCCATAAAGTACATCACAGTGTAAAGGAAATGGGCTTTGCCGCCCACCTTCGCTATCATTGGATGGAAAACATTTTTTACAAACCCTTAAAAACTTTTGGGGTGATGTTGTTGGGAGGCTTTGAACCTGATCAGGCCTACATTGTACATTTTACCGCCATTGCCATTGGGCATTTCAACCATTCCAACATTAAGATTACTTGGGGGCCTTTCAAATACATCTTCAATAATCCCGTGATGCACCTGTACCATCATTCTTATACCCTCCCCAAAGGAAGCTATGGAGTGAATTTTGGGATTAGCCTGAGCTTATGGGATTACCTATTTAAGACCAATTACATTCCAGAAGATGGTGGTACGATTGACCTGGGGTATCCCGGGGACGAGTCCATGCCCAGCGGTTTTTTTAAACAACTGGTCTACGGATTTATTAAAAAAAGGAAGACTTAATCCCTGGTCCAGTCATCATAGCCCCCAGAATAGTCCAATATGTTTTGAAAGCCTTCTTTTCTCAATAGTTGGGCCGCCGAGTTGCTTCGCCCACCTTTTTTGCAATACAGGTACACCGGTTCATCCTTCTCGAGAGCCGAGATTTGTTTTAAGAAAGTTTCTTTGTCCTTAATGTTGAAATTAACGGCACCATCAATATGTCCTGCGGTAAATTCGGCAGGAGTTCGGACATCAAGTAGTTGTACATCCTTCCCCACAACCTCAGCCATCACCGTTTGCTTGTCAATCTTTTTGATGGAACCTTCCTTTTTTGGCTGGCATCCAAAAAATTGTAGAAAAAGAGCAACGGCAAGAACAGGTTTAAAAATAGTGCGCATTCCCTAATCTTTTAAAGTGGTCGGGCAAACAAAGTTCGTAACCGGGATTCCAGCCTTTTTAATGGCAGCAAAGCCACCAGCTACGTCCACCAAATTATGTACACCCCTACTTTTAAGAATGGATGCTGCAATCATGCTGCGGTAACCTCCAGCGCAATGCACATAAAAGGTTTCATCGGATGGGAACTCGGTCAAGTGATCATTAAGAAAATCCAGTGGGGTCAAGTGGGCATTATCAATATGCTCCGCGCTGTACTCAGGTTCTTTTCGGACATCAAAGACAGGTACTCCTTCCTCGACTTTGCTCTTAAAGGTGTCAGCTTGGATGCTCTGTACACTATCCGTTTCTTTTCCCGAGGCTTCCCAAGCCTCAATTCTACCTTTCAAATAACCTATGGTCCCATCAAAACCAACACGGGATAGCCTTGTGATGGTTTCTTCTTCCTTGCCCTCCGGTGTTATGAGCAAAATGGGCTGTTTCACATCAGCAATTAAGGAGCCCACCCATGGTGCGAAGCTTCCATTTAAGCCAATAAATATGGAACGTGGTATATGGGCCTTGGCAAAGTCATCCTGATGACGGACATCCAGAACTACGGCTCCGGTTTCGTTGGCAGCAATTTCAAAAGCCGCCGGTGACAAGGCAACAGCTCCTCTTTCGATTACTTCATCGATATCATCATACCCCTCTTTGTTCATTTTTACATTTAATGGGAAATATTGCGGGGGTGGTAATAAGCCATCCGTGACTTCTTTTATGAACTCCTCTCGGGTCATATTTGCTCTCAAGGCGTAGTTCATCTTCTTCTGATTGCCCAAAGTATCGACCGTTTCTTTCATCATGTTCTTTCCGCAAGCCGAACCTGCTCCGTGTGCCGGATAAACAATCACCTCATCTGCCAACGGCATGATTTTGGTTCGAAGACTGTCAAACAAGGTGCCTGCCAATTCTTCTTGGGTCATATCGGCCGCCTTTTGCGCCAAATCAGGTCTTCCCACATCCCCCAAAAACAGCGTATCACCACTAAAAATGGCATGGTCCTTTCCATTTTCATCCCTTAACAAATAGGTTGTGCTCTCCATAGTATGCCCTGGTGTATGCAGCGCAACTATGGTTAGTTTTCCTAAAGGAAACTCCTGGCCATCCTCGGCTATAATGGCATCAAAACTTGGATTGGCCAGTGGCCCGTAAACTATAGGGGCTCCACTTTCCTTGGAAAGGGTAACGTGGCCGCTCACAAAGTCCGCATGAAAATGGGTCTCGAAAATATATTTTATTTTGGCGCCATCGGCCTGAACCCTTTTAAGATAGGGCTCGACCTCACGCAAAGGGTCAATAATCGCTGCTTCTCCTTCGCTTTCTATATAGTAGGCTCCTTGCGCCAAGCATCCTGTATAAATTTGTTCAATTTTCATCTCAAATAATTTTAATTCAAAGATAACACTGCTAAACTTTCTTTTTGGCTACTCAAGTTACATAGCCCCAGTTTTTGATTGCAGGGAAATCTTTTCTTGAATTTCGTTTTTTGTTTTTGGGTTTTCACAATAATCCACAGCCTCATGGGTACGCACAAATAAACTTTGCTTGCCGATGATCTCTATTAATCCGCTAGAATAAAAAATATCTCGTGTCGGACCAATGGCCCCCGCTATTAAAAATTGAATATTCCGCGCTCGGAGATCGTTAATAATTTGTTCCAGCGTTTTGGCTGCACTGCTGTCAATATAATTTATGGCTTCGGCATTTAGCACGACATACCTTAACCCTTCTCCCTTATTGGTCACCTGTCTGAACAATTCCCTTTTAAAGTAATCTTTGTTTCCAAAGAAAAGTTGTGCATCAAACCTCAAAATTAGAATTTCAGGTCGGGTCTCCACTTCCTTCTCAAATCGTTCCACATTTTTAAAATAATTGGTGCCCTTGATACGGCCCAAAATGGCGATATGTGGTTTTGAAATTCGATTTACCAGAAGAAAAAGAGAGAACAATACGCCTATGATAATCCCCTGTGAAATACCAATCAACAAAGTGGTCAAAAACGTAAAAGCCAGCAGTATAAATTCATCTTTACGTTGTTTGTAAAGTTCCACGGGGTATTTAAAATCAATTAAACTATAGACTGCCACCAAAATAATGGCTCCTAATACCGCCTTGGGCAAATAACTGAAAAGCGGGGTCAAAAAAAGCAAGGTCAAAGCCACTACTAAGGTGCTAACTATGGATGCCAGCCCTGTTTTAGCTCCTTCATTGACGTTGACCGCTGTTCTAGACAAGCCGGAATTAGCGGGATAGGACTGGAAAAATGAGCCCACAATATTGGAAATGCCCAAAGCCCTTAGTTCTTGATTGGCATTAGTATAATACTTATTGCTGCGTTCCTCAACTGCCTTGGCCATAGTCATCGCTTCCGCAAATGAGATAAAGGCCAAAGTAAGCGCTAGGGGAAACAAGGTGGACCAGTATCCGGTACCCATTGAGTGCATGGTAAATCTTGGAAGTCCCTTGGGAATTTCACCCACTAGGGCTATGTTTCCTTCTTGTATAGGCAGGTAGTACACAGCTAAAATGGAAAGTATCACCACAGCCATGGCTGCAGGTAATTTTCGGTGTAGTCGCTTCAATGCCAAAATCAGTAGTACGCTGGCCAAACCAACTACCAAATCAGGAAAATTGGTTTCTCCAATTTTGTAGAAAATCTCTTTAAGAACAGCCAATGTGCCCAATGCATCTATCGATATGCCCAAAAGGTATTTTAATTGACTAATGGCTATCACCAAAGCTGCCGCGGAAGTAAAACCACTGACCACGGGACGTGATAAAAAATTGGCCAAAAATCCCATTTTTAAGAATCCCATAGCCAACTGCAACAATCCAACAAAGAGGGCTAGAAACAAAGCCATGGCAATGTAATCCTGAAGATTGGACAGTTTCAAGGCCGCTAAGCCAGATGCCACAATTAATGAATCGAGAGCCACCGGACCCACGGCCAACTTTCTGCTAGATCCCGTTATGGCGTATAAAAGATTCGGTACCAAGGCGGCATATAGTCCGTAAACTGGAGGTAGGCCCGCAATGAGAGCATAAGCCATACCTTGGGGAATGAGCATGATTCCCACGGTGACTCCCGCAGAAATATCTCCAGACCAATAGCTTTTTTTATAGTTTGGAAGCCAATCGAGTATTGGAAAGTAGCGTTTCAGCATTGCCACAAAGGTAGTTAGCATTTATGGGAAAGTGGGTAACCCAGGTTGCAAAACCTAAAGGTCCACTATCTTGATATGATTTCTATGAAGTTCAAGTTTGCCCATTTTTTCCAACTTTTTGAGCAATCTGGAAACCACAACCCGCGAAGTGTGCAAATCCATGGCTATTTCTTGATGTGTGCTCTGCAAATAAGTATCGTTGGCTATTTCTGATTTCTTTTTGAGATAGTCCACCAACCTTTGGTCTAAATTCTTGAATGCGATATTGTCCACAGTCTGCAATAGTTCATTCATACGGTTGTGATAGCTTTCCATAATAAACTTTCGCCATCCATGGTATTTCCCCATCCATTCCTCCATCTTTTGGGCAGGTATCATGATGAGTTCCGAGGGAGTCTCGGTAACGGCCATAATCTCACTTTTGGTTTGTCCCAAACAACATGCGGTGGTTACGGAACAGGTTTCACCTTGTTCCAAATAATACAACAAGAGTTCATCGCCGTCTTCATCTTCCCGTAAAACCTTTATGGCTCCAGATAAAAGAAGCGGTATGGACCGAATATATTTGCCTATCTCCATAATCTTTTCCCCAGTAGGTAATTCCAAAAGCTTGCCGACATCATTGATTTCATCAATTAATTCTTGCTCAAAAAGGTTTCCAAAAGTGGTTTGAAGTGCTTCTTTCATGACTTTAAATGACCCTTCTAAGATATCGATTTTGGGTGTTTCAGATATGATTTGGGTTCATGTAAAATCCTAAAAAGTCATCAGGGCCAAGCACAAAACAACCATTGAGGGGGAGTACAAGGTTTACTGCTTTGAATTTCGTGGCAGTACTTCCTCAGGAAATGGGAATAGAATCGTAGAGTTTTTCTCAGCCGCAATATTGGATAAGGTTTGATACAACCGGAGCTTGATGGCTGAGGGAGATTTGTCTATCTGTAGTCCTGCCTCCAAAAGTTTGGCGGCGGCCTGTTCTTCGGCTTCGGCCAGAATGATTCGTGCTCTTCTCGAACGCTCAGCTTCGGCCTGATTGGCCATCATTCGTCTCATATTTTCTGGCAACTGAATGTCCTTAATTTTTACATCCATGATTTCAATACCCCAATGGCCGGTTTCGTTTTCCACTATGCTTTTGATATTCTTGCCCATTTCTTCCCTTTTTGACAAAATGGTATCGAGTTCCACTTTTCCACAAACATCCCGAAGTGCCGCTTGGGACAACTGGGTTATCGCAAAATCGTACTGTTCCACTTCAAGAACCGCTTTTTCGGGGTCATTGATTTTAAAAAATACCACGCCGTCAATACTACAGGGCACATTGTCCTCGGTCATTACTTCTTGTGATACAATATTGATGGTAATAACACGGATATCGACCACCTGAATGGTCTCCACCAAAGGAATGATCCATCGGAAACCAGGATTCAGGGTCTTCACATATTTTCCAAAACGGAACTTCAATGCTCTTTTATACTCAAAAACAATTCGTATTCCGGCTAAAAGGATGATGCCAAACAGAATACTCAAGAATAATGGAAGGTTCATATTTTCTCTGATTTAGGTTGTGGATTTCGCTAGTGCTGCATCTCTATAATTTACGAAAAATAATCGGGACCTGAAAGCATGATTTTCCGTGGTAATGCCTACAAAATCCATCAAAAAGTGGACCTAGGATGATCTAGGTCATTTGGTAATTTAAATGTTCAGAAGATCTTTTAAACAAATACAGAAGACAAAAGCGATGGAACCCAAAAAATATCCTAAAGCAAATTTAAATCGAAGCAGCAGTCTTTTTTTTGTGATCGGTTTAGCGGTCACTCTGTTTCTAACTTGGATAGCCCTCGAATATAAAAGCGATGAAAAGGAAATTAAAATAGAGATTTCCCATAGAGAGGTGCAAGATTTAAGGGAAGATGTTCCAATCACCGAAATCATAAGAGCCGAGCCTCCGCCACCCCCTCCAAGCGCCCCAAGCGTAATAGAGGTCATTGAGGATGAAAATGAAATTGAGGAAACCGTTATCAAAAGCACAGAAGTTTCACAGGAAACGGTTGTAGATGACCCAATAATTGCGGTGGAGGATGTTGATGTTGACGAGGTGGAAGAAGAAATTACAGTTCCTTTTGCGGTAATTGAGAATATTCCCGTCTTTCCCGGTTGCGAGAATGGCACCGATGAGGAAAAGAGGGCCTGTTTTCAAAAAAAAGTTCAAGAGCACGTTCGAGATAACTTTAAATACCCCGATTTAGCCCTTGAAATGGGAATTCAGGGAAAGGTGTTTGTTCAATTCATCATTGATTCAAAAGGTCATGTCACCCAAATAAGGACTAGAGGCCCCGACAGGCTTTTAGAGAAAGAGGCAAAGCGAATCATAGCTTCATTGCCTCAAATGACCCCTGGCAAACAAAGAGGCAAGTCTGTGAATATGCCTTATAGTATTCCCATTAATTTTAAGCTACTTTAAGAAATACAATTACAGGGTTTAACTCTTCAACGAAGCGGATTGCCTTGTGGTAAAGCTCAATGCAATACTTCTGGTATTGATTTCATACTTTGTTAATCTACTTAATCCATATACCGTAAGGCGGTAAATCCCCGGTCGCCACAGTTTGACCCCATTTGACGGCTTTTGCCTTAAAACCTGACTTTTTGTTTTTCAGTTTGGTAGCAGTTGCCGAACCTTGTTCGGTGATTTTTGGAATAAGCTTATGTACCACAGCCTTTACCGCAAAAACGTAATGCCCTGGTGGAAGGTCGGGTTGATACTCCCATTTTTTTAACTGGATAATGTAAAAGCCGCTTGGACCTTCGGTGACCTTCTTAATCTCGCGCTGGTGTTTATTGGCATGATTCAAAGATGCCATATGATAAATTCCAAAATTTGTTTTGGTCAAATTCTTTACCGGCTTGCCGGTTTCTTCATCCGAAACAGAAACAACCATCAAAAAATTCCCAAAGAGCGGACTTGCTTCTGCAGATACTACTAATTTGCTCATGACCTATATAATTACTGTTGATAATCAGACTTTTATACTAGGTATGAATATTATTAGGGTTCTCCAATGGTAATTGTATGATCTGTACGGAATATTGTGTTTAAGGGGATTCTTGACGGGCACAAATGGTATTGCTACCTCAAATGACCCCTGGTAAAAAAAGGTCGGCCTGTGAATATGCCTTATAGCATTCCCACTAATTTTAAACTGCTTTAGAAAAGCCAGTTATCTTATTTCATCTTAATTTTGAGGTTATCTGGAACATAATCTTGATACTGTTTTCTCTTCGAGTTGATTTTGCACACTTTGATTATTGATTATCTTGGGATGGAAAAACTAAGCTGACCAGTATGATAAATCGTGTGCTAATATTTCTGCTAGGTTCATTAATCTTGAGTTGCACATCTACTAAACTCTCCAACTCATACAAGTCCGATAATTTTGAATCGATTCAGGACAAAAATATAATTGTGGTCTCTAGAACCCCTCAAGAAGATATCAGAAAATCTTATGAGAATGAGATCTCAAGAAAACTCAGGTCAAAGGGTTTTAATGCAACGGCCAGCCATTTGGTTTTTCCAAATCTCAAGCCTTTGAGGAACAAAACTGTGGAAAGAATAGCCGAAACAATTGCCATGTTTAAAGATGAGGGTTTTGATATTCTATTGTTGACTTCCCTTAGGGGTGTAGAAGAACAAGAAGTGCTTAGAAGGCAAGAAGGTTATGGTTCTTTGTTAGATTATTATGGTAATAAATATATCACCCTAAAAGGGTATTATGACGATGTCAACGCCCCACCGAAACTGGAACCTCTGAACAAGGAATTGCAACCGGTAACACAAAAGACCGTAACTTTTATTTTAGAGGCGGTGACTTACAATCTTTCCTTGCCGGAAGAACAGCGATTACTTTCCGTAGTGACCACTGAGATTACCAATCCCAGTACAGCTTCTTCCGTAAAGAAAGGGTTTGCTAAAATAATTTCTGAGCAGTTAGCGCAATAATTGTTAAAAATCAAAACGAATACCTATACCAAAGATGCTAGGCCTCCTACCATCTCCGTTGACATCCTTGCTTTGATCGATTCGAGAAGATGCTGAAATGTAACTGGATTTTTTAAATCTATATGCCAATTCAGTAATAAAGAATTTCGTGTCAAAATCACCTAAATCCTCATCTTCCTTGGGTTTCAGATAGTTGTATCCCAACGCAAAATGCCACCTTTCATTTTTTGAAAACCGGTATCGGCCAAAAAATTCGAGACCCGTGGCATCGTAGAAGACATCCCCAGCACGTTGATGTTGATTTAAACTAGCATAAGAAGCTGCCACGGTAAACCTATCTTTTTCATAGGACGCAGATACAACAAAGGACTCATCTCCCTCTTTGGCTTGGTCTGGCAGTGGGTCTTCAACACCATCGTTTACCTTGTTATACCCCACTCCGATACCAAATCCGTCGATTCTGTAATTGGCTCCAAAACCGTAGGTGTCTATAGATTCGTTGTTCTCTGAAATGTTTCTGACCTGTGCTTGTGCTCCAAGGCTCAATCCGTTTTTGGCATATTTCAATATCATGACCTGATTGGCACGCCCAGTTCCTGAAACACCCCCATCGGCAATATTCCACACTCCTATACCCGCCCCTCCAAAGGCAAGGGTTTTATCAACCTCAATAGCTCCCAATGTATAGTATACGGAGTTTTGTTTCCCGAAAGTAAATTGAAAGTCCTTATAGGTAACCCCCAACCAGCCCAGTCTACTAAAAACGGCATCTCCAACTTGGGCTATTCCAGCCCCCGGATCTACGGCAAATTCAATAGTTTCATCTCTTGAAACAAGGTTAAACCCAAGCTCAACCCTCCCGACGGCATTAAAATTGTCTGCCTTATTCGCAGATAAAGCATGTTTGAACCGTATTCCAGCACGAGGGGCATTATTACCTATGCCTATTTCTCCATCCTCGTCGAAACCCACACCTATACGGATACTGGCATATGGCTCAATTCTGGATGTTATCTCATCAAACCAATTGGTAACACCATCTTGATTGGAGACAGTTTGTGCTTGTGATACTTGAGCAACTACAAAAAACAATCCAAAAATCAATATTTTGAGATACCGGCATATTGAAGTCTTTCTAAGGTTCGAAATTTTCCCTTCTTTTCTCGATTCCATAGTTATACTTTTCGTCTGCAAATAGAATGCTTTATAGCAATTATTTAAAGAGGTTTTGAAACAATTATTTGTGCAATTTAGCCCTATACTTGGGATGCATTAGGTTGTCAATACTTAGAATCTTATCCAACTCTTCTTCGGTCAACAACTCTTTTTCAAGAACCAATTCTCGGATGCTCTTTCCCGTTCGTACCGCTTCTTTTCCTATGACATCGCCCATATGGTGCCCAATAAAAGGATTCAAAAAGGTGATGATGCCCACCGAGTTGAAGACCATTTGTTTGGTATGTTCCTCATTGGCGGTGATACCGTCAATACATTTTTCCGCCAAAGTTGTACAGGCATTGGACAACAGTTCAATGGATTCGAACATGCATTGCGCAATTACCGGTTCCATTACGTTCAATTGCAGTTGACCCGCCTCTGCAGCAAATGATACGGCGACATCATTGCCAATGATCTTGAAACAGACTTGGTTGGCAACTTCAGGAATCACTGGATTCACTTTGGCCGGCATGATCGATGAACCTGCTTGCATCTCCGGCAAATTAATCTCATTCAATCCGCATCGGGGCCCAGAGGACAAAAGCCGAAGGTCATTACATATTTTTGACAGCTTGACCGCGGTCCTCTTCAATGCTCCGGACATCATGACATAGGCACCACAGTCGGAAGTGGCCTCTATCAGATTGGCAGCAGGAACAAAGCTGGCCTTGGTGAATTTTTGCAAATACCCAATGGATAGGGCCGTAAAACCGTCGGGCGCATTTACACTGGTCCCAATGGCAGTCGCCCCCAAATTGACCTCGAGGATCAAGTCCCTAGAATTTTTCAGGTTCTTGGTCTCTTCCTTTAGGTTTACCGACCATGCCCCAAATTCATCCCCCAGGGACATGGGCACGGCATCCTGCAACTGGGTCCTACCCATTTTAAGCACTTTTTTGAACTCGGCCGCTTTTTTGTCCACGCTCGTGGTCAAAACATTGAGATGTTCGAGCAGTTCGTTCATGTAATAATAAAGGGCCACGCGAAACCCTGTGGGATAGGCATCGTTGGTGGATTGGGACTTGTTCACATGATCATTGGGGTGCAATATATCATAGTTGCCCTTTTCATGGCCGTTCAGGGTAAGGGCGACATTGGCAATGACCTCGTTGGCATTCATATTGACCGATGTTCCGGCGCCCCCTTGAAAAACATCCGAGGGGAAAAACTTGGAATAGGTATTCAAATCCCCAAGAATGTGGTCGCACGCCTGTAGGATCATATCAGCCTTGTCAGCGGGAATGGTCCCAATTTCCTTGTTGGCTGCGGCACAGGCTTTTTTAGTGAGGATAAGCCCCTTGATAAATATGGGATAATCCCCGATTTTGGATTTGGATATCTTAAAATTGTCAATGGCCCGTTGCGTGTGCACGCCATAGTACAATTCATTGTAAATTTCAAGTTCCCCCAAAAGGTCGGTCTCTTTTCTAGTCTTCATGATAGCTTATTATTAGGTTCCCAAAGGATATTGTAATGGTTATAAGATTAGTCCACCTATCAAAAACCCGAATATGACACTTGCGGCAATAGTGACGATGCCCGGGATGATAAATGAATGGTTGAACACGTATTTGCCTATTTTGGTGGTACCTGTATCATCCATTTCCACAGCGGCCAAAAGTGTAGGGTAGGTGGGCAATACGAAAAGGGCACTTACCGCGGCAAAGGATGCGATGGCCGCTACGGGACTTATGCCCAAAGCCAAAGCGGCTGGCATCAATGCCGTTGTGGTCGCCGCTTGGGAATACAATAGCATACTGGCAAAGAACAGTACCACGGCTAGCAACCAGGAGTATTGGTTCAACATTCCGCCCGCAGCGGCCTTGATTTCCCCTATATGGTTGCTGACAAAAGTATCACCCAACCAGGCGACCCCCAATACACAAATTGCGGCGCTCATCCCCGATTTAAACGTGGACATGTTTGGGATGTCCGACATTTTAAGCTTACAGACCAATGCAATGACTGTAGCTGTCAAGAGCATTACCGCTATTATGGCTTGATTTCTCGCAAGAGGCGGAGATTCTATAAGGCCCACTTTTTTGGATATGAGTGAGGCATAGGTAACTATGATTACAATGGCCACCAGAAACACCAAAACACTCCTTTTCGCTTCCTTGGTGTTTTCATTGGTCGCAGCATTTTTTTGTTTGACCAATCCGGCCTTTAACCGTTCTTGGTAAACGGGGTCTTCGGAAAGTGGTTTTCCAAGGCGGTTTGCAACGATGGCCCCTACGACGCATGCTAAAATGGTCGTTGGGATGGCTACGGCCAACAGTTGAAGGTAGGAAATGCCAAAAGGTTCCAGAAAACTGGCAAATATGACCACGGCGGCCGAGATCGGGGAAGCCGTTATGGCTATTTGGGAGGCCACTACTGAAATACTCAGGGGTTTGGAGGGTCGAACATTGCCCTCCTTGGAAACTTCGACAATTACCGGAAGTGCTGCATACGCGGTATGCCCGGTACCGGCAAGCAGGGTCATAAAATAGGTTACCGTTGGACCTAGGAAGGTGACCCGTTTCGGGTTCTTGCGAAGTACCGATTCCGAGAGATGCACCAGATAATCCAGTCCCCCGGCTTTTTGCATGGCGGCGATGGCGGCGATAACGGCCATGATGATCAAAATAACGTCTACGGGTACCGAACCGGCCTCAAGCCCAAATAGTAAGGTCAGTACCACCACACCGGCCCCGCCGGCATAGCCAATACCAATGCCTCCCATTTTGGAGCCAAGAAATATAAATAAGAGAACGATAAGCAATTCTAGCCAAATCATAATGTTCTTAGTTTAAGGGTTGATTATAGTAAATAGTACTCAGTTGGTGTCAAGGCCTTCTTTGAGAATTACGGCCCTAATGATGGCTTCCCAACTTTTTTGATGGATTTCGAACTGGGTCTCATTCAAGAATGGACGTACGTCATCATTGAGCAGTCCGACCTGCTGTCTGAGCCGTGATTTAATTTCCTCGTTATCGAGCTTCGGCCTACTTTGTTTCAAAAGCTCCATTTTCAATGCATGGTAGGCCACCATTTTGTGGTAGTCTTCCCGCAGCTTTCCCTTGAGTTTCATTTCGTCCATACGATCCTCATACCAAAGGCGCTGCAGCTCTTTGTCATCGGATGTGAAAATTATGACCTTGTATTTCAGATTTTCCCTTTGTTCCTTGGTCAATTCCTGACCATGTACAAAAGAGACGCCCATCATGGCCAGGCACAACAAGGCCGTGGTGTATTTTGCAACCATAGTTTAAATATTAGAAAGAAATTTGCCCTTCTTGTTGGCGTTAAGAATTATTTGCTCAAACCTGTAAAATCCCAACTATGTGAAGCTATGAAATTTAAAGGAAATTTAAAACCGACCTACGTTATTAAATTGTAAGGGTCAACCAAAGGTCCCGAGCAGAAATTTGATGATCAGCGCATTGGAAAGATCAATAAAGAAGGCACCTACCAAGGGTACAACAATGAAAGCCTTGGGAGAGCCCCCGAATTTTTTGGTGACCGCCGTCATATTGGCAATTGCGGTGGGGGTAGCACCAAGGGCCAACCCTGCATAACCGGCACTCATTACGGCCGCATCATAGTCCTTGCCCATGATACGGAATACAAAAAGCACCACGAACAGACTAATCACTATAACTTGGGCCAGTACGATTAAGAGCAAGGGGCCGGCCAGATCCACCAAGGTCCAGAGCTGTAGGCTCATGAGCGACATCGCCAAAAACAGACCAAGGGATAAATCGGAAGCCAGCGCGAGTGACTTGGATTTTTCAGGATTCCAGTCCACTTTCTTGAAGAATACGGGGATAAGGTTGGTGATAAGGATGCCCGCAAACAGGGCGGTGACAAAGCGCGGAAGTGAAAGGCCCATGGCACTGACCAGGGCATTGAGACCTTCACCAACGCCAACTGTGGCAAAAATCACATAGATCATCTGTAGGGCACTGCTATAGGTTATCTGAACATCCTCTCCCTTATCATGACGGACACCAACCGTGATCGGTTGTTCTTCTTTGGGCGTAAGCCGATACTTGTTGATCAAGAATTTTGCGATGGGTCCACCAATGACGCCTCCCAGTACCAGTCCTATGGTGGCACATGCAATGCCCAATTCCATCGCGTTGTCCAACCCAAAATCCCCTTTGAACGTCGGCACCCATGCAATGGTGGTCCCATGGCCCCCACTAAAAGAAACGGAACCGCCCAAGATACCGGTAGTTGGGGAAAGCCCTGTTATTGCGGCCACACCCATACCGGTGAAATTTTGAATGAAGAGATAGCCAACGGCAAGCACCAACAAAATGATCAGGGACCTACCCCCTTTTACCAAGGTCTTGAATTGGGATGAAAGCCCAATGGTGATAAAGAAAATTACCAATAACGCATCCCTAAGATCCAAGGCGAAACTGAGTTGTATGCCACCGATAAAATATAGCGCTCCGAATACTATGGAGAACAATACTCCACCCGTTACCGGCTCGGGGATATTATACTCCCTTAAAAATGGGACTTTTTTGTTAATGTACTTTCCAAAGAAGAGCACCAAACAGGCGATCATAATAGTATCGGCAGGCCCAACAGCTATATCCATAATTTATCTTGGAATTATTATTCCGTCAGCAACGATTTGATTGACCATGCTTTTGGTAAAGGTTTGCGAGGCAGCTTTTAAGGAAGAAGGCTCCAGCAAAGAAGATTGCCCTGTCCATACCATGGTTTCCTTTCCTTCAAACAACTCTCCTTTAACATTATACAATACCGCTTCAATGAGATATGATTTCGCATTGGTATAATAGCCCGGTGCACTATAGGTTCGATAACCTCGATAGATATATTTTCCTACACGATAATATGATGGGATATAGACGGTCTCCCCAGGCTGGTAGCGTTCTTTCTCGTTTGAATCCACTAAGGCCATGGTAAGAACGCCGTCCAAGTTGTTTTCCTTGATTATTTTGATATAGTCTTTGGGCCCGCGTATTTCTACTTTCCCGCCGGGGGGAAACATATGAATCCCTACAACTGCATTGATTCCTTGTGCTCTTAAAAGTTCAACGGCATCTTGTTCAAAAGTGTTTCGTGCCGATAGATCTTTCCCTACTCCGACAACCGCAATTTTAGCGTACTGCCTATCAGAATAACTTTCTTTGATCCATGTAGATTGCATTTTAGTGGGGCCACAAGACAACATAAGACTACCAATTGCAAGTAGAAGTATTCTGCCGATTACTTTTATTGAAAAAAAGTTTTTTATGTAACGTAGATTATTGAGTCGCACTGTCGTTCACCAAAATTTTAAGTATCGCTGTATCGAATTGATCAAATTCAATGTCTTCTCTGGTAAGTGATAGGGCCTCTGAAGTGATCTCCCCGATAGAATTTGGTTCAAAGCCTATTGACCTTGCTACCCGACCCAACCATCTGGTCTGATCTTTTCCCTCAATGGTTTTATCCGAGTTTAAAATTTTTCCCAACTCGTACAAGGCTTTTATTCGTTCATCTTTGGAATATGGAGCAGTTATAGGATAGCTCATATAGTTCTGCATGATAAACTCATATTCCCTCTCGTCGAGACTGAGTTTATACCTAAGGTGTTCCAAAAAGATAATCTCCCTTTCCGAAGCATCGCCATCTCTCAAGGTAATCTTTACCATACTGGCGAAAGCATCGTGGTATTGGCCTTTAAATGGATATCTCATTTCTTAACTGTTATAATCAAAGGTAATTGGCTATAGAACAATTCAAATTAAATTCTCATCTCCCTCTCTTGCAAAATAACAATTTTGAAACCTTTCTTGGCATTTTCTTTCTTCCTTTTGTAGGAATTCATCATTGTGTTCTGGGTCATGATTGGTAAGGTACAACTTCTTTACGCCGGCCAGTTTGGCCACTTCAATGGCCTGTTCCCAACTGCTATGTCCCCATCCCCTGAATTTTGGAAGCTCCTCCGGGGTATATTGTGCCTCATATATTAGCAAATCGGCCTCTTTCGCAAATTCTATGACTTTTTCATTCAAGCATTCACCATGCTCCAAATCGGTACAATACACAAACACCTTTCCCCCTACCTCCAGTCGGTATCCATAGGCCCCTCCGGGATGGTTGTGTCTATTGGTCAGCAAACGACCTGTTTTACCTGTTGAATAAGAATGTTTATCCGTATTCTCTAAATGAAAGCTGAACTGTGCGCCCATATTATCCAAACTCACTGGAAAGAATGTGCTTTCCATTTGCTTAGCAAATATTGTTTTCAAATCTGGTATGTTCAAGTCTTTTCCCATGGCAATAACATCAATTTTTTTTGAAGGGTCGTAGGCTGGAGCGAAAAAGGGAAATCCCTATAAATGGTCCCAGTGGAAGTGCGAAAAAGCCATTACAAGTCTGATTAGCTCACCAGGGGGTCTTAGCATCAATTCCTTTCCCAGTTTTCTTATTCCCGTTCCTGCATCAAAAATCAATACATCCCCTCTTTTGTTGTCCTCCATTACCGCAACACAGGTGGTGTTCCCTCCAAATTCTTGGAAACTTTTATCACATACAGGTATTGAACCTCTGGTACCATAAAACTTAATTAACATAATTCAAATATATTTTTTACAAAATGCCAAGCATCTATGGAAAATTTTATTTCCAATAATATATCGAGTATATTGCTATGATACTAATTACCATTCCATATTTTAATGGGACCAAATCTCAGCAAAAGCACCAACTTATATATTGTCGCCTTGCTCTTATTATCGGCATCTTTTTGTGTGCAAGCCCAGCAAAATATCACAACGGATTCCTTAAACACTCCTTTTCGAAAGGGACGATGGCTTACAGGGCTCTCCGGCAGTATAAGTTCCAATTCCAGTGAGGTCAGAGGTTCTGATTTAAAAACAATTACAAACGAGTTTGGACTGAACATCTCTACGGGTCAATTTATCAAGGACCGCTGGCTTGTAGGAGGTACGCTAAATGCGGATCGTGCCAGTTCGGGCGGAAATATTGACAGTACGACTGAAACCCTATATATAGGGCCATTTACAGGTTATTAC
This sequence comes from Flagellimonas allohymeniacidonis, assembly GCF_004296335.1. GTDB lineage: Bacteria > Bacteroidota > Bacteroidia > Flavobacteriales > Flavobacteriaceae > Flagellimonas > Flagellimonas allohymeniacidonis. Next base: position 724,363 of record NZ_SGIU01000002.1, read on the forward strand.
CTTTCTTCAAATAGTCGAGGGTCACTTTTTGCAAGATTTTCCCCAGGTTATGTTCGATATAATGAAGAAACCCAACTGAACACATTGTCTGTGCCATCGGAGCTCGAATCGGAAGGCAGCGGTTTTGGTATGTTGATTGGTCTTGGCTATTCCTATGTCATACATGATAAAATCGCCTTTGATATTGGCTTCGATCTTAACCTATTTTGGATAGGAATTGACCAGGTACAACAGCCCCCTGGAACTACTACTTCCCAAAACCTGACCATAAGCAACACCGCCTTTACCTTTGGTTTCAACGTAATTCTAGATGATTTCTTTTTTTAATGGGAAAGCGAATATTACATTTTTTGACCTTGATTCTGGTTCCTCTCACTCTTAACGCACAGGGCCGCCCAGAGGAATTTGTAAAAACGGATACAATTGGCAAAAAAAAGAACATAAAATTTATAGGGCTTCCAATAGCCTTTTATACTCCAGAAACTGAGTTCGGAGTTGGTGGGGGCGGGCAAATGTTTTTGCTCAACAACACCAATCAATACAATCAACGATTATCCAACATTCTTTTTAGTGGAATATATACCACAGCAGGACAAATTATGTTCAATGTTACTCCACAGGTATATTTGGGCAAAGGCGACTATTTCATTGATGCTGACTATTTGTTTGAGATATATCCCAATTCCTTCTGGGGAATAGGTCCGGAAACTCCAGAGGAGAACGAAGAGTTTTATGAGCAAACTACACATAAGGTCAAATTGCGATTTCTGAAAAGGTTACCTCCGGATCTGAATTTTGGCCTTACCTATAATTTTGCAAATCATCAGGTCACAGAAGTACTTAGTGGGGGTTTATTGGACTCTGGTGATATTCTGGGTGCCGATAGGACTGTAATCAGTGGTATTGGTGCAGAGTTTAATCTGGATACCAGAAATAATACGGGTTCACCAACCAATGGACAATTATTTGAAATTGGGGCCCACTTTTCAAGTCCAATTCTAGGGGCAACCCATGGTTTCAATAAGTTTACGTTAGATTTACGCAATTACGCACCTGTCGGTACTTGGGGGACGCTTGCCACCCAAATCTTCGTCGAAAACAATTTTGGGGACGTTCCTTTTCAAGGCATGGCTTTCTTTGGGGGCAGTAACAGCGCAAGAGGTTATTTTTACGGTCGTTTTTTGGACAAAAACATGTATGTGGTACAAGCAGAATACCGGTATCAATTTAAACCAAGATGGAAGTTAGCGGCATTCGGTCTTTTCGGAAGTGTTGCAGGAGATGCTCAAGACCTGCTCCGATTTAACTCTTTAAAACCTGGTTACGGTGCAGGGGTGCGATTCAAATTATTAAAAGAGCAAGGTACATGGCTACGATTGGATATTGGTAATGGCAAGGATGGTCAGAATGGAATCTATTTTGGAATAAATGAGGCTTTTTGACATAATTATGAATTCCTTTGATTTATAAATTTCCCTACAACTACCGCAGTGATGATAACCAAATAAAATTGTCCTATGAGTCCAACTAATATTGCAGCTTTTTGTGCCAATGGTGTTACCGGCACAATCTCACCATAACCAATTGTCATCAATGTTATAAAACTAAAGTACATAAGCTGCTCCGTAAGCACATTGGGCATTTCACCTCGCATAGCCAAAAGTCCACCTTCAAAAGAATTCGGATGGGTCAACTCTATGCTCATATAAATAAAAAAGCCAATCAAACCAAGGCATATGAATCCACTTAACATACCAAGAATCACTTTTTTGTTCACTACGTCGGTATACCAGACCTGTCTGATAATCTCATAGCTTATCAACAAATAAAAAGCAAAATAAATCCCAAACTGGATATACCTTGTGGAAAGGGTCATATCATCATAGGCCTGCGCAAGACCAAGAATGATGCTACTGGCAAACAATAAGACCAAAAAGAACCAGAAAAGCTCTTTTCTTTTTGAAATTAATATAACACCCGCAACCAAGTTCAGCAAAAACGCAATGGGCGCAACCGTTTGTTCGAAAAATTCACCAGGAATAACGAGACCCCCAAAGAGAATAATCATTTGAGTAATAAAAAAGAGCTCAAACCGATACAAATATAGGTTCATAACAATAGGTTACTCAAGTAAAGCTTCATTAAAGGTATATCCCTTATAGTTTACACGATACAATACACTGTAAAATGCCGGAATAAACAATAAGGTAATAACAGTGCCGAATAAAAGACCCACCATAATGGTTACGGCCATAGGTTCCCACATTTCACCCCCACCTAGATATAAGGGTATCAAACCAAGAACCGTAGTGAACGTGGCCAAAAGGATTGGTCTAAAACGTTGCAGACAGGCCGCAATAATGGCATCCTGTGGTTTTCGTTGGAGTTCATTTTCCTCTATTTCTATCCTATCCACCAATACAATAGCATTGTTGATTACGATTCCCGCCAATGAAATAACACCTAAAAAAGCCATAAAGCCAAAGGGGACATTGAAAATCAACAATCCAAGAACCATTCCAATGATTCCCAATGGAATTGTACAGACAATCATCACCATTTTTCGGAAAGAGTTAAATTGAATGATTAATAACATCACTATTATGAATGCGGATAGTGGTAAATAATTGGCCACGGCACCCATGTTCTCAGCTGTACTTTCTGCGTCTCCACCCAATTTATAGGAATAGCCCGAACCCCATATTTCGGCCTGCTCCTCCAACCATGGTGTAACTTCAGCAACAATGGCGGACGCATTCCCATCTTCAGTCAATTCACTGGAAACGTTTACGGTTCGGGTCAAATCCAATCGTTTGATGCGGGTATATTGCCATTGCGGAATGATGGAAGCTACCTGAAGTAGCGGGACGCTTTTTCCCGAGTTTTGGGCATATATGTTCAATGTCTCCAAGGATGCCAGCGATTGTTGCTTATTTTGGTCGCTGAGCATCACTATAGGGATGGATTTATCCTCCTCTCTATACTCTCCCGTTCTAAAGCCATCCAGTACTGTTTGCAGAGAGGTTGCAATATCTTGATTGGTAACACCGGCCAATTGCGCTTTGTTCTGGTCAATGTCAATGATAAATTTCTTCCCTTTAGGTCCCCAGTCATCCTTAATGTTTTTAGTACCGGAAATACCAAACAATTTGGTTTTGATAGATTGTGATATCTCGGCCAGTTTGTCCGGATCGTCCCCTGATACCTTAATTTCAATGGGCGTGCCTCCTCCCCCTGAACCTAAAAGCCCCACTTTGATGTCCGCATTGGGAAAAGTATTGAAACTGAAAGAGTCCAGTTTTTTGACCATTTCATTGTTGACCAGAAAATTGGAAGTATTGATCAGGATATGGGCATAATTGGAATTTGCCTCATCGGGATTATAACCTAAATCGTAAGTAGAAGGCCCCTCCCCAATATAGGCTGACCAATCCACAACTCCATCGGTTTTTTCTTCGGAGACCTGAAGTTCATTCCGCATGAATTCTTCTATGGCCGCCACCATTTCCTCGGTGCGTTCAATTTTCGTGCCTTCAGGCAAATTGATGTCAGCCGTAATCATGTTTCGGTCGCTGTCTGGGAAGAACACAAAGGCTAACAGTCCAAAGCCCACAATAGATAGCACAAACAAGCCAACGATACCTAAAAGCACGGTGCGTTTCCAACTTAGTGCCACCAAAATCAAATCTTTGTATTTCTTTTTTAAACTGTTGATAAGACGGTCTAAGAAACTGGTTTTTCCCTCTTCCCTCTTTTTGACTTTTAAAAAGAACACACAGAACAACGTGATGATGCTCAAGGCAATGATCCAAGACGATAACAGTGCTATGGTGATGACCACAAAAATAGGCCCCATGATATCCCCCATTACAGATTCCGCCATGTAGAAAGAAAGGAAAGCGGCCGAGGTAGTCAATGTTGATATCAATAAGGGCGTAAACAACTCTGAACAAGAATCAATGGCAGCTTTTTTAACATTGGCCCCATTTTCCATTTTGACCATTATGGATTCAGCCACAACAATGCCGTTGTCCACCATCATACCCAAGGCCATGATCAAGGCAGCCAATGTTATTTGGTTAAGACCAACATCAATCAACCCCATTACAAACAGAGTGGTAATGGTCACTATTGGAATCAGACTGGCAATTATCAACCCCGTACGGAAACCAAGAAAAATCAGCATCACTGCCAAAACGATTCCTATGGATTGTAAAAGGTTGCCGACAAAATCACTGATTTTAAGTTCAATATAAGAATCAATGGAGGCTACTCGATTCAATTCCAATCCGACCGGAAGTTTTTCTCTCCATTCAGCAAGAACCACATTGAGTTCTTCTCCCAATTTGATAATGTTGGCGCCTGCTTTTAAGGAAACATGCAATGAAAGTGCATCCTTGCCATTGATACTTACAATTTGGGTGGGTGGGTTAATGTAACCTTTATGCACATTGGTAATATCTTTTAGAGGCACCACTTGACCGCTTTCCCCAACAGGAATCAACATTTCTTCTATATCAGACACATCATCGAAATTACCGGTAGGTTCCAAAATAATTCGTTCGTCCTCGACATTCACCTGTCCACCAGAGCTTAAAATATTGGTGTTGCTAATCAAGCCTTGCAACCGGCTTGATGTAAGTCCATAGCTCTTTAGTTTGGTGTTATCAAACTCTACAAAAACCCTTTCCTCTTGGTCCCCATTGATTTCAACCTTTGCCGCATCTGAGAGTTTAATAAGGTCATCCCTAATATCATCGGCAAATTCTTTCATCTCGGCATAGGAGTAGCCATCACTGGTGACACCAACAGCAATACCAAAAACCTCTCCAATGCCATCATCTTTCAATTGGGGTTGCACCCCATTGGGCAACCCTTGGATACTATTTAGTTTTCTACGAAGCCTATCCCAAACAGGTTGCAAATCTTGAGGTTCCACTTGCATGACCAATTCAACCTGTACCACGGAAAGACCTGTTCTAGAAGTGCTTGTTACCTTTTTTAATTCAGGAAGTTCTTGGGCTACTTTTTCAATTTTATCGGTAACCAATTCTTCAACGCGCTCAGGACTTGCTCCCGGAAAGGAAGAAACAATGGAAGCAACTCGAATGGTGTAGGGTGGCATACTATCACGCGAAAGACTTTGATAACCCACCAGTCCCATGAGCATTACCACACCCAAAATACTTAATACAACACGGTTGTTGTCGATTGAAAACTTAGTAAGATTCATAATGTGATTGGTTTCAGGTTGGTTATTGTAATCTTACTTTCTGACCATCAAGTAAGGTCTGCAGGCCGGCGGTTGCGATTTTCTCCCCTCCGTTAAGCCCACTTTTTACTTTGAAACCATTGCTCGTTAGTTCGCCAACTTCAATAGTTTGCCTTTTGACCGTACCTGTTTCCCCGTCCTCAGATTCAATGATAAAGACATAATTTCCATCACCATCTTCGCCTACAGCTTTTACTGGAATAACCAGGGTGTTATCATCTTCCACTTCTCCTGATTCAAAATTGAATGTAACCGATGCTGCCATACCTGGCTTGATTTCGGATGAAGGATTGATTATACCAATCGCGGTTATATAGGTCGAAGAGCTCTCATCTATCGAAGGAGAAACCTCGATGACCGTTCCCTTAAAGGAGCTGTCTTCAATTGAAGAAAATTCAAGGTCCGTCTCCATACCCACATTTACCCTATTGACAAGTGATTCTGGCAATCCAATTTCAATCTTCAAATCATCCCCGGCATTTAAAACTGCAAATACATGTCCAGCGGACACCCTTTCATTGACACCCCCATCAGTGCTTGCGATTACCCCATGCTTCGGTGCTCTTATAATGCCATAGCTCAATTGGGTTGCTTGTATACTTCTGTTTCGTTTTGCAGATTCGTATTGGTCCAAAGCGGATTGATAGGAATTCTTTGCTTGCTCATAATCACTTAAGGATTGACTCCCACTCTCATATAGGGCCTTGACGCGGTCAAGGGCCGATTTTGCAGTTTTCATGGCCGAGTTCGCACTGTTCAATGCCGAAACCGACTGTTCATAAGCTAAATTTGCTTCTACATTGTCCAATCTTGCAATGATATCTCCCTTTTTAACATTGGCCCCCTTCCAATGATTGACCTTAGTAATGACACCACCACTTCTAAAGCTTAAATCAATGGCGTCACTCGCTTTTGCGGTTCCACTAAACGTTCTAATTTTTTGGGCACTGGATGTTCCTACCACTTGATAGTTTACCGGACGTAAAGCTTCTTCCTTCTTCTTTTCTTCCTCTTTACAGGACGTAAATGCTACAATTGCTAAAAGCATTAGTGTTTTATAATGGAAAAATTTCATGGGTGGTATTTTTTATGTTTAGTTTCGACTTAGGATAAACGTTCTAGCTCTTTGAATAAAATCTTGATTGTTTTCATCGGAATTCATTAAAAAGAAATACCCAATGGCTCTTTCCAATTGCATGGAGGCCAGTAGATAGTTATAATTAGCAGTGGCACTTGCCAATTGTGATTGCAAATAGTTAGTCTGAGCATCAATTAATTGAATCAATGGAACGGCTCCTTCGCTGTACGCAATTTGGGTCAAATCCAAACTTTCTTTCGCCGCTTCCTCGGCAATTTTCGAAATTTGAATATTGGCAATCTCATTGGTTAAATCCAAAACTAGGGCATTGACATTGGTTTCGATATTTAAGTCGATATTATCTTTTTGGATATTCAGTTGGTCTTCTTGGATTTTAGCTGTTTGCCTACCAATATTGTTCAAGTTCTGTCTAAATATGGGAAGGGAAAGATTCAATCCAAAATTGTAAGTGCCATCGGGAGGCACAGGAAACCCAGTTGGTATCGTTGAACCTTCACCAGACTCGGTTAAAGCCAAATTATATTGTCCTTGAAGTGCCACTGTTGGAACAAATCTTCCGCTGGAACTCAAGCGGTAACTGCGTAGGGTTGCCTCAAGATTATATCCAATCCCCCTTAATTCCGGAGCATTCTTCTTAGCTTCTTCAATTAAAAAATCAACAAGGAACGGTCTTAGTTTAGGGTCATCTAAAATCTCCAAAAAATCCTCATAGCGATAATTGGAAAACAAACCTTCAGAAATAACAGCATCTTGGATGTCAATTTCTGTGTCAATCGGATTGTTCATCAATTGATTGACGGTAAAATAAGCTTGGTTCAGTTGATTGCCCGCCTCGATCAAGGTCTGAATGTTTTGGGCCAACTGACTACGAAAACGAAGTACATCGGATTTGCCTGAGGCTCCGGCCTCAAAATTTTGCTCCGAAATTTCAAGGTTCTCTTTTGTTACTTCTAAGTTCTCCGCCTGAATCTTAGCATTTGTCTTCAAAATCAAGGCATTAAAGTAGGCAACCGAGCCGTTCAAAATAGCATCCAATTCTGCTGCATTGTAGGTTTCAATCTGCGCTTTCTGCAAGTTCTCCTGTATGGTGATGCCCGCTGCTGCTGCTTCAGAATATAGCAATTGTTGCAATCCCACGCTACCTGCTGTAGAGAACTCTGGACTAGCTCCATTTGATATTTCCGCAATTCTGGGGTCGACATAGAGCCCAGTGGCGGAAGCAGTGACATCTGGATAAAAATTGCTTTTGGCCGTTTTTACATCCTGAATGCTCAAATCGATGTTCCTTCGCTCCACCTCCAGACTCAGATTGCGCCCAATAACCCCATTCATGATGTCCAATAGCGAGTACGCATTTTCTGAGGTGAATCTACTTTCACCTCCAACAATGTCAACAGTACCCAACATACTGTACCGCAGCGGAAATTGAATTTCCTTGGCGGTATTAAAATTTAGAGACAGTCGGTTTTTATATTCCAGACGTAATGGTAGATCTGAAGGGTTGGTGCCATTCACTATGGATTCCACATTGAGAGCTATCCGCCTAAAAAACTGGTCAATATTTGTTTCGGGTTGGTTGGTGGCCAAAATCCCCTTTTCCACATCCTGTTTTTTGCTTGCCGAAAAAGAAGGCAGTCGTCTTGCATTAATCTCTGAAACCAAGGTTTCAAAAGCGGCATCTGAAAAGGCAAAGCCTCCTGCCAAATATATGGCATCCTCATCTCCAAGTAGGTTAGCAATGTTGCCGTCAGTAGGCAGCGCAACTAAACTATAGGTAGATTCTTTGTCCGCAAAATAATCATCAAAAAGTTGTTTTAAGGGTAAGGCTCCAATCAAATAATCATCTACCAAAATGGCCACCTTTTTGAAGTCATAAATGGACTTGAAGGCGTCGAGATCCCCTGAGTACGAAATAGGCGTAATGATATAGGCCAAATTATTAATACCAGAGGTGGTCTGACCTTCTTCCAATTCTATAAAATCACCGTTAACGGAACCAAAAACAATTACGGGTTTTGCGTATGATTTTTCCTGATACAGGGCAATATTATTGATGACCCCGAAGGCAAGGATGATATCGGCATCACTTGATACCATTGCCAAATAATTTGCTTTGGCCCTTCTCAAATCAAACCCGTTCTCAACGGGCTCCTTAAAGATCACATTGGCATCTTGGCCAACCACTACAGTTATCTCATTTTGCAGTTTTTCAAGCAAAGGAGCATTTTCAGCAGAAGTTTCATCAGCCAATATTCCAATTGTGACAGTCTTTTTTACCTGCGCTGACAACCCCGAGGTCACAAAAAGAAAAAGAATGATAAGTATTGACCTCTTTATGTTTTGCATTTTATTTCCAACCCTTTCTATCATAGATATCTCGTAATAGTTTGTCGTAAGTATCAAGATAATATGCGTATTGTTTTTCATCCAATATGGTCTTTACCTCCTTGTGTTGTTTTAATAATAATTCATTGAATTTCTGTCTGATTTGATCCGATGTATACCCTTTTTCCTTTTTCTCCAAAGCCTTCATCTTATAGGTATGGTATAATACGGTGTTGTAGAATTCGTTCCTTTTATCCTCATTCAATCCCATTACCGTTGATCGGTCATAGAACCAAAGCTGTAGACTATCACGCTCAGAACCATTAAAAACGTCATTTGTTTTATCATTCTTTATTTGCTTTTGGCAGGTTGCGCTTAAAGAAAAAAGTATCGCAAAGCAGCTTAGTAAGACTCTCATATTTTCATTATTATGAAGGCAAGTTAGTTCTTTTTCAATATAAAGTTTTTTGGAGTAAAAACCAGCATTAGTCAATCATGAGAACCTAGGTGTTTTGTTTAAAGTTAAGCTTAGAAATGACCTTTTCATTGGTCAAAACTTAAACAATAATTGAATCAATGAGCTAAGGTATTCAATCAACAAAACAATTTTTAATATAGTTTAGATGAGCCTTAGCATAAGGTGAAATGAAAAGCACCCCGAACCAAACCGTTATTTAGATAAAGGCAGGCTTGAGCAAACAAAGAGGTCGGTCTGTGAATATGCCTTATAGCATTCCCATTAATTTTAAGCTACTATAGGTAGCTTAAGTTAAAAGGAATAAATAAAATGAATGTAATATGATTTAAGGTTTGTGAGCTTGCACCAGTTCATCGCTTTCCCAGATGCCCTTGGCGACTACTTTTCCGTCTTTACCATAAAAAACGCCTTCCCCAGTACGCTTGTCTTGCTCCCACAGGCCAACAAATTTTTCGCCATTTGACCAATAGTAGGTGCCTTGCCCATCACGTCGGTCGTTTTTGTACTCTCCCACATAATATTCCCCATCGGGCCAGTGAAAGGTACCCTCACCGTGGCGTTGGTTGTTGTTCCATTCGCCTTCGTATCGGCTACCGGTATTGAACAGGGCTATGCCATGCCCATGGGCCTTGTTGTTTTTGACTTGCCCTACATAGTGAATCTCGCTGCCTTTACTACTTTTAAAAGTTAGGTATCGGCCAAGAGATTTTTGGCTTAATCGCCTTTCCATACGTGCCATTCGTATTTTGGACTTTTCAAGAGCGAACCGCAACGAATCCACATAGCGAATTTCTTTGGGTGAGGGTGCTTCAGCCACGGTCAAACTATCAACGGTTTCCTGTGGTTGGCTAGGTTGGGATACCTGCTCAATATTCCTTTCCAAATCCATAAATTTCTGTGCCAAAGCAATACGCAAGTTTGCGTTGTTTTTCCAATCTTTGGTCTCCACAAATTTTTCTTTTGAAGCGTTTAAGGCATCCTCATATTCACCAGCCACCAATAGCGAATCAACCGCGATTAAACTTCGGTATTCCTCCATTTCTTGCTGAACTTCTTGTTGAGATGCCAATTGTTCCGTCAGTTGTTTGTTAAGACTGTTCGACTTAATGGCGTAAAACAGGGCCAAACCTGTTGCAACGACCAAACACGAGATCAAAATTTTTGTAGAAAGGGGCTGTTTCATGATATGCATTAACTGACTAACAGTACATATACGTTCTAATCGTCAAAATGGATGGCCGGAAGTTTATTTTTTACCCGGCGGATATCCGGAGAGAAGTACACATGAAAGCGAACCGTCCAACTTTGCTTAAAAACTCCAGGATTTTCAAGAGTCTGCCCATGGGAGTACATCAGCCCTCCGGCAAGGGTCAATCTTGGAGTCAGTATGTAGCCCAAAGTGGTGGTCAATCGCAAGTCTTCCATAACGCTGCCCACAACGGCCTTTCCACTTTGCATGATCAACTCCGCTTCGGGTGAGACATATAGCGTATTGGTTTCCAACTTGTAATTGTTCAGTGGAATCTTTGCCCGGAACATATATCGCCATCGATTCCGAAAGATATAGTTGCTGTTCTCCTCAAATCCTTGGGTCCATCGGTGCTCAATCCGAATTCGATGATAGATCATGGCACTATATAAGGGCATGGCAAATTGATATTGGTGCCAAATACGCCACTCCGGAACCACATTCCTATCGGTAGAATCTTCATCCGTATTGAAGTTGATACGCATGACCCCACCAAGGCTGAAATTGGTTTTTTTATCATAGATATAACCAATGGCGTGACGATTGTAAATCTGTGCAATTTGCCCGATGAAGGGGGTATCTTCCGACTCTTTAAATCTAAAATGCGTTTGAGCATCCCAGAATAAACGCTTTGATATGCGAATGTTCCCATAGGTATTGAACCATATTCTGGTATCAGGATCCTTAAACTCCGATGCTTCTGGAAGTACTTCGGTTTGCTGCGCGGTACCCACAACCAACGAACATAACCATGCCGCAGCTATCCAAACGGATTTTTTCATGAACAATGTTTTCATAAATGGCCTGCTCATTTTTTAGATTGGATATTGAACAGCCCAAGGACGATTTGAGGGTCTCGTTCCCGTTTCAATTTTCGCTCAAGCTTGGTGGTATTCTCATCCCTCAATTCATACATACGCATGTGAATTTGCTCCAGTAGCTTGTTAAATTGAGGGGTATTGTCACATGAAAGTTCTGATTGTATTGAAAGTAGCAAGTAGGGAATCAGGACATTTTCGTAGGCACTCATGATACGTTTTTTGACCGCTTCGTCCATAATCGTGGCCATAAATGGATTCCACACGGCATCTTGGTATTTTTCTTTTAGCTGGCGTTGCTCTTCGGGAAGGCCAGCTATGACAATGGCAAGCCGGTTAAGTTCTTTGAGGCATTCAGCAAGTTCAGTTCCCCTTGCCACCTTAGTGTCGTTATCCTGGATAGCTGTATATGCCTGGAGTTTGTTTTCACCAAATTTCTTAATCGCCGCAAGGGTTTTGCTCACCTCGTTGGGTAAGTTGCTCCCGACTGAATCGATTACCAGGTTAAGTTGTTTGATCTGGGCAATTAAACCCCTTTCCAGTTCCACCAATTCTTGTTGCTTTTGTTCACTGGCCAGTTTCTTGTTCAATATACTTGCGATGGAATCCGCACTGGTTTGGGCATAGCGGGCCATATGTTCCAGAGCTGTTACCGTACTACTTTCAAAGTTGTAAGTTTTCGCATCGGGTCCGGTGAACGTCTGTGCAGATAATACTCCATCCTTTTCAATTTCTACCGTGATATTTGCCGTAGGCCGCCCATTTGGAAATAATCGCTGTAGCAACAATTCGGTGGTAAGGTACCCTGTTATTCCACTTTCATGATATTCCTTTAACTGTTTTAGGGGTTGAAGAAAGTCCGAATCAATTTTTTGCAGTGCCTTGTAAAGAAAATCAACCTCGGTATCAGACCGAGCTATTATTTGTAATTGCGTGTTGTTCAAAAGCAATTCACTGGCAAGGGTCGCTTTGGCATACAAATCCACAATAGTATCCAAGCTTATGATTTCAGCACTGTCTTTTGTTATCTGAGGGACCTTTACCCTAAATTCGGGCATGAAGCTTGTCTTCCCCAAATGGGATAGAATGTCGGTTATCTTTTGATAATAGCCATGGTTCTGAAGCAGCAGAAACGCGATATCATTTTCAGCTCTTTCATTTACAGTCGCATCTCCCATCAAGTTCAAAAGATTGAGATACGCCTTGTTAAGCGCAACTATCTTGGTCTCCAATTGACTTTCTGTAAACACAGCGGTCTCTGTGGAGCCTTCTTCATCCTCGTAGGTTATTTGATTCAATAATCCTTCATCAAACACCCAACTTTCTGAAGTGTTGGTGTTTTCCTTATCGTAGCGAGACCAAACGTCATGGGCCAAACCATTTCGCAAAAAACGTCCCACAAGCGTGCTCTTTTCATTCTCAATGCGGACATTTCGCTGGGGAACTCCTTTTTCAAAGGAAATAACACTTCTAAAAAGATTGCTTTGAAGGGACGAGTTAACCAACTCATTGACCATAAAAATCCATTGGCCATTGGGTTTTCCTTGATTTATAACGCCATAGGCTTCAAACCGTGTTCCATTGATGTTCAGTCGGTATTGGCCATCTACCAGTCTCGTATTTCCATCAGTGGTATAGGAACCAAATTCAAAACGCCAAAATCCGTCAGCCTCACCATCCTTAAAACTTCCATCAAAAACGAAGGTTTCATCCCCGTCTTTCAAAAGGGCATCCAAATTTGACGATTGCATATGAAATGGCCCTTCCAAAAGGGTATCGGCTTCAAACAATCGGTACGCATAATCGGCATCCCCTTGATAGGAACCTATTTCGAAACTTCCCGTATAGCGCTGTTGCTCCTGAGATTTTAGAACTAGAGGATGTCCCAAAATAAAAACCCAAAAAACAAATTGAAAAAAAACGTGGGTCAGATACCGTACCATCGGTTGTGACAAAATTTTGATTAGTTAGATTTAGCTGGAAAATGCTTTCCTATAGCTTTTACGAAAAAAAACGAAGTGTGGATGTTATTTGAACAATGTGGTTGCAAAACAACAATTAAAAATGTCGCTGTTTCAATTTGAAACAGCGCTTGCATACTTCAGAAAATCAACACATTAATTTAGAAGAAAAAAGGACAAATGGAAGAAAAAAGATGACATTCGCTATTTTTGGTTATATACACCTAAACAACCTCATGAAACAAGCAGTTACCTTTATTCTTGTCTTATTTTCCCTTACACACCTAAGTGCACAGGAACTACCCATTGAAAAATTGGAAGAAGCATTCGCGGACTACACTTCAAAAATTGATCATGCCACCTTATTGAAGGATTGTGGGCATGCCTTTGATGGTCCTGCTTTTTTATTCAAACAATTTGAAAATAATTGGTTGGATGCCATGCTATATGTTACCAGCGATTCAAAGCAAAATATTGGAAAAGAAATCTATCAACAGTATGTTAGTCTAGGCCAGATAGATTATAATTATTTTGCCAAACAAAAGGCACAGGAAATCCTGGAGAACCTTACCAAAAACGTTTCAAGAAATGGGGTGACTTATACTTTGAGTATTCTAAAATCGGAGGAAATCAATGCTTTTGCCACTTTGGGAGGCTATCTCTATATTACCACGGGTCTACTAAACTTTGTGGATTCATATGACGAATTAGCATTTATTATAGGGCATGAGGTGGCCCATGAGGATAAGTTGCACACACAACGAAAAGTAACCAAACTTACCTTATCCACCGATCTGGAAAACATGACACGCGTAGAAGGTTTTCGGGATATCGCCAAAAGAATCAATGGCACTTTTTCTCCCCCATTTGATCAAATTGATGAGTACGAAGCTGACAAATTTGGTTTTGAATTGGCCCAAAAAGCCGGTTATGATGCAAGTAAGTTTGCAGATTTTTTCAAAAAAATGGAGCGCTACGAGAAACAAGATCTTCTAAAAAAACTTACCTCAACACACCCTTTTGCCGAACATCGCAAACAATGTATTGAGAGCTATATCCAAAACTAATGACCAACAAAATTCACCTTATTTGCAACGAAAAAACTGTTCCCTTATCAGAGAATCAAACTATAAGTTTGGGCCGCAAGGGACATGGTGCAGATTTGGAATTGAGTGATCGGATGATCTCACGAAGGCACGCAGAAATAAATATGCGGCATGATGGCGTGTTCATCCAAGATTTGGGAAGCTCCAATGGAACATTTGTCAACAATAAGCGCCTGGAACCCAATACTTGGACGAAGATTTCTTTTGATGATATGATACGATTGGCTTCTGAGAGCATTCAACTGAAACAAAAGGAAGTCAACAATGAAAAACCTAGTGCCAATCCATCAAAATTTATAGGATTCAAACAGGCCATAGTTGCCAAAGGGTCTCTCAGTATTGGTAGACAGTCCAATAACGACATTGTTTTGGATGATCCCACCGTTACACGACAGCATGCCCAATTAAGTTTTGAAAATGGGAGCTTTTGGATACAAGATCTGGGCTCCACTAACAAAACCTATCTCAACGGCAAAGAGGTAAAAACAAAAAGCAGGCTTAAAGACAGCGATACGGTAACTATTTCGTTTTATCGTATCACGCTTAAGGATGGGGCCAAGGATCTTCGAAAGGAAAGCAGTGCCATTAAGGCTTTGTCCATCCAGAAGAAATATCCCAACAACAAAATTGGTTTGCAAGACATGTCTCTGGACATACCGCACTCAACCTTTGTCGCTTTAATGGGGCCATCGGGCTGTGGAAAGTCAACCCTTCTTAAGTGTTTGAATGGAGAAAACCCCGCAACCTCGGGGGAGGTATTTATCCACGGCCTGTCCTTGGCCGACAACTTTAATTTGATCAAAAAGAAAATTGGTTACGTTCCCCAAGATGACATTGTCCACAAAGAGCTCACCGTATATAAAACACTTTACTACGCAGCCAAACTCCGTCTCCCCGATGATACCGCTCTTTCGGAAATCAATAAGCGTATCGATAAGGTCATCAATGACCTAAATCTTGATCAGGATAAGGAGAAGGACATTCGAGATATAAAGGTCGGTAATCTTTCGGGAGGGCAACGCAAAAGGGTTTCCATAGCCGTTGAACTGCTCACAGAACCCACGATACTGTTTTTGGATGAACCTACGTCTCCTTTGGATCCAGAAACCATCGAGAGTTTTCTGAAAAGCCTTAAAAAGCTCGCACATTCCGGAACCACCATTGTGATGGTTACCCACAAACCAGAGGACCTTAACTATGTGGATCAGGCCATTTTTCTAGGAGTTCAAGGACATTTGGTGTTCAAGGGCCCGGCAGATTTGTTGACCTCTCATTTTGAAGTGCAAAACATTGTTGAGGTGTATAGCAAAATGAGCGACTTGAGTGTGGTCTCCACCTACTATCAAAAACCTTCCAAAATTGGTTTCAAGAGTACAAATAACCCAGAGGTAAAAAAAGAAAAACCAGATTCGTACTGGTTGCAATTGTATTGGTTGTTTTCCAGGTATTTGAACATCAAGCTAAATGACAAGGAAAACTTGGTACTATTGTTGGCACAACCCATAATTATTGCCGGTCTCGTCTGTTTGGTGTTCAATAAATTTCAGGTTGGGGTTCTTTTTTTAATGGCCATCTCAGCTATATGGTTTGGCGTGAGCAATGCTGCCAAGGAAATTGTCGGGGAGCTATCTGTTTACAGGCGTGAGCGCATGTATAACTTAAACATCAATACCTACATCCTTTCAAAATGGATGGTCCTCTCTTTGTTTGCATTGGTACAGACTGTGATATTTGTGACCATCATCTATTTAAATTTCAGGTTCAACACTTTCGAAGGTTTTGATGATGTGTATTTGAGGCCTTATGGACAAAGCGTTCTCTTTATGTTCTTCATTTCATTTTCGGCCTCACTGATAGGTCTTTGGTTGTCGTCGGCATTTAATTCCACCGAAAAGGTAATGACCGTCGTACCAATAGCTTTAATGCCCCAAATCATGTTGGCTGGAGTAATGACCAAAATAAACAATCCGGTTGTAGAGGTTTTAAGTTTTTTCACTTTGGGCAGATGGGGAACCGAAGGGTTTGCCCGATTACAGGACAAAGCCTCTTCCACTTTGGATTCCGAATCTGAGGTGGTTCAGTCCGTATTGACATCAATACCCGTTCAACCTCCTGCTCAAGGAACCATGGAGGTAGCTTCCTCTGCCCTGACTGTTTTGGACTTATACAACTCCGACCTAGTGCATGAAGGCACGCTGATAGGGGATGTTTTCGACAGTTTTGACATGAACCTACTTGTCATCACCCTGCTCAATATTCTGTTTTATGTAATGATATACTACGCCCTTAAGAAAAAGGACAGTATTTAAATCAAAACAATGGGAAGAACCTTATTTATACTCATCCTTTTTATCCTCATGGTAAGCTGCAGCGAAAAACCGGAGTTTATAGCGATTGACAATGTTGCCATAAAGGGTTTGAAAGAGAACAACCTCATTGTGGATATGGATTACGTGGTCTATAATCCGAATAACGTAAAAACAAACTTGCGGCAATCAAGCATGTCCCTATTTTATAAAGACTCATTGGTCGGAGATGGATTCTTGAATGAACAGGTGAGCCTGGGGGCGAACGACACAATCAAAATACCCGTTACTTGTGAAATCAGCTTAAAAAAACTAAATGCCTACTATACTGAACTTTTAGAATCAGACTCAACGGTTTTTGCACTTAAGGGAAATGGGAAGGTAAGCTTTTTGTTGAATTCCTTCACCATTGCTTTGGAAGACAAAATCCATTTGAACACCAAAGAAATTATTTTGGAGGAAATCAACAGGAATCTTGATTATGGGAACAACTTCAAGATTCGGTCGATAGCTACGGACAGGTTGCCCTCACTGAAAAAAACCCACTTAAAGCTCGGCATGGAAACTTTAAACAAGCTACCTCTGGACTATACCATTACCCAACTAGACCTACAGTTTTATCTAGATAAAAAAAAGGGAGAGGTTGCCTTGTGGAGTTTAGCCCAGCCGTTTGAACAAAAAGTGGGAGGGACCTCAACCTTGCCCATCGATGTAACTTTGAACAACCTTGACATTTTGAAGCAGGTTAAGTTTTCATGGCTAACCAATCAAAAGGTCAATTTCACCATCATGGGCGATGCCAAAATTCAAATTCAAGATTATGCGTTCAACATCCCGATAAAAGACACTATTGAAATTGGGCTGTAACCCATCAAGAATTCTCTGTAAATGACCGACCACGAATTGATAGTACAGCTTCGAAACGGCAATGAAAATTGTCTAAAGCAGCTTTACAACCATATGGGAATGGTAAAAAGCTGGATTGGTCAAAACAATGGCAATGAAGAGGATGCCTTGGATGTGTTCCAAGAGGCGATAATGGTATTTTACAAAAATGTTTTGGCGGATAAATATGAACCGAGGGGTAAAATAAGCACCTATCTGTTCGAAATTTGTAAGCGGCAATGGCTGAACCAACTCAATCGCAGAAAAAAATATGAAAATAGGGACATTACGTTTTCGATATCTGATGGAGGACAGGAGAACAACACCATTGAAATCACCATAAAAGGTCCAAACCTAAAACAGTATTTGCAAAGTACTCTGGAAAAGATAGGAGATCCTTGTAAGTCAATTTTGGAAGCCACAATTTTCATGGGCCAAAAGATGGAAGAAATTGCGGAGCGGTTTAACTACTCCAGTGCCCGATCGGCCAGTCAACAAAAATTACGATGCCTTCAAAAACTCAGGGAAGAGGTATCCTACGATGTTATTATTCGTCTTAAACCAGAATGAAAAAGGAGCTTCGACATATTGATCTTATTGATAAGTACCTTTTGGGTCATCTGAATCCCGAAGAGGGGAAAGAGGTGCAACGGCTTCTAGCCGAAGATCCTGAATTTTCAAAAGAGTTTGAGGTATTCAAACAGATCTATAAGGGAGTTGAGCTACAGGCCGAGGATAAACTTCGAAGAAAGCTTACCCATCTCTATCAAGAATACCAGCAAGAGCAAAAGAAAAAGGCGAAGGGCGTTTACCGCAGACTCATTGTCTATGGTGGTGCCATAGCCGCTTCGATCATTGTGGGAACCGCTCTTTACATTTTCACCAGGCAAGACCCGCAAAGTCCAATTGGAGATGATACCCTTCCCACTACCGTTGATGCAGATACGTTAAAAAACGAAACTAAGGATACCCTATTCTTGCCAAAGAAGAATACTGAGCTTGTTGAACAAGATAAGACCACTCAAAAGGACACTTTTAAGCTTGATGTCGACAATGACGAAGTCCAATTGGCATTTTCAAATGCCAAAACGCTTTCAACAGAAGCAGTTCTTAAGGTTCCTTATCCGTCTGGAATGCTCACCTATACTTTTGATGGCAAAAAACTTTCCTTATTTGGAGACCCAAGAATTTCTGGACTTCAAATCAAACTGGGTAAAAATTCGAACGGGCTTTACTTTTTAGAATACCGGGGAAATCTGTATTCGTTGGATGTTACCCGAACTAAGAAAGAGTTGAACCAGATTGCCAGGCCATACGATTTCAAAACTGTTCTGGAAGAGGAACTGGAGATAGAAATCCACTCCCTTTTTACCAATGCCAAACCCTCCCAAGACCTTATAGTAAAAGTGGCAAGTGGGGCTTCACTAAAAAATGAATACTACTTTACAGAGCAAAACGGAAAGAAGGTACTGTTTGTTGATTCCAATATGGACATTGATAAAATGAAGGTAGTGGCTATTTCAAAAGAGGAGGGAGATGCGTATTACCTCATCCATAATACTACCTTATACCAAATTGAAGCCCATACCGCACAGATGACCCCACTAAAGGAATTGGATTTTACCGCCAACACCGAGACCCGAATGCTTATGGAAAGACCCTCTTTTGCCTCCAAAGTATACCCATTGAGCTTTCCAGAATAAAAAAGTTATAAAAAAAGATGACATCCAGACTTTACGGTTATATACCTACAGAATGTATAACCAAAACTAAAGAAGATGACATCAAAAAAATTAACAGTGGTATCCTTTGCCATTTTGCTTTGCGCCTTGGCCAATGCCCAAGAAACCGAGTCCAGAAGAAATAGGGCTCGACAAAATAAGACTGTTCAGAAGGTAGACAAGGTTGATCAAACAGTACAACAGACCAATACGGATATTGACAATACCGTACAAGGTGTTGAAAGTACGGTCGAAGGTGCCAAAGAAACTGTTGAGAAAGTAGGCAGTATACTTTTCGGTTCAAAAAAATCAAAACCAAAAAGTACCGTAAGCATCACTATTAATTCTTTGGAATATGACAATCAAATGGCGGAAAATCTGTATCAAGAAATTGTGAGCCAAAATGGAATCAAAAAGACCACCAAAACCTATTCCTCGGGAATTCTGACTATAGAAATCAAATCAAAAAAGACCGCCAATATCTTATGGCAACAACTCCCTGAAGGAATTCGTACTGCCTTCAAGGTGAGAGATATGGAAGAAAGAAGTATATTTATTAGGCTTCGAAAAAAAGCAACCAACAAATCCTAATCAACCAAAAATGAAAAAGATTACACTACTCATCGCCTTGGTGTTGTTCGTTCCGAATATAGCATCCGCAAAAAGAGTAAAAGGCTTATTTGGCAAAAGTGAACGCATAAAAAGAATCAGCGATGTGGATATAAAAGGTCCCAATGGCGAAGATCTTTACTTAGCCTACAAAACAACCTCCCAATTCTTCTTTATGGGCGTTTATATGACCGATGATGGATATGTGCTTGGGGTATCGAAGAATTTTGGAACATACTATCCGCTAGATGAGGAAAAGATTGCGGCTTTTCAAGCCAGTGGCAATTTACCTGACCCCTTACCAGATTATGGTATCCCCTTTACGGATCGTCTTTGGGGTTTCTCCCTATGGATATTGTTGGCTGTTTTTGCAGGGATTTGGTTTTTCCCAAAAAACAAGGAAGCTGTTTTTGCCCAAGGGTGTAAGTATTATTTCGGAAAAAATGTTGCGGTAAATTACCCGAAGGCGAAGAAGTACTTCGAAAAATCCGCTAAAAAAAACCATGCTCCTTCCATATTCAATTTGGGAATTATGCACCTGAATGGCCAGGGGGTTCAAAAGGATATCGACAAATCCATCCAACAGTTCAAGAAGTCCTCCGAGTTGGGCTATGTGGATGCCTTTGTTACCCTTGGGAATCTGTACTACAACGGCAATGAAGTAAAAAAAGATTTACAAGAGGCCTTGGCATGGTATACGGGAGCTTGCAATCGAGGCCATGAGAGCGCATGTAAAATGGTAACCCATTTGCAAGCCAATGGAACGGAGTAATGCCATTCGAAGACGATTATTTATACTAAAGGACATCAACTAAACCAATCATGAGACTATCACACTACGAATGGGATCCAGAAAAAGACCTTATAGCGGAAGGTGGATTTTCCGAAGTGTTCAAAGCTAAGGACCTGAACTCCGAGGGCCGCTATGTTGCCTTAAAAATCTATAAAGAGGCCGTGTCTAGGGGAACTTCTGGTAGTACCGGACAAAAAAAGTACAGCTTAGAAAAAGAATTCGCGAAGATAGATGGCCTTTCCCATACCAACCTTATTACATATTTCGAATTGGAGTACATCACCCATAAGGATGCCATGGGTCGTGATACAAGTTATCCCGTCCTCATTATGGAATATGCCGGTGAAGGCACCTTGAATCAGGCCATTAAAAACAAAATTAGTACGAGTGAAGCCCAAGATATCATTTCGGAAGTTGCCCATGCTCTTCAGTATTTGCACAGACAGGGCATTATTCATAGAGACCTAAAACCTGGAAATGTGCTTTTCTCCAAGGACAGAACCAAAAAACGAGTCGCTAAGGTCACCGATTTTGGAATCAGTCAAGATATTCTATCCGACAAAACCATTCAACAATCGATGACCGAGGGAGTGGGCACGCCACATTATATGGCGCCAGAACAATTCTTTAAAAGAAAGTTTGGCCTGAACGGAGATATTAGCGAACGTACGGACATTTGGGCACTTGGGGTTATCTCTTATAAAACTTTAACGGGTAAACTTCCTTTTGGCCACGGCGTAAAGGACTACGAACTCATTCGAGATGAGATCATATCAAAAGAACCAAATTATGATGTGGTTCCCGAACGGTTCAAGGCTTGCATCAAAAAGTGTTTGCAAAAAAATGCTGTTGATCGTTATGCCTCTGTTTCTGAATTTATTAAGGACCTCAATGGTCAGGATAATTCCGAAAATACCGTGTTCTTGGGTAACACCTCACAAGGGAACACGGTTCCCCCTCAAAATATAAAGAAGAGAAGAGTTTGGCCCTTGGTCTTGACCGGTATTTTTGCCATCGCCCTAAGTGTTGGAGGCTATTCCTTTTATAAATCATCAAAAGTAAAAAGCCTATTGGTCGGAGCGTGGGACGCCTATAAAACTGGAGATCATAAAAATGCTTACGAGCAATATTTAAGAGCTTCGGAATACGGATCGGGTGAGGCATTTTATTTTCTGTCCACTTTAAACCAATACGGATATGGCACCGAACAAAGCTATGAGATGGCGATTGAAAATGCCGATAAAGCTGTGGAACAAGGGTTTGAAATGGCCAACTTTCAACATGGATGGAATTATTACTACGGCTTGGGACACAATCGAGATTCCTCCAAGGCTATGGAGTATTTCGGCAAGGCCAACAAAGCTGTAAAAAAATTAAGTGATGCGGGAATGCCAGAGGCGCAAAATGTGTATGGCATTATGCATAGGCTTGGACTGGAAGTAGACCAAGACTTGGAAAAATCTGAAGCCCTTTATGAAAAAGCGGCGGCTCAGAATCATCCCGCTGCTATAGAGAATTTGGCCTATATAAAACGAGCAAAAAAAGAGTACAAGGCCGCTTATGATGGTTACACCAAGTGTAAAGATCTAAATAGATATTCCTGTTACCGAGGCTTGGCGGAAATGTATCGCTATGGATACTATCCCGAAAAGGACACGGTTAAGGCTTTGGAATTGTATACCACAGCTGCAGAGAACAGCGATGTGCAATCCCAATATTGGTTGGGCAAATTTTATAACAAAGGAATTCTTGCCAAGAGGGATCCGATAAAATCCATTAGTTGGTACACCAAGGCAGCTGAAAATGGATATTTGGACGCTCAAAATGAATTAGGTATCATCTACTATGATGATAAGAATTATTCCGAAGCAGGAAATTGGTTTCAAAAAGCCGCTGACAAAGGAAACGCCTTTGCCTCCTACAATTTGGCCTTGATCTACTACAACGGGTATGGAAGACCAAAAGATGTATCCGCAGCCTACAAATGGTTCCTGATTTCTGCTGAAAAAGGGTATGCCGCTGGTCAGTACATGACAGGAAAGATTTTGGAATTTGGTGAAGCTGGAGAAAAAAATCTCGATAAGGCCATTGAATGGTACGAATTGTCCGCGAATCAAAAATATGCATCAGCAGAATATGTTTTGGGAGCTTTGTACTATGAAGGAAAGGGGAAACCCCAAGACTATCAGAAAGCCAAGACCTACTTTTTAAGTGCGGCCGCCAAGAACAATCGAACGGCAAACTATATGTTGGGCGTAATGGCAGAGAAGGGCTATGCGGGTGCAATAAATTTTGTGGATGCAGAGAAGTGGTATCTCGCTTCGGCGCAACAGGGTTACATGAACGCCCAAAAAGCACTTGCCAATCTCTATTACAGTGGAAAATTGGGAAGCACCAATAAAATAAAAGCAAGACAATGGTATCTAAAAGCCGCGGAGCAAAGTGATACTCACAGTCAGTACCGAGCAGGACTCATGTACTACGACGGCAAGTATTACTATGCTGCCCGAAAGTGGTTCGAGAAGGCGGGGGAACAAGACCATGCAGAAGCCCTAAACTATTTAGGTGTAATTTATGAATTGGGGTATGTAGGAAGTAAAGACAAAACCAAGGCTTACAACTACTACCTCCAATCTTCAAATAAAGGGAGCTCTACGGCCACGTATAACTTAGCACTTTGTCATTACTACGGCAAAGGTGTCTCAATAAATCGGGGAGTTGCTAAAACCTGGTTCAATAAATCATGCAATATGGGATATTCCGATGCCTGTAGTTTTGTACAAAAAAATTATTAACCGGTGGGTATGAAACTTTTTATGCCTGCCAGTTGCCATCAAACTGGCAAGCGCTCGAACAATGAAGATGCTATATTTCCAGAAGCACCAACCGAGGAGAACCGATTGTTTCTGGTCTGTGATGGAGTTGGGGGAAATGCAAAGGGTGAAGTGGCTTCCTCTCTGGTCTGCGAGGGATTTTCCAGTCTATTTGAAACACGGCCTATAATGAGTGTAAATGAGGCATCGTATTTGTCAAAAGGTTTGGTATTTGTAGAGGAACAGTTTGAAGATTATATAGCGCACAATCCAAAAAGCCATGGAATGGCAACGACGCTAGCACTTCTATGGCTGTCAGATTCTGAGAATAAGGCCCTTATTGGGTGGGTGGGTGATAGCCGTGTATATCATATCAGAAACGGTGAAATTCTTTTTCAGACCCGAGATCATTCCGTAGTTCAAGATCTGTTGGAAATGGGAGAAATCACAGAGGAAGAAGCAAAGACCCATCCCAAAAGAAATGTGATCACCCGTGCCATCAACGGATTGAATCCAACAAGAATCGACCAAGAAGTAATTTCTGAGCTTAAGCCCAACGACTTTTTCCTAGTATGTAGTGATGGCCTTTTGGAAAGTGTTAACTCCGAAAATATTGGGCTTTGGTTTAAGGAAGACTGTACCCCTATTGAAATCAAGAAGCGCATCCTAGATGATATACGCGATAAAGCCCAAGACAATTATTCTATGTTTATCCTCAAGCTGATGGATACGTAATCAGCGTTGGTGAATTGGTTTTGTATTATCTGAACAATGGTCAAATGTGACTTCCTGCCTTCTTAATGGTTTCTGGTTTTTCTTTTTTTGAACTCAAAATTGGTTATTTTTAGAAATTGCTGACAATCACACTCAATGAAAAATTTATCCCTTTTCCTTTTTCTGATTTTATTCGTATTTCCTGTGGGCGATTTGCCCGCTCAACGTAAAAAGAATACCAACACTACCTCTGAAAACTATTCCGAATCTCTATACAATTCTGTTGAATGGCGTTTAGTGGGACCATTTCGAGGAGGACGTGCTGGCACGGTATCGGGAGTTCTGAACAATCCCAATCTGTACTATATGGGAACCGCCGGTGGCGGAGTCTGGAAAACCACGGACGCGGGCAATACCTGGAGCTGTATTTCCGATGGATATTTTGGAGGTTCCATAGGCGCCTTGGCCGTTTCAGAATCAGACCCCAATGTTATTTATGTGGGTGAAGGGGAACAAACACTTCGGGGAAATGTGTCTTCGGGAAATGGTGTCTGGAAAAGTTTGGATGCAGGGGAAACTTGGAAATTTATAGGTCTAGAAGGTTCTGAACATATCTCAAGGATTCGAATACACCCTACAAATCCCGATTTGGTCTATGTTGCAGCCATTGGCAATCTATGGAAACCCAACCAGACCCGTGGCGTCTATCGCTCCAAGGATGGCGGCAACAGTTGGGAAAAAATACTCTATGAAAGCGATAAGGCGGGTGCTGGAGACTTGATATTGGACCCAAACAACGCAAGGATTATTTATGCAGCAACATGGGAGATGAAGAGAAATGGGTACCGAATGGATAGCGGCGGGCCCGATAGTAAAATGTACAAAAGTATTGATGGGGGTGATACCTGGACTGACATTTCTAAATACGAGGGCTTGCCCAAAGGCCCATGGGGCATAGTAGGTATTACGGTTTCTCCTGTTGATTCAAATAGAGTCTGGGCGATTATCGAAGCCGAAAATGGTGGGGTCTTCAGGTCGGAAGATGGCGGTAAAACCTGGAAAAAAATAAATGAAAATAGAGCTTTGCGACAAAGGGCATGGTACTATAGTCGTATTTATGCAGATACCCAAAACAAGGATAAAGTGTACGTCATGAACGTCAGCTACGGGGTATCAACCGATGGCGGAAAGTCGTTCACTTTAAAAAACGCACCACATGGTGATCACCATGATCTATGGATCGACCCCAATAACAACAACAGGATGGTCATTGCCGATGATGGCGGAGCACAGGTTTCCAATGATGGCGGAGAGAACTGGACCACCTACCACAATCAACCCACGGCACAGTTTTATAGGGTTACAACGGATAATTCTTTTCCATATCGCATATATGGGGCACAACAAGACAATAGTACGGTTCGCATCTCGCATCGCACCTCTGGTTCAAGTATAACAGAAAGGGACTGGGAACCATCGGCGGGTGGTGAGAGTGCCCACCTAGCTCCAGACCCAAAAAATAATGACATTGTATACGGGGGAACTTATAAAGGCTATATGATGCGTAAAGATCATTCGGTTGACCAAACCCGTTCCATCAACATTTGGCCAGACAACCCTGCCGGCTCAGGTGCCGAGGTCATGAAATATCGTTTCAATTGGAATTTTCCCGTCAAATTCAGTATACATGACAACAACAAATTATATGCAGGCTCTAATTTTTTACATGTAACTACCAATGAGGGACAATCCTGGAAGACCATTTCTCCTGATTTAACCCGTGGTCTACCTGAGACCATAAAATCTTCCGGTGGGCCAATTACGCAAGATAATACGGGAGCTGAGTTCTATTCCAACCTTTTTGCCATTAACGAATCCCCTTTGGAGGAAGGGGTTATTTGGGTAGGTAGCGACGATGGGCTGATTCACATTACTCGGGATAATGGTGCAAATTGGGAGAATATTACCCCGCCTTCAAGCATAAGTCCGAAACTCAATATGATCAATTGTATTGACCCGAGTCCGTTTCGAAAGGGCACCGCATACGTCGCCGCTACTTCTTACAAATTTGGTGATTATAGCCCTTATCTCTATAAAACTTCTGACTATGGTAAAACTTGGAAGGTAATTACCAAAGGAATCAAAAATAACCATTACACCAGGGCCATCCGCTCGGATAAAGTACGGGAGGGATTACTCTACGCAGGAACCGAATGGGGTATGTATGTTTCCTTTGATGATGGCAGCAGTTGGTCCCCTTTTCAACTGAATTTGCCCATCACCTCCATTCGTGATCTTAATGTGCGGGACAACGATTTGATTGCAGCCACCCATGGCCGCAGTTTTTGGATGATTGATGACCTGACTCCGCTTCATCAACTTTCCGATGAAATAGCCAAGTCTCAGTTCTACCTATTCAAACCAGACAAAGCTTACAGAATACAGCAATCAGGCGGGTGGCGAAAACCAAACACAAAATTGGTGGGCGAAAACCATCCCAATGGAGCGATAATCAATTACTATGTAAAAAACAGCCAAAAAACGGATACTGTATCCATCGAGATTCTAGAAATGGATGGCACCTTGATCCAGCGATTTTCCCATGGGGCTAAGGAAGACAAATTGAACCCCGAAGCCGATAAACCTTTAGAAGTGAAATCAGGAGGCAACCGATTGATTTGGAATATGCGGTACCCAGGCTACAACACTTTTAAGGGCATGGTATTTTACTCATCCCCAAACATCGGACCCAAAGCGGTTCCAGGCGACTATAGGGTTCGATTGAACTATAATGGACAGACTTCAGAACAAGTCCTTACCATCGTCAAAGATCCCCGAATGCCCAATTCCGATAGCGATTATCAAAAACAATTTGATTTCTTGACGAAAGTGCGCGACCAGGTAAGCAAAGCCAATTCCGCAATAATTGATATTAGGACCGTCAAAAAAGATTTGGACTACCTCAAGGGAAAATCCGAAATGAAAAAGGGCTTGAAAGACATGATATCTGAATTTGAATCTCAATTGGATGTTATCGAAAACAACATTCACATGACCAAAAATCAGAGTCGACAAGATCCCTTGAACTACGGTATCCGAATCAACAACCGCTTGGCATTTTTGATGACCGACTCCCAACGCGGAGATTATCCCCCTACGGATCAAGCTCAGCAATTTTTTGTTGAGATCACCAAAGAGTTGGATACCGAAATCAATGCTTTGAACCAATTGATGGGTGAATATGTTTCCAAAATCAATGGACAAGTATCTGAAAACAAAATGGAAATGATTTCTTTGAAGGCTGAATAAGTTGTTCAAAAAGAAAGAACTTTTTTGATGCTGTACAGGTTCCGAGACTCACTACTATTGAATCTTATGTAGATTAAACACTTATAAAAATTTGTAATGAAAAACTTCTTCCCAATCCTTATATCCTTTTTTCTATTTATTTCTTATGCCATTGCCCAAGACCGTATTACCGGCGAACCTTTTGCCACACGATCTGAAGTGTTGGGACAAAACGGAATGGTTGCAACTAGCCATCCCCTAGCCACCCAAATAGGACTTGACATCCTAAAAAGCGGAGGAAATGCCATCGATGCTGCCATTGCAGCCAACGCTGCACTGGGATTAATGGAACCCACAGGCTGTGGTATTGGCGGAGATCTTTTTGCAATAGTTTGGGATGGTAAAACAAAAAAGCTATACGGTCTGAACGCAAGTGGAAGGTCACCGCAAAAGCTAACCTTGGAATATTTTGAAAAAGAAGGCATGGAGAAAATCCCTTCCCATGGCCCGCTGCCCGTAAGTGTACCTGGGGCTGTGGATGGCTGGTTTGAGCTTCATCAGAAATTCGGTTCCAAACCCATGACTGAAATTCTGGCCCCAGCCATCGATTATGCGGAAAAAGGTTTTCCGTTGACCGAACTTATTGCTTGGTACATGCAACGTACGGTACCTTTTTTTGAATCAAAGGGGTTCCCCAATATTGAGGATACCTACAAATCACAAAATGGTGGCAAATTGCCCGATGAAGGAGAGATTTACAAAAATCCCTATTTGGCCAATACCTATCGCAAAATTGCCGAAGGTGGGCGAGATGCTTTTTACAAAGGTGATATCGCCAAGACCATTGGTAAGTTCATTCAAGAGCAAGGTGGTTTCTTATCGGCTAAAGATCTTGCCTTGCATAAATCGGAATGGGTAGAACCCGTTTCCATCAATTACAGGGGATATGATGTTTGGGAACTTCCTCCCAATGGTCAGGGAATTGCAGCACTCCAAATGTTGCAAATTTTGCAGGGGTATGACTTTTCCCAAATTAAATTCGGAAGTGTGGAACATCTGCATCTTTTCACAGAAGCTAAAAAATTGGCTTTCGAAGACCGAGCCAAATACTATGCCGATATGGATTTCTTTGATGTTCCTGTGGAACAATTGCTATCTGACGCGTACGCCGAAAACCGAAGAAAATTGATTGGCGAACGTTCGGGAAAATACTCTGCAGGCGAAATTTCTGCTGGAGAAACCATTTACATGACCGTGGCCGATGATGAGGGCACTATGATATCCTTGATACAGAGCAATTATCGTGGAATGGGGTCTGGCATGGCACCACCAAAATTGGGCTTTATGTTACAAGACCGAGGTGAACTCTTCAGTTTAAAGCGTGGCCAAGCCAATACCTACGAACCAGGCAAGCGCCCCTTCCATACCATTATTCCCGCTTTTATGACCAAAGACGGTAAACCCTATGTTAGTTTTGGGGTGATGGGTGGTGATTTTCAGCCCATGGGCCATACACAAATCGTCATGAATCTTGTTGATTTTGGCATGAACCTGCAAGAAGCAGGCGATGCCCCGCGTTGGGACCATACCGGAGGAGCTAGTCCTATGGGAAGAACCACAGAAAATTCGGGATTGATTCGAACGGAATCTGGCATTCCTTACTCCACCATTCGTGGATTAATGGATAAAGGGCATAAAATTGGGACCGCCCGAGGTGTTTATGGCGGGTATCAGGCCATTCTATGGGATGACGAAAACAAGGTTTACCATGGGGCTTCCGAAAGTCGAAAAGATGGGCAGGCAGCGGGGTATTAAAACTTGACGGACCAAAAACGTTGTGTCCTTTTTAGCATCTCTAAGGATAAACTTCTTGCAACAAAAGGGTAATAAAAAAAGCCACACTCTCGTGCGGCCTTCTTCATTTATGCTCCCCCTCTTGGGCTCGAACCAAGGACCCTCTGATTAACAGTCAGATGCTCTAACCAACTGAGCTAAGGAGGAATAATTTCCATTAAGCGGGTGCAAATATAGCAGTTTCTTTAAAACACTACAACCAAAAAAGTGGTTTTCTATTTAAAAAGCCACTTGTACAAATCATTGCCATTGGCAAACAACAGCAAGCCAATCAACAAGAAGAAACCTACCATTTGGGCATACTCCAAAAACTTATCACTGGGCTTTCTCCCCGATACCATTTCGTAAAGCAAGAACATCACATGCCCTCCATCCAAAGCAGGGATGGGCAAGATGTTCATAAACGCCAAAATAATCGAAATAAAGGCTGTGGTTGCCCAGAAGGCAGGCCAGTTCCAAGTGTCTGGAAACATGCTCCCAATCGCGCCAAAACCTCCAACACCTTTATAGGCTCCTGTTTCTGGATTAAATATTTTTTTGAGTTGCTTTACATAGCTTTCCAAGATATCCACCCCTTTTCGAATCCCTGCCGGAATGGATTCCAAAAAACTGTATTTCACTGTTTGAATACGGTAGTAACCTCTGTCCTGATACTCTTCCAAGGTCAATGCACCAAGACGCACTCCCAACTTACCTTCATCACTTACTGTGGCATTTAAGGTTGCTTCCTCTCCCGTGGAACGGCGCACTTGAATGGCAATTTCCTTACCCTTGTTTTCTTCTAAAATGCGTTGTACCTGATCAAAATAAATGGCTTCTTGGCCATTGATCGCCAGAAACTCATCATGTTTTCTAAACTCTACAGCCTCATTGGCAGAGCCCTTTTCTACATTATTGACCACAAAAGGTTGCCTAGGTTGTAGGAACCTAATTTTGTTTTCATCTTCGATTAGGGTGGCAATAAAATCTACGGGTATATCCTTCTGAATTTTTTGGCCTTCCCTTTCCAACGTAAAACTGTTCCCGTTCACCAATCCCATAAACACATCGGAAAAAGCCTCAATTTTTTCTCCGTCAACGGCAACGATCTTATCTCCCGTCTGAACGCCCAATTCATCACCGATTTCTTTTTCAGTGACCCAAAGGCCATCCTTTAAACTTTCCATGGGAATGTACTGGTCTCCATAGGAATATGCCATGCCAATGTAAATCAAAACCGCCAGTACAAAATTCACGGTTACCCCTCCCAACATGATAATCAAACGCTGCCAAGCAGGCTTGCTTCGAAACTCCCAGGGTTTGGGCTCCTCCTTCATTTGTTCGGTGTCCATGCTCTCGTCGATCATCCCGGATATTTTCACATATCCTCCTAACGGCAACCATCCGATACCATAAACCGTTTCCCCTATTTTCTTTTTAAAGAGGGAAAACTTAACATCGAAAAAGAGATAGAATTTTTCAACTCGGGTTTTAAAAATCTTTGCAGGTATGAAGTGACCCAACTCATGTAGAACAATGAGAAGGGATAGACTTAAAAAAAATTGTATGGTCTTGATTAC
This sequence comes from Flagellimonas allohymeniacidonis, assembly GCF_004296335.1. Classification (GTDB taxonomy): domain Bacteria; phylum Bacteroidota; class Bacteroidia; order Flavobacteriales; family Flavobacteriaceae; genus Flagellimonas; species Flagellimonas allohymeniacidonis. Next base: position 755,213 of record NZ_SGIU01000002.1, read on the forward strand.
TACGGGGCTCATCAGCATTCATCTGTTAAAACGCACAAAAGTAAACTTTTAAGAAATCATAAAAAAACGTAAAAACAAAGCTGTTCTGGGTTTTAAGAAAGATTTAGCACCGGAATCTTTGTTTTGGTTTGAAGAATCTTTTTATGCAACGTAATTTTGCAAATATGCGCAGGTTTTTCGCTAAATATAAGTTTTTTGGGATTGTGCTGTCCGCAGTTTCATTGGTAATCATCTACCTATTCTACAACGCGCTACAGCCTAAAAAAAACTTACCCATTTATCAACCTTCCATGGTGAGCCAAGAATTGGTGGATAGTACCCTGCATTATAAAAAGAAATATCATTCCGTTTCCGATTTTAAACTCGTCAACCAAAATGGAGACACTATTACGCAGAATACTTACAACGGAAAAATTTATGTGGCCGATTTTTTCTTCACCACCTGCCCCACCATTTGCCCCATAATGACCAAAAACATGGCGGAAATCCAAACGGAAATATTGGAGGATAGCGATGTGATGCTTCTGTCCCATTCCGTAACTCCGGTTATAGATTCAGTGGCCCAGCTTAAAAAATATGCGTTGGAAAAAGGGGTTGTAGACAGTAAGTGGAATTTGGTGACCGGGGACAAAAAGCAAATTTATGAGCTTGCCAGAAAATCCTATTTAGCCGTAAAAACAGATGGTGACGGCGGACCTTACGATATGATTCATACCGAAAATTTCATACTTGTGGATAAGGAGCGAAGAATTCGGGGGTTTTATGATGGCACCAACTCAGAGGAAATTCAAAAGTTGTTGGTCGACCTCGAAATTCTGAAAGCAAGCTATACCGAATAAAATTCACATTCGCTTTTTAGAAGTTTCAAGGGGGGCATTGGGCATTTTTCTTTACTTTTGCTTACTTAAAATGAATCTAAATAAAGTTAGTGGCTACAGTTGCAGATCTTGAACAAGGTCAAAAAGGAATTATCAAAGACTTTGACGACGACATTCTCCCTATCAAACTCTTGGAATTGGGCTGTCTACCAGGAAATTCCGTGGAACTTGTTCAAATTGCACCCTTAAACGATCCCATATACATCAATTTAAATGGAAGCCATATTGCCATAAGACGTTCATTGGCCGCCGAAATACCTGTGGAAATTGTTGAAGATAAGTTAGCGCAATGAGCAAAAACATCAATGTTGCCCTCATCGGGAATCCCAATACAGGCAAGACCTCCGTTTTTAATCAGCTTACCGGCCTGAAACAAAAAGTGGGAAACTACCCTGGAATCACTGTGGAAAAGAAGGAGGGGCTTTGCAAACTGCCCAGAGGGGTAAAGGCCCATATTCTTGATCTGCCAGGGACATACAGCCTAAACACCACCTCATTGGATGAAAGCGTAGTAGTGGAACTCCTCCTGAACAAGAAAAGTAAGGATTACCCTGATGTGGCCATCGTGATCACCGATGTGGAAAACCTAAAAAGGAATCTACTTCTTTTTACACAGATCAAAGATCTGCGCATCCCAACCATTTTGGTCATTAATATGGCGGATAGAATGTCTCGTAAAGGAATTTCTCTGGACATTGACGCCCTTGAACAAAAACTGGATACTAAAATTGCTCTGGTTAGTACCCGAAAAAGCAGCGGCATCGATCACATCAAAGAACTTATTGCCAATTACAAAATCCTTTCCACCAATCCCGTTGTCAATGCATCCAGAATTGCCCCAGAATATTTTGATAGACTTAAAAAGGCTTTTCCCAATGAGGATTTATACAAACTATGGTTGGTGATTACGCAAGATGTCAACTTCTTGCCCATTGAAAAGAAGCGTATTGAAGACGCAACTTCGTTTTCCACCAAATCCAAGTCTGAACTCAAAAAGCTCCAGCATAGGGAGACGGTTCTCCGGTATCAATTTATCAATCAAACCCTTCGAGATACCTATAAGGTAGATTTGCAGGCAGCCAAAGGTCTTCGAGCCTCCTTGGATAAAATATTGACCCACAGAATATTTGGATACGTTATCTTTTTCCTTATTCTACTGATCATATTTCAAGCCATTTTTGATTGGAGCACATATCCGATGGATTTTATCGATGCCCAGTTTGCATCGGCCAGTGAATGGATCAAAACAACATTTCCTCCCGGAATTCTTACTGATTTATTGGCCGAAGGTATTGTAGCTGGCATAGGGGGTATTGTCATTTTTATTCCCCAAATAGCCTTTCTGTTCCTGTTCATCTCCCTCTTGGAAGAAACCGGATATATGAGCCGGGTGGTTTTTTTAATGGACAAACTTATGCGCCCATTTGGTTTGAGTGGCAAGAGTGTAGTTCCTTTAATATCAGGCACCGCATGTGCCATTCCTGCCGTAATGGCAACGCGTACCATTGAAAATTGGAAAGAGCGTTTGATAACCATTTTGGTCACTCCGTTCACCACCTGTTCCGCAAGATTGCCCGTGTATTTGATTCTGATTGCCCTTGTGATTCCAAAAGGAACGGTTTTAGGGCTCAGTTATCAGGCTCTTACCCTTATGCTTTTGTATTTACTGGGCTTTGCCATGGCCATATTCTCAGCAATGGTGTTGAACAAGATTTTGAAAATCAAGAGTCGTTCCCTATTTATGGTTGAAATGCCCACCTATCGTTTGCCCTTGACCAAGAATGTTGCGTATACCGTTTTGGAAAAAACCAAAAGTTTTGTTTTTGGAGCAGGAAAAATCATTCTAGCCATTTCCATTGTTCTTTGGTTTTTGGGGTCCAATGGTTTTTCAGAAGATTTCAAAAATGCCGAGTCCATCGTAAACAAAAGGATAGAACAACAAGGACTCTCCCCCTACAGCAAGAATTACATCCAAAACAACATTCAAACCTATATGCGCAATACCAAATTGGGCATTGTGGATCAAGAAAATGCGTTGGGATTAAGATCAATGCAAGATTCTGTTCAAAGTATGACCAGTATTCTTACGGAGCGTGCGAGAGATCAAGAAATTGCAAGCTATCGGTTGGAACACTCCTATATCGGTTTTGCCGGGAAGGCCATTGAACCTATCGTTCGACCTCTCGGCTATGATTGGAAAATTGGAATTGCCGTATTGACCTCCTTTGCTGCCCGAGAAGTTTTTGTGGGCACCTTGGCCACCATTTACAGCGTTGGTAATGACCAAGAGGAAACTATTAAAAACCGAATGGCCGCAGAACTTGATGAGTCCGGAAAAAAACCCTTGTTCAACCTGGCCTCCGGAATTTCCTTAATGCTCTTTTATGCCTTTGCGATGCAATGTATGAGCACGCTTGCCATCGTGAAACGGGAGACCAACTCATGGAAATGGCCTCTGTTGCAGCTGCTGTTTATGAGCGTTTTTGCGTATCTTGTAGCACTTACCGCTTTTCAAATTTTGAATTAGATGGAACTTTTTCAGCACATATTGGCCTATTTAATTTTGACCTTGGCGGTGGCTTATTTGGTCTGGAAATTTTTTCTTCCCAAATCCTTGGTAAGTTTTGGCAAAAAAAACACCAAAGCTTGTGGAGATGATGACTGCGGTTGCCATTAATCCCTTTTTTCTTCGGTTTTCTTACTACAACTAAACCTCTTCCAAAAAAAGTTCAATTTTTTTGGCCATGCTGTTGTAACCTTTTTAATTTTCTTGACTATATAGGATGAAACAACAACTAAAAACAACTTTTGGACCAGCTCACTGACGAAATTATAATGCAAAAGGTTGCTGAAGGTAATCTTGATCTGCTAAAAGTTCTTTTTGATAGACATCATAAGCATGTATTCAATTTTTTATGCAAGATGTCAGGTGACAGAATGTTAAGTGAGGATTTGACCCAAGATGTTTTTTACAAATTGATAAAGTATAGAGCATCTTACAAAAATGGATCGTTTGTTTCTTGGCTTTTTACCATCGCCAGAAACAGCTTAAAAACCCATTTTACAAGAAACCATCAAAACCATCTCGATGTAGATGTCTTAGAGTTTAGAACAGTGGAACCAGAGCAAGTGGTTGGAGATGAGTATTCGCATTTACAAAATGCCTTGAATCAATTAGACCCAGCGGATAGGGAACTGGTCATTTTGAATCGATTTAAGGAAATACGTTACGAAGAGTTGGCCGAGATTGTGGGAAGTTCTCCCGGTGCGGTGAAAACCAAAGTGTGCCGGGTATTGAAGAAATTAAAGAAAATCTATTTGGAAACTATTTAGCCATGAAAGAAGATCATGTATCAGAAATGTTACCGGAATATTTGGATGGTATGCTCTCAAGTACTGACAAACAACTTGTCAAAGCCCATTTAAGCAACTGCCCTAGGTGTAGTCAAGAGCTTGAAGACCTTAAATCGTTGTTTGGTGCTTTTGATAACGAAAAGCTGTCTGTGCCTTCCAATAGGCTAAGTGCCAAGTTTGAGGAAGCCCTGGCATTGGAAAAGGAAAAAGCATCCAAAGTGGTGCCGTTGGTATCACAAACAAAAAAGTCGGCATGGGCCTCCAACATCTTGAAAATTGCAGCAAGTATCGCTCTCTTGGTGGCCTCATTTCAAATGGGGAGTGTATTCCAACAGAAAAAAGTGAGTGATGATATTGCCCAGTTGGAAAATGAAAGTCTGCAGATGAAACAAACCGTAATGCTTTCCCTTATGGAAAATCAATCGGCGAGCAAACGCATTCAAGGGGTTAATTATATTGAAGAAATCCCAAATCCCGATGAGGCCGTAGTCATTGCCTTGGCCAATCGCATGCTTAACGATGCCAATGACAATGTGCGATTGACCGCCTTTGAGGCGCTATCGAAGTTCACATCATCAGAAACCGTGAAAAACGTTTTCATTGAAGCCTTGGGGAAGGAAAAAAACCCTAGCATTCAAATTGCCATTATTCAGGTATTGGTTCAGATTCAAGAGAAAAAAGCAGTGGAACCCATGCGAAAATTATTGGAACAGGAGGACACGCAACCATTCATCAAAGAGCAAATAGAAACAGGATTACCAAAAATTATATAAACATCAAAAAACGAAAATCATGAAACGATTCATTATTCTTTTAGCAGCTTGTTTGGGCTTTAGTGCCCAGGCGCAAAACAACTACACCAAGTCTTTGAGTGGTGTGGAATGGGTAAAAATAGAGTCTAAATCAGACATCATTGTCCAGACCTATGACAAAAATGAGATTATGATCAAAGGGAGCAACAGCACCAAAACCGTGGAAAGGGCCAAAGGCTTAAAACTGGTCGGCGAAGGCGGCTCAGATAATACCAACATTGGGTTTTATGTGGTTCAAGATGGAAATACCCTCATCGTAAAAAATTTAAGAAAAGCGGAAAACGCCCACATCTTTTTGCCGGCCAATCAGAAAATAGCGGTAAAAAGTACTTGGAACGGTGATATTGAGATTGATGGTTTCACTGGGGAAATTGAGGCGGATGCCAAATTAAATGGAAGCATCGACATTCGGAACGCCAATGGTCCGGTTACCGCCAATGCCCTCAACGGCAATATCGATGTGATCTTTGATACGGTAAAGCAAAGTTCCCCTATTTCAATTTACACCACAAATGGTGAAGTGGATGTTACGCTTCCCGGCAGCACGCCAGCAGACCTCTCCATTAGTGCTACCAACGGTGATATCTATTCCAATTTCGACTTAAAACCAGTTGACAAAGATGGTATGAAATCCATCTCGAGCAGAAGAGTTAAATCGACCATTAACAATGGTGGTGTGGACATTTCACTAAAATCCACCAATGGAAACATCTATCTAAGAAAACAATAACCCATTCAAAAAACGAACAGTCATGAAAAAAATCACATTACTTCTGGTATTGGGACTTATAGCTCCCATCCTCCATGCTCAAAAAGTCATTGAAAAAAACATTCCCTACAATGATCGGACCATTGAGTTGGAAGTGAAGTTTGCTTCTGAAATCGAGGTGAAAACCTGGGACAAGTCCACAGTCTATTTCAAGGCCGATATCCAAACGGACGAAGGTAAATACTTAGATCTTTATCAACTCGACATCAAAGAAAGTAGCCAATACATTAGCATTGTTTCTGAGGCAGAGCCCGTATTTAAGGCGTTCCATAAAGAGCGTCAGCAAAGTGGGAAAAAATACTACTACACCGACGATATGTATGATTTCAATTACGTACTCTACGTGCCGAAAAATGCCAATTTTAAGGTGAGTAGTATCAATGGCGACCTTAGTTCTGAAATCATAGAAGGTAATTTTACGGCTGACCTCATCAACGGTGATATCGAAATCAAGAAGTATTCGGGCAATCTTGAGTTGAAAACCATAAATGGTGCCATTGACCTGGTCGTTAAAAATTCTGCCTTGATCGCAGAGACCATTCATGGAGAGATTTATGCCGATGCAAAACTGGACCTCAATGTGACCAATAGACATGTGGGCCAGAAAGTGATGGGGCGTTTTGATCAAGCAGTCAATACCCTTAGCTTGAATACGATTAATGGTAATATGTACCTAAGACAATAACGCATGAAGCCTTTGCGCCTTATCGTTTTAATGCTGATATGGACTTCTTGCCAACAACAAAACGAGGCTCCAAAAGCGATGGAATCCTTTTCGAAGGATTCTGTCGTTCTTGCCAAAATGATTGATGCCCGGGAACAGGCCATGATTCAAAAAGATATAAGCTCAGCGATTGACCAGTTTGCTGAGGATGTCACCTGGATCAACTCTCAAGGCTATTTTTTTAAAGGCAAAGAAGAAGTTAAAAAGTTCCACTTCATGCTCAGTGGCAATGATACGTTGGACTACTATTACGAAGGCGGAAAACCCTTAATTCGGGTAATGGACCAAAATAATGCTTTGGCCTACTACTCTTGGAAGATGTTTTGGTTCAGAAAAGAAAATCCGGCCGACACCACATTTAAAGAAATTGGTTTAATGACCCTGAACGCTCAAAAGTTCGATGGTACTTGGAAGTGGAATGCCATCACTAATCAGCACACCCCTTGGTTTTATCAAGAAATCATACCTCTAACCGTGGATTAAGGTTTAAATCGCATACATGAGGTTCAAAATCAAAAGGAACCACCCTACCGCCAATAACAGACCTCCCAGAGGGGTGATGGGTCCCAAAAATCTCATTTTGTTTCCTTTGGAACTGCTTAAAACCAAACCATAGATACTGAAAGAGAACAAAAAGGTTCCCAAGACCAAACTGTACCCCATATATTTTTCCAGAGCAACATTGAAATCAAAGGAAAATCCTAAGATCATGAGCAGTAGGGCATGATACATTTGATATTTGACCCCGGTTTCAAAACTATGGTGTTGTTCAGGAGTCAGTCTCTTTTTAAGTGCATGCGCGCCAAAAGCTCCAAAAATTACGGCAAGTAATCCATAAACGGCTCCAAAAATTTGTACAAGGGTTGTCGTTTCCAAGATGTAGTGATTCTTTCTTTTAGAAGTAAACGTCCACTTTGGTGTCCTTTTCCACTAGAAAGGCACACTCTTTATATTTCGGCGGACCAAAGGTCTTCATTTTAGATTTGGAAAAAGCCACCTTCTCTTTGGGTATGCCCAACCAATTGGTATCCAACTCATTGTTTCCATTTTCATCATGAAAAATGGCCAATGCGTATTCTCCTTCAGGAATTTCCTCAATTTCAAGGGTGACCACGCCCTTTTTCGCCTTAGTGCTTCCTGATTTCACGACCCCTTCGAATTTAAGGAAGGTCTCATCAGAATTGTAAACCGCGACATTCACAGCTCCTTCGGAGGAAGCAACATTATGTATTTTGACAGACAAGGTTGTTTGCGCTAACAAGCCCATTGGGAAAAGCAATAAAACAAAGATGAATTTTTTCATAGATCAAGCAGGAATTGAAGCCAACACTACATATACGGTGCCAAAGTTACTTTAGCTTTTCTTGATTTGCCAACAGTGCTTCATTCAATTCTTCAAACAAGTGTTGTGTTTTTAAACTATCGGTAAAATTGATGAATAATTTGAGTGAATCATCATGAACCAACCGGATTTTTTGTTGCCTCAAATCATCAACAAAAACATATACTTTGGTATCGGTGAGTGAATCTTTGAAAACTCCTTTTTCCCTAGCCAACCATGAAAACCCATGGGCACGCTCCATTTCTGGGATCTTTTTGACCATCATCACACTGTCAATATTATCCAGAGGCAATCGTTGATAGTATGCACCTGACAAAATCTTGAGTTCACCATTCTCGATTTCATCCCAATTTTTATAATGAAGCACAAATGCGGAAATACAAAAAGACACCGTCAGGAAAATCAGGAAATTCCAAAACCAGTGTCTTTTTTTTCTACTCATTCTCTTTGTCTGTTCTGAATTTATCAAACCATGCCACGGTATGTGCTATTTTGGTAATCAAATTACTCGGCTTGCTGGCAATGCCATGACTCGCCCCGGGAATTTCGACCAACACCGTTTCAATTTTTCGCAACTTAAGTGCATGATACAGTTGTTTGGCCTCGCTGGGAGGCGTTCTTAAATCGTTCATGCCCACCATAACCATAGTCGGGGTCTCTACATTACCAACGAGTGAAATGGGTGAAAATTTCCAATATCCTTCAAAATTTTCCCAAGGTTGTCCGGGATATCGGTGCTCCGCATAGTAAAAGTAGTTGTCGGCCACCAAGGTTTTACTGATCCAATTCATCACGGGCTTGGCCACAACTGCAGCTTCAAAACGCTTGTTCTTTCCTATCATCCAAGCAGACATGATTCCACCTGCACTTCCCCCGGTAACAAAAAGTTGGTCTTCATGGGCAATTCCCATTTGTATGCAATGGTCCACACCGTCCATTACATCATTATAATCCTCCCCGGGATAATTGTTGTAAAGCAGGTTTCCAAATTCCTCTCCATAGCTTGTACTGCCCCTAGGATTGGGATAAAAAACGACATATCCTGCTGAGGCGTACAACTGCATTTCCGTAGAAAATCGGTCGCCATAGTTCAAAATGGGACCCCCGTGATTTTCAACCATAAAGGGATATTTTTTGCTTTCGTCATAGTTCGGGGGGTAGACCACCCAGCCTTGAATATCTCGACCATCAACGGAAGATTTGTACCAAACTTCCTCAACCCTGCCCAAGTTTCTGTAGTCCAAAAGGGCCTTGTTCAGAGAGGTGATCTTGAGCGGATTTTTGTCCTTTGCTCCTTGGATGGCCAGTTCTGCCGGATAATCTGGCCGGGAATGTGTAAAAGCGATAGTGCCGTTTTTTGATATGGAATATGAACCGCTGGCGTAGGGCCTGCCCAAAGTAGTGCCCCCTACATTATCGGCCAGCTTGGTTACCTTTCCAGACAAAGAAATATGTCCAATCTTCCCATTGCCTTTGTCGTCATAAGAAACATAAAGTCCCGCACCTTTGGCATCCCATTGGATATTGGAAAGCGTGCGGTCCAAGGTTTCTGATACGACCTTTTTGTTACTGCCGTCCAAATTCATCACGTGCAGCTTCCGGATTTGATAGGCTTGAACTTGGTCTTCAAATCCAAGGTAAGCAATCTTGGTGCCATCGGGCGAGACTTTTGGGCTATAGTCAGGTCCGTTTCTATCGGTCAACTGACTAAACGCACCAGTTTGCACATCCACCGAATAGATTTCGCTGTTTCTGAAATCGTATTCCCAATTATCATTTCGATTTGCAGAAAAGTATATTTTAGAACCGTTCTTGCTCCATGACAATGTGCCTCGATGGTGGTAGTCTCCAGAGCTTATTTGTCGTGGAGCCCCTCCTTCTGATGGAATGACAAAAATGTGATTGAACCCAGGTTTTATGTATCCCCTTCCGTCTGCTTCATGATATACACGATTTGTAATCCTTGGAGCTTCTGCCCATTTAGCGCCTTTGGGTTTTTTAGGAATTTTGGCAATAACCGGAGGAGCCTTGGGCACATTCATGGAGAATGCAATGTTTTTGCCATTAGGCGACCAGGTCAAAGAACTTGGGCTAAAAGGTAATTGGGTGAGCTTGGCCAACTTCCCGGTGGAAACCCAGTACATATAAATCTCAGAACCTTCATCCGTACTGCTCGAAAACACAATTCTATCTCCACTCGGCGACCATTTAGGGCTGCTCTCGGAGGTTTCCCGGGCCGTTAATTTTTGATGGCCGGTACCATCCGCTTTAATCAGCCAAAGGTTTCCCATCGAACGGTCCTTCATAATGTCAAAACCCATTCTTCGATATACTACCGAGGTCCCATTTGGAGAAATCTGCGGGTCAGAGACATACTGCAAATCGAAAACATCCAAATATGAAAAATCTTGTTTTTGGGCGTTTGATACTTGAAGTGCCGATAGGGCTAAAAAGAAATATAAAAATTTACGCATAACTTGAATTTTTGAAGTTTTTAAAGGTAGCGGAAACTCGGGATTTCGGCAACTCCTTGACAAAGTGTTCAGCCTTGGTTTTTAAGTTGTTATATTTATGGAAATAACCAACTTTCAATGATCAAATTCTTCCGTCGCATTCGCCAACAACTGCTTGCTGAAGGGAAGTTCAGTAATTATTTGTTGTATGCCGTTGGCGAAATCATCCTGGTGGTGATAGGAATTCTAATTGCGCTACAAATCAACGACTACAGTGAGGTCCAGAAAGAGCGCAAAAAAGAGATGATTCTCCTTTCAAATCTTTCCAAAGAAGTTGAGTTGGATATCCTTCAGATTGAAAACAACACTAAAATATCCATGGAAAGACTGGGCAGACTTGATAGTCTAGTCGGACTTTTAAGTGCCCCGAATAGTATTGATAAATCGAGTTTCGTACTGCAATCCTTTGAATTTGTTATGGACCAGTATTTCAAAAGCAATAGCGGCATTTTTGATGAGGCAGTCTCCTCCGGAAAAATGAGTTATGTGCAAAATGATTCCCTAAGGCAAAAAATCTTCAACTATTACCGCAACGCCAAGGAGACCTATACCGATGGCACAACACGACAAATTACCGATGAGTTTATCACTCCCCTCCTGGTAGAAAACATCTATCTCAATCTTGAAGGGTTTTCCATGCTTGGAATCAACCTAGACAAAATTTCGAATCTTAGGGCACTGGATCTAGGGCAACTTTCACAAAACCGGGATTTTTGGAAAATGGTATTGCTGAAATTCGGGGGCAATCGGGAACAAATCCTACGATGGGAAGCCATTAAAAAAAGAGCCGAAGGGCTAAAAAATCAAATAGATCAAGAATTGGAAAAGTTGCATACCTATTAGATTCTTCCAAAAAATTTCTTGAAGTAATTGATACTAAACCTGTATCTTATTGAACTAAAAAAACCGGAACACCATGAATGCAATCTCCTTCCAAAGAGCCCTACTGGCTTCATCCATTTTTCTATTTCAAGTCGCTGTGGTTTTCGCCCAAATGGAAACCAAACTCATGCAACAACCTGCACTGAGTGATACGCACATTGTCTTTGTATATGCCGAAGATCTGTGGATTGCCAACAAGGATGGTTCCAATCCAAAACGTTTGACCATTGATGAAGGCATTGAATCCGGTCCCATATTTTCACCCGATGGTAGCATGATTGCCTTTAATGCAGAATACGACGGTAATACCGACGTATATGTTGTGCCTGCTAAAGGTGGAATTCCAAAAAGATTGACCTGGCATCCCTACAACGATTGGGTACGCGACTTTTCACCCGATGGCCAGAGTGTGCTGTTTGCCTCACGAAGGAACTCCCATACCAATCGATACTTCCAACTCTACACAGTTTCCATAAATGGTGGTGCAATAACACAATTGGATATTCCCAATGCCTTTTGGGCTACTTATTCCGATGATGGCAAATACATTGCCTATACCCCTATTTTTGATGCCTTTCGACAATGGAAACACTACCGCGGGGGACGTGTTTCGAGAATCTGGGTTTATAGTACCGAAGACCATAAGGTTGTGGAAATTCCAAAACCCGCAGGGGGAAGCAATGACACCCAGCCCCAATGGATTGGGAATGATGTTTTCTTCAGAAGTGACCGGGATGGCGAGTTCAATCTCTTTAGTTATAACATCAATAGTAAGGAGATAGAAAAGCATACGGACTATAAAAATTTTCCGGTCACCAACGCCAAAGCCCACAACAACTCGATAATCTACGAACATGCGGGAACGCTTCATCTTTATGATGCAACCTCAGGAGATGAAAAAAAACTGACGCTTAATATCACTACGGATTTATTGGAGTTTCGCGAGCGCTATGTCTCTGGTCAACAATATGTTCGCTCAGGCAACATTTCACCTTCTGGAGCTCGGGTGGTCTTGGATTTTAGAGGGGATATTGTCACCCTTCCGGCCAACAAAGGAGATGTAAAAAACTTGACTCAAACTACCGGAGTTCATGAAAAATTTCCTGCATGGTCCCCTGATGGGAAGTCGATAGCCTATTTTTCTGATGCCTCGGGGGAATATGCCATGCATGTTCAAAATACTGCCAACAGCAATGTTAAGAAAATTGAATTGGCAGGTACGGGTTTTTATGGTAACATTCATTGGTCTCCAGATAGCAAAAAAGTGAGTTACGTGGATAATGGACGTAATCTTTACATAACCAATGTCACTACATCAAAAACAACGAAAATTGACCAGGATGAAATGTTCTTTCCTGGGGATTTAAGGGAATTGTTCAGCGATTGGTCATTTGATTCCAATTGGATAGCCTACACCAAAATTATCGACACCAATTTTGAAAAAGCATTTTTGTACTCCCTTGCCGAAAACAAGTCCTATGAACTCACTGATGGACTGTCGAACGTCACAAGTCCCGTTTTTGATCCCAGTGGAAAATACCTCTATTTACTCGCATCCACCGACGCTGGTCCATTGGTAAACTGGTTTGATCAATCCAGTATTGATAAAGAACTGACAACTTCAATCTATCTGATAACCCTACAAAGTGATGTGGACTCCCCATTAAAAAAAGAGAATGATGAAGAAAAAGGGGATGCCAATCAAGAAGAGAATGAAGACGAGACTTCCTCCAAAAAAGGAAAAAAGGAAGAATCGCCCACCAAGCGTTTAAGAATAGATTGGAATGGCATTCAAAATAGAATGTTGACCTTACCAGTGGAGGCAGGGCTTTATAGTGATTTGAACGCTGTAAAAGAGGGAGAACTCTACTATCTGTCTTCGGCCTTTCACGGTTCAGATTCACATTTATACAAATTTACCTTTAAGGAAAGGGAAGCAGAAGAACTTGTTCCCCTCAACTACTTTGAAGTAGCCAGTGGCGGCAAAAAAATGTTCTACAACAGCAATGGGGCCTGGTTTATTTCCGATTTGGGTAAAAAATCTGAAAATGGTCCACTTAAGCTCGGTAGTATTTCCATCAAAATTGATCCAAAAAAAGAGTGGAAAAACATATTCAACGAAGCATGGCGTGTAAACCGCGATTATTTTTATGACCCAGGTATGCACGGAGCAGATTGGAATGCCATGAAGGCCAAATACGAACCCTTCATTGAACATGCTTCCTGCAAATCTGATCTATATCGCGTGATGCGTTGGATGTTCAGTGAATTGGCTGTAGGGCATCACCGTTTTGGAAGCAATGGTGACGACCTAAACGACCCCGATGAGGTCCCGGGTGGGCTTTTGGGAGCAGATTATACAGTAAAGAACAATCGCTATCAAATTGCAAAGATTTATGGTGGTCTTAATTGGACGCCTGATTTAAGATCTCCGCTCACGGAACCCGGAGTGCAGGTATCCGAAGGAGATTATATCATCGCGGTAAATGGCAAAGCTGTTACGGGTGCTGATAATTTGTACAGCTTTTTTGAGAACACGGCAAACACCTTGGTTGACCTTACGGTGAGTTCAAATGCTGATGGAAGCGGTTCCAAAACCTTTCAGGTTACCCCCCTGCCCACCGAATGGGCCATACGAAATAGGGACTGGGTGGAAGGCAACATGAAAAAGGTGCATGAAGCCACCAAGGGCGATGTGGCCTATGTGTATGTACCTAACACCGCGGTTGCTGGCTTTGATTATTTCAAAAGGTACTTTTTTCCGCAAGCCAATAAAAAAGCCATCATTATAGATGAGCGCTATAACGGCGGAGGTTATTTGGCGGACTACTATATCGATATCCTAAAAAGGCCTGTGCAAGCCTATTGGAATTTTCGATACGGGAAGGACCTAAAAACCCCTAGTGCCTCTATTCAAGGGCCGAAAGTGATGATTATTGATGAAACTGCCGGCTCCGGCGGGGATTACCTGCCATGGATGTTCCGAAAGTTCGAGATGGGTACCTTAGTGGGTAAACGTACTTGGGGTGGATTGGTAGGAGTTTTGGGCTATCCCGAATTTATAGATGGCGGGGTAGTAACAGCACCCAATGTAGCCTTTTATTCGGAAAGAGGTTTTAGAGTGGAGAACGAAGGGATTGCCCCTGATGTTGAGGTTGAGCAACTGCCAGAATTAGTGGTCAAAGGTCACGACCCTCAATTGGAAAAGGCCATTGAAATTGTGTTAAAGCAATTGAATGAAAATCCACCCAAAAAAATGGTGAGACCATCCTATCCGGTTAGAACAAAATCATAACAACAAACTATTTATATCATTTCTTCTTTTGGATTTTAGCAACAAGAATGTATTGATCACTGGCGCCTCCCGAGGCATTGGAAAAGCCACGGCCCTAGCCTTTGCAGAAAAAGGGGCAATGGTGGGCCTTAATTTTCGCTCCAATGTAACAGATGCTGAAAAAACGCTTGCCGAACTGACCGGGGAAGGCCACCAACTCTTTCAAAAAGACATCAGTAAAAAAGAAAACACAAAGCAACTCGTTGATGATTTTATCACCGCTTATGGTCGCCTGGATATATTGGTCAACAATGCGGGTATTTCCATTTTCCATGAAGTGGACAAGGTTGATTTCGACCATTGGACGCACGCATGGGAAGATACCTTCAAAACCAACCTATTTGCGGCTGCCAATTTAAGCTATTGGGCAGCGAAGGCCATGATGAAAACAGGAGGTGGACGCATTGTGAATGTCTCTTCCAGAGGTTCCTTCCGAGGAGAGCCTACCAAGCCTGCCTATGGTGCAAGTAAAGCCGCTTTGAACGCCATGAGTCAATCTTTGGCCAAAAAACTGGCACCCCATAATATCTATATCGGTGTTGTCGCCCCAGGGTTTACAGAGACTGAAATGGCTGCTGAAACCCTTACCCCCGTGGAACGTGAAAATTTATTGCGGGAGTCTCCATTTAAGCGTATGGCCCAACCTAAAGAGGTCGCCCATGCCGTTCTCTTTTTGGCTTCGGAAGGTGCGGAATACTGTTCGGGAACCATTATAGATGTCAACGGAGCCTCCTATTTAAGAAGTTAATTTTCCAATGAGAGCAGCCACGATAGCACAATTAAAAAAAGAACTTCAACACCGTTCTGGGGATGAAATTCTTGGGTTATGCCTCAGATTGGCCCGATTCAAAAAGGAAAACAAGGAATTACTCACCTATTTGCTTTTTGAAGCTGGCCATGAGGAAGGTTACATTGAAGCGGTAAAACAGGAAATGGACCAACAATTTAATGAAATCAATACAGACAGTTTTTATTACATCAAAAAAAGTGTTCGAAAAATCCTCCGCGCCGTAAAAAAGTACATTCGATATTCTGGAAACAAGGAAACTGAAATACAATTGCTGCTTTATTTCTGTGAGAAGCTCAAGGCCTTTAAACCTTCCATCAAGAATAATACGGCTTTGATCAACCTTTATCAAAGGCAAGTTGATTTCATTAAAAAAAGAATTCCCCTTCTTCATGAAGATTTACAATATGATTATGGCGTAATTTTGGAAGAACTCACGCCGTAGCCCAACAAATCCATGGACCATTATGCTACCCTGAAAGACTATTGCGAGGCCATTAACATCCCCTCTTCGAAGTGGGAGGATTTTGATATACGGACCTTTGAGGAAAACATGAAAACCGTTCATCAAAAAATGCCTCCTTTTAAGCATGAGTTTTATGCAATAGCTTTAAAGTTAGATGGTAGTGGTTACGCGAAAACCGGAAACTACTCCACCGAAGACCTAAAAGCGACCCTCTTTTTCAATTCCCCTTATCAAATTTTGCGGTGGGACATTGCTCCCGATTGGGATGGATTTTACATCATTTTCTCTGAAGAATTTTATCGTAGGGAGGAATCCAAAAAGCAAATAAGTGCTGATTTTCCTTTCCTCTTGGTCGATAACACCATTCCTTTAACCTTAAACAGCGAAGAAGCCGTCACCTTTATCAAAATCTTTGAGGACATGCTGATGGAACATAAAAAGAATGATGCCCTATCCAAAACCATCTGCCACCTGAACACCTTGGTATTATTGCACAAGGTGGGACGCCTTTTTGATAAAAAAGTACCAGCTTCAGAAAGATCGTTCGACCATCGCAACCAAGACTTGAATCTAGTAAGCCGGTTCAAAACAATGCTGGAGACCAGTTTTTATCCTAATCAAACTTTTGAAAATGGAGAGCCACATAAGGTTCGGTATTATGCTGATCAATTGAACATCCATCCAAATCATTTGAATGCCGTCATCAAGAGAATTACCAATAGCCCTGCCTCCGAACATATTCAGAACCATATTCTTACCCTCGCCAAATCCAAATTGAGCAATACCTCCCTTTCCATTAAGGAAATTGCCTTTGACCTCTATTACAACTACCCCAATCATTTTGCGAACTTCTTCAAAAAGCAAATGGGTGTAACGCCAAATACCTTTCGAAAAGGCATAAAATAAAAAGAGGAACATCCTTTTGTTTTAACTCAGTTCTTTGTTATAGTGCATAATGGTTAAATTTAATGCTAGGTGAGAGCCAGGTGCATACCTAGGGATTAGACTTTCCATTATTTTACTTTCAGCTCACTTGGCAACAGATAGTATCATTGAAGATACTTAACTTATACAACACTCCTGTATGGATCAAACAGCGACATTAGCTAAATCGATTACCAAAAAAGCCAGTAAACAAACTTACTACACGGCTCGTTATATGGTGGATAGAAATCTTGTAGATGATTTTTTCAGAGCGTATGCCTATTTCCGTTGGGTGGATGATATGATTGACGAAACCCTTGAATCTCAGAAGGAACGAATTTCATTTATAAAGAGACAAAAAGAATTAATTGATACACTTTATCAAAAGAAAACTCCAAATTCACTCAATAACTACGAAGAAATCATAGCGGTCCTTATTAAACACGACCAAAAAAATAACAGCAAACTTCAGTCTTTTATAAGAAATATGTTCGCTATTGTCGAATTCGATGCTTATCGTAAATGGCAAATCATTACTGTAAAACAGTTGGAATGGTATACACATTGTGTGGCAAAGTCTACCACTGACGGTCTTCAATATTTTATTGGAAACAAGCACCAATATCCGGTTGCTAAAAACCAATATTCTGCTGCTAAAGCTGCTCACATTGTTCATTTGTTGAGGGATACGGTTGAAGATTTACAAAATGGATTTATCAATATACCGAAAGAATATATTGAACTTTATGGCATTAACATATCCCAACTAGAAAGCCCTGCTTTCAGGGCCTGGGTACGCGAACGCACCGCCAAAGCACGAGAATATTTTATAGAGGGAAAGCATTATCTGGAAACTTTGAACATATTTCGATGTAAAACCGTCGGACTTTGGTATTGTGCGCGATTTGAGCCAATCTTGGATAAAATAGAAAACGAGAATTACTTGCTTAAAAGAACCTACGAGGAAAACGGTACAAGCTCTAGATTATTCAAAATTGCCCGACTTACCTTGGTTGCCCCATTTAAGTATCTGAATAGTTTTTAAACACTTTTTGGACTGGATATTATCCTCTATTTGAATTCTGTACTTTCTTCTTTGAACTGCGTAGTATCCATATAGGTGTGTGCCAATACCTTTGTGATGTAATTAAAATTAGCATCATGAAAAAAATTATGTCAACGATAGTATCAGCAATAATCAGCCTGACTTTACAGGGACAAAAATTAAGTCAAAAACAAAAAATAGCAGCTATGGAAAAAGTAACATTTCAAAGAGAAAATCTAAAATTAGTAGGGAACTTATACTTCCCGAAAAACTTTAATCCCGAAGAAAAATATCCTGCAGTCATCGTTGGAGGGTCTTTGACTTCCGTAAAGGAGCAAATGGCAGCAACCTATGCGGCTAAAATGGCACTAAAAGGTATCGTAGCTCTAGCTTTTGACTATAGCCATTATGGAGAAAGTGAAGGGCTTCCACGGCAATTTGAAGATCCTCAAAATAAGTTAAGGGATATGAAGGCTGCAGTGAGCTTTTTAGAATCACTTCCGTACGTGGAAGGAATTGGAGCTCTTGGTATCTGCACTTCAGGTGGAAATGTTGCCTATTTGGCCGAAAATGATTCTAGGGTAAAAGCTATTGCCACCGTTGCCGCATGGTTGCCCAATGAAGCCACATTGCCATTGCTATATGGGGGAGAAGATAATCTAGAGGAACTGAGAGAGACAGGGAAAAAGGCCAAGGAAGTATATCTCGAGATGGGAGACAACCAAATGGTTTTGGCATACAGTAATACAGATAAAACGGCTTCCCATTTTGGTCCAATGGAATATTATATGGATAATAACCGCGGAGGTGGGATTTCAGCATGGAAAAATAGTTTTTCCCTAATGAGCTGGGAACCTTGGTTGGGTTTTGATCCCACGTCCAAAGCCAAAAATATTAAAGCACCTACCATGATAATTCATTCTGATGGGAGTGCACTACCGGATAATGCAAAGCAGTTTTATGCCGATTTGGGCGGGGAAAAAGAATTGGTTTGGCTAGAAGGATATCACTTTGACTTCTATGACCAAGAAAAAAAGGTTAACGAAGCAGCCAATAATGCTGGAAGGTTCTTTAAAGCGCACATAAATTAATTGCAAAAAAAACATTCATGGGAAAAATAATTCCAATCACAATAGTACTACTGGGCATACTTGCCTGTAAAAAGGAAAAAAAGTCGGAACCTATAAATGAAACCGTTATGACCAAAGAAATCACAATTGCAATAGAAAACGGCAAAAAGGAAATCCAGTCCCTTATGGAAACTTTGTTTAGTGAAACGGACAATAGAAACTGGGAAGCTGTAATGAACACTATGGCCGATTCTGTCTACACGGACTATACCGCTCTTGGTGGTGATTCGGGATTCAAAACCCCAAAGATTATAGTCGACGGATGGCAACAACTTCTACCAGGTTTTGAAAGAACAGTGCACAACCCTCATAACTTCGCCATTTGGGTTGCTGGAGACAGGGCAACCGCTACCTTGGATGCCATTGCAACACATTATCTCGAGGGGGAACATTGGACGGTATTCGTAGGTTATGATACAGAGTATGTCAAAGAAAATGGTCAATGGAAGTTGGCGCGCATCGATTTGAGCCTCTATGACCAAAGCGGGAACCAAAGCCTCCCCTTGAAGGCCTTGGAAAATGTAAAAAATGGGAATATTCCCAGTTTAATTGAAGCAAAAAATACAGAGGCCGTTGAGCAATTCTATACGGCTCTCGAAAATCGAGACTTAAGTCAAATTCTAAATTCTTTTACAGAAGATGTGATTCAGGAAATGCCTTTCGCCCCGTCCAATTTTCCAAAATCCTTGAACGGTATTGAAGCCATGAGAAATCAATATACAGAAGTTATGGATTATGTCCAGCAATACGAAAGAACTTATTTCGGCTCGGAAGACCCGAATGTGGTCATTGTAAAATTTTCTGGTACAATCACCACTGGTGAGGGCAAACCCTATAACAATTCGTATGTTGGAATCTATACTCTCACCGAAGAAGGGAAAATTAAAAATTTCGTTGAGCACTTTAATCCAAATATTCTTTTGAGCAGCTGGCCAGGGCTGCAGCCCGAAACCTATTCCATGCATGGGGCCGGAGCCAAACGGAACAGTGGCGTGAAGATGGAGGAAGTTACGTTTAATAACAATGGAATTTTGTTGAAGGGACATCTGTTCCTACCTCCTAATTTTGATGCTTCCCATCAATACACCGCAGCAATCGTTACTGGAAGCTGGACCAGTATCAAGGAACAAATGCCTGATGAATATGCAAGCCTTTTGGCCCAAGAGGGATTCATCACTATGACTTTCGACTTTACTGGATTTGGGGAAAGTGAAGGGCAACCTCGACAGGTGGAAGATTACAATTTGAAAATCGCAGATATCAAAGCAGCGGTCGACTTTCTTTCCTCCCATACCAATGTAGACACGGAGAACCTCTCAGGTTTGGGCGTTTGTGCCAGCTCAGGGTATATGGCCCATGCCACTGCCCGAGATTCACGAATCAAAAATCTGATTTTAGTGGCACCTTGGCTGCACAATGCTGAGATTGCCAAGGGGATTTATGCTTTGAGACCAGGGGGAACTGAAGGACTTTTAGAGGCCGCCCGAATAGCAAAACAACAATACGCGGAAACTGGTCAAATGGAATATGTGCTTGCCGCAAGCGAACTTGACCCATTGAGTGCAATGTATGTGCCCGAAAATGCGTTCGATTATTACTTGAATCCTTCAAAGGCCGCTGGTCCAAAATACGACAATCGGTTTGCGGTAAGTAGCTGGGAGCCTTGGCTGACCTTTGATGGTATTTCCGTAGGAAAGGACATTTCGCAACCTGTTTTTATCTTACATAGCGAAAGCGGTGCTGTACCCCAAGGAGCACAACAGTTTTACGAACTATTGCCAGGAGATAAGGAAATTAAGTGGCTCAACGATTACAATCAACAACAGCTTTATTTCGAGAAAGAGGCTGTTACCGCTGCCATGGCGGAAGTCGTGGGTTTTCTAAAACGCTAATTCCCATATGTGAATGTTCAAAGGGGTAGTTTGCACTGCCTTTTTTGTGTTCATCATCAAAAAATTTCGTATCCCATCAGTAAAATCTTTAGCTTGCATAAACCCTAAATAACCCAATGATGTCACAAAAACACCAAGAAGATGTTCTTCACGGCAAAAGCGGATTTTTCAAACGTTTTGAAAATTACCTGGGTGAATTTGTGTATGGCGGTATCGATGGCTGCGTGACCACCTTTGCGGTTGTTGCAGGCTCGGTGGGAGCAGGCTTGGAAAGTGCTGTCATCATCATCCTAGGTTTTGCCAATCTATTGGCGGATGGCTTCGCTATGTCAGTAGGGGCTTATTTGTCCACCAAATCAGAAAAAGACAATTACCAAAAACACAAGCAGGTTGAATATTGGGAAGTGGACAACCTCCCCGATATGGAACGGGAAGAAATCGTAGAGATTTATCAAGCCAAAGGATTTGAAGGTGAACTTCTTGAAAAGGTTGTAGATGTAATAACGAGCAATAAAGAGGTTTGGGTGAATACCATGATGAAGGAAGAACTCGAAATGCAGGATGAGGAACGTTCGCCTTTCTGGATAGGAGCCGTGACCTATATATCATTTTTATCCATCGGGATTATTCCGCTTTTGATATATGTTCTGGACTACATTTCCCCTTTGGGCTATAACTTATTTCTTATTGCCTCTATTTTAACAGCGCTAGGTTTCATTGTTATTGGATGGCTGAAAACCTATGTCAATCAAACTTCGGTTATTAAGGGCATTTTTGAAACACTTGCTTTAGGCGGTATCGCAGCAGTGGTTGCCTACTTCGTTGGGGACTTCTTGGAACGACTTATCATGGGTTGAGAAATCAGCCTAATCCCACATCCAAGGTCATCATAATAATGAAACCACCGATAAAGCCCAAAGTAGCAATATCTGTATACTTGTCACGCTGTGTTTCCGGAATCACCTCCTCCACTACAACAAAGATCATGGCTCCAGCGGCAAAGGAGAGCGCATAAGGTAAAATAGGTTCAAAGGTAAGGACGGCCCATGCGCCTAACACCCCAGCTATGGGTTCAACAATGGCAGATGCTTGTCCGTAGGACCAACTTTTAAATCGACTTAACCCATGTCTTTTCATGGGTACTGCCACGGCAAAGCCTTCTGGAAAATTCTGTAGTCCAATACCCAAAGCCAGAGCAACTGCACCACCAATGGTCGCTCCTTCAAAACCAGAAGCTACCCCACCAAACAAAACTCCAACAGCCAATCCTTCCGGAATGTTGTGCAAGGTTATGGCCAGAACCAACAAGGTTGTTCGGTGCCATGGGGTTTTGACCCCTTCTGCCTCACTCGCTTTAAAATTGATATGGATATGGGGAAGTACCTTGTCCAAGCCAAAAATGAAAAAAGCACCCAGTAGAAATCCCACAGCCGCGGGAATTACCTTAACAAATCCTTCACCTTGACTCATTTCGATTCCCGGCGCAAGAAGGCTCCAAAAACTAGCCGCTACCATGACCCCTCCTGTAAAGCCTAGCATGCCATCCAACCAAGCCCTGCTCGGATTTTTAAACAAAAAAACCAATCCAGCGCCTGCAGCGGTCAGGCCCCATGTAAACAGTGTGGCATAGAGCGCTGCCAAAATGGGGTCGATGCTTTCAAAATAATGAATTACTTGTTCCATTAGTAGTTTATTTTAACGTAAAGATTTGATGCGATTTGATGCGATATGCTAAGCTCATGATTCGCCAACTTAATGAGAAGGGAATGGTCAAATTCCTCTTTCTCCAAAACTTCGATGGTATCTCCCAATGCGATTTTGTTTTTGTCCAAAAACTTCAAGAAGGTAGGGGAAGTATCTTTCACTCCCACGCAAACGGCCACTTTGTTCAAAGGTACCTCACTAAGCAACTGTTTGTCTTGCTTTAAAAAGGTTCCGTCCTTTCCTGGAATAGGGTCTCCATGGGGGTCATATTTGGGAAACTCCAACAATGCATCAATCCTGTCAATAAGCTTTTCGCTTTTTATATGCTCTAACTGCTCGGCAACCTCATGTACTTCATCCCAAGTGAAATCAAGTTTTTCAACCAAAAAAACTTCCCAAAGCCGGTGTTTTCTAATAATCGAAAGTGCCTTTTTAACCCCTATATCCGTTAAACAGACCCCTTGATATTTCTTGTAATACACAATACCCTTATCCGCTAGTTTTTTGGCCATATCGGTTACAGAAGATGGTTTGGTCTCCATCTGCTCGGCTATGGCATTTGTAGCAATGAGTGTGGAACTGCTGCCACCTAAGTGAAAAATGGTTTTGATATAATTTTCCTCCGATCGGGTCACCAAGAACAATTTTGGCAAAAATACATTTTATTTATAAAAACTAATTTTTAGATTTGTCTAAATTTTAATTTAAAGGATTGAAAAAAATTCTATTGCTTTTCCTTTTTGGTTCTTTTGGCTATGGTTGGTCCCAAACTGCATCCCTTAATGGTCATGTATCAGAAGGGGAAACACCTATAGCATTCGCCAATATTTATTTGAAGGGAACCGAAAAAGGAACCGCTTCGGATGAGCATGGTGATTATGTACTTACCGAATTGGGTCCGGGAAAATATGTGTTGATTGCCTCAGCTATTGGCTACCAAACAAAACGGGTTCCCTTTCTAATTGGGAAAAACGAAAGTGTTGAGCTGAACATAACTCTGGAAACCTCTGCCGAAAGTTTGGATGAAACCGTGGTTACCGGCACCCTAAAGCCCGTTAGTAGATTGGAAAGTCCAGTTCCTGTGGAGGTGTACAAGCCTTCTTTTCTAAAAAAGAACCCGACACCAAGTATTTTTGAGGCCCTGCAGAATGTGAATGGGGTGCGCCCACAGATCAATTGCAATGTTTGTAATACGGGGGATATCCATATTAATGGTCTTGAAGGCCCCTATACCCTGGTGCTTATTGATGGTATGCCCATTGTAAGCGGTCTGGGAACGGTATACGGGCTCAGCGGAATTCCCAATTCCCTGATAGAACAAATTGAAATTGTAAAAGGACCAGCGTCTACCTTGTACGGCAGTGAAGCTGTTGGTGGTTTGATTAACATAATTACCAAACATGCACCGAACGCTCCCGAATTTTTTGCTGATGGTTTTGTTACGGGGTGGGGAGAATACAACCTTGATGTGGGCACAAAAATCGAAGTAGGCAAAAAGGCTGACCTACTACTGGGGGTTAACTATTTCAATTACGATATCCCAATTGACAACAACGGGGACAACTTTACAGATGTTACACTTCAAGACCGGGTTTCCATATTTCAAAAGTGGAATTTTAAGAGAAAGGATTCACGCATATTTTCTGTAGCGGGAAGGTTCTTTTATGAAGATAGATGGGGTGGTGAACTTCAGTGGACACCCGAATTCAGGGGTGGAGATGAAATTTATGGCGAAAGCATATTCACCCGCAGGTGGGAAATGTTAGCTAAATATCAGCTCCCAATAAAAGAAAAAATGCTGCTGTCGGTTTCGTATAATGATCATAACCAAAACTCGGCTTATGGTAACGAACTCTATTTGGCCGACCAGCGTATTGGTTTTGGTCAGTTGACCTGGGACAAATCAACAAAAAATCATGATTTGTTATTTGGGGCAGCTGTTCGCTACAATTATTATGACGATAACACCTCGGCCACATTTGCTTCAAACCAAAATGCTCCTGACCAAGTTTGGATTCCAAGCTTATTTGTACAGGACGAAATCACCATTGCAAAGAAGCATTCAGTTTTAACTGGATTACGCTATGATTATGATAACCGACATGGTAATATTTTCACACCTCGAGCTGCATACAAGTGGAAAATAACCGGCAATGATATTTTCAGGGTAAACGCCGGGACTGGATTTCGGGTGGTCAATTTGTTTACGGAAGACCATGCGGCTCTAACGGGCGCCAGAGAAGTTGTTATTGCCGAAGAATTACAACCAGAGCGTTCCATAAACGTCAATCTTAACTATCTAAAGAAAATCTACAGCGATAATGGAACATTTATTGGGTTTGACGCTTCTGCATTTTATACACATTTCTCCAATGTGATTCTCCCGGACTATGATACCAATCCCAATCAAATTATCTACGACAATCTTGATGGAAAGTCTGTCTCACAAGGTTTGAGTGCCAATCTTGACCTTGTATTTGCCAGTGGATTAAGAGTTCTACTGGGAGCAACTTGGCAAGACGTAAGCAATACCGAGAATGGCAGTAAAGAAAGACAAATTTTGACCGAAAGTTTTACAGGAACATGGAATGTCTCTTATATCCTTCGTTCATTGGATTTGACAGTGGACTATACTGGAAATCTATATGGCCCAATGCGTCTACCGCTT
Organism: Flagellimonas allohymeniacidonis; assembly: GCF_004296335.1. GTDB lineage: Bacteria > Bacteroidota > Bacteroidia > Flavobacteriales > Flavobacteriaceae > Flagellimonas > Flagellimonas allohymeniacidonis. The sequence goes on from NZ_SGIU01000002.1 coordinate 780,437, forward strand.
GTGGGTGATTTGGACCCCAGAGATGAGTTCTCCCCTACCTGGAGCATTCAAAACATACAATTTACCTACAAGGGCCTCAAAGATTTTGAGGTCTATGGTGGGATTAAAAATCTTCTGGATTGGACTCCAAACCGAGGCAATCCCTTTATCATTGCAAGGGCCAACGACCCATTTGACCAAAATGTAACCTTCGATGGCAATGGCAATGCAGTGGCCACGGCAGATAACCCTTTTGCCCTTACGTTCGATCCAAACTACGTATATGGTCCCAATCAAGGAATCAGGGGGTTTTTTGGACTTCGATATACCATCAACTAATCGGCTTGGGTCAATATTCGTATTTTTAGCCAATGTCACACTACGACTTCATCATCATCGGTGCAGGTGCTTCCGGTTTGTTATTGGCCGATGCGTTGGGGTCGGATGACTTTTTCAAGTCCAAGTCCATTTTACTTATTGATAAGGAGGATAAAACCAAAAATGACCGCACATGGTGTTTTTGGGAAGTTGGTGAAGGAAAGTTTGACCATCTGGTACATAAAAAGTGGCCCAAAATCTATTTTGCAGGGGAGAAATTAAAACTTTCCACAGATATCAATCCCTACTCCTATAAAATGGTTCGGGGCATTGATTTCTATCAACATTATAGAGAGAAAATTCAAAACCATTCCAATATCACTTGGTTACGGGATAGTGTCACCCATATTGTTCAACAATCCAGCAAGGCCCAAGTAAACACTGAGCTCGGCAGCTATAGAGCCGATTTGGTTTTCAATAGCATTTTTAGCTATGACTCCATCCACCAACAAAAGAAGTATCCTGTTTTGCAACAACATTTTGTAGGATGGTTCGTAAAAACCGAAAAACCGGTTTTTAACTCGGAAGAAGCCACCTTTATGGACTTTTCCATTCCACAGAAGGGGAATACCAGATTTATGTATGTGCTCCCTTTTTCCGAAACTGAGGCCCTTTTTGAATACACCCTATTTTCGGAAAAATTGTTGGATCGCAAAGCATACGAAAGAGCCATTCAAGAATATCTTAACGAGAACTATAAGGACATTTCTTATTCCATAATCGACACAGAGCAGGGAAGCATTCCCATGACCTGTTATCCCTTTAATGAAAACAATACTTCCTCGATAATTAGCATCGGCATCGCGGGCGGTTGGGCAAAACCCAGCACAGGTTTTACTTTTTATGCCACGAATAAGAGAGTGGGTGAGTTGGTAGACCGATTAAAGCAAGGCAGATCCCGGTTGAGCTTAAACAAGAAGGACAAATTTTGGTTTTATGATTTGATCATGCTTGACGTATTGGCCCATGATAATCATTTGGGACAATCCATTTTTGAATCCTTGTTTCGTAAACGGAAGGTTCCTCTAATCTTAAAATTTTTGGACAATGAGACCAATTTTTGGGAGGATATTCTCATCATGTCAGCCCCTAAGCCAATTCCGTTTATAAAAGCTCTTTTTCGAAGAATTTTCTAAATACTACGATACATCAGTTGTTCGCCAAATTGTCTCAGAAGCTTCTTTGAAGATTCCTCAACCGTAATTTCCTTAAGAGTAAGAAATGCTTTGTCGGTATATTCCTGAATCGCTGCTTTCGTAAACTTGACAGCACCACTATTTATAAATATGTTTTTCACTGCTTCCACTTTTTTGGACGTCTCTTGGGTTTCTTCCATAAAAAGTTTTAACAATTCTTCCTTCTCATTCTGTGATGAGAATTCCATGGCCTTCAAATAGAGGAAGGTCTTTTTGTTTTCAATAATATCTCCTCCTACTTGCTTGCCAAATGTTTCGGGGTCTCCAAAAGCATCTAGATAATCATCTTGAAGCTGGAAGGCAATCCCCAAATTTCTTCCGAATCCATAAATGGCTTCAGCATCCTCATCGCTGGCTCCTGCCACCACCGCTCCCATTTTCATGGCTGCTCCCACCAAAACCGCAGTTTTGAATTCAATCATTCTCAAATACTCTGGGATGGTCACATCGTTTCTGGTTTCAAAGTCTACATCGTATTGCTGGCCTTCACAAACTTCCATGGCGGTTTGGCTAAAAAGGGCAACCAGCCTTTTAAAAACCTCTGGCGGATATTCTTCAAAGAATTGATAGGCTTTAATGAGCATGGCGTCGCCCGAAAGTATGCCCGTATTGATATCCCATTTTTCATGAACCGTGGTTTTCCCCCTGCGCAAGGGTGCATCATCCATAATATCGTCATGTACGAGGGAAAAGTTATGGAACATTTCAATGGCCAAAGCAGCATCCAAAGCAGCTTCAGGTTTACCGCCGAACACCTCGCAGGCCATTAAAGTAAGAACCGGTCGTAGCCTTTTTCCACCAAGATTCAAAATATAATCTATGGGCTCGTAAAGGTTTTTTGGTTCCTTCACCGCAAAACGGGTTTTCATATAAGAAAGCACACTTTCTTTGTATTGCTCAAGGGATTCCAGCTTCGTCATAGCTTCAAAAATACGCTCTTAAATGGAAAAACTCATCCCTTGTGGAAGGGCTTTTAGCAAGATTCGAAAAAAATTTCCATCGAAAACGCAATAGTTTTGAAAATCTTCGTCTTTTAAATCGAAAGACCGTCAACAACCCGCGAATGGTAAGCAGTAACGAGAGTAATGATAGCAGACTCACCTCATTTTTTTCTGAGGAGTACCTTTCGCTTCAGCGGTATGTAAGGTCAAAAATTGAGGATACCACAGAACGTGAAGCCGAGGATATAGTTCAAGACGTGGCGCTTCGTATTTTTTCAAGATCGAATGATGCCGCCCAAATAAACAACGTGGCCGGTTTTGTGTACAACGCCATTCGCAACCGCATCATCGATTTAATGCGCAGCAAAAAAGAACGGAATTACGCTAGTGATGATATTGATGGGAAATGGCAGGAGTTTGCGGATCTCTTTTACGGTGAAGCCGATAACTCTTATGGAACTGGACTCCAAAACGCGTTGAAAGAGGCCATCGAAAAGCTGAAACCAGAGTACCGAAATATCATATTGGCGGTCGATTTTGAAGGATACACCTACAGGGAAATTTCTCAAGAGACCGGCATTGCCCAAGGAACCTTAATGTCAAGAAGGCATAGAGCGTTGTCGATTTTGGCAAAAAACTTAGAACAAAAAAGAAAAAACATTTAATAGAATAAAAAATGGAACAACACAAAAAATACGAAAGGGGAATAGAAAGATTTGTAACCACAGGGTTCAAGGTGTTTTTTATGATCTTGATTGTAATTGTCTTTACCCTATTGGCGGGTTATGTGACCATGTTACTTTGGAATTGGTTGATGCCCGACATTTTTGGATTGACCTCGATTGGTTACTGGCAAGCCCTTGGAATCCTGGTACTGGCCAAATTGCTTTTTGGCTTAGGCAACCATTCTTCCAAAAGCAGCAAGAGCAAAGCAAAAAGAAAGGAAAAAATGGAAAGGTTCTGTAAACCTAAAACCCCTTTCTCGGAATGGAAGCACTATGATCAATTCTGGAAAGAGGAAGGAGAGGAAGCTTACAGGGCTTATTTAAACCGAATTGAAAATCAAAAAGAAGATGGAAACACCTAAAAAGACAAACATTGTTAGGAAAAGATACGGCCATCAGTACAGGGCCATTTTCTGGAGTTCAAAATCAAAAAATACAGTCCAGTCCAAAAAAGGTTTCAGTTTTCGTCATTATATCGTTGGTTGGTCCCGCTGAAGTTGCTTAATCAACGACACGTTAAAAAAATGTAAAACCTAGGAAACTATTTTTGTTTATAAAGTTTCCAAGATTACATTTGCCCTTCGATGCGGGAAAAAATTTTACATAAGGCGACGGAGTTGTTTTTGACCCTAGGGTTTAAAAGTGTGACGATGGATGATCTGGCCCAAGACATGGGCATATCAAAAAAGACCATTTACTCGCACTTTGAAAACAAAACGCAATTGGTGGAAGAAAGTACAATGAATTTGTTCTGGTACATTTCAAATGGTATCGATGAAATCATTGCACTTGATAAAAATCCGATTGAGGAGCTTTATGAAATCAAAAAGTTTGTGATGCTACATCTCAAAGATGAAAAATCTTCCCCCCAGTACCAGTTGCAGAAGTATTACCCAGCTGTACATGAAAGGCTGCGACAAAATCAGTTTGATGTTATGCAGAAGTGCGTGCTGGACAATATTAAAAGAGGAGTAGCGATGGGCATCTATCGGAACAATATCAATATGGAATTTGTTTCAAGAATCTATTTTTCGGGTGTAACCAGCATTAAGGACAATAGCCTGTTTCCGTTGAGTATTTTCTCAACCTACGAATTAATGGACAACTATTTGGAATATCATTTACGGGGAATTGTAACCCCAAAAGGAAGAAATATATTAAACTCAATCATCAACTCAAATCAAGAATAAATGCGAACAATCATTATTGGCCTCCTGCTTTTGGGGCCATGTTTAATTAATGCACAGGAAGATTCATATCAGTTTAGTCTGGATGAGGCCATTGCGCATGCACTGGAAAACAATTACAGCGCTATAAACGCCAGTAGGGATATGGACGACGCCCAAAAACAGAAATGGGAGACCATTGCGGATGGGCTTCCCCAAATTTCTGGCGCAATCAGCTATCAAAATCAGTTGATCCAGCCGGTAGCGCAAATTCCAGCGGAGTTCTTTGGAGGAGAGCCCGGTACTTTTGAAGAAGTAGTTTTCGGCCAGCCCCAATCTGCCACGGCAACAGCAACCCTAAAGCAGCAAATTTTTGATGGCTCCTACATTGTTGGGGTGCAAGCCACCAAGGCATTTTTGAGCTATAGCCGAAACAACAAAGAGAAAACAGATCTCGATGTTCGAAAGTCGGTGGTGGAAGCCTATGGCAATGTGCTTCTTGCTCAAGAAAGCGTGCTCATTTCAGAGAAAAACAAAGCCACTCTCGAGAAAAACCTTTATGAGACCAAACGTATTTTCGAAAACGGCCTTGGTGATGAAGAAAGCGTGGATCAATTGCAGATTACCTTATCGTCAGTTGATAATCAATTGAAAAATGCCAAGCGACTGGAAAAAATCACTTTGCAAATGCTCAACTTGATGATGGGTCTACCCATTGCAACCCCTACTGTTTTGACCGAAACCTTGGAAGATTTAACACAAAAGCAGATTAATCCAGGCCTCTTGGATGCTGAATTCAACATCGAAAACAACGTGGATTACAAATTGGTCACCAATTTAAATGAACAACGGTACTTTGAACTCAAATTGGCAAAAAGTCGGGCATTACCCACTTTGAACGCTTTTGTAAACTACGGGGGAAATTCCTTTAGTGACCGATTTAACTTTTTGAGCAGCGGTCAGCAATGGTTTGAGTCTTCGGTACTGGGCTTTGATCTTAATATTCCCATTTTTAGTTCCTTGGGAAGAAGTGCCAGTACCCAAAGGGCCAAAATTGCCTTTGAAAAGGCGAAAACAGAATTGACAGAGGCAGAGGAGCAAATCCGACTGCAATTGGAGAGCGCTAAGAGCAACTATACCTTGTCCATTGAGGAATATGACACCTCCAAACAAAACCTTGAGCTTGCCGAACGCATCGAGAACAAAAACCAGATCAAATATTCTGAAGGCTTGGCAACCAGTTTTGAACTGCGACAGGCCCAAACTCAGCTCTACTCGACCCAACAAGAATTCTTACAGTCCATGGTGGACGTAATCAATCGAAAAACAGAACTGGAAACCATATTAAATCAATAATCAAAAGACAAAACCATATCATGAAAAAGATACTATTGCCCTTCGTAACCATTCTTCTCTACGCTTGTGGAGGAGGAGGGTCAACCAGTGTGGAAAGCGTTCTGGAAGAACAGAATCTGGAGACTATCCGCGCCAAAAGAACAGAAATCTCAGAGCAGCAAAAGGCGCTTGAAGCCGAAATCCATAAGTTGGACTCAGCAATTGCAACTTTGGATGCAAGTGCCAAGTTGCCTTTGGTTACGACCATTGAGGCCAAAGCTGAGAAATTTGACCATTATCTGGAATTGCAAGGTGATGTGATGACCAAACAGAACGTTCTCATCTATCCAGAAATGTCTGGAACTCTCAACCGAGTTTATGTGAAGGAGGGTCAAAAAGTCTCCAAAGGACAGTTGTTGGCTTCCATTGACGATGGCGGTCTTTCAAGTCAATTGGTGCAAATGAAAACCCAGGCTGCCTTGGCAAAGACCACATTCGACCGTCAAAAAAGGTTGTGGGACCAAAATATTGGATCAGAGATCCAATATTTGGAAGCTAAAACCGCATACGAAGCACAGGAAAGTGCTGTAAAACAAATGCAAAGTCAGTTGGCAAAGTCTTCCATTCGGGCTCCTTTTTCCGGAATAATTGATGATGTGATCAAAGATCAGGGAACCGTTGTAGGCCCTGGTCAAGGTTCGGAAGTATTTCGAATCGTAAACCTTTCTAATATGTATGTTGAGGTAGAAGTGCCCGAAAGCCATCTGTCCAACGTAACTCCAGGTCGAAATGTTCGTGTCTATTTTCCTGTGCTAGGCGATAGTGTTACCACAAAGGTGAGACAGACCGGGAATTTCATTAATCCCAGCAATCGTTCCTTTACTGTAGAGATTCCTGTCCCTAGCGAAAGTGGAAAAATAAAGCCCAACCTTACGGCCAAAGTAATGATTAATGACTATACCAACGAGAGTGCCATTTTAATACCGCAAAGCATCGTTTCAGAAAATGCGGAAGGGGAACAATATGTGTATTTAGTTGGGGCTGATTCCATCTCTTCCGAAGCCGTTGCAAAAAAAGCAGTGATCATCACTGGAAAGACCCAAGGAGACTATGTAGAGGTGCTTTCAGGAATTGCCCAAGGCGATGGAATTATTGACGAGGGAGCCCGCAGCGTTAAGGATGGACAGAAAGTACGTATAATGGACAACATATAGCCCAATACCACAATCATCATGGAAAAGCAAAAGAAAAAAGTAGATAAAGAATTTAGGCTGTCCTCTTGGGCTATCGACAACAAAACGACCATGTATGTTTTGATCGCGGTAATCCTATTCTTGGGTGCATCGGCCTATTTCAGTATGCCCAGGGAAAACTTCCCTGAAATCAAGGAGACCAAAATTTACATCAGCTCGCTCTATCCCGGAAATACTGCGGAAGATATCGAGAAGCTCATTACCGACCCTTTGGAAGATGAGCTAAAAACGGTGAGCAACGTTATTGAAATTACATCGACATCCCAAGAGGATTACTCTATGATCATTGTGGAATTCGATGAAAATATTAGTGTTGAGGCTGCCAAACAAAAGGTGAAAGATGAGGTGGATTCTCAAACCGCTGGAGAGGACTGGCCAACTTTTAACAATGCGAAAGTTGAACCCAATGTATTTGATCTAAGTATGTCGGAAGAAATTCCCATCCTGAATATTAATATTTCAGGGGATTATCCGGTAGACAAACTCAAAGAATATGGGGAATATTTGGAAGACGAGATTGAAAGCTTACAAGAAATAAAGCAAGTAGATATTCGTGGTGCACAAGAAAAGGAAGTTGAAGTAGCCGTTGATATTTACAAAATGATGGCCGCTCAAGTCAGTTTTGACGATGTCATCAATACCATCAGCCGTGAAAACATGACCACCTCCGCAGGAAATTTGATTACCAGTGGTCAGCGTAGAACTATTCGTATTGTTGGTGAAATCGATGAGCCTAGTGAGTTGGAAAACTTTGTGGTGAAATCGGAAAATAACAACCCCATTTATTTGAAGGACATTGCAGAAGTTTCGTTCAAGGAAGAGGATAAAACCACCTATGCCCGAGAATTTGGACACCCTGTTGTAATGCTGGATGTAAAGAAACGTGCCGGAAAAAACATGGTGGCCGCGGCTGAGCAGATTCAGGTCATGGTTGAAGACGCAAGGAACAATGTATTCCCACAAGATCTTCAGGTGAGCATCGCAAACGACCAATCGTCCAAGACTATTGGTCAGGTAGATGATTTGGTAAACAACATCATCTTTGGAATCATTTTGGTGGTCACCGTATTGATGTTCTTTTTAGGATTCAAAAATGCACTATTTGTTGGGTTCGCGATTCCGATGTCCATGTTCATGTCGCTTATGATATTGAACACCTTGGGCTATACGATGAACACCATGATCCTATTTGGACTGATTATGGGATTGGGGATGTTGGTCGATAACGGTATCGTGGTTGTCGAAAATGTTTATCGCCTTATTGATAAGGAAGGGATGTCCCGAATAGAGGCCGCCAAAAAAGGGATTGGGGAGATTGCGTTCCCCATTATTATCTCAACGCTTACCACGGTTGCCGCTTTTGTACCCCTTGGTTTATGGCCCGGAGTGATGGGGCAGTTTATGATCTATTTCCCCGTAACCCTATCGGTGGTATTGGGCTCTTCACTATTTGTGGCCATCTTTTTCAACTCCGTGCTGGTTTCAAGGTACATGACCACTGAGGACAAGGAAATGCCTTTAAAGCAAATTATTCGAACTACCTCCATAGTTTCGGCTATAGGAATTTTGATTATCATTTTTGGAGGTGAATATAGAGCATTGGGAACCTTGATGGTGGTAACCTCCATTTTGTTATGGGGATATCGACTATTCTTGAGGGGATGGGCCAATGGATTCCAAAACAAAATTCTCCCAAGATGGGAAAAGTTTTATGAGCGTACCTTGCGTGTTGCTTTGAACGGAAGAAAACCAATCTTCATTGCAATTGGCACCTTTGTATTGTTGTTTATTGCATTTATGGGCTTTGGGGCTTCAGTGGGAAGTCAACGTACTAAAGTTGAATTCTTCCCCGATAACACCCCGAACCAGATTATTGTATATATCGAATACCCCGAAGGAACGGATATCGAAAAAACAAATCAAATTACCAACGATGTTGAAAGGCGGGTGTACGAAATCATTAATGAAGATGCTTATCTGCATGGGGACTACAACTTTTTAACGGAAAGTGCGGTCTCGCAGGTTGGTGAAGGAGCAGGTAATCCCCAGACTGATGGTGGCTCCGCGGCTGAAATGCCACATCGAGGAAAGATTACAGCTACCATGCGGGAATACAAGTTTAGGGAAGGGGCCGATAGTAACGACTTGCTCAAAAAAGTTCAGGAAGCCCTTAAAGATGTATACCCCGGTGTAGCGATTTCTGTTGAAAAAGATGCTGTTGGACCCCCCGCGGGATATCCTATCAACATCGAGTTGGAAGGGGACGATTATTCAGAGTTGATCGCATCAGCCGAAAAAATGCGGAACTATATCAATTCCAAGAACATTCCTGGTATTGATGAGCTCAAAATTGATGTGAACAAATCCAAACCTTCTATGGTGGTTGAAGTTGACCGCAAAAAAGCAGGTGAACTGGGTGTTGCCACCGGACAGGTAGGTCAGCAACTGCGAAATTCCATCTTCGGAGCAAAGGCAGGAATCTACAAAGAGGATGGCGAGGACTACGACATCTACGTTCGTTTTAATGAAGAGAACCGATATAATACCAGTGCCATTTTCAATCAGAAAATTACGTTTAGGGATCAATCTTCTGGTCAAATCAAGGAGGTGCCGGTTTCTGCGGTGGCAAATCAGGTAAACAGTTCTGGGTTTAGTGCCATTAAGCATCGAGATGTAAGAAGGGTGGTGACCGTTTATTCGGCCTTGGCACCTGGGTTTACCGATGCAGGAGCCATTGTCAGCAAAGTTCAGGATGAAATGCAAAGCTTTAACGAACTGCCGCCGAATATCAAAATTGATTACACGGGTCAAATTGAAGAACAGAACAAGCAAATGGCCTTTTTGATGGGAGCCTTCTTTACGGGATTAGGTCTGATTTTCTTCATCTTGATTTTCCAGTTCAATTCGGTTTCAAAACCGGGAATTATTATGTTGGCCATCTTCTTGAGTTTGATTGGCGTTTTCGGAGGAATTGTGGCCACAGGAAGCGCTTTTGTTATCATGATGACCATGATGGGTATTATTTCCCTGGCCGGAATTGTGGTGAACAATGGGGTGGTGCTTTTGGACTATACCCAATTGCTCATCGACCGTAAAAAAGTGGAATTGGAGTTGGATGATGACGAGCTTTTGAATCAAGAAGACTTTCTTGAAGCTGTGGTTAAAGGTGGAAAGGCAAGGCTAAGACCCGTTCTTTTAACTGCCATTACCACAATTTTGGGACTTATTCCGCTAGCAACCGGGTTCAACATCAATTTCTTTACCCTGTTCAGTGAGTTCAATCCGAATATTTATTTTGGTGGGGACAATGTAATTTTCTGGGGACCTTTGGCATGGACCGTAATTTATGGATTATTGGTGGCTACCTTCCTAACGTTGATTGTTGTTCCTATTCTTTTCAGCTTGGTGTATCGCGTAAAAGTGAGAATGAAAAAGAACCGCGTACGAAAAGAAGTGACCAAAAAAGAGGTTTTGGATATAGCAGCTTAAGTAAACTTAAAGCATAAAAAAAGCCGCGGCGAATTCGCCGCGGCTTTTTTGTACACCAATTTTTTATCAGTCTACGGAAACAATTTCCGAATTGTTCCAGTTTTTCACATTCACAATACGATTATCTGCATAATCTACTTCTTTCAAAACTTCTTTTTCCCAGAAGAACCATTTACCAGATTTTTTGCCTTCATCATATTTACCTGAAGCGATTTTTCTTCCATCTTGATTATACATGAACCATTGTCCATGTAATTTTCCTTTTAACATATACCCTACTTGGGCAATGTTGCCATTTTCGTGAAAATATGTAGCTTTTACCATTTTCCCCACTTTTTCCAAAGTCGGTTCAGTACCTTGTGAATACATATAAACCGAAAACACCATCGCTAAAAAAAATACTGCTTTCTTCATAATATATATGGGTTTTTTAAATTCGTTTCTTTACTATAACATTACAAATGTACCATTTATTTTACGTAAAATAAATATTTGCCTAACTATTTATTTACATTAAATTAACTTTAATTGTTTAATAGTTTAATAATCAGGTATTTAAGTTTCAACACTTTTGAAGGTTTCTTAAACAAATCCAGCTTTATACCGAAGTTTCCTGTCTATTATCTAACGTTAATTCTTAATGTAAATTTTGTGTAAACCTTAAGTTTCTATAATGTTACCCTAAATTTCCTTATTTCTTTTATCACCTAATTTGCATAATTATACTACTAGCAAGAAACTCTTTATATCTTGCCCGTAATCTTGACTTTACTTTTAAATTTGCGCCTCACAATTAAGTTATGTACAGAAATGTTACTTGTGGTGCTTTGCGCTCCACCGATATTCAAAAAGAAGTTATACTCAGTGGTTGGGTCCATAAAGTAAGGGACAAGGGTTTTGTGATCTGGGTAGATCTTCGAGATCGGTATGGCATCACCCAACTTGTTTTTGATGAGGAACGTTCAGATAAAAGCTTATTGGAAAAAGCCAAAGAACTGGGGCGTGAAACCGTTGTTCAAATTGAGGGGACAGTCATTGAAAGAGCTTCCAAAAATCCGAACATCCCTACAGGCGATGTAGAGGTTTTGGTGTCTTCCCTCCAAATTTTGAATCCTTCTGCCCTGCCTCCATTTACCATTGAAGATGATACCGATGGTGGCGATGATCTGCGGATGAAATACAGATATCTAGACATTCGAAGAAATCCCGTTAAGAACAACCTCATCTTTCGCCATAAAGTGACCATGGAGGTTCGTAAGTATCTTTCAGACCAAGGATTTATTGAGGTTGAAACTCCTTACTTAATAAAGTCCACCCCCGAAGGAGCCCGTGACTTCTTGGTGCCCAGTCGCATGAATGAGGGTCAATTTTATGCACTTCCCCAATCTCCCCAAACCTTTAAACAATTATTGATGGTGGGAGGAATGGATAAGTATTTTCAGATTGTCAAATGCTTCAGGGATGAAGATTTACGCGCTGACCGTCAACCCGAATTCACGCAAATCGATTGTGAAATGGCCTTTGTAGAACAAGAAGATATACTAAATACCTTCGAGGGTCTGACCAAGTACTTGCTGAAGCAAATCCATAATATTGATTCGGGAGATTTTCCTCGGATTACCTATGATGAGGCTATGCGGACTTACGGTAATGACAAGCCCGACATTCGTTTCGGAATGAAGTTTGGGGAGTTGAATGACCTCGCCCAACATAAAGAGTTCAGCGTATTCAATTCGGCAGAACTGATCGTGGGGATTGCTGTTCCCGGAGCGGCTTCCTACACCCGAAAGGAAATTGACAAACTCATTGACTGGGTGAAACGACCGCAAGTGGGCGCCAAAGGAATGGTATATGTCAAGTACAACGAGGATGGCACCTTTAAATCCTCTGTAGATAAATTTTATGACACTTCAGACTTTGCCCAATGGGCGGAACGCACCCAAGCCAAGCCTGGCGATTTAATTTGTGTTCTCTCTGGAAATGGAAACGAGACCCGGTCTCAATTAAGTGCATTGCGTATGGAAATGGCGGAACGTCTAGGCCTTAGAAAGCCTGACGAATTTGCTCCGCTTTGGGTTGTGGATTTTCCGTTATTGGAACTTGATGAGGAAACAGGAAACTATCATGCCATGCACCATCCTTTCACATCTCCAAAACCTGGACAAATGGAGTTGTTGGAATCCGACCCTGGAGCAGTTCGGGCCAATGCTTACGATTTGGTTTTGAATGGCAACGAAATTGGAGGTGGATCTATCAGAATTCATGATAAGGACATTCAAGCGACCATGTTCAAACACTTGGGCTTTACCCCAGAAGAAGCTAGAGCACAGTTTGGCTTTTTGATGGATGCCTTTCAATACGGCGCGCCTCCCCATGGAGGTATTGCCTTCGGGTTAGACCGTTTAGTCGCCATTTTAGGCGGACAGGAAACCATTCGCGATTTTATCGCTTTCCCAAAAAACAATAGTGGGCGCGACGTTATGATCGATGCTCCGGCCACTATTGATGAAGAGCAACTGAAAGAGCTTCATTTGAAGCTCGATCTTTAAGAAAGTACAAATCCCGCTTTACCGCGGGATTTTTTAATACTTTTAAACATAGCATACCTCGATGCGGAGCAAAACCAAGCGACTTTTGACAAAGTTCCTTAAATGGAGATACAGAAATATCTCCAACAAGACCTTTGTGCATATCATGAGCTTATTGGTTGGCTTTGCCGCTGGATTGGTGGCCGTGACCCTGAAAAACCTCACCTATCTCATCCAATCTGTTTTAAAGGCTGGTATCATCTTTTCAGAGAACCAGCTCTATTTCATTTTGCCCATTGTTGGACTGGCCTTGGTGTTTCTTTATGTAAAGTTTGTACATAAAAAGCCACTTCAGCACGCTGTATCGTCCATAATTTTTTCCTTATCCAAAAAAAGAGGGCTGCTTTCCATCAAAGACATGTACACCCCGCTTATCGCCGCACCCTTGACAGTTGGTTTTGGTGGATCCGTCGGTTTGTTGGGCCCTGCGGTTCAATCTGGCGCCGCAGTAAGCTCGAATCTCAGCAAGTTGTTCCATATTGATGCAAAAACGCGTTCCTTGCTAGTGGCTTGTGCCTCCTCAGGAGCTATTGCATCCATTTTTCAATCTCCCATTGCAGCAGTGATTTTTGCCATGGAAGTATTTACCCTGGATATGACCATGTCCTCTCTTCTTCCCTTGTTGTTGGCATCAATTTCAGGGGTTCTTACCTCCTATTTCTTTTTGGGCAATGAGGTTCTCTTTAGTTTTTCACTAAGCGAAGGTTTTCAACTTAAAGACACTTTATTTTATATCATTTTGGGATTGGGAACCGCCGTGGCCTCCATCTATTTTACCAAAATGTACTTCCGAATTCTACAGTGGTTTAAGCCCTTTAAAAGTCCAAAATACCGACTGCTGATTGGGGGAATAGCCATTGGAATTATGCTATATGCCATTCCCCCATTGTACGGGGAGGGTTTTGGTTTCATCAACAATTTATTGGATGGTAACCATATTGCGGCACTCGGCAAAACCCCATTTGATGCCTACACCGAGAATATTTGGGTGGTTATTGCCCTATTGTTTGGCATAACCCTATTTAAGGCCATCGCCATGACCACGACCTTTGCCGCTGGTGGGGCCGGGGGAGTTTTCATTCCCACCTTGGTCATGGGGAGCGCCCTAGGTAATGTAATGGCCAAAATCATTAATAATATCGGACTTGGTTTTCAGGTATCTGAGAGTAATTTTACCCTAATCGGTATGGCTGGGCTTATAGCAGGGGTTATTCATGCTCCACTCACGGCCATATTCTTGATCGCTGAAATCACAGGTGGTTATCAACTTTTTGTTCCTTTGATGATTACTGCGTCCATATCCTATTTGGTGACCAAAAATGCCCTCGATTATACTATCTACACTAAGGAATTGGCCAAAATTGGAGCGCTTTTAAGCCATAATAAAGATCAAATGGTGCTCAATCTTATGGAAATGGACGATGTCATTGAAAAGAATTTCAAAGCGGTCCATCCCGAAATGTCTCTAGGCGAAATGCTTCACGAATCTGTTTCGAAATCAAAAAGAAATCTTTTCCCTGTTTTAGACCAAGAAAAGAAGCTCATAGGAATCATAGTTTTGGATGACATCAGGGAATTTATGTTTCAGACGGAGCTCTATGACACCGTTTTCGTAAAAGACCTAATGCACGCACCCCCAGAGCATATTTTTCAGAATACTGATAACATGAAAGCGGTTATGAAGAAATTTCAAGATAGTGGAGCCTGGAATCTGCCCGTAATTAAAGACGGAAAATATGTAGGTTTCATTTCCAAATCAAAACTTTTGACGGCCTATCGCAGAAAACTCATTAACTTCTCTCCATGAAATTGAAGTTCAAACATCTTGTTGTATTTGTTGTATTGGCTTCCTTTGCCTCCATCATCTATGGATTCACCATTAAAGATGAAACCCCTAGTGCGGCCCATAAATTTATAGGTTTTGGCACCATTGGACTCTTTTTGGTGGCGATGCCCCTTTTTCTTGTCAAAGAAAGTAGAGGAAAAAAAATGAAAGATTATATGTTGACCCACGAGAACATTAAAAAAATGCAGGAAAGGGAGTCCAAAAAGAAGGATGAGCAGTAATTTTCCAAAGATTTAAAATAGAATCGTTAAAAGTCAAAACAGAAAAATTTAACTTAGCAATTCAATACATATTTTTTTTTAATGACTGGTACAGTAAAATTCTTTAATGAATCCAAAGGTTTTGGATTTATTACGAACGACGAAACAGGTAGAGACATCTTTGTTCATGTCACAGCACTGAACGGAGTAGAGCTCAAAGATGGAGACAAGGTAGAATATTCAGAAGAAGAAGGAAGAAAAGGTGTGGTTGCCGCACAAGTGCAGGTAATCGGATAACAATATTTTATTTTGAATTGAATTTAAAAACCCCGACTTAAGTTGGGGTTTTTTGTTCTTGGTGCTGTCTAATTAATTCAAGTTCCTTCGTTGTATGAAAAACCGCTTGAGCATTTCTGAAGCCTCATTTTCAAGCACTCCCCCATGTATTTCGGTTTTGGGATGAAGCTGGGTCCCCATCACATTAAAACCACGTTCTAAATCCGCTGCGCCATAGACCACTCTCGAAATTTGGCTCCAATACAGTGCACCGGCACACATTTGGCAAGGTTCCAAGGTTACATAAAGGGTACAGCCATGCAAGTATTTTCCCCCTAAAAAATTAGAGGCCGCCGTTATGGCCTGCATCTCGGCATGGGCTGTAACGTCCATTAATCGCTCCGTTAAATTATGCGCCCTGCCAATAATCCGGTTTTTGACAACCACAACAGCGCCCACAGGGACTTCCCCACTTTCGAAAGCGAGTTCTGCTTCTTGAAGCGCTTTTTTCATAAAATAGGTATCGTCGAAAGGATTCTCCAAAACTGCCAATGCTATTTTTTCTGGGAGCTAATCTAAAACAAAACATTTTTATATAGAATAGGTATTTTTGTTCTTTAACCCATTGGAAAAGCTGTTACCACATATAAACTCCCCAAAAGACCTCAAAAAGCTGAGCAAAGAACAGCTTCCGCAACTTGCTCAGGAGTTAAGGGATTTCATTATTCACATCGTAGCAACAAAGGAGGGCCATTTAGGAGCAAGTCTGGGAGTGGTGGAGCTGACCATAGCCCTGCACTACGTTTTTGACACCCCGAACGACAAACTTATCTGGGATGTAGGACATCAGGCCTATGGCCACAAAATACTCACTGGGAGAAAAGAAATATTCGATACGAACCGTCAGCTTGGCGGCATAAGCGGTTTTCCCAAAAGAAGCGAAAGCGAATACGACGACTTTGGTACGGGTCATAGTTCAACGGCTATTTCGGCCATATTGGGTATGGCTCTTGCATCCAAACTTCAAGGAGAAACCTCAAAACAGCATGTGGCCGTGGTGGGAGATGCATCCATTGCCTGCGGAATGGCTTTTGAAGGTTTGAATCATTTAGGCGTTACCGATGTCAATGCATTGATTGTGCTTAACGACAATGCCATTGGTATCGACCCCAGCGTGGGGGCCTTAAAAAAATACCTGACCAACGTTAAAAAAGGTGCGGCCAAAGATGAAAACATTTTTGAATGCTTGAATCTGAACTATTCCGGGCCTATTGACGGTCATAATCTCAATGCACTTATTTTAGAGCTTCAACGCTTGAAAAGCGTTGCGGGACCAAAACTTCTCCATATCATAACCAAAAAAGGAAAAGGACTCCAACAGGCAGAGGAAAATCAAGTGGTGTATCATGCCCCTGGAAAGTTCGACGCCTCTACCGGTGAACGATTGAAAAAAAATGACAACGGCATCCCTCCCAAGTACCAGGATGTTTTTGGTCATACCTTGGTAGAGCTAGCAAGTCAAAATGAAAAAATCGTTGGAATTACTCCGGCCATGCCCACGGGCAGCTCCCTAAAGTTTATGATGGAGAAAATACCGGAAAGGGCATTTGATGTGGGCATTGCCGAACAACACGCCGTTACCTTGGCGGCAGGAATGGCCACCCAAGGGCTTGTGCCATTTTGCAACATATACTCTACTTTTTTGCAAAGGGCCTACGATCAGGTCATACATGATGTGGCTCTTCAGAACCTGCCGGTAGTTTTCTGTCTTGATCGGGCTGGACTTGTGGGGCAGGATGGGCCAACCCACCATGGGGTTTTCGACTTCGCCTATTTGCGATGCATTCCTAACCTGACCATATTTGCCCCGATGAATGAGACGGAGCTAAGAAATATGATGTACACTGCGCAAAAGGGCTTGGAAAGCCCCATTGCCATTCGTTATCCACGAGGTCGAGGAGTCATGTTAAACTGGCAAGCGCCGTTTAAAACTATTGAAATTGGAAGAGCGAAGTGCTTGCAAGAAGGAAGCAAATTGGCCATTTTGTCCATTGGACATATTGGAAACACCGTCTCCAGAGTTCTTAAGGAATTGAATCAACCTAGGAGTGTGGGGCATTACGATATGCGTTTTGTAAAGCCTTTGGATAAGAAATTATTGCGGCAAATCTTTAAAAAGTACGATAGCATTCTGACTATTGAGGATGGATGTAAAAAAGGCGGTTTTGGTACGGCGATATTGGAATTTGCTAATGAAGAAAAAGTGTCCCTTCCTATCGCTATTTTCGGAATTCCAGATAATTTTGTTGAGCATGGTACCGTGAAGGAAACCCATTTAATGGCCGGAATTGATAGCACCTCACTGAAAACCTACATAAATTCAATGCTGTGATGCGTTTACAACTTTCAATTGTTGTATTTATTTGTTCCCTTGTATCATTGACTGCTCAAGTAAACACCTTGAGGGTTTTTGAAAGGGATAGTACCGAACCCGGTTTTCAAGCGGTTCGCATCAAAGATGTAAAACTTCTCTATGTTCCCCGAAGTGCAAAATTGACCAATTCCAGGACCCTACTGAACCGCACCAAACCCTTATTAAAAAAATACAAGCGTTTTGTTGCCCAATCTTTCTGGACCAAAACCCATGAGTTTGGTTTGAACATCAATGAAGTTGCTTTTGTGAATTGGAATGCCGGGGGTGACAATTCGGTTTCAGCCTTGGCCAATATGAGATTTGAACGCAATTATAAGTTCAGGTATTTGAACTGGGACAACGAACTTAGGCTGAGATACGGACTCAACGCACAAGAGGGAAGAGCTTTGCGAAAAACAGATGATCAAATACGCCTTACCTCCACCTTTGGCTTCAGAAAAGATACCATCACCAATTGGTATTACTCGGTAAAAATGAATTTCAATACCCAGTTTTCCAATGGTTTCAAATATCCTGACAGATCCAATCCAATATCCCGATTTATGTCCCCGGGCTATCTTTTTTTAGGTGCGGGAACCTCATACATATTGACAGAAGATAAGTTCAATCTGTACATCTCACCCATCACTATGAAAGCCACTTTTGTACTCGATGAGGCCCTCTCTAATCAAGGAGCTTTTGGAGTGGAAGAAGGTGAACAGGTTTTTATGGAGCTTGGTTTTTTGGTGACCCATACTTGGGAAAAAGAGGTAATCAAAAATGTGCTGATGAATCACCGAATAAGCCTTTACACTGACTATCTGAGGAGTTTCGGAAACATAGATGTCGATTGGGAGGTCAACTTTAATTTAAAGGTAAACAAGTATATCAATGCCAATATTGGCACTCACCTCATCTTCGATGATGATATTAAATTCGACGAGGAAATTGCCGAGGACGGCACGGTCATCAATCCCGGTGAGCCAAGAATTCAATTTAAACAGTTGTTGGGAATTGGGATGACCTATTCCTTCTAGATCTGCCTTCCCGCTATCTTATTGTGCAAATGAACCGCTGCACTATCAGAAAGGCTGGCGACAAAACAGCTTAGGTTCAAAAAGGTTTTATAAAGCGATTTTTCGCTGTTTTGAAAACTTTCAGGTAGGCTTTTGATTAGTAAGGCGTCATAGTTTGAAGCCGTTCCTTTCATCTTGTGTACCAAAGCCTGGGAATAAATTTCCAAAAGATCATTTATAATTTTATAGCCGGCTAACTCTTTATCCAAAACTTCGGCGGATTGGTAGATTTTTTTAATGCTTAGCTGGATGATGTCATCGATTTGTGCCTTGTAATTTCCTTTATCCAATAAAGAGGTCGCAAAAGTTCCGTCCAGAATTTCTTTTTCATACTGTTTAAAGACGGACACGGCGTCTGAAATAAGCGTGCTTATCGCCAAGGCCCGTAAATAGCTCAATCGGTCACTTGAATTGGTCAGGGTATTATACTTTTTGGTGCTAATCTTATCCTTGACAAGCTTGATCAAATACTCCAAGGCATAATCTTCCGGAATCAGTCCTAAGTTGATACCATCCTCAAAATCAATAATGGTGTAGCAAATATCATCTGCAGCTTCAACCAAATAGGTCAACGGATGTCTGAAAAAACCTATTTCGGGATTGTTCGGATTACTGGCAAGTCCCAATTCAGTGACAACATCCAGAAATGAATCCTTGTCCGACTGGAAAAAACCAAATTTCTTATCCACTATGTGTTTAGAAGGCTTTTTGGGAAGCGAGCCTTTCGGGTATTTCATAAAAGCCCCCAAGGTGGCGTAACTTAAACGCAGACCTCCAGAAACCCCCTCCCTCGATTCCGTCAGTAATTTGAAACCATTGGCATTACCTTCGAAATCGACTAAATCTTGAAACTCTTCATCCGTAAGTTGTTCTCGATATTTTGCTCCACTGCCGCGTTCAAAATAACTACCGATGGCCTTCTCGCCACTATGGCCAAAAGGAGGATTTCCAATATCATGGGCCAGGGCCGCCGCGGCCACAATAGCTCCGAAATCATTGAAATGATAACCATGGACATCCTTGAGATGAGGGTGTTTTTCTAGAATCCCTTTACCTGCAACTCTTCCAAGGCTTCTGCCCACTACGGAAACTTCAAGGCTATGCGTCAATCGCGTGTGTACAAACTCTTTTTTGGCCCCAACGCTGATGGGCATGGGAACTACTTGGGTTTTATCTTGAAGACTTCTAAACGGTGAGGAAAAAATAACCCGGTCGTAATCCACTTCGAAACCCAATCGTGTTTCGTCCTGTTCCTTTCTTAGTCTCTTATAGGTATCTCCATGTCGTTTCAATGAGAGTAAACGCTCCCATTCCATAGGCTAGCTTGTTTTCCGCTAAGATATGTCAAATGCCAAATCTTCGCTTTAATCTTTCAAAAGAAATGGGCCAAGAGCACTATATTTCGTAACATTTTATTAACCTTGATGCAAATTTATAATGGCATTTTTGCCATATTTTAATTTTGAATGGGCGAGAACATCTACATTTTCATGGTTGTTGCACTGGGTATCTTGGCAATAACCGATTTAGTGGTTGGCGTAAGTAATGATGCGGTTAATTTTTTAAATTCTGCCATTGGTTCTAAAGCCATATCGTTCCGTACCATAATGATTGTAGCCAGTGTTGGAATCGCTTTTGGTGCCATTTCTTCGAGTGGTATGATGGAAGTTGCCCGGAAAGGAATTTTCAATCCCGGCGAATTTGTTTTCGCAGAGATCATGTTCATTTTTATGGCGGTCATGATCACGGATATCCTGCTGTTGGATTTCTTCAATACTTTGGGAATGCCAACCTCCACAACAGTATCAATCGTGTTTGAACTTCTTGGAGCTTCGGTGGCCATTTCACTGGTAAAAATCTACAATACCGATGGTGGCTTTTCCGATTTGGGTGCTTACATCAATACCGATAAAGCCGGCCAAATTATTTTTGGCATCTTGCTCTCTGTCTTCATTGCCTTTACGATAGGGGCCATAGTTCAATATGTATCGCGACTGTTAATTTCATTCGATTATAAAAGTAAATCCAAGTGGGTTGAATCCATTTTTGGTGGGATTGCCACAACGGCCATTGTATATTTCATTTTGGTCAAAGGTCTTAAAAGTACTGACTTGTTCAATGGAACCCTTACCGAGTTTGTGGCGACCCAAACCGAGCTGTTCACGCTGTTAAATTTTGTTTTTTGGACCCTGTTTTCTTGGATACTGGCCAACTTCTTCAACCGTAATATTTATCGATTGGTCATTGCATTTGGCACGTTCGCCCTGGCCATGGCTTTCGCCGGAAACGACTTGGTGAATTTTATTGGTGTACCAATTGCTGCCTTGCAGTCTTTTCAAGATTGGCAGGCTTCTGGTATAGCACCATCTGATTTTGATATGAGCGGATTATCAGCTGCTGTGCGCACTCCAACCCTTCTTCTCTTATTTTCTGGTGGTATTATGGTCATAACACTTTGGTTCTCATCCAAAGCAAAGAGTGTGGTCAAAACTAGTGTAGATTTATCACGACAAGATGAGGGTGAAGAACGTTTTCAACCCAATTATCTTTCCAGGCAAATTGTGAAATTTAGCATTGTGGCCTTCGAAAATTTGTCAAAGGTCATTCCACCATCCATCAAAAGAAGTGCCGATAAACAGTTTACCGTTCCCTATGTATACGTTCCCAAAAGCAAAGTGCAAGATATGCCTGCTTTTGATATGGTGCGAGCCTCGGTAAACCTTATGGTAGCCAGCGTATTGATTTCTATAGCCACCTCTATGAAATTACCACTGTCCACCACCTATGTTACTTTCATGGTGGCGATGGGAACTTCCTTGGCCGATAGGGCATGGGGTGCTGAAAGTGCCGTCTACCGTGTAGCTGGGGTATTGAATGTTATTGGCGGGTGGTTCTTTACTGCGTTCTGCGCGTTTACCGCGGCCGCCATCATTGCTTACTTGTTGCATCTTGGTAAGTTCATAGCGCTTCTGTTACTTTTGGTAGCCGCTGCCACAATTTTATTGCGTAACTACATGTCCCACAACAAAAAGAGCAAGGTTATAAAAGCAGAAGACAGTCTTAGAAGGGCAGAAAGCAGCTCCATTCAAGGGGTCATCGAGGAAAGCGCGGACAACATCGGAAATATGATCAAAAGAAGCAATCGTATTTATACGAACTCCGTCAACGGTTTGGCCCGACATGATATTGAAATGCTCAAAAAGAACCGTAAGGGGGTTGGAAAAATGTCCAGTGAAATTGAAGATTTAAAAAATAACGTCTTCTATTTTATTAAAAACTTGGACGAGTCGAGTGTTGGAGGGGCCAGTAATTTTTACATCAATCTTCTTGGGCTTTTGCAAGACATTTCCCAGTCCTTGGAATATATTTCCACTTTGGCCCACAAGCATGTTCACAACAATCACAAAAAACTGAAGTATACCCAAATCAAAGAGTTGAAAGAACTGGATATCACTTTGGATGATTTGTTTAGCAATACCCAAAACATATTCCAAACCAGAAATTTTGAAAGGATAGAGTCGATTTTGACCCAAAGGGACAATCTCTTTACCATGGTCTCAGATAAGATTGAAAAGCAAGTAGCACGCACCCGAACAGAGGAATCAAGTCCAAAAAACACAACCCTCTATTTTTCGTTGCTTACGGAAAGTAAGGATTTGATAAAATCCACTTTGAAGCTTTTGGAGCTCTATTATACCGAACATGATAGCACCATTGAGCCGGCAAAAATTGAAAAACATGCACAGGAATAAAAGAGTTTATTTTCAGTCTTGCCTACCTTTTCTCCTAGTCATTTTTTTGACCGCCCAAAACGCCATAGCCCAAAAAGAGCTAAGTGCAAACGAACTTTTGAATAGATCGATTTCTTTTCATGACCCGAACGGAGCATGGAGCGCATTTAATGATACGCTTGAAATAGAGTTGACCATACCAAATTCAAGTAAGCGACATAGTAGTGTATACATTAACATTCCTGAAGAGCATTTCACTTTGGAAGTGAAAAAAGACAGTGATGCCTATGTCTATGAATTGGATAAGGGTACCTGTAAAATCCTGTTCAACGGATCCACAGAAATCTCTGAGGAAGATAAGAAGACTCATCGCCTGAGTTGCGAAAGAGGGAATATGATGAAGGATTATTACACCTACCTCTACGGTCTTCCCATGAAACTCAAGGACCCAGGTGCCATTCTGAGTCCTGAGGTATCAAAAAGAGTTTTCCAAGGCAAGGAATACCTTGTTTTAAAGGTCTCATATCAAGAAGAGGTGGGCTCTGATGTTTGGTACTTCTACTTTGATCCTAAAAGTTATGCCATGGAAGTATATCAATTTTACCATGATGAGGCCAAAAATGACGGAGAGTATATTCTTCTTACCGATTTGGTGGAAATTGGGGGCATTAAAATGCCCAAAACCCGCAAATGGTATTATAACTCCGATCAAAAGTATCTAGGAACAGACAAATTGGTAAACTAGACTTCTTACCGATAAAAGTTCATCTCATCCATATACTTCCAAACTCGCTCAGGAAGCATGGGCCTCACGTTTTTTCCCAAATGGTGTTGCTTGCGGATAAAGGTTGAAGAAATCTCCATGCTAGGCGCGTCCACATGATGGATTTTTGGATGGTTCTTAAACTGATGTTCCAAATCCCCATTTGATATTCTCGGGTAAACATAAATAGAATAGTTTTCCAAAATAGCTTCATAGTTTTTCCATTTATGGAAACCTTTCAAATTGTCTTCCCCCATAATCAATGAAAACTTATGCTCGTACCGATATTTTTCATCTAAATGGGCTAATGTATGTATCGTGTAATTGGGTTGCTGGAGATTGAATTCAATCTTGCTAGGTTTTAATTTGGGGTAGTCGTGAACCGCCTCAAAAACCATCTGGTAACGGTGATGATTATCCAAAAGTGATTGCTTGGTTTTGAACGGACTTTGCGGAGTGATCACAAACCAAACCTCATCAAGTTCGGAAAACTCCACCATATGGTTTGCAATGACCAGATGACCAATATGAATGGGGTTGAAAGTGCCAAAATATAGCCCGGTCTTTTTCATTCATTACTCCTCTTCCGATTTTGCAATTTCGGCTCCAACAAATTCAGCCACCAATTGATGGGATTCTTTCAAAGCGATATCCAAATCGTAGTTCTTGATAATCTTGTCGAACTGGGGAGCTGTGGCCAACTCCACAGAAGCTTTTGCCACCCTCATGTTGATTTTGTCTTCACTTTCGGTGCTCCTTTTTTTGAGTCGGATTTTTAGTTCGTCGACACTGGGAGGTTTAACAAATACGGCCAAGGTCTGCTCAGGAAATTTCTTTTTGATTCGAAGGCCACCGACCACGTCAATATCAAAAATTACATTTTTGCCCTCACTCCAAAGTCGTTCAACCTCACTCTTCAAAGTTCCGTAAAAATTGTCGCGATATACCTCTTCCCACTCTATAAAATCATCTTTTTTGATGTGCTTTTTAAATTCGGATATCGACATAAAATAATAATTGACCCCTTCCTTTTCTTTTCCCCTTCTAGGCCGTGAGGTCGCAGAAACCGAAAAAGCCAAATTGAGCTCCGGTTGATCCAACAAGTAGCGAACAATCGTGGTTTTACCACTTCCGGAAGGAGCCGAAAAAATAATAAGCTTCCCTCCTCTGCTCATAACACATTCAACATTTGTTCTTTGATCTTTTCCAACTCGTCCTTCATCTGAACCACCACTTGTTGCATGGGAGCATAATTTGCCTTGGAACCGATGGTATTGATCTCCCGACCAATTTCTTGGCTTATAAAACCCAATTTCTTTCCGTTGGAATCATTGGAATGTAGCGTAGTTTCAAAGTAATTTAAGTGGTTGGCCAAACGTACTTTTTCTTCGGTGATATCGTACTTTTCCAAATAATAAATAAGTTCTTGTTCAAAACGGTTGGCATCAACTTCCACTTTCAATTCTGAAACTGCTTTTTCCAAACGTTCTCGAATGGTATCAATGCGCTCAACATCCAACAATTTTACTTTTTCCAATAGGTCATCCAAAGCTTTTAAACGCATTTCAAAATCCTTTTCAAGAACCCGGCCCTCCGCTTCTCGGAAATTGGTGATTTCCACCAAAGCTTCTTGCATAGCCTTTTTGATAGCGTCGTATTCGGCCTTGTCAATATCGTTTTTGTCACTCTTCAGGGTGTCCGGCATACGCAAGGCCAGTTCCATTAGCTTTAGAGAATCTCCATCCACGATTTGAGACAGTTGCTCCATATACTTCTTCACTACACCATGATTCACCTCCGATGTGGTTTCCTCACCAGTGATTTCAACATAAAGCCCTAGATCAACTTTCCCTCTCACCAAACCATCGGCGATCATCTTTCGAAGCTCCAATTCCTTCTCCCGATAAGCTTGGGGAATTCGAGCATTGATGTCGAGATTTTTGCTGTTGAGTGATTTTATTTCGACGGTAATCTTTTTGGAAGGAAGTTGCACTACGTGCTTTCCAAAACCGGTCATGGATTGAATCATGCGGAATACTAAATTTTAACAAAGGTAACCAAATTAGCCTATGCCCTTATCGCATAAGCCACTTAAGGAAAGGGTGCTAATCCAGTTCCCTGACCCAAATATTGCGATAACTCACCCTGCTGTTATCCCTATGGTCTTGTAACTCTAAGGGTGCTTTCCCATGGGGTTCGTATTTGGGCCAACCGATGTACTCCGAAGGGCCTTCAATCTCAAAATGGTCTTGAATCAAAACCCCGTTGTGCAAAACGGTAATGGTGGCCGGCTCTTCAAGGTTTCCTCCTTTACTAAATTTCGGAGCATGGAAAATGATATCATAGCTGTTCCATTCCCCCGAAGGCACGGAGGCCATAGCCATCGGAACCGATTGTTTGTACAAAGACCCGACCTGCCCGTTCACGTAGGTAGAATTATTGTTGTTGTCCAAAACCTGAATTTCATAGCGCTTTTGCATAAATACACCACTATTGGCCCTACTCTGCCCTTCTCCTTGGGTTTCGGCTGGAGAGCTCCATTCAATATGAAGTTGAAAACTGCCAAAATTGCGTTTGGTCTGAATGTTTCCTGTTTTGTCCTTAACGGTCATACTACCATCTTTATTCAAGTGCCATTTCACAGCTGTACTGTCACCACTGCTTATCCATTCATCAAAATCGGACCCGTCAAAAAGCACCAGGGCATCACTGGGAGGTGCCCCATTTTTCCCTGGCACCACCTTGGGCGGAACAGGTTTATATGTTTCAGTGGCTTCCGGTTTGGTGGGTTCTCCTTCTTGTGCAAATACACTTGAGGAAAAAACGAGTAGAAAGATCAAAAGAGTTGATTTGTAAAGTTTCATTGTAGTTTTTGATTAGGTTGTCTATTATATTCCCAAAATGCGTTTCAATTTGTCTTTGTCCAAATCCCCGCCAGCAAAATCATCAAAGGTCTTGGTCGTTGCCTCAATGATATGATCTTGAATGAACTTGGCCCCTTCCCTCGCCCCTTGCTCGGGACTTTTTATGCAACACTCCCATTCCATGACCGCCCAAACATCGCATCCGTATTGGGTAAGTTTTGAAAAAATGGTTTTAAAGTCAATTTGGCCATCACCCAAGGAACGATACCTTCCAGCACGATCGCCCCAATCATTATAACCTCCAAAAGCCCCTTTTTTCCCTGTGGGATTGAATTCAGAATCCTTCACATGAAACGACTTGATGAATTCGTGGTAATGGTCGATATACGTGATATAATCCAATTGCTGTAGTACAAAATGGCTGGGGTCGTACAGAATATTGACCCTTTTGTGGTTACCGGTTGCCTCTAAAAATCGTTCGAAGGTGTCACCATCATGAAGATCTTCTCCGGGATGGATTTCATAACAAACATCAACACCTTCTTTATCAAAATGATCTAGTATGGGCAGCCAACGATTGGCCAATTCCTCAAACCCCATTTCTACCAATCCCGGGGGTCGTTGTGGCCAGGGATGAGCCGTATGCCATAGCAGTGCCCCAGAAAACGTCGCATGCGCCTTGATTCCCAAACGTCGGCTGGCCGTTGCCGCTTTCTTGACCGTTTCTATGGCCCATTGGGTTCGCTCTTTGGGTTTGCCCTTAAGGGCATCCGGTGCAAAATTGTCAAACATGATATCATATGCTGGGTGTACCGCAACCAATTGTCCTTGTAAATGGGTAGACAATTCGGTGATCTCCAACCCGTAGGAATTGATTTTCCCTTTGAGTTCATCACAGTAATCCTGACTTTCGGCCGCTTTGTCCAAGTCAATTAAAAAAGATTCCCAAGTAGGAATTTGGATTCCCTTATAGCCTAAACTTGAAGCCCATTGGCAAAGACCTTCGAGTGAATTGAAAGGAGGTTCGCTATCTACAAATTGCGCTAAAAAAACGGCTGGCCCTTTTATTGTTTTCATGGTATTGGCTTTTAAGAATTAGTAAATCCCCAACATTTTAGGATTTATCCCCTATATTTAAAAAATAATGTGAGCGTATTGCTGACTTCTTTATGAGGGGTCATAAATATAGGAATAAGCTCAGAATTTGAACGGTATTATTGTGAACGAAAATACGGTTTATGATGCCATAGTGGTGGGTACAGGAATCAGTGGAGGATGGGCCGCCAAGGAGCTATGTGAAAATGGGCTCAAAACCTTGGTTTTGGATCGTGGTCCCATGGTCAAGCACGTTGAAGATTACAAGACCATGCATGATGATCCGTGGGACTATAAGTTTAAAGGGGAGTTGACCTTAGAAGAAAAAAAGAAATATCCCGTACAATCTCGTTTGGGATGGGCCCCGCGCGACGATGTCAAACACTTTTTCGTCAACGATTTGGAACACCCCTATCAAGAAACCAAACGTTTTGATTGGATTCGGGGATACCATGTAGGTGGAAGAAGCCTGACCTGGGGAAGACAAAGTTACCGTTGGAGCGACATCGATTTTGAAGCCAACAAGAAAGAAGGTATTGGTGTAGACTGGCCTGTCCGATATAAAGACATTGCCCCTTGGTACGACAAGGTAGAATCTTACATCGGTGTAAGCGGGGAAAAATTAGGGCTGAAACAATTACCAGACGGACAATTTCAACCCCCCATGGAATTGAACTGTGCCGAAAAGGAACTTCAAGCTTCCATGAAGAACGATTTTGACGATGGCCGTTTATTGACTATTGGCCGGGTCGCCCATATTACTGAAAATACATCCGATATTGAAGGCAGGGGTCCTTGTCAATATCGAAATCGCTGTTGGCGAGGTTGCCCATTTGGCGGCTACTTTAGCAGCAATTCTTCCACTCTCCCCGCTGCAGAACGTACTGGAAATATGACCATACGGGCCAATTCCATTGTCCATGAGGTGATATATGATGCATCAACCAAAAGGGCAACCGGTGTAAAAGTCATCGATGCCGTGACCCATGAAAAATTTGAATTCAAGGGTAAAATCGTTTTCCTATGTGCATCTGCAATGGCTTCTGTGGGTATCTTGCTCCAGTCCAAATCAAAAAGTTTTCCGAACGGAATGGGTAACAACCATGATCAATTGGGCAGAAATCTCATGGACCATCACTACAAAGTTGGGGCTACGGCCAAAATTGATGGTCATTTGGACAAGTACTACAAAGGGAGAAGGCCCAATGGCTTTTATATTCCCCGTTTTGTGAATCTGGACGATACCACCCAAAGGAATAGCTTTTTACGAGGTTTCGGTTATCAGGGGGGTGCCAGTAGAGGCAATTGGAAAGAAATGGTTGCCGAAATGGGATATGGAAAGAGCCTTAAGGAAAGTATTTTAAAACCCGGTGGTTGGGAAATCGGAATGAGCGGTTTTGGGGAAATGCTACCTCATCCGGATAATCGGGTAACCTTAAGTACTGATAAAAAAGATTCATGGGATTTGCCCCAGCTAAATTTTGATGCAGAATTCAAATCCAATGAACTCAACATGCGGGAAGCCATTAAAGAAGAGGCTGTGGCCATCTTCAAAGCTGCAGGCTTCAAAGAAATTACAACATTTGACGAGTCAACAGGCCCCGGGTTGGGCATCCATGAAATGGGAGGTGCCCGAATGGGGGCCAACCCCAAAACTTCTGTAGTGAACCGTAATAATCAACTACATGACGTTCCAAACGTTTATGTGACAGATGGTGCCTTTATGACCTCTGCTAGCTGCGTAAATCCGTCATTGACCTATATGGCCTTTACGGCCCGAGCAGCCAATCATGCCTCAAAACAATTTCATCAACATAAATTTTCTTGATCATTCATGGAAAATGCTTCTGCCCGAAATCTTTGGGGCGACTTTTTAGACGCCCACCTTGAGTTTGCCTCTGAAGACGCACCCAAGGTTATCCATTTTTGCGATAATGAGAAAGACGCCAATGTCTGTGCCAATTTGGTAAGTAAAGACGTCAAGCGTGCTACCTCGCACTCGCTATTAGGCCTACAATTGCGAAATGAGAAACTTCCTCAACTTGGGGATTTTTCCGTTGTGACCGATTGGTCCGGCAACGCCAAATGTATTATCAGGACCACCGGGGTTCGCCTGATTCCCTATTTTGCCATTCGCGAGGAGCAAGCGCGTTTGGAAGGAGAAGGCGACAAGAGTCTTGAATATTGGCGAAAAGTCCATTGGGACTACTATACCCGGGAACTTGCCGAGTTTGGTAAGGCTCCAAAAGAAAGTATGATTGTTGTCTTTGAGCAATTTGAAAAGCTGTTCACAAAAAAATGACCGCAGTTTTGCGGCCATTTATTGTACTTATTGGGGCTATTTAATCGAGATTCACCCAAACATTCCCTTGTTTGTGTGAAGCCACAGTGCCCTCTATGAAATTCAATCCGCGAACACCATCCAGCATGGTTGGGAATTCGCCATCATTATATTCCTGTCCCCGAATTGCTTTGGAAACCCCTAAATAAATGTTGGCCATGGCATCAAAAATTCCTTCAGGGTGTCCTGGTGGTAATTTTGTGCCATCCAAAGATAATTTGGAATTATAGGCATGCCCTGGTTTTAAAACTTGAAGTGGTTCGGTATCACTTAATTTGTAGAGGTAATTCGGATTTTCCTGCTCCCATTTGAACGCTCCTTTTTCTCCATAAATGGCAATGGACAGTCCATTTTCTTCCCCAGTGGCCACCTGACTGCTCCGGATGACCCCTTTTACATGTTTATCCATCCTAACCAGCACCGTTCCATCTACATCCATCACATTGTCATCATAGAGGTAATTGAAATCACATAGAAGGGATTGGATGCGCAATCCGGTGGTAAACTCAATCATATTGAAGGCATGAACTCCTATATCTCCCATGCACGAACTGATTCCTGCTTTTTTAGGATCCAAGCGCCATACCGACGATCGTTTTTCCTTATCGTGGATTATAGCATTGATCCATCCTTGGTAATATTGCGCGTCGACCTTATGAATTTTCCCGAGCTCCCCTTCCTTTATCCTTTCACGCATTTCACGTACCATGGGATAGCCGGTATAGGTATGGGTAACCGCAAAGACCTTCTTGGCCTTTGTCAAGGTGTCCTGCAAAATTTTGGCCTCCTCGTAGGTGGTGGTCAGGGGTTTTTCACAGATTACATGAAACCCATTTTCCAAGAGTTTTTTGGCCATGGGAAAATGGAGAAAGTTCGGCGTAAGGACCGAGCAAACTTGAATTCGTTCTTCTTCGGGCAATTTTAGCTCCCCTTCAATCAGAGCATCTAAATCTCCATATATTCGGTTCGTGGGAATGTCAATCTCCTCCGCAAATTTTAGGCTTTCTTCATATTGTGCATTGAAAACCCCTCCGGTGATTTGATAGTTGTCATTTATAAAAGAGGCTACGCGGTGCAATACCCCAATAAGGGAGTCTCCACCACCACCAAGAATTCCAAGTCGAATTTTTTTTGGCATAGGTCTATTCTTTGTATTCGATTTTTTCGTTTTTGAACAGTAGTAGGAAAAGTACCAAGACTACAGCAGCAAAAATAGCAGGGAATGTCCAAATGTTCGCCCATTCATGCACATTTTCGGAAACTAAATAGGAATCTGTGATTTTTCCAGCTACCCAAAAACCAATAAGCATACCTACTCCGTAGGTAGCCAAAGTAATCAATCCCTGGGCCGCACTCTTATATCTTTCTCCTGCTTTGGAATCTGTATAAATCTGACCGGATACAAAAAAGAAGTCGTAGCAGATGCCATGCAAAGCGATTCCAATAATCAACATAAATGCAAGTTCTCCGGCATCTCCGTATGCGAACAGCAAGTACCTTATCGTCCAAGCCAACATACCTGCCAATATGGTCATTTTAAAACCAAAACGTTTGAAGAAAAATGGCAACAAAAGCATAAAGAGCACTTCGGAAATTTGTCCAATTGTCATTTTGCCTGCTGGGTTGGCCACTCCAATTTCTCCCAAAAACTGCCCTGCGTGTTGATAGTAGAACGCCAATGGGATACATATCAAAATAGAGGCAATGAAAAAGATCAAGAAGTTTCTGTTGTTGAGCAATTTCAAAGCTTCAAGGCCCAAAATATCGGAGATGGCCACCTTTTCATCTTTGGAGGTTTTAGGTGGTGTTTTGGGTAAGGTAAAACTGAACAGTCCCAAAAGGGCCGAAGCACCTGCCACCATCAAAAAGGTGTTTTTCAATAATCCTTCCTTTACCCCTACTTCGCTATCCCAGCCAAAATAACTGATGGCCAGACCGGCAATGATCCATCCTATCGTGCCGAATACGCGTACAAAGGCAAACTCCTTCGATGGGTCTTTCATTTGATTAAAAGCCACTGAATTCACTAAGGCCAAGGTGGGCATATAAATGATCATATAACCCAAAACAAAGGGATAGAATGCTCCAAAATCGGTTGCATTGGCCAGTTGATACATTAAAATGGCGCCTATTAAGTGGGATACCCCCAAAATACGTTCGGCATTAAAATACCGGTCTGCAATCAATCCAATAATAAATGGAGCAATGATTGCTCCCCAAGATTGTGTAGAATATGCCATGGCAATATCGCTGCCTGAAGCATTCAAGGTATTTGGCAAATAAATGCCCATGGTCACAAACCATCCTCCCCAAATAAAGAACTCAAGAAACATCATAAAGGATAGCTGAAACTTCGTTGTAGTATTCATGTATTTGATTTAGTTGTTAGTTGATTATCGTTTGTAAAAAATATAATCCAAGGGTTGGGGTTCACCCCCTGAATCCCTAAAATCCATCAAGATTTGACCTCTGTGGTGTGTAGAATGATTGACAATGTGAAAAAGGATGTCCTTCAATTCATTGGCATGGGTTCTGCCCTCACTGTTCTCATAGTCTATGCGTTTTGCAAAATCATCGGTGTTCGTGATAATTTCAAAAGACGTCCTTTGGTTTTCATAATGGATATCGTTCCATTGTTCCAATTCATGAAGTTGCCAGACCTTAAACTCAGAAGGCTTTCCTAAAATTCTATGGTTCCAAACATGGTGGGAATTTAAGATATGGCTAAAAAGCTTGCTGCACTTTTCGGGTACTTGATCCAAAGAAGTGCATTGCTCTATCAATTTTTTATTGCAATAGAAGTTATAGTCAAAAAGCTGATGTAAAAATCCTTTCATATCCAGATCTTTTATTCAGCTGAAAGTAATTTTTCCAAAAGGGCCTTGGTAGCTTGGATTCCCTCTTCCTCCCCTAGTTCACTCCCTTCGTATTCCACACCGATATATCCCGAATATCCAGCGTCCTTCACAATTTTAATCATTCGGGCATAGTCCGTATTGATTTCGTTTCCGTTTTCATCAAAATCGTGGGACTTGGCACTTACCGCCTTCGCGTAGGGCATTAATTCCGTAATCCCCTTGTACCTATCATATTCTTCAATACATTCTGATTCAAAGTATGATCCATCCTCCCGTT
This sequence comes from Flagellimonas allohymeniacidonis, assembly GCF_004296335.1. GTDB lineage: Bacteria > Bacteroidota > Bacteroidia > Flavobacteriales > Flavobacteriaceae > Flagellimonas > Flagellimonas allohymeniacidonis. The sequence continues at coordinate 813,227 of NZ_SGIU01000002.1, forward strand.
GTACACAGAAATTTCCAAAATCGGGCAGCGTTCCGCAATTGGGAAGGTTTACCCGTTTGATCACTTCTACTAACATGGCCGCGTTGGAAGAAAGACCTCCATGGTTTTCGACGATTACATTGATGTTTTTATCCTTCGCGTAGTTGGATAGTTGGGTAAGACCATCCACCGAGGCTTCAGTCCATTCATCTGCCACTTTGCTCCCCATAAGATTGACCCTTACGGAATGGCACCCTAAAGCAGCAGCAGCATCTACCCATTTAAAATGACTTTCCACAGCGGCTTTTCGTTCAGTTTCATCCGCCGCAGACAAATCTCCTTCATGGTCTATCATGATGATGAGATTCGTCAACCCATGCTTTTGGCTTTCCGCTAAGGATTTTTGGACAAAATTATCCATAGCTTCCTTGGAAAAATCAGCAGACTTCAATTCATCTTCATACAGTTGGCTCACATATTCCAACCCGGAGAATCCCCACTCTTTTGCTTTGGCGGCAAATTGGTAAGGGTCCAAGCCTTCATCTTGGATCATTCTATGTATGGACCATTGTGCCAGTGAAAGCTTGAAGTCTTCAGACATCATTTCAGTCTCATTTTCTTCGGTTGCCGTTTCTGTGGTTTGTTCTTTCTTCTGTTTGCATGCTTGAAAGCCAAGTATGGAGATTGTAATAAGGGTTAGAAGGCCGTTGCGGGTAAAATATCTTCTCTTCATAAGGTTGGATCATTGAATCTTAAATAGAATAGAAAAACTATAACGTTATAGTACGAAATTCTCAATAAATGCTGGGTTTAAATGTAGAAAATTAATTTAATAATTAATACATTTAGCAGATAAACAATACGTAATACATGAGCAAGTTTTATTACAACGAGGAGCAAGAATCTTATGATGCCATTGTAGTAGGAACAGGCATCAGTGGTGGCTGGGCTGCCAAGGAACTTTGCGAAAAAGGTCTTAAGACCTTGGTTCTCGAGCGTGGAAGAATGGTAAAGCACCGTGAGGACTACCCGACTGCAAATATGGATCCCTGGGATTTTCCCCATAATGGAGAGCCTACAACTGAGGACCTGAAAAAACAAGAAAAACAGGGTAGAACGGGTTATACTGTTAAAGCCGCTTCAAAACATTGGTTTGTTAATGATTTGGAGCATCCTTACAATGAAGTAAAACGTTTCGATTGGATGCGTGGATATCATGTGGGGGGACGTTCGATTATGTGGGGTCGCCATAGTTATCGTTGGAGTGAAATAGATTTTGCCGCCAATGGCAAAGAAGGTGTAGGTGTGGATTGGCCTGTTCGATATAAAGATATTGCGCCTTGGTATGATAAGGTTGAATCTTACATAGGAGTTTCGGGAGAGCTTTTGGGACTTCCTCAATTACCTGATGGTAAGTTTGAGCCCATGATGGAGCTGAACTGCGTTGAAGACCATGTTCGGGGTAAGGTTGCGGAGCACTTTGATGGTAGGGTAATCACAGCCGGTAGAGTCGCACATATAAATAGTGATAAACGTTTTGAAGGTGACGGTAGGGTACGTTGCCAGTACAGAAACCGATGTATCCGTGGCTGTCCTTTTGGGGCCTACTTCAGTAGTGTTTCCTCAACATTGCCTGCCGCCGAAAAAACGGGCAATATGACCCTACGACCTGATTCAATAGTACATGAGATAATGTATGACCCTGATACCAAAAAAGCTACAGGTGTCAAGGTAATTGATAGGGTTACCAAAGAACCTTATGAGTTTAAGGCCAAGGTAATCTTCCTTTGTGCTTCAGCTTTGGCCTCTACTTCTATTTTGATGCAATCCAAATCCGATCGTTTCGAGAATGGTCTTGGCAACGACAGTGGAGAGTTGGGCCATAATATCATGGATCATCATTTTTGGGTAGGTGCCCGAGGTAAGATGGATGGTTATGATGACAAATATTACCAAGGACGAAAACCCAATGGCATTTACATCCCTAGATTTAGAAATTTAGGTGGAGCCAGCGATATGAAAGATTTTACGAGGGGCTACGGTTACCAAGGTGGAGCCTCAAGAGGGGATTACGATGATTTGGTCGCTGAAGCTTCTTATGGCAAAGAGTTTAAAGAAGGGGCTCTGAAGCCGGGAGGCTGGATGATGAACATGTTGGCCTTCGGGGAGATTCTTCCTTATCACGACAACAAAATGACCCTTGATTACGAAAAACTGGACCAATGGGGCTTACCTACGGTCACTTTTGATGCTGAGATTCGCCAAAACGAATTGAACATGCGTAAGGACATGATGGACCAAGCGGCACAAATGTTGGAAAAATCAGGAGCTCGGGATATTGAACCCTACGATTTACCTTATGCGTTGGGCCTTGGTATACACGAAATGGGGACCGCCCGCATGGGACGCGATCCAAAAACTTCTGTTGTAAACGGATTTAACCAGGTGCATGCCTGTAAAAATGTTTATGTTACAGACGGAGCTTTCATGACCTCGGCCAGTTGTGTCAATCCGTCCTTGACCTATATGGCTTTTACGGCCAGAGCGGCAGACCATGCGGTGAAAGAACTTAAAAATGGAAACATCTAATGGAAAGAAGAAAAGCACTTAAAAATATGGGACTGGCCTTCGGCTATACGGTGGCAGCCCCTACGTTGATAAGCTTGGTACAAAGCTGTAGTACTAAAAAAGTATTGGATTGGACCCCAGATTTCTTTTCCAAGGATGAAGGGACCGTGATTCACACCCTTGTGGATATGATTCTCCCCAAGACAGATACTCCTTCAGCGACTGAGGTGAATGTTCATGTCTTCATTGATCAATTTGCGAAAGAGGTGCTTCCTGAAGAGCATCAAAACTTTTTACGATTGGGTATGGGCAAATTTTTTGACAAGGCTCTTGCCGATTCCCAAAAAGAATCCCTTGCTGAGTTGAAAGAGGAAGATTTAGATCCATTGTTGGCCACTTATTTGAAGAAAAGAACAAAAGATGTGGAAGAAGCCCATGAAAAAGCCATAGAGGAATACTTTATGGGGATTGAGCAAAACGGCAGTGCAGTGTTGGATGACGAAATTGCGCTGGTTAGCTTTGCCCATTCTTTGCGGGACATCTCTATATGGTCCTACAAAAATTCAGAATATGTTGGCGAAGAAGTATTGGCTTATTTGCCTATTCCAGGGCAGTACATAGCCTGTGATGATGTTCAGACACTTACCCAGGGTAGAGCGTGGTCTCCTGAAAGATAACAGCATTCCAAATATTTTATTTAAAAAGCCCCTTAAAGGGGCTTTTTTGTACTACCAATTCAAACAAAAATACCTCGGATTTTTGTTCCTGGTGGGGTGAACTTCCGAGGTATCCTAATCAATAAACACTATCACATACTGATAAGTTCAGCACAAACTATGATCCGCACATTAGACAGTCATCATCAGCCTGACCTTCTTTCGCACGGGCAATCATTTCTTTCATCTCCTCCGGTGTCATTGGTTGTATATCGACATCCTGTTGGGTTACTGGGGTAGCTTGAACGTTCATGGCTTCAGCAGCTTTGGGTGCTGCGGCAACTACTTCTGCCTCGGCTGCTACGCTTACAGGAACTTCTTTCTTTTTGGTATTGTCCAAAGTGAATTTAATGGCATCTACAGCCGCTTTAGTTCTCAAATAGTACATTCCAGTCTTCAAGCCGCTTTTCCAAGCATAGAAATGCATTGAAGTTAATTTGGCGTAGTTGGCATTTTCCATAAATAGGTTCAAGGATTGACTTTGGTCAATAAAGTAGCCTCTTTGCCTACTCATATCAATGATGTCCTTCATACTCAACTCCCAAACGGTTTTGTAGAGCTCTTTGATATTTTCCGGAATAACATCAATATGTTGAATGGAACCATTGGCTCGCATCAATTCTTGTTTCAAGCTTTCGTTCCATAGACCCAACTTGACCAAATCTTCCAAAAGATGTTTGTTTACGACAATAAACTCTCCAGAAAGGACACGTCTTGTATAGATATTTGAGGTATAGGGTTCAAAGCATTCGTTGTTCCCTAAGATTTGTGAGGTTGACGCTGTGGGCATGGGTGCCACCAATAGGGAGTTTCGGACACCGTGTTTTTTAACATCCTTGCGAAGCTTGCTCCAATCCCATCTGCCGGATAGTTCTTCATCTTTGATACCCCAAAGATTGTGTTGGAATTCTCCATTGGCAATAGGAGATCCTTCATAGGTGGAGTACGCCCCTTCTTCTTTTGCCGCCTCCATGGAAGCAGTGACTGCCGCAAAATAAAGGGTCTCGAATATTTCTTGGTTCAATTGCTTGGCCTCATCACTGGTGAAAGGCAATCGCAACATGATGAAGGCATCAGCCAAGCCCTGCACCCCAAGACCGATAGGCCTATGCCTCATATTTGAGTTCTCAGCTTCTTTTACCGGGTAGTAATTACGATCAATGACCCTGTTCAAGTTTTTGGTTACCCTCTTGGTTACCTTGAAAAGTTCTTTGTGGTCAAACTTCCCGTTTTTCACAAACATAGGAAGTGCTATGGAGGCCAAGTTACAAACGGCCACCTCATCTGGAGAGGTGTATTCCAAAATCTCTGTACACAAGTTGGAAGACCGGATGGTTCCCAAGTTCTTTTGGTTACTTTTTCTATTGGCCGCGTCCTTGTAGAGCATATAGGGTGTTCCCGTCTCTATTTGCGATTCCAATATTTTTTCCCAAAGTTCTCTGGCCTTTATTTTCTTTCTTCCCTTTCCTTCGGCTTCATATTGCAGGTACAGCGCCTCAAATTCGTCACTGTGGGTATTATATAAACCAGGACATTCGTTCGGACACATGAGGGTCCATTCTGCATCAGCCTCTACTCTCTTCATGAACATATCCGGAATCCACATGGCGTAGAACAAATCGCGGGCTCGCATTTCTTCCTTTCCATGGTTTTTCTTTAAATCAAGAAAGTCAAAAATGTCAGCGTGCCATGGCTCCACATAAATAGCGAAGCTTCCTTTTCTTTTTCCCCCTCCTTGGTCAACATAACGAGCGGTGTCATTGAAAACTCTCAACATGGGAACAATTCCGTTGGAGGTTCCATTAGTACCAGCAATGTATGAGCCTGTAGCCCTAACATTGTGAATAGATAAACCTATTCCTCCTGCAGATTGAGAGATTTTGGCTGTTTGTTTTAGGGTATCGTATATACCGTCAATGCTATCCTCCTTCATGGTCAACAAAAAACAAGAGGACATCTGGGGCTTCGGTGTTCCAGAATTGAACAGTGTAGGGGTAGCGTGGGTAAAATACTTTTTTGACATCAACTCATAGGTCTCTATCGCCGAATCCAAATCATCTAAATGAATCCCTACAGCTACCCTCATTAACATATGTTGGGGTCGTTCTGCAATGTTTCCGTTAAGTTTCAGGAGATAGGAACGCTCCAAAGTCTTAAACCCGAAATAATCGTAGCCAAAATCCCGGTTGTAAATGATGGTGGAGTCCAAGGTTTCCGCATTTTCTGAAATAACCTTGTACACCTCATCGGAAAGCAAGGGTGCTTTTTTTCCTGTTCTTGGGTTGATGTATTCATACAAGTCCTTCATCGTCTCTGAGAAGGACTTTTTAGTGTTCTTATGTAGATTGGAAACGGAGATACGTGCCGCTAGCTTCGCATAGTCGGGATGAGTGGTCGTCATGGTCGCTGCAATCTCAGCAGCCAAATTATCCAACTCCGAGGTGGTCACCCCATCATACAGGCCCTCTATAACCCTCATGGCGACCTTTGTTGGGTCAACAAGATTGTTGAGTCCATAACAAAGTTTTCTTACCCTGGCCGTGATTTTATCGAACATCACCGGCTCTTTTCTTCCATCTCTTTTAACTACATACATGTGCTACGTTTATTTTAGTGTTACTCTTAATTGGTTATACCCAGTTGCATCGACGGTGTTAAAAAAATTAACACTTTTAGGTTAAGTTCTAAAAAACCCTCCAGGGCACGGAGGGCACGTTTTAGTTGGTTATTTAAAAATCGGCATCAAAGCTGATTTTCTGGGAATCGGTGTCCTTTTCTTTGTTCAAGACACCTGCTTTTTGATATTCTGATACTCTCTTCTCAAAGAAATTGGTTTTCCCCTGAAGAGATATCATATCCATAAAATCAAATGGGTTGGTTGCGTTGTATACTTTATCGCATTGCAGTTCTACCAACAATCTGTCGGTAACGAACTCCAAGTATTGTGTCATCAGCTTTGCATTCATTCCGATAAGGCTCACAGGTAAGGATTCGGTAATGAACTCACGCTCTATGTTCAAAGCATCAACAATGATTTCAGTAATTCTCTCTTTTGGAACCTTGTTCACCAAGTGTTTGTTATGCAAATGGACTGCATAGTCGCAGTGCATTCCCTCATCACGTGAAATCAATTCATTGGAAAAGGTGAGTCCTGGCATAAGACCTCTTTTCTTCAACCAGAAGATGGAACAGAAGGCCCCAGAAAAGAAAATCCCCTCAACAGCAGCAAAGGCAATTAAACGTTCAGCAAAGCTCGGGGAATCTATCCATTTCAATGCCCAGTCTGCCTTCTTCTTTATCGCAGGGAAGTTTTCAATAGCCTTGAAAAGAATATTTTTCTCTTTTTCATCTTTCACATAGGTGTCGATGAGCAGGGAATAGGTTTCTGAATGGATATTTTCCATCATTATCTGAAAACCATAAAAGAACTTGGCTTCTGAATATTGGACTTCATTTACAAAGTTTTCGGCCAAATTTTCGTTTACAATTCCATCCGAAGCAGCAAAAAAGGCTAAAATATGTTTAACAAAATAGCGCTCATCGTCATTTAGTTTGTTGTTCCAATCGGCCAAATCTTGATGAAGATCAATTTCCTCAGCAGTCCAAAAACAAGCTTCGCATTTCTTGTACCAATCCCATAAATCGTGATGTTGAATGGGAAAAATAACAAATCTATCTTCATTTTCTTCCAAAATAGGCTCTACTGCTGTGGACATAGTGTTTAATGTTTTTTAGTTAAAAAGTGGTAGTGAATTTACCCGAGAACCGGGCTAACAAAGATTGAAAATTGTTAGAACAATGTAAAGTTTGTTTTATCAAATAAGGGTCAAAGTTTTTAACACAACTTGTTGAAATCTAGGTTCGCAAGTGATGTTCATTGACATTTTGCAAGAGAAATTATTTCTGCCTTTTTTTGGCGGCCTTCAACAACAAAAAAAAGACCAAAGAGTATATTGCCTATATACTTTTTGGTCTCATTATTTATGAATATTGCTACGTAATAGCCTTTTTTTGATAAAAGATCACAAGAGTACGGCCAATTCCTTTGTTTGCCATGCCTCACGATATCGCTCCAGGTAGTTCCCCCAAAACCCAGAACAACATGCAAAACACTTTTAAACCAAGGCTAAATTTTTGCAAGCAGTTTCTTTTAACAGAGGTTGGTTGCCCTGGCCGCACTTTTTCCTGTAATCTTTAAGAACTTTTGTAAAAAGCAATTATTTATTCCTTGCTGACAATTTCATCCCAATCGGCATTTATCTCAGGTTCATTATTTTCCGATACAGCCGCCACTATTAGTGCCAAAATCAAAACAAGAAATAAGATGATGCACTTTTTCATTGTAAATTTTGGTTGAGATTGTTAGCACCGCTAAACTATTGAACCTTATTCCAATACAAAAGACCTTATGTGTGATTGGTTCGCATTTGTGTATAAATGGTTTGGGAAATTTGTTTGCCTTCATGCCATTGCTGAAAAAGCGCCCCATGGTTTAGGAAAAGTTCTACAAAAACGTATTATGGGGCATTTTGACCCATTTATAGCCCCAAATAGTCCATCAACACATAATTTTAAAAAGGTTAAACAGAATAATCCTAAATTTGATTATAGTAATAACCCCGTACATGCTAGAAGCTGTAATTGTAGATGATGAGGTAAAGGCTTTGCAGAGCCTTAGTTGGGAATTGACCAACTTAAGCGATGAGGTGAACATCATTGCCTCGTTTACGGATGCACATGAAGCACTTGACTATCTTGAACGCCATACACCCGATTGTTTGTTTTTAGATATTGAAATGCCCGCTATGGACGGGTTCCAATTCATCAAAACTTTAAAAAACAAGAACTTTCCTGTGGTCATTACCACGGCCTATAATCAGTATGCGCTGCAAGCGTTAAAAAATGAGGCAATTGACTATTTGTTGAAGCCCATCGATTCGGACGACCTTCAGCTGACCCTGACAAAAATCAAAAAATTCAATGCGAAGAACTTTACCGCTGAAAAGCTGGAAAAGATTTTGTTGAACTTTAATGAGCAATCGCCCGGAAAAAAAATCACCATCAATACTGATGGGAAGTTATTGTTTTTGAACAGCGATGATATTCTTTATGCGGAATCAGATGGCAACTATAGCACCATATTTTTAAGTGATGGTCAAAAAATATTGCTCACGAAAAAGCTGAAAGAAGTAAATAATTTGCTCCCGGACCGAAGCTTTTTCAGGATACACAACTCCTATATTATCAACCTCAACAAGATAAAGGAATTTCTAAAAACGGACGGTTATGTGGTTTTGGAGTCGAACCATAAAATACCCGTCTCCCGGCAAAAAAAATCCGATTTTCTGGATATGCTGTAATTTGCAAAGAAATCAGTGCTTGCAATTTTGTTGAAAAAAACCAGTCCCAACGGACACCTAAGGAAAAACATCCTACTCTTATACCTATTTCTAGGTTCGGTAAGTTGCGCCCTGGCCCAAACGATTCCTGAAGACTTTAAAGACAAGGTTGAAAAAATAATCAAGGTCAAGGCGATGACCTATTTGACCATCGATACTGAACTTAAAACGGAGAAGCGCGACACTACGCTTTTGCGCTATTTTGCAGACCAATGTAAGGCAGAAAACTATCCAGAGGGTCTTGCTTATGCGCTCAATCAAATAGGAACTAAGTATCGCAACACCTCTCAATTTAAAAAGGCGGCAGACCTACATCAGGAAGCCCTTCAGATTTCGGAAGAAATCAACAATACTGAATTCAAAGTACTAAGCCTCAACATGCTCGGGGTGGTGTATCGAAGAACCGATGCCATAAAAACTGCCCTGGATTATAATCAAAGGGCTCTTGAACTGGCCGAACAAGTTGAAAACCCTTCTCACCATATCAAAAGGAGCATCAATGTTTCACTGAACTGCATTGGCAACCTTTACCAAACCCTGGAGCAGTATGATCTTGCCATAACGCAATTTAAGCGAGCCTTGACATTTGAGGAGGAACTTGGCAACAAATTGGGGTTGGCCATCAACCATCAGAATATTGGAGACTGTTTGGAACAAAAGGGAGACTTGGAGGGTGCTCTTGAAAACTACAGAAAATCCCTAGCATACAACGAGGAAATAAATTCCGATATGGGTCGCGTTATCTGCAAAAACAGTTTGGCCCAAGTATATTTGAAACAGGATATGCCCCATGCAGCGCTTGTACTTCTCGAACCCCTTCATGAGCTGGCACAATCCATAGGTGACTTTTTTATTACCTCCTCAGTTTTTATCAATACAGGATGGTCCCACACCAAGTTGGGTAACTATGATAGGGCAGAAGCCTTTATTTTGGATGGAATCGAAATGGCCAGAACACACAATATGCCCAGTAACGTTCTATATGGCTATGAGAAACTCTCAGACCTTGAACGGATACAGGGCAACTATAAAGAAGCTTACGAATATTACAAGTCGGCCTACGAGTATGAAAAGCAAATCTCAAATGCCACCAACCTCAGGTACATGACCGACATTATCGTTAGGTATGAGGCTGAAAAGAAGAACAACCAGATATCCGTTCTTGCTAAGGAAAATGAAATCGTACGGCTTCGGCTTCGAAAAAACCAGACTACCTTGTTGGTAAGTGCCCTTATCGTTGGGCTTATTTCTTCCATTCTTTACATTCTATATCGTCAATATCAGAGCAAGAATGAAAAAAGGGTGCTTTCCTTGGAGCAAAATATGCTTCGGAGTCAAATGAACCCACATTTTCTGTTCAATTCGTTGAACTCCATCAAGCTTTACATCATTAACAATGAGCAAAAAAATGCTGTTCATTACCTAAACAAGTTTTCGAAGTTTGTTCGCAAAATATTGGAGGCGTCTTCGGTAAAGGAAATTACGCTATCCGAGGAACTGGAAACAGTTGAGCTTTACATGAACATTGAGAACATCCGATTTTCCAATGAGATTGATTTCAAGATTGCCATTGATGAAGGCGTTGATCCCGATTTTATCAAAGTGCCTTCCCTTACCTTACAGCCCTTTTTAGAAAACTCCCTATGGCATGGACTATCACCGAAAGAAGGAAAAAAAATGGTTCATTTGAATATCAAAAGAAAGAGCGAAAACCATGTGACCATCGAAATCATCGACAATGGTATTGGTAGAACCGCAGCACAAACCAATAAAGAAAATCGTGTGCTAAAAAGAAAATCGGTAGGGATACGTATTACCAAGGAGCGCCTAGCGAACTTTGCCAAGGATTACCAAAACAAGTTCGATGTACATATCGTAGACCTTTTCGATAATGGTGGAACCCCAAAAGGGACCAAGGTAATTTTGGATATCCCAACGGTTTAACTCCTTTCACGGGCCACTTGTTCAAGCTCTGAGTACCAATCTTCACCAAATTTTCTAATCAAAGCTTCCTTGACGAATTTGTAGATGGGTACTTTAAGTTCCTGCCCAAGACTGCAGGCAGAATCACATATCTCCCATTTGTGATAATTGATGGCGGTAAACTCACTATACGTCCTTATTCTGATCGGGTACAAATGGCACGAAATAGGTTTTTTCCAATCGGTAACGCCAGCATTATAGGCTTCCTCCAATCCGCATTTGGCAATTCCCTCAGAGGAAAAGGTAACATAGGCACATTCACTTTGGTTCACCAAGGGAGTCTCCCACTCCCCATCTTCGCCTTTAACAAAGGTACCCTGTTCTTCAATCGAACGAATTCCTTCTGCCCGTAAAAAGGGCTTCACGGTTTCAAAGAGTTCTGCCAATATTTTTGTTTCTGATTCTTCGAGGGGAGCTCCGGATTGCCCATCTACACAGCATGCCCCTTTACAAGCATTTAGATTGCAAACGAAGTCATTATCCAAAATCTCCTCCGATATAATGGTTTTTCCTATTTGAAACATGGGATTTAGTGACCTTTTCGCAAAGGTAATTCAAACTCAAAAACTTAATGATTTTTGTGTGTTTGATAACGTCCAATATCCTCTTTTCCACGTAAATTTGCCGATCAATTTTTTGAACCATGAATTTCAATTTCAAACAGATTGCAACGGCGACCATGATTCTTTTTGCCGTCATAGATATTTTAGGTAGTGTTCCCGTGATCATTTCCCTTCGGAAGAAAGTGGGCCATATTCAATCGGAAAAAGCATCCATAGTGGCCGCTTGCATCATGATTGCATTTTTATTTGTTGGTGAAAGTATTCTATCGCTTATTGGTATCGACGTGAATTCGTTTGCGGTTGCGGGGGCCTTTATTATATTCTTTCTGGCCATTGAAATGATTCTTGGCATCACCTTATATCGAGATGACGAACCCCAGAGTGCCTCTATCGTTCCGATTGCTTTTCCATTGATAGCTGGGGCAGGTACGATGACCTCTATCCTATCCCTCAGAGCGGAATACTACGTGGAGAACATTGTGGTCGCCATAATTGTAAACATTATCTTTGTATATGCGGTTTTAAAATCCAGTTCAAAGATTGAACGGGTTCTGGGGAAAAACGGATTAAGTATTATTCGGAAGGTGTTTGGGGTGATTTTATTGGCCATCGCCGTAAAACTCTTCGCTACTAACATCAACCAACTTTTAAACAATTAACGATAACTTCTGTCCTATGAACAAAACCTTCATCATCATTTTGATTGTTTTGGCGCTTGCCCTTATTGCGTACAACGTCACCTTGATAGATTTTAGCAATCCACTGCAAGGAGATAGCACCATAGCCTTAATCGGTATTGTGGCATCTTTGTGTGCCATAGTGCTACTATTGATCTTTATGACCTCCAAAAAAATTGATAAGAAATTAAAAGGGGAAGACTAGTCGTTAAGTCCCAATGTCTTTTCTTCGGATTTATCCAAGGCTTCTTGTTCATCCAATTCTTTCACTATGGATAACATGGAATCATACTTACCTTTGATTTGTGCCGCTACGTTTGGTGAAAAAAGTTGCTCTGCTATGTTGGCTTTTAAATACGCCTTGATTCTGTCTTCCTGGGCATAAAAATCAAGCTTGATTTTTCGGTTCAGGACAAAATCAATGAACTGATCAAAAAGAATATCATCAACCCTGAAGTTTTCCAAAAACTCGTTCTTGGTGTAGTCCATATATTGGGTCCTGTCCTTCTCAAGGTGCTCAAAAATGAATCTTGAAAAAAACTCGTAGGTATCATCCATGCTATTGATGGCTTCCTCCTCATTACTTCCGATAGGAACAAATACATCAGGAATAATTCCACCACCACCATAGACAATTTTTCCGCCAGGTGTCTTGAACTTCAGCGAATCGGCAACTTTAATACTATCCACCGAAACCAGCTCTCCACTGCTATAGCGATCCATAAATTTCTGATAGTAGTCCTTATTGTGTCCATTTTTATAGGATCTTTGAATGGATCGGCCCGTAGGTGTATAATATCGTGAGACGGTCAGACGAACAGCAGAGCCATCTCCTAAATCCATTTCGCGTTGCACCAAACCCTTCCCGAAAGAACGTCTTCCTACAATGGTGCCCACATCATTATCTTGAAGTGCTCCTGCGATAATCTCACTGGCTGAAGCAGAGCGTTCATTGATCAATACATATACCGGTTTATCCTCAAACCCTCCTTTTTTGGTGGCAAAGGCCCTTTTTATTTTTCCTTTTTTGTTTTTGGTGAACAGGATAAGTTTGTCGTCCACCAAAAATTCGTCGGCCAATTTTTCGGCAATGCCCAAATAGCCGCCAGGATTGTCCCTTAGGTCAAGTACTAATTTTTGGGCACCCCTCAGTTTCAACTTTCGAAGTGCATCCTTAAATTCTTTATGGGTCGACTCAGCAAAACGGTTTATTTTGAGATACCCCACGTCACGGGTAAGCATGTAGTAGGCATCAACACTTTTGATTGGCACTTTGTCCCTTGTAACCGTCATGTTTAGACGACGGTCTTCTGACTTTCGATATATCTTTAGGTCAACCTTGGTGCCTGCTTTTCCTTTGAGTCGGGAAACGATTTCATTATTTGGAATACGCTTTCCATAGAGCGTGTCATTGTTAGCAAGAAGGATGCGGTCGCCAGGTTTGATTCCGCTTACATAGCTCGGGCCATTTTTGATGGCACGAATCACCGTAATGGTGTCGCGATACATATAAAAGCTAATGCCAATCCCAACAAAATCCCCTTTCATATTCTCAGAGACCTGTTTCATCTCATCTTTGGGAATATAAACGGAATGAGGATCCAATTTTCCTAGGATATTGTTTACCGTTACATCGACAATGCTGTCCGTATCAATGTCATCAACATATTCATAGTCAATGTAATCGATAAGTCGATTGAGCTTGTCCTTTTTGGAGTTTGTAGTGAACAGTTTTTCTGGAGTGTCATTAAAATGAAGCTTTCCTCCTATAAAGATACCCACGGCAACAGCCAATGCAAGTAATGTAGGTCCTATGTAACTGTTTCTCTTTTCCATACCGAATGTGGTTAAACCATTTCTTCCAACACAGGGAGATGTTCTACAACTACCCCTGCCCGCTCCAAAAAACGTAATCCTGAATCATCTTTATAGGCAGTCTGATATACCACACGTTTTATGCCAGATTGATGAATCAATTTGCTACATTCCCTACAAGGTGAAAGCGTAATGTAAAGTGTAGCTCCTTCGCAAGACTGTGTTGAAGAGGCTACCTTGGAAATGGCGTTTGCCTCTGCATGTAAAACATACCACTTGGTATATCCTTCCTCATCCTCACAAAAGTTCTCAAAACCTGTCGGGGTTCCATTGTAGCCGTCGGAAATTATCATTCTATCCTTAACAATGATCGCACCTACCTGCCTCCGCTTACAATAGGATAGCCTTCCCCATTCCTTGGCCATACGCAAGTAGGCCTTGTCATACTTTAGTTGTTTGCTATCCTTCATATGGTAAGGGAGGTAAATGATAAAAAATAAAGATACCGGCTTTGAGAGATCCCTACAACGTTATTCCATCAAATTTAACAACGTATTATACAACAAGGGTATTGTTATAACACATATTAAAATCGATAAAGAAATGATAAAATGCGACCTTTTGACTCGCAGGATGCTTTGAACAAGAAAAGCTATGGCCAATACAATCATAATGATAGCCACCTGAGAAAACTCTATCCCAGTTGCAAATCCTAGCAAAGGAACAATTTTGTCTTCTTGATCAGCCATTAACATCTTAAAATAATTGGAAAAGCCAAAGCCGTGAATCAATCCAAAAAAAGCAGTGACCAAAACATGAAGGTACATCCCTACATTTACCGCATCCCTGAACACATAAATAAAATTGAACAGTGCGGTCAAAAGAATGGTAACCGGAATCAAAAATTCAATTAGCCCTACATCTACCGTCATAACGTCAAAAGCCGCCAAGGCAAGTGAGGTGCAATGGGCAATGGTAAATATGGTGGCCAGTATAACTACTCGCTTCCAATGTTTAAACGTGAAGGGGGTCGCCAGAGCGGCAAGAAAAAGGATGTGGTCATAGGCTCCAAAATCCAAAACATGGTTAAAGCCCAATTTGATGTAAAACCAAAAGTCTTGCATAGTTTTTTAGTTTGGGGTTGTGGCTAATTTAAGAAATCCCTCTCTCCTTTTGAATAGTTTCGTATGCCTTTTGTACTTCCTTGAATTTTTCCTCTGCTCCTTTTTTAATGGCCTCGTTCTCTGTGACCACTCTATCAGGATGGTATTTCTTTGCCATTTTCCTATATGCCTTCTTCACTTCATCGTCTGAAACCGACTTCTCTATTTCCAAAATCTTATAGGCATTGTCGGCCGATTTAATGAACATGGCCATGATGCTCTGAAAATCGTATTGTCCTACTTTGAAGTATCGCGCTATTTCTTCCAATTTGCGAATTTCAGCCTCACTTACCCTACCATCGGATTGTGCAATACCAAAAAGAAAGTGTAAAAGTTGAAGCCGAACCTCGTAACGTGTTCGTTGGGCCAAATAGGTGGCAATGCGCTGGGCCGAAATTTCACGCTTTTTAATTACCTCATTGAAGGTGCGGAAAATAGCATTGGCCTTTTCCTTGCCATACGTGCTTAAAAAATATTGGCGAACATAATCAAGTTCGCGCTGGTTGACTTGCCCATCCGCTTTGATGATAATTGAGCAAAGCGATAACAGGTTCAATTCAAAATCGGCAGGAGATACATTGGGCCTTGCATAATCTTGAAAAATGGTGCGGGGATCTCTTTGGCCTCCGCCGACATTATCCAAAAGGCTACCAACGATGAATCCAAGGATTGCGCCCGGAAATCGAAACACCAAATACCCCAAAAAAGCGGCGAACCATTTGATCATTCAAAAAAAGTAAAGCGCAAAGATAATCCTTTGCCCAGAACGAAGTCTTTAGGCTTTGTTAAGAGGTTTAAAAAAAACCGACAAAAGAAGTATCTTTGAAAGCTAAATAAAAAGATGACTATGTATCCTGAAGAATTGGTTAAACCCATGAGAGCTGACCTGGCTACGGCTGGGTTCGAAGAACTATATACCGGTGATGCCGTTGAGAACGCACTGAAAAAAGATGGAACCACTCTTGTCGTGGTGAACTCAGTTTGTGGATGTGCAGCAGCGAACGCACGGCCAGCAGCAAAATTGAGCCTTCAAAACAGTAAAACACCCAATCATTTGGTTACCGTTTTTGCTGGTGTGGACACGGAAGCAGTCGACACCGCAAGAAACCACATGGTTCCCTTTCCTCCTTCATCTCCAAGTATGGCCCTGTTCAAGGATGGGGAGTTGGTTCACATGATCGAAAGACATCATATTGAGGGGCGTCCAGCAGAAATGATTGCCGAAAACCTAATGGAAGCCTATAACGAATTCTGCTAGGCTTTTTTAAAAAATTCGATTTGCAACCACCTTTAAAAAGGTGGTTTTTTTATTTTTACCTGTCATCAAGGGTTATTTATCATCGCCCCTAAAATTGACCTTAACCCATTGTTCGTGATAAAACTGCTTGCATATCCCTTTACAGTTATCTTCTTCCTTTTTTTCGGATTGACGTTGGTAGTTTTTCATCCGATACAATGGTTTTGTTTAAACGTTATTGGATACGACGCACATAAACGAAGCGTAAGCATCCTAAATTGGTTTATCATGCGGTGTACGAACCTGCTCGGAACGCGATATCGATTTGACAATACTCATAATATTCCCACCAATCGGCCTTTGGTCATAGTCACCAATCACCAAAGCATGTACGACATCCCACCAATAATTTGGTATATGCGAAAGTACCATCCCAAGTTTGTCAGCAAAATTGAATTGGGAAAGGGAATTCCCAGTGTTTCCTTTAATTTGAGACATGGAGGTTCTGCTTTGATAAATCGAAAGGATCCCAAGCAATCTATAGAACAACTGGCCAAACTAGGGGAATATATTGAGGAACATAAGCGTAGTGCCGTCATTTTTCCCGAAGGAACCCGAAGTAGGGACGGAGCCCCGAAGAAATTTAGAACCACTGGTCTAAAAGTATTAATGGACAAAGCACCCTCAGCCCTTATTGTGCCCATTAGTATTAACAACTCATGGAAGATTCTTCGTTATGGGAAGTTTCCAATGGGCCTGAGCACTTATATTAAATTCAAGGTGCACCAACCAATCGAAAATCGAGGTAATCCTGACACCTTGATCGAGCAAGTTGAGTCAGTGATTGTTCACGGTATAAATCATTCCGTATGAGTGATGACCCATTAGTTCAAAAAACCATTGACTTTGTCAAAACCACCCTTCAAGGTGCTGAAGGTGGCCACGATTGGTTTCATACCGAGCGTGTTTACAAAACTGCCAAGTTTTTGGCCAAAGAAGAAAACACCGATCAACTTGTTGTGAAATTAGCAGCTTTGCTTCACGATATCGCCGATCCAAAATTTCATAATGGAGATGAAACGATTGGTCCTGAAACAGCCAAGAAATTCTTGAAATCTCAGAGTACTTCCTATGAAGTCGTTCAGCATGTGGTGTCCATCATCAAACACATGTCCTTCAAAAATAGCTTGGGAAGCAATGAAGCAGCTTTCACCTCAGCGGAACTGAAAGTTGTTCAAGATGCTGACCGACTTGATGCCATAGGTGCCATTGGTATTGCCCGCACTTTTAACTATGGTGGCTTCAAAAACCGGGAACTCTATAACCCCGATTTGCCCCCCAACCTAAACATGACCAAGGAGGAGTATAAAAAGTCCTATTCCCCAACAATCAACCATTTTTATGAAAAACTACTTCTCCTAAAGGACAAGATGAACACGGAAACTGGAAAAAAATTGGCCGAAGAGCGTCATCAATTTATGCTCAAATTTTTAGATCAATTCTATAAAGAGTGGAATTCAGATATGTAATTTCCTCGGAACAACCATAAAGCCGAATTCTGGTCTTGTTATCCATACCGAAATACTCTTGTCAATACCCTCTTTTTTGTATCTTCAAGCCAACAACTAAACCCACCACCCAATGCAAAGAAGGAAGTTCCTCAAAAATGCTACTGCAGCCTCCGCAGCCTTTACCATTGTTCCCAGTTATGTTTTAGGAAAGACCCACGTTCCACCCAGTGACACTTTGTATGTTGCGGCCTTTGGTGTTGGAGGTCGAGGCCGTGGGGTCATCAACGGCTTGACTGGTACGCAGAAGGTCAAATTTGTATCCTTTTGCGATGTGGATGACCGACGTGCAGCAGAAACCTATAATCTCTATCCCGATGTAAAACGCTTTAAGGATTTTAGAAAGGTCTATGACGCGCATCTCAATGACATCGATGCTGTAATGGTCGCTACTCCAGATCATACGCATGCTTCCATAGCGCTTCCGTTTATGAGGGCCAAAAAACATGCCTATGTTGAAAAGCCTTTGACCCATAATATCCACGAGGCACGCTTGATGACCAAGGTTGCCAAAAAAAATGGGATTGTCACACAAATGGGAAACCAAGGAGCATCAAGCGATGATAGCCGTATTGCCCGTGAGTGGGTCGAATCGGGAATTATTGGAAAAGTACACACTATTGATTGTTGGACCAATCGTCCAGTATGGCCTCAAGGTGTGCCTGTTCCCACTAGTAAGGAGCGTGTTCCCAAGGGTTTGGATTGGGACCTCTGGTTAGGGCCCGCTGCCATGCGAGACTATAATTCGGCCTACCTGCCATTTAAATGGCGGGGTTGGTGGGATTTTGGCACTGGAGCATTGGGCGACATGGGATGTCATATTATGGAAACCCCTTTTAGTATTTTGAATTTAGGTTATCCTACCGAGGCGGAAGCCAGTTGCACCACCGTATGGGTTGGCGATTTTGTGGAGGCCGACTATAGTCCTTCTTGTCCTCCCTCCTCCAAAATCCATTTGAAATTCGAGCATCCCGAACATGGGGATATTGCGCTAAACTGGTATGATGGTGGATTGAAACCTGACCTGCCTGATGAATTAAAGGATGATGAGACTATTGGTGGCGGTGGTGGCGGAACCGTAATGTATGGCGAAAAAGGCATCTTGGTCTGTGACACCTACTCCAGAAATGCTCGCCTATTACCTTCAGAGGTAATGGACCTCTATAAATCTCCAGCACCTAAATACCCTAGAGTGAAAGACGGTCTGGATGGACATATTGCCAACTTCGTGGAATGTTGTATGAATGGGGGAACCACTTCATCGGATTTTGCCAAAGCTGGACCCCTCACAGAAACCGTGCTCATGGGTAACCTAGCTGTAAAGGCCTATCAATACAAAGTATTGAAGGAAGGCAAAAATATTGGGGATTGGGCCCCTTACGATTATCCTGGACGACGAAAGCTACTTTGGGATGGAGAAAACATGAAAATTACCAACTACGATAAGGCCAATGAATGGGTCACCCGGGAATATCGCCAAGGCTGGGAGTTGAGTTAAAAGCAATTTCATGAAATACTTAGGAATGCGATATTTTTTGGTGCTTTTTTTTCTGTTGTTTTTCTGCTTGGGCCATTCACAAAAAAGAGAGTCAATCATCCATTTTAGAAATGGTGAACAAAAAAAATGTTTGGCCACAATGCGAAAAGGGAAGATTATAGTTTTCCATGAAAACGGGAAGAAAGAAAAGCTTGATCATCGGACGGTTTCAAAAATAGAATATGGGTCTGTATGGGGCACTGGAATCTTTTATTATAAGATTCAAAAAGGTTATAGCGGTGTGATGTTAATTGAGTTGATAAAGGCAGGGGCCGTTAATCTTTACGGCGTTTACATACATCAGACTTCGTTTGATGGAGTTTCGTCGGGAGGCAATATGCTTTATTATTTAGGCAAGGAAAACGAGGGTACCCTCACTAATTTTGAGAGGCCCCAACAGTATGGTCAAACTTGGTTCGAAACCTATGCCAAAGAGTTTTTTGCCGATTGTGGTCCGGTGCTCCAAAAAATTGAAAGGAAGGAATTTAGGAGACTTGATTTGCCCGAAATAGCTGAATACTATAATTCCACCTGTGGAAATTGAATTCCAGGTCTTCCTGTTTCACAACTTATGGTGAGAACATAATCCTAGGAAATCTTTCTTTCCAAATATCGCTTGACCAGCTCATTTTCGGAATGGTCAATGGCCCTGATCAATGTCTCCATATAGGCCTTGTCCCCTAGTTCCTTGAATAGCTCGGCCTTAATGGCATAAAAAAGTCCTGATGTTTCAAAATTGAATTTCGTTTCCAGCTCCATCAAGGCTTTCAGGGCTTCCTTAGCTCCATAAACTTTTTGATGGGCGACAATCCGATTTAAGGCCACCATGGGGGAATAGTGCTGTTTCAATTGTGCATCATAGAGGTATAAAATACTTTTCCAGTCGGTTTCTTCAAAGGTCTTCGCAATACAGTGATAGTAGGATCGTGCAGCCTCCAAATGGTATTGGGATGGTGAATTTTCCACGGTATCCGACTTCTTCAAGTATTCGACACCAATATTTATCAATTCTTGGTTGTATTTGGAGCGGTCATGGTGTTCCAAGGAAACAAGCTCACCCTGATCATCAATGCGGGCATCAAAACGTGAAGCATGAAAACACATTAAAGCAATTAAAGCCTCAAGATTGGGGTGCTTGCAATATTTGTTTTCACGAAGTAATAAGGCCAATCGCAAAGCTTCATGACAAATGTCTCTTTTTAGCACCTGAGCTCCGGTGGTAGCGGCATATCCTTCAGAAAACAGAAGGTAAACTACCCTCAATACCTGGAACAGCCTGGATTGTAATCCCATCTGAACGGGGACCTTCAAGAATTGAACCTTTTCTCGAAACTGTTTTTTCGCCCTAGTGAAGGATTTGGCTACTGCCTCCTCCTTTTTTAGCAGTGCATCGGCCAACTCCTTGTTGCTGAACCCTCCGATAAGTTTCAAACTCAAAATAATTTGATGCTCTTGGGAAAGGGAGGGATGACAGCAAGCAAAAATCATGTTCAGCTGACTGTCTTGAATGTGATTATCTAAGTTGACCTCATTTTCACTGTTGGTTTCCTTTTGTGGGATGGGTCCATCCCCGAGCAAACTAGATTTTTTGTCACGCCTTAAAACATCTATCAATCGATTTTGGGCAACACGGAACAACCATGCCGTCGGATTATCGGGAATTGTTTGATATCCCCATACTTGCATTGCTTTTAGAAAGGTGTCTTGCGCCGCATCCTCAATCTGCTCCAAATTCGAAATTCCATATTTCCCGGTGAGCAAGGCAATCAACTTGCCATATTCATTTCGGAACAAGTGGTCTAAAGTATGGTCTATTTCCTTTGCTGACATTTGGGTTGGTCTATAAATCTGGTAGGGCTACGGGTTTCCATTCAAAACTAAAATCCCCTAGCCCCGACTTGTTTTTGAGGTAGTAATATCAAACATATTCCCCTAGGTCCATGATTTGTCTTACCTCCACAAAACTTCCATCATAATCAAATATGGGACATCCTTTTGATATTTCGGTGGCTTCATCCAAACTGCCCGCGGATATGATCAAATAGCCTCCAACAAACTCGGCTCCTTCGGCATAGGGACCATTGGTGACCAATTCTCCTCGATTATGAACTACTTTTCCATTCTCTGCCAATGGGAGACCGTCCAAGAGATGGCCCTTTTCTTTGAGGCCTCCCATCCACTTTCCCCACTCTTCCATATGGGCTTGCTTCTCTTCTTGTGATAATTTTTGAAAGGCTTTTTCCCCTCCTCTAAACAAATACAAAAAATTACTCATTGGTTTACTTTTTGAGTCCATTCAAACTGGACTGGTTACACTTTATTTTCACCTTTAGGACGAAAAGAAAAGAGTCCATTGGACAGTTCTCTAAATTTATTTAAAATAATCTCATTTGTCCATCCTTAAATTGCCGATGCAAATCCTTACGCAAGGCAGGAAACTTCTTATCCTTGAAATAGCGTTGTTTAGCCAACTTTGCCATGTCATGTATCTGCTTCGCCACCTGGCCTTCTCCCCTGTTTCTGACACCAAACCGGCTGTCATTGATTGATCCTCCATGACATTCTTGAATCAGGTGCAATACTTTTTCAGCCCTATCGGGAAGGGCTTTGCGTATCCAATCTGTAAAAATTTGCCCAATGGCACCATTCAAACGAACCACAGTAAACCCGAAAGAAAGGGCTCCATGGTCAGCGACCGCTTTGGACAATTTTAGCAGTTCGTGACTATTGATACCTGGAATCATCGGTGCCAACATGGCATTGACAGGAATTTTGTTTTCGGAAAGCATTTTAATTGTCTTCAACCTTTTTTGAATGGAAGCTGTTCTCGGTTCCAAAACCCTACGCGTTTTTTCCGATAGGGAAGTTACCGAGATGTTGACACCAACCAATTGATGTTGAGTAAGCTCACTAAGAAGGTCCAAGTCCCTAAGAATCAAGGCGTTTTTTGTGATGATACCGACCGGATGACGATACTTCAAAAATATTTCAAGGCATTTTCGGGTAATTTCAAACTTCTTCTCAGCGGGTTGATAACAATCCGTGTTACCAGAAAGCACAATGGTCTCTGCCTTCCAGCTTTTGCTTTTCAATTTTGCTTCCAATAATGCTGGGGCTTGCTTTTTGACCAGAATTTTTCTTTCAAAATCGAGACCAGCGCTATAGCCCCAGTACTCATGGGCATTACGTGCATAGCAATAAACACAACCGTGTTCACAGCCTTGATAAGGATTCATGGAATACATCATCCCAACATCGGGACTATCGACCTTATTGACAATGGTTTTAGGGAATACGGGTATATATTCCGTTTTATTGCTATCAGGATTTTCACCTTCAATTCTGCAAAATTCCATGAAGTCTTCACGCATTTCATAAACATGGCGAAGAAATCGATTTGGGACATTTTGCTGTGCACCCCGTCCTTTCTGTAGGTTTTTTTGGTTCAAAAGAATATTGGATTTATTCCAAATTTATGGAAATAATCCAATATTAGTGATGTGACTTATGTTAAAGTGGAAGGCGTTCTGAAAATTAAAGTGGCTAATTGAAGGCTACTTTCACCAGCTGCTTTTTCCCGCCACGCTTGGCATAGAACAGCATATTACTGTCCGCCACATTTTTTAAGGGTTTGGAAACCATCAAAGGTAATCGAGCCTCCTGTTGGTCGATGATTTTCTCGTAGTCCATTTTTCCCAGTTCGTCCAAGGAAATCAGAAACACATTTCTATTTCGGCTAAGCCCTTGTTTGAAGATCAGGCGTTCATTGTTGATCAACTGAGGGTTTTCTGCGGCTGTGCAAATGAAGAAATAAGTCTTCCCGTCCTTGATGTAAGAACTGTAAGAAGCATAAGCGCCATCCCCTTGCGTAACTTCTGATTTGTTGATGTTTCGGGCCCAGGCGAGTTTTCCATCCGCCTCCAGTTTGGCGCTAACGATATCATTGTGGTGAAAACGTTCGATTCTCACGCGCTGCCCAGCTCCCGTGACTTGAATGCTGTTGGTAACAAAGTACTCCTCGGCATTGAAGAAGACTTCATCTGCTGGTGTGACCTCCACACTTTTAAAGACAAGGTTCTTGATAACCTTATCTTCCTCTCGGCCAAATTTATCCTCCATAAATTGTTCCGAAAAGGGATTGTATTTTTTGGATTGAATTTCCAAAGAGGCCGGGTTTAATTCAAAAAAGGAGATTCCATTGTATCGATTGTCCCTTCTATCTGCATAAAATCCTGTACAGACCAGTCTGTTTTTAGAAATTAGCGGATATAAGGCCTCAGAGTATTTTCCGGGATCATCGAATGACTGGGTTTGACTTCCATTTTTGGAAACTTTGACCAATTCATATTGAAATTTTCTTTCATCCACCCGAAAACGCTTCTTCTTAAAATAGGCCTTGCCAACAATATATGCCGTTTCTAGGTCTGAAGAAATCGCCACGTTTTCAAAAGCATAGTTCTTTTCCTCAACCCCGTATGAAAAGTCATGCTCAAAACGCTTGTTCAGGCCCGTATCATAGAGATGAATAATGTGTTTGTTTTGCTTTCCTTTTTTATGATGCGTGCTGATCACGAAACCTGTTTTCTCCTTGTTGAAAAGGATTGCAGTGGTAAATCCGTTTGAGAAGTTGCGGTTATAGTAGTTCTTTCCTACAGGGTTTCGCACTTCCGCTGAGGAAATGGTCAAAAGTTTCTCTCGCTTAAAATTGAACGCAATTATTGGGCTTTTGTGTACCCAATATTCATATTGGCCTCGGTCGTAATTGTAGTCGAGAAACAGCAGGTTCAACTGGCCATTTTTTAAAAAACCATCGATGAAGTTCATGCCTTTCAACTTATAGTTATACTCATCCACCAACTCCAAATTGCTGTTGTAGTGTTCAATAAAATAGCCCTTGGGTTTTAGAATTAATCCCTGAAAATATGCTCTGACCAGAATATATCCGCCCGCACCATCATCGTCAATGGTCAAAAGGTTGGAATAGCGATACCTATCATTGAATTTTTCGCCAAAATCGTAGGACACGGGCATTTTTTGGGCATTGGAAGCAAGCCCAATCATAAAAAGAAGTAGAAGTAGTAATGGTTTTTTCATCAAAGTCCGGGTTTGGTTAGACCAACGGCTATGACCCAGGGAAATCTGCTTTTCGCTTTTCTAAAAAGGCAGTGGTGCCTTCTTTGAAGTCATCGGTTCCGAAACAGGTACCAAAAGCATCGATTTCAACGGCATAACCGTCTACGTCATAGCTATAACCCGCATTTACCGCTTTTATTGCGTGTTTTATGGCCACAGAAGAATTATTCGATATCCTGCTCGCTATTTTTAGGCAAAGTGGTAAAAGTTCCTCTTGAGAGACCATATAATTCACCAATCCAAAATCCAAGGCTTTTTGGGCATCTATCATCCCTGCCGTCATTATAAGCTCAAGAGCCCTTCCCTTTCCAACAAGTTGGGGAAGTCGCTGTGTCCCTCCATAACCCGGTATTACCCCCAGAGAAACTTCGGGCAATCCCATTTTTGCGGTTTCGCTGGCAATTCTAAAATGACAGGACATGGCCAGTTCCAATCCACCTCCCAAGGCAAAACCATTGACCGCTGCAATCACTGGAGTGGAAAGGTTTTCTACAAAATCGAATAGCTTTTCTTGCCCCTCTGCCGCGAGCCGTTTTGCTTGCTGAACCGAAAAATCTGCAAATTCTGAGATGTCGGCTCCTGCGACAAAGGCCTTTTCCCCACTTCCAGTTACAACAATTACCTTTATCCCATTATCCTCATCCAACTCTTTGAAGGCATCTTGCAACTCTTCGATGGTCCTTTTGTTCAAAGAGTTGAGTTTCTTGGGACGATTGATCGTTATGGTTGCGATATTGTTCTCTTCTTCGATGTATATGTTCTCGTAGTTCATGCGTTTAGATTTGATATTAAGCCACTTCCTTCACTACCCTAGGGAATTTTACAGTGAATACCGTGCCTTTTCCTTTTTGTGAAGTGAAATCTATTGTGCCGTTGTAATTTTCAACAATATTACGGACCATTCCCAGCCCTAACCCCATCCCACTGGTTTTTGTTGTGAATTTCGGTTCAAAAACCTTATCCCTTACCTCATCGGCAATGCCAACTCCGTTGTCGGCCACGGAAATTTTCACCTTTTCCCCTTCTGAGGCCACCGTTACCAAAATACGTGGCGAAGCAACATCGTTCATGGCCTGAATGGCGTTCTTAACCAGATTGGTGACCACGCGGATGAGTTGGGTGCGGTCCAATTTGGCAATAATTTCCTCTTCATCCGTAATGAAATGAATATAGTTTTCAGTAAAAATATCCAATGCCAATTTCACAATGTTGACCACATTCAAGGTTTCATTTTGCTGCGCCGGCATTTTTGCAAAATTTGAAAAGGCCGAGGCAATATTGCTCATGGTGTCAATTTGTTGAATCAAGGTGTTGGAGAACTCCTTTACCTTTTCTTGGGCATCTTCTGAAGTAGGGTCAAATTTTCTCTCGAAACTTTGAACGGACAAACGCATCGGGGTCAGTGGGTTTTTAATTTCGTGCGCTACTTGTTTTGCCATTTCTCGCCATGCCTGCTCTCGTTCGCTACGAGCCAGCTTAGTTGCACTTTCCTCTAGCTCATCAATCTTGCTGTTGTAAGAATCCACAAGCTTTCGAATCTCCTCACTTGGATTTTCAATATGTATTTTTTCGTTGCGCCGTGTTAAGTCGGTTTCGTTCATTTTATCAGAAATAGTTTGCAATGAACGAGTGATGTATTTTGAGATGAAATAGGCAAAAACGATGGCTGAAAGTAGCATTATAAGGTAGACACCCCCCAACCGGAAGAGAAACTCCCTGAGTTCCATATTACTAAAGGAATTATCCTCAAAATACGGCAGGTTCATTATGCCAATTGGTTTGAATGTAGGGTCTGTGATGTAGGTATAGGAGGCTTTGTACTTTCCGCCAGCGGCAACCTTTTCCTCTACAAAGCGGTGATCTCCATTAGCAGATACCTTGTTAAGGATTTCAGCATCCAAACAATTGGAAATAGAATCAGCCTCAAAACTGGGTCGAGAGCTTTTTACCAATGCCCCCTCCAGATCATATATGTTGAAATTTACATTTTGCACATCCGCAATCTTGTAAATCTCATCCATAAAAATGAACTCTAAATTCTCCGAAATCGGAGGGTAGGTAGTCTCTTTGAGTGTGTATGAAATGCTTTGCAAAATCTGCTCTTCCTTACGCTCCAAACGCTGTTCGTGATAATCCTTGCTTTGTTCACGATATTGGTAGATAGTCACCCCGGCAATCAGCACAGAGGCAATCAGCACCAAAAGAATCATGGTGATAAAAATGCGGGATCGAAGAGATAATTTCTTGAACAATCTTAAAAGAGATTTCGGATAAATTTACGCAATAATCACACCATTATTTGTTCAACCCCCAATCTTCAAATTACAATGTCAACAGATGTGATTGATTTTGCCCCTCGGCTATGCATTGGGGTTCTTGTCCCTGATTCTTTTGTAGAGTCGAATTCCCAACATTAACAAAATGGCAAGAACAAAAATGCCGATGACCCCGTAAATCCAATTAAAGGCATTCTTAAGAATCACCAAAAAGGTGACCGCAAACAGGACCAGGGTCGCAACCTCGTTCCAGATACGCATAAATTGAGAGGTATATTTCACCTCATCCCTTTGCAATTGCTTGAAGATTTGGTGGCACTTTAGGTGGTAGAAAATCAAAAGAACCACAAACCCCAGCTTTACATGCATCCACGGCTGCTCCAACCAAGCAGGCATCAACCACAACAACCAAATGGCAAATAGTGTGCACAAAATTGCCGAAGGCCATGTAATGATGTACCACAGACGTTTGGTCATCAATTTTAATTGAGAGGTCAGTATTTCTTTATCTGGAGAAGGTTTTTGAGAAGCCTCAATATGATAGATAAAAAGTCTGGGCACATAAAAGAGTCCAGCAAACCAAGTGACCACAAAAATAAGATGGAGGGATTTTATATAGTTATAGATTTCCATGGTTATCGGTTAGGATTTCGGCCAAAGGTAAAGGGTAAAAAGCATATTTAAAAAGCCTCTTACCCTTTGCCCAAAACCTATGTTCGCTAGTCTTCAATAAACAAATAGTTCAGTTTTAGGTTATTGAACTCCGTATTGAATTCTGATATTTCCTTATCCACCATGGCATCGAACTTGATGAGTTCTTGAAGTATTTTCTCCGAAAGCTCATTTCTTACGGCAACATCTTGGTCCGTGGGAGGGAAATCATCTATGGATACCAAACTACTTAAGTGCGCCAGTTTATTGGTCAATCGAATTGGGAAGTTCAGCGGGTCTTGATTACTTCGATTTTTAGTTTGGTAAAGCGCTTTTTCAATTTCCCCGAAACCTTCTTTCATTTTCTTTGCCTTCTCAACCAGGCTTTTGGTGGCCTCATTCTTTTCATATTGTTTGGTAAAGGCGTCCAATTGAGTATTGATCTTTTTAATTTTTTTGATGGATTGGTGGGCACGATCCACAGTTTCATTGATTCCAGTAATGAAATCATATTGCTTTTGCATGTCTGCTACCGACACCTCAGCCCTGGGGTCGGGCAGAATCTTAAAGTTTTGGGATTGCTCGGCTCCATTTACATTCAATGAAACTTTATAGGTGCCTGGTGCCGCTTTGGCTCCTTTCAAATTGGCCCACCAAAGAATCATGCCCTTAAGTTTTTCGGCACCCTTGCCTCTTGTATCCCAAACATGGGTATTGCCCCCTTTCTTTGTCTTCAACTTTTTATCCTTGTCCCTGGCAAATGTGTTAAAGGAAGCCAAGGTATCCCCACTTTGGGTCAAGTAAGTAAGACTTATACTGTCTTTCTCGGCTTTGTTCTTCAAATAAAAGTGCGTAATCACTCCATTTGGATGGTTCTGACCTTCGGTTTTTGAGGGTTCTTTGGCAGCGCTTCCCTTGGTTCGATAACTATTTTTGGGTCGATACAGAATGCTAGCAGAAGTTTTTTTCGAAGCATCCAATTGATGCAATACTGTTAAGTCATCGATAACCCAAACACTTCTCCCTTGGGTGGCCACCACTAGATTGTTGTCCTTAATGGTCAGGTCTGTTATGGGAACAATGGGTAGGTTCAACTGAAATTTTTCCCATCCTTGACCATCATTGAAGGAAATGTACATTCCTGTTTCCGTTCCTGCATAGAGCAACCCTTTTCTTTTTGGGTCTTCTCGAAGTACCCTGGTAAAATGCTCGCTATCGATTCCATTAGTGATCTTGGTCCAAGTCTTACCATAATCCGTGGTTTTGTACAAATAGGGCTGAAAGTCCCCTAGTTTATAGCGTGTCGCGGCCAAATAGCAAGTCCCTTCATCGTAGGTCGAAGGTTCAATACTGTTGATCATGCTCCAGTCTGGCAAATTGGTGGGGGTAACGTTCTCCCAATTTTGACCTCCGTCTCTAGTGATATGAACGAGCCCATCATCACTTCCAACCCACATCAAGCCCTCCTTCAAAGGACTTTCGCTAGCCGCGAAGATGGTGCAGTAATATTCAACTCCAGTATTGTCTTGTGTAATTGGACCACCGCTGGAAACCAGTTTTGCAGGATCGTTTCTTGTCAGATCTCCGCTCAACAGCTGCCAAGTTTGACCTTCGTTGGTGCTCATGTGCACATGATTGGAAAACGTATAGAGTTTTTTAGGGTTGTGCTTGCTGAAAATAATGGGGAAATTCCATTGAAATCGGTATTTCATTCCTTCAGCACCATACCCCATGGGGTTGTCGGGCCAAACGTTAATTCCCCGTATTGTTTTGTTCTTATGGTTCACCCTAGTAAGAAATCCACCATAACTTCCTCCATAAACAATATCATTATCTGTGGGGTCAACAGCAATATGGGCACTCTCTCCTCCCGCTGTACGCTCCCAGTCATCCTCGCCAATAGAACCATCATCACTGCGATGGTTGATACGGATGGTACTATTGTCTTGCTGGGCCACATAAATTCGATAGGGAAAGGCATTGTCCGTGGTAACCCTGTAGAATTGTGCAGTAGGTTGGTTGTAATAGGTGCTCCACGTTTCTCCGGCATCGTAACTCACTTGTGCCCCTCCATCATCTCCAATAATCATCCGCTGGGAATTTTCAGGAGCAATCCATAGATCATGGTGGTCCCCATGGGGAGCATTGAAAGTATTAAAGGTCTTTCCGCCATCGGTACTTCGGTGATAGCGCACGTTAAGCACATAAACAATATCCTCATCCTCAGTGTCGGCATAAACACGGGTATAATACCATGCTCGTTGACGAAGTTTTCTTTCATCATTTATTTTCGCCCATTTTTTACCTCCGTCTTCGGAGCGGTACAATCCTCCCTTTTCCTTGTTTTCAACAATAGCCCAAACTCTATCTGAATTGACCGGTGAAACTGTCACACCAATAATTCCCAAGGTGTCTTTTGGAAATCCTTCATTCTTGGAAATCTCTGTCCAAGTCTCCCCGCTATCCGTACTTTTCCAAAGTGCTGAACCGTCTCCTCCACTGCTCAAACTGTAAGGTGTACGTTGCACCCTCCAAGTAGATGCGTACAAAATTCTAGGGTTGTTAGGGTCAAGAGTAAGATCCACGGCTCCTGCCTGATCGTTAACAAAAAGGACCTTTCTCCAATTTTTGCCTCCATCGGTACTTTTGTAAATACCGCGTTCTTGGGTTGGCTTGTAAATATTTCCCATTACCGCTGCATACACAATATCATGATTGGTTGGGTGTACCTTAATACGAGGTACGTGGCGACTCTTTTCCAAGCCTGTTTGTTTCCATGTTTTCCCGGCATCCTCAGTTTTCCATATGCCATAGCCAGAAGAAACATTACCTCGGACTGTTTTTTCGCCACCGCCGACATAAATTACATTGGGGTCGCTTTTAGCAACTTCTACAGCACCGATACTACCTCCAAAGTAGCCATCGGAAATGTTTTCCCAAGATCTTCCTCCGTCGGTGGTCTTCCAAACACCACCACCAGTAGCACCAAAATAAAATAGATTGGGTTCTCCCGGCACCCCGGTTACTGCAGCGGAACGACCTCCTCGAAAAGGACCCACCAAACGATATTCAAGACTTGAATAGAGTTCCTGGGGATATTCAGATGTGGCAACTGTTCTCTTTTTTCGTTGTGCATTCGAAGTGATGGCGATACAACAGATGGCCAGCAGGGCCAAACCGACTTTTACAAGGTTTGATTTCATTTTCTTTTGTGTTGAATTAGTCAGACTTAAAAGTAGGGAAAAAAGGGAAGTTTATCATCAATTTCATGTGAATAGATTACCCGAACATCTTGGTAAAACAGGCATTCGAAACTCTTAAAACTCGAAGTGCTTGCAAAAGCTTCAAATATGGTATCTTAAGGACAAAACATATCAAAATGAAATACGTCATTCCACTCTTGGTCCTTATTGTTTTTTCATGCGAATCCAGAACAGAAAAGACGACAGTAAGGGAACCTGAACCTTTCTCCAAAACCTACATCAATCCCCATAACGGGTATTCAGAAGCCGTTGCTGTGCAGACAGGAAACCTGAAAACCATTTATATCTCTGGCCAAGTGGGCGAGGGTGAAGATTTTGAAGCCCAGTTTCGGGATGCCCTCGGCAAATTGTTCAAAATGTTGGAGGCTTCTGGAGTAACTTTTGATGATGTAGTGAAATACAATACGTATATCGTTGATTACACGCCAGAATATCTTCCCATTTTCCGGAAGGTTCGCAAAGAACTTTTGGGTGATTCGGATATGCCTGCCAGCACTTTGGTCGGCGTAGACGCCTTGGGATTAGAGGCCTGGGGAGTGGAAATTGAGGCTGTGGCTGTTATCCAAAATTAGGAGAACCCATTAAATTTCGGAGAATTTATGCTCTAGAAGCATATCAAAAGTGACATGGGACAATGCTTTTTCATGGGTTGCTTCTAAAATAACAGGTGGGGCCAACCCTTCCCTGTAGGCTTCCTTCCATCGAGATACACAGAGGCACCATTTATCTCCTGCCTTCAATCCCGGAAATTGATAATACGGAATGGGAGTAATCAAATCATTGCCCTTACGCTTGGTAAATTGTAGAAACTCATCCGTCATGATGGCACAAACCACATGGGTTCCAATATCATCCACGCCTGTTTTGCAATAGCCATCGCGATAGTATCCCGTTTTGGGTTCAAAACAACAGGCTTCAAGTTTCGTTCCAAGTACATTCTTATCCATAGTTCCGCAAAGTTAGTCCATGAATCGAACTCTGTAACAACCCCATAGCTTTTTGTACAAATAGAATGGAAGCTTTGGTCATTTTTCATAGCTTTAAGGACAAAACATCTAAACACTATACACATGGATATTTTTGGGAAAATCAAGGAGAAACTCAAGAATGAGTTTATCGATATTGTTGAATGGCTCGACTATACCGATGATACTATTGCCCATCGCTTTGAACGCTATCAGAACGAAATTAAAAACGGGGCAAAATTGATTGTCCGTGAAGGGCAAACCGCTGTTTTTGTGAACGAAGGTCAGCTAGCCGACGTCTTTACCCCCGGCACTTATGACCTTACCACTAAGAACCTTCCCATTTTAGCAACCTTGAAGGGTTGGAAATACGGATTCAATTCCCCATTTAAAGCTGAAGTATATTTTGTAAATACCCATTTGTTCACGGACGAAAAATGGGGAACCAAAAATCCGATAACCCTAAGTGATAATAGATTTGGGTTAGTTGAGATTCGAGCTTTCGGCACCTATGCGTTCCGAATTTCGGATGCCGGGAAGTTCATTATTGATATTGTAGGAACGGATAACAACTTTACCAACTATGAAATCAATGAACACCTAAAAAGTTTGATTGCGACCCGTTTTACCGATACCGTAGGTGAGGCCAACCTACCCATTGAGCTTTACGCCGCCAACACTTCTGAGCTTTCCGAAACCTGCCAAGAGGTCATGGCCCCGGAATTTGAAAGTGTGGGGATTGCTCTGGAAAAATTCTACATCGAGAATGTTTCCATGCCAGAAGATCTCAAAAAAGAAATCTTTGAATACAGCCGAATCGATAAGTTGGATTTGGACAAGCTCACCAAATTTAAAACAGCCAAAGCTGTTGAAGCCGCTGCCAAAAATGAAGGTGGTACGGCGGGCGCCGGTATGGGAATGGGTATGGGCTTTGTATTGGCACAGCAAATGGGTTCAATGATGAATCCGCAAATGGGAGGAACAGTTCAAAACCAGCCAGCCGCTGTACCACCTCCAATGCCTACACAAACGCTATATTATTATGCTGTGAATGGAACGCAACAAGGTCCGGTGACCTTTGAACAAATGCAAGCCCTGTTTGCAGGAAGGACCATCAATCGAGAGAGTTTGGTGTGGAAGCAAGGTATGGGCAATTGGGCTCCTTTACAAGAAGTGGAAGAGTTGAAGTCATTCTTGGGCGGTAATACCCCACCTCCATTACCAACCAAATAAGTCCGAACAATCATTTCGAGTATAGCTGTTACATAGTCAAACCCCTTTATTGAATTCCAATGCCTTCGCAATATCCGTTTGCGTTGGCCAAGAGAAATGATGCAAGAAGATATCCGAAAAACCGAGCTTAAAAAAGCCTGTATCAATTGTGGTGCGGAGCTAAAGTATAAGCCTGGAACCACTTCAATTTCATGCGAATATTGTGGGCATGAAGAATCCATTCAAATGGATGAAACCGGTTTTGAAGAGTTGGAGTTGATGCCTTATCTCCAAGAAATGGGTGCTCAGAAACACAGTGAAGAAATCAGCATGTTGCATTGCAAGAATTGTGGTGCCAATCAACATGTTGAGGAAAACTATAAATCCTTGCATTGTGTGTATTGTAGTATGCCCTTGGTCGTTGAGGATGCCTACAAAGAAGATTGGATTCTGCCAGGAGCCGTACTTCCCTTTCAAATAGATAGCTCGAAATCCCATCGAATTTTTCAAAAATGGGTTAAAAATCTTTGGTTTGCGCCCGGTAAATTGAAGAAAGCCGCTTTGGATCCTCAATTCACCAAAGGACTTTATTTGCCCTATTGGACCTTTGATGCCCAGCTTCAAGCCTCTTATTTTGGCCAAAGGGGTGAGTATTATTACGAAACCCGGAGGGTGAGAAATTCGCAAGGAAAAATGGTCACGCAACGTGTTCGAAAAACAAGATGGTATCCAGCTTCAGGCCAAGTGTCGGGTTTTGTGGATGATACTTTGATACAGGCTTCCCAACAACGAAAAGGTCGGGTGCCCCGTAAAATTTCTCGATGGAATCTGAAGTTATTGGAATCCTTCAATAGCGGTTTTTTATCAGGATTTGTTACTGAGAAATACACCATTCCCTTAAAAGAAGGTCATCTTCAATCGAAGGAAGTAGCTAGGAATATTGCCGAACGTTGGTGCAGACAGGATATTGGTGGAGACACGCAACGGGTGACCCAAATGGACATGCAATTGAGCAATGAAACCTTCAAGCACATCCTTCTTCCGGTTTATGTGAGTGCCTATCGCTATAAGGGCAAGGAATACAATTTCTTTATCAATGGGGAAAACGGAGCAATATCAGGTACAAGGCCTTATAGTTTTTGGAAAATCTTCTTTACCGCCCTTTTTGTGATTATTTTAGTGCTTGTGATTGTATATTTTGCACAAGGCTAATGCGAAACCATATTCGATGAAAAAACTTGGTGCTTTTCTTTTGGTTCTCCTTTGTTTGTCTTGTTCTCCTCCACCTAATGCCAATAATGAATGGCGTATTGTTCTCAAAACGGACAGGGAAGGCAAAGTGCTTAAGGGAAGCAAACAAAATTTGGTCAATGCCGTACGAAACGGTGCCGACCTGAAAATTGGATGGGGTGTAAAGCGGGAAGACCTTTCCATTGAGCATTTGGCCTCTCCCATTTGGTTGGCCATTCTGAGTGAACAGGAAGTGATGGCCCATTTAGACCCTCAGGTACTTTCTGGAATTAACTGGGGAGATTTAAATGCCAGCTATAAAGATTCCACGCTTTTGCATAAAGAATGGCGGGTGGTATTGACCACGAAAGGAGATTTTGATGCCATCTGGTATGACCGCAAGGTAGATTCCGTTATAAGGCGATGGCCCCAAAAGCATAGTATGACATGGTTTGCCAAAGGAGATTCCAAAGAAACCCTCTCCCCTTTATTTTCAACAAGCCCTTAAAAATACGTTGCCCTTTGTAGCGGAATTCTTGGTTTGAAGAAATGCCTCCCATAGAGCCAAAAAACATTTGGCTTCCCTGTTAAATAAATCTTAAGCCTATAAAAATAAACAGGCCCATGTTTTCATTTGACTAATTTACATATCACTTTCCATCATTTGAATTAGTCATGGCCTCGATAAATAGATTGACTTCAAAAAGCCTCTGGCATATATTGCTGCTGCTCACGCTGTTGCTCTTAACCCAAAGTCATGCACAATCAGAGTTCAATTCTCTTGAACTTGATGTAGAAAATGACCTTATTCCGGAAGGAATAGTCATTGATGCCAAATCGCAAACCGTTTTTATCAATAGCCTAAGAAGAAACAAAATTGTGTGTTTCGATTTGGACGGAAACAATCCAGAAGACTTCATTTCCCAAAATCAATACAGCTATCTCCCTGGCTTTGGGATGGAAATTAAAGGCGACACCCTTTTTGCCCTTGGAAATAGTTTGTCAAAAACGAATAACAAGTCCATTTTGCTTCTTATGAAAAGCTCAACTAGAAAGCTCATTGATTCGTATAATTTGGATTCTCCAGACCTCATCTACCTCAACGATTTAGCGGTGGATTCAAAAGGTAAAATCTACATCACAAATTCCGAGGGAAACACCATTTATTATCTCAACCGTAATGAGGGACAACTCGCCGTTTTCTATCAAAATGACCAAATCAAGTATTCCAATGGCATTTGTATTTCTCCAAATGGCCGTTTTTTGTATTTGGCCTCCTATACCTCCGGCATCAGAATCTTAGATCTTGAAACCAAAGAATTGGTCAATCCCCCGAATGCCCATAAAGGTATCGATGGTATGAAGTTTTATCGAAATAGCTTGATTTGTATGGTCAACGGACGGCGCGATTCATCACAGAACGGGGTATATCAATTTCATTTGAATAAAGACGGCAACGACATTGTTGGTAGTGAGAAGATTCACGAGTTTTTCGAAGCCTCCGACATTCCTACCACCTTTGCCATTTACCGGGATACCATGTACTTCATTGCCGATTCCCAACTACACAATTTAAATCAAGAAACAAATGAAATCATAGATGTGGACAAATTAAAAAACTATCAACTGGTCAAAAAACGGCTATCCATAAAACCTAAAAACAACTGAAATCACTATGAAACAGAATTCAATTTTCTCCTATTTAAGCACTCTTTTGCTCTTGGTTTTTTTTGTTGTGGGATGCAAGCAAACGGAAACCCGGGTGGAAAAAGAAGAACCTTTTGCAGTAAAAGGCCCCTATTTTGGAATAGTCCCAACCGAAGAGCCCCAGCTTTTGGTGCCTGAACTATTAGCGTCGCCAGTGACAGAATACAATGGTACTTTTTCACCGGACGGCGCAGAATTCTATTTTACCACTTCCCCTCCAGGGCAGGGCTATATCACCTTTACAGAACTGCAAGCGGATAGTACTTGGAGTGAGCCCAAAATTGCATCCTTCTCCGGGACTTACACCGACTATGACCCCTTTTTCTCACTCGATGGAAATCGCATTTATTTTAGTTCGCGAAGACCGGAAGGAGATATTGAAAATAGTGGGGTTTGGTATGTGCAACGTGAAAATACCGGTTGGTCCAATCCTATTTATGTAGAGCTTATGGGAGCTGAAAAAGATGAATACTATACTTCATTGTCAAAAAATGGAAATCTCTACTTTAACACCTGGTCAAACGGAATGATGTATCGGGGTGTCCCTACGGATTCCATTTATCAAGTTGAACCCTTACCTCAAATCATCAATGAAGGTTCCAATAAGGGAGATCCCTTTATTTCACCTAACGAGGATTATTTGATTTTCCGTGGATATGATGATACACTGGGAAGTGGAGACCTTTATATTTCTTTCAACATGGATGGGAACTGGACCAAACCCGAAAATCTAGGTGGGCCCATAAACTCATCTGCGCATGAAATGTGCCCATGGGTTAGTCCAGATGGAAAACTCTTCATTTTCGCAAGTGGCCGCATTTCTCAGGAACTGGAAACCCTACCCTTGGATTCCATAAAAAAAGTTCATGAGAGATACAGGTCCTTTGACAACGGCCAGCTTAATTTATACTATATGTCAGCCAGTTTTATTGAAGAGATGAAACAAAAACATCTTCAATAGGATATAAGCTTTTTACCTGGGACTGGAAACATTTGTTTAGTTGATGTATTTGTACTTTTGATTTCATGAATGAAAGTACCGTCATTTTGGTCTTAAGTTGCTTGGGTGTGGCCCAGGCCTTGTTCCTTTGTACCTACCTGTTTACCCTAAAAAAGGGGAGTAGGCCGGCCAATATTTTCTTAGCATTTGTCATATTGGGACTCACTATCCGAATTGGGAAATCGGTTCTCAATGTCTACCTAGAACTGGACCCTTGGCAGCGAAATCTCGGTATCTCTGGCATACTATTGACTGGACCCTTTCTATGGATGTACGGCAGGGCCCTGTTGACTGAAAAGAAGCATTTTCATCTTAAAGATTTCTTGCACGTTTTTCCATTCCTGCTATTTGCCATTTTCTCTTTTGTCATTCCGAATGATGGTTCCTTTTGGGGTTATGCCGTTTATATTCTGGTTTTTGTACATCTGGCAGTTTACCTTGTCCTCTCATTTTCTTTACTAAATCGCTTTGGGAATGAGGTGCATCCTCAAAAATCCAAATGGTTCCGAAACCTTGTAATAGGGGTTTTCCTGATTTGGCTTTTTTATATGGGGAATCTGGCCGGGCTCATTTCATTTTATATCGGGGGGGCCTTGTTCTTTTCACTCTTGATTTACATTTTTTCCTTTCTCTTCCTCCAAAAGCATGCTTTTCAGTTGGGAAAGTACAATGCCTCCACCTTGGATAAAACCCGTTCTAAACAGCTCATCGATTCCATTAAGTCGATGTTTGCTAAGGAAGAGCTCTTTTTGGATAGCACGTTGTCCTTGGAAAGTGTTGCCGAAAAACTGAACACTACTCCTCGAAAACTATCACAGGCCATCAATCAAAATGAGCAAAAGAATTTCTCAGATTTTGTCAACGGGTACCGCATAGAAAAGGCCAAGAACCTCCTTCAAAATCCCAAGTACAAAAGGGAAAAAATAGTCACTATAGCCTATGATTGTGGTTTTGGAAATGTTACCTCCTTCAACCTTGCCTTTAAGGCAAAGACCCATCGCACCCCCTCTCAATTTCGAGATAGCACTCCCCCTGCTAATTTTTCGTCTTAAAAATCATGTTTTTTAAAGACTTTCCATAGTACTCTTCCCTTCTTTGCATCAAAATCAGTTTTGATGAAAAGATTATTGATGCTTCTATTGATTATATCGGGAGCATGTCAGGAAAATCGGCCGGAAAAGGTTTCACAATCCAAAAGCTCCTATCATCCTACCAAGAAAGTTATTTTGGAAGGGCTTAATCATCCTTGGAGCATAGCCTTTTTATCCCAAGATGAAGCCTTGATCACGGAAAAGGATGGAACCTTGCTAAAAGTCAATTTGAAATCCAAAATAAGAACAGTGGTAAAAGGTTTTCCAGAAGACTTGACTGATAGTATTAGAGCCTACAATTTGGGAGATAACTCCGGTATTTTTGAAGTGCTTCTTGACCCACAGCATGAAAAAAACCAGTGGGTATATTTCTCTTATGCCGCAAAACGAAAGGGAGAAGGGAGAACCACCAAAATAGTTCGAGCAAAGTTGACACAGGATTCGCTTTATGGGCATGAAACCCTCTTAGAGGCCGAACCCTTTACCCGTGAGTATTTCCATTTTGGTGGAGGAATGACTTTTGGCACAGATGGCAAGTTGTACATTACCATAGGGGAACGTCTTTTTTGGGAAAGGGATAATCCCCCTATCCCCATTGCCCAAGACATTACCGATAGAAGAGGAAAAATCTACCGTATCAATCCTGATGGAAGTATTCCGGAAGATAATCCTGACTACGGACCAAGCGCAGTTGCAGGAATCTATGCCGTGGGAATTCGAGCGGCACAGGGCATTACCGTAGAGCCTAAAACTGGAAACATCTGGTTCAGCGAGCATGGGACCATTCAAGGGGATGAAATCAATTTATTAAAAGCAGGAGCCAATTATGGTTGGCCCAATGTTACCTCCGGGAAACTCAGGAGCAATGATTATACGCCTCCTAAATTGGAAGGTGCCAACTTTACCCCTCCTGTTTGGTTTTGGCCCCATACCGTAGCGCCTACGGGCTTAACCTTCTACACTGGTGACGACTTTCCCAATTGGAAAGACAATCTTATTGTTCCGGGCCTGTCCCGAGGAAGCCTATGGCGATTTCGAATAGAAAACGATACTGTAAAAAGTGCGGAAGAACTCTTTATTGATGACCGAGTCCGCATTCGAAAAGCTAGGCAAAGCCCTTCGGGCAAACTCTATATTCTAACGGATGAGGATAATGGAAAACTAATTCAAATCCTTCCTCAATAAACCTAAACCCATAATTCAAATGAAAAAACTTGTATTACTGATTGTACTTATGCATGGCGGAGCTGTATCGGCGCAATCTGAAACCCAAGCTATCAAAGCAACTCTTGAAGATTATCTGGAAGGTTCTTCCTATAACAACCCAGAGCAAATAGTTTCTGCATTTTACGAGGGTGCCGATTTGTTCTTGCATAAAAAAGATGAAGAGCTTTTTATAATGTCCCCTGCTGAATATGCGGCACTTTTTGCCAAAAGGGAAAAAGGAACGTTCAATGGGCGTGAGGGAACCATCCTTCATATCGATTATGACGTTGACATTGCCACGGCCAAGGTGGCAATATTTATCCCAAAACCCAATCTTCGTTTCATCGATATCTTTCTTTTGAAAAAGTTAGGGGGTAAGTGGAAAATCGTTAGCAAGGCAGCCACCTTGATTAAAGAGTAATCACAACATCATTGTGAAACCTCGAGGGTTGTCTTGATTTCCTTCCTGAGGTAATAGCCTGTTACAATGGTTGCAAGGACATCCGCGATTGGAAATGAAAGCCACACACCCAATTCTCCCAAAAAATTGGGTAAAATCAGTATCAACGGAATAAAGAAGAATCCTTGCCGGGTTAATGTAAGCAGTAAGGCGGGTACTGCTTTACCCACCGCTTGAAAGTAGGCCGCCCCAATCAATTGAAGGGCAATTATGGGTGTTGCCGCAAACACCAAACGCATCGCTGTAGGAGCATGTTCCATTACAAAAGTATTGGTTGCCAATTCTTCAGGTGGTAAGTCTGATCTATTGCTCAAAAATAAATCTGTAAAGAATTCCGGAAATACCATTAATCCGATAAAAACCAATGTAGCCACTAAGGCTGCATACTTTATGGCCGTGTAGATGGATTCCTTTACACGATCGTACTGCACTGCCCCATAATTGAATCCGGCAATGGGCAAAAATCCTTGGGTGACACCAAACACCGGGAAGAGGGCAAACATCAACATACGTCCAATGATGGCGTAAACCGCTACCAGAGCTTCTCCCCCCAAATTGAAAAGTATATTGTTCAGCAAAAGATAAATGATGCTTGTAACGGCCTGTCTGGCCAAGGTTACAAATCCTAAAGATCCTATCTCCCTTAAAATCGTATTGTTCAGCAAAAAATGGGAAAGTCCAATTTTGAGTTCTGAATTTTTGGAAAGGAAGAAATAAAAAATATAGAAAAAGCATAAAAGATATCCAGCGGTTGTGGCCCAAGCAGCGCCGTGCATCCCCCAATCGAAAACATAAATAAAAAGGTAATCCAAAAACAGATTCCCCACTGAAGGGATGATCATGGCAATCATGGCAAACTTGGGCTTGCCCTCAGCGCGAATCACCGTGTTCCCCATCATACAAAGCGCTAAGAAAGGCACTCCATAGAGGACAATGATATAGTAGATTTTTGCCGGAGCAAAAATGCTTCCCTTACCTCCGAAAGCTGGAATTAAGTCATCAACAAAGTAAATCCCCAAAATCACCATGGAAATGGTCACTAAAAGGGTCAGTGTAATCTGGTTACCAAAAGTTTTAAGGGCTTTTTGTTTGTTTCCAGAACCCAAGGCCCTAGAAATGATACTTGAACCCCCGATGCCAATGGCCATACCCAAGGCAGCAATAAAAAATGAGACGGGAAGGACCACGTTGATGGCAGCAATGGCAATAGATCCTATCCAATTCCCTACAAAAATTGAATCCACAAGAACATTAAGGGACATCACCAATATCCCAATAGAAGCTGGAACTGCCTGCTTGACTAGCAGTTGGCCAATGGGTTCGGTTCCTAGTTGTTCTGAAGAGACTTTTGCCATTTACACAGGCAAGGTTTCTTTGGATTCCCATTTGTTTACCCATTGGGCCATAAGGGAAACCCAGGCTTCACTATCGTTCAAACAGGGAATATGTATATAGTGCTCTCCCCCAGCTTCCTCAAACTGCTCTTTGCCTTCCATGGCAATTTCTTCCAAGGTCTCCAGACAGTCGCTTACAAAAGCTGGGGTGATGACGGCCAGTCTTTTCTTTCCTTCTTTGGCTAGTCTTTCAAATTCGTAGTCCGTGTAGGGTTTCAGCCAAGGGTCTCCGGCCAAACGCGACTGGAACGAACTGCTTACTTTGTCTTCTGGTAATCCTAAATATGCTTTCACCAATTCCGTGGTATCATAACATTGATGCCTGTAACAGGTATGATGGGCCACCGAATTAATTTTGCAGCAACTTCCATCAATCTTGCAATGAAATTTTGTTGGATCGGATTTGCGAATATGACGTTCGGGGATTCCATGATATGAAAACAATATATGATCATACTCAAAATCCTTTAGACCTTCAGCAATACTTTCGGATAGCACCTTAATGTAATCAGGACTGCTATA
The DNA here is from genome assembly GCF_004296335.1 of Flagellimonas allohymeniacidonis. Classification (GTDB taxonomy): domain Bacteria; phylum Bacteroidota; class Bacteroidia; order Flavobacteriales; family Flavobacteriaceae; genus Flagellimonas; species Flagellimonas allohymeniacidonis. Next base: position 854,542 of record NZ_SGIU01000002.1, read on the forward strand.
AAAAGCCGGCATCGTCGTCAACTGCATCTCTGGAAAATGTTCTTGCTGAACCTCCATGGTCTTCACCACAACTGTCTCATAAGAAGACATGGCATAATGTGGATAAAGTGGTACCAAGAGAACCTCATCAACATCTTTTTCCTTGAGTTCCTCCAATGCCTTTCGTATGCTCATGGAGCCGTAGCGCATTCCAAGGGCTACGGGCATATCGGTTTTTTGCCGAACTTTCTCCGCGAAGCGCTCAGAAATGATAATGAGAGGGGAGCCTTCCTCCCACCAGATTTTGGAATAGGCTTCAGCCGATTTTTTAGGTCTGGTTTGCAAAATAATTCCCCGTACCAAAACATTGCGCAACCATTTTGGGACGTCAATGACCCTTTCATCCATCAAAAATTCATCGAGATATGGTTTTACGTCCTTTGGGGTCGGACTGTCGGGGGAACCTAAATTGACCAATAAAACACCTTTCATAGCAAGAAAATCAGTTTTTCAATTGTCCCGCAAAAATACTACTTGAAGCTGATCTAACTTTTGTCTGGCCCAATTAGTTTCCTTATAATTCCATAGATAACATTAATTTTGGGTTAATCATTGCCCCATTGGTATGCGCCATTATCCCGTCGTTGTATTTTTCCTCTATTCTTTTTTGAATCTACAGGCACAAATCACCTGCTCTCCTGAGGATTCCACTCTATTTAAGATTAAAATAGAGCAGCTTACGAAAATTGAGGCCGCTCAATGGGGGGATAGCCTCGTCTTCATAGGAAAAACATTTTTAGGAACACCCTATGTGGAAAAAACTTTGGAAATAGGAGATAAGGAGACCTTGGTAGTCAACCTTAGGGGGCTGGACTGCACCACATTTGTGGAAAATGTCTTGGCTTTTGGTCTATGGTTTAAAAATGGTAACAAAACCTTTGAAGATTTTACAGAAAATTTAAAAATCATTCGGTACAGAGATGGCCTTCTTAACGGCTATCCCTCACGTTTACATTATTTTACAGAATGGATACGCAACAATCAAAGCAAAGGATTGGTAAAGGATATCACTTCGGAATTGGGCGGCGAAATCGTGCAAAAACCCATAAATTTTATGGGTACACATCGTACTCTTTATCCCTTTCTGCAGGATGATACGAACTATGAGCGAATGCTCGAGATTGAAAATGAAATTGCCAAAGAAACCATCTGTGTTCTTTCTCAAGAACAAATTATCCAGCAAGAAAATCTAATCAAGTCTGGTGATATCATAGCACTGGCTACTTCCATAAAAGGATTGGATGTAACACATACCGGTATAGCAGTTCGAAAAAATGGAAGAATTCATTTATTGCATGCCTCTTCTTCAGGCAAGGTGACCATTACCGAAAAACCGTTGGTGGATTACCTGAAGAAAATTAAAAGCAACACAGGAATCATTATTGCCCGACCTACCCCTTGATGTATTCGTTGTAAATAGCTATCGGAATTAGCCCCGTCCATCCACAAAAATCCAGTTTGGCGGGCATTCCGTAAGAAATCAAGTCTGGAGCATAGTTTTCCCAAAACGTATCGGTAGCTTCAAAAACTTCAGCTATGGCCGCATAGGTTTTCTCCGCTAAATCTTGAGCCAAATCGTCTTTGCCATTGGCCGTTAATCCTTTGAGTACCATATAGGAAGTAGGTGCCCAAACACCTCCCAACCAATAATCACCCCAACCCTTATAATCCGGGTCAGCCGCAGATAGAGCGGGCAGAGGGGTTTTCCGATAGAATTCATCAGGATTGGTCAGATGTGCCAAAAAGTGGTCCATGTTTTCTTCAGGAATTAACTCACCAAGCAAGGCCCAATACATTCCGATGTGCTTTCTTTTTACTTGCTCTCCATAGCCCAAATCATAATAGAATGTATCTTCTTCATTCCAGCAGAGCCTATTCAGGGCTTCTTTTACTTCAGAATGAAATGTTTCATATTGGCCAAGGTCTGACTCCTCTCCAATTTCCTTGGCAATAAACATCAATTGCTTTGCATACATGGCCATTTGGGAAGTAAAATCGACCAATCGCCCCTGTTTGTTCCAAACCCCTTGAAGGGTCTCAACATAATCGGCAATGAACATATTCAAACGTTCCTCAGCAGTGGACCCTCCCATTTTTCCGAGTTTGTCCCCTAGCTCGTGGTGGGTCATTCCATTGCCTTCATCCGTTGTCCAATTTCTCGGAGACCTTGGAATATTGTCCATTCCCATGCCTAAGGTATCTCCCCAAAAAAGTTTGTCTTCTCCTTGATAGCGGTTCACATGAAACTCAAAGTTCTTTTTCAAAATTGGATAGGCATAGCGCAATCGTTCCTTATCCTTTTTTACAGCATAGATCTCTGTTTCCGCCAAGGCCAACAAAGGTGGGTTTATCGACACAGGATGATCCTTCGACCACAATGGCCGACCATCTTTTCGGTACTCACGACAGATGTAGCCGTCTTCCTCCATACGATCATAGAAATTATCCAAGGCCTGGTATACCGGAAGTTCGTCCATGTGGTATTTGGCAAAACAAACAATGAAGCAGGTATCCCACAAAAAAATATTATCGGAGAAAGCCGCGTCAACAAAGGGTTTTTTAAAGAAGGGTTCGCTATCACCTCCGCGTACTTTCCTTTTTGTAATCTCCAAAGCTTTGGCGTACATGCGCTCGCTAAGTTCAGGTGTCACTTTAAAACCGGTATCAATAGGAACAGGTGCGGTTGTTTGCGTTTCTTCCTTGCAACCCATCAACATCGAACTTCCAATCGCACCAAGTCCCAAGGCTTTGTTGAATTCCCTTCTTTCCATACGTTTATTTGATCTTGTTGTCTATTCGGCCCTACCCAAACACCATAAAATACCCCCGAGAAGATGTTCTTTGAAATCTGGCTCGTCAAAGGATTCTTCCGTATGCCCTCCACCAGTATAAAAAGCACGACCACCATCAAAGGTATGGTGCCAAGCTATTGGGTGATTATCTCCATTGGTGCCCCCTTCATAACTCTTTTCGTCTAGATTGAGCAGTACGGTGATGTTGGGATTAAGGTTTTTGTAATTGTACCATTCGTCACTTCGACTCCAAGTGTCACTTAAATGGGCTGTTGAAGGGTGATTTTTGTTTACTACATCAATCTTTGCATCACGCACGTTTGGATCATTGGGATGACTTTCAAAATAACCGCCGACCAATTTTCCGTACCAAGGCCAATCGTATTCCGTATCCGAAGCGGCATGGATACCCATGAAGCTACCACCACCTTTAATATATGACCTAAAGGCCCTCTGCTGCTCAGCGTTAAGGACATCTTGGGTCGTACTTAAAAAAATGACAAGCTTGTAATTCTCCAAGTTAGAGGGATTGAAATCCTCAGAAGTTTCGGTTTGCAAAACAATGAATCCGTTTTTTCTTCCCAATCGTCTTAAGGTATGCACCCCTTTTTCAATGGATTGATGACGATAGCCTTCAGTTTTGCTAAAGACCAAAATGAAGTCAGGCAATTTTAAGCTATCCTGTTCCGTAGAGGAAGTTTCCTGGGCATGGATGCAGCATACAAAACCTAGGGCAATACAAAGCGTTCTAAAAGGATTCATGGTATGGCAGATTTACACGATGGAAGATAAATATTTTTTGGGGGTTGTGCCATACTTCTTTTTAAAGGATGCAATGAAATGACTTGCCGTGCTATACCCCACTCTCAGACCTACCTCATTGACATTGTGTTTCCCCGATTCCAACATTTTTCGTGCATATTCCATTTTATAGTCAAAAAGAAAACCAAAAACCGAATCGCCATATATCTGCTTAAAACCTTCCTTAAGCTTTCTTAAACTTAATCCGATTTCATTGGACAGTTCGGTTAAGGTAGGGGGTTCGGCCATTCTGGAAATAATAATCTCTTTGGCCATTTTAATGCGTCGTACATTGTCCTCATCTGCCAAAAAGGGACATTGTTCCAAATCGGCATCTTGTGTTTTATTGAAGTATAGCGATATCAATTCATAGACCTTCCCCCGAACGTACAGTTCCTTCATAAAAGGATGTAGGTTATAGTTCATCAATTGGCTGAGTACTACCGCTATGGCAGGAGATACCATCTCTTGGGCATAATATTTCTTTTCCGCAAAATCATCACTTAAAAAGGGAATATAATTGGCTTCGTTGGAGAAGAGCGAATGAAACTTGCGAATGGTCATCACTATGGAAAGCAGCCAGGAGTTGGGTTCTATGATCAAATTCAATGGCAAATCCAATTGGGTATTATATAGCAGCAATGAATTTTCCTCGCTGACTTCCAGTTGGTAATTCCCTTGATTGAATTGAAACTTCGACCCTCCTTTCAAACAAAAATGAAACTGGATAAAAGAACTATCTATTTCCCTTTCAACCAATGCTTTATCTTCGGTTTCATTTTGAATTTTCAACACATAAAACCCGTCTTCAATCAAGATTTCCTCGTAAGAACCTTTGGCGACATTTTTCATTGATATCTAAGTTAATTTCTGTTGTTTTTAATTATTTAGAATTACTCTAAATTATGCAATAAGATATCCCTTTTATCAACAAAATCAGTACTTCAACAAATTTTGCCCGAAACATTGCCCAATCGGGCAAGGATTGTTATTAATTGTACCGCTAGCGTTATTTTTTCAAATATACGGCTTCTATTTTTGTGCTGCGATTTTGTGCTTTATGCGGAATCATCATATTTCACGACATAATTCTTTCTACGCAATTGGCCTTAGTTATAAAAAGGCCGATGCGGAAGTGAGGGGTAAATTTAGTTTGGACGTGCCTGCCATTGATTGTTTAATGGCACAAGGCAAGCAGGAAGGTATTGATGGTCTTTTGGCTATATCCACTTGTAACCGCACGGAGCTATACGGTTTTGCCCAGCACCCTTTTCAATTGATTAAATTATTATGTGACCAAACCCAGGGCAGCGTTGAGGAATTTCAAAATGTGGCCTACGTCTACAAAAATCATGATGCCATCAGCCACATGTTCAAGGTGGGTACTGGACTCGACAGCCAAATTCTTGGGGATTTCGAAATTATCAGTCAAATCAAACAAGGGTTTTATCGGGCAAAAAAGCACGAGATGACCAATCCTTTTTTGGAAAGACTCTGCAATTCGGTTATTCAGGCCAGTAAGCGCATAAAAAACGAGACCGAGCTCTCTTCTGGTGCGACCTCGGTTGCCTTTGCCTCAGTTCGTTATATCTTGGATACTATTCCCAATATCTCCAACAAAAACATCTTGCTCTTCGGAACTGGTAAAATTGGAAGAAATACCTGTGAGAATCTCATCAAACATTCTGATAATTCCCATATTACCTTAATCAACAGAACTCGAGAAAAAGCGGAAGCCATTGCTGGTAAATTCCAGCTAACGGTAAAGGACTACGGTGAATTGCAGACCGAGATAAGGAAAGCGGATATTTTGGTGGTGGCCACCGGAGCTCAGTTACCTACCGTTTCAAAAGCACTTATATATTCCAAAAAACCGCTTCTTATTTTAGATCTTTCCGTTCCTAAAAATGTTTCTGACGATGTTAGGGAATTGGACAATGTTTCCTTGGTACACCTTGATCAGCTTTCACAGGTTACCGATGAAACCCTGACACGTAGGAGGAAATTTGTTCCCAAGGCCGAAGAAATCATAGAGCATGTTAAAAAGGATTTTTTGAAATGGTTGGAAACCCGGAAGTTTGCTCCGGTCATCAATGCATTAAAGGAAAAACTGAAGGTCATGAAAGCAGAGGAAATCGACTTTCAATCCAAAAAGTTATCCGATTTCAATACCGATCAAGCCGAAATCATTTCGGAGCGCATTATTCAAAAAATCACCAAACAGTTCGCCAATCATCTGAAAAAATCCAATGGCGATATGGATGACAGTCTTGAACTCATCCAAAAAGTATTTCAGTTAGAAATCGAATCCAAATGGGCAGACTCATAAGGATTGGAACTCGGGAAAGCGAGTTGGCCCTATGGCAAGCAAAGACGGTTCAATCCAAGATTGAAGCCCTTGGCCATGATACCATATTGGTCCCCATAAAATCCACAGGAGATCAAGTGCTCGACAAGCCACTATACGAACTAGGCATTACGGGTATCTTTACCAAGACACTGGATATTTCCATGCTCAATGGACAAATCGATATCGCCGTACACTCCATGAAAGATGTGCCGACACAGCTTCCAAAAGGAATTGTTCAAGCCGCTGTGTTGGAGAGAGCTGCTACACAGGACATTTTGGTTCATAAGGGATTGGATTTTCTCGAAAGTGAAAATTCAACTAGTACCATTGCCACAGGAAGTTTGCGTAGGAAAGCACAGTGGTTGCATCGTTATCCTCACCACAATGTGGTCGATTTGAGGGGCAACGTGAATACACGCCTTTTGAAAGTGATAGAAAATGACTGGCAAGGTGCCATTTTTGCCAAAGCGGGCCTGGAACGTATAAAGTTAATGCCCAAAGATGCGCTTATTTTGGATTGGATGATTCCCGCTCCGGCACAAGGGGCCATGGTGGTTGTTACTCTGGACAAGGATGAACATTGCAAAGAAGTAACAAACAAACTGAATCACGCTCCTTCAGAAATTGAAACACACATGGAAAGGGAGTTTTTAAGGACCCTTGAAGGGGGTTGCACGGCTCCTATTGGCGCCAGGGCCAAATTTGAAAACCAATCAGTACATTTTAAGGGTTGTCTTTTTTCTTTGGATGGCAAACAAAAAATTGAAGTAGAAAAATTGGTCAAAACAAAAGATTTTAAAGGGTTTGGGGAGCGATGTGCACTGGAAGTGCTAGAAAAAGGTGGGTCCTTATTGATGCAAGAAATCAGGAATGAAAACAGTGCTCTCCACTAAAACACTAACGCTTCCCCAAAAAGAACTCCTATTAAATGCAGGGGTAGCTTTTGTGGAATACAACGCCATTCAAATTGATTTTCTTCCTGTGAAAATCCCCCTAGACTTTACAGATTTTATTTTCACGAGTAAAAATGGTGTTAAGGCTTTTTTGCGGGCTTTGGAGTCAAAAAATGAAAATCTAGACCGCAAAAGAATCAACTGTTTTTGTGTTGGAGATAAAACAAAATGGTTGTTGGTAGAATCTGGCCTTACCGTTTTGGAAACGGCATTAAACGCCTTGGAGCTTGCACAAATCATAGCGGATAACTACAAAACCAACCGGTTTATTTATATTTCAGGAAATCTTCGAAGAAACGAACTCCCCGAACAGCTTTCAAAAAATAACGTTTGGTTTCAGGAAATTACAGCATATCAAACGAGTCTCATCAAAAAACAATTTGATAGAAGTTTTGATGGGATTCTTTTTTTCAGCCCAAGTGGTGTTCGAAGCTTTATGAAAGCAAACAATGCCGTAAAAACTCCATTTTTTTGTATTGGAACAACCACAGCCGACGAAGCCAAAAAATATACAAATAACATTATTATTGCCAATCGACCAACAACGGAAAACGTTTTGGTCCAAGCCATAAAATATTTGAACCAAAATGATTAAAAACGATTTATTTCTAAGAGCACTCAAAGGAGAAACTGTTGACAGGCCTCCGGTATGGATGATGCGGCAAGCGGGGCGTTATTTGCCGGAGTTCATGGAGCTCAAAAATAAATATGACTTTTTTACACGCTGCCAAACTCCGGAATTGGCCTCAGAAATCACTATACAGCCTATTCGCCGTTATGGGATGGACGCTGCTATCTTGTTCAGTGACATTCTTGTCATTCCGCAGGCCATGAACATTGAAGTTCAAATGAAACCTAACTTTGGCCCCTATCTTCCCAATCCCATAAGGGAAGCAAAGGATCTGGACCGTGTTATTGTGCCAGAAGTGCATGACGCACTGGATTACGTTATGCAAGCCATATCAATGACCAAGGAAAAACTGAACAACGAAATTCCATTGATTGGTTTCGCTGGTTCACCTTGGACCATTCTATGTTATTGCGTTGAAGGACAGGGTAGTAAAAGCTTTGATAAGGCACGGGGGTTTTGTTTTACCCAACCGGAGCAGGCTCATCAGTTGCTACAGAAAATTACAGATACCACTATAGCCTATTTAAAGGCGAAGGTGAAAGCTGGCGTAAACGCAGTGCAGGTTTTTGACTCATGGGGAGGCATGCTTTCCCCAAATGACTACCAAGAGTTTTCCTGGCGCTATATCCAACAGATTGTGGATGCCCTTAAAGATGATGCCCCTGTAATCGTGTTTGGAAAAGGGTGCTGGTTCGCATTGAAAGAAATGGCAGAATCGGGGGCTTCCGCTGTTGGGGTGGATTGGACCTGTTCCCCAAAAAATGCCCGTTACCTAACGGGTGGGAAAATCACACTCCAGGGGAACTTTGACCCTGCCAGATTGTTATCCCCTCCATCTAAAATCAAGCGGATGGTTGCTCAAATGATTCGGGAATTTGGAAAAGATCGGTACATAGCGAACTTGGGCCATGGTATTTTACCCAACATTCCGCTAGAGAATGCCAAAGCCTTTATTGATGCCATTAAGGAATTCAAGGAATGAAGCTGGTAAAAACCTTGGGAAGGGTTGGAATCGATAAATTATGGGCCCTGTTAATCCTTGTTTTGAAAAACATTCCCTTTGTTGTTCCGACGATTTTGGCAACAAAACGTTGCGTCGGAATATCGACACAGTATTACGGCCGCCGTCATTATCAAAACGGACCGGCCAATGCCTTTAGGCATGCACTTTGGAACTATCTCATTGTAAAAAGTAGCTTAAATTGGTGGAAAAATGAAAATTGGGCACTTCGTTGGTCACAACAGATAACCGATTGGCATGAGGAAGCCTTTCAAAATATTCCCCTTGCCAAGGCTATGGATTATCATAACAATGAGGTTGGCCGTAGCGTCTTTATAAAACATAGAAATGATGAGCCAGAAGATGTCATTCAATTATTAAGAAAAATGACTGAAGCTTCAATTCCAATAAGTTCGGAAAGTGAGTTGCTCAAGTTGAAACACCGATTGGTACACATCACAGAACCATATGAAGGATAAATTTTACGCTTACATTCAAAACTTGCAAGACAGTATAACCTCAACCCTAGAGGAAGTCGATGGAAAAGCCAAATTTCAAGAGGATCTTTGGAAAAGACCTGAAGGTGGGGGCGGGAGAACTCGGGTGATTGAAAATGGGAATATTTTTGAGAAAGGCGGGGTAAATATATCTGCTGTCCACGGGGAATTGCCTAAAAGCATGCAAGCCTATTTCGGTGTCGAAGACGCTGATTTCTTTGCCTGTGGATTGAGTCTCGTCATCCATCCTAAAAGTCCAATGGTTCCCACTGTACATGCTAATTGGAGATATTTCGAGATGTACAACAAGGAGGGAGAAATTTTTGACCAATGGTTTGGTGGAGGTCAGGACCTTACCCCCTACTATTTGTTTGAGGAGGATGCTGCCCATTTCCATGCTGTTTGCAAAAAAGCCTGTGATGCGCACGACCCAGAATTCTACTCCTCATATAAAAAACGATGTGATGAATACTTCTGGAATGCCCATCGCAATGAGGCTCGCGGCGTGGGGGGACTCTTTTTTGATTATTGCAAGGCCACCGATGATATGAAAATGGAGGACTGGTACAATTTTGTTTCAGAAGTGGGGGATAGTTTTTTGGAGGCCTATGTCCCCATAGTTGAAAAGAGAAAGACAATGCAGTATTCGCAACTTCAAAGGGATTGGCAAGAAATAAGACGCGGGCGCTATGTAGAATTTAATTTGGTCCATGACAAAGGCACCTTGTTCGGCCTGCGCACCAATGGACGCATTGAGAGTATTTTGATGAGTCTCCCACCCTACGTGCAATGGCGTTACGATCATCATCCCGAAGCTGGGAGTGAAGAGGAAAAACTAATTTATGTATTGAAGCATCCTAAGGAATGGGTCTGAAGTTCAAACTTTTGTTAGTTGGGTTCTTGCAAAGCATTTTAGGTTTTGGCCAAAAGGACTCAGTGCAAATACAGGAATATATCAAAACATTTCCAGATAAATTCACCATCCGTCTGGGTCTTTTGAACACTTCCAACAATTTTATTTTTACAGATACCAATACTACAAATAGAATAGAACTCGAACCTAACAAGAAAACATATATAGGTGCTTCATTTTTATTTCGTTCTTTGGAACTGGATCTTGGCTTCTCCCCTAATTTTATTTCAAACAATGCTGATAATGAAGGTTCCAGACTATTCACTCTCAATTTTAGGATGTTCTGGAAACAATGGATGCAAACTTTGGATTTTTATGGTCAAAAAGGCTTTTTTGTCAACAACGATTTAGGCGATGAACAATTTCCCAATATCCGTACTTTGAAAGTTGGTGGGACGACCGCCTATATTTTCAACCAAAAGTTTTCGTTCAGAGCTATAGGGTTTCAAAATGAATGGCAAAAAAAAAGTGCGGGCAGTTTCATCCCTCGTTTCACGTTTTATTACACAAAATATAAGTTACTAGAGACTGACTTTGAGGACGAAGTTAATTCCTATGACATTGCCATTGGTCCTGGATATCACTATAATCTGGTAATTGATGAAAATTACCTATTTGGGGTGGGATCTACCTTGGGAAGTGGGATAAATATTACGAGTTCCGCAATAGATAAAACTGTTTCCGCTTTGTACGAGGTTATTTTTAGAGGAAACCTAGGCTATAATTCCGAAAGGTTCTATTCAGGAATAAATGCCAATGTTATTTTTTTAGAGCATAACACGGACAGACAGACAAGATTGGATGATAGAATATCCTTTTTAGAGTTCTATTTAGGTTATCGATTCGATGCACCAAAAAAGTGGATAAAAGCAGCGGAAGGATTTAATCGTACATTTGGTTTTGATTAAAAAATGAAACAAAAACTTTATCAAATCGACGCTTTCGCCTCTGAGGTTTTCACAGGAAATCCAGCAGCTGTTTGTGTTATGGATTCTTGGTTGAAGGATGAAACAATGCAGAAAATTGCGCAAGAAAACAATTTGGCCGAAACCGCATTTACGGTTAAAGAAGGCAGTCAATATATCCTCCGTTGGTTTACACCGGAAACTGAGGTAGACCTCTGCGGGCATGCGACTTTGGCCACCGCTTATGTCCTTTTCAACTATTATCAAGTTCATGAAAATACCATTCGGTTCTTTTCCCCAAGAAGCGGAGAACTCCTTGTAGAACAGGGCGATGACGGATCGATGAGCATGAATTTTCCTGCGGATGATTTGAAAAAAATTGAAAATGTGGCAGCCATCAATGAGGCTATTGGCAAGGTTCCATTGGAGACCTTCAAGGGCAAAACCGACTATATGGTAGTTTATTCCTCTCAAGAGGAAATCGCTAACATCGCACCCAATTTTTTCTTGTTGGATCAATTGGATTGTCGAGGGGTAATCGTTACTGCCCCAGGAGAAAAGGTAGACTTTGTTTCCCGTTTTTTTGCCCCTCAATGTGGAGTACCTGAAGACCCGGTTACAGGATCGGCACATACAACTATGACCCCTTATTGGGCCAAAAAGCTTGGAAAAAAAGAGCTCACAGCAAAACAGATATCGAAAAGAGGTGGGAATTTGCTGTGCGAATACTTGGAAAACCGAGTAAAAATATCAGGGAGGGCCATTCCCTACCTAATTGGTGAAATTGAAATATAGCTTATGTATCCTTTAATTCGAAACAGAAGACTTCGCGCTTCAGAATCCATTCGGAGGCTGGTCAGGGAAACCATAATCACTCCTGACGACTTTTTGGTGCCTCTTTTTATCGTGGAAGGTAAAGGCATTAAGGAAGAAATTCCTTCGATGCCCAACTATTATCGCATGAGCTTGGACCTTGTGGAAAAGGAGGTTAAAGAGCTGTGGGAAATGGGGTTATGCGCGGTATTACTTTTTGTAAAAGTTCCGGATGAGCTTAAGGACAATAAAGGTTCGGAAGCTATAAATCCCAATGGTTTGATGCAACGGGCCATAAAAACGGTCAAGACCGCGTGTCCTGAAATGCTTGTTATGACTGATGTGGCCCTCGATCCTTTTTCATCCTATGGTCATGACGGAATCGTGGCCGACGGACAGATTCTCAATGATGAAACTTCAGAGATATTGGCCAAAATGAGCGTATCCCACGCCCAAGCAGGGGCTGATTTTGTTGCCCCCAGTGATATGATGGACGGTAGAATTCTGACCATTCGTGAAGCCTTGGAAGATGAAGGTTTTCAAAACACCGGCATCATGAGTTATTCTGCAAAATATGCCAGTGCTTATTATGGGCCATTTCGAGATGCTTTGGATTCTGCCCCGGTGGATATCAAAAATATTCCAAAGGATAAAAAGACCTATCAAATGGATTCTGCAAATCGATTTGAGGCTATTCGTGAAACCCAAATGGATGTGGATGAAGGGGCGGATATCGTTATGGTGAAACCCGGTTTGCCCTATTTGGACATTGTTCGCGAAATCAAAAATGAGGTCGACGTGCCTGTGGCCGTATATCAAGTATCCGGTGAATACGCCATGCTTAAGGCAGCAGCTGAAAGAGGTTGGTTGGACCATGATGCTGTCATGATGGAGCAACTTCTGGCCATAAAAAGAGCAGGCGCCAATGTCATTGCAAGTTATTTTGCCAAAGATGTCGTAAAACTGTTAAGTTGATTCATAAAAAATATCCCTACTTTTAAATCAACCAAAACGTTATGGGAATTCTCCTTTTTTACGCTTTCATTTCCATTTTTTTCTCATTTCTCTGTTCCATTTTGGAGGCAGTGCTATTGAGCATTACACCAACATTTATTAATGTCAAAAAACAAGAAGGTAAAGAATACGCGGCTCAATTGGAATCCCTAAAAAAGGATGTCGATAAGCCGCTCATAGCCATTCTTACCCTTAATACCATTGCCCATACCGTCGGTGCCATTTTGGTGGGGGTTCAAGCCAAGGTAACTTATGCGGAGCTTTACGGAACGCAAACTCTGTTCGGATTGGAATTCACGGAAGATTTAATGGTAGGTGTGGTGTCAACCATTATGACCATTCTTATTCTGGTCGCTTCGGAAATCATTCCAAAAACCATTGGGGCCACCTACTGGAAACAACTGGCCAACTTCACGGCGAAAGCTTTGAACATCATGGTGTTTATACTAAAATGGACAGGTTTGCTTTGGATATTGCAATTGTTCACCCGATTGATCGGTAAAAAAGGGCATCATGGCAGTGTTTTGAGCCGGGAAGACTTTACGGCCATGACAGAAATCGCACATGAAGAAGGGGTTTTTCAAGAATCTGAGTCCAAAGTCATCAAAAACCTTTTGAAGTTTGATGAAATATTGGCCAAAGATGTCATGACGCCCCGTACCGTTATGAAAATTGCTTCGGAAGAAACCACAATCCAATCCTTTTTTGAGGAAAACCGTCCCTTGCGCTTCTCAAGAATTCCGCTTTATAAGGAACGGACGGACAATATCACTGGGTTTTTTCTAAAGGACGAACTTTTGGAAGCCATCATCAACAAGAAAGGAAAAGAGCCTCTCAACACCATCAAGCGTGAAATTTTGGTGACCAATCGAACCAAACCAATTCCCGAGCTGTTCGAAAAGTTTGTTAAGCAAAGAGAGCATGTTTCCCTAGTGGTCGATGAGTACGGTTCGGTCAGTGGGCTGGTGACCATGGAAGATGTAATTGAAACTTTGCTAGGATTGGAAATTATGGACGAAAGTGATAACGTAGAAGACCTTCAAGTACTAGCTCGTAAGACCTGGGAAGCCCGCGCCAAACGTCTTGGAATTATTGAAGAAAAAGATGAATTGGAATAATGGATATTGCTTATTTACAGACACCTATAGGCATTGCCGAGTTTAAAGGTGATGAAAATGGGTTATCTAAAATATCAGTTTTAGACACCAATATACCTATCGGAATAATTCCAGAAACTTTAATAGAGCCTATTCATCAGTTTAAAGAATACTTTGAGGGAAAACGGCAGGATTTTGACTTAAAACTCAATCCTTCAGGTACCGAATTCCAGCAAAAAGTCTGGGAAGCCCTTGTTAAGATTCCATATGGAAAAACAGTATCCTATTTGGAACTTTCCAAAAGATTGGGCGACCCAAAAGCGATACGCGCCGTAGCGGCCGCGAATGGTAAAAACCCTTTGTGGATTGTGGTTCCCTGCCATAGGGTAATTGGTAGCAATGGTGATTTAATTGGCTATGCTGGAGGACTACACAGAAAGAAATGGCTGTTGGAACACGAAAGTCCCGCTCCACAGCAATCGTTGTTCTAATTCCGAACAAAATAGGTAGGGAAAAAAGACAAGGGAACATCCGCCAATAAATCGCCATTTACCGAAGCTTGAATCACTCCGCCCTGGGCTTCATTATCCAATATGGCATATCCTATTAGAAAAACATTACTCAACGGATCATACACCTGAGTGGTAATGGTCAAGTTAGCTCCTACCTCTTGCTCCACTTCTTCAACTATGGAAAACATATCAAGGATATTAATCTCCTTTGTACTCAAATTGTATACTGCCGGACCTTCCGAAAATCTTGAAGGCTGTGGGTAATCGACATTAAAATACAACACATCTCCTGCAAGAATTACATCATTGACCGCGCCAGGTGAAAATCCGAGATTAATGTCCATCGGCACACTATTGATGAAAAGCAGATCGTCAGCCCCGTAGGTGTCCAATGAGGTGTCCAACTGGTTTTTTACAACGGCCAATTCCCCCGCATCCGTAATGAAGAAGCTTATTGGCGTTGTGTTAAAATCAAGTATGGGACCTACTGCCATAACCTCAGTATCATAAAAGGTTAATTTATAGTTACCCATACTATCCGTAAAGGAGATGTAAACTTTTCCATCGAATAACAAGGGGGTAAAGGTAGCAGTGATATTAAAGTCAATGGTAAAGTCTGTACTTTCCGACCCTTGTAGTTCAAAGTCTTGAAGCGCCAGGTTACGAGCTCCATTCGGACCAAAGTATCCAAAAAATACCGCATCCTCATCATTGATACCCCAAGCAATCGATCGTTCTAGGGTGTTCAAGTAAAAATCTTCATAAAGTGTGGTCTGCCCCGTATTTACGTTTTTCAGGGATAAAGAAAAAAAACCATCCTCAAAGGAGTAGAAGGAAAGCACATCATCTTTTTGACGAAGTGTTAAGTAATCCGAGGGTACATTTAATTCTTCAGTTAGATCAATGGAAGAGCCGTTTCCCACAGTAGCGCTATACGTAAACTGATATACCTTATCTAGGTCTTCCCCTACAACCATAAAGTCAACTCCTTGCCCTGAAGTGGGGGTCAAAGGTTGTTCGACGGGCTCAAATTCAGAGGAACATGCAGCAAGGCCCAAAATAAGGGCCAATCCTATCCAATTTTTCGATTTCATAGCTTTTTATCAATTACAAGATACGATTTATTGATTCATACCTATCATTTATCAGTCAAATTAGTATTTTCCCGCATGATCGAAAAACTACTTTTAGAAAACATCCTATTCCTTGATATTGAGACGGTTCCCCTTGAAAAGGAGTTTTCAGAACTGGATGCCAATACTCAAATGTTGTGGGAACAAAAATCCCAATACCAGCGAAAGGACGAAATATCCGCTGAGGATTTTTATGATAGGGCTGGGATATGGGCCGAATTTGGAAAGATTATTTGTATTTCCGTTGGTTATTTCAACATAGGGGAGAATTTCAAAAGCTTTCGGGTAACTTCTTATTCTGGGAACGAGATTACCTTGTTGAAACAATTCAGAAAGCTGATGATCGAGCATTTTAGTCAACCCAAACATCTTCTCTGTGCCCATAATGGTAAAGAATTCGACTTTCCCTACATCGCTAGGCGAATGGTCATCAACGGCATCACTTTACCCTACAAACTTGATCTCTTTGGAAAAAAACCATGGGAAGTTCCGCATTTGGATACCATGGAACTCTGGAAGTTTGGAGACTATAAACATTATACCTCACTAAAACTTCTTGCCAATGTTTTGGGAATTCCTTCCCCAAAGGAAGATATGGATGGCAGTATGGTGAAAGATGTCTATTACGAGGAAAATGATTTAGATCGCATTGTCTCTTATTGCGAACTCGATGTGGTTACCACCGCACAAGTATTTCTTCGTTTGAGAAACGACGAATTACTATCCGAAGACGAGATTAGAAAAATTTAATGGAATCTTGGTAAACCTCAACTTTTTATCTATTCAATAAATTCCATTGGAAACTACTCACTCTAATTTTGCGAGCAATCGGGGCCTAATCTAGTTTTTATAAAACTTGCTGCTTTTTATTCCTGCATAATCCTGAACCACTAAAATATACAATCCAGATGCCAGGTCCGCGACATTGATTTTCTCGGTCGCGCTCCCTTGTTTGGCCACAAATCCAGAAGAGGTCACCACGGAATAAACTGCATCATTAGACAAAGCCGCATCAACCGTAATATAGTTTGTGGCGGGATTGGGATAAACACTAATCTCCAAAGGCTCATCAAAAGAAAAGGTTTCATACCCTATAACTTCAGTATCCCTGCCGTTAAACCAAAACTGGTATTCATCCGAAAAATCAGATACTTTGTTTTCCGTACAAATGGAGCGAATTCGCACCTGATATTCGGTGTCCATTTCAAGTTCCTCCAATGTAAGATTGTTTTCATAAACGTACTCAATTTCCCAAGAGGCAGCGCCTGAAGCTTTGTACTGCACTTCAAAAAGGGTGTCTTCGCTTTCAGCCCAACCCAACATGGCACTTTCTTCATCGAAGGAGGTCAGTTCAATTCTGTCAGGGACTTCCGTGCTACAATTTGAAACTTGAACCCCGCTCACCGCCAAGGCGACATCCTGAATGCCATTTTTTAACTGTCCTTTATGCGTAATGACTATGGTATAGTTTCCTTTTGCATTTTCAATTTCAATCCGCTCATATGGGTCAACTAAGTTGTCTCCTTTGGTTGCCGCATCGTTTGCTCGGTTTGGGTTTAATTTCCAGGGAAGGTAAGCTGTTCCGTCTTTAAAGATCCGGATGTCCAAATCATTCACCAGTGCCCTTGTCGTGCTATTCAATTCCCCTCTATTCACATACTCACCTTCCGGATCGGTCCAAGAAATGGAAGCCATCAAAGGCAAATCTCCTGAAGCCTTAAACTCATAGATCAATGTATCTCCCTGAGACAATCTGGTCTCTTCCATATAGGTCCGGTAGTCCTTGTCCTGTAAAACCTCGGCGGCTCGTTTGGTATTGATCACGCCCCACCCCATTTTGTAATCTGGACCCTTGCTCCCAACATCATCGGCCGTATGCAAAACCAACCCTTTTAAGGTTGCTGCCTTCATATAATTGCCGAACAGCTCACTGTGGTATTGCTGAAGCAACAAGAGCGATCCGGTAACTCCTGGGGCGGCCATGGAAGTTCCCACGGAAGTTTCGTAGCTCGAATTGCTTTTGGAAGAGGTGGAAAGCACTGTAGATCCATCTCCCGCCAAATCAGGCTTTATTCTACCGTCATCCACAGGCCCTAAACTGCTGTAGGTGGTAACACTTGCCTCCTTTAGTTCCCCTCGATTGTCAATTTTGGTGTTTGCACCGGCAATGGTGAGTGCATTCTTGCTTGTGGTAAAGCCCAGTAAAAGGTCGAAACCGTCCGCTGTTTTGCCAAAGATTGGAGCTTCATTGTCAAATGATTTTTGCGCGTTTCCTGCCGCCGATACCATTAAATAGTACGGGGCGTTGTACATAATCTTATCCCAATCCTGTGAAACTCTAATGTAGGCGCCAAAGTACCAATCCGGTACCCGGTCTGATTTAATACCATAGGAATGGTTACTCAGCAAAAGTCCCGCTGCTGCTGCTTGAGCTACCTCTATCTTGTCGCGGGTCCAATCGTGGGTAAAGGCTTCCGCTCCAAAGGCAACTCCTTTAGCCTTTGGTTTCATTCCAGAAGATATTATGGTTCCGGTTACTAAAGTTGCGTGGGAACTAACCGATTCCGATTGATCCCCATTGAAGGCACGCACATCGAATTCTTGATGACTTTCCAAGGCGGTTCCGGCATCCCAAACCCCAACTTGCATCCCTGTTCCATTCAAACCCAATTCTAATGCTCCATTTGTGTATAAAGAATTCGCTCTGGAAACCTCGCTCGATGGTGAATTTAGGGTTGCATAAAAAAGTGGGGTGCCATCATCTCCGACATCATTTAGTTCCACAAAAGTTCCATCAGAAGTTTTTTCTACTTGTTTCCAGCCTTTGCCCGCTAGTAGCTTTTTCATTTGAGTGTCTTTCGAAAGCTGTTCTTTTTCAAACTGGAAAATCAAGGAACGAAGTTGCTCTTTGTTATATGATTTTTGAATCTGATTTCGCTCATTCTTGGATTGTCCAATGACGGAAACAACACAAAAAAAGCAGGTCATTGCGAGGAAAAAAAGCCTAATTGCCGAAATAGGTTTTTTGCAGTCCATGATGTTGGTTAAGTAAGATTTAGACTACAAATCTATTTTATGACCTGTGCTCTATCGACAAAAACCTCCTTTATTTCGATGAACTGCAAGGGTTTTTTAGATGAGCTGTTGTGAAAGTGGAATTTTTTGTGGTATGTAGTATTTTTCTTTCTTTCAATTTTCCTTTAATACCACATAAACCGGAAAATGATCGCTATAACCTCCCAGATATTTTCTTCCCACATAGGTTCTATAGGGGTTCCCTTTATACCTACCTTTCCATTCCTTAAGGAAGCGAGGGGCAAAGATTTTTGCTTTCTTAAAGCTATGGGTGCCTTCTTCAAAATTCAGAAAGCTATGGCTCAACAGAATTTGGTCAAACAGGCTCCATTCGCCCCTGTAATTCGCGCTGCCTGAACCAGGAGATAACAAAGATTGCATCGGATTAATGAACTTTCCTGTTTCCATAAGCCGTTGAATGCTCTTGGACTTGGGGTCATCATTGAAATCCCCCATAATTATGTAATTGTTCCCGGTTACAGACAGTACCTCCAACTTATCAATAATGGTTTCAGCAGCCTTTATTCTTTTATGCTCCGTTTCTTCAGAGCCAGCACGGCGTGAAGGCCAGTGATTCACAAAAACGTGTATCTCTTCCTCATGCAATTTTCCATGTACATATAAGATATCACGGGTCAAGTCACGCTCACCATTTTCTGAGTTCACCCAAAGGGGAATGGTCTCAGACGCTATAACCTCAAAATGGTCTGCATGATAAATCAGGGCTGTATCAATGCCGCGTTCGTCCGGCGAATCGAAATGCACATAGCGGTACTTAATGTCCTTAAGCGCTTTTGTAGACAATAACTTATCAATGGCTTCCTTGTTCTCGATTTCTGCAATGCCCACTAAAACTGGTGGCAAGGCAGTATCGTCTTCCCCAATACGGGCAATGGTCCTGCCCAACTTTTTGGCCTTCTTCCGAAACTTTGTTTCACTCCAATTTTTTACACCTTCCTTAGTAAAGTCATCGTCCAAAGTGTATGGATCATTCTTAGTGTCAAAAAAATTTTCGAGATTATAAAAGGCTACGGTGAATTGATCTTCAGTTTTGCTCAAGGAATTTATTCTTATTGATGTGCTGGTTACACAACCCAAAATACGAAAATCCACTACCAAAACATTATGTAGATTTGCACTTTAGATTCATTTCATGCTTGAAAAGAAGGCCATCGCCTACGAAAAGGCGGTACTTATTGGGGTCATCAACCAGAACCAAAACGAAGAGAAAGTCAAGGAGTACTTGGACGAGTTGGAATTCCTGACCTACACCGCTGGAGGTGAGGTTTGTAAACGTTTTGTGCAACGCGTTGAGGTGCCCAATCCCAAGACCTATATTGGTAGTGGAAAGATGGAAGAAGTGGAAAAGTTTGTCAAATCGAACGAAATAGGTTCGGTTATTTTTGATGACGAACTTTCACCAGCACAGCAAAACAATATCGAGAAATTGCTTAAGTGCAAAATTTTGGACAGAACCAGTCTGATTCTTGACATCTTCGCACAGCGTGCTCAAACCAGTTATGCACGAACCCAAGTGGAGCTTGCACAGTATGAATACCTATTGCCTCGACTTACTGGACTATGGACCCACTTGGAACGACAGCGCGGGGGTATCGGTATGCGAGGACCAGGGGAAACTGAAATTGAAACAGATAGACGGATTGTACGTGATCGTATTGCCCTTTTAAAAAAGAAGCTTACCAAAATTGACCGGCAAATGGAAACCCAGCGTGGTAATCGGGGAGCCTTGGTTCGTGTGGCTTTGGTGGGTTATACCAATGTGGGTAAATCCACTCTGATGAATGTAATTAGCAAAAGCGAGGTGTTTGCCGAGAACAAACTCTTTGCCACCTTGGATACCACGGTGCGCAAGGTGGTTATTGGTAATCTTCCTTTCCTATTAAGTGATACGGTAGGGTTTATTCGCAAGTTGCCCACCCAATTGGTTGAAAGTTTTAAGAGCACCTTGGATGAAGTACGGGAAGCTGACCTTCTTCTTCATGTGGTTGATATATCACATCCCAATTTTGAAGAACACATTGCCTCGGTAAATCAAATTCTGGATGAAATTGGCAGTTCAGACAAAAAGACCATAATGGTCTTCAATAAGATTGATCAATATCACCCGGACATAATTCCCGAAGATGATTTGACAACCGAACGCACTTCTTCCCATTTTACGATGGAAGAATGGAAGAAAACTTGGTTTAATAAAATTGGGGATAGGGCACTTTTTATTTCGGCCTTAAATAAGGAAAACCTGGACGAATTTAGAAAACGGGTCTATAAAGAAGTAAGAGATATTCACGTAACCCGGTTCCCATATAACAACTTTTTGTATCCAGAGCATTTGGATGAGTACCACTCCTAATTTGGACAAGCGGTTTAGTTTATCGACGAAATACAACTGTCTTTCTTTCCCACCACAACTTTCGCTGTGTTCACAACAAAAATTTAAGGCCAAACCACAGAAAAAGTATTTTCATACTGTTTTTAAGTGTTAGTGTTACTGCAGGTCTTCCATAAGCTTAACCTACTTAGACCATGGTATAAAAAATGCTTAAAATTTTAATTCGCCCCAAATAAAAAAACCCTCATTTCGAGGGCTTTTTTTATTTTATGTCCAGCCTATTTAGAAGGAATAACTCAACCCTAAGGTCCAATACGTTTGTAACTCATTATCAATGGAATCAAATGTTGCTGTGGGGTCTGGGGTAGGCGCCAAGTTTCGAACATAATTCAAGGTTTCCTGCTTGTTGCTTCGCAAGCCAAAATCAAATCCGACCCCGATTACCTTCCATAAGGTATATGCAAAGGAATTGGTCCAGGTCCAATTGCTCAAATCCCCATCTTCATAACTCTGAAACATGGATAAGTTGCTTTTAAAACTGACCGCTCCCAATTTTTTGGTGTAGTCGGCCACAATCTTTGCACCGGCCGAGGATTGAAATATGGTATCCTCGCTACTAAAAACAAAATTGTAGTTCAGTGGATGTATTACCACAACAAGATCGGTGATAGGGGTCCAAGTAGCCCCTACACCCAAGTCCAAATAGCCCGGGTCATTAAAGTTGCTCAACAAGGTTGTTCGATATTCCATCAAGCCCGAAATTGCAAATTTTTCACTGAGCTTTCTTCCGTACAAAGACGAAATATTGAAGACATCCGTGGCCTCCCGGAAACTGTCGTCATCCGTTGGGTCATCTTCATCATCCAATTTTACCCAAGTCAAGTTTACATTGGCCGCGTTGCGCCAAAAGAATTTTTCCTGCTGCAGATTGGCATAAGCGTTTACCGTGAATCCAATGTTTCCTGAAGAGTTGTTCGGAATACCCTGGGCAAACCAATTATTGAAATTTGACAGACTTCCGCCTATGGTTCCAAAAGCTCCAATTTTCCACCCGGGAAGGGCATCAAGCTGTTTTTGCAACGGGTCTACCCGCCCTTGAATGGCAGCAATGGAATCTTTTTTCTCGGCAATTTGGGATTTCAATTCTTCGGCTGTCTGAGCACCGGCAACTGTAACCAATAAAATAGCGGCTACAGATAAAAGTAGTTTTTTCATAGTATGGAGTTTAATGCTTAGAACCCCAAAAGTAAAAAATGTCACATTGAATGTGACATTTTACCTACGTTTATATAGGGGTACGGCCGAACAGGCCTCTCCATACATCACACTTTTGGCAACAGTCTGAATTTTGGAAATGGCGAAAATATAGGCATTCTCTGGAACAGGTTTGTTGGAGCAGCCTTTAATAATAACAGGTTTGTCTTTGAATTCCTCCAAGTCAACATTTTCAAGCTTTTCTTGGTAAAGGGAAGTTTCCAGGTCCACTAAATTCCCCACCACTATTTTTTTCGCAAAGGGGACTAACTTGGATGTCACTAACATAAAGGCCCAGCCCGGTACAATGGCTTCAGAAGAACAAGTAAGCGCTACATAGGCATCTTGGTAGGTTGACCAATCGTGAGCATCCAAATACGCTCTGAATTCCTTCTCCCTTAAGATGAAACCTTCGTGCAGCCAGTCCTTGATATCTAACAATACCCTATCTCCTTCGACATAGAGTTCTTCTAAATCGAAGGTGATCAACTTGCTTTGGGCAACTCGGTTTACAATTTCTTTTTCCATCTTTAGTCTATAAAAACCTTAGAGCATTCCCAGCTCCAGTTTGGCCTCTTCACTCATCAATTCTTGGGTCCAAGGGGGGTCGAAAGTAATCTCTACTTCCACATCTTTAAGTTCGTCAAGCGATTTCACCTTTTCTTCTACCTCAACCGGAAGCGTTTCTGCCACCGGGCAGTTGGGTGATGTTAGGGTCATTAGTATCTTCACGTCGTAGTCTTCGTTGACGAACACGTCATAAATCAAACCCAACTCATAAATATCCACAGGAATTTCAGGGTCGTATATGGTCTTAAGGACCCTTACGATTTTTTCTCCCAGTTCTTGTGTATCTATCGTAATTTCTTCGCTCATAGCTTTTAATTTAATTGGGTTTGGTAAGCCACGGCATATAGCTTTAATTGCTTGATCATGCTTACCAGTCCGTTGGCCCTTGTGGGTGATAAATGCTCCTTTAGACCTATTTCATCAATGAAGTCGGTATTGGCATCAATGATTTCTTGCGGTTTTTGGTTGCTAAAGGCCCGTATCAAAATAGCAATGATTCCTTTTGTAATAATGGCATCACTATCTGCTGTAAAAACCAACTTGTCATCTTCCAATTCTGCATGTACCCAAACTTTGCTTTGACACCCTTTAATAATGTTGTCCTCCGTTTTATATGATTCATCAATCAAGGGAAGTGATTTTCCAAGTTCGATCATGTATTCATAACGTTGCATCCAATCATCAAACATCGAAAACTCATCAACAATTTCCTCTTGTATCTCTGCTATGGTCATTTGTGAATTTTGTTCAAAAGTACGATTCGCTCTTGTTTGAATCAATGTTTTAAGAGAAAGATAACTTCTCTCTACACCAACATATTTTTTGCTCGTTTTACCCCCTCCACCAAGCTATCCACCTCTTCTTTGGTATTGTAAAAACTGAAACTGGCACGAACTGTTCCTGGAATTTGATAAAAGTCCATAATGGGTTGTGCACAATGATGCCCTGTTCGCACGGCAATGCCCAATTTATCCAATATGGTTCCGATATCATACGGATGTATGCCTTCGATATTGAAGGAAATCACAGAAGTTTTTTTTGCTGCAGTTCCGTAAATCCTCAGGCCTTCAATAACCAAAAGTTTTTCCGTTGCATAGTGAAGTAGTTCCTCCTCGTAGTGCGCAATCTCATCAAAACCAATACCATTCATATAATCCAAAGCGGCTCCAAAAGCAATTCCTCCACAGATGTTGGGCGTACCCGCTTCAAACTTATGCGGTAAATCGGCATAGGTAGTCTTTTCAAAAGTCACCTCTGCAATCATTTCACCTCCACCTTGATAAGGCGGAAGTTTCTTTAGCCACTCCTCCTTCCCATAGAGCATGCCAACACCCGTGGGTCCACATACCTTATGTGCAGAAATAGTATAAAAATCTACATCCAGTGCCTGTAAATCGGCCCTAATGTGAGGTGCGGCTTGAGCCCCGTCAATCAATACCGCGGCTCCCACTTTATGTGCGGCTTCAATAATTTCTTCAATGGGGTTGATGGTCCCCAAGGCATTTGAAATATGATTGCAGAATACAAGCTTGGTCCTTTCGGTAAGAAGTTTATGGTACTCCTCCATGATCAACTCTCCCTCTTGATTCATGGGAATAACTTTCAATGTTCCACCCGTTCGCTCGCACAGCATTTGCCAGGGAACAATGTTCGAATGATGTTCCATGGCCGATACCAAAACCTCATCCCCTTTTTTCAAAAATGAAGAAAATCCATTGGCCACCAAATTGATACTATGGGTGGTTCCAGAAGTGAAAATCACCTCATGGGACTTGGCAATATTAAAGTGCTCCTGTATTTTTTTTCGTGCTGCTTCATACGCATCCGTAGCCTCCTGCGAAAGCGCATGTACCCCGCGGTGAATGTTGGCATTATAGTTTTGATAATAATCCACAATTACATCAATAACCTGCCGTGGAGTCTGAGAAGTAGCGGCATTATCCAAGTATACCAAAGGCTTCCCATTGACCTCTCTTTGAAGAATGGGAAAGTCTTTTCGGATGGTCGCTACGTCAAGTGTTGCCTGTATCATACTATGGATTTGTACTTGGGCGGAAAACCGTCCTAAGATTAAAGATCAAATCCTAACCGAACACCAAGTTTATTGGCTATCAGTTTGTTGATTCTTGATTTTAACTCGGGAATTCGAACGCTTTCCAAAACGTTATTGGCAAAGGCATACATCAACAGTGCACTGGCTTCTTTCTTTGGAATACCTCTGGACTGCAAATAGAACATAGCTTCCTCATCCAATTGGCCCACGGTGCATCCGTGTGAACATTTTACGTCATCCGCAAAGATTTCCAGCTGTGGTTTGGTGTTAACAGTCGCCCTGTCACTGATCAAAACATTATTGTTTTGCTGAAAGGCATTGGTTTTCTGCGCAATCTTGTCCACAATAATCTTTCCATTGAACACTCCTGTGGATTGCTCTCCGAATATTCCTTTGTAGTCTTGGTGACTTTCACAATTGGGTTGAGCGTGGTGCACTAAAGTATGATGGTCCACATGTTGCTTCTCTCCCAAGATGGTCACCCCTTTTAGGGTAGAATCAATACGTTCTCCATTTTGATAGAAATTGAGATTGTTGCGGGTTAATTTTCCGCCAAAAGAGAAGGTATGCACCCGAACTACGCTATTGTCTTTTTGTGAAATATAGGTGTTGTCAATCAGCGAAGCTGTGTTTGCATCGTTTTGTACTTTATAATAGTCCACGATAGCATCTTTCGCTGCAAAAATTTCCGTTACCGAATTGGTCAACACCTCATTTCCAGTCAAACTCTGATGACGCTCAATGACCTGTAGTTCTGCATTTTCCTCTGCAATCACCAAGTTTCTGGGTTGCAATAGTAAAGCAGACTCATTCCCAGTCGCCAAATGCAAAATTTGAATGGGCTTTTTGGGCATTTTATTCTTGGGAATATAAATGTAAGCGCCCTCTTTGCTAAAAGCTGTATTCAAAGTGGTCAAGGATTCATCCTTGGAAGCTGCTTTGTTGAAATACACATCGATTACCTGACGATATTGTGGTTTGGTCAGGGCTGAGCTCATCAAACAAACATCAACT
The DNA here is from genome assembly GCF_004296335.1 of Flagellimonas allohymeniacidonis. Lineage (GTDB taxonomy): Bacteria > Bacteroidota > Bacteroidia > Flavobacteriales > Flavobacteriaceae > Flagellimonas > Flagellimonas allohymeniacidonis. The sequence continues at coordinate 880,308 of NZ_SGIU01000002.1, forward strand.
CCGTCGTGGGTAGTCTCAGAAAGGTAAGAGCTATACACCCCATCAATAAATACAATCTTATAAGTGTCTATTTCATGAATGAAATATTTCTTGATGTCCTTGTACTCCAAGGTGCTTTCCGTCTTCGGAAAGATACTGAAGTCAACTTTCTGCAAGCTGTTCAAGGAAGTATACTTCCAAGCCTCTTCCCGCTTTGAGGGAAACCCTTTGGTCTCAAAATTCTTGATGGCCTCTGAGCGAACCTCATGAACTGGATTGTCCAGGTCGATGTTGTTCTCGAAGGCCAAAAAGGAAGAAAGTAGTTTATCTTTTAAATCCATCTTGTTCTACTATAAAACGGCTTCTTGCTTAATCCAATCGTATCCTTTTTCCTCAAGTTCCAATGCCAACTCCTTTGTTCCTGATTTCACAATCTTTCCATCATGGAGCACGTGTACGTAATCTGGCACGATATATTCCAACAACCTTTGGTAGTGTGTAATCACGATAATGGCATTGTCTTTTCCGCGAAGCTTGTTGACGCCGTTGGCCACAATGCGAAGCGCATCAATGTCCAATCCGGAATCGGTTTCATCCAAAATGGCCAGTTTTGGTTCCATCATGGCCATTTGAAAAATTTCGTTTCGTTTTTTCTCCCCACCAGAAAAACCTTCGTTCAAGGATCGGGACAAGAATTTGCGGTCAATCTCCAACAATTCCGATTTTTCACGAATCAGTTTTAGCATCTGATTGGCAGGCATATCTTCCAACCCTCTTGCTTTTCTTGATTCATTGATGGCCGTTTTCATAAAGTTGGTCACAGAAACTCCGGGAATCTCAACAGGGTACTGGAACGACATAAATATACCTTTGTGTGCCCTCTCCTCCGGTGCCAATTCTTCCAAGTCCTCGCCTTCCAAGGAAATCGTTCCTTTTTTAATTTCGAACTCTTCTTTTCCAGCAATTACTGAAGCCAAGGTACTTTTCCCTGAACCATTGGGACCCATAATGGCATGGACTTCTCCGGCGTTTACCTGAAGGTTGATTCCTTTGAGGATTTTCTTGTCCTCAACACTGGCATGTAAATCTTTTATTTCTAACATCGTACTCACTTTCGTTATTTCAAATAGTTGGGAACTCTTGGAAACTTATCAAAGTCTTCCTTGGAGTGCTGTAAATAAACTTTCGCATTTTTTTCAAGAGCAAAGGCTTCAAACGCATCCATACTTGCTTGGGTTTGGGCCACATCACTATTGAAAATGGGAATTCTTCTAAACTCTCGATTCTCGGAGAAATGATATAAATCTCCAGAGAGCAACAAGGGTCCATGTTCGGGTAAATCAAGAAAAAGTACTTGATGCCCTGGGGTATGGCCAGGCATAAACTTCATTACTACAGCGCCATCACCAAAAACGTCATAGTCCCCCTTTATTTTTTTGATATTGGTCAATCCCTTAATGGAGTTGTACATCTCAGGATTTGATTCTTGAACTTTCTTGCTGGTCACAAAATCATATTCCAGTTCTTGTACCAACCATGTGGAACCAGAAAAAGCATTGGCATGTCCAACATGATCAAAATGGGTATGTGACATAGAGAGATAATCAATATCATCAACGCTCATTCCTATGCTTGCCAATTGGTTGAGCACAGAGTCTTTTCGTGAAACCGTGAATGCCCCGCTAGGGTCTGTGTAGGGTTCTTCCATGCCCACCAAAGATTCTGGAAGGCCTGCATCCCACATTAAATCACCTTTTGGATGGCGAATTACATAAAAAGCATCAGCAAACTCCTTGCTTAGTCCTGTATACGTAGTGTCTTGTGAAAAAAGATTTAACTGGTTTACCTGCACAGTGCCCCCATTAAAAACGTATAGCTTTATTTGTGGCTTTTCTGCCACAACTTTCAAGGTATCAGCTTGCGCCGTTTCTTTCTTCTGCTCCTTGCAGGCGAAGGTTGAAAGTATAATAGTAAAGAGTAGCAGTTTTTTCATTTTCCAATTTCTCCTAGTCAAACGAATTATCCTACAGAACCTTCAAGGCTGATTTCCAATAACTTTTGTGCTTCAACTGCAAATTCCATAGGAAGCTTGTTCAATACTTCCTTACTAAACCCATTGACAATAAGGGCAATGGCTTTTTCGGTATCGATCCCTCTTTGGTTGCAGTAGAAAATTTGGTCTTCCCCAATTTTACTGGTAGTGGCCTCATGCTCTATTTGTGCCGACTTATTTTTGGTTTCGATATAGGGAAAAGTATGCGCGCCACAATTGTTCCCCATCAACAAGGAATCACATTGTGAAAAATTACGGGCATTCTCTGCTCTGCTATTCACCTGTACCAATCCACGATAGCTGTTTTGTGACTGGCCGGCCGAAATGCCTTTGGAGATAATAGTGCTTTTTGTATTCTTCCCCAAGTGAATCATTTTGGTGCCCGTATCCGCTTGTTGAAAATTATTGGTAACCGCAATGGAGTAGAATTCTCCAATGGAATTATCCCCTTTCAGCACGCAGGAAGGATATTTCCATGTTACGGCAGAACCTGTTTCTACTTGTGTCCAAGAAATTTTTGAGTTCTTTTCGCAAAGTCCTCGCTTGGTCACAAAATTAAAAACCCCACCTTTTCCTTCTTTGTCTCCAGGAAACCAATTTTGAACCGTAGAGTATTTAATTTCAGCATCATCTAGTGCAATCAATTCCACCACTGCGGCGTGTAATTGATTTTCATCTCTTGAGGGCGCCGTACATCCTTCCAAGTAACTTACGTAACTGCCTTCGTCTGCTATGACCAAGGTTCTTTCAAACTGTCCCGTGCCGGCTTGGTTAATACGGAAATAAGTAGAAAGTTCCATGGGACATCGTACTCCCTTAGGGATATAACAGAAAGACCCATCCGAAAATACCGCTGAATTGAGTGCAGCGTAAAAGTTGTCTTTTCTAGGAACTACGGTGCCAATATATTTTTTGATTAACTCTGGGTGCTCTTGTATTGCTTCGGAAATCGAGCAGAAAATAATGCCTTTTTCTGCCAGGGTTTTTTTGAAGGTCGTCGCTACCGAAACCGAATCCATAACAATATCGACGGCCACCCCAGCTAACTTCTTTTGCTCGTCAAGGGAAATACCCAACTTCTTGAAGGTTTCCAATAGCTCTGGATCTACCTCATCCAAGCTGTTGTACTTGGGCTTACTATTTGGGGCCGAGTAATATGAAATATCCTGAAAGTCCGGCTTTTGATAGGTTACATTTGCCCATTCCGGTTCTTCCATTTCCTTCCAGACCCGAAAAGCTTCCAAACGCCATTCGGTCATCCATTCAGGCTCCTCTTTTTTCTTGGAAATCGCAATAACGATATCCTCGTTCAACCCTTTGGGTAGGGTATCAGACTTAATATCCGTATAGAAACCGTACTCGTATTCTTTGGTTTCCAGTTCTTTTTTTAATTCCTCTTCTGTGTAAGCCATGTTTTCTTGTTAGTCAATTGACACTTCAATCAACGCTTAGAGTGAAAAACTCTCACCGCATCCACAAGTGCGTTGTGCATTGGGATTGTTGAACACAAACCCTTTTCCGTTTAAACCTCCTGAATATTCCAAGATCGTCCCCACCAAATACAAAAAGCTCTTCTTGTCCACAAGAATTCGAACTTGGTTATCTTCAAAAAGCTTGTCAGCCTCTCCAGCCGACTTATCAAACTTTAATTCGTAGGATAATCCACTGCATCCACCACTTTTTACACCAACCCGAACAAAATCGGTATCGGCGTCAAAGCCTTCTTCAGTCATCAACGACACAACTTTTTGTTTAGCGGTCTCAGAAACTTTGATCATTTTTACTTGGATTTATTCTAAATAGTGCACAAATATAGGTTATTAGTGGGGTTTTACCACATATCCTAACATTATAATAACGTATCGATTGATAAGGTTTTTCTATGAACAGAAAGAAGTTTTGTTTAACGATTTATAATTTACGCCAAACGGCAGGTGTTTGTAGGCCTAGAAATCCCCTTACTTGATTTTGATGAGCATTAGATCAATCATTCCTATTGATGGAATGTTGGCAATATCGGTACTGGCAGTTTCCCCAACAAGCAACAAACTGCCATCTATACTTTCGACCACATCAAAACCAAAATCGAGGCCAGAACCCCCAAAGTTTTGTTGGTATTCCAAGTTACCGGAAGCGTCAGTTTTAATGACCCAAAGATCATTTTCTCCAAGGTTTTGTGTCAAATTTCCATCAACGCTTTTCGAATTTCCAGCAATGACAAAACCACCATCCAATGTTGTTTTCACGCTTTGGGCAGCATCGAATGCCGTTCCTCCATATGTTTTTTCCCAAACCAAATTTCCTTGGTCATCTACCTTGATCAACCAAACATCAGATTCCCCATTGTTCTTTGAGATATCAATGTCTACACTAAAGGTGTTCCCGACAATAACATAAGCGCCATCCTCAGTTTTGGTAATATCAAAGGCTTTATCGATTCCTGTTCCCCCAAAGGAGCGCTCCCAAACCAACTCCCCTTTTGGACTTACCTTCACCACCCAAAAATCATAGCTGCCTTTAGCATTGGAAATATCAAAATCATCACTTTCTGAAGCCCCTGTGAGTACCAAACTCCCATCATTGGCTTCAACAACCCCATAGGAGCGGTCGTTGTTGGTGCCACCGAAGTATCTTCGCCATACCAATTCCCCATTGGCATCTAGCTTGGTGCCCCAGAATTCCCCAACACCATGTTGGGTCAAATAGTTTCCCTTGCCCGTATTTCCTTCACCGCCCGATGAGGTCACGTCCAAAAAACCTGAAAAGAAAAATCCGCCATCAGCTGTTTGCACAACATCGTAGGAATGATCGTGCCCAGAAAATCCAAAACTTTTCTCCCAAAGTATGGCCCCGTTGGCATCCAATCGCAATATCCAATTGTCGTGAAACCCTTCATTATTGCTTCCATCACCATCATCACTCATGGCATAGCCCACAATGGCATAACCGCCATCGATGGTCTGGATCACCGACTGTCCCCTATCATCTTTGCTTCCCCCATAGGTTTTGCTCCACTGCAAGTTTCCATCGGTATCCAACTTAAGCAACCAATAATCATTTACGGTTGTAGTTTTTCCTATCAAATCTCCATCGGCACTATTGCTATAGCCCAAAATCGCATATCCACCATCCGAGGTTGAAGTAACCGATTGGGCGGTATCATCCCCTGATCCGCCATAGGTTTTCATCCAATCCACTTCTCCAAGGAACGACACAGCGGAGGGTGGGTCGCTCGAACTATCATCGTTGGAACACGAGAAACCAAGTATGATCACTAAAAGGGCAAATGTCCTTTTTATCGCATTCATTTAATTGGATTTTTGAATTACAAAGAATCCGGAATTGACATCACTGACAATAATCTTCCCACTTTCGAAATAGGGATACACGCTCCAAACCCCATTGAATGATGGTGTATTATTTTGGGGATACGTATCAAAGAAAGCTTCTTCGGTAATATTTTGATTGTCGATATCGGAAATATCCAAAATACGGACCCCTGCCGTATAGTTGGCCAGAAAAAATTGGTCACCCAAAACATACCCATTGTGATCTATGGCAGTTGTGGGTCCTAAATAGGTCATGTGCAAAACGGGATTGTCCAAATCGGTAAAATCAAAAACCAAAGTTCTTGAGCTGAAACCAAAATTGGTTTCATCCAATTCGTCTCCTAAAATAAAATAGCGTTGGTCATCTGTGAACCACCCTTGATGGGTGTACCCAATTCTATCGTAAGTAAGGGTCTCAATTTCAGCAGGGCTGTTCTTATCTGTAATATCCACAATGGCAATCTGGTCCTCGTTGGCTCCTACAAAAATTTCCCTTCCTGTATAATCTGCATCTGGTCCATTGTAGGTAATCACTTGTGCGTCGTGGCTATAGCCATTGGCGCCATAACCTCCTGCAAGAACCGGTGTTGACGGGGTTTGAATATCTATAAAATGTACTCCACCGGAGAAGGCATCGTTGCGTGCGGTTCCCACGGGATAGGCAAAGCCTGTAGCTTCATTGATGACCACATTGTGTGCATTTCCAATTCCAGTGTACCGCGCATCCGCGGTAAAAACTTGGGGCGGATCACTTACATTTCTTAGTCTTTTGAGGTCAAAAACCTGCATGCCGTGATTGGTAGCTTCGGCCACAATAAAGGCGAAGTCTCCATACACCTTAACATCGCGCCATGGGCTTGCATTGGTAGCTGTTAAAAGTTTTCCCAAATAGATGGGATTTTCCGTATCGGTGATATCTACAAAAGCGGTTCCGTTGTCCAAGCCAATCAGTGCATACTCCCGATTGGTGGTCGTATCTGTCCATCCCCAAATATCATTCGCAGATGACGCCCCAAAGGCACTTAACTGCATTTGCACTAAAAGGTCATACCCATTGCAGGCGTAGATATCGGAAGAACCACCTTCGCAAGCGGTGAATGTCAAGTTAACGGTGCCATCCCCAATATTTGGATCGTTGTCTCCTTGGGGAGGATTTGAGTTAGGATTCATAGTTTGGTTTTGGTCAGCTGAATCATCGGATGAACAGGCAATAAACCAAAAACAAGCTATAAGAGCTAAAGGGAAAATCAGCTTTTTCAATGCAATTTCATGTTTACTTAAAGATACAACTTAAAATTATCCTAGTTATTTTTGCCGAATGTTAGAAAACAAGAATCCACAACGAACCTCATTGGAAAAAATGGGAGAGTTCGGTCTGATTAAACACCTTACCCAAAATTTTGAATTGGTCCAGCCTTCTTCTTTGAAAGGCATTGGCGATGATGCAGCGGTGATGGATTTTAAAGAGGATAAAACCGTGGTATCAACGGATCTTCTTGTTGAAGGGGTTCATTTTGATTTGGGTTATATGCCCCTCAAACACTTGGGTTATAAATCGGTAATAGTGAATCTGTCCGACATCTACGCCATGAACGCAGTGGCCACGCAAGTCACGGTGAGCATTGCGGTTTCCAATCGATTCGGTCTTGAGGCCTTGGAGGAGTTTTATGACGGAGTTCGAACGGCCTGCAAGTTATACCAAGTGGATTTGATTGGTGGGGATACCACCTCTTCCAATAAAGGTATGCTCATCAGCGTTACGGCCATTGGCACAGCCAAGGAAGAAGAACTCGTTTATCGAAGTGGTGCCAAACCCAATGATTTGCTTGTGGTTTCTGGAGATTTGGGCGGGGCCTATTTGGGACTACAGGTTTTAGAAAGGGAAAAGGAAGTCTTTAAGGTGAATCCCAACAACCAACCTGATTTGGAACCATATTCCTATATCGTGGAAAGGCAATTGAAGCCAGAAGCGCGAAAAGACATCTTAGAGATTTTGAATAAACTAGAGGTAAAACCTACTTCCATGATTGATATCAGTGATGGTCTTTCTTCAGAAATTCTGCATCTGTGTGAACAGAGTGAGGTGGGATGCAATTTGTTTGAAGACAAAATTCCACTAGATCCTACGGTAATTTCTACTTCAGAGGAATTCAAAATGGATTCCACTATGATTGCTTTGGGCGGGGGTGAGGATTATGAGTTGTTGTTTACGATTGACCAAGCAGATTTTGATAAGATCAAGGGTAATCCAAACCTGACTGTGATTGGCCACATGACAGACAAAAAGGAAGGAGCTCATCTCATTACAAGAGCAAATACAAAGATTCAATTAAAAGCTCAGGGCTGGAACTCTTTTTCAGAAGAGTAGGTACAAAAAATCCCGAAAACCAAGGGCATTTCCTCACTAGACGGTCTTGGGGCACATGACTGCAGCTAGGGCGCCTTCTTAATCTCCGGGAATAAATCCGAAGTACTAAATGAACGTTAGAATGGAATTATGCTACGTGCTGCACTGTCCTGTTCTTTCTTTTTTGATACATATCTCCCAAAGTATTGTTGATTTCCTGCATTTGAGGAGTCAATACGGAAAGCTTGCCACTAACATCGGTAGTAACCTGCTTCTGACAATGAAGACACTTGTATTCTTTAATATGTTGCGTGACTTTTTTGGACACTACATAATGGTGACCAAACAAGTTGCAGAAGAAAGAAGAAAATTTGTTGCCATGGTGTTGGGTAGTGGTTTTTTTCATAAGTCGGATTTTGGGGGAGCATGGTTTCTCGATTTGGGGTCGGAAAAAATGCCGATATGTTGATTAGTTATATTACGAAGTATGCTTTAGTTTGGATTACAATTCTATAATAAATGAACGATTGTTGATAACTTTTTATTTTGTGAAAAAAACCTAAAAGGTCTTTTTTCGATGAAATGCACAATATTCGGTCATCTGCTAAATTTCTCCGCTGAACAACACCCTCGAAAGTTAGTATTTTGATTTACTTTCACAAAAATTTATCAACACTTTTATGGATAAAAAGTCCATCGCCGTAGTGGCCTTCGCCCTATTTTCCCTTTTTTTTGGCGCGGGCAATCTAATCTTGCCGCCCCAGCTCGGTTTTAAAGCCGGTAATTTATGGTGGTTGGTCGCTCTGGGATTCAGTCTTTCTGCAGTTCTCATTCCCATTTTAGGAATATTGGCACACTCTCGGTTGCAAGGCACCATGTTTGATTTTGCCGATAAGGTGTCTCCCACCTTTAGTTTGGTCTACTGTTATATCGTGTATGCCATTTCCATTGCACTTCCCTCGCCCCGTACTGCATCGGTGACCCATGAAATGGCTGTTGAGCCCCTTTGGGATACTTCTTCGTTGGTAACCAGTTTGATCTACTTTACTTTGGTCTATATCTTCGTGATCAATCGCTCCAAGATTTTGGACGTTATTGGAAAGTTTCTCACCCCGGCCATTTTATTGGTCTTGGTCTTGGTCATCGGAATTGCCTCGGCAACTCTTGATTTTTCCTTTGGGGCAACGTCATTTGCCAGTCCTTTTTCCCATGCCATCTTAGAAGGTTACCAAACCTTCGATGCTATAGGTGCTGTTGTTGTTGGGGGTGTTATCATTATTTCCATTAATCTGAAACATAAAGACGCTAGTTACGAGGCCAAGAAATCTTTGATTGCCAAAGCAGGGATCTTTGCCGGGCTCGGACTCTTTTTGGTCTACACCGGTTTAATGCTGACGGGGGCTCTTTTTCAAAATGATTTTGAAGCCGGTATTACACGAACGGCTTTGTTGAGAGGCATTAGTTTGGAAACTTTGGGCAATGTCACCAATGGATTTTTGACCGTTTTGGTCAGTCTGGCTTGCTTTACAACGGCCGTAGGTATCGTCACGGGGACCGCCGATTTTGTAAAGGGTAGATTTGGTGACTCACAAAAAGCCTACATCTTCACGGCCATACTGGGCTGCGTATTGGGCGTGCTCATGGGTCAATTTAACGTGGGCTACATAATCGCCGTAGCGCTGCCCGCTTTGATGTTCATTTACCCCATTACCATTGTTTTGATATTATTGAACATCCTTCCAACGAGGTATGCAACTCCAAAAGTCTTTCGGTGGGTGGTGACAGCAACCATACTTTTTAGTGTTCCTGATTTTATGGCCAGTGTAGGATGGGGTGATGCCATTTTACCTTATGTTTCCTGGATACCTTTACAATCGTTTCATCTGGGATGGGCGCTACCGGCTCTTTTCGTTTTCTTGGTTTCAAACAATCTTGAAAGGAAACAATAATCCAAGAGTCTTTTTGCCCTTACTTAGAACCCCTCCTCTTTTTATTGTAATAATAAATGGCATAGGCAATACCAACCAAAAGGACAAAAGGCAAGTAACTACCAATCACCACTCCTATTTCGTAGGCGCTGTCTGGGGCCTCTTCCATCTTCTTTTCAATGTCGGGCTGTTGCCAGAAAATGAGAAGTAAATTTTTCATCGATTCATCAATTCTTCAATTTCTTCCACCTCAATGGGTATACTACGCATCAAGTTAAAAGGCTCTCCATTTTCTTGAATCACCACATCGTCCTCAATGCGTATCCCCATCCCTTCATCGGGAATGTAAATTCCCGGTTCAACCGTAAATACCATATTGGGTTTCATGGGGGTTTTTAAAGCTCCGTAATCATGGGTGTCCAATCCAATATGGTGGCTGGTGCCATGCATGAAGTACTTTTTATAGGCCAGCCAGTTTTTGTCCTCATTTTGCACATCGGCCTTGTCCAACAGACCAAGGCCCAATAGTTCGGATGTCATGATCTTGCCCACCTCCTTGTGGTATTCGGCCCAAAGCGTTCCTGGCACCAACATTTGGGTGGCTTCATTTTTAACACGCAGCACTGCATTGTAGACTTCTTTTTGTCGGTCCGTGAACTTTCCATTGGCTGGAATAGTCCGTGTCATATCACTGGAGTAATTGGCATATTCGGCACCAACATCCATCAAAATCAGGTCCCCGTCCTGTACTTGCTGATTGTTCTCGATGTAGTGAAGTACATTGGCACTATTGCCCGAAGCGATAATAGGAGTGTAGGCAAATCCTTTGGACCGATTTCTTATAAATTCGCTCAGGTATTCAGCTTCCATTTCAAATTCCCATACTCCCGGTTTTGTGAATTCCAAAATTCTTCGGAAGCCCTTTTCGGTAATTTCACAGGCCCGTTGCATCAATTCGATTTCCTCAGGTTCTTTTACGCCGCGAATCTCTTGTAAAATAGGATTGCTCTTGGCCCAGTTGTGTGCTGGAAAGTCTTTTTTGCATTTCGCGATAAACCGATCCTCGCGGGTTTGGGTCTCTACCGCCTGACGGTAGTGCTCATTAGTGTTGAAGTAAATCGTATCGGCCTCGGTCATTAAGTCAAAAAAGACCTTGTCAAAATCCGTTAACCAATACACGGTTTTGATCCCGGAAACCTTTGTGGCTTGTTCCTTGGTCAACTTGGCTCCTTCCCAAACCGCAATGTGTGCATTGGTCTCCCGAACAAATAGAATTTCTTTGTGTTTTTCGTCCATGGCATCCGGAAAAAGCAACAAGATGGTTTCTTCCTGATCCGCCCCGCTCAAATAAAAAATATCGCGGTGCTGTTGAAAGGGCATAGTGCTATCGGCACTTATGGGATAAATATCATTGGAGTTGAAAACAGCAATACTTTTGGGCCTCATTTGAGCCATAAACTTCTTCCGGTTTTTAATGAAGAGCTCGTTGCTTATGGATAGGTACTTCATGATGCAAAAATCGATTTCTCCAAATGTAGCCAATTGCGATACCGAAGACAAATTCATACCTTCCATCTCCAAACCAAAAACTGACTAAATGAGATTCCTCGCTCTTTCTATCTTCTTTCTGCTTTTTCAAATTTCAATAGCCCAACAATCGGCCACACAAGGCGATAAGGTTATGTCTGCTTTGGAAGAAAAATCTAATATGGGCCAGACCTCCTTGGTGAAGAACATCCCTATAAAAAACATAGGTCCTTCAGTCATGAGTGGACGCGTGGTGGACTTGGATGTCAACCCTGACAATCCCACCGAATTTTATGTGGCCTACGCCTCAGGTGGATTATGGCATACCCAAAACAATGGGATTTCCTTTACTCCTATTTTGGACAATTCGGACACCCAGAATATTGGAGACATTGCCGTGGACTGGACCAATGGAACCATTTGGGTGGGAACTGGTGAGAACAACTCATCCCGTTCCTCCTATGCCGGAATTGGAATGCTAAAATCTCCGGACAAAGGAAAAACATGGCAAAACATGGGCTTGCCTGATTCCCATCACATAGGCCGAATTGTAATCAACCCCAACAATCCGAATGAAGTTGTAGTTGGAGTGACCGGCCACCTATATTCCCCAAATGAAGAACGCGGGATTTACAAAACTTTGGATGGTGGAAATACATGGCAAAGAACCCTGTTTGTCAACAATGCCACAGGAATCATTGACGTGGCCCATGCCCCAAACAACTTCAATATCCAATATGCAGCAGCATGGCAGAAAGATAGAAAGGCTTGGAATTTTACCGGAAATGGTTCCGGTTCGGGCATCTACAAAAGTACCGATGGTGGAAACTCTTGGAAACTCATTTCAACTCCTGAAAGTGGCTTCCCAACGGGAGAGGGTGTGGGCAGAATTGGATTGGCAGTTTTTGATGATTCAACGGTTTATGCCGTTCATGATAGTCAATTCCGAAGAGAGAAAAAAGAAAAGGAAAAAAAGGACGAATTGACCAAGGAAGATTTCAAATCCATGGACAGGGCTTCTTTTTTGGCTTTGGATGATAAACAACTGAACGATTATTTAAAGACCAATGGGTTTCAGGAAAAGTATCGTGCCGAAAACGTCAAACAGATGGTTCGTAGTGGTGCTATTCAGCCTGTTGACTTGGCCAAATATTTGGAAAATGCCAATTCCCTGCTTTTTGACACTCCAGTTATCGGTGCTGAGGTATATCGAAGTGATGATGCTGGGGCCACTTGGCAAAAAATGAATCAGGACTACATCAATGACCTTTTTTATAGCTACGGATATTATTTTGCCCAGATTCGGGTAGACCCCAATAACAAAAATCGTATTTATCTGGCGGGGGTACCCTTAATCAAATCGGAAGATGGTGGAAAAACATACACTTCCATCAGCAAAGAAAATGTGCATGCCGATCATCATGCCCTTTGGATAAATCCGAAACAATCGGGCCACCTCATCAACGGCAACGATGGCGGGGTCAATATTACTTATGATGATGGGGCACACTGGATGAAGAACAACTCACCAAAAGTCGGTCAATTTTATGCTATCAATATAGATCATGAAAAGCCTTACCATGTATACGGAGGGCTTCAAGATAATGGAGTTTGGAAAGGCGCCCATACCAATGTGGAAGACAGTCGCTGGCACCAAACCGGTAAAAATCCATGGGAGATGATCATGGGTGGTGATGGTATGCAGGTGCAAATCGACAATCGCAACTCCAATATAGTCTACACCGGATTTCAGTTTGGCAATTATTACCGCCTCAATTTGGAAAATGGAAAGCGCAAGTACATCCAACCCAAGCACGAACTTGGGGAATCTCCATACCGGTTCAATTGGCAAACGCCCATTTTGCTTTCAAAGCACAACCAAGATATTCTGTATTTGGGTGGGAATAAATTACACCGTTCCCTGAATCAAGGAGATGATTGGGAAGCTATTTCGGGTGATTTGACCCAAGGAGGCAAAAAAGGAAATGTCGCCTATGGTACCTTAACCACAATTTCAGAATCACCTTTTAAATTTGGGTTGTTATTTGTGGGTAGTGATGACGGCTTGGTCCACATATCTAAAAATGGGGGTGGAAGTTGGGAAAACATTTCCAGTTCACTACCCAAGAATTTGTGGGTGAGCGAAGTTGCGGCATCCCAACATCAGAAGGAACGGGTTTATGCAACTTTGAACGGATATCGCTGGGATGATTTTACTCCTTATATATATAGGAGTGATGACCTCGGGAAAACCTGGAAGAATATTGCAGCCAATATTCCTGCCTCTCCTGTCAATGCTTTGGTCGAAGACCCGTCAAATGAAAACCTTCTTTTTGTGGGAACCGATAACGGATTGTACGTTTCATTCAATCGGGGAGAATCGTGGGAATTATTTCAGAATGGAATGCCTAATGTAGCTGTGCATGACTTGGTAATTCAACCGGAAGCCAAACACCTTTTAGTGGGTACCCATGGACGAAGCATTTACAAAGCTGACATTTTAGCTCTGCAGCAAATGACTTCTGAGGTAATGGATAAAGATTTAGTGGTCTTTGGTGTGGAAGACATCAAGCATTCCAAAAATTGGGGAAGCTCTCGAAGCACTTGGGCCAAACCTGAGACTCCAGGTTTGGATGTCAACTTCTATACTTCAACTTCCGGAACCTATTCCGCTAGTGTGAAATCTTCTGATGGAACCGAAGTAAGCTCAACTTCCATTGATGGGGATAAGGGTTTGAATATTTTATCCTATGATCTTGCTTTCTCTAAAAAAGGGAAAAGCAACTTTCTAAAGAAGAACAAGATGAAATTGGTGGAAGCCAAGAATGGGAAAACCTATCTCCCCAAAGGAAGTTATTCTATTGAGATTTCTGGCAATCGACAAGCAGAAAAAATAGAATTTAAGATTGAATAATGTATAACCCAAGTAATCAAAAAAGGCAAGTGAAAGTCATGAAGATGAACTTTACCTACTCTATTGGAACGTTGTCGGATTTCCATAATCTTTAAGAACCATGCCTCTCTCCTCTTTGATACATAGCTTTAAAAAATATTTACCTCTCAACCAAGAGGAAATTGAGGAGCTTGAAAGACGCTCGAAAATTCGTAAGATTAAACGTAGACAGTTTATTTTAAGCGAAGGTGAAGTTTGTAAACACTACACCTTTGTGATCGAAGGTTGTTTTAAGATGTACAAAGTGGACGAGACTGGAAAAGAGCATAACATTATGTTTTCGGTTGAGGAGGATTGGATTGCTGATATAGGCAGTTTTCATGATGAAGTACCGAGTCAGCTGCATGTGGAGGCCGTAGAGGCCTCGACCATTGTTCAAATCGCTAAGCCCGATCTATTGTTCTTCTACACCAATTATCCCAAGTTCGATAGAAATTTTCGAGTAATCCTGGAAAACCAATTTATCGAACTACAAAATCGACTGTTACAGACCATCAGCACCACTGCAGAAGAGCGTTACAATAGTTTTGTTTCCGATTTCCCCCATCTTCAACATCGACTTTCCAATACGCAAATTGCTTCCTACATTGGTATCACCCCAGAATTTCTGAGCAGAATCCGAAGCCAGCAACTTCGAAAATAACGCCTTACCTTAAACTAGTTTAAGATTCTTTCTTGAAAAAGGTCAAAGCCTAAGTCCTTATGATCGGTCGAACTTTGCTCGTAACAAAAAGTACGATCATGAGAAATTCAATCTTAATTTTAATAGCAGTTTTAGGCCTACAAAGCATAGTGGGTCAAAAGCAGTTGGAAGACTATAAAAAAGTACTTCCCAAAACCCTTGAACGTTCCATCAATTTCGATATAACCAAAGGATACGCGATACAAAAGGTAAAACCAAATATCTACGTTCTTACCGATGGTATATGGCAATCCGTAGCAGTAGTTACCACTCAGGGTGTGGTGCTTATAGACTCTCCTGAAAGCTTCGGAGCAAAAATTCAGGAAGCTGTTAAATCGGTATCGAATCAACCTATAACTACCTTAATCTACAGCCACGGACATTCTGATCACATCGGCGGTTCACAACATCTTTCCAATATTAAGAACTTGGAAATCATTTCACTCACAGGAACTGAGGCATTTTTACGGGAGCAAAACGACCCAAGAAGGTTGATCCCAAACAAAACGTTTGAGGGCGCTTTCATCCTTAAAAAGGGAAACACCCGTATCCACCTGAACAATCATATGAACCACCATTCGCCCGAAGGTGACCTGTTCATTTCTATACCTGAACAACAGTTTTTGATGGTCATTGATGTATTGGCACCTGATTATGTTCCTTTCAAAAATTTGGATTTAAGCAATAACATCCACGAATACCTACAAGTCTTTGATCAAATTCTAGCATACGATTTTGATGTATTCGTTGGTGGTCATTTAACTTCTCTGGGGACAAGAAAGGACGTAGAAATTACAAAGGCTTATGTGGATGATGTTCATAGCACGGTAACCCGTATACATCAAAACACCAATGCAATGGCGGTAATGTCAGCAGCGGCCGAAAAAGTAGGGTGGGACAACAAATATCTACTATTCAAAGTTTTCTTGGACAAGGTAATTGATGACAGCTATGCTGAAATTGAATTACGCTGGATCAACAAGTTGGCGGGTGTCGATGTGTGGGGAAGAAGTCATGTGTCGACCATGTTGAACTACGTAAGATGGGACGATTAAACTTATTCGAATCTAAAAACTGGAGACAATGAAAAATATGATGGCAACCATGTGTCTATCCCTGCTGTTGACTGGATGTGGCACTAATACGAACAAAAAAGAAGAACAAATTGAAAATAAAACGGATATGAAAACGGAAGAAAGTCAAAAAATTAAGAAATTATTGCTGGATTACAGGGACGCGTTGAATACCTCAGACGTCGAAAAAGTAATGTCGCTATATACTCAAAATGGTGTGTTTATGGCATCCGCGGCGCCTACCGCAGTGGGAACAGATCAGGTTAAAGGAGCCTATGAGTTTGTTTTTAGCCAAATTCAATTGAGTATTGAATTCTTTATCGATGAAATTCAAGTTTTGAATGGTTACGCAATCGCACGATCTACTTCTAAGGGATCTACGCTCATTCACGCTACAAATGAAACCGTTCCAGAAGAAAACAGAGAAATCTTTGTACTAAAACAGGAAGATGGGGATTGGAAGATAGATCGCTATATGTTCAACAAAATGCAATAGGACCGTTATGATGAAAGCCGCAGTAACCACAAAAGTAGGTGGGCCAAACGTTATTGAAATTCAAAAAGTGCCAATTCCCTCCACAAAGGAGGGTTGGGTGCTTATAAAGGTAAAAGCATTCGGTCTGAATAGGTCGGAATTGTTTACAAGGCAAGGACATTCTCCAAGTGTAACCTTTCCAAGGATCCAAGGCATTGAGTGCGTTGGACTGGTAGAGAACGATCCTTCCAACACTTTTGAAAAAGGACAACAGGTAGCAGCGATTATGGGTGAGATGGGGCGTAATTTTGATGGAGGCTATGCAGAATACACATTGGTCCCATTGGAAATTGTTTTCCCCTTTGAAAGCTGTTTGCCTTGGAGTACTTTGGGAGCTATTCCGGAAATGTTCCAAACTGTTTCGGGATCGTTATATCAAGCACTGGAAATAAAAAAGGGCGAAACTTTGTTAATTCGTGGGGGCACATCCTCTATAGGCATGCTAGCATGGCAATTGGCAAAATCCGATGGCCTTACTGTAATCTCAACCACTCGAAATCCCGAGAAGGAAAAAGTACTATTGGAGAATGGCGCTGACCATGTGGTTATAGACAATGGGCACATTTCAAGCCAAGTCAGGGAAATTTATCCTGAGGGCGTCTCGAAGGTTTTGGAATTGGTGGGAACTCAAACGTTGAAAGATTCCCTTCAATGTATCACGACCAAAGGCATGGTCTGTATGACGGGAATACTCGGAAGCGAATGGACCATGAAAGCTTTCACTCCTATGGGTGACATTCCATCCTTAGGCCGATTGACCGTTTATATGGGTGAATCCAAAAATTTGTCAAAGGAATTATTGCAGAGCTTTATTTCAAAAGTTGAGGAGGGCTCTGTAAGATTGAACATCGATTCAATTTTTACGTTGGATAATATTGTTGAAGCCCATGAATACATGGAGCAAAACTTAGCAAAGGGAAAGTTGGTGGTCGAAATCTAGAAATATGTATTTTTAGAAAAAGTATTGATGCAACTGAACCTAAGCATCCCTGCCCTGTTGTTTCCAGCCATCTCGTTGACCATGTTGGCCTATAATGCGCGCTATTTGGCCATTGCCGCTTTGATCAGGCAATTGCACAAGCAGTTCAACGAGACTGCAGATTCTCCCCTAAAACGACAAATTGATTCGCTTCGAAAGCGATTGGGCATTATTAAAAACATGCAGGCCAGTGCTATTATTAGCTTTTTGCTGTCGGCCATAACCATGTTTTTGATCTATGTGGAACTGAACGTTTGGGCCAACATTATTTTCGGCATCAGTTTGGTTTTTTTAATGATCTCATTGGTGCTTTCCCTTATTGAAGTCCAGCTTTCCACCAAAGCCTTAGGGATTCAACTGAAAAATATGGAAGAGTAATCCTACTTTAATGGAATAATCCCAGAGTTTTATCAACAAGTTGTAGGGTTTCATGCTTTGAGACCTAAGATTTGTTACTTTTGGTATCCCAATAAATTGATTTAAGCGAGTTTAAGTGATTCTTCTGCTATGCAACGGGTAAAAGAGACAGGTTTTTTTAAAAACATCAGGGAAATACGGGAGTATGAGTTCGGTGTATTCTATTTCTTTGAAAATCTGGTAATCTCTGAAATCAACGAAGGTGTTCTTTTTGGTTGGGAAATGGCCACCAAAGCTGTTGATGCCGCCTATGAAATTATTGGTAGGGAGAATCCCATTGCTTACATATCAAATAGAGTCAATAACTATTCCGTTGTTCCCACAGATTGGAGAAAATTTTATTTTAATAGGCACCAGCTTGCTTTTTATTCGGTCGTGGGCAACACGCAAGGTAGTTTCGCCAGTCTGATTCTTGAGCGAATGTTCTTTAGGAACAACATTCGGCAGTTCTCCGATTTGGAAACCGCTATTACATGGAGCTTGGCCCAAGTTGAGGAACAGAAGAAAAAAGAATCGGCCAACGACGCTTTACTTTCCGATTCGAAATAGGGCATCCCCCTGATTCACCACAGCTTGATTATTGATACTAAATATATACCCTTCATAGGGTGCTTTGATGCTTTTGCTCTTTTTAGCGTACGTATCTGTGATTACTCCTAGTTCTTCCCCTTTTGAAACTCGTTTTCCATTTACTGCTGAAGGAATAAACATGCCGGCTCTCGAAGCCCTAATCCATCGTGTTGACTCAAAATGGATGGATTTTTCTTTTCGAAAGCCATTTTCTTTGGACAACATTTTGTGCACAACCAATACGTTGGATATTCCTTGAATACCTTTTACAATGGCCTCTTCATTAAACCGCATGCTCTCCCCTGCCTCATAAACTATCGTGGGAATTCCTAATTTAAAAGTGGTTTTTCTAAAAGAACCCCCTATTAACCTGGATGCAAAACAAAAAGGGGCGTTGAATGCTTCTGCCAAAATTTTGCTGCGTTCATCAGCGGCCGTATATCGTATTTGTGGAAAATTATGTCTTTGCGAACCTCCTGTATGAAGGTCGATGCCAAAATCGATTTGTGGAAGAATTTCTGAGGTGTAGTTATAGGCAATCCGGCTCGCCAATGATCCCCTACGAGTTCCCGGAAAACTCCGATTGACATCTTTGCCATCAGGTACATCCCTTGAAAAATGTATGAAGCCAAAAATATTCAAAATCGGAACGACAATGACAGCTCCCCGTTTTATCTTGAACAAATCGTTCTGCAGCATTCGTCTCAGGGTTTCCACGCCATTGATTTCATCTCCGTGAAGCCCTGCCTGAACCAAGATAGATGGTCCTGGTTTTTTTGCATTGAAAACATGGATCGGAATATCAATTAAGGTTCCTGTAGGTAATCGTGCAATGTTGATCTTAACCTGACGATTTTCACCGGGCGCAACCGCGTCACCATTTATGGTGATGACCTTATTTTCTTTTTCTGAAGCCATTTCTTTCCACAAACTGTATAATGTGTTTGGCGACATTGACGTTGCTAGCCGCTTCTATTCCTTTTAGTCCCGGAGAGGCGTTAACCTCAATTAAAAGAGGTCCTTTTTTTGAACGTATCAAATCAACTCCGGCCACCCCAAGGCCCAAATACTTTGTCGCATTCAATGCAATGAATTGCTCTTTGCCTGTGGGTTTTATTGCTTCGGTATCAGCACCCCTATGGATATTGGACCGGAAATCATCCAACCCGCTTTTACGTTTCATGCTGGCCACCACTTTATTGCCCACCACAATAAGTCGGATGTCCTCCCCATTAGCCTCCTCAATATACTCTTGAAGCAAAATGCTGGTGTCCATTTTGTAAAAGGTGTCGATAATCGACTTCGCCGATTTTTTGCTTTCCGCAAGAATAACGCCTAAACCGTGCGTTCCCTCTTGCAGTTTGATAATGACCGGGGGGCCTCCCAACAACTTAATTTGATCTTCAATGTCATCAGGGTTTATCGAAAAAACAGTTTGTGGAATGGGAATACCCTTTCTCGCCATGATCTGCAATGTGCGCACTTTGTTTCTGGCACGTGTAATTCCTAAAGAGCGAGCTGTGCTGAAAACATCATTCATTTCAAATTGTTTCACAATGGCCGCTCCGTGCCGGGTAACTTTAGCGCCTATTCGAGGAATAATGGCGTCAAACTCATTGGTAACATTATCCTCTCCTAAATAAATCTGAGGTCTTCCGTCTCCCAGTTTCACAGAACATTTGGTGTGATCAATCAATTCCACATAATGACCGGCGTTTTGTGCTTCCTCCAAAATGCGTCGGGTGGAGTGTACATTTAAACCTACAGAAAGTATGGCAATGTCCATGGTGGAGGTATGGTTACTAGGCTTCTCCAATATCGGGTAAAAAAATAAACCGTCCAATTCTCCGCACCGTTACGGGATGCATTTCGTCGATTCATACAGTTTTAAGTACCACTTGGGAAAAACTAATTTCAAATACTTGCCCATCCACTTATTTTTAAGTTGTTAACCCCATCCCTAAAGAATTTGGCTATGTCTTGGAACCTCTTTAATTCCCTAATTCTAACTGCAACCTTCACTTTAGCGTTGTTCTGTACAGTAAAACTTGCATCCAAAAACTTAGGCAAATCGGCCAGGCTTATGCTTTGGTTCATTCTACTATCCAATCTTGTTATTCTTCAGGTCATATTGATTGATATTGGCCTAACAAAGAGTTTCCCAATTTTGCTGCTTTTCTACCTGCCGTTTCAGTTCCTGTGCCCTGTACTTTTTGTAGCATTTACCTATTCTTATGTTGATCGTTTCGGCTTCTTTAAAAAATATCGATTCCTTTTTTTGTTGCCCTTTGGAATCTTTCTTGTTCTCTACACTTTGTTGAAAGTGAATGTTTTTTTGGACTATGCTTGGATATCCAAGGGAATGGCAGCATGGATTGGAGCCGAGTTGGATGAAAATAGTGCCTTGGCCTTTTCTTTATTTGCGGCACTTTGGAACTATCGAGTGATAAGAAGATATGAGAACGAATTAGGAGGTTTTCCTTATCAACTCGTAATAAAGAAAACGGCTTGGTTAAAAAAGATCTTTGTGATTATGACAGTGCTCTGCTTTCTGTGGGTGTTGGTAATCCTCTATTTGAAAATTGATGAAAATGTTTCTGGCCATGGCCCGTATTATCCGCTTTGGTTGTTGTTTATTGGCTATTATGTCGGATGCTTGATTTGGGGGTCAAAACATATTAAGCAAGTAGAGGACAAAAAGACTACTGAAAAGGCAACGTTACGTTCTGTAAATGAAAACTTTCAAATTTCGGGTCTACAAAAGATTTTTTCTGAAACAGAGCTCTCTGCCATACAGGAAAGTCGACATCAGGTTACCGAGATACTGGGCTATTTTGCCACCTCTTTGTTCGACAAGAATACAGAGTCGGACGTGCTTTGGGATATCGTAAAAAACTGCATCTCCAAATTGAAATTAGAGGATTGTGTAATCTACCTTCATGATAAAAAATCCAACATGCTTGTCCAAAAAGCGGCATTTGGGGATAAGGATATGGGAGGCAAAAAAATTGTAAGTCCCATTGAAATTCCATTAGGAAAGGGCATTGTGGGAAGCGTTGCCCAAAACCTGCAATGGGAAATAGTGAATGATATAAGCCAAGATAGCAGATATCTTTTTGACGTTAGAAGTGCAAAGTCAGAGTTGACCGTCCCCATTATTCATGAAAATAATCTTGTTGGCGTGTTGGATTCTGAAAACTCAATGAAAGGTTTTTTTACCGAAAAGCATCTTTTGGTATTTCAATTGATCGCCAAATTAACAGCGACCAAACTCTATCAAATTAAAAAGAATACCGGGATATCTTTAACCGACGACAACTGTTATTACAAGCAATTTGTAAGCTGGTTGGAAGGTCAAAAAAAATATCTTGACCCCAACCTGAGTCTACAGATTTCCAGTGAGCACCTCAACATAAGCCCGGGTTACCTTTCCCAAATAATCAATCAGTTGGGCGGTATTAACTTTTCCGAATTTGTAAATGTATATCGGGTGAACGCCTCAAAAAAGATGCTCATTAATCCTGAGTTTGGAAACTACACCATTCTGGCCATTGGCCTTGAGGCCGGGTTCAATTCCAAGTCTGCATTTTATAACGCTTTCAAAAAACAAACAGGAGAAACCCCTTCAGAATATCGACAGCGTTACTTAATGGTGTCCTGATTTTTCGAAAGTGGAAAATACTGGACTTTAAAACTTCTCATCAGTTCTAGGTTTGCCCTTGAATTCATTAATAATTTTATTATGCAATCTAGAAGAAGTTTATTAAGCATTATTACCGTATTTGTTTTGGGAGCACTCCTTTTTGTTTCTTGCTCCACAGAAGATGGAGAAACGGGGCCAGCAGGACCTGCAGGGCCGGCCGGACCTCAAGGGGCCCAAGGTGATCAAGGCCCGCAAGGCGAACAGGGAGATCCCGGTACCGCCAACGTAATCTTTTCGGGCTGGATCGATTCAGAATTTGACGCCAACATCATCGCAACCAGTTCCTCGTTTAGTATTGATGCGCCAGATTTAACGGAAGCCATTTTAAACGAGGGTGTTGTTCTGGTGTATGGCAGGTCTTTTCCAGCTCCCATTACTGATGATACTGACGTCTTTCCCCTTCCGATGGTTTTCGGAGCCGCTAGGCAACAGTCGTACTACTTCAGGGTCGAACAGGCTACCCAACTGGATATAGTTGTGGCTGCAAACGAAGAGGGAGATCCTGTCGGAAGTCCTTTTTTTGCTGAATTTAGGTATGTACTGATTCCTGGAGGGCAACCTGCCACAGATCCCGTTTCAAAGTCTTACATAGATTTTTCCAAGCTCAGTTATCAACAGCTTATCGATATGTTTGCCATTCCAGAATAATGCAAGCAGCTCTTTTGGTTGTTTAGGGCCCTCTTTGAGGGTCCTTTTGCATTATACATTTTGTATAGATCGAGTTACTTCGAAATCGATTTTCATAGACACTACTTCAACAATTTCTTGCACTTTCCTATAATCGGTCTAAATAAGGTGTCTTGCCGCTTCCTAAGTTTGTTAAAAACTCCACCGTGCCGTAAATTTGATGGTAAAACCAGCACGAATGAGTGGATTGATAAAATCTTCGATTGCCCGAAAAGTAGTGATGGCACTTTCGGGTCTTTTTTTGGTCATATTTTTGGTGTTGCATGTCACCATCAATTTGGCATCCGTCATCTCTCCCGACTTTTTTAACGAAGCTTCCCATTTTATGGGATACAACCCCTTAGTTCAATATTTGATGCAACCTATTTTGATTATCGGGGTGATTGTGCACTTCGTTATGGGCTTCGTTTTGGAAATTCAAAATAAAAAAGCGCGAAGCGTCCGTTACGTAAAATTCAAAGGGAGTGCCAATGCGCCTTGGGTATCTAGAAACATGATTTACTCCGGCTTAGTGGTTTTGGCTTTTTTAGGACTTCACTTTTATGATTTTTGGGTTCATGAGATGACCTACAAATACATTGAGATATTACCCGAAGACCCTACACGCTACTATGCGGAGACTGTCGAAAAATTTGCTCCTATGTGGAGAACCCTAATTTATGTGGTCGCCTTTGTACTCTTGGCCCTGCATTTATGGCATGGCTTTGCTTCTTCATTTCAGACCATGGGTGTCAACAACAAATACAGTAAGGGCATCAAAACATTCACACAACTTTTTGCGGTGGTCGTGCCGTTGGCATTTGCTTTCATTGCCATTTACCACCACCTTAACCCAATAACACATTAACTATGGCCGTATTGGATTCCAAAGTTCCCTCTGGTCCCTTAGCGGACAAATGGACCAAGCATAAAAATGAAATCGACCTGGTAAACCCAGCCAACAAAAGAAACATTGACATCATTGTTGTTGGAACAGGGCTTGCCGGTGGTTCGGCAGCAGCAACGCTTGCCGAATTAGGATATAACGTAAAAACCTTTTGCTATCAAGATTCTCCAAGAAGGGCCCACTCCATAGCCGCCCAAGGTGGCGTGAACGCCGCAAAAAACTATCAGGGCGATGGGGACAGTGTTTACCGTCTTTTCTATGATACCATCAAAGGTGGGGATTACCGTTCCCGTGAAGCCAACGTTTATCGATTGGCTGAGGTATCTACCAATATCATTGATCAATGTGTCGCGCAAGGGGTTCCTTTTGCCCGGGAATATGGAGGCTTATTGGACAATCGTTCCTTTGGAGGAGTTTTGGTCTCAAGAACATTTTACGCCAAAGGGCAAACCGGTCAGCAATTGCTCTTAGGAGCATACGCGGCTATGAACCGTCAGATCCAAAGAGGAAAGATCAAATCGTATACACGACATGAGATGTTGGACCTGGTCTTGGTCGATGGCAAAGCACGAGGTATTATTGCAAGGGATTTGATCTCAGGTGAAATTGAAAGACATTCGGCCCATGCCGTGGTTTTGGCCACAGGAGGGTATGGAAACTTGTTTTTCCTCTCTACCTACTGTATGGGGGCCAATGTAATGGCAGCCTGGAAAGCCCATAAAAAGGGAGCATACTTTGCAAACCCATGCTTTACCCAAATCCACCCTACCTGTATTCCTGTTTCTGGAGACCACCAATCCAAATTGACCTTAATGTCCGAATCCCTTCGGAATGATGGACGCATTTGGGTACCTAAACGATTGGAAGATGCCAAGGCGATTCGGGAAGGTAAGTTGAAACCGACCCAATTAGGTGAGGAAGAAAGAGATTACTATTTAGAAAGACGTTATCCTGCGTTCGGTAACTTGGTTCCACGAGATGTAGCGTCCCGAGCGGCCAAAGAGCGATGTGATGCCGGGTTTGGTGTCAACAAGACCGGGGAGGCCGTTTTTCTGGATTTTTCAGCAGCCATCATGCGTTATGGAAGAGAAAAGGCTTTGACTTCCGGGCTTAAAGACCCCGATGATAATACCATTCGACAACTCGGAGAGGAAATCGTTGAGGCCAAGTATGGCAACCTGTTTCAGATGTATGAGAAAATCGTAGATGAAAATCCTTATAAAACTCCGATGATGATTTACCCTGCTGTGCATTATACCATGGGCGGACTTTGGGTAGATTACAATCTTCAGACTACTATTCCTGGTTGTTATGCCGCTGGAGAAGCCAATTTTAGCGACCATGGAGCAAATCGATTGGGTGCTTCAGCTTTGATGCAGGGTCTTGCGGATGGGTATTTTGTACTTCCCTACACCATCGGTGATTATCTTTCGGATGATATTCGAACCGGACCTATTTCCACAGATTCTCCAGAGTTTGAGCAGGCAGAGGTTGCCGTTCGTGATCGTATTGAAAAATTAATGTCAGGTCGAGGCATCCACTCCGTGGATTACTACCACAAGAAACTTGGCAAGATCATGTGGAACAAATGTGGTATGTCTCGAAACGCCAAAGAGCTAAAAGAGGCCATTAAGGAAATTGCAGAGTTACGGAAGGATTTCTGGGAAAATGTCAAGATAACTGGAACTCCAGACTCCAAAAACCAAGAACTGGAGAAGGCCGGTCGCGTTGCCGACTTCTTGGAGCTTGGAGAACTTTTTGCCAAAGATGCCTTGGAACGCAACGAGTCATGCGGTGGGCACTTTAGGGAAGAATATCAAACAGAAGAAGGTGAGGCCTTGCGAGATGATGAGAACTTTACGTTTGTCTCAGCTTGGGAATATGTTGGTGACCCTAGCGCATCGAAGTTGCATAAGGAAGACCTGAATTATGAAAATATAGAAGTTAAGACACGTTCCTATAAATAATATTGCTATGAAATTATATTTGAAAATATGGCGTCAAAAAGACGCGAATTCCAAAGGAGCCATGGTCGATTATACCCTAAACGGCGTGGAAAGTGATATGTCTTTTTTGGAAATGTTGGACATTCTCAATGAAGAGTTGATCTCTAAAGGAGAGGAACCCGTGGAATTTGACCACGATTGCCGTGAAGGTATTTGCGGGACTTGTTCCTTGATGATCAACGGACGCCCACATGGGCCCGATAGTTTAATCACCGTTTGTCAATTGCACATGCGAAGCTTTAACGATGGGGATGAAATTGTAATAGAGCCCTGGAGGGCCACCGCTTTTCCGGTGATCAAAGATCTTATTGTGGATCGCTCGGCTTTTGAGCGTATCCAACAAGCTGGGGGCTATATTTCTGTAAATACCTCGGGAAGACCTGTGGATGCAAACGCCATTCCCATTGAAAAGGATATGGCTGACCAGTCGTTCAACGCTGCCACCTGCATAGGTTGTGGTGCCTGTGTGGCCGCTTGTAAAAATGCAAGCGCCATGTTGTTTACTTCTGCCAAGGTTTCCCAATTTGCACTTTTACCGCAAGGACGGGTAGAAGCTGCCGAGCGTGTTCAGAACATGGTGCGCCAAATGGATTTGGAAGGTTTTGGGAATTGCACCAATACAGGAGCTTGTGAAGTGGAATGCCCCAAAGGAATTTCTTTGGAAAACATCGCCAGAATGAATCGAGAATATCTTTCGGCTACGACCAAAGGCTAAAATTCAAGCCACATAAATAAACAGTAAGGCCAACCCTAGGGTTGGCCTTTTTTATTGGATAGGTATGCAAATATCCACAATGAACAACCCTTCAGGGTCTTGCGTACCATCATTGTGATAAATCTCATGGTAATGTCCATCACGTAGTTCAAAGCCATGCTCCGGCACCCATAGTGACATGCTGTTCCAAGCTTTTTCAAACTCATCATATTTCAGTTTGAAACTGCCCACGGCAAACTTTCCTTTGGGGATAGTCACTTTGCCTACCTCGCCGTTTACCTCAACATCTTCCTCAATGGTGACACAGGCGCTGGACTCCATTTTGTTCTCGTCCGTAATCCTTGGACTGTCATAATAGATAGCGACCATCTTCGTTTTTGGAAAATTCAAGAGGCCTCTTGGACCGGCCCATCCCATTAACTTTTGAAAGGCTTCCCCGATTTTTGGGTATGGTCCCCGATGTCGGATATCCACCATCTGTAATTTGGGCATTTCCTTAACTTTTACTTCTGTTCTCATTGTTAACCAGTTTTTAAGATTTTCAATGGTGTAAAAGTATTTTTCAAAGGAAATTTGATGTTCTCCATTCTTGCTTTCCGTTTTACCAATCTTGCTAAATTCAAATCTCCCTCTTTTCTGAAATTCAGAAGCGCTCATTCCGTAGAAGTTTTTAAATGCCCGTGAAAAGGAATGAATGCTTTTGAATCCATATTGGTGGGCGAGAACCGTCAATGATTCAGGGCCATCGCCCAATAGAAGTGCGTTAGCAATTTTTTCAATGCGGCGTCTTGAGATATATTGATTAGGTGTTTCGCCTATAAGTGCAGAAAAAATACGGTGAAAATGAAAGGGAGAAAAACAGGCCACATCGGCAAGTTTTTTTAAGGAAAGGTCGTCATCCAAGTGATGGTAAATGTAGGCGACAACCTTGTTGATTTTTTTGATGTATAGGAGTTGCTGTTCGTTTTTGTTCTGACTCATAAAACATCAAAATTATCAGTTTCAGACGTTCTCCAAAATGAAAACCAAAATATAGCAAGATTGGTTAAGCGTTTGGAATATTAATATATAATTGGTGTTTCACTACCTTTAGTGTATGTCTGATAAATACCCCAAGGAACGTATTAAAGTGCCACGTTTTAATGAAGCGGCAGGGTTTTATACCACACCAGAACGTTCCAAGATCATGGGCAAGATTCGAGGCAAGAACACAAAACCTGAGCTTGCCTTTCGCAAGGCGCTATGGAAAGCTGGCTATCGCTACCGAGTGGATTACAAAAAACTTATTGGAAAACCTGATGTTGCCCTAAAGAAATACAGAACCGTAATTTTTATTGACGGTGAGTTTTGGCACGGCCATAATTGGGTAGAGAGAAAACAGAAAATAAAAAGCAATCGGGAGTTTTGGATTCCAAAGATTGAGCGCAATATGCAGCGGGATGAGGAGGTGAATGTACAGCTAAAAGTTTTGGGCTATACGGTGTTTCGTTTTTGGGAAAGTGAGGTGAAAAAAGACCTGGAAGGTTGTTTAGATAAAGTATTGAGTCACCTTGAGCGGATCAGAACTGCCTTTTGATCACCAAGTAGATTTCTTGCAAATCATCCAAAGCAATTTCAAAATCGGTGTACTCTGGCGAGGTATTCAGGTTATGGCATTGAATTTTGGTCTTTGTAGCATCGATTCCTGTAATACTTTTACAGATTATTCGATTTTTAAGGACCAATATCCAGGCATCACTCTTTTTGATGTCTTCTTGCCGAACTAACTTGTTTTTATTGTATTTCAAACCAAGAACAATGGCCTTGTTCGGGATAGCCTCAATACTGCCATCATCCATGGAATCCCCAGCAATTTCAAAGGCTTTGTGGTTTCCATCCTCTAAGGAATCAACGACAAATCCAGCACTGATCTTTCTGTCCTTTTGAGAATTATCAGCCAATTTCTCAGCATATTCTTTTTGATCCTCCAAAAAATACAGCGGAGCGCGAACCAGAAATTTTCCGTGATCTAAGGTGTAACAAATGTTGCCAAAATGGGAAAATGGTTTCTGTTTTGCATAGGTTCCTTCGCTTTCATTTACCTCTTGCATGTAAAGTTCGGCGATGGTCATGTCGAAAAATGCAGCAATTTTCGAAAGATTTTTAATGGGAATGTTGGCATCCTTCTTTTCGTAAAGCTGTATAGTACGCAGGCTAACGCCAATTTCTTTGCCTAAATCAGTTTGACTTATGTTTTTTTTACGCCTTAATTGTTTTATTATGTACATTTAATCACTATATTGTGTAGGATTATTACGCATATCATTATTCATGAATTTTTGAATAATATATCTGTAATCCAATTACAACAAATATAGAAAATAAGTAATAATATTGTTTAATTCCCCCAGATTCCATGAATATACTCAATGAATTGGGCCCGGTCGTTAATAGCGAGACCATGTTTGCCAAAGAAGAATATGGCAAGCCCATCAACGAAAGGTTATCCTCGGTGCTTCGAAGAAATGCAACCAAAAACGACTACGCCAATGTTTCGATCCAGAGCAAGGTGAGTTATTCCACAATCAGAGATGTGGTCTATCGAACGAACAGTCTCACGAAAATCAATGCCAAGGCAATTTCCCTGTTGATACATGCCGCTTTTGAAAACTCAATCGCTTCCAAAATCCAGTCCGAGGCAGATATGATTTATTTAAACGAGTTTTTAAAGCTCTAAACGGAGGAGCCAATCGGTTTGTTTATCTGAGCCAACGAAGTAAGGGTGTGTACCAAACTTTGTGAAGCCATTTCTTTGATAAAAGCGAATGGCCTTAGGATTATGTTCCCAAACGCCGAGCCATAGATACTGCTTTTGCGCATCTCTTGCCATTTGAATGGCTTGCTGTAGCATCCAAGAACCGACTTGGCTTCCTTGAAATTGAGCTTTCACATAGATGCGCTCCAGTTCCATGGTATGCTGGTCTTGAAATTCTGTCTGGGCGTCTGTGGTATTCAATTTAAAATACCCGACGAGATTGTCGGCCTCAAACACAAAATAAAATTCGGAGTGCTCGTTGCTGAGTTGAGCTTTAATGGCTTCCCTACTGAAGGCTGAATTGACGTAATCCCAAAAGTCTTTGGGATTGTTATCCTTCTCAAAGGCAGCAACAAAGGTCTCTTTTGAAATTTGGACAAGGGAATCCAAATCCGATAATAAACATTTACGAAGACGGAGGTTCATCCTTTTTTAAGGCAAAATAGGGCAAAAAAAAAGAGCCTGACACATCTTGCCGGCTCCACTTTATCTTTTCTTGAAGAAAGATATATTAAAGCATGAACAATTTTCTGATCAAAAGCATTACGCCGGTTAGAAAATCGTTTCTGTAGACTTGCATACTGTCGTCAGTAGCTGTGGTGTTAAGTTTGGATGCCATGGTAAAAGATTAAGGGTTACAATTTGTCGAAAAAATCAACAATTTCAAAGATATTTTTAGATTATTTAATAATAAAATGTTTGTTGCGAATTTTACGATTTCTGTGGTGTACCGTATGTAGGTTGTTTTAAAGCTTCATTTCCGGGATTTCCCCCTCAACTTTTAGTTTTCCTTCTGTCGCCTTCACTATTTCATCTACCGAAACTCCCGGGGCCCTTTCCAAAAGCTTAAAGCCCTCTCCGGTAATCTCCAAAACTGCCAGATTGGTGACTATTTTTTTTACACAGCCAACACCTGTTAGTGGTAGGGTACATTTTTTGAGCAATTTGGACTTTCCGGCCTTATTGGTGTGCATCATGGCAACGATGATATTTTCCGCCGAGGCGACAAGATCCATGGCTCCTCCCATTCCTTTCACCATCTTACCGGGTATTTTCCAATTGGCAATATCTCCATTTTCAGCCACCTCCATGGCTCCCAATATGGTCAAATCCACATGCTGCCCACGAATCATTGAAAAACTCATGGCAGAGTCGAAAAAAGAGGCGCCTGGCAGGGTGGTTATGGTCTGCTTGCCCGCGTTGATGATATCTGGGTCTTCTTCCCCCTCAAATGGGAAAGGACCCATACCCAAAACGCCATTCTCGCTCTGAAATTCAACACTGATATCTTCCCGAACAAAATTTGCCACCAATGTTGGAATTCCGATACCGAGATTAACGTAGTAACCGTCCTTTACTTCCTTGGCGATCCGTTTTGCTATTCCATTTTTATCCAACATGCCTTATGCTCTTTGTCTAACGGTTCGTTGTTCAATTCGTTTTTCATAATTCTCTCCTTGGAAAATACGCTGCACAAATATTCCAGGAATATGAATTTCGTTGGGGTCCAAACTTCCAGCCGGCAGTAGTTCTTCAACCTCGGCCACGGTGATTTTTGCCGCCCCACACATGCAAGGGTTAAAGTTTCGTGCAGTGCCCTTGAATATGAGGTTGCCAGCTTCATCCCCTTTCCAAGCTTTTACAAAGGAAAAATCGGCCTTAAAGGCAGGCTCCAACACGTACATCTTCCCATCAAATTCACGGGTTTCTTTCCCTTCGGCCACTTCGGTTCCGTACCCTGCTGGGGTATAAAAAGCGGGGAAACCAGCTTGGGCCGCCCTACACTTTTCTGCCAGTGTACCTTGAGGGGTTAGTTCAACGTCCAATTCCCCGCTCAGCATCTGTCGCTCAAATTCATCGTTTTCCCCGACATAGGAGGATATCATTTTCTTTATTTGCTTGTTCTGAAGTAGAAGACCCAAACCGAAATCATCTACCCCGGCATTGTTAGAGATACAGGTGATATCGTTAACTCCAAGTTTAACCAGATGGGCTATTGCCTTTTCAGGAATTCCACTTAGCCCAAATCCTCCGAGCATAAAGGTCATTCCATTTTCAACTCCAATGAGGGCTTCTTCTACACCGGAAACCGTTTTTTTAATCATAATTCAATCGATTTCGTAAGTTCCTCAAAATACGACTTAAATGAAAAAGCCCCAAGATAATTTATCATCCTAGGGCTACTATTTTTTATGTAATGTTCTAAATCAAAATCCGAGGTCGTCCAAATCGTCTTCGGTGTCCAAATCGTCTTGAATTTCTTTTAATATTTTGGTACAATCTACATTAATGGACATATTCTCCGGCTCTTCAAATGCCCCTTGGGATACGCCCAATTCCTCGTTCTCATAATTCTTTTTCATGTACAAGGCCCAAATAGGCAATGCCATGGATGCGCCTTGTCCGTAGGTAAGGCTCGCGAAATGAGCGGCTCTATCTTCACCTCCGACCCAAACACCAGTCACTAAATTGGGGACCATACCCATAAACCAGCCATCACTTTGGTTTTGGGTTGTTCCTGTTTTACCAGCAATAGGATTGGTGAGTTCATAGGGGTATCCGGTAATGATTTCCTTGTACACGGTCTGGTTCTTTGCGAATGAATGGCGTAGCCTGCCACCCGATCCGAACTGTGTGACTCCTTCCATTAGATTTACCATCGCATAGGCCACATCCTTGCTCAAAACATCTTTGGTCTCTGGGGTGTACTCGTAAAGTACTGTGCCGTTTTTATCTTCAATACGGGTAACCATCACGGGTTTTACATAAACTCCCTGATTGGCAAATGTGCCGTATGCGCCCACCATTTCATAAACATTAAAGTCCGGTGTTCCCAAAGCAATGGAGGGCACTTCCGGAATCTCTCTAGTGAGACCCATATTTTTTGCAATGTTTACAACAGAGCCAGGCCCTACCTTATCGATTAACTGTGCCGTAATTGTATTGATGGAATTGGCCAACGCCCTTTTTAGGGTAAGGTTTTCGCCCGAATATTTTCCATCTGAGTTTTTCGGACACCATGCTTCCGGGTTACCATGCTTTAGTGGTTCGATACAATACTGATTGTCTGGAAGGGAATCACAAGGGGAATACCGCAATTGATCGATGGCTGCTGCATAAACAAACGGTTTAAAGGTAGACCCGGCTTGCCGCGCCCCTTGAATTACGTTGTCATACTGAAAATGTTTATAATCAACTCCTCCCACCCAGGCTTTAACGTGACCTGTTTGGGGTTCCATGGACATCATCGCTGTTCGCAAAAATGTTTTGTAGTACCGGATGGAATCCAAAGGAGTCATCACCGTATCTTTTTCAAAAGAATTGCTATTCCAATCAAAAACGGTCATCTCGGTTTCCTTTCTAAAGGAAGCCCTTATTTCATTTTCGGAAACGCCCTGTCGCTTCATAGCCTTCCAACGGGCTGAAACCTTCATCGCCCGCTCCATGATATTGTCTATTTCAAAGGTTTCCAATTCTAAAAAGGGAGCTGTGGGGTTCCTATCGGGCGTATTTTGGTGGAAGAACTCTGTTTGCAGTCTTTTCATATGTTCTTGAACTGCATCTTCGGCGTTCTTCTGCATTCTTGCGTCAACCGTAGTGTACACCTTTAACCCATCGAGATAAATATTATACTTCTCTCCATCGGGTTTGGGGTTTTCCTCAATCCACCTATTGAGGAAGCGCTGCAAATACATTCTAAAATACGTTGCCAAACCCTCACGATGCGATTCCGGATTAAAATTGATGTCCATCTCGAGTTGTTGCAAGGAATCCTTTTCAGTTTCCGTGAGATATCCGTATTTGGCCATTTGCCCCAAAACCGTATTTCTGCGGTTGAGAACAAGTTCTTCCCTACGAATGGGGTTGTAGAGAGAAGAATTTTTGAGCATCCCCACCAGAACTGCCGACTCTTCCGTTTTTAATTCTATGGGTTCTTTGCCAAAGTAAATGCGCGCCGCTGAGCGAATTCCATCAGCGTTATAATTAAAGTCGTACAGGTTGAGGTACATCTGTACAATTTCTTCTTTGGTATATTGCCGCTCCAAGCGAATGGCTATTACCCACTCTTTTACTTTTTGAATGATTCGACCGAAACCTCCAGAAGGTTTTTTTGTAAACAATAATTTGGACAACTGCTGCGAAATTGTACTTGCTCCTCCCCGTGTTCCTAAAAAAGCCAAGGCTCTTATCGTTCCCCGGGCATCAATTCCAGAATGCTCATAATATCTGGCATCCTCGGTAGAAACAAGGGCGTGGACCAAGTTTTCAGGAAGTTCCTTGTAAGCCACTGGAGTCCGGTTATCGTCCAGATAAAACTTTCCCAAGGTTTGATTGTCTGAGGAAATGATTTCAGTGGCCAAATTGGTATTTGGGTTCTCCAGGTGTTCAAAAGTGGGCATGGTTCCGAAAACTCCCCAAGACGCCAAGAGGAAAACCAGTATTACCAAGAAAATCCCGGAGCCAAATAGAATCCAGAACCATTTGATATATTTCCAAAAACCTTTTTGTTGATTTTGCTTAGCCTTTGCCATTTTACTGGGTGATTTTTTCAATTTGCAAACCTACATCCGTAACTCCATCTAAAATGCTCAACCCTTCAACATCCCCATTTCTCCGCATTGCATGTGTGACACTAACCTTATATACGCCAGAATTATTAAAAACGATGTTTTCCTTATACCATAGTTTATTCTCTTTTATACTTCCAAGTCCCTTTCCTAGCCATTCCCCGTTCGGTCTGGCCATGGCATATTCAAGGGTATCCTTGGTAGTATTTCCGTCAGGAAATTCCAATTCTGTAATCAGGAAAAGGTTGCTGTACTCGTAGGCATTGTTATTTCTCACATGTATAAACATATGATGGGGCTGTACCGAATCCAGTTCAGAGAATTCAAAATTAATTGGGGTGCTTGTGGCCCATTCCCCGTCTTGTATGGCACGAAAATCAGAATAAACCAAATTCTGCTCACATGATATTAAAACCCATGCCATTAGAATGATACCAAGAAATCGCCTAGCCATTGGAAGATGCTTTGGGTTTGCTGTTTCTTTTCTTCTTTTTCCTTCTATTTTTCTTAGGTCTATCAAAACGAGTTAAGCTATCCTGCCCCACAACATTTTCAAAGACCATTTTTTCGTCGTCCATGTTTTCTTGTGCATATTCTTCCAAACTAGCTATTCTTGTATTGTTTTTGTTCAGCTCCAAAATCTCCAATACCTGGTCCTTTTTTAGTGCATGCCAAGTGGCAGGGTCATCTTTGTAGGAATACCAGAGGGTTTCTTTGAAGATGTCCGATTTTTGACAGAAGGCAATCCCCTTTTTAGTCTGTAGTTTACTTTCTTGAGGAGGAAAGTTTTTCAGTGCTTCCAAATACATATCCAGCTCATAATTCAAACAACATTTGAGTTTGCCACATTGTCCCGCCAACTTTTGAGGGTTCAACGCGAGTTGTTGATATCTGGCCGATGCAGTACTTACGGACCTGAAATCGGTAAGCCATGTGGAGCAGCAAAGCTCACGACCACAAGAACCGATTCCTCCAAGGCGCTGTGCTTCCTGGCGATACCCAATCTGTCTCATCTCGATTCGAATTCCGAAAGCTTTGGCCATATCCTTGATCAACTGCCTAAAGTCTACTCGGTCTTCTGCGGTGTAATAGAAAGTTGCTTTTGACCCATCACCCTGAAACTCGACATCGCTCAATTTCATTTGAAGCTTTAGGGAAATTGCGATTTCCCTGGATCTCTTTTTGATTTCCTCTTCTTTGTTACGGCATTTTTGCCAGATATCGATATCCCTTTGGGAGGCCTTACGATAAACTTTTGGGAGGTTTTTGTCAACGGGGTCGACCTTCTTCTTTTTCATCTGCACCCGAACGAGTTCACCAATAAGGGTAACGATGCCGACATCATGTCCGGATTTTGCCTGAGTGGCAACTACATCACCAATCCCCAAAGAGAGGCCGTCGACATTTCTGAAGAATTCTTTTCTGCTATTCTTAAATCGCACCTCAACACAGTCAAAAGGTTTTTGTCCGTTGGGAAGCGACATATTGGCAAGCCAATCAAAAACTGTAAGCTTGTTACAACCATCTGTGCCACAAGTACCATTGTTCTTGCAACCACGCGGCTGTCCATCCTTACCGGTTGAACAACTGCTACACGCCATATTTAATATCTTGATTTAAAGAGAACTATTGGCCCTCCTTAAATAGGGTTCATAAAATTATTAGATGTAAATATAGCACAAATTGCTGCAGCAGGGAAATCCTACTTTTTGAACTTTAGCACCGGCGAACGGCCTTTTTTGAAAATCTTGTTGCTGTCCACTTTTCCCTTTCTCAAGCGTTTTTGTTCCTCAAAAGGCAGGGCGTGGATTTCCTTACATTCATCCGAACAACAATCGTCCATGGCCTTGGCACATTCTTCACATTGAATGAAAAGCAAATGGCAGGCTTCGTTGGCGCAGTTCACATGTGTATCGCAAGGTTTTCCACATTGATGGCAGTTGGCAATTACTTCTTCCGATATACGCTCACCCCGTCTATGGTCGAAAACAAAGTTTTTCCCTTTAAACTTATTCTCAAGTTCCTGATCTTTTACCTGTCTTGTGTATTCGATGATGCCTCCTTCCAATTGGTAGACATTCTTGAACCCCTTGTGCTTGTAATAGGCACTGGCCTTCTCACAACGGATTCCTCCTGTGCAATACATTACCAATTTTTTGTCCTCCTTGTGCTCGGCAAGGTCTTTTTCAATAATGTCCAATGAGTCCCGGAAGGTATCCACATCTGGGGTGATGGCATTTTCAAAATGGCCGATTTCACTTTCATAGTGATTTCTCATGTCCACCAAAACGGTTTCAGGGTCCTCAATTAGCTCATTGAATTCTTTCGCCCCAACATGAATTCCTTTGTTGGTCACATCAAAGGTGTCGTCATTCAATCCGTCGGCCACAATTTTATGCCGCACTTTGACCTTGAGTTTGAGAAACGACTTGTTGTCTTGTTCAATAGCAATGTTCAGTCGTACGTTTTCTAAAAAGGTGATGCTATCCAAATGGGCCTTAAAACTGTCAAAGTTTTCCGCAGGAACCGAAAGTTGGGCATTAATGCCTTCGTTGGCCACGTAAATACGGCCAAGGACGTCTAGTTGATTCCAATGGACAAAAAGATGGTTTCGAAAAATCTTGGGGTTCCCGATGTGTGCGTACTTGTAGAAAGAGATGGTAAGCCGGTCTTTGCCGGCCTCCTCAATAAGTTTCTCCCTCTCTTTCGCACTTAATGTATTGTACAGTTGCATGCTATACCAATGCTTAAGTTAAAGAATGGATTTCTAAAAAGTAATGGCAAAGGTAAAAAGAAAAAGACTCCCTATAATTTAGAGAGTCTTTTCAACCACATGATTTCTTTTCATAGCGCAATTTTCCCAATCACTAAAGATATGCGGAACGCGAACAGCCCGTTCGCTATTTTGTCCATTTAGGAAGGTTACCTGACAGATGTCATATTTTCAAAAAGGTTGCGCATGCATTGTAGCATGAAAAAAGAAATGGTAATTTAGCTCGTCAAATATCATAATTATGAGCAACGAAAAAGAAGCAAAACTCAAAGCCTTAAAACTCACCCTCGACAAACTGGATAAAACCTATGGCAAAGGAGCCGTTATGAAGATGGGGGACAGCGTTGTAGAAGACGTCGAGGTAATCCCTTCGGGATCATTGGGCTTGGATATTGCTTTAGGCGTAGGGGGCTATCCCAGAGGAAGGGTCATCGAAATTTATGGTCCAGAGTCCTCGGGTAAAACCACCTTAACCCTTCATGCCATTGCGGAGGCTCAAAAGGCCGGAGGCATCGCTGCCTTTATAGACGCTGAGCATGCCTTTGACCGTTTTTATGCCCAAAAATTGGGTGTGGACATTGATAATTTGATTATCTCACAACCCGATCATGGGGAACAGGCTTTGGAAATCACAGACAACTTGATTAGGTCTGGAGCCATCGACATCGTAATTGTGGATTCCGTAGCTGCCCTTACACCAAAAAGTGAGATTGAGGGTGAGATGGGGGACTCCAAAATGGGACTCCATGCCAGGTTGATGTCCCAAGCACTTCGAAAGCTAACCTCAACGATAAGCAAAACCAACTGTACCGTAATTTTTATCAATCAATTACGCGAGAAAATTGGCGTGATGTTTGGAAACCCAGAAACAACAACTGGAGGTAATGCACTTAAATTCTACGCTTCCGTTCGACTTGATATTCGCCGTTCGACCCAAATAAAGGATACCGATGGTACCGTTCAAGGAAACAAAACGAGGGTAAAAGTGGTTAAGAACAAAGTGGCTCCTCCTTTTAAGACTGCCGAGTTCGACATCATGTATGGAGAGGGTATCTCAAAAATTGGGGAAATCCTTGATTTGGGCGTGGCTTATGAAATTGTGAAAAAGAGCGGTTCGTGGTTCAGTTATGGGGAGACCAAACTAGGACAGGGAAGGGATGCTGTAAAGACCCTGCTGGCGGACAATCCAGAGCTTTCCGAAGAGTTGGAGGGCAAGATCAAGGAGGCCATCGCCGCTGTTACGGCCTAAGCAGGCAGTCCCACCAATTTCTTTGTTAACTTTAGGTTGTGAAAATCTTACGCAACCCTTGATTACCATGGTCATCTAGGAGATAAACAATATCAATGATGAAAAAGGCAATTGTGATATTTGCTCTTTTTGGGGTATGCTCCTTATTTTATTCATGTGATTTGGATGATGATGAACAAAACTTTCATTTCACCACACTTTCGGTAGTCGATGCCAATGTTCCGGATTCCTTTGCGGTAAATACAACCTATAATATTGAGGTCACTTATTTACGACCCAATGGCTGTACCTTCTTTGAAGGTTTTGATATTACCAAAACTGGGGAAACCGATAGGGATGTGCTGGTTATCGGTTCTGTAATTACGGATGAAACTGCCTGTACCCAGGCCGTGGAAGAAGTAGCAGCGACCTTTCAATTCACAGTTATTTTTACCGAGGATTATCATTTCAGGTTTTATGCCGGTCAGGATAACGAAGGTAATTCTAGGTATTTGGAGTATACGGTGCCCGTGGAAACGGACACTGGACCGGCAAACTAAAAAATCAACAATCCAAAATTAACCAACATTTGGATCTTGAGGAGCTAATACATAATTGTAAACAAGGAAAACGAAAAGCGCAAGCTGAATTGTACCGGAAATATTCCGGTATTCTTTTCGGTATGTGTCTGAAATATTCCAGAAACAAAATCGAAGCAGAAGATAATCTGCACGACAGTTTCATTACGATTTTTGATAAGATTGGCCAGTTCAATTTTAAAGGCTCATTTGAAGGATGGATTAAAAGAATAACTGTTAACACTGTACTCCAAAAGTACAGGAAGGAACAATACATGGATGTTGTTTCTGAAAATGTTGGGGAGGATATCACAGAGGTCGACGTAGATCAAGTGGATATCAGTTTGTCCACACTCTTGGGGCACATTCAGGACTTACCGAACAAATACAGAATTACATTCAACCTTTATGTGCTTGACGGTTACAGTCACAAAGAAATAAGTGAGATGTTGGGGACATCCACTGGGACTTCAAAATCAAATTTGGCCCGTGCCAAAATGATATTGAGGGAAAAAATAGAAAAAGAAAACATAAACATTGCTTAAAGGATTTAAGAATGGGGAAAAAGAATTTAGAGCAATTGTTCAGGGATACCTTTAAGGATTTCCACGAAAAGCCCGATGAAGGGGTTTGGAAATCCATTGAGGATACTTTGGACAAGAAGAAGCAGAAGAAAAGGGTTATACCCATATGGTGGCGCCTTGGAGGAGTTGCGGCTTTGTTGGCCCTTCTCTTCTATATAGTTAATCCGTTGGGGGATACTTCACCATCCAATGAAACAAACACTCCTGTACTTACGGATATCGAAACGCAAGAAAAATCATCAGAAACCAATGATTCATTGATTACCGATACTGAAGTTGTTGATGAAAATAATGATGGCAGAGTGAGTGATCCTGCGATACAATCCAAACAGCTAGATAATTCAAATGAAATAGGAAGCACCCTGGCCGAATCTGACGAACGAAAAAATGACTCCAAAGAGATTGATTCTAGTAAAAAGGCAATTCCTAACACAGTAATCGCTGAGGCCAACGAAAAGGGAGAGCCAGTAGCTTCTGATAAGAAACAGCAAGAACAGAATCTAATTGACAGAAAGGTTTCGGAGAAAGAGGCTGTTGCACAAAATGATGCGAAAAAGGAAAACACCTCCGACAAATCCAAATTGGACTCCAACAATATTTTGGAAAGCAAAAAATCTGAAGTTGCCGTGGTGAATCAACAGGAAAGTCTGAAAAATGAAAAGGAAGAACGTCCTACTCCTAATTTACTGGACAAAAATGCGGTCGATGACCAATTGAAAAAAGAAGCCGTCGCGCAAACTGAGACGGAAGAAAAAGAGGACAAGAAGGATGATGAAGAATCAGAAAAGAAATCAATATTTGATGCCATTGCTGAGCAAAATGCTGAGGAAGAAGAAGAACTGATAGCCGAAAATTCAGGCGCCAAATGGTCCGTTGGGCCTTCAGTTGCCCCGGTTTACTTTAACGGGTCGGGTGAAGGTTCTCCAATCCATTCCAATTTTAGTTCGAATTCAAAATCCGGAAATGTAAACCTGAGTTATGGTCTTACTGTGGCCTATGATCTGGGCAAAAGGCTTAAGGTACGATCTGGTGTGCACCGGGTGGATTTTGGATATGACACGAATGAAATTGTGTTCTCTTCTTCGATAGAAAGTTCGACCAATGCGCTTATCGATAATATTAACTATAGTCAGACCTCACGCAACTTGGTAGTACAAAGCAAACGAAGTGTGCCCAGTGCCGCTGCGAATGACGCCTTCGTAGAGTTGAATTCCACGGAAACCCCAGGGCTTGAAGGTAAGATGGTACAACAACTAGGATATATAGAGATTCCTTTGGAGCTTAATTATGCCCTTATTGACAAGAAGTTTGGAGTTGATGTAATTGGTGGTGTTAGTTCACTTTTTCTAGTGGACAATACAGTTTTGTTGGAATCCAATGAATTGATTACGGAAATGGGTGAAGCCAACAATGCCAACTCCGTGAATTTTAGCACCAATGTGGGCATTGGCCTTAACTACGAATTTTCTCCCAAGGTGCAATTGAATTTAGAGCCCATGTTCAAATATCAATTGAATACTTTTTCAGAAACAGCTGGTCCGTTTAGACCTTTCTCAGTAGGGGTCTACAGTGGGGTTAGCTTTAAGTTCTGATGTACAAAGTTGGTTAGGAAGATTGCTCCTTAAGGCAATCAATTAGCACCCTGCCCATGTGGTAGGGTGTTTTTTTGAGGTTTACGTCAAAGAATTTAATAGCACTTCCCTGACTTCCTCCCGCAGGGTTATTTTATCATCTTCGGCTAATATTCCTGTTTCAAAAAAACGGTGTACTTTGGCCCTGACCTTCCCAGGTCCTCCACTTAAAAACTTGAACGAAAAACGTTTTTTATTGTCGTAGAAGGTAATGGGTACCACGGGTATTTTGTGTGCTATCGCCATTTTGAAAGCTCCATCCTTAAAATCTCCCAAAACAACTTCCTCATCAGGCACACCGCCTTCAGGAAAAATGCAGATACTTAGTCCCTGATCAAGGCGTCGTTGTGCACGTCGGTAAACTCCTGTTCTACTTCTTATATCTTCGCGATCTACCATAATGCAGACTCTCTTGTAGAAAAAACCAAATACTGGAATCTTCACCAATTCTTTTTTTCCCACAAAGACAAAAGGGTTCCTGCTTACCACCAACATCAGCATTATGTCCAACATACTGGTATGGTTGGCCACCAACATATAGCTCTTGCCCTTTACCAAGTTTTGCTCATAGGTAACCTTTGGGAAACATCCCATTCCATATAAGATAGGTTTGGCCCATAGGTTTCGGGCCAACCAAAAAAATTCTTTGTAGGTTTTCTCAGAAATTGTGGTTAGTAGCAGTGCAGGAAGAAAAAGAAATATAGGAACCGCCACTAGAACATAAAACCATATTCTGTAAAGTACATGCCCGATGTTCTTAACTGCTTTTAGCACGTTGCCAAAAGTAAGAATTTGACCTTGTATTTTTTGAATTCTTTTACCTTTGCCCTTTTACAAATTCATCCATGGCACGAATCTTAACGGGCATTCAAAGTACAGGCACCCCTCATTTGGGCAATATTTTGGGAGCTATAGTTCCCGCAATACAAATGGCGCAGGACCCCAATAACGAATCCTTTCTTTTTATTGCGGACATGCACTCGCTAACCCAAATTAAAAATGGCGAAGAGCTGAGGAAAAACACTTATGCCACGGCAGCCACTTGGTTGGCATTCGGACTTGATATTGAGACCACGGTCTTTTACCGACAAAGCGATGTACCACAAGTAACCGAGCTTGCCTGGTACCTTAGTTGCTTTTTTCCTTACCAGCGACTTACCCTGGCACATTCATTCAAAGACAAGGCTGAACGGCTCGAGGATGTTAATTCTGGATTATTTCAATATCCCATGTTGATGGCAGCTGATATTTTGTTGTACGATGCGAACATCGTCCCTGTTGGAAAAGATCAATTACAGCATTTGGAAATGACACGGGATGTAGCCTCAAGATTCCATCATCAAATGGGTGAAACCTTTGTGCTTCCCGAAGCCCAGGTTCAAGAGGCAACCATGTATGTTCCGGGTACCGATGGACAAAAAATGAGCAAGAGCAAAGGCAACATTATCGACCTCTTTCAAACGGACAAAAAGCTCCGCAAACAGATTATGGGGATTGTAACCGACAGCACTCCGATGGAAGAACCAAAGGACCCTACCAATGATAACGTGTTTGCACTATACAAACTTCTGGCGAGCGAAGAACAGATTGAGGAGATGAGCGCCAATTATTTGGCAGGGAACTATGGTTATGGGCACGCCAAACAGGCCCTTTTTGAAGTAATCTCGACCAAATTTCAAGAACCAAGGGAGCGCTTTGATTATTACATCAACCATTTAGATGAAGTTGATGAGGCACTTTCGATTGGAGCCGAAAAAGCGAAAAAGGTGGCTGATGAGGTTTTGAACCGGGTTAGGGAAAGAGTTGGGTATTAATTCTGGAATTCCTTTAAACGGTTTATCCGGTTAGACGGCCTCAAAAAGTTTACCGGGCAAGGGTCGTATCACCCCCTTCATTTCCATTTCGAGCAAAGTGGAGGAAACCCTAAAAATTGGCATATTACATTCCAGGGCAACCGTATCCAATTGTTGTTTTCCATTTTGTTGTAAATACTCATAAATGGACCTTTCCTTATCATCCAAATCAACGAATAATTGTTTTTGTACGCTTAAGGGTTCTTTTTTTTCATCGATTTCCCATCCCAATAAATAAATCAGTTCGGCCGCCGAAGTCAGCATATGTGCCTTTTGTCGCTTGATTAAATCATTGCATCCCTTGCTGAATTTGTCAGAGTATCTTCCTGGTACGGCAAATACCTCCCGGTCATAGCCATTGGCCAAATCTGCCGTCACCAAACTTCCTCCCTTTTCGGCCGATTCCACCACAATAGTGGCCTCGCTCATTCCTGCAATAATTCGATTTCGCTTTAAAAAGTTTTCCCTATCCGGGTTGCTCGTACTCCAAAACTCTGTAATAAAACCTCCATTTTCCATTACTCTCGACGCATACTTTTTGTGTGCTTTCGGATAAAACTGATTTAACCCATGGGCCAAACATCCAATGGTTTGTAGCCCTTTTTCCATGGCCGCCCTATGCATGGTGATGTCAACTCCATAGGCAAATCCGCTTACGATAATGGGATCCAGAGGTGCAATTTCCTCAACAAACCTCTCACAGAAAGCCATTCCGTAGCTCGTACTATTTCGGGTACCTACCACACTGATTATTTTCCGGTTCTTTAAATCGATATTTCCCTTTTGGAACAATAGTATGGGAGAATCGACACAATGTTTCAGGTATTCAGGATAATCAGAATTCATAAAATAACTCAACTGTAGGTCGTTTCTAACGCAAAATTCATACTCTTCTTCGGCCTGTTCTTTGTGGACTTTGTTGAAAAGTCCCTTGAGGGTGTGTGTGCCAATCCCATCAATTTTTAGAAGGCGCTGCATTTTGTCCTCAAAAATTGCTGTTGGACTACCGCAGTGGGCTATCAGTTTTTTCGCGGTAATATCGCCAATATTGGGAACGGCTTGCAATCTTAGGGCATCAATGAATTCATTATCAGTCATTTATTTTTGGTTAAAAAAGCCGTTCAAAATACTGTTTTTTAAATGTTAATAAAAAGTTATGACCCATATTTCGTGCTCTTCTAATTTTTATAATATTTGCGAATATGCGCATTGAGTCATACATACAAGAGTTGTTGTACGAATACAACTGTGTGGTTGTCCCCGGTTTCGGTGCTTTTCTGGCACATGGAAAATCCGCTGAAATCGATGTGAATAGTAACACTCTTATTCCCCCGGGCAAAACCATCTCGTTCAATGCACAATTGAGCAAGAATGACGGGCTACTTATTTCGCATATTGCCAAGGAAAAAAAGCTAGGCTATGAGTCGCTTTTGAATGAAGTTGAACAGGTCGGTGAAGATTGGATGGAAAGGATGAAGGAAGGCGAACACATTGAGCTTTTTGGTATCGGAAAACTTTGGTTGAATGGCGAAAAAAGAATTCAGTTTCAGCCAGAGAACAAAATCAACTACCTTACTTCTTCCTTTGGTCTTGCTACATTTGCTGCCACTCCCATTCAGCGGGAGGTTTTGAAAGAGGAGGTGGAACAACTTGAGGAAAAGATTCCGTTTATTATCACACCAGAAAAAAGGGAAGAAACTTCTTTTCGCCCATGGTTGAAATATGCAGCCGTAATTTTGTTGGCTGTTTCCTTCGGATTTACGGGTTATAAAACCTACGGGGATTTTCAAAAAAAGCAGGTCACTGCACAGCAAGATGCTCAGGTACAAGTATCCCGTTTGATACAGGAAGCCACTTTTTTTGACTCCTCTCCTTTGGAACTGCCCGCTCTAAGTTTGGAAGTAAAAAAGAAGAGCCTGGGCAGCCACCATGTCATTGCTGGCGCTTTTCGGATACAGCA
The DNA here is from genome assembly GCF_004296335.1 of Flagellimonas allohymeniacidonis. Taxonomy (GTDB): domain Bacteria; phylum Bacteroidota; class Bacteroidia; order Flavobacteriales; family Flavobacteriaceae; genus Flagellimonas; species Flagellimonas allohymeniacidonis. The sequence goes on from NZ_SGIU01000002.1 coordinate 924,646, forward strand.
AAACGCAGAAAAGAAAATAGCCCAGCTGAAAAGAAAAGGATTCAATGCTTTTTATTTGGGTGAAAACCGATTTGGGTTGCATCAAGTGGCCTATGACAGCTTTGAAGACCCGAAAGAAGCACTTGTCTTTTTGAAAAAAGTTAAGCGTACTGATTCTCCTGACGCTTGGCTCCTATCGGAAAAATAATTCCCTCTATCTCCATTTAAATTTTAGGGCTGGCCTATATTTGCCGAAAAAAGTATGGCACCTAAAACTCCCAAAGAATCCAAAACCGTAATGACCGATATGGTTTTGCCGGGTGAGACCAATCCCTTAAACAATCTTTTTGGGGGTGAGCTGTTGGCCCGTATGGACAGAGCTGCCAGTATTGCTGCCCGGCGGCATAGTAGGCGAATTACGGTTACCGCTTCAGTAAACCATGTTGCATTCAATAGAAATGTTCCGCTAGGCAGTGTAGTGACTATAGAAGCTTCCCTATCCCGCGCTTTTCGAACTTCGATGGAGGTCTATATTGATGTATGGATGGAAGACCGATTTACAGGTGAACGTTCCAAGGCCAATGAAGCTATATACACTTTTGTTGCCGTGGATGAAACTGGGAAACCAACAGATGTGCCAGAAATTACCCCGGAAACCGATTTGGAGAAGGAACGTTATGCCGGAGCACTGCGTAGGCGTCAGTTAAGTTTGGTTTTGGCTGGTAAAATGAAGCCAGGAGACGCAACAGAGCTGAAGGCACTATTTACCTCTTCCTAGAAATCAAAGTTGTCGGGGTCAGGGCCGAACCTTTTTCCTTGGTCCATGGCATCCAACAACGCCATATCCTGTGCATCCAATTCAAAATTGAATATATCGGCATTGGCGACGATACGTTCCTTTTTTGAGGACTTGGGAATAGTAACCACGCCTTTTTGCAAATCCCAACGAAGTACAATCTGTGCAATGGTCTTATTGTATTTTTTGGCTAAATTCTTGAATTCCTCCATTCCAAAAATATGCCCTTGCATCATCGGGGACCATGCTTCATACTGAATCCCATTTTGATGACAGAAATCAACTAAATCTTGTTGTATCAAAAAGGGATGAAACTCCATCTGGTTAATCATTGGAACTATTTCTGCCCCAGTAAATAAGTCCTCCAAATGGTGCTTTAGAAAATTGCTCACACCAATCGCTCGAACCCGCTTTTCTTTATAAAGTTTTTCAAGCGCCCTCCATGTTTCCTTGTACAGCCCTTCTTTGGGCCAGTGGATTAAATAGAGATCGAGATAATCAAGTCCCAATCTTTCCAGACTATCCTCGTAGGCCTTAAGCGTAGATTCATAGCCTTGATCGCTGTTCCAAACCTTGCTTACCACAAAAATATCCTCACGGTCAACCTTACTTGCCCTTATGCCCTCACCAACACCATTCTCATTATTATATATGGAGGCCGTATCTATATGTCGATATCCGTGTTCTAAAGCATCCTTCACAGCCATTATAACTTCGTTTCCATCCTTGGATAGGTATACCCCTAATCCAAAATAGGGCATTTGCACACCATTATGAAGTTCAAAGGTGCCTTGTAAATCAGTGATTTTCCGCATAATTATAGTTGATAGATCCACTCTTCAGGGTTTAGCCTGTTTGAGTCTTGATAAAGATAAAACTTAAGCTTCGTAGTGCCATCAAACCGATTGGTATTTATTTCTCCCAACACTTCTTTAGCTCCTACTCTATCTCCTTTTTTTACAAAAAGTCGGGACAAATTATAATATGTGCTAATATAGTTACCATGTTTGATTTGCACTCCTCTACTGCCTCCCGGAACCGTTAAAATGGCAATTACTTCCCCCTCAAAAATCGCCCTTGCGGTACTGCCCTTATCGGTTACAATGGTCACTCCGTTGTTTCTATGTTTAATGCCAGGGTAAAGTTTGTCATTGTAAACGCCAAAACCCTGACTTTTGATTCCTTTTTCCACCGGCCAGATGAGTTTGCCCTTATTTGCAGAAAAATTATTAGCTACCAACCTCGCTTCGGGGGTTAGGGCAAACTTAGTAGCGCTCTTGCTTCCCGTTTTCCGGTTATTCGATACAATCGCACTTTTTATAAGCCGGTCTATTTCGCGATCTATCTTACGGGCTTCTCTTCGCTTCTTATCAATAGCGGCAGTGTATCGAGTCTCATTTTGCCTAATGCTGGTCAATAAATTCTTTTGGGATTCTATTTCACGAAATAACTCTGTTTTTACCTTTTTGTTCTCAGCCAGCAACTGTTCCTTTTCTTTTCTTTGGGTAATAAGGTCTCGGTTTCTTGTTGACAGTTCTTCAGTTTTCGAAATAATTTCCTCCCCCTGCTTTTTCCGCTGTTGCGCGTATTGTTTCATGTATTGAAGCCTTTTATAGGCTTGGTAAAAGCTCTCTGCGGAAAGCAAAAACATCAATCTGCTGTTCTGCGTCTTATTTTGATAGGATTTTTGGACCAAGGCTGCGTAATCCTCTTTAAGCACATCTAAGTCCTTCCTCAATTTGCTAATGCTGCGAATGTTTACATTGATTTGTCGGTTCAATAGATTGGATTGCTGATTCGTCACTCTAATGAGTTCCTGTCGAACATTAATCTTCTTATCTAAAGCCTCCATTTGCTCCAAAACACTTCCCTTTTCCTTTCTCTCAGCAAATAAAAGTCTGTTGATTTCCTTGATTTCTTGTTGTAGTCGGTCCCGTTTGGCCTCTAACGACTTCTGTTCACTGGTTTGACCAAAACCAGTAAAGCAAAAAAACAGCGTAACTAAAACGAAATAAACATAATATGTGGTCTTAACTCTCATATTACTTTAATATTATTTCATCATAACCCTTGGGGATTTTATAGGGAAAGTTAAGGGATTTGTTCAATTCCAGGTTCCTGAAATTAAGGTCAATAGTAGTTTTGTCATCCTGATCAATAGCCAAAATTCTAACTTCATTGGGAAGAACTTTGCCAGAAACATCCTGATAGGTATAATCTGCACTCAACACAATTTCCTTTTCCGGTTGGATAATCTCTTGTGTCGCTATTTTAAAATTTTTCGGCTCCAATTGGAACAATAGCTTAAAGAATTCCTTGGTGCGTTTCGGCTTAAGTTCATAATTACCGTCACTCACAGAAGAAACGTATCTGTCTTCCCTTAAATCACGGAGGGCATTACCAAGTAGAAGGTTTTGAACAATTTTAAAATCAAGCTCTGTCCCCAACAACTGACTCAAATAACCAAAGTCCCCATCAAAGTATTCGCCTTGAAGTTTATTATAAAAAGAAACTCTTTCCGGGGTTATATGGGCCTTCACCACACCTAAAGGAGCGCTCATCCAAATGACCCTATCTTTCTGCATCCTGAGGCTTACCGAAACGGCTTGGTTTTCTTTGCCATTGAAATAATCAATTTTAACCTTACCCCTCAGGGTTTTGAAATCGGTTTGGTTCTCATAGTGGTTTGAAATGATCTTCTTGGTTGAAATACCCAAATCAACTTCTCCAGAGGCAATGGCCTTTGTGCTCTTGCATGAGGACAATAACAAGGCTACCAACCCAAAATAAACCAATTGTTTTATTTCTATTCCTTTCATCATCAGGACCTTGGTTCAATTTTGTTTAAATATTCTTTGGATTTTTCATTATCCCCCAAATTCGCATGGGCCTTGGCGAGTTCTTGATACATTTTATTGCGGAGTACCGTATTATCCAAAATGAAATCCAAGCCGGCTTCTAAAACTTCTATAGCTTGTTTTTCCCTTGAGGTTCTGCCCAAAGAAAGGCCATAGGCATAATGAAAATATGGTTGTAGAGGATAATTATCCAAGGCTTCCTTGGCCACTTTTTCCAATGTATTAAATTCAGAACCTAAAATCAATTTTTCGATTTGACTGCTATAATTTGTAACAGGATCGTTTGCTATTTCTTCTTCCTGCTTAGGTTTTATCCGTTCTGTGTGGTTCCTTTGCAAGGAACGAATAGAGTCATTTATCTTTTTTCTAAGGCTTTCAACGGACGAATTATTTCCCAACCCTTCCAGGGTTTGAAGGGCTTCCTCATATTTTCTTTTGTAAAAGTAAACTCGAGCTAGATTTTCCCTTAGCTCTCCCTGGATTACGGGAACACTGCCTTGGAGATTATTGATATTGCCCCCCTGATTGTCCAAAATGGTCACCAAATTTTCCAAATACCAGTAATTACTTGGTTCGGCATTAAGTGCCATAATGGCATATTGCTGTGCTTGAGGGTACTTCTTATCCAAGAAAAAGGTACGCGCCAACTCATAGTCCACCACACTCTTGGAAGAATCCAATCTTTTGCATTGAAAAAAATAAGAGGTAGCCCTATCATAATTTTGAATTCCCTTCTGCTTTAAGGCCTCAAAAAAAGCTTCTTGGAACTCGTCGGTATAGTCCTCAAGGAATACCTCGGCGCTTTCCTCTTCCTGGGCCCATAACGCAACCGGAAGCAATAAGATGAGCATATATTTCAAGAAGACTTTCCTCAATTGATTTTCCTTTATTTTTTAGCGCCTAGCTACTTCATCTCAGAGTAGTCCCCTAGGCTTACTGTTTCAAACTTACCGTCAAATACCACATGGTTGCCAACCATTGCATTGTCGAGGTTGGCATTCATAATCTTCGTATTACTTTGGATGATGCTATTTTTTATGGTTGAGTTTTCCAAAACCGTGTTAGCTCCTACTGAAACATAAGGCCCCACGGTTGTATTTCTTATGGTAACATCTTCCGCGATAAAACAAGGCTCAACGATATTGGCATTTTCCAGGATAACTGTTGGTGCAACCAATTCTTCACCATCTTTTTCTAAAAATCCAAGCATGCGTTGATTGGTTTCCACGGTGACATCCTTGTTGCCGCAATCCATCCATTCATCCACTTTCCCAGGCACAAACTTCATGCCTTTTTCCATCATTCGCTTAATGCCATCATTGATTTGGTACTCTCCCCCATTGATTACATTATGGTCGAGAACATATTGCAACTCTTCTTTTAATTGGCCAACATCCTTAAAATAGTAAATACCAATAACCGCCAAATCGGATACGTATTCCTTTGGTTTTTCTACAAGTTCAACAATTTCGTTGGCCTCACTTAACTTAACTACACCATACGCTTCAGGCCTATCTACTTGTTTCACCCAAATGACACTATCTGCTTTTCTGTCCAAATCAAAATCCGCACGAATCAAGGTGTCTGCGTAGGCTATTACCGCAGGTCCGCTTAGGGATTCCTTTGCGCTCATAATGGCATGTCCCGTGCCTAAGGGCTCATCTTGCCTGTAGATGGAGGCCTTGGCTCCTAGGCCTTCCGCAAGCTCTGTCAAGCTTTCTACAACGTCATCCCCAAAAAAAGCTGGGTCTCCCAAAATAAAGGCAATTTCCTCTATGGGCTCTCCCAATACTTTGGCAATATCTGATACGAGTCGATGCACAATAGGTTTGCCCGCCACCGGAATCAAAGGTTTTGGAACTGTTAGGGTATGTGGCCGTAATCGGGAACCCCTTCCTGCCATGGGTACAATTATTTTCATGTGTTCTTTAGTATAACGTATTTAGTGTTTGGGTTTATTGTGTGCCTGTACTGCCAAAGCCTCCCGACCCACGTTCTGTCGCTGTTAAGGTCTTGGACTCACTCCATTCCACTCGTTCATGTTTAGCAATGACCATTTGCGCAATGCGTTCACCATCTTGAACTACAAATTCGTCTTGTGAAAGATTTACCAATATCACCCCAACTTCGCCACGATAGTCCGCATCAACGGTACCCGGGGCATTTAAAACTGTAATCCCCTTCTTTGCAGCCAAACCACTCCTGGGGCGCACCTGGGCCTCATACCCAATGGGCAGTTCCATAAAAATTCCAGTGGGGATTATTGCCCTTTCCAAACTCTTCAACGTAATCGGCTGCTCAAGATTTGCCCTTAAGTCCATTCCTGCGGAAGCAATGGTCTCATAACTTGGCAAAGCGTGATTGGAAGTGTTGATAACCTTAATCTCTATGTTCATTCTGTTTCAATTGTTCTATCATTTATCCCTTGAATATGTCTTGCGTTGACTCCTTCAATGTTCAAAATTGAAGTTATCTGATTTGGCGAGGCCTCGTAAATATTTTTAGTAACATACCATCTTACTGTTTCTGAATATGGTGGGGTGGTAAGCGAGCCTTTATAATGATAGTAATGGCCCAACAAATCATCGCCTTCTTCAATAAAATCAGAAAATTGGATCTCTCCCAAGTCCACTTCTTTTATTGCGTTTTCCTCTTCAGGAACCGAATTAAGAACATGTGATACAAATGGGTTGGAATCTCCCATTTTGAAAAGAAAGCCAAGTACCAGAAACTCCGTTTCTTGGCCCGCTTCTTGGCCTTTTAAGGTATTGACCACATGCATTTCCATAGGATAGGTTACCCCATCAATAAGATGCTCAGAGGGAGTGTGAAAGTGTGCCTGTTTAAATTCAAAGGTTTCACCATCGACTTCAACCGTGCTTCCGATTTTAAAATCAACTTGGACCGTATGTCCCAAATTTTCCACCGAATTGATCTCGTCTTTGAAACTAAATGTGATATTGTGCTTTCCATCTTTTTGTTCGGAAGACAAAATGTTAATGGGTGACTGGGCATGACAAACTGTACCGTCTTCATGGACATATACGGAGTCTGGTTCAATGACTGCTCTCTGCTCAATTTCCTTTTTGTGGGTCCTTTCCACACAGGAAGAAAGCAGGATAGGCAAGAGGAAAGGTAGAATCTTTATCGCCTTCATGTCCTAGGTTTTGGAAGGTTTCTGAAATATCATCTTGAGCTTATCACCTTCTAGCTTATAAAGCATGCCCAAAAATAACAAAAGTAGAAGCCCCCCGGCTATTAAATTTCTGCCAAAAACATAAAAGGCCAATACGGAAAAAAGGATTGAAATCGAAAGATAAAAAACAATTTTACGCGTGTTGTAAGGTACCGGATAATACCGCTTTCCAAAATAATACGATAGCAACATCATACTGGCATAGGCGGTTAATGTCGCCAGGGCTGAAGCCATATATCCGATTTTTGGGATGAAAATAAAATTGATCGCCAGGGTAAGAATTGCACCCACAGAAGAAATGTACGCGCCAAAGCGGGTTCTATCCGTAATTTTATACCATACGGATAGGCTGTGGTATATCCCCAAACAGAAACTTCCCAATAAGATAATAGGCACTACATCGAGAGCCTCCCAATAAACTGAATTCCGAATTAAGAGTTTGGCCAACGGATCTACCAAAACCACAACGGTCAACAATATCGTGCTCCCTAGGATTACGAAGTAATTTGTGATTTCCGCATAGGTTTTTTGGGGTTTTTCGGTGCTCGCATGGCTAAAGAAAAAAGGTTCTACACCCATGCGAAATGCCGTTCCAAATAGGGTCATGAAAAGCGCCAATTTGTAGCAGGCCCCATATTTACCTACTTCAGTTTCCGCAATATCAGAAGGTAGAAGTTCTGTAAGTAGAATTTTATCAAAAACCTCATTGATGGTGAAAGCAATTCCAGCAATCATAACAGGTCCCGCATACTTTAGCATTTGTTTCCAAAGCTGGATGTCGAAGCTATATTTTGTTCTAAAATAAGTAGGTGATAGCAATAGCAAGGTAATTCCACTTGCCAAGATATTGGAAATGAAAATGTATTGAATCTCCCAGTTTTCTTTGAAGATGGAGCTGAAGAATGAATCTTCCTGATCGGCCACCAGCTTTGGTAATATAATCAAGAAAAAGATGTTAAAGCCCAAGTTGATGGCCACGTTTATCACTTTCAACAAGCCATATTTCATGGGCTTTTCGTTCGCTCTTAAGAGCGCGAATGGAATGATGACCAAGGCATCCAAAACTAAAATATAGGTGGTAAACCGTATGAAATCGGGATTGATGTTGGTAAAATCGGCCAACCATTGTTTTATGGTGAGGGCCAATATCAAAAACAAAAGTGACGATCCCAGAAGAGACAGCAAGGAGGTAGAAATTACTTTGCCTTTGTTTTCACTTTTAGTATAAAACCGAAAAAAAGCGGTTTCCATGCCATAGGCGAGGAAAACATTGAAGATGGCAATCCAAGCATATATGTTGGTATATTGACCATAGCCCGCGGCATTTTCAAAAACTGAAGTGTACAGCGGAAGTAAAAAGAAGGAAATGACCCGAGGTAAGACCGTGGCCAAACCATAAATGAAGGTCTGTTTAAAAAGCTTTTTTAATGGGTTCAATGCGAAATAATTCGTTTCAGGACTCCATAAACCGCGTCACAAGTTACATAAAACCCCAAAGTTACTATTTCAGGGGAAGCTTAGGGGAGTTTGGGAAAGACTATTTAGTTTTTTGGCATGGGTTGATAGAACAAAGGCTTCCCATCCTTTATGCCGATAACCTTAAAATATCTCATTTTCCCCTTATCATTGTAGCTTATTATCGCCTCCGAGGATTCAAGCTCAAAGGGAAATTCTTCCTGTTTGTGCAAGCTTGGTGGTTGGTTCCCAACTTCTTCTTTAGGGTCAGCATCCATGATGATATCGGGTTTTGTCCGCTCTTCAATTTTGAAATCAGCCACCAGTATTTGGCCTTCTTTTCTTTTTTCCCAGCGAATGTCGGTAACCATACCTCTAAAGAATGCCTGTTTTACATCTATATCAGATACTTCGTCCAAAACAGGGATTTCCAAGAGTAGACCCTTGCCACTTTCTTCAGTGCTGCCATACCATTGTTTACAACTTGCTTCGCCCAAAGTCACAGGTGATGTTTCAATCATACTTTTCTGGGATGAACAACCTGATGATAAAAATATCATCATGAAAGTTAGAAGGATAAAAGTTCGCATAATAGTTAGAATTCATGGTTTCTAAAGATATAAAACCAAAAGTGGTGCCAAAACTTTTCATGACCCCCTAAACAAAAAAACCACCCATTAAGGGTGGTTTATCAGTTCTATATAAACAAAGGCCTAGTTGTTTAGCGCCTCAGCTCCACCCACGATTTCCAATATTTCATTGGTGATAGCAGCCTGACGGGCCTTGTTATAGGTCAATGTCAGTTGATCCTTTAATTCACCCGCGTTGTCCGTGGCTTTGTGCATAGCAGTCATTCGAGCTCCGTGCTCACTGGCAAAGGAATCACGAATTGCCTTGAAAAGTTGGGTTTTTAAAGATTTTGGAATCAATTGCTCCACAATTTCCGGCTTTGATGGCTCAAAAATGTAATCCGCACTATTTTGACTGCCGCCTTCCGTCGGTACTATGGGAAGGAACTGCTCAGTCATCACGATTTGTGTAGCCGCATTTTTGAATTTGTTATATACCAATTCAATTCGGTCGTACTGTCCCTCGGTAAATTTGGCCATCAAGTCCTCTGCTATTTCGGAAACGTTGTCAAAGGTAAGGTTATCAAACACCTGACTGTTGTTGGCGATGACGTTCCCCTTTTTTCCAAGAATATCATTTCCTTTTTTACCTATGGCCATAAAGTCAACCTGTTGGCCTGCATAGGTTTCGTTATTCAAGAGAATACTCTGCTTTATAATGTTGGAATTAAAAGCTCCACAAAGACCTCTATTTGAGGTTATGGCCACCACCAATACCTTCTTTACTTCTCTATTGTCCGCAAACTTGCTACCGGCATCACCATCCAAGCTTGCACTTAAATTCTGCAATAGCTCGGTCAATTTATTGGCATAAGGTCGCATTGCAGTAATAGCATCCTGTGCTTTTTTCAATTTTGCAGCAGATACCATTTTCATGGCACTGGTTATCTGCATCGTCGAAGACACCGTAGATATTCTGCTTCGTATTTCCTTTAGATTCGCCATTCTTAATTAGAATTTAGTATTGAGTATTAGGTAATGAGACCTTCTCACTTCCCAATACTGAACCTATGCTCTATATTTTCCTGAAAGGTCCTTGGCAACCGCCGTTAAAGTTTCGGTTACCTCGTCGGTCAACTTTCCGGCCTTTAGGGTTGTCAACACATCAGCATGCTTTGCTTTCAAGAATTCGATAAAATCGGTTTCGAATTCCTTTACTTTTTCCACAGGTACATCCCTCAACAAGTTCTTGGAACCTGCAAAGATGATAGCTACCTGATCCTCAACGGTAAATGGGTCGTTTTGCGCTTGCTTCAGAATTTCAACGTTTCTACGTCCTTTCTCAATCACATTCAAAGTAGCAGCATCCAAGTCAGAACCAAATTTGGCGAACGCCTCCAATTCACGGAATTGCGCCTGGTCCAATTTCAAAGTACCTGCTACCTTCTTCATGGATTTAATCTGTGCGGAACCACCAACACGTGATACGGAAATACCTACGTTAATCGCTGGTCGAACCCCTTGGTTGAACAAGTCTTGCTCCAAGAAAATCTGACCATCGGTAATCGAAATCACGTTGGTTGGAATATATGCGGATACGTCACCTGCCTGCGTCTCAATGATTGGAAGTGCAGTCAATGATCCTCCACCTTTTACCATAGGTTTCAAAACATCTGGAAGATCGTTCATGTTTTGTGCAATGCTATCGTCATCAATAACCTTTGCGGCACGTTCCAATAGTCTTGAGTGTAGGTAGAAAACGTCCCCAGGATAAGCCTCACGGCCTGGAGGTCTTCTCAAAAGCAAGGATACCTCACGATATGCAACAGCCTGTTTTGACAAATCATCATAGATGATCAATGCCGGGCGACCTGTATCCCTGAAGTATTCTCCAATCGCAGCACCAGCAAAAGGAGCATAAACCTGCATTGGTGCAGGGTCAGATGCATTTGCGGCAACAATTGTAGTGTAAGCCAAGGCCCCTTTATCTTCCAAAGTCTTTGCAATGGCAGCTACAGTAGAAGCTTTTTGTCCTACAGCAACATAAATACAATACACAGGTTCACCTGCATCATAAAATTCTTTTTGATTCAAGATGGTGTCGATACAAACGGTGGTCTTACCTGTTTGACGGTCGCCAATAACCAACTCCCTTTGTCCTCTACCGATTGGAATCATGGCATCAACCGCTTTGATTCCTGTTTGCAGTGGTTCGTTTACCGGCTGACGAAAAATAACCCCAGGGGCTTTACGTTCCAATGGCATTTCGTAGGTTTCGCCAGAGATAGGTCCTTTACCATCAATTGGTGCTCCTAACGTATCAACGACACGCCCAACAATTCCTTCACCAACATTAATGGATGCAATACGCTGGGTTCTTTTTACAGTAGCTCCCTCCATAATTTCTTTGGATGGGCCCAACAAAACTACACCAACGTTGTCTTCCTCTAGGTTCAAAACGATACCTTCCATACCGCCATCGAACTCCACAAGCTCACCATATTGAGCGTTGGAAAGTCCATATACACGTGCAATACCGTCCCCTACTTGCAGTACAGTTCCTACTTCATCCAAAGATGCCGTAGCTTCGAACCCGGATAATTGCTTTTTCAAAATTGCTGATACCTCAGCGGCTTTTACTCCTGCCATTTTTATAGACTATTTGTAAATTCTCTTTTTAAATTGTTCAGTTTGTTTGAAATGCTTGCATCATATTGCAAATCTCCTAACCTCAGCACAAATCCGCCGATGATGCTTTCGTCAACTTTATTCTCAAGGGTGACCTTGTTCCCTGTAATTTTGGTCACTTCACCCAATATTTTCTTTTCCAATGCTGCGTTCAATGGGACCGCAGTGGTCACGTAGGCAACATCCTCCCCTTTCAATTGTTCGTGAAGAATGATATACTTGAAGGCAACCTCTTGTAACATTCCAATCCGTTTATTGTCGGTCAATGTGTTTAAGAGGCCTTTGGTGATTTCATTGGAGCTCTTGAAGATTTCGTTCAATGATTTCTTCTTGATTTCCGCCTTGATCACAGGGCTTCCCAAAAGGTTTTGCAAATCCTCATTTTCGGTTATGGTGGCCGAAATGGTTCTCATATCCTTTTCCACAGCTTCAGCCGATTTTTTCTCGACCGCGTAATCCAAGGTTGCTTTTGCGTACCGTATTGCTGCTCTTGCCTCGTTCATTTCGGATTAATTCAGTTTGATGTCTCCCAACATATCGTCCACCAACTTGTGCTGTTTCTTTTTGTCGGACAGTTCTTCTTTGATTACTTTTTCAGCAATGTCTACAGAAAGATTGGCTACCTGAGCTTTGATGTCAGCCACAGCTGCTTTCTTTTCACTTTCAATGGCAGCCTGCGCCTGCTTGATCATTTTATCACCCTCCACTTGAGCTTGGTCTTTTGCTTCAGCTACAATTCTTTCCTTTATCTCACGTGCTTCTTTCAACAGCGTCTCTCTTTCCGCTCTTGCTTCTTTTAGAAGCTTCTCGCTATCGGCAGTAACATTCTGCATTTCCTTCTTGGCCTCTTCCGCTGCATCCAAAGCATTTTTGATTCCTTCCTCCCGATCGTTGACCGCATTAAGGATGGGCTTCCATGCAAATTTCCATAGAAGAAAAAGCAACAAGCCAAATAGCAAAGTCTGCCAGAAAAACAATCCTACCGAAAACTCTTCCAATAACTTTTCCATAATCTGTCTTTTATCTTATCAATTTTTAAACAAGCTAAGGCCGCAACCAACCGTTACGGCCTTTCGCTTTACTTGTTTTGATTACACTGCGAAAAGAGCAGCAAAACCAATACCTTCAATCAACGCTGCTGCAATCAACATCGCTGTTTGGATTTTTCCGTAAGCTTCAGGCTGACGTGCGATGGCCTCCATAGCAGAACCACCGATTCTACCAATACCTAAACCAACACCGATAACTACCAAACCTGCACCTACCATTACTGGAATTTCCATATCTATCTAGTTTAAAAATTAAATATTCAATTTATCAAACACCTCTCAAACATGTCTCGAGGTGACAATTCAATCATTGTTACTGTGCCACTTCGGCTTCATGTTCATGCTCATGCTCTTCTGAGGCAAACCCAAAGTATAGTGCAGAAAGCATGGTGAATATATAGGCCTGTAGCAATGCTACTAATATTTCTATCAATGAGATGGCAAAAGCCAATCCGAAAGACAATGGGCTTCCTATCCAACTTTTAAAAATGAACATCAACCCAATCAAGCTTCCTATCACAATATGCCCTGCTTGCATATTCGCATACAAACGAATCAACAGTGAGAACGGCTTGATTATCAATCCCAACAATTCAATAGGAACCAAGATGATGTACAAAACGATTTTTCCATACCAAGGTAAAGACTTGCCAAGCGGGTCAAATTGGTGCATCCAATAGTCTTTTGTTCCGGTAAAGTTGGTGATGATAAAGGTTAAAACCGCTAATGAGGTGGTAATCGCAATATTTCCTGTTACGTTTATACCTAGCGGGGTCATGCCGAACATGTTCAAAAACCATATAAAGAAAAAGATGGTCAACAAGAAGGGCATGTATTTTTTATAACGCTTCTCTCCAATATTGGGACGAGCGATATCGTCTCTTATATAAAGTACAATCGGCTCAAAGAAACGTCCCGCTCCAGTGGGAATACCATTGTTTTTGGCATAAGACCTAGCAAGACTTCCAAACAACAACAACATTAAAAGTCCCGTGATAATAATCATAACCACGTTTTTCGTGATTGAAAAATCCAATGGCTTTATGTTGGCAGGGTGATGCTCTTCATCATAATTGATGGTTCCTTCAGCATCTGTCTTATAGATTTTGTTGTGGTACAATTTGTAATAATTGCCGTCCACTTCTGCCAAGGTTTCCCCATGATGGAATTTTGAGGACGAAAATACCTGTAGTCCTTCGTCCCATAGAATCACAGGCAGTGGAAAACCTACATACTTATGTTCCCCATTTTCTTTGGTATATGAAAACAGTGAAAAATCGTGGGAATCCTTAAGGTGATGAAAAATGTAATCCTTTATCTCAGTCTTGAGGTCTGTACCTTGCTCTTCAGATATTGCCTCCTTGGCCTCACTAGCGAAGGAAAATTGACCTAAAAAAAGTGCTGCAATAAGTAGAAATCTCGTAAAAGTGTCTTTTCGCATTTCGCTCAAAATATCGGTCTCTCAAAAATCGGTGCAAATGTAAGCGTTTCTTACAAAAAGAAAAAAGCTTTCAAGCTTTTATTTTTGAGGTTTTTAAGAGTCTTGATTTACCGAGGAACCCTCTATTTTTTTAAGCAATTTTGAAATGAAAATCGTCTCAAAGATCAGGGCAATCGCGTAGGGAATAAAAAAGGCTCCAAATTCTAATCGCGACATGTCCCCATCTTGCTTGTAGGTGGGATAAAAAAGTATAAAGAAAAAGGCGAATTTGATCAAACTGCCCCCCATAAACAAAAACCCAATGAGGTTTTTAAGCTTTTCACGAAAAATATAGATCAATAGGAAAATGACAGCGGCCAAAATCGCATTGACCCAGTATGCACGGAAAATAAGATTTTCGAAGGGTGGCAAGTCCAGACTTTTCAATATTTGGGTATGAACCAAAAAAGAGAGGGACAGCAAGAAAACCAGAATCAAAATAAACTGGGCAGGTAAATTGGGTTTAGTCATTTAATATTTGATTCGTTTTAACTGCTGCAAAACTACCCAAATAGAAATTGCCACTCCCAAAAGAGTGGCAATTACCGTAAAAATATTCTTTTCGTTTTGATAATGGTCATCCAGCCATTTACCACCTTGAACAGATAGGTAAATGATGATCCCCATTTCAAACGCGATACCCGTAAGTACCGCCGCGTTTTTAAAAGCGTCCTTTTTCTTAGGAGACTTTGGCTGGCTCATTTGTCTTCGTCGGCTGCAATCTGTGGGTTGAGCTCGAAGCGCTGGAACTTGAAGAAGTTGAAGCGGCAGCTTTGCCCATGGTACATGAAGCATTGAAAGTGGCTCCTGGTTCTACGGCCAATTTGGCCACGGTCACCGTGCCTTCAATCACTGCAGAAGATTTCAGGGAAAGCAGGTCGCTCACATGGAGTTCTCCATTGAATTTTCCTTCTATGTCTGCATTGACACATTCTACTTTTCCTTTAATCAATCCTTCCCTTCCGATTACTACTTTTCCGGAGGTTTTTACATTCCCTTCCAATTTGCCGTCTATTCTAAAGTCAGCTTCGGAAGTAATATCACCTTTAATTTTGGTGTTCTTTTCAATTCTGTTGGGTTGTCCGCCAAGTTCTGTCATAGGTCGAGGTTTTTTGTTGTCAGAAAACATTGTGTTCTACGGTTTTGGGGTTAAAATTTGTTCTTTGTATGATTCTAAATTTTTATGGACCTGTATGATCTTGTAATTCAGCGACAAAACTACGAAATTATCGTTGTTGATCCTGTAGTCCTTGTTGTTTTTTATGAGCTCGGTGAAGCCTAAGGCAAATTCTTTTGATTTAAAGCCATGCACCACTACAAACTGATCTTCCAAATTATAAATGTCCTTGGAAATGATGTTCTTGTAATTGAGATCCTTTCGTACTTCTTCCAAGCGTTGCTTTAATTGTAACGCACTTTCGTTGTCAGATATTTTAAATGGGAACACAACTTTCCAATTTCCTTTCCCAGAAGAGCCTGTTTCGGGTGAAAAATCCTTGTTCTCCAACTTGGGCAATTGATCCTTCACCATCTGCTCGGCCTTCTTGCCCTCTGCATTGTTGGGATAGGTCAGCGCCACATAATTTAAAGCTTCCTTAAAAGATTCAAAACCCTGTAGCCTTCCAATGGCATTGGCCTTCAGCATTTCCAATTTTGGCACTATGGGGTCTCCCATAAACTTTTGGATATTTTCTTGGGTCTGGGTGATGACGTTCAGATATTCTTGCTTTTCGTAAAGTTTGTAAAGTGCTTCATACCTGGCATCAGGACTATCGGTATTGCCAACCAGCACTGCCTGTGGATTAAGAAGTATCTCCGCATAGCGGGTATCCGGATGGTTTGATACAATGTTCCTTTTCATATTCTCGGCCAACGGACTTCCCGATTCCTCATAAATTTTATAGAGATTGTACTTTGATGGAAGGATCAATCGCTCTTCCGGATTGGAAGCCAGTACATTTTCCAATTTTCCGGCGGCCAATAAATTTTCTTTAAACTTCTCCTTGTAGATTAATCCCAACTGATAGTTGGCAAAGTTCTTTTCTGTTTGAAGGCTGTCAATCACGCTCAAGTCGGTAGGCACTTGCTCCAGATAATACTCCAAGGAATACTTTTTATCCTCCGGTACTTCCTCTTGCTCATTGCTATCAACCGCGACCACATCACCGGTTGCCTCAGAAATCAAGGTTCTGTTTTTATTGCTCCATCGCCAATCGTCTTCAAGTTCGCGATTGCCCCATCTTGTTCTAAAGTCATTTTTGCCGTAGCCCAAGCTGGTGATGTTATAGAAATAGAATTTTCCCTTGTTCGCTTTTCCACCTTTGGATTCAGCAAAAGCCGCGAAACCTGCCGTTGTTCTTTGAAGTTCTTTCTCGGCGGCCTCTTCTTCCTTCCATTTAAGCTCGGCGATGTAGTCTTCAAAATATGAAGTTCGTTCCTCTTCTGGCATGTAATAGATGGTGATGACACTATCGGCATATTGAGCGATGTCTTCATATTTGATCACATCTTCTAAATTGTCCAACTTCTTCTTTATTCTTCTGTGCTTTTTTGTGTTCTCCTTCAGGTTGGTCAATGTACTGTCATAGTAAGCCCCTGACGTTTTGTAGAGGTCTTGATCAAAATAATAATCCGCTAGGCTTTGGTAGTTCAATGCACTTAATTTACGGTCGCCCCTGTTAGCTTTTAACGATTTGTTGTAATACACAATCGCTAAACTATCCGATTTTGTCGACAGATGAAACTGGGCAATCTCACGATATATTTTATCCAAAAAAGG
This sequence comes from Flagellimonas allohymeniacidonis, assembly GCF_004296335.1. Lineage (GTDB taxonomy): Bacteria > Bacteroidota > Bacteroidia > Flavobacteriales > Flavobacteriaceae > Flagellimonas > Flagellimonas allohymeniacidonis. The sequence continues at coordinate 941,495 of NZ_SGIU01000002.1, forward strand.
GCGGTTTTCGCGGTTCTCCTCCAAATCAGTCAGATACTCCAATAACTCTTCTTCATTTGCTTCAGAAATCTCGGTGTTCTGAATCTTTTTTAGATGGGCATTGATCATATAGATTCTCGGAGATTTTCGGTTTAAGGCAATCACCTTGTCAAAGGCATAGTTGGCACTGTCTTTATATCCCAGTTGATTGTAAAGTTGTCCTATGATGAAAAGATATCTTCCTCTTTCGTTATTTTTTTTGGTGTAGGCTTGGGCAATTTTTAGTTTTTGAATCGCAGTATCCCGTACCTTGAGATTGATATAGCATTGCGCCAAAACAGCATTGGCATCCGCATATTCTTGGTCTTTCAAATCTTCAAACTTGAAAAGTCGCTTGATATTTTTTATCGCCAATTCAGGGTTGTCCAGCCGCATGTTGGTCTTTTCTCTCCAAATAGTGGCTTCATTGAGTTTGTTGCTCTCGGCATATTTTCGAAGCACGTAGTTGAAGGATTCCAATGCAGGAATGTACCGTTGATCAAAATAACGGGCCTTTCCCAAAAGAAGAAAGGCTTCATCAATTTGAGGATTGCGTTCCTCATCTTTGATATCCATGCTATGCTTCTGAATGGCCTTTGTGGCCTTTTCCTCTGCAATTATGAAGTTTGGATTGTTATCTTCTGAGTCAAGTTTGACCTCATCGGTCACCTCAAGGCGTTCCACAGGAAGCACCTCCCAATAGTCATCACGGTAGTTCGCATTGAGTTCTTCCCGACCTACTTCAAAAGCCAAATTACCATTGTACAAGGTATTGTACTTGGTGTTCAAGGCATGCCAGTTGCGGTTGATAAACTTGTCTTTTTTGACAGAACAGGAATTAAAAAATACCCCAGCCAAAAGAAGCGCCCCAAAAAGTTTAAAAAGAAGTTTCAAAATTGTTGCTAATCGTACTTAACCTAACTCAAAAAAAGCCATATTATTATAAGGCTTATCGACAAAATACGCCATTGCATAATGTATTGAAAAAAATGACTCCGATTTGATTCCCTACCAAGCGGTCAAACTATCGAACTGAGCGGTTATCCTATTGTATTTGCTCTTGTAGGCTACAGGGGACAATCCGACGTATTTTTTGAAAACGGTTCTGAAAGACTTTTGGTCCATGTAACCCACTTGGTACATTACCTCGTTCACATTTTGGGGTGTGGATTCCAGGCTTCTTTTTGCAGCCTCAATTTTTACCCTTTGAATGTATTCCAAAGGCGTGTTTTGGGTCGCTTTTTTAAACCTTCGTACAAAATTTCGACTACTAATGGCGTGCCGTTGTGCCAACCATTCCACAGATATTTTTTCCCGCACATTTTGTTCAATATAGTTCTGTGCTTCCTTTATGGCTTGATCATCATGGTCTTTCTGACCCTGAAATATGGCAAACTGATTTTGGTCTATCCGGTCAATCTCAATTTCAAAAAACTTGGAAAGATAAATTGCCGTAGGTCTTCCGCAGTATTTCTGCACCAGATGAATCATTAGATTTAAGAAAGAGTATGCTCCGCCGCTGGAATAAATGCCATCTTCTTCCGTCACAATTTTGTTGGATACCAAATGTACCTTTGGAAACATTTGTTTAAAAATATCCATCGCCGCCCAATGTGTAGCGCATTGTTTGCCATCGATCAAGCCGGTGCTGGCGAGTACAAAAGCTCCCAAACACATGCTGGCCACCTCTGCTTTATGAACCTCGCGCTGTTTTAAAATCCAGGGGATGTATCCCGCGTTTTCTTCCAATTCCTCCATCAAAAAATCTGGGCGAAAAGCTGGAATCAAGACAATGTCTGTTTTTTCCACCTCATCAATGGTATGTTCACAATGAATACGGAAAGCCCCGTCATAGAGCACAGTGTCCTTTTCCAGACCGACAATATGGATCTCAAAAAAATCATCTTCCCTTACCCCTGTTTTCTTCAAGAACTGATTAGCGGCCAATAGCACTTTGTAAGGCCCCACCACATTGCTCAAAATAGCATTTCGCTTGGGAACCAAAATAGATACATGTTTCATTTACTGGATGTTGTGATAGACTCAAAGGTAAAAAATGAGCTTGGCCGAATCAACCCTTTAAAGTGTCTTATTTGCCCTTATGGAGGAGGTGGGTGCTTTTGTAGTTTTGGGATAATGGAATTGGAAGCATTTGAAGAAATTAGAAAATTTTATTGTAGAAACCATCCTGAAGTGACCCAGGGCAAAATGATGAGCTCCCCTGCTATCCATTACAAAAACAAGGTCTTCGCCTTTCTTTCAAGAAAGAACAATATGGTTTTTAAACTTGGAAAAGGCTTCGATTTGAATTCCATAAAAGTTGAGCTTGGGGAATTTAGTCCCTTCAAGACCAAGAAGCCCTTGTCTGGCTGGTATGAATTGGGTTTTGAACACCGCGAAAATTGGATGCCGTTGACGGAATTGGCATTAAATCATATTAAATCTGAATAACTATGGGAACAAAAGGTGATAAGCTAACACCTGTTAGTCAAGCTGCTGCTGAACAACTTGTTTCCAGATTGGCAAAGGTTGAAGGAATTTCCGCCAAAAAAATGTTTGGCGGGCATGGCATCTTCCATCAAGGAAAAATGTTTGGGATTGTTGATTCTAAAGGTAATGTCTATTTTAAAGTCAATGATTCGTCATATAAGAAATATGCGGAACAAGATTCACACAAACATGGAAAAATGCCCTATTATTCAGTTCCTGTAAAGGTGTTGGAGAATGAAGTGACGCTTTTGGAATGGGCATGGGAATCCATTGAAATATCTAAACTATGATTACTTCAAAGTACAGCTCATTCTTCAAAGAGCTTGCCAAAAACAATACCAAAGAGTGGTTTCATGCCAACAAGGCACGTTATGAAAACGATGTTAAGTTGCCCTTTCTAAATTTACTTGAAGAGGTAATTCCTGAATTAATGGAGTGGAACAACCAAATTCAAACTGATCCCAAAAAAGCGCTGTTTCGGATTAATCGTGACATCCGATTTGCAAAGGACAAATCTCCTTATCACACCATAATGAAAGCGGGCTTTTCCGCTGGAGGAAAAAAATCGGAGCTACCAGGGTTCTACTTGGGTATCGATGCGGTACATGTTCATGTGGGTGGTGGACTGTTTATGGTAAGCACTCCACTGCTTAAAAAAGTAAGACACCATATTGCAAAAAATACAGACCAATTGTTGGGGATCGTGGGGGATACCAATTTTCAAAATGCATTTGGGAAACTAAAAGGTGAAAAGGCCAAGCGACTGGACAAAGATTTACAGCCCACCGCGGAGAAAACGGACCTCATTTTCCATAAGCAATTTTATGCCATGGCAGAGTTTCCCTTGGATCCCTTCTATGATTCCGATGCCTTGAGAGACGAAATATTGAACCATTTTGAAGCGATTCGGCCGTTGAATTCCTTTTTGAACGAAGCCTTGGAAGAAGGCTAAACAGATATCAATTAATCAATAAATACAAACAAAATGACTACACAAGAAGTTGCAGACAAGTTGGTATCCCTTTGTAGAGAGGGAAAATACGAGGAAGCTTATGGGCTCTATGCTCAAGATTCAGTAAGTGTTGAAATGCCGGGTTTGCCTAATGAGGTGACCGAAGGTTTGGATAACATTTTGAAAGGGTTCGAAAACTGGGCTAGCATGATTGCCGAATCCCATGGTGGTTCGGTAGGTGATCCCATTGTTGCAGGAAATCACTTCGCTGTACCAATGACCAGTGATGTCACTTTTAAGGATGGAAGAAGAGTAAATATGGAAGAGATTTCCCTTTACCAAGTGGAAAATGGAAAGATCAAAAAGGCTTCCTTTCATTATGATCCTTCTGTTATGTTCTAAACGAATGCCTTGAGGTTGTGAGTTGAGCGCTTCCGAATTGGAAGCGCTTTTTTTATCCTCCAAAGAAGCTTTCCAATTCCTTGAGGGTCTCTGTTGAAGTTTGAATATCTTTTACAATTTCTCCTTTATTGAGCACTACAATACGTTCGCAAACCTCCGTCACGTGAATCAAGTCATGGCTTGATACCAAAACCGTGACATCCTGTTTCGCTGCTAAATCCTTGATGATGGCCTTTAATCTAATTTGGGTGGTGGGGTCTAAATTGGCAAAGGGTTCGTCCAAAATAACGACTTCGGGATTCCCAATAAATGATGCCACGATTCCGGCTTTTTTTTGGTTTCCTTTGGAAAGGTCACGAAGGTATTTTTTCTGTCCCAAAATTTCTCCGTGGAAAAAGTCTTCAAATTGTGCCAGCAGGGCATCAACATCTGCCTTGTTACGGCCACGGAGCTCTCCGATGAAATAGAAGTACTCTTCCGGTGTCAAGTACCCGATAAGAAAAGTTTCATCAATAAAGGCCGACGTAAAAGGCTTCCATTCCTCACTGGCGTTCACCTGCACCCCATTGTTTTCAACTTTACCAGAAGTGGGTTGAATCAAATCGAGAAGTAGGCTGAAAAAAGTAGTCTTGCCGGCACCGTTGTTTCCCACCAAACCAAAACTTTGGCCTTTGGGAATTTCCAAATGATCAATGTTCAAAACTTCTTGTGAACCGTATTTTTTTGTGAGGTTATCTGCAACAATCATTGTAACAATTTTATAAAGGTGGTTATTTCAATTAGCTGTTTTTTTCTTTAAATCCCGCAATCATGCCATACTTCCTTTTTCGATATTGCTCGGTAATCTTATCCAGGAAATAATTCCGAAATGCGAATCCCACAATTCCCAGAACGGAAAGTACGATTACTGCGGCCTCTATTGAAATCAAGTAGTAAATCACTGTAAAAATCAAAATGGGCAAGCCCAAAACTGGAAGCATAATCAGAAATTGGGTGCCACTGGTCCCCTGCATATTACCAAAGGGGCTTTTGTCCAATTCGATACGCTTTTTGTTGAAGGAACCGAAATAGAGAATCACCGGAATGTTAACACCCAGATTATAGAGTGCACTACCAAAATTGACCGCAAGGGCTTTCCATCCGAAATATACATAGGGTATGGTCAGTAAGAACATCACCACAACGCTGACAGCTATTAGACCGGCTTTTGACTCAAGGTATTTGCGAAGCGGAATGTTTTGAGACATCATCATACCGTAGTAAGCACTATCCCATGCCGGAATGAACTGACCAAAATTGGCCAAAAAGATTCCTGTCATAAAAATGCCCAAAAAAGCATACATGGGCATCATGTTGGCGTAAACTTCCTGCGTGTAAAATATGAGTCCATAAAAAACGAACAAAAGTGAGATGAATACTTGGGCCTTGGTTCGCTTATTCCTCCAAATAAGTTTAAGGTCCAATCGCAGGAAGGGGGCTATATCCCCAAATCGACGAGTCCAAGCCAAATCGGAAGTATTCGCTTCTTGGGATTTGGCCTTAAGGGAGGCATCTAGAAAAATACGGTTCCTTAAATATTTGTAATTAATCCAATAAACCAATATCGCAAGGGCCATGGGAACGAGCACAGTAATGGGATAGGCATACAATCCGTGAAAAATTGGGCCAAAGAAAGCCTTAACAGGAAGTAAAGCGAAATAGTCCATGGCATAAAGGGCAACTATAATTCCCCCGATAACCAATAATGCCTTGTCGCTTTTGTTTACAATAAAGTTTACGTAGTTAACGCAAAGGACAATCGCAAAAATAGAAACGACCCAAAACAACACATTGACCGCTGGGTAACCCTTAAATATCAATACAATGGCAAAGGGTACAAAGAAAAAAATAGCCAACAAGTTGTAAATTGAAACTGCCGACCTTCCCAGGATGTAATGGGTAATGGCACTTTTTTTTATGGGATAGGATAGAAAAGGCTTAATATCCATGACTGGGAGTTTCTGCATGAAATACCGCAAAAACAGTTCAATGAGAATCCAATACACAAAATATTGGCTGATGAGCCACATCGGGTTGACATCTGGTGCCAGCTTTCGTAGAATAAAATACATTCCTGCCCCAGTGGCCACCAAAGTGGTCAACATATAAATCCCAAAAAAGATCATTAAAATTTTGAGTGCAATGCCTTTTCCGAAAGAAGAGGACCGAAAAAAGGATTTCCATTGCAGTCGAATGAAATGCTTGAACATGGTTGGCAATTTTTCACAAGTTAGTACCCAAAAGGAAAGATTTGTTACAATCCCATCCGTATTTGCAAAAAATTATGATCAAAAATCAAGCTAATCCTTAGTTTTGCACCAAAAATTGACTAGATGAGTGATTTTCATGCCCTCAAAGTTGTCTCAAAAGAGCAGCTTACCCCAAATGCAGTATCCCTTACTTTTGAAATCCCAGAGAATCTCAAAGAGACTTTTTCCTTTACTGCTGGGCAATACATTACCCTAAAGCATCAAGTAAATGGCGAGGAATTGCGCAGAGCTTACTCCATCTCCTCGGCGCCATCTTCAGGTAAGGTCACTGTTGGAATTAAAAAAATGCCAAAGGGTACATTTTCAGTTTACGCCAACGAAAGTGTCAAGGAGGGGGACTTGTTGGAAGTAATGCCCCCTGAGGGGCGTTTTATTTTTCAAGCCAATGGGACTTCAAAAAACATTGCGGCTTTTGCTGCTGGAAGTGGTATCACTCCCATTATGAGCATTGCGCAAACGGTTTTGGAAAGTAGTCCTGAAAACAAATTTGTGCTGGTTTTTGGAAATCAGACCGCAGAAGAGACCATGTACCTTTCGGCCATTGAGAATTTGCAAAAGGAGTACGGCGATCGATTCTTTGTTCAGCATATTTACAGCAGAGCTCAAGAGAACAACGCCATGTTCGGCAGAATCGAAAGATCCACGGTCAATTTTATTGTCAAAAATAAATTCAAGGATACCTCATTTGATGCTTTTTATCTGTGTGGCCCAGAGGAAATGATTGAAACCGTCACCGATACCTTAAAAAACAATGGGATCCCCCAAGAGCAAATTTTATTCGAACTGTTCTCTTCCCCGGAAACAGAAGACACCCTTGCGGAAAATCTAAAAGGGAAAACACAATTGGAGGTCATCGTTGATGATGAATCCTTTACATTGACGATGGACAAAAAGGAGTTGGTGTTGGATGTGGTTCTAAAGGAAAACATCGATGCCCCTTATTCTTGCCAGGGTGGGGTGTGCAGTAGTTGTATAGCCCGCATTACTGAAGGAAAAGCCGAGATGGTGAAAAATCAAATTTTGACCAATGGAGAGGTTGCGGAAGGCCTTATCCTCACCTGCCAAGCGCATCCATTAACTCCCACTTTGAAAGTGGATTATGATGATGTGTAATCCATGATAGGTCTAAAAATTGTATACGTCGCCAACATTCTGGTTGCCGGTTGGATAAGCTTCACCAGCTTGTTTTTTCCCAAAGTGGCCGTTCGTTCGATTTTCGAAAATTCCGTGGCTTATTCAGAAATTATTCGGTTGGTAGGTTCTTTGTGGGGGGCGATTTTTGTACTCTCCTGTTTGGGCCTAATTTACCCGAAGCGCATGGCCTTGGTATTGCTTTTTCAATTGATTTACAAAGGAAGCTGGCTACTTGCCGTGGCCTTACCTGCTATTTTGGCCAAAAAGCCTTTTCCATCCGGAATGGCAGTTTTCTTTCTTATTTGGTGCCTGGTTTTACCTTTTGTTATTCCTTGGAAAACCATTTTTCAATAGTCCTACTACCATGATCATATCCAATCATAAAGGCTTTTTCTATACCCTTCTTGTCCAAAACCCCAATTTTCTCCAACTCCAAGGGCTCTATATACAGATCACACTCCGTTAGTTTTTTATGACTTGATGCATAGATCATCAAGCCTGTGATTCTTCCGGCTAGTTGTAAAGAATTTTTGAGGTCTTTTTTTCGTACTTCCCCCGCGATGGAAACATTGCTGCCAATAACTAAGTCAACTTTGTCTTCCACATATTCTTTGGGAAAATTGTTCATCACACCTCCATCAGCATACAGAACACCATCAATGTCCACAGGGCTAAAAACAGGAGTTAAAGCTGCAGATGCCAAAAGGGGTTTGATTAGATCACCTTGATAAAATACTTTTTCCTCGCCTTTCATAAGGTCTGTGGTGACCACATGAAGCGGTTTGTCCAGGCTTTCAAAGGAATCATTGGGAAAATACCCTTTAAAAATGGGGTAGTACCTTTCCGTGTCAATAAATCCAGGTTTGTTGATGGCAAAAAAATTATACTTAAACAATGGGGTCTCCCTAAAAAACTGGAGCATGTCCTCGGCAGAATTTCCATTGGCATACAACGCCCCGACCAGCGCCCCTACACTTGTTCCAGAAATTACATCAGCTTCAAGACCATTTTCATGCATTGCCTTGATCAGTCCAATATGTGCCATTCCCCTTATTCCACCTCCAGAAAGTACAAGGCCGATAGTTTTTGGTTTTTTTTCGTTTTGGGACATGTTGTGGAACAAGTTCAATGCTTAAAATTAGACAGTACTTAACAAATTATGCCATACATCGATGAATTTAATAGAGAATTAACCAACTGCTTGGTCTGTTGTTTTTGTAAACGGTGGTGGTTTTGGAAACTTTATCCATAAAATAGGCCTAGTAAACGGCTTCACAGTTCTGAAATCGTTTCTTGCACCGACTTAGGCGTCGGTATGTTAAAAAAAGTGGTTGTTCATAGAATATGTAATGTGGTATCTTGATTCACGACTAAAAGAAAATACTTTTTTATCGTAAGTTTACGGAAAAGGCCCGTTCCCTTGAGAGCAAACCATCTTCAAGATATCGCTGTTTTGTTTTTTGCGAATTCCGCAATGGAGGACGCACGCCAAAAAAAATTCTTTGGAGAACCTTCACTCTTCAAAGCTTTATCCGAACAAACCTTAAAAACTATTAAGGCCTCCGGCCTTCCTTTTTTTCATTTCAGTGACACGGAGCAAAAAGGTGCCAATTTTGGGGAGCGATTTGCCCATGCCATTCAAGCCATAATTGAATTGGGCTTTTCAAAAGTCATAACCGTTGGGAATGACAGCCCCAATCTATCCAAACAACATATTGACAAAGCCGCTTTGCAACTGTCCCAGGGGAATTCAGTTGTAGGTCCTTCCAAGGATGGTGGTTGTTATCTTATTGGGATTCATGCAAGTGACTTTCATATGGAAGATTTTGTTGCGTTGCCCTGGCAAACCTCTAGCTTGCGCAAGGCGTTGAATCTTTTTATTTTGGCTAAGGGTAGAAGCGTCCGCCAGTTGAACCTTCTTGATGATATTGATTCCATTTCAGATTTAAAAAGGCTCTCCAATTTTGTAAGGCAAGTGGGTTTAAAATTGCTTCAACTTTTTTCCAACATCTGTTCGACTACAAAACACGTCTTTGAAATTGATTTCCTTTCAAGCCAACTTCATTTTTCAAACATTCCTTTCAATAAGGGCTCACCCTTAGGTTTTGCTGCTAGCAGAATCCAATAGACCCTAGCATTCCTATTTATTATTATAAAAGTACTTCTTCCGAAGAAGCACAATAATCTATTTAAAGCAAAACAAATGGCTAACTCATATTATGATCCAGCGGATCTTAGAAAATTTGGAAAAATAACCGAATGGAGCGAAGAACTTGGTACTAAATTCTTCGACTATTATGGAAAAGTTTTTGAAGAAGGGGCATTAAGTGCAAGGGAAAAATCATTAATCGCCTTGGCGGTTGCCCATGTGGTGAAATGTCCTTATTGTATCGATGCCTATACCAAAGATGGACTGGAACGTGGCATTACCAAAGAGGAAATGATGGAAGCCGTCCACGCCGGTGCCGCCATTGAAAGTGGAGCTACCCTAGTGCACGGCGTGCAAATGATGAACAAGTACAACAAATTATCCATGTAATCGTCCCTTATGGAACAGAGCATATTGCCGGAAATTAAAAAAGCAGCCAAAAAATCACTGAAAGCACGTGAAAATGAGCTCGCCTCTACCAACAAACAATTGGAAATCCTAAATGGTGGTCCCTTTGCGGAAGGGGAACTTCCCTATTTTAAGGACAAGATAGCCGAAATAGGACATGCCCCTTTACGTCCCAGAAAATTGGAAATTCTTCAAATCAATGTGGGCTATATGTGCAATCAGGTATGCGAGCATTGCCATGTGGATGCAGGGCCCGACCGAAAGGAAATCATGACACGGGAGACGATGGAGCTGTGCTTAGAAGTTATCCGCAACACAGGAGCGCATACCTTGGACCTAACCGGAGGTGCGCCTGAAATGAACCCCAACTTCAGATGGTTTGTAGAGGAAGCGGCCAAAGCGGGAATACAGGATTTCATTGTTCGTTCCAACCTTACCATTATCCGAGCCAATAAAAAATACTACGATTTACCAGACTTCTTCAAGAAGCATAACGTGCATGTGGTTTCTTCAATGCCCCACTATACTAGGGGAAAAACGGACAAGCAGCGGGGCGATGGGGTTTTTGATAAATCCATCAAAGCATTGCAAGAGCTGAATGCCGTTGGATATGGCATGCCCGACAGTAGTTTGCGACTAGATCTAGTCTATAATCCTTCCGGAGCTTTTTTACCAGGAGATCAAGAAGCCATGGAGCGGGATTTCAAAAAAGCATTGAAAGAAGATTTTGATATTGATTTTCATAGCCTTTTTGCCATTACCAACCTTCCTATATCACGCTTTTTGGATTATCTCATCGCTTCTGACAATTATGAAGACTATATGTATGCCTTGGTGGATGCCTATAATCCTTCCGCAGTGGCCAATGTGATGTGTACCAACACCATTTCCGTTAGCTGGGATGGATGGCTGTACGATTGTGATTTTAATCAGATGTTGGATTTAAAGGTGGGCAGTAAGGTAAAACACATCAAAGATTACAATGAAGACATTTTGAATGATCGGAACATTGTGATTTCACAACATTGTTATGGGTGTACCGCTGGAGCGGGCAGTAGTTGTCAGGGAACTGTGGCTTAAGTAAAACCCTTTTGTCTCCGTAATCAAACACTTAAACCGACCCTCTGGTCGGTTTCTTTCTTTGGGAAGATGCCGTTTTCTCAATTTTTGAGCTTTTTAACGATTTTTCTTAGGAGAACATCCCTTTTTGTTATCCCCCCTACTTGATTCACAGAACTTTGTAACAGACCAAAGGGTCTAAAACACCCAAAACCAAATCTTATGCAAAAGAACCTAAAATCAAGGGTTACCATAAACCGACTTTGTTATAAAGGACTTGATGTTTTTACCAAAAAGGGATACCACAATACCAGTCTTGATGATATCTTAAAAGAGTTGGAACTGTCCAAGGGGGCTTTCTATCACCATTTCAAATCAAAAGAGGATTATTTCATTTACATTATTCAAAATTTGGTGGTGCGTAAAATTTTCTCACTTTTAATCGAACCCTTGGATACGCACGACAATCCAATCCCGGTGATTGTCGAAACCATAGAAAATGCTCTGGAGCCCGACAAGAACAATGAACTGGCCTACGGGTTTTTATTATCAGATTTTTTGGCAGAGTTCAACAACCGAAATGAAGAAATAAACAAATACTTGCAGGACATCTTGAGTTTGTGGGAGGTCAACTTGGTTTCTCTTCTAAAAAAAGGAAAATATGATGGGCATATTGCTCGACATGTGGACTGCGAAGGTGCGGCGGCCTATATTATTGCTTCTTACCTTGGAATGCGAACCCTATTAAAAGGGTCAGATTCAAAACAGTTTGTTTATCGATACATTCAGCAACTGAAAAGCTATTTTAATAGTCTGAAGCCGATTGCGATTTATGCCTAGCTGACCAATAGTGCATTAATTTTGGCAATTACTTCTTCCACAGAAATCGATTCCATAACCTTCTCGTATCCCTTGGGAACTTTGTTTCCGTATACTGAAGTTGGGATTAAAGGGAATTGTTCCCGATCAGAAAGCAAGGCATTTTCCATAGGTTGATCAAAGGGATAAAACCCTGCATAGGGGTGGGTAACCCCCCAAAGGGTAATTACCGGAATACCATAATTTGCCGCCAAATGTGCATTTCCACTGTCCATAGATACCATCACATCCAAATTGGAGATCAATATCAATTCTTCAGAAAGGGATAGTTTTCCAGCAACATTGACGATATTGGTTTTTTCCTGAGCTAACCTGTCCAAATGAATGATTTCTTGTTCACCACCTCCAAACAATATAATTTTATACTTATTGGTATCATTTAAAGTGCTTATTACTTTTTCCATAGAGGACAATGAAAACATTTTGCCCTCGTGGGCCGCAAAAGGAGCGATTCCCACCCATTTTTTGGAATCTTGTTGAACAAGGTTGAGGAGTTTATCCGATAGTGGTTGTCTTTTTAGGAGCTGAACTTCGCGTAAATCAATCGGGAAATCCAAGACTGAAAAAACGTCTGCATAACGTTGATGAGTGGGCTTTAATGGCTTAAAGGCGTCTTCTTTTCCTTTGGTTAATGCCCGTTTTTCTTTTCTTCCCTTATCTATCTGCTGAAAAGGAATACCGCTTAAAAGAAAATATTTTTTGAGAACCTGGCTTCGCAAAACGTTGTGTAGGTCTGCTACCCCAGTGACTTTTAACTTTTCAAGTTCTTTGTACAACCGCCATAAGCCCATAAGCCCTTTATGTCGTTTTTTGACGTCGGCTGTATGTACTTCTACGTTTGGGATTCCTTCGAAAATAGGAGCGAACTGTCTTTTTGTTAATACGGTCAGTCTTAGGGAAGGGTATTTGGCGACCAAACCCAAGATAACGGGTGCCAGCATGGCCACATCGCCCAAAGCAGATAATCGTATGACCAAAATATGGGCCGATTCATCCTTTTTGCTCACGGAGTACAGGATTCAATTCGTCATCGTTGTACATCTTCATCTGTTTGTAGACCTTCATGTACTTGGTTCCAGCTTCAATATCTGCCAATAGTTGGTCTATGGCACTGGATAAATCCTTTTTTTGTTCCAACAAAACAGCAAGCTTGGTTCCACACTTTTCAATATGTTGGGGAGAAGCATCTTTTCTATCGACTTCTTCTTGCATATGATAGACTTTTAGCGCCAAAATAGATAACCTATCTATCGCCCAGGCTGGACTCTCAGTGTTGATGGTAGCATCCTCTTCTACTTGTACCGATTGGTATTTGTTTAAAAAGTAACTGTCAATATACTCCACTAAATCGGTTCGATCTTGATTGCTGGCGTCAATCTTCCGTTTCAAATCAAGTGCATCGACAGGTTCAATATTGGGATCTCTAATTATATCCTCATAATGCCATTGCACCGTGTCAATCCAGTTTTTTCGAAAGAGCAGGTGCTCAATTCTATCTTTTGGATAAGGATTTCGAAAGTCTTGATATACATCATCCTTGATATGATAGGTGTTGATACTTTCTTCAAAAACCGCAAAGGCGAGTGCGCTGAACATATTCTTTTCAATTTTTGCAAAGATATTGTATTAAGGTTTAAGAGGTCAATCCTAAGGTAAAAATCAAAAGGGGAACCAATATGAAAAGTGAAACCGCTATTTCTCTATATCGTGTATTGCGAATAGTCTCCACATAGTTCGTCAAAAAAACGGCGACTGGGAAAAAGCACAGTATCAACGGACTTGAGCTTTTCATTTTGAATAGGGTTAAAATCATGGAAATCAGAAAAGCAAAGAACAGAATGCGAAGTGCCAATAACTTTCCGCCCCCTTTTTTACGGAGTCTAATAAACACCAAGGTCATTAGCGCTAATGAGAAAATAAAAAAAAGCAGAAACCTACTGTTTTTAATACGCCATTGGGTCTCTCCCAAAAACTCAGGGGAAAAGGTGTAATGCTGCACGAAAAACGTGGTGTTGTCATACACCCTTAAGATGGAAAAAGCCAAAACAAAAACAGTGGAAATAGCCACAAATGGAACCAACCAATTTTTATAATTGTTTCTTTCGTACACATTGATCACCAAGAAAATCAAGACCAAAAAGATTAGCATCCAGTCATAAAAAAAGCTGGAGATGCAAACAAATAATGCTGCATCAAAGATCTTGTGCTTTACATTTTTCATGGATTTTATGGCCAGTAGTCTCCAAAGTGCCAATAGCAAAAATAAGTTTGCAAAAATTCCATTCTTGTCCAAAACTGTGTCCGAAAACGAAAGCAACAACAAGACGAAAAAAAGCATAGTAAACGAACTGAAGCCCGTTATTTTTTCAGTTCGGATTATTTCATTGATTACAAAAAGTTCGAGAACAAGGACCATTACCGCCAGCCCCTCTGAAATTGGTTTTTCAGTCCAGATTTGTACAGAATTCTCAAACGACACATAAAATCCGTAAAACAACACCAGAGAAACCGCCAAAATGATATAATTAACCGGTTTTGTTTTACTGAAAAAGCTTGAAATCATGTTGGGTTTTACTACTTTTGCAGAGTAAATATAGACAAGATGAGCAAGTTTTTTTATGGCATTGAAGACTTATTCGTAAATGTACTTTTCGCGCCTTACGATTTTTTTAGGTTTATGGAAAACTGGTGGGCCGAGAATACAGTAAACTGGTTGTTCTTTGTATTCGGTTTTGTTGCCATGATCTATTGGATGCAACAACTTAAGATTTTCAACGATCGAGGGGAAGAGGACAAAAGCATCAGCTCTCATTCTTACCTATAGGTCAAACCCTAAATCCTTTCGGTAATATATTCCTTCAAAATCCAATTTCTTGATATTGGCATAGGAAGTTTTTAATGCTTCCCTGAAGTCCTTTCCAAAGCCGGTAATGGCTATGACCCTTCCTCCATTGGTCAAGACCTTCCCGTTGTCTTCCTTAGTGCCTGCATGAAAAACCAAGGCTTCTTTTATATTTTCAATTCCCGTAATTTCCTTACCTTTTTCATAAGCTTCTGGATATCCACCTGAAACTGCCATTACCGTAGTGGCTGCTCTTGCATCAATCTCAAGATTGACTGCGTTCAAGTTTCCATCAGCAGCTGCACACAAAAGGTCAACGGCATCAGTTTTTATTCGAGGAAAGACGACTTCAGTTTCTGGGTCCCCCATACGTACATTGTACTCAATCACTTTGGGTTCATCTCCTACCTTGATAAGCCCAATGAAGATGAAACCTTTGTAGGGTAAATTATCTGTTTTTAGGCCCGCAACGGTTGGTTTTACAATCTTGCGTTCAATTTTCTCCATCAATACCTTATCAACAAAAGGTACTGGAGAAATGGCCCCCATACCCCCTGTATTTAATCCAGTATCACCTTCACCTATACGTTTGTAATCTTTGGCGGTAGGGAGTATCTTGTAATCGGTTCCATCTGTTAGTACGAAACAACTTAGTTCGATGCCATCCAAAAATTCCTCAATGACGACCGTTTCACTGGCTTTTCCGAATTTGGCATCCAATAACATGGATTTCAACTCCTGTTTTGCATCCTCTAGGTCGGGAAGAATCAAAACCCCTTTACCTGCCGCCAATCCGTCCGCTTTCAATACGTAAGGCGGAGAAAGTGTTTCTAAAAATTCGTAGGCTTGATCCAGTTCCTGTGAAGTAAAACTTTGATACGCCGCAGTTGGGATTTTATGTCTCATCATAAATTCCTTTGCAAACTCCTTACTGCCCTCCAAAGTTGCAGCAGCCTTCTGCGGACCAATTACGGATACATGTTTTATATCATCATCAGCAAGAAAAAAATCGTGGATTCCATTGACCAATGGGTCTTCTGGTCCTACGACAACAAGATCTATTTTCTCATCAACAACCAAATTTTTGATGGCATTAAAGTCGTTTACTCCAATGGCCACGTTCTTGGCAATTTGGGCGGTCCCGGCATTTCCCGGAGCAACCAACAATGTGCCCACTTTTGGACTTTGTGAAATTTTGAGGGAAATAGCATGCTCACGACCTCCGGAGCCAAGGACAAGAATGTTCATTGTTCAAATTTTGGGCTAAAATACGTTTTGACAGGGATTTCTCTATTTGTTATTTGAAAAATCACGATGTGCTTCCCACAGTTGTTCGGGTGAAAGTGATTTGAAATAGTTGTAGGCTTTTTTAAGCCCCTCTGCTCGCTCTACTTTGGGTTCCCAGTCTAAGATTTCTTTGGCCCTGGAAATATCTGGCTGACGCTGAAGAGGGTCGTCCTGTGGAAGGGGTTTGAAGACAATTTTTTGGTCCGTTCCTGTGAGTTTGATAATTTCTTCGGCGAATTCAAGAATAGTGGTTTCCTCTGGATTACCAATGTTGACCGGTTCAACATAATCACTCATCAAGAGCCTGTAAATGCCCTCGATTTGATCATCGATATAGGTAAAAGACCGTGTTTGGGAACCGTCTCCAAAAACCGTTAAATCCTGCCCTCTAAGGGCCTGGCCGATGAAGGCTGGTACGACGCGCCCATCATTCAAGCGCATTCGGGAACCATAGGTGTTGAAAATTCGAACAATACGTGTGTCCAGTCCATGATGCCTATGATAGGCCATGGTAATGGACTCCAAAAACCTCTTGGCCTCATCATAAACTCCTCTGGGCCCAATTGGACTTACATTGCCATAATAGTCTTCATTCTGGGGGTGTACAAGGGGGTCACCGTATACCTCAGAGGTAGAGGCGACCAAGATTCTAGCACCATGATCCTTGGCCAATCCCAATAAATTTAACGTTCCCAATGAACCTACCTTTAAGGTATCGATAGGGATTTTTAAATAATCGATTGGACTTGCCGGGGATGCGAAGTGTAAAATATAATCCATCTTCCCGGGCACGTGAACAAACTTTGTAACGTCGTGATGGTAAAACTCAAACCGTTCTAAAGGAAACAGGTGTTCAATGTTCTTGAGGTCTCCCGTGATAAGGTTGTCCATGCCAATGACATGATGCCCTTCAGCTATAAAGCGATCACAAAGATGAGATCCGAGAAATCCGGCTGCACCGGTGATGAGGGTTTTTTTCAATCGTTCTTATCTTTTTTTTTCAATGGCTTTTCAATCTTCCCCTTAAGACTATCCATTTTTCTTCTGAGCAGAATCTTTTGTTTTAGGGTAGTAAAGTTGTAGTTGTATTTAAAAAAAATGTAGGCCAAGAAAATTACTACAGCGACCAGCATGATCACCATCCCCAAGTTTTTAGCCTTACTGCCCAAAATGATAAAGAGCACTACAAACAATATATTGAAGCATCCAATAATAAAACTCGCCTGCTTGTGAGAGAGTCCCCAAAAATCAATCAAAACATGATGGACATGGTTCCTGTCAGGAGATAACGGAGATTTTTTGTTGGCCAGTCTAAGAGCGAATACCCGTGCAGTATCAAAAAGAGGAACAATTAAAATGCTTATGGCAATCAAGGGTGCATTTTCCAAAAGGAATGGCAGACCTTCATAGGATTCAGGTTTTAAAGCGAGAAACTTGAGCGTCAATACGCTGATTATAAAACCAACAATCAATGAACCCGTGTCACCCATGAATATTTTTTTGTTGGAAGAAATATTAAACCCAAAAAATGCCATAAGGCAAGCGTTCATTGTTATACTCAATAACGCAAAAAAATATTCTCCTGACAAATAGAATATTGTTGTATAAATCATCATTATTACAACACCAACTATGGAAGCCAATCCGTCAATACCGTCAATAAGGTTGTACGAATTTATAATGGTCAACATTAAAAATCCTGCGATAATAAGATTAAGAAAGTACGGGATTTCATAGACATTCAAAAAACCATTGAGAGACTCTATCTCAAAACTATTATTGGCTATAATAAAAGCAACTGCCAAAGTTTGAGCTACTAGCTTTGAACCAGGAGATAGGACCACCAGGTCATCCTTGAGACCAATAATAAAAAGAATAGTCAAGCTAGGAATTAGGTAGATTATTTCGTTCGATGCTTCCCAATCTTTTATAAAAAACAAGGCAAAAACCAAAGTGAAGAAAAACGATACCCCACCCAAAGTAGGTGTTTTGTTTTTGTGCGAACTCCTGCTGTTAGGGTCATCCATCAGTCTTTTATACTCAACAACGCCTATTATCTTTGGAATAGTAAGATAAACCAACAAAAAGGAAGCTATGAAAACTAAAACAGCTGTTTCTAAAAAATTCATTCCCCAAAGGTAGAAAAACTTAACTCAATCACTTAAATACCCCAGCATTTGCCTAGCTAGATTTGACCTATCGAAATCCGAGGTCATTTCATTAAACCTTTCTTTTTTAATTTCAGAATTGAGGGCCATATTAAGTTTTTCCTTGAAATCAATCATGTTTTCTGGTTCAAAGCAAAATCCTACGGCATACTTTTGAATAAGTTCTTTTGATTCTCCCTCAACACCCAATAAGATAGGTTTGTGCATCCCGGCAAGTTCAAAAATCTTTGAAGGCAAAACGGACTTAAAAGTATTGGACTTCCTTAAGTTGACCAAGGCAACATCCAATATAGAGATATACTGTTTTACTCTTTCTTTTTCAACAGGTGGCAGCATGGTCACATTGGTCAAGGCCAGTTTTTTGCATAGGGCAAGCAAATTTGCTTTTTCAGCCCCAGTTCCTATCAAAAGAAAATGCAACCTATCATCTTTTATTTCTGCAGCACATTCTAAAATAAAATC
The DNA here is from genome assembly GCF_004296335.1 of Flagellimonas allohymeniacidonis. GTDB lineage: Bacteria > Bacteroidota > Bacteroidia > Flavobacteriales > Flavobacteriaceae > Flagellimonas > Flagellimonas allohymeniacidonis. The sequence continues at coordinate 960,054 of NZ_SGIU01000002.1, forward strand.
CAATTTGTGCGCCATTCCGTGTGTGCCAATGTAGCCTATAATACGTTTATTCTGAAGCCCTAATTCCTTTAAAATTGCCTGGTTCTTTGGCATGGGTTTAAACACTTCAGAATTAACTCCATTTTTGACTACTTCTATTTTGCTTGCTGATATTTCCTTTTCTTTCACCAATTGCTCTTTAAAAGAGTCTGTAACAGTGATTATTTTCCATGCACTTTTGTACATACGCAGTTCAAGAAATTCGAAAAAGCGGATAACCGCGTTTCTCTCCATAGCTCCAACAGCTCTAATGGATTCGGGCCAAATATCTCGCACTTCCATCACCCAGGGTTTGCGCTTCCAAAAAGATAACCAACGTCCGGATACCGCTGTAAAAAATTGAGGAGAGGTGGCAACAATTAAATCAGTTTTAACGAAAAGGCCTGCCCAAAACGACATTGCCATAAAGCTTAAAAAATCAATAATTCGCCTTAGGAACCCTTTGTTGGCTGCTATATAGGTCCAAACCCTGATAATCTTTATGCCATCAATTATTTCGGTTTGGCGCCACTTGTTCCTATAACCCATAAACACTTTGCCTTCCGGAAAATTGGGCGCACAGGTGATTACAGTGACATCAGCACCTTGTTTTACCCACTGCTTACAATGTTCAAAAGTACGTGTTGCCGGGGCATTAAATTCTGGCGGAAAATTATCTGTCAAGAATAATAGCCTCATACCTCTATCTGGGCATTAAGGTTTCTTTGAAAAGATACTATTATTTTAAGTGACTTTTCTCTTAGGTTAAACCCTTTACAGAAATTGTATTTGCCTATTTCTATTCCTATGGCTCCGTCGAATTTTATGGTGATATTTTCATTGCACAATTCTACGAGATTTTGATTCAAATCGATTTTCTTAACCGAAGGATGAAAGTGGAAAAACGCACTTTGTTTTTGCATAGTGTTCTTGTTCAGCTCGTCATTAATTATGACTCGTGAAGGTTCAAACGTAAAGCTCCTTGTGTGTTCAATGCCAAGATTGCTATATCCATTATGTGTCGCCTTTACGTAATCTGGTCCTTCTTCCAAAGAAACGATTCTCGCTCGTTTTGCAACTCGAAATCCACCCCACACCTGGGTTTGGTCTTGATTACCTACTTGAACCGTGTTGTGAGACACCGTTCCTCTTTCTTGTCTACGTAATCTGTTTTTCTCGTAAGTAGAGATGCCAGTATCGACGATTACAGGTCTGCCAGAGACATACATTTCAAAGTTGAAAGTGTCCGAATGGGCATGCCCCGGTTGATAGTCCGGACCTACATTCCCAACGTCTAAGAAAAATTCATACTTAGAACGAAAAAACTTTCTATAGCCGGAGTCCGTAAGTTGTCCTTTCGTCCAATTCAATTTGAGTTTTTCGGCATAATCGAATATTTGTCTTGATGTTGGGGCAATTCCATATGCACTGTCATTAACCATTGGAATATTTCCATTGGAGAAGGTCGTCTCTTCAAGCCAAGAGAGCATTTTAGATGCTTTTTGCCTTAAAAAAAGTTCTATCCCATCTTCTTTCCATTTGTTATGATGAGAAAGATTAATACACTCCATCAGTCGGTACAAAACAATCTGATGATACATTGGAGAAAGTTCAAAATGGGCCCCATCCTTTAAAATTTGTTCATTGAGCTCCTCCTTCAGTATTTTAATGGCCTTTTTGTACAATACCTCATCTTTAAAAAAATAGGCTCCAAAGAAAAGAGAAAAACCATTTTCCAAAAGATGATTTCCTAAAAGATGGTATTCCAGGTTGTGAAAAAGTATTTGGTAATGACCGAATAGCGCTTTGTTGATGTCATAATCAACTATAGAATGCTTTGACAGGAATTTAATCCAATTGATTCCTCGAAGTGAAATTGGGTATGGCTCTTTACCGTCTTTTAAGCTATCATTTTCAGCAATAAATTTCTGGATTAGAAATAAGCCATCATTCAATGAGATTTCTTCTTGATTCAAATAATCAAAATAATTCAGGTTATACGTCCATAATTTTCCATAGTCATTTAAGTTCCAGTCAAATTTTTCGCTAAATGAATGCCGAATATTAAGAAATTCAAATGTATTTGTGCTCAATAAGCTGTTTTCGCTCAACACAAAATCCTCCCAAATTATTGATTGGAAAGGTTCATTCAAATCCCTTGCTGAATTATAATTGCCAATTTTTAAAACAGCTTTTAAACGATAATAGCATTGGTAATAGACCTGTTTTAGTTTAAAATAACGAACTGTTTGTAGAAATTTAATCATCAAAAACCATTCAAAGTGGGAGTTTAGTTTATATTAAAAAAATTAGCGAAAGCATAGCGCTCTTCAAATTCTGTCGATAGACATAAAAACAAAAGCAGCTGAAAATTCCCTTTATCTATGCTCAAATTATTTTCGTTTCACAAAATATATGGCCAAGTTTTTATTGTGATATGTTTTTTGCCAGAATACCATCATAGATGCGAATTTAATCCAAATGGACGCCAAATTATGCTACTTGGTCATTGTTTTGTTTTGCCTTTAAAAATTGTAGTGCCCTCATAAAACCTTGAAACATTTTTAAGGGTGATGCTTCCTCCAGTATGGTCTTCGTTGCCTGTGAAGAGAGGAGGGCCAATTCTTCAGGGTTATTCAAAATTTCAACAATTTTTTCCTTTAGCTTTATTTCGTCTTCAGCAATATATCCGTTTTTTCCATTTTTCAAATAGACAATTTCCGGGCTATGATGAACATTCATAGTCAATACTGGAAGACCCCAATACATCGCTTGGTTAATGCCCAGGCCATTGGTTCCTGGAATACAAAACACATCCGAGCATTTAAAAATTTCATTGATTTTCAATTTGTCATATATGGGACCAAGGTAAATTACATTGGTCATTCTTTCAATTGTCTCTTCAATTGCTTTAGGCATGTTTGACCCTACAATTATCAAGCCAGTATCCATGTCTTTAATGTCCCTGAAAATATTAATAATTACATCTAACCTCTTTCTCTTTTGTATTCTTCCAACGAACAAAACTATTTTTGTAAACTTAAAACTATGTTTTTTTCTTAACTCTTCTTTGCTGTCGGTTATTTTTGGAAAATCAAAAAAGTTAATGGTATTGTTGGCTACAAAAGTTTTTTGGCGATTTCTTTTAGAAACATACTTTAATTCATTTTTTGAGTACAAAAGGATGCTATCCGCCGAAAATCTGAGGTACGCATAAATCATGCGTTTTAATTTGTTATTTGGATTTTGCATACTGACTCCATGGCTCCAATAGACTATTTTTATCCCTCTATTTTTGAGCCATAACCAATAACTCCACGATGCCAGATTGTATGGATTCCAATGAAATATTACGGTATCTGGTCTAAGTTCCAGTGTTGTCCTTTTCAGTTGGGAATATCTAAATTCTCCATGAGAGTAATTAAATTGAATTTGGGTGTCCTCCAATTTCTTGTCCGAGAACACATGAAGCTCTATTTGGTTGCTTCGAAAATATGTATGGAACAAATTGTATAAGGATACCCTGTAATGAAGCATCAATTCTGAAACCAATAGTACCCTTTTTGTCATAATGTATTCATATAAAAAGCTAAGTTTTTCAGTTGTAATTTAGATGCCGGTCAAAAACTTCAATATTATCTGTAGAAGATTTTAAGCGTTCTGTTGACATTCTTGCCCCAATACAGCTTATGATGTCGAGGTTACCGATCTCAAACCAGGCTGTTCATAGAATCAGAATTAAAAACATTTTGAAATAAGAACAAAGAAAGTTATTCATTTACTAATTCAGATTTGACAAAGATTCCAATAAAAAAAAGGCTGGTGAACATTCCCATCTGCCTACTCAACAAGGGTTCCACCAAACAAAGAATTGAGATCGTCCCTATTAAAATACCCATTGCCAAATTTTTCTCTTTAATTGAAAAAAATAGGGGCGTAATAAGAGCCATAGTCAAAAGCAGAAAGCCTATCAAGCCTGTGCCAACAAGTGCTTTTAAGAATTCATTGTGTGGGTCGTACGAGGGTTGTTCAAGTTTATCCGCGTAGTTGAGGTGCTCCATCTTTTGTTTCATTACAGTCCGAACATCCCCGAACCCATGTCCAATAATTGGGGCCTCCTTAATCAAAGCAATAGCGGTGTTGGTGTAATTTATCCTCTCAATAAAACTTCCATTGGTGTTCTCAGAAATATTGGATATCTCGTTTATCATTCTGTTAAATCTTGGGCTTGAAACATGAAACCCCAGTAGTAGAACAGACCCAAATACTATTGAAGCCCAGAACTTCACTTTAACGGGCTTTTTTCGAACTTCGACAAGAAAAATAGTGACAAGCAGAATCACCAGAATAATCACTGTGATTTTGGCCTGCAGTAAAAATATTACAAATGAAATTAGCCCAAGGGCGAGATATTTTATATGTGTGCCGAAGTATGATTTTTTGGAAAAGAACAATACCAAGATGCAGATAATGAGCGAAAAGCAAAAATATGTTCTGTGGATATCCAAAAAAATAAAATTATTCCTTCCATGGAATATTAAATATGAAGCTGTTTCGCTATTTACCCCTTCTTGAAGGGTTCTTTCAATGAAATGCATTTTTTCGGTAATAAAGAAAATGACAAGATGTACAAATCCTGCTAGGCACAATATAATGTTACTCACAATGTAAGCCTTGACAGGCTTTATAAATTCAATCCTGTTTGTAAGAACAAAAAGGGCCGGGGCGACGATATAGAAGGCCCTTCGTCCCAATTTGTCCACACCAAAAGAAACTTCCGTAGTCCAAATCAAGGAAATAGCTTGCCATACAAACAATAGAACAAAGCCAATAAAATAAGGGATAAAAAGTTTAAGGTTTTGTAATATTGTCTCTTTTTGAATTCGAAGCAAGGCAATACCAAGCAATGCTGCCAAAAGTAAGGGCAGAAGTTTAAGATTTAGGGGTAATAATGCTGCAAATGCCAACATTAAAATGTCATTCAGGTGCACCAATATTCTCTTGTGCTGAAGTCTTTCCGATTTCACAAGGCTAATTTCTAAATTCCATTTTACTTGTCGAGACTCCTAAAGGATATTGCGCTCGTTTTTTCTTTAACCCAGAATATAAAATGTGTTGAGCATCTTCAACCCAATTATTTGTAATGCATGGCTTCATTTGATTTTTAGCTTAGTGTTTCTTAACTAATTTGTGCTAAAAGTAGTATAAGTTTGGTATAAAGGCCAATCGTTAAATTGAACGATATTCTTAAAACTTAGTATTAGAGTGCCTTCTTCTGCTAATTAAACTAATGGGAAATTATACATCCCAGAGTCTAGTAGCCCAAGTAGGTATTATATTACCTATTTGTCATAAAACATATCTTTGTCGAATACCATAAACTATTTAATTCAGAATTTGGTTTCAAATACTCGTCTCTTTAAAGTTATCCTTGCCTTAACTGCGTTTCTATTTTTCAATAGTTCTGGATGCCCAGAAAAAAACGACGTAGAATTAAGCCGCGAGATTTCCACCCCGATAAGACAATATCTGAACCTGTTAGACCTTAATAAACTAAACAACCTAAAAAAAGAAGTGCGAACTGGAAATCATAAAGCCTTATATGCAAAGTTCTTGCGGTCAGCAAACAAATTATTGGCTGAAGGCCCATTTTCAGTCACTCAAAAGACCCAAATTCCACCCAGTGGAGACAAGCATGATTACATTTCTATCGGACCATATTGGTGGCCAGACCCAGAAAAATCCAATGGTTTACCATGGATAAATAAGGATGGACAGATAAATCCCATTACTCAAGGAGGAAATACAGATAATGTCCGTAAAAGCACATTCTTCCAGAACGTATACGTTCTATCATTGGCGTATTTTTTTTCTGAGAAAAAAAAATATGCAAAGAAAGCTGAAGAGCTTTTGAGAGTGTGGTTTGTAGATTCTGAAACCAAGATGAATCCGAACCTTAATTTCGCACAGGGAGTACCGGGAAGAATCCCGGGGAGAAGCTCTGGAATTATTGAGTTTTCCGGGATACGACTAGTAATAACTTCCATTGAAATACTTGATTCCCAAAGTGCCATTAACAAAGAAATAATTGACGAACTAAAAATTTGGTTTGCCGACTATCTACATTGGCTTCAAACTAGTGAAGGTGGAATAGAAGCTAAAAAGGCACAGAACAATCATGGAACCTGGTATGATGTCCAAGAAATCACGTTGCTATTGTACTTGGAAAGGTTTGAAGAAGCAAGATTATCCTTGGAGATGGTCAAAACAAATCGCATTGCAACACAAATTGGGCCTGACGGTGCCCAACCCAAAGAATTGATCAGGACCAAAGCTCTGCATTATTCTACATTTAATCTACATGCTTTTACCCTACTGGCCCATTTAGCCGAAAAAAACGACATGGATCTGTGGAACTATCAAGCGGAGAATGGGGCAAGCGTTCAAAAGGCTTATGCTTTCTTAATACCTTACGTTACTGAACAAAAGGAATGGGATTATCAGCAAATAACGAATATAAAAGCTGCCAAGCGCAAGTTGTTGCTCTTGTTTGGAGAAGCCTCAAGCGCTTTTAAGAATACGGAGTTTTGCGAAATAGCCCTATCAAGAAATTCTCAGAAAGATCGGTTTCTTGATTTGGTTACCTCTAAATGCTCTGTCCTATAATTGTGCGGAGTAATCCAAGTACTGTTGCTTTTCAAGTAATTATTTTCAGCTCGCTAATAAAATTGTTACCCAAAAACTCAGGGGTTTTATTTGGAATATAATTCATAAACCTCCGCCCCAGCGCATAAAAACGCACCAGTACCATAAACCTCAGTCTTGTCTGCCCAGGCATTCCCCGGAGCAGCCCCGATGGGTTGCACATAACCTAGCATGCCTTCCTCTGTTACATGCCCAACTAAGTTTGTCCACCCCTTTTTTATTGCTGGTTCAAAGGTTTGCCTATCCAATATTTCGTTGTTTACTCCCCATGTCAAGCCATAAACATAAAAAGACGAACCACTGGTCTCTGGAGTCGGGTAAAACTCTTGACCCAACAAGCTCATGGCCCAATGGCCCTTTGGTGTTTGAAGTTCCAACAGCCTATGTGCCATTTTCTGAAAAATGTTCAAGAAATATTTGTATTCTTTGGACTTAGAATCCAATTCATTCATAATGTGAACAAGGCCCGCAAAAACCCATCCGTTACCTCTTGACCAAAAAATTTTCGTTCCATTGTCTCTCTTAGACATATAGCTTTCATCGCGATAAAATAAACTTTCCTTGTCGTCGAATAGGAAATTTACAGTTGCGGTGTATTCATTCATCAAAAAATCCAGATATTTCTGCTCGCTTGTAATGTTGTAGAGCTTTGCCCAAACTGGAGGAGACATAAATAAGGCATCACACCAATTCCAACGATCTTGGTGATATGGAGTTCTCCATTTCAAAGAAGTCATTGCCGGATGAAACAAAATAAAATCGAATTGTTTAACCGTTGGTTTTATCATTTTATTTAAACCATACTTCCGATAAAGCTCAAGATATAACTGTGCCACGGCGTGGTCATCCGCGTGGTACATGCGTTTGTGTAGTTTCCATTTGTTACGTTCCCCAACGTCCTTAAGCCATTCAAAATACTTGTTTTCATCAGCAATTTTTGCCCATTTTAAGAGACCTATATATAAAGCACTATTGGGCCAAGCCAATGGATGATGATTCTTTAACCCCTTACTGTTCACATCTTGAAAATGTTGAATTTGCCAATTAGCAACTTTTTCCATTATCTCTTTTACTTCCATCGGCTTTATTTCCTGGGCTTTCAGCATACCGAACCCTGACAATAAAAGCAGAATGGAACAAACACTTAAGGGCCTTATTATTTTCATGCCTAAAATTCTTGGAAAAACTCTCATAGCCATTTTCAAACTTAATTTAAAAATAGCAAAATGTGATTAGACAAATAATTATTCAGGCTATTGCCGTTGCCCATGTGGTTTTGATTCATGGATTGAACACCTAATGTTAGGCAGTTATGGAAAATTCAAGTCTTTGAGCTATCCTAATATTGATGCTGTTCTGCTTCCAATTGCTAGGACAGCCTTATTCCGACATTCATTGAAAAAATCAACCTCAAGTAATTCCCATTTATACAATAGTGGAACATGTCCACATAATACCAGCCCGGTTTTTGTTTTGGTTTTTTATTTCTTTCAGCACTACAAAAGCAAAGGAGGAATTTGCAAGAAATGATAATTTGATTTTGCAGAAAACTCGGACAGGGAAAGGTGCCTTATTGGAAATACCAAGACTCTTTGATCGAGGAGTCGCTCCAAACAAGTCGTTTAACTCCTTCTTTTGTGTTCTGATGGTAGTATTGATAATTATCTAAAAGTATACTTATGGATTTGTCAATTTCCTCAAGGTCGTCACCATCTGTCTCCATTGCAATGCCATATTCCCCCGATTCAACAATTTCCGTCATAGGTTCATTCTTTCCTACAACAACAGGCACGTTCATAATAATGGCTTGGTATAGTCGATTGGGCTCACAATATCTATTATTGGGAGTCTTGATATCGTACAAAATGATGCTAAATTTTGCTTTTCTTAAGTATGCCGGGATATGAAGTTGGTTTACAAGTCCAGCAAAGTAAACCCTGTTATTTAGCATATTCCCGTACTTTTCCTTTAGTCGCAAAAGAGTGGGTTTGTCAAAATTCCCAACAACTATGGCTTTCAGGTTTGCCCTGTTAAGTATTGCCTCAACCGTATTGTATGGATGACGTCTGGGCATGGACAGTCCCTGTAGGTAAACATAATCTGAACCATCAAGCCATACAATAAAATCCTTGTAATTCCTGTCCTTCATTGTCGATTCGAGAAACTGTTTGTCCGGCAGGTTCCTCAAATAGTCATGCTTTTTTGGATGCTTGATAACACTTTGCTCTGTTAAGTATTTAATTCGATGGTTGTTGGCATGCAAAATTTTTCTGCTCTTTTTTTCTATATAGTTAAATACTTGTTTCATGCCTTTTCTTTCAAACCGAAACGGAATTTCATGAAGATCCCAAATACATCCGTTTGGTTTTGCGAACAACGGAAACATAAAAGTATATTCCTCATGGGACCATACCAGATCGTATTGCTTTAGATAAGGATATACCCGAAAGTAAAATTCCAAGGACTTGATCAAAAGATACTTCGCCGAGGGCAGACGTTCTCGAGAGGATAGCTTAAAGGATTTAAAAGGCGTACCATACGAAGTCAGCCCTTCTTCTTGTCTATTATCTTCAAAATTCACAAATATGAAAACATCATGTTTTTTTGAAAGACTTATGCATTCCTTTCTGATTCTATCGTCATATTCTAATCCTTTAGTTCTTGCTACAAAGGCGATTTTCATATTAGTAATTGTCTATGCCCCTTAAATCGAAAAGGTTGGGGATTTATAAGCTCAAATTTCCCTCATTTTTTTGAAATGTCTACTGTAAATGAATAGAATCAGCAAAAGAAGTTGAAACGGCAGCTTTAATCGTTGGTGGGACCCTCCAAAATGTGCTATGGAGTATATAGGTAAGAATGCCAAAAGCCACAATAAAAAAGCTTTTTGCTCAAACACCAAAATTCTGAGTGACCTATAGACAGTTCTCAAATTAAAAAGAAGCCATATGAGTATAAAGTAATAGACCAATTGTGTATAAAGTCTTAGCGCTTCACTGGTAATGCCGTATTCTGTTGATAGTTCTGAAGAAAACATTCTTTCAACAATTGCATGGGGCATTGGGGTTAGAACGTATCTAACATGGCTCATAAATATTGCTTTTGGCATATTTGAAGCATCTATCACTCCATCTGCTCTTCTTTGTTTTGCCCTTTCTTCGTATCCCTTGGTTACTAGATAAGTTGCGTTGTATTGATAGGATCGTATTTTTTTCCCTATTGTTGGAGAGGCAAAAAACACAACTATTCCTAGGGCCAGGACAAATACTAGGAAGCTCGCTATTCTTTTTACATTAATTTTAGTAATCAGGTTTTTAATGAACGGGCCTATTTCAAAAAATATAACCGCCAACCATACGGTTGCCAGCATAAATGGTCTTAACATATAAAGGGCAATTGAACAAAAAACTGCAAACACATACCAATTTATCTCCCTTTTATTGTAATTTCTTATTATCAAAATAGCCAATAGCCAAATCAACAAATCCCTTAAATTGGAAATGGCCAAAAACAATAGGTAGGGATAAAAGAAGATGAAAATATAGGGAGATTTGATAAGTGGGAAGGTTTTTTGAAAATAATACAGGAACAGTAAGAGAATGGGAATATTGATAATCTTAATGAAGATACCACCGAGTGGATCCCAATACTTTTCCACATAGTTGACATATCCCCAAAAAGATCTATCAATATTTGCAATCCATACCTCAGGCTCTTCAAAATACTTCAGCCCGTCACTAATTAGATAATCGACATTTCCAGTAAGAAACTCAATTAAAAAAAGAAAATAGGTCACGAAACAAAGACCCAATATGATTACAAAACTTGAGAGCCTTTTTTTAAGAAAATAAGGTATTAATGCCAATAACAACAATAAGGAAAAAAGTATCATAAAAACACCTTTGCATGCACCTCTGCTGACCTATCCCAGGAGTTTTTTTCCAGGAAGTGAGAGCAATTGGTTTTATAAAAATCATAATTCTTTTGAATATTCTGATAACATTCACCAATCGAAGAGGAGTCTTTGACGACAACACCAATTTTGTAATCGTGAATAATCGTATTCAGTGGCTTATGGTCTAAACATAGTATGGGTATTCCATAGCTTGCATACATATAGATTGATGTTGGTACCGACATGTTATCATGACCGATGTAGCCAATTATCTTTTCCCTTGTGTTCAAAATTGTCTTTAGCTCCTTCCTCACAAATCCGGAAAAGAAAAAGATATTCTTGTATTGGCCTTTAAGGATTTGATTTTTTCGGTTTGGTGCAATAATTAAAGTACTCAGTTTTTTTTCTTGAACTCCCAATATCAAAGGTTTAAGATTATTTCTTTTCGCTGCAGATACGGAAATGATGTCAGGATTCGTCTTGTTGTTGGCTTTAAGCCATTCTTGATAGCCTTTTAAAAATTCTTCATTTGGTTCGTTCTGATTTTCAATAAACGATCTATAGTTTCCAAAGCAGGCAACGAAAATCTTCTTTTTAGCCCATTTTGGAAGTTCTTTTTTTATGTCTTCGTGAAATACTACTATTTTATTTGATACCCTGCATAGTATGAATCTTAAAAAATCATTTTCTCTTTTGGAAGGCACATTGTGTTCATAAATATTATGACATGACCATAAGATTCTAGAGCCAGTTAACTTACAAACAAAGAAAATGACCAATATTCTCAGTGGTGTAAGAATCTTGCCTCTGTAGGAAATATACCTGATGTGATACCTTGAATCCTTGCTTTTTAGTAATTGCTTTAAAAGATGAAGATACGTGCCCTCAATTGTATTTATGCCATCCAATCGTGAAAAGACATTTTCGTATTTATAGTCAATTCTTGATTCGCAGAAAATGGATTTTGATTTCACAATTATTTTGTTGTTGAATCCATTTCTGCATTTAAAAAAATAAGATTCTCTCCTTTATGCGAAAAGATGAAATCATATTGACTTACAGCTTTGAAAAGACTTTTGGAACATCCAGGCTTTTTTCTGTCGTGAAGCTCAATAATGAGACATCGTGTTTTGGGCAGCCAGTCCTCAAAATTAGATTCAAAAAGTTCTTTTTCAGCTCCTTCAATATCAATTTTAACGACATCAATGGATGTCAAATTATAAAGCTCCATCAGATGCGGTATGGATATGGTTGTCAAGTTTGAAGCAATATTGCCATCAACGAAATTTTCCGTTTTTTCCGTCATAAAGCCCCATTTACCTTGCCCACTGTCAATTAAACTTATCGTTTCTCCATCAATATTTGAAAGAGCATTTTTATGACATTCAATATTCGGATATCCATGAACATTTTGCTCTAACATTTCAAAATTTGAGTCCTCAGGTTCAATGCAAGCTATTTTCGTGTCAGGGTATTTGTTTACAAAGTATATTGCTGCCAAGCCTATATTGGCTCCTGCGTCAATTATAAATTCCGGTTCGAACCCCAAGGCAATTTCATACTGTTTTTCAAGGAAAATATGCCTAAAGGTCGGCAGGTCACTGGTATGCCTTCTTAGAGTAAAAGGAACTGGTGAGTTTGGTAAAAAAACATTGTCGGTTTTTTCAAATTTAATCTTAAAAAAAATTTCAACCCCTTTCATTCCAAAGGTCTTGATATATCTGTATAAATGTAAAAGGAATCTCATTCTATATTCTTGTTGGTGATCACTTCTTTTCTTAAGTACTTATAATAATAAAAAGTCATAATAATTGACCAAAATATATAAAGTAGCAAATACGATATGCCTGCGCCTTGAAGACCAAAAAACTCTACCAAAAAAAAGAAGAACGAAAAATATAATAAAGTAGATAATAGTAATACCTTAAAAGAAATTCTTGGATAACCCATGGCCAAAACAGCTGGCGTTATAGGGAAGGCTGTCATGGAAAGAACAGCTCCACATAAATACCAAAGTAAGGTTGGTAAACTACCCAAGTAATTCTCCCCAACCGTTAAATAAATAATGTCTTCTCCAAAAACCACAAAGCACAATAGCGCTATTATTCCGAAAATAAAAGTAATAAAAGAAAACTTTTTAATTACTGATGCGAATTCCGTGGTTTTATTTTCCGACCATAATCTGGCAAGCTCTGGATAAATTGATTTGTACAGCGGCTGCGAAAACTGTGTGAATATTTTGGCAAATTGCTTCGCTACTTTATAAAGACCTGTAGCTACACTTCCCAAAAGCGTGTCAACAAGAATAACATCTAAATTTAGTGTTGCCATACGTACTGTGCCATGAAGGTTGGTGGTCCAAATAAAGCTTTTTAGACCCTCGAAACTATTTGCCGTATTCTTTATTTCCTTGTAATTGGGAACGTATTTACCTAGACCTATTTTCTTTTTGTTCAAAAGCGACAAACTACTTAAAATCAAATATATATAGCCGCCAATTTGCGACAGCATTGTAACTATAACGAAATAGATCAGGCCGGATTCCAAGTAATAACCGATTACAACCAAAACAAGTTTCAATATGGCGGCGCCAACGCTACCAATAGCAAAATGTTTGAAGCTATTGAATAGTCTAAGGATGGCGGTAGGGGTGCCTTCAATATTAAATAGTATGGCAATTGAAAACAATGAAGCCATTTGTGCTTTCAAGTCTGACCACCCCAAAAAATAACCAACAACATATGCCAAAATACAGCCTGTGACCGAAGCTAATATGGCTGTGCCTACATCCAGCGAGAAACCCAATCTTAGTAAAGAGGTCAAATCCTCTTTCCTGTCATCTTTCAAAGTTTCGGAGCCATACTTTATAAGAGCCTGCCAAGACTGAAAATTTAAAATCTTATCAATTATCAGTGCATATGCCTGCACTAATGCCAAGACTCCAAATAGTTCTGCCTCCAGGATTCTTGCTATTAGAGCAAAAGAAACAAGACCTATAATTGAAGAGGTTACACTGCCAGATGCGAGAATACCTGCATTATAGAATATCTTTTTAAAAATTGCGGTCTTAAAAAGCTTCAAAGGAATAATTAATTGAATTTAGCCTTCAAAGAAGTCTACATAAAACTCCTATGAATACAGGTCATAGTATATACTTATTGACTATTGGTGAAGAACACCACAAAAATCTAAAACGTCCTTACCACTATCGATAATCAAATTTTTGAATTCCTTATGTGCTACCAAAAAAACAATTAGGTCTGCAATTACAACAGCTTCCTTATAGTCAGTAAGTTTAAAAATTTTGTGTTCTTCAATATTGGGCTCGACAATATAGTACTCTTCGTCATTCGCATCTTGCAGCACTTTTTGTACAATATACTTGGCCGGTGATTCCCTCAAATCGTCAATGTCGGGTTTAAAAGCAAGGCCCATAAGGGCAATTCTTGGTTTTTTCCCATGTTTAAGTTGAAATTCCAATTTTGCATTCTTTACTTTCTCTGCACACCAAAAGGCCTTGTAATTGTTTATTTCCCTTGCCTTTCCAATAAGTTGCGATTCCATAGGGTAATCTGATACAATGAAATAGGGGTCCACCGCAATACAGTGCCCTCCGACCCCGCACCCTGGTCTTAAAATATTTACTCTTGGATGTTTGTTCGCCAAATCAATAAGTTCCCAAACATTTATTGATGCCTTATCGCATATCAGTGAAAGTTCATTTGCAAAAGCAATTTGCACATCCCTAGATGAATTTTCCACTAACTTGCACATTTCTGCAGTTCTGGCATTTGTCTCATGTAATTTTCCTTTTACATATTTCCTGTAAAAATCCACAGCCTTTTCTGTTGATTCGCTATCAATCCCTCCAATAACCCTGTCATTGTGGACCAATTCATACATAACATTACCAGGTAACACTCTTTCCGGGCAGTAGGCAATATGTAGTTTTCCTTCTAGGTCTAGCCTTTCCGTGTAAATCAAATCGCGCATCTTTTCAGTAGTCCCGACCGGTGAGGTGGACTCAATGATATATAAATCTCCTTCCTTCAACAAGGGGAGTATTGCCTTGGTGGCGGCTTGGACAAAAGAAATGTCTGGCTCGTTTTTACCTTTAAAGGGTGTCGGTACAACTATCAGGTATGTGTTGGCTTTCTTAGGAGCAATTTCTGCTTCCAGATAACCATTTGCCACCGCAGCGGCCACTGATGTGTCTAGGTCAGGTTCAACTATATGTATTTTTCCTGCATTGATTGTTTCCACAACCTGTGGATTGACGTCCACTCCTAATACCTTTGTTTTGTTTTTAGCAATAAGCGCGGCAGTAGGCAAGCCTATATAACCCAAGCCCATCATTACTACTTCTGGATTCTCCATTCTAATACAGATTTTTGATGTAATCAATAATTCTTAAACATGCCTTCCCATCTCCATAAGGATTATGGAGCCTACTCATTTTGGAATAAGCATCTTCATCGACAAGCAGCCTATTGGCTTCCTTAACAATTTTGTGTTTATCTGTTCCCACCAGCAGTACCGTTCCTACTTCCACAGCCTCGGGTCGTTCGGTAGTATCCCGCATTACCAATACAGGTTTACCAAGACTTGGTGCTTCCTCTTGGACCCCTCCGCTATCTGTAATTATCAAGTAAGACTTGTTCATTAACCAAATAAAAGAAGGATAAGAAATGGGGTCAATTAAATAGAGGTTATTGATGTTTTGCAAAAGCTCATAAACGGGTTTCTGAACATTGGGGTTGAGATGAACTGGGTAAATAATTTGGCAATCCTCATTCTCTTTGGCAATTTGCTTAAGTGCATTGCAAATGTTTATGAATCCCTGACCATGATTTTCCCGACGGTGACCAGTTACCAAAATGATTTTTTTTGATTCGTCCAAAAACTTCTTGACATTTTCAATATCCTTGTCCTTAAAATGAGGAGAGTTTACCTTATCGACACTAAATTCTAATGCGTCTATCACTGTATTGCCAGTCACAAGAATCTCATCTTCTTTCTTGTTTTCCAGAAGCAAATTGTTTTTTGAGGTGGTCGTAGGTGCGAAGTGAACACTTGAAACCACAGCTGTAATAGAACGGTTTACTTCTTCCGGGAACGGAGCGTATCTATTAAAAGTTCTTAGTCCTGCCTCCACATGACAAACTTTGGAACCTGAATAAAACGATGCGATTGAAGCCGCCATCGTAGTTGTCGTATCACCGTGTACATAAACGAAGTCAGGTGAAAACTCTTGTAAGATGGGTTTTAGATTAATCAATATATCTCCCGTAAGTGAAAATAAGTCTTGGTTTGGCTTCATCAAATCCAAATCGTAATCGGGAATAATTTCAAAAAAGTCCAAAACTTGATCTAGCATTTCCCGATGCTGGGCCGTTACGCAAACCTTTGTCAGAAAACTATCGCCATGCTTTTCGAATTCCTTTACCAATGGTGCCATCTTTATGGCCTCTGGTCTTGTTCCAAATACAATTAAGTTTTTCTTTTTTTTCAAATCGATGAATTTCTAAATAGACAATAATTAAATAATGCATGTCAAAATGCGCGTTCATGCAAAAAGGGAATGTATTCGGATAACTGCATTCATAACAATTCAGACGACTTTCGATTTAAGTAACTTATTATCTCAAAAGTGAAAAACAAAAACAAGAAAACAGTTGGCAATAGGACCAATTTCTGCCCAAAAAAAGATTTTTCCATACTCTGGGTACGTCCAAAATTAATAACGTTTATGGCTTGGGTTTGCTCGCGAAGTTCTATTTCCTTCCTTTGGGTGTTTTCAATCAAAGAGTTCTTCAGTCTCAGTAAACCTGTCAAATCCATTGGTTCCTCATTATCCAATAAGATGCGCCCATCTAGATTCTGATTGGTTTTCTGATCAAGCCCTGAGGTATACTTTTGAATTAATTCATCTATTTGGTCAATAAGCAATTCATTGAGCTCAATCCGATTTTTTGCATTTCGGTTACTGGTAAGTATGAGTTCTTTGTAGTACTCTGCTGAATTGATGTAGGCCATGACTTTTTCCGAAAATAGAGGGCCTTTTGAAGGGTCTCTGAATGAAAAGATTATGCGATGGTTCAATACACTGCTTTTCAACAGTTCTTTACGGACGATATCTTGGAATTGTTCATCATTTCTGAATTTCTCAAGTAGCTGAAGATATTCCAAGTCCCCTTTAATATTTTTTTTCTGTTCGATAGGTGTCACGGAAACCTTGTATTGGCTCAATTCTTCTATTGGTGCCCCGATGCTTTTAAAAAAAAAAGTGTCTTTGGTTCTGATATTGCTTTGAATTTCATTAACAACATCATAAAGGTAGTTTTCACTATCCAAATTAGGTTTCACAATAACCTCTATCTTCATTTTTTTCTCAACAATTTGGTTTAAACCATAACCAATTCCTATACCTAAAACGATAAGGCCTCCTAAAATAAAGGCTCGTTTCTTAACATAGAGAAATAGTCTTAAAAAGGCGATTCCAATTTTGTTGAAGCCTCTGCCAATCATTTGAAACAGTTGTCCCAAATCGATTTCATCCGAGTTATTTTGTTTTGCCGGTTGGTCTGCCATTTTATATGCCGAATATTTGTTTTAAAATTCTGTCTGTAATTAGATAGGTAGGTTTTACCCCCGTTGTTCCCAGTCCACCGGAGGCCAATGTACTTCCAGTTTCCAAAGGGTTATCAGATGCGTAGTAAGCATATCTAACCTTGACATCTTTCTTTATGCTCTTTCTAATTTTGGATGCGGATTGAATGGCCTTTTGATAATGTACGCCCTCCATTTCCAATCCAATTACATTCCATGTGGATTCGTGAAAAAACCTCAAGACATCTTTGTTTTGTAATGATGTTCCCAAAACGGTAACCATAGTGCCTTCCATTACCCTAAGACCATAGCCTTCAAAATCCTTTGCACAGAGCTCATTTTTAAAAGGGTAATTATCTGCTGTGCCTTCAAAGATGTGGGCATTGGGTATCATCAAATCTCCTTTTCCTCCTTCCAAAATACCAGCTTTGCCCATAATCGAAACGGAGTCCACATTTAAGAATATCCTATTGGTATCATTAACAATAGGTTTCAAAAGCTCATCAATAGTTTCATAGGCTTGTTCTCCAAACGCATAATCCATTACAAAGATAACGGGTTTTTCATCGTCAGAAATACTCGTTTGGAAATCATAACAGCAGACATCTTTGCCAAATTTAGCGGTATCAAAAATTTGAACATCGATGTTGGCCCCTGACTCATCGTCTATGAAAATCATCCCGTTCTTTTCGGCAACTGCCCTTACCCTATCTTGCAATTTCTTGTTCTTTACATTGCTCAACCCTTCGTAAATTTCCAAAGACTGTAAATCGGGAAACTCTTTGGCCAATGCCTTGCGTGCAAAAAGGGAGTTCATCACACTATGCATGTTAGCACTTATGATATGAATGGGCCTTGTTGTCAATTTATGTTCAACCAAAGCGTTCTTTATGGAGTCCGCCCAGCGTTCCCCATGGATATGATGCCCCAATCTTTCCCTAAGCAATGGGCTGAAAGTAATAGTTCTTTTGTTTCCAGTAGTCTCTTCCTCTATGGCCAGTTTTCCCAACCAGTAAATCAAATTAAGGAAACGGTCTTCCTCCTTGGCATTATTCAATTTGGAATGCATCTCCACAACCTCATCAAAGGTTCTTCCCAAGATGTTGGCTGTATGGATGAGGGCAACTTCCCGCTCCGATTCTTCTTTTTCCTCCTGCTTGACAAATTCCTCCAACTTGTCCCAATCCCTTATGGTAGCCTTCCCATCTTCGACCAAAACCCTTTTGCAAATCTTTCCAGACTCTACAAAAAGGAAGGTAAGGTGGGTCAAAATATCGTAAATATCGCTTCGCCCACGGGTAATCTCAATGTTCATTTGTTCTTCATCAATGCGATAACAATTCCTCCTTCGTTTGGGAGGGATAATCGCCTTTAAATGGGATTTTGAAAAACCTTCGTCTGAGGTCAAATTGATAAACCTACATTCTTCTATACCTTCAGGAAGACGTTCTAAAACGTAAATAAGTCCATTGAGTTCGGCTTTATCTTCCGCAATGGAACCATAAATTTCGGGCCGCAATACCAAAAGAGCAGTTCGCAGCGCATTCCCGGAAACACCCGAAGGTTTATAAAAACCACGGTTGAGTAAATGGCGCATGGTTATGTAGAGACGCTCTATGGCGTTGGTGGATTCTTGTGCCCTGGTTGTCTGTTTTACTGGTATAGCCATGGTAAATTTGGGCAAAAATACACGAATTCCTCTGAAAGCGTATCGTTTGTTGTGGTCTATTTCTTGAAAGGGGACAAACCTTCTGCTACCTTTCGATCATTGGCCAAACGCTGCACCTTGTTTTGGCCTCCCAATTTGCCAATGGATTTCATATAGTCTTGAAATCCACCTGGACGAACCTGGCATATTTTTAGGGGTTGTAAAATTTTACCCTCAATCAAATCAAAATAATAGCTATTCTGTTTTTGCATGGATTTATCTATGGTTTCGGCAAATTTTGAAATGTTTTCTGGAGGCCTCTCAAATTCAATGAACCATTCATGGTACGGCAATTCCTCCTCCGAAGGTGATGTTTGGGGAGCGACACTGAACTCGTTCACTAAAGCATCCGACTCGGAGACGGCCTGATTCAAAGCTTCTTCAACTTCTTTTGCAATGACATGCTCCCCAAAGGCCGAAATAAAATGTTTGATTCTTCCAGAAACTACAATTCTATAGGGGTTCAAAGAAACAAACCGAACGGTATCTCCAATATTATACGCCCATAGACCAGCATTGGTAGAGATAATTAGGGCATAGTCCATTTGAAGCTCAACTTCCGCCAAAGTCAACCGTCTAGGGTTTTCCTCAAAAAACTCGTCCGCCTTTATGAATTCATAGAACATTCCTGAATTCAGAAGTAAAAGCATTCCAGGTTCATTTTGGGAGTCTTGATAGGCAAAAAATCCCTCACTGGCCGGAAACAATTCGATGCTATCGACCTTTCGGCCTATCAAATTTTCAAACTTTGCTTTATAGGGCTGGTAGTTTACACCTCCATAAATAAATAGTTGAAAATTTTTAAAAAGGTCGCCGATCTTCTTGCCTGTTTTGGCATGGAGCCTCTCAAAATACATTTGCACCCAAGAAGGAATTCCTGCAATAACAGTCATATCCTCGTTTTGGGTCTCTTCAATTATTTTTTCCACCTTGGTTTCCCAATCTTCAATGCAATTGGTCTCCCAACTTGGCAATCGGTTCTTCTGAAGGTAGTTGGGCACGTAATGGGCAGAGATGCCTGAAAGTCTTCCCAGCTTAATTCCATTCTTTTCCTCCAGCAAAGGACTGCCCTGCAAAAAAATCATCCGGCCATCCACAAAATTGGTGTTTCCTGTTTCATGGATGTAGCTCAATATGGCATCGCGTGATGCGTTGATGTGATATTTGATGGAATCCTTTGTAATGGGAATATATTTCGCTCCGGATGTGGTTCCCGAGGTTTTTGCAAAATAGATGGGTTTACCAGGCCACAATACATCATTTTGGCCATTGATGATTTGATCAACATAATTCTTCAGTTGTTCATAATCCCTTACGGGAACCCTTTCCACAAAATCAGAATGGTTTTTAATTTGGTTGAAGCGGTGATCTTTTCCGAATTGGGTCTCCCCGGCTTTACGAATAAGCTCCTCGAAGACTTTCCTTTGCGTTTCAATTGGATTTTTTATCCACTTGTTGTTTTTACGCGCTACTTTATGCGCAAACAGTCTTGCCGCGAATGCTTTTAAGGACATTTATTTAAAGTCGATGTAATTTAGGGGGTCAACGGGCTTGCCATTTTTCCACAGTTCTAGATGAAGATGAGGGCCGGTGGTGAGCTCTCCCGTGTTTCCAACTTCTGCTATTACCTCTCCTGCACGCACCAAATCTCCTTGCGATTTACTCAATGAACCATTATGTTTATAGACAGATGTAAGATCATCTTGGTGCTCAATAATAATGACATAACCGGTTTGGGATGTCCATTCGGCAAAAACAACGGTTCCATTTGCAATGCTTTTTACCGGGGTTTGTTTAGGAGCTACAATATCAATAGCATAATGCTTGATGCGAGCATCAAACTTTTGCGATATCGTACCGCTAATAGGTGAAAAAAGCAGGGTCTCAACGTTTTCAATATTGCGTTCAAAAAGGTTGTACTTGTCTTCGAGCTCTACTTCCTCCCTAAGCAACAAATCCTCACGAATAGGGGTCAAATCTATGGTTGAAGGATCCAATTTGAACTTTTCAAACAAAGAATCGCGGTTAACCACATTATTTTCAATATCACCACTAAGAACGAGACGAATATTGTCTAAATACCGATTAGTATAGTCTAAAACGGTTACCAAAGAATCCGTCTTATAGGTAAGCTCTGTGGCCTGCCTTTTGAGACGAGTGGACGAATAACCAGGAATATACTCCCTTAAGGGAGTAAAGGCAATAATCAAAGTGGTAAGTCCAATCAGAACGATTATAAAGAGTGTTCCCGTAACAAAAACGTTCAATCGATTCAGCTTAAACGATATCTTTTCCTCAAAAGTATTCTCGTTTAAAATGACCAAACGGTACTTATGCAGTAGCTTCCGCCTTAGCTCTTTTCTTTTCTTTTTGTCTTTTGCCATGTCCAACAAAGATAATCTTAGATTTTAATTAAGATGTTAAGCTTTTTAAAATGTGCCCTACACTTTGCCGTACCATCACAATTAGAAATGCTAATTTTCGTTATTTACGTATTGTTATCGGGTACTTTTAGTACCTTTATCTTTAATTTGAAAGGAAAAAATCATGATTCTTCAAAATATTTTTCTTGGAATGCTGGGTCCCTGGCAGATTGTATTGATTGTGCTCGTCGTGCTTCTTCTTTTTGGCGGAAAAAAAATACCTGAACTTATGAGAGGTCTCGGTAGCGGAATCAAAGAGTTTAAGGACGCTTCAAAAGATGACGAAAAATTGGAGGGCCCGAAAGAATCGGACTCCTAAATTCAGTTTTAAGGTGTTTTGATAGGCTAGCTAAGCCCTTTTTTTTCAAGGCCTTATCGATGAAAAACAACATTTTTGGCGTATTCACTCCTTAAAAGTTCTTTTTCACAACAAAAACTTACTTCCCCTGCACCCTTAATCTATTTTTGTTTAAGATTTCGCACGGATTGCGATTTCACGTCTATTCCTAACCATTATGTGTTAGAAAGGAGTGATAATGAAAAACCTCATTTTAGCACTTTGCTTTTTATCCCTGTTTGGGTCATATGCCCAATCTATTTCCCATCTTGATTTTCAGGATGAACAGGAAACGGAACTGGTTGCTCAAAACCAAGAGGGCCCTTCATTTCAATCCTTGGACACTTTATCGAATAAGGAACTGCATAAATTTGTAAAGGAAAAAGGCACAACTGCCAAACTTATACGCCAAGCCAATAACTATTTTGAGAAAATGTGGTATGCCGAAGCCGCACGTATTTATGATATCGTACTTGAAAAAGGAGAGACCAAAGTAACATTCGATCTACTATCCAAAGCGGGCGACTCCCATTACTACAGCGGAAACCTTGAAAAGGCATACAAATGGTACCACAAGCTGTACCAAATACACAAGGATGATATCCCAGAGGACAAGTTTTTTAAGTACACTCATAGTTTAAAAGCTACAGGGCGCTATAAACGAGCGGAACGATTAACTAAAATGTTTCAAAAAAATCGTGCGCCTTCAGATGCGATATCTTCCGAAAATAATACCATTCGGGATTTTTCTTCCCGTATTGCCGTTAAAAATGTATCCATCAATTCGCAGTATTCTGACTTTGCCCCTATGTTTCACCATGAGGGGCAGGTTGTTTTCTCTTCGGCGGTAGACTCTTCGTTTCTCACCACAAGAAAATATCGTTGGAACAATCAACCTTTTTTGGATCTATATACTGCAAAAACCAATGAAGAAGGTGAGGACCTGGTACAGGCCAAAAAGCTTTCGAAAAACATCAACACCAAGTACCACGAGGCTTCCGTAGCCTTTTCTCCTGACCAGAAGACCATTTATTTCACAAGAAACAATTATGGCAAGAAGTTAAGAAGAGGTAAAAATGGTGTGAATCACCTCAAAATTTATAAGTCCAACTTTGTTGATGGAAACTGGACCAAGGCCGTGGAACTCCCTTTCAACAGTGAAAATTACTCCAATGGTCATCCCGCGATAAGCCCAGATGGTCAAAAAATGTACTTCGTTTCAGACAGGCCAGGGGGCTATGGCGGAACAGATATATACGTGGTAGACATATTGGAGAACGGGAAATTTTCTGAACCAACAAACTTGGGCAGAACCATTAACACGTCCAAAAAAGAAATGTTCCCCTACGTAACGGACAACGCAATTTATTTTTCCTCGGATCGTGCCATGGGCATGGGTGGATTAGACATTTATAAATCAGACCATGCCGAAGGATTCTTCAGTGTAGCTGTAAATCTTGGTAAGCCCATTAATAGCAATAGGGATGATTTTTCCTATATCGTGGATGAAAAGACCCAAAAGGGATACTTTGCCTCAAACAGAAAAGGAGGGAAGGGTGATGACGATATTTACTCCTTTAAACAATTGCTGAATCTTACTGCAATCTCAGGGGTTGTCAATGACAGTACCACTCACGACCTGATTCCTGGTACCACCGTTGCCCTTTTTGATGAAAATGGAGAAAAAGTATCGGAGATAGTCACTGATGAAAACGGCAGTTTCGTTTTTGAGAATCTGGAACCCAATGCCGATTATAATGTAGTATCGGTTAAGGACGGTTATTTTGAGGAAAAAACACAGGTGCGGACAAAACCCAACGAGAGTATCAGTGTAACACAAACTTTAAAAAGGCTTAAGGAAGTAATTGCTGAGGAAAAAGGTGTGCTCAAAATTGAGACCGAGGCCATTTATTTTGATTTTGATAAGTTCAACATCAAACCGCAAGCAGCAGAGGAGCTCGACAAGTTGGTTGAGGTTATGAGAGCTTATCCTGATATGGTGATCCGTATTGAATCCCACACCGACTCTTGGGGAAGTAAAGCATACAATAAGTACCTATCGGACAAAAGGGCCAAATCGTCAAGGAATTATATTATCTCAAAAGGTATTGATGCCTCCCGAATTGAAAGTGCCATCGGTTTTGGGGAAGAGAACCTGCTCAATGATTGCTCGGATGGCGTGCGTTGTTCCAGGGAGCTACACAAACTCAATCGAAGATCGGAGTTTATCATCATTTCCATGTGACGTATTTCCCAAAATCTATAGAACGGCCCCAAAATCAAGGGGCTTTTTTTATGGATAAAATTAAAATCGGCAGTTCATCGAATAAAGCTCTCGACGAAGGACTTTGCAAAATTTGCAGTTCATCGATCAAACCAAAAGGTTCATAGTGTATCAACAATAAGAATGTCATTTATCACTCTTTTTCTGCCTTTTATCTTTTCATTTTCCAATAGCGGTCCTAAATGCCAAATTTTGTCTTGTCTTTAAATCTTAAAACGCTTACATATGAAGAAATTAATACTTGTCAAAGAAATTTATTTAGATGCATTTAGAAACCTAGGCCATATCCTATTGCAGCGCTACTTTAAACTGTTCTCGTGGTTCTGTTTTGTTATGTTCTTTATTGTGCTTTACGCTTTTGTTTACAGATTGTCCACAGGATTCGCTTTTGATTAAAAAATCACGTTAAGCATTTAAAGAACAAAAAAGCCCGGCAATTAACATGCTGGGCTTTTTTGCATACTGGAAGAACGTTTAAGATCCCATATCAAACTTTATGGTTCTTAATATCGCTTCCAATTCGAACATATAATCTCTTTTCTCGGCGGAAGGAGCAAAGGTGAATCCTTCTAAGACCAACTTTCTGTTGTTTTCCTTATCGTTGATTATATATGTTAGGAAAGGTCCTGCCATAGGATAGCCGTTAATCTCCCAAATACCTCTAACCTCAGCTGCCTTTTTACCCCCAATTTCGGCGGGAAACACATAAGGCGCAAAAGCTTTTTCCGTCATCATAAAGGTGTTTTCATAAGGCCCTGGAACATATTTTTCACCAATAGAATCTCGCATTTTAATAATATCTCCTACAAAGGTGGAATCGCTTTCAAAGCTTTCCAAAGGCATCTCATAGGCAATGATATTCATAGTCCCTTTTGGGATTTGAATGTCCATCCAAACGAAGTTCTTTTCACGTCGTCCCACTTTATATAGCGAAGGAACTTTTAAGCTGATGCCAAACTCTTCTTGAAGGGCCGTTTCCTTGCTTAAGGATCGTGTAAACCTTTTTTGGGCTTCTGTAATTTCGACATGCTTGAATGCGGCTATTGCAGCTTGGGCGAGTTCTTCAACGCCTCCCTCAAGATCGTTATAGGTCTCCCCTTTGATAACGGCAACTTTCTGGGGGGTAGCGTACACATTGTCCTTTATATGGGTGAGCGAAAGGGTGTCTTGTTCCACAAACAATACTGACCGGGAATGCGTTACTCCGCCTTTGAAGACTTGAGGTGGAA
This sequence comes from Flagellimonas allohymeniacidonis, assembly GCF_004296335.1. Lineage (GTDB taxonomy): Bacteria > Bacteroidota > Bacteroidia > Flavobacteriales > Flavobacteriaceae > Flagellimonas > Flagellimonas allohymeniacidonis. The sequence goes on from NZ_SGIU01000002.1 coordinate 985,262, forward strand.
TTTGTGTGATGCTAAAAATGGGCTCTCCTTGGGGTAATCCCAATACCGGGGCAGCAAAGTATTCCCGTATCTTATCTCCGATACCTCCTTGCCATAATTCAGTATCCATTACTACCATCAATGAATTAATGCCTCCTGTAGAGGGTGGAAGAAACCTTTTTTTAGGTCCAGAATTGTTGCATGAGATAATTATTGCCACGCTTATGGCAACAAAAAATAGTGTCCTGATCTTTTTCATCTTGTGTTAAATTTACGAAGAACAATCGCACAATTTCAACTTTGTGCCTGGTTTTAGGTTATTACCACTAAGACCGTTCCATTCTCGTAAATTTTCAATGGAAATTCCAGGATATTTTCTTGAAATGGTCCAAAGGGAGTCTCCGCTTTGTACGGTATGGACCTTAGCCCCTTTTGTAGAACTCGGGGTCTTGTTAGACTTTGAGGTTTTGCCCTGAGCAACCGTTTTTTGAAAATAAGGTTTTCTTGGAAATATAGTCAACCTCTGCCCAATTCTAAGATTGTTGCTTCGCAGTCCATTCCATCTTTTTATTTGACTTACGCCAACTCCGTATCGTTCAGCAATTTTCCCCAAGTAATCCCCGCTTCTTACCTTGTACCTAATTTGGTTTTTGGTCTCCACCAATTGAGGCAACGGCTTTTCCAAAGAGTCCAGCTCTTTTTTTGCATAGGCATAGATGGCGTTTTCGTTATTTACAAACTTCCCGATTTTAGAGACCGGTAAACGAAGGGCATAGGTCTTGCCTTTTATTTTGGGAATAATGTTCAGCTTGTATGCTGGATTCAGCATTTCCAATTCTTCCTTGCTGATATCGACAAGTTTTGAAATTTGGTCAAACGTGATTAGGTTCTTTACATGCACCGTGTCTGTCTGAAAATAGGGGCGCTCAATATTTTCTTTTCGCAATCCATGCTCTTCTGCGTACTCAAAAATGTACATGGTTGCCAAAAAAGCAGGCACATATCCTGCGGTTTCACGTGGAAGGTTTCGTCTAATGTTCCAATAGTTTTTATATCCGCCTGACCTTCTGATGGCCTTATTTACATTCCCTGGTCCTGAATTGTACGCAGCAAGGGCCAAATCCCAATCACCAAAAATGTCATGAAGCTTGTCCAAGTATTTACAAGCCGCTTTTGTAGCCAAGATAGGGTCGTTTCGTTCATCAATGTAACTACTCACATTTAAACCGTACATTTTTCCGGTGCTGAACATAAACTGCCATAAGCCTTTTGCCCCAACCCTGGAGCGTGCCCTTGGGTTTAAAGCAGATTCTACAATAGCCAAGTATTTAATTTCCAAAGGGATATCATGGTTGTCCAATTCTTGTTCAAAGAGTGGAAAATAGAATTGGCTGGCCGTCAGCATGCGCTCCATCAGTCCTTTTTTGCGAATCAAAAATGATTTAATCACACTTTCCAATGATGGGTTATAGGAAATATTAAAAGGTGTTTTTTCGTTCAACCGGGCCAATCGAGCCTTTAAGGTATCAGTGGGTAAATCTATACTTGTATTATCTTCTTCCAAAGGATTTTGCACCTCATCCTGCATCTCTGTAAACCATTCGGCACTTTTGTGAAGCTCGGTAAGCCAAAGGCTGTCATATTTTGAAGCCACCTCTAAATCTTTTAGTTGAAATTCACTGCTTTTGCCTGTAAAGGTCAAGGGAATTTCACCATCAATCTTCGTAGACGAAGTATTGCTTTCAGAGATGTCAACTTGCTCAATTTCGGTCGAATCCGTTCGCATGGCAGGAATGGCCAGCTCCTTGGTTCTTGAAGATGTCAAAGCAAGTGAGTCACTTTGCTGAGCCGTCAAAAAAGGGCCAACAAAGAGCATTGCAATATATAAAGTCGTTCTCACGCTTTGGTACATTTTGGTAAAGGTTTGGTTTGAAACAAACGAAAATGGTGTTTTTTTCCGAAAAACTAAAACTTTCGGAGCAAAACAAAAGTTAAAGCCTAAGCTTCTTATGAATTAACAACGTGGGAGTTAGTCCAATATTGCAGCAATTCCCGGTAAGGTTTTGCCTTCCAAACTTTCTAGCATGGCGCCTCCCCCTGTAGAGACATAACTCACCTTATCTTGAAACCCAAATTGCTTCACTGCAGCAACAGAATCACCGCCTCCGACCAATGAGAAGGCCCCATTTTGAGTGGCTTCATCTATGGCGTTGCCAACTGCTATGGTCCCCTTGGCGAAGTTTTCCATTTCAAAAACGCCTACCGGGCCATTCCATAAAATAGTCTTTGATGCCAAAATGACCTTCTTGAAGTTTTCCAAAGTTTGGGGTCCGGCATCCAAGCCTTGCCAACTATCTGGGATTTCATCAACACTAACGAACTGGGTGTCCGCCTCATTGCTAAAATCATCTGCAGCCAACACGTCGACCGGCAGGTGAACTTCAACTCCTTTGGCTTTAGCTTGTTTTAAAATGTCCAGGGCCAAATCCATTTTATCATCCTCGCAAATGGAGTCACCTACGTTTCCGCCCTGCGCTTTGATAAAAGTATAGGTCATTCCACCACCGATTATCAGATGGTCGACTTTATCCAAAATATTCTCAATGATGGTTATTTTTGAAGACACCTTTGCCCCGCCCAAAATTGCGGTAACCGGCTTCTCACCGGTTTGCATCACCTTTTCAATTGCCTTTATTTCTTTGGCCAATAAATAACCAAAACACTTATTCTCTGGGAAGAATTTAGCCACAATGGTAGTAGAAGCATGGGCCCTATGCGCGGTTCCAAAAGCATCGTTTACATAGACATCCCCAAGTTTTGAAAGTTGCTCTGCAAAAGCATCGTCACCAGCTTCTTCCTCTGCGTGGAAACGTAGATTTTCCAATAACAATACCTCCCCATTTTCAAGCGCGCCGGCTGCTGCTTTGGCCTTATCCCCAACGCAATCCTCAGCAAACTTAACCTGAACCCCAATGATTTCAGAGACTTTTTCGCAGATATGGGAAAGCGACATGTCTGGATTTACCTTGCCTTTCGGTCTACCCAAGTGGCTCATCAGAATGGCACTGCCCCCATCTTCCAAAACCTTGAGTATGGTAGGTGTTGCTGCAGCAATTCTACTGGTGTCGGTAACCTCGAAGTCTTGATTCAAGGGGACATTGAAGTCCACTCTAATAAGAGCCTTTTTACTTTCAAAATTGAAATCATCTATGGTTTTCATCTGCTTGGATTTATGCGCTTTCAAAAGTAAAGATTTCCTTCTTTTCCATTGAGGAACATTTGTTATATTTTTAGGCTTTCGATAGTGCCTTTGGCTATCAAAACCTTTATTTAAGGATTATGCTCTTCCGAGATGTATTGGGGTTGGAACATATTAAAAATCATTTGGCTGCAACTGCAGACAATGGTCGGGTCGCCCATGCGCAATTGTTTGTTGGCCCAGAAGGTTGCGGAACATTGCCCATGGCGATTGCATACGCCCAATACCTTCTATGTGATAATTCGAATGGAGAAAATGAGGGTGGAAATGAGGCATGTAATTTAAAGTGCGCCTCCCTTTCGCATCCCGACCTTCATTTTGCTTTTCCTGTTTCCAATTCTGATAAGGTGAAATCACATGCCGTTAGCAATCACTTTTTGGAGGACTGGCGCAAATTTGTTCATGAGCAACCCTATGGCAATTTGTTTGATTGGTATCGCGCCATTGGGATTGAAAAGAAACAAGGGCAAATTGGTGTGGATGAAGCCCATGATATCGTGAAGAAGTTATCCTTAAAGTCCTATGAAGGTGGGCGAAAGGTCATGGTCATTTGGATGGCCGAAAAAATGAACATTGCTGCCTCGAATAAGTTGTTGAAACTTATAGAGGAGCCACCCCATAATACTATTCTGATCTTAATTGCTGAGGATGAGGAGCAGATCATCAACACCATCCGGTCTCGTTGTCAGATTCTTCATTTTCCACCACTTGCAGAAGGTGTCATTCTTAATGCATTAAAGGTTAAAGGCGTTTTGGAGCCGGAGGCTATCTCGATTGCGCATGAGGCCAACGGGAACTACAACAAGGCTCTGGATTTGCTTCACAAGGATTCAGAAGATTTAGTTTTTGAGCGCTGGTTTGTACAATGGGTGCGAAGCGCATTTAAAGCCAAAGGCAACAAGGGTGCGGTTCATGAACTTATCCTTTGGAGCGACGAAGTCTCGAAAACAGGTAGAGAAGTGCAAAAAAAGTTTATTCAATACTGCCTTACCGTGATGCGGCAGGCCATGTTAATGAACTATAAGGCCGATTCCCTGGTTTATTTAAAACTGCATGTTGAGGGTTTTGACTTGAAAAAATTCGCTCCTTTTGTTCATGAAAACAATATTCTTGATATCGTTAAAGAACTTGAAACTGCTCTATTTCACGTGGAACGCAATGGTAATTCCAAACTTATTTTTACCGACCTCTCCATTAAACTAACTCGATTGCTTCATAGTAAAGCTGCATAAAATCATCTACATGGAAAATTTCTCACAACATCCCACTCAAATACTATTATTGGCCTTTTTAGCCATTACCTTCCTGCAAAGTGGGATAGATAAGATTTTGGACTGGAACGGAAATATGGGCTGGTTAAAGGGTCATTTCTCCAAGACCTTTTTAAAAAGTCTTGTACCAATGCTTTTGGCCATAGTCCTCATCTTGGAATGTGCGGTGGGCATTATGGGGGTGGTTGGCATCTTTGAGTTCTTCAGTAATGGACAAAGTTCGACCGCTTTTTCAACTGCCGTTTTATCTTGTGTAACCCTTTTGCTGTTGCTTTTCGGACAACGTGTTGCCAAAGACTATGACGGCGCCAGAACCATTGTCATCTATTTTGTGCCTGCCATTATCCTTCTTTTTTTAGTGCAATAAAAAAGCCCATCTGTTGGATGGGCCTAATGCTAATTTTGGGCAATCTATTTTTTGTACTTGTCGTTCAAAATTTGAAGAAGCTCATCGGTTAAGTCTTGCGCTTCCACACCATAAAGCACGCTACCTCCATCACCTCCACCTAAAATGTAGGTAAACCCGTTGGCCTTTCCGTAGGACTTTATTTCGTCCTTTACCTTCTTTACCAACGAATCCATTTCGGTTTGACTATTCTGCTGTAAAGCTTGCTCTTCCTGCTGCAATTGCTGGGCAACAAACTGCCCCCGTTGCTGAAGAAGGTTATATTGTTCTTGGGCGTTTTTCTGGGACATGCTTTGGGCAAGGGATTGAAATTCTTGAAGTTCCAACTGAAAGGCTTTTGAAATACTGTCCCTTTTCTTGGTTAATCCATCAACTTTGACATTGAACTTTGCCTCCACATCAACTTTTTCCTGATAACCATCCAGAAGTTTTACATTGTCTACAAAGCCAATTTTATTCTGCTGGCAGGATATTGCCGTCATTGCAAAAATAAGTACGGTAAGTTTTTTCATTTCTGAGATTTAAAGATGCGCAAAAATAGAAAAGCTTTTTTAATGCAGCTGTTAAGTTTTTCAATGCTTTGGATATTCCAGAGGAGTCCCATAGAGATTGTTTATGGATTTTTAAAGTTCCAATTGATTATTTCTATTTGGTTTGGTTTGAAAATAGGGCCTCAGCCAGCGTTTTGGTTTTTCTTTAAGACAATATGCACGGCGCATTAAAAGTATGCAATAAGAAAAGCTTAAATGGCTAAACTTGCTTTTTTAATACATAAATCAGAGAAGAATACTCTTTTGTAAATAAGGCATTAAGATTTGACCACAGTCCTTTAAAAAACCCCTTTACAAAATGCAGATTGCTCCCCTTATATTTTTCAGATAGCATGGATACATAAAAAGCATCAAAAATCATGGGGCGAATTGAAACTAACTTAAGTCCATGTTTATCAAAAATCTGAGCAATGGCTGTTCTGGAAAAATGGGATAGGTGTCTGGGAACATCATAGGCTGCCCAAAACGATTTGTAATGTTTCGCGTCCCAAGATTTATAGTTGGGAACGGCAACAATTAAAACACCTTCGTTTTCGAGGTAAGGAATTAATTGTTCTATATGGGTATCAACATTGGGAAGATGTTCCAGAACATGCCACAGGGTAATCACTTGGAATTTCTTCTGAGCCAGCTCTTGTATATTTGGTACCAGCTGCACTTCTTTTTCTTGGGCTCTCCGCCTCGCGCTAGCGTTGGGTTCAATCCCAAAAACCTCAAAACCTTTTGCTTTTGAAAACGCTAAAAAATCTCCTGTTCCCGCACCAAAATCAAGGATTGACTTCCTTTTAACTATTTGATTATCAATTATTTGTACCTTTTTTTTCAGGTTCCAAAGCTTCACCGCCTGATACAAACGGTCAATCAATGACTTTTTCGAGTCCGTATGGGAAATATAGTTTTCGCTTTGATAGTATTTATCCAAGTTTTGGGGAACGGGGGTTGTTACCAACATTTCCTTCTCCTTGTCATAGATCAATTCAAAGTCTTCTCCAGAGACCGAATAATCCTTAGTTTTTAAATACAACTTCATTGTAGTTGCTCGTATTCAAATATTCTTGTTTCAATTGGGAAAGATACGCTATAACCTCTTTCCGTAATACATAATTTTGGCTCAAGCAATTTTCACCGTTTTCATCATAAGCTTCAATGGCTATATAGTAATTCCCGTTTCGAGACTCGTGCACTTCTTCAAACATTGGACCCATTTCAGCGCTGCTTAGTAGCGCATCTGCCACCAAAGGAACAAGGTTAATGGTCTTATCTGGAATATCGGTTTCATAAAATGAAAAGAAATACTGATTGCCGTTAATCTGAAATGGAACATTGATATCGACATAGGTGCCCTTTAGATCAAATTTTGTGTGAACATAATGAAAGAATTCATCCGCCCTTTTTGGGTCTTCGAATATGAACAAATCTTTCTTTGGCAAGCCTCTTCTAAATCTTTTGCCCTTTACAATCTTATAGTCTTCTATATTGAGTGCAATTCTAAGAGGTACACAAGAACTCAAAAAGGAAATTAAACTGATTACTAGAAAAAATCTCTTCATGGCTGCTTGGTTGGCCAAAAAGAAATCAAAAATTACGCCAATCCTTCAGCAATACCACAAGAAAAGTTCCACGTGGAACAAATTTTCAGTTACCTGCCCAAAAAAACCAAAAGCACGCTTATATCTGAAGGAGAAACTCCACTAATTCTTGATGCCTGCGATATAGTAACAGGTCGAATAGCCTCCAATTTTTCCCTTGCTTCAAATGACAAAGATTTCAACTTGGTATAGTCAAAATTATCCGGAATCTTTACATTTTCCAATCTGTGAAGTTTGTCTGCATTGGTTTTCTCTTTTTCGATATACCCCGCGTACTTCACCTGAATTTCCGCCTGCTCCAAAACTTCGTTCTTAAGTTCATTTTCAGAAACAAAACTGGATACTGATTCCAGCGTTAACATATGTTCCATGGTAACTCTTGGTCGAGAAAAAACTTTAAAAAGCTTATCTGATTGCTTTACCAGCGCTGAATCTACCGACTTTAAAATTGGATTGATTTCATCAGGAGCAAAACTTGTTTTCTTAAAGAAATTGATGAATTCATTGGATTTCTTTTGCTTTTCCTCCATCCGTTTCAATCTTTCCTCACTAGCCAGGCCCAACTCATGACTTCGAGGGGTCAGTCTAAGGTCTGCATTATCTTGGCGTAGAAGGGTGCGATATTCCGCCCTTGAAGTGAACATTCGGTACGGCTCTTCCGTCCCTTTGGTAATTAGGTCATCAATAAGCACGCCGATGTAGGCCTCATCCCTTTTAAGAATAAAGGGTTCCCTTTCACTAATCTTTAAATGGGCATTTATTCCTGCCATAAGACCTTGCGATGCAGCTTCCTCATATCCAGTGGTTCCATTGATTTGACCCGCGAAATAAAGGTTCTTCACAAGCTTAGTTTCTAAAGTATGCTTGAGCTGAGTGGGAGGAAAATAATCGTATTCAATGGCATACCCAGGCCTAAAGAACTTTACATTTTCGAATCCCTTTACTGAGCTCAAGGCTTTGAACTGAATGTCCTCGGGCAAAGAGGTGGAAAAACCATTTACATAAACCTCAACCGTATGCCACCCTTCAGGCTCCACAAAAATCTGATGAGCGTCCTTGTCGGCAAATCGATGAATTTTGTCTTCAATGGATGGGCAATACCGAGGGCCAATACTTTTGATTCTACCATTGAACATTGGGGAGCGATCAAATCCCTCGCGCAGTAAATCGTGTACCATTTTGCTGGTATGGGTCATATAACAATCCCTCTGCTCATTCAACACTACGGTGTCCAAATAGGAAAATTTCTCGGGATATTCATCACCTGGTTGCACTATCATTTTGGAATAATCCAACGACCTGCCATCAACCCTCGGTGGCGTGCCCGTCTTCATTCTACCACTGTCAAATCCAAAATCGACCAATTGCTCCGTGATTCCGGTAGCGGCCTTTTCACCTGCCCTTCCTCCTCCAAATTGCTTTTCTCCAATGTGGATAAGTCCATTTAAAAAAGTTCCATTCGTAAGTACAACAGCCCTGGATCTAACATCTATTCCCAACGAGGTTCGCACACCAACCACTTTGTCACCTTCAACCAATAAGCCTGAAACCATCTCTTGATAAAAATCAACATTTGGGGTTTCCTCCAACATTTTACGCCATTCTTCCGCAAACCGCATCCGATCATTCTGAGCTCTCGGGCTCCACATGGCCGGACCTTTAGACTTATTGAGCATCTTAAACTGTATGGCAGACCTATCAGTTACAATACCACTATATCCGCCCAATGCATCAATTTCCCTAACAATCTGCCCCTTTGCAATTCCGCCCATGGCTGGATTGCAAGACATTTGCCCTATAGTCTGAAGGTTCATTGTAATCAACAGTGTGCGTGAACCCATATTTGCCGAAGCAGCAGCAGCTTCCGCGCCTGCATGGCCGCCTCCAACAACGATAACATCATATTCCTTTTCAAACATAGCTAACGTTCCACGTGGAACAATTTAATCTTTTCATCCTCTTTCTCGCGCATAACAACACTACTATCATTATCCTTGTCACTAAACCCCATCAGGTGCAATAGGCCGTGCGCCATAACCCTCAAAAGCTCCTCTTCAAAATCTACCTGATACTCCTTAGCGTTCTCGTTTACCCTCTCAGTTGAGATAAAAATATCCCCTGAAATCACCCTTCCCTGAACGTAATCAAAAGTGATAATATCGGTATACCAATCATGGTTCAAATAACTCTGATTGATTCTAAGTAGCCCATCGTCATCCTTGAAGATATATGAAACATCACCAACCCTAAAGCCCTCGCCTTCAATTACTCTATTTACCCAATCGGAATATTTGGTTTTGTCATCAAGCTTGAAGTCCGACTCAAAATGAAATTCAATCATTCTTAAAATAAACCTTGACCTTTCTCTCGTAATTTTGCCGCAAAGGTAACGCTTGTCTATTTAATATTTCAATGTTGTTTTGGTAGTCTTTAAGCAGGTCTGGTCTGGTCGTAATAGGGTTCGCAAATTGCTGTTCATTGGTACTGCTCTGCCTCTCTTTCTTTTTACCCTGTTTCAAAGAGGCGTTTTTAAGCTTTAGCAGTTCATGCTGAATTCTGTTTACCTTGTCCTTGGTTCTCTGTGTTATGCCATTCTCTAACAAATCATTTTGGAAATCCTCCATCTGACGTATAAGCTTCTTGGCCAGGTTTCTGTCTTCATTTCGAATCATGTCCTCTAATTGCTTTTCCAGTTGCTCCCTGATAAACTGCTGCTCCTTATAGATCTCATATACCTTACTGAGCTCCATTTCCCCTTCATTTCCCAATTCGCCTGTACCGCCTCGACCTCCCTCTGAGCCAGACCCCTTTTGTCCCGTACCCTCTTTCGTTCCATTCTTGCCGTCTTTGCCACCTTCTCCCTCTTTACCTTGATTACCATTCTTTCCTTCTCCACTATTCCCCTTTTCCTGGCCACTAGAAGAACTCTTGCCCTCCTTTCCAGAACCATTCATTTTTTCTTGCAAGCCCTGTTGACCTTGTATAATGTCGGGTAATTGAAAATCCTGACTGCCTTGACCAGACCCTTGACCAGACTGCATACTTTCCTGCATATTGTCCAAAATGTTGGCCAAGAAATCTGCCAAACTATTTGTGGCATTAACCACATACTGTTGGTACGATGCTCCCTGATAAATTTGGTTGTCGGCAATGCTCTCCAAGGATTTATCAATGTTGTAATACACTTCCGTTATTTGCTCATTTACAAATTCCGATAGCTCGGCCCTACGAAGTGAAAGCGCAAATAAACTATCATCTACATGTTCAAACAATCTTCGTAACTCTTTTTGATCCCGCACCGTTTTAGCGAATTGTGCAATATCAACATTGGCATCTTCTATTGACTCAAAAAGTTTCTCTTGATTAAAGGAAAAGGTAACCAGATTATCCAGAATTTGTCGGAGCATTTCGGCATCTTCGGTATCACTGGAGCCGCTAGCAGACATAGCGCCCTGCTGCAACGCTTTGCTCATTTCTTTCATCTTTTGCGATGCGGATTTCTGCTTTTGCGATGCATTTTGTTGTTTTTTCGATTGAGCTTCCGGACCTTTTTCCTCTCCATCATCCCCTTTATTCAATTCTTCCAGAGCATCCTCTTGATCTTGTTTTACCCCTTCCTCCTGTGATTCAGAAACATTAATTTCCATCGGCTTCTTAAGACCTTTATTATCCTTTTTTAGCTCTTGCAACTCCTTGGCAAGCCGGTCAAACTCTTCCTTAAGGTCCTTTTGCATTTCCACTTCCTGCTTCACTTCCTCATTAGCCAACTTCTCCTGTTCTTTCGATAAGTCATCTAACTGCTTAGCCATTTGGGCCATCTTCTCTGAGACATAGTACCGCTTGGTAAGCTCTAAAATCTGTTCTAAGTTTCTGGCACCGGAACTTTGTTTTTTACCTAATTCATCAAGCCTTTTCTTCAGTTCTTCCTTGTCAATTTTATCGGCAAGTTTATTCAACTCATCCAAAAGTTTCTCATTCTTTCTAGCCTCCAATTCTTGCCGCTCCAACCGTTCCTTCAACATTTCATTACGCTCACTATCAGAGTTTTCCTTATCTAGGCTTTCTTTTAACTGCCGGCTAAACTTCTCCATTAACTGCTCCTGCTCTTCTTGCTTTTGCAAAAAATCCTTAATCCTATTTTTATCCTCGAAATCAAAACCGTTCTCTTCTTTTTGTTCCTTATTCAACTTCAGTAACTCTTCTTGCTGCTCCTTGTATTTCTCCAGCGACTTATCCAAATTATCAATAACCGTATTTTGAAACTCTAAGTCTTTGTCTTTCAGTTGTTTATCATTATATAGGGTTGTCTTAAACGTCTTGCTCCTAGTGCTCTTACCTCCTCTAATTCCATCATTATCAACGATTTCAAAATAGAGTCTATACTCCTTTCCCTCAATAAGTGCCAGGCCTGAAGGGAAGGTATAATAGAATTGATGAACGTTGGTGTTCGGTCGATCTAACACTATGCGTTGTACATTTTGTTTATCATCCACAGGGAAGCAAACCAACCTGATCTCGCTCAAGCCATAATCATCCGCTGCTTGGCCTGTAAAAAAAGATTGATTCGGACTGATAGAGTCCAAAATTTGTTCCACCTTAATTGTGGGTCTTGCATCCTTTATTATGCCAAGAGAATATTCTAATCTTTCAAAGTTCCGTACCCGGCTATTAGATGTGCTCAACGCGTACTCCAAATCGTCATACACTGATTTAGCTATAACAAATCCTTTGGCGGCTTTTTTTAGGAAGAAGCTGGTATCGATTTGATGCATGGTTATGCTATCTATGTTTCTTCCCAATATTTTCCACTCAACCCTAGTGCCTTCGGGCACCACTGCATTCCCCGTGCCGGTTATCACCTCGGCCTTCTTCTTGATGTACCCTGGATAGTTGAGTTTCATTTCAAAATCAATCAGCGCGGGTGTCTTGATGCTACTTATATGATAAGTCCTTGAGCCCCATCCATTCGCCGTCAAATAGAAGTCAGTATCCACAACTGGGGCCTGGAACCTGTGGGTAAATGTCCCAGATTGTCTTTTCATTAAAAGTCTTTCTCCGGCTATATCAATATATACTTCCTCAGGAGTAAGTTCACCCACTATTTCCACTTGTAGTGTCAAGGTTTGATTATCGAGCACCTCCAAACTTTCATTCAGAACACGAAACTGAAACGGTGCGGGTTGTTCATATGCTAAATCATAATTGACCACGCGTTTGTGAGAATTAAAAAACTCCCCGACATTCCCGGTCACCCAAATGATGCCCAGTATACCTAATGGAATTATCACATACTTCACATAGCTCAAGCTTTCCTTAACATTGATCGCTTGGGTAAAAGGAACCCGCCCCAAGCCATCGGCTCTCTGCTGTATACTGGCCACTAAAAGGTCGGACTTCTCCCTGCTTTCAGATAATTGCAACAAATTGTAAAGCTTATCATCCACCTCAGGAAAGTGTTTTCCAATCAATTTTGATGCTTCCTTTGTGGAAATTCCTTTTCGAAACCTCAAAAGATAGGCAAGCGGAACCAATAAAAACTTGTAAATCAAGAACAGTTCAATTACCACAAACACAGTAAAAAGCAAGACCCTCCATCGGGTGTCCAACCATAATGCAAACTCCACGGTAAGCACAGCTAACCAAAAGAGAACACCAAGGGTTAAAAAAAGTAAGGTTCCCTTTATCAGTTGTTTTGTGTAATACTTGGTTATAAACTGGCTTAACTTCTCAAGTATCCTGTTGTAACTATCCAAAATCCACTATATTTATTACCAAGATACCCGATACCGGCAAAATGCCCTGAAAATTTTTTGTTAAAACATGGCTATGAGAGACTTAAAGTACTTGGCTGCCATGACCATTCCTCTTTCGGCAGCCCTTAGCATCCTATTATTGGATTATTGGAGTTTTTTTACCCCATTTTATGCCTTTGTCATCATCCCCGTAATGGAATTGCTACTTCCTCAAGATGCTTCCAACCTATCCGAAGAAGAAAGGGAAACGAAGACAAAAAGCAAATTTTTTGATTGGATGCTTTATTTTAATGTCCCTATAGTCTTTGGTTTTCTGTTTTTTACCCTTTGGAAAGTGTCCAACACAGAGCTTTATCTCCATGAAATTATTGGCTTGGTCTTTTCCATCGGAATCGTTCTAGGGGTCAACGGAATAAATGTTGGGCACGAACTTGGTCATCGCCAGCAAACCCCGGAACGCTTTCTGGGAAAGCTATTATTGCTGCCCTCCTTATATATGCACTTTTATATTGAGCACAATTTTGGTCATCATGCCAATGCCGCCACCAAAGAAGACCCTGCTACGGCCCGATACAATCAATCCGTATATTCCTTTTGGTTCACCTCGGTATTCCGGCAGTATTTCAGCGCATGGAAGATACAGTCCAAGCTATTGAAAGCAGATGGGCTTTCCTTTTTTACCATAAAAAATGATATGCTCTGGTATACCCTATTCCAAGTAGCCTATTTGGCTCTGGTCTATTTTCTGTTCGGCTTTATAGGTCTATGGTTTGCCCTAGGTGCAGGAGTCATCGGGTTTTTGTTGTTGGAGACGGTCAATTATATTGAACATTACGGTTTGATGCGTAAAAAACTGTCCTCAGGGAGATACGAACGTGTACGCGAAAGCCATTCTTGGAACAGCAATCACGTAATAGGAAGAATCGTTCTTTATGAATTGACCCGCCATAGCGACCACCATTATAAATCCGCAAAAAAGTATCAGCTGTTGGACTATCATGATATCTCTCCTCAAATGCCGTATGGTTATCCGACCTCCATGGTACTTTCATTCGTTCCGCCTTTATGGTTCCACATCATGAACCAACGGATTCCAAAAGAAATGAAACCTGATCAGGATTCGCTTTCGCTGGCCTAAGGCTTTTTATACCTTTGCGGCTAAATTTGACTTCTATGTCCAACGTTAGGGTGCGTTTTGCTCCAAGTCCTACAGGTCCTTTGCATATTGGCGGTATTCGAACCGCGCTGTTTAACTATCTATTTGCAAAAAAGCATGGGGGGACGTTTGTGCTGCGTATAGAGGATACCGATCAAAATCGCTATGTTGAAGGAGCCGAAGACTACATCATTGAAGCTCTAAATTGGTGCGGCATTCCATTTGATGAAGGTCCTGGAAAAAAAGGCAATTTTGGTCCTTACCGCCAAAGTGAAAGGAAAGAGCATTACTATTCCTATGCTCAAAAACTCATAGAAAAAGGCCATGCCTATTATGCATTTGACACCCCTGAGACCTTGGACTTTCACAGAAAAGATCACGAAGCCAAGGGGAAAACTTTCATCTACAACTGGCACAATCGTTTAAAACTTTCCAATTCTCTTTCTCTCTCTGGGGACGAGGTTCAAAAAAAGTTGAACGCCGGTGAGGACTATGTCATTCGATTTAAATCTCCAGAAAATAAAGAACTGATTCTAAACGATATCGTTCGAGGAGAAATCAAAATTGACACCAATATTCTTGATGATAAAATACTGTTCAAAAGCGATGGTATGCCCACATATCATTTAGCCAATATTGTTGATGACCATTTGATGGAGATTTCCCATGTAATACGGGGAGAAGAATGGCTGCCGTCGTTGGCCCTGCATCAATTGTTATACGATGCCTTTGGTTGGGAAGCGCCAGAATTTGCCCATTTGCCCTTGATCATGAAGCCTGTCGGGAAAGGTAAATTGAGCAAAAGGGATGGCGAAAAAGGAGGGTTTCCCGTTTTCCCACTTTCCTGGAATGAATCGATAGGGTATCGAGAAACAGGTTATTTTCCTGGTGCAGTCATCAATTTTCTAGCTATGTTAGGGTGGAATCCCGGCACTGAAAAAGAGTTGTTTTCCTTGGAAGAATTGGTAGAAGCCTTTTCACTAGAAAGAGTCAACAAGTCTGGTGCGAGGTTCGATCCGGAAAAAACAAAATGGTACAATCATCAATACCTTCAGCAGAAGAGCAATTCAGAATTGGCACAACTGTTTGTTTCAACACAAGGACAACAACATCCATCAATACTTGAAAAAGACAAATCGTATCTTGAAACCGTAGTTTCGCTTATTAAGGAACGCAGTACTTTCGTTTCCGATTTTTGGAACCTTGGAGATTATTTTTTTGTGCCGCCTTCGAGCTACAACGAAAAGGCAGTCAAAAAACAATGGAAAGAAAACACCCAACAAATACTTGAAAACTTGGTTTCTTTCCTGTCATCCTTGGACAGCTTTACCTCTGAATACGTAGAACAGATGGTTAAGGGCTGGATAAATGAAACCGGCCTACCGCTGGGCAAGGTTATGGCTCCTCTTCGCTTGGTTATCGTTGGTGATCTTAAGGGGCCCCACCTCTTCCACATTCTTGAACTTATAGGTAAAGAGGAAAGTTTAAGCCGTATCAAAAATGCGCTAAGCACATTAGCCTGAGGGCTTTAGGAGAAATATTTATTACATTTAGGGGTAATCAACCTTTGAACCAATATTATGCGCACATGTTTTCCGCCTTTGCGCTCAATTCTCTTGGTGGGAATTCTATGCCTTTGTCAGAACGTTAATTCGCAAGACGTTGCTAACAACTTCCCTCTAAAAAATGGTATCTCCAAACCTAACATTTTGCCAACCCATCCTTTAGGTATTTTGTTTTACACCCTGCCACACAATTTCAAAGCGGTCCCAGATAGAGTGGGGTCAATAGATTTGCAAATTAATAGCGGCAACATTTGGGGGCAACCCGTAACCACATTCATCCCCTTGGAAGAAGGAGATCGCCTTAGGATAGAAGACATTGTATTCTTTAGTCGCATTTTTGAGTTTGACCAGGACACATCCCCCTCCGATTCGTATTCAATTCAATACGACGGCATAATCAAAGATATTCGAATGACCTACACGCTTCCTGTTGGAAAACAAAGTGATTTGAGCCTCACGGGGCGTTCCTTTGTTTTGATGGATGGAACCTTCCCTTTCAGCACAATCACGGGCGATCGATTTATTGAATTCTTTCATAAAACCGTGGCTGGAGGTGATGATCCTTTTGCCCGTGAACAGATTGGTTTAGACAAAGCAGCAATAGCTTATACGGACAGAAATGGAAGGGAATTAAAGATATCTCAGGGTGAATTTGTTTTTTCTGGAATAGAAGCAGTACTGTACTTCTATAAGAAAGCGTTTCAAAATACAGTTTCTCTAAATTTTGGAACACACTTAGGGGTGAACCTTAGTCGATTCAATACTTCCCTAGACCTCGGGGTTTCATTGGCTGGATTTAGACAAGTGCGTTTAACCCAAAAAAGCAACTTACTTATGGGCCTTGGAATTAACCTAATGGGGAAAGATGCCCTAGTCTTTCACCAAAACCAACCTGACCTTGGCACCAGTAGGTTCTTCGGAAGCTTTGAAGGTCATATTGAATATTCAATAAAGAACAAGCGGGAAAGGTTTCACTCCTTCGGCCTTAACTATAGGATTCAAACACCCTACAACAACAAGAAGGAGGAGGGTTATTATGTGCCTTCATCTCCGACACGAATAGCCCGTTGGCATGATGCATCAAGGCATCTCTATAAATTTCTCAGCTACTGGACGCTTATTTATTCGATTACAGGGAAGACGGAATTTTCCATTTTTATTCAGCAGGACATGTTGGTCAACAATGTGCCGGACCTTCAAACAGGAATCCGACTTAGAATTCCCCTCTTCTTGTAACAAAATCCATTCTTTTCATACACATTATTTGTATGGGTTTTGTACCTTAATCTTCATTCTAAAATCATATTTCTTATGGGCAACTTAATATTCATCCCTATTATCTTTATTGGACTTATTGTCCTTATCTCAGCTTTTTTCATTGTTAAACAGCAAACTGCAGTAATCATCGAACGTTTTGGACGATTTCAAAGCATACGAAATTCAGGCCTTCAAATGAAAATACCCTTAGTAGATCGTATCTCGGGGCGGTTAAGCCTTAAAATTCAACAGTTGGATGTTATCATTGAAACTAAAACTCTAGATGATGTATTTGTAAAACTTAAGGTTTCGGTGCAATATGTGGTCATAAGAAGTAAAGTCTATGAAGCATTTTACAAATTGGAATATCCACACGACCAGATTACCTCCTATGTGTTTGATGTTGTAAGGGCCGAGGTACCCAAAATGAAGTTGGATGACGTGTTTGTAAAAAAGGACGATATCGCCATTGCCGTAAAAGCAGAGCTTCAAGATGCAATGTTGGAATATGGTTATGATATTATAAAGACCTTGGTAACCGATATTGATCCTGATGCACAAGTAAAAGAAGCTATGAACCGAATCAATGCATCCGAACGTGAAAAAATTGCAGCTCAATTTGAAGGTGATGCCGCACGAATCCTAATCGTGGAAAAGGCAAAGGCAGAAGCCGAAAGCAAGCGTCTTCAGGGCCAAGGTATTGCTGATCAGCGTCGTGAGATTGCCAGAGGCCTCGAAGAATCCGTGGAGGTCCTGAACAAAGTGGGCATCAATTCTCAAGAAGCCTCAGCTTTGATTGTGGTAACGCAACATTACGATACCCTCCAATCCATCGGTGAAGAAACCAATACCAACTTAATACTATTGCCGAATTCACCCCAAGCCGGCAGCGACATGTTAAATGATATGGTAGCTTCTTTTACGGCCAGCAATATGATCGGGGAGCAAATGAAAAAGACAAATGTCCCAAAAAAGGAGTAGGTCTTTATAGCAAATAGGGCTTGGTCCAAAGAAATTCTAATTTTGTCTTTTGCCTAGACTAAAAACGCAAAACAAAGCCCACAGTGTATTGTTCTAAACGAAAATATACTGCTGGGTTTTCTTTTTTTAAAATACTCTCAGAGCCCATATATAGGCCTTGTTTTAATCAGAAAAACCTATGGGTATTTTGTTTAAGATAGGAAAAGGTTATGCTAGCTTTTTTGGTCCAATTTTGCCCATGTGTCTCTAAGGGTAACCGTTCTGTTGAAAACCAAGTTGTCCTTAGTTGAATCAAGGTCCACATTAAAATAGCCCAGACGCTGAAACTGAAATCTGTCTCCAATTTGCGCATTCTTCAGACTAGGTTCCAAATATCCTGTAAGCTTGGTAAGCGAATCAGGGTTTACAAATTCCATAAAGTCTTTGTCCTTATGTGAATCGGGGGTAGGGTCGTTGAACAACCTATCGTATAAACGCACCTCGGCTTCAATGGCATGTGGAATGGACACCCAATGTAAAGTACCTTTTACCTTTCGAAGACTTTCTTCCGTGCCACTACCGCTTTTACTTTTAGGGTCATAGGTGCACTGCACTTCCAAGATATTGCCTGCTTCATCTTTCGTGCAGCTCTCCGCCTTAATGATGTATCCGTTTTTAAGCCGTACTTCTCCCCCCAACTTCAATCGAAAGAACTTCCGATTGGCTTCTTCCCTGAAATCTTCCTGCTCTATATACAACTCCCTTGAAAATGGAACTTTTCGGCTTCCAGCTGATTCGTCTTCCGGATTGTTTTCTGCATCCAACCACTCCTCTTTACCTTCTCCATAATTCGTGATGACCAGTTTCAACGGATTCAAAACTGCCATAACTCTTGGGGCAATCTTGTTCAAATGTTCACGGATATGAAATTCCAATAAGGAAACATCCACAACATTCTCCCTTTTGGCAATACCTATGGTGTCCGTGAAATTGCGAATAGATTCTGGTGTATACCCTCTTCTTCGCAAACCCGATATAGTAGGCATCCTTGGGTCATCCCATCCGCTGACATGGCCTCCCTCCACCAATTGTAGCAACTTGCGCTTGCTCACTACCGTATGGCTCAAGTTCCTACGTGCAAATTCTCTTTGCTTTGGTCTTAACCTATCCTCTGATACCAATTGGTCCAAAAACCAATCGTAAAGCTCTCTGTGCGGCAAGAACTCCAGAGTGCATAGGGAATGGGATACTTGTTCGATATAATCACTTTCACCATGTGTCCAGTCGTATAATGGATAAATACACCAATCGGTATTGGTGCGGTGATGTGCCTTGTGAAGTACCCTGTACATGACCGGGTCTCTCATCAACATATTGGTAGAAGCCATGTCAATTTTAGCCCTCAAAACGTGCTCTCCTTCCTTGAAATCACCATTTTTCATTGCTTCAAATAGCCGCAAATTCTCCTCAACGGGTCTATCTCGATATGGACTTGCAGTCCCTGGTTCGGTAGGAGTGCCTTTTTGCTTTGCTATTTCTTCTGAGGTCTGGCTGTCCACATAGGCTTTGCCGTTTTTAATAAGCTCTACGGCCCAATCGTACAGCTGTTGAAAATAATCAGAGGCGTAGCGCTCTGACTCCCATTCGTAGCCCAGCCATTCAACATCTCTTTTAATCGCCTCAACATATTCCTTTTCTTCCTTGGCGGGGTTCGTATCGTCAAATCTCAGGTTGACCGGGGCATTATATTTCTCCCCTAAACCGAAATTCAAACAAATTGAACTGGCATGGCCTATATGAAGATACCCATTGGGTTCTGGCGGAAATCTAAATCGTAACTCT
Source organism: Flagellimonas allohymeniacidonis (assembly GCF_004296335.1). Classification (GTDB taxonomy): domain Bacteria; phylum Bacteroidota; class Bacteroidia; order Flavobacteriales; family Flavobacteriaceae; genus Flagellimonas; species Flagellimonas allohymeniacidonis. The sequence goes on from NZ_SGIU01000002.1 coordinate 1,004,850, forward strand.
TCTTTGGAGTATCCTTTCTCGAGATCCTCCTCAATGATATGCTCGATAAAATTCAGCGACTTTACCTCTTCTTCCATAATCCAAAATTGAAGCGCAAATGTAGCAAAATCCTAGGTTCGTAGCTATTATTCTACCCATGGTGTATACAAAGAAAGCCATTTCACAACACTTTTGCGAAGGGCCACAACAATATCTTTTAATAGCATTAAAATAAAGTCATATTTGTTATTGGAATACTATATGTGAACAAAAGCGTCTCGGCGCTTTCAACAACTGAACATCTTAAGGGGCACATTTTGGGGCATTATTGTCAACAACCTCTTAAAACTAACGCTGATGAAAAAAACTAGTTCAACATTTAGCATTCTAGCTATTGCCATTGTGCTAATCGCATTGAGTCCGATGGGCATAAACGCTCAGGTACTCAACCAGCCCGAAGCCGCACCTAACCCAAATTTAGGAACTACGTCCGCTTGGACCGCTGCCTGTGCTTCCGACAGTTTCAACGAATATTTTGTGAACTTCACTTGGAGCCCTCCACTTGTGGCTTCCAACAACGAATTCATTTTAGAGCTTTCCGATTCCAACGGTAACTTTGGTTCTCCTTTGGAGCTAGATCGCGTCACTGACAAGAACACTGTTTTTGATTTTGACTTTCAATTTGCCGTTCCTACCACCACTAGGGGAGAAAACTACAGGATGAGGGTCAGAAGTACGAATCCGGCCAAGACCAGCCCTCCCTCCGTGGCTTATCCTATGCACTATGTAGATTTTGATAGTCCACTTTTGATAAGTGAGGATGGAAATGGAACAATTCCGCCTGGAGGTACCATCCAACAGTGCAGCGGTAGCTCAGTAACACTGGCCGCCCATAACATTCCCAATCCGGAAACTTACCAATACAATTGGTATCGTAGTGGCACGCCGCTTAGCGAAAAGTCACATGAAATTACCGTGTCAACACCCGGTATGTACTATGTGGAACTGGACTACGGCTCTGTTTGTTCCGGTTCAGCCAACACTCAGTCCAACACTATCGAAATTACAACAGGGAGCGCCTCCGGCATAGCCATCAATGGTGCAAGTACGGTTAGCCTGTGTGCAGGCGACCCATATACCCTGGTATCAAATATTTCAGGTTTAGGATTAACCTATACTTGGTACAAAGATGGTTCCGTCGTAGCTGGGCCGACTTTGGAAGGACATACCTTTAACATTAATACTTCCGTTTCCGGTTTTGAAGGAAATTATGAAGTAGAAATTGAGGGGCCTTCTACCTGTCTGGAAAGATCTTCGGCCGTTACCATTCAAAATCTGGGTTCACTTCAAGTGACAAGGCAGAACGATGCGGATATTGTGCTTCTTCCAGGACAGAACACAACTCTTTCAGTCACCACTACGGCTTCAACGCCTACCTATCAGTGGTACAAAGACGGAACGCCCATCACCGGTGAGACGAATAGCACCTTGAACATTAATGATACAGGAGTGTACTTTGTTAGGGTCACTGAAACTGGAGGGCCGTGTGCCGGAGCACCCGTAGATTCAGAAAGCACCACCGTGGCCTCTCCCGATTCCTTTGAGTTCGTTGTTGAGTTTGTAGGTTCGTATGGCCCTTGTCAAAATACCGAAGCTACTCTGAATCTTTCTACCATTAACGCAGTTAGTGCTTTGGGGGCGAAAACCAATGTGACCTCTGATTTGGAAAGCTCTTTTGCATATCAATGGTCTTACGAAGGAAATACCCTCGGTGGAGAAACCTCCCGAACTTTAACGGTTTCTGACCAATCCAATAATGGACAATATGTGCTAAATGGTGTTTTGAACACTTATAATGTGGCCTCAAATACCTTAGAGGTAAGGCTCGCTTCTGACGAAATATTGAACATTGCCAGTAATAGTACAATATTATGTGTAGGGGCAGACCCTATTACTATCAACACATTTAGGGCGCTTTCTGGCGAAACTTTTGAATGGCAACGAAACGGAACTGTTGTGGACACCTCCAATGAAGTCTTAGTTGCAACAGAGGTAGGAACCTATCAATTGGTTATCCGTACGAATGCTTGCCCCATTGTTTCCAATGAAATTGAAATTCAGCTATTTGATGAATCATTACTTGTTCTCGACAGTCCTGAAAACATAATAATAATTGAAGGTGAAACCGAAACGGTTACGGCAAGTGGTGCTTCCTCCTATGAGTGGTTCGACGCCAATAACAACTTGCTGGGCACGTTGGATTCGTTCAGTTTTGACCAAGAAGGAGAATATCTTTTGGTTGCTGATTTTGGTAACTGTAGTGTCAGCCGTGTAATAACGGTATCCTTCAGGGATACGTTTGCCATTCCAAATGTAATCACTGCCAATGGCGATGGAATCAATGACCTATGGGTGTTGCCCAATACCTTTTCAAGAGACCCCCAAGTGTTGGTGACCATTTTTGATGAACGAGGAAGGGAAGTGTTCAGCCAGTTTAATTATGAAAACAACTGGCCTGAATCGACCACTTCTTTCAGCCAACAGAATATGATTTTTTATTATAAAGTAACCAAAGAAGGAAAAAGCTTAAAACAAGGAACCATTACAGTCATTAAATAAGTAGAATGCGCCTCAACAAACCTATACTACTACTCCTATTGACATTGCTATGCTCTGGGCTCAAGGCACAAGAGGAAAACCCTTTTGTGGTTTACGATGTGCCTTCTCAGAACTTGCTAAAGTTTAATAGGTTCTTGATCAACCCAACATTTTCAACGGTTCGGGAAGACAAGTCATACATCAATCTTTTTCATAGAAACCAATCGGTATCTTTTGATGACAATAACCAAATATATTTTCTGAGTTATAGTGGTAGGGTTGGAGACCGCAGCGGTGTAGGTTTAAGTTTGTTTACCAATCGAGAAGGGCTTTTCAATAACTTCGGACTGCATGCCAATTACGCATATGGTGTTCGCCTTAGTCCAAAAAGTAACTTCACCTTTGGCGCCAATTTCTCATATTATCAAAGTGCTTTTAACCAAAATAGGGCTAACGCAGTTGAAGATGACCCTTTCTTGAATTCTCTGGAAAGTAGTTCCTTGATACTCTTTCAGCCAGGTTTCAACATTTCTTTTGGAAAATTTGACTTTGGTGGATTTGCCGAGAATTTATTCGATTACAACTTAAAAAACAGTGAATCCATCACTGATTTCAATGAAAAAACCTATTCCGGTCATATTCAATATACCCATCAGTTTAAAAACGGTGCAGGCATTTTGGAGCAAGGTAGATTAATGCCTTTGGCAAGGGTTCGCATGGTTGGAGAAGAGGACATAACCTTAGGAGGTAGTCTTGTTATGGACCTTCCCAAATTGGGTTGGGTACAAGCTGGTTATGATGACTTTTATGGAGCATCAGCAGGTTTAGGCTTTAATTTGAACAAAAACCTTTCCCTTGGATATACGGTTGAAAAAGGCTTGACCAACAATTTTGAAAACTTTGGCGTCAGCCATGAGGTTTCCCTTGCTTACTCCTTCACACCGAACCTAACGGAAGACAGAGTTCTCTTGGAAAAAGATGGTGAGGAATTGGTGGAAAACGATGAAACTCCCACTGAAAATCTGACCCTTTCAGAAAAGGACTTGGAAATCGCACAGCTCAGAGAAAAATTAGCTGAAAATGATGCCATTCTTGATGAATTGCTATTCCGTCAAGATTCTATCGAGACTACACGAAGAAAAGACTTGGAGCGACGTTTTGAAACCGTTATGAAAATGGTAAGGCGAGAGACCAACGGGGAACGGCCCGACCTAGAAAAGCGCGCTGAGGAACTATACTTCACCAATATGGATAGTACGGGGCTTGTTGCAAAAAACAACACCCGTCCGATTTCCAATTCTGGGCTTGCCAACACCATGTCCACTAAAAAGGTCATCCGTTTGGACAATTCAAGCTCCAAAGGAAAATTCAATAATCAAAGCTCTACAAAAGATAGAACCTATACAGCTTCGCGAAGATCTACCAAAAAGGTGCTCACGCGACATAAGGAATTTGACATGCCCAATGTTGAAAATGGACATTACCTCATTGCCAATGTATTTCGAAACGAAGAAAACCTGAACAGATTTCTTGGTGAAATGCGCGCTCGGGGGATTGAGGCCGATTATTTCGTCAACCCAAAGAACGACTTGAAATATGTCTATGTGGAACGTTCGGGTTCACGAAGAGAAATAGCTAAAAAATTTAAGGGCAACGTGGATGGGAAGTTTGACGGCCCCATGTGGGTAATGACCGTTCAAAATCCGTCTTCCAATACATCGCAAGTAGCCTTTGCCAAACCCAAAAAGAAAAGGTTTTCCAAAAAGAATATGGTAAAAACCTTTGAGGTTGGAGGTATTGGTTCGGGCTTCTACATCGTTGCTGAGGTATTTGACCGGAGCAGTGAAGCCAGGAGACACGTAAGAAAATTGAAATCAGAAGGTGTTGAAGCCAAATACTTCGTCAATCCCGTTGACGGAAAAAGGTATGTCTATATAGAAAGACATGATACCTGGACCAATGCATTAACCTCGTATTACAACGAACTAAACCATTCGTACGAAGACGAAATGTGGATCGTGCGAATCAAACCAAACTACACCAGTTAAAATGACCAATCACATATCAAAAACCATTGTATGGCTTATCGGCGTATGCCTTTTTGCCTATAAAGGTATGTCGCAAGAGGTTCCCTTTTCCCCTAGATTGCTTGATAACGGCAATTCATACATCAATATAAAAGGGGACTATACCTTTCTTTCGAATAGTGTTATGAACCGGGTATTTTCTGATGGTACTGGGGTCAACACCCCATACAACGGAAATGGAAGTAACAACAGTCTGCATGTTGAATATGTTGACATCGATTCAGATCCAACCACCTTCAATTCCAGTAGTTCTACGCTTACTTTGCCTGATTGTTCCCAAATTTATTGGGCTGGATTGTATTGGGCTGGTAACTACGATGTGGAAAGGGATGGAGATCATCGAAGTCGATATGTGCATACCTATACGGACGACCCTAACCACTATGATGTCACCTCGGTAAAGTTCAGGGTGCCAGGAAGCGCTACCTACATAGATCTTCAAGCTGATACCGCTGCAGACCCTGCTGGTGAAGAAGACGACATTATTGTCGATGGTTACAATACCCTTCCCAATGACCCATACGTTTGCTACAAAAACGTTACCAACATCATGCAGGCATTGGCCGACCCAACTGGAGAGTACTTCGTCGGTAATGTTAGGGGTACCAGAGGGGCAACCACCTATGGTTGTGCTGGATGGACCCTAGTGGTTATCTACGAAAACCCAACTTTGCCAGGTAGATACATTTCCGTATTTGATGGATATGAAGGAATTACCACCCAAACCGGAAACAGTACCGCAGACATTACGGTATCTGGATTTAATACAATTCCTGTTGGCCCCGTAAACGCCAGAATTGGTGTTAGTACGCTTGAGGGAGAAACCTCTTTGTCGGGAGATACCTTTGGTATTGTTTCAAACAGTAGTTCAACCTTCACCGACATTAGCGACTCGGCCAATCCCAATGACAACTTCTTTAACTCCACTATTTCAGAGGATGGTGCCAATGTAACCACAAGAAATATCAACAGTACCAACGCCATCGGATTTGATTCCGATGTGTTTGATTTAAATAATCCTGGAAACAGTATTATCGATAATGGTGACACTGCTGCTACGTTAAGGTTAGGTACCAGCGGGGACTGGTTTGCCTCATTTCTCGTAACTTTTGGAGTAGAGATTATTGAACCCACCATTGTTCTTGAAAAAAGAGTTGAGGACATCGGTGGAAACGATATTACCGGGCTTGGTGTAAACCTTGGCCAGGTCTTGGACTATGTCCTTTCCTTTGTAAATACTGGAAACGACGATGCCACCAACTACGTAATCAGGGATGTCCTCCCGACCAACGTAACCCTCGATGAAACTACATTGACACTTCCCCCGGGAGTTACCTATGTCTATGATGAGCCAAATCGAGAAATTACGTTCAGCATCCCAGACAATTTAGTGGAGGAGGGGGATCCCATTTCCTCTATTAGAATGCGGGTTCAGGTGGCCGAAAACTGCTTTGACTTTGTGGACGCCTGTACCGATATTATTGAAAATCAGGCCTTCTCCACTTACGAAGGTGTTATCAATAGCAATCAGATTAGTGATGACCCCAGTGTATCCAATTTTGATGATTGTGGATTCACCACTCCTGGTGCCACAAACTTCCTTCTGGATGATTTAACGGCCTGTAATTATACCCGTACTGTGCAACTATGCGGTGCTAATGTAACATTGGACGCCGGAGATAACTTCGATGCCTATGTTTGGTATCGTGATGAAAATGGAAATAATCAAATTGATGCTTCCGACACTGTGCTTAACGATGGTGACCCTGACGGAGACCCAAGTACTTTGGTTGTAAGTGATATAGGAACCTACATTGTTGACAAACAAGTAGCTGACCCCTGTAAAGATTTCACAGAAATTATTGTTGTTGAACTTTTTGGTGCCACACAATCCAACCCTATAAGCGCCTTAATCAACGACACCACCAATACTGTTGAAGGTGAAATTGTCATCTGTCCAAATGATGGTAGCGAGCTTCCCGAAGTGTTCCTTTGTGGATTAAACGATACAGAGCTTATCCAGGTCAACATTCCAGATGCTGATAGTATTGAATGGGAGCAATTGGATGAATCTAGTTGTGGCGCTGCAACTGCTGACTGTGCCAATACCGATAACTCATGTACATGGAATGTGGTGGGCACAGGGAACGATTTTCTAGCGGCCGATGCTGGTCAATATCGATTGGTGATCAACTATCAAAATGGTTGCTTTAGCCGATTCTATTTCAACATCTTCAAAAATCCGCTAGACCCACAATATAATGCTACCGATATCATTTGTACCTCAGATGGCAATATCACGGTTACGAACATGCCTTTGGATTATGAATATCGATTGATAGACCAAGGCACGGGCAATGTGGTACAGGCGTATCAAACCAGTCCAAGTTTTACAATTACAAACAATGGCGCCTATACTGTTGAAATGCGTCAGCAAGGTGTTACCGATGGTTGTGTTTTCATATTGGACAACATCGGAATTTTAGAAAGGGATTTTCAAGTAGACGTTACCACCAAAGACACTGACTGCAATGGTCTGGGAGAAATCTCCATATCTGTTCTAAATGTAGAGCCGCAGTATTACTACGAGATTTCACAAGGTGGAACCACAGTGGATACGTTTGGTCCTTCTGGCGACAACAACTATACCTTCCAAAACTTGAACGATGGCGTTTATGACGTTTTGGTGACCACAGATGACGGTTGTAATTATACAGAGCAGGTAACCATAAATGACGTGACTGATTTGGCGCTGTCAGCTTTGACAACAAAGAATATCGATTGTACAGATGGTGTAATTACCGTCACAGGTTCAGGCGGTTTCCCCAACCCCAATTATGCCTACGCCATTTGGAGTTACAATGGAGTTGACCTGTATGCAAGTGTGGGAGACATCCCAGGAAGCGCCTACCAGTTCAACAACGACTTTACCTTTACCAACGGTGAAGAAGGCGATTATGAATTTATAGTAGTTGATGGGAACAATTGTTCCTTTGTTTCCAATGTGGCCACGATTGTTGTTGCCCCTGCAATAACCTATACAACATCACAAACAGAGGTTTCCTGTTTTGGTGGAAATGATGGTTCCATAGCCTATAATGTCACGAATACCAACGGGTATACGCTAAGTTTCACGTTAACGCCTACTGTGGGCGCCCCAATAGTGAATAGCTCAGGAACATTTACTAACCTAACGGCTGGTGACTATACCGTTACGGTAACCCAAACCCAAGGAGCAGTAAGCTGTGATATCGTTGACAATTTTACTATTACAGAACCCGCGGCTGGAATTTCAGGAGATGCCGTATTGGTTCAAGATTATACCTGTTTACAAAACGGAATTATAGAAGCGCAAAACGTAGCTGGAGGTACCGCTCCCTATGAGTTTAGCATTGACGGCATCAACTTCGTGAGTGGCGCTGGAGCGGAAACTTTTTCCAACTTGACAAATGGCACCTACGCCATTACTATCAGGGATGCGAACAACTGTACCTTTGTAACCAATTCGATTACCATTGATCCGCTGAATCCACCTACGGATTTAACGTTCTCAGCAACAACACCCAACTGTCCTTCTTTAACATCCGATGTTACGGTTACCGCCGTTGACGGAAATACGCCTTTTGTATTTGAGATTATAGCCCCTGCTCCCATAGCAGCGACATCAACAGCAGCTACTTCTGCGGATTTTGATGGTCTTGCTCCGGACACCTATACTTTTAGGGTTACTGATGATAAGGGATGTACTTACGAGGAATCTTTTACCATTGCGCCGGTTTCCCAAATTAATGTGACCGGACAGTTAATCAGTAATATTACTTGTTTCTCGGATACGGATGGAGAACTCGTCTTCAATGTATCCGATTTTAATACAGACTATAATTACACTATAACGGGACCTTCAAATTTCAATGGAACCAACGAAACCAACACTTCTATTCCCCTGAACGGACTGGATGATGGTACCTACGACATTACTGTTACCGATAATTTGACTAATTGTACAGCGACTGCGAGTGTGACCATCAATGGCCCCCCCGCAGCTTTAACCCTTAGCGCGGCGGAGACCCAGCCGACTTGTCTTACGGATGGAAGTGTAATTCTGACCTCAACAGGAGGTTGGGGAGGCAACTCATTTACTTTGACCAATCCTGATGCTACAGTTTTTGGAACCAATGGAACAGGTTCATTTACAGGGTTGACCCAAACAGGTCTTTATTCAGCTTCGGTTACAGATTCCAACGGATGCATTGAAACAACAACATTCACGCTTGACCCAGCCATTGCTCCTGTTCTGGCCATTGTTCCAAATGATTTTTGCTACGACGATGCCGTAGGGCTAACCCTTACCGCCAATGTAACCTCAGGGGGTGACGGTAATTTTGAATACAGCCTCAACGGTGGTGCATTTGGCACAAACAATGTTTTCACAGGGTTGACTTCGGGCACATACACTATAGATGTGCGAGATGGGAAGAATTGTACCAATTCCGAAACCATTACTATCAATCCAGAGTTGACCGTCGTGGCTTCTGCCCCGAACATTACGGCTTGTACAACATCAACCAATGTTGATATTACAGCCGCTGGTGGTGACGGAAATTACGTTTACGCCATTGTTGGTGATGGGGTTACCCCGACAGGAGGAGACTTTGCCACCACCAATCCAGTTTCCATTACAGGAGCTGGAGATTACGATGTTTATGTAAGGGATAACAATGGTGGCGCAGGATTCTGTGAAGCTTCTTTCGACCTGACCATCGTTCAAGATGCTCCTCTTTCACTTTCAATAGTGGATACGGGAATTCAATGTAGCGGAGAAGCGCAAGCGACCATTACCGTAACCGCCTCTGGTGGAGAAGGGCCTTATGAATACAGCATTAACAACGGTACGACGTATCAAAGCTCCAATACTTTTGTGAACCAATTGGCTGGCAGTTACACGATTCGTGTGCGGGATGCCAACAATTGCGATATCACACAAATCTATACGATAACAGAGCCTTTAACGCTCTCTGCTTCTGCCGCAGTAACCCAGCTTGCAGAGTGTAATCCAGGTCTGGGCGCAGAGGTGCGAATTACCAATGTCTTGGGCGGTACGGCTCCTTACGAATATAGCTTTGATGGTGGAACCAACTATGGTGCCAGCTCAATCGGATTCCTTTTGCCTGGAACACATACAGTTTATGTTCGGGATGCGAACAACTGTACGTATCCGATGAGTGTTACCATTGAACCAGAACCAACTCCTCCAGGGGTTACATCAAGCATCGTCTATGAGTGCGATGGGGAAGGTACGGTGACCATTACTGCAGACAACCCAGGTTACGACTACACTTATGAAATTAATGGTGTCGACAACACTCCGAATACTTCAAACATCTTTTCTGATGTGCCGGTCGGAAATCACACTATTACCGTAAATTATATCAACAGCACACCGCCATCTCAAAGTGTACTGTTATTGGAGAATTTTGGAACTGGGCCCAATACCAGTATTCCTGAAGTGGACCCTGCATACTGCTACGAGCCCCAAGATGGAAGCGTTAACTCTTGTGGATGGGCCATAAACAACAGAATTCAGGATGGAGAATATTCAGTTACTCAGGTAATCGTAAATCCTTACGGTTCATGGAGAAGTCCTAACGATCATTCTGCTTTGGCCAATGGTAGATTTTTGGCCATGAATGTAGGGGGAGTTGTTGGTCCAAATGGAATCATTTACGCCAAGCGAAACATTGAGGTTATTCCAAACAGGGATATTACAATTTCACTTTGGGCATTTAACTTGCTTAGAGTAGGAACCGGAGGTGCTGATCCCGATATCAACATCCAACTTGTGGATGGATTGGGTACCGTCATTGCAAGTACCACTACAGGAAACGTTCCTAAAAACAATGATGCCGATGATTGGCAAAACTATACCGTAACACTAGATCCAGGTGCAAATACGAATCTTGATATTGTAATCCGCACCAACTCTGCGGTTACTGGGGGTAATGACATTGCCATCGATGATATTCAGGCCACCCAAACCCCTGAAGTTTGCGAGGGTAGCGTTGACCTACCTATTGTAATTGAAGACGGGAATGCGTTCGATGCTCAGCTGACTGATTTTGATGATGTTAGTTGTAACGCTGGAAGTGATGGAACCATCACCTTTGAAATTGAAAACTTTGATCTAGCGACCGGATTCACATACCAAGTAGATGCAGGGCCTGTTTCGGCAGCCCAATTTGCAAGTCCCATTACTGTAAATAGTCTTACCGCCGGAAATTATACGATTACCGTTGTAGATTTACGCGACCCTGCTTGTTCTGTAACCTTAAATCAAACCATTTCCGAACCAACAGCTGTTGTAGCTTCTGCCTCTATTACCGATGTAATGACCTGTACCAATGGGGGCGCTACCATTACAGCCAGTGCTTCTGGAGGAACACCTACATATGAATACCAGTTAGAAGATAATGTGGGCGGCATTTTAACAGCATACCAAGCTTCCAACGTCTTCACAGGCCTTGTGGCTGGAGACTATATTGTTCGTGCCAGAGACACCAATCTTTGTGAAGATCCAATAGATGCGGCTATCACCGTTGTGGCACCAACCCCAATCACCTTTACATCTACTCCAACAGCCTGTTATAGTGGAAATAATGACGGCAGTATCACCGCAAACGTTACCGGTGGAAATGGTGATTATCAATTCAGCTTGAATGGAGGCCCGTTCTTGGTACCAACACCCACTTCGGCAACAACATATACCTTTAACGGTCTTTCCTCAGGAAACTACACCGTTAATGTGAGTGATGGTTTTGGTTGTGTAGGAACGATTCAAAACCTTACTATAACCGATGCATTGGTGGCTACTGTTGATGTAGTTGACATTAGTTCATGTGCGGATGGTAGTATAACTGTGACCGCTTCAGGAGGCGTTCCAAATCTGGAATATGCTTTCGTTCCAACGACCACAAGTCCAACAGGGTTGTTTTCAACTACAAACACCTTTGCTGTTACAACTGGAAATGATGGGGATTACGACGTTTATGTACGTGACAATTCTGCTACGGCTCCTTATTGTGAGTATGTAGAGACAGTAACCGTGAATCCCGCTACACCTTTGGTTTACACGAGTACGCCAACCGACCCACAATGCCATGACGGAACTGGTTCTATTGAGGTTGATATTACCTCCGGGCTTTCTCCGTTTACCATTCAAATCATCGATTTGGATAATGGGGGCGCAGGTGACCAAACGGACACCAACGTCTTGGTGACCAATAGGACCTATTTCAATTTAATGCCAGGTGACTATACCATAAATGTTACCGACAGTGCCGGTTGTACCGTTACCGATACTCCGGTAACCATTAACAATCCTGATGAGCTTACAGCAACCATACAGGGCGTAACCCCGGCAACGTGTACTGGAGACCCGAATGATTTTGGTTTTGAGTTTGTGGCATACCCTGGAACTTTGGGAACAATTGAGTTCAGCGCCGATGGAGGCGCTACCTGGACCGGTGATAACAGTAATCCCGGTACTACTGACCGCTTCACCGGATACAATTCTGGTGATACCGTTTTCCCTTCCATGAGAACCGTGGATGGCTTTGGAAATACTTTATGTCAGACAGATTTCCCTCCATACATTATTCCATATCCCTTGGATGATTTGGACATTACAATATTGCCAATTATTGTAAACTGTAACGAACTACAGGTTACGGTAAGAGGTCAAAATGGTACCGCTCCCTATGAGTACACATATTCCGACGACCCAGCTAATTTTGACCCTGCAACAGCAACTTGGACGGCGCCATTGGCTCTGGGTGTAACCCACACATTTGTTGGCCTTGTTCCAGGTAGAACGTATACTTTTTATGTTCGGGATTTTGCAGGCTGTGTCCGGGAAAGTAGTGTCAATGTGAATGATTTGATTGCTGTTCCTTTAGAAATCACATCAGCCATCACTCCTTCCTGTTCAGGGGCCAGCAATGGAAGCATTACCTATACCGTGACCGATAATCAGGCTCCTTTTGGAACAGAGTTCAGATGGACTGTTTTTGATATGACCTCTGGGTCTCCAGTAATGGTGGCCAACAGTGGTGGAAATGTCCCTTATACCTCTCCTCAGGATGTAACGGTTTCAGGCCTAGGTGCTGGAAACTATTTCATCGAAGTAGTCGAAGTTGACGGTGGTGTTGATAGTTGTGTGGGTGCTACTGAAAATGAAATTCTTGATGAATTGGACCCACTAACAGGAACTCCTGCTGTTTTACAAAATATCAGTTGTGACCAGCCAGGATTGATTCAAGTTCAGAGTCCCTTTGGTGGAGGCGGAGTTTATACGTATACCGTAACCGGACCTGCTCCATTTGTTACCATCAGCTCTACTTCGGACAATCCAATTGAAATTCCAGCAAATTCCCCAGCAGGTGCTTATGACGTGACTATTGAAGACCAGTATGGCTGTTCGGCCAATTTAGGTTCGGTGAACCTAACGCTCACTCCTAATCCAACCATTGATGCTGTCAACGTAGATAACTGTACAGACCCTGCAACTGTGACCATTACAGCTTCTAGCACAGCACCACAAATTCTTTACTCGTTGGATGGTGGAACTACATATTTGGACAATGCAGGCATTTTCACTGGAATAGCTGCCGGAACTTATAACATTTCCATACTTGATAGTAATGGATGTATGGATACAAGTACGGTAACCGTTCATCCAGTCCTTCAAGTAGATGTTGCCCTAACCAAACTATTGGACTGTTCAGCAACACCTGATGCCCAAATTACCATTGACATTTTGTCTGGGTCGGGAAGCTACGATTATGAGATTGTAGATGGAGGTGGAACGGTTGTTGCCAGAACAGGGCTTCCAAGTGATCCTTATGTTTTCAATACAACAACAGCGGAAAATTACACGATCACTATTTTCGACAACAATACATCAACACCTTGTACTAGGGTATTCAATATTGCAGTTCCCCCTGCTGTCTATCCAACACTCAATGTTGATTCGTTTAGCGATGTTACCTGTAATGGCGCTGATGATGGAAGTATTTCCGTAAGTGCCGTGGACAATGGAAATGGACCCTACACCTTTGAAATTATTTCAGGTCCCGGTAGCTCAGCAACATTCCCCATTGCGCCAACTTCCTCTAATGCCACAACGGCAACCTTTACTGGGCTTGAAGGTACTTTGGCCGGTATCACCTATACCATTGAGGTGACCTCAGCCAACGGATGTACTTCAACCGAAACTCAGGTAATTACCCAGCCTGACCCCATTGCCAATGTCAACGCAACGGTTGTTGAATTTGGTTGTACATCAGGAAACAATCCCGACAACGCAACCATTACAGTGGATATGGCGGCCATTACTGGAGGTAGCGGTAACTATGTCATCTACGAATTCATTAATGACCAAGGTACGCCTGCGACTGGCGATGATGTTGTTGAGCAAATTGGTGCTAACAATGTGTACACCGAAACGAATACCGCGGGTGGAAGTTATATTATCAACGTTTATGATGACGCAGGATGCGTTGGTTCAACCACAGCAACGATCGCTCAGTTTGATGAGCTACAATCTGCTAGTGTTGCAATTGATGTAATAGCTACTTGTGTTACTGGTGAGGATATTACCATAACTGCTACAGGTTCGCTGACCAACTCCACGGCAAATCCTGCAAATTATGAATTCAGGTTGTTGCCTGCAGGTACTTTCCAGGCTTCGGGAAGTTTTACCGGTTTGGCCATTGGAGTGCACAATTTTGAGGTTCGAAACACTGTAACCGGTTGTGTAATTACAACATCCCATGAGGTCGCTGACCCAGCCGTATTGCATTTGGATGTAATCAGCACCAACGATATTACTTGTTTTGGTGACACTGATGGAGAGGTTAGCCTAGACCTTCAGGATGTAGCCAATGTTACATACACAGGTGCGACAAGCTATACTTTGTATTATGACATTAACAATACACCAACCAATCTTGCTGATGACGTTGTAACCGCTGGAGGCGATGCTGATGGTGCTTTTACAATCAACGGTCTTGCTGCAGGAACGTATTACATCGAAGTTATAGATGACAATCCTCCTGGATCCGATTGTACCTATACACAATCCTTCAACATTGCAGGTCCAAACGTAGGTCTTTCAGCAAATACCCAAGTGACCGATGTTACTTGTGCCCTAAACGATGGAAGCATTGAAATCATTAATGCTGCCGGCGGATGGGGTGGATATTCCTACTTTGTGGGAACGTCTTCACCAACAGGTCCTGGAGATTATGTGGCTTCGCCTTTGTTCCAAAACCTTTCCGGTGGATTGGCCCCGGGTACCACTTACGAAGTATGGGTCAAAGATCAATTTGATTGTGAGCTTCAATTGCCTGATGTGATATTGGTAGATCCAACTCCAATTACGGCAACACTACAAATCAATGCCCCCAACTGTACCAATATTGAAGGGGAAATTGAGGTTGTGGGAACTACTGGTGGCCAAGGAAGTAATTATACGTATCAGCTTCGAAGAAACGGAACCTTGGTAGGTTCGCCCCAGACCTCAGCAATTTTCTCAGGATTGGGAGGAGGAACCTACATAGTGGAAATCGCCGACCAATGGTCATGTACGTTTACCACAAATGCTGTGGTGCTTTACGATGAGATTGTTCCGGTGGCAACCGTTGTGAAACCTATTGACTGTACCATTAACCCTGGCGGTGAAATTACGATAACTCAAACTGGAGGCTCAGGAAGTTTTACCTATGCGGTTACCTTCCCAGATTTATCAACTCCATTGCCTTCCAATGCTACAGGAGTGTTTACTGGATTGACACAAGTGGGAACCTATACGTTCACCATTACGGATAATGCTGCAGGACATGCTTGTGTAAAAACCATTACGCAAGACCTAGATGATAGCATAGACCCAATCATTACCAACGTGGTTCCGACCCATGTAAGTTGTAATGGCGGCTCTGATGGCACACTAACCGTAGAGTTGGATCCTGTAACAGTGGTTCATCCCGTTTATACCTATGAACTCTATGAAATGTCCAATTTGGTGACGCCGTATAGAGCAGCACAGACAAGTCCAATATTTGATAACCTTCCAGCAGGAGATTATCGAGTGCGGGTCATTTCGGCAAGGTCATGTGAGGATTTCTTTGATCAAACCATAACAGAACCCAATGCACTAACGGTTTCAGCTGCTGCCAATGCATTTGTGTGTAATGCTGGCAATACAGTAAATACGTCAACGATTACTGTAACTGCGTCCGATGGAACGGCTCCGTACCTCTACAGTATTGACAATGTGAACTTCCAGACGTCTAACACTTTTGATGTTGTGGATACTGGCGCTGTACAAAACATTACAGTTTTTGTAAGGGATGCCAATGCGTGTTTGGAAACCGATGCAGTAACCATTCAGCCTATCAATGTATTTACTGCCGCAGTTACCCAAAATGTTGCTATCAGTTGTGCTAATCCTGAAGAGGTGTTGATTACCGTTTCCGATGATGGAAACCCTGCAAACATCTATACTTATGAGTTGTTGCCAATTGGAAATACTTTAGGAACCCTAACAGGTACTCCGACCAACACAACGGCAACTTTCGAATTAACCGCTCCGGGCACCTATACTTTTAGGGTAACGGATACGGCCACAAACTGTTACTTTGATACCACACCTTACACCATTGCTCCTTTCGACTTGATTGAAGTAACGGTAACACCAACAGTAGCTGTTACCTGCTTTGGTGGAACCGATGGTGAAGCTGAAATCAATATAACAGGATACACTGGTGCATATGACTATGAGGTGTTCAATGCTAACGGAACTACAACCGGTATTACGAATTCAGGAAATACCGCTACCAATCCGTTGACCATAACCAACTTGCCTGGTGGAAACTACTTTATTAGGGTTACGGAAACTGCGAACCCATTATGTGTTGAGGATTCCAATACATTTACTATTGCATCGCCTGATATGCCTTTGGATGCCACTCCAACGGAAGAGGCCAATGTAACCTGTACCAATGACCAAGGAGAAATTGAAGTATCTCCGACAGGAGGATATGCTCCATATGATATCCAATTGACCAATACAACCACAGGTCAACCACCGTACAATGCCACTGACGTGGCCAGCTTTGTGTTCTCAGGACTTTCGGCGGGTAATTTTGATGTGGTGATCACCGATGACAACGGCTGCGTAATCAATAGGTCGATTACACTTACCCAGCCAATTCCAATTACCGCTGATATCACGGCAACCCCTACCTCTTTGGTTTGTTATGGAGATACCAATGCTACAGTTGAAGCTATCAACGTATTAAATGGACGTGGAGTTTATCAATATCAACTAAATGAATACGATCCAACAGGGACGACCATTATTGCTACTTCAGGTGCACAGAGTAGTGCAATTTTCAATAACCTAGGTGCTGGTATCTATACCATTGCCGTATCTGATGGCTGGAGTTGTGATGTGGAAACCATACAGGTGACCATTTCTGAACCCGTTGAGGTAATGGCCAATTTGATTCAGCTTACCCCATTGACCTGTACCAATCCAGCAGAAATTCAGTTGAGCGCAGCTGGTGGAACTGCTCCCTATGAGTACAGTACCGATGGAGTAGCCTATACAGCAATGTCCGGTGGTTCTACCCATACATTTACGGTACCTGCAGGAGCATACCAATACTATGTAAGGGACGCTTTTGGCTGTGAGGCCATGATCTCCAATCAGGTTACAGTTGACCCAATTGTTCCATTGGATGTTATTATCGATGATAGCGCCGCACTTATCAATTGTACCGGTGAAGCATCGGCGACAATCATTGCGGAAGCTGTGGGCGGACTGGGCAACTATTCCTATGAACTGTTTACAGATGTTGGACTGACCAATTCTGTGGCGGGGCCTCAACCTGATGGAGAGTTCAACAACCTTATAGCGGGTACGTACTACGTGCATGTGACCAGCATGGATTGTCAAGTGACTAGTACAGTAATTGACATCATTGATCCTATTCCGTTGCAAATTGACAGACAAGAGTCTACAGATGTTACTTGTGCAGGTCTGGAAGATGGTACAATTACCGTTGAGGTATCCGGAGGTACTGGTGAGATTTTCTATGCCATTACGCCGAACCTGAACCAATTTGATACCGTTAACACCTTCACTGATTTGGCACCAGGAATCTACGATGTAATAGCTCAGGATAGAAATGGATGTTTTGAAACCTTCCAGTTCGAGATACTTCAGCCTGAACCATTGACTGCTGACGCTATTAATATTATGCATGAGGTGTGCTTTAATAGTGCTGATGGCTCCTTCGAATTGGATATTGCTGGCGGTACAGCGCCATATTTTACAGCTTTAAACTCCAATGCGGATGCCGATTTTGTCCAAGACCAAATTGCCTTTGCATCACTGCCGGCTGGACTCCATGTGGTGTTCGTAAGAGATTCACAGGATTGTGAAGTCAATGTGATTGTTGAAATCAACCCAGGCGTAAATCTAGCCGCAACGGTTACGCCAATGTATACCTGTAATGGGAACATTCCTGATAATTCCATTTTAGTGGCCTTCGAAGATCAATCGGTAACGAGTGACGTGCTGTATGCCCTTGATTCAACCGATCCTGCGGATATGCAGCTGACTTCGGACTTTACAAATATTGCCCCTGGTGACCATTTCTTGACCATCGCTCATTCAAATGGTTGTATAAATACCGTTGACTTTACAATTCAAGGGTTTGAACCACTGACCTTGGTGTTGGAGAATAGCAACATCAATGAAATTACAGCTACTGCTACAGGCGGACTTGAAGATTACACCTTCATCTTCGGCGATGTTGACAATGGTACGGACAATACCTTTATCATCAACAGAACCGACACTTATCCTGTAACGGTTATTGATCAAAACGGGTGTGAGGTGACCATGGAAATCTTTATGGAGTTCATAGATATTGAAATTCCTGATTTCTTTACCCCTGATGGAGACAACCTTAACGATTACTGGCTGCCAGATAATCTTGAGGCGTTCCCGAACGTACTAATGATCATTTTTGATCGTTATGGTAGAGAGCTCTATCGCATGGGATATGGCGATTCTGGCTGGAATGGCATTTATAATAACAGCGAGCTCCCCACCGGTGATTATTGGTACATCATTAAGCTTCAGGGCGAAAATGACAACCGGGAATTCATCGGACACTTTACCCTATATCGACAATGATGCTTAACCTGCTTGAACATGTTCAAAAAAACCTATATTTCAATCCTTCTTGTACTTTTGGCCCATGGCATTCGCGGTCAAGAGTTGACCATACCCCAATTGTCCCAGTACATTGCGGATAACCCCTTTTTAATGTCTCCTACCTATGCTGGGATTGGGGACCACATTAAGGTTCGATTAAACGGCCTTACCCAATGGGTGGGCATTGAAGATGCGCCCGATACACAAACCCTTGCAGCCGATGCCCGAATAGGGAATCGCTCAGGTCTGGGAATGTTACTTTATAACGATAGCAACGGTGAGACCAAACAACGGGGATCCCGCGTTTCTTTTGCACATCACCTTACCTTGAACAGGTATGACGACATTTTCTTGTCTTTCGGAATTTCATACAACTTCAATCAGTTTCGAATTGATGTAGAAAACTTTACCGATGTCAATGGCCAGCTTCCAACAGACGATAAGGCCACTACGAACCATAATTTTGATATTGGGGTGCTCTATCGTTTTGACAAGTTCTATTTCAGCCTTAATGCATCCAACTTGTTGAACAAGGACCTTTCTCAATTCAACCAAGTATTTGAGCCGAATACGCTCCGTAACTACTATGTTTATACCGGGTACAGTATTTCAAAAAATAAGAACAGTAAGCTTGAAATTGAACCCTCGGTTTTTTTCCAATGGTTTGAAAGTGATGGGCGTTCAGTTACTGATTTGAATGCCAAGTTCCGGTTCCATGATTTTGAAGATTACTACTACTTGGGTGTAACCTATCGTTTTTTGAACGATCAGCTGGGTGAACCCCTGTACATTGCCCCAATTGCAGGATTAAAAAAGAGCAATTTCTATTTTGGGTATTCTTATCAGGTGATTACCAACGAAATATTGGGGTACAGCACAGGGACCCATGTACTTACGGTGGGAATGGACCTTTTTCAAGGGTTGAGCAATTGTAGGTGTACCTATTAATTGGATTTCCTTTAATTTAGCCCCCGCTTAACTACATGACACGTGGGGAAAATTACTGTAAATAACATAAGAGTACATTCCAATCATGGTTGCCTCAAAGAAGAAAAACTTATTGGTAGTGATTATAGGGTAGATTTGGAAGTATCCGCCGACCTTTCCAAGCCGGCTGTTTCAGATAGATTATCGGAGACTGTAGATTACGTACATCTCAACAATATCGTTAAAGAAGAAATGGCAATTCCATCAAAACTCTTGGAAAATGTCGCCCAGCGAATTCTAAATCGAATTCTGTCGGAAATTGAAACGGTGAACAGCGCCGAAATCACTGTTTCCAAAATTAACCCCCCTATTGGTGGCGATGTTGAAAGCGTTTCGGTGAAAATCAAAAATTCTCGATGAACTCCATCCTTTCGACCCCTTACTGCTGTTAAAGTTTTACTAATTTTGTTCTATCCCGGCATTGTGGTCGAATTGGATAGACAAAATCTCGCAAAGGTTTTCATGGTGGTTCGAGTCCACCCGATGCCTCTAAGTCGTTCCCCCAGACATAAACTTACATTTAAGGCCTTCCTGTCTTATAGATTCGCAAAATATTTTTAGCTTTGCCACCCATTGGCATCGTGGCCGAGTGGCTAGGCACAGCTCTGCAAAAGCTTGTACAGCGGTTCGAATCCGCTCGATGCCTCACCAACACCCAGTTCTTCAGTAATAGGACTGGGTTTTTTATTCACTAATCCTTTCTATTCCTTCTTGAATATTGAATTTTTCCTTGGGCAAGAAGCCCTTGGTAATCAACACGATACCACAAATGACCAAAACAATCCCCAAACCTTTTTTAATGAGCACTATTCTCTCTTCCGTTAGATAGCGTCTGAGCTGTTTTGCCAACAGAATCTTTATTAAATCCGTCAAAAAATACACAAGAATCACGGTGCTAAAAAACACCAATATCCTGTTGGGATTGTTATCAAGACTTGGTCCAACAATTACCACTAGCCCCAACCAAAAAGCCAAAACTCCAATATTTATAAAATTGAGCAAAAACCCTTTTGCCATTAAGCCCAAGTACGTACCCTTTTTTACTTTTAAGCTTGCCTTCTTTTTGGTTTCCTTTTTTGCAAAAGTCACTATTCCATAGACCAATAGAATCATTCCGCCAAAAACAAAAAGTCCGGGTTGGTTGCTCAGGTTTTCCAGTAGCTGAAAACTACTGAAATAGGCAATGATCAAGAAGACAATATCCGCGATGATCACTCCGAGGTCAAAGCTAACCCCGGCTCTAAATCCCTTGGTGGCGCTTGTCTCTAAAAGCACAAAGAAAACTGGGCCTATTACAAAACTTAGTAAAAAGCCTAAAGGAATAGCCGTTTGTACATCTTCAAACATACTTAGGTTTACATTCGAATTATTTTGCCGCCAAACACCTTTTTTTCATCCATTTTGGCCGGATCTCCAAAAACTTTCACCTCACCTCCAGCTTTTACATTGGCTTGGACATATTCGGTTGCATAAATCTGAGCATTTCCACCCGCGTTGACAGAAATAGTGGTGAACTCTGTTTTGAACTCCTTTCCATCATAACTTCCGCCAGTATTGATAATAATATCTTGGTTCTTAGAAAAGCCCCTGGTGTTTACTTCTCCTCCCGTTACAGACTTTACCAACAGTTGTTCCACCTGACAATTTATCACCAATTCACCTCCTTCTTGAGCCTTTAGTTCAAGTATATCCTGCACAAACGGCTCTTCGGCATAAATTCTGGCATCTTCGTTAACATCAATTACATTAAGTTCTTCTGTGTGGTATAAGTCTATAAAAGTTCGATACCCACTGAAAATTTTATCAATTTCCATTCGTAGTTTTAGTGTTCCATTGGTATTTACAATGGCAACTTTCTTTGTGTTGGCTCCGGTAATCACCGCTTTGTTTTCGTTGGCCTTTATCAGATTAATAGATAAGCCATCAAAGCCCTTTACCTGGGTAAATTGTTGCAACTCTTGGGTCAACTTCTCGCTCTGCGGAAAAACCAAGTTGATGCATAACATCAGGAAAATTATGCTTAGCGCTTTCATTGGTTTAAAATTAACATCTATCTCAAACAAAAGTTATTCCAAATAATCAGTCGTTCTTGCCAATAAGTGAAAAATCCAAGTGTCTTTTGACCAAATCGGTGTCCTTTACCATTACCCAAACCTCATCCCCAAGCTGGTACATTCGTTTTCTTCGCTCTCCAATTATTGCAAACTGTCTTTCGTCAAAAATATAATAGTCGTCCTTTATGTCGCGTATCCTTACCATACCTTCACACTTATTTTCGATTATTTCAACATAAATCCCCCATTCAGTCACTCCGGATATCACACCAAGAAACTCTTTGTCCTTGTGATTTTCCATAAACTTTATTTGCATATACTTCACTGAATCCCTTTCTGCGTTTGCGGCCAAAAGTTCCATGTCCGATGAATGCTTGCATTTTTCTTCGTAAACAATTTCCTTGGGCTGTTTGCCCCCGCCCAAATAATGTTGCAACAGACGGTGGACCATAACATCAGGGTAGCGCCTAATTGGGGAGGTGAAGTGTGTATAATATTCAAAACCCAGACCATAATGGCCTATGTTCTCGGTAGTATAAATAGCCTTACTCATACTGCGTATCGCCAAGGTATCCACTAAATTCTGTTCTTTCTTTCCCCGAACATCCTGCAGTAATTTATTTAAAGAACTGTTGAGGTTTTTCCGGTTTCTTAGATCAATACTGTGTCCAAACCTTGAAATGATACCACTTAAAGCCAATAATTTCTCCTCATCGGGCTCGTCATGTATACGATACACAAAGGTTTTCTTTTGCTTTCCAATAAATTCAGCTACTTTTTTATTGGCCAACAGCATAAACTCCTCAATTAATTTATTGGCATCTTTTGCTTCCTTGAAATAGACACTTTCCGGTTCATTTTCCTCGGTTAGGTTGAACTTTACCTCTATTTTATCAAAGGATATCGCGCCAGAATCCATACGTTCTTGCCTCATAATCTTGGCAAGCCGATCAATACATAAAATAGCCTCAATTACCTCGTTAACAACTGTGTACGGTCCCTTTCTTATTGAAATTTTCTCTGGAATGTCTCCTTTACCCGTTTCTATTACATGTTGAGCTTCTTCGTATGCAAACCGTTCATTGGAATTAATTACTGTACGTCCAAACCATTGATTTATGATTTGGGCCTTTTCATTCATTTCAAAGATTGCAGAGAAGGTATATTTTTCTTCATTAGGACGAAGGGAGCAGGCGTTGTTTGAAAGTATTTCTGGCAGCATGGGCACTACGCGGTCTACCAAGTACACCGATGTTGCTCTTTCGTAGGCTTCGTCGTCTAAAATAGTGCCTGATTGGAGGTAATGTGAAACATCGGCGATATGAATCCCTATTTCAAAGTTTCCATTCTCCAAAATTTGAAAAGACAGTGCATCATCAAAATCCTTGGCGTCCTTGGGATCGATCGTAAAGGTAAGTACCTCCCTCATATCCCTTCTTTTTTTGATTTCTTCCGATTTTATCGACGTATCCATTTGATTGGCGTACTGCTCTATTTCGTGAGGAAATTCATAAGGCAGCCCGTAATCGGCCAAAATCGAATGGATTTCTGTATGATGCTCCCCTGGTTTGCCCAAAATCTGAACAATCTCCCCAAATGGTGAGTCGGCATCCTCTGGCCACAGGCCTATATCCACCAACACTTTGTCACCATCCTCGGCATTTTTCATCTTCTCCTTTGGAATAAAGATGTCGGTATACATTTTACCATCGGTGGGTCTTACAAAAGCAAAGGTCTTTTGCTTATCAACAATCCCTACAAAACTTGATTTTTTCCGCTCAAGTACTTTTGAAATCTCACCTTCTGGCTTCTTTCCATTCCGTTTTGGTTTTAAGAACACTTCCACCATATCACCATGAAATGCCTTGTTCAACCGGTTGAAGGGAACAAAGATATCCTCATCCAAATCTTCAACCACAACATAGGCGTTCCCAGTGGTGGTCATATCAACTTTTCCCTCGAAATAGGTATTAAGCGAAGGTTTCTTCTGGAATTTGCCTCGTTCAACCTCCACAATTCGATCACCGGCTTTTAACTGGCCCAATCGTTTGATTAAATCATTTCGGTCCCTTGTTTCAGTAATTCCAAGTTTAGCAGCAATCTGGCGATAGTTAAAACTTTTGGAAGGTTCTTTTTCGAGAACCGTGAAAATGCCCTTGGTAATTTCGTTTTTACGTTGGCTTCTAGACCGCTTTTTCTTCTTAGACATTTACCATCAAGTTTTTGGAAAAATACAAATTATAATCCGTTGCAAAATCAACTCCATTTTAAGCTAGACAAAGAACATCTTTTATTAACATTATATATCATCATTTATTTTTTATTTCTAATTCTTATTTAAAAATGGTGATAATGATAGTGTGTTGATTTATGGAATAATTTTTTGACGAATTATTTGCTTTCAACAGAGATTATTTTTTGTTCACATTTTATCATGTATTAAAAATTATCAAAATCAGATGATTAACCTTTTTCTTCACCATTTTTAATAAGTGTTTTCAACATCAATTTATTGAAAAGTAAAAAGTGATTTAATGTTAACTTTTACCCAATCACTTTTGAAAAAGTTGAAGTAACTATTTATTGAACCCAAAAGAAATATTCAATGGAATTACGTATTGGGATTATTTTGAAGAAAAACAAAATTTACTTTCGTTTAGTTTTCTTAAATGAGTTAACATTTTTACATTGATGTAATGCATTGGAATTAAGCACAATATGATTTATAGGGAAACACTTGTGAACATTGGCAGATAAAAGAATCGTACCTTTACTTAACGATTAAATCAGGGCAATTATGAAAATATCCATAGGTAATGATCATGCGGGCACAGAGTATAAGTTGGCTATTATCGGCATGCTCAAATCAAAAGGAATTGAGATTATAAACCATGGAACCGATGGCTCCGATAGTGTGGACTATCCCGATTTTGTTCATCCGGTTGCTACGGATGTGGGAGATGGCAAAGCGGCAATGGGGATTGTTATTTGTGGAAGCGGCAATGGCGCCTCCATGACCATCAACAAACACTCAAAAATTCGGGGAGCGTTGTGTTGGAACAAAGAAATTGTAGCCTTGGCAAGGGAACATAATGATGCCAATATTCTGAGCCTTCCTGCTCGTTTTATCGCCTTACAGCAAGCTTTGGAGATGGTAGAGACATTTTTGAACACAAAATTTGATGGAGGTAGACATGAACGGAGAATAGAAAAGATACCATGTAGCGTAAAGTGAAAAAGTATGGGGCATAATCACCATCATGGCCACAATCATTCACATTCTGATTTAAAGGGAAGAAACCTTCTTATCTCCATTGTTCTTAATGTTGGAATTACCGCTGCCCAGGTGGTGGGAGGAATACTATCTGGGAGCTTGGCCTTACTTTCCGACGCCCTTCACAACTTTAGCGATGTACTTTCACTCATCATTAGTTTTTTAGCTAATAAACTTTCCAAGAAACGGGCCAGTTCAAAAAAGACGTTTGGCTATAAAAGAGCTGAAATTTTAGCGGCCTTCATAAACGCCGCCACACTGATTGTTGTGGCAGTTGTGCTTATGATAGAGGCCACGAAACGATTCGTAGACCCCCAGGAGATAGGTTCTGATTTGGTTATTTGGCTGTCGCTTGTTGGAATTGTGGCCAACGGCTTTAGTGTGCTGTTACTTAAAAAGGACGCGAGTGAAAATATGAATATGAAATCCGCTTATCTTCATTTGTTAACAGACATGATGGCTTCCGTTGCGGTTTTCATAGGTGGATGGCTAATGAAATGGTATCAGATTTATTGGGTTGACGCCCTCCTTACCCTTCTCATCGGTATTTATCTGATTTATATGGGCTATGATCTTCTAAAGGAATCGACCAAAGTACTGATGTTGTTCACGCCAAAATCGATTACGGTTAATGAGATAGTTGAATCAATTTGTACTATCGAACCCGTAAAAAATGTGCATCATGTTCATATATGGCAACTCAATGAGGATGAAATTCACATGGAGGCCCATATCGATTTTAAAGAAGACATCAAGCTTTCTGAATTTGATGAAATATTAAATCGAATAGAGGAACATGTTTACCATAAACATGGTATCAACCACGTGAACATACAGCCAGAGTATGACAAATGTGACTCCAAAACCATAATTGTACAGGATTGATGAATATACTGGTAAAGACCTTCGCAGAATTGTCAAGGGACGAATTGTATGAACTGTTGCGACTTCGGTGCGAAGTTTTTGTGGTTGAACAAAATTGCCCTTATCAAGATTTGGATAACAAGGACCAGAAAGCACTCCATGTTTTAGGCCGAGACAAGAATGCTTTGGTGGCCTACACACGTATTTTTGGTCCTGGAGATTATGCAGAAAACACTTCAATTGGAAGGGTGGTGGTCGCGCCCCATGGCAGGAAGCATGGATATGGCAAAAAAATCATGGAAGCTTCCCTAAATGAAGCACAGAAGAGGTTTCCAAAGTGCCCCGTTGAACTTTCCGCTCAAACCTATTTAATAAAATTCTACAATGATTTGGGTTTTTCGGCTATAGGAGAAGAATATTTGGAAGATGGAATTCCACATATAAGAATGATCAAATAAGTCGTTTGGCCACTTCAATTTGATGGAGAAAGTCGAGGTACAAAACCAAATTGACAGGCTTTTCTTTCTTGTTTTTACTTGAAAAATAAACATAGCCTTCAAATTTTGGGTCTAAGGCTTCAAGATGCATTTTCCCATGGAAACCTAAATTAGGCAGAATTAGCTTCTTAAGCTTTTCGGCCGAGACCAGTTTCTTTTCCAAAGCGGTGATTAGCTTTTTTCGGTTTACAAAAGTGATATCACAGGAAGTGTATTGGCCGGGGTTATCTGAAAAAATACTGGTAACCAATGCATAAAACTCGGTCTTCTTCTCAGCATCAAAAAACCACCCCGGTTTTAGTTCACTATTTTTTTCATAATAAAGCTCAAAAGCAAAAGTGGATAACCGCTCATTTACGTAGTCTAGCTGGGCTTTTTCATCGATAGGGTAAGAGCGCCCCCTTTTCTTATGTCGAAACATGATATCCACGCCTGCCAGTTGCTCTTTTTTGTCCAAGACCCGATTGAAAGTATATTGTTTCAAATGTTTGGTATAGTAAGAATCGAGGAGCTGAGAAAGGCGTTTTTCCTTCTCCAGATCTTTGCGAAAGCTACTTTTCAAAATCTATGATTTTTTTAAAAAGTACTTTTCCCAATTTTTCTACAATGCCGACCACCAAGGCATTGCCCATGAAAAAGGCACGCTTTGTATCGGATATTCCATCCAATTTGGTGTGGTTGTCGGGAAACATGTTAAGTCGTTCAAGCTCTAAGGGCGAAAGCCTTCGAAGCCCTTTAGGTGTGCTGACCACATGCTTGAATCGGGATGGGGATTTCCCGCCTTCGCCAGTAATAATGGTCCTTGAAGGTTGATCCAATGAATCTGGAAAAACCATGGCTCCTTCACTATAATTATAAGTAAATCCCGCTCTGGTTTTTCGAACTTCCTTTTTGCTTCCTTTTAAATATTCCCATTTACCCAAGTCTTTTTCATCAATAAAAAGCTCAGGATTCACGGTGCCGTTTTCCAAAATCGCCTCTAAAAAAACAGGTCGCCCATCATACATAGGAGAGGTGGCAGAAGTAAAAATGTCCCCAGCAATACACAGGCCACTATTCAAAAATGGAGATAGAGCCTGGGACTTGTTGAACCCATCTGAGATTTGTAAGACATCTCTGGGTAATGGAAACGACTCAAGTTGGCCCACATTTGGTATTACTGGAAAGGCTTTAGCAAATCCACCATCGTCAAAAAGCCATTCTTGAGGAGAGGCTCCTTTGAGTTTTTCATGGATTTCTGACAATCTATGGTATCCCAGCAAAAAAACGCGCCTTCTTCTTTGGGGCATCCCGTAATCGGCCGCATTGATAACGCGCCATTCTACGGCATAACCTAGGTCGGAGAGACTGCGGAGCATTATGGCAAAATCTCGCCCCCGTTGTTTGACCGGTGATTTTAAAAGGCGATCTACATTTTCGAGGATTAAGTATTTGGGCTTCTGTTTCTTTTCAGAAAGAATGCGGTGTATAGACCACCACAGCACCCCTTTTTTGCCCAACAGCCCTTTTGAGTTTTTCAGAGAGGTTGCCACGGAATAGTCTTGGCATGGAAAACCCCCAACAAGAACATCATGGTCTGGAATGGTATCGGTAGGAACATCTTCAATATTGATGTTAGAATGGTTATTGGACCCAAATCTTGCTTCATACACCATTGAGGCATGTTGGGTTTTCGTCGAAGGCTCCCATTGGTTGCTCCATACCACCTCGAAATTGCCATATTTTTCAAGTCCCAATCGAAAACCCCCAACTCCGGCAAAAAGCTCACACACCTTCAGTCGTTCCATGCCTAAAAATAGAATTTGTTTTTGTAACACAAATTCCTGAGTTTGGAAAACAAAGAAAACACCAAGGCCATTGGGTAAAATATTGACCTTGGTGTGCGAGTTAAATCAGACTTTAAACATTATGACAGAGTTTAACTATTTTAGTTGAAGCGCGATCAATTCGTTGTCCAACATTTGTGGTACAAGAATTAGGTTTTCAGACTTATTGTAAAAGAAATCGGCAGAACCTGGCTTAAGTTCCTTCACCAACTGGCTTTTACCTTCACCATCAATGGAAATCAGCCCTCCAGAAATCCAGTCCGATACGAGGAAATAATCTTTAAAGGCTTCAAGGCCGTCCAAATTACCAGTTGGTTTTGATAACTCTGTTATTTGCTTGGTTTCAAGGTTGACCTTTAAAAGTTTACCGGGAATTTCTGTTCCAAAGGTCTCGGAATTGGTCACCACGCCCCAGGTGGAAACGAGGATAGAATCGTCAACAAGTTTAAGTCCATTTGGATAGTCTAAGGCTTCATTTTTCAACCATAACTCGATTTGAGAATCCCTAATTCGATAAATTGAATTTCCACCAAAAGTATCGGTAACATAAACGGCACCATCAACTGCGATTTCAATATCATTTAGGAAAGTAGCCCCCTCGGCAGGAAACCGCTTCACAATCTTTCCCTCTTGGACATCCACTTGAATCACCTCGTCAATATCAGCGATAAAAAGTTGATTGTAATAAAGACCCAATCCCTTTGGGGCATTTAGTCCGCTAATCCATTTTTTTACAAGAATTTTGCCGTCTGAACTGAGAATGGAAATAAAACCTTGGCCATTTTTCTCGGCAGGCTGTCCGGAAACATTGGATACATAATACTGCTTTGAGGTGTGATCATAAACCACAGACTCTGGAGCCTCCAACCCTTTTACCACCCATTTTGTACCGAAATCCTGAGCTTGTATGTTGCCGATATACAATAGTGTCAACAACAAAAATGTCATTTTATACTTCATCTTGTTTTTTATGCAAATTTCTTGGGAATACAAGACAAGGCATAGGAGCTAGCTCACTATTTTGATGTGAGCTACATCACTTAAAGTCGACTAAGGGTTTCTCTGGAAACGCCCAAATACGATGCGAGCATTTTTTTGGGACTCTTTGAAGCAAATCCGGATAGAGGTCAACAAATTGTTTGAAACGATCTTCAGCAGACATGCGCAAAAGGGACAAAATGCGCTTTTGAAGAGCTACGTACCCTGAATTGGAGCGCACACGCCAAAAACGTTCCATTTTGTGCGATTCTTTACAAAGTTGCTCTCGATTTTCAAGCGAAATGGCCAACAACTCGCAATCTTCAACACAATCAATATAGATTGAGGCCTTTTCCCGGTTATAAAATGCGCCGTAGTCTGTTGTCCACCAGGTTTCAGTAGCAAATTTCAAAATATGCTCCTTGCCGTTGGCATCAAGATAGTATTCCTTTAAACAACCCTTCACTACCCAAAACTCATAGGGGACATTTTCGTTTTCCTGAACCAAAAATTGGTGCTTTTTTCTTTTAACGGGTTTAAAGAATGATAAAATATGGGCAAACTCCTCATCGGAAAGTTTAGAGGTAATTTGCTCAATATGTTGTTTTAGAAGAAGGCTCATTCTGTGGAATAGGCTACTTCGACTTAAAAGTAGCGATTGGTCTAAATTAACGAGCATCATCAACAAAAACAATTTGTTGGATTAGGAATAACCTTTCCTAAACAGATTGCAGCTAGAACTTCAGCTATTTAAAAATGAACTTTCCCTCTGAATTGATGGGGTGCAAACCCATTATCGCGTCCTTACACTTGGAACAAACCAAGCCGTGTTCCAATCCGGACTTAGAATCCTCATTGGTGTGTTCGTGAACATGCTTAGGCAAATGAAGCCTAGCCATTATGGCCTTGGTATCAATAACGCAATCGTAGTAGACCCATTCGCGGCAATTTTTGCTCCATGCCTGCCCTCGGAAGGTCTCCTTTATGTTTAGCCGAAGAAGCTCTTCTTCCAGAATTTTGAGATGTTCACACATAAAGGCAAAGGTATTTAGTAGTACTGTTTAAATTTTATACCTGAAATGCCCTATGATTTTAAAATCAAACAGGCAGTCCTCCAACTCTTGACCATTTCCGATATTGTGAACAATCAAATTTCGCATACCATCATGTGATTTTTTGTTGACCACAATCCCAATATGGGTGACGGCACCACCTAAATTCCAGCAAACGATATCTCCCGGCAAATAATCTTTGGCCCTATTGGAAATGGGCAACTCGGCCCCTTGACGCGTGAAGAAGGTCATGAGGTTGGGCACCCTTCTATGATCAATGTTTTTATCAGTGCTGCCTAAACCCCAAATTTTCGGGTACGCTCCAAAGGCAGCCATCATGTCTTCGTGCACTTCTTTTTGTAGATCTATTCCAATTTTTCGATAAGCACGGATGATTACATCGGTACACACTCCTTTATCGCTGGGCACATCCCCATTTGGGTAATCAATGGAGAAATAACTCGGGTCATACACGACCCTTTGTTGGGTGAGATCAAGAGCTGCTTCTTCAAGGGCAATCTGGTTTACTGTGGATTGGCAAATACCCCATTTGAAACAAAACAGTAATCCTATTAGAAATAACCACTTCATGCTTTGAAAGGTAAAAGAAAATAGAGAGCTAAGCTCTTAAATAACTATTAAACGTAATTACTTGAAGCCCTAGAGCACTATTTGGCCGGGGGTTCGTTCCAAAGGGGAACATCATCCATGGGAATATCTGGCACCTTGGCAAACCAACTTAAGCTATACCGAAACTGACTTGGCGGGTAGGCGATTGTGGTATCCCTGTTAAAATCACGACTTACATTGCTGATAAGACCATTAGTGCTCAAAATCCAATTGGATTGAATAGGAAGCAAGGTCATGCTTAGAGTATCGCCGGTAAGTTGCGGCCGCTGTGCATAAAAAGGTTGAATTTGAACAAATAGCTCCTTGCCATTGGCAATGGTCAAAAAATCACCATTTACGGTGTGTTCAACACTTCTTGTAGTATCATTTTTTCTTCGGGACGCCCACCCCACCCGAATGGGATAGCCTTTTCGTGCAATGGCCAACAGCTCACTTTTACTACCAAATATGGCATTGCCATTAGGGTCGTTTTTATAGATTAATTGCCAAGCCTGGGAGTCATTCAATGTATCATTTTTTTTGTTTTGATTAGTACACGATACTAAGAACAGGACGATCAGAACGATTTTAAGGAATTTAGATTTCATTTGTTTTTGGATTGATGTTTATAAGAGGCTAACGAAGTTAAGGGCTAAATCGTAGAATGCCATAACAAATTAAAGTTGAAAAGGGCAAACACTTTTACACCATTAAATTAATGATTACTTTAAGAGCCAAATCAACCTGACATCCAATGAAAACAAGAATTGTATCCGTATTTCTCTTTCTTCTAATTGGTTTTGGAGTTTGTGCCCAAGAAGAAGTATATGAACTTAGAACCTATGAGCTGGGCTTTTTCGGACCGGCCGAAGTTTTACACAACTACTTTGAGCAAGCACTCATCCCTGCACTGAATCGACAAGGCATCGACAATGTTGGGGCTTTTGAAGAATCGGTTGAGACCATGCCCAAGAAGATATATCTTTTGATTGGCTATGACAATATCCAATCTTTTCAAGATAGCAAGGATGCATTGGCAAAAGACGAAAAATACCTGCAAGATGCAGACTCGTACCTGAATGCTCCAGAGGCGTCTATCCCTTTTAAAAGAATTTCCACAAGTTTAATTCGCTCCACCACAGGCTTCCCAAAATTGGTAAAACCAAACGATGATGCGAATCTTTTCGAGCTACGGATTTATGACAGCTACAATGAAGATGCTTTGCGAAGAAAAGTGAAGATGTTCAACGATAGTGAGTTTGTGATTTTTGATGAGGTTGGACTGCCCATGGTGTTTTTTGGCCACAACATCGCAGGAAATCAGATGCCTTGTCTTACTTATTTGTTGGCGTTTAAAGATATGAATGCACATGGGGAGGCCTGGTCAAAATTTCTGGCCCATCCAGAATGGGTTCGGATTCTGAAACTTGAAGAATATGCCAATACGATTAATGAGATTACCCGGGTATTTTTAAAACCATTGCCGTATTCGCAACTGTAAAGGACTTGTTGTAACGTTCTTACTTTTCCCCTTGTAAGCCATAAATAGTGGTTTGCATGCCGGCGATTTTCCATTGGCCGTCCACTTTTTCCATAAGTCGTGTCTCACGTTTTAGCCCTCGCAATGAATCTTGTTGTTCGTAGGTGACCCATGCCCCATTTCCGTACAAGCGAACCTCAATGTCTTTTACCATTGAGGGCACTGGCTCAGGTTCTGGATGCTCTTCAATAAAGGTTTTTACAAAACCACTGATTTCTTCCCATCCGACCGATTCTGAAAAAGTGCTATCGGCAAAGTTGATGTATATTTTGGTAATTGTGGGGTCATGTACCCATTTGTCTTTCCAGCCCTCATAATCTCTTTGAAAAGCAGCTGCAGTTTCCTGATGCAAGGTTTCCAAAATGGCTTTCTTCTCGGATTCATAATTGATTTCGGGGGTGATGGAAACATCATCCTTTTCCGTTTGGGTCTCTTTGCATCCCGCGAGACATAGAAATAATGTTAAAAGGATTGTGGTCAGCGAGTTCTTGATCATACTTTTTTGAATGAGCAGCTTAGGGGTTAAACGTGTTGATCAATTAGAATAGCATTTCCATCGGGATCTAACAGTGTGATACTGGCAGGCCCAGTTGTACTTTCATCAGCTTCTTTCTGCAAAGCCACCCCTTTTTCCTTTAAAGAGCTTTGAATTTGTCGTACATCATCAAAATCATCCAGTTTTTGCGCATTGGCGTTCCATCCGGGGTTAAAGGTCAATATGTTGTTTTCAAACATGCCTTGGAACAGGCCGATAAGGGTGTCCTCGTTTTTCATAATAAGGTAGTTTCTGTCCATATCACCCGCAAAAACTTGAAATCCCAAAGTTTCATAAAACGTTTTGGAAGCCTTGATGTCCTTTACACTAAGACTTACCGAAAATGCTCCTAATTTCATTTCTTTATTCTGTTTTGGATTTATAGATTTTCCCATCTTTCATGACGAAAGATACGTCCTCTAGAATTTCGATGTTCTCCAAAGGATTTCCTTTTACGGCAATAAGATCGGCCCATTTGCCATCTTCAACACTTCCTGTTTTCTTGTCGATTCCAATGAGTTCCGCTGCATTGATTGTTGCCGATTGTATAATATGTAAGGGTTTCATACCCGCATCCTGCATGAGCTTAAATTGTTCGGCATTCCGCCCATGCTCAAAAATTGATGCATCTGTGCCGAAGGCCATTTTTACCCCTTTTTTGTAGGCCATACCGAATTTCTTCGCATAATCATAGTAGAGTTCTTGATTACTTTGATCAATTTCTTTATCAGTTATATCTTCATTCATTTCGATTAAGCTTATATAGGCAGCTAATAAGTCCATGACAAGATATACCCCATATTGCCTCATCAGATCAAGCGACTCTTGATCTAAGAAGGTTCCGTGCTCTATGGAGTTAACACCGGCTTTGATAGCATTTTTAATTCCATCTGCTCCATGCGCATGGGCAGCAACCCTTAATCCTCTTTTGTTAGCTTCGATGACCGCAGCCTGAATTTCTTCAACAGAGAAAGATGCGGCTCCGGGTATGGAGTTTGAGGTTCCAAAACCCCCTGTTGCATTTATTTTTAGTAAATCAACACCACTTTTGATAAGTGTTCGCGCACGTTTTTTGACTTCAACCTCCCCATCCACAGGATTTCCTGGATTAGGCTCAAGTTTAAGATGGGGCGCCATCCAATTGCCCCAGGCGCCATGACCACCCGTCATAGTAATTGCCTTTCCGCTAACATACATTCTTGGTCCTTCAATCCAACCATCTTTGATGGCATCACGCAGGGCAACATCACTGAAAAAATAACCTCCAACGTCACGAACGGTGGTGAAACCGGCATGTAAAGTTTTTTTGGCATACAGGGAACCAAGAATACCATATGATGCGATGGGAAGCTCATAAACATCCAATGATTTATTAAAGGAAGGTCCGGTCAAATGGGTATGACAATCAATCAACCCCGGCAGAACGGTATATTCAGATAGGTCTAAGTAATCATCAATTTCAGATAAATCAAGTTGATATGAAATTTTGGTAATCGTATTGCCTTGGATGGAAATCAGGACATTTTGCTTGAGTTGGCCCGTTCTCACATCCAACAGATTTCCTGCCAAAATATGCTGTGCTGATTCTTGGGCCAATGCTCCATGCAGAGAAAGCAGTAAGAAAACAAGAAGAAAAAGGATGATTTTGAGAAGGCGCTGAATCATAGGCTTTAAGGTAGCAAAAAACTAGCATTGAAATGTCTTCTAACTCTTAATTCATGGGGCAAGGGAGGAACAAACTTGATTCAACCTGCTTTCGTGTAACTGACCAAGAGCATATTATCCTTTACCATACCAATACCGAAGTCAGTGGTATTCCCATTCTCTTTCCAGGTAAGATGGTAAGTTCCGGATTCGAATGAAATGGTCAAATGAAGTTTTGGAGATGTGCTTCCATTTGTATCCGTGTAGGTAATCTCAAATTCCCCTTCAAACCTTTGGGTTTGGTTCAGTTCGGTCAATCGTATGCCACGTCCCGTTCCTCGCTCTAGTTCGGCATCTTTGCGAAATACCCATTCGGCGTATATTTCATCTTCCGTTTCTGTATAGACCACACAACCCAATTTGATGTTGCTCTCCATAGATGTGGTTTATAAAATGGAAATGTAGGTTTCCACCTCTGCATTGTCGCCGTCGTAGTACTTTGCGCCGTGTATGGTAACATCAACGTGAAAAGCTCTTTTTAGGGCTTTGTTCTCCCAAATTTCTGTCCAGGTTTTCACAATGGCTTCTGGCATTTTACCTTTTGAAACAAACTTTTGGCTTTTACCGATGCATAGTTCACGTCCGGTAAAACCCTTTGGAATATCATCAAGGGTTATCACAGGAAGCCCGATAATGATCGTGTATTTCCCCAAATCTTGATTTTCGTAATCGGTATACACGGCGTAAATGTCTGTATTGACCCTGTTCGGAACTTGGCTCTGTATGTCCTCTCCCCAAAATCGGCCCCAGAGTTTCTCTATGTCATGTAGCGATTGTCCATTTTGATTGGTGGTCTCCATGGCAATTCCAATAATCTTAAAGCAGTCCAAAGGTTCCATCTTTCCTGGTTCTTATTTCGAATTAGGTTGGGTTTTCAATCGGAAAGATACTGAGATAAATAAAAAGGGCTCAAGTCTCTGCCTGAACCCCTTCTTCTTTTGTGTAAGCACGCTAAACATTTTATTCCTCAGGCTTGGTATAGGTCACAATGTCAATTCCAACTCCATTCGGGTCAACAATGGCAAAGTGTCTATCCCCCCAAGGTTCATCCCTAATCTCAATTTCCATGGCACAGCCTTTATTTTTTAGCTCTTCGTAAACTTTGTCCACATCGTCCACCTCAATGGTGAGATATATCCCTTGCCCTCTAAAAGGGGATTGAAAAATAGGCTTCTGACTTGGGTGATTCGGTAATAGAAAACTGAGTTCCGCTGATTTGTTTGGAGTTTGCAGTAGCATGTAAAAGTCATTTTCAAATAACACCTTAAAGTCTAGCGTCTTAGTGTAAAACTCTTTGGTTTCCTCTAATTTTTCGGTAATAATTCCTGCGTTCAATTTCATATTGTGTGCGGTTTGTGCATTTACCAATCCGACCATTAGTAAAAATGCGATGAATACCATTTTTCTCATGTCCACGTATTTGTTGCTCAAATGTAGCTTGAGCGAATAGGGAGAGATTGTAAAAATCGGACAAAACTTAGCGGAAGGCTTCAGATGGGGTTACGCCGTAAAAAGTCTTGAAATTTTTAATAAAATGGGCCTGGTCAAAGAAACCCACATCGAAATACAGTTTGTTTGCCTTAAGGCTTTGATTGGAAGCTTTTGCACTTAGAATGTGCTGAAAACGAACAACATTGCTAAAAGCCTTGGGTGTGGTTCCGATATAATAGTTGAAAATTCTACGAAGTTGGCGGGGGCTCAAGCCTGTATCCAGGTCTTTCTCGGTATCTAAAAATCCGTTTTTTTGAAAAATAAGATGTAGTGAACTGAAAAATCTTTGGTCAAACTTTAGCTCCCGTTTATTTAACACTTTTCCCAATTGCATGTTTAAATGTCCCGCCACTTTTTCAAAGGGAAGGGATGCCTTGACTACTTTGGAAATCCAGGCGGAAAAATCAGGCAATACATTTTTTAAA
This sequence comes from Flagellimonas allohymeniacidonis, assembly GCF_004296335.1. GTDB lineage: Bacteria > Bacteroidota > Bacteroidia > Flavobacteriales > Flavobacteriaceae > Flagellimonas > Flagellimonas allohymeniacidonis. The sequence goes on from NZ_SGIU01000002.1 coordinate 1,041,634, forward strand.
TCTTGAGATCGATTACTAAGCAGTTTTGCATCGATTCCAAACAAGAGAGAAAAGGCAGAGGGCAAAAACCGAATTCCGATATAGTCGAATTCTTTACCGATTGAGAACTCTGCATATTTTCTGCAAAAGCCCATCACAAAATTTTCAGATGGACGATTATGATTAAAGAATATGTCGATACACCCGTCGGAAACCACGCTATAAACATAGGGCTTGGCTAGGGCTTGCTTGGTTTTTAGCTGCCAAAAACAATAAACGAAATCTTCAATTTTTTTATTGGGCCTTATTTCGTGGTAAAAGATATCCGTGTTTTCAGCCTTTACTGTGGGCTGAATCGGGTTATAAAATTCTTTTATGGCTTCAAATTCTTTCAATTCTTGTTTTTGGTGACAGAATAACAGAATTAATCCGCTTGAATCTAAAAATAACGTATTGCAGATTTAATTATGAGATGGTAATTTTTGGTATTCCCTACCTTCCCTGACCATAGAAGTGTCATTTTTTCTCTCTTCTATAAAAGCAAGAACCTGATCTATGGTTTTTTGATCAAGTTCTTTTTTTTGAACCTTCTTTTGGTTGTCATCGATAAAGTAACCCCCTTCAATTTCAAATGATATTCGGGAGAGATCCCTCACCATATTTGCATAGTAATTATGAAACAGCTTTAGTTCGTTGATAGAATCGTTGACCTGAACCATGAAGCGCTTGATTTGAGTTTGATATCCTTGGGTTTGATATTCAATTTTTATTGTGTCAGCCCTTTTTAAAATAACAGAGACCTCGTCTTCCTCTGAGGTAAACTCCGGTATTTTCACTTGAGTATGCTGGTCGTCCACGACTAGGGCTTCGGTTTTTTCGTCGTAGGGCCTGTAGTAATGCAAAACGATATCGTCCTTGTTCTTGGGATTGCTTCCACCGTAGATAAAAAAGTCTTGCATTAAATCTTTGTCTGGATAAAAAACCAGCACATTGTTGTTGAAGACGCCGTATTCTCCGTACACCTTCAAATCAACATTACCAAAGGAGGCAAAATAGAAAAACGTTTTATTTTCCAAAAGGTAAACACCAGCGGCAACTTCAAAACTGGACAAATCATAAAACCCCTCTGCAGTTTTGTGGGGATCTTGAGCATGTGTTGAAGTCATAAACAGGGCGGTTAAGATTAATACATAACGAAACATGGGCTGACGTGATTCTATGAACTCTTAAAAATAGGGATTAAACCCGATGGGTTGTAGGCCTTGTCACGAAAGTTATTTTCCCTTTTCTTGATAAATGATGATCTGCAGCCCATCAGGATCTCTTAAGTAGAGATAGTGGGAGCCCCAAGGGCGAAGTACGGGACCCCTGGCCCTCCATTTTTCATGTAAAAGGCCGGCCCAATAGTTGACATCTTCCGTTCTCAACTGAATATCAGCTTTATCATTTTCAAAGCTTTCGCTAAATGCCTTTTGATAATAGCTATGATCCTGGGTTATTTCAGAAATTTCCAAAAACGCGTTACTGCCCTGAGGTCCCAGCCTCAGAATTACGCCCTTTGAACCGTTGCCATCGTTGTATTCCTCTGCGATTTCCAAACTGAGAATTTGAGTATAAAATGTTTTTGAAGCTTCAAAGTTCTTCGTTCGTATTACCGTTTTTAAGCTTAATAAGCTATTCTGGGGAGAAACGTTTTCCATATGAATCGTTTTCGTAAGATATTGGAGTGCTAACGGCCATAATTCCTGCCAGAGCCTAAAATGTACGTTTGGACGGGTTGGTCAACCGTTAAACTACAACCTGCCAGTCCTCTGGCAGGTCGATTACGTTCATTGTTGTTGGTTTTATCCTTTATCTTCTTCCTCTTTGCGCCAAAATTCAAATTGTTCATTTAACAGGGTTACAGCGGGCTTACCTCCTTTTTCGATTCCCTGAATCGCTAATTTTAAAATAGCACCGTCTTGAGGTCCGTAGACCATAATAAAAGCTGACCTTGCATATTGGGTTTCACATCTTTTATCACCACCTGCTTGTTCTCCAGCCTTTAGAGCCATCATCAGCCTTTCTGCTAATGATTTGTCCCTATTTTCATCAAATGCCTTGTAAGCATTCAAAACAACTTGTTCGTCGGGAAGGATATTGCCCATAACAGCAAAATCCTTGCCCACTTTTTCGCCATTCCAGTCACTGATTTCGGCACCGGAATAAACAAGGGGGCTTGAGTCTGTTCCTAATAAAATTATACCGTATTGTTGTCTCTCGGGATTGAACCTTTCATCCTTCATGGCATTCAAAATTTCTTCAAGGCTCATCCCTTTGTTCATCAGTTCCACGCCCTTCATTCGTGCGAAATAGTCGCTTCCAGCCTGAACCACAACGGCTCCTTTCCCTGGCACAATTGAAGCAATACCAGAAACGTCAAAAGTACAGGAGGCCCCTACAATTCCAATTTCCCCTGTTTTACGGTCTACAGCTATTATAGACCAAGTAGCGTAACAATGTGTTGAAAAAAAAGTGGTTAAAATTACTAGTAATGTAATACTTGTCTTGTTCATTTTTTGATTGGATTTTGATGTTTATAATCTTAATAGACAAGTTAAAATTCACTTTGTTACATAATAATAAAAATTATGGCCAATGTGCAGTAGATGAAACACGGCAACGGCATGAAAGATATCCAGTTGTATACATCGTTGGGCTCGTTTTTTTTACCTAGAACCTACTCTCAAAAAAATAGAAGAGATCTTAATTAATATTTATATCTAAACTTTTGAGATCATAGGCATATATAGCTCCACCAACAGAATAATAGAGAGTCCTTTTGTCTTCTCTAACAAAAACGCCCCATCCATATTCCAGCGCATCTATTTTTTGTGCCTTTTGCCATTTATTGTCTTCGAATCGACTCACAAAAATTCCGGTATTTTCATTTGAAGATGCGTCATATCTGGTAAAAATCATCATACTATTCCTCTTGTTTACCCAAGGGCTAAACTCAGTAGCTTCTGTATTGATATTTTGGTTCAAACGCTTTGGTTTTTGATAACGACCATGCCTAAAAGCGACATAATATATATCATCATATGGATGTAATTCGTTTTCTTGGACACCGCTAAAGTAAAATGAATTATCATTTAAAATATGATAATACCCCCCGTTGAAAGAATATCCATAGTCGGAGTTTAGGTCTTTTGGAATGGACCATTTCCCTTTTTCTTTTAAACATAGCCATGTTTTATCTTCTTTACAAAACAGTGCCCTATTACCATCTGGAGATACGCTCATATTATATAAACTATCCACAAATTCAATTTTAATTGGTTTACCCCATACACCATCAGCAAAGTAACTTTTGAACCCTAATTGAGATTTTTGCCATTTACTATCAACGGTTTGGGTGAAATACAGAGTTTGTCCATCTTGGGTAAAGGATATTTCATGTGTGGTTTTTTCTGGCACAGAAATAGTATTAGGCTCAAAAACAAATTCCTGTGCATCGGAATATATCGCAACAAAAAAGAAAATGAGGAAATATATCGAGGGTTTTTTCATGTTGTTTTTGTTGATACGAAGAGGTTCGCATAGTGTGCCGGATAGGGTTTTTAAGTTAGTAATTTTAAGGCATTCGGAGCCTCTAGCGGACTGCGGTCTTTTGCTTGGAAAAGTAATTTTTATTTTTCGCGGTGTATGATTGCCCATCGCTCATTTGCTTTTTCCAAATTGCCTTTCTCATTCGATTCCCAGACCTTTAAAAAGTTATATCCACTTTCATTGTAAAACAGGTATAATTTGTCGTCAATTATTTTGAAGGTTTTTGGATTGACCGGATACTTGCCAGGGGGATAACCATTCCCATCAACCTCCATGGCCAATCCGTAGGCGCAATACCCTCCAAATTCAGGTTTATACTTTTCGGGATTTTCAATAAATAATGATCTGTTCTTTTCGCTTGCAAATAAATAGGTAACACCTTGGTTTTTATATTGGAATTCGGAAGAGCCTTTTGAAGCGGTATTGCCTAGAAAATATTCCGTTACGTCGTAACCTTTTACAGCCAAACTATCTTGGCCAACATTATGATAAGGCGCATCGGCATTGGCGAACTTTAGGGTTTCCTTTTGGGAATGGGAAACTGAAGTTGTGAGCAGGGCAAGTAGAATTAAACAGCTATTTTTCATTCGGTTCTTTTTAATGCTTTCCAATGGCTGCAACCAAACACTATCTTTTTCTTGGATGTAAATGGACAAATTCGTCATAAATCAGTTTAAACTTTTCTTTGTCAATCGGCTTATACACTTCTTTCTGAGTAACAGGATGGTTTTTAATACAATTGGGTGTGATACATTTATTGGGCCTCGTGGGTCGATTTGTAAAACCACCGCCACAGTTGGGGCATACATTTTCTAAGATGTTCTCAACACAATCTTTACAAAAAGTGCACTCGTAGGTGCATATCATCGCCTCTTCACTTTCATTGGGAAGAGGTTTTCTACAATTTTCGCAGACCGGGCGCATTTCCAACATAGCTCTAAATTTTAAGATTGGATTGTTTCTTTATTTCTACCCCAAGATTTCTTAAGGCACCTTAATCATCGCTACTCACTTGTTTTGCCCTTTAACCTCTCCATTATCGGCCTAAAATCTATCCAATAAATATCTCCAGATTTCTCTTCGTCCTCAATATAGGTCCCTCTATGAAAGAACAAATACCTGCCATCAGGTGACACGCTGGCACACATTTCGGTTTGGCCGGTATTGATTTCCGGTCCCAGATTTTGTGCCTCCGTCCAGCTGCCATTTTTATTAAAGCTGATGTACAGATCATTATCGCCAAAACCTGAATCACTTTCCCCATCAAAAATAATGTAGCTTTCATCGGGAGCGATGTACGGATGCGCTTTCAGTTTTAATCCTTTAAGGTTGATTTCTTCTCCCATTCTATTTACACTGCCATATTGCCCTTCTTTGCGCATCGCGTTATAAATGCCACCGTCGTCATGACCTTCTCCTTCCTCCTCAGAGGTGAAATAGAGATTGCCATTTGCTGAAGATGTCAAATACATAACAAAACGGTCCTTAAAAGGTGCCTCCAAAGGCACGGGTTGGCTCCATCCGTTTGCATTTTTTTCACTGTACCATTGGTGCAGCTCCCTTTTTTCAATAGTGTCGTTAAGGGGTCGTATGCTTCCAAAATAGAGGATGTCTCCCTTGGGGTTGATGTGGGGCTCAAAGTCCCACCCTTTTTCGGGTGTAAAAAAAGCCAGTTCAGGGTCGGACCATGCGCCATCGACCAATTTTATGGCATAGATCTCATTGCTCGATTCAGGTTGTCTTCGTGTAAAGAACATCTCGTCCATTTCTGGACTAAAGGTGATGGCGAACTCAAAGGCATCCGTGGAGACTACACCTTCCCCAAAAACCAGGGCGGTATCCGTTGGGACTTGATCGCTAAAAAGGGTAAGGTTTGATTTTTCTTCCTCCTTACAAGACGAAATCAAGATCAGAAGGACGGTTAACTTGGATAAGGTTTTTAAAAATTTCATGTTCGTTTTTTCAATGTTATTTCATGTTCGTTTTTTCAATACGCTCTCTTAATCGAATGAAATCGACCCAATACAAATCTGCCAGCCAATACGTACTGCCATCGTCCCTGACCTTTTCTTCTCCTCTGGAAAAGAACAAATACTTTCCATCGGGTGAGACTGTTGCAGCATTTTCACTTAAATCTGTATTTATCTCAGGTCCCAAACTATATGACTCACTCCAGACGCCATTTTTATTGAAACTGATGTACAAATCACCATTTTCAGGAATGGAGGTTCGCTCTGCATCATAGATGATATAGCTTTCGTCCGGTGCAATGTAGGGGTGGGCTATCCATGTGCCGGGCTCATTGATTTCTTTGCCCATTTTTTGGGATGGACCCAATTTGCCTTCTTGATTCAAGGCGAAATAAATGCCTTCATTTTCAGGTTTTTGCCCCTCTTCCCTTGAGGTGTAGTAGAGATTGCCGTTTTCGGAAGCGGTGACGCACATGATCCATCTATCCACCAAAGGTTTTGCCATGGGAACGGGTTCTCCCCATCCGTTTTCATTCTTATCAACATACCATTGGTGGAAACCTGATGTTTCAGTCGTATCGGGAAGGGGCCTTCGACTTCCAAAATAAAGCCGGTTGCCCTGTGGGTTGAAGCGAGGGTGAACATCCAAATATTTGGTATTGGTGGAGAAGCGTGCGAGTTGAGGTGTCGTCCACGAACCATTGACCCATTTTATGGTATAAACGTTATGGCTCTCTCTTGGTTTCCTTTGGTTGAAAAAAATCTCATCCATTTCTGGACTGAACGTAATCGAACCTTCAAGAAGGCTATCTACTGTAATGATGTCTGGCGCAAAAATCAGGGGAACATCCTTTGGGATTTCAGGACTGAGCAGTATAAGATTTGATTTTTCTTCTTGTAAGCAGGAAGAAATCATCAGCAAAAAGACAGCTAACACGAATATGGTTTTTACTAGTTTCATGTGCAGTATTACTTTAATTTATTCCAAGTCAAACAAGCCCGATTTGGCAAGCTGCCGACTGATAGCCGGGAGCTGATGTTCTTTTTTGTTTACATCGTAGGTGCCATAAAATGCAATGACCAAATCTCGCGAAGGGGAGATGTAGAGCCCTTGACCGGCATGGCCGCCTTTGTAGAAATCACCATCTTCATAAATCTCGTCCCATTGGTGGCCGGGATATTTTATGTCTTCCGAAAACCAGGATTTTGCTTTTAGGTTTTTGTTTACGTCCCGAATTCTTGCCAGATGGGCATCTGAAACAATGGGATTCGAGCCTTTTCTTCCACTAGGGGTGTAGGCCAAACCAAACCGGGCCAAATCGCGCAGTGTGGATGACACGCCATAACTAGAGGTGGCTGCCAGACCATTGCTTCTTTTTCCCAAAAGGCCATTGAATTCTGACCCAATCTTTCTCCAAATTTCTTGTTCCAAAAAATCGCTGAAGGTAAGACCACTAACCTCTTCAACAAGCAATGTAAGCATGGCGGTGTTGATGCCCCTATAGTCGTACTCTGTGCCCGAAGGCTTAACAGATTTTGCCGAGGCCAAGGCTTTAATTTGCTCTTGGGTCGTATAGGCGGTTCTGAGCTTTTGGCTACTGGAGCCGGATTCCATTCCCGAGCTCATGGCCAGAATGTCCACTATGGGAATGCCTTCCCAGTCCGAGCCCTTTAGGGCTTCCAAATATGTGTCGATGGGTTGGCGGCTATCGAGGAGGCCACGATCTTCCAAAATGCCCACGGCTGTGCTCACATAGATTTTGGTCACCGAATAATTCACGTGAAAATCTGTGGGGAACATCCGCGGATAGCCCTCAAATACAATTTTGCCCTTATGAACGATGATCAAACCATCCACTTCGGCTTGTTTAATGTATTTGGTTAATGGTAAACCACCACCTGTCTTTAAATGCTTTGGAGTCAAAAAATTCTGGACATCAGCCCGGGGTGTTTCTTCAAGGATTTTTGGGGTATCTGACCGGAGAATGCGGGAGTGCTTCTCCAGTTCGGCATAGTTTAAAAAATAAAACCGGCTGTGATCACCGCCATACCTGCGGCTGCCTCCCTCCAATAGGTGTTTGTGATAAGCTTGCTTTTCTTCCTTGGTAAACCCTGCATAGCCATAGGTTTCATACTTTGGACCGGTTTCGCTTGGCGGCTCCGGCTCCATTTGGGATTCAGTTTTGCAAGCGACAAGCAGAACAACGATAAACCAAAGCTTTTTCATGGCGCTATTCCTTTGTTATTTTAGACAACCACCGTACACTCTCAACCCCCGCTAAAGGAAATACGGTCTGATGACTTCCTTCGAGCACTACATGTTCCAAAGACAGGGTTTCGTCCTTTTTGCTTTTCACCATGGTAACAAACTCTTCCACATGCGGACCCAATTCGTCTTCCAACGCGCCATACGAGACAAATACATTGGCATGAAAACCTTTATATTTTGTGAGGCTGGTCGTTCCCAACTCGGAGAGCAAGGCTATATCACCGTCAACGGTCGGACTGCCCAAAATATAGTTTTTAAAGGTGTCCGGTTTTGCCATTAAAATAAAAGCACCAAAGTTACCACCCATGGAATAGCCGAAATAGGAGCGGGTCGATGCATCGGTGCGGTAGTTTTTTTCCACATAGGGAATGACATCGTTTCGAATGAAATTCAGGTGACTGTGCGCCTGCCCAAATTTATATTTGGCCTGGTGCTCTGGATTGGACGATTCCTTTATGGAATAGTCCCGATATCGGCTTACATGCTCGCCCGCCTCTTCCAAAAGGTCTTCGGGCATGTCCTTTTGCCAAGAAATGCCCACTAAAACAGCGTCTTCCATGAGGTACTCTGCCGAAGCGGACAAAATATCCATATGCCAAATGGCATCGGTAAAATAGATTACGGGATGAATTGAATCTTTGTGTTCGGAATAGCTTTCGGGCAGTTTAATATACAATTCGTACTGACCTCCCAGCCTAGAATTTTTGATGGGGACCACTTGGGTCCTGGGAATCTCATACCCTTGGGGTTTCTTTACCTCAGCGGTGGTCGGTTCGGGTTCTGTGGATTGCTGTTTTTTGGTGTTGCACGCGGTAACGCACAGTGCAAGCACAAGTATTAAAAATACTGGGATGCCTTTGCTCATTTTTTGATTAGATGTTGGTTGGGAACGGGTCTTGCACTGAGCCAAAACCCTTATTCCCCCATTACGGCTACCCAAGATAAATGCTTTCGAAAGACCCCGCTATGGGTTTAACCTTTTGTTGGGAAATGGTGTTGATTATGTTCTTATCATCAGCTCACCCTTCTTTCGTTGCAGAAAGTTGTTACCGCCTTTTCGCTTTTTTCCTTTGTGATATTTCAATCCACCTACGGCAAAGTCCACCTTCACCTTTGGTTTTAGATTTATTAAAATCCAACCTCCCTTGGCCATAAACCCTCCTAAGATAGGTACATGCTCTTTCTTTATGTAGTTGATGGATTTGATGTTTTCACCTTTTAGGATTTCATTGGCAAATTCGTTTACCAAATGCCCTTCAACAATATCCAACCGATAGCTATATTTCATGTTCACTGTAATAAGCATTGAATAATGATTTCGGTTTTTAGTTCTTCCATTAATGTGGATTAAGTCTTTTCTGTTAAATTGAATCGTATCGGAAAGGACTTTTTGCTTCAAGCTATCTATGAAAGGTCTTATATTCCCTTCTTCTATCGATTTGGAAGGTATTATGCTATTTTCAAGTTGCGTGAATCCTAGATTGCTATTTAGAAGTATAGTAAAGAATACTAGCACAGTATTTTTCATTCTCTTTGGCTTTGTTTTTAAAGCTACTTGATACTCTAAATTTAAAAAACCACAAATGAGTGAACTTGCACCTCTAGTTAGTCAAAGGGGCTCTTAAGTGCCCCCAATCTCCCCAATCCTCTCCCTACAAATCCTCTCCGTCAGCTCTTTGAGTTCGTTCACCTTCTCCGCCAGATATGCTAACTCACCTTTGGTGATTTGGTACTCATCCATATTATAGCGGGCATCGATATAGGCGCGTTTGAGGAGCTCAAACCGGTGCTTTTCGGTGTCGGTGGTTTTGGGGAAAACGGCAAAGCGCGTATCGCACATCTCCACTTTTAGGCCCAGAGTCTCTAAATTATGGTCTTTGGGGCGGTAATCGGTAAATACCAGCAAAATGGTGGTGTAGTAGCGCTCCGTGGCTTGGTGGAGCATGAAAGCAGCATTATTCAAACTGTTTCTGCCCAAGGCATTTTGAAAATCGATGAGAAATTCGTTCGCACTTTCAAACCACTGGTCAAAATGGCCTTGTGCTTTATGTTGGTACTGCTCTGGGGTTAATTTTTTGGGTTGGGCCAGCTTAAATTTTTGGGAATCGTAGAGCACATGTCCCTCTTCCTTAATGTCCTTAAAAAAGTAGTTGCCCATGGTCAAGGAGGCGTTCAGCTGTTTTATACCATGAAAAATAAGGCTCACGGGAGTGGTGACTATCCTCGGGGCAATGAGCTCGGCCTTGATCTTGTCCTCAATACGGAATTTTTGCTTAAGGTCCTCATGGGTGAGCACGACGAGGATGTCGAAATCGCTACGGTATTCGTAGGTGATGCCCTTGTGCACATACTGGTCCTCTACCCAGTTGCCGCGGGCGTAGCTACCAAAGAGGATGACCATTTCCACCTCTTTAAAGGCGGAAAGCTGCTCGGTGAGCCGCGTAAGTTCTTCTTGTTTGGATTTGGGTAGATGGTTCACACCCACAAAGTAAGGAATTATTTGGGTTGGGGGTTGGTGGGGTCATTCGATTTCATCACCCAATGAAAAAAGTTGGGTGTGGAGATTTTTGAAAAACTTGACCATATCGGAATCTACGGATCTGAATGTATCACTTACCACTTCTCCATCAGAAGACATTACCCATCCAAACCAAACTTCGTCTTCGCCCTGTTCAAATTCAATGACAATAAAGTTGATATATGGGCTGGCTTTCCCAGTAATATCACGGGCTCTATATCTCGTTGGGTCTATTGATTTGTTTTCTTTCAGTTTTTTCACCAGATCCTCCGCAAAAAATCTTCCTGCGTTTAGGACTACATCTCTGAAACGCACTCCTTTGTTTAGTGCTTCAATTCCTTTTTTTTCCCATATCCTGGCATCCTCGGCGTAGATTTTATTTTTATCGAGGGTTTCCGGATGGATTATCCTTGTGTTTAGAACAAGTTTGGCATTTTGAATTCTATGAGAAATAGTTTGCATACCTCTTAACCCGTCAAATCGTTCAACATTGAAGCCATTTACTAATTTCTTTTTTAAAGAACCAATTTGGTCCTCAACGGAGTCGGTATGGATTTTTAAAAAGCTTAATATCGAAACAAAAAAACTGGTAAGGGTAAAAAATATTGCCGAAAAGATTGAAAACATAGTTCTGTTAGATTCATCTGAAACTCCTAGCAGACTAAAAAGATTATTGCCAAATGCTAAGCTTAAAATTCCTAGCCCAACGCCAAGAACTAAAAGAAATATTGATGTTTTTTTACTTGTCATACTCTGTTAGAAAAGAAGCCGCCAACGGTCTTGGCAATGGTTTTTATGTTTTGTTCTATAATTTTTTAGTTAGGTCTATGCCGATAAATTTGGTCGAATTCAATTCCTTTATCTCTATTCTCAATTAATTTCCAATTCCATTTCAAATTGGTCAATGGTATTTTCCAATCCAAATAGAACTAGGGCATCCAATTTTTCTTTTAATCTGACATCTACATTATTCACCTTAATGGTTTCCGAAATGTTTCTTATCGCCGAAAAAAGCCTCTTCCAAGCACCTTTTTCTTCTGTTAGTACATCAAATTGTGCCAAATAGTTGAGGTCGGGGTCAATTACGAAAAAGGATTCTGGTTTTTGGTCATGCCATACCTGAAAGAACTTGCAGTTTCCCTCTAGCAATGATTCGTGCTGGTTCTCCCAAGAGTATAATTGTTGATTGGGCAGGCTGTCCCAATCAACATCTTTTAAATCCATTTCTCTTAGTTCAGATTGCAAAGAGGAACCCAGATCAAGCTTCCCGTTAAAACATTTATACTCCTTGCACCTGTTGAAACCAATACCGGTATACAAAAAAATTGCAATCTTGTTTTTTGTGATGACTTCCAGCTTGCTTTTTTCAACCCCCTTTTCGGCTAGGTCTGTGAGCGCATATTCATATATGGACTTGACGATTCTTTTGCCCCGATATTCGGGAATAACCCCTGTCCCCGTATTGAAGGCAATTAATTTTCCACCTCTTGTGTCAACCGCGTGTAGTATGAACCCGACCAATTTTTCTTTGTCGAACATCCCATAGGAGGAACTAAAATCTACTTTGGCAGCTTTCCATCTTTGTTGGTAATAGTCTTTATCGGTTGGCATTTTGACAAAATAGTCGTCAAATGCCTTTAGGAAGCAGTCTAAAATTGTTTCGAAGGGAGTGTCTGATAAATGCTTTACGAACATTTTTTTATGGTAAAGAAAGGGTTCGCCGGCTCCCCGCCCGTGGCGGGGCCGGATTGGCACCCATTGGCGTGGTTATGCGTGGTCTTATTGTTTATTATCACTTCTATACTTCTCCAGAACGGCCCTTAAATAAATTCCGGCTTCTTGGTTTAAGGCCTGATGATTATAGGTGTAACCGTGTTTTTCACAGTATTCCACAAATTTCCAATACTTTTCCGTGTTGAAGCCTAGAAGTTGATTGTAGCCGGGCAAGGTGTCAATTTTTTGGTTCTGTATTCTGTTATTTTTAACGGTGTACACAATCTTGAATTTTCGGTTTTTCCTTTTCAATGCAACATCAAGATAATTGGTGTTTTCCTCTAGGGTCGTAACCGTGTTGCTGTCAGACTTTATTTCCAGCAATTTAATTTGGGAGGCCATCTCCTTTCCCCATAGAATTCTATCTAACAATTGCGCTTGGTCTGCTATTTCTTTTGTGCCGTCGACAAAGGTTTCATGATAGGTTTCGGTTGTCAGGGCTTTCACTTGAGCAACATCGTAGTTGTTTCTAGCGGTGATAAACGATTTGACCAGCTCCTCATTTTTCGAAATGCCATTTGGGGCCAAAGCGCTTGTGCCGAGTATTAAAAAAACGAAAAGGGAAAATAACTTTAGGGCTTTGGTTTTCATGTTTGGTCAAATAACGTTTAAAAGCTTCAGCCGTGCTTTCTCTAAACTAGGGTTAGGGATAATGGCCGTTTATGAGCGGCACTCTATTTTATGATTACCAAGAACCTGGGTTAGAAGTTTTTTTGTTTCGTACTCAAGGCTCCAGCCAATTCTTTTGATGTACTATTGGTTGCTTCCCAACTCAATGCCGTGTTCAATAGTTCCAATTCCTCTGTTGTTTTCAGCTCTTACGGTTATAAGCCCGCCTCCTGAATAATCAGAATTGAATTGAATTGTGGCAACTGATTTGGCAACTGTACCATCGAACGTGTTTTCCACTGTCAAAATTTGCATGCTGCCGGATTCTATAGCCCATAAAAATTGAGAATTGGATACAACATCACCCTTGGAGAAAAATTTGGATGCAAATGTTATGACTTCATTGGGCGAAGCCAAATCAGTTCCATCCACACATATCGAGATTAACGTATTAGCCTCAATGGTTAGGTCACAGTCGGTAACACTTTTAGGGTTGATAGTTTGATTTTCACTATTATCTTCGTCGCTGGTGCAGGATGATAAGATTAATGCAAGGATTAAAATCCATGTAAATGGGGCTTTCATAGCTTTTTTGTTTTACCAATCTATACTTATAGGTATTAAAAGGGTTGCTTTAACATAAAGATATCCTTTTTTCGTGAATATGACTTAAGCTCTAGCGCTCCATATGCGAACTATACTTGTAGACCGATGGAGGGATTATCTACAAATGAATATCTGCTTTTCGGAATCATCTTGAAACGGCTCTTCTTTAAAACTGCCAAATTTGTGTACAATCGCAAAGCCGTTCACTTTGAGATAGGCATCGAGTTCGTGGGGAAAAAATAGCCGCATATCCAAATTTTGGGTGGAATCGAACGTGCCATTGATAAAATAATGCCATTCGATGCGATTAATCTGCGTTTTATTTTCATAGCGCATGTTCTGTTTGATCACGACCTCCCTGCCATCCTCGGTGGTGTACTCGGCAATTTGCATTTGTTCTTTCTCAGCTTCAACAACATATCGAATATCCGGATTAAAACAATCCAACAGAAACTGACCCCCTTCCTTAAGGTGTTTTTTTACCCCCCTCAACGCCTGAAATAAATCTTCATTTTTATACAAATGGTGGATGGAATTAAAGGGAATAAAAATGAGGTCGTATTTCTCGGGCAAATCCAAAGTTCTGATATCGGCTTCGATAAACTCGATGTCCAGTTCAGCTTTGGAAGCCTTTGCTCTGGCCTGTTTGAGCATGGAAGGGGTGAAATCCACCCCGCAAATGTCATATCCTTCCTTTGCGATGGGAATGGTAAGTCGACCGGTGCCACAACATAGCTCAAGTATACGGGCGCCCTTATTTTTGGGCAGCCACCGCTTGTAAAATTGCAAATCATTAAGATGGCCGTTCATGCCGTCATAAATGTTCGCGTCATAAATTAAATCGCCAACGGTGTACTTATCTTCCATGTTATCTTTCAAAATCTATTGATAGCTTAACCCATATTTTGTTGTCGTCCCAGGTAGTGAATCTCCGAGATAAAAAAGCTTATCTACATTTCGATTTTAACCCTGGTTTGGCATAGGTGGATAAGAGGCCATTGATAAGAGCAAAACCAACAAGAAGAATTCCAAAAAAGTAAGGGTAATTGGGGTCATTTTTAAAAAAATACGAAGCAACCAAAATCAGTACGGCCCAGATGATGGCGTTTATAAGGATTATTTTTTTCATATCTATGGGTAGCTGAATAAGAGAATAAGTTACAAAATAACGGTCTTATACAATCAATTGGTTTTCGCCCCGTGCGTTAGATGAATTTGGTCAGATAGCGTCAACTGCCGGATTTTTTCAATCGAATACATGGTCTTCATAATCTTTCCACCATTGCTCGATGTCAATTTTTGGCTTTCTACAAACGTAAAGTGGAATTCCGTTTTCTTCCCCAATGGCATATTTGTGCTCAATGATTTTCACCAGTTGAATATCTTCAAAAACATATTCCACAGATGGGGCTTCATTGCCCAAACTTATCCAAACATCGGCATCTTTATTATCATATCCCCAGCTCCAAAAACTTCCATGTCTGCTTATTGGATTGGGCAGGTTGTATTTCTTGCCCAAAATTTTAAGCGCTCCGGCCTCACCATAATTCTCTGCCCATAAAACACAATTATCTCTTTCTTTTGGGCTTAAAGATTGATAAACACTATCCACCAATTTCACCTGTTCTTCCCAACCAAACATGTCTGCGTAATCCCCTGTCAGTTCTATTCGCCCATTCTTCTCTTGGAGACCCTTGTATTCAACATATTTTTCAATGGGCAATAGGGGCGTAGCTTCCGGAACAAAATAGAGCATGGGCAACAATACCGTTGCGGCAGTTAGGTAGGTAAAAACGGGTCTTTTTCTGAAGAGATTGTCGATGGCAACGGCGCCTGCGGCAAATACCACCGGATATAACGCAAACACATAATAGGTTTTTGCTTTCAATAGCCACAGGGTCATAAATATGACCAACGAAGCTATGCCTATGCTCCTGTACTTCTTTAAGGCGTTACTGAACAGCAGTCCAATTATGCCACAAGCGAACATGATGAATGGCGGCGTGACTTCTAATTGTTCCCATAGGAATGCCAAAGTGCTTATTTCCTCTAGTTGGCTTTCGTTCAAGCGTTGCAAATGCCTTAAAAGCGGGAAATCATGTTGGATTTGCCAGATAATATTGGGCAAGAAAATCAACAGTGAAATGAATCCGGAAATGTAAAGCCATTTGTTTTTAAACAGATTTCCCTTTTTATAAAAGAACAGACCTACGAACAGACCGAACGCCCAAACTAGCATGGTGTACTTGTTCATTAAGCCCAACCCCAAGGTTATTCCCAACAAAATCAGAAATTTTTTGTGCTCGGTGTTTATGAATTTGATGCCAAAATAAAAGCCGAGCGTCCAAAATAATTGGTCGAACGCCACAGGCTGAAACAAGGTGTGGTTTCTGTAAAATGGGATGAATGCCAGGATACAAATACCGGCAAGCAAAATGGCTTTTGACTTTCCACCGAACTCCTTGGCCATTAAACAACACAATATCAGAATGGCAATACCGGCAAGGGTCGGGAAAAGCCTCATACCCAGAAGAGAATAACCGAAAAGTTCATAAGCTATTTTTCCAATCACACCTATAAGTGGAGGAAATTCCATGAAGCCCCAATCCAAATGCTCACTAACCGATAGATGAAGCAACTCGTCACGATGGAATCCATAATTCCGATTTCCAAACCATTGAACCAATAGTTTGAAAAGGGATAGAACCAGGATTAGCGGCAAATATTTTCTCATTCGGTTTTCAATTGGTTAGCAAAGGTTTTGGCACTCATTCCCGTCCGAGACGAATTGGCATTGGCAACCCGTTTTTATTGCATTGCTTTCACAGGCCTCTTTTTATACAATTCGATGGCTTTTAAGTAATTTAAGGCACCTTTCATACTTAAATCATTGATAAACCCATCCAGTTCAGGATGGTTGCTTTTTGTCCATTCAACTAGGGAGTCCCTTTCCTTTTGCCATATTTCCCAATTGGCATCACCGCAATCCAGGTTTTCAATTTTGTGTATTCTCCCAGATTTAAAATGAAACCTATGTTTGCAGGTCAGGGGATTGTTTTTCAAAAATTCAAAACGTGATGAACTCACGGATACTGTGGCAACAACTTCTTCATCCTGGTTTTCCAACAAGAGCACTTTGTATACTGGCTTAAAGACCGAATCCCATTTGAAATGTCCATAATAACTCTCTGGCGTGAAGGGCATTGTATAGTACCCCTCTTTAATGGTGAGACTATCCGAGATGGTACTTTTTATCTGACCGTAATTAGAGTTTTTAAAGCCTTCATAGTATTTGGATACCTGATTGTAATTCGCACTTTTTTTATCAGCACAACCGGCCATTACAATCAAGATGAAAATGAAAATAATTTTCCTCATTACTTTATTAGCTTGTAGGTGACGGTCTAGTGGATTAGCAGTAGCGTATTTTCTACGAATACTTTGAAGATTGCAATGTACTTTTTTTAAACGAAAAACGATTTGAGTGCCAACTCGAACCGCTATTGCTTTACACATTGTTGTAATGTGTTTTGAGTATTTCATCGATAGCCTTTACTACAGTCTCAGCATTTTCCTTGCTAAAGCACAAGGCTGGCTTTGTCTTAATGACATTGTCAAAAGGACCGTCCGTACTAACTAATATGTGCCTTCTTCTCAATTCATTCTTTATGTGGTTTGCTAAGGCTGTATCAGGGATTTTAGAGTCATCCTTGACTATTTCACATCCAATAAATAATCCTGAGCCTCTAACATCTCCAATGCAAGGATATTTTGGCATTAGATTTTTTAGCAATGCCATATAATGATTGCCCACTTTTTTTGCGTTCTCTTGCAGTTTCTCTTCTTCAATCACATCCAATACTGCCGACGCAATAGAACAAGACACAGGATTTCCGCCAAATGAGCTAAAAAACTCCACCCCTCTTTCAAAAGAAGAAGCAATCTGGTCTGTACAAACTACGGCACCCATTGGATGACCATTTGCTATTGGTTTACCAAGAATAACCATATCGGGCACTACACCGTGTGCTTCAAACCCCCAAAAGTACTCGCCAAGCCGTCCAAAACCTGTCTGTACCTCATCACTTATACAAACACCTCCTTGAGCCTTGATTGCTGGATATACTTCTCTTAAATATCCCTTAGCTAGAGGAATTTGACCGGCACAGCCAACAACAGGCTCACTTATAAATGCCGAAATGGGAACACCACAATTCTTGATTTGGGTCACGGCGTCGGTCCCATACAGCTTTCCTGCATTTGGATTATTTTTTTCATACTTCCCTCTATAGGTGTCGGGCAAAGGGGTCTTTATAATGTGTTGTTTTTGGCCCTGCCCTTTCGGATTGCTGAATTTGTAATCACTGATATCAATGGATGTTTGTGTATTCCCGTGATACCCCAGTTCCATTACCATTATGTGGGTTGATTCTGTATGGTTATTGGCCATTCTTATCGCTAGGTCACTCGCGGCACTTCCAGAATTCACAAAAAGCACTTTGTTCAATGGAGGGGGGAAATAACCTAATAACTTTTCGGCATACGCGGCTAATTCTTCATATAGATATCTTGTATTGGTATTCAGTTTCGCCATTTGCTTTTTGCCCGCATTAACAACTTTCGGGTGGGAATGACCTACGTGCGGAATGTTGTTATAAGCATCCAAAAAAGTGTTCCCTGAGGCATCATACATATATTGAAAAGCAGACCGAACCATATGAATAGGTTCCTTATAACTCAATGATAAGATAGGACTGATATGTTTGAGCCTTTTCTTTATAACTTGGTCAAATGAGGTTGGTTCCAACGGTGGAAAGTTTGCTGCTTTTCTAAACTCATTTTCCGCTTTGAGTGGGTTAATGGCAAGCCAGCGGTGTATCATTTTCCAGGCTGACTTCTCACTTACCGATGCATAAGCATTGTTTGGGTCTGCCTTACGCGCATAAGCGGAATTACAGACACTCGTGCAAAGTCTTGCAGCTATCAAGTAGTAAAGAATTCGTAATTCTTTTTCTTCCAAAGGAAGAATTTTGTGGTATGCTTTCACAATAACGGGAGCCCAATCCAGCGGATTCTCCTTATCATAACATGCGTAAGTTATGGCAATGGCAAGCTCATTGATAAGAAATGTATGTGCTAAATCTCCAAAATCAATAATTCCTGAAATTTCTTCATCCTTAACAAGAACATTCCACTCATTGGCATCATTATGAATGATTTGCTTTCTCAACACTGGAATGACAGGCCTGACAATTTCTTCAAACTGACCAAAAAAATAATGAACTACCTTTCTGTCTTTTGGATTTGGAATATCATTGATATATTTTTTATTTAAATCTAGGTATTGAATATCCCACTCCCATTCCCTAGCTTGGATGGCGTAGTTGTTGAGATTTTTTAATTTCAAATCTAATTTCGCCAGAAATGTACCCAAGGACTCAAATAATGCATTGGTGTGTTCAACGTCTCCTAAAAACCTCCCATCTAAAAAAGAGAGCATTCGACAGAGTGCTTTCTGGTTATCAGTCACCACCGTTTTTACGTGCGACTGGTCTTTGAATGGTATTGGCTTGGGAATTTGTGAATCAAATTCATCTTGCAAGTACAAAAGAACTTCGTTTTCAGCGAGAACGATATCTCTCAACGATTCTGAATAGTTGTAGGTCTTGTAGATGAAGTTACTTTCGGCTGTAGAAATACGATAGTTACTATTATCATAGCCATCGAGTCTCTTTTCGTCGAGGATTTTGATCCCAAATTCTTTTTCTATAAAAGCACAGCTAAATGACGCCATGTTATATTTGGTTTATTTTCAAAAGCACCACAACGGTCTCGACCATGATTTGAGGCGGTGTTCGAAAGCGTTAGATTTCCAGCCAAGGCAAATCTAGCCGTTGATGGTTTCCAAATTTCAAGTTAACGAAAAGCAGCTATAAATTATAGCAATTGTTATGAGCAGTTTTTTATCAATGGTTTGCGGAGTCATTAAATTGCCACAGCACATTGACCAGTTGCCATTTTCCGTTCAGTTTTACAATGTGCATGTAGTCTATCCAGTCGTCTGCAATAAGTTTTACAGAAGCGGTCCTATCAAAAATATCCAATATGACCACTTCTTTTTTTGGATTCTCTGGAAATCTGTCCCCAGCTACATTATAGGTTTCCGCAAGTAACACCATGGCATCGGTAAAGGTTTCTCTCAAATATTCCTTTCCCGTTTTTTTATTCGTCCAAAACGTTCTTTTGACCATTCTTGGATGGGCAGCACGTTCAAATTGTTCTGGTTTCGCATTATGTTGTGATTCAATATAATCCAATGCGACTTGTTTGATGGCAAGTGAGTCCTCTTGGGTTTGCCCTTGAACGGAACAAGTAAAAAACACCAAGGAAATAAGCGAAATTGGAAGAATAATGGATAGTTTCATTGTCGTGCAGAAGCTTTAGATGATGTTCAAATTTGACAAAAAAGGTAAGTATATCAACCACAAAATCACGGACAATTGTGAAGGATTTAAGACGGGAGCCTACTCAAATAGGTGAGGGTTTAGCACAATAGGTGGAATTCCGAGCAATTATTTCGATTTGGGATAAAAAAGGGTAATAAAATGGTCCACCAAGGCCGCTTGTTCTTGGTTGGTTTGATGCAGAAAGGCATTTTTTCGGGAGTAGGCCCGAACAAAAAGGTCAAACTTTACACGAAATACCATCTTTTGGGTTTCTTCATCCCCATCTTTAGCAATACGGGTCAGTTTTGCCACCTCCTTTTCCCACCAGCCAAAGTTCACCTTGTTGGGATTTTCCAAGTCGGTCTGCAGTTGTTTTACCAATTTGCCTATCAGCTTTCGTTCTGTTTGGAGGGCGCCCTCAAGAGAAGCCAGCTGTTTTTTATGGACAGGGGAGCTTAAGAGTTCTTTTTGGACCGTCTCAAGACTATCCAAGGGTAACAAGCCTGCGTAATCTTCCAACATTCGTTCGTACTGCTCTGCAAGGAGTAATTTGTTTTCTCCCTGCGACAATGCTTCAAGGATTTTTACATCTGCTTGATAGTAGGGACGAACAGCCACTTTGGTTAAGGGCCGGGTTGTTATTACTTTTTGCAGATACAGCCAATCAAAGGCCCTTTCAATCTGTTCGGATGGTGGCCATTGGTGTTCCCCATCATAGGTGATAAGCGTGCTTTTCAACTCCATCAAACTCAGGAATTCTTTGTTTTTCACCATTTCCTTGTAGTTCATGTCCCGGTCACCGCAAAGACCTACATAAGCATATTTTTGAATGGAGGGTGTATGCCCTGGCACTCCCGAGAAACCCGCACCACAACCAATAACTCCTGCAAATTGGTCGGTAAGCGTGGCTATGGCAGCCGCCAATCGTGCTCCTCCGGAAAACCCCGAAACGTACATCTCATCTTCCTTTATGGAAAAATGGGTGAAAATATGGTTGAAGAGTGCATTGGCTATTTTAAAATTACGTTCATAAGGTGCATTTCTTGAATTATTCGAACACACCAAAATATGGCCTCGTTTTTCGGAAGTGGCAATAAAGGGCTGAATACCAATAGCACCTCGTGCCGCAGGCTCAAAAATAAAAACTATCGGGCTTAGACCTTGTGGGTCATAAGAGCTGGGCAGATAAAGAGCAAAGGTCTCATCGGTAGTGCCAGAGACCCTAATAGAATCTAGTACGACCCCCTTTTTTAAATCAGTTTGGGCTTTTGTACTAGTAAAACCTCCAAAGCTGATACATAGGAGAAGGAGGAAAATCCGCATGGAGCTTATTGCAGCAATTGATTGTACCTACCGCTATCTTTTAAAAGGCCTTGGGCGACTAAAATGGCCCCATCGTTTTTCAGATAGTAATCATAAAGTCCTTCACGGTAGAAAAAACGCTTTACGATTTCATCCTCCAAGCTCTTTTGTATTTCTTTTTGAAAGGTATCCAAAGCCGAGAACTTGCCTCGATTGAGCGCCAACAATAGGTCCTTGTACTTATCCTGTACCTCCTGGCCCAACAAGTGCTCTTCCCTGTTGATGGATTCCTCCAGCAGCTCTTCCGTTTTGGTCCGGAAGGTAAAACCCTCTTGTTGCGCAAAGTTTTTAAAGGCAACGTAGTCGGTTTGGGTAAATTGGAAATCCTCCACGGAACCAAACGTATGATCATAATAATAATCCGTCGCAAAATCGAACACCATATAATTGCTCTCCAAGGCATCGAGCAGGGTATTGGACTTAAGGGTTTCAATCTCAATATCGGGCATTACACCGCCACCATCTTGTACTTTTCTACCATTTCGCGTGGTAAACTCACTAAATTTTGTGTTTCGAACTGCATTGCCCTCCTGGTCACGATTCCAATAGTCCAAAGATTGGATACAACGACCCGATGGGGTATAATATCTCGAAATGGTGACCTTAAGTTGGGTGCCATACGTAAGCTTTAGCGGTCTCTGCACCAATCCTTTTCCAAAACTACGGGCTCCGACAATAACAGCCCTGTCCAAATCTTGGAGTCCTCCAGAAACAATTTCACTGGCAGAAGCACTGCTCCCATCTATCAGAACGACCAACGGAATATTTAAATCCTCAGGTTGGTTTTTGGTACGATAGGATTGATTGAATTTTTTCACTTTTGACTTTGTAGTCACGATGAGCTCGCCTTTGGGCACAAACAAATTGGTGACATTGATGGCTTCTGAAAGAAGTCCACCAGGATTGCCCCTTAAATCGAGAACCATGCGCTTCATTCCCTTCCCCTTGAGGTCTTGCATGGCCAGTTTTGTTTGGCTCGATGCTTTTCGATTGAAGCGGGCCAATACAACATACCCTGTTTGGTCATCGATCATTTCATAATAGGGAACAGCATCCACTTCAACACCTTCTCTTTCCAGCGTGGCCGTTTTGGTCTCTCCTTGACGAACAAAGGTGACATTAACGCTAGTGCCGTTGGCGCCTTTTAAAAGCTCACTGGCATTATCATCAAAATCGGCGACCAAGGTCTCCCCAATTTTAATGATTTCGTCCCCCGCTTTGAGCCCAGCCTTATCTGCTGGATATCCTTTGTAAGGCTCTACAATCAGCAATTTGCTTTCGTAGGAGCGAACCAAGGCCCCAATGCCCGAATATTCCCCTGCATTATTGATTCTGTATGATTCAACGTCTTGCTCATTCATAAACCGGGTATAAGGATCAAGTTCATCCAACATGTTTTTAATGGCGGAATCCATAAGTTCTGCTGGGTTGGTCTCATCCACGTAATTCATGTTGAGTTCCTTAAAGAGGGTCGTGAAGATTTCAATCTGCTTGGCAATTTCGAAGAAATCATTTTTAAAACCACTTCCTATCACCAAAAAAAGGACAGCGATTACAGGAATAACGATTTGTTTTTTAAACATTTTTTTCATGGGACTCTTTTTTAAGGAAGTCTTGCAAAAGCTGCTTCATGGCTTGTTCAACCTCCAAATAAACCGGCACCTTGTTACCAAGATATAAAAATAGGAACGCAAAGTTTCCCTCTATGTTGTTAAAAACCATGGGTTTGTTGCGGCGATAGGCCTCGCGTACCATGCGTTTGATACGGTTTCGTTGCACGGCTTGCTTAAACTTTCGTTTTGGGGCGGTAACGGCCACTTTAATGGGTGCTTTATCTATGGAATTGAGCCGAACATACCTCAGCTGTAAAGGGAATGCCCGAATTTGGGCACCTTCATTAAAAAGCTGTTCAAATACCCTTTTATGGGTGAGCTTTTCCCCTTTGGGAAAGGAGTGGCTCTGAGGTGATTCGCTCATATTCTTTGAAACTTGTCCCCTCAAGGGGAACAATCGACGGTAAAAACCAAATCTACTTAAGGTTTGGCCTGGTACACATTGTTTTCACCATTTACATCAGCCATTAGCTGTGAAGGGTCCAAAACCAAGGCTTGAATATTATCAAACGACTGATCTATAACGAATTCATAAGTGGAGTACGCCCAAGCCCAATCATCTAAAACGGTTCTTTGAAGCTGTGCATACGGATTTTCTTTTTCTCCTCGCATCATTTGCAAGGGAACATAAAAAGTTTCTTGCGTACCGTCGGCTTTGACCAGTAAAATATCCAAAGGCATCGGCATAAGGCCAATGCGCTCCAACACGACTTTGGTTTTGTCTCCTTCGGAAGCCACACTCTTTATGCCATAATCAATAGTATTTGTGGTGGCGGTCCAGTCGGTCAAATACCAATCCAACTGCATGCCCGAAACCTTTTCGGCGGTTCGTTTGATGTCGTTTGGTACAGGATGCTTAAACTTGAAGTCGTCATAATATTTTCTGATGGTTTCCATCAGTTTATCTTGTCCGATCACATACCCCAATTGAGACAAAAAGATGGCACCTTTGCTATAGGCCGCAACACCATAGGCGAAGTTCGTTGCATAACGATCAGCATGGGTAGTCTGGGGCAACTCTAGACCAGAATTGACCAAGGCATAATAGCCCTTGTAGGAACCCTCAAAAGGGTTTTCCTTGTTTTGCTCCATAATTTGGTTCATGCATAGGCTGCTAATGAAAGAGGTGAACCCTTCATCCATCCACTCGTATTTGGCCTCATCGGTAGCCAAAACATGCTGAAACCAAGAGTGTGCCATCTCATGAACCATAACCCCGACCAGACTTGAAAACTGACGTCGGCCTGTGATCAAGGTGCTCATGGCATATTCCATTCCACCATCACCACCCTGCACTACGGAATACTGCTCGTAGGGGTACTTTCCTATATTGGTATTGAAAAAGCGCATGGCTGCTTCTGTTTTGGGCTGAAGATTTTTCCAATTTTCCAGAAGTTCCTCCTCGTTCTTGTAAAAGAAATGCAGGGTAGGGCCATCTTCCATTTCCACCATGTCGTGGATATAATCAGGATCTGCGGCCCACATGAAATCGTGTACATTGGGGGCGACAAAATGCCAGGTCAAGGCTTTGCCCTTGGTTTTTACTTTGGTTCCTGAGGTTTCATACCCATGACCAATTTCTTGCGGATTCTGTAGATATCCAGACCCTCCTACCACATAGTCTTTGTCCAAGGTTAACTTCACATCGAAATTTCCCCAAACGCCATGGAATTCACGTGCGATATAAGGATTGGGGTGCCAACCTTCAAAGTCATATTCCGAAAGTTTTGGATACCACTGGCTCATGGAAAGGGCAACACCCTCACTACTGTTACGACCTGATCTTCGAACCTGAAGAGGCACCTGACCCTCAAAGGTCATGTCCAAGGTTGTTTTTGCGCCTGGTGCAATTGGATTTGGCAAATCCACCACTAAAATAGTACCCTCTTCTTGGAATTCCACGGGCACGCCATCTTGTGTAAGGGAAGTGGCGTGCAGATAACCCATCTCACTTTCAGAAAGTTTGGAAATTCTGCTTTCCCCATTTTCCATCATTCGTTTATCAGGATCCTTAATAGTCTGAAGACGAATATCCATTTCACTGCCGGGCTGAAAGGCATTGTAATATAAATGATAAAAAACACGATTTAAGGTGTCAGGTGAATTGTTGGTATAGACCAATTTTTGGGTTCCACCATATTTATAGGTCTCCACATCCATGTTCACATTCATGGTGTAGTCAACATGCTGTTGCCAATACCCTTCACCTGTTTGGGCATTTGCACATAAGGTGCCCGCAATGATCCAGGCAAAATAAAATAGTACTCTCTTCATCTTATTTTGTATTTGAAGCTAATGTTTTCTTCCCTTTGGAAATATTATCGGCCAGTAAAAGAGCATTGAACGCATTGGCCATTTTGCCCGATTTGGAGATTTGATCAAAAGTGGTGCCCTTTTCTGCATCTCCAGAAACAATAACGGACGCCTTGGTCTTTAACCCAGATTCAATTAAGATTTGCTTTACCTGAGGAGCCGATAGTTCTGGGTAAAATGAACGAATCAAGGCTGCTATTCCCGCAACAGCAGGTGCGGCCATGGATGTTCCTCCTTGAAAATCATAAGTGTTGTTGGGGAGGGTGGAATAAATACCTGCACCGGGAGCGAAAATATCCACATTTTGCTTTCCGTAGTTGGAGAAATTGGCTACCATTTGGGATCCATAGTTTTCAGTAAGGGCACCTACCGTGATAACATTATTGGAAAACTCAGCCCCAGAATATTTGTGATCATTGGGATAATTGGGATTTTCAACCTTGTCCAGGTCATCTCCATCATTACCCGCAGCATGGACGATCAAAACGTCCTTTGAAGCAGCATACTTGATAGCATCGTATACCCATTCTGCATTGGGTGAAAACGATTTTCCAAAGCTGCAGTTGATAATTTTGGCCCCGTTGTCCGTAGCATAGCGAATGGCGAGTGCAATGTCTTTGTCGTATTCATCCCCATTCGGAACTGCCCTAAGGCTCATGATTTCCACATTGGTGGCAACCCCGTTGACTCCCTTTCCATTATTACGTTCGGCGGCTATGATTCCTGCGACGTGGGTGCCATGGCTTTCACTATCCACCCGATTTTTAGGATTCCCATTACCGTAGGACCGATCATTGAAATTATAAGGATCATCGCCAACAACTGTTCTCCCGTTGAAATCCTTGTTCAGGTTGTAATTAACTTGTTCGGAGAAGTACTCAATACCTTCGTTAAGCTCATCAATAACCGATGGAATATCGTCGCCATAGGCAAACATTTGGTTCAATATGGCAATGCTCTGCTCCATTTTTTCGGTCTTGGCCTCAATGCCCATTAATTCCTTTTTGGTATAGATGTTTTTGCCCAATTCTTTTTGAACGGCTTCATCCGCTCCTTTGACCACTTGCAATATTTGCTCGTATTGTTGTTTGTTCTGAAGTGCTTTTGGATATTCTTCATCCAACTTTAATCGCGCCTTGGCGCGGGCAGAGGCATCACCAACGTTCAAGCGAAGCATTCTCACGTATTCCAACTGCTCGTTGTAGGCTTCACCTAAAAAGTTATACCCATGGATGTCGTCCACATAACCATTGCCATCGTCATCTTTGCCATTGTTTGGACGTTCTCCTTTGTTGGTCCACAAAACATCATCCAGATCTTCATGCTCTAAATCAATGCCTGAATCCACCACGGCTACAATCACCTTTTTACCCCTTCTATTTTTAATAATCTGGGCGTAGGCTTTGTCAACACTCATGCCAGGAATGGTATCTGAGATGAGGTCGGCATGCCCCCAGGTTTTTTTCTGGGCTTCAGTCAACTCTGAAACCTTTAATGGAACCTTATCGATGTTCGCGACAGGGGTTGAGACGAGAGTGGTTGCCCCGCAGCCCATTAGTAGAAAGGATAGCGATAGTAAGCCGAAGTGTAATTTAGTATATGATTTCATCATGAATATGAATTTATAATTCTATAAAACTACGTTAACTGTTGAATATTTCGTTGAAGGTGAACACTTCGTCCAAGCGAACACCCTTTTCGGTTTGTCTTAAGGTGCAAAGTTGATTGTGGGCATCGTGCTCGAAGAAAAGAATTATCTCCTTTTCAACAACATTCTCCAAAAAAAGTTTTTTCTCTTTTAAGGTAAGTAGGGGGCGGGTATCATAACCCATTACGTAAGGTAAGGGAATATGGCCAACCGTCGGTACTAAGTCTGCCACAAAAACCAAAGTTTTTCCTTTATGGTTGATAAAAGGGAGCATTTGTTTCTCAGTATGGCCGTCCACAAAGAGGATATCGAACCCCAATTCGGAGTTTTGAAGGAACTGCGAATCCTTTTTTTGAACGAAGTGGAGCTGGCCACTTTCTTGCATAGGTAGAAGATTCTCTTTCAGAAAAGAGGCTTTCTCCCTTGCGTTAGGACTTATGGCCCAATCCCAATGCGCTTGGTTTGTCCAAAAACGGGCATTTTTAAAGGCAGGCTCGTATCCGGTTCTATCTGAATTCCACTGAACACTACCACCGCAATGGTCAAAGTGTAAATGGGTCATGAACACATCCGTAATATCATCCCTATGGAAACCCAACTGATTCAGGGAAGCATCCAAAGAATGGTCACCCCACTGGTAATAGTAACTGAAAAATTTCTCAGATTGCTTGTTTCCCATGCCCGAATCAATCAAAATGAGGCGTTGTCCATCTTCTATCAAGAGACAACGTGCGGCCAAATCAATCATGTTATTGGCATCGGCAGGATTTGTTCTATTCCAAATAGATTTAGGGACTACACCAAACATCGCCCCTCCATCCAACTTAAAATTTCCTGTCTCAACGGGATAAATCGTCATTAAAAAAGTAAAATGACACGCAAAATAAGAAAAGCGCAACGTATTGACCCTAAAATGAGCGGATTATTGAGCCTTTTTTAACAAAACACAAATTGCGATGCACTGAAGTACCGCTTAAGGGAGGATTGGCCCCAATGGGCGAAAACTTTGGAAGAAAAGTCCTATTTTAACCAAAAATTGATGCATGCTCGAACTTGCGGGAATCATTATTCTGGGGATTATTGCCCAATGGATGGCTTGGAGATTAAAATTGCCTGCCATTTTACCACTTATTTTAATTGGACTTCTTGTAGGACCCATAGCTACATTGTACACGGAAGATGGGTCAAAATTGATAGAGCCTATTTGGAATGGCGAAAAGGGTCTTTTTCCAGGAGATGGACTTTACTACTTTGTTTCCCTAGCCATTAGTATCATCCTTTTCGAGGGGGGCTTGACCTTGAAGCGCGCAGAAATAGCCAACGTGGGCCCCGTGATTACAAAATTGATTACTGTTGGTACGGTGGTCACCTTTTTTGGAGCTGGGGTTTCAGCGCATTATATCTTTGGACTTTCATGGAAAATCTCTTTTCTTTTTTCCGCTTTGATCATTGTAACAGGGCCTACCGTAATTACGCCGATTCTTAGAAACATTCCTCTTAAAAAAGACCTTTCCACAGTTTTAAAATGGGAAGGAATATTGATAGACCCCATTGGAGCCTTGGTTGCTGTATTGGTGTTTGAGTTCATCAGTGTTGGGGAGGGACAGGCATTTACCAAAACAGCGTTGATCGAGTTTGGGAAAATCTTGTTGTTCGGCACCACCTTCGGATTCACCTTTGCACATGCACTGGCATTTGCCATAAAAAGAAATTTTATTCCCCATTATTTATTGAATGTAGTGTCACTTTCCGTGGTACTACTGGTTTTTGTGGAATCTGATGTATTCGCCCATGAGTCCGGCCTGCTCGCTGTTGTGGTAATGGGTATGGTTATGGGCAATATGAATCTACCCAACTTAAAAGAACTTCTTTATTTTAAAGAATCTTTGAGTGTTCTCTTGATTTCCATTCTTTTTATTCTTCTCGCTGCCAATATCAATATCAGCGATATGATTTTAATCTACAAGTGGGATACAGTGGCACTTTTTGCAGTAATTGTTTTTGTGATTCGCCCCATTGGCGTTTTTCTTAGTGCGCAAGGATCAGACTTGAAATTCAACGAAAAACTGTTTATTGGCTGGGTCGGTCCGAGAGGTATTGTTGCGGCCGGTATTGCGTCGCTCTTTGGCTCCAAACTTTTGGCCAAGGAAGAGCCCGGTGCAGAATATATAACCCCTTTGGTATTCATGATTGTGCTGGGCACGGTATTGCTCAATGCGACAACCGCTCGATTTTTTGCGAAGATTATAGGTGTCTTCCTAACAAAGTCCGAGGGAATCTTGATTATTGGCGCCTCCAAAGCATCGCGATTGATTGGAAACTACCTTAAAAAGAACAACCGGCATGTTGTCCTTATCGATAACAATCAAAACAATGTGGAAAAGGCAAAAAAATTGGGCCTTGAAGCCATTACGGCCAATATTTATGCGGATACCCTGACCGATAATATCGAATTGAATGATGTGGGCTATTTGATCGCGATGACGGGCAACACGGAAATCAATCAGTTTGCGATTGATAAATTGCAAAAACAGTTTGGAGAGAATGGGGCATTTCGATTGCCAAGTACTGAAGAGATAAATCATCCTGAAAACCTTCCCGAGAATGGGCTTTTTTCAGCATCATATGACTTTATTAGACTAACCGAAATTTCGGAAAAACACCCAAGTATCCACGAAGTGGAAATTGAGGATAAGGAACACTACGAAGCTCTTATTGAAATCAGTAGAACCGATCATGAGGTTATGCCGATCTTTCTTAAAGATTTGAGTGGTGATCTAAAGATCATCCCGGAAATGAGCAAGGAAATTGGAGACATCAAGAAAGGCTACAAATTGGCGTATTTGGGCAAATCCCTTGAAGTCGAAAAGCAAACTTCTTAAAAAAAAGCACGATTCGCTTTCCACCCTGAGCGCTCAGAAAGCTGCCCCTACAACATATTCTGCGCATTACACAACAAGATTTGGTTCGAGAACAATTTGAGGCGCTCTTTTGTAGTTGAATAAACCTCAACTTAAACTACTTTAGAAATTATGAGAAAAATAATTTTCAGCCTTGCCCTAATAGCCTCGGTTTCCTTCGTCGGATGTTCAAGTGATGATGGAGAAGAACTTGACACAAGAAGCTGTGACCTTTTAGGTCTTGTGCCTGCTACTTTTGTAGATAATGGTGACGGAACAGCGACGGTAACGATTGATGGAGAATCGGAAAACTTCGACTTGGAAGGTACCGACTTCAATACCTTTGCCGACCAAATATGTAGCGGTGACCTCGAATTGGATTTTGGACTTTAAACCAAACTAACCAACAACAAAAGGGGCTTTCTTACAGGTTAAGGGAGCCCCTTAATCATTTAGCTTAAGAACAGCCATAAATGCTTGCTGGGGAATCTCAACATTACCCACCTGTCGCATACGTTTTTTTCCTTTCTTCTGTTTTTCGAGCAGTTTCCGTTTTCTAGAAATATCTCCACCGTAACATTTGGCGGTAACATCTTTACGTAGGGCTTTGATAGTTTCCCTTGAAATAATTTTTGAACCAATTGCCGCTTGAATTGGAATATCGAACTGCTGCCTTGGAATGAGCTCCTTCAATTTTTCACACATTTTTTTGCCAATGGTGTGTGCATTATCAAAATGAACCAGTGCAGATAGGGCATCAACAGGTTGTGAATTCAGCAGGATATCGACACGAACCAATTTTGAGGTCCGCATGCCTATTGGCGAATAATCAAATGAAGCGTACCCCTTGGACACGGTTTTCAAACGGTCGTAAAAGTCAAACACAATTTCGGCCAACGGCATGTCGAAAATAAGTTCTACCCGCTCAGTGGTCAAATAGGTCTGGTTGATAATCTGTCCCCTTTTTTCAATACAAAGGGACATCACGTTACCCACGAAATCCGATTTTGTGATGATAGTGGCCTTGATATAAGGTTCCTCAACCCGCTCAAGAGTAGAAGGGTCAGGCAAATCGGAAGGATTGTTCACAATAACGACATCCTCTGGATTTTTTGTGGTGAAAGCGTGGTAACTAACATTGGGAACTGTAGTGATTACCGTCATGTTGAACTCTCGCTCCAGCCGTTCTTGGATAATTTCCATGTGAAGCATGCCCAAAAATCCACAGCGAAACCCAAAACCAAGGGCTGCACTGCTTTCTGGAGTAAAAACAAGGGAAGCATCATTCAATTGAAGCTTTTCCATTGAAGAACGAAGTTCTTCAAAATCTTCGGTGTCCACAGGATAAATTCCCGCAAAAACCATAGGTTTTACATCTTCAAAACCTTCAATGGCATTTTGGGTC
Source organism: Flagellimonas allohymeniacidonis (assembly GCF_004296335.1). Taxonomy (GTDB): domain Bacteria; phylum Bacteroidota; class Bacteroidia; order Flavobacteriales; family Flavobacteriaceae; genus Flagellimonas; species Flagellimonas allohymeniacidonis. The sequence goes on from NZ_SGIU01000002.1 coordinate 1,072,636, forward strand.
GGTTTATGGGCGTCCGTAATGGTGTCACCCACTTTTACTTCTCGCGCATCTTTTATACCTGTGATGAGGTAACCCACATCTCCTGCGGAAATTTTGTTCTTTGGGATTTGATTGAGCTTTAACGTCCCTATTTCATCCGCAAAATAGTCCTTGCCCGTGGCTACGAACTTTATCTTTTGTCCCTTTTTAATTTCTCCATTGACCACCCTAAAATAGGTTTCAACGCCTCTGAAGGGATTATATACCGAATCAAAAACCAAGGCCTGCAAAGGTTCCTCTGGATTTCCTTTCGGAGCAGGTACGCGCTCGATTATGGCTTCAAGAATTTCCTCGATTCCAATTCCGGTTTTGGCACTGGCAGGAATGACCTCCTCGGGATCGCATCCCAAAAGATCAACAATATCGTCGGTCACCTCTTCGGGACTTGCACTGGGAAGGTCAACTTTATTGAGTATCGGAATAATCTCCAAATCATTTTCCAAGGCCAGATAGAGGTTTGAAATTGTCTGTGCCTGAATGCTTTGTGCAGCATCTACAACCAATAAGGCGCCCTCGCAAGCAGCAATGGAACGGGAAACTTCGTATGAAAAGTCCACATGACCGGGTGTATCGATAAGGTTTAGAATGTAGGTCTCACCTTTGTAGGTATACTCCATTTGAATCGCATGGCTTTTGATAGTGATGCCTCTTTCACGCTCCAAATCCATATTATCCAAAAGCTGATCTTGCTTCTCACGGTCGGTAACGGATCCGGTAAAATCCAGTAAACGATCGGCCAAGGTACTTTTCCCATGATCTATATGGGCGATTATGCAAAAATTCCGAATCTTTTTCATATCAACTAACGCACTTCAAATGCCTTTCAACACAGTGCAAATATAGGTGTTTTAAATACCTGTATCGGTCTTTTTTGTGATTAAGGGGAAACGTGCAAATCATCGGCTCTAAAATATTTTCTTAGATTTGAATTTCAACCCCAATTGAAAAAATGACGCGTTCTACCTCATCAATACTGCTCTTTTTATTGATTTCGATGAGTTCCGTAGGACAGACGTTTCAAATTAAGGGTAAGGTGGTCGACAGTGACAATAAACCCATACCCTTCGCGAATGTCCTACTTCTACAAGCAAGGGATTCCACCTTTGTTCAAGGCACTTCTGCAGATGATGACGGAAAGTTCGTTTTATCGGATGTGGCGGCCAGTCTCTATTTGCTTCAAGCCAGCTATGTTGGAAAAGGATCAATGCCTTTGGCCCTTGATATTGCGACCGATGTTTCACTCGGCGCTTTGGTGATTCCATCAACACCCACCACCTTGGAGGAAGTTGTGGTGACTTCAAAGCGACCTACGGTTCAAAGATTAACAGACAGACTGGTCTTTACAGTAGAGAACACCGTTGTTTCGCAGGGGAGCTCTTGGGATATTTTAAAAAGCACACCGGGCGTGATTGTCAATCAGGAGGAGCTGCTTATTCGTGGCCAAACAGCAACGGTATATCTCAATGATCGAAAAGTGCAGCTGTCCGGCCAGGAGGTTCGAGATTTATTGGAGGGATTTTCAGGGGTTAACATAAAATCCGTTGAGGTGATAACGAATCCTTCGGCACGATATGAAGCAACAGATGGTCCTATTCTGAATATAGTAACCAACAAAAATATAGTTCCCGGCTATAAGGGCAGTATCAATGGCGGCTATACCCAAGCCGTATTTCCCAAATATAATTTCGGAACCAGCCATTACTACAAAACGGACAAGCTGAACCTTTTTGCCAACTACGCCATCAACGTAAGGAAAGAGCTTCGCAAAACAGACAAGGGCATCAACTTCTTGGATAACAACAACCAACCTTTTTCAATTTGGGATACGGAATATATACAGGTGAATGATTCAAAACCCCAAAATGCAAGCGTGATTCTGGATTACACATTTGATGAGAGAAACAGCATTAACCTGACCTCAAATTTGGCCTTTAATCTGAACCAAGAACAAGATACGCAACTGAGCAATAGCATTAGAAATGCACAAGGGCAAATAGATTCGACTTTTAACACTGTGAACGCGACCAGCTTAGATAACACCAACTTGGCGTTCGACCTTACCTATGAGCATAAATTGAAGAAACCGGGAGCACGCTTGTCTTTTAACGGACACTATACGCATTATGATGGTAGTTCGCTACAAAACCTGAACTCAACCTATTTTGATGCCGGGGGCGGTTTTATCCGTGACTTTGGATTTGATTCTGATACCAACCAGGACATCCAGATTGTGACTGGTCAGGTAGATTATGCCATGCCGTTGGGCAATGGAAGCATAGAGACCGGGGCAAGAGTGTCTTCAGTCTCGTCGGATAGTCAAGTGGGCTTTTTCAATTTTACCGGTACAAGCGACACGGTAGACCCTTCATTGTCCGATAATTTTTTGTATGATGAAAATGTATATGCAGCGTATTTCAGTTTGGTCCGAAATTGGGACAAGTGGTCCATGAAAGTTGGGGTGCGTGGGGAGTTGACAGATGCCGAGGGAACTTCCTTGACTTTGAGCGAAACCAATACTCAAGACTTTTTTGAACCCTTCCCCTCGCTTTACTTGTTATATTCCCCATCAGATAAACACAGCTTTGCCTTTGACTATGGAAGGAGTGTGGATAGGCCTAGATATAATGACCTAAATCCGTTTCGTTTCTTTTTTAATGAAAACGACTTTGAAGAAGGCAACCCACGGCTTTTTCCCAATTTTGGAAATAGCTTCAACTTCAACTACACCTTGAACAGCGAGTTTTTTTTCGATGTCTACTATAGGGACAATGGCCAAAATATTGCCGATTTGGTTTTTCAGGACAACAATGACCTTACCTTGGTGGAATTGAAGCAAAACGTGTTGGATAGTAAATCCTACGGTTTTGATTTCACGGTAAGCAAAGGCATTATGCCCTTTTGGTTTCTCTATGCCTACACTTCTATTTTTCATGAGGAAGAGACCTTTTTGGCCGTTGAAAGCGGAAATCAAGAGTTCACCAATGAGGTTGATGGGGTATACGCCTATCTGGCCAATTATTTAACCCTTTCAAAAGACGGAACTTTCACCGGAGAATTGACTATGTCCTACATTTCCCAATTTTTGTTTGGGTCGTATATTTCAGATGAGCAATTGAACCTTACCGTTGGGTTGCGTAAGTCATTATTTAATAATAAAGCGACGATTTCCATTGCTGCAGAAGACCTCTTGGAAAGATATATTCCGACATATACCTCTCGCTATCTCAATCAAGATAATTTTTATCGAAGGCGCCCAGAGACCCAATTTGTTCGATTTGGCTTTACCTATAACTTCGGAAATTTCCGCTTGGAAGACAACCAACGGGGCATAGATAAGAACGAGCGCGATAGGCTGGAAAGCGAATAACCCTCTGATTTCCCTACATTTTGTATTTTTGCCTTCCAAAAAAAAGGATTTGCCCAAGATTGCTGACATAGTACTACCCGACTTTCCATTATTGCTCGCTCCTATGGAGGATGTTAGCGACCCACCTTTTCGTGCCCTTTGCAAAGAGCAGGGAGCAGATGTGGTGTACACTGAGTTCATTTCTTCGGAAGGTTTGATTCGCGATGCTGCCAAAAGCGTTATTAAGCTGGACATTTATGAGAAGGAGCGCCCTGTAGGCATCCAAATTTTTGGTGCGGAACTGGATTCTATGTTGCAGGCAGTGGATATCGTGGAAAAATCCAATCCAGATATCATCGACATCAATTTTGGTTGTCCTGTTAAAAAGGTGGTCTGTAAAAATGCAGGTGCTGGAATTTTGAGGGACATTCCCCTTATGGTCAAACTCACCAGTGAAATTGTTAAGCGAACCAAACTTCCTGTGACTGTGAAAACCCGATTGGGTTGGGACAGCGATTCCATTAAAATTGTTGAGGTTGCAGAGCGATTACAAGATGTGGGGATAGAGGCCATATCCATTCATGGGCGTACCCGCGTGCAAATGTACAAGGGCTTTGCTGATTGGAAACCCATTGCTGCGGTAAAGAACAATCCCCGTATGCACATTCCCGTGTTTGGGAATGGAGATGTGGATACGCCAGAAGCAGCGGTTCGAATGCGGGATGATTTCGGATTGGATGGAGCTATGATTGGAAGAGCCAGTATTGGCAATCCTTGGTTTTTTAAAGAAGTAAAGCACTTTTTCGAGACGGGTACACACTTGAAGCCGCCAAGTATGGAGGAGCGGGTTGAAGCGGCCAGAAGACACCTGCAGATGGCCATCGACTGGAAAGGGGAAAAACTTGGTGTTTTTGAAACACGAAGGCACTACACAAATTACTTCAAAGGAATTCCACATTTTAAGGAGTACCGCATGAAAATGGTCACAAGTGACGATGCTGCCGATGTTTTTGCCGCTTTTGATGAGGTGTTGGAAAAGTTCGGCAATTACCAATTTGCCTAAGCCTCAATCAATTTCTTCGAGATTCTGCTACTGGCAATTTTTGAGGAAATATAGCCTAAGACCACAATAGTGCCCAAAACAATGAATACGTTGGCATAATCGTATTCCACGGGATAGGCCAAAGTGGCTGTGATTTTTAACCACCCGAAGGCCAACTGGCTTCCAATAAGCAGCGATCCAAGTAAAACCCCAATCAAGCCCCCAAGCGTGGTTACCAAAATTCCCTGGATAAAATATACACGCCGAAGTTCCTTGATTGTAGTGCCAAGACTGTACAACGTCTTTGAGTTTTGCTGTTTGTCCAGAATCAACATAATGATGGCCCCTACCACATTGAAAAGAGCAATGATCAGCACCAAAGTGAAAATAAGATAGGTGGCTAGGTTTTCAGTGTTTAGCATTCGATACAAGGTACTGTTCAATTCCTGGCGACTAAGTACAAGGACCTTATTACCAAGAGATGAAAGAACGGCTTGTTTTATAGTCTCTTCAGAGGACGAATTATTGAGTTTAAAATTGATTCCCGAGATTTGGGATGTGTCCTTTTCCAACAAACTCTGCACCAACGGAAGATGCGCAAAAAGATATTTTTTGTCCAGATTTTCTTCAACGGCATATACGCCACTGATTACCAAGGGCAACTGATTGTAAGGTTTGGCATTTAAACTTTGCTGATTAATGGAACCTTTGCCCGGTTTGGGCACCAGCACGGAGATTGGCGTTTGGTAGTTGTCTACAGGAGCGCCCAACAGGTTATAAAGACCAATACCCATAACGGCATTGTATTCGGTAATACCCCAATTTCCAAAATAAAGGGTACTATCTACCCCGGTTACCGTTCTGTAATTATCATCAATTCCCTTAATGTAGGCAATGCAACTTTTCCCTCGGAAAGTCAAGTAGGCCCGCTCCTCAAGTTCTTTTGAAAAATGGGTGACCCCTTCAATGGCTCCTAATTGGGCTTCTTCTTCTGGAGAGATGGAAAACGTTTTCCCGGTGATGGGAATGGCTTTAAGGTCAGGATCAAAGGAGTTGGTAAACGAAAGGCTGAACGTTTTGAGTCCGGCGAAAGCGGAAAGCACCACAAAAAGCGCAGCAGACCCAATTACAATAACCAAAAAGGTGATGAAATTGATGATGTTTACGGCATTCTGACTGCTTTTCGAACGGAGATAGCGCTTGGCAATATAAAACGGAAAGTTCAAAATCAGGACTTCTTTCGTTTATCCAGTAAATCCCTGTTTTCAATAGGATTTTCCTCACCCTTCAAGGATTGTTCAATTTTATCGATGTATTCCAGGGAATCATCCAAATAAAAGGTCAACTCAGGAACCCGGCGGAGTTGGTTTTTGGTTCGTTGGGCGAGCTCATGCCGAATCATAACTTGATTGGATTTAATACCAGCCAGCAGTTCTTTGGCCTTGGGATTCGGAAAGATACTTACGTACACTTTGGCAATGGATAAATCAACAGTGACATAAACCTTGGTCACGGAGATCAACACCCCTTTCATACCACCATCAGTGGCGGCTCTCTGAAGAATTTCAGCAATATCCTGCTGGATAATTCCAGCAATTTTTCGTTGTCTTTGTGATTCCATTACTGCAAAAATACAGCAATTAATGACTAACCTCATGATTGGGCACGCCAACTGTACGTAATTTTGCCGAAATTGTATTGTTAATTGAACGGACTATGGATAAAATAGAGCACATAGGGATAGCTGTAAAGGATTTGGAAACTTCGAACGGATTGTTCAAAAGCCTGTTTGGCGTTGCACATTATAAGATTGAAGAAGTGGCCTCGGAGGGTGTTCGCACGTCCTTCTTTCAATCCGGGCCCAATAAGATTGAATTGCTTGAGGCCACGAATCCGGATAGCCCGATCGCCAAGTTTTTAGAGAAAAAAGGAGAGGGAATCCACCATGTGGCTTTTGCCGTTGAGGACTTGGAAGCTGAAATGAAGCGCTTGGAAGGCGAAGGCTTTGTTATTTTACCGGGATTCCCCAAAAAGGGAGCGGACAACAAGCAAGTCGCCTTTTTACATCCCAAAGGCACCAATGGAGTTTTGGTAGAGCTTTGCCAGGAGCTTCAATAAGGAGCGGGTATTGCCACATCAAAAAATAAAAGCTAATTTTGCTGCCCTTTTAAGAAGGAATTTCTGAAATATTGTATTTTGGAATTTGAAATATGCTGTTGTACAGCTTGGTCCTATAGCTCAGTTGGTTAGAGCACCTGACTCATAATCAGGGGGTCCCTGGTTCGAGCCCAGGTGGGACCACTGGGAAATATCAAAAATTCCCTAAAAGCCTGAAAATGAACTGTTTTCAGGCTTTTTCATTTTTATTGATTTCATATAAAACCATATGAAATCAACCGTTCTGGTGAGTGATTCGGTGAGTACTTTTTTATTCGCAAAAATGCCGCTCAAACTATGTTAAAGAATTGACATTCAATTCTTTGTTAGGATTTGCAAGTGATATTAATAATCCAAAAAGCACAGTTATGGAGGCAAAAAACACATTTTCCATCCTTTTTTACCCAAAAACCAGTGATTCTGACAAGCACGGAATGTCCCCTCTTTTCCTTCGAATCACAGTTGATTCAAAGAGGGCCGAACTCAGTCTAAAAAGGAAAATCAAACCCAAGGACTGGTGCCCCATTTCGAACAAGGTCATTGGCAAAGACCCCAAAGCAGATGAAGTCAATTACCATTTGGACGACCTAAAGGTTCGCATCCGCCGAATCCAAGCGGAATATGTTTCGCAAGGACAACCGTATTCAGCGGTTACCATCAAGAATAAACTTTTGAACAAGGGAAACAAAATCAAAACTGTGCTTTCGATTTACGATGACCATAACGATAACATGCAGGCCCTGTTGGGAGTTGAGTATACCTATAGCACCTATCGAAGACACGTTAGAACCCGAAACCATTTGGAAAAGTTCATTTTTCAGGAATATGGCGGGAAAGACCTATTCATTACCAATGTGGATTTAAAGTTTGTCACTGGTTTTGAGCACCACTTGAAATTAAGCAAAGCAGGAAGTCATAATACGATTGTCAAGTACGTCACCAATTTCAAGAAAATAGTTCGGATAGCTCTTGCCAATAATTGGATGAAAACAAACCCTTTCTACCACTGGAAAGCAAGATGGAAGAAAACATACCGGGAGGTGTTGACGGAGATTGAGCTACGATTGTTAATTGAGAAGGAATTCAAGTCCACTCGATTAGAACGGACAAGGGATGTCTTTGTCTTTTGCTGCTTTACAGGGTTGGCTTATATCGATGTAAAAAAGTTGGAAGAAGAGAACATCCACAGCATAGGGAATAAAAAATGGATAAGGATTCTGCGGACTAAAACGAAAGTACAAAGCACTATTCCTCTTTTGCCGATAGCGGAAGCAATCCTCGATAAGTACAGAATGTCGGGAATTGGGCAAGTGGAGGACCGGTTGCTTCCTGTTTTAAGCAATCAAAAGATGAACCAGTATCTAAAGGAGATATCGGAGTTATGTCATATCAACAAACGAATGACATTTCATTTGTCCCGACACACATTTGCTACTACGGTCACTTTATCTAATGGAGTACCTATTGAATCGGTAAGCAAAATGCTGGGACATCAATCCATGCGGACAACTCAGATTTATGCCAAGGTGCTTGACCATAAGTTGAGCAAGGACATGGAATTGGTAGCAGGAAAATATTAGCACTGGTTTTATCCCAAATCTTACCCCTGACTTTTGCACGTGGTTCCTGTGGAATTTTTCCAGTGTTCGGGAAGAAAAACGTTAAGGGAAAATTTCATAGGGTGCAACCTACTTATTTGAATTTAAGGCGGGTTTGCCGTATTCAAAATTTGGGATACGAAGTAGACCAGATTTGAATAGCGAGAGGGTAACGCGCTAAAGCGACGTTACGTTTCGAATAATGATTATAAAATATTGATTATCAATATTTTATAAATAAGGTAAAAAGAAGAAGAAAACTTGAAATTGTAACAATTAAGCCTACAGCCTTTATAAACAGGGTTTAAGATTGTAACAATTGAATGATAAAAATGAAGAAAATGGATGGATTTGGGACAATACGATTACATCATAGAACTATTAAAAGGTTTAGGCGATTTTCAAGGAAAATAACAAAGTCCTATTCCGAAACTTTGGAATCGGTCATGGACTTCTTCGAATGGCATGGAATATCACCATCAAGTAAGTTTCCAAAACGAGTTGATGAAGATGGTGAAAAGACCCGCAAACGAATTAATGCTCTGATTGCCATTGTTCGAGATATTGAAAAGACACAGACATTGCCTACTAACACAATGCTACTGGCACTTTTTGGTCAACATGAAATTGTAAAAAAACGAAGAGAACCTAAACGGGTTGAAAAGAAGTTCCAAAAAATGACAAAAGAGGAATGGAATAAATTGGAAGGAATGATTCCAAAGGAACGATTAAGTCAATTAGAGGAAAAATATAAAGGAGAAAAAGAAGAGGTTTTACAGTTCCTTTCAAAAGTTAAATTGGTTAAGCCAAGGTTTGGGAATTCGTACTGGACAATTGATACCAACGCTACTGAATTGGGTCTTCTTAAAAAAAGAATGAGAAAAGATTACTGAATAATTTTGCCTCGCTCAGTAGTATTAGTTTGTGTAAGTATTTGGGACGCTTGCAGCGCAAAACGTTGTTTTTGCTCGCCATCAATTTAGCATTAGACTTCTTTTTGGTAGACTTAATAATTTCTAACGCTCAGGCATGTTCTTAATGAATTATTGATTTTACTCACTTCCAGATTGGTTATTGCTCGTTGCGGGAAAACCTAAAGAACAAAAAGAAGATAATTGAGTTGCTTCTGTGCAAGCCCGAGCGAGGTAATTTATATAAACATCCTGTCTACTTAGCTGGACTTCTTATTTAGAGATACCTTTAACAATATTGGTTCAGTTTTTTCTTTTTCGTATTCCTTAAGTTTTTCTTCTTCATTCCTTAAGTAAAGACCGAAAGCTAAGAAAGCGCCACTTAATATAACAAGTTTAGGTTGGGAGGTAGTTGCAGAAATGGCACTGGTCAAATAACCTGCATACTGAAAATGACTACTGGACAGACTTAATGGGATTTTTTTTGATTTTTTATGACCGAATGTTCTTAGGTTACAAATTTCTTTTGAATAGTCCTGGTACTGTTTTACGAAATGTTGTGCTGTCGAATCATTTGGGGAATTTTGGAATGCATTTAGGGACTCAAAATAATCATCCGCAGCACTTCCGAGCCTAGTATTAATTAATTTTTTAGGGTTGACACTCAAAAGATACTCAGTGCTGGGGGCGTCCACTAGAAAATGATGAAAAGAACTTCCATCATTAGGATTTTTGGAGTTTATTTTTAATTCATCAACGAGGAAGTCTTTGTTCGGATTATAATTTGGTAAATCCGCAACTAAACCTAACTTCTCCGAAAAGTTGATATGATAACTTTGATTTAACCATGACCAGAATATTCTTAAAGCACTGGATGTTTTGGGATTAGGTTTTGCCAACTCAAGAATTTGATTTATAGAATGATATTTTTCTGAGTTTTTTACCCCAACTTCTTTTGCAATTGATGAGAACAATTGTCCTCTTCTTAGCCCTCCATTGGAGTCAATTTTCTTTGAGTTGATTAAAGCTTCTTCGAAGCAAGAATTTCTCCATAATTCACTTTCTTCCCAAATCCATTCCTGTCCTTGGGGTAGTTGAGGAGGTTCCTGTTTATAGAAGTTTTTTCTAATGAAGTTTTCATAACCAATTCCAATACCTTCAGGCCAAAAAATAGCGTTATTTTTTGTAGCCAAACCAAAATCAAGATTTTTTATGTATTTATCGAACCTTGCACTTTCGAATAGCTCTTGTTGAAAATATTCTTTTTTGTTATCATATTTATCGTAAGCTAAATAGTGATACAATTCATTTATGGAGTTAATTCCTGTTTCGCTAATAGCTGGTATTGCCAGTCCTGCAATGGCAGTTTCTTCAAAGAAAGAACTTTCATCTCCACTATTAATAATATGCCTTAATAAATGGCTTGAATTAAAGTAATAAGCTTCATGTAATGCAACTCCTTTTCCGAATAGTACATCATTAAATAAATGATTTTCAAAATCTTCATATCTAATATCATCGACCAATGCTTCATCTGCTACACTTAGGAGTTGCGCCCTATCTGATATATGCTTAACCTTCATTTTTTAGTATTTTAACAATACATGTTTTCACTTTAGTAAATACTTAGTGCTCTTTTTAGTCCTTTTTGCTAAGCTTTCCGACAATATTGGCAAAACTAAAGCCAAGCCCCCAATAAAAGGGCCTTGTTTCATTTCTGCCGGTATTATTTAGATTAATGCCGCTGGTAACAAATATCTTGTTGTTAAAAAACCCCATAACAAGCCCCGCACCAATTTCTAAATCGTCTTCGGTGCTGAAGTCTATATAGGAAACATTGACACCTATAGAAGGCTCTAAAAAGTTGATAAAACGATTATTGTGCCGTCCGTCCCTTCGATAAGTTAGCAGTAGCGATACTCCAGGGGCACCTTTAAAGTTGGATGGGGATAAGTTGTCCGCATCATCGCCTGAAGGCTCATTAATTCGATTCACAAGAAGAAATGAGTCGGCAATTTTAACTTCCCAACGTGTATTTCTAATTTCGTAAGTTCCTATTGGCAAAACTTTTTGCACAATTTCGGAGGCATTGCCGTTATTTCTGCGCTGGCTTTCTTCTAAAATCAAATAGAGATATAATAAATCACCTTCTTGAGCTCGTTCCTTGTTAAGATTAATTGTTGCATAGTTGAGATCTCTATAAATGATTTCACTAGCTTTCAGAGCCAGTTTTTCAATAAGGTCCTTTTTGTCAATCTCAATTAAATCTTGTGATAAAGAAGTTTCTTTTGCTATAATTTGCCTTTCTTTCTTGGATTGTTGTGCATGGTATTCAATCAAATCCTCAATGTCAGTACCCTCAATTTGAGTTAATCTCGAAATCTCTCTTACACCCTCAAAGTGAAATGATTCAACTGAAGCTTCAATAGCGGAAACTTGATTATTGTTCGTGCTGGGATTTAGATAGTTGGATAGTTGCCTGTTAATATTTTTTAAATTTGTTTCTATTTGGTCTAGAGCAATATGGTCTAGTTGAATTGTAGACAGGAAAGCATCTTCGGCCTGTTCCCCTGAAGATTTGAAATAATCTATGTAGTCAATGATTATTTGAAGCCTTGAATTGAATTTTTTTATTTCAGAACGGAATGTTCTCTCAACAATATCCCTCTTATTATCATTTTTTTCTTTAACCGTTTTTTGAAATTCATTCAATCCGCTTAAGAATGACTTTTTTGAAATCCTGTCTTCTTTTCTTAAATTTCTTACATCATTAAACACAGGGGGAAAATCCGATTCAGCGGCAATATTTCTTACCAAAAATTCCTTGGAGAGATTCATAAATCTCTTATAAAGAGATTCGTTAGCTAATTCCTCATCATCATAATAATAATAAAACACATCTAACTCGTCGTCATCGTATCCATCGTCATCTGTTAAATCAGAAATATCTTGAATATAACTTTCTAATCGCCTAAGTAACCTAATGTTGTTTATGTCATCAATTGGTGCTTCCGAGACTTTTTCCTCGGTTTTAAGGCATTCAAGGATGAGGTTTACAAATATTGTGGCTATTTCATGTGGCGGTCTATTTGTGATTCCAATCTTGGTTTTTTCCTGACCAATTCGAGAATATGGATAAACTTCTACTGGGTCTTCACCTCCTTGAGTACTTACAATCTTGCCCTCAATAGTGATATTGCCTTTAAAATCTCTATTTTGAGATATTTCCTCTCTAAGAAATTCAATTCTAATGTTACTTTTTGTGTCTATTATCTTTCGCTGTTGGTTGACACTATCTTGGCTATATTTCCAAATGTTTATTTTCTTACGGCCTTTAATTTCAAAAATTTCTACATATTGCCTGGCATCCAAATTGTTGATTTTTTCTTGACTTGAAACTTGCCCTTGAGAGCTCCTATTGTCACTTTTTTTTGATGATTTATTAAGTTCTTGGGATTGAGTTTCAGCGCATTGAAACAATAAGCCAAGACATACAAAAACTTTAAGTAAATGTCTCATTTTGGTGAATTTTTTTGAGTTTACACTATTTTGGGGGGACTGTAATAAGGTTTTCAAAAAAGCTTTCATCTTCATTAATTAATCTGCGAATTACATAAAAAAACGATGAGTTGATTCGCTGGAATTCAATGACTTGGGGTGTTGGATAAAAACCCTGGTCAGACTATGGAAAAAGTTTGATTTATATGCACAAAGACCACAGTTTTTTTGAGGTTTTTGTTTATCAAGATTCGCTGGCGAAATCTTAATTTTATATTATCTCCCCAAAAACTCTATTTACCGTTTTAAGTAATTAGTTATTCTTTTCCTTTTGAAAAGAGTTAATAACTAAATCGGTCAAAACTGTTTTGATTTTGGATAAAGAATTATATTCAGATTACAAATTTTTCAGCGTGGCAAAGAGTGGAAACATAGATGATGCAGAATCGCCAACAAAAGGAACGGACTTCTTAAATGAATATCTGGAAAAGTCAGGATTTGGCATTTTTGTCAATAGGGAAAATCAAAGTATCAAAAAGCCAATTCCGAAGAAAACGCCTTTTGAAGAGTCAATAGAGTGGAAACACCCATCGGTTTTAAAACTAGTAAATGAGGAAGGTTCTGGTCTAACAGATCCAATAGAGATTATTCGAGAGAAAAGCCGAAAAATGGTCTTGGAGGCTTTAACAAACGGATGGCATGGTCCACCTTTTGATGTAATCAAGCTTGCAAAAATGAATGGGTATGAGGTTCATCCTAATGAATCAGTTGCCGAAGCAAGAATAATACCCGCCTCAAATACTTTCAAGATTGAATACAATCCATTTCAAAGCCCAGCTAGGATTAATTTCTCTATAGCTCATGAAATTGCCCATACCCTATTTTCTGATTGTGGAGACACGATTAGATATAGGAAAAACGAGCTCGAAAAGGGATCTTGGCAACTTGAGTTTTTATGTAATATTGCGGCTTCCGAATTGCTCCTGCCATATGCTGAATTTACAAACACTGCGAATGAAGTTGATTTAGATATTAAAAGCCTTATCGACATAGCACGCAAGTACAGGGCATCAGTCGAGTCCGTTTTCTTAAGGTTTAGTCAGGTTGTCGAAAAGCCTTGTACCATTGCAATCTGTACCTTTAACCCTGACAACCAACTTGTAGTCAATTACAGCAAGAATTCCTTAAACGCTCATTTGGAAATACCTAAGGGATATATAATTCCAGAAAATTCAAATGTGTATGATTGCGTGAAAGCGGGATTTACATCATATGGTTTAGAAAACTGGGGTTTGTTTGGGGAAACTAGATATGCGATTCATGGTGTGGGCCTATCCCCAATCAAGAAACAAACACAGGCTCGTGTTGGAATACTCATTGTACCAGAATATTTTGACCCGAAACCCAAGAAAGGAATCTATATTGTCTATGGGGACGCTACCTCTCCCAGAGGTAAGGGAAACAAAATTATAGCACAGGTTGTAAACTCAAGTGGAGGGGTTGGATTTGGATTTGGAAGGGCAATGGCCGAAAAATACCCCTTGTCAAAAAAGGCTTTACATGGGTGGAAAAAAGAAAAAGAATCATTTTACCTTGGGAATTACCAATCAGTTAAAATAGAAGACGATCTGTTCGTTTTTCAAATGTTAGCTCAGAAAGGGCTATATCCTAAAAATGATGTTATCCCTTTGAAATATGACAAACTTAGAGATGGTCTCATAGCTCTTAGAGAATTTTCCAAATCAATCAATGCATCCATTCATATGCCAGCAATTGGTGCAGGACAAGCAGGAGGAGACTGGAACATTATTAAAGGCATGATTTATGACGAATTAATAACTCATGGCATCGATGTAATCATTTATTTACTCCCTGGTAAAAACGCTCAGCCTAATAAATCACGTACCCTAACTCTTTTTAAAAAGTATGAGGAATAAGAAAATAGTAATTGTCCTCAGCGGAGAAATTGCTAGTGGCAAAAGTTCAATATGCGAGGGACTCCAAAATTCGTTTGATTTCAAAGTACTAGGCACTAAAGGCGCACTTCAAGAAATAGCAAAAAAACAGAATAATGGAAAACTTCCTGAAGAGCGAGGCTTTTTACAAGCGTTTGGGGAAAAGTTAGATAAAGAAACCAATGGAAAATGGGTTTTGGATTATTTTCAAACTGAGATTAATAATAACAACAGAATATTAATTGATAGCGCAAGAATAATAAGTCAGGTTTCTTTTTTTCGTGAAGCTTATGGCGATTCAGTTTATCACATTTATTTAGATGCATCTGAAGCTAGTAGACGTGAATGGTTTATAAACAGAAAGAAAAAAGAAGATAATTTTTCATCAGTAGAAGAAGCTAAACAAAAGTTTGAACAATACTCTCAAGACGCTACAGAAAAGCAGGTAAAATCACTGAAGCCAAAATGTGACTTGGTTGTTCATACAGAGGACTCATTAAACCCTATGGACCATGTCGTAAGGATAGCAAGTTTTTTGCGCATCCTTCCTAGAATTCATAATAAAAATGTTGATGTTGTTATAGGGGGGCAATTTGGTTCGGAAGGAAAAGGCCAAATTGCTGGATATCTTGCTAAAGAATACGATTGTCTCATACGGGTAGGAGGGCCAAATGCAGGACATAAGGTATACAGTGAACCAAAACCAGATGTATTTCATATTATACCCTCTGGTTCAAATAAAAATAGAGATGCGATAATTGTAATTGGCCCCGGTGCTGTCATTAGCGAAGAACAGATTTTAAAAGAAATATCTGAATTTAGCATAGATACGGAAAGGATGGTAATCGATGAAAATGCCACCATTATTACGGAGAATGAAAGAGCAGTTGAAGACTTGTTTGATAAGATAGGGTCCACTAAGCAGGGTGTTGGTGCAGCAACCGCTAATAATCTATTTATTAATCGTCTAAGCGCAAATGACGATTTTAAAGCAAAAAACTGTAACTCGTTAAAACACTATATAGGTTCGGCTCATGAGACCTATGAAAAAATGAACCTTGATAATAAAAAACTTTTATTAGAAGGAACCCAGGGCACATTTTTAAGTTTGCATCATGGCTTTTATCCTCATGTTACATCAAGGGAAACCTCTGTCGGAGGCTGTATATCGGAAGCCGGAATAGGAATTAACAAGGTTCGCAAAATAGTTATGGTAGTGAGACGTTACCCCATTCGTGTACAAAGTCCTGCCAATGGTAGCTCAGGCGATTTTCATAGCAATGAAATATCACTTGAGGAAGTAAGCAGAAGATCTAATTATCCTCTTGAAGAAATGAAGATTATCGAAAAAACTACAACAACCAAAAAGAAGAGAAGGATTGCAGAATTTAATTGGGGACTTTTTAGAAGAGCTTGTGAATTAAATACACCCACTGATATAGCCTTTACTTTTTCGGACTACATTGACTATGAAAATCAGAAAGCAAGAAGGTATGACCAATTAACCCAAAAAACGACGAAATTTATTGAGGAATTGGAAAGGTGTGCAGAGGTTCCCGTAAGTCTTATCGCAACAAGATTCGACTATAGAGCTATAATTGACAAAAGAAATTGGATTTAATGAGTGCTGAAGAATTAATTGAAAGACTACCTTTTCTATATCACCTTACTTCTTTTGAAAATTCTGAACTAATACTCGAGAATAGAGTTATTCATAGTACTGTTGCCCTCGTGAATGGCTCCAATCTAGGAGACGATGAAAAGCAAAATTTACTTGTCTCTAGAAGGCCAGAACATTTTTATGTTGAAGACATAGACGGCAATGAAATTATGATTCGAGACCAAAGGCCTATATCAGTTAAGTCTTTGAACAAATGTCTTCAAGATAATTGTAGTGTGAGCGATTTCATTTTCTATTTAAACAGTAGAATTTTCTTTTGGCCAAATCTTTACAGGTTAAATATTCATTTCAATAGATATTCTCATGAGAATCCGGTGATTTTGAAGTGCAGCACAGAGGCTCTACTTTCATTAAATGATCATTCAAAATTTTGTCATTTGAATTCCGGAGCCACAAGATGCCACCCTAAATGGGATGGTGCACCACCGCCAAGAGGTCTAAATTCTTTTGTTTCATTGGACAATTTTGAATACGGTTATCGAAAAATAGCAGAAGTCACATTTGAGGATTCATGCACTCTTCCTGAAACAATTTGGCGTAGCGATAATCCAAATGGACCTTGGCAAGAAGTTTGAAATATTGTTATACGTTGTGGTGATGAACATGTCTTTCCGGCTTGATTTTGAACAGATCATATTTATTTATGGTATATTTAATCTTAAATAAGTTCATTTAGATTCCAACATAGTTCTGGTGAGTTTTTCGGTGAGTAATCAGATTTATTGATTTATAAACACTTGAAAATAAAGCCAATACAAGAATAGTTCAGTCCCAGGTGGGACCACATTAAGCAGAAGCCTAGCGTTTTCAACGCTAGGCTTTTTGTTTTGCGAAAAGCCCAAGTTTGCTTGGGACTTAGAAGCAGAACAACCAGTTCCGATTTGCAGTAGCAAATCGATGGCTTCTATTTTCAGTAGCGGGACTTCTCTGGTCCAGGAGCGTAGCAACCTAACCAGGGTGGGGCCACTTAGGAAAGCACTACATCATAGCTAATGGATGATTGCGTTTTTTTCCAATAGGAAGCTTGGAAAGGGCTTTGTATTTCAAGCTTTTTACTTGGTAGTAAAGAAAAAAAGCCCAGTTTATTCAGAATTCTATCTTTTGCCTCGCTCCGTAGTATTAGTTTGGTAAGTTTTGGGACGCTTATAACATGAAAACTAGTTTCGCTCACCAAAACAGAGCGAAACAAATCAAGGGCTAAGCGTAGGATTAATGCCCTTTTCCCAGAGGATTAAAATCTAAAAGAAAGGTATGCTCCGGTCCCCTCTTGATTCACAGTTGGTGCAATCAGCAACCTATCTGATTTCTTGAAAGGATTCCATGAGAAAAGATAGTCGAAGTGATAGACTAGCTTGGTCACTGCGATGCCCAGGGCGGAGCCCAGGATTACGTCGGAGAGCCAATGTTTATTCTTAGCCATACGCAGGTATGCCGTACTTATAGCAAAGGCATAACCGGAATAGGCTAAAATGGGTTCGGTATTTTTGAATTCTTCATGAAGCACGGTTGCAGATGAAAAAGCCAAAGAGGTATGCCCTGAGGGGAACGCTTCCTCATTTGAGCCATTAGGTCTTTCCTTATCGATATTTATCTTTAGGCCAGTGGTAATTGCCTGGGTAAGCAGCAAGGACAGTCCTGCATTCTTTGTTTGGTCAAACCAATGGTTCTCAGCTTTTGCGCCCAAACCGTCAGAAATATACATCACGGCCAGGGGCGCAAACCTTGTGTAATCATCGATATTCGTTCTTAGGTTACGATTGACTTTAGGTTGCAATTCCTGCTCAAAATCACCGTTGGTCATCAGCAAGGCGGTAGCTGTCAGCCCAATCGGAATTGCCATTTTTTTTAAGGTAAGCGGCGGCCTTTCGGTACGCTTAATAAAGGAGGTGGAATCGAGAATTACCTCATATTGGCCGAAGCAAAAGACTGGAGAGATAAGGAGTAGGAAATAAATGCTAAATAAACATTTCTTTGCGAACATTAGAATCTTTTTCTAGGAAGACACTTTTATAACGCTATAAACCAGGAATAAATTTTATGTTGGGTTTGTTTCCTTGTTTTGTCGGGAACAATGGGCTTGGTAAAAAAGAAAAGGAAAAGTTCAAAGAAATTCCTGTGGACGTCCGTGTTGTTGTAATAGACCGGAATCACAATGATGCCGATATCGATTTATGGGTTGTGGACCCAACAAATGAAAAGAAGGAAACCATAATCGTAAGGCTAGACCAAGAAGAGGATGTAATGGAGTTTGGGACTTTGAAGCAGAACAACCTGTTCCGATTTGCAGTAGCGGGACTTCTCTGGTCCAGGAGCGTAGCGATCTAATTAAGGAGGGGCCACAAAATCCGGTTTAATCTAAACTGGATTTTTCATTTACAACATAGATACATTCCTTTTTACGAGACACTCCTTGGCTCATAAAGGAGACTTGATTTAAATGATTATTTGCTCGATTACTTTGGCTTTTGGTCAAATTATTTGATCTCGTCTGTAAAATGTAATTCCCCAATAATTTTATAAGATTTCCCTTTTGATTTAATATATATAGGAGTATCTATTCGGTTTCTGGAAGGGGTTAGAAGTAGTCTTATATCAATTTCTAGTATATCTGCAATCTTTTTCAAAGTTTCTAGGCTAGGTTGTCTGGCATTATTACAATATCCTGAAGTAATTGTTCGGCTTTTACCAATCAGCTTTGCCAATTTAGTAACGCTTATATCTTTCTCTTTTATTACCTCGTTAATCCTATTCATAAAAATCAAAATGTACTATAAAACAATACAATTGTTGATACTATGTTAACTAATATAATACAGTTTTGAAGTTCAATAAAATATTTTTTCTCTATTTTTAGTGAAAGTGTATCTACTAAACACAGAAAATTATGTTTTTGGCAAAATCAACTAGCTATTTTCAAACTCAAGTTCCTTTTTATATCAAAGTATTGGAGAATTTGATTGATAATAAGGACTTGGACGAAAAGGGAGGTATTGATTCGGCAATTTTTGAAGCTAAAGAAGTGGCCAAAGGAAATAAACAGGTTTTCTCGATAGGAAAAGAGCACTATTATTTTGTGACTACACTCTTGACCCGATACAAGGACAATCTTTTGGACTTAGAGGGAAATTCTTTTGATGAAGAAACTTATAGTGGTATATTGGAGATTCTGAAGTAAGAATCTACTTGCATATCAATGAATTATAAGACAATTGAATTTTTATTACTTCAATTAGAGGAGTCATTTTCTAAAAGTAGGTCTAACATCTATTCAGAGGTTAAGAAAGAACAGCATTTTCGAGAACTTTATCAGCTCTTCAAAAGTATTAGGGATAGTGAATACCGGCGTTTAAGAGGTAATGAATTATATGTTCATTTCAATATTTTAACATACATATTTAAGGGATTAGAGTATTTAGACAATAGCACTCTTAATGTAATCCCATATGAAATTGTTTCTTGTCTTGAAAAAGCACTTAGCGATTGGATAAGAAGAGAAGACTTTATTGTCGTAACCTCTCTATCAAACAGAAATCTAGATTTTTACTTCGAGTCTGGCTACAGTGAAGAATATTTTCAAGGACTTAACAAATATGTTTCTAAGTTTTATGGCACCACTATTACCCATAGGCTAATTAGAATAGGCTTACCTAAAGTACTAGCAAGAGACTATTTGTCTTGTGTAGCGTTATACCATGAATTGGGTCATTTTGTCGACAATGAATTAAATATTAGTAAAAAGCTACTACTTGAAACATATAAAACAGATAATCCAAGAAAAAGTCCATCAACTTTTATGTACTACTCTCATAGAACAGAATACTTTGCAGATCTATTTGCTGCACAATACATAAATGATGCGTCAGATTCATTTCTTAACTATATTGCATATGATGAGCCGGACTCACAAACTCATCCAGCTACGGCAAAAAGGACAAAGGTTGTACAAGAATTTCTTTCTAACCAGTACTGTATGGAGAAAAATGATTTTAATAAAGTCCTAAAGGCATCCGGCTCACCACAGTTGAGTCTAAGACATAATAGTATCGATGTCAGTAATTCAGATTTTATTGATTTAGTACCTCAGAATCTTGAAAATGACGGTCAACTGCATTACATATTTAAGCTAGGCTGGGATATTTGGAAAGAATCAGATGATAATTTCTTGAAGGATTTTAAGTCAAGACAGAAACACCAAATAATTAACAACCTTATTGAGAAGTCCATTTCCAATTACACCATTAGCGCTCAATGGAAAAAACTTAACGATGGGACCATTCAGTAGAAAAAGAAGGAGTGGAACAATCTTAAAGAAGGAAATTCTTAATCTTATTGAGAAGAAAAAGTTAGTGGTGACGCCACTTTTGGATAAAAACCAAATAGGTGAAATGACCATGGACTTAAGGGTCGGCACTGATTTTTTATCATTACATCAAGGACGGGAGGCTTATATTGACTCCACAACAGATGAAATTAATAGGAGGCCAATAAAAAGCCATTTTACCGAGACAAGAAGGAAACTGGGGGAAACTTTTCTATTACACCCCTCACAAACGATTCTTTTTTCAACTTTGGAATACATAAAACTACCCGCAAATATTTTTGCTGTTTTGTCCATGCGTAGTTCATATAGCAGGCTAGGGTTAACTGTATCAACAATATTTCAACCAGGTTATTGTGGTTGTTTTTCGATTGAAGTTGTCAACACAGGCAATACCGCTATTAAAATAATGTCTGGCGCAAGAATTGTTCAGGCAAGATTCGTGAGATTGAAAAACACTTCTGATTATTTTAGTTCAAATAGAAAATATACTTGTCAAGTAAGGCCAGTTCCATCAAAGGCAAATGAAGATGAAGAACTGATTAAATTAAAGGGGTTACTCGAGAATTAGGGCCCTGAGATAACTATTTGAAGTCCTTGTTTGTTTTACTGATGAACTGACCCTGCTACCGCTACTCTTTAACCAACGGTTTAATACGCTTCACTACCCAAACCTCACCCCAATCAATTTTTTATACTCATGCCGAATGCCAACGGTAAGTGCGCTGTCTGGCGCATCAATGTTAAAATTCAAGGTGAATATTTGGGCGTCGGGGTCAATTGCTAAATGGCCATGGGACAAGGGCCGAGGCAAGCATAGCATTTCACTCCTGTAAAACGCTGGGTTTTTGGGTATGGGGAATTTGAAAGAAAATGTAAACACCAAATGGTCCACCACCTTTACTCTGCCAAAGGAGGCATCAGTAAGTTTTTCAACGACCAACCTTCGGTTGGCCCTGAGGGCTCTATTGAGCAGCTTTCCCTCGTGGAAGCTCAAAATCTCTTGTGTAATAAAATAAAGTTCGACGGTCTTGTGGGTGCTTTGGTGCAAAAAGTCGGTGATTTCCCCTAATATATTGGACATGGCATGTTGGATTTTCCAATTTAGTAGGGCTATGCTGCGTGTTCAACCACAAAAATATCGAAATCATCTCAATTAACACATATATGTGGTAAAAGAATTAGTGGTCATGGTGGAAATTGGGACATGCGAAGAAAATACACGGAAGAAGATTTACAATTTTTGAAAAAGTTTGGTGAACATCTTCTCAATCTACGCGAAAAGGCGAGACTTTCCCAAGCGGCATTGGAAACAGATGCAAAAATGTCCAAAAACCAAATTGGAAGAATTGAAAGGGGAGAAATAAGTACGTCAATCACAAACCTCAACCTGATTGCAAATGCATTAGGCATGGAACTTAAAGACCTCTTTGATTTTTCTTAAAGAGAGACCTTCCTTATCGTCATTTCGTAGTATTAGGTAGGAGTTGCAATGGTGAACCATGACTTCATCGATTTCTCTCTTCACTTTTTCCTTAGAAATTTCATAGGTAGTTCCCTATTGTCCGAAATATTTTTACTTAGGCTCCATACAATTTGAACTTTTGAATAGGGCCACTCGGGATAATCGATGACAAATAATATTAAGAAAATTCTTACGTTATCTTTATTCAAACCTTTGACCCAATCCATGAAAACCAAAATACATTCGAGTACCGAGATAAAGGATTTACCCTTTCCTGTGGCCTTTGTCGACAAGCGGTTTGAAATAAAGCAGTATTCCGATGTGTTTCATGATTACTTCGATTTTAAAGTAACCGATACGCTTCCTAAATACCTTCAAGGGCTGATTGGCGAGTTGCCCAAATCTTTTCTAGCATTAAAGAAGAGAAAATCATCTCAAAAAATACCCCTAAGTGAGTTTATCTCTTATGTTTCTCGAAAAGGGGAATTGAGATGGCATAAACTGACTTTGTATGAGTGCAAGTCAGGAAAAGGGTACTACCTCTACTTTGAAGACGTTACAAAAAAGAAAATTGCTTTTGACCTTTCCCTTCAAGCGGAACACACCGCCAAAATTGGGAGCTGGGAAGTAGATTTGGTCAACAATCAGATTTATTGGTCGGATATGACCAAGGAAATACACGAAGTCTCTGAAGACTTTGTGCCTGACTTGGAAGGTGGAATCAACTTTTATAAGAAGGGAGAACATCGCGACCGAATTGTGGAACTGGTTTCCAATGCTATAGAAAATGGAGTGTCATTTGATGAAGAGTTTATCATCGTAACGGCAAAGGGGAATGAGAAATGGGTACGGTCCATTTGCAGTGTAGAGATGGTAAATGGAAAAGCTACCCGGATATTTGGTGTTTTTCAGGACATTGACAAAGCCAAAAGCGAAAGTCTAAAATATCAGGTACTGACCGACCGTATGCGTGTCGCGGTTCAAAGTTCGAATATTGGTATTTGGGATTATGACATTGTGAACAATGTACTGGTATGGGATGACAATATGTATGAGCTATACCAAGTTAAAAAAGAGAACTTCTCAGGAGAAGTTGAGGCTTGGGAAAGTACTATTCATCCAGATGACAGAGAAAAAAGCCTTAAGGCCGTTCAAGAAGCGGTAGAAGGCAAAAAAGAATTCAACACTGAATTTAGAATCAAGACCGCCGACGGTTCGGTTCGTTATATCCACGGTCTGGGAAAAGTATTTCGAAACCAGAAAGGGGAAGCTATTCGAATGGTTGGTGCGAACACAGATGTTTCCCGTATCAAAAAGGCGGATAGTAGGTTAAGGCAATTGTTGAACACCACGGAAAAACAAAACCAAAGCCTGTTGAACTTCGCTCATATCGTTTCGCATAACTTAAGGTCAAATTCAAGTAATCTTTCCATGCTTACCGGTATGTTGCTGGAAAACACAGAGCCTAAAAAACAACAACGTTTTTTGGAGATGATTCGTTTGTCCTCCGAGCGTTTGGATGAAACCGTGGTTCAGCTGAACGAAGTCATTAAAATTCAAACCGACCATAACCTTAACTACCAATGGGTACCGGTAAAACAAACGTTGACCAAGGTCTTGGAAAGTATCAATGCCCATATTGAAGAAATCGATCCTAAAATCAATATTCAAATTCCCGATGAGCTAAAGGTATACGGCGTAAAGGCCTACATCGGCAGTATTTTTCTGAATTTATTGACGAATAGTCTAAAGTATCGAAAACAGGAAATGAAACTTCAGATTGATATAGAATCTAAAGAAAACGAGGAAAACACAGTAATTTCCTTTAAAGACAACGGAAGGGGAATCGATTTAAAAAGACATGGGGATAAGCTCTTTGGAATGTACAAAACCTTTCATGGAAACAAAGATGCCAAAGGCGTTGGCCTTTTCATCTCAAAAAATCAAATGGACACGATGAATGCAGAGATTGAAGTAGAAAGCGAGGTAGATAAAGGTGCCGCTTTCCACCTGTATTTTTCAAACAAAAAGAAGAACTAAGTGAAAGCAAAAAAGGTATTTCTGGTCGATGACGATTTTATTTTTAGGGAAGCAGCCGAAGTTCTCATAAAAAGTTCAGGCCTTACAGAGGAGGTACATCACTTTGAAAATGGCCTGGAAGCCTATGACACTTTGATACCCCTTGCTGACTCCCCAAACCAACTGCCGGACATAATGTTACTCGATATTAATATGCCGGTAATGAATGGCTGGGAACTTTTGGAAGAATTGAAACGAGCTCAAAGCGTTCTTCGCGACGAGGTCCAGATACATATATTAACCTCTTCCATTGCTCCAGAAGACTTGAATCTATCCAAGGAATACGAATTTATCAACGGCTATATCACAAAACCGTTGACCAAGGCAGATTTGGACAAACTTGCCCAAGGATTATCCTGATTCCCAAAAGATCAACAAAATTACCTGAATCAAGCCAAGACTTAAAGACCATACGAGGCTAATAAGCCTGACCAAGAATCCTGCTGGATTTGAAAGATAATTTCTTGGTTGAGATCATCAAAAAATTCATGCTCTTTGGGCATCATAAAGCTTCGGTAGCCCTCTTCAAAACTTAAAGGTAACAGCTGAACATTTTCGTTGAGCTGTAAGTATTGAATGAGATGGTCCATGGCAGTACGGTCATAGACCAAAGCATTGACTTCTTTTTTGGAAAGTGCCAAAAGCGCCTCGTGTGGACTTCTAAACAGCCTAGTGTTTCGGAAACCATTCTGCTCCAAAAAGTCTGCACCTGAACTGGCTCCAACAACACCTACAGATGCGACGGTCTTTAGTTGTTCGAGACTACTAATTTCTCCCTCCAGACTATTTACAGTCAAAGTGGAGGCGATAGTAGCTGTGAAGCTTGAGATGATAATTACCGCGGTGAACATCCAAATAATGGCAATGGTTTTTCCCAAATTGGTTTTGGGTGCTTTGTCACCATAACCAACCGTGGTCATGGTCACCGCTGCCCACCAAAGCCCATCGAATAGGCCTAGTATTCCAGGTCGAAATTGGTATCTGTTTGACCGTCGCTCCACAAACCAAAGGATGGTTCCGAAAGAGAGTAAAATTAGAAGCAGCAAAAGCACAACATTAAGAAAGTCACGAGAAAAGAAATTATTGATAAAGATTTGAAATTGACTTTGGCTCAAAGAAGTAATGGCCACTCCAAGGCTCGAAATATGAAAAGGTTGGCTTACCTCAAATTTTTGCATACGATCTGCATTGTTTTCCAAGGGGTTTATCGCTAAATCAATATCCTTGTAGTCCAGAGCACGAACAACACCGATAGCATCACTGTAAGGCACATACTTAAAGGGAACATTCATTTTTAGGGCGATGCCTTCCCAAAGATCAATGGAAAGGCCAGAATAGTCCGCCTCCTTTCCCTTCATGATAAAGGGGGCTTGCTCAAAAACTCCAATGCGCAGCGTATCTATTTTTTCCTGTGGATAGACACCTGACACAAAAAAAATATAGAGGCAGGTAAAACAGAGTATTTTGAATAAGCTACCCTTCATTTTTCATCGATTTAGATTCCATGAGACCTAAGAAATTGGTCAATATTTGAATAAGGGATAGATCTCTTTGGGAGAACCGCTTTTCTTCAATCCCATATAGGCAAAATACGGCAGGGGATTCATCAAGTTGAAAAGGAACCAACAAATGCGAAGAAAAAGGGCTATCGGGCACATCGGCAATGTGATTCATGGCCTGTTTCTTAAAATCATCCACGATCAAGGGCTTATTCGTTGCCAGGACGTAGCTTGGAAGGTTCTCTTTTTCATTGAATTCTATCTTTCTTCTAATATGCTCAGACTTATTTCGATGGAATCCTTGATATTTGATTTCCCGGCCACTTACCTGGGCAATTTCAAAGGCGTCAATCCCAGTGGGAAGCTCTACCAACTTTTTAAGGCCCGTCAATACTTCTGGCCACGATTTTGATTTTAGAAGTGAATTAAGAAGTCGGTTCAATAAATAAATGTTCGCCCCTGTACTTTTAAGTGCTTCTTTTTGATGTTTTAGATCACTGTCTTTTTTCGCCAATTGCTTCTCCTTTTTTGCCAAAGCTGTTTGCTCTTTGAGCAAAAGACTTCTTAGGCTGCGGGTCTTGAAACGTTCCCACTGCCTTGCTATGCCCCATAGGAGCAATAAGGTAAAAGCAGAGAGCATCAAGATACCCCACCAGGTTGCATACCAAACCGGTTTTACAACTAGGGTAAGCTTTTTTACTTCACTCCAGATATGACCTCCCAGCTGTTGACCTCTCAGATACAGCTGATAACGGCCCTTTTTAAGTCCATCCAAACGGATGAAGGTATCATCGACCAGATTGGACCAGGGCACATAGTCAAGACTTTCATTCGAAAGCGCATCATCAATAATTTTATATTGGTAGACGACTTCGTTGCCTGGAAAAGCTATGGTGTTGAGGTGGATTTTTACGGAAGACCTTTCGTTGACATTGAAATTGGAAGCGGTCTCAATTTCCTTTTCATTCACTTCAATAGATTTAATAAGGGGAGCGTTGGTCTGTAAAGGTCTGGCATTGGCCTTTGAAGAATAAACGGCGCCCTCAGCGGTTCCAAACCAGAGTAGGTTTTCCGGGTCGATCCTTAAATTTCTATAGGTAGAAACCTTGGAAGGGGTGCCGCTTCTTTCATCAAATTGGATGAATTCCCCGTTTTTTTCATAAAACAGAAGTCCGTTGGTATCGGTAGCCAACCAAAGGCTCCCATCTTCTGTGGTAACCACAGACCTAATTTCATTACGCGTATATGGCCCCAAATGAACGCGACTTATTGCCTCGGTATCGTATTTGAGCAAACCATCTGTGGTTGCAAGCCAAACAACACCTTGGTGGTCGATTGTAAGGTCGTGTACCTCGAAATTGCTCCCGACCTCAAAACTGAAGGGAAGACTTTTATCTTCGAAAACATCATTTTCCCTGTTGTACTTGAATAGGTATGAAGTTTGACCAATGCCAGCTGCATAGATTTCTGAACGCCCGCCTTCACGAATTACAAGAATTCGGGTACGTAATCCCTTTTCTTCTCCATAGGTCACAACACCCCCATCCTTGGTAACTTTGGCTACTCCTAAAATAGGTTTATCCAAAGGAGCCTGACAGAACCAGTTGTCCCCTACATGATCGGCCGACATAAAAAATATGCCCCCGCCCCTTTGGGTCAAATCAATGGTTTGTTTTTCTGAATTGTCCTGATAGCAGTGAATAATTCCATCAACAGTTCCATACCAGATAAAGTTATTGAACGCGCTTATGGAAGACACACGAGATGGCTCGGCTTTTTTGTCAAAATCAAAGGCCCCATCATTTTTTTTAAGTTGGAACAAGCTCCCCATGGCAATTAAAACCTTGGCATTGGCTTGGGTGTTGATGTTTAAAACATTGTCGTGTGGCAGACCGGAAACGCTTTGAAAAAAGGGAGACTGTAAAATGCCAAAACCTTGAGAGGTACTCACCCAAATATCCCCTCCTTTCCTTAATTGGCTATGTGAAAAAAAGAGATGATCTATTGATGAGAATGGCAATTCCTCCACTCGATGTGGGTCGTTCGACCCAAAAACCTTTTTTAGAACAGTATTTTCTTCATCCAAGGCATAAAGACCGTCAGTACTTCCCAAAAAACAATTCCCCGCAAGGTCTTTTGAAACCCAGTTGAATTCAAGATTTCCTGAATCTATAATCTTTGAGCGAGTGATTTGCTTAGTCGAATTCAAAGAAAAAGAGTGTACTTGATCACCAACCACGACAAAATCTGATTCTTCCACCGAGAAATGGGTCGCTTTACTATGGGAACCAAAACTTATGAACTGCTTTTTGGTTTCATCAAAATAAAAAAGGCCCTCGTTGGGAACCAAGGTCCAAACCGTGTTGAATTTATCCTCTTCAAAAGATATTTTTTCGGTCTTGGCTTGGTCTGATAAAACAAATCTTTTGTGCAACCTTCCCGATTCGTTCAAACAAAAAACAGAACCATCCAGTTGACCAACCCAAATGCGATTTTGTGAATCTTTAAACAGAACCTCAGGATATCCCATTAGGTTAACACCCTCATTCGCTTCAACCCAGCTTGAAATTTTGGGAGAAGAACCTTGATAGCTTAATTTGAAAATTCCGGAATCGTTGGAAAAGAGCAAGGTATCCTTATGTATAGGTAGTATGGATTTGATATTTCGGCTTTTGAGGGTAAGGTTAAAGTCCTCAAATTGTGTACCATCGAACCGAAAAAGACCTTGGTCTGAAGCTATCCAGATATACCCTAAACCATCTTGATTTACTTGGGCTACTTTCTGAAAGGGGAAATCTGGCTGATTAAAATAGGTGTATCGAAAATTCTGTGCTGTACAAAGGGATACGCCCAACAAGAAATAAATCAAGATATGGACGGTGGTTTTTTTCATAAGACTGGTTAGACTTAAATATAGAAAAAAAGAGCCAATCGGCTTAAGGCCTTAGGTTTATGGACTATTTAAATAATATGGCAACCGCCCCGATAGCAGTTACGACAAGAATAAACTTGCGATATGTTTTTTCATTGATAAGTTTCACCAATCTTACTCCAATCAATAGTCCGATTACAAGTACAGGAGTCAAACTAAGGTCTATCATCAGTGTTTTGGGTGTTATGGTTTTCCAGACCCAAATATGAAAAGGAAGCTTAAAAAGATTGGTAATGAAAAACAGCCAGGCCGCCGTTCCGACAAATTCATTTTTTGGCAAACGCATTGCCAAAAAGTACAGATTGGTAAAGGCCCCGGCTAAATTCCCAATCATGGTACACACCCCAGCGATAATTCCAATAAACCCGGAAAAAGCCCAATGTTTCGGAACTGTTTTTGATTTCCGTCTGTCCCACCATATAAGCACGGCGAGACTCAACAAAATAACCAATACCATGGCAAGCTTAAATGTTTTCTCAGGAAGATCTTGGCCAACAAGAACACCAATTAGAATTCCAACAACCATCCAGGGAAGAAACTTTACAATGTATTCCCATTTTGTATGTCGGTTGTAATAGACCACGGCGAAAACATCCCCCACCAGTAAAAGCGGCATAATCAAACCCGTAGAATCTTTTGCGCCGAAAGCCAGTGCCATAAGGGTGACATTAAAAATAGAAAGTCCCTTTAGGCCAGATTTTGATAGCCCCATCAAGAAGGCCGCGGTAATTGCAAAAGCCCAAGCGGATAAGGGAATGTCTGAGAGCATGTAAAGGAGCGGATTTCGATTCAAGAAGTCAAAAATACTATCTTTAACCGCAACCAAACCAACGAAATGGATTTAAGATTACTGGACTATATCCTGATTTTTGGATTCTTTGCCCTTGTGTTGTTCATCGGCATTTACGTTTCAAAAAAATCAGGAAAGAACACCTCGGAATATTTTCTTTCAGGAAGAAGCATGCCATGGTGGTTGCTTGGATTTTCGATGGTGGCCACGACGTTTTCGACCGACACCCCTAATTTAGTTACAGATTTTGTTCGCACCGACGGTGTATCGGGCAATTGGGGTTGGTGGGCTTTTTTATTGACAGGATTATTGACCGTATTTGTATACGCCAAGCTTTGGCGAAAATCAAATGTCACCACCGATATGGAGTTTTATGAGCTGAGGTATGGAGGAAAACCTGCAGCCTTTCTTCGAGGGTTTCGGTCACTTTACCTAGGTGTGATTTTTAATGTTATGGCTATGTCTGGGGTAACTTTGGCAGCAATCAAGATTGGACAGGTGATGTTGGGGTTGACCCCGATACAAACGGTCTTAATTGCTGGAAGTGTGACTATGGTTTTTAGTGCTCTAGGCGGATTTCGAGGTGTGGTCTACACTGATTTTGTGTTGTTCTTTGTCGCCATGGGAGGCTCCATTGGAGCTGCCGTATATTTAGTGAATTTGCCAGAAGTAGGGGGGCTTTCGGAAATTATGCAAAATGATTTGGTTCAGAGCAAAATGTCGTTTTTCCCTGAATTCTCCGATACTGAAGCTTTGATGTCGGTTCTTATTATACCGCTAGCTGTGCAATGGTGGAGTTCATGGTATCCCGGTGGGGAACCAGGTGGTGGAGGCTATATAGCCCAGCGAATGTTGGCGGCGAAAAATGAAAACCATGCAGTCGGCGCCACATTTTTTTTCAACGTTATGCATTATGCACTCCGTCCTTGGCCCTGGATTTTGGTTGCACTTGCCTCTTTGGTGGTTTTTCCTGATTTGGAAAGTATTAAATCGGCCTTTCCCAATATTGAAGAAAGCAAATTGGGGCAGGATTTGGCGTATTCTGCCATGTTGACCAAGCTCCCATCCGGGTTATTGGGCTTGGTTTTGGCTTCATTGGGTGCAGCATATATGTCAACCATTTCAACACATTTGAATTGGGGGTCCTCCTATGTGGTGAACGATTTCTACAAACAGCAAATAAACAAAAATGCCTCTGAACGTGAATTGGTGAATGTGGGCCGAATTACGACTGTGATTTTGATGGTTCTAAGCGCCCTTTTTGCACTTGCCTTGACTAATGCTGTACAGCTTTTCGATATCATCATTATGTTTGGTGCAGGTACCGGACTGATATTTATTCTGCGATGGTTTTGGTGGCGTATCAATGCATGGAGTGAGATTTCGGCCATGTTTGTTTCCGGGATCGTTTCCATACTTTTTAATTTTGGTAGTCTGGGCACGATACTTTTCGGATCAGAGGAAACAATGGGTTTGCTCCCAGCGTGGAGCAAATTTCCAATGGTGGTTTTGATTACCACGCTTGCTTGGCTTTTGACCATGTTCTTGACGCCTTCGGAATCAACGGATGTTCTTAAACAGTTCTACAGAAAAACGACTCCCGGGGGGCCAGGTTGGAAAACCATTAAAAAGGAGATAAACGATCAAGACGATGTAACCAAAACGGAAAAATGGTCTGTACCCCAGGGGATTTTGGCCATGGTCTTGGGGTGCATTTTTGTTTATGGATGTCTTTTCGCTACAGGAAATTGGATTTATGGCAATTACACCCTAGCTAGTGGACTTACAATTCTAGTTGTGGTTTCAGCGGTGGCTTTGGCCCTGGTATGGAGGCGAATCAGTAATTTGGTCTAGTTATTCTCGAAGCTGCATCAAGCGGGCAACATATTTTCCAATTACATCGAACTCCAGGTTAACAATAGCCCCTTTTTTATAGCTGTTGAATCGGGTATGCTCATAAGTATAGGGGATAATGGCTACACTAAAATGGTCTTTTTCAGAGTCAACCACAGTTAAACTCACGCCATCCACAGTTATTGAGCCCTTTTCAATGGTGGCATTGTTCAAACCTGGTTCGTATTGAAAGGTAAAGACCCAACTACCGTCTTTTTGTTCCGATGCAATGCAGACCGCGGTTTGGTCCACGTGTCCTTGTACGATATGACCATCCAAGCGCGCTCCAAGTTTCATGGCACGTTCTAGGTTCACAAAATCACCCACTTCCAAATTGCCAAGATTGGTCTTGTCCAAAGTTTCTTCGATGGCCGTTACGGTATATACATCCCCGTTAATGGAAACTACGGTCAAACAAACTCCATTGTGTGAAACGCTTTGGTCTATTTTAAGCTCAGAAGTGAGATTGGAGCGAATTGAAATATGCAAATTGCCCCCTTCTTTTTGAAGCTTTTGTACGGTTCCCAAAGTCTCTATTATGCCAGTGAACATGTGATTGTATAAATGAGTAGTTTTGTACTGTAAATGTAGCTATATCAGCATTTATTTTATGAAGGAAAAAGCAAAAATAAAATTAGGGGTTTCTATCGGCGACTTGAACGGTATCGGTTGCGAGGTCATCCTGAAAACCTTTGAGGATTCGAGAATGTTGGATTTCTGCACGCCAGTAATTTATGCGTCCAACAAACTTATATCCCAACAAAAGTCAGCTCTTGGTTTAAATGTGAACTTTCATGGTATACGAGAGGCCAGCCAAGCTGTGGATGGAAAAATCAACATTGTCAATGTATGGAAGGAAACCCTGCAAATTGAATTTGGGGCCGCGACCGATGAAGCAGGAAAATATGCCATAAAATCGTTGCGAGCTGCAGTTTCCGACTTAAAAAGTGATACAATTGATGTGCTCGTAACGGCCCCTATCAACAAGAAAAACATTCAATCTGATGCTTTTAAATTTCCGGGCCATACCGATTTTTTGGCTCAGGAACTGGAAGGGAACAGCTTAATGCTCATGGTAGCAGAGAGTCTTCGGGTGGGGCTGTTAACAGACCATATTGCGGTGAAAGATGTGGCCAACGCCATTACCCCAAAGCTGATCAGGGAAAAAGTAAAAACGATTGAAGAATCACTTCGTATGGATTTTAATGTACGACGTCCAAAAATCGCTGTTTTGGGCATCAATCCGCACAGTGGTGATAATGGGACCATTGGTGAGGAAGATGACAAAATTTTGAAACCTTCAATACGGGAACTTTTTGATGAGGGCATTTTAGTTTACGGACCATATTCTGCGGACAGTTTTTTTGGAAGTAATGGGTATAAAAATTTTGATGCGATACTTGCTGCGTATCATGACCAAGGGCTGATTCCGTTTAAAACCCTTTCCTTTGGTAAGGGAGTTAACTATACCGCCGGATTACATAAGGTAAGGACATCCCCTGATCATGGAACGGCCTATGAGATTGCAGGGAAGGGAGTTGCTGATTCAAGCTCGTTCAAAGAAGCAGTTTTTACGGGGATTCAGGTTTTCCGAAACCGGATGGAACATAAGGAGTTAATAAAAAATCCTTTACAAAAGCAAAAACCCAAAAAAGCGAGTTGAACGGAGATGTCAATGTTCCGATAATAATTGGTAATACATTGCGAATTTCCGAATAAATAGTATCTTTGCACCCGCCTTTAAAGGCTGGAGCACAAACGTTAGGTGTAAAATGGAGAAGCTAAAGGAGTTTTTTATTCCTTTTTCAGGATTAAAGTTGGGAAAACACAAGTTTGGTTACCAAATTGACAATACGTTCTTTGAGTCTTTTGATTATCTAGAATTCAACGAGGCGCAAATAAAGGTCTCCGCCATATTGAACAAGATGAACAATATGATGGAATTGGAACTAAGCTCAGATGGGCAGGTCAACGTAGATTGTGACGTAACTGGAGAGCCCTTTCTGCAGCCGATTTCCTCCAAACTCGATTTGGTCATCAAATTTGGCGAGGAGTTCAATGATGAAAATGACGAAATATTGATTCTTCCCCATGGGGAACATCAGTTCAACCTTGCTCAGTACATCTACGAGATGTTGGTGTTGGCCGTTCCTCAGAAAAAGGTACATCCTGGGGTGATTGACGGAACTTTGCAATCGGAAGTTTTAGATAAACTTGAGGAGTTACAACCCGGAGAAGACAAAGAAGAATCGAAAAATACCGATCCCAGATGGGACGATTTAAAAAAATTACTAACGGACAAATAGGTTACAATGGCACATCCTAAGAGAAAAATATCAAGAACAAGAAGGGACAAAAGAAGGACCCACTATAAAGCGACAATGCCTACCATAGCAACAGACCCAACTACGGGTGAAATGCATTTGTACCATAGAGCACACTGGCACGAAGGAAAATTATACTACCGCGGCCAAGTACTAATGGACAAAACGGAGGAGGAATCTGCCGCTTAGAAAAAACATTCAATTTTTTTGGAACTCTCGTTGTTGGCAACGGGAGTTTTTTTATGCCCAAGAGGATTTTTAAAAACCGATTGATTTTTGACCAAAAGTCAAAGAAATTGAGTAATTTTCACCACTTTTTGGTCAAATTTTAAACTTTTTGACAGAGAAAGGCACCATTATGAAAAAAAGGACAGCAGCGATAACCGCTGTAGGAGCATATGTTCCAGACTTCGTTTTATCCAACAAAGTGTTGGAGACCATGGTCGATACCAATGATGAATGGATCACCACACGAACCGGAATCAAAGAACGCAGAATCCTAAAAGAGGAAAACGCCGGAACATCTTTTATGGCCATTAAAGCTGCCGAAGATCTGATGAAAAAAAGTGGAGTTGATCCGCTGGAAATCGATTTCATAGTGGTGGCTACAGCAACACCGGATATGCCCGTTGCTGCCACTGCTGCCTATGTGGCATCGGAAATTGGAGCCAAAAATGCGTTTGCGTACGATTTGCAAGCCGCGTGTTCCAGTTTTTTATATGGCATGTCGACTGCAGCGAGTTACATTGAATCAGGTAGATATAAGAAGGTGTTGCTGATTGGCGCTGACAAGATGTCGTCAATTATTGACTATACCGATAGAACTACCTGCATTATATTTGGTGATGGCGCAGGAGCGGTTCTTTTTGAACCCAATGAAGAAGGTCTGGGCCTTCAAGATGAGCATCTTCGTTCGGATGGAATTGGACGTGAGTTTTTAAAAATTGAAGCAGGAGGTTCTATTCTTCCCGCTTCTGAGGAAACAGTGAAAAACAAACAACATTTTGTTCACCAAGATGGGAAGTCTGTTTTCAAATTTGCCGTATCGAACATGGCAGATGTTTCCAAAATGATAATGGATCGCAATGGGCTAACACATCAAGATGTGCAATGGCTGGTGCCACATCAAGCCAACAAAAGAATCATCGATGCCACTGCCAATAGAATGGAATTGGATGCGGACAAGGTTATGATCAATATTCACAAGTACGGAAATACCACCTCAGCGACCCTTCCATTGCTGCTCCATGATTATGAAAAGCAATTGAAGAAAGGTGACAACCTGATTTTTGCCGCCTTCGGTGGAGGTTTTACCTGGGGAGCCATTTATTTAAAATGGGCATATAATTCTTAAAACACGACTAACTAAATCATATTCCATGGACATTAAGGAAATTCAAAGTTTAATCAAATTCGTAGCCAAGTCTGGGGCTAGCGAGGTAAAGTTGGAGATGGAAGATGTAAAAATCACCATCCGCACGGGGTCAAGTACAACAGTACCTGAAACCACAATAGTACAACAAATACCTGTGGCACAGGCACCTGCGGTTCAACCCGCTGCCGCCCCTGCTGCTCCGGAAGCTGCCGCCCCTGCACCCGCTAAGGAAGAAGCATCTACGGATGACTCGAAGTATATCACTATAAAATCTCCAATCATTGGAACATTTTATAGAAAACCTTCTCCAGACAAACCGCCTTTTGTGGAGGTGGGAAGCACAATTGGTCAAGGCGACGTACTTTGTGTAATCGAAGCGATGAAGCTCTTTAACGATATTGAATCTGAAGTTTCAGGTAAAATCGTTAAAGTATTGGTTGAGGACTCTTCACCAGTGGAATTTGACCAACCCTTATTTTTGGTTGACCCTTCCTAAATAAATCACCACACCCGAGCACCGAATCAAGGAGTTTTCTCCGACTTGGAACTTGGGCCATGAAATTCTAGGTACTATGTTCAAAAAAGTATTGATTGCAAATAGGGGAGAGATTGCATTAAGGATTATTCGAACCTGCAAGGAAATGGGAATTAAGACGGTAGCCGTGTATTCCAAAGCAGACGAAGAAAGCCTTCACGTTCGTTTTGCCGATGAAGCAGTCTGTATTGGGCCTGCCCCAAGTAGTGAGTCTTACCTTAAGATACCCAATATTATTGCTGCTGCTGAGATTACCAATGCGGATGCCATTCATCCTGGCTATGGTTTTCTTTCAGAAAACTCCAAGTTTTCGAAAATATGTGCGGAACACGAAATTAAGTTCATTGGAGCTTCCGGCGAACAAATTGACAAAATGGGGGACAAGGCCACGGCCAAGGAAACCATGAAAAAGGCAGGTGTGCCCACCATTCCGGGCTCTGAAGGTTTGTTAAAAGATGCTGCTGATGCCAAAAAAGTTGCCAAGAAGATGGGCTACCCTGTTATGATTAAAGCCACCGCAGGTGGTGGAGGAAAGGGGATGCGCGCCATTTGGGGCGAGGATGAACTGGAAAGCAATTTTGAGAGTGCAGTAAAGGAAGCCACTGCTGCTTTTGGAAATGGCGGGATGTATATGGAGAAATTGATTGAGGAACCCCGACATATCGAGATTCAAGTAGTGGGAGATCAATATGGCAAAGCGTGCCACCTTTCGGAAAGGGACTGCTCTGTTCAACGTCGGCACCAGAAACTTACCGAGGAGACCCCTTCGCCCTTTATGACAGACAAGTTACGGGAAGAAATGGGGGCTGCAGCAGTGAAAGCTGCTGAATACATTAAATATGAAGGTGCTGGTACGGTGGAGTTTTTGGTGGATAAACACAGAAATTTCTACTTCATGGAAATGAACACCAGGATTCAAGTGGAACACCCAATCACCGAACAGGTGGTTGATTATGATTTGATACGAGAGCAAATCTTGGTTGCTGGAGGCGTGCCTATTTCCGGAAAAAACTACTTTCCAAAATTGCATTCCATCGAATGTAGAATCAACGCTGAGGACCCGTACAATGATTTTCGACCATCTCCGGGTGTAATTACCACTTTGCACACGCCAGGCGGACACGGTGTACGACTAGATACCCATGTGTATAGTGGTTACAGAATTCCACCGAATTACGACTCTATGATTGCAAAGTTGATAACCACGGCACAAACCCGTGAGGAAGCCATCAATAAAATGCGAAGGGCATTGGATGAATTCGTGATTGAAGGAATAAAGACAACCATTCCTTTCCATAGGCAATTGATGGACCATCCTGATTATTTGGCTGGCAACTACACCACCAAGTTCATGGAGGATTTCGAAATGGATGAAAAATATCAATATTAAAAATACAACCCCGAGAACATCGGGGTTTTTTAATGCATGAATCTAAGCTATTGGGAATATAACAGTTGGTTGACCGATATTGACTTCACTATTGTTGGCAGTGGTATTGTTGGCCTCTCTTCCGCTCTTTTTTTAAAAGAGAAATACCCCACGGCAAAGGTTTTAGTGTTGGAAAAAGGTATTCTCCCACAGGGGGCCAGTACTAAAAATGCAGGTTTTGCTTGCTTTGGGAGTGTTTCGGAAATCTTGTCGGACCTTAAGAATCATACTGAACAGGAGGTTGTGGATTTGGTAAACCAGCGAAGACAAGGAATTAAGCTTCTGAGGGAAATTTTGGGAGACAAGGAACTAGGCTATCAACAGCTGGGAGGACATGAAGTTTTTCTTGAAAAAGACACGGAACTTTATGATGAATGTCTGGAAAAAGTCCCGTACATCAACTCTTTGTTGGAACCCGTTTTTGGAAGTCATCCTTTTAAGGTGCATGATAACAAATATGGCTTTGACAAAGTAGAGAATTCTTATATCTCACATCAATTTGAAGGGCAGTTGGATACCGGCCAAATGATGTTGGGCCTTTTAAAAAATTGTGTTTCCAAGGGTGTTTTGTTGTTAAATGATGTTGAGGTTCAAAACATTGAAGATACGGGGCCTTATGTTAGCATTATAACCCAACACTTTGATGTACGGAGCAAGAAAGTATTGTTGGCGACCAATGGATTTGCAAGGCAATTTCTAAAGGAAGAAATGATACAACCGGCCAGAGCACAAGTTCTAATAACGGAACCTGTACCCGATTTGGATATTAAAGGCACCTTTCATCTGGATGAAGGCTATTATTATTTCAGAAATGTCGACAACCGTATTCTCTTGGGCGGAGGACGCAACCTCGATTTTAAAGGAGAGCAGACCACGGAATTAAAGGAGACCAAACTAATTCAAGATGCTCTGGAAGGCCTGCTAAAAGAGGTGATTCTTCCAAGGAGAGAAGTTAATATTGCTCACCGGTGGAGTGGAATCATGGGTGTAGGTCCCCAGAAAAAACCAATCATCAAGCCGATATCTGACCATATTTTTTGTGGAGTAAGGCTAGGCGGCATGGGAATTGCCCTAGGAACTTTGGTCGGTAAAAAACTGGCGGAAATCGCCTCTTAGATCATCCGTCCGTCCAGTAGGTTGATAATTCTTGATCCGTAATCCGCATTTTTTTCGGAATGGGTGACCTGGATTATTGTGACTCCCTCTTCGTTCAATTGTTTGAACAGACCCATAATCTCTTCACCCTGCTTTGAGTTTAGATTACCGGTGGGCTCATCGGCCAAAATCAACTTCGGATTGGAAATTAATGCCCTGGCAATACCGACCAACTGCTGTTGCCCACCGCTTAATTGTGCGGGGAACAAGTCTTTTTTTCCAACAATATTGAATCGATCTAGCATATCTGCCACCATTGCCTTTCTTTCAGAACCCTTGAACTTTTTATAGAGTAGAGGCATTTCAAGATTTTCCTTGACTGTTAGTTCATCAAGCAAATGGTAGGATTGAAAAACAAACCCAATATATTCCTTATAAAGATTGGCCCGATGTTTTTCCTTGAGGTTATGGACGGATTCATCCAAAAATTGATATTCTCCCTCATCAAAACCATCCAACATTCCAATAACGTTCAGTAGGGTGGACTTACCCGAACCTGAAGGTCCCATTATGGATATGAATTCACCTTGTTGTACCTGAAGGTTAATATCTTTTAGCAAGAATATACGTTGGCCTCCCGAGTTGACCCATTTAAATACATTATGAAGTTGAAGAAGCATCGTTTTTTGATTTAGTATTATTCATTTTTCAAAGCGTAAACCGGACTCCTTCTTGAAACCCTTAAGCTTTGCCAGCTTATGGTCAAAAAGGCAATACCCAAAGCAAAAAAACCTGCGAGTACAAAGACCCACCATTGAATTTGAATGCGATAGGCAAAATCCTGGAGCCAGAGCCCCATAAAGTAATACCCTAATGGGAAAGCAATCGCAAAGGAAATCACGACAAGCTTAACAAAGTTTTTCGATAGCATGGTCATCATTTGGGCGGCTGTAGCTCCAAGAACTTTGCGAATTCCAATTTCTTTGGTCCTTTGTTCCGCTGAGAATGTCGCCAAGGCAAAAAGTCCCATACAACCAATAAATATGGTTAGTATGGTAAAAAGTTGAAGCACCCAGCCCATTTTTCGCTCACGAACATAAATCTCTGAATATAACTCATCCAATAGACCATAGGTAAATGGCTCCGAGATTTTGAACTTGACCCATAGGGTTTCCGCCGAAGTAATAAGCCCACCAATATCCTTGGCGTCGGCTCTGACCAAAAGTCCTGGATTTGGCTCGTAAACCATAATTAGTGGTTCAACCGGCTGGTATAATGAACTGTAATGAAAGTCTTTCACAACACCCACAATTCGATATTTTCGAGTTGTCCCGTTATTGTCCAAGGACATGGTTACCGTTTTGTCTATTGCATCTGAACCAAACCCAAGAACCTTTGCGGAAGACTCATTGATGATAAGGTTAGTACCTTCGGCATTATAATCTTTCGAAAAATTGCGGCCCAAGACGAGTTCCATGCCCATTGTGGGAATATAGGCCTCATCCACCTGATATACCACCGTTCTTCGAAGCTCATCTGACCTATCCTCGGGATAGATGGAGGTGATATTGTCGCTGGTAGGTCCCGCGGGGACAAAGCCGGAACTGGAAATACTAGCCACTCTGGGGTCTTTTAAAAGCTCCTCTTTGAATGCCTGTTCACTGGCTCCGAGTTTCCAAGTATCCTTCAGCACCAATATGTTGTCTTTTTGATAGCCAACATCTTTATTTAACACAAATGATATCTGCTGTTTAACCACAATGGTTGCAATAATCAAAGAAACGGCCACTGAAAACTGAAAAACAACCAAGGCACTGCGAACGTTTTTGGTCTTGCCCATATTACCTGATCTATTTCTTAATGCCGATATCGGTTTGAATGAGGAAAGAACAAAAGCGGGGTACACTCCTGCTATAAGACTTAAAGCAAAAACAAAAAGGACAAGAAATACTGTATTTTGAATATTGATAAGCTGTGAAACATGCAATTGTTTCCCGGTTAGTTCATTAAAAAGCGGAAGGGCCAAAAGAGAAAGTAAAATAGCAAAGAGCGTTCCCGTTAGAACCATGATAAAGGATTCAACAAGAAACTGTTTAATCAATTGATTCCTTTGCGAACCCAATACTTTTTTTACCCCAATTTCCTTTGATCTTCGAGAGGCAGCAGCAGTAGAAAGCGTCATGAAATTAATACAGGCCACCAAAAGAATGAAAATAGCTATGGCTCCAAGGGAGTATACCGTTTTTATGTTCCCTCCGGGTGCTAGGTTGGTTAGTTCTGCAAAGTCGGAATGAAGATGGATATCGGTTAAAGGCTGCAAGAACATTCCCAACGCGTTGCCTTTCTCCTGAAATTCCTCAAAGGACATACCCATGGCATCTTTCATTTGAGGCCCCATATATTTGTTGAGTAAGGGCTCAAGCTTCTGCTCCAAAGCTGTTCGATTGGCCGCTTGATTCAAAACCAAATAGGAGTGGTAATGTGATTCCAGCCAACTATTCGCAGAGGCGTGTTCCCACCCTAACATGGAAGCGAACATATCAAACCTCAAGTGCGAATTCTGAGGAATGTTTTGAACAACTCCTGTGACGGTAAACGATTTTTCCCATTCCTTTAATTCAAGTTCTTTTCCAATGGGATTGGCATTGCCAAAAAACTTATGAGCTTGTTCTTCGGTAATAACCACGGTATTGGGCCGGGTCAATGC
Source organism: Flagellimonas allohymeniacidonis (assembly GCF_004296335.1). GTDB lineage: Bacteria > Bacteroidota > Bacteroidia > Flavobacteriales > Flavobacteriaceae > Flagellimonas > Flagellimonas allohymeniacidonis. Next base: position 1,113,304 of record NZ_SGIU01000002.1, read on the forward strand.
GGTCTTTGGATCACCCTTTATAAAGGGAAAACTAAAGATCTGAAAAAAATTGGGATCAACATATGAAAATCGATTTTCGCGATGGCCGTCGTTGTTGTGGACCACTAAGGGATACCCCATTCTACGGAGTCGAGTGCCTTCTTCCACTTCAGGAAACTCATCCACAAGTACCGGGGCAACAGGAGCCTGTGAAACAGCTTCTTTGATAATTTCCCCTCCCATTTGTCCCTTAATGACAACCCGTACGATTCTATCTGCCTTCTCATTAAACTGATCATAGCCCAATTCATCCGACACAAAAAGCGCTATCAAGAGTGTTGAAGCTATACCAAGGGTAAGACCGAGTGTATTTATTAAAAAGAGGGATTTGCTTTTTAATAGATTTCTCCAAGCGATTTTAAAAAAGTTAATGACCATAACCTAAATGTTTGATTTGACTATTCGGTCCGCAGACTTTTAATGGGATTGGCCCTTGCTGCCTTAATAGCCTGAAAACTTATCGTGATCATGGTAATCAATGTGGCACCAATCATGGCCAAAGCAAACACCCACCACTTCAGGGTGACCCGATACGGATATTCCTGCAACCATCCGTTCATAATATAGAAGGAAATAGGAATGGCGATAAAACAGGAAAGAATCACCAATTTCAAGAAGTCTTTGGAGAGCATATTCCAGACGTTCAATACCGAAGCCCCCAAAACTTTGCGAACCCCGATTTCCTTGGTGCGCTGCTCAGCCACAAAAGAGGTCAGTCCGAAAAGTCCGAGGCAGCTGATTAAAATGGCCAATGCTGTAAAGATGCCAGAAAGACTGCCAATACGCTCTTCAGCAGCGAATTTGGCCCCGTATTGCTCATCTACGAAATCGTATTCAAATGGAATCTTTGGAAAATGTGTTTTGAAAACCCGTTCAATAATGGCCAAATTTTGTTGTGCACTCTGTCTGGGGTTCAATCTAAGATTGTAATAGTTGGGGTCACCATCCTTGATGTATTCGTAAACAGCTTGTTTTACGGGTTCATAAGGTGACTGGGCAATCATGTCCTCCACGACCCCAATGATCTTTAGAGGCTCGTCAGGATCTTCCTCATCATCATCTACCAAGAAGAGACCCACAGGATTTTCAATGCCCATATATTTTACAGCAGTTTGATTAATAAGAACCGCATTGGAATCTGTTGCAAATTCGCGAGAGAAATCGCGCCCGTCCACTATTTTTAAATTGAGGGATTTTGCATATTCAGGAGTGACGTCCGTCCAGGCAAAATCTTCTTGGAAACCTTCTGGTTTGCCGTCCCATCTGAATCCACTTCGATTTGACCAGATTCGGGTAGTGGGACTGCTCGATGCTGACATTTCTACTATGGCGTTGGATTTTAGGAATTCAGTGCGCATCAATTCGTATTTTCCTTCAAAATCTTGACTCATAACAGGAATCTGAACCAACCCCTCCCTGTCGTATCCGATAGGGCGGTTTTTGGCATGGTTGATTTGCTGCATTACGATGACCGTCCCAATAATGAATGCCACCGAAACTGTAAACTGAAGTACTACCAATATTTTTCGTGGGGTACCGGCATGTTTACCTGCCTTGAAAGTGCCCTTAAGAACGTCCACAGGATTAAATGAGGAAAGATATAGAGCGGGATAGCTTCCGGCCAAAAGCGCTGTGAACACAATAAAGGCCAAGCCGCTCAACCAGAACAAGGGGTTGGTCCACGGGAACTCAATTTCCTTTCGCGCAAGTTCATTGAATCCGTTCAAGAATAACAAAATAATGAGCATTGCCAGAACGAAAGAGATAACGGCTACAAGAAAGGACTCTCCCAAAAATTGGTTGATCAGTTGATTTCTCTGAGACCCAATGGATTTTTTAATACCTACCTCCTTGGCTCTTTTTTCGGATCGGGCCGTACTAAGATTCATAAAATTGATACAGGCCAACAACAGCACAAAAGCACCAATTATGGCAAAAAGCCATACATATTTAATGCGCCCACCAACCTGTTTTCCATTTTCAAAATTCGAACGCAGATACCAATCCTTCATTGGGAGAAGAAAAAGCTGTGGATTGAATTCGGCCGTATCCTCATTAAGATCTTTCTTCACATTCTTAATTATCGAGGTAACCCTGTCCATAGAAGTGTTGTCGGCAATTTGCACAAAGAGCTGAAAGGAGTTGTTTCCCCAATTGTCCTCCGAACCAATAAGCCACTCTTGAGTTGTGATATATTTTTCCCAAGGCATTAGGAAGAAGGCATCGTTGAAAGAGTTGTTAAAAGGGATGTCTTCATAAACAGCGGTCACCATCATATCGTATTCCCCATTAACATCAACCACTTTGCCAATGGCATCTTCATTGCCAAAAAGGGCGTGCGCCGTTTTCTCTGAAAGCATTATGGAGTTGATTTCACGAAGGCCATCTTTTTCACCACTTTGAATGTTGAAGTCAAGCATTTCTGTGGCCTCTGGTTGCATGAAATTACCTGTGCTGGAGATACTTATATCGTTGTACTTGAGGTACATGTTGGTCGTCCAAGATGACATTGCCAAATGCTTAAAATTATCCAGATAACCCTCACGTAAGGCAAATTCCAAAGGTCTTGGAATGGCAGGACCTGTTGAAGTACGACTGTTAAAGGTCTGGGATTGAAAAACCTGCGCAATTTTATTCTTGTTGGAGAAATAATCATTGTGCGAGATTTCATCTTCCACCCAAAGAGCGATAATCAGGGTAACCGCCATACCCAACGCCAGCCCTCCAACATTAATGGCCGTATAGGCCTTGTTCTTTGCAAGATTTCTCCAGGCGATTTTTAAAAAGTTGATGATCATGACGTGGTTTTTTGATGTGTTATTCGTTTCTTAAACTCTTCAAGGGCTGTATTAAGGCCGCGCTTACCGATTGATAGCTAATGGTTACCAAGGCCACGGCTAAGGCGATAGCACCAGCAAGTAAAAATATGGTCCAATCCAAGGAAATTCGGTAGGCAAAATCTTCCAACCAGCGTTGCATGGCAAACCATCCTACAGGAATGGCGATAACCACAGCAATGAGAATCAATCTTAGAAAATCGACAGTCAATAGCTTATAGATACTTTTAAAAGGAGCACCCAAGACCAAACGGATGCTGATTTCTTTCTGGCGTTGTTCGACCATAAAAGCTGATAAGGCGAACAAACCTAAGCAAGCCACCAAAATGGCAAATAGTGCAAACCCGTTGAAAATATTTCCCATCCTACGGACATCGTCATGCATTTTAGCAAAATCATCGTCCAAAAAGGTGTAGTTGAAGGCCTGATTTCCCACATTACGGCCCCATATTTCTGAAATGGCCGCAATACTCTCATTGAGGTCAGAGGTGCCTATCCTAACCGATATCATATCGGGACTATTGCTTATGACAAGAGCGAGAGGGGCAATATTATCCCGCAATGATGCGAAATGGAAATCCTTCACCACTCCAACCACGACCCAGTCGTCACCATTGGTAATTCGTTTTCCTATGGGATTTTCCAATTCGAGCTCTAACGCCATTTTTTGGTTGATTAGCACTGCGTCTGTCGCATCGGACGGACGGTCAATGGAAAAATCCCTTCCCAAGGTTATCTCTAAACCCAAAGTTTTTACGTAGTCATGGTCTATTGCCCAAACTTGTCCTGGCACACCCACGGCCTCAGTTGGGTCATCTATTTTCTTAAAGGTGTTTCCGTTTCTTTTTGTGCCTTCCACAGGGAGGTAGTCACTTACGGAAACATTGGATACCATGGGAAGCTCCAAGAGTTGTTTTTTAAAGGAATCCACTTTATCTCCAAGAACGCCTGCACCCTGAACTACAAGAACCTGTTCTTTGTTGTAGCCCAGTTCCTTGTTAAGAATGTAATCCATTTGCTTATAAATGATTAGCGTACCAATAATGAGTATAATGGATATAGCAAATTGAAAAACAACCAGCCCGCCTCTAAGATTCTTGTTTTTGCTCCCCGTGGTCAAACTGCCTTTTAAGACTTTAGCTGGCTTGAAAGACGACAGATAAAATGCAGGATAGAGGCCAGCGACAATTCCAATTAAAAGGGCTGTCACCAGTGCAATTAGATAGAAAAGGGGAGAGGACCAGGGAATGCCTATACTTTTTAAAGCTATGGTATTGAACCAGGGTAAAATTGCCCAGGCCAATAAAATACCTAGGACGAATGAAATAAAGCTAAGTAGGATGGATTCGGTCAAAAATTGAAAAACTAGGTTTTTCCTGAATGCTCCGATGGTCTTACGCAGCCCTACCTCTTTGGCCCGGTTGGCTGATTTTGCTGTGGATAGGTTGATAAAGTTGATTGAGGCGAGAAGCAATACAAAACAGGCGATGGCGGCAAATAACCAAACAAATCGAATGTCACCATGTTTAAGATTGTCAAAGATTTTTGATTCGGTTTTGAGATGTATATCACTTATGGGCTGAAGGTCGAACTTGGCTTGTTTATAGAGATCAACAAACTTTTTGGTCATTTCATTTTGATTCAGCTCCGGGATAATATATTTATCCACAACAGATAGCATTTTGGTTTTTAGGGCATCTATATCCGTATTCTTCTGTACTTTGATATAAGTGATGTAGTTGGTGTTTACCCAATTAAAGTTGGTGTCCCTTAAATGCATAAGGTAATCATAGTCGAAATGTGATTTTATCGAACTACGATCGACCACCCCGGTAATTTTATAGGGGTTTGCTGTATCATAGTCTAGAATGACAGTTTTTCCCAAGGCATCTCCCTTGGGAAAAAGCTTATCAGCTTTCTTTTTGGAAATCACCAAACTCAATGGGTCGGTCAGGGCGTTTTCAGGTTGTCCTTCAACAAAGGGCAACTCAAGAATTTCAAGCATGGGTTGGCTTACAAACACAAAACCATCCTCTATAACACTTTTGGTCTCACCATAGGGTTGAATGGTTTTCTTTCCTGCTCCAAACAATTCGCTGGAGTTGTATTTTCCGGCTTTCTCGACTTCAGGAAAGTCGCTCTCAAGTACATCTGCCAACGGTAATTGGAAATAAACGTTTTTCAAGACCTCACCATTGATGGGAATCTCAGAAATCACGCGATAGGTTCTTTCTGAATCAGCATAGTGCTTGTCATAGCTTAGCTCATCATTGATAAATAAGGTAATCAACAAACAGGCTGCAATTCCGATGGCAAACCCACCTATTTTTATAAAGGCGAACAAGCTGTCTTTTTTAAGACTTCGCCAGGCGATATGTAAATAGTTCCGTATCATGATTGTTCGTTTTTTTGATTATTCGGTCCTAAGGCTTTTTACCGGACTGGTTACGGCCACCTTTAAGGTTTGATAACTAATGGTGATCAGAGTAATTACCATAATGGATACAATGGCCAGGGCAAAAATCCACCAATGAATTTCTGTGCGGTAAGCATAACCTTGGAGCCACTGCTCCATTAAATACCATGCAATGGGGGTAGCTAGTATACCGGCAATTAAGATGAGCTTGAAGAAGTCCATAGTAAACAGGGCCAAAATATTGGCCACATTGCTTCCCAATACTTTTCGAATTCCAATTTCCTTGGTTCGAAGACCTACAAAAAAGAGTATAAGACCATATAGTCCGAGACATCCGATTAAGATGGCCAAGGCAGAGAATACTTTTGAAAGGGATAAGTACCGCTGTTCGGCCTCGTATTCATCGGCGACCCGTTCGTCCAAAAATCGGTAATCGAAGATATAACCCGAAAAAGCCTCTGACCAATGCTGCTCAATTTTTTCAAGGGTTTCCTTGGTATTGACCCTATTGATTTTCAGCCCAATTTCTCCATACCAATTGGGATTGCCGGCGATAAATGCCGGCTGGATTTCTTCGGCAAAGCTTACATCATGAAAATCGCCTACCACACCTACAATGGTCGCCTTAATAGACGCCCCGTTAACTTCAATGGTTTTTCCTAAAAGTTCGTCGGGTGAAGTCACACCAACCTTTTCTCCAAACTTTTCGTTGACCACGACCTCAGTAATGGAGTCGCTCTTAAAAAAGTTTCTGCCTGCTACCAAGGTCAAGTCAAAAGTCTCTATAAAGTGCTCGTCGCCAATTTTGGCTTGAATGCTGAACTCTTCATTTTCAGGTCGATTGTTGTACTTTATGCTCGTGCCCCAGTTGTTTTCTGAGCCTCCGGGACTGCTTAAACAAAAGGTTATGTTTTCGACATTGGGAATCCGCTGTAAACGATCTTTTAGTGCCTCATATTGAATGGGTTCCAAATCGACAGGGACCTCTACCATTACTATGGACTCCTTGTCAAAGCCCAAATCCGAATTTGTGGCGTATTCAATTTGTCGTGAAATAATTAAGGTGGCAGCAATCAATGCTATGGAAATGGCAAACTGAGCGACCACCAAAACCTTTCTTGTTGTGTTTCCCCCAGTATCACTATGACTTAGTTTTCCCTTTAAGGCCAAGACAGGAACGATACGGGACATCAAGATGCCAGGATAACTGCCTGATAGAAATGCGACGGACGCCAAAACCAAAAGTAGAAAGCCGAAAAACTCTATGGTCAAGAGACTTTGTATGGACAATTCCAATTCAAACAAATTATTCAAAGAAGGTAAAAACAGGGCAGCGAACAAGATACCCAGCATTACAGCAAACAAGCTGATTACAAAAGTCTCAGAAAGGAATTGCCAAAATAGATGGGCTTTGAAGCTTCCTAACACTTTTCGAACACCTATTTCCTTGGAACGATAAAATGCCTGTGCTGTGGAGATATTTATAAAGTTGATACAGGCAATCGCCAACAAAAATGCCCCGATAATGCCGAAAACCCATAGAAGGACCGGGTCAATACCTCCGTATAAGGGATTAAAGTGCATATCGGACAGGGGTTGCAACTTATAAACATGTTTGTTTTTGCTATCCGGTCTATGCTCTTTGGGAAGCGCCAAAAGGGCATCTTCAATGCTTTCGACATTTTGGTTGGGTTTTAAAAGGGAGTAGCATTGAAGGTTACTTGTTATTCCGCCCCAGCTCTCTGAAGCTGCAAACTCAAAAAAGTCCTCGAGATTCACAAAAGAAACAAAGATCTGCTCCTTTAAGAAAGTAGTACTGGGGAGATTCTGTAAAACCCCGGTTATTTTGATAGCCTTGTCGTTTTCTAGAACAAATGTTTTTCCGACCACTAGGGTACTTCCAAACATCTTTTCGGCAAATTCTTCGGTGATTACCGCTGTATTAGGTTCAGATAAGGAGATATTGTTGCTTCCATCGAGCAAGGGAAAGTTGAAAATCTTAAAAAAGTCTTCTTCAATAAATGCTACATCCTCTTTAAATTTCCTGATATCACCATTGGTTTCCGTATCTATAATGGACCCATACTGCACAACTACTTTGGCTACTTTTTCTGCGTACTCATAATTTTCCCGAAAGGCTTTTGAAAAGGCAGGAGGCACACTGGCTTCATAATCGATTAAATCCCGGTGCTCCTCTGTGACCATTCGGTAAATTCTGTCAGGATTATTGTGGAACTGATCAAAAGACAAGTGATAACTCAAAAAGAGGTAGATAAGGATACTGCTTCCAAAACCTATGGCAAGGCCTAGAATGTTGATTGCGGTGAAAACCTTCCGCTTTAAGAGGTTTCTCCAAGCTATTCTGATGTAGTTCCTAAACATGATTTCTTACTTTTTTTGATGATGTTGATTGATGAATAAACTCCTAATTAGAATTAAACAATAGCATCCATGGGTTTGTTCTTGCTTTCGGTCACAATTTGCCCATCAAACAAGTTAATGACCCTGTGTGCATAATGGGAATCGCGGTCTGAGTGCGTAACCATGACTATGGTGGTGCCCTCTTGGTTGAGCTCGGTAAGTAATTTCATGACCTCTATCCCGTTTTTGGAATCGAGATTTCCAGTGGGCTCATCCGCAAGTATCAGCTTTGGATTGGTGACTACGGCCCGAGCTATGGCCACCCGCTGTTGCTGCCCCCCCGATAGTTGCTGTGGAAAGTGCCTTTCACGATGGGCAATCTTCATTCGTTCCAATACAAGTTTCACCTTCTCACGGCGCTCACTTTTGCTCATTTTCAAGTAAATCAAAGGCAGTTCGACGTTTTCAAATACAGTCAGCTCGTCGATGAGGTTGAAGCTTTGGAAAACGAATCCGAGATTTCCTTTTCTAAGCTGGGTGCGCTGACTTTCGCGAAGCCCACTTACCTCATGACCGGCAAACTGATAGCTCCCTTCGGTTGGATTGTCCAGCATACCAATGATGTTAAGAAGGGTAGACTTACCACATCCTGATGGCCCCATTACGGCAACGAACTCCCCTTCAGCTACTTTTAAATTCACACCGTTAAGGGCTAGGGTCTCCACCTCTTCGGTTCTAAAGCTCTTTTTAAGATTTTGTATCTGTATCATATTCTGGTTGTTATGGTCTTATTATTTTGATGGTTCGAAATTAAGGTGTACTGTATCCAATTGTTTGAGAAAGGTATCAAGATCAATTTCCTCTTCTTCCTCGATGTATTCAATGGAGCTTAAGTCAAAATAGACTTCATAAGGAGAGAATCCTTCCGGCAAATATGGCGTTGGGTCGAACCCGAGGTTTAGGTCCTCTTCTTCAATGTAATTCAAGGATAACGCAGCTACTTGGGCGCTATATGCATCGAATCCTTCTGGTAAATAAGCTGTGGTATCGAATCCTAGCACCAGCCCTTCCTCCTCCTCGATATACGGTACCGCGTTTAAATCAACATAAACTTCGTAAGGACTAAAGTCTTGGGGCAGATAATCATAAGGATCAAAACCCAAATCGATTTCTATTTCTTCTTCAATGAACTCGATTTCATTTAGGTTTAGGACATAGGTATCGCAATCATTATTTTTTGAAAGCGTTGATGCCATTTCATTGATTTCGGACGGGATTTCAAAAACCGATAGATGGTTTTCAAAAGTTCCGATAGTTTTGGATTGGGATTCCATAATGGCCGAAGGCCTAGTATTTTGTTCTGCTGCTATGGTGGTGCTTCCTATGAGCGTGCATCCATATAGTAATAATAACTTGTTCATTTTTTGATGTATTAATTGATTTTTATTTTAAAACTATTCTTTCAGCGGTTCCAAAGCTGTCATAATTACTAGTGATAACTTTTTCCCCGGGCTGAAGCCCCTCAAGGACTTCGTAGTATCTTGAGTTTTGCTTTCCAATTCTAATGTTTCGTTTTAGGGCTTCATTTTCATTTGTGCCCAAAACAAAGACCCACTGACCTCCCGTGCTTTGGAAGAAACCGCCTTTGGGCAATAGCAGGGCATCATTGGAAGCGCCAAGCTGCAACTTAATATTATAGCTTTGCCCAGCTCGGATTGTTTCTGGCTTGTCTTCGGTGAACACCAAGTCAATTCTAAACCGTCCATTTCGAACCTCTGGATATACCTTTCTGACTCGAAGCGGGTATTCATTTCCGTTTCTTTCCAATGATGCGGAAAGGTCTCTTCGTACTCGGTCAATGTAGTGCTCATCAATTTCCGCTTCAATTTTAAAGTCCGTGAGTACATTGACTTGCCCGATACGTTCACCTTGGGCAATGTTTTGCCCGATTTCGGCATCCAAAAAACCTAGTTGGCCATCTGCAGGGGCTCTTACATTCAAGTGATCTAAGCGTTCATAGACCATGGAAAGGGTTTTGCGCATGCGCTCTAAATCCCCATCCAAACTAGCCAAAGATGTTTTGCTCAGCGCTTCGTCCTGTTTAGTCTGTACTTCCAAAATGTCGTGCTGTTTTTTGGCTAGTTCATAATTTTCCTTGGACAACAAGTATGCTTCTTTGGAAATAAGTTTCTCTTGATACAAATCTTGATTTTGCTCGTAGTTTCTTTTTAGACGTTGCAAGTCGTAGTAAGCTGTAGCCAAAGACCTTCTTCCGTCAACCAAGCGGGAATCAAAGTTCAATTTGGTGGAACGCAGGTCGTTTTGTTTTAGGGCCAAGTTGCTTTCACTGGCCAAAATTTGCTCATATAGGCCCATGTTCTCAAGCTTAAGGATGATGTCTCCTTTTTTCACCATGGTTCCCTCCTCGATAAGCTTTTCGGCCACACGTCCACCCTCATAGGCGTCCATATAAATTGTGGCAATAGGAGCGACATTACCGTTAATGGTGATATAATCATCGAACTTTCCATCAATTACCTGGGCAATGGAAACGCGTTCCTTTTCTGTCCTGAATGTTGAAGTTGCACTTGCGAAAATCAACTTCCATCCTGCAAACAAGACCACTAAACCTAATGCGATGTAACCGTAGTGCTTGGGTCTTAGTCCTTTCTTTTTTTCTAGCTGTATATCCATTTCTCGATTAGTTGATATTAAAAATAGGTAAGCCGTTATAGAAATCTATCGTGCTCTCGTTCACCTTTAACCGCAGACTTACCTGTAAATTTTCGTTTTGAGCGGTTCCAAATAAGTTTTTGGCCTGAAAAAGCTCAAGGGCGTTGATCAATCCTTTTTCGTACCGCTTTTGGGCAATGTGAAAAGCAATTTCCTGGGCCTGTACTCTTTTGTTGCTTTGCTCATATTCTGCTATGAGCGCTTGATTGGTTTGAACCAATTGCTGCAATAATTGAAACAGTTCTTGCTCTTGTATTTTTAAATTGTTCTTGGCCTGTAGGTAGGCTATTTTTTGTTGTTTTACCCTTGATCTATTAGACCAGCCGTTTGTAATTGGAATACGAAGTTCTGCTCCAACAAAACGTGCAAAATTATCACCGATTTGGTCCGAGAATGGGACAATATCGTCATTGTCATCTGTGTTGGTTTCAGAATATCGAGACGACATTCCCGCTACCATCGTAAGGGAAGGGAACAGTCCTCCACGGGTTGATTGTAATTGTTTTTTAGCGGCCATTACGCGAAATTCCTGACCCTTGACCAAGGGAACAAAATTTCTTGCTGAATCATAAAGCGAATCCAAAGAAACCTGGTTGGGTCCAGTCAAATCAGTGGTTGGTTCTGTTTCGAGCTGCAAAGCAATGTCCTCAACACCGGTCAGGTTCATTTCTTGAAGCAGAGTTAATTTTGAAATGGCCAGTAAATTTTGATTCTGTGTCACCAATAACTTATCCGATAGTAGGTTGGATTCGGCTTCGTACAAATCCGCCTCGGCCATAAGGCCCAATTCCACCTGTCTATGCACCAAATCGTAATTGGTCTGTGAAATTTGCTGTTGTTCCAGCGAGTTGGCCACAAGTCCCTCATTAAATTTAATATCATAAAAGGCACTCATTACCCTAAAGGCTAACAAAAACTTTTCTTGTACAATATCTTCTTCGGTAGCCTGATAAATATACTTGGCAGCCTTTATCGCATTCAATTTTTGGAAACCCTGAAAAATATCCAGATTTGCATTTAGACTATAGTTGGCGTTGTTGAATTCGCGATTTACCAAAACACCGGTCTGGGGATCTTCGGTAAGTCCAGTATTGATTCTATAATCCGTAAAGCCGGTTACGTTGGGCAACAAATTTCGAATCGATTGCCGATAACTCTCTTTACTGGAGTCTTTGTTGTAGTTGGTATTTTTTACCTGAAGGTTGTGCTCAATAGCATGGGCAACACACTCGTCCAAGGTCCAAACCTTTTGTGAGACCCCCGTGAAGGAAGAAATCAGAAGAAAAGTAAATATGTAAAATCGTAGACTCATAATTTAGTACTGTGCCAAACTTAATACGATTCATGTGCCAAAAAGTTAAAAATCTGATAATCAATTTATTAGTAATCCGTCCGTATTAAACGAAATGTGACGGTGTAAATTTTTTGTACAATTTGTGTCCAAATATTTTACAATTGCTTTTCGGGCTGAAACTTGATTTGTAGTTTTAGAGACCTGCTAATTAGAATAAGATATGATTGATGCCAATATTTTGGTGATAGATGACAACAAAAGTGTTCTCAGTGCACTCGAGATTTTACTTCAGTTTGAATATAAGAGTGTTCAGACCTTATTCAATCCCAATCAAATTTCTTCCTTTCCCAAAATGAATGAGATTGACATTGTTTTACTTGATATGAATTTCTCCGCTGGGGTAAACACTGGAAACGAGGGATTGTTTTGGTTAAATGAAATCAAAAAGAAATCCCCTAGCACTTCGGTTATCATGATGACTGCTTATGGTGCCGTGGACTTGGCCGTGGATGCGCTCAAGAAGGGAGCTGCGGATTTTATTCTAAAACCTTGGAACAATGAAAGGTTGTTGACCACGGTAAAATCCGCCTATGAGTTGCGGAAATCCAAACAGGAAATCCACAAGCTTAAGAAAAAGGAGAGCAGTTTAAAACAGGTCATCAATGATGACAAGAACTTTATCATTGGTAATTCAAAGGCCTTGACCTCTGTTTTGAATTTGACAAGAAAGGTGGCAAAAACCGACGTCAACGTTTTGATAACTGGTGAGAATGGGACCGGAAAGGAGCTTATAGCACGAGAGCTCCACCGTTTATCAAGCCGAAAGGATGAGGTATTCATTGGTGTGGATATGGGATCCATAGCTGAAAACCTTTTTGAAAGTGAACTTTTTGGTCACCTAAAAGGCTCTTTTACCGATGCCAAGGAGGATAGAACCGGTAAGTTTGAAGCGGCCCATCAAGGCTCACTGTTTTTGGATGAGATGGGAAATCTTTCGCTTCAGATGCAGGCGAAGTTGCTGTCTTCCATTCAAAATAAATCCATTGTCCGAGTAGGCTCAAACAAACCTGTAGCTGTGGATATTCGTCTCATTTGTGCGACCAACTGCAATTTGGAAAAAATGGTGGCCGATGGATTGTTCCGAGAGGATTTGTTGTATCGCATCAACACCATTCACATTGAGGTACCCCCATTGCGTGAGCGCGAAGGGGATATTCTGATTTTGGCTGACTTTTTTCTAAAACGATTTGCCAATAAATATGATAAACCTGGACTCAAAATCAATAGTGCAGCGCAAGAAAAGCTTATGGAATATGCTTGGCCGGGCAATGTGAGGGAGCTGCAGCATACTATGGAGCGTGCCATAATTTTGTCGGAGGGCAATGTGTTGAAGCCTTCCGATTTTCTTTTGCATGTAAAGCCTTCCCAGACATTTGGCAATGGCCCCGTTACTTTGGATGATATGGAACAACAAATGATATCAAGGGCTTTGGACCAAAATGATGGAAACCATAGCGCCGCGGCGGAACAACTCGGAATTTCAAGACAGACCTTATACAACAAACTGAAAAAAAAGTAGGCTGAATGGTAAGCAAGAATTTTTATTACCAGTTAATTTTTAGGGTGGTGCTTATCGGATTGACTGCCTTGGGAACCACTTTTTTTCTCTTGAGGGAAGAGTTTTTATCTGGAGGCATTCTGTTTGTTCTTTTTATAGCGCAACTCATTTATTTGGTCCGTTTTTTCAACAGGACCAACCAAGCGATTGCCTACGTTTTTCAATCGATTAAAAACGAGGATTTCACGCTGCGTTTTCCAAAGGAAACCAAAATAAAATCCCTGAATGAACTCAACAATAGCCTAAACCTTCTTAATGAGATGGTGCAAGAGATGTACCTGAAAAATGAGGCCAAGGAAAAATACTATCAGGAAATTATCAAACAAGCAGACATTGGCATATTGACCGTTAACCCGGCGGGCCACATCTTCTTTGCCAATCCAACTATGGAACGCTTGCTCAACCATAATCCGCTCAACCATATCAAACAACTGAATCAGGTAGACGAGAATTTGTATCTACTATTTGCTGATTTGAAACCCTTTGACAGAAAATTGGTGGAACTGACCACAGAACGTGAACAAAGACAATTGGCATTGAAATGCACAGGCGTTGTGCTTAACGGGGAAGAGTTATTGTTGGTGGTTGCCCAGGATATCGACAAGGAACTTGACGAAAAAGAGACAGAATCTTGGGTTCGTCTCATTCGCGTTCTCACACACGAAATCATGAATACCATCACCCCTATCACATCAATCTCAGAAACCATTGCCAAGTACTTTCAGAAAGATGGAAAGGCGATTTCCTCGGCAGATTTGGAAGAAAGCCATATCAGTAATACGGTAAAAGGACTTGAAGTTATTAAGAAACAAGGAGGAAGTCTTATGGACTTTGTACAATCCTACCGTAGTCTATTGAGTGTGCCAACGCCCGACAGAACCTTGGTAAAAGGGAGTGATCTGATGGGTAAGATAGAAGTACTCATGTCATCCGGCAACAATCAAAAGGCAGTTGGATTTACCACCGAATGCAATCCAATTGACCTTGAATTTTATCTTGATGAGAAACAAATATCCCAGGTGTTGATCAACCTTTGTAAAAATGCCATGCAGTCTGTTGCTGAAATGCAAAATGGAAAAGTGATTCTAAGTGCAGGTGAAGTCAATGGGACAAAGTTTATTGAGGTGGTAGACAACGGTCCGGGGATTCCTCCTGAATTGATGGAAGAGATATTTGTTCCCTTCTTCACCACCAAAAATGATGGCACAGGGATAGGACTTAGCTTGTCCAAAAGAGTTATGCAGTTGCACGGAGGAAGTTTGAAGGTGCATTCCATTCCAAACCAGGAAACTGCCTTTCGATTATTGTTTGCTTAAAACTTGGCGATGTCTTTAAAAGAAAACTTGATGAAGCATTGTTGGGACTTTGTTACCAAAAAAGAACAAGACCTCATTCAAATAAGCCAAGCCTTACAAGAATCTTTAAACGCTGAGACCAAGAGCTCAGCCGGCGACAAACATGAAACAGGCAGGGCAATGGTGCAGTTGGAGCAGGAGAAGCTGGGCAAACAGCTATTCGAACTGAACCAGATGAAGCAAATACTGCAAAAAGTTGGTTTAGCGGAAACAAAGGACAAGATACGTTTGGGGAGCTGGGTCAAAACCAACTACAATCAGTTCTTCATTGCTATTTCTGCAGGCTTTTTAAATTCTTCCGAGGGGAAAGTTTTCTGTATCTCAGCAGCTTCTCCTATAGGCCAACTGCTCTTGGGAAAGCAGAAAGGAGAGACATTCAATCTGAATGGCAAGCAAATCAAAATTTTAGAAGTCAATTAGTTACCGGCCACAAAACATTTTAACCATTCCTTAAAATAATACCGTTTCTTAGTTGGCTATCTTTAAAGGTATTAACCAATAAACAATATCATGACTACACAAGAAGTTGCGGACAAGCTTGTTCAACTATGTCGGGACGAAAAGTACAAGGAAGCGTATGATCTTTATGCCGACGATGCGGTGAGTGTTGAAATGGACGGAATGCCAGGTGAGAAAATCACCAAGGGGAAGGAAAACATTTGGAACGGCTATCTACAATGGGCCGAGGGGATAGAGGAAATTCATGGTGGCTCGGTGGGTGACCCCGTTGTGGCCGCTAATCATTTTGTAGTGCCCATGTCGATGGATGCTACCTTTAAAGGCCAAGGGAGATGGGCATTTGACGAGCTCTGCATGTATCAGGTGGAGGATGGCAAAATCAAGAGGGCACAGTACTTCTATGAAGTACCGGACATGGGTTAGTCTGTATCGAATTTCTTGCGTCCCGCTTTCTTTTCGGATTGCATCTTTTTTGACTTCAATCTTTTTTCCACAGAAGATTTCGAAGGCTTTGTAGGTTTTCTTTTTTTCCGGACCTCCAAAGCCTTTTTTATCATTTCGAAAAAACGTTGCGTTACTAGCTGCTTGTTTTTGTGTTGACTTCGAGATTCCTCACATTGTAATTTCAGGACTCCTTCCAAATTCAACCTTGGTCTTAACTTCAAGTATAACCTTTCTTTTTCGGAATTGGAGAAACCTTGGGATTGGCTCACGTTAAAGGTGAGTTCTACTTTAGAAGCAACCTTGTTCGCATGTTGTCCTCCCGGCCCACTACTTCGAATGGCCTTAAATACGAGTTCCTTGACGATAATTTCCTTGTTCAATCTGAGTCTTTGGGCCTGAGCCTTAAGTTAACTTTTTCCAATGGAATATTTAGAAAAACAATGTTGCCTAAACTCAGCGGGGTTGGCGAGTTAAAGTAGATAGAGAATCCCGTTTCGGTGGTTCCTTCATTTAAAAAATGGGTTCCCTTGTAATAGGAGTTGACCACTTCCACTTTTAATCCGGAAGCATCTGAAAACTTGAATTCATGTGGGTAAATGAGTACCAATTTATCCATGGGGGCATAGGCTTTTAGCAGCTGAATTGGCACTTGGTTCACTTCTCCAAACAACGATGCCACATAATAATCAGGGGGGTTTTCAAAAAGTTCCCTTGTGGTATTATGCGCAATGGCCCTTCCATCCTTGAGAACCAACATTCGGTCGGCATACGGCAAAACGTCATTGGGGTCATGGCTTGCTGTAACCACGGTTATCCCTTTTTCCTTTAAATAAGCAAATAAATTTCTTCGAAGAATATTCCGCTTAAAATTATCGATATGGCCAAAAGGCTCATCTAAAAGAAGAACTTCGGGCTCTTGAGCCAGTACCTTGGCCAAAGCCACACGTTGCTGTTGTCCTCCACTTAAATTTTTGACCTTGGTTTTGGCGTACGCCTCAAGACCAATAAGCTGTAATAGTTCAGCAACCCTTGTATCGTGGGATTCCCTTGTAAAAACAGATAGGTGTTCCGCGATGTTTTCCTCAACGGTCGTGAAGGGCATTAAATCGAAATCTTGCGATAGAAACTTCATGTAAGACTCCCCAGGGACTAGGTTGAAGTTTGGCCCTAAAGCTTGTTTGTCTTGCCAGAAAATGGAGCCCTTCTCCATATGAA
Source organism: Flagellimonas allohymeniacidonis (assembly GCF_004296335.1). Taxonomy (GTDB): domain Bacteria; phylum Bacteroidota; class Bacteroidia; order Flavobacteriales; family Flavobacteriaceae; genus Flagellimonas; species Flagellimonas allohymeniacidonis. The sequence goes on from NZ_SGIU01000002.1 coordinate 1,130,075, forward strand.
GGAGACCGTAAATAATTTTAAGTACCGTGCTCTTTCCTGACCCACTTTCGCCCATCAACGCGATATACTCACCTTTTTCAACCTGGAAAGAAATGTCTTCCAAGATTTTCTGGTTTTCATAACTGAAAGAATCAATACGAACCCTGAGCATATATATAATCAAAAAAGACAAAACCGCTTCTTCGGAAACGGATTTGAAATGACCTATTGGAATTTAATCCTTGAACTCTTTTAGCACAGCCCTATTTGGCAGTTGCTCAAATCCCATATTGAACAAGGTAAAACCAAAAATATCAGCATATTGTTCAATGGTTTTACTAACCGGGGTCCCAGCACCATGTCCTGCATTGGTTTCAATGCGAATAAGCGTAGGATTGTTTCCAGCTTGCTTTTCTTGCAACTCAGCGGCAAACTTAAAACTGTGCGCGGGAACAACACGATCATCGTGATCCCCTGTAGTGACCAAAGTAGCGGGATATTCGGTTCCTGCCCTTACATTGTGTACCGGGGAATACCCTTTAAGGTATTGGAACATTGCTTCATTTTCTTCTGAAGTACCATAGTCGTAGGCCCAACCAGCACCTGCGGTAAACGTATGATACCTAAGCATATCCAGAACACCTACGGCGGGCAATGCTACCTGCATCAGGTCAGGGCGTTGTGTCATAGCGGCGCCGACCAACAACCCACCGTTAGATCCTCCACGAATGGCCAAATACTCTTTTGATGTGTACTTGTTTTGGATGAGGTATTCCGCAGCGGCAATAAAGTCGTCGAACACATTTTGTTTTTGCTGTTTGGTCCCTGCAATATGCCATGCTTTACCATACTCGCCACCACCACGAAGGTTGGGAACGGCATAAATCCCGCCTTGTTCCATCCAAACGGCATTGACAATACTAAAGGAAGGGGTCAAACTAATATTGAATCCTCCATAACCATATAATATGGTTGGGTTTTTACCATCGAGCGCAACACCTTTTTTATGCGTAATGATCATAGGTACCTTGGTTCCATCCTTAGAGGAATAAAACACTTGGGTAGAAACATAATCTTCAGGATCAAAGTCAATTTCAGGTTTCCAATACTGCTCGTAGGCACCGGTCTGTACATTGTATTTGTAAGATGAGCCTGGTGTGTTATAGTTGGTGAATGAAAAATAAAATTCGCTTTCTTCTTTTTTTCCACCAAAACCATTGGCACTGCCCACACCGGGAAGATTTACCTCGCGTACCAGCTTTCCATCATAGTCGTATTGAAGCACTTTTGAAATGGCATCGACCATATACTCCGTAAAGAAATAGCCTCCACCTGTTCCTGCCGTAAGCACGTTTTCGGTTTCTGGAATAAGGTCTGTCCATTGCTCTGGTAGAGGATTTGAGGCATCCACCACCACAATTTTTTTGTTGGGTGCATTTCGATTGGTGACCAAAAATAATTTGGACCCTGTATTGTCTATCACATAAGTATCAGAATCTGTATCGCCTAAAATGGTCACTAACGGACTATCGGATTGGCTCAAATCCTTTAAGAACAATTTATTGCCTGAGGTTGAAGTAGCGGCCGAAATGAATAAATAGCGCTCATCTTCAGAAACGTTGCTCCCCACATAGCGATGTTTTTCCTCTGGAATCCCGCCAAAAATAACTTCGTCTTCCGATTGGGGGGTACCCAACTTGTGATAATATAATTTATGCTGATCTGTTTTTGCGGAGAGCTCACTACCCTTTGGCTTGTCGTAGCTGGAATAGAAGAAACCATCGTTCCCCTTCCATGAAATGCCACTAAACTTAATATCGACCAAAGTGTCTTCAACAACCTCCATGGTATTGGTATCGATTACGATACCCTTTCGCCAATCGCTGCCGCCTTCGGAAATCAGATAAGCGGCTTTTGAGCCGTCTTTGGTAAAGCTCAGACCCATTAAAGAAGTTGTTCCATCTTCGGAGAAGGTGTTGGGGTCCAAAAAAACCTCCGCTTCTTCCCCCTCTTTTTGACGATACACCACGTATTGGTTTTGGAGCCCATTATTTTTATAATAATAGGTGTAATCCCCTTCTTTGAAAGGGGACCCTAATTTTTCGTAGTTCCAGAGTTTTTCGAGTCGATTTCTTAGATCTTCCCTAAAGGGGATTTTATCCAAATAGCCAAAGGTGGTGGCGTTTTGGGTCTTGACCCATGCTTCTGTTTCAGCACTTCGGTCATCCTCCAACCAACGATAGGGATCTTTAACCTCGGTTCCGAAATATGTGTCAATGGTATCTACCTTGTTTGTTACGGGATAGTTCACAACGATAGGGTCTTTCTTTTTTTCCTGGGAGCAGCTGGCAAGAATAAGCACAGCGATTAGGAGGGTTAATTTTTGCATTTTCCACAGATTTAATCTGCTAAAAATAGCATATTTAGCCCTAGTCTTTGGTCAACACGTTAAACCTTTAACGGATTTTAAGAAATAGCGGAAGTCTTTGTCGCCACCAAACCTTTTTCAACCAAATATTCCGCGATTTGCACGGCATTGGTAGCAGCTCCTTTTCGTAGGTTGTCGGATACGATCCACATGTTCAAGGTATTTCGCTGTGTTTCATCCCTTCGGATGCGACCCACAAAAACCTCATCCTTGTCATGGGCATAGATGGGCATGGGATAGGTATTGGTATCTGGATTGTCTTGAACCACAATACCCGGAGTTTCACTGAGCAACTTTCGCACTTCGGAAAGGTCAAAATCGTTATGAAATTCCACGTTTACTGACTCTGAATGTCCCCCTGCAGTAGGAATTCGAACGGCAGTTGCTGACACAGAGAAGGTTCGGTCGTCCAAAATTTTCTGTGGTTCCCGAGCGAGTTTCATTTCCTCTTTGGTATACCCGTTTTCCAAAAACACATCACAATGGGGAAGGGCATTCCTATTGATAGGATAAGGATATGCCATTTCACCTTTTACGCCGGCCATTTCATTTTCGAGCTGTTGAACCGCTTTGACTCCGGTTCCAGAAACGGATTGATAGGTCGATACCACAACGCGTTTCATTTGATACTTCTTGTGCAAAGGGTCAAGCGCCATTACCATTTGAATGGTAGAGCAATTGGGATTAGCAATTATTTTATCTTCCGTAGTAAGCTGATGCGCATTGATTTCAGGGACCACCAATTTTTTGGTAGGGTCCATGCGCCAAGCCGAGGAGTTGTCAATGACCGTTGTTCCTACTTCTGCGAATTTTGGAGCCCATTCCAATGAGGTATTTCCTCCTGCTGAAAAAATGGCAATATCGGGTTGGGTGGCTATAGCATCCGATAGCCCAATAATGGTATATTCCTTTCCTTTGAATTCCAATTTTTTCCCAACGGATCGTTCTGAGGCGACCAACAATAATTCAGAGATGGGAAAATCCCGCTCAGCCAATACTTTCAACATCACTTCACCAACCATTCCGGTGGCGCCAACAACGGCTACTTTCATGTTTCATCAAATTTCTTGGGACAAAGGTACTTCAGCAATTGATTTAGGCAAGCATTTTAGCATTCGATAATCAATAAATAACAAAATGTTACAAATAAAACAACCGTCAGTGGTTTGCGAGACCTACTGACGGCTTTAATTACCAGTTTGTGGTGTAGCGGCAACCTGTAGCAAAAGCCCAGGTCATCGTATTATTATTTCTTAAGCAAATCCCTGATTTCAGCCAATAGCTCTTCTTGGCTTGGTCCTGAAGGTGCGGGAGCGGGCTCCGGTTTCTTCATTTTGTTCACTGCTTTAACAATCATGAACATTACAAATGCTACGATTAAGAAGTCAATGACATTGGTCAGAAACTGACCCCACAATATGGCAATTTCCCCTACGGTCTCTCCGGCATCATTCACTGTTCCATCTTTAATAATATATTTTACATCGTTGAAATCTGCATTGAAAAGCAAACCTATCAAAGGAGAAACTATTCCTCCAGTAAAAGAGGCCACTACTTTGTTGAATGCAGCACCCATTACGAAACCAACGGCGATATCCACCAGGTTTCCTTTCATTGCAAAGTCCTTGAATTCTTTAAGAAATCCCATATTTATAGTTGTTTTAGTGGTTAATGGATGTTAAAATACTGAAAAAAAGGATTATGGCAAGAAGAGAGCAGGAAAATCAAGTGTCCTTATATGTCCTTTTCACGCGTTGTGATATGGCGGTCAGTATCTCGTAGGAGATTGTATTTGCTAATGTTGCAAACTGCTCCGCGGATGCATTTTCACCGAAAACAAGCACTTCATCCCCTTCTTGACAGTCAATATCCGTGACATCTACCATAATCATATCCATACAAACGTTTCCGATTATTGGTGCTTTCTTTCCGTGGATAGTTACATGGGCCTTGCCTTTACCATATTGCCTTCCGATACCATCCGCATGACCAATGGGTAAGGTCGCAGAGATGCGATGATCCTCTGAAGCGAACGCACGGTTATAGCCTACGGTTTCCCCAGGTTCAATTTTATGTATTTGTGATATTATGGTCTTTAGCGTCGCAACGGGCTTTAGGTTTTGGTCTTCTTTAGCATCATTTCCATACCCGTAGAGGCCAATACCGCTTCTGACCATCTCAAACTGTGCCTTAGGATAGTTGATGATCCCGGAGGTATTTAACATATGGCGGAAGGGGCTATAGCCTAGTTTTTGGTTCAGTTCCGCACTAATTTTCTCAAAGGTTTTAATCTGCATTTGACTGAATTCCTTCTCCGTCAAATCTTCAGAGGCAGCTAAATGGGAAAAAATCGATTTGATTTTGATCTCGTTCCTTCCTGCTAGCTGCGCGCTAATATGCTCAGCATCGGTTTCCCAAAAGCCCAAGCGGTTCAGTCCTGTATTAAACTTAAGATGTACAGGATAGTCCTTTTGTTTTTTTTGATGGGCCGTTTTAAGAAACTGTTTTAAAATTTTTTGGGAATACAGGCTGGGCTCAAGACAGCGGTCAATCAGTTCACCAAAATTTACGGGTTGGGGATGCAGCACCAGAATGGGAGACATAATTCCCGCATCACGTAGCAAAACGCCCTCTTTTACATAGGCAACGGCAAAATAATCTACTCCGAGAGTTTCCATTTTTTTGGCAATAGCCACCATATCGCTGCCATAGGCAAAGGCCTTAACTACAGCTAAAAACTTGGTTTCCGGAAGTAATTTTGATTTTAAATACCTGAAATTGTGCTCTAGTGCGGAAAGGTCTATTTCCAGAGTGGTTTCCCCAACTTTATCCATTGGCCGTTTTCTTTTTGGGCTTTACCTCCTCCACATCCACATCCATTTTACTGATTTTTTCTTTGAGCATAGCCTTGTAAAATGCTGCTCGGCTTAGGGGTTCGTATTCTCCCGTTTCGCCCAAAAGCACCAACTTGTCGTCATCGGCCTTTCTAAAACTGTAGTTGGCCAAGTTGCCCGTTCTTGTGCATACGGCATGTACTTTGGTCACGTATTCGGCTGTGGCCATAAGGGCAGGCATGGGTCCGAATGGATTTCCTTTAAAATCCATGTCCAATCCGGCCACGACAACACGAACGCCCCGATTGGCCAAATCGTTGCATACGGTTACGATTTCGTCATCGAAAAACTGTGCCTCATCAATGCCCACCACATCACAATCATCTGCCAGTAAACGGATATTGGCAGCTGCGGGAACAGGGGTGGACCGAATTTCATTTGAATCGTGCGAAACCACCATATCTTCATGATATCGCGTGTCGACAATGGGTTTGAATATCTCCACCTTTTGCCGCGCAAACTGGGCACGTTTCAAACGACGGATCAATTCTTCGGTCTTTCCAGAAAACATAGAGCCGCAGATAACCTCTATCCATCCAAACTGCTCTTCATGGTTTACAGTGTTTTCGAGAAACATATTGTACTTTTAAACGAAAATGGGCGGTTCTTCCGTTTTATTAAGGAAAAACACAAAGCTACTAAAAAATTAAGCCTTGAAATAGAGACAAAATTTAACCTTTTATTCTCAGGAGCGTAGCCAAAATGATTTTATTTTTATAAAAAGATTTAAGTGATGGTAAGGAAGTTAAGGGAGGAGTTGATCAAGCTATCCACAGAAGTTATAACAGCAAGGGACGACCAAGATTTAAGCGCCCTTTATGATAGGGCCAAGGAGATATATGAGAAGTTGGCCGTGCTAAAGTTCATTGATGAGAAATTGAGTGATGTTCAGGTCGATGTATCAAAAAATGTGATTGCATCGCGATTTGAAAAAATGGCCAATGCCGTATTAAGTGGCAATATCGCAGTTCCGGAAAGTAATCCACATGAGGAGGATATAATCACTCCAGGAATGGATACTATCAAGGACATGGTTTCTGAAATGCCCACGGAAAAAGCAGTGGAACATTTTTTTACGGAGTTTGTGGCTAAGCCGGAGACCATGAAAGATGACAAGGGGTATCTTTCTTCCACTGATACTGAGAACAACGTTGAGGAAAAAAAAACTTTGAACGACAGTCTGGTCAAGGACTATAAAATTGGACTCAACGATAAACTGGCTTTTATAAAGCATCTTTTCAATGATAATAAGAACGAATACGAAAAGGTAATTTCCCAATTGAACTCAATTGACACCGAGGAGCGTTCGAAAGCATTTATCATTAACCTTGTGAAACCTGAATACAATAATTGGGAAGGCAAAGAAGGTTATGAAGAGCGTTTGATGGGGCTTATTGAAAGACGATTCGCCTAGGAACCTCTTAAATTCTTTTCTTATTTTTAGGATTGCATCCTAATACCAACGCAATGAAAATCCAAAAAATTCTTTTTTGGGCCGCAACGGTCTTGTTGACGGCCATCATGTGTTTTTCCGTTTACAATTACCTGTTCAACCATGAAATGATTCGTGGGTTTTTTGAAGCCATGGGTTATCCCACCTATCTCATTTATCCTATGGCCACGGCAAAGGTTTTGGGTTTGATCGCCATTTGGGGCAACTTTTCCAAATGGTTGAAAGAATGGGCCTATGCTGGTTTCTTTTTCAATTCGATTTTGGCATTTTTCGCCCATTATATGATCAGTGATGGACAACACATGGGCGCTGTATTGGCCTTTGTTTTTGTTTTGACATCATATTTTACAGGAAAAAAGGTAAGGCCTTAACTCTGGTCCATGGGAAAACTGTATTTGGTTCCGACCCCAATAGGAAATCTTGAAGATATCACCCTAAGGGCGATTACCGTTCTTAAGGAGGTCGATTTGATTTTGGCCGAAGATACCCGCACCAGCGGCAAGTTGCTAAAACATTATGAAATTCCCACCCCACTTCAGAGTCATCATATGCACAATGAGCACAAAACCCTTTCTTCACTAGTGGAAAAATTGAAGGGTGGGACCACTATGGCCTTGATTTCAGATGCAGGTACACCTGCCATTTCTGACCCTGGATTTCTTCTCACAAGGGCTTGTGTTGAAAATGGTATTGAAGTGGAATGCTTGCCTGGGGCAACAGCTTTTGTTCCTGCCCTGGTCAATAGCGGACTGCCCAATGATCGGTTTGTTTTTGAAGGATTTTTGCCTATTAAAAAAGGACGCCAAACCCGACTGGAATTCTTGTCCCAAGAAAGTAGAACCATGGTATTTTATGAGTCACCACATAAACTGATCAAGACCTTGACCCAGTTTGTGGAGTATTTTGGGGCCAATAGAAGGGGCTCCGTCTCTAGGGAACTTACCAAATTATATGAGGAAACGGTTCGAGGAACCTTGGAAGAGATACTGGAGCACTTCAATCAAAACCCACCAAAAGGAGAAATTGTGATAGTGGTGGAGGGGCGGAAATAAAAACTATATTTAGGTCATCTTTTAAAGTCATGGGAAGAAGGCTTTGTCTATTGGTTTTTTTTGTGATGTCTTGGGGTTTAAGCGCCCAAAAAATGGATATCCCGATAATGGATAGTCTGAAACCATCATATTTTGAATCTGGAAATATCCATAAAGTCTGGCTCAAATTGGGAGAGGATGGCTTCTCAAACCCCATAAAAGTACCGGTGTTGATTGCCAAAGGTGTTGAAGAAGGCCAGGTGTTTGGTTTGACGGCAGCCATTCACGGTAATGAACTTAATGGCATTCCCATTATCTACAATTTGATGGATAGCCTGGATGTTTCCAAGCTCAAGGGAACAGTAGTTGCAATTCCAGGGTTGAATCCCCTTGCCATTGCCAATACACAACGCGAATACGTTGACCAACAAGATTTAAATCGATTGTTCCCTGGTAAGGCGGAAGGGAATCGCTCCCAACAAATGGCCCATCAAATTGGAAAGAAAATAATCCCACTTTTTGATTATCATATCGACCTTCATACCGCCAGTTTTGGTCGGGTCAACAGCCTTTATGGACGCGGAGACATGCAAGATGACACCTTAGCGAACATGTTAAGAATCCTTCAACCGGATATCATTGTTTCGAACAAGGGAAAAGCAAGTTTTGGGGAGGCCACGGCACAAACACTCCGAGCTTTTGCCATAAGCAAGGGAGTACATTCCATCACTATGGAGTATGGAAATCCGCAAGTTTTTCAGCAAGAAATGATAAAACGTGGCACAGAAGGCATTTTAAGAGTGTTGACTTGGCTTAAGTTTACAGATGGCGAGGTGGAGGTTCTTGAAGCGAAGAATATTTGTTCTAAATCGTATTGGGTTTTTACCCAAAATGGCGGGTATTTGAAGGTGTTGGTAGACTTGAATCAAATGTTGGCGAAGGGGGATACCATTGCCATTCTTACGGACTCCTTTGGGAAGATTATTGAGGAATACAAGGCGCCAGAGGCTGGAATCGTGGTTGGAAAAAGTACCAATCCAATAAGTGTTTCGGGGAGTCGCATCATTCATTTGGGGATATTAGCAAAGCGTCCATGAGCATTGTTCCTTGGGCCATCACTTGCTTTACGGTAATAGCGATTTACTACCTTGACCGATGGGAGAATCGCTATGTGAAATCTATTTTTGATTGGGTGCCAGCCATCCTTTTGGCATATATTCTTCCAGCTTTGATTTCCTATACTTTTGGATTCGATTTTTCACAAGATAGCCTGCACGATTATAGCAAGGAATTCTTTATTCCCCTGACCATTGTGGCCGTAATGGCCAGTCTTTCTTTGGGTCAGTTAAAAGCCATTGGTTTTAAGCCCATTCTCGTTTTTGTGGCAGGTTCCTTTTTTATCGCCTTGTTTCCGGTAGTTTTTATTCTGGGTTTTCCGGAAACCGAACTGGTACTGAAAACCTTTGCCCAAAACGGTTTTTGGAAAGGTATCCCACCCATCGTCGGGAGCTGGATTGGCGGAAGTACAAGCCAATTGGTGCTTAAGGAGCTAGTGGAATGCCCGGAAGGTATTTTTCTTTCGGTTTTGGTGATGGATAATATTTTGGTCAACCTTTGGACCATTCTAATGTTCCAAACCATAAAAAAGAGCAGGAGACTGAATGTGTTTTTTAGAATTAGGGATAAAATTATCCCAGAGGAAATTCGGGAAAGCTCTGGCAAACCTTTATCATGGTGGATCACCTTAGTCTTGTTATTGTTGACCGTTTTATTATCAAATCTGTTCTTGGAGATGTTCGTGGCCAAGGTAATTGTCCTTTCCGTTGTTGGTTTGATCTTGGGGAATTTTATCGCCAAGTGGAATTTTGGCTTTTCCCTCAAGTTGGGCGGGGTACTGATTTTGATCGTGATGGCCATCTTAGGATTAAAACTTAGGTTTGATGTAATCGGTTTTGATGGAACTTTCTTTTGGTTTTTGGTTATTTGGCTTTTAGGTCACTTTGTTTTTATGATGGTAATCGCCAAACTCCTTAATGTAAACTTGGCTTGGGTGCCCATTGCAAGTATGGCCAATGTAGGAGGAATAGCAACAGCCCCTGCAGTAACTGCTGCCTACCAGAAAAAATGGATGCCCCATGCGATAGTTTTGGCGATTTTAAGCATGGCCACAGGTACATTTTGGGGGATGTTGACCATATATCTGCTGGGTCAACACTTTGCTTAAGACAAGGTAAAGTTTAAAAGAGAGGGTTTTAAGGTGTTAATTCTGACTTGGCTTTCCGACCTATTTAGGTACAACCCAACTGCATGGCCGAGAATTTCCATCCTCAATTCAACAAGGTGTATTTTATCAATAGCCACACCGTATTGCATATCCTTTCGGGAAGTGGAAAAATTCAGGTTGATTTCAAAAACTATGGCGACTGGAAAAGCAAGGCCATTTATTTGGAAAAAGGGCAGTACATCAAATTCCTATCGGACGATTTTCGAGTACTGAAAATGGAGTTTCCCGCCCAAAATGTTTTTAAGAACCATGAGACCAGGGTGTTGTTTAAACATTTAGTTTCCTTGGGCTATATCAATTGTGATGAACGAACGGAAGGCCAGAATCACCTAACAGCTTCACTTCTTGAAGACAATGTGAACGAAGTACTTGATGTCTCCTTAAAACAATGGTACGGACAAAACCCCTTCAATGCAAGCAGGGATGAATATCGGTTGATTTTCGATTTAAAAGAGATCATTGATAAGGAATTCGCAAATCGAATCACCATACAAGACCTTCAAAAAGAAGTAAATTCCGCAGTGGGTCATACAAGAAATCTAGTAAAGGAAAAACTGGGCATCACAATAAAGAATCTTCTGGAAAACAAAAGAATTACCGAAAGCAAAAAGAAGGTCGCATTTACCGATTTAAACATTCAGGAAATAGCATATGAAATGGGCTACAAGGACCCTGCCTATTTCAATAGGATATTTAAAACCAACACAGGTACAAGCCCTATTGCATATCGAAGCAACTTTGACTTCGAAAAAAGGGATTCCTTTGTTGAGGATTTACTCCACCTTCTAAAAAAGCATCATACTTCTGAGCGTTCCTTGGCATTTTATGCCGACAAAATGAATTTATCGCCAAAGACATTTGCCCAAAAAACCTCATCCAAAATGAACGATTCTTTTGGGAGGTTGGTCCGACATGAAATCATCACTACGGCTAAAAAACTTCTCTGGCAAGGCGCTTCCGTTAAAGAGGTTTCCCTTTACCTCAAATTCGAGGAACCCAACCATTTTTCTTCCTTTTTTAAACGCTATGTAGGACTTAGCCCAACAGACTTTCTTCTTCAAAAAGTACAAGAAAAGGCTCCTTTTTTGTAGCAATCCCGCTTCCGATTCCCCTGAAATTTGCAATGTAATTACAAACTAAAATTTGTTTAATCATTAAAAATAATAGGAATGGATATTAAAACATTAGCCACAGAAATGGATGGCATTGTAAGCAAAGGAGCCATTGTAGATGCAGTAAAACAATTTTTTGCAGAAGACGCCACAACGTCCGACTATAATGGACTAGCAACCACGAACAAACAACAAATGGTTGAAAAAATGGAAGGCTTCGCCGGAGCAATCGCTCAAGTGAACGCAATCACGCATCACCACACCATTGTGGATGGAAATGTATCTGCTTCGGAATTCACTTTTGATTTCAATATGAAGGACAACAGTACGGTGTATTGGCATGAGATCATTCGGCGTATCTGGAATGATAAAGGAGAAGTAGTACAGGAAGAATATTTCAACGCTCAGTAAAATGAAGTTCAGATGTATATCTCCAACACTTCACGGCGTAGCCGATTATTCTGCCGGAATCGGTTTGATTTTGGCGCCCTTTTTACTAGGGCTCGGTGGGACCAACAATTTGGCCCTCTGGATATCGGTGATGACAGGAACCGCGGTTTTGGTGGTAAGTGCCTTAACGGATTATAAGCTGGGAGCGCTGCGAACCATTCCTTTTCAAGGACACTTGGCCATAGATCTAATGGTGGCCATAGCTTTTATGGCGGTTCCCTTTGCCCTTGGCTTTCAAGGCTTGGACGCACACTATTATTGGGTAAACGCTGCGGTGGTTTTTACCGTGGTCTCCCTGAGTGCAACAAAAGAAGAATTATAAATCAACATGTAAACACGTATTAAAAACAGAACAATGAAACATTTAATTAAAACAACAGTAATCCTATTTGCTTTGGCGATAAGCGCTACAGGCTTTGCGCAGGACAAAAAAGCAAACAACATTGACAACAGTAACATCGCCCTTCAAGGCTATAGCCCAGTTTCCTATTTGGATTTGGGAATTGCCCAAAAGGGATTGAAAGAGTTCAAATCGGAACACAACAAAGTGGCCTACTACTTTACCACTGCGGAACAGAAAAAGAAGTTTGACAAAAATCCTAACAGATATTTGCCTCAATATGGCGGGTATTGTGCCTTCGGGGTATATGCGGGGGCAAAGTTCAGACCTGACCCCAACAAATTCATCGTGAAGGATGGAAAGTACTTCTTGTTCCTTTACAATTTGGAATTGGATGCCCAACAACTTTGGTTGGCTGAAAACAATCACAACAAGTTGGTGAGCAAGGCCAATGGCAACTGGAGCAAGCTTAAAAATACCTATAACTAGTTTTTTCTTGATTGGTTGTGAAGGGGTGCAGTCACATTTTGGTGATTGCATCCCTTATTTTTGGATAATTGAAAACTGCTAAGGCTTTAAGTGGATGAAACAACTTCTTCAAAATATTAGCGCTTGTGAGGTATGCAAGGCGCATTTGCCTCTGGGTCCAAGGCCCATTGTTGCTGCGCATCCAAAGTCAAGAATCTTGATTATTGGCCATGCACCGGGCACCAAGGTGCACCAAAGTGGAATTCCCTGGGATGATCAGAGTGGCAAACAGCTCAGAAAATGGATGGGGGTTGCCGATGAGGTGTTCTACGACGAAACCAAAATTGCCCAAATGCCCATGGGGTTTTGCTATCCCGGAAAAGGAAAATCTGGGGATTTGCCACCACGCCCTGAATGTGCCCCGCAATGGCACGATTTGCTTTTGAAACAAATGAGCAATATTCAACTTACTATTTTGATAGGACAATATTCCCAAAGGCATTATTTGGAAGATAGACGGGAAAAGAACCTCACAGAAACCGTTCGAAACTATAAAAACTATGCCCCAGACTATTTTGTGTTGCCCCATCCCTCACCTAGAAACCGGTTTTGGTTAGCAAAAAACCCTTGGTTTGAAGAAGAGGTCATACCCCTGTTTAAATCAAGAATCTCAAGTATTCTCAATACATGACCGAAGCACGCAATCTGCTAAAGGTTTCGGGTTTCATGTTAAGGTAGGAAGCGAGATATTTCTGCGGAATAACCTTTAGTTCCTCTGGGCAACGCTGCATGAAGGCAACATACCGCTGTTCGGCCGTTAAGGTCAACAACTCCACTTCGCGGTACAGCCTCCCGAACAAAATGTCTTGAAAGAATTGATGCCCCCATTTATGGAAGTCGGGATAGTTTTCAAACAGACTTTGGTAATTGGAAAGTGTTATGGCCAGCATTTTGGAAGGTTTTAAGGCTTCCAGAAAGGTAAGGGACGGGCTTTGGGCGATAAAAGAATCAAAAACTCCTGAGGGACTTCCGGAATACGAAAAGCCCAGAACTACTTTCTCTCCTTTCTCGTTTAAAATGTAAATGGCCTGCACGCCTTCCAGCACAAAATAAAAATAGCGCTCCACACTCCCGGCTTCCGTGATAAGGTCGTATTGGTTAAACGTCTTTACCGACCAAAGCGATTTAAAATGATGCGCTTCCTGTTCGGTTAAACTAACCTGAGGAAAAAATGCCTTTAGCTGAAGAAAAATCTCATCATCCATATTTGGAAGGGTATTTTCTTCAAAAATAAGACATAAAACTCCTCCTCATATTTAGGTAAAGTGGACGGAGAGGGCCGTCAAACTGAACTCGTTTTAGTTTCCCACACTTTTTGGTTATCCCATTGGTGAGATTCTGAAATGAATTCAGAATGACGTATTTCTGAGCTTTTTAAAAACCTTCCCCCTTCCAAATATTTAGCAGAGGGGGGCGTCAAACTGAACTCGTTTCAGTTTCCCACAAGTTTTGGTTATCCCATTGGTGAGATTCTGAGAATACATTCAGAATGACGCATTTCTTCACTTTTGAAACCTACCCCCTTCCAACCTTTGGTTGAAATCTTTTTTCCATGCCAAGGGAAGGAGCTATTTTAGTTTTACCCTGGCAAAGTATCCTCAATCAGCTGCCACAGCACCTTGACTTGGTAGAGCGCCTCTTTTTCTTTTCTGTACAAGGGTTCGTGGGAGTCGTAAAGGGCCACATCGTGCACCCATTTTAAGGCTTTTACCCGGTCTGGGCCATCGAGGGCATCCAAATATTCCAACAATTTGCGCTGTGCTGGATTCAGCGTTTTGGTCATGTGCGCATTGCATCGCGGGCATGACTGACCATCTTCTACGTTTCGCATAAATAAAAGATTAAATAGATTAATAAATGAGGATAGGTCACCGCGAAACGTATCAAAGCGATGCCTTGAATGGTCTAGGGACTTGCACCCATTTGCCTATCCTTTTAATCTATTTAAGACGCACAGAGGTTGTAGGCATCTAGATAATACGTTTCGCGCTTTAAAGATACAGTTTAAAATAGAATGGTGGGATTTTTAATACAAAACGGGTAACTTCACGTATCGGGCGATATAGCTCATCAAAACAAGCAATATCTTAAAAGTTACTCAACATTTAAATGACAAGCACTACTATAAACACCGTCGGACTTATTTTTGACATAATCGGAGTATTACTTCTTTTCAAATTTGGACTGCCATCAGATGTTAGTAAAGATGGGAGCGTTTTGATGGTCTTCCAAGAAACAAATCATGATGATATAAAGAAGTGGAAAAGATATAATTTCTGGTCAAAGGTTGGACTTACCTCGATATTAATTGGATTTAGTTTACAAATCTTATCAAATTATGTCTGCGCTTGACCAAATAATGGAATTTAAACTTACATAAATCTGTGTAGATGGACTTCACTCAGACTCAACTCTTGCGCTGACGGACTCCTCACTCGGACGGACTAAAAAACATGAAAGAGAGACCCGTTTTAATTTTGGCAATAGTTCTTACCCTAATTGTTGAGGTAATTTTAATGGTCTTGGTTTATAATAAAATTGGGGGAGAAAGACTTCCTTTCCAAATCGGTAGGTTTTTATTCCAACTCATTTGCATTTTTTTGATTTTAACTAGTAAATCAAATATTGCACTTTTCCTATTTGCTGGTTATCATCTAGTTTCGGGACTATTTGGTTTGTATTCCAGTAACTCGACTGAATTTTTGGGACAAATGCTAATTGGTTATCATTTTATAATTGGATTGATTATTTACTTCCACGATTGGATTGAGAGCAAGATGGGAGTAAAAAACGTTGGGTAACAATGGCTATCTCATAGCTTCGCTACGAAATCATGGCCAAGACCGATAAGTGTAACTCAAAAATGGATTAATATTTTTGGAGGATCACTCGAAAATCTCATCAATCTGCACCATATGCCGTTCCATATGGCAGAGCAAAAACTCGAAAGCCTCGGGCAGATAAAATCGGACAATACTACCAACGGCCGATGAAAAAGTGACTTTGGAAACATCTTTGGTCCTGCTGGCCAGAATGGATTGTTTCAAATGATGGTGCAGTTCTAAAAACTGGCCAAATACCGAATCCATTTTTTCTTGGGTCAGGTCCGCCGAATCAAATATCGGGGTGAAACGCTTTAGGGTCTTCATTTTCCATTTGCGCTTGCCATTCTTTGGGCGTTGTCCTTCAATCACAAATTTTTGCCACCCCCGGGCTTTAAACCCTTCAGATTCTTTATTTAGGTCAGGGGATTGGGAAAGGGTGTCATCAATTTTGGGCAAGTAAATGCGATAGGCCATGTTGAGATGTTCCAAAACTTCAACAACCGACCATGATTTTGGCCGAGGTGCAGTGGTGAGATGGGCAATATCCAATTCCCTTAGGGACTGAACCCTGTTCAGAATCCCATTCAACCGCTGAATTTGATTTTCTGGGGTAAGGATCAAGCTTGCCATGACTGCTCGTTTTTTGATTACAACAAAGTTCAGGTAGGAATATGATTTAAAACTTGATGCAGGTCAAGAATTTTTATCTCCAGACACCAGACACCAGACACCAGACACCAGACATCTAATATTTACTCCCATCATGCTTTCCTCTTTCCCAACCGTGTTTTCCTAAGTATTGGTCGGCACTTTCCACAGCCCCTTCTTCAATGGAGGTGCCCATGGAGTCGTTCCAACGGTTGAGATATCCGAACAGAGAGATTACCCCCAACATTTCCACAATTTCGCCTTCGTTCCAGTGTTCGTAGAGTCGCTCTTTTATTTCAGCATTTACGGCGTTGGGCACCTGGGATGCGGCCAAGGAAAAATCCAAAGCAGCCCTTTCCGCTTCTGAGAAAGCAGCATGGGTTCTGTACTCCCAAATATTGTCTAATTGCTCTTGTTCCGCCCCATAACGTTCTGCTGCGCGTATGGCATGAGCTTGGCAGTAGCGGCACCCTGTGGCATTACTACTCACCCAGGCAATCATGCGTTTTAGTGCCGAGGTCACCCTTCCCTCATTGGCCATCACGGCCTTGTTGAGGTTGATAAAAGCTTTGGAAATGGTAGGTCTGTGCTGCATGGTCAAGACCGAATTGGGACAAAATCCCAAGGTCTCATTAAAGAATTCAGCTAACTTTTTGGTGTCGGGATCATGGTTGGGATCCAAAGGATTTACTAGGGCCATAGATGCGTTTTTAAATTGTATTTTTGAGGATTACAAGAAACAAAAATTTGACTGCATGACAAATCATATCTCCACCAAATGGGTGGGCGGAATGGCGTTTGAAAGCAACAACCCCTCTGGCTTAAATCTTAAGATAGACGCGTCTCCCGAAGATGGGGGCGAGGGCTCAGGTTTACGACCAAAGGCACTTATGTTATCAAGTTTAGCCGGTTGTTCAGGGCTAGATGTGGCATCGCTTATCAAAAAGATGAAGTTGGAAGTGGATGATTTTCATATAGAAACCATTGCAAATTTGACGGATGAACATCCAAAATATTATGATGCTGTGAGCATCGAATATCATTTTTATGGTTCCAATCTCAAAGAAGAGAAACTGCAAAAAGCGGTTGACCTTAGCGTCGAAAAATACTGTGGAGTCATGGAAATGTTCCGAAGATTTGCCCAATTAGAAATTAAAACTTTTTTTCACTTAAAATAGATTTTTAGTACCAGCCTCAAGACGATATTGTTTAACATCCAACCAAAAATCCTATCTATGCGCTGGACCCTAAAACCAAACCCCCGACTCGACGACATTCAAAAATTATCCCAGGAACTTCAAGTGGATCCCCTGGTGGCCCAATTGTTATTGCAACGCGGGGTGACCAATTATGAAGAAGCCAAGAAGTTCTTTCGTCCTCAATTAAATGATCTCCACGATCCTTTTTTGATGAAGGATATGGACAAAGCGGTCCATCGCATTGAAAAAGCTCTAGACCAGGGAGAAAATATCTTGATCTATGGGGACTATGATGTGGATGGCACCACTTCTGTGGCACTTTTATCTTCTTTTCTATTAGAAAATCATCCTCAAGTGGCGACCTATATACCGGATAGATATACCGAGGGTTATGGAGTTTCCCTGCAAGGGATTGATTTTGCAGCGGACAATGATTTTTCATTGATTATTGCCCTCGATTGCGGGGTAAAAGCGGTCGAACAAGTGGCCTATGCCAAAGAATTGGGTATTGACTTCATCATTTGCGACCACCACCGACCTGGGCCTAATTTGCCAGAGGCTGTGGCGGTTCTCGACCCGAAACGCGAGGATTGTAAATATCTTTATAAAGAACTTTGCGGATGTGGGGTAGGCTTTAAGCTGATTCAAGCCTTGTCCAAAAACCAAGGCAAAACCATTGAGGATTTAACCCCTTATCTGGATTTGGTAGCCACCGCTATTGGCGCCGATATTGTTCCTATCACTGGCGAAAATCGGGTTTTGGCTTACTTCGGACTGGAGGTCATTAATTCCGACCCAAGAACAGGATTTAAGGCCATAATTGAGCAAATCAAGAAGAGGACCTTGACCATTACCGATGTGGTTTTTATCATTGCGCCACGTATCAATGCGGCAGGACGCATGAAGCATGGGGACCATGCGGTACAACTGCTGGTTGAAAAGGATTTGGCTTCGGCACGGCAATGGGCCCAAGAAATTGAGCAGTTCAATACGGACCGTCGCCAGCTCGATAAAGAGATCACAGAAAAAGCCTTGTTGCAAATCAAGGAGAACGGGGAAGAAGAGCGGTTTACTTCGGTGGTCTATGATAAAAACTGGCATAAAGGTGTTATTGGAATCGTGGCTTCCCGTCTCACGGAAACCTATTATCGCCCTACTTTGGTCTTTACCAAAAGTGGTGATAAACTGGCGGCTTCGGCCCGATCGGTAAAAGGGTTTGATGTGTATCAAGCACTGGAAGGATGTTCGGATTGCTTGGAACAGTTTGGAGGGCATAAATACGCTGCAGGACTTACGCTTCTTGAGGAGCAGTATGAAACCTTTAAATCCCAGTTCGAAAAAGTGGTTTCGGAAACGATTGATCCACGACTTTTGGAACCGGAACAATTGATTGATGCACAAGTCGAACTGAGTCAGATTACGCCAAAACTCTATCGAATCCTGAAGCAGTTTGCACCATTTGGCCCTGGAAACATGACCCCGGTTTTTATGGCCAACGATGTACAAGATACTGGATTTGGGAAAGGAGTTGGAGAGGATGAAAAGCACCTTAAACTCTCAATTTCGCAAAGAAGAAGCTCCCCTAAAATGGCCATCGGCTTTAATTTGGGAGATCAGATTGATAAAATAAAAAATAAAAAACCCTTTGATATAGCCTTTTCAGTAGATGAGAATGAATGGAATGGAAATATCAGCTTGCAACTAAAACTTAGGGATATTCGATAGGATTTATGGATCCATACGCAGCCTTACGCTATAAAGAATTCAACATATTTCTATTGGTCCGTTTTGCCATGGTCTTTGCTTGGTCCATGCAATTTATTGTCATTGAGTGGCAGGTGTATTCTTTGACCAAGGACCCTTTGTCTTTAGGAATCATTGGGCTTATGGAGGTGATTCCTGCGGTTTCGATGGCCTTGTTCGCTGGACATGTGGTGGATCAAAAGGAAAAAAGAAATCTTTTGGTGAAGTGCATTCTGGGCTTTTCATTGGTGAGTTTGGGCCTTTTTCTGATCAGTGGTCCAAGCCTGGAACAGGAGCTTTCGTCAAAGACCATTCTGTATACCATTTATGCTTTGGTGTTTTTGGGAGGATTGGTCAGAGCGTTTATTGGCCCCACCATTTTCTCGTTGATTGCTTTGATTGTCCCGAAGAAAATATATCCCAATGCGGCCACGTGGAGTAGTTCCACATGGCAATTGGCCTCAGTTTTGGGTCCCGCATTGGCTGGTTTTTCCATTAGCTGGATTGGGGTGCATTGGTCGATGTGCGTGATTTTTGGCTTTTCGCTGTTGGCCTTGTTGTTTTTGTTTCGCATTCCACAAAAGCCCATTTTAAATCCAAAAATTGGAGAACCTGTTCTCCAGAGTTTAAAAGATGGTCTCAAATTTGTGTTCAACAGCAAAGCTATTTTCGGCGCCTTGACCTTGGATATGATTGCTGTTTTGTTCGGTGGCGCCGTGGCCCTTTTACCTATTTATGCCCAAGACATTCTTCATGTAGGCTCAGAAGGATTCGGAATTTTGAGGGCCGCCCCTGCGGTTGGAGCTTCCATAACCATGCTGGGATCTACACGTTTCCCCTTGTATAAAAAAGCTGGTAAGAAGTTGTTGCTGGCGGTGTTCGCCTTTGGAATCTGTATTATCGTTTTTGGGGTGTCCAAATTGTTTTGGCTGTCTGTGATAGCCTTGTTTTTGAGTGGAGCGGTCGACGGCGTGTCCATGATCATACGCCAAACCATTCTTCAAATCAAGACGCCAGATCATATGAGAGGTCGAGTGGCTTCGGTGAATTCAATTTTTGTGGGTTCCTCCAATGAGCTTGGTGCGTTTGAAAGTGGCCTTGCCGCCAAAATTTTAGGAACGGTTCCCGCAGTTGTGTTTGGTGGAGTGATGACATTATTGACCGTGGGAGTAACCGGATTGGTTTCCCCAAGCTTTAGGAGGCTCGACCTACGTAAGGATGTGGATGAGCATGAAGACAGTTAATCCTCCCATTTTTTGAGTGCTAGCGTGTTTCCATCAAAAACCGCATAGGTAAAATAGGAAATCCAATCTCCCAGATTGGTGTAGGTGGAAGTTTCGCTAATCTTGATTTCAAGAGGTAGGTGGCGATGCCCAAAAATAAAATGATCATGGTGTTGTTGTTCCAGCTTTCGCTTGGCGTACAGAACCAACCACTCTTTATCCTCACCCAGAAACTTGGCATCGGCTTCTCCGGAAATGATACGATTGTTGACGGAAAGGTGTTGCGCCAAACGCACGCCCAAATCAGGATGCAACCAGCGAAAAAGCCATTGCGCCAACCGATTGGTAAAGACTTTCTTCATGCGTTTGAAACCTTTATCATCAGGCCCCAAGCCATCTCCATGACCTATAAAAAAGGAAGTGTCATTAATAGAAAAATGCTGTGGTCTATGATATACGGGAATGTTAAGCTCTTCTTCAAAATAGCCATTCATCCATAGATCGTGATTGCCTACAAAATAGAAAACGGGGATTCCTGAATCCGTCAATTCTGCCAACTTCCCCAGAGTTCTTGTAAAACCTTTGGGAACAACGGTTTTGTATTCAAACCAAAAATCAAAAAGATCGCCCATCAAGAAAATGGCCCCAGCATCTGCTTTTATGGCATCCAGCCAAGCAACAAACTGCTTTTCACGGGGAAGACTAGCTTTTCGATTGGGCGCCCCCAAGTGGTTGTCACTTGCGAAATAGACCTTTTTGCCTTCTTGAAGAATCAGGTTTTTCATTTGAATCTAAAGATACAAAGTTCGTACTGTAAAGGGTTTGTTGCTTTAGCGTTTGAATTTTCTTCGATTTCGAATGCGCGTGGCAATGTAAACCACTATGACCAAAAAGGCCACTATGGGAAGTACAATATCGCTGTTCAAGAAATTGAGAAGGTCCATGGACTATTTTTTAAATTTTTCGAGAGCTTCTTTTGTGTTGGGGGAAAGAGCCAATTTACCAGATGCTGCCGCTCTTTCCAAAAGTAAAGTGTCCCAGTCATTGGTGCCCTCCCATAAAACTTTTTTCATCTCGGCCAGTGCTTCGGGATTGAAGGATGCCAACTTGAGGGCATGGAATTCCAATTCCTTATCCATTTCTTCGATAGATCCATAAACCTTGGAGAAAAGTCCTTTTTCTTTGGCCCAATACGCGTTTTTCCATTCAGTTGGATGTAGAGCGAGTTCCGCCAGGCCATCCTTTCCTATCTTGCGTTCCACAGCGGGAGCAATGACCAAGGGCGCTATGCCGATGGAAACTTCTGATAGTTTTACCGAGGCGGCCTCTGTGGCATAAACATAATCACAAGCCGCTGCCAAACCTACTCCACCTCCCACGGTTTTACCTTGAACCCTTCCTATTATTATTTTGCCACAACTTCGCATAGCATTGATAACGTTGGCAAAGCCACTAAAAAAAGCTTTTCCCTCATCCAGATTTGAAATTGCCACCAACTCATCAAAAGAGGCCCCAGCGCAAAATGCGCGATTACCTTCAGATTTCAATACAATGAGCGAAACCTCATCATTTTTACCCAAGCTATGAAGTTCAGCGGTTAGGCGTTGCAGCAATTCGGACACAAAAGAATTACTGGCAGGGTGGCCAAACTCAACTGTGGCAATTCGGTCTTGAATTTTGGTATATAGGCTCCCGTTGGGTCTGTCTGTTGGCATTTTGTGTAATTATCAGTTAGCAAAATTAAGTGTTTTGCACCAAGGGCTTGAACTTTCGTCTAAATTTCCAGACTAGGGCCAACCCTCGAATCAGCATCCAAACAATAAAGGCAATCCAGATGGCGTAGAAGCCCCATCCCAAGAACTTTCCTAAATACAAAGCGGGAATAAAACCCAAAAATGTCGCAGTAAGCAACACATTTCTCAGATATTTCATTTCCCCTAAGCCTTTAAAAAGACCATCGAGGACAAAGGCCAGGGTATTCATGGGAAGACCCAAAATCATGACAAAGAATATCCCATAAAAAGTTTCCAACACTTCTATTTCATTTGAAAATATGTTTCCGATAGGCTTATAAAAAATGATGCCTATGATCATAAGTCCGGCACTGACGGTAAGGCCGTATTGAATGGTTTTCTTTGCCAATTTCCATAGTCCTTTGTAGTCTTTGGCACCCAATAACTTGCCGCCCATACTGTTTCCGGCGGCACCATAGCCATCAATAAAAAAAGCGGCAAACAGCCAGAGGTTAATGGCAATGGTATGGGCTCCTATATACTTATCCCCTAAGGCAGTTGCCTCTCTCACTGCTATGATCAAGGCCGCATTTAAAGCCAAGGCCCTAACAAATAAGTTCAGGCTCATGAAGATGAGCCGCTTGAGTTCTTTGTTCAATGGGAAGACCAACCGCATTCGAATATTGGTTTTTTTCAGTAGAAGGATAAACACCAGTAAGGCCATAACAGCCTGGGATATCAAACTTGCCCATGCCGCTCCTTCCAAATAGAGCGCGGGAACGAAACCATCAATACCATAAACCAAAATAAAATCAAGGATGACATTGAGCACTGCTCCAATTATAGCAATAACCATGGGGTAAAACGTATTTTGCAACCCCCTGAATATTCCGAATATGGCAAAAGTGAAAAGTGTAAGGGGAAAGCCCCAAACACGAATTGAATAATAGGATACGCAGAGCTCCAAGATTCGTCCTTTGGCTTCAAGAAGGCTAAAAATTTCCTCTATGATGAAAATGGTTGAAACCAAGATTACCACACTGAGTAAAATGTTGAAGAAAATAGCCTGGGCGGGCAGGTTTTCTACTTCCTTTATTTTCCCAGCACCCAAGTATTGTGAGATAATGGCCGATATGGAACTTCGGGTCTGTCCCAATACCCAAATAAGCATCGAGAGGAAGGAACCAACTATTCCGGCTGCCGCCAAAGATTCCAGACCATCCACTGGGATGTTTCCCACAATGGCGGTATCGGTTATGGAAAGCAAGGGTTCTGCAATACCTGAAATGGTAGCAGGCACAGCTAGCTGATTGATGCTCTTGAAATTTACCGATGTCCTCAAGATAGGCCCAGATTAGAGTACAAGTTCATAACAATGAAAAGGGTGTGTACTTTGTTTTGGAAAGAAGATGTCCCCTAACCTTTCATAGCCTCGCTGTTCGTAAAATTGTTGGTTTCTTTTATTTTGGGAAAAGGTATCCAAGCGAACCGAGGCAAAGCCATTTTTTTTCGAAAGGTCCTCCGCAAAGTCCATCATTTCTTGGGCAAAGCCATTCCCTTGATGGTCAGGATGGATACACACACGGTGAATATAGGTGTTGTTCCCATTGGGAGTCAGCCATTGTATGGGAATATACTCGTCGTCCATATGTGTTGAAATTGTAATGGCGCCGATTACCTTGCCCTCAAAAATCTTAACATAAAGCTCATTTCGTTCCACATCATGAACAAAAGCTCCTTTACTAGGGTAATGTTCATTCCACTGAAAGATGCCGTTCTGTTTCATCTTTTCTGCACAAGCCTTGGTAATGGTAAGAATATCAGCAATTTCAGATATCTTTGCAGGTCTTATCATGGATTGATTTCAATTAAATTGTAAATTTAAACTATAATATCAACCACCATACTATGAATAACATACTTGTACCTATCGGAACCTCTCCCAATGCTGTTGACACGCTTCAGTACGCTATTGATTTTGCTTCAAAATTTGGCTCAAAGGTCTTTGTGATGGATGTAATTTCGGTATCCAGTACAGCGGCAAGTCTCCGAAATGTTGAGGAAAGGGTGGTGCAGAGTAGTTTGGAGCATATCAAGGAAATTATTGAAAAGGTTGAAACCAAAAGTGTCGAAATCAAGATTGCCACCTATAAAGGCGATATCATTGATGGCTTGGAGGATATTAACAAAGAACTT
Organism: Flagellimonas allohymeniacidonis; assembly: GCF_004296335.1. GTDB lineage: Bacteria > Bacteroidota > Bacteroidia > Flavobacteriales > Flavobacteriaceae > Flagellimonas > Flagellimonas allohymeniacidonis. The sequence goes on from NZ_SGIU01000002.1 coordinate 1,154,141, forward strand.
GGTATTGATTTGATCATTATCGCGCCACGAAGTAACGATATCAAGGAAGAGCTTTATTTGGGAAATACGACTGGAAGAATTGTTAAACAGACCGATATTCCAACTTTAATTGTACCCAAAGGAACCGCCTTCAAACCCATCAAGCATATCATGACAGCCTTTGGGTCGGGAATTTTAAAAAGGAACCGGGTTTTGAATCCACTGGCTGCCATAAAAGATAAGTTCCGCGCAGAAATCAATTTGTTATTGGTAAAACGCCCGGGCTATTCAGAAGAAGATCTTCAAGTAAACACGGCTCTTCTAGATTTAAGTAAGAACCTTACCATTACCGAAAATGGAAACACGTATCTGGGTGTGTTGGAACACTTCCAAAACCAACATCCCGATTTGCTTTGTGTATTTCGGAAAAAAAGAGGCTTCTTTAAAAAATTATGGGAGAAAAACACAATTCCTAAGTCAGAGTTTTTTGTCCCCATTCCGGTTTTGATCTTAAGTGTTAAAAAGGATTAACTCGAGAACCATATTTTGAAACTTTGGTAAAATGTGTTTCCTTTGCGCTTACTTTTTGGGGGATTAGCTCAGTTGGCTAGAGCGCTTGCATGGCATGCAAGAGGCCACCGGTTCGAATCCGGTATTCTCCACAAAACCATCCCGAAAAAGGATGGTTTTTGTTTTTAGAACCTTTCTTTTTGCAATTAATCTACTAATAAAAGCAATATGGACTTAAACGGAAAAGTGGTGTACATCACTGGAGGAACCAAGGGAATCGGACTTGGTGTAGCACAAAGTTTGCTTCAGCAGGGTATGAAGGTGGCCATAAGCGGCCGAAGTGATGAAAGTGTTTCCAAAACCCTGGCTTCATTGGGAAATACTGCGAATGTTTTGGGCATTAAAGCGGACGTTACAAGAATCAAGGATGAAGAAGCTGCGGTTGAGGAGATTTTAAAAACTTGGGGCCGGTTGGATGTTGTTCTGGCCAATGCCGGTGTAGGCCATTTTGCTCCAATTGATGAAATGTCCGACGATAAATGGCACCAAATGATTGACATTAATCTTAATGGGGTTTTTCACACGCTCAAAGCATCCGTGGAGGCGTTGAAGAAATCGGAAGGATACTATATGACCTTGGCGAGCTTGGCTGGGACCAACTTTTTTGCCTCCGGTGCAGGATATAATGCCACTAAGTTTGGAGTGGTGGGATTCACACAAGCGGCCATGCTCGATTTGAGAAAATACAATATCAAGGTGACCACGATAATGCCAGGATCCGTTGCGACTCATTTTAATAATAATGAACCCTCGGAGAAGGATGCGTGGAAAATACAACCCGAGGATATTGGGGAACTGGTGATAGACCTTTTAAAGATGCATCCCAGAACTTTGCCTAGCAAAATTGAGGTGAGGCCCACCCGACCTGATTTGAAATAGCGGCTATACTTCTTTTTCGATCAAGGGAATATCCGGATTGAATATTTCGAGTATCAGCTGTTTTAAACGCATTTCAAAGTCAAGTAGAGCTTGTTGATCTATTATGGTTAGCCTGTTTTGTGTTAGGTTTAGGAACCCATTCTTCAAGTTTTTTATGGCGTAGATACCGGCTTTCAAACTTTGTTGGGATTGATTTTTAGAGTAGAGATAGCTATAGCACATCAATTGAAAAGCTTTGTTTTTGTTTGCATTGCTGAAAAGCTCTTCCCCCTCCTTGAATTTGACATCGCTGGCCTGGGTAACCCCAGTTTTGTAATCAACAATACGAACAAGCCCATCATATTCGTCAATTCTATCAATAAAACCTTTGATTTTGATTGGGAATTTCAGTTCGGAAACGTCCAAAATCGTTTCGTAGCGTTCCTCGAGAGCAAGAATCTTAATGGTATGATTTTTTAGTTCCTGAAGTTCTAGGTTTAAAAAAGAACCAATATACTTTTCTACAACACGAAGTACCAAAAGGAATCTGCCCCTAGAGACATCGGCCCCCGGCAGGTGTTTTTGGAAGAAGCTTTGTACCACGCCATTTATTTTTGGTTTGAGTTCCTTTATATCACCTTCAGACAAGGTTTTACCTATGAGAGGTTCGTATAGCGCATGAAGGGTATCGTGTAGAATTGTACCAAACGTATTGGCGGCAATGTTTTCTTCAACCATACTGGCATCATCAAGCCGCAAAACATTTTGTTTATAGAAGTCAAGAGGATTTCTTATATAATTGGTTAGTGATGTAGGGGAAAATCCCTTACGGGCCAGATTTTCCAAATCTGATAATAGTCGAGGTGTTTTCGCAATCTGTTTAGGCTTTTCCGAAACTACAACAAGACGGGGAGAAGCCACGGTATGGGTCACAAAGGGAGCAATGGTTTCGTCGGTCATCAATTGCGAAATCAATCTGCTCTTTTCTCCACCTTCCAGTACATCGGGTTCGGTATTATAGATTAAATGAACTGTTTTGGCCCGTTGAATCAATCGGTAAAAATGGTAGGTGTATATAGCATCTTTTTCTTTAAAAGTAGGTAGGCCATATTCCCGTTTTACATCATACGGGATAAAAGAATTGTTGCTCTTTCCCGTTGGCAAGATTCCTTCATTTACCGAAGTAAGAATTACCGTTTCGAAATCGAGGTTTCTACTCTCCAACATACCCATAATTTGCAAACCCGATAGGGGTTCGCCAATGAAATCGATTTGCTCCGAAGTGGCAAGTGCTTTAAAAAAGCTTTTCAGGGATTTAATGTCGGTGATAAAACTTACGGACTCAAGATGGTTTTTAAGCTGATTAAACACCAAATGAAAGCGATAAAGGTATTCCAGTTCCAATGCGTCCTTTTCTTTCTGAAAGATGCTCTTTAGATGGTCAATCAAAAAATGGAGATGCTGAACGATTAGCGCTGACGCATATTTTTCCGAAGGAAACAAAGCTTGAAAGAGTTCTTCAGAATTAAAATATTGGGATGTTTGTGTTTCAGTAATGTGAATGATATTGTGGGCATGGACCACCGAAGTGATTTCCTGAACGAAATCAATATCTAGAGAGGCGGAAATTTTTTGACAATAGGGATTTGATAAAAACTTCAACACACTTTTATGAAACCAACCTCTATCGCTTTTGGATTCAAGCAATTCAAAATAAGATTGAATGAAGGAATAAAGAAGAGTATTTTGCAGCGCCATGCCCATGGTAATGTTAACTTTTGGGACGGCCTGTGGAAGGGCATGCAAAATAGGTGTCAATAGAGTTTCATCAGCCAGAACCAAGGCTGTTTTATCGATATTTAATGTATTCCCTTTGTTGAGGTCCTCCAAAATGTTTCCCACAAATTTGGCTTGAGCTATACTTTTGGGTACACCGGTGATTTGGATGTCTTTGTTTAGGACAAAACTACTATGTAGCCCTTTGGGTTTATTACTTCTATAATAGGGCCAATCTTTTAGATAATTTCTAATGAAAAGTCCCGCATCGTGTATGGAATCTTCCAGAAAATACGTATCCATATCCCAATAGATTTCGCACGAACAGTTCCCAAGAAGATGTTGAATGATATCGGATTCAGCTGTGTTCAATGCATTGAAACCTACAAATACCAAGGTGGAATTAATGGTGTTTTGGGTATATTTTGTAATGTTTTGAGCTGCTTTCTTGTAGACTAAACCTTGGTATCCAATATTTTGGTCAAGAAGCTGAGAGGTGTATTCTTCATACAAGTTATGGAGTCCTTGCCAAAGGGACAGATAGTTCTTGACCAAATCGGTCTTGTCCTTTTTCAAGGACCAGTGGTCGATTTCCTTAATAGCGGCTAAATAGTTAAGAATGTCCTCTGGAGGAATAAGATATCGATCAATTTCATTGAAGTCTTGTAGTAATGTTTGGCCCCATTTTAAAAAGGAATCGAAATCATCTGGTTCTTTGGGTGTAACAGCTAGGTAGGCTTTGTAGAGCTCAATGATTAATTCTAAGGATGAGGTATTTTTAACGCCAGCGATTTCTTCTACAAATTCCTCAATGGAAAGAATTCGCGGGGCAAAAACGGTTCTATCAAGCCGCTTACTTAGGTGCTGCTTCAAAAAAAATCCTGAACGCTTGCTGGGAAGAATGTAGGTGCAGGATTCAATGGCATATCCGTTTTCCTTTAAATCGTCTAAAACATGTTCAAGAAAACTTTGGTCCATGCCTAAAAATAAAAAAGGCTCTGCATTTGCAGAGCCTTTTTTCAAGGAAAAGTATTTCCTATTATTTGATTAGGTTGATTTCAACCCTTCTGTTTTGTGTTCTACCTGATCTTGTGTTGTTGGTAGCGATTGGCTTGTCTTCACCATAACCAATTGCAGTCAAGCGACCAGCACCAATTCCTTTGTCAATCAAGAAATCTCTAACAGCGTTAGCTCTTGACTCAGAAAGTGTTTGGTTCAATTTAGCACTACCTACGCTATCTGTGTGACCTTCTACTGTAAACTTAGCGGTTGGGTACTCATTCAAGATTTGAATGATATCAACCATTACAGAAGTAGACTCAGCTTTGATGGAAGATTTACCAGTATCGAACAAAATAGTTCTAGCGTAGTCGTTCAATTGCTTTTGAACTTCTTCAGTAACTTCTGGACAACCGTTGTTGGCTACAGTACCAGCAACTTCTGGACATTGATCATCTTTGTCCAATACGCTGTCACCGTCAGTGTCAGGCCATGGGCATCCGTTGTTCTCAGCAGGACCAGCTTCGTTTGGACACTGATCATCTTTATCGGCAACTCCGTCACCGTCAGCATCAGGACATCCGGCTAAAGCAGCAAGACCAGCTTCGTTTGGACAAGCATCATCTTTGTCAGCGATGCCATCACCATCAGCATCAGGACAACCGTTCAATTCTTTTGAACCGGCTTCGTTTGGACAGCTATCTTTACCATCTTCGATACCGTCGCCATCAGAATCAGGACAACCGTTGAAAGCTTCTAGACCAGCTACTTCTGGACAAGCATCATCTCTGTCATAAATACCGTCACCATCAGTATCAGTACCTCCGAAACGGATATTGATACCTGCTAGGTGTTGAAAATGCTTAACCAAGTAATCTTCGAATACGTGCTTGTAAGAAGTTTGAAGAGTAACACCAAGGTTGTCGGTGAACCAGTAGTTAACACCGATACCACCGTTGAATGTTCCTGCTCCGATTTCATCAACCCAGGTATAACCACCACCGATTTCTACGAATGGGTCAATTTTTGTGTTTTGTAGGATGTTGTACTTGATAGTACCATCTATTGCATAGTGAGACAAATCATCTACACTGACGTCACCCAAGTTTTTAATTCTGTTAAGGGAACCTCTAGCTCCAACAGAGAACCCATCCCCTATGTATCGAGAAACAGACACATACGATACAGAAGGTAAGATGTTCCAGTGATCGTTGGCGTTGAAGTATTCGCTAAACAGGCTTCCTGTTGGAAAGCTAGCGTCATCATCACCGGTTGGATATGCATCGATTGCATTGATACCGAAACTGATCTGCCATGGATTATTCTCGTCTTGCGCTTGGATGTTGTTGATACCTATAAACACTAGGGCAACAACCAATAATTTGCTAAGATGTTTCATGCTCAAAATTTTAAGTTTAAGTGTTTATCAGCTGCAAATGTAAGTTGTTAAAAACTATTAACAAAATCAAATTTTCTTTTTTTTTAACGCATTACATAGATAAAAATAAGCAGTTAAACGATTTTTAACTCCTTGCCTACTTTAATGAAAGCTTCGATGGCTTTGTCTAAGTGTTCCTTTTCATGGGCGGCAGACAGCTGCACGCGTATTCTTGCTTTCCCCTTTGGTACTACAGGATAGAAGAAGCCTATAACATAAATGCCCTCATCTAGGAGCATATCGGCCATTTTTTGTGATAGTTTGGCGTCATAGAGCATAACAGGTACAATCGCGGAATCGCCGTCAATGATGTCAAAACCTGCTTCTTTAAGTCCTTTTTTGAAGTATGCGGTGTTTTCTTGTAGTTTATCCCTTAAGGAGGTGTCGTTGCTTAACAACTGGAACACCTTTATCGAGGCACCAACAATATTGGGCGCCAAAGAATTGGAAAATAGGTAAGGACGTGATCGCTGTCGCAATAATTCAATAATTTCTTTCTTACCAGTAGTATAGCCACCCATTGCCCCGCCCAAAGCTTTTCCCAAAGTGCCGGTTATAATATCAATACGGTCCATGACCCCCTTTTCTTCCAGGGTACCTCTGCCTGTTTCGCCAATGAAACCGGTGGCATGGCACTCATCGATCATAACCAAAGCCCCGTATTTATCGGCCAAGTCGCAAATTTTATCCAAAGGGGCCAAAAGGCCGTCCATGGAGAACACACCGTCGGTCACAATGATCTTAAATCGGGCACCATCTTCAATGCTTTGTTTTAACTGTACTTCCAAATCAGCCATATCACTATTGGCATATCGGTATCGTTTGGCTTTGCAGAGCCTTACGCCATCAATAATGGAGGCGTGGTTCAAAGAATCGGAAATGATGGCATCCTCTGCCGTTAAGAGGGGTTCAAAAACACCTCCATTGGCATCAAAGGCGGCGGCGTATAAAATGGTGTCTTCCGTTCCATAAAAATCGGCAATCTGCCGTTCCAACTCCTTATGAATATCTTGGGTGCCACAAATAAACCGGACTGAAGACATGCCAAAACCATGTGAATCCAAGGTATCTTTTGCCGCTTGAATTACCTCGGGATGTGATGATAGCCCTAAATAATTGTTGGCACAAAAATTAATCACTTCTTGTCCTGTTGAAATTTTAATTACAGCCCCTTGGGGAGAAGTAATAATTCGTTCCTTTTTAAATAGCCCCGCTTCCTTGATACTTTCGATTTCTTGGGCAAGATGATTTTTAAATTTTCCGTACATAATAGTTTTAGGTATTGAGAAAAAGAGGATTGACCTCCTTGTCAATGTATACAATAATAGAGTTCTTAATTGAAAATCCCATACTTTTTATTGCGTCGCCATATCTTTCTAGTTGCGCTTTATGTTTGGGGTCGACCTTTCCTGTTTTAAAATCGATTAAGGTCGCCTCATTTTTCTGTATGGCTATCCGGTCCGGGCGCAATGGGCTTCCGCCTTGTGTCAAAATCTCCCGTTCATTATATATGGTATAGGAAGAGGTAAAGTACTCCTTTAATAAAGGATGATGCACCGTATTATGAACCAAGTTACTTATCATTTTTCCCTCTTCACCTTGTATTTGCCCAGTTGATTTGAGCTCGTCCAAAACCGATGGCTCATCCTCTAGGTAAATGATTTTTCCCAGAGCAAAGTGGACCAAATTGCCTATTTCGATTGCCTTCTCCGCATCGGTACCCCATAACTGTCCGGAAGTTGTTGAGATTTTATGTCCAGTTTCACCCATAGAGCGCGTGATATAGGAAATATGGTTGTCTTCCGAAATTTCCTCCTTAGGATTTGCACTGTGCAAAAGTTTACCAAAACTATATTGGCGTTGGGTTTCGGTTAAAACACCTTCGGAATTTAGATGGTATAGAAAAAGATCTGAATAGGTTGTTGCCTTTTGAATATCTGAAATGGGAGGGTTCCATTCCGTAATAACAAAAAGCCCCAGCTCAGCACGGGTAAGAGCAACATAAAGAACATTTAGGGCATCCATTTGGGTCTTGTTTTGCTCTTCCAAATAGGCCAATTCAGAATTTGTATTATACGAAAGCATTTCCTGGGAAGTATTCAATAAAAACTCGCCTTCGCTCCAAGAGCTTATGTGGTCATCCGAAACCACCCAGGACTTTTTCTTTTTTCGTTTATCATCCAGAGCAGCGTTCGCGTATGGAAAAATCACAAAAGGAAACTCCAGCCCCTTTGCCTTGTGAATTGTCATAATTTTGATAGCATTTTCCCCTTCAGGAGCTGCTAATGAGAGACTCCCTTTTTTATCTTCCCAATATTCCAAGAAGGCTAGTATTCCAGGCCCCTCTTTTTTTTCTATCTCCAACACGAAATCCATGAAAAAAGTCAAGTAAGCTTCCGCGCCTTGCGCCAATTGGAAGGTATCAATTGCATTTTCAAGAATTTGATAAACTGAAATTCGTTTGAGGCTTTCCAAATCAAGTTCAAAGCGCTCCAACAAGAAAGCAGGAAGCTTTTCAAGATGAATGGAGACAAAGTCATGCAATTGCGGGTTCTCATCAGCCAAAAAACTTAAAACTTCAAAAGCCGCGGTTTTATCATCTGTATTATTGAGCAAGCGAAGAAGGGCTGCCAAAAAGTGTATGGTCGGATTGTTGGCCAACAACAAGGAATCGGGTGATATCACGGGTATCTTGTTTCGAGAAAGATAATCGGCCAAGATGCCACCTTTTTTATTTTCTCTCACCAATATGCACATATCAGAAAACTGATAGTTTTTGGACAATACTTCCTGAATTGTTCGCAGTACCTCTATGCAAAATTCATCGTCACCTGGGGTCGTCGTTTTTTCAATGAATGAAAGCTGAACATAACCCCCCAAATTTGGATTGAATTTTTGTTGACTGTCCTGCAAAAAGAGATTTCTGTATACTTCGTCACCCAAAACCGGGGCAACGGAAGAAAAAAAGGCGTTGTTAAAAGCAATTATCTCTGATGCGCTTCTCCAATTGGTGTCAAGGGTTTTGATGTTGGGTTGAATGTTAAAAGGATTGGTTTTAAGCCCCAATAGATTCAAAAACTGCTCTGCCCTTCCCCCTCGCCAGCGGTATATGGCCTGTTTTACATCGCCTACTAAAAATAAGGAACCACGGCCGCTTTGTTCGTTTTCACTTTCCAGCGCGTTTGAAATAAGGGGAATAAGATTTTCCCATTGTAGTTGGGAAGTATCTTGAAATTCATCTATGAAATAATGTCTGTATTTCTCCCCCAATCTCTCATAAATAAAAGGCACAGGCTGCCCTTTGATTTCCTTTGAAATGAGTTCGTTAAGTGCCGATATGGGAATAAGGTCCTGCTCGTTTTCAATTTCTTTGAGTTCTTTTGAAATCTCATTGAGTAGGGTCATAGGTACCACGTTGCCATAAATATTTCGAAGGTAAGCCCTTTGATAAAGGGACTTCTTGATGGCCCTGTACTCTTGGAGCAAGTATTCGGAAAGCAAAGCTGTGTCTCGCGTGTCGCTCGCCTTTAGGATGTTTCCGTCTAAAAGATTCTTTTCCAATTGATTGTTGTACAAAGACTTCACAGATTGCTCCCCATCCCTAATTTTCTTAAAATGATTGGGAAGGGTTTGTCTTGGAAATTCTTCAAACTGAAAGCCATCATCTAGGATTTTGGCCAAAACCGATTCGGCTTTTTCTTTCGTCTGTTGCGCCTGTTGTTGTATTTGGTCAAGAAGGGAATTTTTTAGGAGGTCAAAGTCGGCTATGGATTTGTTTTTAAGCTTCTCTAGATGGACAGAATGATTTTCTTGGAAGAGTAGTTTTCCCATTTCGACCAGATCGTAGGCAATGTTCCAACTTTTGTTATCATCCACCTTTTCATACGAGAAGGCAAGTAAGGTTTTGGTCAGGGCCTTATCGCTTCCCGCTCTGTCCAATAAACGGTCCACAGCCTTTTCCAAAAGAGAATCCGTATCCAATTCTACTTCGAAATTTTGGGAGAGCTGAAGGTCGCGAGCGAACGTTTTTAATATTCTATGGTTAAACTTGTCAATAGTGGAAACATCAAAAAAAGAATAGTTATGCAAAAGGTGCTTTAACAAGACTTTGCTCCGGTTATGTAGTTCATTGGGGGATAGCCCAGTTTCTTCGCAGAGTTCCTGAAATAGGCTATTCGAACTATCGAGGATATCTTTTTTTGAAAAATGATGGAGACTGTCCAAAATTCGGGATTTCATCTCTCCCACTGCCTTATTGGTAAAAGTGAGGGCCAATATCTGCCTGAACCTGCCCAGGGCATCCCCTTTGAACAACAACCTGAGGTAGTTTTTGGTCAGGGTATAGGTCTTTCCAGAACCGGCAGAAGCACTATAAATGGTAAAAACGGAATCCACCAAGAATATTTTTTTTGCAAATTACATATTACCGTATTGAACTTAACGTGAAGGTGCCAATAAATACATCCTAAAGCCTTATTTTTACAGAAGCGATTAATAATAACATAAAAACAAAATAATTATGGCTTTTGAATTACCTAAGTTACCGTATGCCTACGATGCCCTGGAGCCACATATTGATGCAAGAACAATGGAAATCCATCATACAAAACATCATAATGGGTATACAACGAAACTCAATGGAGCTATCGCAGGAACCGATTTGGAAGGCAAGGATATAGAGGAAATCCTCACAGGCTTGGACATGACCAATATGGCAGTTCGAAACAATGGTGGAGGTTTTTATAACCATGCTCTTTTTTGGGAGATAATGTCACCAAATGGTGGTGGAGAACCAAGCGGGGATTTGGCCAGTGCCATTAATGATGCCTTTGGCTCTTTTGATGCGTTTAAAGAAAAGTTCAGCGCTGCTGCAGGTACGCGATTTGGATCAGGATGGGCATGGCTTTGCGTCCATAAAGGAGGAAAGTTGGAAATCTGTTCCACCCCAAATCAAGATTGTCCCATTATGCCCGAAGTGGGATGCGGAGGGTACCCAATTATGGGATTGGATGTGTGGGAACACGCATATTACCTAAATTATCAGAATAGAAGACCGGATTATGTTGCGGCCTTTTTTAACGTAATCAATTGGAACAAAGTAGCTGAGAATTACGCAGCTAATAAATAGAATTCTTTTTTAGGATTTATCGGCCCGGGACCTTAAAGTCCCGGGCTTTTTTGTGGTAGAATCTTTACAAATAGAAAAGGGCGGGGAAGCCCCCACCCTTTTCGTCCCAAATCTTACCATAAACTTAACCTACTTATGCTATGGCAAAACTAAATTACTGGTATTGTGAGAAATAACAAAGGTTTTTGAGGAAATTTTTGATTCTTGAATCAAGAAGAGGGAGAAAAAAATGGATAAATACTTGGTGTTCAAACAAAAAGAAGGCGGAGCACGCTCCGCCTTCTACCCCAAATCTTACCATGAACTTAACCTACTTATGCTATGGTTCTCCAAATGTAGTGTAGCGGCCCTCGCATGAAAAAGCTTTTAGACGAAACCCCAGTAATTTGGTTGAATTGCGAACTCTGTTGGTAGTTGGCACTTTGGTTGAAGAAAAAGATTACGGGAAAGGATGAAGGGACTACCTAAAATAAAAAAGGTGGAATAGCTTCCACCTTTTTTGCCCCAAATCTTACCATGAACTTAACCTACTTATGCTATGGCAACACTAAAGTAGGTTTGACATTTACCTATCTGCCATAAACCCGATAAAATACGCGTTTCATCGACGAAATGCACACATTAACTTAATGTTAAATAGGGGATTTTAATAGGCTCTTTGGTTTTTCCCTTCATAAAAGTTGATAAACGCCCGATTTACGACCCGGTTTCCTCCCGGGGTGGGATAATCACCTGTAAAGTACCAGTCCCCCAAGTTTTTGGGACAGGCGTTGTGAAGGTTTTCGATGGTCTGGTATATGATCTGTACCTCGGCCTTAATCCCGTTAGGGCTCAAAATCTCCCCTATTTTATTTGAAATTTCATCCGGTGTAAATGGTGCATAGAATTCCTTTACATGGTTAATGACCTCAGAATCCCTGTCATTTGCTTGATCTAAGCATTTCTGATAGATTTGTTGGATGGTATCTTCGGTTCCTCTTTCTTTATGAAGCTCATATGCCGCCCTAAAAGCCACAAAGTCCTCCAATTTGGCCATGTCAATACCGTAGCAATCAGGATACCGTATCTGGGGTGCCGAAGAAACCACAATGATTTTTTTAGGGGAGAGCCTATCCAGAATTTTGAGAATACTTTTCTTCAGGGTTGTTCCCCTAACAATGCTATCATCAATTATGACCAGATTATCACTCTTTTCTACTGAACCATATGAAATGTCATAGACGTGGGTGACCAAATCATCTCGACTACTGTCCTGGGTAATAAAGGTTCTGAGCTTGGCATCTTTTATAGCTACCTTTTCAATTCTTGGCCTCACATCCAAAATTTCATGCAATTTTTCCCGGGTAATATCGGGTCCCATGGCAATGATCTGTTCCTCCTTTTTATTGTTCAGATAGTTCTGTGCCTCTTTCACCATTCCCAAAAAGGAAGTCTCAGCGGTATTTGGAATATAGGAGAATACCGTATTCAACAGGTCATTGTCTATTGATTTCAATATTTGTGGAAAAACCAGTTTGCCTAACATCTTACGCTCTTGGTATATTTCCTTGTCGCTTCCTCTTGAAAAATAGATGCGTTCAAAGGAACATGCTTTTCTTTCAGTAGGCTTTAGGATTTCTTCAAGATGTACTTTTCCATTTTTCTTGATGATGATGGCATTTCCTGGATCTAATTCCTTTACCTCATCATAATCAACATTGAACACGGTTTGGATGGCAGGACGTTCTGAAGCGACCACAACCACTTCTTCATCCTTATAAAAATATGTGGGACGAATGCCAGCGGGATCCCTAAAGACAAAAGCATCACCATGGCCCAGCAATCCGGCCATTGCGTAACCCCCATCCCAATTCTTAGATGATTTTCGAAGAATTTTGGCAACATTCAAGCGTTTGGCAATTTGGGGTGAGGCCTCCCGTTTGCTGTACCCTTCTTTCTTAATTTCCTTGTATATTTTGGCCACGGCGTCATCCAGGAAGTGCCCTATTTTTTCCATCACCGTTATGGTATCGGCCATTTCCTTTGGGTGCTGGCCCAATTCCACCAGATTACTAAACAACTCTGTAACATTGGTCATATTGAAGTTGCCCGCAACAATCAGGTTTCGGTGCATCCAGTTGTTTTGTCTTAGAAAGGGATGCACATTCTCTATACTGTTTTTGCCAAAGGTTCCATAGCGCACATGTCCCAACAACAATTCACCTATATAAGGAATCTCCTTTTTTTGCATCTGAACATCATGCTCCATTTCAGGTCGTTCCGTGAGGGAATTGTTGATGCGGTGGTTGATTTGATCAAAAATATCTTGAATGGGTTGTTGTTGCACCGACCGTACCCGGCTCATGTAACGTTCGCCAGGAGACATGTCCAGTTTAATGCTGGCAAAGCCAGCACCATCTTGGCCTCGATTGTGCTGCTTTTCCATCATCAGGTACATTTTGTTTACACCGTAAAAGGCCGTACCATACTTTTCCTTGTAGTATTCCAGTGGTTTAAGCAAACGGATCAGGGATATTCCGCATTCGTGCTTAATCGCATCACTCATAATAAACCAAAAATAAAAATGCCCCGAAATTTTTCAGGGCAGCACTTATGTTAACTCTATATTGAATTGTGTCAATTCCTTAAACTGTCGCAAGCGTTGATTGACCTCCTGCTTTTTGAGGTCCAGCATTCGCTCGGTTCCAAAGCGCTCCACACAAAAAGAGGCTAAATTGGAGCCTTGTATAATTCCATTCTTCAAACTTTCGAAGGAGACATTCCTCGCTTCCGTGATGTAACCGGCAAATCCACCTGCAAAAGTATCACCGGCACCTGTAGGATCAAAAACCTCTTCTAAAGGAAGGGCTGGGGCAAAGAACACATTTTCTTCATGAAATAAAAGTGCGCCATGCTCCCCCTTTTTAATAACAACATATTTTGGACCCATCTCTTGAATCTTGGCAGCCGCTTTCACCAAAGAATACTCTTCGGTCAATTGTCGTGCCTCTTCGTCATTGATGGTTATCACATCTATCCGTGAAATAATCTGCATCAATTCATCCCAAGTATTGTTCATCCAAAAATTCATGGTGTCCAAAATGGTAAGCTTGGGTCGAACTTTCATTTGATCCATTACACTCAATTGAATGTTGGGGTGTAAGTTGCCCAACATGACCACATCGGCATCCTTAAAATTTTCGGGGACTATGGGATTGAACTCACCCAAAGTGTTCAATTCGGTAATTAAGGTATCTCTAGAATTGAGGTCATTGTGGTACTTCCCTTTCCAATAGAAGGTTTTTCCACCTTTGATCACTTCAACACCTGAAATATCAACACCTCTTTCCGATAGTAAATCGAGATAATCTTTAGGCAAATCTTCTCCAACAACAGAAACAATTCCCAATTCGACCTTGAACTGGCTAGCTGCGAGACCAATGAAGGTCGCAGCACCTCCAAGTATTTTTCCGGTCTTCCCAAAAGGAGTTTCAATTTCATCGAAGGCTATACTGCCGACAATCAATAATTTGCCCATTCGCAAAATTTTGGTGCAAATATACGGTTACATATCTCATTTGAAGCATGGAAACGTTTAATTGAAAAAAAGGCTGTTCCAGAAGCATATAATCTTCTATTTTCTTCCAAAATCTGCAGGAATTTCTCCCCATGCCTTTGTTTCCCATTTCACTAAGGTGGTTGCGTATGCATTTTTTCTCAACCATTCCTCCGCTCTTTCTATTAAAAGGAACAGTTCTTTGTTTTTTGCAGTCCTTTTAAGTTTCGTGCCACACTTCTTCTTCTTCACCCAGCCCATGGCAATTTTGGAGTCTGAATATAAAATACGACCGCTCTTTTTCTTTTTTAAGAAGGCAAGGCCGTGAACAATGGCCAAAAACTCTCCCACATTGTTGGTTCCCTGCTCAAAAGGACCTTGTTTGAACAATACTTTTTTCGTTTTGGTATCCACCCCTTGGTACTCCATCTTTCCTGGATTTCCACTTGAGGCGGCATCAACAGAAATGGAACGATAATTCGGTTCACCGATACGTTTGAGTTCTTCCTTGGAAAGCTTTGGTTTCGTTTTGGTCTTGCCCTTATAATCTTCGTATTTGCCACGAAACGCCTTTTTAGCTTCAGAAAATTGGGAAAAAGCCTTGTATTGGGCTCCTTTGAAGCCGGCAATCTGTGATTTGCAATCCGCCCAAGATTCATAGATACCAGGCTTTTTACCCTTCCAAACCACATAAAACTTCTTATTGGCTGCCATTTTGCTGTTTTAGGACATGTTCAATTACTTTGGGGTAATGCTCATATTCAAGCAGATGTACCTTTTGGGCAATTTCATGTACATCATCTGCTGGTAGAAGCGTTGTTTTGGATTGATGGATGATGGCTCCCTCATCATAGTTTTCATTCACATAGTGGATGGTAATACCGCTTTCCACCTCTTGATTTTCCTTTACGGCCTTGTGGACATTTGAACCATACATTCCTTTTCCACCATACTTGGGCAACAAGGCGGGATGTATGTTAATGATTTGATTAGGGAAAGATTTTATAAAAAACTCGGGGATTTTCCATAAAAACCCAGCCAATACAACCAAGTCGGGGCTCAATGCCCGAATTAATTTGATGGCGCCTTCCTCACTGCAGAAAGCAGTTTTATTAAAATAAAAGGCTGGAATGCCGAGCCTATCGGCGCGTTCCAATACTTTAGCCGACTTTTTGTTGGAGAGAACTGCAACTACTTTGGCAAAATCGCCCTTTGAGAAAAAATGGTAAATATTCTCTGCATTTGAGCCACTACCAGATGCCAAGACGACAATTCGTTTCATGCTTAAATGGCGTTGATACCACATTTAAATTTGCAAAGCTAAAGTAATGCACTCATTTGTAAGATGCTCGATTTGGTCACATTTTATCGACAAATAGTGTATTTAATCCAAAGTTTTATATTTTTGCCAACGATTAAATTTTTAAAACCAATATAATTATGTCAGACATTGCATCAAGAGTAAAGGCTATCATCGTTGATAAACTGGGTGTTGATGAAAATGAAGTTGTACCCGAGGCAAGTTTCACCAACGATTTGGGGGCAGATTCCTTGGACACTGTTGAGCTTATCATGGAGTTTGAAAAAGAGTTTGATATTCAAATCCCTGACGACCAGGCAGAAAATATTGCTACTGTAGGTCAAGCCATTAGCTACATAGAAGAAGCTAAGTAATTTTATGATATATATCTAAAGCATGCAAATTATCCATGTGATGATGATCACATGGATATTTTTTTTATAATTTAGGTTGATAAGGGTAAAAAAATAGTTCAATGCAGTTAAAGCGTGTAGTAGTTACCGGAATGGGTGCGTTAACACCCATTGGTAACAATTTGAAGGCTTATTGGGAAGGACTAAAGAACGGCGTAAGTGGTTCGGCACCCATTACATACTTCGATACAGAAAAGTTTAAGACCAAGTTTGCTTGTGAGCTGAAAGGATATAATCCACAGGATCATTTCGATAGAAAAGAGGCTAGAAAGTTGGACCGTTTTGCCCAATATGCCTTGGTTTCCTCTGATGAGGCCATTGCCGATTCAGGTATTGACCTTGAACAGATTGATAAGTTCAGGGTTGGTGTTGTTTGGGGAGCTGGTATTGGAGGTTTAGAAACTTTTCAAAACGAGGTCATTGGATTTGCCAATGGTGATGGAACGCCACGGTTCAATCCTTTCTTCATTCCAAAGATGATTGCCGATATAGCTCCGGGCAATATTTCCATAAAGCATGGATTTATGGGTCCAAACTATACCACGGTATCAGCATGCGCCTCTTCGGCCAATGCACTTATTGATGCGTTGAATTATATTCGATTGGGCCATTGCGATGTTATTGTCACAGGAGGAAGTGAGGCGGCAGTTACCATAGCAGGTATGGGAGGGTTCAATGCCATGCACGCCCTATCCACAAGAAATGAAAGCCCTGAGACCGCTTCTCGACCTTTTGATGCAACCAGGGATGGTTTTGTTTTGGGTGAAGGAGCAGGAGCTCTTATTCTTGAAGAATATGAACATGCCAAAGCTAGGGGGGCCAAGATTTACGCTGAGGTTCTTGGCGGCGGTCTTTCAAGTGACGCACATCACATGACAGCTCCACATCCTGAAGGGATTGGGGTAGTACGTGTTATGGAAAATTGCTTGCAAAATGCTGGTTTAAAACCTGAAGACGTGGATGCCATCAATACGCATGGCACCTCTACACCTTTGGGCGATGTAGCAGAATTAAAGGCAATTTCCAAGGTATTTGGAGCACATGCCCCAAACATTAATATCAATTCAACCAAGTCTATGACCGGTCATTTATTGGGTGCCGCTGGCGCA
The DNA here is from genome assembly GCF_004296335.1 of Flagellimonas allohymeniacidonis. Classification (GTDB taxonomy): domain Bacteria; phylum Bacteroidota; class Bacteroidia; order Flavobacteriales; family Flavobacteriaceae; genus Flagellimonas; species Flagellimonas allohymeniacidonis. The sequence continues at coordinate 1,171,246 of NZ_SGIU01000002.1, forward strand.
ATTGAAGCCATTGCATCCATATTGGCCATGGAGCACAATACCGTACCTCCTACCATAAATCATAGCGTGGTTGATGAAGGAATAGATGCTTCCCTTAATTTAACGCTGAACAAGGCACAAGAACGTGAAGTAAATGTTGCGATGAGCAATACCTTTGGATTTGGTGGCCATAATGCGTGTGTCTTATTCAAGAAAATAGGGTAGAAAAATACCATGAGATTTTCGTCAAAAATATTTAATTCCCATCCGAAATCGGATGGGGATTTTTTTTTGGCGATAAAAAAAATACTGGGCTTTAGGCCTAAGAACCTTGCCATATATAAAAAGGCCTTTTTGCATCGTTCCATTAATCAGAAAGATAAGGATGGAAACCCAATGAACTATGAAAGACTGGAGTTTTTGGGAGATGCGATGTTGGGAACTATTATTTCCAAGCACCTGTACAACGAAGTGCCGGAAGGGGATGAGGGTTATCTTACCAAAATGCGCTCTAAAGTGGTGAGCCGAAAGCACTTGAACGAATTGGGAAAAGATTTGGGGCTTTTAGAGCATGTGGAAAGCCGAATTCCTAAATCGCACTTTGGTGAAAACATCCATGGAAATGTGTTCGAGGCATTGGTAGGCGCCATTTATCTGGATAGGGGATATTCCTTTTGCGAGAAATTTATCAATGATAGGGTCATCGAACCTTATGTAGATATAGAGCAGCTGGAAGGAAAGGTCATTAGCTACAAAAGTTTGGTCATTGAATGGTGTCAAAAGCAAAAAAAATCCTTTGACTATGAAGTCTATGAGGATACGGGCAATGATGAACTCAAACATTTTGCCGTGAAATTGACCATAGGCAATAAGGTGTTGGGGAAAGCAAGGGCTACCTCGAAAAAGAAGGCGGAAGAAAAGGCCTCAAAAAGAGCATACTTTGCTCTACAAAGCCGAATTGAGAGTTCTTAGCATAAAAAAAAGTCTACGCAAACGTTTTCGTAAAGTTTTAAAGTTCAATGTTTTGCCCCAAACTAGGCTGGGAATTGTAATAGGAGTATATTTACCGTTCGTGTCGAGGCCATGCAGACCACCCATAAAATAGGAGCAGAATTTTACGAGGAGGACTATCATCTCATAGCTATTCACAGTGATTTGGAAAACTTCGCTATGACATACGCCCTTAATTTTTATTGTGGATTGAAGTTAAGGCGAACAGAGGAAGACCTTACTTTGGAAAAAGACCTTGCTTTTCCAATCTTTGAATGGAACGATGAGCTCAGCGAAACCCAATGGACCCTTTTTTGTAATAGAAGTGAGGAAGAAGTACGCATGGATTTTGGAGGCCTGTTTGAGGAAAATATCTCCTTGCAAAAGAACTTCCTTTTAAAGGAGCAAAAAGAGGTGGATTATTTTTTGAAAATGGATTCTGACCATACTACGGGTATAAATGAGCTGGCCAAGAAGGTCAATCAAATACCAAGAGTTGTGACTGCTTATTCAATTGACACGGAGACTTTAAAATCAAAAAGCAATTTAATCTTTTAAAGATGCCAACAAGAAAGAAGACCAAAATCGTAGCCACATTGGGTCCAGCCACTAGCAAGAAGGAGGTTCTGACCGAAATGATGAAAGCGGGAGTGGATGTTTTTCGAATAAACTTTTCACATGCTTCCCACGGTGATGTTGCGGAACGGATTAAAATGATTAGGGAACTAAATGAGGAATTGGAGCTAAATACTTCCATTTTGGCTGACTTACAAGGACCAAAACTTAGGGTTGGGGTCATGGGTGGAGAAGCTGTGGTGGCCCCAGGTGATGAAATTACTTTTGCAACCGGTAAACCCTTCGAGGGAAGTGCCCAAAGGGTCTACATGAATTATGAAAGTTTCCCTAGGGATGTAAAGCCAGGGGAACGTATTCTACTTGATGATGGGAAATTAATCTTTGAAGCCAAATCCACCAACGGGAAGGATGAGGTGAAGGCTGTTGTTTTGCAAGGAGGACCCCTAAAATCAAAGAAGGGGGTGAATCTTCCCAATACAGCTATCTCCTTGCCCGCACTTACCGAAAAAGATATTGTTGACGCCAAATTCGCCATTTCCCAAGAAGTGGATTGGATTGCCCTTTCTTTCGTTAGGCACAGCCAAGACCTGTTGGATCTTCAAAATTTGGTCAATGAGCATTCCGAACATAAAATTCCGATTATTGCAAAAATTGAGAAACCCGAGGCTGTCGACAACATCGATAAGATTGTTGCCTATTGCGATGGTCTCATGGTCGCTCGGGGGGATCTCGGTGTAGAAGTTCCGGCACACGAGGTGCCTTTGATTCAGAAAAAGCTGGTATTGAGGGCCAAAAAAGCGAGAATTCCGGTAATCATTGCCACTCAAATGATGGAAACCATGATCACCAGTCTTACTCCAACACGGGCCGAGGTGAATGATGTAGCCAACTCCGTCATGGATGGGGCCGATGCTGTGATGTTATCCGGTGAAACTTCCGTAGGAAATTATCCGGTTCAGGTTATTGAAAAAATGACCAGCATTTTGCTAAGTGTTGAAGGGTCCAGTTTAATTACCGTACCTCAAACACCACCCCATATTCGTACTAAAAGGTACATTACCAAATCGGTTTGTTATCATGCTGCACTAATGGCCAATGAAATTCAGGCCAAGGCCATATCAACATTGACAAATAGTGGATACACTGCTTTTCAGATATCGGCTTGGAGGCCCGGCGCCCATATTTTGGTATTTACCTCCAACCGGAGGATTCTCACTCAGCTCAACCTTTTATGGGGGGTGAAAGCATTTTACTATGACAAGTATGTTTCAACGGACGAAACCATTGAAGACGTAAACCAGATTGCCTGTAAAAAAGGGTTTTTAGATGTGGGTGATATGCTGATAAGCTTAGCCGCTATGCCTATTAAGGATAAGGGTATGGTAAATACACTTCGTGTAACCGAAATCGAGACCTGCAGTTTTTAGTGGAAGCAAGACCTAATTAGGCCACTTCTTTTTCAAAGGCAATAAAGTTGACGACTTTTCCCCGTGTGTCAAAAACAGGTGCACCCTGAATCCAACAATTATAGGTAGAACCATCTTTTCTATAGTTGGTAATAGTGGCTTCAAAAGGCTCTAAGTTTCGGACGGCTTTTGAAATGTTCCGAGCTGTTTCCATGGACGTTTTTTCGCCTTGGAACATCTTGGGCTTTTTGCCCAAAATTTCTTCGGGTCTGTACCCGTTCATGGAATAAATATTTTGCGAGGCGTAAACGATGTTCAACTGCGGGTCAGTGACCACTACAACATGTTCTTTTCCTAGAATTTCATTCTTAAAGGGTAATTCTTTTTCCCATTTTTCCTTCTTCGCCAAATCACTGAGATTGGAAATATCCTGAAGACTTTGGCAAACCTTATCAAAGTGTTGGGAATAAATATCTAGAGAGCTTAGTGGGTAGCTATTGATTTCTTGATTGCGATAGAACTTGCTTATCGCTTCATCATAATATCTTATCTTTTCCATGCTCAATACTATAAAGAAATTCAGTCCTCAGAAAAAATGTGAGAGACATTAACAGTATTGTTTAACAAATTCAGCAAAACTGCTTCGATAGTCCTATGTAAGTATCAACAAGAAAATGGGACAAATACCCATAAAATGGAGGTTTAAAGTGGAACCTGTGAATAGGGAAACAACATGAAATACGAATATAACGACGCCAAATTGGGAGCAATAATCGGGTTTACCGATGACGTAAAAAATAACCTCAACCGCTTTTCAGATACCTCCAAAACCATCAAATTTCTATGGAATAGAAACCAGGAACCGGTGAATCTTTTGATAGATGATATGCCAATTCAACTTGCTCCTGGTCAGTTGATGACTGTAACCTACCTACATCATGTTTCTTTTGATATGTTGAAACAGCCGTTGACGAGTATTTTGTTCAATAGAGAGTTTTATTGCATTTCGGACCATGACAGCGAGGTATCGTGCAATGGGATTTTGTTTTTTGGAACCCAAGAAATACCCATAGTCACTATTCCTGAAGAACAACGGCGCAAATTCGATTTGTGGTTCGATGTATTTCAAGAAGAATTCAGTACTCCAGACAACATTCAGGGAGATATGCTACAAATGCTATTGAAGCGATTGATTATTATGTGTACAAGATTGGCAAAGGAGCAACATATTGTAAAGTCGCTGAACAACGAACAAATTGATATTATTAGAAAGTTTAGTTTTCTGGTGGACTTAAACTATAAGACCAAACGAAAAGTCAGCGATTATGCGGACATGCTCTTTAAATCCCCAAAGACGCTTTCCAATCTATTTTCCATTTATAACCAGAAACCTCCTCAGCAAATTATTTTGGAGCGTATTACTTTAGAGGCGAAACGTCTTATGCTTTTTACCGACAAGCAAAATCAGGAAATAGCTTATGACCTGGGGTTCAACGACCCAGCACATTTTAGTCGTTTTTTCAAGAAAATGACACAAATGACTCCCTCGGAATACCGAGAAAATAAGACAAATGCCGCATAAGGGAAATATGGACAAGCGTTCGGGAAATCCCTTCTAACACCTACCTTCTTTTTCGCCACATCTTTGCCTCGTAATTAAAAGAAAGGTAAAAGATGAAATCATTAGAAAAATCCGTCTTCAATCTCATCGAGATATTTCGGACTTCCAAAAAACCCGAAATCCAAATCATTTCTAAAAAAGCACATTGCGAGCAAAAGCAAATTCACGATTTCTATTGTGATGCTGAAAAGCCTTTTGTAACCAATATATAATCTGAATTAATAAAATAAATCATTACAACTATGAGCACATTTAATGTACCTAAAAGAGAAGAAGTTAGCGCAAACAATCAAGCTATTTTCGACAATTTGGAAAAAGCCGTTGGCTTTGTTCCCAATCTATTCGCCACCTATGCCCATTCTGAAAATGCTTTAGGCAATTATTTGAATTTATCAAATGCCAAAACATCGCTGAAAACAAAGGAAAAAGAAGTAGTAAACTTGGCGGTAAGTGAAGTGAACAACTGTATTTACTGTCTTTCAGCCCACACGGCAATCGCCAAAATGAACGGATTTACCGATGCACAAATCCTGGAGCTAAGAGCTGGGCAAGCCTCTTTCGACAATAAGTTGGATGCTTTGGCAAGATTGGCCAGAAACATTACCGAGAACAGAGGTGCTACCGATGCTACTGTGGTAGAGAATTTTTTCCAAGCCGGATGGACCAAGGAAAATCTAATCGACACCATTGTTTTGGTGGGTGACAAGACTATCTCCAATTATATCAATAACACAACAGAAATTCCAGTAGACTTTCCAGTGGCACAACCCTTGGAAGCTGCTACGGTTTAATTCATAAAACCTCTAAATCATATAAAAATGAAAAATGTAATTGCAATTTTAGTATTCGCTTTTGGAGCCATTTTCTTTGGAAATGCCCAGGATACTATGAAAGATAAGGACGTTCAGACCATTTCTTTGGAACAGACTCCAGGAGAGTTTACCCAAAAACATATCACCGTTTCAGAAGGAACTTACATATTTGATATTGCCAACAATGGAGTTGGTCATGATGTGGGGTTCGTTTTGGTAAAGAAGGGACAGGACATTAGCAAGGCTGAGAATCATATTCAGACTGCCTATGTGACCCAACCTGTTAAAACAGGTGCTTCGCAGACTTCAAAGCCCACAACTTTGGAAAAAGGAGAGTACGTATATTTTTGTCCTCTTAACCCAACAGCAACAGACAACACTTTAGTAGTGAAGTAATCGAAGTTGTTTTAGATGAAAAACCTCCCAAAAGGGAGGTTTTTTTGTTTAGGATTTTATCTCTGCGTTTCCAAAAAGCTTAGGAGCGAGGCTTTTGGCCATATATATGGGCCAAGCATTTTGGAACAAATGACTTTCAGTAATAGCACTGTCGTACAACAGGTATAGCCCTCCTGATATTTTTTCAATTTCTGCTTTTGAACCATTTACAATGTTATTATCGACCACTTCTCCCAAAAAAAGAAGAAGTTCCTTCTTTTGCTTTTGTATGGTAGAGAAAATCCGCTTCTGTTTCGGGGATAGCTCGCCAAGGGTCCGAAGCGCCCAACAACCATAAAAATCACCTTCTCTAAACAAATCGGAGAGGTAATCGAAAATGGCCAACATTTGATTTTTCCCCATCTTCCTTCGGTCCACGTATCCTCGAAGAGTATCCAAAAAAGTATCATGTCGATTGTTCAAATAAGCAATGCAGATGTCTTCCTTGGATTTAAAATGACTGTACAAGGTTGCCTTGGCGATACCACATTTGCTAATGATCTCATTAATGCCAGTAGAAGCATAACCATTGGTGTAGAAAAGTTTACCAGCGGTATTGATGATTCTTTGGTGGGTGGTTGGCTGCTCCATGATATAAAGATAAGAAAAGACCGGTCAGTCTACGCGGTTATAGAAATATGGCAAAAACCATGGCCTGTGATGTAAAACCTGATCTCAAATACGCTAGGGAAATTTTAATCAATTTTTAGTGTTTTGAATGGTAATTTCCATTGTTTTCGGCAGTAATTTTGCAATTCAAAAAATGCTGTGATACTAGATTTAATAATGGCCATGCTATGGAGTCTGTCTCCTTTTGGTGAAGCTAAGTTGGGAATACCCTACGGCATCATGAAAGGGCTCAATAGTTATTTGGTCTTTATTGTTTGTTTTTTGGCCAATATCATGGTCTTTCCATTGATGATGTTCTTTCTGGAGCACATCAACCGCTATCTCACCAAATGGCGATTTTACAAAAAATCTGCGGTGTATGTGGCCCGAAGGGCAAAAACCGGGTCTGGGGGTAAGATTGAAAAATTTGGCTTTTTGGGTTTGGTCCTTTTTGTGATGGTCCCATTGCCGGGAACAGGTGTTTATGCTGGTAGCATTGCCTCCTATCTTTTTAAGATTGAAAGAAAGCAGGCTTTTTTTGCCAATGCCATAGGTATTTTCTTCTCCTCACTAGTAGTTTGGCTGATTACTGTGTTCTCCACCAACGGAGTTTAACAACTTGGGCTTAGAAATCAAACCGAAGTTGCACGGAAATCTCCTCTTTGGGCTCAACCTCTTTTTTCTTCTCTGTATTCAAATTGGCCAATGAAATGCCGAGTAGCCGAACAGAATCCTTAAGTGCAGATTGATAGAGTAATTCTTTGGCGGTTTCCAGGATGAGCTCCTTTTTTGAAATGAAATAAGGAAGAGTCTTACTGCGGGTTTGCAAGGTAAAATCACTGTATTTTATCTTTAAGGTGATGGTCTTTCCTGAAATTTTCGATTTAAGTAGCCGTCTCTCCAATTCGACTGCAATATTTTCAAGTTTTTCGAGCATAAAGATTTCGCTGCTCAAGTTTTCTGAAAAGGTACGTTCCGCTCCGACCGATTTTGGAATGCGATGCGGCTTCACTTCACTGGTATGGACACCCCTTACAACATGGTAGTAGTATCTTCCACTTTTTCCGAAATGTTGATCAAGGAATTCCATTGATTTTTCCTTTAAATCCTTTCCCGTAAAAATGCCCAGTTTATACATTTTCTCCGCAGTGACCTTGCCCACGCCATAAAACTTTCTTATGTCCAAATCCTCTAAAAAGGAAATGACCTCTTCCGGATTGATTGTTTTCTGACCATTCGGCTTGTTGATGTCACTGGCCACCTTGGCGATGAACTTGTTAATGGATATTCCGGCTGATGCGGTTAAGCCCGTACGGTCTAAAATTTTTGCCCTAATTTCCTTTGCGATAAGGGTAGCCGATGGGTTCCCTTTTTTATTTTCGGTTACATCCAAGTAGGCCTCATCCAAAGACAGGGGCTCAACCAGATCGGTATACTCAAAAAAAATGGCTCTAATCTGTTGTGACACTTCCTTGTATCGGTCAAAACGGGGTTTTACGAAGATCAATTCAGGGCAATTGCGCTTGGCAATGTATCCAGCCATAGCGCTTCGTACTCCGAATTTTCTGGCTTCGTAACTGGCTGCGGAAACTACACCTCGCTTTGAACCGCCTCCAACGGCTACAGGTTTCCCCTTTAGTTCAGGATGGTCATGTTGCTCCACGGAGGCATAGAAAGCATCCATATCCACGTGAATGATTTTTCGTAAAGGAAAATCGAAATCCATACCCAAATTTATAGCTATATTTAAAAGGATGGAACACCTAGAGATTGAACGCAAATTTTTGGTCAAATCGGAAGCTTATAAAAATGAAGCCATAACCAAAACCCGAATTGTCCAGGGATTTCTGAATACAGACCCGAAACGAACTGTTCGGGTTCGAATACATGGAGAAAAGGGTTCTGTGACTGTAAAGGGAGAAAGCAATGAATCTGGTACAACACGGTTTGAATGGGAAACAGGGATTGGTTTGCATGAGGCAACCAATTTGATAGATTTATGTGAGGGATTCATTCTAGAGAAAATTCGGTATGAAATCCCTTTTGAAGGACACCTTTTTGAGGTGGATGAGTTTCTAGCGGAGAACAAAGGCTTGATTGTAGCCGAAATTGAGCTGAAACATGAAGATGAGGTGTTTAAAAAACCTGATTGGTTAGGCGACGAGGTAACAGGAGAGGTTCAGTATTACAACGCACAATTAACCAAAAAACCATATAAGCAATGGCAATAGCAAATCGAGCTTTCGTCGTATTATGCTTCTTATTTTTCTCATGTCAACAGCAAAAACAAGCTGAGACTACTAAGCCCGTAGAGAACGAAAATTCAGTTGAGAAAAGCATTGCACAAGTTAAAGCTGAATTGGGCAAAAAGGGCTATCAGACTTTTGATTTTGTCGATGAAGAAACCAAGGATACAATTCTGATGCAACAGTACTTTATGGCCTTTCTTAAAAATGGTCCTAATAGAGAACAGTCCAAAGCAGAATTGGATAGTCTGCAAGTGATGCACCTAACACATTTGAAGCGAATGTACGACGAAGGCTTCGCAGACATTTCAGGCCCTTTTGGCGACAATGGCGATATAAGGGGAATTACCATTTACAAGGTAGCAACCTTACAGGAGGCGGATAGTTTGGCGAACTTAGACCCCATGGTCAAGGCGGGCAGATTGGTCATTGAAGTGCATCCTTGGTGGGCTGCCAAAGGGTTTCCACTTAGATGAGAATATTACCCTAAATATGCTTCGTTGCCGCACTCTTCATATCAGGACCTGAGATTTTATGCAGTACTCTTTTTTGAAAAGTCGTTGTGATGGGATAAATCAATCCTAACCCTACTAAAGCACTCCCAAAGCCCAATACGTTATATACGGATACGAACAAAGTGCCCGTATTGAGCACACCCAATATCAAGATGGTCGATAACGGGAAGGAAAGCGCCAAAACAGTCAGGGCAAAATCACTATTGAAGGTTCTTTTGGCGCTCTGGTTGTCTATTTCAAGAGATTCCACAGATGAAATATGCGCATAAGGCCAAAAACTGCAAGAGCTGAGGGCAAAAGCTAACAAAAGCAATATTTCACCTGAAACTGTCAGTCCTGTCAGTGAAACTACAAGGGCACATAGCAACACCACAGCCCCGGCCCGTAAGGTGAGTAATGAAAAGACCTGGAAAAACTGTTTTCTTCTTATTTTAAGACCCAGGCCGATAAAAAGCAACACCAAAGGCGTCATAATAAGACTGAGTTTATGAAGCACGTTGTTTAAAAATAAAGGCAGGGAATCCATGGTGATTCCAAAAGCCAGTAGAAGCAATGCAGCCCCGATAAACAGATTGACGGGTTCTGAAATAAGCACTTTAAGAAGCGAGATCAAATTATGGTTTCCCTTTCTTTTGGTAAATGTGGAATTTTGGAAATGCCAGTTCATCGCCACCAGATAGAGAAAAATCAATACAAACACTTTGTTGCCCAAATCGGCCATGGCAACTTTGGCCAAAGCAGTGTCGCCCAAAAATTCCAATACGAAAGGAAAGCAGGACAGTCCAGGTGCCAAGGAGGGGATCAAAAGACGCGCTGTTTTATGCTCAGGGGAATTTTTGGCAATTCCTACCAAAGGAAGGAGGAGAGGTGCCAATAAAAACAAAAAAAGATTCAGTCCCAGAGCCATAACAGGCAGAAACAAAAGATTCCATTCAATTTTAATGCCCAAAAGGGCGATAAAAATTGTGGCAGGCAGTGCCAAATTAAGAATGATTTTCTTTATGCCATTAAGTTCGTCCTTCGATGTGAACTTCGCCTTGAGCAAAACGCCAATTAGAATGAAGCACAAAAAGACGATGGTTTTCTGAAGACCAGAATCCATGGGCGGTTTAGATTAAGACCTTGGCGGTGGCGTCAGCGAATAGTTTCATTTCCTCCATGGTTCCCATACTTACTCGGCACCAGTTTTTATCCATAAACTGAAAGGCTCTAACGCCGACTTTTAAATGGGTCATCTTTTGTAAGAACTCTTTCCCCTCCATTTCAATAGGAAAAATGACAAAACTGGTTTCGGAAGGAACATATTCGAAGCCCATGCTTTCAAGACTGTTGTAGACAAACTTTTTGCATTCAGCGTTCAGCACTCTTGATTTATCTAAAAATTCGACGTCATCCATTGCGGCCATTGCCGCAAAGACTGAAGGATAGGTAATACCCATACCTCCACGGGTTATTTTTTTAAGCTTACCCAAGGTTTCTTCTTGTCCGACAATATAGCCCACTCGAAGCCCTGCCATACCATGTATTTTGGAAAAAGTTCGCGCAATAATTACGTTTTTGCCTTCACTGATAAGTGAAACCATGCTCTTTTTTAGGCCTTCTCCCATGAATGCCAAATAGGCTTCATCAATAAATACTGGAACCTTTTCAGAGACACGGGAACAGAAATCCAGAAGCTCTTTATGATCGGTTATCGTTCCAGTGGGATTATTGGGATTGCAAATGTAAACGAGTTTGGTGTTGGCGTCCACTGCGGCTTCCATGGCTTTGAGATCATGCGACCAATCTTTCTTCAAAGGCACTGGTTTCCAGGTTGCTCCTACAGATTCGGCAACACGAATGAGTGACATATAGGCCGGATCGGCTGATACCACATTCCCGCCGTTCATAAATAATACCATGGCTGTTTTTTCCAAAAGATCGGAAGAACCGGGGCCCATCATGATATTTTTATCTTGAACCCCTTCAAATTCTGCAATTTTGTTTACCAACTGAAAGAGTTCTTTCCAGGCATAGCGATTTCCTTTGGGAGCCGCCGCGGTAAAAGCTTCAAGTGCTTTTGGAGAAGGACCATAAGGGTTTTCATTGGCATTCAGCTTTGCAGAGAGGATGGGAAATTCCCTTAAGTCGTCAAGAAGATATTCCTTAAAAAATGGGCTGTACATAGCGTTGCCTTGCGCATCCAATTGCAATGGCGCCTTCCAGTTTTCTGCAAAGCCCAAATAGGGTGTGCTTAGAATTCCACCTGCGGTGAGCATACTTGTTTTTAACCAGTCTCTTCGGTTCAATTGTCTTTTGGCCATGGGTAGCAGTTTTTTGAGTTAGCAATCACCTCTAAATTAAGAGGTTAAGAAAAACAATCCAATGGAAAACAAATAAAAATGAAAGGGTCAAAATGGGAATTCCCTAAAAATAAGGCCCAAAAAAAAGGTTTAATGAAAGTTTAAACAAAGCATAGGGTGCCAGAATCAGAGGGGGCAAATGTCCATTCTAGAGCTTTTGCTTTATTGGAATCCAAATTTCTTCTTCAGAAGTTGGGTCATTATTACGGTAGTTTTGACCCAAAACCTCAAAATGCGGCCGGTTATCCAGCACATATCTTGACTTGGGCACCCATTCTCCATAGATGTATTGAAATATGCTTTTGTCGGAGCTTAGTCCTTTGTAATGGAAAACAGCATAATTACCGGGCACAACAATATGGGTTTCCATTCCTTTTGGGATTTGTTCAAAATCATCAACTTCTACAGCTGCCCATTTGACAAAAGAAGTTTCGGGATTGAAATGGTCAAAATAGTCTGGGTCATACTCCTGAAGGGAGATAAAATCATTGTTTGCCCTAGTATTGATTTCACTAACCCTGGGCATAAAAGTTTTCCATAATTCTTGTGTGCGATTATGCACTATGCTCATGGAAAGGTTGATTCCCAAAAGTTTCTTTTCCTCAGAACGTTTGATTTCAGGATGCAAAATGGATGACTAAAGTGAACTTTTAAACTGTTTCAAAAAACGGAGGTCGTTTTCGCTTAACAAGCGAATGTCTGGAATTTGGTGCAATAACAGTGCAATACGGTCTATACCCATTCCAAAGGCAAATCCCGAATACACTTCCGGGTCAATGCCGCAATTTTGTAATACATTGGGGTCTACCATGCCACAACCCATAATTTCAAGCCAGCCTGTGCCCTTTGTCATTCGGTAATCGGTTTCTGTTTCCAGGCCCCAATAGACATCAACTTCGGCACTCGGTTCTGTAAACGGGAAATAGGAAGGTCTCAATCGAATTTTTGATTTTCCGAACATTTCAGTTGTGAAATATTGCAAGGTCTGCTTCAAATCGGCAAAAGAGACATTCTTATCTACATAAAGGCCTTCCACTTGATGGAAAAAGCAATGGGAGCGTGCTGAAATGGCCTCATTTCGATAAACTCTTCCCGGTGAAATTGTGCGAATAGGAGGTTGATTGTTCTCCATATACCGTACTTGAACTGAAGACGTGTGGGTCCTTAGCAAAATATCGGGGTCCGTTTGAATGAAGAACGTATCCTGCATGTCCCTCGCCGGGTGATATTCTGGCAAGTTTAGTGCAGTAAAATTATGCCAATCGTCTTCTATTTCCGGACCCTCGGAAACATTGAACCCGATACGTGAAAATATGTCGATGATTCGATTTTTCACTATGGAAATAGGGTGTCTTGAACCAATTTCAATAGGTTCGCCGGGCCGCGTAAGATCTCCGTATTCGCCTTGGGTTTCTGCTTGGTTTTCCAGAGCTTCCTTTAAGGTGTTTACCTTCTCGGTCGCTGAGGTCTTCAGTTGATTGATGACTTGACCAAACTCCTTTTTCTGACCGTTTGGAACATTCTTGAATTCAGCAAAAAAGGAATTCAAAAGCCCTTTTTTTCCCAAATACTTGATTCGGAATGCTTCAATATCCTCTTTTGAGGTTGAGGAAAACTTTTTAACCTCTTCTAAATGTTCCTTGATGGTATCAATCATTGGCAGATTGCTTTGCAGCAGACAAAGTTAGCAAATTGTCTCTGAAAATATAGCCTATCAGACCATGAACAGCCACACCTCCAAAAAAATGCCATAACCAATGGGTGCCCATTGGAAAAATCTCTTGTGTTAAATCGATACTTCTGAAGTATACGGCCAAGCCAAAAATCAGAAATACCATTAGGATACTTTGGTAATTTGAGAATTTGGTTTTGACCAAATACAGCATTATGGGCAATAATACGGTTGTAGCTGTTACAATGTATCCTATGGAAATCTTCATGGATTCGGGCATTGGTGACATACGTACCACAAATGAAAGTCCAAGTATGACTATCACGAACAAAATGCGCTGCCACCACTTTGCAACAATTTTAAAGACAAAGTAAATCACCAATGCGCCACAAAGCAGCATAATCGGGACCCAATCCAAAAGCAACCAAAATTCATGGCTTCTTGTTGCGTGATAGATGGTACCTCCCACATAACTTATGGCGATAACGGGGATTACCCAAGTAAGAAAAAGATGTTGTTTTGGATTTTTAAAGATGCGATATCCCCAGTAAATCACAATGAAAAGGAAAACAAGATTGCTAAAGGTGTTATAGGGTTCGGCAATCAGTCCTCCAGCAAGAGTCTCCCTATAAATAGGGCCAGAATCATTGGGAAAATTACTTGTTAACGAGATGAAAAGATAAGATGCCAACAGAAGTGGATTATTAAGGATATTTGTCTTCCACATTGACCATTACCCAAGCCATACAACTTTTGAAATCCCCAAAAATATGTTCTTCAGGGATGAGGTCGGGAACAATATCAATTCTCTCCATCATATATCTGGGTTGATCAAGAATATCGACTAAGAGAACATCCATATCCTTGTTTTTCAGGTCTTGCAATACGTCCTCCATAGCATATAGACCCGATTGATCCATGTATTCCATCCGCCCCATTCGGATAATTACCGCTGATGCGGTATTTGGAATTTGCTCAGCGAGTTGTTGAAATTCACTCGTTGACCCAAAAAACAAGGGTCCTTTAAGGTGCTTAATAAAGACCTCCTCAGCCAGGTTTTTTGGAAAATCCTTTTCATCAGCCCAAGCTTTTTCCTTATTCAGTGGGATGACATCCGACCGTTTTGCAGTCAAGTCCCCCATTTTTTTCATGAACATCAACGAGGCAAAAACAAGTCCGATTCCGACAGCATAGACCAAATTCCAAATGGAGGATAAAACCATGACCGTCAGCATAATGATGACCTCGGAGCTCAGTTTCAGGAGACCAATGGAGATATCTTTGGGCAAATAAGGAATGGCTTTGAGTCCTTTATAATCCATGACCCCAATACCAACAGTCACAAGAATACCGGCCAAAACTGCTGCAGGAATTTGAGAAGCTACGGGACCAAGGGCCAAGAGAATAATCAGAAGTAAAACACCGGCTATCATTCCAGATAGTCTGGTTTTACCTCCAGAGTTGATGTTTACAACGGTGCGAATGGTAGCACCGGCCCCAGGAATTCCTCCAAAAAAGGCCGCTATACTATTTCCGATGCCCTGCCCTACCAATTCTTTGTTCGGCTTGTGCTTGGTTTGGGTCATATTGTCGGCCACAACAGAGGTAAGCAACGAATCTATGGCACCCAATAATGCCAAAGTTAGTGCGGTAAAAATGTGTGGGGAGATGGAGGCTATCGAAAACTTCGTAAAAATCCCAAGATTGGGAATTGGCAATCCGGTGGGAATTTCTTCTATGGGAATATACTTCAAACCGAAGCCGTAGGCCGCCCCAGAAACCAGAATAAGCGCAATCAAGGTACTGGGAATAGCCGTGGTAATTCGTTTAAAGCCATAAATGATAATTATGGTGGCAATGGCCAGGGCCAATTCGAGCCAGTTGATATTGGACAATGCCCTGGGCAAAACTTTTATTGTTCCCAAAACGCCAGAGGCATCCTTTGCAGCCAAACTTTGGGCCTCTTTTTCCATATCGGCCTGGGTAATTTTTCCAGCTCTGTTTATGGTTTCCTCAAAGTCCTCAAGAACCAAAATGCCTTCCCCTGCCTCCTCTTTCAATATATTTTCCAATATCTCTTCCTCCGCAGCAGCCATATATTGTTTTACATACTCTTTATCTTCTTTTGGGTAATAGCCTACTGCAGGAAGAATTTGGGTCACCAGAATGATTACGCCGATGGCGGTCATAAACCCAGAGACAACAGGATAGGGGATATACTTGATATATTTCCCTAAACCTATCAATCCTAAACCGATTTGCATCACACCGGCCAAAAGAAAAATGGTAAGGATTGCTGGTAGGGCCTTTTGAACATCCCCATCGTTGACGGCGACTATTCCCGCAATCACGACCATGCTTACCGCAGTCATTGGAGCGGTTGGACCAGAAATTTGAGTATTGGTACCGCCAAAAAGGGCGGCAAAAAAACTGATGAAAATAGCGCCGTACAATCCAGCACTGGGTCCCAAACCCGAACTTACCCCAAATGCAAGAGCCAGAGGTAAGGCTACGATTCCTGCGGTGATCCCCCCAAATAGGTCTCCTTTAAAATGCTTCAGCATAGGTTACAAGCTGTTTCCCAGTAAAACAGGTAAGATAGTGAATTTAACAAACTAAAAAAGGCCGTTGAAATGTTAAACAATGGCCTTTCCATGATTAATTACTATGAACAGTTCAGCTATAAATAAGAAACCTTTCCATTCGAAATATCATACATGCCCCCAACAATCAAAATTTCGCCGTTTTGTTCCATTTCCTTTAGAACAGGGCTCTTCTTTCGCATATTTTCTATGGTTAGATGTACATTTTTTTCAGCAACAGCATTTACAAAAGGGGTATTCTTCGAGGTGCGTTCGCTTGCCTCGGAAGGTTCTGTAATGGCTTCCACAGCTGGTTTGATCTTACTAAGCAGCTCGGTTAGATTTCCCATCTTAGCGTCGTCACAAGCACCTTTTACAGCACCACAACTGGTGTGGCCCAAAACAACAATAATCTTTGTGCCAGCTAATTTGCATGCGAATTCGATACTACCTAAAATATCCTCATTTACGATATTGCCCGCTACCCTGGCACTAAAAATATCTCCAACTCCTTGGTCAAAAATCAATTCTGCAGAAACCCGGGAGTCAATACAGCTTAAGATAGTTGCGAAGGGATACTGCCCAGTTGATGTTTCGGATACCTGTTGAAGAAGGTCCCTTTTCTGTTGTTTTTGTTCAACAAAGCGCTGGTTACCTTCTTTCAGAAGATCCCACGCCATATTTGGGTTCAAAGCCGCCTGGCTTTCCTTAGTCTGTGTCGTCATTTGTTGTTTTGTTATTGTTGTTTTTGTCTAGTTTGAAAAATTGGATATAACTTTCTGGATTCTCAACAATACCCCTTTCAGAAATCAATTTGATATCAATATGCTTGTTTCTGGCCTTTTCAGAAAAGTCTTCAAGAATTTCAACGATATCATTATCCAAATAACGGGTGTTGCGGACGTCCAGTTCAAGTTGCGAATTTTCCGGAAGACTATCAAGTTCTTTCAGAATGGCCCCCTTATTAAAAAAGGTTACTTCCTCGGCCAAGGTCATTTTAATTTTATGCGCACCGTTACTTTTGTCCTCGATATGCAAGAAATGTGAGTTTTGATAACTCTTAATTAGGATGACCACGATACCGACGCCCAAACCAAGTCCAATTCCTACAAGAAGATCGGTAAAAACAATCCCTAAAACAGTTACTACGAATGGAATAAATTGTTTCCAACCAAGATTGTACATGGTTTTGAACAAGCGTGGTTTTGCCAATTTATAGCCAACCACAAAGAGTACAGCAGCCAAAACCGACAAGGGGATCATGTTGAGCAATCTTGGAATAAGAAGTACCGAGACCAGCAGGAAAAACCCGTGGATAATGGCCGATGCTTTGGTTCGACCACCAGACTGGATATTGGCGGAACTTCGTACAATTACCTGCGTAACGGGAAGACCTCCCAAGAACCCAGAAACGGTGTTTCCAACACCTTGGGCAAACAATTCTTTATTGGTGGGTGTTGTTCTTTTGTAGGGATCCAGTTTATCGGTGGCCTCAACACAAAGCAGGGTCTCCAAACTGGCAACCAATGCAATTGTGAATGCGGTAATCCAAATTTCTGGGTTTCCAATTACTGAAAAGTTCGGAAAACTCAATAGGCTGCCCATCGCAGAAATACTTTCGGGAACAGGAACCTTGACTAGGTGATCTATTGAAATAGACCAGGTTTCGTTTCCCTGTGTCACAGCAAAATAGAGTATGCCCAAAATAACGGCAACCAGTGGGCCTTGTATTAGTTTAAACACTTTTGATTTTTTGCTGAGAACCTTTTCCCACAATATCAGGACTCCCAATCCGATTACGGCAATCAATGTTGCTCCCGGACTAATGGAACGGAGAGCGGAGAAAATTCCGCTGAAAGTATTTTCTCCATCAACTTGAAAAAATGAAAAGTCTCCCCCAGGAGCTTCATCATAACCAAAGAAATGTGGAATCTGTTTTAATATGATAATGATACCTATTCCGGTAAGCATACCCTTGATAACAGACGAAGGGAAGTAGTAAGCGATAACACCGGCCTTCAAAATACTGAACAAAATCTGTATGAGACCTCCGAGCACTACAGCGACCAAAAAATTTTCGAAGCTTCCAAGAGTGCCTATGGCCGTTAATACGATAGCCGCCAAACCCGCAGCCGGTCCACTTACTCCAATCTGTGAACCACTTAATACCCCAACCAAAATACCACCCACTATTCCAGCGATGAGTCCGGAGAATAGTGGTGCACCACTTGCCAGCGCGATACCTAAACATAGGGGCAGTGCTACAAAAAAGACAACAATACTTGCAGGCAAGTCATTTTTAATATACTTGAACATAAGAATGAATTTTTTTCGTCTTGCCAGAAAAGAATGGCAAAGACATTGACAAAATGAATTAACTAAATTATGCTATGCCATTTGTCTTGGAGGAGGAAGAAGTATGTCGCCAATAAAATCAGAATCGAAGATTGAATGTTCTATATAGCCAGAAGCTATATGGAAAGAAATTGGAGTTTGGGAAAAACCAGAATTGTTTAAGAAAAGGTTCTTTTCATCAGCTTTTTTTTCCGACTCTTTCTCACTTTTCTTTTCCTCTTCACCCGTGTCAACCAAAAAAGCGACTTCACAGTCTTTATGCAACAAAGGCAATAGGGAAGGTGCCATTATTGAGAATGTTAGCATAAAGGCAATAAAGGGAAATGCTATCGTTCTGACCACTTTGAGGACTTTGAACAAAAATAACAGCATAGCTATCAATTTTTGTTAAATATTTTTTAAAAATCCTTAAGGGGCTTGATATTTTCAATTTTAAGCCAACCGGTTTGACCGTCTGCTATTCTTATCTTTCTCCAGTCGTCCAAGCCATCCAAAATGCTGACTTTAGTGCCTTCATGAAGAATAAAAACTGCCTCGCTATTGGTGTTGGGCTCTGAGGTAATCCTGACTTCCTTGCTAAAGACTATGGCAGGATTGTCGTTTTTTACCGCTTGATATTGCAAGTAGGCCATAACAGTTGCGGTAAGCCCGAGAAACAGTGCCAAGATACTCGTGATGAATGCCATCCGTTTTTTACCTGCCGGACGCAGAAAATAATAAGCTAGGTAGAAGAGCACAAAAAGCATCATCAATATTATCGCCAAATAGGCCCATTGGTCATGGGACAGGGCATTTACCAAAGAATCATATAGTTTGGTAAGCACCGATCTAGGCATTTCCTCCACAGCATCCAAACGCATATTTTGTGCATATTTTAGATTACTCAGGATTTCGCCGTCACCAGGCTTTAATAGCAATGCCTTTTCGTAATAATAAATGCTGGGACCAATGGCATTTAATTTATAGTGGCAATTACCCAAATTGAAGTAAAGTTCAGCAGAATGTTGCCCATTGGCAATGATCTGTTCGTAGTTTTCAATGGCTTTTGAGTACTCCCCTTTATTGTAAAATTCCGTGGCCTCCGAAAAGAGCTTGGAATTTTGGGAATACCCCATTGAAGCAATGGAAAGAACTAATAACAGAGCTACAGCGCTTATTCTCATAGTTGCTTATCCAGATTTGAGATTACCTCACTCGCTTTGGCATAATCTTGTTGCATTTCCACATCAGAAAAAGGGCTGTATCTAGCCATTTCACAATTTTGCAAAAGAGCGATAAAGCCTGTTATGTCGGCACCATTCACTTGCTTTTCTTCCAATATGGAAGTGATTTTTTCTTTACTGAATTCTGCGGTTTCAATCTTCAGCTTGGCTTTCAAATAATTGTGGAGTCCCTTTTCCAAGGCTACATAAAAGGCGTCCTTGTTTCCCAATTCTTTTCGTGCAGTAAAGAGGTATTTCTTCGCGAGTTTATTTGCTCTTTTTATTTTGTTTCCTTCAATATCGCTTGCCAAGGCCTCTCTTTTCTTAAAAGAAAAAACAGCGATGGGAATCAAAAGTAACGGAGCAAAAAGAAGTAAGTAAAAGCGGTTGGAACCGAAAAAAGTTTGCGAACCGATATTCGTTAGATTGGGTTTCAGTTTTATGAAATGAAATTGTTTTCCGGTCGGAACTACCAATTGTTTGTTCACCGATGAAATCGAACTTGTGCTTTCGGTACTTTCGGGACCTTCAAGCACCTCAATATTGATTTCGTCAGAGTCCAAGGTAACGTATCTTGATGTTTTCGGATTAAAGTAACTAAAAGTAATACTAGGAATAGGGTATTTACCACGGAAGGATGGAACAATGGTGTAATTATCCGTCACTTTGCCATCCATTCCATTAATATTGGTACGTACGTTTTCATTGTACTCCGGTTCATACACTTCCAGGGAACTTGGCAATTCAAGTTCTGGTAATTGAAATAATTTTAAATTTCCCTTTCCTGAAACCTCAACCATCGCCTGAAGGGATTCAGAAGCATTCAATTGGTTTTTGCTTGTGGAAACTGAAAAGGTAAACTCGCCTACAGCACCACCAAAATTGGCCGGTTTACCTGCCTCGGGAAGGGATTTCACATTAATCGTTCTTTTCCCGGCCGAAACCGTTTTACTGGTTTGGGTATAAATTCTCCCTCCAAAGAAGTCCCTTCGATTGGTGGGAACGTCCACAAAAATTTCTAGGGAGAGTGGTTCAATTTCAAGTTGCCCCGCCTTTTGCGGATAAAGAACAACCCTTTTAAGAACAACATAGCGATACGGTTTGCCCTTAAAAGTTCCATTTTGTGCAGTGTGTTTTGTTACCGGAATGTCTTGACTCCAAAAGTTGTTGTATTTGGGATTGTCCAAGGGTCTATAATTGGTAACACTGATGTTCGGGCTCACATACAGTTTGTAAATTACGGTTACCGCTTCATTTAAGTATGGGCTTCCTTTGGAAACCTCCGCTACCAAATGGAGACTTTCGTCCGCAATGTCATCTACCGATTTTTCATCGTTGGGTTTATCGACCGCCGCTGTAACTACCACTGATTTAGGCAAGGTCTTGTAGACCTGTCCCTCAATTTCTATAGTTGCTTGTTTTATGGTGAATTTGCCACGGGCCGTTGGTACTAAAATATAGGAATAGGTCTTGGAAAAGCTCCGCTTACCGTTTATCCATGATGAACTTATAGATTGCGAGGGCCCCATAACTACTTTAAATCCTTCGAAAGGAGGAGGGGTAAAGTTGTCTCCATCTTTGTTCATGGAAAACTCAACTTTCAATCGTTCGTTTATGCCCAACTTTTCTTTACTGAGCTTAAGCTCAAAGGTTACTTCATCTTGGGCATGAAGTGGCAGGGTCAACAGAAAAACTCCGCATACCAAACTCCAAAAACTCCCAAAATACCTCAACATCACCAATCTTTCTCGTTTTTTATTTTTTTGCCTCTCACCTTGCGGGCTTCCATCTTTTCTTGGACCTTTTTCTCTTCGTTTTGCATTGCCTCTAGCAAATTCTGAATTTGCTGTTTGGACAGTTGATTGGGTCTTGGTTGCTGCTTTTGTTCCTCAGGCTGGTCTCCTTCATTGGGCTTCTTCTCTTGCTCTTTTTTCTCATCCCCGTCCCCTTTTTGATTCTCTTCGGGCTTATTTTCTCCATTATCTCCCTCATCGCCCTCATCTTTGTTTTCGTCTTGATCTTGTTCCCCTTCGTTGTCCTTATTATTATCCCCCTCGTTATTCTGGTCTTGGTTTTTATCTTTTTGGTCCTGCTGGTCTTGTTGGTCCTTGTTATCCTCGTTTTGATCGTTTTTCTGCTCTTCTTGCTCCTTTTCCAACATCTTTTTGGCCAAAGCTAAGTTGTATCTGGTCTCATCATCATCCGGATTGTTTCTTAAGGCTTCCTTGTAAGCCTCTACAGCCTTTTGGTATTCTTTGTTTTTCATGAAGACATTGCCCATGTTATGAAACGACTTGTGCTTGCCCCCTTTTGTTGAAGCCACTTCCCCCGCTTGTTTATAGCGTCCGAACGCCTCCCCATAGCTTTCCCTGTTATAATAGGCATTCCCTAGGTTAAATGGAGCAGCAGCATTTTTTTTGCTTTTCGAAATGGCCCGGCGATAATCGGTTTCTGCCGAAGTGAAATCATTCGCGGTCAATTCTTCATTGGCCTCATGGGTAAGGTTGGTGGAAGCCCTTAGGGCTTTTTGTGCCTTCTTGTTGAATTCCTCGGTGTCTTGAGCAGCACCGGGGATGGCGATCAGGAATATTAAAACAAATACTAATCTCATCGTCTTATGCATCATCATGTTCATTGAAAAGATTTAGTTTCTTCAGCCAACTTGTTTTTCTATCCAGAAGGAAAATGTCCAAAAATAAAAATAATAAGCCTATGCCCAAGAACCACTGAAACTGGTCCTTGTATTCAGCAAATTGCTTGGCTTCGAACTCCTTTTTGTCCATCTGGTCAAGTTGCTCTTTTATGTATTCAACCGCTTTTTCGGTATTGGAACCATCAATGTAGGCACCATTGCCTTCTTCCGCAATTTCTAATAAGATGGCCTCGTTCAATTTTGTGATGACCACTTCTCCTTGATTGTCTTTCTTCAGGCTTTCCACTACGCCATTCCGTTTTAGTGGAATGGGAGCACCTTTTGATTTTCCCACCCCAACCGTAAAAACACGTATTCCATTTTGAATGGCATTGTCTACAGCTCCAATGGTATTTCGTTCAGAGTGATCTTCCCCATCAGAAACAATAAACAACACCCGGTTGGTTTGCTCCTCATCATCGTAGTAGGTGCTTGCCAGATTTATTGCGGCGTCGATGGCCGTACCTTGGGAAGACAGCATGTTGGTATTCATACTCTGCAAGAACATTTTGGCCGCCCCATAATCTGTTGTGATCGGCAGTTGGGGGTAAGCCTGTCCTGCATAGGCAATAATGCCTATTCTATCACTTGCCAATTGATTGATGATTTCTGAAACCAAACGTTTTGCCTTTTCCAATCGATTGGGTGCAATATCCTCGGCCAACATACTTTTGGAAACATCCACGGCAAACACGATATCCACTCCTTCCCTCTTTACCGTCTCCAGTTTTGTGCCAATTTTAGGATTTACCAGACCAAGAATCAAAAAACTTAGTCCAAGCAAAAGGAAAATAAGTTTTAAGGAAGATTTGAAACGAGATCTGTTGGGTGCCAGCTTTTTCAACAACTTTGCATCGGCAAAGTGTTTTTGTGTGCGATTTTTCCAAATTTGAAGAAAAAAGAAGGCCAGTACCATCACGGGGATGATGGCCAACAGGTAGAAGTATATTTTTTCGTCAAACTGAATCATGAATCTTTAAATAAAACTTTTAAAAAGCGAGTTTCTCAATCCCCATTCCACTAACAGCAAGAGCCCTGCCAAAAATATAAGGGGTCGAAACTTTTCTTCGTATTTGTAATATTTGAATTCTTCAATTTCTGTTTTTTCCAATTTATTGATCTCATCATAAATCTCTTCGAGCTTCTCGTTGTCCGTGGCCCTGAAATATTTTCCTCCAGTGGCTTGGGCAATTTCTTTCAACAATTTTTCATCAATTTCTACCTGGCGCATGCCATACCTGAAAGAGCCATCACGATTATAAGCAATTGGAGATAGGGCATTACCGTTGGTGCCCAAACCTATGGTATAGGTTTTGATTCCGAATTCCACTGCCAAATCAGCAGCGGTATTTGGTTCAATAAAACCTGAATTATTGACACCATCGGTTAGAAGAATGATTACTTTACTTATGGCTTTGCTCTCTTTCAATCGATTTACCGACGTGGCCAACCCCATACCGATTGCCGTGCCATCCTCTAACTCGCCATATGTTATTTCCCTCAATGCCGCCAAAACAATGGATTTATCACTTGTGATAGGGGTTTTGGTATAGCTTTCCCCGGCATAGCCCACAAGGCCAATCCGATCATTCGGCCGTTTTTTGATAAAGCTGGCAGCTACCTCTTTGAGTGCGGATAGGCGGTTTGGCTTTAAATCTCTAGCCAACATACTTGATGACACATCAATGGCCATTACAATATCGATACCCTTGGTTGTTTTGGTCCTTGTGGAAATATCTTCGGTTTGAGGTCTTGCCAAAGCCGTGATAACCGCTGCTAGAGCCAGAAGACGAAGTACGAACAAAAGAGGCCTTAGTTTTGAGGCCAAACTTTTTACAGTAAAACCTTGAATGCTTGAAATACGAAGGGAGGCCAGTTCTTGTCTTCTTTTAAAAAGATACCATGCTATCGCCAGAGGAAGCAATAGTAGCAACCAAAAAAACTGTGGATTGGCAAATTCTATATTATCAAACATTACTTAGACCTGGGTTTTTACATCCAACGTATTCAATATTCGGTTTACGATTTGTTCCGCATAATCATCTCCATCCTCCCAGGTGATGATCACCTGTTGCATAAATCCTTTTCCTCCAAAGGAAAGTATGTTGTATTTGGCTCTTTTGGATTTGTTGTTGCCAGGAGTTTTTAAACTTCCGGCACCGTAGGTCCTTAATCCCTGAACACCAGATTTGGTAGTGAATTCCTCTTGTTTGGTGGTAATATTGCGAACACCAAGACTCTCAAAATTTCCTAAAACTGCTGTGATGGCTCCCTCAAAGTTGGGGTCATTCTGCTCTTTATAGGTAACGGAGTTAGTTGCCACCGAGAAAATACCAACATAACTTCCATAGGTAAAGGTTTGCATTTCCTTGATCAATTCCTCAGTTTCTGGAGGAAGCTCTATTTCCTGTCGAACCAACACATCGGGTGTTTCCAATTCTATGGGTGGATACCCGTATGAGCTAGACACCCATTCGCCCTCCAACAACTCTTTTGTAGGATATCCGAAAACCGTATCCCTAACCTGCTTTACTCCGAAAAAAGCCAACGAAAATCCGGAGCCTAAAACCAGAACGCCAGCGAAAATGGCAGCAGCCCAATAGATTCTTTTACGTTGTTTTTTTCTTGCCAACTCCTCCAGGTATTCTTCGTTTAGAAGCAGCTCTTCCTCCGTCGGCTCGGGCAAGGCATCATGGGTCTTGACCACGATATCCTCAACAAGCTTTCTATCTTGTTCAGCAACCGACGTAGGGGGTTTGGACCGGGCAAACTTCACCAAGTCTGCAGTCTGCAGTATTTTTTGAAACTGCCTGATGGTTTCTTCCTCAAGTTTAAGCTCCCCAGAGTCAATAAGCATCTCGAGTTTTGTAATCAGTTCGGCCGTTGTGCTTTCCAAAGCAGATATGTGAACATCTTCTTCCAAATAGGAGCGAACAATAGCGGTCAATTCCGAGTAGTATTTCTTATAATCGTCCTGAATCAGGTATTTGGAATTTTCCAAACGCTTCAATTCCAAAAGTGCCCTATCGTAAGGAGGCAACAATGCTTCTTTTTCTTCTTCGGTGAGTGGTTTTTTACGCAAGAAAAACCAGTAGATCAAGCCCCCAATAATAGCCAGCCCAAGAACTATCCAAAGAAGGGTTTTCCAAAGTTCAGCATTGCTCCGTTCAACCTGAATCAAGGGCTTGATGTCAAACATTTTCTGTTTGGTGGTGTCCACTGCAACATCGGCTACCTTGATATTAAAGGAATCGGTAAAAAAAGGCTGTTCATTAATGGCTATTCGCTGCGGAGGAATGGTATATGTACCGCTATCAAATTGTGTGAGTGCATAAATGCGCTGCAAGGTGAGCCTATTTTTATTTTTTGTGGTGTCCGTCAAAAGGGCCTCAACACTTTCCAAGGGTGAGAATGTTTGTCCCTCCGGGAAATGGACAATATCCGTTGAATCGACCTCAACCGTAATCTTGTATTTAATCTGCTCCCCAATCTTGATGGAGGTGGTATCAATTTCAGTTTGAACCTTGGGAGCTTTTTGGGAAAAGCCTGTAGCAGGAGATAAAACTGCACAAATAGATAGCAACAGAATTGCCGAAACAGTCCCTTTCTTAATTTCCCAATTCACCATCTTCAACCTCATCATCCCCTTCTTTTAAAATAGGCCAACAACTTTTTCACGTAGCTTTCATCAACTCTGCAATGTATTACCCCACTGCCCGATTTGGTAAATGAATCATGAAAATAAGCCACTTTGTTGTTATGAAATTCACCATAGGCGTACCGAACTTTTTTTGATTGGGTGTTCACCAATTCCAACACACCGGTTTCTGCATCCTGCATTTGAACCATCCCCAAATTTGGCATCGATTCTTCCCTTTCGTCATAGACCCGTATTCCCGTAACATCGTGCTTGTTTCCCACAATGCGGAGTGTATTATCGTAGTCGTCCGCTATGAAATCAGAAAGAACAAACACTATGGCTTTCTTTTTCATCACATTCGTCAAAAACTTAAGCGCCTCTGAAAGATTTGTTTTACTGCTCTGGGGAGAAAACTCCAAAAGCTCCCTGATAATTCTAAGAATATGGCTTTTTCCTTTTTTGGGAGGAATAAACAACTCCACTTCATCTGAAAAAAGAATAAGCCCCACCTTGTCGTTGTTCTGCAAAGCCGAAAAAGCCAATGTCGCAGAAATTTCGGTAATTACTTCCTTTTTGAATTGTTTGGTGGTGCCAAATAGTTCAGAGCCACTCACATCCACCATGAGCATCATGGTCAGCTCCCGTTCTTCCTCAAAAACCTTCACATAAGGTTCGTTGTAACGTGCGGTTACGTTCCAATCTATGGAACGGACATCGTCACCAAATTGATACTGTCGAACCTCGCTGAAGGTCATTCCCCTTCCCTTAAAAGTGGAATGATACTCACCGCCAAATATATGGTCTGAAAGACGGCGAGTCTTTATTTCAATCTTACGTACTTTTTTAAGTAACTCTTTTGTATCCATTTTGGTTCAAGGAAGAAGGGTTTCCGTATTCGAGCGAAGCATCGCTACTTCTACCAAGAGGTTGAACCTTTAAGGTACTTCCACTTCGTTGACAATCTTATTGATAATTTCTTCAGACGTCACATTTTCTGCCTCTGCTTCATAGGTGATTCCGATTCGATGACGCAGCACATCGTGTACAACGGCCCGCACATCTTCAGGAATAACATATCCTCTTCTTTTTATAAAAGCATAGCATTTGGAAGCGTTTGCCAAATTGATACTTCCTCGGGGAGAAGCTCCAAAACTGATAAGGGGTTTTAGATTTTCAAGGTCGTATTTTTCTGGATAACGGGTGGCAAAAACCAAATCCAGAATATATTTTTCAATTTTCTCATCCATATAAACTTCCCTAGCTGCCTTCTGTGCACTTAAAATTTGCTTCAGTGTAACCACTGGCTTAATGGGTTCGTGGTCGCCTTTTAAATTTTGACGGATGATGAGTTGTTCTTCGTTCAATTTAGGATAGTCGATAATCGTTTTCAACATAAATCGGTCGACCTGCGCTTCAGGAAGTGGATAAGTACCTTCTTGTTCCACAGGGTTTTGTGTTGCCATAACCAAAAAAGGAGCGTCCAATTTAAAGGTTTCATCCCCAATGGTTACCTGCCTTTCCTGCATAGCTTCCAACAAAGCCGACTGTACCTTGGCCGGGGCACGGTTAATCTCATCTGCAAGTACAAAATTTGCGAAGATGGGCCCTTTTTTGATGGAAAAGTCATTCTCCTTGATATTATAGATCAAGGTACCAATGACATCTGCCGGGAGTAAATCTGGTGTAAACTGAATTCTGCTGAAACTGCCTTTAACCGCTTTTGCCAAACTGTTTATGGCCAGGGTCTTGGCGAGACCTGGAACTCCTTCCAACAAGATATGGCCTTGTCCCAATAGGCCTATAAGCAGTCGCTCCACCATATGCTTCTGACCTACAATGGCCTTGTTCATTTCGGTGGTAAGCAAATCAATAAAAGCACTTTCCTGGGCAATTTTCTCGTTCACTGCGCTAATATCAATAGTAGTAGTTTCTTCCATACAATCTTTTCCGGTAAGGTGTTAATGCTAGTGTTTTCCTAAGGAGTGCAAAATGAAAATTAATTTAAAAAGCCCCTGTTAATTAATGGTTAAAAAAAACGCGAAGGCCGCAGTTTTAGGAAGTATTTAAGGGTTTAATTTTATATTTTCACCATCCATGGAAGACTCAAATAACTTTTCCAAAATTATTGCTGGAACAATGACTTGGGGAAGCTGGGGCAAACAGCTTTCCAAAAGGCAGATTATTGATTTAATGCAGCACTGCGTGGAGATAGGTTTGACCACCTTTGACCATGCTGACATTTATGGGGATTATTCTACGGAACAAGACTTTGGAAAGGCTTTCGCCGAAAGCGACATTCCGAGAGATCAAATACAGTTGATTACGAAGTGTGGCATACAAATGACTTCGGGTCGGCCCAACAAATTGAAACACTACCAATACGACAAAAACTACATCATCGGGTCGGCAGAGGAATCGCTAAGGAAACTGAACACCGAGTATCTCGACCTGTTCTTGTTGCACCGGCCCAGTCCGTTAATCGAACCCGATGAGATTGCCGCTGCAATTGACAGTTTATTGGCGAGTGGAAAAATTAGAAACTTTGGGGTTTCGAACTTTACGCCTTCGCAGATAGCGATGGTTGAAAAAGCTGTTCCTATTTCCGCGAATCAAGTAGAATTCTCCTTAACGCATTGCTCCCCAATGTATGATGGTACTTTTGATGATTGTATCGCCCAGAATAGAACAGCAATGGCTTGGAGCCCATTGGGGATTGTTTTTCGGGAGAAAAATGAACGAACGAACCGAATTAAAGAGGTCCTTTCCCAGTTAAAGGGAAAGTATGATGTTGAGGAGAGCCAACTTCTTTTGGCTTGGCTTTTGAGACATCCGGCGGGAGTTTACCCAGTAATTGGCACGACTACCAAAGAGCGATTGGAATTGTCCGTTCAGGCTGCTTCAATACACCTTGAATTACAAGATTGGTTTTTATTGTTGGAAGCCAGCAACGGACATGAAGTCCCTTAAAAAATGGAAATGCAGGCAATGACAGTTTTAATTACAGGAGCTACCAGCGGTATTGGTAAAGCTACCGCGGAAATCTTGGGGTCCAATGGCTTCAATCTAATCCTATGCGGGAGACGAGAAGAGCGCTTAGCACAACTAAAGAAAGAGCTTTGGGCAAAAACCCAAGTACATACCTTACAATTTGATGTTCGCGATAAGGATGAGGTATTCAAGGCGGTTCAATCCCTACCTACTGATTTTAGACAAATTGATGTGCTTATCAACAATGCGGGCAATGCTCATGGTTTAGATCCGATTGACCAAGGAAGCACAGAGGATTGGGAGGCAATGCTCGATATTAATGTGAAGGGATTGCTCTATGTTTCAAAGGCGATTTTGCCTCAAATGGTGGAACGCAAAGCGGGGCATATTATCAATATTGGCTCCTTAGCCGGTAAAGAGGTTTATCCAAAAGGGAATGTGTACTGTGCGAGCAAGCATGCCGTAGATGCCATTAATCAAGGAATGCGATTGGATTTGAATGAACATGGAATTCGCGTCGGGGCAGTAAATCCTGGATTGGTGGAGACCGAATTCAGCGATGTACGTTTTAAAGGGGACGCACAAAGAGCTGCAACGGTGTATAAAGGGTACCAACCCTTAAAACCGGAGGATATTGCCGAGATTATTTATTTTGTTCTTACAAGACCGTATCATGTAAACATCGCAGATTTGGTGGTCTTGCCCACTACCCAGGCAAGCAGCACCATCGTGAAGAAGGAGTTATGATCAATAAACGCCTGCTTGTAAAAAACTTATTGGCCCATAACGATGAAAACAGTTTCTACGACAAAAAACGGTTTATCTCGATAGGGGAACGGGAAGGGAAAGGCAAATTTTTGAAGCATGTCTGCGCTCTCGCGAATAGTAACCCGAAAAACAATTCTTTTATAGTTATCGGAGTTGAAGATGAGGACAACAAAATTGTTGGTGTAGACTTTTTTGATGATAGTAAGATTCAGAACCTGGTGAACGCCTATCTGGATAACCCACCTATAATTTCCTACGAAAACATACCTTTTCCTCACTTACCTGAGGGTAAGGTGGTTGGGCTTGTGACCATTCGGTCAAATGGAAAGGTCTGTGCACTACGAAAGAATATTTGGAAGTACTATGGTGGATCTGTTTTCTTTCGAGAGGGGAGCATAAGCCTTCCCAAAGCATTTGACATCGAGCTTAAGGATATCAATTCCGAGGTTGTTGAAACCCTTGAACAACATGCACGAAACAACATTGAATTAACCTTGGATGCGGTCATTAACTTTATCAATATTCGTCATGCGGACCTGCGAAGTGACTACAAAGTTTTCAAAGAACAGTTTGTGGTCTGTTGGGCGGGGAACGTTAAGAAGGTCAGGAGCGAACAGTACTATTCTCGGGTGGATATTGAGTTGATCAATGAACAAGTAAAGCTGTTTTATTCTGCTTTGGATGAGATAACGATAGACTATGACGAGGATTCGTTCTCGATGTTGGAATACGTACAATTGGGATTGGGAACACAGCAAAAGTACTATCCATTGGAGAAGATGGTGATTACTTTTTTCAACAATGGAAAATACTCTATAAATAGTGAATTGGTGTTCGAACCACCCCAATATGACAAGAAAACCCTGCATCACGTTTTTAATGCCAACAATTCCATCCTACAAAAACTGGAGAAGAAGATTAGATTAAACAAAGCAGAGGAGCGGGATTTAACCAATCTCCCTGCTTCATATTTGATTTGCTATCTGAATGGGTTTGAGGAAGCAAAGGAGCAAATGGACCATGCTCGCCATTTACTTAAGAAAAGGAATGCTCAAGTTTATCAATCGCTTAAGGAATCATTGCGCATTCTAAGAAAAGTGAGGTATAGCTAGTTTTTCGCAAGCCAAAGAACTTGATATGGATGCACTTCCAACAGTCCGCTCTGAACCGTAATCTTTTGGTCAGATATCAAATCTTTGGGCTCACCTTTGGTAAAATAGCCCAGTTTCATAATCCAGGTAGCCTCGATCACCTGAGGCTTTTCATCAAAATTACAAACTACCAACAACCCATTTTGTGTCCCGCCTGTACGTTCAAAAACCAAAATATGGTCGTTGCCGGTATGATGTAAAACGGTATTGTCAGAATCTGCAAAAATGGATGACGCTTTTCTGATGGAAATCAATTTTTTGAGGACATGAAAAATTTTGGATTGTGGGCTTTCGGTATTCTTTAAGCCCTTGATTACATCCCAGTCTTGTTGGGGTCGGTTCACCCATCGGCTATCTTCTTTTTTTGCCTCATCTTCCAAGAAGGAATAGTCATTCAAAGCACCAATCTCATCACCGGCATAGACTATTGGGATACCGGCAAAGGAAAAAATGATGGCATGTAACAATATTATTTTGTCTATGGCCTCATTGGTTAGTTCAGCATCATTTTTCTTAATCCCTTTTTCCAAACCTAAGAGAGAGGCTGTACTGCCGGTGATACGACCATCCCCAGTTTTTGGATTGTACATGAACATCAAACCCTTTGATGGAGACCAATCCAACCGTTGGCAGTAATAATCCAAAAGAAACTTTCGATGTTGTTGGGGATTCCAGCCAATCTCCCAAATAAACCCATCGTCATACCCTAAACCAATATCATCATGGCAACGAACATAGTTCAACCAGGTGCCATCCTTAGGTTTGGAGGGAACGCTTACCAGACTTTTGTACAGCAGAATTGTTTTTTTGGTCGCGATGGAATTCCATAACAAGGCCATTAGGGAGGCATTGTAGGCCACTTCACATTCATTGCCTCTTCGTACACCCTCTCCGAAATATTTCACTATTTCTTTTGGAGCAACTATGGCCTCAGCTAAGAAAATGGTTCCAGGTGCGATAACCTGTAGACACATGCGGAAAAGACTAACAACCCTATGCGCTTCCGGGAGGTTTTGGGAAATGGTTCCCATTTTTTTCCAAAGAAATGCCAAGGCATCAAACCGAACCATATCAACCCCTAAATTGGCCAACTTTACAAGATTGGCCAACATTTCCATAAACACCTCGGGATTGGTATAGTTCAAATCCCACTGATAATCATTAAAAACGGTCATCACCCATTGGTCCATCTCTGGGATAAAGGTGTAATTGCCAGGTGAGGTTTCGGGGAATACCTCGGGCAACGATTTCTCAAACTCATTGGGAATCGTTCTGTTTTCATAGGTATAATAATACCGCTGGTATTTTTTGTTCCCCTGTTTGGCTTTTTTGGCCCAAGGAAATTCATCTGATGTGTGATTGACCACAAAATCAAGCATCAAAATAATGCCTTCTTTGCGCAAGGCATTTGTAAGATTCTCTAAGTCTTTTTTGGTACCGTACTTTTTGTCGACCTCATGATAGCTATTTACCGCATAGCCCCCATCATTTTCTCCGTTTGGTCTTTTTGTGATGGGCATCAAATGCAGAAAATTGATGCCGAGATTTTTAAAGTAGGGTATCTTTTCCTGTAGCCCTTTTAAATCTTTATTGAAATGCTCAACATAAAGTTGCATTCCGACCCACTTCTCCGATTGGTACCAGTTTCCCGATTTTATCCTTGACAAATCCTGCTGCCTTAAATCATCTGGTCTAGAGGCAAATAATTTTGGGAGTAGTGAAAGTAGCTTTTTGAAACTGGAGCCGTACTTTTCTTCGGGATAGAGGGAAAAGAACAAATGTTGAATAATCCCGAGGTTCGTGGCTAAACGAAGCTCAAAAAGGGAATCTTCTTTTTTATGCTTCGCCCCTGAAGTCAAGAGTTGGTGTATCGCAGCCTGATTCATTAGACTTCCAGCTGTGTTTTAGTTGGCAGTGAGGGAATAGCCCCGTAATTGGTTGTCGTCAATGCGCCAGCCTTGTTTGCCATTTCAATCATATCGATTAGCAATAATCGGTTCTCAAAGGCTTTATTATAATTGTCGAGATTGGAAATCTGGTATAAAAGACAGCCAATAAATGCATCTCCGGCACCTGTGGTATCCACAGGCTTTACGGCAATACTGGGGACAATGGTCCTAGTATTGTTGGAACTGACCAAGGTTCCTTTTTTACCAAGGGTAATGGCAATGATTTTTGTTCCTACTTCATGAAAAAAGTCACAAGCGTCATCGAGCTCGGTTTTGCCTGATAATAGTAAAGCCTCTTCTTCACTGAACTTGCACAAATGCGACTTTTCAATAAAAGGCATGCATTTTTTAATGAATTTTTTTTCATCGTCGCGCCAAAGGTCACTTCGGTAATTGGGGTCGAAGCTGATGAACATTTCCTTGGTAAGTGCATCGAACAGGTATTTGCTGTACGAGGTTTCCAATGGACCTCCCAATAAGGCCGTTGCAGCCCCCAAATGCAGCATGTTGCCATGAAAACCCTTTCTCAGGCTTGCATCATAAGTAAGTTCTTTATCTGCTCCTCGGCTAAAGACAAAATCACGTTCGCCATCCTCAGCAAGCGATACAAAGGCCAAGGTTGTGAAGGTTGAACAAATCTGTGCCAGTGAGATGTCAACGCCCTCATTTTTAAGGGTATTGAGCAAGAAACTACCAAACGGGTCGTCTCCAACACTTCCCACAAAAATGCTTTTTCCTCCCAATTTGGCAATCGCACAGGCAACATTTGCCGGTGCTCCCCCAGCTTTTTTGGTAAACTCCAAAGCCTCGGCAAGATTACTCCCTTGGTTTTCTGCCACGAAGTCTATAAGTAGCTCCCCAACACAGAACACTTTTTTCATACCTCCAACAAGAAATTAAAGTTCCAAGGTAAGAGAAAAACGGATGCTAGTCCAAAATTTTGTGGGCAATGACAGTAAAATAAGTTGATGTGGTATTCGCACAAAGGGTTTCCCGTGCTTTTGCTTCGATGACCATACCATTTTCCAGGGTATTTTCTGTCATTAGAAAGACTACTTCCACCTGTTGTTCCTCGGTGAGTCTCTGTCGAACGCTGCTTCCGTATTGAAGCACTTCCATGACCTCAATGGTAAAGACATTGTTTTTGGCGGTGCCACATACATCCTTTTCCTCAGAAGCTTGTTGCATAACTCTAAGTGTGAACAGAATCTCGTCTTTACCCAATTGCTGCCCCACGGGAATGTCTTCCCCATTGAAGATGTTTTCTGGTTCCCCTGAATTATCGGTTGGGCTACAAGCTACGACTAGCCATAAAAAAAGAGTGATGACCACGAATTTCACAACTAAAGTTTATATACCTACGATATGGAACAGGTATTGGATGTTAAAGAAAAAAGGGGCGATAAAATCACCCCTTCTCCCATTAGTAGTGTTTAACAACAGATTTATCTTTTGATAATCTTGAAGTTCTCGTTAATGTTATGTCCAAAAATCTTTACAAAATAGATGCCTGGTGTGGAGTTGGAAGCATTCCAGACAAAAGGTTTGGAACCATCCCAATTCTTTTCTTCATACACCATTTGACCCACCATGTTGAAAATTTGGGCACTCACCGTTCTATTTTCAGAATTCTTCAGAGCAAAATAAAACGAATCTGAAGATGGGTTAGGCCACACAGCTGTGATTACCTCTGTTTCCAAGGTGGCTAAATTTTCAGGTACTCCGGTTTCTTCTCCAGGGACTCCCATAGGTTGAATCTCCAAGGCTGTCTCTCCGGTGGCGGCTCTGTTTACCGTACCGAAAATCTGGAATATTTGATCTTCTGGATTACCTCCAAAGGCAACAGATTGCGGCGTCCAATCAATAGCTCCAGTGACGAAAAGGTCAGCTGGATCTCTAAATGACGCCTCATTCCCAATAAGGCTTGCTTGGGTCAACCAGAACCACTGGGTTTGATTGGGCAGGAAGTTGAGATTTGCATAAACAGAAAGCCAATACGTGCCTGATTCCAATACCAAGGCTTCGGGAAGGTCAAGACTTAAATTGGCATCTGTTGGATTTGATGATGGGGCAAATGCACCACTATCATATACCACAGCCCCGGGCAATCCTCCATTGTCTTGATAAACTACAACTGAGGCATTGTCCAATAATGGGCTGTTGTTGGCCCCGCCAAAAGCGATGATGTTGTTTATGGTCCATTGCTCACCCTCCGGGATGATGAAGTCGTCTGCAGATTGTGCCAACGCACCTCCAAAATCGAGGAATGTTTGTGAGGGGCTGCTACTGCTTACCGCGCCATTTTGGTCATAAATGGGAAACTCGGTAAGGGTCACTGTGAATCCCTCGGCTACTTGTTCCTTGCCAGACGTGGCAACCAGTCCTATTGCGGCTGAACCTTCAACATCTGGAGCAAACGATAGCGAAATGGTATCATCTTCCAAGACGGCTGTTACAAAGTTAGGATTGGAGTTGGTCAATTCTACGGATATTGGTTTTCCTTTTGAACTGACAAAAAGGTCAGTAACATCCACTTCAATGGGCGGATTATTGACAGGAAGCGTTATATCAGGCAGCAAGTAAGCGGTGCTCAGCGAAGCTTCCGGGGATTTGGAAGCATAAAAACGGGCATTGTAAACCCCGTTACCATGAGCAGCCACAGCCACAAATCCATCACTTCTTGTACGAATTTGCGGAACTACAACATTCCCAACCACAAAAGGTTCCTTAAACCATCGGGTTCTGTCCCCATTCAAACGGAAAGAAACATATAGCCCTGTACTGGTTCCAGCATAATAAAGGTTGTTGTTTCCACCAATGGAAAACCATCGAACCGACGGCCCATTTCCTGTTCCATCTTTGTTTTCTTCAAGATTTCCACTAATACTTTCCCATGTTTCACCGGCATTTTTGCTCATAAAAACACTGACGATATTATAGTTGGAAAAGACTGCAAATACCCGATCGGAATTGTTGGGATCCACATAGATCTGATTGATATTTCCCGTTGGAAGTCCTTTCCCACTTGAAATATCCACAGGAGTTTGATCATCCAGGTTGGCGTTTTCAACTTTAAAAATCAATCCAGAGGAAGTACCGTAGTATAAGCGGTTAGCCACAGGGAATCTCGAGACATCCAATCCGGAGATTACAGATCCATCAGGGGTGGCAGTTTGCGTCTGTTGAACCCAGTTTACGGTCGCAGGGGCGTTGGAAAACAATGGAACTTCATCCAAGTTGTTGTTTCTCCACATTCGATCTCCAGCGGGCATATACATAATGTTGTCATTGATAGGGTCGAGCACAAATGGCGCAACAAAATCAAAACCACTGGCACCAGCAGGCTGAACGCGTGTAAAGGAAATGAATTCCCCAGCTTCGTTAAAATTGAACCGATACACATTCCCGAACTGGGCAGAGACATACCGGGTAAGGCCTCCGTCAGCTATGGCATTATAGGATCCGTCACCACTGAAATCACTTTCCCAAGGGTCATTTCCATTGGTAGAATTGGTGAACCAAGTTCCATTATCCTGAAAACCTGCAACAATATCTTGACTATTGCCCTCTGGATCAATGGCAATGGCATAAGGTTGTGTGGTGATATAGCCATTGTTTAAGGAAGTCCAGGTCACAGGTTCTGAGGTAATGGTGATATCCTCGGTTACTTGCACTCCACCATCGTTTGCCGAAATGGCCTTATTTGGATTTGATGGCAAAAACACCAAATTATGTTGATCGGGGTGATGGTTTGGATATAGGGCGAAACTATTACTGAAAATCGTATAGCCACCGATCCAACCTTCAAATCCGGTGGGTGTTGTGAAACCGGTTGTGGAACGGTATAAATTGGTACCACCGACAAAAACGATATCAGGGTTCGTAGGATGAACCTTAATTACCATGTTATAAGCTCCTTGAAGGTTCAAATTCCCTGCTATACCACCAACGTTGGTTGGGAGGTTGGCGGTTAAATCAACCCATTGCTCTTCTGGAGTTGCTGCATCCGCTTGATATCTCCAAAGGAAAGCTTCT
Organism: Flagellimonas allohymeniacidonis; assembly: GCF_004296335.1. Lineage (GTDB taxonomy): Bacteria > Bacteroidota > Bacteroidia > Flavobacteriales > Flavobacteriaceae > Flagellimonas > Flagellimonas allohymeniacidonis. Next base: position 1,207,811 of record NZ_SGIU01000002.1, read on the forward strand.
CCAAAATTGCTTAGATCATAGGAAAAGAAATAAACACGATTTTCATCGGAAGGGTCAAAAGCCATTATGGTCCTTCCGTAGGAAGGAAATATCCCTTCAGGAGTGATGTTGGTCCAAGTGTCTCCATCTTCCGAAGTGTAGAAACCGGCATTTTCATTACCAAAAATGTCCACGGTTGCATAAAGTGTTCCACTTGGGGTAACAATGACTTCCGTTTGACTGTCAAACCCGCTTGGGAGGACTTCTTCAAAATTTCGGGCGCCATCTTGGGAACGGAACAAACCATCAAAAGTAGCGGCATAGACATCCCCATTTTTCGGGTGAACTATTATACTGTTAATTAAATCGAAGGAAGAGAAAGAAGTAACATCGTTATCTGTAGTGTTACGCATTCGAATCCAGCTTCTTCCATTGTTGAATGATTTAAAAATACCTGAGCCTTGGTAAAAGGCACCTGGTGCTCCCGCGGAGTTTCCAAATCGCTCCCCTGACGCATAATACCATACATTTTGCCTGTTCTTTCTGGGATCTTGTGCAATGGCCGTAATGCTGGGCGATTGCCACTTGCGGGTTACCCTTCTCCAGCTCGAGCCGGCATCTGTAGATCTCCAGAGGCCACCGGATACTCCACCGGCCAAAATGGTGTTTTCATTTCTCATGTCTAATGCTAAGGCACGGGTACGACCTCCTACGTTGGCAGGACCACGGCCCCTCCAATAGAAATATCGTCTTTTAGAGGCCTCGGTGCCATAAGTTTTAGACATTTCTTGTTGCACATTGGTTGGAGCAATCTTATCCGAAAACTCTGCTTCCTTAGTTAGAATATTATCTGGTATCCGCTTTGAAACCGGGTCTTGTAATAGTCTGGCTTCATAGGCAAGTCGGTCCAGGGCCCGATCACCTATGGCTTTAGGTTTGGCACCTACAGGACCCTTTTTACTATCATATAATTTGGATTGTTTATACAAATTATGCCCTTTCTGCGGGGCATCGTCATGTGTTCTTTTAAGTTGTTGTGCCAGACCTGAGGAAAGGACGAGCAAAAAACTGATAATAAAAGAAAAAAGATGTTTAGAGAGTAGAGGTCTTTTCATATGTAGTGTCTTTGAAAAAGTTAGCCTTTCAATATAAAAAAAACTTAAATTCTTGTTAAAGCTTTCTTACGAAAATCGATGAAATACACTGTTAACCTAAGATTTTGGTAGGAAAAAAACCAACAAGACGAAGCTGGCGGGTTAATGTATTCGTAAACTTTTTGGACTTAGCAACAGTTTCCTGCGTATTATTGCGAAAAATTTGGCACATGCGAACCCTTGTGATTGGAGATGTCCATTCTGGACTGTATGCTTTGGAACAACTCCTGGAACGGGCCCAAGTAACCCAAAAAGACCAACTGATTTTTCTTGGAGACTATGTGGATGCTTGGAGTACCGCTGTGGAAACTGTTGATTTTCTAATTGGGCTAAAACAAAATTACAACTGCAAATTCATTAGGGGCAACCATGATGAACTTTGCAAGGAGTGGTTGCTAACCCAAAAGGAAAACCCACAATGGCTTGCACATGGAGGAGCAGCGACCCGAGCTTCCTATTTGCAAACTGATAAGGAAACTTGGCATTCGCATGTTGAATTTTATGATGCGTTGGAGAATTACTACTTGTCAGAGGATAACAGACTCTTTGTTCATGCAGGGTTTACCAACTTAAAAGGTGTCGACTTTGAGTATTTTGACCAACTTTTTTACTGGGACCGAACCCTTTGGGAGCTTGCCAAGGCTATTGATTCCAAACTCAGTCCAAGCGATGAGGATTTCCCTAAAAGATTATCCCACTATACAGAGATTTTTATAGGACACACCCCGATTTCCAAAACTGGGGAAGTACTGCCAAAAAAGGCGGCAAATGTTTGGAATGTAGACACTGGTGCAGCCTTTAAAGGCAAATTGACCCTGATGGATGTAAATACCAAAGAGTTTTGGCAAAGTGATCCTGTCCACACCTTTTATCCAGGAGAAAGAGGAAGAAATTAAGGTGTCAGAATTTTCCAGCTTTGTGATCATCTTGCCACTTGGCCAATTCCTTCCATTGACCTTTATGTGCCATTTTAGCCTGCATGGGCCAAGAAGCTGGATCGTGGATACGGTAACGGTCCCCACCGGAATTCAGCACCTCTTGGCATTTATCCGTAGAAACCTCAGAAAGGGCCTTCCATGTTTTTATTCCAAAATTATGGAACAAACCTTCAATTTTGGGACCAATACCTTCCACAAGTTTTAGGTCATTCTCTTTAACTCGTTTTCCAAAAGCGGCCTTTGCAGCGTTGGCATCAAAACGAGCTTTTGATTTAGTTTCCTTTTCCTTTGGGGAAGAAGTCAAGGCGGTTTTCTCCACACTACTTTGTGTTTTGGCACTTAGTTTTTGGGTACAGGCTTCGAGATCTGCCTTGAGCTTCGCATTTTCCTCCTCTAATTTTTTTGCTTCAGGGGATTCCATTTGCAAATCAGAGTTTTGAGCCTTTCCAATAAGATATCCAAGTATGCCTGAAATGATTCCCACCAAAGCTGGAATTATCCAGCACCAAATATTTAGATTTTCAAAATTCATAAATCGAGGTTTGCTGATTATTAGTTAAAGTTATGGGGCTTCTGTACTCGAAGAGTCTTTGTCTTTCAAAATAGCCTTGATCTCATAAGAAACTGGTCCGAAGAAAATGTCCTTGTCAGAAACCATTTCTTTGGATAACTGACCAAAGGGCTGCACTTGAGAAGTGGGGATACCACTCATCACAAAATGATTTTTTACCGAGTTGGCCCTAGCCAAACCCAGATTATCGAATGGGGTGAAATTTTCTTCCTGAGAAGTGTAATACCCCGTAATCTCAACAAATTTCCCAGGATTTTCTATCAAATACTCCTTTAAACTGGCCAAACCGTTCCTCATTTCAGAGGAGATGGGCATAATAAAGGAAGGTGAGGAGTTTTTAAAGCTAAAGTTATCCGAAGAACTAAAAGCGTACCCATCTTGTTTAAAGCTAAGGGAGTATATGGGACTGATATTTTTCTCAATATCCCGGGAAGGTGTTTCATTTGTGACCTCACCCATAGTTGCACTATCTAGGCGGCAAGAACTACACAATTTCCAATACAGTAGGGTACCAATTAGTATGGTAAACAAAATGCCCAGTAGGTAGGCCGAGGTCGTTTTCATCAGTACCCAAGGTTAATGTTCGTTTCTACAATGTATTAAAAAAATGCTAATTTTTTTGAATTAACTATAAGAATCTGAGAGAATTAGAAAATCAATCCGAATAATCTACAAACAGAAGATATAAGGAAAAGTGCCAACTATACACAATTTGGAACCACTGATACGTAAGCCTATAGTTTACAGTAATTTTTTTAAGAATTTAGTATAAGAAAACATAAGGGACCCTATTTCTCCCGACGAAGATCCGGCATTGAAATAGGGTTTTAATTTAAGTTTGAGTTAGTTAAGTTGGTTTAAAGACTGCCGGTTTCAGGTTCATCGGAAACCGGCGTTTTTTTTATTCACTGTGAACGTGGTCTTTAATAAATCTTTCTCTCTTGAAGAACTACCAACATACAATTCATAGTCCATTATCTCGATTTCCCACCCTTCATTTTCTGGATTATACCAGGCCAAATCTTTGACACTGACTTCCAGCTTTACTTTTTTGGTTTCGTTGGGTTCCAAAAGGATTTTTTTAAAGTCTCGAAGCAGTTTAATGGGCCTGTCAACCTCTGAATTGGAAAACCCGACGTATAACTGAATCACTTCCTTTCCTGCAATGGTACTGGTATTGGTCACCTGTACTTCTACTTCAAGAAGGTCATCTAAGCCAATTTCATTTTTAACCACACTCAAACTGTCATATGCAAAATTGGAATAGCTTTTTCCAAAGCCAAATGGATAGGCGGGGTCAATGTTCTTTTTATCAAAAAGGGTATAGCCGTGGTAATAATCGTAGGTGGCTTTTTTGGTAAAAGGCTTGAATTCTGGATAGTCCTTTTGGTCCTTGGCTATGCTAAAAGGTAGTTTTCCACTGGGATTTACATCTCCATAAAGAATATGGGCAAGAGCAGTACCTCCTTCCATTCCAGAATACCATGAGAAGAGAATGGCAGGTACTTCATTTTCCCAAGGAGATAAATCAATGGCACTACCACCGACATAGACCACCGCTAGATTTTGGTTGGTAGGAGAAAGTGCTTTGATCAATGCCTCATCGGGCTGGTTCAGTCGAAGATTTTCGCGATCACCTCCTATTTTGGTATCCCCCAAGAATTTACCTGCTTCAGCAGAGGCCTCCATGGTTTCGCGTTTCCAAACGATAAATTCCCCTTCGTCCTCATGTGTAAAGCCAACCAAGAGAATTACCTCGTCAGCTCTTTGGGCCAATGCCTTGGCTGACGCTACATCGCTGCCATCATTTAGAATCACTGTGTTGCCCAAGGCTTCCTGATGTGTTTTGATACCTTCAAAAGGTGTGGTCACATAGATTGGAGTGGAATCACTACTGCCATGATCTCCTGTGTTTTCCAGATTCGCCAAACGACCGATAACGGCGATGGTTTTTCCACTTTCCTTTTTGAAAGGGAGCACATTTTCATTTTTAAGAAGGACCATACCTTCCTCGGCAGCTATCCTCGCTAAATCAATACTTGAGGGTTGGCCGATAATATCCTGAGGGTATTGCCCTTGGTCATCTACGAACGCATATTTTAATCGAGTAGCGAGTGATTGAACCACCAATGTATCTATATCGGCTTCAGATATCTCTCCATTTTGAATGCCTTTTTCAATTGCTTCATAATTATAAGCCTGTCGTACTGGCATTTCAACATTCAGGCCGGCCTTTACGCCCCCTATGCCATCATAGAGGCCGTAGAACCAATCTGTTGTGACAAAACCATCAAACCCCCAGTCATCTCTTAAAATGTCGGTCAAAAGTCTTTTATTGCTCCCACAAAACTCCCCGTTTACCGCATTGTAGGCACTCATAATGGATGCAGGTTTTCCTTCTTGCACTGTTTTCTTGAAATGGGGCAGGTACACCTCATGCAGGGTTCGGTCGTCCACGGTAATATCAATTACCCAGCGTGAGTTTTCAATGCTGTTCAGAGCAAAATGTTTGGGACATGCCATGACCTTGTGCTTCTCGATACCTTTGACTGCTGCAACACCAAACTCCCCAAGTAGCCATGGGTCTTCGCCATAGGTTTCCTGTGCTCGTCCCCAACCAGGGTGTCGCAACAGGTTGATACAAGGTGTAGCAGCATAATTGACTTGGTTGGCACGTATTTCTGAAGCAATGACCTCATGGATCTGTTGTTCCAATTCGATATTCCAACTTGCCCCCCGTGCCATTGCAACCGGAAAAGTAGTAACACCTTCCACCGACTTATCTCTTACCCGAGCTCCTCTGGGACCATCGGACAATACCCACGGAGGAATCCCCAAACGTTCATTTTCACCAACATAAATATGGGGAAATCGACCTCTGCCCAAAAAATTAATCAACATCTTAGCCAATCCACCAGCATACTTTTCCCCATACATTTGTTTTACTTTTTCCTTCAAAGTCATCTGCGCTACAAGTTCTTTGGCGAGTTTTTTGAAATCGGTATCGGAGGTAAGGGCGGTCGATGCCACTTCTTTTGTATGCAATGAAGGCATGCTATAATTCACACTGTTGTAGTAGACGATACCTGCCGCAATCAATAGGAATAACAGGAAAACACCAAGAAATTTTAGGGTTTTGAGCAGTATTTTTTTGAAGGTTTTCATGATAAAGGGAATTTATGGCATTTTGCCACAAATATATTTAATGTGGCGCTTTGCCACAAATATTTTTTCTACTAACTTTAAACCATGGACATGGATGAGTTTTTGGAACGAGGTGAGGAGTTATTCTTACCAAACCTTTCCCTGGATATTGCAATCATGGGTTTTCAGGAAGGGGAACTCAAAATTTTATTGCTTGAGTTTGAGGGCAAGTGGACCTTGCCCGGAGGATATGTTGGCCGTGAAGAATCTACAGATTATGCTGCGGTTCGCGTGTTGGAAGAGCGTACGGGATTGAAGCGATCATACCTAAAACTCTTTCAGGTATTCGGAAACAAAGACCGAAGTTTTACCAATGAGTTTGAGAAAATTGCCACCAAAGCGGGCCTACCTTGGCATAAAGATCTTTGGATCAACCAAAGATTTGTTTCCTTGGCATATTATGCCCTAGTGGATATTGAAAAAACCAATCCCACAGGAGGGGAATGGCAACAGGCCTTTGGGTGGCATAACTTAAAACAACTACCTCCGATGTGGATGGATCATGGCGATATAGCTGAGGCCGCCATGAAGCAGTTGCAGAGGGACATTACCTTGGAACAGATATCCTTTAATCTACTGCCCGAAGAGTTTACCATGCCAGAACTTCATCAATTGCATGAGACGATTTTAGACAAAAAATTGGAACGGAGCCGGTTTCAAAAAAAGATGCTTTCCCTGGGCATTTTTGAGCGACTGCCGAAGCCCAAAGCGGACGCTCCTCGAAGAAAACCCTATTTATATAGGGTCAAGGAATGAGTTTAAGCAGAAAATGACGTAAAAAAACCCCATAATGAAACGAAGAGAAGCCCTAAAAAATACAATGTTCGGTGTTAGTGCTTTAGCCTTGGCATCATCATTTACAAAATTCAACGACCTCATGATTTCACAAAACTTAGAGGAAAAAATAGCCTTAGGGGTTCAATTGTTTACCGTTCCCAAAATGGTGGATAAGGATTTTAAAGGTACGCTTCAATTGATTTCTGAATTGGGATATAAGGAAGTCGAACTATTTGGACCTTATCCTTTCAGTGCACAGGAAGCCAAGGACGCATGGAACCAATTTAAACCTATGTTAGGATTGGAGAACGATGCTTTTTATGGCTATTCCATTGAGGAAACCGCTCAACTTTTAAAGGATTCTGGTCTGTCCGTTCCTTCCATGCATACTGATTTCATTACACTTCGGAAAGAATTGGATAAAATGTTGGATGAGGTGGCGAAGTTGGAAATCAAGTATTTGGTATTGCCAGCCATTCAAGAAGAGAAAAATACCCTGGACCACTACAAAAGGTTTGTAGAGGAGTTTAATGGTTTTGGGGAGAAAATGAGCCCATACGGCATTCAGTTTGTTTACCACAATCATGGTTATGAACATGTGGAACGGGATGGCAAAATTCCCATGCATTATTTATTACAAAACACGAATTCTGATTATGTCAAATTCGAGTTGGATATATTCTGGATGCAGGCGGCTGGAGCAGACCCCATCCAATTTCTAAAAGATTATCCCACCCATTACAAAATGCTCCACTTGAAAGATGCCTCGCAAGAGTTTAGATTTTCGGGCGATGGCGGTTCGCCGGAGCAATGGATGGCCGGATTTCCATTGATGAGCGACCCAGGCGATGGCGTTTATGATATTGCCGGAATTATAAAACAGGCCAAGGCTTCTGGTGTTGAGCATTACTATCTAGAACGGGATATTGCACCCAACCCAGAAGAAACCTTGAAAAATTCCTTCAAAAATTTAAGTGAGCTGAGTTGAGACTTTTAGCCTACAAGTCGAATTTTATGCCTTGTGCCAAGGGCAGTTCGGTAGTGTAATTAATGGTGTTGGTTTGTCGTCTCATGTAAATTTTCCATGCGTCGGAGCCACTTTCACGCCCGCCCCCTGTTTCTTTCTCTCCACCAAAGGCACCACCAATTTCAGCTCCTGAAGTCCCAATATTTACGTTGGCAATTCCACAGTCACTTCCTGCGGCGGAAAGAAATTGTTCAGCTTCCCTCAAATTGTTGGTCATGATTGCAGAGGAGAGTCCCTGTACCACTCCATTTTGGATGGCAATGGCATTTTCAACCCCTCCCGAATACTTAAGTAGGTATAAAATTGGGGCAAATGTTTCTTCTTGAACGATATCAAACGAATTTTCAGCTTCGACTATGGCAGGCTTTACATAACAACCACTTTCATAAGCCTCACCAGTGAGAACCCCACCTTCCACTAGAATGTTTCCACCTTCAGTTTTTACTTTTTCCAGAGCGGCTTCATACATTTTCACAGCATCTTTGTCAATTAATGGGCCTACGTGGTTGTTCTCATCCAATGGATTGCCAATGCGCAATTGTCGATAAGCGTCGACCAAAGCCTTCTTTACTTGGTCATACATAGAATCATGAATGATCAGCCTTCGGGTTGAGGTACATCGTTGCCCTGCCGTTCCTACAGCTCCAAAAACGGCACCAATGACAGTCATTTTGATATCAGCATCCGGAGTCACGATGATGGCATTGTTACCTCCCAGTTCCAACAAAGATTTTCCAAGACGTGCTGCAACGGCTTGTGCTACAATTTTCCCCATGCGGATGGATCCTGTTGCCGAAACCAAGGGAACGCGTTTATCATGGGTCATAAATTCACCTACTTTGTAGTCCCCGTTGATCAGACAAGAAATTCCCTCAGGGAGATTATTTTCTTTCAACACTTCGGCAATAATGTTTTGGCATGCCACACCGCACAGGGGTGTTTTTTCAGAAGGCTTCCAAACACAAACATCACCACAAATCCAGGCTAAAGCGGTATTCCAAGACCAAACGGCAACAGGGAAGTTAAATGCTGAAATAATGCCCACAACACCCAGTGGATGATATTGTTCATACATGCGATGGCCCGGTCTTTCAGAATGCATGGTGAGTCCGTGAAGTTGTCTTGAAAGTCCGACCGCAAAATCACAAATGTCAATCATTTCTTGCACTTCACCCAGACCTTCTTGATAGGATTTTCCCATCTCGTAGGATACCAATTTGCCAAGGGGTTCCTTGAGTTCGCGAAGCTTTTCCCCAAATTGACGAACAACCTCACCACGTTGGGGGGCAGGAACTTTTCGCCAAAAAGTAAAAGCCTGGGAAGCTGCTGTCATTACCTTTTCATAATCTTCTTTGGAAGTTGTGGTCACTTTTCCAATTAAGTCTCCATCAACCGGGGAGTAGGATTCGATGACTTCGCCAGACCCAAAGTTATTGGAACCTGTTGAGGTTCCTTCATTGATTTCGCCTAGCCCAAGTTGTTCAAGGGCTTCGTCCAATCCGAAAGTAGCAGCAGCAACATTTGACATTTTATAACTTTTTAAAGCTGATTTGTTAGATTTTTGACAAAACTACGAAGAACTCCAGTTTTGAAAAGGGAAATCAAAGATAATGTGACAAGAACAGTAAAATGATACCCATTAAAGCGGGAATACCTTGAACCATGAATATTTTTTTGGATACGGAAATGGCTCCATAAAGCCCGGCAATTAGAACACAGGCTAAAAAAAACAAGGCAACATTGAATTGCCAAGTTGCATCTTGAATGAATAAGGACCAAATCAGACCTGCCGCCAAAAATCCATTATACAACCCCTGATTGGCTGCCATGGATTTCGTAGGCTCAAAAAGATCTTTTGGAAAATTGCGAAATACCTTTTTGCCCGTTGTGGTCCATGCAAACATTTCCAACCACAAGAAGTAGAGATGCAGGAATGCAACGATGGCAATAACAATTTTAGCGGCAAGTATCATAATCAATCATTTGAAGTAAAACGTTCATCAACTGGCATCACTGTGCCACAGGTGTCGCAGGTTCTCAATTCTTCCGAACCGTAAAAGTGCTTGAAATGCGAAAGGAAATCTTTTTCGATGTCATGCAAGGTAAAATAGGCCTCATAAAGCTTATTGTTGCAGTTATCACAAAACCACATGAGCCCGTCATCAACATTCATGTCGTCTCGTTTCCGTTCTACAACCAAACCGATGGACCCTTCATGTCGTACTGGGGAATGTGGTATTTTGGCAGGGTGCAGGTACATATCACCAGGACCTAATTTCATTGTCTTTTTTTGACCATCTTCCTGTATATGAACTTCAATATTACCCTCAAGCTGATAAAACAACTCTTCGGTTTCATTGTAATGATAATCCTTGCGCGCATTTGGTCCGGCCACTACCATAACAATATAATCCCCTGCTTCTTTGTATAGGTTTTTATTACCCACAGGAGGTTTTAGCCTATCCCTGTTTGCCTCTACCCATTCCAAAAGATTGAAAGGTTCTCGAATGGCCATAATCTTATTTTTTAGGAAAGGTAAAAAAAAGACCTGTAGAATCACAGGCCTCTTAAAAACACTTCACTAAGATTAATTTTAAACAAGCAAACGCTATTCCAGAGTAATAAAGATTTGCGTGAAATAGGGTTTGCCCTCCTTATCCAAACTTATGCTCAAAGCGGTATGGGTATAGGAACCTTCCAATGTGCTTTTGTGTGAAGAGCTGCTCAGCCAGCCCTCGAGGGCAGTGGCAGCCGTATCGTAATGACGGGCCACATTTTCTCCAATACTTACTGCGTTGGTTTCAGCAGCAATTTTTGTAGCTCTAGAATCAAAATTATCATGACTTAGTTTGTTCTGAGAAATCATATACTCATTGTGGTCCTCAGCATGCTTATAGGTTTCAGGGCTATCAAGCAGTGCTTTGGCACCAAGGGAGGCCCTATGCTCGTTTATGAGGCTCAACAGATCGTCCTCCATTTGGGAGGTATTGATTTGAACTTTTCTATCCGGATTTGGGGTTTGTGAAAGCAATTGCTCTTCGGGAGTAGCACCTGACTTGCTGCAGGTTATCACTAAGACAGCTACAAAAGCAGTCAAAGTGGCTATGCCAAATTTTTTCATTTTCCGGGGGTGTTTTCGTTAGTATTCTCAATGTGCTCGAAGGGCTAATCTAGTCAAGGACTGTAGTTGTGCCATAAAAATTCCATAAGCCACCAACTTGATCCGATAATATGTCAATTTTAGGAGCTCAAGGTCAAAACATTATCGATTGAGAATCATTTCATCGATAAAATGATACACTTTAAAGTTTATACAACCTAGAATAGGAGGTAGGCCTGAATTAGATATCTTCCGCTGGTAATTGGTCCTTTTTCTCCTCAAGCACCCAACTGAAGACAAAGGCACCAATCTCCTTTACCGGTTCGTAAAAAATGGAGTTTTTCTTGGTCTCTTCTTCCACAAAATTGAAAGAAGCAGTAAGCCGTTCAAAGAAAATGAGCAAAGCGCCAATAATAACGGCGACCTTTAGCGTTCCAAATACCGCGCCGGCAATCTTGTTCAAAATACCCAACATGGCAAAATCTGCAATTCTGGTCAAGAATTTCCCGGCAAAATGAACCAAAACCACAATAGCGAAGAACGTGATTAAAAAGGCGGTTATTTTGATATAGTTTTCGGACCAATCCAAACGCTCCATGAGATACTCTCCAGTGATGTAAGAGAAATGAATCGCACCATAAATACCTGCGATCAATGCGATCAATGAGGCAACTTCAACAAAAAGTCCATTTCGAAGCCCCTTGTAAAGTCCCCAAACCAGCAGGATGCCAATAACAATATCTATGAAGCTCATAGAAGGATTTTTAACAAATATAGAACTTTGATTCGTACCTTTGGAAAGCCAAAAAATAGCTATGGCAAGAGACGAAATATTAAAGCAAAGATGGGATTTACTGGTTGAAAAACTCTCCGCTCAGTTTGCTGATGGAGACCCCCTGGAAATAGACGGTATTATCTACCTAGTGGGAGTTCAAGAGCTTGGAGATTTTCATAGATCCTTTAAAAAGGATGAGAAAGTAAATCTAATGCATATTGCTATTTGCCGACTATTGGAACCCTATGGCTATTATGATTTTGATTTCTTTGATAATGATGGTTGGCCCCATTATAAAATCAAAGAACAGCTTCCCCCGTTAAAGGCCGGCGAACAATCTGTGTTGATGAAAGAAGCCCTTGTCAATTATTTTTTGGAAAAGAAATACATCGTTTAATGAATCTACAAAAGCCGTACTACGCTGTTATTTTTACAAATACAAGAACCCAAGGTGACCACGGATATGGAGAAATGGCCAAGGAAATGGAGGAATTGGCAAGGCAACAACCAGGTTATTTGGGTTTTGAAAGTGCAAGGGACGAACTGGGGATTTCAATTAGTTATTGGGAAAGCTTGGAAGCGATTTCCCAGTGGAAGGCGAATCTCGATCACAGCTTTGCCCAAAAAAGAGGTATCGAGCAATGGTATTCCTGGTACAAAGTTCGAGTGTGTCTTGTAGAGCGAGAATATGAATTTGTAAAAGAGAAATAATAAAAGCTTAACATCTGAATTATGTCCAAGTTTTGGCATTTTCTGTATGTTTCCGTTTCGACCAAAAATTGCTGAGTCTATGAAAGAAAATGTAGGGTTTTCCAATCTTAATCGTGAGCGTAAGGTTCAGGATATTGCTAAAGATTCCTTTGATCTTATTGTCATTGGTGGTGGAATAACAGGAGCCGGAATTGCCTTGGATGCAGCTTCCAGGGGAATGAAAGTGGTGCTTTTGGAAAAAGGGGATTTCGCCTCTGGAACCAGTAGCAAGTCCACCAAGCTGATTCATGGAGGACTTCGCTATTTGAAGCAATTCGATTTTTGGTTGGTAAAAGAAGTCGGTTCCGAAAGAGCCATTGTTCATAAATTGGCCCCTCATTTAGTGCTTCCCGAGAAAATGCTTCTCCCTTTGATTGAAGGAGGGTCGTACGGCAAATGGTTGACCTCAATTGGCTTGAAGGTCTATGATATTTTGGCACAGGTCAGTGGGGATGACAAAAGGCAAATGCTGGAGAAAAAAGAAGCCATGAAGCTTGAGCCCCTGCTTCCCAAGAAAATTCTAAACGGTGCCGGATACTATGCAGAGTACCGCACCGATGATGCCCGCCTGACCATGGAGAACTTAAAAACGAGTGTAAGCTATGGTGCTCAGGCCCTAAATTATGCCAAAGTCACAGATTTCTTGTACGAAAACGACAAGGTGGCCGGGGTTAAAATTAAGGATGAGGTCACAGGCAAAGAGCACGAGATAAAATCCAAATATGTCATAAGCGCTGCCGGCCCATGGGTGGATGAACTGCGAAGCGTCAACAAATCCAAAAAAGGAAAACGACTTCACTTGACCAAAGGTGTGCATTTGGTTTTTCCAAAGGAAAAGTTACCCGTAAAACAATCGGTGTATTTCGACATTCCAGACGGTCGGATGATGTTTGCCATTCCTAGAGGCAAGGTGACCTATGTAGGTACCACCGATACCAACTTTAATTTGGATAAAGATCATGTACAAACCGATGTTGCGGATGCTATTTACCTAATTTCCGCGGTCAATAATATGTTCCCGGATATTAATCTTGAGATGGAAGATATTATTTCTTCTTGGGCAGGATTGCGCCCTTTGATTCATGAAGAGGGCAAATCGGCGTCTGAACTATCCAGAAAAGATGAGATTTTCACTTCCGATACAGGGCTGGTGAGTATCGCTGGTGGAAAATTGACGGGTTATCGGAAGATGGCCGAGCGGGTGGTCAACCGGATTGTAAAAAAAATGGAGGAAGATTACGATATCGAACCAAAACCTTGCCTAACCGACAAAATTCCTCTTTGCGGAAACGATTTCAAAAAGTTTAAGCACGTTAAAAAGTACATTGACGAAGTTTACAACCGCATCAAGGAGGAGGGCTTTACGCATCATGATGCTTGGTATTTGGTAACCACTTATGGAAAACAGACAGAAACCATTTTGGAAAACTATGCTTCTTTGAGAAACAAGGACTCCTATATCAGAATGATTCGGGCCGAGGCACAGTTTTCCATTGCCCATGAAATGGCCTTGAACCCTATGGACTTCTTTATTCGAAGAACAGGAAGACTGTATTTTGACATTGACAGTGTTCGCGAATACCTAGACCCCATTTTGGAAGAATTCAAGAAAGCATTCGGTTACGACAGTGCCCAAATCTTGACCTTTAAGGAAAAAATGGAAGAGGAATTGGAATCCCATTCCAATTTTTCATTGGAACGGATTTAATGGTCTCATAAACCGTAGGATTTTCCCTTGTTAAGGGAATTTAATCTTAATCCAGTTTCTCCGTAAGCTTTTTAAAAGCTTTCTTTGGATCTTTATCCTTATAAAGGATGTTGTACACCGTATCGATAATGGGCGTTTTGGACTTTTTCTCCAACCGATTCATAAAATCATGGGCTGTTTTTGCCGCATAGTAGCCTTCAGCCACCATATTCATTTCCATCATCGCACTTTTCACCGTGTAGCCCTTTCCAATCATGTTGCCGAACATGCGATTCCGGCTAAAAATGGAATAACCGGTGACCAAAAGGTCTCCCAAATAAGCTGAATTGTTGATATTGCGTTTCATCTTGTGCACACACCCTATAAAACGTTTCATTTCACGAATGGCATTGCTCATCAGCACGCTCTGAAAATTATCACCATAATTTAGACCATGGGCTATTCCGGCGGCTATGGCATAAATATTCTTTAGCATGGCGGCATATTCCGTGCCTATGATATCATCTGAGATTTTGGTGCGGATGTAATGGCTCCGTAACTTTTCGGATACAATCTCTGCCTTTGGAGTATCGGAACAGGCGATGGTGAGGTAGGACAAACGCTCCATAGCCACTTCCTCTGCATGGCTGGGTCCTGTGATCACTCCAATGTTCTCAAAGGGGATTTCATACTTTTCATGAAAATGTTCACCGACAATCAGTCCCGATTCAGGAACGATACCCTTGATCGCTGAGAAAATGATTTTATCTTTCAGTGACACAGTAAGCTTGCTCAACTCCCCTTCCAAAAAGGCAGAAGGAATGGCAAAAATCAGAATATCGCACGATTCAACTACCGAATCGATAGTTGAGCTTAGGCTTAATTTGGAAACATCAAATTGTGCCGAACTGATGTATTGAGGATTGTTTCCTTCCCTCTCAATATGGTGGATAATGGAATCGTTTCGGATATACCAGCCAATATGATCTAAGTTCTCAGAAAGCATTTTTACGATAGCGGTTCCCCAGCTACCGCCTCCAATAACACCAAAGCGTGGCTCTTTTTGCATGGTCAACATTTGACGCCAAAACTAAACAATCTTCAGACTTTCTTATTAAGTACTGATTATCAAAAAGTTATGATTTTGGCATAGTGCTTGGTTATTACTTATTGAATCAAAAAACTACGATTATGAGAAATGGAAAACTACTTTTTGGAATACTGCTTATTGGTTTGTTGGCGAGTTCTTGCTATACCGAGGTAATCATTGAAGACGATTTCATTGATGAATCACCGGTAAATACAGCTTTAGTTTTGGAATCATACGACTTGTGGTATGTGGACATTAATGCTAGTCGTGGGAATGGCGAAGTGCCTTTTTTGCAAAGGGCTTTTACCATTTCTTTTGATCGTGGGGTTGTTTTTGTAAACAACAATTTGGTAGGAATTGGAAAAACAGGAAATGGTTTTGGCATTGATGTGGGGGCTTATGGTACGCTGAACGGAGCTGTGGAAATTGACCATGATGTTGATGGACTTTGGTTGCTAGAGGTATTGGCAGTAAACAACCGTACCATAGAGCTGTACGATCCAAATTCAAACACTTCGTATCTGTTGCGGGGTTACTCCAGAAACAACTTTGATTACGATACTGTCTTTTATGATAATATTCATTACTTCCTACAAGAATATGATGCATGGGAAAAAACGTTTACCAGTGAAGTAGGAGCTCTTAATGAGTTTGATGATGAAAACTATCTTCAATTTTTATCAGGTAACGGACAAGGTGTTTTTAGATCGTCAGTGGATAGCCCAGGTTTACCTTTGGTTGATGTAGTATGGGATTATGAAGGGGCTTACGAAGTATTCGATGTGGCGAATGATGCCTTACTCAAAACTTTAACACTCGATTATGACTTTTTGGGCAATGATTATTTTGAGCTCTACGTTATTAATGATAGCACGATTGAATTGTACCACGTAGCGAGCGAAACGATTTATGAGTTTACAGGAAGAGGGTATGTACAATATTTAAAGTCAGGTGCGAAGACAGGGAAAAAACGTGTAAAAGTTAAAAATGACACAATGAGCGTTTCCCGTCACAGAAAAATGTAAGGAACTTTTTTAGTGTTCGACTAGACATACAAGTTTTTTGGTTGGTTATTTAGTTAAGAATCGCCTCAGACATAAAGTTTGGGGCGGTTCTTTTTTATGGCATTCAATCAATAACCTTTAATCTTGGGAGATTGGCAAGAATAAGCCTAACGATTGTCAAATACGCAATTCTTCAATCAAATGCTGCCAAACCCCATATAAATCCTATTTTTGCCGGCTTCAAATCACTGGTGATGAAAAAGTACCTCAATCTGTTCGATTTTTCCCAAAAGGTGAATTACAGAACCGAAGTGTTATCCGGACTCACTGTGGCCCTGGCCTTGGTTCCAGAGGCAATTGCTTTTGCTTTTATTGCAGGCCTATCTCCTTTAACGGGACTTTATGCAGCCTTTGTAATGGGGTTGGTAACATCGATTTTGGGTGGTAGACCCGGAATGATCTCCGGAGCTACTGGTGCTGTGGCTGTGGTAATCGTCAGTTTGGCCAAGGACTACGGGGTGGAATACGTTTTTGCTACCGTTATTCTTGCAGGAATTCTTCAGGTAGCAGCCGGATTTTTACGTTTGGGAAAACTGATGCGTTTAGTGCCTCATCCCGTAATCTTCGGATTTGTGAACGGTTTGGCCATTATCATATTCCTATCACAACTAGATCAGTTCAAGGCGGTGGATGGGTCTTGGCTTAGTGGAATAACCTTATATACTTTTTTGGGTCTGGTTTTTTTGACCATGCTGGTCATTTGGGGATTGCCCAAATTGAGCAAGGTGGTACCTGCCTCATTGGTAGCAATTCTGCTGGTCTTTGGTCTGGTTTTTTTCTTCAATATTGATACCCGAACCATTGGGGATATCGCTTCCATTCAAGGAAGTTTTCCGCCATTCCATATTCCTGAACTTCCATTTTCCTTGGAAACGCTTCAAATCATTTTTCCCTATGCCGCCATTGTGGCTGGGGTAGGTTTGATAGAAAGCTTGTTGACCTTGAACATTGTGGATGAGATTACGGAAACCCGTGGAAGGGGCAATAAGGAAGCAGTGGCGCAAGGCACGGCCAATATTCTTTCCGGTTTGTTTTCGGGAATGGGAGGATGCGCCATGATTGGGCAAAGCTTGATCAACACTTCCAATGGTGCTCGAGCAAGGCTATCAGGGATTGTAGCATCATTGATGCTTTTGGCCTTTGTGATGTTCGGTTCTGATCTCATTGAGAAAGTTCCCATGGCGGCATTGACCGGTCTGATGATCATGGTAGCGTTAGGGACTTTTGAGTGGGCAAGTTTGCGGGTGTTTAAACGGATGCCCAAGTCTGATGTTTTGGTGATGATACTGGTGACGCTAGTGACCATATTCTTACATAATTTAGCCTTGGCCGTTTTGGTCGGTGTAGTTATTTCTGCTTTGGTTTTTGCTTGGGACAATGCCTTGCGGATTCGAGCAAGAAAACATGTGGACGAAGATGGCATAAAGCACTATGAAATTTATGGTCCACTATTTTTTGGAAGCACAACCCTTTTTGCTGAGAAGTTTGATGTGCAGAATGACCCGGAAGAAGTCGTGATTGACTTTGCGGAGAGCAGGGTGGTGGACATGTCTGCCATTGAAGCCCTGAACAAAATAACGGAACGCTATCAAAAGGTGGGTAAAAAAGTCCATCTAAAGCATTTGAGCAAAGACTGTAGACGTCTTTTAAAAAATGCAGATGATATTATTGAGGTCAATGTGATGGAAGATCCAACGTACAAGGTGGCTGTTGACAAAATCTGGCCTTATACCTAAAAACTGTGGTGAATTTTAATTTCTCAACCTACCCATAAACACGCTAACGTTGGGGTTGATGGGATTACCAGATGACCGGCGCATCAAGGTAATTTGTCCGGTATGGTAGATGCAATCCGAGAGCATTCCGTTGATTAGGTTCCAATAGGGAAAGCTGGATTGTTGCTCTCCTCTTTTAAAAATAACCTCAAAAGATTCAAAATCCTCCGCATTTTTGTTTGCCATGGCTTTACTTGCGGCTTTCAGGTTTTCCAGCGTTTTTCGTCGGAAATCTTCATAAGAGTATCCCGAAAAGTCTGCTGGCCGCTCATTCGGGGTGGCAGAAGGTGCGTTCATGATCATTTCCGACATACCGTAAATGTGCCTCATGGTTTCCAAAAGGGTTCGTGCATCTTCTGATGGTTGATACGCAAGGTCTTCGGGTCTAAGCCCCTCGGTGGCCCAGTAAAATCGAAAGCCCAAACCGTCAATCATTCGGGCTGCAACATTTCCCGGGGTATAATCAGCTGGATAATCAGGTATTTCTTTGTAGGGAAGGTCTTGAGCTTTCAAGGAGGTTGTCATCAGAAAAATAATTAAGAGGAAGCTTAACTTTTGGGTCATGTTATATCTATTGTCGTTTACTCCAAATTTCATGAATAGGGGTTCCTTTGCTGCTATTGCCAGAGTGATGCCAGGCCCCATCCTTCAGTTCAAAGTCGAAGGATAAACTTGCTCCAACCCTTGAATCATCGCGAGAAAAGAACTGGATGTTCTCGGTGTATTTTCCATCAACCGATGTATAGGTTCCCCCTCCGGTTCCCATAAACTGTTTGGTCTCTGTGTTATACGCAATCCACTGAAAACGGGTTCCTGATAATATCTTCATGGTTTTCCTAGGCCGGTCGGTATCCCGTTGCTGTATTTTTCCGTCTCGCATTCTTCCAGAAATCAGCCAGGCACCATCCAATTCCCCAGGCGAGCCATCATCAATTCGGGTCCATAGGTTGTCACCAATTTTAAGTTTTCCATCTATAAATACATATGTGCCACTTTTGGTGGTCCCCACTAGGTCTGGATCAAATGAGGCAAATTCATAGACATAGCTAAAAGTGCCATTCGAGGCTTGGAAGGAACCTCCCCAAGTGCCATCGAACTTGCCTGTTTTTTTCTCGAAAAAAGCTTCTGAAATGTAACCGTCTGAAATGATGATGACGTATTGGGTGTTAATACCCTTTTCATTTTTCATGGTGGCCTCCCATGCACCATCCAACGATTGGGAATATAGGCCAAAGCTAAAAAGGCAGGCTATGGCAGCAAATACTTTTTTAGGGATTGTCGAACTCATCAGAATAAAGAATTTTACCATTCAAATCCTTTAAAGATACATAATCTATGACCCCTTTCCCTGTGAAGGTAAAAATGAGTCCCATTATTTTGCCAGTGGCATCGGGGAACGGCATTTCATAGGCAAATTCTCCATTCAAATACACTTGAAGGAATCCGTCTTTACTTATAACTTTCAAAATTTGCCACTCATCCATCTTCACACCAAGGGAGGAGAAGTCATTTTCGGCACCCTTAAAGAACTGGCTTCCTGCCTTGAGTAAAAGATTGCTTTCGCACCCTTGACTTATGATGCTTACCCAAGACGCATCTTTTTCATCAATCACCTTCATTTCCATAAAGGGACAAATCAATCCTTGGATATCCTCATATCGCACTCTGGTTTCAAGCTCAAAGGCATTGCTTTGAAGCTCTGCGAACTCTCGGATATTAAAAAAGGAAAGGATGAGGTTCTTACTGAGGTCAACCCCCGATTCTATCAGATTCGAATCCTTTACATTTAGGGTGCCGTTGGAAACAATTTCCGCTTGGTTTGGATAAATGGGGACATTCTGAAGTCTTTCGGATTTTGTAGTGGCAAACCAGCCATCCGTTTTTACATGAATTCGGGTTTTCTGGACGACCTGATCATTGGCAATAAGACGTGCCCAATGAAACCCTGGATAGTAGTAGATTTCCGAGAAGTTTTTCTTTTCTGGGTCGATACGGGTCTTATGGCTGGGGTTCCACGAACGTTGAACAAAAAAACTGTCGGCCTCCACCTCGGTCAGGTCATATGAAAAAATCACGGAGTTGGGTACATTCAGGTCCTTGGTTTGGTTCGCCGAAAACGGAATATTTGCTGGGATTACAACTTCCTTTTTTTTCTTCACCAATGAGATTAGCAGTAAGGTCAAAACTATTGCTCCCAAAACAGAAAAAAGTAGAGTCGTTTTTGATGGGGTCCCTGATTTGACAGCGACTGTTTCATCTTGTAATAAAGGTTTACCCTGTTTCTGGCGGAAGATATTCCAATCTTCATAGCCTAACAATGAAACCAGTGCATCCAAAGTACTGGGATGGGGCATCTTATTGAAATCTTTTTTCCAAAGCCGCTTCATGGTGGAGAGGCTGATGCGGATATTCGATCTCTCCTCCATTTGATCAATAAGAAACTGAAGGTTACGTTGGCTTAAGGGCACTTTTTCCCTGGCCTTCTCGGGAAAGTATCGAGCTTCAATTTCCGCGATGCAAGTAGTTACAAAATCCCTCTCGGTGGCCGTCATGGATACAATTTATAAAATGGACGTGATTTGGATTATAAATAAACGGTTTTTGACGGTTTGTTACAGTTAGAATCACTCGAATTTTGGAAAAAACAAAAAAATGAGCAGAACACAAGTAATTCTAGGAGGTAGAATAGCCATAATAATTTTGTTGTTTTCAAGTCATCTGACGATGGCCCAGGCAATTCCATTGACCAAAGAAAATTGGAAAATAGTTGACAATGCTAACAACCAACCTCTTGATTTTTTTACCACAACGTACAAGGAGAAAGAAGCCTTGCACTTGGGAAGGCACGAAATAGTAACACTGGAAGGGAAAACCTATCAAAATTTTGTGCTGGAGATGGATATAGCAGGAAAGGCGATGCCGGGAATCGGCTTTCACGCTAAAGATTTGTATGACTACGAGTTTTTCTATACCCGGGTATTTTCTGGAGGAAAGGAGGATGCGCTCCAGTACACCCCAGTGTATAATGCGGCACTTCCTTGGCAACTGTACAACGAACCCATCTATGAAACCAAGGCCATGTTTCAACCCGAAGAATGGTTCCATCTACGAATTGAGGTATTTGATAAAAAGATGAGGGTGTTTGTCAATGATGAAAAAAGCCCCAATATGGAAGTGGAACTGTTACAAGAGGAGACCAAGGATGGATTTATTTTTTTTAAGACCAGTTTTGCTGAAGCTTATTTTGCCAATATTGAAGTCGGGCTATTGAACGAGCCTTTTCCCATAAAAGAAGTTGAAAATCCATACACCTATTTGGAGGAATGGCAGATTTCTGAACAGTTGGAAGGAAACATTCATTCACAAAGACAATACTATCGATGGTTGAACGATGCTGAAAAAAACCATAGTTGGAAGGATATACAAGCAGATAAAAATGGCATTGTGAATTTGGCGCAATATTACGAGCATCCCAAGGAATCTATTTTTGCCAAAACAAATTTGGTTTCATCTGAGGACAAAGAGGTCACTTTGGCCTTTGACTATACCCAAGTGTTATTGATAGTTTTAAATGACCAACTCCTTTTCCATGGAAGGGAACTGGATTCACATAATTTTATGCGGATGATGGATGGAGAGGAGAAAATAAAACTGCAACTTAAAAAAGGTGATAACAAATTGGTATTCTGGGTACGTTCAGATGATGAATGGCAAGATGAAGTGGGCAACCCAGCCTATTTGGGGAGAAAACAAGCCATGAACTGGGGATTTATTGCCCGTCTGGAAGAATAGTTAGGGTTAGTTGGGAATCTTTTTGATAAAATGTACCAATACGTCCTCTTTTTGAAACCCTAATTTCAAATGAAAGTCTTGAGCGGCAAGGTTCCAATCCCAAGTATCTGAGCCTATTTCCGAACAACCTTGAAGTTTGGTCCATTGCTCCCCTTTTTCAAAGAGAAGTTTGGCAAGCCCTTGTTTTCTATATTTAGCATCAACAAATATGGCCTCCACATAACCCGTAGGGGATGTTTTTGAGCCCTCAACATAATCCGTTCTAACGGAAACCGTGATAAAGCCGACCGCACTATTATCGAATTTGGCCAGAAAGGTTTTGCACTTCGGATTTTGTGCCATTCGTACCAAGCCCCTTTCTGTTTCTTCGGCAGGATAGTCCTTGAAAAGTTTCAAAGACATGTTAAGCCATGCTTGAAAATCTGATGGCTGATAATCTGCAATAGTAAAATTGTCCATGCCGATTATGGTCTAAGCAATTGAATTGTAGAGCACTCCACACGAGTGGGGTAGAAAATAACCCAAGATATTATCCTTGGTTTTGAGAGCTTAAAGTGTTCGAAGATACTCCGCCAAGTCCCGGGCCTCCTCTTCCGTAAGGTTTTGGTTGAGCATGATGGCGTTGTTGTACTCTTTCAATAAAGCCTTGGCAATGGGGTCTTCGCGAAGCATGCCATCGGGATTTAAGATCATGTTCATTACCCATTCTGGACTGCGACGCTCGTATACACCTTTCATGGCAGGTCCGATCATACGCTGGTCGACCATGTGACACGCTACACAAATGGCATTGAACTGGGCCTCGCCCCTTGCCGCCATTTCAGTATCGATTTCTTCACCGAACTCTAGGTTTTCGATCGGTCCAATTCCTTTGTTCTCCAAATCAACCGGAACACCTTCACTTACCTCTGTTTTCTTCTCTTCGGTTTTGGTGCGACTTACTTCGAAGCCATCTTTCTTCTCTTCTTTTTTTCCGCCACAGCTCAAAATAAAAGCCCCGAGGCACAACAATAGGAATACTTGTTTCATAATTCAGGTTTCAGTTGAATGTTTTTGACTAAAGGAACCACTAATATAGAAAATTGGTGGTTAAGTTAGATCTGGCCCATCTCCCTAAGGAATTCTATAGCCCTTTTCTCGGTATAGGAGATGTTATCCTTGTCCCAGAAGCCCACATGCCCTCCAAAACTCGGCACCTCCAGAAAGAGATTTTTGTTTTTGTCAGCTTCTGCGTAGGGATAGCATGCATTTCCCAAGAAAGAATCATCACTTGCATTAATTAATAGCACCGGGATATTTACTTCACGAAGAAATTGTAGGGAGCTACATTGGGCATAGTAATCGAAGGCATCCCGAAAATTATGCGCCCTACTGGTATAGATATCATCAAAATCCTTCAGCGTAATAATCGCTTTAATATCTGAATCAGGAATCAAATCGGGAAACATTTTTTGTTTTTGGCGTAGTTTGGCAATCAAGTGTTTTTTAAAACGCTTGGCATACAAAACGTTTTTTGCTGTAAGCAATTGATCACATGAATCGCGCAAGCTGCACGGCACGGAAACGGCGATAGCTCCCTTGATTTTTTCAGAAACCTCGTTGCTTTCCCCTAAATATTTGAGCAAGAGATTGCCACCTAGACTAAATCCTTTTAGGTAAATGGCATCATAGTCTTTTTGTTTCAGAATGTGATGGATAACCTCTTGTAAATCTTCTGTCGCCCCAGAATGATAAGAACGGTAGCTCAGGTTAGGTTCCCCGCTGCAGCCTCTGTAATTTACCGCACAGGCATCAAAGCCATAGGTATTGAAAATTTTGGCGCTTCCGGTAATGTAAGGGCGCTGGGCATTTCCTTCAAGCCCATGCAGTAAGATGACAAGCCCTTTTTTTGGAGTTTGGGAAAAGCTCCAGTCAACGTCCAAAAAGTCTCCGTCCGATAGCGTAATCCGTTCCCTATGTTGGGTTACTCCTTCCACCTTACGCATTACACCTGCATAGATGGTTGAGAAATGGCCATTTCTAAACAAAAGGGATGGGCGGTACTTTGATGTTACCAGCGGCATTAATACAAAATATTGTCTTTGGGTTTTATGGCTTCCGGAAGTTCTTGCTCATCAAGCATGTCCCTTAAATCAATTTCGATGGTTCGGCAAAGCGCGGTCATTGGCACGTCGTTGATTCTGCCCTCAAAAGGGTCTTCGCTATTGTCTCCAACACTTTCCATGGTGTTGAAAATCCATGAGATGAGTACAGAGAAAGGAATTTGCAGAAAAATCAACCAATCCATACCATCAACGCCAAAGTTCTGGTTGTGATCTTCAAATATGTTGAGCAAACCGAATGGAATCAAAAGCACAAAAATCCATGTGAACACCCTTGAGAAATAGGCATATTGCCTGGGAAAAGGTGTGTTTTTTATACGTTCGCACTTCCCCTGAAGATTATAGAACTCTTCCAAAACTCGCTGTAGTTGTAGTTCCTGAAATTCAGTTATTGTTCCCTCTTCCCTGAGCTTGGCAACATCAAGAGCTTGGTTTTTTACCAAATGTGTAGCAGGATTCACCCGTTTTTTCAGGTCGCTGAATTCACGCATGCTCACAAAATTATAGGCCTCATTGCATGAGATATTTCGTTCCCCATGCTTATCAAAAACTTTTTCTATCGATTTGTTTTCCTTAATACTCCAAGATCTGGGTTGTCGCAATTGAACGCGCAGGGCATTCAACCAAGCCACATGGCGAAGTATCAACTGTTCACGCATTTTTTTGCTCTCCTCGTCATTATCCGACCTAACAAATGACAAAACGCGTATACCCCAGGTTCTGCTATAATTGACAATTCCTCCCCATATTTTTCTTCCTTCCCAAAAGCGATCATAGCTTTGGCTATTTTTAAAACCTATGTAAAATGAAACGGCAATACCGATTACCGTAAGGGGTTGCCAGGGTAGATCGATAAATGTCCATCCTAGGCCGTAATAAATCCCAAAAATGGTGAGAGCATAAAGCGTAAAGAAAATTAGGTTTTTCCAGGCATATTTAAGAATAAGGCCCCATCCAATATTTCGTTTGATGTACATAGCAAAGGATTACTTTCTAAAAATAGGCAAATCCTTTAAATTTTGTTCTTAGCTTTAGGATTGACACATAATTTTAAACAAGAATGGAATTAAGAGGAAAGAAATGCGAACATCTTGAAGCTATAACGGATGTAAAAAAAGCAAAGGCATATGAGTGTGAGGAATGTGTGAAAAGGGGTGACAAATGGGTTCATTTAAGAACCTGTCAAGATTGCGGAATAACACTATGCTGTGATAGTTCTCCCAATAAACATGCAAGCAAACATGCTGCTTCTCATGATCATGCGGTTATAAGTTCTGCCGAGCCCAATGAAAATTGGTTGTGGTGCTACGTCCATAAGGCCATTGCCAAATACGAATGACGCAATCAATGGTAAGATTTTATCCTTTAGGATATATATCAAGCAGCTTTGCCTGAGCCTCGACGGCTTCTTTAAACTCTTCTTTAAGAGAAGTGACCAAGGCTGATACAGGAAGCACATTTTCGATGGTGGTCACCCCTTGACCAGCTGACCAAATCGTCTTCCATGCCTTGGCTTCGGTGTCCAATTCCTTTCCAAAATCGATTTTCCGGTCCTTTTTCAAATCTTCCTCGGAGATTCCGGCAGCTTTTAAGCTTGCTGCCAAAAAATTGGCGTGTACCCCAGATATGGCCGCAGTATATACCACATCACTTGCCCCGGATTCAATAATCATCTTTCGATATTCCTCTGGTGCCTTGCTTTCCTCAGCGTTGATAAAACGGGTGCCCATATAGGCCAGGTCAGCACCCATTTGCATGGCAGAGGCAATGTCCCTACCAGTGCTTATGCAGCCTGATAGCAAAATAGTTTTGTCGAAGAATTTTTTGACTTCAGCTACTAAACTCATCGGATTGATGCTACCCGCATGTCCTCCAGCTCCGGCAGCGACCAAAATCAAACCATCCACACCGGCTTCGGCAGCTTTTTGGGCATGCCTTTTCTTGATAACATCATGAAAAACAAGGCCGCCATAACTGTGTACCGCATCCACAAGTTGGCTTACTGCACCCAGGGAAGTAATAATAAGGGGAACCTGATGTTTGATGCAAAGCTTGAGGTCTGCCTCTAACCTAGGATTCGTTGGGTGTACGATGAGATTCACCCCAAACGGAGCAGGCTTGTTTCCAGTTTCTGCCTCGTATTCCTGTAATTCTTTTTTTATTTGGATGAGCCATTCTTCGAAACCCTCACTGGTTCTTTGGTTCAATGCCGGGAACGTCCCTACGATGCCATTTTTACAGCACTCAATGACCAAGCGGGGGCCAGAAATAAGGAACATGGGTGCAGCAACAGCAGGTAAGGAAAGGTCTTTGATGAAATCTGGTTTTTGACTCATGGCTTATGTGTTAAAGTATTTCTAAAAGTAGCCCGAAAATGAATAGGGATGAACTTTGATTTTCAAAACTATGGTAATTTTACAACTATTATGCATGCATAACAAATTAACCAACTATGTTTTTTAAGGAATTTGAAATTCGGTGGAGTGATTTGGACGCCAATCGCCATCTGGCCAATTCGGCTTACATTAATTTTATGAGTCATACGCGTATGGCGTATTTGGGTCTCTTGGGATTTAACCAAAAGACTATGGGGCAATTTAATATTGGCCCCGTTGTTTTTTACGAGCATATGTATTACTTCAAAGAAGTTTTTCCCGGAAAGCCGGTGAAGGTGTCTTTGGGCTTTAAAGGGATGAGTGAAGATGGAATGTTCTTCGAGTTCCAACATGATTTTTATGACAGTGAGGGAAAGAACTTTGCCCGGTGTGAAATGATGGGCGCTTGGATGGACCTAAAGGAGCGTAAACTCATTCCGTTGCCCCAGCAGTTTTTGGATGCATTCCACAAGATGGAAAAAACCGAAAATTTTCATACCATCACAAAAGCGGATACCCGAAAATTTTCCAAAGTACCTCAAAATCTATAGTTGGGTCCTTTGTATATTTTCGGACGGAAGTCGTTTGTGGCGATAACAATATGATCACCTACCTTTAGGTTCTCAGCCTCTTTTTTGGAACAAAGAATCCGAACCTCGTTGTGCTGGACCCATAGCTTCAATTCAACCTGGGATTCTTTTGGTTCGATGGACAAAATTTCGCCTGAAACACTAAAGTTTTCCTGAATTTTTGGATTGGAAAAAAGCTCTTGCGGAGTGCCAGAGCGAATAAGTTCGCCCTGCTTCATTTCAAAAACCCAATCGGACAGTTTTGAGATTTCTTCAAGGTCGTGGCTTACCAGAATGGTGGTCAATCTGTATTCCTGATGTACTTGCAATAGGTACTTCTGAAGTTTTTTCCGGATTTCAACGTCCAAGGCTGAAAGTGGCTCATCGAGTAAAAGAATTTTGGGCTGTTGTGCCAAGGCCCTTGCTAGGGCTACCCGCTGTTGTTGACCTCCTGAGAGGGTCCTTGGCTTCTGGTTTTTGAGATTTCCCAACTCCATAAGCTCCAATAGATGCTCTACATGATTCCCATTTTTACGCCCGGCTGCAAAATTCAGATTTTCAATTACCGTCATATGGGGAAAGAGGGCGTAATCCTGAAAAACAAAACCAATATTCCGTGCTTGTGGCTTGACGTTGATGTTTTGGTTGGAATCGAACCAGTTTTTTTGATTCACCACAATCTGGCCTGTGTCCGGTTTCAAAAGACCGGCCAAAATACGAAGGGTAGAGGTTTTTCCTGCTCCTGATTCGCCATATAGGGTAACAAGTTGTCCTTGCTCAACCTTGATGTCCAAATCAAGTAGCATTGAACCGCCAGCGGCATTAAGTTTCTTTTGGGCTACAATAGATATCATTTCCAAAAGCGTTTTACGTAACCGCCGTTCACCAAATACACCAGCAACAGAATACAAAAGGTAATGACGAAAAGCACCCCTGAGTAAAAATTGGCGGCGCCATAATTCAAGGCTTCCACTTCTTCATATATGGCTATGGAGGCAACCTTGGTTTCACCGGGAATGCTTCCCCCTATCATAAGGACAACCCCAAATTCCCCGACCGTGTGGGCAAAGGCCAGAACAATTCCGGTCAACAACGAAGGTTTAATGTTTGGCAATATAACCTTGGAAAGGGTCTCATACTTTGATTTACCCATTAGGTAGGAAGCTTCCCGTAAAGATTCGGGGAGACTTGCCAAACCGGATTGTATGGGATGTACCATAAAGGGGAGGCTATAAATTATTGAGGCAATGACCAATCCTGTAAACGAAAAGACCAATTTTAGTCCTAGCCATTCATTCAACCAGCTCCCAAAAGTATTCCCCGGGCTGAAAGCAATCAGAAAATAGAAGCCAAGCACTGTTGGCGGCAAAACTAGGGGCATGCTTACCAAGGCTTCCACCACAGGTTTGCTTCGGGATCTGGTATTTGAGAGCCATAGGGCAATAGGCAGTGATAGTCCAAAGAGGACAATCGTGGTGACCAAAGCCAGTTTAAAGGTTAGAACCAAAGGGTCCCAGTTCATAGGCAACAAGATTGTTTCAGATCACAATTTAGCTATTTTGCCGACGCTCTATCATCCTTTTTTGAAAGAGTTTACGGGCTGGTATTATAAGATGTCGTAGCCATGAGCATGAAGAATATTTTGGGCCTCTTTTGAATATAGATAATCAAAGAACTTTTGTGCCACTAAAATTTTGCCCCTCTGTTTTAAAATTACAGCTCCTTGCGCTATGGGGGTATAGCTGGATTCATTCACTTCAATCCAATGCCCTTTTCCCCTTATTTGGGGAGAAATGACCACGGATTTAGAGGTAAATCCCATTTCTGCAGATTTGGATATCACAAATTGATTGGCTTGGGCAATACTCTCAGCAAACACTAATTTGGACTCCACTTCATTTAGAATCTCAAAACCCTCTAAAACCTCCATGGCTGCTTTGCCATAGGGGGCAATGTTCGGATTGGCGATAGCAATATGCGAAACCATGTCTGTTTGCAAAAGCTGAAGCGAAGGCTCTAAATCGTCCACCATGGTCCATAGGACAAGTTTACCGTAGGCGTAAATTTTTGGTTTATTCTTAGTATGACCGGTAGCATATAATTCCTCGGGATATTTCATGTTTGCGGAAAGGAAAATATCAAAGGGAGCGCCTTCTCTTATCTGGGCCGTGAGCTTTCCAGATGATCCCACGACAAGCTCAAAGGGAATTCCAGTTTTTTCAGAAAATGACTGGGCAATTTCGGCACTTGCAAATTGCATATTGGCAGAAACGGCAATGATTAACGTATCGTCTTCTTTGGGTTTTTCCCCGCAGGAAAGCAGAATCCATAGGAAAAGGAAAAAAGAATGTGCTTTAGGTTTTGCCATCTTGAAGGATATACCTCTGTAAAAGTAGTTTATCCGAAGGAAAGGGTATCAAGGATTGGGTTTAGGTTTTTTACTTGCCAAATAAACACCCAGCAAGACCAATATGGTGGCCGATACTTTGACAAAAGTTAATTGGTCCTTTCCGGAAAACAGCGCGAATAGAATGCCTAAAAGGGGCTGCAGGTACACAAAGGCACCCACGGTAGAAGCCTTTAGCTGGGTGAGTGCAAAAACGTTGAACAAATAGGTCATAAAAGTTGTACCGATGACCACAAAAAGAATTGACCCATAAGCCCATAACGGAATGGTAGACCACTGAATTTCCATGAACTCAGGCAGGGTAATTGGAAAATTTATGACAAGGGCCAAGGTAAAAAGCCATTTCATCAAGGTAAATGGATGGTACTTTTCAATCAGCGTTTTGGCCACAATGAGGTATGCTCCATAGGAAGTGGCATTCACAACGAACAAAAAGTTACCCAAGGGAATATTTGGGGCATCACTCCGCATTTCGGCGCCGAAAAGAATCAAGGCAACAGCACCAACAAACCCCAGAAATACCCCTAGTCCCTTATTGGTCGTTATTCTTTCCTTTAGGAAAATTGCCGAAAGTATCACCACAATAATGGGGGTGATGGTGACCAAAACAGCACTGTTGATTGGGGTTGAGAGTTGAAGGCCTTTAAAAAAGGCCAACATATTAATGACCATTCCCAAAATGGCGCAAACCAATACCCTGGGCCAGTCCCTTTTTTCAATTTTCTCCCTTGGTCCCAAGGGTGAAATGAGCCAAAAGAGGGCAGCAGCACCTGCCACCCGTAGCATGATAAATCCAAAAGGTTGAACATAGGTAGGCATCACCCCTTTGGCTATGGTATGGTTAATACCATAGATGGTCGTGGCACCAATCGCCGCCAATATGGCCAAGGTACGCTTGCTCATCAATGCAATGCCGCATTTGCTTGTTGGACCACTTTTTTGGAGTTGCCGATAAAAATCTGCCCGTTAACTAGGGCAACAGGTCTTTTCAAAAACGTATAATGTTCCAAGATGAGGTTTTTATAGTCATCTTCGGAAAGGCCTTGTTCATGAAGTCCTCGCTGCCTAAAGAGCATCGCCCTTCTACTGAAAAGCGCTTCATAGCTTCCTGCCAGATTTTT
Source organism: Flagellimonas allohymeniacidonis (assembly GCF_004296335.1). Taxonomy (GTDB): domain Bacteria; phylum Bacteroidota; class Bacteroidia; order Flavobacteriales; family Flavobacteriaceae; genus Flagellimonas; species Flagellimonas allohymeniacidonis. The sequence goes on from NZ_SGIU01000002.1 coordinate 1,238,068, forward strand.
CATTTCTTCCAACTGTTTTTCAGAAATGGATTCTGATTTTATTTCCTGAAGCTCCACCCCATCCAAAGGCTCAAGCTCTTTTAGAATACGTTGGCAGGTGGAACAAGTTCCCAAATGATATATTTTTTTCATAGGCTCAAATTTATAAGGCTACAAAGGAACTTAAAATTGTACATTTTAAATCAAGAAAGTGCAAATTCCACTGCTTTTTGGGCATGTATTTTTGTGGTATCAAAGGTAGGAAGGTCCACCTCCTCATCGGGAATGAGGATAGGAAGTTCGGTACATCCCAGGATAACTCCTTCAATCCCATGCTTTTTCAACTTTTCAATGATACCCAAACATGTTTTCTTGGCTTCCTCGGTGAAAACACCTTTTACCAACTCATTATAAATAATGGCTTGGAGTGTTTTGCGGTCATTACTCTCGGGAACCAATACCTCCAAGTCAAATTGATCTTCAAGAATTTTGGTATAGAAATCTTTTTCCATAGTGAATTGTGTGCCCAGTAAGGCCACTTTCTTAAGCCCTGCTGCTGAAATGGCCGCACCGGTTGCTTCGGCAATGTGCAAAAATGGAATGCGAGTGGCGTTTGTAATATGGTCGCTTACCAAGTGTATGGTATTAGTGCATAGAAGGATGAGGTCAGACCCTGCTTTTTCCAATCGTTGGGCTTGAGAGGCCATTTCTTGGCCAATTTTTCCCCAATCGTCGGAAAATGACCATTTTTCAATTTGCTCAAAATCTACAGAGCTCATAACACTTTTGGCAGAATGGGAACCGCCGAGTTGTTCACGGACCATTTCGTTAACGTGTTGGTAGTAGATTTTGGAGGATTCCCAACTCATTCCTCCTATCATTCCAATTGTTTTCATGCTGCTGTTTTTTGATGTTATTATTTTATTTTGGAAAGGTCTTCCGCTCCCTCAATAATGAAATTCCTTAGGAATTGTAAGAGAGGTTCAAAAGTCTTTGTGCCTTTTTTGGAAGTTGTTTGGAGATGGTCATGATGACAAACACAATTTTCCATGGTGATTAAATTTATATTTCGCTAAATATCGATATGTTCTCAAAAATTTTTTAAAGTTCATCTTTTAAGCTATCCACATAAGCTTGAATGACTTCTTCGTTTCTTCTATAATACGTCCATTTTCCATGTCGCGTGGGAATAACCAAATCGGCACTTTGCATGGAATTCAGGTAGGTAGAGATTGTCGACTGCGACAACCCTGTCTTGTCTTGGATAAAACCAACACAGACACCATCATCAAAATGGTCAATATCCTGATGGGGCGGAAAATTATCTTCTGGACTTTTCAACCATTTCAGGATATTTACCCTAGTTTTATTCGACAAAATTTTACTGATTTCAACAATGTCCATGGGACAAATATATATAAATATTTACATATCTAAAAATATAGATATATTAATTTTGAATGGAAAAACAGTTTGATATTCTTTTAAAGAACAGGACCATACTGAGGTATTATCTCCAAAACCTTACTAAAGATGAACTATTTAGGATACCAAAAGGCTTCAATAACAATATCTGGTGGAACATTGCCCATGTTGTGGTGACCACCCAGGTATTGACTTATGGTTTTAGCGGTCTTGACTACATAATGGAAGAGGAGCTGGTTGAGAAATATCGAAAGGGTACTTCTCCCGAAGGAGAGCCTTCCCTTGACGAGGTTAAAAGAATAGAGGATGGTCTTTTCAGCACATTACAAACCATGGAAACCGACTATCAGGAAGGAAAGTTTTCAGGGTTTAAAGAATATTTAACCTCCCCAAAAGTTTTGTTGCGAACTGTGGAAGACGCTATTTCCTTTTCCGTTTTTCACGATGGTCTGCATTTGGGAACAATCCTTGCGCTTCGAAAAGCCATAGCGCAGGAAAATCACTGAACCACTTTACGCTTTAGATATTTGTTGGCCTCCGCATAGGGAATGGTTAGGGTTATAGGTCCGTCTGCATACGAGGCCACTTCGTATTGATTATAGATCAATTCCAATCCCGATGCGGTATAACCCAGATTTTGTGGCAAATGGAAAGAATCCCCTTCAAACATGAATCCGGTTGTGTTGATGCCTGAATCCTGCGGAATTTTCTCTTGGATTCGAAATTTGGTTTCGGCGTATTTCGTGAAGTTTTCTTTGTCATCAAATAGCTCCCAAGCCTCCAATTCTTCTGCTTTAAGTTTATCAAAATTTAGAAATCCTGTTGAGCTATACCCATGGGCTCCCCCGGTAAAGGTATAGGCGTCCATTTTGATGGTCAGGGTTTTGGCATCCTCGTATATCACTTCGGCGATAAGCTTGGCCTCCCAGCCAATGGATTCGTCAGGAAATCTGGCTTTCAGGTCTTTATAGCTGTTGGAAAATGAACGTATTGCCTTTTGTATTGAGTTGATATCTTCGCTTTCCTCAAAGGAAAGGATAGCGATCACCTCCTCATGGAGTGCCAGGTTAATGGTCTCGGCCAATGGGTTTTCATCCAGCGCATTCGGAAGACGGACTTCCACTTTTGGGCAGCCTTCACAAGAATCTCCTTCAAATAAAAAAGGCTCGAAAGTAAGGTTGTTGCCATTTTCACAACCAAGGAGCAGCAAAAGAAAAGTAAAAAACGGAATGGGGTTTTTCATCGAGTAAGGGTTTAGGGTGACCCAAAAATAAAACTTCGTTGATTACTCCAAAAGATAACGATACATTTGTACGCATATTTGAATGAAATGAGCACAAAAAACCTAAAATTCAATAGTAAAACCATTCATGGAGGACAAGAACCCGACAAAGCATATGGTTCTGTAATGCCTCCCATTTATCAAACATCCACTTATGCCCAGACCACACCAGGAGGGCATAAAGGATACGAATATTCACGAAGTGCCAATCCTACTCGAACCGCCTTGGAAAATTCTTTGGCAAGCATTGAAAATGGGAACTATGGCCTTGCTTTTGCCAGTGGCCTATCGGCGATTGATGCTGTCATAAAATTGTTGAGTCCAGGGGATGAAGTGGTTTCTACCAATGACCTATATGGGGGTAGCTACCGCTTGTTCAAACAGGTTTTCGAAAAGTATGGGATTAAATTCCATTTTATTGGCATGCAAGAGGTAGATGTTATTGAAGCCCATATCAACGAAAAAACCAAGCTTCTTTGGGTAGAGACGCCAACCAATCCCATGATGAATGTTATTGATATCCCAGCTGCTGCCGATTTGGCCAAAAAACACAATCTATTGTTAGCAGTAGACAATACCTTCGCCACCCCTTATTTGCAAAGACCTTTGGACCTTGGAGCAGACATCGTGATGCATTCTGCCACAAAATACTTGGGTGGCCATAGCGATGTTGTTGTGGGTGCTTTGGTGGTTAAGGATAAGGAATTGGCAGACCAATTATACTTTCTTCAAAACGCGAGTGGTGCCGTATGTGGCCCTATGGACAGTTTTTTGACCCTTCGTGGAATCAAAACTTTACATGTTCGTATGCAACGCCATTGTGAAAATGGGAAAGCAATCGCTGAATATTTGGTAAAGCACCCTAAAATTGAAAAGGTCTATTGGCCTGGATTTGAATCCCATCCCAATCACGATATTGCCAAGGCCCAAATGGATAACTTTGGTGGGATGATTTCTTTTATCCCAAAAGGAAGCAGTTTTGAAGATGCCGTTAAAATTGTGGAAAACCTAAAGGTTTTTACACTGGCCGAATCTTTGGGAGGTGTTGAAAGCTTGGCCGGTCATCCAGCAAGTATGACCCATGCCAGTATTCCAAAAGAGGAGCGTGAAAAGAGTGGGGTTGTCGACTCCCTTATCCGCTTAAGTGTGGGGATTGAGGATGTTGATGATTTGATTTCTGACTTAGATCAGGCCATTGGATAAATTCATTTTGCAAAATTTTCAAAAAAGAGACTTTAAATTGTCTAAATAGCATAATTTTGCCCCCAAATTCCTAATTCGATAAAAACGGCCTCTTTATCGGGGTGCCCATTAACAATTTACCAATCCTCTTATGGAAGCAAAAATCAAAGCATTTATGGATGAGGTGAAGACCCGAAACGGTCATGAGCCAGAATTCATTCAAGCGGTTCAGGAAGTGGCTGAAACCGTCATACCCTATATTGTAAAACACGACATCTACCATGGAAAGAACATTCTATTGCGAATGGTTGAGCCAGAGCGGCTCATTTCATTTCGTGTCGCCTGGGTCGACGACGATGGGGAAATCCATGTAAATCGGGGGTATCGAATTCAAATGAATTCGGCCATTGGACCGTATAAAGGGGGACTTCGATTTCACCCAACGGTAAACGCCAGTGTTTTGAAGTTTTTGGCCTTCGAGCAAGTTTTTAAGAACAGTTTGACCACCTTACCGATGGGTGGTGGAAAAGGAGGTTCCGATTTTGACCCTAAAGGCAAGTCAGACGATGAGGTAATGCGTTTTTGTCATTCGTTCATGGTGGAATTGTGCCGCCATATTGGACCGAATACGGATGTTCCAGCAGGAGATATCGGAGTAGGCTCTCGTGAAATAGGCTTCTTGTTCGGGATGTACAAAAAAATAAGAAACGAATTTACTGGTGTACTTACTGGAAAAGGGCGTTCATGGGGTGGTTCTCTGATTCGACCGGAAGCCACGGGATACGGGACCGTTTATTTTGCGGATAGCATGTTGCAGACCAAGAACGAGTCCTTCAAAGGAAAATCGGTAGTGATTTCCGGATCTGGAAATGTGGCCCAATATGCAGCTGAAAAAGTGTTGCACTTGGGAGGTAAGGTCTTGACCCTATCCGATTCTGGGGGACACATTTATGATAAAGATGGGATTGATGAGGAGAAATTGGCCTTTGTAATGGATTTAAAAAATAACAAACGGGGAAGGATTTCGGAATACGCGGATAAATATCCATCCGCAGAATTCCATAAAGGAACCCCACCGTGGTATGTGCCCTGTGACATAGCGCTGCCTTGTGCCACCCAAAATGAGTTGGATGGCGATGCTGCAGCGACCTTGATCAAAAATGGCTGTATGGCTGTGGCCGAAGGCGCCAATATGCCATCTACACCAGAAGCGATACATGCGTTTCATGAAGCGAAAATTTTGTTTGCTCCGGGGAAAGCATCCAATGCGGGAGGTGTAGCTACATCAGGTTTGGAAATGTCGCAAAACTCATTGCGTATCAGCTGGACCCGCGAAGAGGTCGATGATCGACTCAAAGGAATTATGGGCGACATTCATGATTCATGTATTGAATATGGTATGGAAGAAAACGGTTATTGCAACTATGTAAAAGGGGCAAACATTGCAGGTTTTGTAAAAGTGGCCGATGCTATGTTGGCACAGGGAGTCATCTAGACCGTATTAATTCATTAATTTAAAGGACAGTTACAAAGCTGTGGTTAATTTTGCCCTGTTTTGTAACTGTTTTCTTTTTAAATGTCCATGCAAGTTTCTACCAAAGCTATTGTACTGTCATCTTTAAAATATGGAGATACCAGCCTCATTGTAAAGATGTTCACCGAGTCCGATGGTCTTAAGTCGTACTTGTTAAAAGGAGTGTTGGCCTCAAAACGGGGAAAACTCAAATCGGCCTATTTTTTGCCATTGATGCAATTGGATATTGTGGCAAGCCACAAAAACAAAGGCACTTTGGAACGTATTCTTGAGGCCAAGGTTTCTGCTCCGTATAAATCGTTGCATACCGATATTGTAAAAAACAGTGTTGTACTTTTTTTGGCGGAAATGTTGGGCAATAGTATTCAAGAGCAGGAAAAGGACAGGGGATTGTACAATTATTTGGAATATAGCTTGTTGTGGCTGGACGAGCACGAGCTCAACCCAAATTTCCATTTGGTTTTCTTATTGAATTTAACCAAATATCTTGGGTTCTATCCTGATACATATTTCCAAAATGCTTCCTACTTTGACCTTCAGGAAGGTAATTTTGTCCAGACCCCAACCATAAACCCTATAATCCGGGGAGAGAGTTTAATGCACTTCAAAAGCATATTGGGCATAAATTTTGATGCATTACAAACGATTAAAATCAATAAGACACAGAGACGAGAGCTCCTTAAAATGGTTATTCTGTATTTTCAGCTACATTTGCACGGATTCAGAAAACCCAAGTCCCTGGAGGTCTTAAATGCAGTTTTTGAATAGTATGCGCAACATCGGAGTTGTACTTGCCTTTTTTCTGACTTCCCTTCCAATTTTTTCGCAGGAAATCACTGTCTTGGATTCGGAAACAGGAACTCCTGTGGTCAACATTGCTGTATATAATCGAGATAAATCCAAAACCATTGTTTCCGACTTTGACGGAAAATGCGACCTAAGTATTTTTTCTAGAAATGAACGGATTACCTTCCGCCATATTAGTTACGAAGTTTATACGTCAACCAAGGCCTTAATAGCAAGAAAAGGGAATCGGGTATACCTAAACCTTCGACCTGAAGAGTTGCAAGAAGTGGTCATGTCCGTTTCAAAATGGGAGCAACAAAAAAAGAACATTCCACAAAAAATTGAGTCCATTGATGCACGGAGTATTGCCTTTTCCAATCCACAAACAGCCGCCGACCTTCTCCAAAATAGTGGCAAAGTGTTTGTCCAAAAAAGCCAACTGGGCGGGGGAAGCCCTTTGATCAGAGGGTTTGCCACAAATCGGTTGTTGCTTTCGGTGGATGGCGTACGAATGAACAATGCCATTTTTAGGGGCGGGAACATTCAGAATGTAATCTCATTGGACCCTTTTACCATTAAGAATACCGAAGTGATTTTCGGCCCTGGCTCGGTTATATATGGAAGTGATGCCATAGGAGGTGTAATGAACTTTTTCACCCAAAAACCACGGTTTTCCTTTACCGATAGTCTTACGATTTCTGGAAATGTAAATTACCGCTTTGCATCTGCAAACAATGAAAACACGGCTCATCTTGACCTTAATTTAGGGCAACAACATTGGGCATCCTACACAAGCTTCACCTACAATAACTTCGGAGATTTGGTGATGGGAAGCCATGGTCCAGACTCTTATTTAAGGAACAATTTTGTGGTTCGCAGAAATGGTGTTGATGTACTGGTTGATAACGATGACCCCCAAAAACAGGTCCCATCTGGTTATGATCAAATTAACTTACTGCAAAAGTTTGTCTACCGACCAAATAGTACTTGGAATTACGATTTCGGCTTGTATTACTCCGAAACTTCAGATTATTCCAGATATGATCGACTCATCCGTCCAGATGACTCTGGCGAAGGGCTGCGCTCAGCAGAATGGTTTTATGGTCCCCAAAAGTGGTTTATGGGAAAACTTCAAATCACCAAAAAGGGAAAGAACAAGTTTTACGATGGAGTAAAATTGACTACGGCCTATCAGCGCTTTCAAGAAAGTAGAAACAATAGGGATTTTCAAGACCTCATCAGAAATACCACCCAAGAAAAGGTGGATGCCCTGTCTTTGAATCTTGATTTTGAGAACAAGAAAATTGGAAATCTCAGGTTGTATTATGGGGCAGAGTATTTATTTAATAAAGTACGTTCTGAAGGGAGTTGGCTCAACATAGCAACGAATGAAGTAAATGCTGCACCTTCACGTTACCCCGATGGCTCAACTTGGCAAACTTTCGCCGGATACATTAATGGGGAATATCAGTTGAATCCGAATTTTAGCTTGCTTTCGGGCTTGCGATACAGTCAGGTTTGGGTAGATGCCCAATTTGATAACACCTTTTTTCAGTTCCCTTTTGAGGAAGCCGATTTGATCACCGGGGCGCTCACTGGAAGTATCGGTTTCAGTTGGTTTCCGAAGGCAGATTTACAAATTACCATGAATGGCTCCACAGGATTTCGAGCCCCCAACATAGATGATATTGGAAAGGTTTTTGACTCAGAACCTGGTTCCGTAGTTGTTCCCAACCCGGACTTGGAACCTGAGTACGCCTATAACGTAGAACTGGGCGTTCGCAAAAATTTTCATGATAAAGTGGTACTAAAAGGAGCGACTTTTTATACCTATTTGGTCGATGCCCTGGTTCGTAGGGATTTTACTTTTAATGGAGAGAGAGAGATTGTATACAATGGGGAATTGAGCAATGTACAGGCGATTCAAAATGCAGCCAAAGCCTATGTATATGGTTTTGAATTGGGGATGGATGCCTTTTTTACGGACAATTGGTCCTTATCGACCAATTTGACACTGACCGAAGGAACGGAGGAAGATGACAATGGAGAGGATTCCGCAGCGCGGCATGTGGCCCCCACCTTTGCCGATGTGCATTTGATTTGGCAGAACGATAGGCTCAAGGCAGATTTTTTCCTGAACTACAATGGGGAAATCAGTTTTGATGACTTGGCACTTTCTGAAAGAAATAAGCCCTTCATTTATGCATCTGACGCCAATGGAAATCCTTTTTCCCCTTCATGGTATACATTGAATTTCCGTTCGCAATACGAAATATCCAATGCATTAAAAGGCACCTTAAGTATTGAAAATATCACGGACCAACGCTATAGAAGCTATTCTTCGGGAATAGTGGCACCAGGAACTAATTTGATTTTGGGATTGGGCTATAATTTTTAATCAAAAAAGCCCAGATATTTCCGGGCTTTGCAACTTTTGGAGTTATTCGGGATTAATGTTCCAGCTTTTCCTTGGTGTCTTCAGCAGCTTTCTTTAGATCCTCCGCAGTCTGGTTGGCGGCATCTTTTAGATCCTCACCCATTTCTTTGGCTTTCTCCATAGTCTCTTCACCTGCCTTTTTAAGGCTGTCCAATGCTTTTCCACCTTCCTCACCGGCTTCTTTTATGGCATTCGAAGCTTCATCTGCGGCCTTTTTTATCTCATCACCTGCATCTTCCAAGGATTTTGATGCTTCTTCCGTCGCTTCTTTTGCCTTGTCCGTGGCTTCTTTGCAAGACATTACTGTCCCTAGGGAAAGGCACATTACCGATACAATTAGAATTCCTTTTTTCATTATAAAATGGTTTAGTGTTAAGGCCTGAAAGTATAAAATTTGAGGGATTTCACCATAAATACCATATCATATTTACATTAAGCCATTTAGAGATGACCTAAAGTGGATTTTACCAATCGAAATTCAGACTAAATTTATAATTTTGCACCCTTGGAAATTGAGAAGCTAAGAACCATGAAGTTTGCTGAATATAAAGGATTGAACTTGCCCAAGGTTGCCGATGAGGTACTACGTTTTTGGAAAGAACATCAGATTTTCGAAAAAAGCGTTTCAACCAGAGAGGGTAAAAAAGGCTACGTTTTTTACGAAGGCCCACCTTCTGCAAACGGTATGCCTGGCATTCATCATGTTATGGCAAGGACGATCAAAGATATTTTTCCGCGGTACAAAACCATGAAGGGTTTTCAGGTAAAGCGAAAAGCAGGATGGGATACCCATGGGCTTCCTGTTGAACTAGGCGTGGAAAAAGAATTGGGAATTACCAAAGAGGATATCGGCAAGAAAATTTCCATTGAAGAATATAATGAAGCCTGCAAAAAGGCGGTTATGCGCTATACCGATGTATGGAATGCCATGACCGAACAAGTGGGGTATTGGGTAGATATGGAAGACCCATACATCACCTACAAGCCAAAGTATATGGAGTCGGTTTGGTGGTTGTTGAAGCAGATTTATGACAAGGGGTTGATTTATAAAGGGTACACGGTACAGCCTTACTCCCCTAAAGCGGGCACGGGCCTAAGTTCCCATGAAGTAAATCAGCCGGGAACTTATCAAGATGTTACCGATACCACGGTTACTGCACAATTCAAGGCTAAAAAGGAGACCCTTCCCGATTTTTTGAAGGATACTGGAGAGGAAGTTTACTTTCTTGCGTGGACAACCACGCCATGGACCTTGCCTTCCAATACGGCACTTACGGTAGGATCCAAGATTGAGTATGTTCTGGTAAAAAGTTATAATCAATATACTTTTGAGCCTACTCAACTTATTCTGGCCAAAGCACTTGTGGGCAAACAATTTTCCGGGAAGTTTTATGAAGTGGACAATGCCGAAGATTTAAATGCTTATCAGCAAGGGGACAAAAAAATTCCCTTCCAGATACTGCAGAGCTTTATTGGAAAAGACTTGGTTGGCATTAAATATGAGCAACTGATAGATTACGTGCTGCCCTACCAAAACCCAGAAAATGCATTTCGCATAATATCGGGTGATTTTGTGACCACAGAAGATGGTACCGGAATCGTACATACAGCCCCCACTTTTGGGGCGGATGATGCCTTGGTGGCCAAACAGGCAAAACCTGAGGTACCACCCATGTTGGTGTTGGATGAAAACAAAAACCCTGTTCCCTTAGTGGATTTGCAAGGGAGGTTTCGACCTGAAATGAAGGAGCTTGGAGGTAAGTACGTCAAAAATGAGTACTACGAAAAGGGTGAAGCTCCCGAAAAGTCTGTGGACGTAGAAATTGCCATCAAACTTAAAGAGGAGAACAAGGCTTTTAAGGTTGAGAAATATAAGCACAGCTATCCACATAGTTGGCGAACCGATGAGCCACTTCTGTATTATCCATTGGATTCTTGGTTCATAAAGATATCTGATGTCAAAGATCGTATGCACGAGTTGAACCAATCCATAAATTGGAAACCCAAAGCCACAGGTGAGGGTCGCTTTGGCAACTGGCTGGCCAATGCCAATGATTGGAACCTTTCTCGGTCACGCTATTGGGGCGTGCCCTTACCCATCTGGAGAACGGAAGATGGTAAAGAGGAAATCATCATAGGTTCTGTGAAAGAATTGAAAGCTGAAATGGGCAAAGCAGTTTCCGCTGGATTTATGAAAGAGGACCTGTTCGCAGATTTTGTGGTTGGCGACATGAGCGAGGCCAACTATGCAAATGTTGACCTACATAAAAACATCGTAGATCAAATTACTTTGGTTTCTCCATCCGGAAAGCCCATGAAAAGGGAAACGGATTTAATTGATGTTTGGTTCGATAGTGGTTCTATGCCCTATGCACAATGGCATTATCCCTTTGAGAATAAGGATTTAATCGATAATGGAACTGCGTTTCCAGCCGATTTTATCGCTGAAGGCGTAGATCAGACCAGAGGATGGTTTTATACCTTGCATGCCATATCCACCATGGTGTTCGACTCCGTTTCCTATAAAAATGTGGTGTCCAATGGTCTTGTCTTGGATAAGGACGGTAAAAAGATGTCCAAACGATTGGGCAATGCAATAGATCCTTTCGAGACCTTACCTGAGCATGGAGCAGATGCAACCCGTTGGTATATGATTTCCAATGCCAATCCGTGGGATAATTTGAAATTTGATTTGGATGGCGTGGTCGAAGTAAAACGCAAGTTCTTCGGTACGCTTTACAACACTTATTCCTTTTTTGCCCTCTATGCCAATATTGACGAATTTCAGTATAAGGAAGACGAAATTCCGTTGGAGGAACGACCAGAAATCGATCAGTGGATTCTTTCTGAATTGCATTCTTTGATCAAGAAAGTAGACGAGGCCTATGCGGATTATGAAGCTACCCGGGCTGCGCGATTGATTTCCGATTATGTTCAGGAAAATCTAAGTAATTGGTTCGTGCGTCTAAGCAGAAGACGGTTCTGGAAGGGAGACTACCAAAAAGATAAAATTTCGGCATACCAAACTTTGTACACCTGTTTGGTAACGGTGGCGAAACTTTCTGCACCGGTCGCTCCATTTTATATGGATCAACTCTATAAGGACTTGAATGCGGTTACGGGCAAAGAAGACTTTGAAAGTGTTCATTTGGGAGACTTTCCGGTTTTTGATTCCAACAAAGTGAATGCGCAATTGGAGGGGAAAATGCAGATGGCACAAAAAGTATCGTCTTTGGTGTTATCTATCCGGCAGAAGGAAAAAATTAAAGTACGACAACCCCTTCAGAAAATCATGATCCCTATTTTGGATGCCACCCAGAAGGAAGAAATAGAAGCAGTTTCGGATTTGATCAAATCTGAGGTGAACGTAAAGGAAATTGAATTGCTGGATGATGCCTCTGATATTTTGGTGAAGCGCATCAAGCCCAATTTTAAGGTTTTGGGACCAAAATTTGGAAAGGAAATGAAGGCCATTGCCGCTGAGGTAGGACAGATGGGGCAAGAGGATATCCAAAAAATTGAGCGCGAAGGCGAATTAATGCTTCAAATAGAAAATAAAAGTATTATTTTACAGTTAACCGATGTAGAGATCAGTTCTCAGGATATTGAGGGTTGGCTGGTTGCCAGCTCAGCAGGACTGACGGTGGCATTGGACGTTACCATCAATGATTCTCTCCGGAAGGAAGGTATAGCAAGGGAGTTGGTGAACCGAATTCAGAACCTTCGCAAGGAATCGGGCTTTGAGGTAACCGATAAAATTGATATTAAAATATTGAAGGACGGCTGCGTGGAGAATGCGGTTTCCAGTAATGAAGAGTACATCAAAACGGAAACCCTCACTGCAGAACTCGATTTCGCAGAAAATATGGAAGAAGGCGTAGCGATTGCCTTTGATGACGTAAATACAAAATTGTTTATTCAAAAACATTAGCAAATGGCACAAGATTTAAAAGTTAGATATTCAGATAAAGACCTAGAAGAATTCAGAAACCTTATTGAGGAAAAAATAGAGAAGGCCAAAAAGCACTTGGACTTGTTGAGGAGTTCTTATATGAATGATGGCAACAATGGTACGGATGATACCTCGCCGACCTTTAAGGCCTTTGAAGAGGGTTCGGAAACGATGAGCAAAGAAGCCAACACCCAATTGGCTATCCGCCAGGAAAAGTTTATCCGCGATTTGAAGAATGCCTTGTTGCGTATTGAAAACAAAACTTACGGCATTTGTAGGGTTACTGGCAAGCTGATCAACAAGGAACGGTTAAAGTTGGTTCCGCACGCTACCTTGAGCATAGAGGCGAAGAACATGCAGAAATAGGAGGATGATGGCCCTTTTTCCATGAAAAGGCTACTCCTTGTTTTCTTGATATTGGGATACGGGAATCTTGCTGCACAAAAGCAGCTTAGAAAAACCATTCTCAACGATAGAACCACTTCTGTTATCATCAATTCAGAGAATTGCTATCAAATATCCTTGGAGACCATCAAAGGGACAGAGCTTCGGGTAGAGGCTGCCATTGAAGGTGAGTATTCCAAAGATCTTGTCATCAAATTAGAGGAGCAGGGAACTTCAATTTTGGTCAGTGCGGGGTTTCAACCCGGATTTTTATTTCCCAACGACAAACTAAGCGCACATAAGGTTATATCCATTTCCTTGCATATCCATATTCCAGAATTTAAACAGGTAAAGGTATACGGGACCAATACCAATGTACAGGCCAAGGGAAATTACAGCGATTTAAGTATCACTCTTGACGATGGGGAATGTAGAATTACCAATGTGGGTGAAAATGTGGACGTGGTGACACAAAAGGGAAATATTTGGTTAAATGCCATTTCTGGAATTGTGCAAGCGAACAGTGCTTATGGACAGGTGTTTCCAAGCCCTATACCGACCGGTGATAACCGCTATGTTCTGAATACCAAAGAAGGCAATATCTACCTGAGTAATACAAAATAATATCCCTACTTTTGCCCAATCTTTTGAAGTAAGATGAGTATAAAAAAGTCCCTTTTGGTTGTTGCTTTGGTACTCTTGGTTGACCAAGTAACAAAAATCTACATCAAGACCCATTTTGAATATGAGCACTCCGTGGACATATTCTCATGGTTCAAGATTTATTTTATCGAAAATTCTGGGGCTGCTTGGGGCACCAAGCTCAGCGATTTTTTACCAATTTCTGAATCAGCGGGAAAGTTGATTTTGACAATTTTTAGACTTTTTGCCATTGCTGGAATTGGATATTGGCTTTGGGACATCATTAAAAAACAATCTCCAAGAACATTGATTCTTGCTGTCTCTCTCATTTTTGCAGGTGCTTTGGGAAATATCATTGACTCTGTGTTTTACGGGGTAGTTTTTGACGATAGTTTTGGCAAGGTTGCCACACTTTTTTCAGATGACCCATATGGCAAGTTGTTCCACGGTAGGGTGGTCGACATGCTTTATTTCCCAATGATCGATACAACTTGGCCTGACTGGGTACCTTACTTTGGAGGTAAATCCTTTCGTTTTTTTGAACCTGTTTTTAATATTGCGGATACAGCCATCAGCACGGGGGTGGGAATACTCATTGTTTTTAACAAGAAAGCTTTCCCTAAGGTAGAGAAGAAAAAGGAAGACTAAAATTTGTGCAGACCTTTCGGGGTCACACAATAATCCAAACGAATATCTTCATCGCGGACGTCTTCAATGACCTCTACTTCGGGTTCAAAAAAGGATAATCCTACTTTCAAGGTTTCAGGGCTACAGTCCTGAAGAAAAGCATCGTAAAAACCTTTTCCATACCCAATACGATTGCCAAGAACATCATAGGCCAGCAAGGGAACGAACACCACCTCTATTTTAGAGGGCTCGACTTCTATTCCGTCAACGGGTTCTGGAATGTTCCATTGATTGGGTTTTAAAATAGTGTGGTCTTGGAGCAGATAGTTTGAGAGTGTATTGGGTCCAGTTACTTTGGGCACAACAATGGATTTGTCTTTTCCTTGAAGCAAAGTAATCAAGGCATGGGTGTCTACCTCTTTATTTTGGGGAATACTTAGGAAAGTATGGAAATAAAAAAAATCCCACATCGGGATTTTAAGTAAGCCATTTACTATTCTTAAACTTTGTTCTGAGATTTGATTTTCCGAAAGTTCGGCTCTCAGGAGTTTATATTTTTTTCTTAGCTCATGCTTCAACATCTAGTGTGCTGAAAGGTTTGGGGGTGTTTTGGGAAACTTGCTATTGTTGTTTGGTAGCAACCGAGAAAAAGATTTTGAAGAAAAGCATCAAAATCAAGTACATTCCCAAAACGATAACGTAATTCTCCATGTTTACTCGTTTATACGGTTAAAAATAGGGAAATAAAATGTAAAGAATACTACCAAATGCATCTTTTATCGATGAAAAGCACACTTTTTAGCAACAGTTTAACATTTTTAGCAAAAGCCTAAACATTTTTTAGGATTCCTTAAACAGAAAAGTCGCATTGAGCGTGATATCCTACAAAACGATGTTCCAATGCAGAAAAGGCACCTTTGCAGAATGTGTTTTCTTGTCCGCTTTTTCACTAAGATTACCGAATCAATGCCATCACTAGCTGAAGTCAGGTAATGTGGCCATCAATTTTGGGACGTTCTTGGTCAATTTTAACGAAAAACCCTTTTATTTAACTGTAATTTTGTAAAGCTTACAGTGTCTGAATAATATATGCCGAATCCTACCCTTGACATTCAAATTAGTGCTTTGCCCCATAACCCAGGGGTCTATCAATTTTATGATGAAGAAGGAAAGATACTCTATGTAGGTAAGGCCAAAGATTTGAAGAAACGGGTTTCTTCTTACTTTGTAAAGAACCATGAATACGGTAAGACCCGGGTGTTGGTCAAAAAAATCCAGTCCATTCGCCATATTGTGGTTCCCACGGAATCAGATGCGCTTCTGTTGGAAAACAACCTTATTAAAAAATACCAACCTCGGTACAATGTTCTGCTGAAGGATGACAAATCTTACCCATGGATTTGTATTAAGCAGGAGAGATTTCCAAGAGTTTTTCCTACCAGAAAACTGATTAAGGATGGTTCGGAGTACTACGGACCCTATACAAGCATGAAAACGGTACGAACGCTGCTCGATCTCATCAAGAGTCTATATCCCTTACGAACCTGCAACTATGATCTTTCAGAAGAAAAAATCAATGCTGGCAAGTATAAGGTGTGCTTGGAATATCATTTGGGGAACTGCAAAGGACCCTGTGTGGGCTGGCAAGAAGCAGACGAGTACCATGATCAAATAGCCCATGTTCGTGATATTATCAAAGGAAATTTCAAAAGTTCCCTACAACACTTCAAGGCCAATATGAAAGAAATGGCCCAGGCCATGGAGTTTGAAAAGGCGCAACGTATCAAAGAAAAGATAGAGATACTTGAAAACTATCAGGTAAAATCCACGGTGGTGAATCCAAAAATCAACAATGTTGATGTTTTTACCATCATCTCCGATGAGACCCACGGCTATGTTAATTTCCTTCAACTTTCACATGGTTCAATTACGCGTTCACACACCCTAGAGATTAAAAAGAAGCTTGAAGAAACCGATGAGGAACTCTTACAGTTGGCCATTACTGAGTTAAGGCAGCGGTTTAATTCCACTAGCAAGGAAATTTACCTTCCTTTTCCGGTAATGGTAGAGGAAAATGTAAAAGTGACCCTTCCGAAACTTGGAGATAAAAAACGTATTCTGGAGTTATCGGAACGCAATGCCCGGTTCTTTAGGCAAGACCGGTTTAAGCAAATTAAGATTACCGACCCCGACCGACATACCAAACGAATCATGGCTCAAATGAAAGCCGATTTGAGATTGTCGGAAGAACCAACACATATTGAGTGTTTCGACAATTCCAATATTCAGGGCAGTAATCCGGTAGCAGCCTGTGTGGTGTTCAAAAATGGGAAACCCTCAAAAAAGGAGTATCGTCATTTCAATATAAAGACCGTTGAAGGACCTGATGATTTTGCAAGCATGGAAGAGGTGGTCTTTCGAAGATATCGAAGGCTTCTTGATGAGGACCAATCCCTTCCACAACTTATTGTAATTGATGGAGGAAAAGGCCAGCTTTCCTCTGCCCTCAAAAGTTTGGAAGTTCTCGGACTTAGAGGTAAAATTGCGATTATTGGAATAGCCAAACGCCTTGAGGAGATTTTTTTCCCAGATGACCCCATACCCCTTTATCTCGATAAAAAATCGGAAAGCCTAAAGATAATTCAACAACTAAGGAATGAAGCCCACCGATTTGGCATTACGCATCATCGCAATAGAAGAAGTAAGGGAGCAATGAATTCAGAGTTGGAAGGTATAGAAGGTATTGGAAAGAAAACGGCCGAACAGTTGCTTAAAAACTTCAAATCGGTTAAACGAATACGAGAAGCCACAGTCGAAAGTTTGGCTGAAGCCGTTGGAATGTCCAAAGCAAAAAAAATATATGATACGTTTCACCAGTAAAAGAATATGAAGAAGCTGTTTGCTTTATTGACGGTTTTATGCATGGCGACAAACAGTTTTGCACAGACCGAAGCCCAAAACGACCTAAAAGTAGGGTTGGTTTTGAGTGGAGGTGGCGCAAAGGGACTTGCTCATATCGGTGCCCTCAAGGTTATTGAGGAAACCGGGGTTAAGATAGATTACATCGGAGGAACCAGTATGGGAGCCATTGTTGGTGCCCTTTATGCCTCTGGATATTCGGCGGTCGAATTGGATTCCATTTTTAGGGTCACCGATTTTTCTGCCCTTATTCAAGATAATGTACCTCGAAGTGCCAAAAGCTTTTACGAAAAAGATGACTCAGAGCGTTATGCACTTAGCCTACCTTTTGACAATTTCAATGTGTCCTTTCCCCAGGCGATTTCTGGAGGTCAAAACATTTATAACGAACTGGTGAGACTCCTTTTTCACGTCAAGGATGTTCAGAATTTTAAGGACTTGCCCATCCCTTTTTTGTGCATGGCCACCAATGTTGAAACAGGCGAGGAGGTGTTATTGGACAGTGGATATCTCCCCGAAGCTATTATGGCCAGTGGCACCTTCCCTTCCTTATTTGAACCCGCAGAAATCGAAAACGAGATTTTGATTGATGGCGGTGTTGTGAACAACTACCCTATTGATGAGGTGAAAAAAATGGGTGCTGATTTCATTATAGGGGTCGACGTGCAACACGGGCTTGCCACAAGGGAGTCCTTAAACTCTGCTACCGAGATTTTGCTTCAGATCAACAACTATAGAACCGTCAATGATATGAAAGAAAAAACAGGGAGAACGGATATTTATATCCGTCCCAACATTGATGACTTTTCAGTGATTGATTTTGAACGGGGCCCAGATATTGTTTTAAGTGGAGAGACGGGAGCACTCCAGGAAAAGGAAGCATTGACCACGTTGGCAGAAAGGCAAAATGGACAGGAACAGCCCTTGAATAGAATAGCAGCAATGGACAGTCTTACCATTAACCGATTGATTATTGAGGGGAACGATCGCTATACCAGGGGCTATATCAAAGGAAAGCTTCGGTTTAGCTTGGCTGAAAAAATACCGTTTGAAAAACTTAAGCAAGGAATCAACAACCTTTCGGCCTCGGGGAATTTTAAAGCTATCCGTTATCAGCTGGTTTCTAACGGATTGGGAACAGATTTGATTCTAAAACTTCGGGAAAACGAAACCAAGATGTTCATCAAAATGGCAGCCCACTACGATGACCTCTATAAAAGTGCTGCTTTGATCAATCTCACCAAAAAGAACTTCTTGCTGAAAGACGATGTGGCATCCTTTGATTTTATTTTGGGAGATCACCTCCGGTATAACATGCAATACTACTTGGACAAGGGATTTTATTGGAGTTTTGGAGTAAATTCAAACTTCACCACTTTTGATGAAGAAATTGACTTTGGGCTGATTCGCTCCAATTTTGATGCCCCTGACGATCCAAATATTCGCGAAATAACCCTCGATGTCACCGATCTGACCAATCAAATCTATTTGCAGACCGTGCTTCGGGAAGAGTTTGCCTTTACTTTGGGCCTTGAGCATAAACTGCTGCGATACAGTACCCGAACCTTGAATGATTTCGTAGAAGATCAAGAAAGTACCTTCGAGCCTACAAGCTCTGAGCGAACATTTTTTGAAGATTCCAATTATTTCAGTGCCTACGGAAAAATAACCTTGGACACCTATGACGACAAGTATTTTCCTACCAAAGGAATTTTCTTCGATAGCGACTTCCACCTATACCTGTTCTCTTCCGATTTCAATGATAATTTCCGGGAGTTTTCCATTGGTAAGGCCCGAATAGGGTCGACATTTACTCTATTTCCGAATTTGTACCTTAATCTAGAATCGGAAGGGGGTTTTAAGTTGGGGACCTCAAATGTAACTTCTTTCGATTTTGTTTTGGGAGGTTATGGCAACGACTTTGTGAACAATTTCATTCCCTTTTTTGGCTATGATTTTCTAAGCCTCCCAGGAAATAGCTATGTAAAGGCATTTGGAAGATTGGATTACGAATTCGCGAAAAAAAACCACCTAATGTTTGCAGCCAATTTTGCGAATGTGGAGGATGATCTCTTCCGAACTGGAGAGTGGTTCACAGAACCTACCTTCAGTGGTTTTGGGGTAGGATATGGTCTTGAGTCCTTTCTGGGCCCCGTACAAATTTTTTACACATGGAGTCCAGATATTGGGGACAATCACATCTTTTTCAGCGTTGGCTACTGGTTCTAAACCAGTTATTGTGCTGATAAAAAACACGAGTCACGTAATTCAAATATGAATCGAATAAAAAGTTAAACAAAAGTGGGTTTTTTTTCATGGCTTTCCTTTTTTTTGGCATTTCTCAAAAAAAACAAAAGGATAGTTAAAGTCCGTTAAAAACTTATTTTCCTACAAAACCTTGATGTATCTTTAGCGTCACATAAGGGGTGGTTCCCTTATAACTTTAAGTATTGGTTTTTCATAATTTAAAGTTTGGTTGGTTATTTAGGAAAAGCCCAGTTCTCATACTGGGCTTTTTTTTGTGGCTATTTTGGAACGGCTTTTGTTTAAGGAATTGTAAAATAGTTAACTACAACATTGATTTTATTAATTTTATACCAATTATTAAGGCCATGAAGAAGATCTGTATCCTACTTTGCATACTTTTTTCAGTACCTCTTTTGGCCCAAAAGAGCTATCCTGCATTTAAGCCTGGTGAATGGCTTAAGTTTCGAATTCACTATGGGTTTTTGAATGCGAGCTATGCCACCTTGAACCTAACCTCCGATATGGTGGATAGCATTCCAGTGTACCACGTGGTGGGACGAGGAAAAACTACGGGCTTTGCGAGTATCTTTTTTAAGGTAGATGATACCTACGAAAGCTATTTTGGCAAAAAAGACGGAAAACCGTATCGATTTATCCGCAAGATTAATGAAGGCGGATATACCAAAGACATTGAAATTGACTTTTACCACGATAAGGAAAAGGCCATTTTAAAAGATAATAAGAACGGGAAGCAAATGGATATTCCTGTTCATGATAAGGTCCAAGACCTCCTATCTGCAGCTTACTATCTTAGAAAAGAGTTCGACTTGGAAGATTTGACAGTAGGGGAATCCATTAATATGGATATGCTTTTTGATGACGATGGCGTCTATAAATTCAAACTGAAGTATTTAGGAAATGAAATCATCCGAACAAAGTTTGGTAAAGTAGAATGCCTTAAATTTAGACCAGTGGTTCAATCAGGTCGGGTTTTTAAGGAACAAGAAAGTCTTACTCTTTGGGTTTCCAATGACCTGAACAAGATACCTATTCGCATTAAGGCTGATTTGGCGGTAGGCTCACTTAAGGCAGACCTGGACGCTTTCAATGGACTCCGAAATCAGTTTAAGATAATTATGAAATGAAAGATTTGTATTGAATGAGCATGGATGACCACATCGAGTCCCAAATCAACAAATTAGAAGAAAAATACAAAAACTCCGGACAAGACTTAAGCTCATACCTTGATGGTCTATTGTACCAAAAATACCTTACCTACTGGGACTATATCCATTTAGATACCCTTTTGAGCATTCAGGTTCCGCGTACACACTTTCCCGACGAGGAAATATTTATTTTATATCACCAAATTACCGAGCTCTACTTTAAGCTTATTCTTCATGAGCAGAAACAAATTGTAGAGGATAAGTCGCAGAACCTCGATTTTTTTATTGAGAAGGTCAGGCGAATCAATAGCTATTTTAGAGCCCTGATTTCTTCATTCAGCATCATGATCAAAGGGATGGAGCGCGAGCAATTCCTCCGGTACCGTATGGCTCTTCTCCCTGCAAGTGGATTTCAATCTGCCCAATATAGAATGATTGAGATTTATGCAACCTCTCTTGAGAATTTGGTGCACCATACCGAACGGGAACACTTTTCAAGTGAAAACGGTATAGAGGAGCTATTCGACCACATTTATTGGAAAAAAGGTGCAACCGATCGCAACACGGGTGAAAAAACCCTGACCTTGAAGCAATTTGAGTTTAGATACACCCCACGATTATTGCGGATTTCCAATCAAGTGAAGAACAGCACTATTTACCATAAATACCTTCAGCTTCCTGAACAGACTAAAAACAATCCAGAATTGATAAAGGCCCTTCAAGATTTGGATGTAAACGCAAACGTGAATTGGCCCTTGATGCATCTGGGGTCCGCCTATCGCTATTTGGCCAAGGAAAAAGCAGAAGTTGAAGCCACTGGAGGCACCAATTGGAAAGAGTATTTACCTCCGAGTTTTCAGAAAATAATATTTTTCCCAACTTTGCATTCTGAAGAGGAGAGGGAGAATTGGGGAAAACAGTGGGTAGAACATATTTTTAATCCAGAAAATAAAGGGGCATAAGGATGTATAAGTATTGGGGCATTGTTTTGGCTTTCATCGTTTTTGTATCCTGCAAGGAAACGAAAAAAGTAGAGCCAATCGAAATAGCGGAGATTCCATTGCAGGAACCTATCAAGAAGATTTACGGGTTCGATTTGGAACAATTTCATGTGGTGCACGACACTGTAAGAAGTGGGGATAGCTTTGGTAAGCTAATGCTTCAGAACCATGTGGATTATCCCAAGATTGTAACCATTTCTGAGGAATACAAGGACAGCTTCGATGTTAGACGCATCAAAGTCGGTCGGCCCTACACCATTTTAAAATCAAAAGATTCCCTGGAAAAGGCCGAGGTTTTCATTTATGAAAATGACAAAATCAACTATACCGTGGTTGATATGCGAGACTCCGCGGTGGCCTACAAAAGCCGAAAAAAGGTAAAATATGTGCAGAGGGAAGTAGCTGGAGTCATTAAAAGCTCACTTTCACAAACCTTGGATAGTTTGGGAGTGGACTATATGGTCACCATTGACCTTTCCGAAATCTATGCTTGGACCATTGACTTCTTTCGATTGGAAAAAGGAGACAAGTTCAAGATACTTTTCAAGGAAAAATACATCAACGACAGCATCTATGCAGGTGTAGAGCCCATTGAGGCCTCACTTTTTGAACATAAGGGAAAACCTGTGTATGCATTCCCCTATGTCACCGATTCCCTGAAGCAAATACAAGATTACTTTGATGATGAAGGCAACAATCTGCGAAGCACCTTTTTAAGGGCGCCGATTAAGTTTGGATACCGACTATCATCTCGCTATAATCTGAAACGTCGTATTGCATATTACGGCTATAAAGTACGACCACACAAGGGAACTGATTATGCAGCTCCCATTGGCACCCCAATCATTGCTACGGCAGATGGAACGGTGACCGAGTCAACACGTCGTGGAGGTAACGGTAAATATGTGAAGATTCGCCATAATGGCACCTATAGCACCCAATATCTGCACATGAAAAAACAAGCAGTAAAGCGAGGTGAATTTGTTCGCCAAGGCGATGTAATTGGCTGGATTGGTATGACAGGAAATACAGGTGGTCCCCATGTATGCTATCGTTTTTGGAGAAATGGAGCTCAAGTAGATCCCTTAAAGGAGAAATTGCCAGCTGCCGAGCCCATTGCCGATTCTCTTAAGACAGGGTTTTTAGATCACATTGCCCCAATAAAGCAACAACTTGATTGCATTGAATTTGATACCCCTGAAAAGGTTGAGGAAACCTTAGTAACCCTAAACGAGCAAAATGGCACTGACCAATACGAATCCTACGACAACTAAAGCCTGGAAAAACCTTGAGGCACATTTCGAACAAATAAGCCAAAAACACTTAAAATCCCTTTTTGATGAAGATGCCAGCCGGGGACAAAAGTTTTCTATAGAATGGAATGACTTTCTTGTCGACTATTCCAAAAATAGGATTACGGAGGAAACCAAGTCCTTATTGCTGGAATTGGCTGATGAGGTTCAGTTAAAAGAAGCCATCGATAAATACTTTTCCGGGGATATACTCAACCAGACCGAGAATCGTGCAGTCTTACATACTGCCCTAAGGGCCAATACAAATGATGAGGTTTTTGTGGATGGGGAAAATGTAGTTCCCGAGGTCAATGCTGTCAAACAACAAATAAAACAGTTGTCGGAAGCCGTCATTTCAGGTACACAAAAAGGGTATACCGGAAGGGCATTTACCGATATTGTGAATATTGGTATTGGAGGTTCCGATTTGGGCCCGGTGATGGTAACAGAGGCATTGAAGTTTTATGGAAACCACCTAAAAACCCATTTTGTAAGCAATGTGGATGGTGATCATGTGCAGGAAATACTAAAAAACCTCAATCCGGAGACTACGCTGTTCATTATTGTTTCCAAATCTTTTACGACCCAAGAAACCCTGAGCAATGCCCTGACCATTAAAAAGTGGTTCCTGAAGCAAGCCGGAGAAGGAGACGTTGCCAAACACTTCATTGCCGTTTCAACCAATCTTGAAAAAATCAAGGAATTCGGAATTTCCAATGATAATGTTTTTCCCATGTGGGATTGGGTTGGCGGCCGTTTTTCGTTGTGGAGCGCGGTTGGTCTTTCCATAGCACTGTCCGTTGGATACGATAATTTTGAAAAACTCTTGGTAGGAGCTCGAAAGATGGATCATCATTTCAGAGAATTTGCTTTTGACGAGAACATTCCAGTGCTTTTGGGATTGCTGACCGTATGGTACAACAACTTTTTTAAGGCTGAAACAGAGGCCATTATTCCTTATACGCAATATCTAAGTCGTTTTTCGGCCTATTTGCAACAGGGCATCATGGAAAGTAATGGGAAGAGCGTGGATCGTTCTGGAAATCGTGTTGAACACGAAACCGGAACCATCATCTGGGGGGAACCCGGCACCAATTCCCAACACGCCTTTTTTCAGCTAATCCACCAAGGAACCAAATTGATTCCGACCGATTTTATTGGCTACAAGGAATCACTGTATGGCGATACCGACCATCACAATAAGTTGATGGCCAATTACTTCGCTCAGACCGAGGCGCTGATGAATGGAAAAACCAGAGAAGAGGTAGAAAGCGAACTAAAATCCCAAGGCGTATCTCCAGAGCAAATTTCGGCCCTTGCCCCCTTCAAGGTTTTTGAAGGGAACAAACCTACAAACTCTATCCTCATCAAGAAATTGACCCCAGAAAGCTTAGGGTCATTGATTGCCCTTTACGAGCATAAAATATTTGTGCAAGGCGTGGTTTGGAATATTTTTAGCTATGATCAGTGGGGGGTTGAATTGGGCAAGCAATTGGCAAAAAACATACTTTCCGATATCGAAAATTCAGAAATTGGCAAACACGATTCCTCCACATTGAAACTTTTGCAATTTTTTAAGAATTGATTTAAAATTTCGTAAAAACCCAATTTTTATAAGTAGTTGATTTAAAATTATTTACCTTTCTTCCCGACGCAGAAGCACACCTTATTTCTTAACATTATCTTAATGTTTGTAAAGATTAAATGGGGGATTTTTGCAACGCTATTTAATCAATTTAATACTGTAAAATGAAGAAAATCTACTTGGCCATCGCTGCAATTATGTTTTCAGCAATGGCATTTGCACAAGGGGTTACCACATCGTCCTTGGGAGGTAAGGTGACCGACAACACCGGTGAACCGCTTCCCGGTGCTAGCGTGTTGGCAGTACATGTACCTTCAGGTACAACCTATGGTGCAGCTACCGATTTTGACGGTTTCTACCGTATTTCAGGTATGAGAACCGGAGGGCCTTACAAAATCACAATCTCCTATATTGGATTTAATGAGGATGTAAGGGAAGGAGTTTATTTGAACTTGGGCCAAACGGAACGAATCAGCTCTCAATTGTCTGAGTCCGCCACTGCTTTGGATGAAGTCGTGATTGTAGCTCAATCGGGGGGTCTTTTCGATGCTGGAAAAACAGGAGCTGAAACCAACGTTAGTACAAGACAAGTAAATAACTTGCCATCTATTTCCCGTAACATTGCTGACTTTGCAAGGTTGACACCTCAAGCCAAGGTAACGGGTGATGATGTGATTTCAATTAGTGGTCAGAACAACCGTTTCAATGCCATCTATATTGATGGTGCCGTAAATAACGATGCCTTTGGCTTGGCAGGAAATGGTACCAACGGAGGGCAAACAGGCGTGAGTCCTATCTCCCTTGATGCAATTGAATCCTTCCAGATAAACGTTGCACCTTTTGATGTACGTCAATCAGGATTTGCCGGAGGTAGTATCAATGCCGTAACTAGGTCAGGAACCAACAAATTCACGGGATCAGCCTATGCACTTTTCCGAAACGAAAACCTTTCGGGAAAAACCCCTGTGGACTTAGTTGGCGACGGAGGAGAAAGAGAAAAGTTGGATGAATTTACCGCAAACACCTACGGTGTTAGAATTGGCGGTCCGATTATCGAAGATAAATTGTTCTTCTTCGTTAACTATGAAAGACAGGAAGTTGAAACTCCCCAACCTTTCGATATCTCTACCTACCGTGGTGATGCCACTGCAACCGATTTGCAAGGACTAAGTGATTTTCTTGTTGGTAACTTTGGTTACAACCCTGGCACATTTGCCAATAGTATAGAGTCCTTGACCAGTGACAAGTTGATTGCCAAACTAGACTGGAACGTCAATGACAAGAACAAACTTTCTTTCAGACACAGCTACGTAAAAGCTGTACAGTTTGATGCGGCCGCTTCAAACACAGGTCGAATCCAATTCTTGAACAGGTCTATCAATTTTGAGTCCGTTACCAATTCTTCTGCTTTGGAATTGAACTCACAAATTGGTGATAACATGTCCAATAACTTTGTATTGGGTTACACCAGAGTTCGTGATGATAGAGATCCTTTTGGAGACCCTTTCCCTTCCGTACAGATTTTTGATGCCGCTGGTACTTCCATTTTCTTTGGATCGGAGCCATTCTCAACTGCAAATGTCTTGGACCAAGATATTTTCACCTTGACGAACAACTTCCAAATTTACTCTGGACGTCACACCATTACTTTAGGTACCAACAACGAATACACTTCAGTTCGTAACGTATTCTTCCGTCAAAACTTTGGAGATTACCGCTTCAGCAGCCTCTCTGACTTTTTGGATGGTGAATTGGCCAACCGATACCGTCATGGGTATTCTTTGATTGGCGGATTTGGTGACGAATCTGAAGGTGCTGCCGAGTTCAATATTTTCCAATTTGGTCTTTACGCTCAGGATGAGATTGACATCACCGATAACTTTAAAGCTACCGTTGGTGTTCGTATCGATGTACCTTACTGGGAAGATGGTAGGGAGAACGAAGACTTCAACACAAGGACTGTTGCCTTGTTGGAAGCTAACGGAAAAGATTTGCAAGGAGCCCGTGTTGGACAGGGTATTGATCCCAATGTTCACTTATCTCCAAGATTAGGTTTCAGCTGGGACGTTAAAGGAGACAGGACTACACGACTACGTGGTGGTTTGGGGATATTTACATCTAGAGTTCCATTGGTATGGCCTGGTGGACAATACACCAACAATGGTGTATCTACCGGATTCATCCAAAGAACATCAAGTGACGGTCCAGTTCCCGTATTCAACCCAGATCCGAATACACAGTTGCAGGATCCTCCTCAAGGTTCTGGATCTGTAGGGGGCCAGATTGATTTGTTCGCCAAAGATTTCAAACTTCCACAGATATTTAAAACCAATATCGCGATAGACCAAAGATTACCTTGGGATATGGTATTCTCTGCTGACTTCATTTGGAACGACAATGTAAATACCGTTTTCTACGAAAACATCAACTTGGAAGGGCCACAGTTCACCACTACAGGTGCTGGTTCCCGACCTAACTACGGGTTTACAAGAATCGATTCTACCTACGATGCAGTTTATTTGGGAAGCAACACAAGTGCAGGTAGCTCATACAACGTTACAGGTACCTTGACCAAGAATTTCTTTAGTCCAAAATTGGATGCAACTGCTCAGGTTTCGTATACCTACGGTGATTCTGATGGTATTTTTGATGGAACGAGTTCGCAGAACAGTTCTCAGTTTAGAAACCTTGAAACAGTCAATGGTTCCAATGCTCCTGATTTGTCTACTTCTGACTTTTCTCCTGGGCACAGGATCATTGCGAACTCAACCTTTACCCTTAAGTGGAACGAGAACCTACGTACAAGAATCGGTCTTTTCTATGAAGGGGCTGAGGGAACACCGTTCAGCTACGTGTATAACGGTAGTGGACTTTTGGCTGATACCGGAAGCTTCTCTGCTTTGATCTTTGTTCCTGAAACCCAAGATCAAGCCTTGTTGGTCGATTCTGATGATTTGACGGCTGCAGAACAATGGCAAGCCTTGAACGCAGTTATCGAAGGTGATGAGTACCTGAGAAGCCGAAGAGGACAGTTTGCTGAAAGAAACGCAGACCGTACCGATTGGACCCATATTATTGACTTGAAATTTGCTCAAGAATTTGGCCTTAAAATCGGTGAAAACTATCACAAGCTAGAGCTTACCGCCGATATCTTCAACTTCACCAACTTGTTGAACAAGGAGTGGGGGGTACGAACCTTTACCAACTTCAACCAAGTTCAGTTGTTGAACTTCGAAGGTTTTGCTGCCGATGGTACCACACCAGAGTTCACTTTTGAGCCAGGTGTTGAGGACACCAAAAACATTATTGATGATGCCGGGTTGGTATCTTCAAGATGGCAAATGCAATTTGGAATTCGATATAGTTTCAACTAATTGATCGCCATAAACTTTCGAAAAGCCCCGCCATTTGGCGGGGCTTTTTTTATTCCCAAAATCATTACTTTTAAGCTTCAAACAAATAACCAATGGAAATTCTTCAGAACCTTCACTCCTATCTGGCATATATTGTTTTGTTGGTAATCATTTTTGCTGTTTTCAACGCCTTGATGGGCTGGACCGGCAAACGCGATTTCACCATGCACAAAGACTTGCGCATAAGTTTGTTTGCCCTCATCCTCAGCCATATTCAATTGTTGATCGGCCTTATTGTTTATTTTGTATCGGCCAATGGCCTAAAGGCCATACAGACCTTGGGCATGGGCGGTTTAAATGCCCCGGCCCGTTTGCTGGCCTTGGAGCATCCCTTGACCAATGTGTTGGCCATTGTCTTGATTACCATTGGGTGGTCGCGCCACAAACGCTTTGTTGAGAGCGATAAAAAGTTTAAGACCATTACGATTTTTTATGGCTTGGGCCTCTTACTTATTTTAAGCCGTATCCCCTGGGCGCAGTGGTTTAATTAGTATGAGCAGGCCTCTTAATTTGCAAAAATCATCCTAGGTGATAGTTCGCGAACAATTATTCGAATAGCCAAAGAGCCACTGCAATTATAAAATCTTATTGTTTTTAATAATCATGTAATCGGATTATTATTAGGTTTTAATGTAAATACTTTCTGGATTTATGAAGACGATAGTAGCAAATATTCTCAACGTGTTTGTTATTTTTCTAACGATTTACCATGGGTTCAAACAAGATTTGAAGGCATTTTGGATATTCTTGGGGATAAGCATTCTACTTATTTTAGCTCAAGTAGTTTTTAGAATCCTTAAATCCAAAAAAAAAGTCGATTCACAACGGAAAGACTTTTTCAAAACATTGATTAGCCCAAAATATCTTGGATGGCAACAAGAGATTTTCAATAGGCTATATGCTAATCTCGAATTTGCGGAGCTGTATAAAAAAAAATACCCGGCTTTAGTCTTAAGGGATAGTAAGATTAATAAATACCCTTTCGGGGATTTGTGTGAATTAAAAAGTGAAAAACTTCCAACTATCAAATTAAGTTCCGAACAAAAAAAATTTCTTAAAATTCTTAACCCTACGCTTCATTACCCAAAGATGAAAGGTTTTTCACTTAAAAGATTACATTTGAACCGATTGGGTTTTGTGGACAAATTAGAGGCCAATACAACTAATTACAAGCAAAATCTGGTAACATGTCATATATTAGAATGGGAGCTCTATAAGTACTATAAGACTCAAAAGAAGATTCCAGATAGTACTAAAGAAATTTTGGACAACCTTCCGTTTCGTAGTAAGTATCATGGAGATAAGAATGCTAAAAGTGCAGTTCTAGAACCCTCCGATAACAGTTTTCCATTATTGAGCGTGCAAGCAATTATAGTTTATAGGGATTACAATGAATACAACAATTCCACCTGGAAGGTTATATTGAAAAAACGAAATACTAATGTAGCAGTAAAACCTGGGTTTTTTCAGTTTCCTCCTGCTGGGGGGTTTGAGGTCTATGGATCTGAAGACGACGATGACAACATTTTATTGAAACAAGGTTTTGATGTTCGAAGTGCCATCTTTCGAGAATATGCCGAAGAAATTTTTGACATTAAAGATATGCAAGCAAGACCTGATAGCAGAGAAATTGATTTTGTCTATAAGGAGGAGAATGTTGTTGAACTTATGAATAGCATCAACACCAAAAACTCCCATTTAGACTTTCTCGGTGTCATTGTTGACTTGTCGGTTTTACGACATGAAATATCGTTTTTACTTTTAATTGATGATGAAGATTTTAGTAAAAAGACTATTAGAGGTAATTGGGAAGCACAAAATATAATGCCAGTAGATGTACGAAATCTTAAATCTACATTACAAAATGAAAACCTCCACAGTAGTAGCGCTGCTTTGTTACAGCTGGCTTCTGAAAACAAAAGATTGAAAGAGTTGGGAATAACAAAATCTTTAGAACTCTAATAATATATTTTTCAAAAGGCAGATTTTACACACTTCCTAATCAGAAAACAACTAGGTGATTATAAAATCACCTTATCTGCCTTTTTAGCTTTATCTCTGATAAGTCTAGAAGAGGACGTTATCAATGTTGAACGAAAACACCACGTTTTTGATAATAAGCGCCATTGCGAAAATTATATATCAGTACGTAATAAAAATCTTCCACAAAAAGAAGATTTTGTAAGGAAAAACTTCAGGTTGAAGAACTTTATATTTAAATTTATCACGGTCATTTCAATGTGTAACTACAGCACCTTGACCATCTTTCCCCTAAAAAGATGCGAGGTGCCACTGGAATGATGGAACAGTGTAAATGATAAAATGCCATCTCAACTTACAAATTATCGAATCTTTCTAGCTTCTCCAAGTGATTTATCTGATGATAGAACTATTGTGGAAGAAACAATAAATGAACTGAACTTGACTTTTGGTCGCCCAAAAGGCATTCATCTTGATCTTATTAAGTGGGAGACACATTCTGCACCAGGTATTTCAAAAAAGAGTGTTCAGAAATTGATAAATAATGACATAGGTGATTATGATTTATTTATTGGATTACTTTGGACAAGATACGGAACACCAACAGATGAGTATCAATCTGGCACCGAAGAAGAGTTTAACATTGCATATGAGAAATTCCAAAAATCATCAAAATCTGTTCAAATACTTTTTTACTTCAAGAAGACACCATTTTCCATAGATGATATCGAGCCCGATCAGCTTAAGAAAATTAAAGAATTCAAATCGGCAATTGAAAAAGACAGAAAGGTCTTATCTGGCGAATATAACGATACTTTTCAACTAAGTTCACACTTAAGACTGCATATCCCAATACGTGTTCAAGAATTACATGAGAATCAATCTTCGAAAACAGTTACTTCCAAAATTGAACCAGATACTGTAGAGGAAATCGAAGTTGATAGTGAGGTTGAAAATGGATTACTGGAGTACAGAGAAATCTATGATGATTCAATTGAAATTGTTATCCAATCACTTAACAGGATATCAGATGCGATGGAATGGGTGTCAGATGAATTAAATAGCAAAACCAACGAACTTACAGCGTTGACCTTGGATAAATCGAGACCATTGAATAGGAGATCTATAAAACAAATCCTTGCCAGAGCCGCCAGGTCAATGGACCATTTCGGAAATCGGATTGATGTTGAAACACCAATATTTTTTGAAAGCTTCCAAAGTGCCATGGATTCTTTGCAAAACATATTAATAATCTATACCTCGGATTTTGATGAGATTGATATGAATGAAGTCATTCAAACTAGAGATTCCCTCTCTGATCTTATTGAGTCCATGTCGAGTAGCGTTGGGGGTATTGACGAGTTTATTTCTACTGTCCGTTCCTTTCCAAGAATATCTAAAGATATGAATGCATCCAAGACCAAGGTTGAATCCAGTTTGATGGAATTATTGGACAACACGAAAATAAGTTTGTCCATTGCCTCCGGCCTACGAGGAAGATATGATGACTTTCTTGGCGAAACGAATGTGTGATAAATTCATTAACAAAGCAGATGTTCAATAATATTGAGTTTGACCCAGAAATTCTAAAGTCAACCTCTTCCAGTATTCATAAAAGGAATTTAGAAATTGGCTCGGCCAGCCTAAACGATTATAGCCTTAGGCTCAGTTTAAATGTTAGACTTTTATACGGTAAATTCTCTTACGAAGTATTGGAAAACAATGAAATTAGTATAGCTATTTGCCATGAGATCAATTATTTTATCAAATGGCAAAATAATCTTGATGACTAGTCCTATCTTCATAGTTTTCTGGATAGAATTACCAATTCTTGTGAGAGCATCATTCAGGGATATAGGGCTCCTTTAAAATGCAAAAAAACTGAAGGAAGATGATATCCTGTTTTTTGAGCAAAGAAGGGAACTCTTCATTAGGAGATAGAAGAGCTAGTCCCCGTTGGGTTTTTTGAACGAGGACCAATCAAATGAAATCAAAAGTGGTGTCCAAAATTGCATCTCACGGCTGAGGTCTGAGATATAGAATGGAAGATTCATTTCAAATATTGTCTCTAGACCCTTTTAACAGTTTTTATTATGTGTCGTCAGCTAGTTCATACTTTGGAACCACAGGTATCTTGTACAGTCTTATGTACCCATTTAGGTCGATGAATATTTCTGAACTACAATTTCACAATCAAAAGCTAGACCTGTGGATTTTACAATCTACTTTCTTTGCTCTAGCACCTTCTAACATAAAAAGGCAAGCATAACTGCAGAAAAAACTAAGCTGTACTTTATTGAAGCTCTATTCAACATCGAATACAGTGATAATTTCCTTCAGATATTATTATATGAGTCCAAAGTTTTATTCCGATAATACTAGCAGCGATTTTAATCAATTCTGTAAAATTCATATCCTCTTCACTTGGTAGTAATTCCCCAGATGGGTGATTATGGCATAATACTATTTTCGTACATTTTAGCGACACAGGGTAGCTAAGGACATCTACTGGTTTTAAAATGTTTCTATTACTTATCCCTATTGTGACCAGCTCAATGAATTCAATATCATTTCTATCGTTTAGGCCGATTGTCCAGCAATATTCCTTTTTTCTGTGATGTCTGTTTTGAAAGCATAATATTTTTTGCATTATGCGAGCTATATCGGCAATACTGTTGACATGCTTGTCCTCTTTGGAAACACTTACTTTCATGAATTTAATTTAGAAAAAAGAGTTATAACCCATTAATTGGATTGATATATGCACTTTCTGAGTTGGTAATTCTCACATACAAGTGTACGAATAGACTGAGTTTCGTAAAAGTGGTTTCACTAACTTTCATTATTCTTTCAGAATAGAATTTACATGCAATTCCACTATTAGCATTGCAATAAATTCAAATTGCTTGTCATCCGTAAGTCTTGCGGACCAAGATTAGATGACTAACTTTGGTACATGAATGAGAAAAAACACACCAAGTACAAAACCAAATATTGGTTGATAGCAAGTGTAATTGTTCTTTTGGCAGCGACAATAGGCGCTTATAAATTTGTCAATGGTTATTTGGTGAAAATGACATTGAATGAAGACGGTACAGGACAAGGATACATGAAAACACCAGACATCTTGGATATGATGTTGTTCTTTGGGATAATTGCAATAGGTCTGCTAGGTTTAGTTCTAACAATAGTAAACCTCGTCAGAATTGTAAGAAATTAAAAGGGCTTATAGCTAAACTTCTGCCCACCCACAGAGGCATCGGCCATAAGCCCGGCCTTGGGCAGGGCAAACACGGCCACCCCCTCTTTATATTTGGCATTGGCGGCAATACCAGATTTTAGCGCCACGGCAGAGGCCTCGGCCGCAAATTGAAATTTTCCTTCTTTGAATCGGTTAAGGTCCACAGCTGTCTCAAAAAAGATAACCTCAATAATCGCTTGGCCCCCAGCCTGTAGGCCCACATTGAGCTTTTTTAGGCCTGCCATACCCACCATTTCACCACCTTCATAGACCACCCCGTTTCCAGAGGCGCCCCCAATAATAAAACCGCCCTTGCCCACGTTGGGGAACAGCACGTAGCCTGCCGAATTTTCAAAGAATCGGTCAAGGCCTATGTCAGCCTTTAAAAGTGTTTTTTTGGCTTTTTTGGCATCGTTGATGACCTTTCGGTCTTTTTTGCTCTGTGCATTTGCACCAAATGCTAAAAATAGAATACCAATGATCAGTATGGATTTTAAGACTCTCATGGAACAGGAATTATAAGTGGAAAATAAAGGTAAAAAAAAACCCCTTCCTATACAGAAAGGGGTTGCCAATATTTGTTAAATCGACTATTCTTGCGAGTACTCCGGGAATTCTCTGTCCTTCATAACCTCCTCCATCTGCAGCACATGCCGTTCGGTATGCCCAGCGGCGAACATTACAATTTGAAACCCATCAACCGTGCCGAACGGAAGATCGTTGCTAAAGCGATTTCTCAGATCGTCTTCGGTGGTCTTTACATATTCAATATGCTCCCCGCGTTTTTCCATAAAGGCTTTAACCGTATCTTCATGTGATCCAAATTTTCCGCTGGGCTCAAAAGGTTCAGCTGTCTTTACTTTATTGGACCGATCGGTGATTATGCCGAATAGTTGATCGTCCTTAAGCTTTACCGAGTCTTTCAAGGTTGGGTTGGGCCCTGCAGCAACCGCTTTTTGTATCAAGCCGCTAAAGGCATTTTCTGAAATGGCCAGATGTTCCGCACATTCGGCGATGGACCATGATTCTTCGGTGGGCTTATAGTTCAATTGCTCTTCGCTGAGTCCGTCCAACACCGATTTCATATGATCTCTTGTCTCTTCCAAATATTTGATAAGGGTGGCACGTTCGTCATCGGTCAGCTTGTTGGTGTCTGCACTAAAACTAAAGAAGAAAAGTGCAATAATCGGTAAAACGAGTTTTTTCATTGTGATAGGATTTGATGTTCTTGTATGTATTTTACTAGGTGTAAGACGATTAAAGGTACAACAATTGGACACTTGGCCAATCTCCTTTATAAAAGGCCAATCATCTTAAGACCAAAGATAATGGTAAAGAGCAGCACTGAATGGGGGCAAATCGGCCAATAACAGGGGCGGTTCTGAAGAGATAATTTTAAAAAAGAGAAGAGATAATAGACAAAACCAATGACAAAATAAAACATCCATATAAATTTTCTATTTCTTGTACCATGGTTTTTGTATTTTTAATTAGTTCTAAATGCCCAAAAAGAGTGTGCAGATAGAACAAGGAAGCAAAGATTTTAAAGCTATCTGAAAAAGGAAAATTCAACTACATTTCATTGCCACATCCACCTTAGGTTGTGGCACTTTTTTTATCTTTCTGGAATATGGGACAAAGTGAGCTTTTTTTTAATGTGATACGTGAGGGCAACCTTGAAACGCTTGAACAATTGGTACAGGCCGATGGAAAACTTCTGAACTCAAAAGATTCAAGAGGCTCAACTCCCTTAATTTTGGCCACCTACTACGGTTATGCCAAGGTTGCCGAATTTCTAGTTAAGCAAGGTGCCGAAATTGACGCCAAGGATGGTTCAGGAAACACCGCATTGATGGGGGTTTGTTTTAAAGGGTATATCGAAATTGCCAAGCTATTGATTGATTCTGGAGCCGATGTCAACCATGTCAATGCTATGGGTGCCACGTCACTTATTTATGCTTCCACCTTCAATAAGCCGGAAATAGCCAAGTTACTTTTGGACCATGGTGCTGACCGTTCCCACAAAGATGCTAGGGGAAATACCGCCTTGGACCACGCCAAAATGCAGGAGTCCCATGAACTGATAGCGTTATTGACGCCAAAACCTTGAAACAAATGGACGCAAAAAAGCAACTTAACCTGGTCAAGCGTCTAAAAGCGATTGCGGATACTGGTCTTGTATACACGGAAGGGGATTATGACAAGGAAAGATATGAAGAGCTGCAGAAAATCAGTTTACAGCTTTTGGCTCATATTGCAGAGGCACCTCTTCAGGTTATGCAGGACTTTTTTGTCCCACAAAAAGAGTACCCCACGCCGAAGGTCGATGTGCGAGGTTTTGTGCTGAATGATAAAAATGAGGTTTTGATGGCCCGGGAACGAGTGGATGGTAAATGGACCATTCCTGGGGGATGGGCCGACGTGGGAAGTACACCATCCGAAGTGGCCGTAAAGGAAATCTTTGAAGAAACTGGCTTGGCAGCTAGGGTGGTTCGCTTGTTGGGGATATATGACAAGCAGGTGCATCCACACCCGCCAGAACCTTACTATATCTACAAAATCGTCTTTCTGTGTGAAATTACCGGGGGATCTTTAATACCGGGATTTGATATGCTCGGAGCGGACTTTTTCCCTTTGGATGCACTTCCGTCGTTATCCGAAGAACGAATTTTGGAAACGCAGGTAAGGCAACTCTTTGATTTGGCAAAATCTAATTCCAACGAAGTGCACTTTGATTGATAGACATCATGGACAAACTTAAAATTGCGCTAGTACAATCTCATTTGCATTGGGAAAATCCTGAAGCAAACAGGTCGATGTTTGAAGCTAAAATCAAATCCATGCCAGAGACCGTGGATTTGGTGATTTTGCCAGAAATGTTCACCACCGGCTTCACCATGAAACCCCAAAACATTGAGGTTGCTGAAGGAGAGAAAACTGTGGATTGGATGCAAAACCTTGCGAGGGAAACAAAAACGGCCATTACCGGAAGCATTGTTTTTTCAGAAAAAGAAAAGTTCTTCAACCGACTGTTTTTCGTGGAACCCAATGGAAATAGTATCACCTACGACAAAAAGCACACCTTTACACTAGCTGGTGAGGACCAGGTTTATGAAGCCGGCAGCAAAAAAATAACCATTGAATTCAAGGGATTTCGATTTTCACCTTTAATCTGCTATGATTTAAGATTTCCGGTGTGGTCCCGAAATGTGGACGATTACGATGTGTTGTTTTATGTAGCGAACTGGCCAAAACCTAGAATTGCTGCATGGGATACTTTGCTAAAAGCGCGCGCCATTGAAAATATGGCCTATTGCATTGGTGTAAATCGGGTTGGGCTTGACGGTCTGGGCTATGAGTACCCTGGGCATACCGCTGCTTATGATACGCTTGGCAATCAATTGGCTTTCTCCAATAAAGAAGAGATTTTATACGTCGAACTTGACCGGGAACACATTTTCACGCAAAGAAACAAGTTGAAATTTCTTCAGGACCGAGATCGCTTTAATCTGCAAGGATAAACTCTTGTGCCAATTCCCAATTCGCTCGCACATCAATCACATCGGGGTAATAGCTGATTTTTTCAGGCTGGATTTTCTTCAAAAAACTGCCCGTATCCCATTTGCCATTGCCATTGGTATCAAAAATTACGCGCACCAAATATTGGGAAGGTTCAAGATTGTTGAATTCAAAGGTTTTAGGCCTATCGGCCAGAAGTTCCCGCTGGGTTTCACCTTGTTCGTTGGTTAACTGAACTACTAGTGGATAACTTACCGCTCCACTCACGGTTAACCTGAGATTTCCGTAGTCCGCATAACTTCCTGTCGAAATCCGATAGGAAAGCGAATCGTTTTGCAACCCAAAAAAGTCCGAAACGGCCCCGGGCAATAACGAAAGTCCGTATCGTTGGTTAGGCTCAAGTTCAAAACCAAAATCAATCTTGTTTTTCAAGGTATCGATTTGATAACTATAAGGCATAACAATTGAATCGCTTATGACAAACTCTACCTTGCTAGTGTCCAAAGCAACGATTGGTGTAGTGCCCAAAATACTAAAGGAATCCTCAAAATTCATGGTACCTCGAACGCTCGGGGTAAACTTCAGGGAATCTAAATCCAACTTTCTGGTCTTAACGGTAAAGGTGTCCTGTTGGTCCAGTAAACTATTGCTGACCGTGAAAATAATGGAGTCTAAATCCGTTGGGGTTAACCAATAATCCAAGGTGTCCCGCTCCCTGTCTTTTAAAACTAGGGTGCGTACCGAGTCGGGCAGTTCAGTGAGCGACTCTATTTTCATGTCCTCATGATTGCCTTGAAAGCCAAAAATAATGTGGTTTTTGGCCACATAACTGGGTACGGAAGCACTATAATCGGGCTCCTCCAAAAAAAGATTGAGGAGATATATGGAATCCGTGGGAATTTGTATGGTGTCCAGCAAAAACCCGATTTTATCCTGTCGTTGGTCAAACAAATTATTTTTGTTGATATCCTTAATGGCAAAAAGGGCATAAGAGCCGGCCTTTAAGTTTTTGAGTTCAAACAAGGGAAGACTATCCAAGGTGTTTGTGATGTAATTTGGTGGTCTTTTGTAAATGGTGGAGTCGGTATAGCTGGTGTCGAGTTCATAGAGCATAACACTCACAAATTCGTCCGCTTTTCTATTGAAAGCATCCTTTATGGCTCCAGAAAGTGATAGTGAATCGATGTACGCTCCGGTGGAGAAAACATAGTTGAGATAAGGGTATGGATTTCCTTCGTTATTATCCACAATACTCTGACCAAAATTAAAGGTATAGGTAGTATTCTCCCTAAGGGTATCTTGAATGGTAATCTCCACATACTTGCTTGCGCCTCCAAGAGGTCTTATCTCTAGAGGGTATTGCAAGGGAGGAGAAACAATAATCTGGTTTTGCGCATCCTCCACCCTAACGAATTCATCAAAATACAGCCTGATTTTATTCGCATTAAAATTGATTGAAAAATTTTCGGGGGTGGCCCTTAAAAGAACCGGGGGTTCAATGTCTTTTGGGCCGCCGGAGGGGGTTCCCTTTCTGGCACATTGCCAAAGGGCCAGGCCAGTCAACAAAAGGAAAAGGAGACTCAATGATTTTTTCACGTAGACCATGCAAAAACTAATCTGGGACAAAGAAACAATTTAATTCAAGCATTGGGAACAAGCCTTTGAAAATTTTAACCCTTTGGAACTACAGCAATACTGGCCACGGAAATGGTGACATCACCAAGTTGGAGTAACTCGTTGGCGCAGGCTTCGAGGGTGGCCCCGGTTGTAATTACATCATCTACCAGCAAAATATGCTTGTAGGGAACCGAAGCGGTGGTATTTGCCTTAAAGGCCTCTTTGGTCCCTAACCATCGTAATTGCCTGTCTTTTTTGGTCTGCGTTTTGGTATTTCTAACTTTGACCAGTAAATCCGTATTTAAGTCCACTTTCAAATGGTGGGCAAGCCTTTTGGCAAATAAACGCACTTGGTTGTATCCTCTTTTCTTCTCTTTTCGCGGATGGAGGGGAACCGGTACAACAACATCAACATCTTGTAGTCCCTTATCCCGTTTCAACAAGGAACCATACCAATCACCGAAAAATCTTCCCACCTCTTCTTGGTTTTTATATTTTAATTGATGCAATAGGTTTTTCACTATTCCATTTTTCGAAAAAAACACAAAAGAAGCCCCTTTTTTCATGGGGATTCGGCCATAAAATATACGGTCTACGGCATTTTCATCGATGAAATTGTACTCGGTGAGTGGCATATCATGTCGACAAACGGTACAGAGTAGGTTTTCTCCTCTGGATAATCGCACATTACATCCAAAACATACCATTGGCAATAGTATGTTGTTAATATCGTTTATTATCTTAGCCAACCTTTTGTACAACAAAACCGTTTTGTTTTAGAGCAGCTCTAACACCCCATGGACGCCCAAGATAACAAATTCAACTACAAGATTATTTTCACAGCACTCTTGGCGGTTATTGTGGGGATTCTGATAGCATTTTACTATAGCTACGCCCAATCCAAGAACCAAATGGTGTTTTTGGAACAGGAAAAATCACTTCTGGTTAAGGACCTTACCCTGATGAAGGCCGAAGTTGACCGTCTCTCTGGTTTAAACGAAGTGAATGAAATAGAGTTGCAGACCTCCAGGTTTCGGGTGCAACAACTTTTGGATTCCGTGGGAAGACTTAATTTTAGCCTTACCAAGCTCAAGGAAACACGAAAGGAGCTGCGCATGTTGGAAATTGGCTTCGACAGTCTGAAGCTTAAAAACAATTTCCTTCGTTACAACAATAGGCTTCTGGCGGATAGGTATGAACAAACCCGAAGACAATTGGAAGAAGCTCGCGGTAGGGCGAGTAATATTGAGCAATCAGAATCACGCTTGCGTGAAGCCAATCGAGAATTGAGTCGGGAGCTTAAAATCAAAAGCTATCTCAAACTACAAAGTGCCGAAGGGAATGGTTTTCGATTAAGAGCGGGAAGACCCCTGAAAACCAACAAAGCCTCTACCATTGAAAAATTGAGAGGTTGTGTGACCGTATTGAGCGATCCTACCGAAAAAGGAAAGGTGCGCGTGCTCTACCTTCAATTTTTAGATCCCGAAATGAAGGTCATTGAGGACAATGCCAGCACTATTTCTGTTGGGGGCAACACCTATAGCAAAAAAGTTGAAATTGTATACACTGGAAAGGAAATCAGCGTATGCGATGCCATTACCGTACCAGAAGGTTCCTTGGATGAAGGAATTTATACCCTCAATGTCTTCGAGGATGAAAGACTTCTGGCCTCAGCTGAATTTCAGCTGAAATAACACTTCATTTTTAGGGTAAAATTCTATTTTTGCCGAATGGCGAATCAAGAGGATATTTTTAAGAAAGTTATTTCCCACGCAAAGGAATACGGATACATATTTCAATCCAGTGAAATTTACGATGGACTCAGTGCCGTTTATGATTACGGTCAAAATGGAGCTGAGTTAAAGAAAAACATTCGCGAGTACTGGTGGAAGGCTATGGTACAGCTCAATGACAATATTGTCGGTATCGATGCGGCCATTTTTATGCATCCCACAACCTGGAAAGCTTCAGGCCACGTTGACGCTTTCAATGACCCCTTGATTGACAATAAAGATTCCAAAAAAAGATATCGTGCTGATGTTTTGGTCGAAGACCATGTGGCCAAGATTGAAGCCAAGATTGATAAAGAAGTGACCAAGGCCGCTAAACGGTTTGGGGACAGTTTTGATAAGGACCAATTTTTGTCTACCAACCAGCGGGTTTTGGACTACCAAAATAAGGCAACCACTATTTTAAAGCGTTTGGGACAATCTTTGGAAAAGGAAGACTTGGCCGATGTAAAAGCTTTGATTGAGGAACTGGGGATTGTTTGTCCCGTTTCAGGGTCCAAGAACTGGACCGATGTCAAACAATTCAACTTAATGTTTGGGACCAAATTGGGTGCTTCCGCGGACACCGCTACGGATTTATACCTACGACCCGAAACCGCTCAAGGAATATTCGTCAATTTCTTGAATGTGCAAAAAACTGGCCGTATGAAAATCCCATTTGGAATTGCCCAGACCGGAAAAGCATTTCGTAACGAAATTGTGGCCCGTCAGTTTATTTTCCGAATGCGGGAGTTTGAGCAGATGGAGATGCAATACTTCATCAAACCTGGCACCCAAAAAGAATGGTATGAAGCATGGAAGGAGAAGCGGATGAAATGGCACCTCTCCCTAGGAATGGGTAAGGAGAACTACCGTTACCATGATCATGAAAAATTGGCACACTACGCCGATGCTGCCGCAGATATTGAGTTTAAATTTCCATTCGGATTTAAGGAGTTGGAAGGGATTCATTCCCGAACCGATTTTGATTTGGCCAGTCATGAAAAGTATTCTGGCAAAAAGCTGCAATATT
Source organism: Flagellimonas allohymeniacidonis (assembly GCF_004296335.1). GTDB lineage: Bacteria > Bacteroidota > Bacteroidia > Flavobacteriales > Flavobacteriaceae > Flagellimonas > Flagellimonas allohymeniacidonis. The sequence continues at coordinate 1,279,080 of NZ_SGIU01000002.1, forward strand.
TTGACCCTGAGCTAAATGAGAGTTATGTGCCTTACGTACTGGAGACCTCAATAGGTTTGGACCGGATGTTCTTGGCCGTTTTCTCCAATTCTTTGGTGGAAGAACAATTGGAAAACAACACCTCACGGGTTGTACTGAAGTTGCCCGCTGTGCTTGCACCGACCAAAGTGGCGGTTTTGCCCCTTTTGCGCAAGGATGGTCTTCCTGAAATTGCCCAAAAGCTGGTAAACGAGCTCAAATGGAACTTTAATGTGGTGTACGATGAGAAGGATGCTGTAGGGCGACGTTATCGCCGTCAAGATGCGGTGGGTACTCCATTTTGTGTAACGGTTGACCACCAAACCTTGGAAGATGAAACCGTAACCATTCGTCATCGCGATTCCATGGAACAGCAGCGTATAGCCCTTTCTGAAGTAAAAGGAATTATCGCGAAGGAAGTGGATATGAAAGAATGGTTAAAAGGGATTTGATTCCTCTACTACTTTCTTAATCAGGCTCAATCCCATTTTTTTGGATCTTCAAGACTTTGCCTTCTTGATCAAAAGCCTGTATAGGAGCAAAATCTTCCTTGATTTGGGCGTAATCCTTAAAGCTTAAATCCCAAATCATGGTATCCCTAGAATTATTATCGGAGGTCGGAGTATCTTCCTTTAGTATTTTGATTAGTTTAAATCCAAGTTTTTTTGGGATTTGCCGGCTTATCAAATTATTGGAATCGCAGTGGATTTGAATATTCTTCACCCTATGAAATTCGAATCCAGCCTTAACCATTGCGGAGGCTGCTTCGGTGGCATATCCTTTATTAAGGAATGAAGAATTTATCCAATAGCCAATTTCACGTGATTCTTTCCCCAAGCGGGTATGTAACCCGGTTGACCCGATCAATAGGTCTTCCGATTTGTTGAATATTCCAAACGTGTAGTCCTCATTTTGGATAAAATCGGATTCAAATTTTGATACTAATTCCTTTTTTGATTCTAGGGTTGTTGGCTCACTCTTAGCCCAAGGCATCCACTTACGAAGGTTTTCAAGACTGCTTGCAATTGCATTTTGAACCAATATGGCATCACTTGGTCTATAACATCGAATGACCAATCTTTCTGTAATAATTTTGAATGGGATGCTCATGGAATTGCTAGGGGCCAATTTATATTTAGTGGAGTTTTAAAAGCTACATTTTGGTAACGATTGACACAAATCATTTCAAATATATTAATCATAGTCAATCTTAATATCAACATAACGCAAATAGATTACCAGACGTTTAATTTTAGAGATGAGAGCATTACTTTTAATTCGGATAAATACCTAAACACTATTAAAATGGATAATATGCACAATGGTAACGGTGACCCTGGCCAGTGTCCCTTTCTGAACGGTGAGTTGAAGCAAGCCGCAGGTGGTGGGACCACAAATCGCGATTGGTGGCCCAATGCGCTGAACTTAAACATCCTTCGTCAACACTCCAATTTGGTTGACCCCATGGATGAGGATTTTGACTATGCTGAAGAATTTAAAAAGTTGGATTTGGACGCAGTCAAAAAAGACCTTACCAATTTGATGACCGATAGCCAGGATTGGTGGCCGGCAGACTATGGACACTATGGCCCCTTCTTTATTAGAATGGCATGGCACGCTGCAGGGACCTACCGTATCGCCGATGGGCGAGGTGGCGGTGGAACTGGAGCACAGCGATTTGCACCCCTAAATAGCTGGCCCGACAACGCCAATTTGGATAAGGCAAGACTCTTGCTTTGGCCTATTAAACAGAAGTACGGAAAACAAATTTCTTGGGCGGACCTTCTGATTTTGGCTGGGAATGTTGCTCACGAATCGATGGGCTTGCCTATGTATGCTTTTGCCGGTGGGCGTGAAGATATTTGGCAACCTGAGGAAGATATTTACTGGGGCTCTGAAGCCGAGTGGTTAGGGAACAAAGACCGCTACAATGAAGAAGGAGAATTGGAACAACAAATGGGAGCGGCCCATATGGGATTGATTTATGTAAACCCTGAAGGACCCAATGCCAATCCCGATCCCGTAGCAGCGGCCCACGATATCCGCGAGACCTTTGGCCGTATGGCGATGAACGATTATGAGACTGTGGCTTTGATTGCAGGCGGACATACCTTTGGAAAAACCCATGGAGCTGCAAGTGATGCGGAATATTTGGAAGCCGAGCCCGCAGGAGCACCCATTGAAATGCAAAGCATGGGTTGGAAGAGCAACTTTGGTACTGGCATGGGTTCAGATACCATAACCAGTGGCCTTGAAGGGGCTTGGACAGATACACCTATCAAATGGAGCCATAAATACTTGGAAAACCTATACAACTATGAGTGGGAATTGACAAAAAGCCCTGCTGGAGCATGGCAATATCAACCCAAAGATGGTGCTGGAGCTGGAACTATTCCTGATGCACATGATCCAAGCAAAAAACATGCTCCATTCATGCTGACCACGGATTTATCCTTAAGGATGGACCCGGCCTATGAGAAAATTTCAAGACACTTTTTGGAAAACCCAGAAGAGTTTAAGGAAGCCTACCAAAAAGCGTGGTTCAAATTGACCCACAGGGATATGGGCCCTATCCAAAGATATTTGGGTGCGGAGGCACCAAAGGAAACTTTGATTTGGATGGATCCGGTACCTGAGGTAGATCATGAGCTTATCAATGAGACCGACATTGCTGATTTGAAGGAAAAAATTCTTTCTTCCGGCTTGTCTATTTCCCAACTGGTTTCCACTGCTTGGGCATCAGCATCTACTTTCAGAGGTTCTGATTACCGAGGAGGTGCCAATGGGGCACGCGTTCGTCTGGCTCCCCAGGAAGATTGGGAAGTAAATAATCCCGCCCAACTCTCCAAGGTACTATCGGTACTTGAGGGAATCAAAAACGATTTTGCGAAGACGGTTTCTTTGGCAGATTTGATTGTTTTGGGTGGTTGCGCTGCGGTTGAAAAAGCAGCAAAAAACGCAGGTCATGAAGTTGCGGTTCCTTTCACACCAGGTCGAACCGATGCTACTGCCGAGCAAACTGACGCCGAGTCCTTCGAAGCCTTGGAGCCTATGGCCGATGGGTTCAGAAATTATATGAAAGATAACCTTAGCGTTAAGGGAGAGGAACTTTTGGTGGATAAAGCACAGTTGTTGACCTTGACCGTTCCAGAAATGACTGTTCTTGTTGGCGGGATGCGTGTTTTGGACACAAACTACGATAAGTCGCATCACGGGGTTTTCACTGGAAATCCAGAAACACTTTCCAACGACTTCTTTGTAAATCTTTTAGATTTAGGAACCACTTGGAAAGCGACTTCAGATGCAGATCAAGTGTTTGAAGGGCGTGACCGTAAAACGGGTGACCTTAAATGGACCGGTACCCGAGCTGATTTGATTTTCGGTTCGAATACAGAGTTACGAGCGATTGCCGAGGTATATGGCAGTGCAGACGCCAAAGGCAAATTTGTTGGCGACTTTGTAAAGGCTTGGGATAAAGTGATGAATTTAGATCGATTTGATTTAAAATAATCTTGGTGATAACCTAAAAAAAGAGCACCCCAATTTTAATTGGGGTGTTTTTTTATGGGGTAATAAGTGCCAGTGAATATCAAGATTTCAAAAACTTTGACTTATTCTATCTTGTTACGGTTTTCATCATACAAGCCTATCAATAGGCTATTACCTTGATCATCGACTTTGATGCCGCCGTACGCTGCGGCCTCATACTTTTCTCCTTCTCCTTCCTGAAAGAAAAAAGATTCCGCCCCAATATTGATTCCCATCCATTTTTGCGAAGTGTATTCAATAATATACTCTTGATTATTAACAGGTTCCCTTTCTTTTTGAAGTCGAATTCGCTGAGCGACACCATTTTCATCTAGCTTGACCACACAAAAGCCTCTTCTGGCTATGCTATCGGTATCAATATTTTCTGAAATGGCATACCGTAGTCGCATGTAGTCTCCCTGCAGCAATGATCTTGGGTCAACTGGGGCCAATTCGAGCAAAATTAGGCTTCCATCAGATAGTAACTCTTCCTTTTTTAGGGTTGAGTTGGTGAAAAAAGCCAACAAAACCAGAAGATTCAGAAGTATGATTATCCACCTATACCTTTTCATCGGCTTTCATTTTACGGTTAAGAAATAGATAGAGTAGCCCGAACAGAATTCCAGAGGAAAACAAGATGATCGACTTGGTCAATAGGGTGAAACTTAAATCGTAATAGTACTGACCAACAAAATATATCAATGCAATGATTCCGATGATCATGCCCGTCTTATAGTTCACCAAAAAACAGAGAAGCAAAATCATAAGTGCCCCTAAAATTGATGGGGCGAACAACGTGGATATCAGAAGCAATCCAACCAAGGAATAGATAATCACCTTGGTTTTAGAAGTCTCAATTTTATGGATGCCCGATATGATATGGGTCAAATAGGCCAAAATCAAAATCAGAACAATCGATGACAACCAAATATAGTCTTGCGAAACCGGTAATAAATCCTTTTTTCCTATGGCGATCAATCCAAAAAGAATAGACATGATCAAACCGATGCGTAAGGGATTGTACAATTTGGCCAATTTTTTATAGGATGCAATTATTCTGGCTTCGTTGAGCAAAAGGGAAGTAAGCACAATAGCGTTGGCAGCAACATAAAAGTGCACCAAATTATAGGCATCGTTGGAAATGATAAGGGTAAGTAAACTGCCATTAAAAATCAGCACTGAAATAAACAATAAAATATAATTCCTTGTTATTGAAAGGACCACAAGGGCAAGAAGTCCCGTCAATAGGGTAACCGTGTTTTCTTCGATATCCCATTGAAATAATCCCATAATGAACAATACAAACCCTATTATATAGAGTGAGATGCTGAAGGTGTCGATGATCAGCTTATCAAAAGCTTTGCTCAGAGCGATGGATGAAACTATGAACCCGAGCCCAAACAAAAAAAGGCCAATAGGTGAGTTGTAAAGCCCCGTAATGGTTAAAAACCCGAGGAAGGCCAGCATGGCCAAGAAGCCCCCAAAGATGGAAAGTATTTTAATGGCCAAACTGGATGTGTTGGCACCCTGTTTTTCATAAACCTCACGGATTTTACCCTCATCATAAGCAAAAGTATCACCTTCGGAAGAACGAATTTGTTCCAATAGCTTTGATATGTGCGCTAGCTTGTCCATTTCTTTTGAAAATCAATGAGTTTTTTAATGACCAAGGTTACGCTGGCAATTACAAATAGACCAATAAAGAAAAACATGCCTGCACTATCCGATAATTTTATAAAGTACGCCGAAAGGCAGATGATAATGCTAAACGGAATAATGGAAAGGTAAAATCCACTTTTTTTGCGCAAGCCATATAGTATTCCTAGGGCGTATAACAGGAAAGCCAATAAAATTAAAACAAGAAACGAGGGTTCGGCATCATCAAATATTCCGATGACCACTCCAATGGTACCAAAGCTAGCGGAGGCCAACCCGAGCAGGTTCAAAAACCATTTAGGAGCATTTAGCTGTGAAAAGATTTTTTTCGCAGCCAAAAAACCTATCAAAAACAGTGAATTCATCCCAAAAAGTAGCGTAAACAGAAATACTTCAGACCAACTGTGGGCTACTTGCTCTGCATACAAGATAAGGGTGGTATTGACCAGTGTGATGAAAATGAGCCACAACGGCGCAAAATTAGAAATCAGTACCCAAAGGGTTATAAACAGGGTCCAGCTTAGGAAAAAATCGTAGGCATTGGCTCCTGTTTGATAGACTTGCCCAAAAACGGCAAAAAGGACCCCTACCAAAATGGAAGCTCCGGTCAGTAGTATATTCTTGATTTGCAAACTATGCTTGGAGAAGAGGACTACGGCGGTAATAAGAATGATAAGCCCTTCAATCAATCCAATTTTAACGAACTTATGCAGTTCGGCCCAGTTGTAGGCAAAAAAGAAAATGATTCCAGCTGCAGTAAAACCGACTCCTAAGCTAATGAAAAGGAGTCTCAGAAATTTCTGCCAGGATGCTTTGCTGTTATAGACATGGTCTTTTAGCATTGTTTCAATGCCTTTTTCAGACCAACTACTGTATCGGCCTATAATATGAATGTCTTCACGCTTTATATCGGACATGTCGCTAAATCCCTGTAACCTTGCCATGGATTGGCAGGTTGGCTAGGAAGTTAGTCAATGTTTTCGTAATGGCAAACCGAACAGCTTTCGATGTATTTTTCCATTCCTTCAGGGATATGGGCCTGATTCCAATTTTCGCCGGCAAAGTCAATGAGGTCGGCTACACTTTTCCATTTGGAAATCATTACAAAATCATTGGGATTCCATTTCGTGGGCCTTCCAATTTCCAAACCAATCAATCCGTTGAACGATTTGACCAAAGGCGTGGATATTTCCTTGAATTTCTGCTCAAATTCTGCATGCAGTTCTTGGGGGACTGTTGTTGTAAATATTCGAAGAATCATATCAATCCATTTAATGATTAAGTTAAGAGCTTTTGTTTTGAGACAACTTTTGTCTTAGCTGAATTATGGAAACCACGTGAACAAAAACAGCGGAGGGCATCAAAAAAGCGGCGACCAAAATGTAGGGATATGTAAAGAAGTCAACTGGAAAAACCTCGATACTACCGTACATTTCGGGGAAGTAAATCGTGGTTTGAAAAAGGAAAATAATAAAAGCTATTACTGCTAGGCCTAGATAATTCCAGATTAGGCCAAGCTTTAGATTTCCCCTCCATACTTGCCATCCTATCAATAGGGCAGTTGCAGCATAAACCATATCATAATTGTAGCCATGGAGTGTTACATTGGAATGAAGAATCCCTTGATAGACTGAAAACACAAATAGGGTTTCAATACCAATCCTAAAGATCTGGTAGAAGATCAGCCAATGTGGCGGGATATGATTCAGCCAATTGGCGCCCTTGATTTTTGAAACGGACCATCCAATGAAAATAAAGGCAGGGAGTATGGTTAAAAGCACAAAGCGCGGCGGGAAATCCAGCGTTGCTATAAACCCTGTGAGGGATAAGCCAAAAATATAGAGGTGCCATCCCAAGAGGATGACCACCCACTTTTTAAACAATTTTGAATCATCTTGACGCATTGCCTTGAAAGCAAAGGCCATTAGGATTACTGTCATCAATAAGCTTAATGCAATATAACCGAGTTTTAATGTCATGATCGTTGTATTTTTTGGGTCAATAAATCGACGGCAAGTACACCGTCTTGGTTTAATAGTTCTTCAGTTTCTTTAAGTGCCTTTTCCCATTCAGGAATAATAGCGTTCACGAGTTCAATGCCGGCATCGGTCATTTGTACGAATGGAAAATCCACTTTGGAAATCAATCCTCGGGCAACCAACCGATTCAGATTCCGGTTCAAAGACGATTTTTCCAAATGCAGGCCCCGGCATATATCTTTTTGGGGAAGTTTCCCCTTTTTGGTGAGCACAAAGAGGATGGTTAGCTGACTATCAGTGATTTGAAATGGTGAGAGATACTTTCTATAGATGTTTGCAATGACTCTATTGACTTGCCTCACCTTGTTGGAAATACAAAGCGACGGATTAAAGTGCTTATGCTCAATGGAATTCATGTTTCAAAATTACTCCAAAAAGTTGTATTTACAACTTTTTGGATGTCAAATTGAAAACTTCTCGAAACTGTGGTCATTAATTTGAAGGGGCAGGGAGCGAATTGATTTTTCAGAAAGGGATTTGCTTATAGCTTGAACTCCGTAATATTTTCATCCGTATCGAAAATATGGGGATAGTGCTCTTTGATGTTCCTTTTCATAAAGTCCAAAGGCACGTCCGTGAAATGCCCATAGTCGTCGGTGTATTCCATAAACAGGCTTCCCTCACTATTGTACTGCTGTAAAAAAGAATTGTTCTCACCATCAAATTCCAAAGGCTCAACTTTGAACTTCTCACACAAAGATTTATTGAAAGCAGGTGACATTTTGAGCCATTTGTTGTTGAGGTGCACATTGACCATGCCGTGGGGAGTCAATTCGTTTGAGCCAAACTTTTCAATTAACCTTTCCGCGGCGATATGATTTTTCACCTTCCCCAAATGAAGTCTAGCCGGAATTCCCAAAGCACGAAGGCAAGCAATCAATACTATCGATTTCTCAACGCAGTTTCCCGAAGGGTTTTTGGCAATTGCACTTGCACGAAAATTTTCCTTCGAGAGGCTGATACTATAAGGATCGTATTTCCAATGGTCTCGAACTTTGGTGTACATTCCCATTGCTATTTCCTTTTTCGATAGCGAGTCATCCTTAAATTCCGCAATCAACTCCTGAATAGCATCACTTTCGAAGTCAAAAAAATATGAAGATTCCAGATATTCCATTCAGATATTTTCTTTTTTATATGTAGGGGTCAATTCATTGATTTCAAAATGTTTGAAAACCCTAAGTGCTCTCAGTGTATTCCACCTACTGGGTTTGCCGGTTTTTTCCATGGTAAAATGCACTTGGCCTGGATGGGCGGCCTGCACGTTCCAGGTTCCATCTTTGTTCCTTTTTTTTTGAAGGATATGTATTGCCGGAAGCACTCTACCGTCCCATGCGCACTTAGCATTGTGAAAATAATCCATTGCGCGAAGAATATCGAATTTCCATCGGCTTGGATACCGCAATTTCAAGAATTCTTTTTTGATGATTTCTCCGGTTCGGTCGGAAAGGAAAAGTTGGTGTAAAAGGATAAATTCCTCAGCGGTTTTCTTGGCTTCAATAAGGTCCTTGCGTCGATATGTATGGCCGCATTTTAGAAACCCATCCAGACCTTCAAGAACCGAGATGGTCGAATGCAGGGAACTATGGGTAGCCCCACTTCGCGTAGTCCTGCAATTAAATCCACCATCAGGCATCTTTTCGTTTAAAATAGCATCCAATACAGGCTTCAAACGTTGTTCATTTGTCTTAAAGTAGGAGGCGTAGTTCAAGAACATACCATTGACGCAAACATCACTTAAGTGTTCTGTGGAAGGTCCCAATCGGATACCGCCGTCTTGGGCTTTACACGTATCCAATATCAACTCGATGGACTCCTTAACTTTTGGGTTTTCTGGAGACAAATTCAAGTTTCGAAGATCAAGAAGCGTATAATGTGTTGATGTCCATTTAGGTTGATAAAACCGGTCTCCCCAATGCCCCTTGGGATTTCGTTTATCCAAAAATTGTTTTCCCCAACCTTCGAGGGCAATCCTTTGCTGTAAATCCTTTCGTTCTTCTCCTAGCAAATCTCGCCATACTTGATATTGTATGGATACATCGCCTTTAAGCAACCAGTTTATGATGTGTTGGGGATTCATTGAACAAAAAGAATCTAGTGTCATGAAATTAACAAATTCTTACGTTCTCAAAAACAGCCATTGAATCAGAGCTACCAATGATTGTAATAAGTAGCTCATTTTCTAAATGCACTAAGTACTAAGGAAGGCGGAGCGCCTAACATTACAGCTCCCGGAACAATTAGAGTACCCAATAGAAAGCCAGCTGGTCGCCTGCAAGTTGGAAATGCAGTTAACACGAAATTAAAATACGTCACATTTTGTAGGGCAATGATTTGGCATATCTTACTGGAGTTTCACCGGTCATCAGCTTGAAAAACCTTATAAATGCACTGCTTTCCGAAAAACCGAGGAGGTAACTTATTTCGTCAATGGAACTTTGCTTTTCTTCAAGATAGGTTTTGGCCAATCGTAGTTGTAACTCATATTCTACCTCCTTAAAGGAGGTGTCCAGCAATTTCAATTTTCGTTGTAGGGTTCTTTTGGATACGTTTAGGTTTTGGGATGCCTTTTCTATGGGGATACGCTCTGGTTTGTGCCTTAGAATGCATTTTTTCAATTCAAAAATCACCTTATGCTCTCCTTTTAGACTTTTCATTTCATCTTTTACTTTTTCCTTAAGGTCTTCAAGCAACCCTGGTATTTCATTTTTTTTATGCTTGTTAAAAATTTGCCTTTCGAAGAAAATCTGGGTTTTGGATTGATTAAAATGTAATCTGCAATTGAAGAGCCGGTAGTATTCGTTTAAACTCTTGGGTTTGGAATTTTCAAAATGAATCTTGATGGGACGGTAATTTCTGTTGGTATAGGTGACAAGAGACTTTAAACATGAGTATAGGGTAAGATCTAAAATTTGTTTTTTGGCATAGCTTTGTTGTACTTTCCAATTGGGATTCTCTTCGAAAATTACCGAGTAATAATCTCCGGTTTTTTGTAGGGTGCAATGCAATGCATCACTGATAAGTTTGGAATATTCCACGGCATTCTCAAAGGAATCTTTCAAGGTTTCACTGTACTGCATTATATTATCCACCTGCGTCGTTGCCTTTAAGGAAATCTGCTCTCCTATATGCAGTCCAAGGTTCTCGTCATTCAGCATTTGCCCAATCTGGTTTAAGTATTGGACCATGGTTTGATAGCTGATGTACTGATTTTCTTGGAACACCTTGGCGTCTCTTTTGAATTCAACCACATCTGCACCTTTCCGCTCAGCATATTCAACTAAGTCAGATAAAATTATTGACGAAAAATACATCCTATAAATATGGCGCAAAATGTCAATTTTATCAAATTGGACTCCAATAAATTTGCCAGAAACATCATTCATTACTTAAGACTACGATTATGACAAATCAACAATTTCCTAAAGGTATTTTACCAGTACTGCCTGTGGCAAGTATTGACAAAACGGCGGACTATTATGTCGACACATTGACTTTCAAGGAAAATTTTCGTCAGAAATCGCCAGAAGGGGTATCCATTAATGCACAACTGACTTTTGAAGAATCTACTCTGATGTTGAATCTAAATGCGGAACAGGCCCCACAAGAAGGAGGTGGCGTGTACTTTTGGATTAGACTCTACGAAACCGATATTGAAGTGTACTATAAGAATTTGGTAGCCGCTGGAGTCAATGTGGTAGACGAACTTAAGGACCAATTTTGGGGAGACCGCTCTTTTGTAATCAAAGACTGTAACAATTACTTCATTGCCTTCAATCAAGTCATTCAAAAGTAGGACAATTAATCACTAAAAAATAGACCATGATTTTTGTAAGAGCAGATTACAAAATAAGAGATTCTAAAGATCTTGAATTTGTCAAGATTATTATACGTGAATTCATGGCGGAAATCAGGGCTAATGAACCAAACACCATTATGTACAGATCCTTCCATGAGAAAGAAGATCCTTGTCGGTTCTCCCATTTGGTAGGATTTACCGATGAGAAAGCCGAGTTGGTGCACAAGCAGACGGATTATAACAAAACATTTACCTCTAAGCTATATCCATTGTGCGCAGACATGCCCAACTTTATCAATTTTCAAGAGGTAACTTTATGATGCAATGAAACCTATGATAGTTCCTTTGAAGATGTCTGTTTCTGCTTTTTCCTAAAGATTTTGGATTCAAGGGGATGTGTCAGTAGTTTTCATTCCCCTTTTCTCAAATCCTTGACGGTCGTTTTTGTGATATCAAAAAAATCAATTTCATGGGTTGCAGATTCACCAACCGGACTTTGAACTTCTATTCCAATTTTAATGGAATCAGCCTGAGGCAAAGTGCTTAATCGAGCCATTTTGAAGTTTTTTCCGTCTATCGACCAAAGCATTGAATAGATATTGCCTTTTCGAATTAGTTTTAGCCAGACTTCGTCCTGATTATGAAGGATCACCCCGTTGGCATCATCTGAAACATTTTTTGTGACGACGGTAACGATACTCTTACCGGTTGCATCTGAATTCTCAAAGGCAAATTTTATCCAGTTATTGTTATCTATATGAACCATAAGGGCAATGGCATTCCATAATGAGGAAAAGTCGGGTCGTACTAAAGCTTTTGTAACAAAATCACCTTGGACTTCTTGAAATAGAAATGGCGCCGATGAGGTTATGGAATTGTCTTCCGGATTATTAAAAAAGTCTGTTCCTTTTCCAGCTACGACTTTCAAAGTTCCATTTACTATTTCGAAGGATTTTGGCGTATTCATCCATTTAAAGGTGGCCAAATTTTCAGGCTTGAAGTTGGGTTCCATAAGCTGTTTCATTTCAGAAGTTTCTGCAGGGGCCTTATAATCTTTGGTATTGCAACTGAAGATAGTGAAGACTAGGATTGGAACTATTCTTTTGGAAACATTCATTTGCATCTTCTTTATTTATTAGTCACATAGGAGGATGCCCTGTTACTTTGGGAATCTATTGAAATATTCGGATGTAATCCACAACCATCGCACTTTCCATAAAGTTAGGGTCAATATCGGGTTGAATGGCGATGTTCAATATCAAGTAGTAATCTGAATTATAAGGCCATGTTTTGGAATCCTTAACCTCGGGGCTATATTGATAGTGTTCGACTCCATCAACGCTGAAAGCTAGCTTTTCTTTGGTCCATTCCAAGGTATAAATGTGAAATTCGTCCGAGGCATTTTCTATGGTTTGACCGCCAAGGTTCTCGACATAATCCCCATAACTTGAGCCGTTATGTACTGCGCTCGACACATAATCTTGGTTTTTCCCCCAATGTTCCAAAATGTCAATTTCACCACAATGGGGCCATTTGGTGGTTCCAAAACCCTTATTTTCCCAGTAAGCACCGTCCTCATCTATGTTTGTGTTTAGCATCCATATCGCTGGCCAAGTGCCGATACCTTTTGGCAATTTGGCCCTAATTTCAATCCGACCATAGGTGAAGGCAAATTTAGAATTTAATCGGGCAGAGGTATATTCTTTGGTCTTACCTTGGTCCCTAAATTTTTCCTTCTTGGCAACGAGGTTTAGATGTCCATTCTCCACATAGGTGTTTTCCGTTCTGTCCGTATAGTGCTGGATCAACCCGCCCCACCAACTGCCCCCTGGAGGAAGTTGGGTTTGAAGAAACCATTTCTCAGAATCAATGGCTCCGGTGCCGCTAAATTCATCGGACCATACCAAGGTATTGAATGGCGAATTTTGAATACTAGTTGGACTGTTGGCTGAATTTTCATTAGGAGTAAATGACCCAGTGAAAACTGCGCATGAGATCAAAAGCACAAATAGGGGAATGGTGAAGTAGGGCAGATGTTGTTTTGTCATTTTTAAAGCTTGATTTTTTGTTTTTTGTCACTTTGCGGTCAAACCGCGTTATTGGGATTATCCAGTTTATATTTAATGAATTGCTCGTTGCCAATCTGCACTTCTTTTTCCTTTTTAAAGCCAAGCCGCAATAATCCTTTTATTCGGGTTCTGGTAGGGGGAAACAATACCTGAATCGAATGTACACCTAGTTCATTAAAGGCCCTACGGATGATTTCCTTATATAAGACTTTGCCCATGCCCCAATATTCTGGATGTAATACCAATGCCAGGTCTGCTTCGCCATCTTCAGGTTGTATGCCACCCCAACCAGCAAACTGATCATCGATTACAAAAGCCCACGGGCCATAGCCATGTTCTTTCCAAAGCCGTTCTTTAGAGGCTACAAAGTTATCACAATCCTTTTCGTCAAAATCCCCTTTTAATAAGGGCATTTGTCTTCGCACCAAAGGGTTGTTCATCAAATCAATGATACTTGATTTGTCAATTTCCCCAAGACTCTTAAACTCAATATTCATTGGAACATTCTCCTTATTCACTTTTGGATATTTTTTCCTTTGACCAATAACCATATGCCTAAAGCAACTTCTGACAACATGGGCAATATAAAAATCCAATTAAGGATTTCAATAGCACTTTGATATTCTGGCACCAGTAATCTGGACGTGTGGATTATGAAATAGCCCATACCACCAATAACCAAAAAAATAGAGATCAGCTTGGGCACATAGTTCGATTTTAAACAAAGGTAACCGAGTGCCAAAATATGCAGGGCAAAAATGATCAAACCTATCGACCAAGACGTATCAAATCTGGTCAAAAATATCCAAGTTTGCGATACCAAGTGTGGTTCACCAAAGATGATTTGTTGATAATCAGTGTTAAACAGTTCAAGAATATAGCTAAAGTTTAAAATTGAGGTTCCCAAAATAGCGGTGTAAACAATTCTCAACCATGCTGAAACCAACGAAATGCCTTCACTGATCGGTTTGAAAAAAAGGTAAAGCCCCCAAGCGGCAACAATGTCACTTACAAGCACCACAATCCAACTCAGAACCCCTATTCTGAATAGCATTTGGTTGTTTTTTATATTTTCAAACGTGGCTGTTGGATCTTCTGAAATGGTGAGTTTGCCGATGCTTACATCTGTGGCAACCACGGCAGCTATGGTCATGGAAACAATAGCAATACCTGCGATGACCGCAGCTTGACCGACAGATATTTTAACAAGGCTAGTTTTCATTCCTTTACTATCTCATATACCAGTTCGACCATTCCGTCCTTAAAGGCGATAACATCCTTTAAATGTAAGGTGTTCTCTTTTTCAATATGGTCAAAGAAAAGGGTCCCGCTTCCCAGAAGCGTTGGTATGATGGTGATGTTAATTTCATCGGCCAGTCCCAATTGGAGGAATTTTTTTGTGAGCATGGTTCCCCCTACCATCCAAATATTGGTAAAGTTAGGCTTTAACTGCTCAGTAACTATTTCCGTCAGGTCGCCAGATAGGAAATGTACACTCTTCCTTTCTGATTCAAGGTTCCGGTGGGTCAAGACGAAAACGGGAACCTCGCCATAGGGCCAACCCAGTTCAACGGCATGTTCGTAGGTACGGGAACCCATAACATAACAATCGATGGAAGCCAAAAAATCGGCAATGTACTCTTTAGTGAGCTCAACGCCTTTCTCATAGGTATCTTTGGAATGCATCCAAGAAACGCTTCCGTTCTCTTTGGCGACAAAACCATCAAGACTTGAAACCATGTGAATGGTTATCCTTGGGTTTTTAGGTTTCATAGTCCTCAATTTTCCGATCCTCCTGAATTTCGCCGATATGATAGTACGATACTATATCTCCGATGAGATTATCCTTCCTATAATACCACTCACTTACATCCAATTTAAAATCTTCGCCTTGTTGGGCCGTGTAGCGAACACAGGCCTTATCCTCTTCATACATTTCATCATGGATCTTAAACGTATAGCCCAAGAATTTGTCCTTGTTTGCCTCAACCAAAGCAATGTAGGCTTGTTTGCCTTCTATGGTCCCAAAGGGACTAGTATGCGTAAAATTGTCAGCGATGGGCAAATTGTGGAAATCGCCTTGGTTCCATTTCGCAAACCATTGTTTTACCAATTTTTGCATATCGATTTTGTTTTCGTCAGGGGAAAGGAATTGATTCAGCTTTAGCCTAAAGATAGTGGATCGTAAAATTTTCCAATGGTAAATCTGTCCGCGGCGAAATTAGCACGGTATAAATCGAATTTTTAATTGAGCAGTGCAGGAAGTAGAAACTCTTCTAAAATATCTCGGCTCTGATTGCCTTTGCCGTTTCTAAAATTACCTGAGGTAATGACCACTACGGATTCAAGTGCGGGAAGTATAAAAATGAACTGTCCACCAGCTCCTCGGGCCTCTATGGACTCAATTTCTCTTCCGTTGATGGTATACGTATCATGCCACCATAGATAACCATATTGATTTTTATCTCGTACGTCTTGCAATTGTACGTGCTTTTCAAACGATTCTTCAACCCAAGATTTTGAGAGAATTTGTTTTCCATTCCACTGGCCTTTGTTTAAGTAGAGTTGCCCGAATTTGAGCAAATCTCTAGGAGTCAAAAGCATACCGCCGCCGAAGTAGGGGGTAACTTTTGAATCATCGGTTTGATTGATATAATTGGTTATTCCCAAAGGAGCGAAAAGTTTTTCGTCCATGTAGGTTTCCAAGGGAGTATCTAGCCGCTCATTGAGACAAATACCCAACAGAAAAGGGTTGGCAGAGCCATAATCGGCATAAGCGCCCGGCTTTTGAACCATGGGAGCCTCCAAAACGGTTTTGAGCCAGCTATTGGGATTCTCCGGATCTTGGTAATAGTCCTCGTAAGCTAGATTATTTACATCCAATCCAGAGCTCATGGTAAGCAAATCCTTGATTCTTATTTTTGATTTTAACGAGTCTTTGGTGTATTGGTATTCCTGAGGTACATAGTCATATAAAAGCTCATCAACACCCTTTATGAATTGATCCTCAATGCCGATACCGATCATGGCCGAGGAGATACTTTTTGAGGCAGATCTTAGATCATGTGGTATATGGGCATTAAAACCATCAAAATAGGTTTCAAACACCAAATTGTTTTCTTTGGCAATGAGCACACTGTGGGTGTTCACCAATTTTTTAGCGCGAACGCCATCAATCAATCTGAGCAGCTGGCTTTTATTGATACCATATTCACTGATATGGGCTGTGGACCAGCCATCGTTTAATTGTGCAGGGGTATCGGTATTTTGAGCTTGTTCCACTGGTGCCGAGGTGTATTCCCAACCATCATCAGAAGGCCTCAAACTTGTTTTTGTAATTAGGACATCGGTCAAAAAAATCTCGAGCTCAATCGTACTTTCCAATAGCTCAGCACGAAAATTAAATCCCGTATTGTCGTCTCTAAATAGTAGGGTATCTGCTTGCTTTTTAAAGTCCCCGGTATAGGTTCCTCTAAATCTTTGGTCTCCAAAAAAGGGATAAGCCAGATAATTGCCCTCTTCCGTATGTTCCATGTAAAGCATAATGTCGTCTGACTGCAAACCATTATCTAACATAAAGGGGTTCCAGGCCCCCACAAATTTGTTATCACCTACATGAGGTATGCTTACATGGTAAAGTAACTTTCCGCTTTTAATAAATCCTGTAAGCGCTTGGCTGTCATCGCCATACTTTAAATCAAAAAACAATTGTTCATCTACATCGGACAGCAGACCCTTTTCGCGGGAGGAGACCAAATCTTCATCGATGAGAATTTTGTCATTCGCAATGGTGAGATGATATGTGTTGTTTTCCAATTTCTCTAGGGTCACCTTAAAATTGAAGCTGCTTTTATCAGGCAAGAAGCCAATCCACTCACCTTGATAATCTTGCTTGTTATTTTGAGCACAACTTATCAATGCACTTACAGTCAGAAACACTAAGATGGCTAGGGATTTACGCATTGTTTGAAAGATTTGAGTTGTAAAGGTAGCGTGTCACAAGGCTTAGAAATTGTATAAAATTAACATCAGAATTTTTTGATGATCATTTTTCGATATTGGCTTGGGGACATCTTAAAATGGGATTTGAAGACACGGTTGAAATGACTTTGGTCCGAAAACCCAACTTGGTAGCTAATCTCCGTCAAATTCAAAGAGGAATTTAGCAGAAGCGGAAGCGCCTTTTTTAGTTTCTGTTGCCTTATGTATCCGCCAAGGCTCATGGAAAGGTATTTGGGCGCGGCTCTCGAAATGTGTACGGGATGTACATTGAGTTGGCGGGATAAATAGTCGAGGCTCAAAGTCGCCGTATCGTAATGCAGCAATTCTTTTAGGTCATCTACCCAGCTAGGATGCTTAAGCGCGTTGGTTTGTTTTATCTCGCTCAACGCCTCGCAGATTTGAAGTAATAATACCTCAACCGAGACTTCGCTCAACGTGTCCGAAAGCGCAAATTCACTATAAAGATGTGCGAAAAGCAGGTGTAATTGCGGATTTTGAATCAGTTGGCTGCCCTCCCATACCTGTAAAGAGATTCCGTTTTTTTTAAGCCAGTCTTTCTCAAATTCCAAATGAAATCCGCCGGCATAATCAGAATGCTTTGAGCCATAGTGTGGCTCTTGCCAATTGTTAAACATAAGACTCCCAGAGGGGCAGAGTGTTTTGACCCGTGTATTGCAGTCTTTCATATCACCCTGCAAAACATACATGAAGTATGGATTTTCATGGTAATGCCAATCCGTTTTATCTCCAGAATAGTCGTACTGCGACAACAAAATCCCGTTAAATGAACGTTCCGAATTTCGGTTTCCGTAATACTCTCCTCGAGATAAGATTTTCATAGATGGAAGTGCTTGCAGTTAACGGTGTTGTGTACGATTAGATGCGGGAATTGACGCGAGTCATTTTCCGTAGTAACCGAAAGATAATTGATAAGATTGAATTTCCGACAGGAAATTCAGCCGCTATGAATAATACACCTTGTTAGCCACTGACTTTTCCTTGAGATTACATTCGGATTGAACAGATATAAGTCCAAACTATAAAAAGGATTTGTAAAGGAATTCTAAACCACAAATACGCGAGACCATTTCCGTCGAATGTTCCTTTTTGATAATTTACATTGTTTATTGAAGCATAAATATTGGCTGGTAGCATTAGCAGAAGAAAAATAATCAGTGCCCACCCAGATAGATATTTAAATCTGGGAATTAGAAGCCCTATTGCCATTAAGATTTCAAATACTCCTGTTAGGTAGACAAAACTTTCTTTGAAAGGAACAAATTTAGGTACCATCATTGACATTCCTTTTGTAAATACGAAATGTCCAATAGCCGTAAATACCAGCATTGTTGACATGGCAATTCTGGCGGACAAAGCAAAATCATATTCTTTTTTGATGATTTTAATTACAAAAATGGAGATAGTAAAACTTAATAATAGTACAATTAGCGGTTTCATGTTTTTCTGAATTATAGAAGTGTAAAGGTCAGAAAACACCGAAGTAAAAACAATGAACCCAGGTTAAGTAATGCGCCTTCGTATCCTGCTTAATGCTTGTGGAGTTACACCAATGTATGATGCAATATATTTTAATGGAATTTGTTGCAACAATTTTGGCCGGTCAGAGAATAAGTCCAAATATCGTTCTTCAGCCGTTTTACTCAATAAGGAAAGTTCTCTCTTTGATTTTATTAAAAACATATTTTCAGCCATTTTTCGTCCGATACTATTTCCACTGCTTGTTCTTTCATAGACTTCTTCTAGGTCTTTGTGCGAAATTTTCCATAAAATGGTATCTGTCAACGTTTCAATTTGGTATTCAGAAGGGGTTTGTGTTAAAAATGAATCATACCCAGTGACAAATTCATTTTCGAACAAAAAACCAAAAGTTAGATCGACTTCTTCCAAGGGAACATAAAGTCTGACGATTCCTTTTGTTATAAAAGACAAATGGTTCTCAACCTCTCCAAATTTCAATAGAATAGAATGTTTTTTGAGCTCTACTTCTTGCAATTTTGAGGAGAAAAACTGCCAATCAGAATCGGTCATTGGAGAGATATTTTCAATAAACTTTCTGATTTCGTTCATTTACGGATTTTTTAGCTTGTGGCTAACGGTCTCGGCTATAAGTAGATGCGTGGTTTAGCACTCAACTTTGCAAGCCTGCCGGCAGGCAGGTACATGCCAGGTTGGAAATTCCTGCGGAATTTCCAAAGTAGGCGAGGACGGTCCCATTAGTTATAGCCATTGTTGGCGTTTCGTTGTTTTTATTTCATTACTCAGTCCGATGTTGTCGCAGTCTGTCCGCATAATAGTTTCCAACCATCATGTCGTTTGATTAGAAGTCCAGTTTCAACAAGCTTTAGCTTAAAGACTTGTCCTGATGTGTCTGTCATTGTCGAACGCAATCTACCTGTGTACGCCGCAAGTTCTTTAGTTAAAACGGTGATTCGTAGTGAGTCCCACTGGTTGTCAATGGATTGATACAATGGTGCACTATGATTGAGTATCGTAGCTACGGAATCATAAGAAATGGATGATGAGTATCCGGGAGGAGTCCAGAAAAAATCCTTGGAATTATCAAGGTATTTGAATTCAGCCGTAAGTCCTAATTCTCGAATGTCGTTATAATAATCGGTCAGCGTTTGTCGGACGTTGTCACTAACTTCAATTTTCTCATCAGATGTAATTGTCTTGGGCTGCTCACAGGACAATACTGTTAGTAGGCAGGAAATTGTCAGTATATTAATAAGGTGTCTCAAATCATTTTCTTTAATGCATGCCAACGGTCCCGGCTATGATTCCGTTGTGGGTAATTCCACAGGAATTTGTCCACTCATGAATCACCCCATTAAAAGTAATAACTTTATAAGAGTAGGGGGAGTAGCAATTGATTATACCCATTGTTGTGCGTTCGTTTTTTCATTAAGTAGGAATTGGCAGATTATGCATTTTCAAGAATGATAGTTTGTCCCAATATCCACGTTGAAACTTAATTTTTTCATCGACTACTTTAAAAAATCCACATCCTCTTAACCCTAAGGGGTCTTTCCATTCCAAAATAGCCCATTCTCCGTCCTCAAATATATTTTCAGGAATGCAAGTCATATTTGCTGTATTAAATTCAGTTGCAAACATTTCTCCAATGGCTTTTTTTCCTTCTATCGGCTCATTGGCTACTTGATGGTTAATCGCGTCCAAATGATATAACTCAGTTATTTTTTCTGCATTTCCTTCATTGAATATTTCAACCCACTTTTCTATTAGCTCTCTTGGTTTCATCTTTTTCAGTCTGTTTTTTATATGACTCACAACAATCCCGGTTATGAGTTTATCACGCCTGGCCCTTATGAATTATAGCCGTTGTTGCTTGCAGTTTTTATTTACAATTTAATTTGATTTCCTTCCCAAATGTTCAGTCAATAATTTCCAGCTGCAATCCTCTTTTATTAAAACAGAAGTTCCAATTCCATTTCCAGAAACAGATTTCCCATTTACGACTCCTGTCCAATAAAAGTCAAATAAATAAACTGCAAAATTTTCTTCTCTGCTCAGCCATCTTACATTATCAATTAAATACTTTTCATTTTTAATTTTGCTAAAATTATTTTCATAAGCAATTTGCACTTTGTTTTTTCCACAATGGACAGTACCATCTGAAAATATGACGCTTATGGATTCGGAAATTAGAGGTTCAATATTTTTCCAATTTTGTGTTGCCAATGCAATTTCATAGGCTTTTATAAATTCTTCTGGTATCATTTTGCTCAAATTGCAGGTAACGTTCCGGCTATGAAGCGTAGGAACGGTTTGTTTGGTTAGGCCTATACTTTATAGCCATTGTTGTGCGACGCTTTAATAGGGTATATTTATTATTTTAGAACTGACCCATTTTAACTTTCCATTATTTGAATAAAAAATAAATTTTCCATCTTCAGAGAGTGACGGTGCAAAATCTTGCCGTGTAATGTTAATTTGATCTCCTAAACTTTGAGGTTCTGTCCAATTATTCTTTTGATTCCTAGTACTATAATAAAGACTACTGTTACCATTTTCGTTAATTGAGAAAATTATAAAACTTTCATCTGGTGAAATGTAAGGGTCAAATTCATATTTTTCTGTACTTAATGGTCGTCCAACATTCTTTGGTTCCGAAAATTCATTGTTATCCAATACTTTGGTAGTATAGATATCAAAAGAACCTTCTCCACCCGATCTATCTGAAGAGAAGAAAGCATTTCCTTTATCTGAAATTGAGAAGAAATACTCGTCAAATTCGTCCGAATTAATAGGCTCAGGAAGTGGTTTGGGATTTGCCCATACACCATTTTCATCATTGGCATACCAGATATTCCAATCTAGACTTTTATCATTTGGTTGGGTTGGTCTGTCCGAAATAAAATATATTCTATTTCCTTCTCTGGTCAAAAAAGGGTCTGCATCACTATAGTTTGGGTGAGAGAATGAAGCAATTTTTGGCATGCTCCATTTATCATTGCGCATTTTTGAGAAGTATATATTTTCCTTCGAATCAATAGTAGTAAAATATATCTCGTCACATTTTTTAATTTCCATATTAAATTTAAAGCTTCCATTTAAATCCAATAGTACAGGATTAAAATCTTGTGGAATGGAATTTGGCTCTGTTAAACCAAAATAATCACAACCGTTTTCTTGAGCAGCCATTTTGTGGTTAGCTAGAATAAGTATGCAAGCAAAAAATATTTTTTTCAAAATAGATTGTACCATAATTCACTGAGATATTAATTCATTTCTTTTCAGGATGGGAAATGTTGCACAACGGTCTCGTTTAAACGCAGTAGCGGATTTTAAGCCATTGCATTTCCGTTAGAAATATGCTTAAAGTTAAACAAAAACGGTTCAAGCTTGGACCTGAACCGCCTATTGCGTTTATACATTGTTGTGTGCTGTTTTTATTTGAATATCGGCGCCATATCCATATACAGCCTAACCGATTTGACCTTTCCATTGTAGTTCAAGTCAGTAAATGCAACTGCTTTTACTGTAGCATCTCTTCCATCGTGCCGCTTGTAATGGTTTAAGGCCTCGAGCACATAATTCTTGTCTGTGCCATAAATATTGGTTAAATCGTGTTCGATACTCACAAAACTTTGCCAATACTCACCAAGTCCTTTTAAGATGGTTTCCTTTCCAATGCCAAACTGCTCGTTGTTAAACCACATTTCCACATCATCGGCAAGAAATTTACCATAAGTTTCTATGTCTTTTTCGTCCATAGCTTTCAGATACGACAAATAATTTCTGTAAACGTCTGCTGAAAGTTGATTTACATTTAGATTTTGAATTTTCATAATTGCTGTCTTTTTAATTATTAATCATTACAGCACAAATATTGAAATACTCAAAAGGCAAGTGTTAGTGAGAAAATCGGTTAGTATGGTACTTTTTACGGATTTAAGGGTTTGAGCGGTAATCCGAGGGGGTAAGGCCAGTTTTTTTCTTAAAAAACTTGGTGAAATAGGACTGGTCTTCAAAACCTAACCAATACATTATTTCTTTTATTTCCATTGCCGTTTGTTTGAGTAAGCTCTGACTTTCAATCAATATCAGTTCTTCAATAGATTGTTTGACTGTTTTGCCAACAGTTTCTTTGAGGACTTCGGATAGATGTTTTGAGCTCATGTTCATATTGTCGGCATAGAAACCGACACTCTTTTGAGTTCGATAATTCTTGGTCAAAAGGTCATTAAATTCACGAGTGATTTGTTCATTCCTCGAGAACGAATTCTCGCTTGAATTCTCTAAGTAGATTGAATTGATGAACTCAAGAATAGAATACAGGATACCTGCGGCAATATTTTGGTCAGCTTTGAATTTTTCTAATGTTTCGAACAACTTATTCAAGTTGGAATATCCCTCATCTGTCAACTCGACAACGTGATTTGCCCCAACCTTAAAAAAATCGTAGTCCAAAAGAAAATTATCATAGAAAGGCTTTTTGAAAAGTGATTCTTTAAAAAATACGGTTTTATTGCTCATATCCCAGTTATTGGATATCCAATTCCTCACAATTCCAGGCCCCACTATGGTAAGTGATTTTTTCTTTAGATCGTATGTATTAATACCTATTTGAAGTTTGCATTCGCTTTCGTGCAATAAGCCGAAAACATAAAAATGACTTCTGTAGGGATAATTTATTCCCTCGCTTTTTCCGAAATCTTTTTCAGTTGCGATGTACAACGGAATTTGTGGTTCGCTTTTGATTAGTATCTCGCGAAGATATTGTTGGTATTCAAATTCTCTTGGAACATTCTTTATCATTCGTAAAGTAGTTGTTCTAATGACACACAACGGTCTCGGCTATGATTTCGTTGTGACGATGTCTGCGAAGCAGCGGGCGAGTTGGCGCGCAGGCAAGGCAGGATTATTCCGCCGAAATTCAGCCGTTTGATTTATACTTTTATTTTGGTGTGGCACAAAACCACAACCTGCCTGCCTGCCGGCAGGTGAATTATAGCCATTATTGGCAACTGGCTTTTCTTTATTTTCTATTTAAAAATCCTTTCGCAATATCATCTACAGTATGGTGGTGGGCATTCCATTTTTCATAAACCTCCAAAGCCCATTTTCTTATCAATTCTTTGCATTCGGTATCATCAATTGACTTTTCTTGAATATCGGTTGTTGTAATGGTTCCCCTTTTTAGTATTTCTGGTGGGGTCAGGTTTTCATTCTGTTTATGAACTTTATACTTATTCAGATAATCACTAAGTTTTGGTGAAAGTTCATAAGTCCATTTAATACCGTATTCAAAAATCAAATGAAGTCTTGACAAGTGAAAGTGATTATTCCACCTACCATGAATTTCTGGGTGTTGTAATGTGTGTGCATCAACAATCAGAAATCTAAATATGTGATTTTCAATATTTGAAAAGTCAATTTCTTGAAAGCCAAGATTAAAAATCTCTAAGCATTCGTGAATTCCTCTTTCTGTCTTTGCTCCACAAAATTGACATTGCCCACTATCTAAAAGTGTAACACCATTCTTTTCTGCTAAATCAACATAATCTTGCATTGTCTTTTTGGCTTGTTGCCAACGGTTTGTGTATGATTAGTTGCGGAAAAGGGCGTAAGTCATTTTCCGCTGTTGGCCAAGATAATTAATGCGTGTGAATTTCCGATGAGGAAATTCCGCAGCAATTAATTATACACGTTGTTGTAGCCAGTGTTTTTAATTCTTCAATCTATTTGCAAAATCGTCATTCCAGATTTCGTCTATAACTTGAATTCTATTTGCACTCAAAAATTGAAATTCCACCGGTTCATCTTTTAAAATGAAGACATTATTACCTTGATATACCATCAAAGCTTCTCCGTAATTGTCCTTTAAATAAATATTGTTGTTTTTTAAATAGATTTCAAGTTCCCCGCCACTTTCGTACTCAAATGTTCCTATAAAGTCTTTGAAGTTATTGGGTAAAGGAGTTGGGGTTGGTCTATGTTGGAATTCATTAATAAAAAACTTGCCAGCAATTTCCTGAGCAAGACCCCAGTAATGAACTTCATCAAATTCTCCTTGACCTAAATTTGAAAGTATAATAATGTCCAATTTAATTTTCGGGATACTTAATATTTCTGTTCCGGTTACTCCATTATGATAGTAATAAGATATGTCATTACGTTCTGGGAGCCACCAGCCAAGTCCATAGCGAAACGAAGTGCCGTTATTCAAACGGGTCTGCGTATACATCTTTCTTTGAAATTTAGGTTTTAGTAGCGTATTGTCGTTAATTGACTTCATCCACTTAATCATATCCTCGATATCGGAATAAATTCCATCACCCACACCAATATCTTCTTGGCCAACTCGCCATATCTTAGCCAATTCTCCATTCTTTAACGTGTACCCCTCCGCCTGATTCATTGTTACCTTTGTTTGGTCCTCAAAAAAGGTGTTATCCATTTCTAGGGGTTCGAAAATTCTCTTTTTAAAGAAACTTCTATGATCATTTTTAGTGATTTGCTCAATTAGGAAAACAGCCAAAGAGTATCCGACGTTGTGGTATCGAAACTGATTACCTGGCTTATCAAGTATTGAGTCCTGTTTCGCAGAATCCCATAGCATCTTTCTCGTTACATGCTTTGGCCATCCATCTCGTTTTAAACTTTTCCACTCTTCTTCCATAGGAGCTAAACCGGCAGTATGCGAAAGAAGTTGATTCAAAGTCAAAGATTTCCATTTCTGGGGTAAGGAATCTAAGTATTTATTAATTGGCACATCAATTTCAATTTTATCATCTTGCTCTAAAAGAAGAATTGCCATAGCAATAAATTGTTTTGTTAGTGACGCCAATGGATAAATTGTATGAACGTTAGCAGGTACTTGATGTTCTACAACACTATATCCATAAGCTTTTTTGTGAATCACTTTTCCATTTTGAATAATGGCAATGGACAACCCAGGTGTCTTCCTTACTTCAATTTCATTTTCAATGAAAACATCGATTGAATCAATGCTTTGACTGTAATTTGTCTGAGCAAAAAAGAGCAAAATAACTAGTGAAATATGATAGAGCTTTTTACTCATTTTTTTATTGGCTACAACGGTCCGGCTATGATTTCGGCTTGGGAAATCCCAACGGGATTTTCCAGCTAAGAAATCCAGCCGTTTTTAAAGTTATGGTTTTTAATCTGTTCCAGGGGAAAGCTGAATTATAGCCCTTGTTGGCAACAGTATTTATTTCAGTTTTATAATAGTCCCAGGTTGCTCAAAAAGTAAAGTATCATTTTTCAGAACCCCATTGTAGAAAAGAGTATCTCCTTTTATTTCCAACACTTCAACTTTTACTCCTCCTGAATTATTAATTAATTGTTCTAACTCGTCCAGTTCACTCAATTCCGTGTCATAAGTCAAAATCCAGTTGCAATCGTCTAAATATTTTATAATTGCATGTGTACTGTCTCCAGCCTTTTCCCATTCAACTTGTCGGCCATTTTTACGAATTATGTTAGAACTAATGGGGTAGATTGAATCTCCGGGAATCAAAAAAGTCCCGTTTTTAAAGTCTGCACATTTCAGGTCCTGTTCACAGGAAGAAAGACTTACCGTTATAAGGGAAAGAATTATTAGTTTTTTCATATTGTTGCCAACGGCCTCGGCTATGAGTAGTTGCTAAGCAATTACTTATAGCCGGTTTTAGCTCTAGTTTTTTATATTTCATTTATAAGAATGGAGTTACAAATATTGAAATCAAGAGGCTCATAAATGCTTCTCCAAAATTTGACAACCAGAAATAGTCAGCAAAGAAGAAAATGCCAAATACCGCAACAACCGATATAAGGTCAACAAGAACTACTTTTTTGTATCGAACCAAATCCAATATGAATAGTGTAATAGCGGGCAGTACTTGAAGTCCCTTATTGAATAGTTGACTATCCTGCAAATTCAAATCAAACGATATTCGAAATACTGCTGCGCTCATCAGCATAACCATCCCACCTAACATAAATCGCTTATGAAGAAAAGCTTTTTTTCTGTAGATAAAGGCTAAAGCAAATAAGATATAACCCGAAGACAATCTAAAAACATTGTGTCCGGCACTATCAATTGTGGTAGTGCCAGCATAAACTTTATAAATGGAAGGGAAAATTCCTGTTGGAATCATTAACATCAAAATGCACAGTCCGAAAATTCCAAACACTTGATGAACTCGAAAATTTTTATTTCGAATAAGAAAAACCTGAACAGCATATAGGAGTGTCCAAATTGTGAAAACAATTCCGTGAATAACAAGGTGATTGGGTAATGGGTCAGGATTCTCAAAATATTTTGAAAGGTAAAAGGAAGGAGCAAAGCCCCAAAATACAGTAATCAAATACCATATTCCAGTTCCCGTAAAAAAGTTGTGTTCTGATCTTGACTTCATTTAAATTAAAGCTAACGGTCTCGGCTATGAGTAGTTGCGTGGTTTAGTAGTTAACTTTGCAAGCCTGTCTGCGGGCAGGCAGGTACACACCATACTGAAAATCCGCCGATGCTCACCATAGCTTTAGCGAAGGCGAGAGGATTTTCGTAAATAGGCGAGATCAAGCAATTAATTTTATACAATGTTGTAGCTAGTTTTTTATTCAGTTAAAAATTTAGTTCGGTCAGAAAATTAAAATTCATTTAGCAAAAATTACGCTTTTTATATAAAATAGAGAGTGGTTTATCTCTGGCGAATGGTGATTCAATCCGTCCATTCACTTACTCTGAACGATTCAACCTAACAATGCAGGCTAATAAAAGAGCATTAGGCGAAATTTTCCACTCTCTTTTTTAAAATTCTACTACACCATATTCACATATTCTTTTTTCAAAGTCCGATAAACTTAATTTCTTGGTTTTAACCAACATAAAAGCATTTACTAAACTTTGGGTTGTCATTAAAGTATATTTACCTGCTTTTGCGTACTTTATTTGGTTTTTTGTAAAAGGTGTTTTCGTCTTTTCTTTAAAGTGCTTGTTATTTTCGTGATTTACCACAAACATTCCTTGACAGTTTTTTCCTTTGCTTTTTTCTACGTCAACATGCTTGGTCATTTGCCTTGTTTTGTCGTCAGATGAATTTTGGTTTACTGTGCCAGTAACTTCTACTAATATTATTTTGTCTGATAGTATTATTCTTAAATCTTCTCTTTTTAATTGTTTTCCAACTTTATGAACTTTTTCAAATCCTATTTCTTTAAATAAGAGTTTTACATTTTCTTCTAATAGGTCGTCATTGGCTTGTGGGTAAACAACCATTCCTAAAAACTTATACTTTTTAGATAATGAGATTAGTCTGCGATTAACCTTATTAATTTTAGATTTTAATTCAATCCGTTCTTTTAATAGGTTCTCTATTTCAGGAATTTTTTTTGTCAATTCAAAATATTCTTCTTTAGTCATTTTTCTCTCCCATACTCTTTATTTTTAAATTAGCTACAACTCTTTTATATCCGCAATTTACCCCATTTTATATGGATAGCCTCTCTATTTAATAAGGGAGCCATTTTTTTGAAACTTGCCGTACATGGCATTAAATACTTTCTAGATTCAGCCTTTCTTTGGTTGATGAAACTCAAACCCTTGACCAAAACCCAAAAGGAACAACTGTCCTATTTGATTGCAGATCGGTATGGCTCCCCAGAAGAGTTGGCCAAAGTCTTGGACCTTAACCTAGAGATGCTCTTTTATATAGAAGAAGATACGTTTGACCGAAAAGATATTCAGAGTGTGGTTTCGGCGCTGCGGACGGTTATTGTCACCCTAAGGCAACCGTAAGGGATAAATGTTTTGCCAACGTTTTGGCCAAACCGAATTTTACTGCCCTTTAGGTTTTGTTTGGCACGTGCTAGTTCGATTTCTCGAAGTTAAACTCATAAACAACCAAACTGTCATTTTCCCTTCCTTTGATCGTTCTCCTATACTTTTGATTTGAAAGAAACTCATATTTTACCTCAAAAGGATTTTTATAATCGTTGTTCTCAAAAATAATTTTGTCTTCTTCCAAGCTAACCGATTTAAAAATCTTAGGGTTGGAGTTTTTGATAACGCTGAACAGGATAATGTCCTCACCAACTTTTTGAATTTGGGTTTGGGCAGCATAAGATGTGTCACTCTGCTCAATATAATATCCCTGTTGTTGCATCCAGCCAAAATCATTGAGGATCCATTCTTCATGCAACTCGCCATCAAAAGCTTTTGCTATCCATTTTCCTTCAAGTTTCGATTTAAGGCCTATATGGTCTTTGATGTTACTGGTCTGGTTGCACGACAGTACTAAAAACAAACATAGTGGGAATAATAGATTTACTTTCATTTATAGAAGATATGAGATAGGCCAGTGCCCAAACGTTTAGCGCATACCATGAACGGGGGAAACTCACCTTAAGGTTATGCAAAATAATTTACATTTCAAGGTAAGTATTTTATTAGTAACCCCTTACCTTCAATTTTTGTTTGTTCATCTTTTTGCTGTTAAAGTAATATCGGGCTTTCTTTGAATTGAGGTTCACCACTATTGAATCAACGGGTCTGATAATTCGCAAGCGTACAACTGGCCCCATGAAGCCTAATCGAACCTGTTCTTTGTTTTTGGGAATTCTTATTGTTGCCTCACCCTCAAAATCTGTATTGAAGCTTTCTCCATTTTTCCAATCCGCTATATAGATGTTGGCTCCTCGTAGTGGCTGATTATCTAATATTAACTTCATTTTAATGGTGTCCAATTCTTCATTCTGGGAACAAGCAATAATTGGCAGGAGATAGAGAATAGTGCATATGGAAATTTTCATAATAAATAATAGGTACAATGGTCTCGGCCATGCGTATTAGCGGATTTATACTCACAAACTTTTCAGTTTTGCACTAACCTTTGTTTTCTGTTTATAGTTTCGTTTTTGGCGATTTAATAGCTATTGCTTCTATACTGTGCTGTTGCCAGTTTTATAACCATTCACATTCAATTCCCATCTTGTTGAATTCATCGATCACATTTTCCTTTGCATAACACAACACGGCCTTTTTTAAGTTTGGAAACTGTTTTGCGTCTTCAGTATTTTCTATATCCCAATAGTCTTCCCAACCCTCGCCGTATCTTAAAAGTTGCAAATAAATATCGTTTCCGCCATCTTGATATATTTCGGTAATATCAGATGTGTATTTTTTGGGTATTGGCAAATCCTTAAAATATTGGGTTACCTCGGGTATTGGCCTATGTCCTTCCTTGTCAATGTCTATTTCCCTTTTATCGTACCACTCTACAAATTCATATAAGTCGAATTTGGGTTTTAAAAGTTCTTTGTTGTACATCAATTCCTGAATAATGGACAGTTTGAAACCAAAATCACTAAATTCAATCTGTTCTTCGGTTAAATCCTTTATTAGATATTTATCTTTTGGGATTTCTTCTTTGTAATCAAAGTTTTTACCGATAGAAATGGAGTAAGGTTCAGTATACCCTTTATAGGTTAATTTGCGGACTTTGTGTTTTTTTAGGTCAAACTCAGCGAAATCGTCATGCGTTACGTTCTTTTTATCAATTGTGATCTGACCGCTAAAAAACCTCGTGGGAAAATGCCTTAGTTCGTGGTTGCTGGAAAGTAGAAAATTCATATTTAATATATTATCCCAAGATCCATAATCTACATATATGCCCAGTTCGTCCCAAACTACTTGCCAAAGCAAATCATATTCTTGTTTTGAAGGCTCTCCAAAAAGGTCTTGGAGTGTATTTAAATGTATTGGGAATGAAACTTTTAAGCCATTGATTTTAATTTGACCCTTACCACATTCTATTAAAATTTGATTTCCAGGCTTTTCTTTCTTTTCAATTGGATTGGACATTTTTATCTATTCGGTCGTTTTAATTGGCTGCAGCATCTCGGCAAAGATTTGCCTGTTTATAAGGTTGAAGTTAACGAATTCCTGCCCACTGGCAGGCCGGGCGGTTATAAATTATAGCCGTTGTTAGGAGCCGTTTTATTTCAGTTAATTTTACTCAGTTTCAACCCAATCTTATTTTCAGTCAGAAACTTTTCAAAGTCTTGTCGGTTATCAAATTCAGTCGTATTTCTTTTTACAGTTTCTGGATCAGGTAAGCTTTCATAATCATTCTTTATTACCCAATATTTAAAAAAATTGTCTTCTGTTCGTTTTCTTCCATTACCTGTTTTTACAATAATCCATTTGTTATTATCTGCAATTTCCAACACAGTCATTGGAACAATTTCAACTCCTAAAGTGGCGCAACTTTCTGTTTGATGAAGAATTCTGCGGTCAACATTATCATATTCGGATAGATAGATGTTATTTCCCAGGTAATTTTCTTTTGCTCCAATACAGCAAGAATTAAGTGAAATAACTAAAATCAGAAAAGTCAATATGTTTTCAGTTCCTTTTTTCATTCAAATTGAGCCCAACGGTCTCCGCTATGCTTTTTGCCATTGGAATTAATTATGGCCATTGTTGTATTTAGTTTTTATTCCAGTTTTTTGCATTCCACTACTTGGTCTTTTATTGAAATCTTGAAGCCTGAAATTTCGTTGTCTTCATTTCTGTAGAATTCATTTTTTGTAAAATCACTACGATTTACGAAAACATCTTTTTCGGTTGGTGTTAGTAGGATTCCATCGCCTTCGTGATTCCATTTTATATAAAGTCCATTTTCTATCAGATAGATACCGAAAGGATATTTAGATAAAGTTTCATAATTTCCTACATACGCTTCCATTTCGTTTACCGACAAGGATTTGTCATCTAGTTTTTCAGGTTCAGCGTAGTCTTTATCCAATAGTATCGCTGAAATATCTTTTGGAGCTATGTTAAAGAATCCAGAACTTATGTTCGAGACAAAAATGACATAAAGGTTTTGCTCTGGATAAATTGATACATAAGAGGTAAATCCATTGACTAAGCCGCTTTGCGAAATAATTTTATTGCCAAAATTTTCCTGTACTCCCCAGCCGTAAGGATATTCTAAGCTATCTAAGTTTATAACTTCATTCGATGAAATAGATTTAGCCCATTTGAGCAAGTCTTGAGCTGTTGAGTAATTTGAACCCGAACCTATTAAAGAGTGATATACATTTTCTGATACTTCCATTGGACCTGAAGGCGTCACACGATGTCCTAAAGCAACCTTTTTGGGGATATCATAGGGATAGACACCTGAATATTCCATTTTCAATTTATCGAAAAAAGTATTTTCAATAAATTCATTGTATGGTTGTTGTGTAATAACTTCAACCAAATAGGCTAAAATTGAATAACCTTCATTACTGTAAGCGTCGTCAGTTCCAGGTTCGAACAAAAATTCCTTACCCTTAAGAGAATTAATTTGGTCGACAAGTTTGGTACCAGGACTAATTTTATCAAATCTTGGAACCCCAGAAGTATGTCGTAACAATTGCTTTATGGTAACTTTCTTATCAGAGAATATGGAAGCATAATTGTTGACGTCGTCATCGAAATTAAGTTTGCCATCTTGAACCAATTTTACGATAGCTGCTGCGCAGATGGATTTTGATATAGAGCCAACCATAAATTGATTATTGCTTTTCAATCTTTGGCCATCTTCAAAAGACCTGAACCCAATAGTTTTCTCATATAATTCCACATCATTATTGGCAATCAATACAACACCGCTAAAATCGCCATTCTCGAAGTGCGCTTTAAAATAATTGTCTAATTTTTTGAACGTTGAATCAGAAAGGGTTGTTTTTTTTTGCGCATTACAATTTATAGCTATGAATAATAGTATTGCGGTTAAAAATTTGTTCATTTCTGATGTTCTTCTAAAATCAAACACAACGGTATCGGCTATGGTTTTTAAACATTGGTATTAATTATAGCCATGGCAAGCAATAGTTTTTATTCCAATTCTCCATTTTCTTTGAGGTATCCAAATATTTTTTTGTCCACCTCTGATATTATTTCCAAATCCTTGTAATTTAACCATCTAATTTCTTCAATTTCACTGGTCGGTTTCAATATTCCGTCATATTTGGCTTTATAGCAGGTCATTTTAACCATGACTCCATCTTTGGCTCCGTCAGATTGCGCCCTGAATGTCCCTACGTATTCAATCGTATTTTTGTCAATTTGGACATTCAACTCCTCCGCAATTTCTCTAATCAAAGTCTGTTGGTCCGTTTCTCCTAATTCTCTTTTTCCGCCTGGAATGTAATATTTTGTTTTCCCCTTTGATTTGGTACTTAAAATATGTCCATTTTTTGTTTCGATAAACGCTATTTTGTCAACTTCAGTCATTTTTAGTAAGTTTTTCGGAAATGCACAACAACATTAGTATCTATAAACCTACCCAAAACCTCAGGCATATCCAAAAAGGCAATACTACAAACGGTACGTCAAGCGAACCCCGCCATAATAATTAAGGTCGTTGCCTGGGTAAAAATAGCGAGGCTCACTGCCGCCAAAGCCCACGGCGTTGATCAATACCGATTGCGCAAAACGGGAGTTGAAGACATTGTTCACTCCAAAATTTAGCCCCAAAGTAAAGCGGTTGCCAATAGGGGTGCGGTAGTTTAAACGGGCATTAAAAACGTTGAAGGCTTCACTGCGCAAGGTGTTGGCATCGGTCAAAGAGATCTCGTCCACATACTGATGGGTAAGGCTCAACCGAAAGCCTGCCGTATGCGCCACATCCACCCCCGAATTAATACGATTCTTAGGCACTCCGGTCAATGGGTTGCCCGAAAAATCGTCGTCCCCATCCACAAAATCCACAAAGCTGTGGTCGTTCAGGGTGTAACTTACGTAGGGGGTCAGCAGCATTTCTTTAGAAATGGCCCAGCGGTATTTCACATCCAGCTCCAAGCCCTGATGCCTTGTTTCCCCGGCATTTCTGCCAATAAATTGGTCTTCGCCCACCCGTTGAGCCACCAAAAGGTTGTTGATGTCCATGCGGTAGAGGGTGGCTTGCAGCAATAGCCTTTTTCTAAAGATGCGAACTTGCCCACCCAGTTCGTAACTGGTTCCGGTTTCTTGGGCAATATCGGGGTTGATAATACCATCTGGCGTCAAGGTCTCCTCCAAACTGGGGTTGGAAAACCCACGGCTCAAATTGGCATACAGCCGTCCGTTGGTAAACGAATACGAAAGTCCCAAACTAGGCAAAAAGATGGCGTCGAAATTCCGTTCCGCTGAGGTGTTGGCATCCCCTGTGTTGAACAGATCCCGAAAATCATATTCGGTCTGGTTGAAATTAAGACCGGCTTGCACCGAGAATTGGGTGGTGATGGGATAAGTAAAAGTGCCAAAAAGGTTCAACTGCGTTCGAAACTCCTTGTTTTCGCTGATTTGGTCGCCTCTAAGGCTGCCATTGCCATTGTTGTCCCGAAAGAGATTGCGAAAGATGCCCCATTCGTATTCATCCTTGTATATTTCCCCTCCCAAAACATATTCGGCTTTCCCCAATTTCCCCTCAAACATACTTCGAAAACCAAACCCATTGGTGATTTCCTCCAAAATATTGAAGGGTCTCTGTTCATCATGATCTAGATAGGTGTAAAAAATACTGGTGGTGTTTTTCAATTGGTCCGAAAGCTGATAGTTGTGGTATAGTCCGGCCAAGGTGTATCGGTTGGCCTCAAACCCCCGTGCTGCCAACCAATTGGCCGCTGCCCTGCGCGGGTCCTCTCGAAAATCGGTCTCGCCCAACGAGCTGGGTATCTGGGCCGTGTAATCAATATAATTGATGACTACCCCCAAGGTGCTTTTGGCACTCAGGGCAACATTCGAATTAAGCAGAACTCCATCCCGGCTAAAGCGATTGTTCTGCCGGAAACCGTCTGTCTCCAAATGGTTATAACTTACTTTAATGCCAAATCCTTTCTCTTGATGACTGAAGGAGACATTGTTTTTGAACATGTTGAAAGAACCCGCCGTAAAATTGTTGACCAATCGGGTACGGCCCTCTTGCGCCAATTTGGTATTCAAAAGGATTGCCCCTCCCAAGTTGGTGCCATATGCGGTTCCTTTTGGGCCCTTTATAACTTCGAGGGAGCCCAAATTTTCCAAATCAAAGGCTTCAATGGTAGAAAAGCCAGTACCATTGGTGACCGGAATTCCGTTGAAATACAATCGGAGTTTGTCCGTCCCAAAGGGGGTTCTTGCCCCAACTCCCCTGATGGTAATGCGATTGGTGTTCAGAGCACCCGAAAGCACATAAACCCCCGAAATTTGATTGATGGCCGAAGGCACATCCACCGGATTGAAACGCTCAAAAGTGGCGGTTCCCACCGTGGACGAGGGTGTAATACCAATCGCTTTTTTGGGAATGACCTCTTCGGTCAGAATCACCTCGTCAAGTCGGGTGAGGGTATCATTTTTTACTAGTTGTCCCCATAAACCAAAGGAACAGAAAAGAATGAGGCCGGTAAGAAGTTTGATGAGGTTGGGCAACACGCTATTTTTTCAAGGTGATGGTTTTCCCTTTTCGTGCACTTTCCCGAGCGGCATCCAAGATTTCCATAACAATCATATTGTTTTCCAAAGAGGATAGATCATAAGGGGCAAGTTGTAGCTTTCCCTGTACCACTGCCGCAAGTAAAGAAAAAGGGTCGTTCAGGGGACTTTCGCGCTCCGGGAGTTCCATTTTTTCTTCAGAAAAACCGTCGTAGCCCTCCGCAATACGAATCCGAAATTGATTGCGATTATCGGCGTACACCGCTCCGGTTAGTCCATAAATTTCCATATCCTTTCGCCCTATGGGCCAGTTCCACGAGGCCTCGATAATGGCTTGGGCCGTATCATAGGTCAACAAAATAGTTGCATCATCATCCACCTTGGGATTGTTTTCGGCTTGTAGTTGTTGTGTTACCGCTGTAACCGTGTTGGGTCGTTTACCTTGAAGTAACCAAGTCATTAAGTTGGCACCGTAACATCCAAAATCGGTAATCGCACCCCCTCCGTTGTCTTTGGGGTCCAATAGCCAGTCCAGAAACTCTTGATTGATGCCCAATTTGGCCGGACCTTTATGTCCATCCCGAACAATCACCTTACGCACCTCTCCAATTTTACCTTCATCCAAAATCGCTTTGGCCTTGTGGTTAGTTGGGTACCAGGTGGTTTCATAGTTCGTCAACAAATGGATGTTGTGTTTTTCGGCCAGGGCCTTCATTTTTTTTGCATGATCCATACTCACGGCCAAGGGCTTTTCCACCATCACATGGATGCCTTTTGGAGCACAGGTCTGCACCACCCCTAGGTGGTCATAAATGGTTCCAAATGCGGTCACGGCTTCCGGTTGGGTGGCGGCAAGCATTTCCTCCAAGGAATCATAGACCAAATCCATTGAAAACCCATGCTGTTCCGAATAGCGTTGGGCCAAATCGCGATTGGGCTCGGCAATGCCCACGATTTCAATATCGCCGATATCCTCGCGACCCAATATCCAATGCACATGGGTATGGGTGAGGCCGGCGACCCCAATCTTTAATGGATTTTCTTGAGAAAGTAGCGATGCATGGACCATAGTAAAGCAAAGAAAAAATAAGAGTGTGTACCGAAGCATAGGGGTAACTTAAAACTATGGACTAAAAATAAGAACTAAATGGCAAGCGCCTTCAACAAAGTTTCAGTATTGACGATATGGGCGAATTCGTCCTTTAAATTGGCCATGGCAATTTGGTGAACCAATTCGGCTTCCAACGGCTCCCCGTGAATTCCCTTTTTATTGAATGAAGCAGTTGCATCAGAAACCAAAGTAGTTTTAAACCCAAGATTGGCGGCCATGCGCGTAGACGTGGATATGCAATGCTCGGTGGTCAAACCAACAATGACCACATCGGTTATCCCCTGTTTCTTGAGCTGATGTTCCAAATCCGTCCCAATAAAAGCGCTGTTCACTTCCTTCGGAAATACAGGTTCCCCGTTTTGGGGTTCCAGGCCGCTTTGAAAAGCGTGGGTCTCCTTTGAAGGATGTAAGGGCGAATCCAGATTTGTAGAGCAGTGCTGTATATGAAAAACAGGCCATCCCTTTTTTCGGAAGGCCTCCAGGATTTTTTGGCTTTGGGCTTCTGCATTGGGATTATTGCGTTCCTCGCCATAAAACCCCAATTCTTGTAAGCCTTTTTGAATGTCGATTAGAAGCAGTGCGGTCATAAGTATTGAAATCTGACCTAAAAGTAGCGATTAGAATCGAAAACCTACCGATACGCCTCCCCTATAAATAAAGGTGTCTTGGAAATCTTCGGGATTGATATTCCTTCCGAACCCTCCAAAGATTTCCAGAGTAAATTTTTCACTGCGCGTGGCCCATTTATTTCCCAATCCCAATCCCAAAGCAACAGTACTGTAGTCATTGTCTCGAAGCCCAAGGTCGGGGTCCTGAAATTCGTCTTCACCCGTATAATAGAGTCCAAAAGCTTCCGCAAAAAAACCGCTTCGAGGCTGGTAGCCAAAATAGGCCCTGAAATTTGGGCCAATTCCAAAATTGCCATTAAAATCGGTGCCGTCGTTATCAAAGTAAACCGTAGCCCCCACACTCGTATCCTCACTAAGATAATATTCGTAGGAACCTTCCACGGTTGTAGTGGCCAAAAATAGGCCGATGTTGAACTTTAGTTCATTATCATTACTGAAACGGGGATAGGCTTGACCCATGACCATAGATCCAGAAAAAAGAAAAGTAAGTATCAGAAGCTTTCTCATAATCGTGGTTTTGTTCTACTGGATAATCAATTAGCGTTCCAAAAACAAAGGTAAAAGGATTGCTTCAACAAATTTGTTTTAGGGAGCCATCTACAATGGTTATTTTTAGCTAAAATTTTGAAATGACCATAGTATCCTACAACGTCAATGGAATACGGGCCGCCCTCAACAAGGGCTTTATTGATTGGCTTCTAACGGTAAATCCCGATGTAGTCTGTTTACAGGAAATCAAAGCCCTTAAAGAGCAAGTGGATGTTTCCCTTTTTGAAGCAGCGGGTTATACCCACCATTACTGGTTCAGTGCCCAAAAAAAGGGATATAGCGGTGTGGCGCTGCTCTGCAAGAACGAGCCGGATCATATTGAATATGGCACCGGAATCGATTATATGGATTTTGAGGGACGGAACATTAGGGCCGATTTTGATGATGTTTCGGTGATGAGTATGTACTTGCCCTCTGGCACCAATTTAGATCGTTTGGAACACAAGCTGACCTATATGGCCGATTTTCAGAAATATGCCGATGTACTTAGAAAGGAGCGCCCTAATTTAATTGTTTGTGGAGATTACAATATTTGCCATGAGGCCATTGATATCCACGACCCAGTGCGAAACAAAAATGTATCAGGCTTTCTACCAGTGGAACGGGAATGGATAGGGAATTTTATCAACAGTGGTTTTATTGACAGTTTTCGACACTTCAACAAAGAGCCCCACAATTATACCTGGTGGAGCTACCGCGCCAATGCCAGGGCCAACAACAAGGGCTGGCGATTGGACTACGGAATGGTCAACGAATCACTAAAAGACCGTTTGAAGCGCTCGGTGATCCTTTCTGAAGCCAAACATAGTGATCATTGCCCCATTTTATTGGAAATTGAAAAATAACGTTTGATTAAAAAGGTCTAGGTATGAATGATGTACTTTTGGGCCTTTGCTATTCAAAATTTGATGAAATACACCCGAATTCCGCATACCGATATTAGAATAAGTAAAATCTGTTTGGGCACCATGACCTTTGGTCGACAGAATAATGAAGAGGAAGCCCACAAACAAATGGATTATGCCCTTGATCAGGGCATCAATTTTTTTGATACGGCCGAATTGTATCCGGTGCCCGCTAAGAAGGAGCTTTATGCGGTAACGGAGGAGTTTATTGGGAATTGGTTAAAGAAAACCGGGAATCGGGAAAGGATTGTGCTGGCCACGAAAATTGCCGGTCGCGCTGAATTCACCAAACATATTCGAACAACAGGTTTCAGCAAAGATTCCTTGATCAAAGCCGTGGAAGATAGTCTAACGCGACTCCAAACCGATTATATCGATTTGTACCAGCTCCATTGGCCCGAGCGAAACACCAATTATTTTGGGCAAAGGGGCTTTAATGCCCATGCTTTTGATGCTTGGGAAGACAATATTCACCAAGTGTTGGAGACTCTACGTGACTTGGTAGCAGAAGGAAAGATTAGGCAGGTAGGTCTCTCCAATGAGACACCATGGGGGACGATGCGCTTTTTGGAAGAGAGCAAGGTTCACCAAAGTCTACCTCGCATGTTGACCATTCAAAATCCGTATAATTTACTCAATCGACTTTTTGAAGTAGGATTATCAGAAATTTCCCAGCGTGAAGGTATTGGCCTTTTAGCCTACTCCCCACTTGGTTTTGGAGTGCTAAGTGGAAAATACCTAGGAGAGGTGCAACCTAGGAAGGGGCGCATCACCCTATTTCCAAATTACAACCGATACAGCGGGCCCATAGCTACCGAAGCAACACGAAAGTATCAGGAGCTTGCCATGGAACATGGACTGAGTTTGGCACAAATGGCTTTGGCCTTTGTGAATTCAAGACCATTCTTAACGAGCAACATTGTTGGCGCCACAACCATGGAACAGCTTAAGGAAAACATTGAGAGTATGGATGTTGACCTTTCGGATGAGGTATTGGATGGTATAGAGGAAATTCATAATTCCATTCCCAATCCGGCCCCTTAGGGTATATCCGGAAGAGCATAGGCGCGATAGGTATCTCCGGATTTGGTGCCCATTTTTCCTCCTCCACAAGCAATGACCACGTACTGCTTGCCATTTACTTCATAGGTGGCCGGTGTGGCGTATCCTCCTGCTGGCAGGCTATCTTCCCATAGCATATTTCCATTTTCCATAGCAAAGGCTCTAATCTTTTCGTCCCGTGTGGCCGCTATAAAAAGCACACCGCTTGAAGTGATTACCGGCCCTCCATAATTCTCCGTCCCGGTGATGGGTATTTGGGGGTCATTCAAGTTTTTGTCATGACCCAAAGGAATTTGCCATAAGTACTCTCCCGAATTTAAATCGATGGCATTCAGGGTACCCCATGGGGGTTTTACCACAGGAAATCCCCTGTCATCTTTAAATCGACCAAATCCAGCAACCGCATAAGGCACTTTTACCGATGTTTCCTCCACCCGATGGTCGGTTTCTTCCTCAAGTCCAGAAATAAAATGGGCTATTGCACTGATTTCTGAGTCGGACAGATTGGGCATACCGGGCATGGCGCCTTTACCATTTTTGATAATGGATGCAATGGAATCCACAGAAAACCGCTCCTTCACATTTTGTAGTTCCGGGATTCCTGCAAGGCCTTGAAGTTCTCCACCATGGCATCGAGCGCATTGTATTTGGGTAAGGGATTCACCGAGATTGACAGTTTGGCCATCGGTACCCCCCACAGCTTTCATGCGTACAATCCATGCCATTTCATTGGAATTTACATACATAACACCGTCCCTTGGGTCCAAAGCAGCCCCACCCCATTCGGCGCCTCCATCGGCCCCCGGGTACAGCATTACCCCTGTGGTGTCGATTGGGATAAATTGCCCCTCGGAGGTCACCGACCTAAATTTTTCCAAAACAGTGGGGGGATCAATATTCTGGTCCTTGTCCACAAAATCATCTACAAAGGCAGGCTGATTAGGATTATAGAGATCCGCTTCCGTCAATATTTGTCGGGCAAAGGGTTTGGGCAAAACAGGCAAGGGTTGCGTGGCAAAAGCTTGTTCTCCCTTAAGGGAGGAAGCGGGATACGCTTTCTCCTCAATTGGAAAGAGGGGTTCACCTGTTACTCGGTTGAAAACAAAAACGTGACCACTTTTGGTTACCTGGGCCACAGCGGCAATTTTTTCACCCTGTCTGTCCATTTCAAAAAGGTTGGGCGGTGCAGGTAGATCCCTATCCCACATATCGTGATGTACCATTTGAAAATGCCATATTCGTTCTCCGGTATTGGCATCCAAAGCCAAAAGACTATTGGCAAAAAGATTAGCTCCTGCTCGGTCTCCACCATACCAGTCAAAGGCTGCAGATCCTGTGGGGACATATGCGATGCCACGCTCTCGGTCGACAGCAATTCCTGCCCAACTATTGGCTCCTCCAACGGTTTGGTAGGCGTCATTGGGCCAAGTATCGTGCCCAAACTCCCCAGGTTGGGGAATTGTATGAAATGTCCATTCAATGGCTCCTGAGCAGACGTTATAGGCCCGGATATGACCAGGCGAGGATCCTGGACCTTCACCTACCCGTGTCCCCATAATGAGAAGATTATTATAAATGGCACCCGGGGTGTTCGCCACTACGGATAAGGTTTCGGGTGCTCGTCCCAAACCATGCCTGAGATCTATGCTTCCATCTTCTCCGAAGGAGGCAATGGCTTTTCCAGAAGCCGCATCGATGGCAAATAATTTAGAACCGCTGGAGAAGAACAGACGGCTTTTTTCCTTATCCTCCGAACCCCAATAGCTCAATCCCCGATTCAGACCAAGACCTGAATTGTCTTTTGTATTGGGACTGAACTTCCATAGTTCTTCGCCGGTAGCGGCGTTTAAGGCGAAAAGTTCTATGGCAGCGTTCACTCCGTAAAGAACATCACCAACAACGAGGGGATTGGTCTGAATTTGAGTGGTTCTTCCAACCTCAAGCCCTCCACTTTGGTATTCCCAGGCCAATTGCAATTGTGAAACATTCGCTACATCGATTTGGGAAAGTGAGGAATAATGGGTTCGTTCTGCATCCCCGAGATAGGAATTCCATTGGGTGTGGTTTGGAACAAAATTATTGTTTTCAGAAGTTTCGCAAGCTAAAAAGGAAAGTAATAAAAGTCCTAGCAAATAGGGTCTCATGAGAAAGGGTTTGCTCCTAAAGTTAAGAAAACTAAGGATGTGGTTTTACCCAAAGAGATATTGGACTACATCTTCAATTTTGGAGACCTTTCGAATTTCAATGTTGGTGTTCTTCAAACCTATTTTGTTGTTTTTTGAAACAAAAATGGTGGTAAACCCCAATTTTTCAGCCTCCAAGATTCTTTGGTCGACCCGCTGCACAGGTCGAATCTCTCCGGCAAGTCCCACTTCAGCAGCAAAACAGATGCCTTTTTCGATGGGGATATCCGCGTTACTGGACAGGATAGAAGCTACAACTGCCAAATCGATCGCAGGATCGTCTACCGAGATACCTCCGGTAATGTTCAAAAAAACATCTTTGGCACCTAACCGAAACCCGGCCCTTTTCTCAAGGACAGCCAAGAGCATGTTCAAACGTTTTGCGTTAAAACCAGTAGCGGAAC
Organism: Flagellimonas allohymeniacidonis; assembly: GCF_004296335.1. GTDB lineage: Bacteria > Bacteroidota > Bacteroidia > Flavobacteriales > Flavobacteriaceae > Flagellimonas > Flagellimonas allohymeniacidonis. The sequence goes on from NZ_SGIU01000002.1 coordinate 1,320,966, forward strand.
GCTGAGGTGTTCCGTAAACCGCACTGCTGACCAGCGCTTGAATCTCAATGAGTAAAGGTCGCATCCCTTCAATGGTGGCGGCAATGGCCGTACCACTAAGCTCCCCATCATTTTTGGAAATCAACACTTCTGATGGATTGTTCACCTCCCTGAGCCCGCTTCCCTGCATTTCATAAATGCCCAATTCAGCTGTGGACCCAAATCGATTTTTGAGTGAACGCAGAATACGATACACGTAATTTCGGTCTCCTTCAAATTGCAGTACAGTGTCCACCATATGCTCCAAAATTTTAGGGCCAGCAATCGCACCATCCTTGGTAATATGGCCCACCAGAATTACAGGGGTGTGGCTTTCCTTAGCAAATTTGATAAGTTCAGCAGTGCTTTCTCGAATTTGTGAAATACTCCCTGCTGCAGAATCGATATAATCGGTATGCAAGGTTTGGATGGAATCGATTATCACTAAATCGGGTTCAACACGGACAATCTGCTGAAAAATATTTTGTGTTTTGGTTTCCGTTAAAATGTAGCAATTTTCACTATTGGGCTCAATACGGTCGGCCCTCATTTTGATTTGCTTTTGACTTTCTTCACCGGATACATAAAGGGTTTTGTAGGGAAGTTTCAAAGCTATTTGAAGTAAAAGTGTACTCTTACCGATGCCCGGTTCACCACCCAAAAGAATCAATGAGCCAGGGACAAGGCCACCACCCAGCACCCGATTGAACTCCAAATTTTGAGTGTCCAGCCGAAGTTCACGGTCTTGGGTTATTTCTGAAATCTTTAGGGGAGTGTTGGTTTTTTTAACCGAAGGGTTGTCAATTTTCCAACCGGCTTTTTCCTCTTTTTGAACCACTTCCTCAACAATGGTGTTCCATTGTTTGCAGGAACCGCATTGCCCTATCCATTTGGGATATTGGGTTCCACAATTTTGGCAGAAAAAAGCAGTTTTGACTTTGGCCATTCACCCTTGGTTTGGGGCTAAAGATAGCACAAAGTCTTAAAAAGGAAACTAGGGTCTAGTAGCCAAAATCGGCCTTTAGGGCATCGATCTTTTCGAGGGCCATATCTTTGGTAAGAAAATCGATTTCTTCCATTTGGAAAGCCTTTTCAAAGGTCTTGAAGGCTTTTTTGGGTTCACCCAACTCTTCATAGTATTCGCCTTCAAAGTAGAAGCCCATCATGGTTTCAGGGAACTCTTTTTTGCAAAGCTCGGCCAAAGGTTTTAGCGATTCAAAATCGTCTTTTTTCAAACAACCGGCGTAAATCGCCATGATATCATTGAGTTCTACAGGTTTGCGATACCCTAGGATTTTTTCAATCTGGGCGTAGCGATTTTCCAGATATTGATAAACCGGTTCATTGGAGGTCAAGATTTCCGTTTTGTACTCCTTGGGACTAATGGGTCGAAATACCTTAAAGTTGTTGTCAAAGGCTTTACCAATTCCGTAGGTAACAATAGACAGATGGTCCGCATCTTCATATTCTTCGAAAAAGTAATGCAATGATTCTTTGCTTATCGATTTTACTGCATTGTTCATTTGTAGAATCCGTTGTCGGTCCTCGGTCTTTTCCTTCTCTAAAATTAGATTGTAGAAAATTTCCTGGTTCAGGTCTGATAGTCGAGAAGGTACCCGACTTTCCATATCAGTGGCCAAAACTGGAGAAATGACAACGTAAGAATTGAAAAAGGATTTGTCCTTAAAGAGAAAGTAATTTCCAAAATTACCTGTGATGTCATAACCCACGAACATTTTAAAAGGAGCGATATTGTAGCTTGTCTCCAAGTAGGGGATCAACTCGGTTCCCAAAAACTCGTAGAAAAGTTTCCCCTTTTCGGTAGGGAGACCAGTGGTTTGTTCGAAATCACAATCATCCCAACGAATGTCGTCCTCGGACTGATGGACGCCCACAACTATAGCTTCGGGCATTCTTCCTTCGGACGCATAGAGTTTTGCATTGGCGACCACAATGTCGAACAGATAGTCGGCATCAAGCACGACAATAAGCGCGTATTTGTTTTCTTTAGAGTAATCCTCTGGGAAATAATAGGAAACATCCCTTCTCTCCTGAAGTCTAAAGGATTCGAAGATTTCTTTCTTCACCTGAGCGCCTACATTGAGGCAAATTAGGCCAGTCAGTAAAAACAGACACTTTTTCATTGGTTAAGCTTTTTAGGCTGGGGTCTACCGATTTCTATTCAATAACGGTAGTACTAGGAAGGATATTGCCCCAAAAACAACGACCATGAGGGTTTGGGAAATCCACATGATCCAACCAAATGCATCCCCAGAAACGGAGCTTATGCCATAAATGCCCAGGGCAGCACTTACCGCTATTGGATATAAGCCTATTCCGCCATTGGTGGTCGACATGGCGAAGGCACCTCCAACAAAAGCAACCAGTAATTCACTAATGGATAGTTGATGGGTTTCTTCCACTGTGTATTTGATGACCCAAAACATGGCAACATAACAGCCCCAAATTAGAAGGGTGTGGAAAATGAACCACCATTTGCGCTTCATTTTAAAGACACTCAAAACACCCTCTAAAAGACCATTTAGGAATGCCTTTAGCTTTAATGCAAATTTTGATTTTGATCTTCGAATAAGGCGTGTGGCTACCAAAAGACCCAAGATGCCCATGGCCAGAATTCCAAAGGCTCCCAAAAAGTTTACGCCTTTTTCTTCCAAAAAGGCCAAAATGACATCGGTCTGTAAGCCCAAAGTAATCAAGATTACCAACAGAAGCATGAGCAGATCAACAACCCTTTCGGTTACGATGGTGCCAAACCCTTTTTCAAAGGGAACTTTTTCATAGGTGGCCAAAGCCGTGGCTCGCAATACTTCTCCAGATCTTGGAATGCCCAAGTTGGCAAAGTAGGCAATAAGAACAATGAAGAGGTTATTTATAATTTTAGGGCGGTACCCTAAAGGTTCCAACAGGTGGTTCCACCGAATGGCTCTTGAGAGATGGCTTAGGATTCCTAGTGCAACAGAAATGCTGACCCAAAAAAGGTCGGCATTGGATATGTAGTAAAGAATTTGCTTGCGTTCTTCTGGAGAGGTCGAGTAGTACGAATACCAAACCAAAAACAGCCCAAACCCTATGGGAACAAATATTTTAAGGAATTTTTTGAGTAAAGGGCTCAAATTATTTAAGGAGATTGGTCTCTTCGTTCGGGAAAACCAAGGCAGGATTAAAGGACTTAGCTTCTTCAATTCCCATCCAAGCATAGGTGATTAAAATGAGTACATCACCCACCGCAACTTTTCGGGCAGCAGCTCCGTTCAATGTTAGTTCACCTGAACCTCGCGGGCCAGGAATGGCATAGGTTTCAAGTCGTTCTCCATTGTTGTTGTTCACAATTTGAACCTTTTCGCCCCTAATAATGTTGGCCGCGTCCATCAAATCTTCATCAATGGTAATACTTCCAATATAATTAAGGTCAGCACCAGTAACTTTTACCCTATGTACCTTCGATTTTACAACTTCTACTTGCATGCCGCAAAATTAGTTAATTGAGTCTAAGATTATCTATCAACCGGACTTCATTTGCGTAAACGGCGATAAAGCCCCGGTATTTCATGTCTTCCTGTTTTGTTAAAACTGGGGTCAGTGTTTCTTCATCTGCTATTTCAAAATACTCCAGTTTCAACTCGTTCTGATTATTGAACTGGGACCTTACCCAGTCCGCAATGTATTTAGCACTTTCCGTGCCAAATTTTTCTTTGGCAGCTTTCAGTGTTTGGTATATGAAACCTGCATTTAGTCGGGTTTCCGCGGAGAGTCTTTCATTACGGGAACTCATGGCCAAACCATGGGTCTCCCGCTCAATGGGGCAGCCCACAATTTCAACAGGAATTTTTCTTTTGGCGACCAACTTTTTGATGATTTGAAGCTGTTGAAAATCCTTTTCTCCAAAGTAAGCTCTATCTGGAGTTACTGTATTGAGCAGTGCTTCAACAATGGTGCCGACACCTTCAAAATGCCCTGATCTGAATTCTCCCTCCATAACCTTGTCCAAACCGTCAAAGTCGTATTGCTCCGAGGTAATTTTCTCCCCATACATTTCAGATACTGCAGGCGAAAAAACGGCAATATCTTCAGAAACAGCTTTTAAGAGGTCAAGGTCGGCTTGAAGCTTTCGGGGATATTTTTCCAGGTCATCTGGATTATCGAACTGAGTAGGATTTACAAAAACGCTAACAACAGTAACGTCATTTTCCGAAACGGATTTGCTCACCAAGGACAAGTGACCTTGGTGCAAGGCACCCATGGTAGGAACCAAACCAACGGTTTTGTCTTTGCTTCTTTCTTGGTTTAAGAAAGACCGAATCTCCCTTTTTTCGTGAAATACATCCATGCTCATAAACAAAAGCGTGCAAAAATACTATAAATACTGCGAATCGGCATAATTTTTGTACTTTTGCGGCTACGTTTTTCGGATGAACCAAAGAAAGTGTTTATGAATGGTAAAAAGATATTGTTTGTATCTTCTGAATTAGTGCCTTACCTCCCAGAGAACCCAGTTTCCTTAATGTCTTACGAAGCGCCCCGAATGGTCAATAGCAACGGTGGTCAAATCCGCATTTTCATGCCAAGGTATGGAAATATCAATGAGCGAAGACATCAATTACACGAAGTGATTCGCTTGTCTGGGATGAATCTGGTAATCAACGATATGGATATGCCGCTTATCATTAAGGTGGCATCAATTCCCCGTGAGCGCATTCAGGTGTATTTCATAGACAATGATGAATATTTTAAGAGAAAGGCAACCTTTGAGGATGCTGAGGGAAATTTGTTTCCGGACAATGATGAGCGGGCGATTTTCTTTGCCAAGGGTGTTGTGGAAACCGTTAAGAAATTGAACTGGTCGCCTGATATTATCCATGTGCATGGATGGATGGCTTCCTTGTTACCACTATATCTGCGCAAATATTATGAAGATGAGCCGCTTTTTGCCGAAAGTAAAATCGTGACTTCAGTATATGATGGGGGATTTGACGGTGAACTCGACCAAAAGATGATTGAAAAAATAAAATTTGACGGTGTTTCGGAGGAAAGTGTGTCAGCACTTACCTCACCCAGCTATAATAATTTGTTAAAGGTAGCTGTGGATCATTCTGATGCCATTATTTTAGCCTCGGAAGGAATATCGGAAGAATTAAAGAGCCACATAGCCAGCCTTTCCAAACCTGTGTTGCCCTATGTCACACTTCAAGAGGCAGAAGAGGCATATACAAATTTCTATAAAACAGAAGTTCTAAAACAATAGATTGCATGAGTTTATTTAAGGGCATAAGGGCTTTGGCCTTGGCTGCGGCATTACTTGCCACATTATATTCCTGCGAGGAGGAATTGCAGACCCTTGGTGATGGAGTCGTAGCTGGTGAACCTTTTAATACAGGGCGGGAGGTTTATGACGTATTTGCTTTCAACAAATCAGTCACAGCGGTACAGACCAATAGGTTGCCCCTGTATCAACTTGGAGCTTATTCAGACCCTATATATGGGAAAAGGGTGGCAAGTATAATATCTCAAGTCACACTGCCGGCGAACTTGGGAAATCCGACTTTTGGGGATTTGTCCCAAGCTACGGAAGATGTTTCGGAAACGGATGATGACGATTCAACGAATCCAGAAAATGAAACAGTACAGGAGGTTTTTCTTTATATACCCTTTCAAATTCCGCCGCCATCCTTAAGAGATAGCGATGGAGATACCGTAGAAGATGCTTTTGATGTGGACCCAGACGACCCCAACTCTGATTCTGATGGGGATGGAGTAACAGATAATGAAGAGAGAATTGCAGGATCCAATCCGTTGGATCCAGACGAAGATGGTACCGGTGATGATTTTGTGGCCAATACATTTCCTAGAAGATTTGATTTGGATAGTATTTTTGGGAACCGAGCTGCTCCTTTTAACCTTAAGGTTACCACTTCTACATTTTTTCTCAGGGATTTGGACCCAAATACCAACTTTGAGGAAAGACAGCGTTATTTTTCCAATCAAGATTTGTCCAGTTTTCAAGGTGAAACCCTATTTGAGGGTCAGGTAACCGTTAGTGACGAAGAATTGCTCTTTTTTCAGGACGATGACCCTGAAACAACCGATGTGGATGAATCGGAACAGATTGAAAGCCGTCTTACCCCTGGAATTCGTGTTCCCTTGAACAATGAATTTTTTCAGACCAATTTTTTGGATAAGGAAGGGCAGTCAGAGTTATTGAGCCAGGCCAATTTCACGGATTTTTTCAGAGGGATACAAATTCTTGGAACCGATATGGAGGAGCTTATGTTCCTTTTGGACTTGACGCAGGCGTTAATAACAGTTTCATATACGTACCAGGATTACAACTTTACTGATGAGGTTGTTGAAACTGCCGAACGAAATTTTCTCCTCAACTTGGTTCAGAATAATAATGGACTAATTTCAGGTAACGCGATCAATACCTTTGTCAATGATCCTTTTCCGGCGGACATCACCAATGCATTGGATGCGACTGAAAATGCCTCAAGGATTTATCTTAAGGGTGGACCTGGCACCATAGCGGAGGTTCGATTATTTGCAGATGACGAGGAAACAGATGGAAGAGGCTTGCCGTCCATAGAAGAAATACGGGCCAATAACTGGATTATCAATGAAGCCAATTTGGTTTTTTATGTAGATAGAAATGCGTTGGATGCGGTTGGAGGAACCATTGAGCCACCACGACTTTATCTTTACAATGGGGAAACCAACAATCCGATTTATAATTTCGAAACCGAGAACAACCAAGTGGACGAACCCCTTGGAATTTTTCTGAACTATGATGGTATCCTCGAAAAGAGTGGCAATCAAGGCATAAAATACACAGTTAGAATCACCGATCATATCAACAACATTATTGTGCGGGACTCGGCAAATGCTAAACTGAACCTAGTCCTAAGCTCCAATGTAGGAGATCCTAGGGTTGCCGAAGGCACCGGAACCGGTACTACGACCTTGGATGTGCCCTTAATGTCCACGATAAATCCTTTGGGAACCATACTTTTCGGAAGTAATGTTGGTCCAGCCAATGAGGATAATAAGCTAAAACTTGAAATTTTCTTTACTGAGGCCAATTAAATGTACCTTTTGTAGATTTTTTCCGTTTTACAGAGTACATGGTCAAGGAATTATCGGAATAGATTTTAACTTTGGAATTAATCACTAATCATTAAAGACTCTTTATTATGTGTGGAATTGTTGGGTACATAGGACACCAAGAGGCCTATCCCATTATCATAAAGGGCTTGCAAAGGCTTGAATATCGAGGTTATGACAGTGCGGGCATTGCCCTTTACGAAGACGGAGAGATTCATGTTTCGAAGACCAAAGGAAAAGTTGAGGATTTAAAGAAGAAAGCGGAAAATGCAGCGAACACTTTGGGGGTTTTGGGTCTGGGCCATACGCGATGGGCCACACACGGTGTTCCCAATGATACGAATTCTCACCCTCATTACTCCAATTCTGGTGATTTGGTAATCATACATAATGGGATTATCGAGAATTACGAGTCCATTAAGAAAGCACTTCAAAAAAGAGGATATGAATTCAAAACCGATACCGACACTGAAGTATTGGTCAACCTTATAGAAGAAGTCAAAAACAAAGAAGGGGTAAAGCTTGGAAAAGCTGTACAACTGGCTTTGAACCAAGTAGTTGGGGCGTACGCCATAGCGGTATTCGACCGTACCAAACCCGATGAAATAGTAGTGGCCAAATTAGGAAGTCCCTTGGCTATAGGAATTGGAGAAAACGAATATTTTATTGCCTCCGATGCCTCACCTTTTATTGAGTATACAAACAACGCGATTTATCTCGAGGATGAGGAGATGGCCATAATTCGCCTTGGTAAGGAAATCAAGTTGCGAAAAATAAAGAATGATGCCATTGCATATCCCAATATATTGGAACTTCAGTTAAATCTGGAAGAAATAGAAAAAGGCGGTTACGACCATTTTATGCTCAAGGAAATCTATGAGCAGCCTCGGGCTATTTTGGACACTTACAGAGGAAGGTTGTTGGCCAATGAGGGTATCATCAGAATGGCGGGAATAGACCAGAACCTTGAGAAGTTTCTCAACGCCAATCGGATTATCATCGTGGCATGCGGAACTTCATGGCATGCCGGATTGGTGGCAGAGTATATTTTTGAAGACTTGGCGAGAATTCCGGTAGAAGTAGAGTATGCTTCGGAATTCCGTTATCGAAATCCTGTAATCACCGAGAACGATGTGTTGATAGCAATTTCTCAATCTGGAGAGACTGCGGATACCTTGGCGGCTATAAAATTGGCCAAAGAGAAAGGAGCTTTTGTTTTTGGTGTTTGTAACGTTGTGGGCTCTTCCATTGCTAGGGAAACCCATGCAGGGGCCTATACCCACGCGGGACCGGAAATTGGAGTTGCCTCAACCAAGGCCTTCACTACACAAATCACCGTACTTACACTGATAGCTTTAAAATTGGCTAGTGAGAAGGGTATGTTTTCGGCTTCTAAGTTCCATGAAATTTTGACCGAACTAGAAGGTATTCCTGGCAAAGTAGAGCGAACCTTGGAGTCCAACGATTTGGTTGCGCATATTTCGGATACGTACAAAGATTCAACCAATTGCTTGTATTTGGGTAGGGGATATAATTTCCCGGTAGCCCTTGAAGGGGCATTGAAACTTAAGGAAATCAGCTACATACATGCGGAAGGGTACCCTGCAGCAGAAATGAAACACGGTCCCATTGCCCTAATTGATGAGCAAATGCCTGTTGTTGTAATTGCTACCAAAAAGGGGCACTACGAAAAAGTTGTGAGCAATATCCAAGAAATAAAATCCCGTAATGGTCGTATCATTGCTGTAGTCACCGAAGGGGACAAAACCGTAAAGGAATTGGCCGACCATGTTGTAGAGGTTCCCGAGACCTTGGAATGCCTTACACCTCTCTTGACGACCATACCATTACAGTTGCTTTCCTATCATATTGCGGTAATGCGTGAGTGTAATGTAGATCAGCCAAGAAACTTGGCGAAATCAGTTACTGTGGAGTGACTTGGTTTAATCAATAAAATATCAAAAAGGCACCGATTTCGGTGCTTTTTTTGTTAAAACCGTATTTAAACCCCATTTTTTTTGGCAATAAAGTATTATGCATGCATAATTTTTTTAGATTTTATGGAAATGGAATGAAAAAAAATGTATCTTCCGCTTCCAATACTTTACGTATTCTTTAACTAATTTAACTCAAATTAATACCTAATGAGAAGACTAATATTCCTTTCCCTCATGCTGTTTGGGACGGTCCTACATGCCCAAACAACAGTTTCTGGAAAAGTAGTTGACGAGAACAATGAACCGGTCATTGGCGCTAACGTTGTGCTGATTGGAAAAGCAGAAGGGACCACTACGGATTTTGATGGAAATTTCACCTTCAACACTTCAGAACAGCCCCCTTTCCAGCTTCGAGTTACAAGCGTTGGGTTTTCTGAATTTATTGCCGATGTAACCTCTAATAATCAGACCTTAACCATAACGCTATCACAAAGTTCTACGATTTTGGATGAAATTGTTATTTCCGCCTCTAGAACCCCCGAGCGTATTTTCGAGTCTCCGGTTTCCGTTGAGCGATTTGGGTTAAAGGATATTAAAAATACTTCAGCAGAATCCTTTTATGGAGGTCTCCAGAATCTTAAGGGAGTGGATATCAATACGAACAGTTTGACTTTCCAGTCCATTAATACTAGGGGCTTTGCTACGTTTGCCAATACGAGATTCCTTCAATTGGTAGATGGCATGGACAACTCGGCACCAGGTCTGAACTTTGTATTGGGTAACTTGGTGGGGATGTCAGAGCTGGAAGTTCAGAGTGTTGAAATTCTCCCGGGAGCTTCTTCGGCCTTGTATGGAGCCGGTGCTTTCAACGGAATATTGTTTATGAACAGTAAAAGCCCTTTTGATTTTCAAGGGATAAGTGCCTATGCAAAAACAGGAATCACCTCACAAGAGGCCGCTGGTGATAATCCTTATTACGATTTGGGAATTAGGGCAGCACATGCGTTTAGCGATAAATTGGCGGTCAAGGCGAATCTATCCTTTCTAAGTGGTGAGGATTGGCATGCAATAAGTGAATTGGACTTGGCCAATCCCGGTGCCGATAGAACAGACCCGAATTATAATGGTCTTAATATATATGGTGATGTGGTTTCCACACTCCTAAATTTTGACGCAGCTGCCGGATTGCCAACAGGCACTGTCGGCTCAGCAAATATTTCTCGAACAGGATATGCAGAACGTGATTTGGTAAACTATAATGCTGAAAGCGTAAAAACCGATTTTTCGGTTTATTATAGACCTTTTGCCGACGATTTTGAAATCATTTATCAAGGTCGTGTTGGACGGGGTAACACCATTTATCAAGGTGCCAATCGCTATGCCGTAAGGAACTTTAATCTTCAACAGCATAAAATAGAGTTCCGCAACGACAACTTTTTCCTGAGGGGGTATATTGTTACAGAAAACGCTGGTGATTCCTACGACACCCGGTTTACGGCCATCAATATCAACAGAAGGTGGAAGTCAGATACCCAATGGTTCACTGATTACGCTGGAACTTATATTCCTACCTTCCTTGGTGGTATCCAGCAAGGAGGCCTCTCTAGGGAAGCCGCTTCTGAGGCGGCACATGCTGCAGCACGTATTGCAGCTGACACGGGTCGGTTGTTGCCAGGAACCCCAGAATTCCAAAGCGCCTTTAATGCAGTAACGGCAGACGGTGATTTAACTACGGGCTCTCGATTTATAGATAATACTAAGTTCCGCCACGTCAATGGAAACTACAACCTAGCTCATTTGATTAATGATTGGGCTGATGTTCAGGTTGGAGGATCGTTTAGGGAGTATGAATTGAACTCTCAAGGAACGATTTTCACAGATTTGGATGGACCGATCACCTATAATGAGTATGGTGCCTATGCCCAACTTCAAAAGAAATTGTTGGACGAAAGATTAAAGTTTACCGGTTCTGTACGATATGATAAAAATGAGTTTTTCGATGGCTTTTTATCTCCAAGGGTATCCTTTGGATATACCGCTGGAGCTATGCGAAATCATAATATAAGGATATCTGCACAGCAAGGATTTAGAAATCCTACTACGCAAGACTTGTTTATTGGTCTTAATGCAGGGACTGCTATTTTGGTTGGTTCTGCTCCCAATAACTTGGATCGCGATATCAGGACATTTAACGTAAGCCAAAGCGGCCAGGACCTAATTGGACAATCCACCGTTGATATTGTTGGTCGAGCGGCTTATGAAAATGCGTACTCTTTAACTTCTGTGTTGACTGGAGCTCCAGAAGCGGTCACCACCGGAGTGGTTAAACCAGAAGAAATTACCACCTTTGAAGCGGGTTATCGAGGACAAATTGGAAAATTTACGGTTGATTTGAGCGGGTATTATAACCGTTACAAAGATTTCATAGCCAATGTGACGGTATTGGTTCCTTTTTATGGTACCGCTGGTGATAATGGGCTCTCTCTCTTGGCATTACAAAATGGGGACCGTCAGGCCTATCAGACGTATACCAATGCAGAAGTGGATATTGACTCCTGGGGTGGTACCATAGGCGTTGACACGAAAGTCTTTGGAGACTTTGATTTAGGGGTAAACTATACCTACGCAGAGTTTGATTTCGACAAGGCTAGATTTCCTGATTTTGAAACTAACTTCAATACACCGAAGCATAGGGTAAAAGCTTCCTTTGGAAACACCGAACTGTTCAAGAACTTTGGATTTAACTTCAACTATCGCTGGAGTGATTCTTTCTTTTGGGAAGCTACCTTTGAAGATGGTGATGTACCGGCCTACACTGTACTTGACGCGCAGATCAACTATACGATACCAAGTATTAAATCTGTGTTCAAAGCTGGAGGCTCCAATCTTTTGGGAGATGAGTATTTCCAGGCTGTTGGTACGGGTAATATCGGGGCAATCTATTACGTTTCCTGGACGATCAATCCGTAAGGCAATCGTGAAAAAAATCTTGTGGGGCGCTGAATTTTTCAGCGCCTTTTTTGTTCTTAAAAAAAGGCAGTTTTTCGTTTCTCTTTAAAGAAGTAATAACATATCTTTGCAGCCGGAAAAAAACAGATGTTTTCCATCGTATTCAATTAAAAATTAACACAGTAATGTCTAAAGTTACAGGAAAGGTTGCCCAGATTATAGGCCCGGTGATTGACGTAGTGTTCGAATCCGGAACAGAGATACCAAAGATTTACGATTCCCTCGAAATTGACAAAGAGGATGGCTCCAAATTGGTTTTGGAAGTACAATCCCACATCGGGGAAAATACAGTAAGGACCATCTCAATGGATTCAACAGATGGATTGAGCAGAGGCATTGAGGCACATGCTACCGGAAGTTCCATTCAAATGCCAATCGGTGAAGAGGTTTATGGACGACTTTTTAATGTAATTGGAGATGCTATTGACGGGATGGAAAACCTTCCCAAAGAAGGAGACAACGGTCTTCCTATCCACAGAGAGGCTCCTAAATTCGAAGATCTTTCTACATCTACTGAGGTTCTTTTTACGGGAATCAAGGTTATTGACTTAATTGAACCTTATGCCAAAGGTGGTAAGATTGGATTGTTTGGAGGAGCTGGTGTGGGAAAAACGGTTTTGATTCAGGAATTGATCAATAACATCGCAAAAGGTCACGGTGGTCTATCCGTATTTGCTGGTGTGGGTGAAAGAACCCGTGAAGGAAATGACTTGCTGCGTGAGATGTTGGAATCTGGAATTATCAAATATGGAGACGACTTCTTGCACTCCATGGAAGAAGGGGGCTGGGACTTGACCAAAGTGGACAAGAAAGCCATGAAAGAATCCAAAGCAACGTTTGTATTTGGTCAGATGAACGAACCTCCTGGAGCTCGTGCGCGTGTGGCGCTTTCAGGATTGACCATTGCCGAGTACTTCCGTGATGGCGCTGGTGATGGCCAAGGAAAAGACGTACTGTTCTTCGTTGACAATATATTCCGATTTACACAAGCAGGATCTGAGGTATCTGCACTTTTAGGAAGGATGCCTTCCGCTGTGGGTTACCAACCTACTTTGGCAACAGAGATGGGAGCCATGCAGGAAAGGATTACCTCTACAAAAAGAGGCTCCATTACGTCGGTTCAAGCGGTATACGTACCCGCGGATGACTTAACTGACCCTGCTCCAGCAACAACTTTTGCCCACTTGGATGCTACAACCGTATTATCTCGTAAAATTGCTGAGTTGGGGATTTATCCAGCGGTTGACCCATTGGATTCTACCTCAAGGATTCTAACTCCAGAAATTCTGGGGAAAGAGCATTACGGATGTGCGCAGCGTGTAAAAGAGTTATTACAGCGTTACAAAGAACTTCAAGATATTATTGCGATTCTGGGAATGGAAGAATTGTCTGAAGAAGATAAATTAGCGGTAGGTAGAGCGAGAAGGGTACAGCGTTTCCTTTCTCAACCTTTCCATGTTGCAGAGCAGTTTACTGGTATTCCCGGTGTGTTGGTTGACATTAAGGATACCATCAAAGGCTTCAACATGATTATGGATGGAGAATTGGACCACCTTCCGGAATCCGCATTCAACCTGAAAGGTACCATTGAGGATGCCATTGAGGCAGGAGAGAAAATGTTGGCGGAAGCTTAATAAGTCTTGAGTAACCAGTGCTCTTGTCTCTGATGGACTTGATACAGGTTACCCAATACTTCATACTATACTGAAATTATGTATTTAGAAATTGTATCTCCAGAAGCAACACTTTTTGCTGGTGAAGTAACTTCAGTTACCGTGCCTGGTGTGAACGGGGAATTCCAAATGCTCGAAAATCACGCACCCATAGTTTCACTTCTCCAAGAGGGTGATGTTAAAGTGCAAGGTGACCTAGAAATCCATGAGGATTTTCAAAGTAAATTTACCAAGGGAGCAAATGGAGAGACCGTTCTATCCATAATAAGCGGTACCGTAGAGATGAACGATAACAAGGTGATTGTTTTGGCGGATTAAGGTATTGAATTGAAAAATAAAAAGGCCCCCAACAAAAGTTGGGGGCCTTTTTATGCCATGCTTTCCTATTTATAGCTAATGGTCACCGTATTTGAAGCTATTTTTTTGAGTTCCTTGGAATAGGCCGTAAATCTATAGGTTCCTTTTTCGGTAAAAGTAAACGAAAAGTAGGTGTTATCACCAGTTTTTGGAGAGGCCACGGTATAGGAGAGATCTTTATATTTTTGAAATTTGCCGTTTTTCATTTTATCCACTAAAACTGCAATACTTGGTGTATTCAGTTTTCCAGGATAACAATCAACAAAAATCCAAACCACACCTCCATTTTTTCTTGAAATTGTAAAAGAGGTGTACTGCTTGGACTTGGGTGGAAGCAAATTGTTGTTATCCTTGGGAGATGCATTGGAAAAATAAATCCTGGCACTGCTATAATCGGTAGTAGAGGTTCCATTGGAAGATTTCGCGGCGCTACCATTGATTTCATCCAATGTTTTCATAGGCTGCTTTTTTCCAGTCACCGTATTAATACTAAAGGCTCTTTTTGGAGTTCTTAAACCTTTTGCTCTTAGCTTTTCCAAAGCTTTTGCATCACTGGCCGCTATATAGTACATTCCATTTACGCCTCCTACCAAGCCTATGCCCGTAGCCACACCTTTTGAAGTTGCTATGCCGATGGCTTTGTTTTCTTCGTTAAAAACAGGACCTCCACTATTTCCTGGATGTATCTCGGCATCAGTTTTCATATAACCGTAGTCATTGTTGAAAACGAAATCAAAACCGCTCATAATCCCTCTACTAAGGGTGCTCATGTCTCGTAGCATTAGATCTGCGCCTCCCTTAACTTGGGCCGGATACCCATATACACAAAACTGTTCCCCTTGGGTCACCTGATCAGAATCCCCTAGTGGAACAGCGGTAAACCTAAAACCACTAGTGTTGCCCTGTTCATCACTTATAATCCGCAATAAGGCACCGTCGAAGGCACCCATCCCGATGGAAACCACCTCGGCATTATATAATTTGTAATCATTTTCATTAGTTCCTGTAAATACCTGTACGATAGGAATGGGATAACCTGTTCTATAGGCCTTGATGAAGTTTTTGTTTTCTATCAATTCTTCTGAATATGGCGCAAAACCTGCCTTTTTCTTTCCTGCCGTATCATAGTAGTCGTAATCTACGTAACCAGTAACACAGGATTCCACCACATGACGGTTTGTGAAAATATACCCGTCTTCGGTCACAAAAAAACCAGACCCCCTACTTAAATAACCAAGCCCCGGTTTTTTTTCCTCCAATTCGGGATCGAACAATATGATTTTCACTATACCATCACTGTAGTTGGCGGCAATGAATTTAGTGTTGAGTTGAGTGTAGGAATTGAGGGCATAAACGACGGTCAGAAGGAAGGTTAAAAAGAATCTCATCAAGGTTTATATTATTGATTCATAACTACTTCCTAATTTAATGATTTTAAGTAAAAAATTGGAATATTTGAGATAGGAAGATTTTGACAGCACTTTTGCAACCTGAATTACCCTCCTTTGAAGTATTATTTCTAAAGCAAAGGAACTACATTTGAAGCATGTCTAGCTTACCCAAAAATCTAGAGGAAAAACTCCAAAAGAGAGAACGAGAAAATGCGCTTCGCACACTTCAACAGCCACAGAATTTGGTGGATTTTTCTTCGAATGATTATTTGGGGTTTTCCCGTATCATGGAAATTGAAGAGAGGGCAAAAGAATATCTTCAAAACTTTGGATTAAACCAAAACGGACCCTCAGGTTCAAGATTGCTTACTGGAAACCATCCCCTTTACCCTGAATTGGAAGCTTTGCTTTCAACCTATCATAAGGCAGAAGCAGCTTTGGTTTTCAATTCTGGATATGATGCCAACATTGGATTCTTTTCATGTGTGCCGCAACGTGGTGATCTTGTTTTTTTTGATGAGTTGGTGCATGCCAGCATCCGCGATGGGATAAAGATGGGCAATGCCAAGAGTTACAAGTTTGGCCACAACGATTTGGAGGATTTAAAAAAGAAGGTAAAACGTGCGTTGCATAATTCTTCAAAGAGCACCGAATCTGAGATATATATTGTAACAGAATCCGTGTTTTCCATGGATGGGGACACGCCCAACCTTCAACAACTCGCAGATTTTTGTGCAGACAACTCATACCATTTGACTGTAGATGAGGCCCATGCCATTGGTATTTTTGGAGAAGGAAAAGGATTGATAGGTCAACTTGGGTTGGAGAAGCATGTTTTTGCCCGAATTATCACCTTTGGAAAAGCCTTGGGCGTTCATGGGGCTGCGATTCTTGGCTCTCCCAGATTGGTGACCTACTTGGTCAACTTTGCCCGAAGCTTGATTTATACTACAGGATTGCCTCCGCATACAATCGCAATGGTTCTGTCGGCATACCGTTATTTGCAGGATGTAGGGAGCAAAAACCAAAAAGAGCTTCTGGAAAGCATTGAATTTTTCAAAAAGCAAGTTAAAGAACACAATTTTGAAGATCGGTTTATCCCCAGTGATTCTGCAATACATTGTATGGTCTATCCTGGGAATGATAAGGTAAAAGAATTATCGCGATATCTTACAGGGAAGGGATTTGATGTTAAGCCCATCTTATCTCCAACAGTAAAGCAAGGGAAAGAAAGATTGCGCTTTTGCCTGCATAAGTACAATACCCACGATGAAATTTTAGAAGTATTGACCCATATCAAAGAATATGTAACTCCATGAAACAAGAATTTCACACCTTGGGGACATTTGAATTTCCGGCAGATGTTCAGATTATCAAAGCCAAATTGGAATCAGAGGGCATCCCAGTTTTTTTAAGGGACGAGGTGACTATCACTTCTGACCCCTTGATCAGTTCAGCTATCGGTGGGGTTAAACTTCAGGTATATTCATCTGACAAGGAAAAGGCAAAAAGAATTTTTGATGAGGTGCGCAGCTATGCCACGGATAGGAATGGGAATTTGGTAGCCTGCCCTAACTGTAAGGCGACAAAATCAGAAATTTATTATTCTAGAAAAGGGATATTTTACAAACTCTTTCCATTTTTTGAAACAAGAAAGTATAGGTGTACCAACTGTAACTTCATCACTAAACCCGCAAAATGAAACTATTTGTTACTGGCATATCCACAGAGGTGGGTAAAACTGTGGCTTCCGCCATTTTGGTCGAGGCCTTGCAAGCAGACTACTGGAAACCCATTCAAGCAGGGGATTTGGAATATTCCGATAGTCACAAAGTAAGGGACATGATATCTAACAAAAAAACGGTCATTCATAAAAACTCTTATGCATTGCATACACCTATGAGTCCACATGCTGCTGCGGAAATTGATGGAATTACCATTGATTTGGATAAAATTGCTCCCCCGTACACCTCAAACCATTTGGTAATAGAAGGAGCAGGAGGTTTATTGGTTCCCCTTAATGATTCAGATACGATTTTTGATTTAATACAACCAGATTACAAAGTTATCGTTGTCTCCAGGCATTATTTGGGAAGCATCAATCACACCTTATTGACAGTAGAAAAGCTTCAAGAAAAGAATTTTGATGTAAGCATCATTTTCAGTGGTGACGAACACCCGACCACAGAAAGTATTATCCTTCAAAAAACTGGGGCCAAGTTCATTGGACGGATTAATGAGGAGGATAATTTTGATAAGAAGGTGGTGGGCAAATATGCAGAAACTTTCAGGGAAGCACTGTCGTTACTCTAGCCTTTGGTAAATCAATCCGCGGTCGATGGTATGTGCTAAGGTGTAATGCTCTTCCAAATAGCCATCGATATAGGCATTTAGTTCAACCAATTTTTTGTCAAAAATCCGTTTGCCCTTTCGTGCCACTATGGTTTTAGGTTGAATTTCTTCAAGAATGTATTGCAGCTCTTGCATGGATGTACTTCTGGGGTTATCCATATAGGGGAAAAGTACCTCACGCGTAATATTGCTGGGATGCGTGGCCGCTTTGGTAGGCGGAGAAACATTCATGACCCAATACCCAATATGATATTCCGTGAGAAAAATATTCTTGGTTTCGAGGTCGTTCTCCATAATATACCTTGGCACTTCAATGCCTTCCCCATTGTAAAATGAACCTTTTTTTATTTTGTTGGAAATGATGTTGCCATACTCCAAATAGGCCTCAATAGGAATCAAAACAAGTAACAAAATGATTATTGGCCGGTATTTGTGCTGTATCGGATGAAGTTTACCTATTGCCATTCCAATTGGAATCAAAACAAAGGGATACAACTGAATCAAATAGTGCCCATTCACCTTCCCAGCCTGAATGAACGAGACCAAGACGCCAATCACTACCGCTAGCATCATTTGTATGGCATGATTTCGAAAGTCAATCCATTTAAATTTATAAGCTCCAAGAAAGAATGCTGCGAAAACCAAGGCCACGGGCAAAGCCTTTAAGGGGGAATGAAATTTCACCTTGGAATAGGCCAAGGGAGCTTCAAAAATAGACCTCCACCATAGCTCCTGTTGGTCAGCCAAAAAATAGGGCAGGGCAGTAAGGAAAATAATCAGGAATACACCCAACCCCATAGTGATCAGTTTGCTTATGGCCGGAAAAAAGTTCTTTTTCTGGATACCTGTCCAAAGAAGAAAAAGACAAAGGGTCAGAAGGGGATAGGCCATATTCAATTTCGACATGACCGATAATCCGAAGAGAATACCTGCCAGCAAATACCTCCAAGCATTTTGTTGGCGTACTAATATGAAGAAACCTGCAACAAAAAATAAGGTGCATATATGTTCAGACATAACCCCTTGTAAGCTTCCGAATAAACTGAACAGAAATACGCAAAAAAGGGAACACCAAAAACCAACTTTTTTTGAAATGATGTTGAGCCCTATTTTATAGGTAAAAAAAGCTGTACAAACTACCAGTAAGGTTCCGAAAAAACGGATGGCCAAAAAACTTTTTCCAAAAATGGCAATGACCCCGGCAAAAAATAGAAAGGTAACCGGAGGTTTCAAGTCCCATAATTTGGTATAGGGCAGAAACCCATCTACCCAAGATTGCCCCATGATGATAAAAGTGCTTTCATCCCTATCGATATAGTCTCTAAAAAAGAAGGGGAATCGAATAAAAAACGCAACAAGAAAGAGAATCAGCAAAACGGTTTTCCAATTCAAGTTCTTGTAATCTGGGGTCAATAAGCGAACTGCGTTATCAAACAAATTGACTGGTGGTTTTTTGGCTATTAATTATGATCTTTGCAAGATAGATAAAATGAAGGTTTGAAGAATCCAAGCGTATTGGAAAAACTGACGGACAGGGATCAAAAATGTATTTGGCACCCGCTGACACAGCATAAGACCGCAAAACCACCAATTGGCATAACCAAGGCCAAAGGGGCGTTGATTTGGGATGATAAGGGCAAAGCCTACATTGATGGCATTGCCTCATGGTATACCGCAATGTATGGACATTGCAATGAGCGGATAACATCGGCCATCTCAGAACAGATGCAGCAATTGGATTTTGTAATGTTCAGTGGTTTTACACACGAACCAGCTGTGCAATTGGCCGAGGAACTCCTACCTCTACTTCCTGGCAATCAAGCGAAGCTCTTTTTCAATGACAATGGGTCCACGGCTATTGAAGCGGCCATAAAAATGTCCATACAATATCACCATAATAAGGATCAAAAAAGGGATACAATCATTGCTTTTGAAGATGGTTTTCATGGAGATACCTTTGGAGCAATGTCCGCCTCGGGAATATCATCATACAACGGCCCGTTTGAAGATTTTCTTTTAAAAGTGGTTCGGATACCGGTTCCCACAGAAGAAAATAGCGAAGAGGTGCTAAAACAACTGGAGGTGTTGATTACCACCCATGCTTGTTGTTCATTCGTCTTTGAACCCTTGGTACAGGGTGCTGCCGGCATGAAATTCCATTCGCCAACCGGCTTGGATCAATTGATTGCGAAATGTCAAGAAGCGGATATTTTGTGTATTGCCGATGAGATTATGACAGGTTTTGGAAAGACCGGTAAGAATTTCGCCTCTGACTATTTGAAAAATGATCCCGATATCATCTGTTTGAGCAAAGCCTTGACTGCTGGAATATTTCCTTTGAGTATAACAAGTTGCAACCAAAAGGTGTTCGATGCCTTCTTAAGCAATGAGGTATCCAAGGGATTTTTTCACGCCCACACCTATAGCGCCCACCCTCTAGGTTGTGCAGCTGCCTTGGCAGGATTGGAATTGCTGCAATCAATGGAAATCAAAGAGAGTCAAAAATACATTGCGCAACAGCATCAAGAGTTCGTAAACCGTGTACAGCATCATCCCAAAGTAAAAAATGCCAGAGCTATCGGTGTAATTCTAGCCGTTGACCTTGATTTGGATATGGATAGATATGGTTCGGTACGTGACAAACTATATGATTTTTTCATGGAGCGTGGCGTAAACCTTCGTCCCTTGGGAAATACTATTTATACCTTACCTCCCTATGTGATTTCGAAGGAGCAGTTGCAGCAAGTTTACGATGCCATGGAGGGCGCACTTGAGATAGTTTGATATGTTGAAAAATCCTATTTCCATTACTGCATTGTCTTCCTTTTCTTCTTTGGGATCAACCGAAGAGGAAGTCTGGAAATCCTATCAAAGAAACAATCATTTGTTTGATGAGGGTGAGGTAGGACAACAAAGTGTTTGGATGTCCCGCTTGTCGGCAGAACAACTCAATGCTATTGAGGACCTCCGAAAATCCGATGCTAAATATCGTTCCCTTGACAAATCTGTTTTGTTTGCCATGCATTCAGGAAGAAAAGTGGTGGAACAGGCAGGTTGGGATTCTACTACAGAGTTTGGCATAAACATAGGTTCTTCCCGAGGTGCTACTTCTTTATTCGAGAAGTATCACGAGGAGTTCTTGACTCAAGGAAAAGCGTCAACCTTAGCCTCACCTACAACCACTTTGGGCAACATTTCATCATGGGTAGCCCATGATTTAAAGTCAAAAGGCCCAAATATTTCCCATTCGATAACGTGTTCCACCGCTCTTCATGCGGTGTTGAACGGAGTCGCTTGGATTACCAGTGGCTTAACCGATAAGTTTTTGGTAGGAGGTAGCGAATCGCCTTTAACACCTTTTACCATTGCCCAAATGCAGGCCCTCAAGATTTATAGCAAAGAAACTGATGGTCCTCCTTGCAGGGCTTTGGATTTAAAAAAAACGCGAAATTCCATGGTATTGGGTGAAGGAGCGGCTTTGGCTTGTTTAGAAAAAGGGTCAAGACCCAATGCATTGGCCAGGATTGTGGGAATGGGTTATGCTACGGAGCCCCTGACGCACAATGTATCCATCTCTACCGATGCACAGTGTTTTCAAGATTCCATGAGAATGGCCTTGAATGGAACTTCCCCTAAGGAAGTTGACGCCATTATTTTACATGCTCCCGGGACTGTAAAGGGAGACCTATCGGAATACAGGGCTATTGAAAATGTGTTTGATGATAGCATACCTTTTCTAACGACGAACAAATGGAAAGTAGGCCACACCTTTGGTGCTTCGGGAATGCTAAGCATCGAAATGGCATTGTTAATGTTAAAACACAACAAAGGAATTGCATCGCCATTTTACACAAACCCAAGCAGGTCCGATCAATTCAATAGGATTATCGTAAATGCGGTAGGTTTTGGTGGGAACGCAGTCAGTATTCTTATTGAAAAGGCAGGTTGATCTATGAAAAGGTATTTAATCAGAATCTGACTTCTATCACACACAAATTATTTGGAATGGCTTATTTTTGGCTCTAGATTAAATAAAACTATGGAGTCTATCAGAAACAACTGGACCAAAGAGGAAATACTCGAAGTTTACAACAAACCTTTGATGGAGCTATTATATGATGCCGCAACCGTGCATCGCCAATACCATGACCCAAATACGGTCCAAGTTTCCACTCTACTTTCCATAAAAACAGGAGGATGTCCTGAAGATTGTGGCTATTGCCCGCAAGCAGCTCGCTATCATACCGATATTGAAGGCAATGATCTAATGTCAGTGCAACAGGTTAAAGCCCAAGCTTTACGTGCCAAAGCTTCTGGAAGTTCACGGGTATGTATGGGAGCCGCTTGGCGAAATGTGAAAGATGGACCTGAGTTTAATCAGGTTTTGGAAATGGTTCGGACTATCAACAAATTGGATATGGAAGTATGCTGTACGCTGGGGATGGTTACCGAAAATCAGGCAAAGCGACTTGCAGAGGCCGGACTTTACGCTTACAATCATAATCTCGATACCTCAGAAGAATATTACAAGGAGGTCATATCGACACGCGGCTATGAAGATCGTCTTGAAACCATAGAAAATGTTCGCAAGACCAACGTTACGGTATGTAGTGGCGGAATAATTGGTATGGGAGAATCCGTTGAAGATCGAGCTGGGATGTTGGTAGCCCTCTCCACTTTAAGTCCGCAGCCCGAATCTGTTCCGATAAACGCGTTAGTAGCTGTTGAAGGCACTCCCATGGAAGAAGAAAAACCCGTTGAGATTTGGGAAATGATTCGCATGGTGGCCACAACCCGTATTGTGATGCCCAAAACACAAGTGAGATTATCTGCAGGACGCACTGAAATGAACAGGGAAGGCCAAGCAATGTGTTTCTTTGCCGGGGCCAATTCCATTTTTGCAGGAGACAAATTGTTGACCACACCAAATCCAGATGTGAACGAGGATATGGAAATGTTCAAACAATTGGGGCTTCAACCCCAAAAAGCGTTTGTGAAAGCTCCCCAACCAGAAACCATAGAAGCGGCGGACTCACAATTTGAATCCCTTGGCGAAAAACCAAAGTGGACGCGCCCCGAACATACCATTGAGCGGAATGAAGCGGCCAAACAAAAATCTTCATTGGCAGCCAAAGAATAACGTTTCAAAACAATTTAAAAAGCTTTTTATAATTTAGTTGTTTCAAAATCATTGAAATTTTGGAGCTTAACCTTGAACAGATCCCTAGGGAAAAGACTCTTACCAAGAAAGAGTTTCTCCGAAAATACTTCAAACCTCAAAAACCGGTGGTCATTGAGCACTTTATTGAGGATTGGCCAGCATATAGCAAATGGAGTTTAGATTATATGAACAAGGTGGCCGGGGAAGTGGAAGTTCCTCTATATGATGATCGTCCTGTCAAACATGATGAGGGTTTCAATGAACCCCATGCTAAAATGAAGATGAAGGAGTATATTCAACTCCTAAAAAGCCAACCGACAAAATATCGAATCTTTTTGTGGAATGTTTTAAAGGAAGTTCCACAGTTACAAAAGGATTTTAAATACCCTGATTTTGGTTTGCGGTTAATGAAGGGCCTGCCCATGCTTTTTTTTGGGGGTAGTGATTCCCATACCTTCATGCACTATGATATTGACTTGGCCAATATTTTTCATTTTCACTTTGAAGGCAAGAAACAGTGTATTTTGTTTCCCCAATCTGAAACAAAGTTCCTTTACAAAATTCCACATTCGCTAATTACCAGAGAGGATATCGATTTTGCCAACCCAGATTTGGAAAAGTGGCCGGCCCTCAAAAATGCAAATGGCCATATCGCCCATTTGGAACACGGAAATGTATTATATATACCAGAGGGATATTGGCACCATATGAAATATATGACGCCAGGTTTTTCAATGAGTTTGAGGGCCATTGCCCGGAAACCCAAGAACTTTGGAAGAGCGGTGTACAATATTTTCTTTATGCGACATTTCGACAATGCCATGCGTAGATGGAAGGGTCAAAAGTGGATAGATTGGAAAAATGAAGAAGCCGTAAGGCGAACCCATCAGATGATTCTTCAAAAACAGAACCTTTAGGTCAACTCCTTTATTTTTTGGTAGACCAGATTGCTTTCCCATCCGCGGTAAAGCAGATAATCGGCCATCTTCTTTCGTTTCTTGTGGATGTTCGTTTCCTTGATTTGTAGTAACCGTTTTTTGGCAAGGTCATCCAAAGTTCGGGCATAATCATACTCGCTAATTTCCTTAAGGGCAATCTGAATATTGAATTTGGAAATATCCCGCTGTTGAAGCTCCCTAATAATTCTCAACTTTCCCCACTTTTTAATGTTGAACTTACCCCTTGCAAAACTCTGAGCAAAACGTTCCTCATTAAGATAGTTTTCTTTGATTAAGTGACCCAGTATGACGTCAATAGCCTCGGGAATCATTCGCATTCCCTTTAGCTTTTCGACCACTTCCTTATGACAGCGATCTTGGTAAGCACAGTACGATTCCAATTTTCGGGTAGCTTCGGTTAGTGAATACGCTCTTGAATAGTTCATTAGTTATGTAACTTGGATATCAGAAGAGCAATACCAACAAGCAGAGCAATGAAAACAACGATAAAAATGACAAACATAACGAGGAACAAGAACAGCTTCAAAATGGATGTTCCAGCATCGAGTTTAAACAATTTGCCAAAGCTGTAAAGGTAGAGAAAGATTGTGATGAATGTAGTAATGGAATAAATAAAGGGATGGGTCAGCAAACTAATGTAGAAGAAAATAAAAATAAAGACCAATGAGGTACCTTGGATGTACGAGTTAAAGACTAGATGTTCGGCGTAGTTATAGGTTTTGCGATAAATCAAAGAAGTAAACAAGGCATAAATTGGAATTAATATCAAAGTAACCAGATTAAAATATTTTATTATCTGCCCCTGTATTTCTTGGCTAACTTGTCCTTCTAACCCCTCTGTGTTTTTAACTTCAGGGATACCAAATGATGCTTTCAGGTTTTCGTTGATGCCCTGAAGGTCATTCATATAAGTATCCAAGAAAAAAGTAAGTGAAAACAGAACCAAAGTAGCCCCTATGATCAGGTAGGTTAAGGGGGGGACATATTTTTTTCTAACCCCTGAGGCGTATTCTTCCAGCACGACATGAGGACGCACAACAAGGGACCAAGTGGTAAAGAAGTATTTGTTGTCCCATCCAAAAAAGGTTTCGACAAAGTCGGATAATATCCGTTTTAAAGTAATTCGTTCTTGAACAACTTTTGCTCCACAATACAGACAAAAGGATGCTTTTTTGGCAATGGGTTCGTGGCAATTTAGGCAGTTGGGCATTAAATCTGGTTTGGCTAAAACTCAATGTACTAAATATAAAAATCTTGCCTAAACAAAAAAAGCGACTCCATTGCTGAAGTCGCTTTCTATTATCGTATGGTTTTACCATCCTTGTTTTTAAAACGATATTCAAGATAGGTATAGGCATCCCTGGGTTGTATTTTTACCCATTGTTTAAATTCCATATACCATTTTTGGCGTATGGAAGGAAGACCTTGTGTTAAGTAAGCAGCAATAAAAGGGTGTATGTTCAAAACAATACCTTGGTTTTTTTGATTCCCTTTCATTAGTTTTTCCAAATCTGAATGGATTTTGTCAATCAACACAATGGGTGCTTCAACTTCAGCTCCCGATTGATTTGGATCTTTCTCACTGGTCTTGATGTTCATTTCCGGACGAACACGTTGTCTTGTAATTTGAACCAGACCAAACTTACTTGGAGGTAAAATCTTGTGTTTGGCGCGATCATCCTTCATTTCTTCCCTAAGGTGATCAAACAACTTGCGTCGGTGCTCACCTTTGACCATGTCAATAAAATCTACTACGATAATACCACCCATGTCGCGAAGTCGTAATTGCCTTGCAATTTCCGAGGCCGCAAGAAGATTAACTTCTAGTGCGGTATCTTCTTGGTTTTTGGCCTTATTTGACCGGTTACCACTGTTCACGTCAATCACATGAAGTGCTTCAGTGTGTTCAATGACCAAATAAGCACCTTTGCTCATGGAAGCGGTTTTCCCAAAAGATGTTTTGATTTGGCGTTCAATACCGAACTTCTCAAAAATGGGGGCTGAACCCTTATAGAGTTTTACAATGGATTCCTTTTGAGGAGCAATCTCATGGAGATAATCCCTTATTTGGTCATACAAGGTTTCATCGTCTACATGTATACCCGTAAATGAATCATTGAAAACATCTCTCAAAATGGAAGAAGCCCGATTGAGCTCTATTAAAACTTTTGATGGATGGGGTGCCTTTTGCAATTTCTTGCTCATTGCCGACCATTTGGTCAGCAGATTCTGAAGATCTTTGTCGAGTTCTGCAACTTTTTTGCCTTCCGCAACGGTACGTATTATTACCCCAAACCCTTTTGGTTTTATACTTTTTACCAATCGTATTAGGCGGTCCTTTTCTTCTTTGCTTCCAATTTTTTGTGATACGGAAACACGGTCTGAAAATGGAACCATTACCAAGTATCGCCCCGCTATGGAAAGTTCGGAACTGATACGTGGTCCTTTTGTGGAAATGGGTTCTTTTACAATTTGTACCAACAGTGACTGATTGGCCTTGAGCACCTCATTGATGCTGCCATTTTTGTCAATATCTTTTTCAAATGGAAAATTTTTCAGGGTGTACTCTTTTAACTTCCCTGTTCTCACTTTCTTGATGAACTTAAGCATGGAGGATAATTGCGGACCAAGGTCATGGTAGTGCAGAAATGCATCTTTTTCATAACCCACATTCACAAAGGCCGCATTTAGACCGGTAACGGGTTTTCTTATCTTGGCTAGGAAGATATCCCCAACGGAAAATTTGTTGTCATCCTCATCTTTATGTAATTCAATGAGTTTTCCATCTTTTAGTAAGGCAAAATCGACTGCTTCAGGACTAGATCTAACAATTAATTCTCTATTCACCTGAATCGATTTTTATTCATTCCAAAATAGTGATTGGAATAAATGATTAAACAATATCTAGAATCGGTTTTTTTTCAAACCGATTGAAATTCTATCTTTTTGAATCTCTATGTCAAAGAACGTATGGATGAAAAATGAAAAAGTAGTCAGTTACGACTACTTCTTCTTGTGTCGGTTAGCTCTTCTGCGCTTTTTGCGCTTGTGGGTAGCTACCTTATGTCTTTTTCTTTTTTTACCACTCGGCATACAGCTCTTCCTTTAGTGTTAGTTGATTATTTTACTTGAACGTTGCTCTTTACACCCTCTACAAAGACCTTTGCAGGTTTGAAGGCAGGAATATTGTGAGCGGGAATCTTAATTGTAGTGTTCTTTGAGATATTTCTCCCTGTTTTCTCTGCCCGGGTCTTTATGATAAAGCTTCCAAAACCTCTTAGATAAACATTATCTCCATTTTCTAAGGACGATTTCACTTCTTCCATAAAAGATTCAACTGTAGCCTGAACGTCTCCTTTTTCCATTCCTAGTTTCTCTGAGATTCTAGTAACAATATCCGCTTTCGTCATTATCTATTTTATTTTCTGTTTTTTTAGGCTTGCAAATATAAAAATTAAAATTAATCTTTTCTTTAAAGCCTTTAATTTTAAGTATATAAACTGCTACTTTTATTTTCTAGTATTTTATTGAATGAGCTTTTCGCAAAAAGTTTTGCAATGGTACCAAGAGCACAAGCGTGAACTGCCATGGAGAAACACCAAAGACCCTTATAAAATTTGGCTATCCGAAGTCATTCTTCAGCAAACCCGGGTTGTTCAGGGCACACCTTACTATCACAAATTTGTAAAGGCCTTCCCCACAGTACAGGATCTGGCTAATGCCAGCGAAGAAAAGGTTTTGAAACTTTGGCAAGGCTTGGGGTACTATTCCAGGGCAAGAAATCTCCATGCCACTGCCAAAATTGTGGTCACAGAATACGAAGGTAAGTTTCCGGACACCTATGAAGGACTAAAACGCCTAAAGGGCGTTGGAGATTATACGGCAAGTGCCATTGCTTCCATTAGTTTTGGAATCCCCGAACCTGTTGTTGATGGCAATGTATATAGGGTTCTCGCGAGATATTTTGGTGTTGAGATCCCTATAAACAGCTCTCAGGGAATCAAATACTTCAAAACACTTGCCCGTGAGGTAATGGACAGGAAAAATATTCGTGACTACAATCAAGCCATTATGGAATTTGGAGCCATTCAATGCGCACCCAAAAAGCCCTACTGCCTGTTATGCCCTTTGAATGATGGATGCTCCGCACTGAAAGAAAATCGAGTGGCCGACCTTCCGGTCAAGCTGAACAAAACGAAAGTAAAACAGCGTTATTTTAATTATTTGGTTTTTTTGGACCCACAAATGAGGACGCAACTTGAACAAAGGAAGGGGAAAGGTATTTGGCAAAATCTGTATCAATTCCCTTTGGTAGAATCTGAAAAACTGATCGATGGGGAAGAACTAAGAACACAGATTCAAGCCCTAGATCTTGAGAATCAGATCAAAAGCATTTCTCTTCGCAATAAGGAACCTGTAGTACATAAGCTGTCCCACCAACATTTACACACCCGTTTTTGGATGGTGGAATTGGCAAAGGACCTCAAAGAAGGCATATCTTGGAAACAAACCATTGATTTTCCTGTTCCAGTTTTGATTGCCGACTTTATCAAGACATTCAAAATTTAGTACCTTTGACCAATTGAAAAGTTATGAGCGGAACATTAAACAAAGTGATGCTAATTGGCCATCTGGGGGATGAGGTTAAAATCCACTATTTTGAGGGAGGAAACTGTATCGCGCGCTTTCCTTTGGCCACCAATGAGACCTATACCAATAGGCAGACCGGGGAGAAGGTGACCAATACAGATTGGCACAATATTGTGGTAAGGAACAAGGCTGCCGAGATTTGCGAAAAATATTTGAGTAAGGGCGATAAGGTCTACGTAGAGGGAAGACTCAAAAACCGGCAATGGCAAGGAGAAGATGGGAACACCAGATACACCACCGAGGTGCATGTTCAGGATTTTACATTTTTGTCCACCAAAAAGGAAAGTATGGCCGGGGTACCTCCCCAGACATCTGTAGTTGCTCCGACCGAACCACAACAACCTGCCAGTACACCCTCAGTTGGCGAGGCAGAGCAGGATGATGACCTACCCTTCTAAAATTAAGAATAAGCAGCATAGATTTGGACCCCGACCCCTATAGTTTGGTTTTCTCTCTATCAGCGATAAGCGGAGTTTTCTATATAAAGGTCATGGTACTTTTGCTCCTGTTGTGCTGCTCAGCGTTAATATCTGGCGCGGAAGTAGCCTTGTTTGGCCTTTCCCAAACCGATTTGAACGAGTTGTCGGAAGATGATTCCACCAGGGGCTCCCTTATTGCAAAGCTTCTTGGGAAACCTCAAAAATTGCTGGCGACCATCTTGATTACCAACAATGCCATAAATATTGGAATTGTGCTCCTGTTCAGTTCCTTGGGGGACACCCTTTTCTCAAAAATCGACCAAAGTCTTTTTGGTGTCGTTTCCGTTCGCTTTATATTGGAGGTGGTCTTGGCAACATTTCTCATATTGATGTTTGGTGAGATACTTCCAAAAATCTACGCCAACAGAAACAAGAGACAGTTTTCTGAGATTATGGCGGCTCCTTTGAACCTCTTTACCCTTCTTTTTACGCCTTTGAGCTCACCCATGAGTTCGGCGACCCTTTATTTACAGGAAAAGTTGGGAAGACAAAAATCGAGCCTCAGTGTAGATCATTTATCCCAAGCGTTGGAATTGGCCTCTGAAGGCGATACAACCAAAGAAGAACAAAAAATCCTCGAAGGCATCGTGAGCTTTGGCAATACCGATACCAAACAGGTAATGCGGCCTCGAATTGACATTTTCGCCCTTAACGAGGAAATGAAGTTTCGTGAGGTATTGGAAGAAATCAAAAAGAATGGGTATTCCCGTATTCCTGTGTTTTCCGAAAATATGGACAATGTTTTGGGCGTTTTGTACGTGAAGGACCTACTTCCCTACCTAGATCGGAAAACCTTTAACTGGATGTCACTGATTCGCGAACCCTATTTCGTTCCAGAGAACAAAAAGCTCGATGATTTGCTGCTGGAATTTCAGGACAAGAAAAACCACCTGGCGATTGTAGTGGATGAATATGGGGGGACTTCAGGAATAGTTACCTTGGAAGACATTATCGAGGAAATCGTTGGGGATATCAGTGACGAGTTTGACGATGAGGATTTGATATTCTCCAAATTAGATGATTTCAACTATGTATTTGATGGAAAAACGGCTTTGAAGGATTTTTACCGGGTTGTCAAAATTGAGGATGAGGATGAATTTGAAAATAACAAAGGAGAATCTGAAACCATAGCTGGGTTCGTTTTGGAAATTTCCGGAAGTTTTCCCAAAAGGGGCGAGAAAGTACTTTTTAAGGACTACCGGTTCATAGTGGAAAGCTTGGATAAAAAAAGATTGAAGCAAATTAAAGTAACGTTACCCAATGAAGGCTAATATTTGCGCTGCCCTTTTGTTATTATTTGTTATCTCCGGATGTAAAGATGAGGTGATGCCCAAACCCAAGGCGATGCTGAGCTTGGAATATCCAGATGCCAAGTACCAAGAGCTGGATTCAGATTGCACATTTGTGTTCGACTTGAATCGCGCCTCCAATCTGAAAGAAAACGAAGACTGCTCCCTCGTTTTGGATTACCCCAATATGAAGGGATCAATTTATATTACCTACAAACCCGTAAATCAAAATCTGGATACCCTGCTCATTGATGCTCAAAAACTATCTTATGAGCATGTAGTAAAGGCCGACAATATCTTGGAACAACCTTTTGTCAACCCAGAGGATAAGGTGTATGGCATGTTTTACGAAGTAAGCGGCAATGCTGCTTCCCAATCGCAATTTTATGTTACCGACAGCACCTCACATTTTGTAACAGGCTCCTTGTACTTCTATGCAAAGCCCAATTACGATTCCATTTTGCCGGCAGCTATCTATCTTCAAAAAGATATTCGCCGGATTATGGAAAGCCTTCGCTGGAAAAAATAAAGCTATTCCTCCTTTTGCAGCAGGGCTTCCGCGTTTTCCAAACTTTGGTTGATTTGATCCCGTAAAGCCCTCACTTTTTCCTCTTCCTCATCAAGCCATAACTGTTTTTGCTCTGTTAGTTCCTTTCCTTCCAATATTTCTTCGGAATCGAATCGGTCACCAAAATTCATCATCCAATCCATCATGGCCGTATTGGCACCTTGAAGGTCTTTCATGGCAGCTTCATATTGCAAGCCTGTTTCAGTTGTGTCGACTTTGGCCTTAAGTTCGCCCACAAGTTTTCCCAGTTTCCCCATTTTGGGCATTACCTCATCATGTATGGCCATAACCTTTTCCATTTGGGTCGGACCTTCTGGGGTTTTCTTTTCCTGCTTACAGGAGAAGAACAAAAAAATAACTAAACTCGGAAATAATAAAAGTCTTGTTTTCATAGTATTGTTGCTAAGTGAAAAAACCCAAGGAACACATTTAAATGCTCCTTGGGAGATTAAAGTTAAAAAGAATATTGCGTTCCCAGGGTCAAGGTTTCCCTTGTTCGAAGTTGGACCCCGTTTACATCTTGGTACAGGGGCGATGCCACTTCAAAGCCAAACCTTAGATTTTTAAGGGCTCCTGAAGGGATGTACACGTTAAAACCAAGCCCTCCGTTTACAAAGGTGCCACCAGAATTGTTGGTGTCTGCCGTGATTACCATCATAGGATTTAGATTGGGGTCCTCACCTTCAATTTCCCCAACAAGCAATCCCTCCAACCGGGCTGAAAAGCTCAGCCATTCAGTTGCTTTTACGGCAAACCAATTGTTTAGGCTATACCGATTGCCGTAGCGGAACTCTCGGTCGTTTTCCCCGAACCGGAAAATGCCCCTCAGTTGAACACCCCAAGAGTTAATATTCCCCTGGCCCAGGTACGTGAGTGCCAAATTAGTGTCAAAAGTTCCACTTCCAATTTGCATAGGGTAAGGAAGCTCCACTTCATCGGGGGCGGAGGCCGGGGTTACATCGCTTTCAGTGACGCTTCCTGTGGGAATTGAAAATCCGAGCTGCCCATGCATTGTTTGTTGATTTGAATTAAAGAACCGGTAAAGCCCAGAGACTTGGATGTCGCCAAATCCATTGGCTTCTGTAATAAAGGTTCCACCCATTCGTGTAATGTGGTCCATCTCCATGGACAAATAATTGAACATGACCATAAGCGTGATGTTATCGCTTGGAGCATACATGGCACCTACCATATGCATATGCATTGGCATGCTGGTGGGTGTGACCATATACTCTTGAAGCGCATCATTAAATGAGGCATCATCGCTTCCTCTTTTTAAATCTTCCATGTTCATATACATGTACCGATAGGAGAACATCCATTCCCCTTTTCCGTGCATGTGGTCTCCCATAACAGGAATTGGAGCATGGCCATCAGGTCGTCCAGCGGACCATTTTGGTAATGTGTCAGTGGTATCTTGTGCAAATAATGCAAGGCTAGCCATTAAGAAAATGGCAGAAATATAAAGTTTCATCCGTTTTTTATTTTGTATTGAGATTGATATAACCTATCCAAAAAGATGATGAAATTGAATCATCTTTTGAACTAAGCGTTGGGTAATCTGTCTGATAGCTAATTAGCTAATCGCATTGGGCGGATGAAAACTGCCTGCGGTAAAAAGATAGGTGTAGGGATTTAAATAATCATAGTTGCGCTTGTTCTCGGGAGCACCTGCTTCCTTTGTAACAAATTCTTGAAGATCCACAAAACCAATGGGATATTCTTCCATGACAATCTTTGGAAGGTTTTGCCGCTTTTGGTCGTTTTGTTCAGTGAGCTTTTGCATCAGGTAGCACTTTCCATGGCATTCCAACTCAAGATTATCTTTGTTGATACAAAGAAACTCCGCAATGTAATCCTCATAAACAATATACTCCATCAATGGTACAACGGGCCTTGCCATCGCTACCAAATAGAGCAAAACAAAACCATATACAATGGAATTCTTCAAAGGATTGGGTTTGGAAGTACAAAAATAACCCACAAAGGGTCAAATTCTCTTAAATATCCCTCACTTTTGCACTTTAAATTCAGAAAGTGAATATCCAAAATCGAAAGTGGTCCTATCTCTTTCTGCTTTCCATTATCTGGGGAAGCTCCTATATTCTGATCAAGAAGGGCCTTGAAGGATTCAGTCCCATTCAGCTAGGGGCCATAAGAGTAGTTTTGGCCGCACTTTTCCTGTTTATTATCGGATTCAAATCACTGCGGACCATTTCTAGAACTGAATGGCCATGGGTTGCTCTTTCTGGGTTTATTGGCAGTTTTGTGCCGATGTTCCTTTTTGCTTTTGCAGAAACAGAGATTGGTAGTGGAATTGCCTCGATACTAAACTCGCTTGTCCCACTTTTCACCCTTTTTATTGGGTTGTTTGCTTTCGGAATTCACTTCTCCAAGAATCAGTTGCTGGGTGTGATTGTAGGGCTGATTGGTGCTGCTTTTTTAATTTTCTTCGGAAGCCAAATCAATCCGAACCAAAATTATTGGTATGCCAGCCTGGTGATTTTGGCCACCGTTTGCTATGCCTCCAATGCCAACATCATAAAAAGTAAATTGCAGAATGTATCTCCCATGGGTATCGCGGTGGGCAACTTTGCGGCCATTGTGGTTCCAGCACTTTTGATTTTGCCCTTCTCCGGATTCTTTTCCCAAGAAGTCACTTCGGGACCAAGATTTTGGAGTTCCTTGGGGTACGTTATCATTTTATGTATAATGGGAACTTGTGTAGCGAAGGTAATGTTCAACAAATTGGTGCAAATGTCCTCAGCTGTTTTCTCCGTTTCGGTAACCTATCTAATCCCCATTGTTGGGATTTTTTGGGGAATATTGGATGGTGAGGCCTTTAAATTACAACAGTTATTTGCCTCTGCCATCATTCTGTTGGGAGTGTACTTGGTGAATAAAAAAAAGACGCCCAAAAAGGCGTCTTTTTCTAATTCTTAATGGAAATCTTATTCAAAATCAGCAGGTGAAACCCCATCGTTGACCTTGATTTCCTTTACGATGAAATCGAAGGTTTGGGGACCAGCTGTTTGGGTCAGTTTAAATGGAAATTTGATTCCAGAGACTTCTTTGTAATCCGATAGTTGCAAGGTCTGGGTCATCTGTTGCCCTTGTACTTCCTGAACACTGACCTCTTGAAGCTTCAACCCTGTTTCTACATCATAGAAAGCCGATTTGCCATCGGTAATTTTCAGTTTGTACGCTTTTTTATCGCCAACCGCTTCAATTCCTTCAAGACTGATGTTTCCAGCGGCCAAAAAGTTCAACTCAGGAAAAGCTGCAGATTCTTCCTTGATTTTCTCAATTTCTTCTTCAGATAGGTCTTTGCGTTGTCCTTGGGCCACCATATAACCTTTATCGCCATCCAAAACCTGCTTTTGCATAGAATTACCCATGACTTTTATGTCTTGCATAAACTGGTCTTTAGCGGTCTTCTTCATCTCAAGCTCCAACTTCATCCCCTGCATTTCTGCTTCTGCAATCATGGCATAGGATTCTACACCTTCCAACTTTTCTTTGCCCCCAACGGCCTCAATGTATTTTTCCAGAATAGAGTTAGCGGTGATTCCTTCAGGGACGGCCACATCATAATTGGGCTTTTCTGTTTTACTGGCAAATACATCGTAATAGAGAGAGGGAACTTTTTTCCCATTGAATTCCAGTTTTTCAAGATTTTCTATTACATCACTTCCTTTGCCTGTGACCACAACACGGGAATTCGATGTGGAAAAGTGTTTTTGGGCCGCTTTTTGAACATCCTCGGCAGTAATGGCATCGATGCGCTCCAAATAAGTTTTATAGAAATCCTTTGGAAGACCTTCGGTTTCTATGTTCAAAGCATAATTAGCTATGGTTTGCGGTTTTTCCAATGCCATCACGAAACTACCTGAGTATTTGGCTTTGGCATTTTTCAGTTCTTTTTCGGTAACTGGCTCTTTCATGATTTTGTCTATTTCACTCAAAATCTCAACGACCGAACTATCTGTAACCATATTGCGCACCTGTGCAGAGGCACTAAAACGCATAGGGCTGAACTTATTATCCCGTATGGCGGAATAAGATCCATAGGTATATCCTTTGTCCTCCCTTAGATTCATAAACAAACGGGCCTGAGATCCACCACCTAGAATTCTATTGGCCAAAAGCGCAGAAAGATAGTCGTCATCCTTCATTTTAAGATTGGTAACATTCTGCACAGCAATCTCAGATTGAACCGCGTTGGGCATATCCACAAAATTTACCTGGGTATATTGCGCATCCGAAGGGTTTGAGTAGCTGAACGAAGGTGGTGTAGCCTTCGACCACGGAGTGAAGTATTCCGTGACCAACTCTTTGACCTTGTCAAACTCTACATCACCAATAACCACCAAATAGGCGTTGGCAGGCACAAAATTGGCCCTGTAGTACTGTTCAATATCCGCTAGGGTCACCCTATTCACAGTTTCCTCGCTGGTAATCTCCCCAAAAGGGTGATTTTTGCCATAGGCCAAGGCCAGCTGCACGCGTGTTGCAATAGCGGAAACATCTTTTTCCTGGGATTTTAATCCCGTCAAAAGTTTTTCCTTTTCCTTATCAAACTCTTCTTGGGTGAAATTGGGATTCAAAGAGGCATCTGCCATCAATTCAAGAATTCTTGGAAAATACTTGGACAAACAACTTGCAAAAGCACTTTGATCACCGATGTTTATGGTAGCACCCAAAAAGTCTACCTCTTCGTAAAAATCGTCCTTAGAAATGGATTTTGATCCCTTGCCCATTAAACTTGATGTTAAATCGGAAACTCCCGCTTTCTCACCTTGTAAAATTGGAGGGTTATCGAGTGTAAGTTGCATGGAAACCCTTGGTAGTTTATGGTTTTCCACTACCATGACTTTCAGCCCATTGTTCAACTCGAAACGAGTTGGTTCTTGTAAATTGATTTCAGGTGCAGGACCTGGCTCTGGTTTTTTGCTACGGTCGATTTGTGCGAAGGTTACCGTTACCATTAGGCACAGCAGACCGGAAAGAATATACTTTTTCATATTAATTGGCATCTTTTTGTTCGGGCAAATACTCAAGTTCAACTCGTTGATTCACCTTCAGATATTTTTTTGCAACTTCCCTAATTTCCTCTCGGGTAATGGAACGATAAATATCAATTTCGGTATTGATGAGATTCGTGTCGTTTTTTAGCATGTAGTTGTCGGCCAAGGAATTGGCTATCCCTTGAATGCTGCTGTTTGCGTTTACAAAGTTATTCTCGAACTTATTTTGGAGTTTTTGATAGTCCCTCTCGGAAATTAAGTCCATCTGTATTTTGAGAATTTCTTCGTCAATCTCTTTTTTGAGGTCCTGAATGGAATTTTCCCCAACAGGCAAGGCTCCAACAACATAGGAGCTATAGTCAACGGCCGAAATTGGAACAGAGAAAATCTGCAGCGCCATCTTTTTGTCATCTACCAACTTTTTATAGAGTTTTGAACTTTCTCCGTCACTCAGATACGTAGAGATCATATTGATGACATGAGCATCGCGTTCGGCTTGTCCTGGGGTTCTATAGGCCAATAAAATTGCTGGAATCTGAATGTTCGGATCGTTGTAGGAGGCTTGGATGGTTGTAGTGATGGGTTTTTCAATAACCTTGTTCCTTTTGATGTCCGCGCCTTTTGGGATGGGTCCAAAATAATCTTGGATCATTTTCTTGGTCTTTTCCGAATCAATATCTCCGGCAACCACCAAAACGGCATTATTGGGAACATAAAAGGTTTTGTTGAAATTTTTGAAGTCATCCAGAGTGGCACTGGCCAAATGATCCAAGGAACCGATAACGCCCCAGCGATAGGGATGTTCGGAGTAAAGATTTTTCAGTAATTGCTCAAAAATGGCACCGTAAGGGGAATTGTCGGTACGCAACCTTCTTTCCTCCTGTACCACCTCTTTTTGTGTGTCCACTCCAACTTGACCGATGATGGGATGCATCAATCGTTCAGATTCTAGCCATAAACCTGTTTCAAGACTGTTGGAGGGAAAGGTTTCATAGTAGTATGTCCTATCCAAAAAAGTGTTGGCATTTCCGCTTCCACCACTCGAAGCAACAATCTGGTCCCATTGGCCCCGTTCAATATTTTTGGTGCCCTCGAACAAAAGGTGCTCAAAAAAGTGCGCAAATCCGGTCTTTTCAGGATCTTCATCTTTTGAGCCTACAAGGTACATTACCGCTGTAGTCACTACGGGAGCTCCATTGTCTTGATGTAAAATAACGTGAAGGCCGTTGTCTAAATCATACTCTTCAAAAGCCACTTCCTGCGCATACAAAAAGTTTCCTATGATAAGCATGAAAAGACCTAAAAATAGTTTTCTTTTCATTACAAAAATTTAAGAGTTAATATCGTTTTTCATTAGTACTGATTTTCTTTATGATGTTACACGAATATAGCGTAAAATTCAAGGGAATTTGGGTATTGTAAACAACTCTTTAACAAGAAAATATGGCAAATTCGCCAACATTCAGTAAATTAAAGGTCCATCCTGAAAAGCAATTACGATGAAAAACCTAACCCTTCCCATTCGTTTTGGTATCGTTACCAGTGCGGTGCTTATGGCCTATTTTCTGATTCTTTCGCTCATGGGAAAGCATACCAATGTTTTTTTCAGCCTTTTTAATGGAGTGATAACCGGGCTCGGAATTTATGAAACCATCAAGTATACCAAATTGAGGCAGGGGAAGGACTTCAACTATGGCAAAGGTTTCACCGCTGGAATTACCACAGGTTTTGTGGCCACACTCCTGTTTACCATTTTCTTTGCTTTTTATAGTACCGAGTTGGACAAAGATTTCCTCACGGAGCTTTCACAAGTATGGTCCAAGGATTATGCAAATTTTGAGGGAATTGTTTTCTTCACGGTTTCCATCATGGGTTTTGCCACCACGCTTGTTTTGACCCTCTCTTTTATGCAGCTCTTCAAAACCTCGAACAATCCCAAAAAATAACAATGGATTGGAGTAAATAATGCTTGTACATTAAGGATTTAGCAGTATATTTGCACCCGCGAATTTCGATAAGCGACAAACATTAAATTTAATAAAACGCAGTATGTACGCAATTGTAGAGATGGCAGGGCAGCAATTTAAAGTTGCAAAAGACCAAAAAGTGTACGTTCACCGTTTGCAGACCGAAGAGGGAAAAAAAGTAACCTTTGATAAGGTTCTCCTTTTGGACGACGGTGGGAACGTAACTGTTGGCGCCCCAGTCATAGAAGGTGCAGCCGTTGAGGCCAAAGTAGTAAAGCACTTGAAAGGTGATAAGGTAATTGTCTTCAAAAAGAAAAGACGTAAAGGGTATCGCAAGAAAAACGGTCATAGACAATATTTGACTGAAATTGTTGTGGAAAGCATTGTTGCCAAAGGAGCTAAAAAAGCAGCACCTGCCAAAGCCAAGGCAGAAAAACCAGCAGAAGCTCCCAAGAAAGAAGCAAAGCCAAAAGCAAAAGCCAAAGTGGAGGAGGCGCCAAAGGCGGCACCAAAAAAAGCTGCTGAGGATTTGAGCTCAAAAACGGTTGCTGAATTAAAGGAAATGGCAAAAGCCAAAGGAATATCTGGTATTTCTTCCATGA
Organism: Flagellimonas allohymeniacidonis; assembly: GCF_004296335.1. Lineage (GTDB taxonomy): Bacteria > Bacteroidota > Bacteroidia > Flavobacteriales > Flavobacteriaceae > Flagellimonas > Flagellimonas allohymeniacidonis. The sequence goes on from NZ_SGIU01000002.1 coordinate 1,359,521, forward strand.
AGAAAGCAGATTTGATTGAGGCTTTAAGCAAATAAATAGAAAGAACTAAAAAAGATATATCATGGCACATAAGAAAGGTGTAGGTAGTTCGAAAAACGGTAGAGAGTCAGAATCGAAACGCTTGGGCGTGAAGATTTTTGGTGGACAAGCCGCTGTGGCTGGTAACATCATCGTTAGACAACGAGGGACCAAACACAATCCTGGTGAAAACGTATATGCCGGAAAAGACCATAGCTTACATGCCAGAATAGATGGTGTAGTAAGGTTTGAGAAGAAAGCTGGCGGAAAATCCTATGTTTCCGTTGACCCTTTCGAGGCATAAGCATAAATAAGACTTTTAAAAAAGCCCACATTAATGTGGGCTTTTTTGTTGCTTAATTTTTTAGAATATCCCTGACAATTTTCAGATGGTGGTCGGTATGAATTTTAAGAAAGCGCTTGGTCTGTCCTTTGTCAATCACATTGAAATAGGGGTGCTTGAAGTGAACTTTTTTATCTAATCGCTCAATTCTTTTAAGATTTTTTCTAGCTTCTTCCATTTGTAGATAAAGACTATCGGTTGATATGGTCTTCGGAGGGCGAACCAATTGAGGAGATTCGGCCACCCCTCTTGGGAATGCACCCATAGTGAAAACCACCATCCTTGAAAAGTTAAAGTTGGAACGGTATGTATTTGGATTTGATGCTTCCAAGGCTTCGCAAATATGATTAATCGTTTTTAGGCTATGATCTAAGTGCCATGCTACGTCAACCTCGGACACTTCCATATTTCGTTTTGCTCTTTCGGGGATATAGTTGATGATATCCGAAAACTGCGCATCCAAAAACTGAGGTCCAGGGTCAGAATTTCGTATCAAAATAAAAGTAGTTGTAAGAAGAGCTAAAGCTACCAAAAAATACCGGATTTTTTTCATGGGTGACAAGCTAACGATTAAATCGCCTCAGCTTTTTCCCTAATCTTTTCCAACCAAATTTGATGAAGTTTTTCCAACTTTCTGGGCTGAAAGGTCTTTTCCAAAAAAGTGAGGAAACCGTGTTGGGATTCTTCGGTTATCAGTTTGCACCCATCCTGGGTCGGAATGATAAGCCAAGCATGATAGCCTTTGATACTTTTTTTGATGGACACCCAACTTAGTCTTGAGTAGGGCTCAAACTCCTGAATGGTGGATTCAAAATCCAGCCCCATGGTTTTCCATTCAAATGTTGAATCTGCATCTAAAATTCCATTGTCAGGAGAGGCTACTTTGACATTAGATGCACCTTCATACCATTCAGGCCATGTTTCGGCCGCTAAAAGGATATTCCACACTGTTTCGGGAGTAGCTTTTATTTCTATTTCATTGTGTACAAAAAACCCGGCTTCTTCAGGAGTGTAAGCTTCTGGCCAATTGATTTGGCTTGGGTAGGGCTGACTTTCGGCAATCTTCTTTTTTGTAGAGGTACAAGATTGGATTGTGACTACAAGTAGTGCTGTTAATAAAAGAACTTTTTTCATGATGTAACTTTTTGATGTTGTGTCATGCCGCTCATGACCATTTTCATAATGCGGATCTTCCCCCATCGGGGCACAGTTCGTAACCCCAAAATCAAGATTTTAGTCAGCCTGCCTGGAAATACGGTGGACTTCTTTCCTAAAGATTTTAGTATGGGCAGCACGACTTCCTTGGGAGTGAGCACATTGCCCATTTTCATGTTCGCAACTTGTGCAAAACCACTTGCAACTGGACCCGGCGCGGCTGCCAGAACATCCACATTGTAGGGCTTTAATTCGTGATATAAGCCTTCCCCAAGAGATTGTACATAAGCTTTTGTTGCTGCATAATTGGCCGCGTTGGGGACTCCCTGGAATCCTACAATGGAACTCATCAAAATAATCCCTCCCCTTTTATTTTGGGCAAATTGCCTTGCAAAGTGATGGGTCAACATCATAAGGGCAAGCGTATTCACCTGAACCATTTCGATTTCTTGATCAACATCCGACGCGATGAACTCGCCCGAAGTACCAAAACCTGCCGATGCGACGAATAGGCCAATTGGAATATCTCCAATACTGTTGATAATATGGGTGATACCTTCTGTGGATGCAAGGTCCGCAGTGATGCTATCCGTTACAATGCCCCATTGATCCTCCAATTGAATGGAAAGTTGGTTGAGGGCAAATTCATTTCTTCCGTTAAGGATAAGATTGAAGCCAGCTTCGGCCAAACTACGGGAGATTTCTTGGCCAATGCCGGAAGAGGCACCGGTTATCAAGGCCCATGGTCCGTAATTATCCAATAATTGCTGTTTAAGATGATTTGAAAATCGCATAATTCTTTGTTTGAGTTAAATAGGCTTCCAGCCCCACCAAATAAAAGTGGGGTAATTGGTCTTTCTCTTTTTGAAAATGATAGAGGAAGGCTTTGACTTCTTTTCCTCTGCTGCTCTTGTTTTGGAATTCCTTGCCATCTTGATCTTTTTCTCTAATTCTAAAACTGAAATCGGTACCCAAAATCTGGGAAGAAGCCAATTTGATCCACTTGATCTACATTATTGGTCAAGCGATTATAGCGTTGGACAAAAACATTCTCATTGGCAGTTACGTTTTGTAAATCCACATAAAACTGATGGGAAGTTTTCTTGTCCCGACTGTTGATTTTTAAACCGAACTTCACATCCCACCGGAAATAATCATCGATTTGGTCGCTAAAGGCCAAGTCTTCTTGAAGTACTTCAAAGCCTGCCAATCGAGAAGCTTCGAGGTCAACAGGGGTAAAATATCGCCCTCCTGAAGTGGTGAGACGCGTATCCACAAACCAAACATTTTTTCCGGCCGGACCAGTTTTAAATTCCTTACCCGCCAAAAGATTTACTACATAGCCATTGTTGAACGGGGTATTTCGCTCAATACCATCACTTCCTTCATATTTGCTTTCAAAAAATGAACTGGTCAAAAGGCCATAATAGCCCTTACTAAAGAATTTCTCCAGAGTGAGTTCTATACCTTGATTGAAACCTGTGCCCTCATTGACAAGGGAAACCCTATCATTGTCGAATCCAAAGTCAGCCCCTTCTGTAAGTGTGGAGTAACTTGAAGGAAAGGGTTCAACAGCTGCGTTATCGATGTCCTGATAGTAAACCTCCAGTTTACCGCGCCAGCTATCACCCAGTCGTACATCGTAGCCCAAAACATAGTGGCTGCTTCTTACGAAATCCAAATCCCTGTTGGTCTGTTGGATTTCTCCATTCACATTTTCGTTCAGAAATAAAAGTGGGAGTGGAGCAGATTGCTGGTGAACCCCATAGCCTAGGTTAATAGTGTGGTTCGGGAAAAGCGTATAGTTTACTGCAGCTCTGGGTTCTAGTACAAATTGCTCATTCAAGGTACTGTATTGGGTATGCAGACCGGCATTTAGGGTGAGCTTTTCAGCAATCCGGATTTGACTTTGAAAATAGGGTTGAATAATGTTCAAACCTTCATCAATGTCCCTAAAATTTACAAGGTCAGGGTCTCCATCACCATTTGTATCCGCTTGCTCGTTTCTATCCAATAACAGACTTTCGATGTTGAAACGCTCAAAAAGAAGTCCGGCTCTGACGGTAAATTTGCGACTTAACTTGGTATTGAACAGCGTTGAAAAGGTAAAACGTGTTTCTGAATTATCAGCTTCCGTATATCGTATCAATCGTTCTTGGGAGGTATCTTTTTCTATAAAACGGTCAACCACGAAGTCATTCCCCGAATAAGAGGTGGAAGCAATGGTCCTAAGAAATGAATTGGACCCCAATTTTAGATTGTGCTTCACACCAACCACACCAAATCGCGATTCCACAAAGGTGTTTTCATCCTCCGCGGCAAAAAGATCATCAGGGTCAATATCATCCCCCAGAAATTCAATGTCCGAATTACCAATGATTCCGAAAATTGATAAGTTTCCAAAGGAAGTTTTCCCAAAATCGATATTGAAGGAAACATCGTTGTAATTGGGTGTAGCTGCCGTACCTCCTGCACCGACTCCAAGAAGACCTACCAGGGAATACCGGGCTGCGACCAAAAACGAACCGCGATTTTTGCCCAAGGGGCCTTCCGCCATAGCTTCTACCCCAGTGAAAATTCCGGTTTGTAGGGTATACTCATAGTCGTCGGCATTTCCTTTTCTAAAACCTAAATCGAAAACCCCGCCCAGGGCATTGCCATATTCAGCAGGGAAGGCTGAGGTAATAAAATCTGAATTCTTCAAAAGATTGGGATTAAGGGCAGAAACCGGACCTCCTGTTGTTCCCAAGGTGGAGTAGTGATTGGGGCTTGGAATGGGGACACCTTCTAAACGCCAAAGTAGTCCAGTAGGAGAATTTCCCCGTATTACAATATCGTTACGGCTATCGTCTGGGGCTGAAACCCCAGCAAAGTTGGCAGCCAAACGTCCTACGTCACTTCTGCCCCCAGAGAACCGGGTCACTTCCTCAACCCCAAATTGACGGGCTGAAACAGTTGCCAGTTTGTTCAACGGGCGGTCCTTGTTCGCTGAATTGGTCAACACAACTTCGTCCAGTTGGTTGAAAGATTCCAACAATTGAATGGTCAAGAACACATCCTTCCCTGTTGTGACTTCAACATTGGGAACAGTGGTGCTTTCAAAACCGATATAGCTAATACGTAATACCTGCCTTCCGATGGGTACATCATTTAATACGAATCTACCGTCAAAGTCGGTAATGACCCCTGTGGCGGTTTCCATATTCAATAATTCAATCGTGGCGCCTTCAAGGGGGCTTTCTGATTGTTTGTCTACCACAATACCTTTAATGACCCCGGTTTGCGCCAAGGTCAAGGAGGCGTACAAAACTGTAAGAATAAAAATGATTTTTTTCATGACTGGTTTCATTGAGATTTGCTCGAAATTGAAACAATGAATCCATCCTTGGAACTGAATAAACCTGTATCAACATATGATTGGCTGAAACGTCACATACAAGGTTGTAGCCAAAAAAACTTCAATGAACTACTTTCATTTCAACTGAACGGACCTTGATAACAATTCAGGTGGTTTTTTGACGGTTGGCCCTATGTCATCATGCGGTTAGTAATGTGATGTTTATCTTTAAACTATGTTGAACGGGATTTTCAAAAATGCCAGGGTAAAAAAGTTCCTCTTTCGATGGATGGTGGTGAACGTGGTTTTTTTCTTGATAAAGACCACAATGGATCATGAAGACCGAGGGTTGAGTAATTTTTTCAACCCAACAAGTCTTTTTTATTACTTCACCGCCTTTCTGTTCTTCATGGTGACTTGGGAATTCAACGATTATTTGATTAAAAGGCAACGTTCACAGGGCAAGTTGAATTTAAAAAATAGCCTTAAGATTTTTGCCCAGACCATGGCCTTGTTGCTTCCATTAAGCGCGGTAATCTATTATTTGGCCCTATTTCCCTTTAGGGAAATTATAGGAATAGAATGTGAAGATCCTTTTGTGGAGTTCATGGCCGATTTTTTAAGGGCGGCTTTGATAGGGTCCACCGTTGTTTTTTTTAACCTCTTTTATTTCGCAATGAAACAAAAAGAAGAGATGGAAGAACAAATGGAGAGTTTGAAAAAGGAAATGTTGGCCTCAAGGTATTCGTCACTGAAAAGCCAAATCAGCCCACATTTTTTATTCAATAGTCTTAACACCCTTACTTCGCTGATGTACGAGGACCGCGATTTAGCTTCTGATTTTGTAACTCGGTTGGCAACCAGCTATCGCTATATTTTGGATAACAAAGAGGACGATTTGGTCACCCTTCAAAAGGAATTAGCTTTTTTGAATGCCTATATATTTATGATGGAAATAAGGCACAAAAATGCGATTAGAATCAAAATGGATATCAAAGTAAATCCTAAGAACTACTGGATTCCAACGCTTTCCCTTCAGATGTTGATTGAAAATGCGTTGAAGCACAATCTTTACTCTAAAGAACAACCCCTGGAAATCACCGTGGTTTCTATTGATGATGATGCGCTCGCCGTTCGTAATAATCTCAGAAAGAGAGAATTGAAGAAAACTACCCAAATGGGTCTTGATAACATCAAAAAACGGTACTCGTATTACACCAATAAACAGGTCTTGGTGCGACAGGAAGAAGAATTTTTTGAAGTTATCATTCCATTGCTTGATAAGGAAGTCTCCCAATCTAAACTCATTGCCATTTCCTAGTTATGAAAGCTGTAATCGTAGAAGACGAGGAATTTGCATCCAAGCGTTTATCACAGTTGGTCACCGAACTGGCTCCCGATATTTCAATACTTACCGTATTGAGTTCCGTAGAGGAAGGAAAAACTTGGTTTTCTTCCCATCCATTTCCCGACCTGATTTTTTTGGATATCCAATTAAACGATGGTTACGGATTTGATATTCTGGACGATTTGGAAGACCATCCCCCTGTTATTTTCACGACTGCCTACAATGAATTTGCCATAAGGGGATTCAAATATAATGGGGTGGACTATTTACTAAAGCCCATTGTAAAAACCGATCTGAAGGTTGCTTTAGAGAAGTTCAAGAAGAATGTGACCCAAAACGGACAATCGACTTCTGAAAATATTGCCCAGCTTAAGCAATTGTTCCATAAGGAATACAAACATCGGTTTATGGTTAAGGTAGGCAACCAGTTTCGATCATTCAATGTTGAGGATATAGCTTTTTTTAAATCCCATGAAGGATTGATTTTTCTTTATACACATACAGGACAGTCCTATCCCATTGAATACACCATTGACCAGCTGGAGAACATTTTGAACCCCATTCATTTCTTTAGGGTAAATCGGAAATTTATGGTCTCCGTGAAGTCGGTTGCGGAGATACACAGTTATTTCAATAGTCGTTTGTTATTGAAACTTCTTCCGAAGGAAGAGGAGCAAGTTATTGTTTCAAGGGAACGAACCACCAACTTCAAAAAGTGGTTGGACATGTAAAAGAAAAACCCCCACATTGCTGTGAGGGTTTTGTGTTGTTAGTTGTATCAGAATCTAATACCTGTAATAATCCGGCTTGAAGGGCCCTTGGACCTTCACACCAATATAATCTGCTTGTTCTTTATCTAGCTCTGTGAGCTCTGCACCCAATCGGGCCAAGTGAAGTTTAGCCACCTTTTCATCTAAATGTTTAGGCAGCATATACACTTTGTTTTCATATTTAGCACTATGCTTCCATAGCTCAATTTGTGCCAAGGTCTGATTGGTGAAAGAGTTACTCATCACAAAACTTGGGTGCCCTGTGGCACAGCCCAAGTTAACCAGGCGACCTTCTGCCAAAACAATGATATCCTTGCCATCAATGGTATACTTGTCCACCTGAGGCTTGATTTCATCCTTGGTATTACCATATGTGCCGTTCAACCAAGCCATATCAATCTCGTTGTCGAAATGCCCGATGTTACAGACAATGGCCTTGTCTTTCATCGCACGGAAGTGCTTTTCGCTGATGATATCTTTGTTTCCTGTAGCTGTGATGACCACATCGGCGTTGGCCACTACCGTTTCCAATTGTTTAACCTCATATCCATCCATACAAGCTTGAAGTGCGCAAATGGGATCGATTTCCGTAACAGTAACGATGGCCCCGGCTCCTCTAAAGGATGCTGCCGTTCCCTTACCAACGTCACCATACCCAGCAACCACAACACGTTTCCCAGCCAACATGGTGTCAGTGGCACGTCTTATGGCATCCACTGCACTTTCACGGCATCCGTACTTGTTGTCAAATTTAGACTTGGTAACAGAATCGTTTACGTTAATGGCAGGCATTGGAAGCGTACCATTTTTCACACGGTCATACAAGCGGTGTACTCCTGTAGTGGTCTCTTCAGAAAGTCCTTTGATATCCTTGGCCAATTCGGGGAATTGGTCCAATACCATATTGGTCAAGTCACCACCATCGTCTAAAATCATGTTCAAAGGCTTGCGTTCCTCACCAAAGAACAAAGTTTGTTCGATACACCAATCAAACTCTTCCTCGGTCATTCCTTTCCAAGCATATACTGGAATTCCAGCTGCCGCAATGGCTGCCGCTGCATGATCTTGGGTAGAAAAAATGTTACAGGAACTCCAGGTAACATCAGCACCTAATTCCACAAGGGTTTCGATTAAAACCGCAGTTTGAATGGTCATATGCAGACATCCTGCGATACGTGAACCTTTTAAAGGTTGTTCGTCTTTATATTCCTCACGAAGTGCCATTAGTCCAGGCATTTCCGCCTCAGCTAATTCAATTTCTTTTCTTCCCCAATCTGCAAGGGAAATATCCTTAACCTTAAAAGGCACATAGGGAATTGTTTTTACGCTCATACTTTTATTAATTTATATTGTAGCTTCGCCTAACTCGGCTGCAAAGATACAAATAACGTAACTTTTACTCATGCCTATTTACAAAAGCATAACAGTATCGCCCGCCATTTCGGCACATGTTTGGAAAGTAACCGAAGCAGAAGGACTTTTAGCCGAAGGGATTGAATTGTCCGATCACTGTCAAAACCGATTGGATGGCATGAAATCGGAAGCGCATAGAAGGGCATTTTTGAGTATTCGCCATTTACTGGCCATTGAAGGATATGTGGACAAGGATTTGTATTATGATCCTTTCGGGAAGCCCCATTTAAAGGATGGAAGCCATATTTCCATCACGCATTCGCACAACTTTACCGGAATTATTGTAAGTCGATTGGATGAAGTGGGCATTGACATTGAAATGCAACGAAACAAGATTTTGCGAATTGCTAACAAATTCACACCCTTGGAAGAATACAGGACTTTGGCCAATACGGAGGCTGTAATCCGCAAGTTGACCATAGTATGGGGGGCCAAGGAATCATTGTATAAAATTTATGCCCAAAAAGGATTAAGTTTTTTGCGACATATTGATGTTGCCGATTTTGCCTTTGATGATTTTAGAACCACTGCCAAAATCGAATATCAAGGTAAAACTTCAAATTACGATGTGGAGTTCCTCGAGTTTGAAGGATTCACATGTGTATTCGCAAAGGGGCAGAAATGACTTGACCTCAAATGGGTTTTTAGTAGTTTTGCCATCTAAATTTGCATAACCCATGAAAATATCGGTCGAACTTACCCTAACACCGCTTCAAGATAATTTTGAACCACCCATCATTGATTTTATCAAAAAACTCCGAACTTCTGATCTAACCATTCTGGAAAACCCATTGAGCACCCAAGTATATGGTGACTACGATAAGGTAATGGAGCTACTGCAAAAAGAGATCAAAACTTCATTTAAAGGCTTGGAACATGTGGTTTTGAATATGAAATTGGTTAAATCGGACCGAAGCGACTATGAGCCACATTTTTGATTGGATTTTTTCACAATACGATGGGGTCTCCACACACATTGTTGTGCTGGAACTCGTTAGCGTTGTTTTTGTTCTACTTAGTGTTTGGTATTCCAAAAGGGAGAATATCCTGGTTTACCCCACAGGCATTGTGGCCACAGGGATTGCGGCCTACATTCTGCTGTACTGGGGCCTTTTAGGGGATATGCTCATTAATGTTTACTACTTCATTATGAGTGTTGTGGGATGGTATCTATGGACCAGAAAAGTTGATGAGACCCATTTTATTCCTATAACTACCACTACCCAAAACGAGAAGAAATGGTCGATATTCATTTTTTTGGGAACCTTGGTTTTTGTGACTGTAGTTTATCTTCTAGCCGATAAATTCAATACATGGACTGCCTATGTGGACACTTTTACAACCGGAATCTTTTTTGTGGGGATGTGGTTGATGGCCAAGAAAAAATTGGAGAACTGGATATATTGGATTGTTGGCGACATTATTACTGTGCCATTGTATTGGTACAAAGGGCTTATCTTTAGTTCGCTTCTCTACGCAGCATTAACTATAATCGCCATTTACGGTTACAAGGCATGGAAGAAAAGCTTGGGCAAGAGCCCTCAAACCTTGTTAAAGTAGTTCTCTTTGGACCGGAATCTACTGGGAAGACCACGCTCTCACGTCAGCTGGCAGACCATTATCAGACCGAGTGGGTCCCTGAATATGCCCGAGAATATTTACAGAAAAAATGGGATAGGGAACAAAAGACTTGCGAACCACATGATTTGCTTCCAATAGCCTATGGCCAAATGAGATTGGAGAATGAGTTGGCAAAAAAGGCCAACAAACTTCTTGTGTGCGATACCGACCTTTTAGAGACAAAAGTATACTCAGAAGCATATTATTTAGGGTACTGCGACCCCTTATTGGAGCAATATGCCCTTGGTAACCAATATGAACTCTATCTGTTGACCTACATAGATACACCATGGGTTAAGGATGACCTTAGGGACAAACCCGATGAGAGAGAACGAATGTTTGCATATTTCAAGGGAACCTTGGAAAAATACGGTAGGAATTTTGTTACTTTAAAGGGAGAAGAAGAGGTTCGATTTTCAAAGGCCGTCAAACACATAGATAAACTCCTCAACACATGATCGATTTTAGTCTCGAAGACTTAGAACAGCTGCAGATAAAGGGAATTTCCCAGGAAAAAGTATTAGATCAAATAGCAACCTTCAAAGCTGGAATTCCTTTTGTTCAATTAAAGAAGGCCGCTGTAGTTTCCGATGGCATTCTTCGGTTTTCGGATGAAGAGCAGAAAGACTTGGTTCACTTTTTTGAGGAGAAACGTAAGAGTCTGGTTCTTTTAAAGTTTGTTCCAGCTTCTGGTGCAGCCTCACGCATGTTTAAGGCCATGTTCAACTTTTTGGATGCTTTTGACCCTTCACAAGAAAAATCGGAAGATTATTTCACCCGAACTGGGGATAAGGCCGCTCATCAATTTTTGGAAAATAAGGAGCAACTTCCATTTTTTCAGCTTATCAATAACCGAATAGCGGGAAAATTTAACAATCCAGATGAAGAAGCATATCTTTTTGTAAAGGAAATGCTTGTAGAGGAGGGTCTCAATTATGGTTTTTACCCCAAGGGCCTACTCCCTTTTCATAAATATGATTCGGAAACGGTTACCCCGTTCGAAGAACATTTGAAAGAGGCTGCGCTTTATGCCAAAACGAGTGGGAAGGCCAATCTACATTTTACAATTTCCGTGCAGCACGAGGAAATGTTCAAAGACGAACATGCCAAAGCTGCTCCCAAGGTTACCAGAAAGACCGATACGGAATTTAATATCACCTATTCCAATCAAAAACCTTCCACGGATACCCTTGCCGTTGATTTAGAGAACAAACCTTTTCGAAAAAATGATGGGTCCATCCTTTTTAGACCAGGAGGGCACGGGGCACTCATTGAAAACTTAAATGAGCAGGATGCGGACATCATCTTTATTAAGAACATTGACAACGTAGTCATTGACCAGAATTTAAGTGCCGTTTGTGCTAGCAAAAAAATGCTTGCAGGTGTTTTGCTTAAAGTACAGTCAAGCGCATTTGCCTATGCCAAAGATTTGGAGGAAGAAGTTTCCATAGAAAAGCTTGAGGAAATCAGAAATTTTCTTGAAAAAGAGCTAAATGTCCCCATGCCTGATACATTCAATCAACAGGATCAGGCTGAAAAAAGGAAAATATTGAGTAATAAACTCAATAGGCCCATTCGAGTTTGTGGAATGGTAAAGAACGAAGGAGAGCCTGGGGGAGGTCCGTTTTGGATTGTAGACCACACGGGTACAATTTCACTGCAGATTGTTGAATCGGCACAAGTTGATCTGTCCAATTCCGAGCAGGCCGCTTTGTTAAAGAATTCTACACATTTCAACCCTGTGGATTTGGTTAGTGGGATACGGAATTACAAAGGAGAAAAATATAATCTTTTGAACTATGTGGACCACATGCAAGGCTTCATTACCGGAAAGACCCAGGAGGGAAAGGAGCTGAAGGCACTTGAACTTCCGGGCCTATGGAATGGAGGTATGGCCTATTGGAACACAATTTTTGTTGAAGTTCCACTCGTGACCTTTAACCCTGTGAAAACAGTAAATGACCTTTTCAAGCCCAGTCATCAAGGATAACTACAAAAGTCCTGTCATCTTCTAGAAATCCTCTTTGCATCAGGGGATTTTTTGCTTTTTAGGGCAAGTTATTTCCTAAAATATGTTAAAAATACCGGAACGCGGTGACCTACTTAACAAAATGGTGTCCTATAGAGTGAACAAGCAAAAGCAACAAAACATGTTGATGATTGGGATTAAAATTTTTTTAGTTGGAATGAATGCTTTAGCTCTTTTGATGATTTTTTGGGCAGAGAATAATACCGAAAAACAGATAGTATAGCAATGCCGGCTGTGATGGGCCGGTCATTTTTGGTTGGTTGATTTGGTTGAAGGTCGCACTCGTTGCGACCTTTTTTTGTGACCCAAAGCTAAAACATGTGTCTAAATTGTTGAAATGATGAGTATGATGGTTTTTCGAATAATGTTTGGTATAAGTATTCTTGTTTTGGGGATATCAATTTTCATTTTGGTGTCCTATTTGCGTAAGGAATATCATAAAAAAAGGGAAGAATAGTTTGGATGATGCTATGCAAACACTAACCATGCGTTGTCCATTAGGTCCGGATTTGTAAATTTTTGCAAATAGGATCTTGCGGAAAGGCTGCTTCGGCAGCCTTTTTTGTGTAAAAAATATACACTCCTCCTTCCCAGATTCCCAATTTTACACATGTCAATATTAATCTGAATATTTATAAAAATCTAATAATCAATATTTTATACCCATAATGCTATTCAAAAAAAGTATGGCACTGCATTTTCATAGGATAAAGTGAATTTAATTTTAAAAAACATATCATGAGAAAATTGATTTTAGCATTCGTATTATCTTTTGTGGGATTCGCAGCAATGGCCCAAGCTGCAAGTGTATCGGATCAAACCGATAAAACAGCTGTAATTGCTCCGGTTCAAGACTTTGAGGAAATCAGTGTGTCTGATCTTCCAGAAGCGGTTGTCACCGCCGTATCAAAAGATTATCCGACCGCTTCCATAGATAAGGCCTACAAAAATGCATCCAATCAGTTCAAGCTCGAGCTATCCTTGGAGGATGGCACTTCTGGCACCGTTTATGCCGATGCCGAGGGAAACTGGATTGAGATGTAACACAAGTTTGATTAATCGTGTTAGGTTAGTTTGGTTAGAGAGAGGTTCGCGGGGGCGAACCTCTTTTTTTGTGATAATTTTACAACCCTTTTATCGTCCTATCGCTTTTGGGAACCGTATATTAGATACGAGATATGCCCAAAATCTTAATCATTGAAGATGACACTGCGTTTTGTCAAATGCTTTCGCGCTTTTTGACGAAAAATGGTTTTGCCATTACTACAAGTTATAACCTTCACAATGCCAGTGAAAAATTAAAGCATACCAAGTTTGACGTTATCTTGTCGGATGTTAGGCTTCCAGAAGGGGATGGCTTGGATTTGCTTCTCCGTATAAAATCTGAATTTCCCGAGACCCAAGTCATCATGATGACAGGATATGCAGAAGTTAAGACGGCGGTAAACGCCATGAAAAAGGGGGCTTTTGACTACATCGCTAAGCCCTTTACGCCCGAGGAAATCCTAAACATTATCAACAAGGCCTTAAAGGCTGGGGATACATCTTCAAACGAGAAAGTTCAGAAGTCGGCAAGCCACAAAAAAAAGGAAACTACATCAACAAAACCCCAGTTTGTTGCCGGGATAAGTGAAAGTTCTCAACAAATGCAGCAGTATATAGAACTGGTTGCACCTACCTCCATGTCTGTTCTCTTGGTTGGGGAAAGTGGGACTGGAAAAGAAGTCACGGCAAGGATGATTCATGACCGTAGCCATCGGAGAAATCAAAAGTTTGTAGCGGTGGATTGTGGAGCCATACCCAAAGAAATTGCGACCAGTGAGTTTTTTGGACATCTGAAAGGCAGTTTTACAGGAGCGATTGAAGACAAAATGGGCCATTTTGAAGCTGCAAATGGCGGGACACTTTTTTTGGATGAGATTGGCAATTTGTCGTACGAAAATCAGGTTCAATTGTTACGTGCCCTTCAAGAACGAAAAATAAAGCGGGTGGGGAGCACACATGAAGTGAGTGTGGATGTGCGAATTATATCGGCCACCAATGAAAATCTTGAAGAGGCTGTCGAGGAGGGGAGGTTTCGTGAAGACCTTTACCATAGAATCAATGAATTTTCAATTACGATTCCCCCTTTAAGAGCACGCATAGAAGATCTCTTGCAATTTGCGACTTCATTCTTGGAAGATGCCACCAAAGAGTTGGGGAGAAACGTCACCCAAGTTGCGGATGAAGCAAAAGAAGTATTGCTTCATTATTCCTGGCCGGGAAATCTCAGGGAGTTGAAAAATGTGATGAAGCGAGCCGTTTTGTTCACGGAAGGTGAAACATTGAAATCGGAAGCCTTACCTCAAAAGTTGAAAAATCACTTAAAAAGTGAGCTGAAGGGTACGGACTTTTCAAAGGAAACCTATGAAAAAGAACGTATTCTAAAAGCATTGAAACAAGTAAATTTTAATAAGAGCAAAGCAGCAAAGTTGCTGCAGATTACCAGAAAGACCCTCTACAATAAAATTAATCAGTATCAATTGGATGTGTAGCCATTAGCTGTACAATTTCATCCTCCAGTTTTGAAATGATTCTTTTTAGATTCTCAAAATCCCCTTTTATTTCTCTTATTGCCACCTTTTTAGAAATGATTTCCATTTTTTCCAATAAAGGAACAGCTTCAATAATTTTTAGCTGACGAAACATAGGCAACATTCGGTGGGCAATGGATTCCATTTTCGAAATTTCTGATTCATGTAGTGCTTTCTCCAGTAAGTACATATCTTTTTTGGTGTTCTCCAGAAAAACATCAAGCACGTTATAAAGAGGCTGACCATCTAAAAAAGAAGAAATCAAATCCAAGCTAAATAAAGTTGAATTGGAATGGAACGTGTTTTTGTATGCGAGCTTGGAACTGACATTTTTTCTGTGCCCCTTGCTTACGGAATATAAGGTTTTCAGCAAAACTTCGGCGCTGAAGGGTTTTACAAGCATTTCCGTGAACCCGGCATCCAAACAAACCGAACGGTTAAGGTTCTTTTGCCCGGTCATGGCTATTATGGGTTGGTTTGAGTAGTGGGAAAAGCCATTGTTTTTTAAACGCTTCAATACTTCAAAACCGTTAACATCATTCATTTGTATATCGGTCAGCACGATATCATAATCCAAGGACTTGTTCAAGGGAATATCCTTAAAACTGGAATAGCCCATAGTAGCAACACCCTGTGTTTCACAAAGCTCAATCAGTAAATGTAGAAGGGCCCGATCATCATCCAAAATCAAAATAGACAGGGAGTGATTGTCTTGTTCTGCAAGAAGTGCTTGTGAAGATTCAACACTTGCGAACTCCAAGGGAAGCGATACGGTGAAGGTGCTACCTTTACCTTCTTCACTTTCCAGTTCAAGATAGCCACCCATGAGTTCGCTGAGCTTCTTTGATATGGTCAACCCCAAACCGTAACCCTGATATTTCTGGTTGTCATTACTTTCGACTTGTGCGAATTCTTTAAAGATCAGCGCTTGTTTTTCCTTTGCAATTCCAATACCAGTATCTATGACCTTGATACGGAGGTAATCCCCTTTTACGGTTTGATGCACAAAAGCATCAATTTTTACAAAACCATGATGTGTAAACTTAAAGGCGTTCCCGATTAGGTTACTCAGTATTTGCCTCAAACGCAAGGAGTCGCCCAAAATGGCGGATTGAAGCTCGGAATCGATGGAAAACTCCAGATGCACAGATTTTTTAACCTTCACCTCTTCAAATTGGGCCGCGATATTGGTCAAAAGTTCTGTAAGCAGAAAGGGCTCTTTTTGAATTTGCAATTGACTGCTCTCCAACTGGGAAAAATCCAGAAGGTCATTTGCAAGGTTTTCAATATAGCTTAGCGCAGATTTTATCCTTCGCACATATTTTCGTGCTTTTTTTCCTTTGATTTTGTGGTCCAACAATTCAGAATAACCCTGAATGGTGCCCAAAGGAGACCTCAAATCATGACTTACGGTAGATATTAGTTGCTCCCGGCTTTTTAGAAGAGATTCCGAATAATTTTTCTCCTTTTCCAGTTGGTCTCGATAGCGTTGTGACTTTAAAAAATCCTTGGACACCAAGACGGTGAATAAAAATGCAATGAGTAATCCAGAGACAATGGCCACGCCTGCGAACCGAATACTACGCTTCACCACTTTCTCTTTTTGAAATCCGTCCAAATAAGCATTTGTAATAAGTTCTTGTTGAAAAGCTGAGGTGAAGCTCCTAAGTTTTTGGGAAAGCTCCAGGTCAGTTTTATAGATTTCCAGTTCTTTTTGAATCAAAGAACGTTCCAGCTGTTCGCTTTCTGTTTTTGCACGGTTCAATATGGATTTTGACAATTGCAGCACAGAATCTACTTGGGCGGCATTTGGTGCTGCATTAGCTTCCTTGGGAATATTTTTGTTGAGAATATCCACGTATTCCCGAATGGAGTTTTGTGTTGACAGAGATAGCTTTTCAAAATTCGGAACAAAGGTTTCAGGTGTGATGCGGCCCATATCGATTTCCATTTTGTTGATTGCTTTTAAAATGGAATCCAAAGGGGCGGTTTGCTCGGTTTTTAGCTTTAATTTTCTCAGTTCTGCATTATTGAAGACCTTCAGCTTTAGCAATCCCTGAACCGAGTCCAGTCTTTGAGTCTGTGATTGGCTTGGGGTCAACAATTGTAAAGAGTCAATTATGACAAGGATAGAATCAACCTTTTTTGAGTAGTTCCTAAGTTCACTTGATTTTCTTGTTTGCAAGGCCAATTTGGAAAGATTCTCGGCCTCATATAACTCTGTAAGCAGTAAGTTGGTATGCAATAACTTTTGATTGTCTTGCATCTTAACTTGGGAAGTGCTGTAATCCTCAAATTCCGAATAGATGAGATATCCTGCAAGTAGACTGAGTATGCCCATGGCCAAGTAGCCGGCAATGATTTTTAAAGTAAACTGTTTTCTTGACTTGGGGCGCATGTTCTCAAGTATATACGCAAACCAGAAGCATAATGGGTCAATAAGAGGTGTTAATTAACGCAATTTTTATTATGAAAAGTGAGCGCCGGATATTACTTTTGCCCCATCTCAAAGGGGTGCTTTGCTTCACAAAAACAACTGATGTTTGGCAAGGCTGAGATTATACCCAATGAACCTGGGCGGGTAATGCTGCCAAGGGATGCGCTTAGCGCCTTTTGGAATTCATCGTTTCTGTAAGGAAACAAAAATCAAGTACTAACAAGAATAATGACCCCTTTTATTCGTAAACATTTTACGAATGAAAACGCTCTGTTCTAATTATTATGAGAAAACCACTAAATATAGAAGTGGTTCAATGCGACAACTAAAAAACAATAGAAAGCATCGCATTAAAACTTTATTCACAACATTGGCCCTTTTTGGGCTGGCACTCAGTTTAAGCGCCCAAAAATCACGAACAGATTCCATCGAAGGAAAACAGGTAGACCTAAATGAGGTAGTAGTATCCGCCTCTCGGGTGACTGGGGAGTCTCCGGTTACTTTTTCCAATTTCGAAAAAACGGATATTGCCAAGGTGAATTTGGGACAGGATATCCCTGTTTTACTCAATTACCTTCCCTCTGTGGTTTCTACCACTTTTGATGGGACCGGAGTGGGGTACACGGATTTTCGTATTCGGGGTGCTGACAACTCCCGAATCAATGTTACCATCAACGGAATTCCCTACAATGATGCGGATAGTCAAACCACATTCTTTGTTAACCTTCAAGATTTTGTTTCCTCAGTAGAAAACATTCAAATTCAAAGAGGGGTGGGAACTTCTACCAACGGAGCAGGTGCTTTTGGTGCTAGCATTAATATTTTGACTGATAATTTGTCTGAAGAGGCCTATGGCCAGATTTCAAACAGCTTTGGTAGCTTCAACACCCGAAAGCATACGGTAAAGTTTGGTACTGGATTGTTGAATGATCACTTGGCTTTTTCCGGAAGGCTCTCAAGAATTAAATCCGACGGCTATGTAGACCGTGCGTTTTCTGATTTAAGTTCCTATTTTTTGGATGGGGTGTATAAGGATGAAAACACTCAAGTTAAAGTGCTGGTTTTTGGAGGTGAAGAAATTACCGGGCTTTCATTTGCAGGTTTGGATGAAGCCGGCTTGGAGACCAATAGACGCTTCAATGCGGATGGACTGTATGTGGACAGAGAAGGCGTGCAAAGGTTTTATGACCGACAAACCGATAATTACAAACAGGACCATTATCAATTGCATCTGACGCAACAATTCGATGAAAACTGGAGTGGGAATGTTTCATTCCATTATACCTACGGGCGGGGCTTTTTTGAGCAATATATAGATGACGCCTCCTTGAATTTTTATCGGTTGGATGAGTTTGAATCAGATGGTGAGGCAGTCACCAATTCAGATTTGATAACACGTCAACACTTGAACAGCGATTTTTATGGTACCGTCTTCAGCCTGATTTATAAATCAGCACAGTTGGATGCTGTTTTTGGAGGAGGATGGAATCGCTATGATGGCGAGCAATTTGGTGAGATCATAGGTTCTGAATTTGCAATAGTTCCCAATATTCCCAATCGATTTTTTGAGAATGAAAGTGACAAAAAGGATTTTAACATCTACGCAAAAGGCACCTTTAGACTAAATGACCAACTTTCTCTGTTCGGAGATTTGCAGGTTCGTAACATTAATTATGAAGCAAATGGTTCACTTTTTGAGCCTGGCGCAGTTTTGGACGTAGATGAAAACTATACTTTTTTTAATCCCAAAGCTGGGATAACCTATCGCATTAACCCGAACAACAGTCTTTATCTCTCCTATGCCCGCGCTAACAGAGAACCAGCTCGGGTGGACTTTGAAAATGGGAATCCTGAGCCTGAAAGCCTGGACGATTTTGAATTGGGATGGCGTCATATTACGTCCGATTTTCAGCTGAATACAAACATCTATTATCTAGATTTCAGAAATCAATTGGTGCTTACGGGCGCGTTGGATGAGGTAGGTTTTCCCATTCGCCAGAATAGTGGCAGCAGCTTTCGCTTAGGCTTGGAAATAGATGCCAACTGGAATATTTCAGATATGTTTAGGGTTCGTCCAAATTTGGCATTGAGCACCAATAAGAACCGAGATTTCTTTTTTCAGAGAGATGGTCAATTGGAAAACATGGGGAACACCAACATTTCTTTTTCTCCTGAAATCATAGCCGGAAACGTTTTCACTTTCAGTCCGAATGAGGATTGGAGCTTCAGCTTGTTTTCCAAATATGTGGGAGAACAATTTATGGGCAATATAGACTCACCGGTTTCCAAACTTGATGCCTATTTTGTGAACGATTTGAATATTCAATATCAAATCACCGACATTCCCATTGTGAAATCGATTGTTTTTTCTGGTCAAATCAACAACCTATTCGATTTGGAATATGAGAACAATGGTTTCTTCTTCACTTTTGATGATGATTTTACCAATCCAGGCACGGTGACGACTGTTGAAGGGAACGGATTTTATCCTCAAGCGGGCATCAATTTCCTGTTGGGTGCAACAATCAATTTATAGCGACATAACCATTAAAAGGGATTCTGTATTTTTAGCTTAATGACAGAATCCCTTAATACACCCTTTTTTAAAAAATCTTCAATACGCTGGGGAGTAATAGGCTGTGGCAGCGTGACAGAAAAGAAAAGTGTACCCGCTTACCAACAAACCGAAGGTTTTGAGGTGGCCATGATAATGTGTCGGAATGCTAGTAGGGCAAAGGACTACGCGGAGAGGCATAAGGTTCCATTTTGGACCACAGACGCCAGGGCAGTTATTGAAAATCCGGAAATTGATGCGGTTTATATCGCTACTCCCCCCGATTCACATAAGGATTATGCCCTTTGGGTGGCAAAGGCAGGAAAACCTTGCTGCATTGAAAAGCCCATGGCACCTAATTTTCATAATTGCGAGGAAATCTACAAGGCATTTTTGGACCGTGAATTGCCGTTGTTTGTCGCTTATTACAGAAGGTCTTTGCCTCGATTTTTGAAAATAAAGGAGTGGTTGGATACCAAACAAATTGGAACAGTTCAGCAAATCCATTGGGTGAAAACAAAACAACCCAATGATTTGGACCTAAGCGGAAAGTACAATTGGAGGACTGACGCAAGCATTGCCCTTGGAGGTTATTTTGATGATTTGGCCAGTCATGGATTGGATTTGTTCACCTTTCTTTTGGGTCCAATAAAAAGCGCCAATGGGAAGGCTTCTAACGAAGGAGATCTCTACTCGGCCTATGATACTATTACAGGATCTTGGGTACACGAAAATGGAGTTGTGGGTAAAGGAAATTGGAATTTTCTGGCCCAAAACCGAGAAGATAGTGTTGAAATAATTGGTACGGAAGGCAGAATACTATTTTCTGTCTTGGATGAGGCCCCAATCGAACTTATTACCAAATCAGGCCGACAAAGCTTGGAAATTCAGCACCCTGTTCATATCCAAAAATATCATGCGGAAAATATCAAAAAGCACTTTAAAGGAGAAGGTATTCATCCTTCAATTGGGAAATCAGGAGTTCACACCAGTTGGGTGATGGACTCTATTTTAGGCAAACTGTAGAGCCCTACCAATGGTGATGTACGTGCTGCTTTATTTGATTTTGATAAATAGCATCGATTGCTTTAAGCTGCTCGATACTTAGTTCTGGAATCTTCAAGGCCTCAAGATTGGAGTGCAGATGCTCTTGTTTAGAAGCACCGGGAATAATACAGCCAACTTCCTGGAAGCTCAATATCCATTTGAGTGCAATGGGAGCTAGATTTTGATAGTCTGGGAAAAGTGCCTTCAAGTCTTCAACAGCGTTTAGTCCTAATTCAAAAGGAACGCCAGAAAATGTTTCTCCTTTGTCAAAAGCATTTCCCTCCCTGTTGAAAAAACGGTGGTCGTCTTTACCAAATCTGGTTTCTTTCGAAAACTTACCGGTCAGCAGACCGCTCGCCAGAGGAACCCTTACTATGACACCCACGTTTCTTTTCTTGGCTTGTTCAAAAAATAATTCTGCAGGTCTCTGCCGAAACATATTGAATATGATTTGTACCGTGCTTACATTGGGATATTCAATTCCTTTTAGAGCTTCTTCTACCTTCTCTACACTAATGCCAAGGTTTTTTATTTTCCCTTCATCTTTTAGCCTATCAAAAAGTTCGAAAATCTCAGGATTATAGTAAACTTCTGTAGGGGGACAATGCAGTTGAATGAGGTCTAAACAATCAAGTCCTGTATTTTTTAAGCTGTCCTCTACAAATTTCCTTAATGCTTTCGTAGTATATCTTTCAGCAATATGCGGGTTTATTTGTCTCCCACATTTGGTGGCAATGTAAATCTTTTCCTTTCTTGAGCGTATCACCTTGCCCACGGCGGCTTCACTCGCACCGGCTTCATAAACATCAGCGGTATCTATAAAGTTTATACCTAAATCTATGGCTTCGTTGATAATTCGGTCAGCTAGATTGGCATCGAATCCAGAACCCCATTTGCCACCTACCTGCCAAGTACCAAGAGATATTTCGGAAACCTCGAATCCGGTTTTCCCAAGTTTTCTGTAATTCACTTCATTTAAGTTTAATTAGAAATCGTAACTGTATTGCCGCTTTGGGTGGCCCTATAAAAAAGCAAGTCGTAGTAGCGGTTCCCATCATCAGGGCGATTGAGCTGTTGTCCTGTAAAAAGGCTGTAGGTAAAATCTTCACAGGAGCAGACAACATTTTGGCCCTCAATTTCCATGGTGGAACAGTTATTGGGGGTGTGATTGGGACAGCTTGCCTCAAAGGCAAAAAAGGTATCCAAGCTTGACTTTATAACAAAGGCACCACGAGTACCCACACCGGCATTTCCTATATAAACAGGATTTCCGATTGTATTTAAGTCGTTGTACAAGGGAAGATTCAAGTTGATTTCAAATCGAAAATTCACCTCCTGCAAAAAGGGATTTCTATTGGACGGATCGCTATCACAGCTTATCAAAACAAGTAGGAAAATACAGGTCCAAAAGTGTCTCATACGTACGATTTCTTAGCAATATAACGGCAAATTTGGTCAAAAAATGCCTATCTTTGCGTTAAATCCTCGCAAAATACGGTGCGTTGCGCAGTGTTGGTTGAGGATTTTTGTATTTGTGGTAAAAAGTACATTGGGAAGAAGCTTCTGCATTTTCCCCAATGGCTTTTTGTATTAAAATATGACGAAATGAGCAAGATATCGTATTATACAGAGGAAGGATTAAAAAAGCTAAGGGAGGAACTCAACCACTTGAAAGATGTAGAACGCCCAAAAGCTTCCCAGGCTATTGCTGAAGCAAGGGATAAAGGCGATTTGTCAGAGAATGCCGAGTATGATGCCGCCAAGGAGGCCCAAGGACTCTTGGAAATGAAAATTTCCAAAATGGAGGAAATTTTGTCAAATGCAAGACTTATTGATGAGTCGCAATTGGATACTTCAAAAGTGTTGGTTTTGTCCACTGTAAAATTGAAGAATCAAACCAATGGTATGGAAATGAAATACACCTTGGTTGCTGAAAGCGAAGCAGATTTGAAGGCAGGAAAAATATCCGTCACCTCTCCCATTGGCAAAGGCTTACTTGGAAAGTCGGTTGGAGATGTAGCCGAAATACAGGTCCCCAATGGAACCCTAAAATTTGATATTCTGGAAATCACCCGGGAATAGACTTTTGAATTCTTTATATTTAGTCCTGTCATTCGATAGGATTTTTTTATTCAAAACCTTACGCCATGCCAAGTATTTTCACCAAAATCATAAATGGAGAAATCCCGAGTTATAAAATAGCCGAGGATGACGACAACTTTGCATTTTTGGACATCAACCCGAATGCAGCAGGGCATACGCTTTGTGTCCCGAAGAAGGAGGTCGACAAAATATGGGATTTGGATGAGGAAAGCTATATGAAACTAATGGCTTTTTCCCGTAAAGTGGCCAAAGCCATCGAGGCTGCCATTCCATGTGAGCGCGTGGGTATTTCTGTAATTGGATTGGAGGTTCCCCATGTCCATGTGCATCTGATTCCGTTGCATAGCATGAAAAATGCCACATTTCAGCACAAAGAATCCTTAAAGGCTGAAGAATTTGAAGCCATTGCCGAAAAAATAAGCCGACTTCTTAAATAATGCCTTCCAAATGCAGATAGACCGAGGCGCCTATCAAACCCAAAATCAGGATTAGAACAATAAAGAATAAAGTGGTAAATCGAACGGATGGCTTATCGGGCTGTACCAACTTATTGTAATAATCGAACACCCGCTCAATATCGTTGGTCCAATTTACAGGATAGATAATGGAATAGCACTTCTTACACTTGATTTCGTGGGTCACTTCATCTGTAGTGCGATGAAAAAAAGGATTGTAGGTGTGTTTTTGGTAAAAGGAGAGTTTTAACTCCTGGTTGTAACACTCAGGGCAATTGTTGGTAATATCCGCATCCTTAATAACAATCTTTCGCTCCTTAGCCATAGTAACTAGTTGTTCGCTTTCAAGGAAATTTGCATGATTGTTCCTTCTTTATTAGACGAAAGTACTTTAATTTTTCCTTTGTGGTACTCTTCCACAATTCTTTTAACAAGGGAAAGACCCAATCCCCAACCCCTTTTTTTAGAGGTTACTCCTGGGTTGAAGATGTTTTGATAATCACTTTTTGGAATCCCGTGGCCCGTGTCAGAAACCAAAATATGCACATACTGGCCTTTCTGCTCAATTTCTATCCCAATATTTCCCTTTCCCTTCATGGCGTCAATGCCATTTTTGACCAAATTTTCAATGCTCCAATTGAACAAAGGGGGATTCAGAAGAACAGGTAATTTTTCAATATTCGAACTAAATGAAAAATGAATGAGTTTGGAGCTTCTACGCTTCAGGTATTCGTAGGCCTTTTTTGTTTCCGAAACAATATCATGTTCCACAAGGTTGGGTGTCGACCCTATTTTTGAAAATCGCTCAGTGATGGTCTGCAGGCGCAAAATGTCCTTCCCAATTTCCTGGGTGATTTCCGAATTGATATTTTCTGATTTCAAGAGTTCGTTCCAACCGAGCAAGGAAGTGAGCGGTGTGCCTATTTGATGGGCCGTTTCCTTGGCCATCCCTGCCCATAGCTTGTTTTGTTCAGAAGCCTTGTTCGTTTTGAAAAAGAAGAAAATCACCGTGCCAAAAAGGAAAATGATCAGCAACAGTGCCAAGGGATAATACTTAAGTTTGTTCAGCACCTCCGAATTTCCATAATACAAGGTTTCCAACAACTCCCCATCTTGAATGATTTGTATGGGTTCGTTCTCTCTCCGAAATTGTTCTACCTTCTTTTGAAGGTATGTGCTGTCCTGTGCTTTTTCCTCTGGAATGTTGTGTGTTTTGATGGAGCCTTCCTCATTTACCAAAATCATGGGGGTAGAGGTATTGTTGCCCATGACCCTTAAGGTAAGGTTTCCCAACTCTTGATCCACTGAAGACTGAATCAATTCCAATTGGGCCGTGGCCCAAATCTCCATTTTAAGCCGCTCTTCCTCCTTGAACTTCTTGAAAAAACTATTCGTGTTCCAAAGAATAAGGCTCACAATAACAAATGCCGAAACTAGCATAATTGCATTGGAGGCCTTTCTCTTGGGGTTAAAGTTCATTTTTAATGGAATTGGGATTAAAGATAGCGGAAAATGAAAAAAGAATGTTGATAGTTCATACGGGTATATGGTTTTTATTCGGGTTCATTTTGCTTACTTTTGGAGCTTATTGAAAAGTATTTTGCATGGAAGTTCAGGGAAGAATTAAAATGATAGATGAGACCAAAACCTATGGCAACAATGGTTTCAGAAAGCGCGAAATGGTGGTTACCACAGAAGAACAATATCCACAACATATTTTGGTGGAGTTTGTTCAGGACAAATGTGACCTATTGAACAATTACCAAGTGGGCCAACAGGTTAAGATCAGTATTAACCTTAGAGGACGTGATTGGGTGAATCCCCAGGGAGAAACCAAATACTTCAATTCAATTCAAGGATGGCGAATAGAAAATCTGGAAACTTCTGGTAACTCTGCAGATGCGCCTCCAGTTCCTCCAATGGAGGCCTTTGAACCGGTTGATGATCTTAATGAGGAAGATCACGACGATTTGCCATTTTAATCCACTTTGGGGCTTACCCGGGCTATAGAACGTATTTTTGGAAGGTACCTGCCTTCACCTTTTACCATTGCGGTGCTGCTAACACTGCTAACGATAGTTTTGGCCCTTGTTTTTACGGATAAACCATCAGACGGAAACCATTTTTTCAGAATATTGAAGTTTTGGGAAAATGGGGTCTGGAACAACGGTCTGTTGGTCTTTGCGTACCAAATGATGCTTGTTTTGGTGCTTGGGCATGTGCTGGTTCTGAGTCGGCCCATGGAACGGTTGATTTTAAGAATTACGCGTTTGATAAAAGATACCTCAAGCGCGGCTGTTTTGGTTGCGGTTTCAACCATGTTGGTTTCTTTCTTCAATTGGGGGTTGGGACTTATTTTCGGTGCTATACTGGCACGAAAGGTAGGGGAATATGCCCAAGCGCACCAAATACCCATCAATTACCCATTGATAGGAGCCTCAGGCTATGTTGGATTGATGGTATGGCACGGGGGAATCAGTGGTTCGGCCCCATTAAAAGTTGCTGAGGAAGGTCATTTGCAAACCTTGCTCAGTGGCATCTCAGAACCCGATGTGATATCCCAACTACCTTCGTCCATTTCCACATCGCTTACTATTTTAAGCACTTCGAATCTGGTGTTGTTTGCTCTAATCGTTCTGGTCATTGGAGTGCTAGTGTACTTGTTGGGAAAAAAGGCAAAACCCACTCCAATTCATTTAAAGGAATACGAGTTTGATCATACGAAAACCAAGAAACTGATAGGGGCAGAAAAGTTGGATTACTCCCGAGTTGCTGCCACATTATTTGGGGTTTTGATCTTTATCGCTTTTCTGGTACAATACCTCCCAGCAATACAAACATTGAACATTACCCCTAACATGCTTAACTTTTTTATGTTGGGATTGGCCATTGTCCTCCACGGTAACTTTAAAAACTTCTTGAGAGCCGTTCAGGAAGCTATTGGTGATACAGCCGGAATATTGATTCAATTTCCACTGTATTTTGGAATTATGGGCATCATGGCCGGAAGCGGGATGATCAATCATATTTCCGATTTTTTTGTCTCCATTAGCAATGATACCACCCTGCCAATTTTCACATTTTTTAGTGCTGGCCTGGTCAACGTATTTGTTCCGAGCGGAGGTGGTCAATGGGCCATTCAGGGACCTTTGGTATTAGAGTCTGCCTTAAAGTTGGGAGTCCCCCTTCCAAAAGCAATAATGGCATTGGCCTACGGTGATCAAATTACTAATATGTTGCAACCCTTTTGGGCACTTCCTCTTTTAGGAATTACTAAATTAAATGCAAAGGAGATTCTTCCATACACTGTGATCTTCATGTTTTTTGGCAGCGTCCTCTACATTTTGGGACTTCTTATTTTTTAAAGCATTTTGTAACTTTAATAAAAATTGCAACTTGGAAAAAAGTAAAAAGAATCTTCCCCTATTCTTTTTGGGAGATAGGTTAGAATTCCCTCCGGTAGACCATGCCAATAGAGATGGTTTGTTGGCCGTTGGGGGTGATTTATCTCCCGAACGACTGTTATTGGCTTATAAAAATGGCATTTTCCCTTGGTTTAACGAAGATGACTTAATTCTCTGGTGGAGCCCAGACCCGCGGATGGTATTGTTTCCTGAAAAACTGAAAGTATCGAAAAGCATGAGGAAGGTGCTTCGCGACGGACCGTTTACCTTGACCACAAATACATGCTTTTCCGATGTGGTGGACCGTTGCGCCAAAATTCCCCGGAGAGGGCAGGAGGGCACATGGATTACACCCAAAATGAAATTGGCGTATCAGGATTTACATGAGAAAGGATTCGCAAAATCATACGAAGTTTGGCAAGATGATACATTGGTTGGAGGATTGTATGGAATGGACTTGGGACATGTGTTTTGTGGAGAAAGTATGTTCAGCAGTGTGCCCAATGCATCCAAATTTGCTTTTATCCGTCTGGTTCAAGAATTAGAAAGAAAGGATTATCGTCTTGTGGATTGCCAAGTGCATACAGAGCATCTGGAAAGTTTGGGAGCTGAACTTATTACCAGAAATCGTTTTCTTGAAATTCTAAAGTGATAATTGGGCCGAAGACAGCAGAAAGACCACATTCTGCGGTAATGAGGAGGTATAATCCTCCAAGCGATATTCAATGCCCATTTGAAACTTAAAACCCTTGTCCAACTGCCATCCAATCTGACCACTGAGCCTTGTATCATATTGGGATGACCTACTTTGCGTTATGCTCAACAGGTTTTCGAAGCCCCCTACAAAATAGGCTTCGCCCAAATCCAACTTTTCACCCTGCAATGGAAAATCCAGAGCAAATCGATATCGAAAGCGATGTATTGTCCTTGCTCTAGTGATGCGTTGCTCGGCCCTTAACCGATGCCCAAAACGAATAATCATCGGGCGGGAAGTAGTGTTGAACTGCTGCATAAAACGAAGTTCATTGGCACCATCGTCAAAAATATCTCGAAAACGATATTGAACCCCAAAGGCGATACTCTGAGAGCCTTTAATTTTAAATTTAGAAAAATGTGCTAGGTCCAATTGTCTGCTTTGATATTCAACAACTCCTTCATCAATAAAAAATGAACGATAGGCCAATGAAAAGTTATGGCCATAGGTTTGGGATACATTGTAGTTGACGGCAGCTTGAGGCTGAAAAAAAGCCGTAAGATTATCCTGGGCCCTTACCCCAAGGCAACATAGTGCCACAAGCAAAAGAGGTAGTCGTTTAGTACAGGACATGGTCATAGTTGGCTAATGCAAATCTCCGAACTTTTACAAATTTGCCCTCACTGTTGAACAGTGCTTCGTAATGCTGATAGCCTTTTTCGTTTTTTGCTGAAAAAATCAATTCATAATTGATATAGGGTAAAATCAGATTTTGGAAGGCTTCTCTAATGGTTTTTTTATTGTTTTGTTTAGAGGAAGGATACTGCTGCTGAATTTTTTTGACCTTGTATTTTTTGAAATTGCTTCCAAGATATTGAACAATGCGATTCCAACTGTCCTCAGGGATATCATTAGGTTTGATGATGAATTCTACATCTTCCAGTTGACCCTCGGTGTCGAACTCTACACTGTAGTGCAACCGTCCCTTTTTAAATTTGACCTCAAAACTTCTTTTAGCACCATCGGTCTCTTGATAAAATCGAATGCGTTTTGCATCCTCCAACTTAGGTTCAATTAGGGTGAAGGCGTTTTTGGGGAGTTCTGATTTTGATATTCGAAACTCCCTTTCATTTTTATCTTGACTCCAAATTGGAGAGACACCAAGTAGTGTACAAATAATTACAACACTGCTAAACTTCCGAATATCTGAAACAATTGACTTCATGATCATTGACCATTCCTGTGGCTTGCATGTGGGCATAGACCACGGTACTTCCCACAAATTTAAACCCTCGTTTTTTTAAATCCTTGCTCAAGGTATCTGATAAAGAGGTGGTCGCTGGGGCATCTTTATAGTTTTTCCATGTATTCTTGATGGGCTTTCCATCTACAAATCCCCAGATATATTCACTAAAACTTCCAAATTCCCTTTGTACGTCCAAAAAAGCCTGCGCGTTGGACACTGTGGCATGTACTTTTAGTTTGTTTCTGATGATCCCAGGATTCTGAAGAAGCTCATCAATTTTGTTTTGATCGTATCCTGCGATTTTGTGATAGTCAAAATTGTCAAAAGCTGACCTGAAGTTTTCTCGCTTTCTCAAAACGGTAATCCAACTTAGGCCCGCTTGGAAGGTTTCTAAAATCAGAAACTCAAAGAGGGTGGCATCGTCTTTCACAGGAACACCCCATTCCAAATCGTGGTAAGCTTCATATAGTGGGTCACCTTCGCACCAACCACATCGGTGTTTGCTCATTTTTTTGTTTTGCATAAAGATAGCAGAAAACCCAGACCGTTGCTATAGGGCTATTAGCTCTTGGGCGACGATGGCATTGTCCACATCAGCATAAATCCTGTTTTGCCCATCATAAAAAACAGCTTGGTCCTTTCGCTCTAGGACAGCCCTTCGTTTTGCATTGGAGAGCTCCAAAATTCCTGTTATCGTTACAACCTCATCCACTAAGGCACTTACCGGCACATCTACCTTGAAGGTGGAAATTTTTGGATTGAGGGAGTCGGAGAGGAACAGGTAGGAGTTGTTTGCCGGATTTCCTACTCTAAATGTGGTTCCGAGTTCTAACTTATGAGGTTTTACAATGGCGTCGGGCAGGGGTTTAACAAGGTCATGGTTGGGAAAAAGGGAAGGTTTTTTTTTCTTTTTCATACTCCAAATTCTTAGTTGAAACTTTGAATCATAAACAGGTATAGGGGCATCCCCAATGTAATGTTGAAAGGGAATGTGATGGCCAGTGCCATGGGAACATATAAACTTGGGTTGGCCTTGGGAGCTGCTATGCGCATAGCTGCAGGGACTGCGATATACGAGGCGCTGGCGGCCAAAATTGCAAACAGAAAACGGTTTCCAATACTATCCGTAATAAATTGGCTAAACCAGGCCACTAAACATCCATTGATAATGGGAAGACCCACCGAAAAGAACAGGGCAAATTTTCCTTTCCGGATGAAGTCTCCCAGTTTTTTCCCGCTGGTTATACCCATATCCAATAGAAATACGGCAAGGAAACCTTTGAAGATATCCGTTGTAAAGGGTTTTATCCCCTCCGCTTGTGATTCATTGGCAAAGAATCCAATGGCCAAACTCCCCAAAATAAGGAGAACACTTCCGTTGGTAAGGGAATGATGTAGAACCTTGTTGAAGTTTTGCCGGTCACTTTTTTGCTTCGTAAAGAGGGCCATCAGCAAGACACCAACGATGATGGAAGGAGCTTCCATCAAAGCCATTACAGCCACCATATGACCTCCAAAATCTATAGTTTCCATTTCTAAAAACGAAATGGCCGTTACAAAGGTTACTGCACTAACGGAGCCATAGGCCGCTGCTATGGCTCCCGAATTTTCAACACTGAACTTTCGTCTAAGAATAAAATAGGCGAATACGGGAACAGATACGGCCAAGAAAATCCCAAAGAAGAGCGACCAGACAATTTCCATGCTGAAATCGCTATGGGACAATTCCAAACCTCCCTTAAAGCCAATGGCAAAGAGCAGGTAAAGTGAAATAAATTTTGATGAATTTTCTGGGATGGACAGATCACTTTTTAATTGAACGGCCAAAATGCCCAGAAAGAAAAAGAGAAGTGCAGGGTTGGTCAAATTATCGACCAAAAGATGTAAATCCATGAATGATTACTCTTCCAACGTTATTTTTAGGATACCGTCAATGCGCAATCTTTTGCCTTCATGACGGATACTATTGATGAAGTTTTGGGCAATGACCTTTTCGTCTTCAAGCTCTTGGATGCGCTCATCTGGATATTTGGTATTGGCATCACAATCCCCCTCGCACCAAGACAGTCGCTGAAGCTTGTGAAAGTTTATTTTTTGGTCCAGCAAAGCTGTGATGACATCGCAGGCTTCTGAAGGCGTAAAAGTGCCATCGACCAACTGTATTTTCTGTTTTGTTTTAACCATTACTTCCATGTTTGTAAAAAGTTTTAAGATTTAATTGAATGAAAATGTTATTGTTTTTTGATGCTGGCGCCTATTACTAGTGCGGAAATAATTCCTGTGCACAGTAGAAGTTTATCCATAAATAAATACCCATTCTGTAGGGAAAGGACAATAAAAAACAACAGAAGGCATATCAAGGCAGCTCTTGAGGCCAACACCCTATGTTGTGACCATTTAATGGATTTTACTTTTCTTTTTTGCTTGTACGGCAGGGATAATTTTTCGCTCATTGTTTTAAATATTTGATGCAAAACTCATATATATATTTCATATATTTTTATTTATATTTATTATCACTTACATAATGATTGCTTATGAACTATACTTTGAACCAATTGCGAATTTTTCTTAAAATTGTTGAAAAACAGAGCATTACGAAGGCTTCGGAAGAACTTCATTTGACGCAACCGGCAGTATCCATCCAGCTTAAAAATTTTCAGAATCAATTTCCCATTCCTCTAACAGAGGTTGTTGGAAGACAACTTTTTATCACGGATTTCGGAAACGAGATTGCCGTAATTGCCAAACGTATACTCAAAGAAGTTGAAGGGATCAATTACAAATTGCTCACCTATCAAGGGGAGTTGGCAGGCCGACTTAAAGTCTCGGTTGTTTCTACTGGAAAATACGTGATTCCCTATTTTTTATCGGGTTTTATGAGGGAAAATGCCGGGGTGGACTTGGTAATGGACGTGACCAATAAATCCAGGGTTGTTGAAAGCCTGGAGGAAAATCAAGTGGACTTTGCCTTGGTCAGTGTACTACCTGCCCATTTGAATCTTAACAAGATAGGCTTAATGAAAAATATCTTGCATTTGGTTGGAAACCCCAAGTATTTTGAAAAAGTAAAATTGGGGAAGAAGTCCTTTGCGAAGGATACTCCCTTAATTTTCAGGGAGAAAGGCTCCGCCACAAGAGCGGCAATGGAGAACTATCTTACGGAGAAGAGTATCGCGGTTGGCAAAAAAATAGAACTGACCTCAAACGAAGCGGTTAAACAGGCTGTAATTGCCGGTTTGGGCTGTTCTATAATGCCTTTGATAGGTGTGAACAATGAGCTGGAGCGAGGGGATCTAAAAATTATCCCACAAAAACACCTACCCATAACCACAACATGGAATTTGGTTTGGTTACGGAACAAGAAACTCTCACCTGTAGCCTCAGCACTTCTGGACTACATTGATGCAAAAAAAGAGGAAATAATAAACTCCAACTTTCAATGGATACAAAGGTACTGATGCTTATTCCGAGCGTTTTTTAGGAATGATTTTCACAGTACTATGTATCTCCAATATCAAGTCTTTATTTCTAGCTTCTACAACAAGATCGGTCACTTCTTGTTTGGCAGCCCGAAGCTCTTCGATTCGTTTTTGGGAGTTTTCGGGGTTACTGTTATTGGTTTCTTTCAAGTTAAGAAGCTGAACCGTATGGAATTTTATCTTATAGTTGAGCAGTGATAGGAGGACCTCGGCGGACTCCGCTGGATCGAATAGCCCTTCTACCAAGCGAACCTGATAGCAGGGATCCCCCTTATCACTGCTGCTTTTATGTGGTAGCAGTTTGTTCTTATTGGCCTTGAGCCATTGAAAAAGCTTGCTTTCCATCGAAGAAATATAGATTTTCGGTTTTTATGACATCCAAATCCTTGGTAATGGCCCTCTCCAAAATGTTGGGAATTTCAGAGGATTCAACACTTGCGCCATTTGAAATGGCAAATCGACAACGCCAGTGATCGGTACAGAAAGTTTCCTCAAACCCGTTTGGCCATACTTTCACCCCTCTGTTCGTGATCACTTGAAGTTTAAGATTGGAATTTTCAATGGACTGCAATTTTTGAGCGATTTCATCTGGGTTTGTCCCTGACCAGTGAACAAAAAGGTCAACACCCTTAAGAATCTTGCTTTTTGGCTCTTTTCTTGTGAATTTGGGAAGGTGGAGCGGTTCGCTTTCTTCGTACGAAACTTTGTTCAATGTTTTGGGTTCATGACCCAAATTGGCAATTACTGCTTCGGCAAACTCCTTGGTTCCCACCTTTTGGGCACTTGTGTTTTCGTCAAAGATGTCATACGTATGGATGCCGTCTTCCATGGTTTTTAGCCAAGCATTTTCCACCTTTTCCGCAACATCATTTTGTCCTAGGTGATTTAGCATCATAATAGCGCCTTGCAACAAGCCCGAAGGATTGGCTAAGTTTTGACCCGCACGTCGAGGTGCCGAACCATGGATGGCCTCAAACATGGCGCAACTTTCACCAATGTTGGCTGAACCCGCAAGACCTACCGAACCTGTAATTTGTGCAGCGACATCGGAAAGAACGTCTCCGTAAAGATTGGGCATTACGATAACATCGAAGTTTTCTGGAGTGTCGGCCAGTTTGGCAGCGCCTATGTCGATAATCCAATGTTCGTTTTCAATATCTGAATACTCAGCGGCAATTTCGTTGAATACTTGGTGGAAAAGTCCGTCTGTTTGCTTCATGATATTGTCCTTGGTAAAGCAGGTCACTTTTTTACGATTGTAGCGCCTGGCATACTCAAAGGCATATCGCACAATTTTTTCACAACCTGGACGACTTATTAATTTAAGGCACTGCACGACCTCGTCGGTTTGCTGATGCTCAATGCCCGCATATAGGTCCTCCTCATTCTCTCGAATGATCACCACATCCATCTTCGGGTGCTTGGTTTTTACAAAGGGGTGGATACTGCGACACGGCCTAACATTGGCATAGAGACCCAACGACTTTCGTGTGGTAACATTGAGGCTTTTGTAACCTCCTCCTTGAGGAGTTGTGATGGGAGCTTTCAAAAACACTTTGTTTTTTCGGATGGTGTCCCATGATTCTTTTGCTATTCCGGATGTATTGCCCTTTAGGTATACATTTTCACCGACTTCGATTTCATCGATTTCAAGTTGGGCCCCGGCTGCCATTAAAATTTCTAGGGTGGCGTCCATGATCTCAGGACCGATTCCATCACCCTTGGCTACTGTAATTCTGTTCATTCTGATTTATTTTTTGACAAAAATGCGAATATGCAATCATTTAATTTTATTTATATTAATTATGAAATACATAAATTATTATAATAGATAAACCGGAATGTCTTCTGAATTGGTTGTTGTCTTTGGCCGAGGGCAACCCTGCAGAGGTAGATGGATTTAAGACATGGCTTATATGCCGAGTGACTTATACTTTCTCTGTATTTTTCTTTAGCTTTTTCTCCTGAAGTGGGTCCATATAAATTATGGGCATGGCATATACCAAGGGAGTGTTTGAAGGATACTTCTCCTTGATTTTCTTGTTTATTTTAGTGAACAGCAATGCCTTGGTAGTACCCATAACAAGGGTTTGTCCAAAACTTTTTTTCGCTTTGTTTTGGACTCTTTTGTACAGAAGCTTATCGGAAACCAGAGCATCCAATACTAGCTTTTCATCCAAAAGAAAATCCACCACCTCCTCGGCCTGGGTTGCCGAATTACAACAAATATGCATAAGCACCATAGCGATGGGGTGAAATAAGTATGGTTAACAATGTTTATGGCGGTTTTTGTCCTAACTTTTGCTAGTTGTACGCCAAGAGTTCTTTACTGTCCAGAGCATTGACCAAATCTGCCGTAAGCGTTTTGTACGTCCTGAAAAATTTTATACCGTTGACCCTTTTAAAGGTAATTACCGGATTCTGATCACCTGAAACATCGGTAACTACAACAACAGAATTTTTAAGGGTCTTCATATCCGCGATACCACCTCTTTTGATGATGAAATTTTTCCGCGGAACATCCAAATGGCGATATTCGCTGGATGAGGGTTCAGAAATAATAAACTTGTCCCCGATCTTCACACTTTGGCTAGCAGTCTGTTGGGCATTGACCCATCCAATCGAAAGGGAGAATAACAGTAGTAAAACATAAGTTTTCATCTTGCCAGATTGTTTTGTTTGTTTGTTTTATTTGATAAGATTGCTTTGATGGTAGGTTTGTATCCGTAAAAGTCCCTACCATCTTCCCTGCGCAAAACCACTTGGGTTCTTCCGTCGGGCATCGTTTCCATGTGGTCAATGATGACCATAGTACCATGAAAATTAAGGGTCATTCCAAAACCTGAGCTCGAATTGAGTGAATTGTTCAATACAACAACCTGGGAGTAAGGTATTTCCAAGAGCAAGTTGTCTTCGGCATCTCCCCTGCTCATTGTGAAATGCTCAAATTGGATTTTTTTATAATCGTTCTGTGAGTATACCTCGTAACTCAGCAAAACCAACATTCCTATTAAAATAAGTAATCTTCTTTCCATATGCAACCACATTAATCTGTTTTCGAACATTAAAGATAGTACTTATCGCACAAAAAAAAGTATTACTACTGTTAAAAGGGAGTTAAACTATTATACTATGATAGTAATACTTTTATATTTGTCTGGAAGTAAAAGTAACTAGTGTGTCATGGAAAGATTAATGCATTCCATAAAAATAGGAATCAACAACAAGCTCTACGTTAAGGATCCTGAGTCCTCCGATTTGGGTAAAAGAATTATTGAGCAAAGTATTTTGATGATTGATGAAATGGGTTTTGAAAGCTTCACCTTTAGAAAACTTGGTGATCGAATTAAATCCAATGAGAGCTCCATTTACCGATATTTTGAGAACAAGCACAAGCTGTTGTTGTATTTGGCGTCTTGGTATTGGGGATGGCTTGAGTATAAAATGGTGTTTGCCACCAATGGTATTTCCAATGCTAGTGAGAAGCTGCGAAAAGCAATCGAAATTTTGACGCAAACTGTTGAAGAGGACGTCTCATTTTCGCATATCAATGAGGTGCTTTTAAACAAAATAGTAATAAACGAGTATTCCAAGTCCTATTTGACCAAGGAGGTTGATCAAGAGAATAAAGATGGGTACTTCGTCATTTATAAAAGACTGATTAACCGTCTGTATGAAATGATAGTTGCCTTAGATCCAACATACCCCTATCCATCAAGTTTGGCGAGCACAATACTAGAGGGGTCCTTGCACCAATATTTCTTAAGGGAACACTTCCCCATGCTTACCGATTGTAACGAAAAAATTACACCAACCGATTATTTTATGGATTTGGCCTTTAGGGCCTTAAAACCAACAAATCATGCCTAAAACCATTCTTACCGCATGGCAGCGCCTTTTGGGCATGCTTGCGTTGGACAAAAAAGATATTTTACAGATCTTTTACTACGCCATTTTTGCTGGAGTTGTAAATCTTTCCTTGCCATTGGGTATACAAGCCATCATCAATTTGATACAAGGGGCCCAGGTCAGTACTTCATGGATAATTTTGGTGATACTCGTTACTCTCGGTGTAGCTTTTGCTGGGGTTTTACAGTTGATGCAGATACGCATTATTGAAAATGTACAGCAGAAAATATTCACAAGATCATCTTTTGAATTTGCATATCGATTTCCAAAAATTAAGATGAGCCAGCTACGGAATTTTTATCCGCCAGAGCTTGCCAATCGTTTTTTCGATACGCTTACCATACAGAAATCACTCTCTAAGATTTTGATTGATTTCCCAGCGGCGCTTTTGCAGATTATCTTCGGATTGTTGCTCTTATCCTTTTATCATCCGTTCTTTATTATTTATGGCATACTGCTGATCCTGTTGATCTATGTTGTTTTTAAATTCACTGCTCAGCGCGGCCTTGAGACCAGTTTGGATGAGTCACAGAATAAGTACAAAGTTGCCCATTGGATTCAAGAAGTGGCTCGAAGTCTTGTGAGTTTTAAGCTTTCAGGTAAAACTACACATGCTATAGACAAGAACGATACCTTGGTGGTCAGCTATCTCGATGCAAGGGAAAGTCACTTCAAGGTCTTGGTGCTCCAATTCATTCAAATGATTGGTTTTAAGGTGTTAGTGACCGCAGGACTACTTCTTATCGGTGGTCTTCTGGTATTGAACCAAGAAATGAATATTGGTCAGTTTGTGGCTGCTGAACTTATCATCCTTTTGGTGATTAGCTCTGTGGAGAAACTGATTTTGGGCTTGGAGACTTTCTACGATTTATTGACCTCATTGGAAAAATTGGGTCAGGTAGTGGACCGGGAATTGGAGCCTTTGGACGGCGAACGTCCATTTTCTGAAGATGAAGGTTTCACCGTAGAATTGCAGAATGTGTCATATTTTGTTCCCGATAGGGACAAAAAAATAATCGACGATATTTCCTTGACCATTTCTCCTTCTTGTACAATTTTATTGCAGGGGCCGAATGGATCCGGAAAATCAACCCTACTCCGATTGATTGCGGGTATTCTTGAGCCTACCCAAGGCAATATTTTTGTCAACAATGTAGCCCTGCAGGGGTTGAACCTGAACTACTACCGTTACCATTTAGGGCAGTCCCTAACAGAGGAATCCCCTTTTGAGGGAACGATTGTGGATAACATTACCTTCGGTGACAAGGAGGTTTCGAAGGATGATGTGTATTGGGCACTTGAAAAAACAGGCTTGACTGAATTTGTCAAGGAACAGCCACAAGGACTCAATACAGTGCTTTACCCCGAAGGAAGGCAAATACCCTATACCATTGCGAAGAAGATTGTTTTGGCTCGTAGTATTGTAGGTCGACCTAAACTGTTAATTCTAAAAGATCCCCTAGATCAGTTCACAGAAGAAGAGGCTGAACGGATTATGGACTTTCTGACCAATCCAGAAAACGGATGGGCTTTGGTCGTGGTTAGCCAAAACCCCAAATGGACAGAGCGTTGCGGACGAATAATCACCATTGAAAACGGAAAATTGATTAACGAAAGATAAGATCATGCTTAATATTTCACATAACAGGTTGAACCAGAAAGTCGATATCACAGGATATAAGGCTGGGTTGAAAGTGTTCCATAAAAGGCATTACAAGCACTTTAACCGATTTTTGGCGGCATTTTCCTTTATCGTGCTAATTATCTTGTTTTTGCCATGGACCCAGAACATCTCGGGGGATGGCTTTTTAACCACACTCAAGCCTGATCAACGACCTCAGACCATACAATCACCAATTCCCGGTCGAATTGAGAAGTGGTATGTACGCGAGGGAGATTTTGTTAAGGCGGGAGATACCATCCTTCATATTTCTGAGGTAAAAAGTGAGTATTTCGACCCAAATCTAGTTGCCCGAACAGGACAACAGATTAAGGCGAAGGAGATGGCCGTGACCTCATACCAAGAAAAGGTAAAGGCATTGGGCACTCAAATTCAAGCAGTTTCAAAAGAAAGAGGGCTTAAGTTGGAGCAGGCACGCAATAAGCTGGTGCAATCCAGACTTAAGGTCCAGAGCGACAGTATTGATCTTGAAGCTGCCAAGACCAATATTCTCATTGCCCAACGTCAATTTGACCGTACCACAACCTTGGAAAAGGAGGGGCTAAAGGCGGTGACGGATGTGGAGGAGAAGCGCCTGAAGCTGCAGGAAACCCAAGCAAAACTTATATCCCAAGAGAACAAACTCTTGACCAGTAAAAATGAGGTCATCAATGCTCAGGTTGAAATTACCAGAATTGAGGCAGAATATGCAGACAAGATAGCTAAGGCCCGAAGCGATAGATTTACAGCCCAATCCAATCAATTCGATTCGGAGGCCCAGGTGACCAAGTTGGAAAATGAATACACCAACTATGAGATGCGAAATAATCTCATGTACATCAGGGCACCTCAAAATGGGTTCATCAATAAAGCGCTACAATCAGGCATTGGCGAAACCTTCAAGGAGGGAGACCGTCTTGTGGGGATTATGCCTTCTGATTACGAAATGGCTGTGGAGACCTTTGTGGAGCCCATTGACCTACCTCTTATTCATTTGGGTGAAAAAATACGTATCCAATTTGATGGATGGCCCGCTATAATATTCAGTGGCTGGCCCAACGTTTCCTTCGGAACCTTTGGAGGAAAGGTGGTTGCCATTGAAACCTTCATCAGCGACAATGGAAAATATAGAATTCTTGTCGCACCTGATAAGGATGAAGCGCCTTGGCCCAAAGATTTAAGGGTAGGTTCTGGCGCTTTTACCATGGCCCTGCTGGAGGATGTTCCCATTTGGTTCGAACTATGGCGACAGATCAACGGATTCCCACCAAATTATTATCAACCTGTAAACGGCAAGTCCGATGTTGCAAAAAAATAGAGCAAACATTCTCTTCATAACGGTTCTTCTCTGGACTGGGTTGTTTGGGATGTATGGTCAAAACGATACCATTGTGCTCAATTTTAATGAGTATTTGGGATATGTGAAAAAGTACCATCCGATTGCTAAACAGGCCCAATTGACCATTTCGATTGGTCAGGCCAACTTGATGAAGGCAAGAGGGGGGTTTGACCCCAAAATTGAGGTGGACTATGATAGGAAGGACCTGGATGGAACCGAATATTGGGATCGGTTGAACACGACCTTTAAAATACCAACTTGGTTTGGCATTGAGCTAAAGGGAAATTTTGAGCAGAATCAAGGTGAGTTTATCAATCCTGACGAAACCGTTCCCGATGATGGTTTGTATAGCGCCGGGGTTTCCATGTCACTCGGAGAAGGTTTTTGGATCAATGAGCGGATGGCCACTTTGCGAAAGGCGAAGTTTTTTCGCGAGCAGACCAAGGCCGACCAGGATTTGTTGGTGAACGAGATTTTGTATAAGGCTTCCTTGGCCTATTTTGATTGGTTGAGAGCCTATCAAGATGCGCAGATTTTTGGAGATTTTTTACAAAATGCCCAAACCCGGTTTGGGGGTATTCGGCAAAGTGCTTTGGCCGGGGACCGGGCGATGATCGATACCGTGGAGGCCAAAATAGCTGTTCAGAATAGGGCCTTGAGTTTGGAGCAGGCCAAAGTGAAGTTGATGAAAAGATCTTTGGAACTTTCCAACTTTTTATGGCTCAATGACATTCCTGTGGAGCTTCAGCCCGATGTAGTTCCAGATATCAATGTGGAAAACACCATTGATGGAACTTTGGAAATTATGGGAAGACCATTGGATAGCTTCACTTTGGAAAACCATCCCAAGATTCGATCATTGGACTTTAAGATAGATGGTCTTGTCGTGGATAAAAGGCTAAAAGCCAATAAATTGTTACCTACACTTGATGTGGAGTACAATTTTTTGACGGAGTCGCCGGATCAGTTGAATTCCTTTTTGACCGAGAACTTTAAAGGTGGGGTAACCTTCCGATTTCCTTTGTTCCTTAGGAAGGAGAGAGGCGATTTAAAATTGGCTAAGTTCAAACTGCGGGATGCCGAATTTGAAAGGGACAATGCTCAAGTAGAAATTCAAAACAAGGTCGTGGCGATTTATCGTGAGTTGGATTCTTACACTACCCAGAATCAGCTTATTGGTAACATTGTGAGGGACTACAGTACCCTTTTATCCGCAGAGGAGCGCAAGTTTAGCTTTGGCGAGAGTTCATTGTTTTTGATCAATTCTCGGGAAAGCAGCCTAATTGATGCTTTTTTAAAACAAAACGAAGTGCAGAACAAATTCTTTTACACCAAGGCGATGCTGTTCAAGAGCTTGGCAATAAACCCAATGGATCTATAAATGCAAAGGCTATGGCTCGGAAAAAAGGAATGCTTGGATACAGAAAATTGTTGAACACCAAAGGGTTCAAGTTGACCTTTACTTCCTATATCAAAGATACTTTCTTCATTGTCTCCGGTATTTTTGCCGCAGCGTTTGGGTTGGAAAGTTTTCTCTTGCCCAATCGGTTCATTGATGGAGGTGCAACAGGTATTTCCCTCCTAATTTCAGAAGTAGCAGAGATTCCACTTTGGTTGTTGATCATTATGGTCAACCTGCCTTTTTTGTTCATGGCTTACCGGGTCATTGGCAAACAGTTTGCTATAAAAGCTGTGTTGGCCATTTTTGGTCTGGCCCTCACATTGGTTTTGGTAAACTTTCCAGAGGTTACTCAAGATAAACTATTGGTTGCTGTATTTGGGGGTTTCTTCTTGGGAGCGGGAATAGGCCTTTCCATTCGTGGGGGAAGCGTGCTGGATGGTACCGAGGTGCTCGCCATTTTTTTAAGTAGGAAATGGGGCGCCAAAATAGGGGATATCATCATCTTAATGAACGTGGTCATTTTTTTGGCGGCAGCCTATTTACTCTCTATCGAAGCCGCGCTTTATTCCATGTTGACGTATTTGGCTGCTTCCAAAACTTTGGATTTTGTTGTGGAAGGTATTGAAGAGTACACTGGGGTGACCATCATTTCCCAAAAAAGTGAGGAAATGCGCACCATGGTGATTGAAAAGATGGGCCGAGGACTTACCATATATCAAGCTCGGGGTGGTTATGGAAAGAAAGGGGAGCAAATGGAATATGATGTGATCTATACTGTGATTACCCGTTTGGAAATACGCAAACTGCATCTCGAAATCGAAAAAATCGACGAAAAAGCCTTTGTGATAATGAACAGTATCAATGATACCAAAGGGGGAATGGTAAAAAAGCGCATCTTGAATCATTAGGAGGTCTCAAAAAAATACCCTTGATAATTGCTATTGTAAGTTTTCAATAAGGAATACTACCAATGATAAAAATCAGAAAGTAAGCATCAATTAGATGTTAATTTTGCAGGAAAGGACTTTATGGAAACTTTAGTGGATAACGGAAAAGCAAAGGTTTTGGCATTGGTGGCGGAAGGTATCTCCAAAGGAATGGACTATACCGAATACCGTGATATGGTTCATGGTTTGGCCAAAAACAGGGCAACCACCGGTCCCGAACAACTGGAATCGCTCATCAACTATACCGAGCTCAACGATAGACGAATGTCACGTTGGGACAAAACCCTTAAGATTTCAGAGGAATTGGAAACCAAAATCTCCGAACTGGATAAGGATATCGAGCTATTGGTGTTGACTGAAAGCTGGTGCGGTGATGCTTCCCCAAGTCTACCTGTTGTCAACAAGTTGGCACAGCTTAATCATAAGATTGACCTAAAAATTGTGCTTCGTGATGAAAATCCGGAGTTGATGGATGAATTTTTGACGAACGGGTCGAGATCCATTCCAAAATTGATTGTGCTTGACAAAAATAAAAATGAGATTATCGGCGAATGGGGTCCTAGGCCAAGTTTAGCAACGCAGATGGTAGAGGACTATAAAAAAGAACATGGCCATCTCACCTCAGAATTCAAGCAAGACCTTCAAGTTTGGTATAACAAGGACAAGGGGCAGAATATTCAAGAAGATTTACTGAAGCTACTTACTCTGAAATAGATAAGTAATGGTGCCTATTTGCGAGGCTTTGGAATCAGAACTAAATCGGGCTTTCAAGGCGTACCGAATGGCATTTTCAATCAGGCAGTAGTTATTTGTGCCGGAACTCTTCTCGTTAAAATCGGCCTCCATTACGTAGCCATTGGAATCTACTTTGATATTGATTACCACTTTACCTCCTTCAATACAGGTATAAATTGGCGGGGGAAGTGAATACGCATTGCGTTCCACCAAGGAATAGGAGATGGACGTTCTTCTGTCCTTTAGGTTATTGGTAAACGTTTCTTTTTGTTCTTCGCGTTCACTAAGTTGTTGTTTTTTTTCCTGTCGCTTAGCTGCAAGCTCCTTGAGATGGGACTCATACTCACTATCAGAAGCAGAGAACTCGCTGTTTTCGTTGTTCAACGCCCTTTCTTCCATTAATTCTTCCAAGGTCTTGAGCGGCTCAGGATTTCCCACTGAAGGCTTAGCCGTTTCGTTGAAGGCCATATGGCTTTTGATGGGATCATTGTTGACCAACTCCTCCAATCGTTTTTCCTCTTCCTTCAAAAGCTCCTCAATGTCCTCATCTGCCAAACTGAGCTCAATCGCATACTCCTCTTCCTGTATTCCTCCCAGATGGATATTGTACAGCAATAGCACAATAATGCTCATGGAGAACACGGTAATAAGTAACGATAACTGTTGACGGTTAAGGTTCATGGTGCTATAATAACCTCTTTTTTTCTAAATTATTTTATCTCAATGTTCGTACCTAATCCGGTTTTTGCACAGAAATTAACCCATATTTTGGAGTTTTTCCTTGAAAACTGCCGGTGTGACTGCATTACTTACGTCAAAATCGCCTATTTTGGTTCTTCTGAGTTGCGAAAGATGAGCGCCAGATTGCAAGGCTTTTCCAAAGTCATGGGCCAGTGACCGAATGTAGGTGCCCTTACTACAAACCACTCTAAAATCCACCTCTGGCATATCGATTCGTGTAATTTCAAACTCCGTTATAAGTATCTTACGGGATTTTATGGTAACATCCTGTCCTTTGCGGGCGAATTCATAAAGCCTTTTTCCATCTTTTTTTAGCGCAGAAAAAATGGGTGGTATTTGCTCAACTTCTCCCATGAATTGCCCAGTAGTTTCATGGATAAGGTCCTCCGTGATATGAGCGGTATCAAAAGTATGGTCAATTTCAGTTTCCAAATCGTATGAAGGCGTTGTGCTGCCCAGCATGAATGTCCCGGTATATTCCTTTGGTTGCCCCTGCAATTCCGGAATTTTTTTGGTGAATTTTCCGGTGCAAATGAGAAGTAGACCCGTTGCAAGGGGATCCAAGGTGCCAGCATGCCCAATTTTAAATTTCTTAAGGTCAAACTTTTTACGAATGGCCCATTTTAAAGCGTTAACAGCTTGAAACGAACTCCACTCCAAAGGTTTATCAATCAATAGAATTTGTCCGTTAAGAAAGTCTTCTTTGGTCATTAACAGCTTGTGATTTGTGGGAAAATAAGAAAATCTTGTCGTTTATCCCCAAATGCTCCAAGCAATGGCAATAAGACCCACGACCAAACAGTATATGGCAAAATAAGTGAGCTTGCTTTGACGAACCAGTTTGATCATCCAGGTACAGGCCGCTAGACCGGCAATAAAAGCTGCGACAAATCCAACTCCCATGGCCACGGCTTGCTCTCCCACAAAGTTGATTTCCCCACTCAATAAGTCTTTGGCCATTTTACCAAGAATTAAGGGGACAACCATCAAAAAGGAAAATCGGGCTGACTTGGTCTTATCCACCCCAAGCAATACAGCTGCTGAAATCGTGGCCCCACTTCGTGAGATACCTGGCAAAATAGCAACCGCCTGTGCCATTCCAATGGCAAAGGCACTTCGGTATGAAACTCCTTTATCTGTTGTTTTGGCCAAATCGGCCAGATACAGCAAAATAGCAGTAATTAGGAGCATAATCCCCACGATTATGATGGCGCCATCGAAAAACACTTCAAGAAAATCCTCCAAAAAGAAGCCTATCAAAGCTGCGGGGATCATCGAAATAATAATTTTCATGGAAAACTGCGTCTCCTCATTCCATTTGAATCGAAAAAGACCTTTAAAAATTTCGGCAACATCCTTTCGAAAAACAATCAAGGTGCTTAAAGCAGTTGCAAAATGTAGGACTACCGTGAACAAAAGACTTTCTTCGGGAAGGGAATCGGCGCCTAAAATGGCTTTGCCCAATTCTAAGTGACCACTGGAAGATACAGGTAAGAATTCGGTCAATCCTTGAATGATTCCAAGGATAATCGCATCAATAATGTCCAAATTATTTCTTGTTTTTGTTAGGGTTCAACAAAATGGCATAGACCTGAATGCCAAGACCGATGAGAACCAAAGTGGGGGCCAATCGTATTCTTCTGAAACTGTAGATGTCGGGATTAAATACATTGGGGTCATCACTGCCACCTCCACTCATTAAAATAAAGCCCAAAGCAATAAAGGCCAAACCGATGAAGAGAAACAAATAATTTCTTTTTTGAAAAATAAACTCCTTGGTTGGCTTGCTTTCCTTCTTATTTTTCTTACTCATGCTGTAAAGTTAATAATAAAGATCGTCAGTTCTTAGGTTCAAAAATCTTTGGGTCGCAAAATGGGTGCTGGCCCAAGAGATGATGACACCCAAGCCAAAAACACCGACAAAGAGACCTATCAACAGCACCAAATCTTGAAACAGATTGAGTTCCGGGAAGTTCTCATTTACATAGTAAAGCACCACGCCCAAGGCAATAAGGGCAAGTAGAGCCCCGA
Organism: Flagellimonas allohymeniacidonis; assembly: GCF_004296335.1. Taxonomy (GTDB): domain Bacteria; phylum Bacteroidota; class Bacteroidia; order Flavobacteriales; family Flavobacteriaceae; genus Flagellimonas; species Flagellimonas allohymeniacidonis. Next base: position 1,404,313 of record NZ_SGIU01000002.1, read on the forward strand.
ACATACCAAGTTTAATGTTGGTCCAAATAAAAGGCCTTCGAATAAAGGTTTTGGTCGCTCCAACCATCTGCATGGTTTTTATAATGAACCGCTTGGAATAAATAGATAATCGAATGGAACTATTGATCAACAGAACTGAAATAAAGGTAAAAACACCGCTGGCTATCAGAATCCAAAATCCAATTCTTTGCACATTGTCATTCAGTAACGAGATCAAGGGTTTGTCATAACTTACCTCCTCCACATAGGTTTTTGCCGAAATGCTTTCGGCTATCTCAGCCACTTGGTCTGGGGAAACATAATCTGCTTTAAGATGAATGTCCATTGAGTTTTTTAGCGGATTATATCCTAAAAACTCCACAAAGTTCTCCCCGATGTCCTCACTATATTGTTCAGCGGCATCTTCTTTGGAAATAAACTCTGCTGTTTTGGTGTACTCCGCCATGGCCAGACTTTTTTGCAGCTGTTCTATCTCAACAGGTTTCGCGTTGTCCTTCAAGAAAACAGAAATCGTGATTTGTTCCTTGAAATGATCGGCCAGTTTTTTGGTATTCAAAACCAAGAGTCCCAATACACCCAGTAAAAACAATACCAGGGCAATGCTCAAAACCACAGAAAAATAAGAGGAAATCAGCTTTCTTCGTTGATATCGTTCAATATATTGACTCATACAGGAAGTTCGATGCGTAAAAATAGAAAAGTAAATTGTAATTAGAGGATTACCGCTATTTTTGCTTCTCGAAAAAGTTGAAGCGAAGATGAACTATAATTTCAGGGAAATTGAGGCCAAATGGCAAAAGTATTGGGCCAAGAACCAAACGTTCAAAGCATCGAACCAATCTGACAAACCCAAGTTTTATGGCTTGTCGATGTTTCCCTATCCTTCTGGGGCGGGACTGCATGTAGGTCATCCCTTAGGGTATATTGCCAATGATATCTATTCCCGATACAAAAGGCACAAGGGGTTTAATGTACTGCACCCCATGGGATACGACTCCTTTGGCCTTCCAGCGGAACAATACGCGATTCAAACGGGGCAGCATCCAGCGGTTACAACAGAGGTAAACATAAAGCGCTATCGTGAACAGCTGGACCAATTAGGGTTTAGCTTCGATTGGAGTCGTGAAGTGCGTACTTCTGACCCTAAATATTACAAGTGGACACAGTGGGTGTTCATTCAGCTTTTTGATTCGTGGTATAATCAAAAAACGGATAAGGCAGAGGACATTCATGGTTTGATTTCCTTTTTTGAAAAAGAAGGGAATGCCAACATCCAGGCAGCTTGTGACGATGATACACCTGATTTCAGTGCAGAGGAATGGGCTAGCTTTTCCGAAAAGACCAAACAAGAAGTGCTATTGAAATATAGACTGACCTATTTGGCCGACACTGAAGTGAATTGGTGCCCGGCTTTAGGTACTGTACTGGCCAATGATGAAATTGTAAATGGCGTTTCTGAACGTGGGGGGCATCCCGTTATTCGGAAAAAGATGACACAGTGGAGCATGCGAATCACTGCGTACGCCCAAAGATTACTGGATGGGTTGGACACTGTCGATTGGCCCCAGCCCCTAAAAGATTCCCAAACCAACTGGATTGGACGCTCAGAAGGAGCTTCGGTCACCTTTAAGGTGAAGGAACATGATGCAAACATAGAGGTGTTCACCACACGGCCCGATACCATTTTTGGCGCAAGTTTCATGACCTTGGCACCGGAACATGAATTGGTCTCCCAAATAACCACTCCAGAACAAAAGGAGGCGATTGATGCCTATATGGAAGCCACAGCCAAACGTTCCGAAAGGGACAGAATGGCCGATGTAAAAACTATTTCTGGGGTATTTACAGGAGCTTATGCCGAGCATCCTTTTACCAAGGAACCGGTACCCATTTGGATTGGGGATTACGTCTTGGCGAGCTATGGCACCGGAGCAGTTATGGCCGTTCCCTGTGGGGACCAACGTGATTATGATTTCGCAAAACACTATAACATTCCCATTCCCAATATTTTTGAGGGGGTTGATATTTCGGAAGAAGCCTTTGCTGATAAAGAAAATACCGTGATTGCCAATTCTGACTTTTTGGATGGGCTTTCCTATAAGGATGCAGTCAAGAAAGTGATTGAAGCTCTGGAACAAATAGGTCAAGGCGAAGGCAAGATCAACTATCGCCTTCGTGATGCAGTTTTTAGTAGACAGCGCTATTGGGGCGAACCCTTTCCGGTATATTATGTTAATGGCATGCCTCAAATGATAGCCTTGGAGCACTTGCCCTTGGAATTGCCCGAAGTGGAAAAATACCTTCCCACCGAAACCGGAGAACCTCCGTTGGGCAATGCAACGCATTGGGCTTGGGATGCCAAAAACAACAAAGTTGTTTCCAATGAGATGCTGAGCCAAGTTCAACATGACGGTCATTCCGAACTTGATTCGGAATCCCATGAGGGTGTGTATCCACTAGAATTGAACACCATGCCCGGTTGGGCTGGAAGTTCCCAATACTTTAATCGGTATATGGACCCCCATAACGATGAAGCCATCTACTCACAGGAAGCCATTAATTATTGGCAAGATGTCGATCTTTATATCGGGGGAAGTGAACATGCGACCGGGCATTTGCTCTATTCCCGATTTTGGCAGAAGTTTTTGTTCGACAAGGGCGTTGCAACCAAGGATGAATTCGCCAAAAAATTGATCAACCAAGGGATGATTACAGGAACAAGTGCGTTTGTCTATAAAGACTTAGATTCTAACACATTGTTTTCGAAAGGCCTAAAAGAAGGCAAAAATGTCATTCCGGTACATGCCGACGTTTCTCTGGTTAATGCTTCGGATGAGTTGGATGTGGAAGCCTTCAAAAAATGGCAACCCGAATACAAAGATGCGGAGTTTGTTCTTGAGGATGGCAAATACATTGTTGGGCGTGAGATTGAAAAAATGTCCAAATCCAAATACAATGTCGTCAACCCCGATGCCATCTGCGAAGAATACGGAGCAGACTCATTGCGTTTGTACGAGATGTTCCTAGGACCCTTGGAGCAATCCAAACCTTGGAATACGGCCGGAATCACTGGGGTACATTCCTTCCTGAAGAAAATGTGGAAATTGTATGACGCTATTGAGGAAAGTGAGCCTACCGCTGAAAATCTCAAAACGCTGCACAAAACCATCAAAAAAGTGGAGGAGGATATCGAAAATTTCTCCTTTAACACTTCCGTGTCCACTTTTATGATCTGCGTTAACGAATTGACCGCGCAAAAATGTAAGAGTAAATCCATTTTGGAACCTTTGGCCATTTTAGTATCGCCTTATGCGCCGCATATCGCCGAGGAACTCTGGGAACGGTTGGGGCATAACGAATCGATAGCGGAAGCACCTTTTCCAATCTTTAAGGAAAAGTACTTGGTGGAAAGCACCAAGGAGTACCCGATTTCCTTCAATGGCAAACTTCGCTTTAAACTCGAACTTCCATTGGATATGGGGAAAGACGAGATTGAAGCTGCGGTGATGGCCCATGAAAAAACACACGCACAACTACAGGGTCGCGAACCCAAAAAGGTCATTGTGGTTCCGGGAAAAATCGTCAATATCGTAGGGTAGCCAGTTTCACTCCGGTAAAGGGGACTGCAGGTTTTTGAGGAAGGTCAAGTTTTGTTACCTTCACTCAAACCACCTTCCATGGAAACTATAGAAATCCTAGGTCTGGTAGCCGCTACTTTGACCACCAGTTCTTTTGTACCCCAAGTGTATAAAACCTGGAAAGAAAAATCCACGAAAGATATTTCTTTAACCATGTACCTTGTATTTTTTACTGGGACGATGCTTTGGTTGTACTATGGATTTGTCCACCGCAGTGCGCCCATTGTATTCGCCAATGGAGTTACTGGGTTGCTGGTGGCCTTTATTCTTGTCCTAAAACTGAAGTATAGGTAGTTTTATTAAAAAATAAAGGGTATAGATTCAATTTTTATTAAATATAATCTATACACCCCCATAAAAATAGGGGTCATTGGTTAAAAAAATGTAATTTTTGACATCATACCCCTACTTTTTATCGATTTTATTTCCCTTTTTGTTCATTTTGTAACACCTTTGAATCATAAATCAAAAAATCACAACAAAATGATTGTAGGGGTACCTAAAGAAATCAAGAACAACGAAAGTCGGGTCGGGATGACACCTGCCGGCGTTTTCGAATTGGTAAAAAACAACCACACCGTATATGTGCAATCTGGAGCAGGTGAGGGCAGCGGTTTTTTTAATGACGATTACCAACAGGCCGGGGCCACCATTTTGGATACCATTGGTCAAGTTTATGCTATGAGCGAAATGATTGTGAAGGTCAAAGAGCCCATTGCTGAAGAGTACAACCTAATTCAAAAAGACCAGATTGTTTTTACCTACTTTCATTTTGCTTCCAGTGAAACATTGACCAAAGCCATGATAGCAAGCAAGGCCATTTGCATTGCTTATGAAACCGTGGAAGATGAAGATGGTACTTTGCCTTTGCTCACCCCCATGTCTGAAGTGGCAGGAAGGATGGCCATTCAACAAGGAGCGAAATATTTGGAGAAGCCCAAAAAAGGAAGAGGCGTACTCTTAGGTGGAGTTCCCGGTGTAGCTCCGGGGCGTGTACTGGTCTTGGGAGCAGGTACTGTTGGAATTCAGGCTGCAAAAATGGCAGCAGGATTGGGCGCTCATGTAACCATCTTAGATATCAATATGAAACGTTTGCGTTACGTAAACGATGTAATGCCAAGTCATGTAGTGACCGAATTTTCCAACGAGTTTAATATCAGAAAGCATATTAAAGACCACGATTTAATCATCGGGGGAGTATTGCTCAAAGGGGCAAAAGCACCAAATTTGATTACACGCGAGATGCTGAAGGATATGCGTCCAGGAACGGTAATTGTGGATGTAGCAGTAGATCAGGGCGGCTGTGTAGAGACCACCAGACCTACCACACACGAAGACCCTATTTACATCATAGATGATGTTGTGCATTACTCCGTGGCCAATATGCCAGGGGCGGTGCCTTACACCTCTACGATGGCACTGACCAACGTTACCCTGCCATATGTACTTAAGCTAGCCAATATGGGATGGCGAAGTGCTTGTAATTTTGATAAATCCTTGGCGAAGGGATTGAACATCGTTGAGGGTAAAGTGGTATACGAAGAAATTGCAGAGGCTTTTAGTTGGGAACCTGCTATGGCCTAACGTACATTTTGTCAGTTAATAACCCTAGCCCCGCCTTGGCGGGGTTTTTGCTTTATAGTTGGTATATTTATAAGAGAAAAACGAAAAAACTATGATGACATATTATATCCTCATTGGAGGAATTGCTTTGTTAAGCTGGCTCGTCAGTACCCGATTAAAAAGCAAATTCAAAAAATATTCGCGTGTACATTTAAGAAATGGTATGAGCGGGGCTGAGATTGCCCAAAAAATGTTGGATGATCATGGCATTCGCGATGTAAAGGTCATTTCAACAGCTGGAATGCTCACAGACCATTATAATCCAAAAAACAAAACAGTCAACCTAAGTGAAGGGGTGTATAGCCAACGCAATGCTGCTGCTGCGGCCGTCGCTGCACACGAAGTGGGCCACGCGGTTCAACATGCTCAGGCTTATGAATGGCTGACCATGAGGTCCAAACTAGTGCCTGTGGTGAGTGTTACTTCAGGCATGAGTACCTGGATTGTTTTTGGAGGAATTGCCCTTATGGCCACCAATGCTTTAGGAGGAATTGGGTTTTATGTGGCTGTTGCCGGACTTGCGATGATGGGTTTCGCAACCCTGTTTAGTTTTATTACGCTACCCGTTGAATACGATGCCAGTAAGCGTGCATTGGTATGGCTAAAGCAGAAAAATATGGTAAGTCAACAAGAATATGCAGGTGCAGAAGATGCTTTAAAATGGGCAGCTAGGACCTATTTGGTGGCAGCGTTAGGCGCATTGGCGTCCCTACTGTACTGGGCCTGGGCGGTATTCGGAGGACGAGATTAATCTTTGAGCAATGAGTTTAGTTAACCTGCTTGATAACCTCAAGCAGGTTTTTTATGGCATTTATTGTAATTTTCATAAGTGAACTTCAATAAAACATTGATTCCAAAAGAATATCAAGGCCTATTCGACAATATAGGGCGGTACGTGACTCTCTCGGATAGTGAGAAAGAAAGAATTGCCGCTATAGTTACGTTGGCACCCATAAAAAAGAGACAGTTCATAGACCAACCCGGGTATATAAGTCTGTATCGAAATTATGTGGTCAAAGGAGCTTTTCGTTCGTTCTTTTTGGATAAGGATGGAAAAGAACACACGGTTCAAATTGCAATTGAGGACTGGTTCGTAAGCGATTTTTATAGTTATATAACCCGTACTCCTGCGACCTTATTTGTCGAAGCTTTGGAGGATGCCATATTGCTTCGCATGAAATATGAGGACATTGAGCCCCTGTGCGGAGAAATCCATGTTTTGAGTGAGTACTACAGAATCACTACGGAAAAGGCTTTTGCCTATTCCCGTAACCGCGCACTTTCCAATTTAAGTATGACTGCCGAAGAACGTTATTTGCAATTAACCTCAATGTATCCCGGCATCGTAAATCGTGTTCCCCAAAAGGTTATTGCTTCTTATTTAGGGATGACCCCGGAGTTTTTGAGCAAGATTCGAAGAGGTATCTCTGGAAATTCTTGAACTAGTTCAAGCAAATTTCCTAATCCAAATTATTAGAGCGCCGTTCTAGGAACGGCAACTTTGTCGTGTTGAATTTTAAATCTATTTACAATGAAAACAACACTGAACAATGTACTATTTGGATTTCTTGGACTGCTCATGGTGGTTTTTGGACTAAACAAATTTCTGGGTTTTATTCCCGTAGAACCTCCAGCCGACGAAACAGCACAACAATTTTTGGGAACCATGTTTACCTCCTATCTTTTCGTTGTGGTCGCGATTGGGGAGATAGCAGGAGGTATTCTTTTGGCTATGAGAAAAACCCGACTTTTGGGATGGCTACTATTGGCACCGATTGTGTTTAACATTGTCGCTTTTCATGTGGCCCATGATTTTGTGGGCAATGGCATATGGTTGCTCCCGACAGCTTTGTTTTTAGTTGGTGGCTTTTTCTTGAAAGGAGAAACTTTTGAACTTTTAAAAACCAACTAGGATGGAGAAAAGAATCTGGTTAATTACGGGCATATCAAGTGGCTTGGGAAAAGCTTTAGCTGAAAGGATAATGGATTCAGGAGATTTGGTGTTGGGCACCTTTCGCAAGGAGAATCAAGTGAACGAGTTTAACAAAGCCAACCAAGGAAGGGGTCATGCCTATCTTCTGGATGTCACGGACCATTTGGCCATAGAAAACGTGGTTGTGGCCATAAAAAATGTGTACAACAAAGTCGATGTCCTAGTAAACAATGCAGGAATTGGATTCATAGGTGCCATTGAAGAAAGCAGTATGGAAGAAGTGCGGCAAGTTTTTGAGGCCAATTTCTTTGGGGTTCTAAAATTGACTCAGGAAATCTTGCCCCTCATGCGTGAACATAAAGCTGGGCATATTGTCCAAATCTCATCGCATGGAGGACTGAAGGCTTTTGGCGGATTTGGCATTTATAATGCAAGCAAATTCGCCTTGGAGGGATTTAGTGAGGCCTTGGCCCAAGAAGTTGCCCCTTTGGGTATCAAAGTATCGCTAGTAGAACCTGGTCCATTTCGTACACAATTTGCCGGTTCGGGGCTTCTAGAAGCAAAACGGACAATCCCGGATTATAATGAAACAGCGGGCGCCTTCAGAGCCAAACTTAAGGGTGTGGATGGTAAACAGGAAGGGGACCCTGCCAAAGCGGCTGAGGCAATTCTACAATTAGTGAACGATGAAACGCCTTCCTTTCGACTACCATTGGGCAAAACAGCACTACTTACCATAGAAATGAAGTTGGATAGTGTGCGGGATGACCTGGAAAGGAATAGAAGTATCGCCGAAAATGCCGTTTTTATTTAGGCTTAAATTGAAATTTGCCTATCAATTTGTTGATCCAGCGAAATGAAGGTCTCCGTACGGGATACCCCTTCAATTTGCTGGATTTTCTTGTTCAGTACTTGCATCAAATGCTCGTTGTTTCTGCACAGCACCTTAATTAAGATGGACCAATTGCCCGTCGTATAATGGCATTCCAAAACCTCTGGAATCTTCTCGAGTTCTTTCACGGCTCTGGGATTGGCCATGGCTTTGTCCAAAAAAATACCGATATACGCCATGGTGGAATAGCCCAAAACTTTGGGGTTGAGAATGAATTTCGAACCGGATAACAGACCCGAACTCTCCAACTTTCGAAGCCGTTGGTGAATAGCTGCTCCAGAGATGCCAATATTTCGGGCTATTTCTAAAATGGGTCTTCGGGCATCTTCCATTAGAAATCTTAGAATCTTTTTGTCGATGCCGTCAATTTTAACCGAACTGTTATTGGATTTCATAAGTAGCTTAAAAAAGTCAACCTAAAGGTATCAAAAAAAAGAAAATTGTTAAATGGCAATCGAGTCTGGGTTATATCCTAAGTAAGGCACCTCAAATTCGTTGAAATCAATCCCATGGGATTTCAGTTCGACTAAAATGGGATCGTATACTTCACTCTTAATTGGTATTTGAATACCTGGGGTTTTTATTTTTTGATTCAAAATTTGAAGTGCTGCCATCGCCACTGGAAGTCCAACCGTTTTTGCCATTGCAGTATAGATTCTATTTTCCCCAAGTACTACCATATTGGCATCTATTTGTTTCTTTTCACCGCCAATTTCGTAGCCAAACTTGTGGTACATCACAATCATATCTTTTTCATGCTCCAAAAGCGTCCAACTATCCTCCAAAATATACTGTAGCATTTGTGCCGGGGTGGCATTTTCTAGTGGAATTTTTTTGGATGCATCAAATAGATTAAGTTCCAATAACTTGCCCCAGCGAATATCATCTTGATCAATTTTAAGGTAATGACGGAGTTTTAGCTCCACAGAATCTGTGGGAGAGTAAGGCAAAAACAAGTTCACAAATTCCCGGTACGACATACCTTTTGAATTTTCAATGATATAACTATCATCCGTCATACCCAACATTACGAACATGTGCCAAGCTTTTGAAAATCCTACTCGGCGCATGGTGCCCCTATACAAGGTAAGTGCATCTTGTAGGCCATAGGCTTCCCTGTATTTTAGTGAATCCCGATTCGCATAGCCTTCAAAGGTGCCATAACCCTTGACCTCCAAAAACTCCGTTCTTCTGAACAATTTTTGATAGGGAATATATTTATAGGTTCCTTCTTGAATGAATTTTGCCGCTCCGCCTTGACCTGCCACTACAACGTTCCGTGGGTTCCAGGTAAACTTGTAATTCCAAAGGTTGGTATCGCTGTCGGGTGCTACCAATCCTCCTGTAAAAGACTCGAAAAGCAGCATTTTGCCTCCAGTATCGCGAATACGATCTATAATCTGCATGGCACTCATGTGGTCAATCCCTGGATCAAGGCCTATTTCGTTCATAAAAACAAGACCAGCTTTTTTGACATCGGCATCCAGCTTTTGAATGTCTTGATTGATATAAGATGCTGTAACCAAGTGCTTTGTATGTTTCAGGCAGTCTTCAGCAATTTTAATATGCAGTTTTGGAGGGAGCATCGAAACCACAATGGAGGCCTCAGCTATTGCTTTTCCTCTTTCAGCATCATTAAAAATGTCCAGCTTTACCAAGCTGCAATTTTCATGTGAGGTCATTTTTGGGTCAACTTGTGAAAAGTCGATATCGCAGATGACTAATTTCAACTTTTCCTCAGCGGATTTTTCAAGTATATATTTTAGCAAATAGGCGGTGGACTTGCCAGCACCGAAGACCAAAACTGTACGGGACATAGCTTTTCGTTACTTTTGATAGAACGATTGCTAAGGTATCAAATTGTTATACCTATAAAAATATTAGCTAAAAAAGTTATGAAAAAAACATTTTTGCTTGCTGGTGCGGTATTAGGTTTGTTGGCAGTGCTTTTAGGGGCTTTTGGAGCCCATGGATTGGAGAAAATTGTGGATAAGGATGCTGTTGAGTCGTTTGAAACAGGTGTCCGCTATCAAATGTACCATGCATTCTTCTTTTTGTTTGTTGGTATTTGGGATGGAATTGGAATTAAGAAACAAAGACTGCTTTTTTGGTTGGTCTTGATGGGAATCATACTTTTTTCTTGCTCGATTTACCTTTTGGTATTGGGTCCCGTGCTGTCATGGGATTTAAAAATAATTGCCTTTTTAACACCTTTAGGAGGCACATTATTGATTGGGGCATGGTTTTTTTTGGGATATTTCATTTTGACCAAAAAATCGACAAAATAAACTACAAAAACACCTTGGTAAGCACTTATTTTTCTAGCTTTGCCCCAAATTAAATCCTAAAAAATGACATCGCACAACCCAATTACGAAATCGATTTCGTTAAAGCAGCACGGAATTTTTCACGATAGGGTAAACTATCAATCTTCCCCAGAAAACTTACACGACAAAACCATAGACATGGACATGGGTAAAGAAGCTTCTTCAGGGGCTTTGGCTGTAAGCACCGGAGAGTTCACCGGACGTTCTCCAATGGATCGGTTTATTGTAAAAGATGAAATTACCGAGGACAAAATATGGTGGAGTAACATCAACATTCCATTTGAGAGCGACAAGTTTGACCAATTATATGACAAGGTCATTAGCTACTTGAATGAAAGGGAACTGTTCGTGCGGGATTGCTATGCCTGTGCTGATGGGGACTACAGAATGAATCTTAGGGTAATCAATGAATATCCTTGGTCCAATATGTTTGCCTACAACATGTTCTTAAGACCTACTGAGAATGAATTGGATGCTTTTGAACCAGAATGGACCGTAATCAATGCGCCTGGGTTTCACGCGGACGCAAAAATTGATGGTACGCGCCAACATAATTTCGCAATTTTGAACTTCACCAAAAAGATTGCTTTGGTAGGAGGAACCGGGTATACTGGGGAAATCAAAAAGGGGATTTTCTCCGCCCTTAATTTCATTCTACCTGTGTACAAAAATACCTTGCCCATGCACTGCTCGGCCAATGTCGGAGAAGACGGGGATACGGCACTTTTCTTCGGATTATCAGGAACAGGAAAAACCACTTTGTCAACTGACCCGAACAGAAAGTTGATAGGCGATGATGAGCATGGCTGGACCCCAGACAATACCGTATTTAATTTTGAAGGGGGATGTTATGCCAAAGTGATAGACCTTTCACAAGAAAAGGAACCCGAAATCTACGGTGCCATAAAAAAGGGTGCCATTTTGGAGAATGTTATCATGGACGCAAATGCAGTAGTGGATTATAGCGATACCTCCATCACCCAAAATACCCGGGTGAGCTATCCCATTCATCATATTGAAAACATACAACAACCCTCCATAGGAAAAAATGTAAAGAATATCTTCTTTCTAACCGCTGATGCTTTTGGTGTTTTGCCTCCTATATCAAAATTAACCCCAGCGCAAGCTGCATATCATTTTATTTCTGGATATACAGCGAAAGTAGCTGGAACCGAAGCCGGAGTTATTGAGCCCCAACCGTCTTTTTCAGCATGTTTTGGAGCGCCTTTTATGCCTTTGCATCCCGCTAAGTATGCTGAGATGTTAAGTGAGAAAATGATAGAAAATGGGGTGGATGTTTGGCTGATCAATACAGGTTGGACCGGTGGGCCCTACGGCGTGGGTACCCGAATGAAATTAAAGTATACCCGTGCTATGATCAGTGCCGCACTGAGTGGAAAATTAGGGTTATATACCTATGACAACTACCATATTCATTCTGTATTTGGAGTGGCCCAGCCCCGGGAGTGCCCAGGAGTGCCTACCAGTGTTCTGAGCCCAAGAGCCACGTGGAACAATGATGATGCCTACTATAAAACGGCATTTAAATTGACCAATGCGTTTCGAGAGAACTTTAAAAAGTTTGAAGCTTATGCGAGTGAAGAGATTCGCCGTGGGGGCCCCCAACGATATGCCTTCTAAAAACAAAAAGCCCGATCAGTTGATCGGGCTTTTTTTATTTTGAATACCAATTTTATTTATTGACGCTGGTGATATATTTCTGAAGTGCCATCGTCATGGACGGTGTTTCAGGGGTCGGCGCTTTAATGTCGATTCGAAGACCGGCATCCGTAGCGGCTTTCACCGTACTGTTACCAAATACGGCTATTCTTGTTTCGTTTTGCTCAAAATCAGGGAAATTCTTCAATAGGGATTCAATACCTGATGGACTAAAGAAAACTAGTACATCGTAGTATACATTTCTTAAATCGGAAAGATCACTGATTACGGTTTTGTAGAAAATTCCACGTGTCCAGTCTACACTCAACTCATTAAGAGCATCAGGTACTGCGGCTTTTAGGGTATCAGAAGAGGGAAGAAGAAACTTCTCATCTTTATATTTCTTGATCAATGGTGTCAATTCATTGAACGCACGTTTGCCAACGTAAATTTTCCTTTTGCGGTATACTACGTATTTCTGTAGATAGTAGGCAACCGCTTCAGACTGGCAAAAATACTTCATGCTGTCTGGCACCTTAAAACGCATCTCTTCAGCAATCCTAAAAAAATGGTCAACCGAATTTCGACTGGTTAGAATGATTGCAGTAAAATTGTTAAGATCAATTTTTTGCTGCCGTACATTCTTGGCCTGCACACCCTCTACATGGATAAAAGGTCTGAAATCTACCTTTACCTTTTCCTTTTCAATTAATCGTGAGTAGGGGGAATTTTCGATTTTGGGTTCTGGTTGGGAAACCAAAATTGTTTTTACCTTCATAAGCCTTTTAAACTTTTAGATAGCTTCCAATTACAACCAAGGGTGCAATTTCGAGTGTGCAAAGGTACAAAATAAAATAGAAAATGTTGGGTACTAAGACTTTTTGATAGTTCTTCAACAGGTTTGCCAGACCTATGGTATTAATTGAAAAAACTAAAATAATTGTGATATAAATGACAGTTTTTGAGTCTTGTAGCACATAAATCAGCAGTATATTGCTTATGAGCATTATCAGGCTGCTATGGTTCAAATAGGTGAGCTTGGTGTAAATGATTTCAGAAACTAGGCCATTGGTATTGAAAACAAAACCCTTGACGGACTGAAGAAGTACTTTTAAGACTTGAAACCCTCCAACGAGAGCAAAAATCAATGCAAAAATTGGTATCGGGTCGTTAGAAGGGTGTGGGAAAAATGCCTTCCAAGCCAAAAATATGAACAAAGAAAGATTGATGAGCTGAAACAAGGTCATGAGCACATGGAACCAGCTGAATAACCGACCTTTCTTGTTATAAAGTACGATATATTTATTGTTGAAAGGAAGTATTAAAAAACTTAAAAATCGCGTTTGGAACATATACTTGGCCAGCGTGATCACGACTAGGCTCAACAGAATGGCAATCGTCATCCAATCAAAAGATTCAACGGTTTTATAGATTGGGTTCATTGCTCAATTTTAATGGGTTGCCCATTCAAGCCAGGAAGCAACTGGTTTTCAGATATACCTACTCTAAAATAACCTACATTTTCCATTTTTGGTTTTGGGAGAACAAACCGGAACGATACGGTATCCTGAGATACAATCTTTTCCATATTGGCATCAACTTTCTCAACTGTAATAGGGACCATCTCCTTGACCTGCTTATATCTGTTGGAAAAAGCTACGGTAAATGAAAGTTTGTTCAGGGCAATGTCGAAATCATACGGATTATATACCTCAAGCCGATAACAATTTGAACAGGAATCTTCCATCACTAGACCTTGTAGCTTTCTAAAAGACTCAAAATCATCCATGAAAATACCATAAAATATACTTCCATCAGGATGGGAATAAGAAATATCCCCTGCACTTCTATATTTTGTGGCGTAAAGAATCTTTTTGTTCCGAACCCTTTCTTCGGAGTTATCAATGGAATATTGGTTCTTGCGGTACATATAATTGTTCAAGCTAAAACTATGCTGCCCCGAATAGAACTCATACATAGGAGCTCTTCTATATGAATTTTCAAAGACCACCGGGATTCCCCCAGATTTTGTATGGAGCTCGCTTACCCAGTCTTTGTTGCCATGTGTTTCAAAAAGTAAGGGTAATAGCGGTTGGTGAATCAGCCAAGCCCTGGCATAGAGCATCACGAGTAAACTTACCAAACCCAGTCGATACACCCATTTTCTCACATTGCTGTGTTCCAGCAGATAGTTGAAAGTTAAAATCGCCATGGGGATGGAAACAATAATAATCCATTGGGTTTGAACCCTTCTATTAAAACTGGAAACAAAGAAGAATATGATCACCCCAAAAGACAAGTACTTTAAGGCCTTGATAAAGGGATCAGTAGCCTTTGTTTTGATCAATGCGAGATAGACCCAGTAAAAAAGAAGCCCAAAAATGGCCACTAGGTTCACAAAATACCCCAAAGTGAACTTTGAAAAAGAATAGGCCTGGTTGGGACGCTCATAAAGGTGATACTTTATGGAAATAAAATCATTTTCATAAAGCCAATATAAATGCGGTGAATAGCAGGCCAATGCAATCAATACCGCCAACCATGCTCTTCCGTTCTTCAAAAGTTTTATGTTGGAAAGAAATACAAAAAAGATAACCAAGAACGCATGATATTTACTGTACATCAATGCCGACATGGTGACTCCAATGGCTATTGTCGTGATAATGGAAGGGTCTTTTAGAAATCGTTTGTAAAGCCATAAGAAAAGTGCAGTGAAAAATAGCAATGGGGTGTCGGGTAGCGTTAAAAAACCATAAGCATTCATTAAGGTCATGGAAAATACCAATACAAAGAAATGAATCACGTAGTCATTCTTTTTTTGATTGTCAATGGTACTCCATAATATGAGGTAGGTTCCTGCGGCCAAAACACAGCTCATAAACCGAACCCCCAACTCACCTGAGAACAAAAAACTGCTTAATTTAATAAGAAAAGCGACCATCGGAGGGTGGTCAAAATAACCCCAGTCCAGCTCTTGGGCATAATACCAATAATAAGCCTCATCGTAAATGAGTTCCGTAAAATAGCTTTGAAGGAGGTTTAGAATGAAAAGCGATGCCAGTAGAATGAGAAAAAGCCTGGGAAACTTTTGGGCCATCAAACGAATTTTAGATGGGTCAAAGTTACAAACTTTGACCAACAAAGTCAGGGAACCAAAAACTTGTGTTGACCCAAAAAGAAGGTATAAAGTGTTATTTTAGCGTTCTAATCACGAGTGAATGGCGGACGGATTGGTCATTATACCCACTTTCAACGAAATTGAAAACATTGAGGCCATCATCAAAACGGTCTTTGACCTTAAAAGAGATTTTCACATTTTGGTGGTCGACGACAATTCGCCCGATGGTACGGCAGATAACGTTCGGCAGTTGCAGACCCAATTTCCTGAATCCCTTTTTTTAGAAGTCCGCAAGGAAAAATCTGGTCTGGGAACCGCCTATATCCATGGATTTAAATGGGCTTTGGCCGGGGATTATGAGTACATTTTTGAAATGGATGCGGACTTTTCGCATCGGCCTGCAGATTTGCTTCGATTGCACAGGGCATGTTTAAATGAAGCGGATGTGGCCGTGGGCTCGCGCTACAAAAAGGGCGTGAACGTGGTGAACTGGCCACTGTTCAGAATTCTGCTTTCGTACGGCGCATCTTTTTATGTAAAGTTGATTACGGGGATGAAGGTGCATGACCCTACTGCTGGTTTTGTCTGTTATCGCAGAAAAGTATTGGAAACCATAAACTTGGATAATGTTCGATTTATCGGATATGCTTTTCAAATTGAAATGAAATTTAGGGCCTACCTAAAAGGGTTCAATATCGAGGAGGTTTCGATTATTTTTACAGATAGGATCAATGGAAAATCAAAAATGAATTCCTCCATAATTAGAGAAGCTATTTTTGGGGTCTTCACCATGAAGTTGAGGAGTATTTTCTTTAAAAAGAATTTTTAAGCATGTCTCGAATTTTAATAAAGAATGCCAAGGTTGTCAATGAAAATAATATCATCGAAACCGATTTACTTTTGGATGGGGATTTCATTGAAAAACTGGATACCGACATCACTCATGATTCTGCTGAGGTCATTGATGTTCAGGGAGATTATGTGTTGCCAGGGATTATTGATGACCAAGTCCATTTTAGGGAACCGGGCTTAACGCACAAAGGGAATATTGAAAGTGAGAGTAGGGCAGCTTTGGCAGGGGGCATCACCAGCTTTATGGAGCAACCCAACACGGTTCCGCAAACCACGACCATAGAAAAACTCGAAGCCAAATTCGCCACAGCAGCCAATACTTCTTGGGCCAATTATTCCTTTTTGTTCGGTGGCACCAACGATAATTTGGAAGAATTAAAAAAGTTGGACAAAAATGCTTGTTCCGGGGTAAAATTGTTTCTAGGTTCGTCCACGGGAAACATGTTGGTGGATGATGAAGCGGTCCTTGAACGCATTTTCAGTTCAACGGAGATGGTGATATCTACCCATTGCGAAGATGAGGGCACGATTCGGGCCAATCTTGCAAAATATAAGTCAGAATATGGGGATGACATTCCAATGCGATACCATCCCATCATACGGAGTGAAGAAGCTTGCTACCTTTCGTCATCCAAAGCCATTGCCCTGGCAAAAAAAACAGGAGCCCGATTGCATGTCTTCCACCTTTCCACTGGGATTGAAACAGATTTGTTTACCAATACCATTCCTTTAGAGGAAAAAAAGATTACGGCTGAGGTATGCATTCACCATTTGTGGTTTTCCGATGAAGATTATGACACCAAAGGGGCACTGATCAAATGGAATCCAGCGGTGAAAACTTCAAAAGACAGGGACATGCTTTGGGAGGCCCTGTTGGATGATAGAATTGATGTGGTGGCCACGGACCATGCGCCGCATACCCTTCAGGAAAAGGATAATCCTTATGCCAACTGTCCCTCGGGAGGACCATTGGTGCAACATGCCTTGTTGGCAATGCTCCAAAAAGAACAGGAAGGAAAAATAAGCTTGGAAAAAGTGGTTGAAAAAATGTGCCACAATCCGGCCAAACTATTTGATTTGGATCGAAGGGGCTTTATCCGGGAAGGATATTATGCGGATTTGGTTCAGATCAATCGAAATTCACCTTCGCTGGTGGAAAAATCCAACATTCTGTACAAATGTGGTTGGTCTCCCTTTGAAGGCGTCACATTTGATTCGAAAGTTGTTCGAACTTTTGTAAATGGGCATTTAGCCTATGATAAGGGCGCTTTTTCTGAAAAGAGAAACGCCAGAAGATTGACATTCAATCGTTGAAATGAAGAAAGTAACACTGCTTTTATTTGCCATACTGACCATCTCATGCGCTGAAAAGGTAATTGAGCCACCTCAAGACCTTATTCCCAAGGAGAAAATGGTGGAAATTTTACATGACCTGGCCATCTTGAATGCCACGAGAACGTCGTTTGGGTCAGTGTTGGAAGACAATGATATTGAAATCATGGACTTTTTGTTTCTGAAATACGAAATAGACAGCCTTCAATTTTCCAACAGTGACCGGTATTATGCTTCCATTCCTTTGGAGTATCAATCCATATATGAAGAAGTGGAGTCTAAAATTCAGAAGCAAAGAACATCTCTGGAAGAGGCCAAGAAAAGCAGAAATGACAGTATCCGGAAGGTTCAAGAAGCCGAAAAAGATACGGTCAATGTGAAGAAGGAAGACCCCACCCCATCTTCCAATTAAATCTTGAATTTGGAACTGCAAAAAGCAATGGTGTCGTCCAAGGATTCGTATTCAAATCCGGGGATAGTTCTGGATTTGGCATTGTCGTAATTCTCTTGGTTGTAAAGGCCTTTTACAATGTTTTTTGTGAGCTTTCTGCGTTTTCCGGTAAATATTTGGGAAAGGAAATCCATCCGCCATAAAAATTCCAATACCCACATCGGAACTTTCTTTTCGGGTGGATTTACTCCCATGGCTACGGCGATTTTTTCAAAAACATCAAGGTAACTTAGGTTTTGGTTGACCAAAATATAACGCTCCCCAGAGATATTGGATTTCATTAGATAGGTCATTGCAGATACCACATCGTTTACGCTTGTAAAACCGGTTCCTCCAGGAAATGAACTCTTTTTTTCCTTGGCGACGTGTTTGAAAAGCACACCGCTTCCTGAGTGCCAAAACCCGGGACCCAATACAATTCCTGGGTTAACAACAACAACTGGAAGCCCTTCTTTCCAACCTCTCCAAACTTCCAGTTCGGCCTCAAACTTTGACAGACCATATACCGAAACATAGGTGTCGTTCCACTCTGTTTCCTCGTTAATGGCGACACCTTTTTTCCCTGAACCAATAGCAGCAATTGAGCTGACATAGCACAGTTGTTTAATACCATGTTTGAGCGATAGGTTTACGACGTTCGCCGTGCCCTCAACATTGATTTTTAACAAGGAATTGAAATCTTTGGGATCAAACGAAATAAGTGCTGCAGAGTGGTACACATAGTCCACATCATGAAAATGGGCTTCCAAAGAACCCAAATCGGTAATATCGGCCTTTACCCATTGGATTTTTTTGAGGTAATCCTCAGGATTATCAGTGTAGTAGCTAAAAACCTTGGTGACCTTGGGGATGGAACTTTTATCTCGATAGGTTGCTTTAACAGCCTCTCCTTGTTCCACCAATTTGAAGAGCAAATGGGCCCCAATCAATCCAGTTCCTCCGGTAACCAAAATCATTTCGTAAAAGTACCCATTTGATGCGGATTTACATATCGATATAAGAACTTCATTCTATATTTGCACTTTCTGAAATACCTAGGGATGAGTAAAAACTTTGTAGAAGAATTACGTTGGAGGGGAATGGTCCATGATGTGATGCCGGGCACTGAGGAACATCTTATGCAGGAGATGCAGGCTGCTTATGTGGGGATCGACCCTACTGCCGATTCGCTTCACATTGGTCATTTGGTCAGTGTAATGATGCTCAAACACTTTCAATTGGCCGGTCACAAACCTTTTGCTTTGATTGGCGGAGCCACGGGCATGATAGGAGACCCCTCAGGCAAATCGATGGAACGTAATCTTTTGGATGAGAAAACCCTGCGGCTTAATCAGGAATCGATCAAAGAACAGCTCTCCCGTTTTTTGGACTTTGAAAGTGATGCACCCAATGCGGCCATGTTGGTGAACAATTACGACTGGATGAAGGATTTTAGCTTTTTGGAATTCATTCGTGATGTTGGAAAGCATATCACCGTGAATTACATGATGGCCAAAGACTCTGTGAGGAAACGCTTGTCTTCTGAGGCAAAGGAAGGCATGTCATTCACCGAGTTTACCTACCAATTGGTGCAGGGGTACGATTTTCTGTATTTGTTCCAAAATTACAACTGCACCCTACAGATGGGCGGAAGTGATCAATGGGGTAATATTACCACGGGTACAGAGCTCATCCGAAGGATTGGTGGCGGTAAAGGTTTTGCCTTGACTTGTCCGCTGATCACCAAGGCGGATGGCACCAAATTTGGCAAGACTGAAGGCGGCAACATTTGGTTGGACGCCCATAGAACATCTCCCTATAAATTCTACCAATATTGGCTAAATACCTCTGATGAAGATGCGGTAAAGTATATTAAGATCTTCACGTTTTTAAGTAAAGATGAGATAGAGGCGCTAGCCAAAGAACATGAGGAAGAGCCACATTTGAGGATGCTTCAGAAAAAACTGGCTGAGGAAATCACGGTAATGGTCCACTCAAAAGGGGATTTGGAAAAAGCCGTTCACGCAAGTACCATTCTCTTCGGAAAATCCACCTCAGAAGATCTAAAACAGTTGGACGAAAAGACATTTTTAGATGTTTTTGAAGGGATTCCGCAGGCAGAGCTGCCCAAATCTGAACTTGAAAATGGTCTGGATATGATAGGGGCTTTGGCGGCCAAAACGGGCTTCCTAGGTTCCAATGGTGAGGCACGAAGAGAGTTAAAACAAAATTCCATTTCTGTAAATAAAGCGAAGGTCAAGGAGGATTACACCATAAGTTCTTCGGACTTGATCAATGACCGTTTTGTGCTCCTACAACGAGGAAAAAAGAATTACTATTTATTGATAATCAATTGATTGAAGTCAAAGAGCCATAAGGTTGCAACCCCTTATGTCCGAATGGTCAAACCGTCCCAAAACTTCGAAAGAGCCATCTTCATAGGTCTTGCCCAGGTCTTGCGTGGCAATGAATGCACAGGAGTATACATTGGCCAAATCTATTACATTGACTCCTCCAGTTTTGCGGTGGACTGCCCAGGACAAAGGATCTTCTGAGTCCCGCGTCATGATTTTCATCCAATTTGGGGATTGAAATCTTCCGTTGCCCTTAGAGTAGGCCTGCGACAACAACTCGGTCATGCCATATTCGGAATGTATTTCTGAGGTGCTGAAGGCTTTTTTCAACACCCGATGGAGCTCTTCACGAATCATTTCTTTTCTGCGGCCTTTCATGCCGCCAGTTTCCATGATGGTAGTATGCCTTAAGGGAATGGGAAACTCTTCTGCCAAATCAAGCAAGGCAAAAGAAACACCAATGAGCAATGTTTTTTGTTTTGCTTTTTCAAGTCGCAAAAGGGTTGAACTCAGTTCTTGCAGGTTGTTGAGGTAAAAACCACTGTCCGAATGTCCGCTTTTTTCTATTAGATCGTTGACCATATAGACCAAGGACGAATTTTGACGCTCCAAATAAGAAGGTAACAAGGCCAAAACGCAATATTCGTTTATTGGACCGTAGAATTTCTCGAATGCCAAACGATAACTTTGCTGGTAGAGTCTAGCATCGAGAACAAAATGTTTGCTGGTTAAGCTGCCCGTAGTGCCACTGCTTTCAAAAACAAGTTCGGGGACTTTCCCAGAACATATAATTCGTTCCGATTTGAAGAATTCGATAGGTAAAAAGGGGATATCCAGGGTTTGGGATACGTTCGAGGGCGATTTTCCCAAAAGCTTACAATATTTCCTGTAGATGGAGTTGTTTCGATACTGAAAATCGAAGATTTCGAGTGCTAGATCATTAAAATCAGCCTGATTGTCTAACGCGAAGATTTTCTGGATTCTTTTAACGTCCATCAGGAAGTAAAAGTACCCAAAAATAGAAAGCTAAGTGTCAAAAAGTGAAGAGAGCCAACCTATTTGATGACCAGCTTACGGGTCATTGTTTTCTCTCTTTCCGTTACTTGAAGCACATATACGCCGGGAACCAATCGTGAGATGTTCAAAGTATTGGTTGAAATCCTGTCGGTTAGAACAACCTCTCCAAAAACATCATAAATCTTTATTGATTTAACGCCGTTCGTTTCTGTGGTAATATACACTTCATCGCCATAAACGGGATTGGGGTACATTTTAAAACCCTGCAATTCGCTTATTTGTTGGGTATTGACACTGACCAATTCCTGACCGAAGGTAAATAGTGGAAAAGCCATAAGTATAATAACAAAGTAGAGTTTCCTCATAAATGCTGATTTGGGAATTAAGCATTATAAATGTAGTCAACAAGGTTAAAGCATACCATAAAATGTTGTGAAACAAAGAATTATGTATGTAAAAAAGAAAGAAACCCGGCTAAGAGCCAGAACTTGTAGGAAAAATGGAACTATTTGATAATGAGCTTTCGGGTGGCTACCTTGCTATGTTCCTGTATTCTAATGATGTACACTCCTCTGTCTAGATTGGAAAGATTGAGCTCCCTGCCTATGATGGTTGTCCGTAACACTTGGGTTCCCAAAACATCAAAAATGACTATTTGCTTAGGGGAGTTTTGAGGGGTTTCAACATAGATTTTACCTTGGGTAACCGGATTTGGATAGAGCTTTAACCCATTGATATCAGCAGTGGATTGGATATTTTCTTGAGAAAACCCAATACTGCAAATACATAAAAAGAAAACCAAGTAAAGGTGTTTCATACAAAGTAGGTTACAAAGGCTATGCCACAAATATAGCTAAATACGTCGCTGAAAATGAACCGTTTATCGAAAAAGGACCCAGATTTTCGATAAAGTGCAAAATAAAAGGCCCTGCTGAGCAAGGCCTTTAACTATTGCGAAACATCTTAAATTAGTTGATACCCACGGTCCACCCAGCTCCCCAAGTGGCAACATCGGTACCTGTACCATTTCCAACCCCGGAAATAATGTCAGCCTCAGTAAAGGTGAATCCGGTATCATTTTTCAAGTTGGTGGTCACATTGTTGAAGGTAACATCAACAATGTTCAAGAGGTCATCCAATACACCTTGACCTGTTGGATTGTCTCCCATATCACCATCCAAATCAAAAGCTTCATCGTAGTCGTTGATAACTACATTGGTGAAGGTACCTTGTGTACCGGCTCTTAGCCTAATCGCTTCGTCACCATCGTCTGTGCCGTCACCAACTACGGTTACATTGGTCACGGTAGGAGCTGAGAAATATCCACCCTCATTGCTAAAATCAGTGTTGTATCCATCACATTCGAAAGCTTTGTCGTGGCTATCTCCGTGCTGCACGTAAACGTCGGTTAAACTTCCTACAAATCCTTCTGTCCAGTCAATGGAATCGTCTTCGGAATTTACAACGACCAAGTGGCTTGCATTCACTGTTCCTCCGAAGAATTCGAATCCATCGTCGGAACCTTCATAAACCTGAACAAAATCAATAGTGGTACCAGTTCCCACTCCGTAGATGGAAACTCCATTAAGTTCGGCATTACCATCAATGGCACCACCGGCATATTCTACTCGAACGTATTCTAGAATACCTGAATTATCGGTTGGCATATTTCCTCCAAAAGAAAGACCTCCAACTTCGGTTGTTGCTGTGTCATCAGAACCATTTGGAGTAGAGTTGATCGGTGCTCTTCCACAGATTACCAAACCTCCCCAATCTCCAGAAGATGGAGTACCAGCGTTGGATGTAAATACTATGGGTGCATCTGGCTCACCGTCGGCAATGATTCTTGCCCCTTGCAAAATAGCAATGTAAGCATTTACTCCCACGGGCTCAGCTCTCACAGTCATACCAGCTGGAACGGTAAGTGTAGTTCCTGCGGACATCAAAACAGGACCGGTAATTACGTATTCTATTTCTGAATCCAAGGTTAAATTCTCCGTGAAAACACCACTAAGGTTAACCGTGTTTTCAGATTGGTCAGGATCACTTCCAGTATTATTGTTCGTAGTTGTTACACTGTTATCGTTAATAACAATGTCTGAGGTATCGTCGCTTTCACAAGCAATAAACAAAGCAGCGGCTATACCTAAAAATAAAAACTTGTTTTTCATTTGTTTGAGTTTAAAAAAAGAATTAAAATTTATATTTAAGGGTTAGCCCAACGTTAACCCCAAGGTTATACTCTCGTATTACGATATCCCCGATTCCGGTTCCTTCCCGTACAAAGGAGATATCTGGATCCAAAATGTTCTTTGCTGATAAATTGGCTTCAAAATGTTCACCAAAAGAGTTTTGCCATACAAAATTCAAAGTGGGAACCGCTTTTTCAACAATATTACCCAAGCTGCCTGCTCCCAAAGAGAAAATACGATCGGAGAAATATGAGAAGGCTACGGTAGCCCTGGGTTTATAAGTTCCAAATACAGGACTATAATTCAAATCGGCATTTATAATAAAAGGCGAAGCTCCTTCCAATTCATCCGAAGTTCTGTCGAAGGTGGTTCCGAAAGTATTTTCTTCACCAGCTGGAATGTCCCTCAAATCCTGGTCTGTATTTGTATAAGCCGCATTCAAGCCTACAGAAACTACAGCGTTGTCATCCGCATCTGTGTAAAGATTTTTCCTTACTTCCAATTCGACCCCGAAGATATCCGCTTGCTCCCCAGTTCTAAAATACCTCTGGGTTCCCGTAGCATCAGCGGCTACAACTCGGTTTACAGGATCCTTGATGGTTTTCGCAAATGCTGCAAGCGAAATGATCTCGCCTCTTTCCAAAAACCACTCATACTTAATATCGTAGTTGTAAATGTCAGAATAGGTTGCTCCAGTTCCATCGAGGCCTCCCAACAAATCTGGGTTACCACCATATCGTATTGTCACTGCTTCATATACAAAAGGAGCTACTTCCTTAAACTCGGGGAAAGATGCTGTTTTACTAGCTGCAAACCTTAAATTGGAATTCTCGTTTAGGGCATATTTTATGTTCAAACTTGGAAGGAAGATATTTTCGTAAACACTTCTAGCGCCGGGATCATCAGGTCGGATGTTGATCACATCATAAACGATATCTTGATCATAGGTCTCAACACGTAGCCCTGGAACAAATGACCATTTTTCACCAACTTGAAGTTCAGCAGCTGCGTAAACACCGTTAACATTCAAGTTACCTTTGTACGTATTCTCTGGAAGCCCAGGACGGTTTCGATTTCCAATATCGTTGTTGATGGGATTCAATACGAGCAAATCCCAAAGACCACTCCCAGCAGGAATATTGATGTTGTTCACATCGAAAATGGAATTGAAGTTGTTCACATCCGTAATCGGTGTTGCGTCACGATCTTGAATCTCGTACCCATATCGAATACTATTGAACCTACGCTCTTTTCGCCTTCCGTTATATCCAAAATTCAATTTGACATTATCAGAAACCTGATAACCAAGATGGATGAAACTGTTTAGCTCGTCATCTTCGATACTTTGAAAAAAGCGTTGGTTGTCGAAAGGAATATTGGTATAAAAAACAGGATTTGTGTCGGCATCTGCATCCAAAGCAAACTGATAGTTTTCCAAGGACAATCGCTTACGATCGGGTTCATCAGAAAAAACCTTGTTAAAACCTATTCCCCAATCAACATCCCACTTTTCGTCAAAAACATGCTGACCTGTTAATTGGTTAACAAAAATCATGTCTTGGTTGAACTGTACGTTCTGAATAAAGAAACCTTCATCGGTTGTAATGATGGCGTCCCGATTGGTACCCAATCCATTGACACCATAAAAGCCAACCGCATCCGTTGAACTGTTGATGAACAAAGAGCTGTATTTGACTTTGTTTTCACTATTGATGCGATATACAATGTTACCCAATGCAGTGGTGTTTGTTTTGTATGCAAATTCACGAACATTGGGAAAGTCTACTTTCAGTACATTGGTAAAGTCTCTTGCGGGACCTTCCCAGATTTCGTAGCCATTGTTAAAGCTTGCAGCACCAAAAAAGCTTAATCGTGATTCATCGTTATTAAAGTTGAAGGAATAGCCGCCTTCCACAGCCGCAGATAGGTTTATGGGATTCCATGCGTCTTGTGGGTCCACACCATGGGAAAGGATAATGGCGAAAGGGTCATTATCGTAGCGGTTGTAAAAACCGAAATTGCTTGGGCCTTCACTTCGTACGAAGTCTTCCCCAGAGGCATTGGTGTTTATTCCACTTCCCAAGACAATCTCAAAATATCCATCGCCGGTATATTCTTTGGAATCAACATTTACATTTCCGGCAGCAAAGTCACCAAAGAATGTAGAATTATAAGCTTTTCCTACAGAAACATTTTCAATGATACTGGAAGAGAACAAGTCCAGATTAATATTCTTTTTATTGACATCATTGGAGGGAAGCGCAAGACCATTCATGGTCGTATTTTGATAACGGTCACCCAATCCTCTAACATAAACATTGCTTGAACCCTGTTGTTTTGAGATACCAGAAATTTGCGCTACGGCTGCGGCTGCATCATCAATACCTTTTAAGGTAAGGGCCTCTGCACTGATGGCTTCTTGAATCACCAAGGCTTTTTTCTGTGAAAGCAAAAGAGCAACTTCCGAATCCTGTCTAGCTGATGTGGTTACAACAACCTCGTCCAAGCCTACACTACTTGCCCCGAGACCTGCATTTATCTGGGCAACTTTTCCAGCCTCAACGACCACGTTTGGGATTTCCAAGGTTTCATATCCCAAAAAGCTAATGACCAAGGTGTAGGTTCCAGGCTCAACATTCTCAATTTCGAAAAGTCCATCAAAATCGGAGGTAGTCCCCTGGGTTGTTCCTTTGATAATCACATTGGCAAAGGCCAAAGGATCGTTGTTAAGTTCCTTATCGGTCAATTTACCAACAATGCCGCCACTTTGCTGTGCAAAACCACTTATACATATGAAGGTAAATAAGAGTGTCAGATATGTTCTCATCAGTTGTTTGCTTGGATTTTATTTCGGGGCAAAGAACGCGACGAGCTGTAAAAGCGATGTTAGGCCGGGGTTAAAAATTCATTGAAAAACTGTTACAATAACGTTATGACATTAAATGAATGTTAAGCATTTATGACGTTATAGTATTATATTTACATTTGGGCAGTTAACACTAAATGTACCATTCCATGAAAGCTAAGGACATACGTATTCTTTTGGTAGATGACGAACCAGATATTTTGGAGATTGTCAGCTATAACTTATCTGGAGAGGGATATGAGGTCTTCACGGCCAAAAACGGGGTTGAAGGTGTTGCCAAAGCCAAAAAGAAACAGCCCCATCTTATTATATTGGATGTCATGATGCCAGAGATGGATGGCATTGAAGCTTGTGAAATACTCAGGAGTACTCCAGGCTTGGAAAACACTATTATTACCTTTCTCACTGCAAGGGGCGAGGATTACTCCCAAGTTGCCGGTTTTGATGCTGGTGCCGATGACTACATTACAAAGCCCATTAAACCCAAAGTGTTGGTGAGTAAGGTGAAGGCTCTTTTAAGAAGATTAAAGGAAGACAAAGCCGAGGTTGAGGATATTGTAAAAGTGGGCAATATTGTAATCAATAGGGAAGAATATAAAATCGTGAACAATGGTAAGGAGATTGTACTCCCAAGAAAGGAATTTGAACTCCTTTCCCTCTTGACCTCAAAGCCGAGCAAGGTCTTCAAACGCGAAGTGATTCTGGATAAAGTTTGGGGCAACGAAGTGGTTGTTGGAGGAAGAACCATCGACGTGCACATCAGAAAATTGCGTGAAAAAATTGGAGACCATCACTTCAAGACCGTCAAGGGCGTGGGCTACAAGTTTGTGCTGTAATGGCCATACAAACCCGAAAATCTTACAAGTTTGCTTTACGTTCTTCTCTCCTCATCACCTTTTTCTTTACGGCGAGTTTAGTCGTTTTCATGTTGCTTCAAAATAATTGGGATTGGTTTTTCCTTGCTGTTTTTGTGGTTATAAGTTTCGCTGTCTCCTTTGTGGTACTTCAAATTCGGGTAGAACGTTTTATTTACCGACGGGTCAAAAAAATATATGACGACGTATCGCTATTGGAATCCACCTCATTTTCCTCAAAACCGGTAACCACCGATATGAAAACCTTGACAGAGGAAATTGAAAAATTTGCCGAGGACAAAAAAATAGAAATCGATACCCTAAAAATCAGGGAAGAATACCGAAAAGAATTCTTAGGTAATGTGTCCCATGAACTAAAAACCCCTCTTTTTACCGTGCAGGGATATATTCTCACTTTGCTTGACGGGGCTATTAAGGATAAAAAAGTGAGGGAAAAATATTTGGCTCGAGCCAATAAAGGTGTTGAGCGGCTTATTTATATTGTCCGTGACCTTGATCTGATCTCAAAACTTGAAGTTGGAGGTTTAAAATTGGAACGGGAGGATTTTGATATCATTGAACTGATTCAAAACGTATTTGAACTTCTTGAGATGAAGGCCGCCAGTAAGGAGATCACCTTGACCTTCGATATGGAATACAACCATCCCATCTATGTCAATGCGGACAGGGAGAAAATACAGCAAGTAGTAAGTAATCTGTTGGTGAATTCAATCAAATATGGTCATCCAAAAGGGACAACCGAAGTAAGCGTTGAAAACCTTATCAAGAACAAAGTAATTGTTAGGGTGACCGATAATGGGGAGGGAATTCCCAAGGAGCACATACCCCGATTGTTCGAGCGATTCTACCGGGTAGATAAGAGTGGAAGCCGCCAGGAAGGGGGTTCTGGGCTGGGACTTGCCATTGTAAAACACATTATAGAGGCCCACGATGAGAAAATTTATGTGGAAAGCGAGGAGGCAGTGGGTTCTGAATTCTCTTTTACCTTGGAAAAAACTTCGAAGATGGTCGAAAAGTCACTGATCGAATCAAAGGAAGTGAGTCCCATGTAGGATTCAATTCTTTCCAAAACATCAATGGTAAACTCATTTTGCTTACAATACGGGACCAAACCTTTCTTGTCCAAACGCTTTGCCAAATATTCTTGTTCGTATTGACCCGGAGTCGGAATAAAAAATGCCTTCTTTTCCAATTTGGCCAAATCCATAACCGTGGTATACCCTGAACGACATAGTATTCGTGCACTTTGATTAATTGACTTTTCCAGTTCTGAAGATTGCATAAAATTATAAATCTCAATGGAGCCTTTGTCGGAGGTTACGGTTTCTTTGGTTTGAGAATTCTCAATGACACCCTTAATCAGGAGTACCTTTCCCTCAAAGATGGTGAACTCCTTAAGCAATTTTTCCTCCAATAAGGTGCGTTGTGGTTCAGGACCCGATAGAAGAACCATAACGTCAAATTTTGTATCGACATCACTTTTTTGAAATCGACTTAAGGGCCCCAAGTATTCTATATTGATTTTCGATTTTTTCAAATGGCCCAGTTTTCCAGTAAGATTGGGCTTACCTTTAATATCGGGCACCCAGCAGGCATCGAATTTTTTAATGATTTTTTGATGGGCCTTTGAGCTCATCCAGGTCGTATTTCCAGAAAGCACATTTAATTGATGGGTGATGAACACGCAAGGGACTTTTTTATAAAAGACCCCCATCCGGTTATCTGAAATGATGCCCTCAATCTGATGTTTCTTTACTAATTTCTTTACTGCTTTTTTCTCAGCCGCCATGGCCTTGAGCACTTTGGGAGAATCCCAAATCATTTTGATTTTAAAATTTCTTGCCTTCTCGGCGTAGGTAATTTTGTAGGAGGGCAGTTCAAAGGATGGGAGATTGGGAAATTCTTTTTGTAACAAAGCAAGCGCCACACCGTCTGAAGCAATATAGGGCTTATGTCCAAATGCCAATAACGCATTGATAATGGGAATACATCGCGTTGCATGCCCTAAACCCCAGTTTAGAGGCGCAACCAGGATTCTTTTGGAATTTTGCATTCATGTAAGAAACAACATCGAGATTGCTTTTGTATTTCCTTAGTTTTGCCAAAACATTAAATTTTCGCAAGTCCTAGTACCCCATGGGAAGTAAAAACAAGTTAAAACGGTTTAAAGAGAATGAGTCATTTCCAAATGTGCTCCAACCTACTCGGGAGGAGGTAATCAATGGTTTTCAATGGAAAGGAAAATGGAAAAGCTTCTTTAAAAATGACCATCCTATTGTTTTGGAGTTGGGGTGTGGTAAAGGTGAATATACGGTAGGCTTGGCTGAACAAAATCCAGAGAAAAATTACATTGGCATTGACATCAAGGGCGCCCGATTTTGGAAAGGTGCAAAGTCCGCTTTGGACCTGGAGTTGAAAAATGTAGGCTTTCTTCGTACACAAATTGAATTGGTCGACCTGTTGTTTGACAAAGGCGAGGTCGATGAAATCTGGATTACCTTTCCCGATCCACAAATCAAATACAAACGCACCAAACATCGACTAACCAATCCAATCTTCTTGAAAAAATATGAGCAAATTTTGAAACCGGGAGGGGTTGTAAATCTAAAGACCGACAGTGAGTTCATGCATGGCTATACCCTCGGTCTGTTGCAAGGACTGGGGCACGAGATTATGTATTCGAACCATGATGTATATCGAAACGAGGGAAGCCCCGCCGAGGTTCTGGAGATAAAAACATTTTATGAAAATCAGTACCTTGAAGATGAAAAACCAATAACCTTCTTAAGGTTTAGGCTACACTGACCAATGACACACTTACTTACGCTTTTTTTTGCAACTTTTTCTGCCGCATTCATGGCTACCGTACCACCAGGTTTGCTCAATATGAACGCCGCCAAGACCAGTGTGGAAAAGGGGAAACTAAATGGGGTCATATTCAGCTTGGGAGTTTCCTCCATGATCATGGTGCAGGCTTATATTGCGGTTCTCATTTCTAAATTCCTGTATAACAATCCCGAGGTGATCGATATGTTACTGAAAGTAGCGTTGGGAGTTTTTGCTTTTTTTGCCATCTATTTTTTTGTGACTGCGAAGAAAAACAAAAAAGGAGGGATAAAATCGGTGAAGGTCAGCAAGAAGAACAGTTTCTTCAAAGGCATGTTGCTGGCTGCCTTAAACCTCTTGACCATTCCTTACTATAGCGGACTGAATGCCATGTGGAACGGCGCTGGATGGATTAAATTTGAAATAACAGATATTCTTACCTTCGTTTTAGCTGCGGGGTTGGGGACCTTTTCTGTGCTCTATTTGTACACCTTTTATTTCAATAAATTGGAAACCAAAACCAATCGGTTCTCAAAAAATTCCAATTACATTTTGAGCGTTTTGATGGTAATTCTTTTGGTAATAACCTTATTCCGGATATTCTACAAATAATGGAGGAGCCCAACTTTTTTGATAAAGTGTATGAAGTCGCCAAGCAAATACCTTATGGCCGGGTAACCTCTTATGGGGCCATTGCCAAATATTTGGGGGCCGCCCGAAGTGCTCGAATGGTGGGCTGGGCCATGAACAATTCCTTGGCAAAGGAAGTCCCCGCGCATCGCGTTGTGAATCGGGTAGGTGTGTTAACAGGAAAACACCATTTTGACGGTACCAATCTCATGCAACAACTTTTGGAAAATGAAGGTATCGAGGTACAAGACAATCAAATTGTTGATTTTCAAAAATTCTTTTGGGACCCTGCCAAAGAGCTATAGCTGATTCAGAACTTTCAACAATTTCTTGGAATAACCTAAGTCAATCCCATCATCTTCATTTTCAATGACCAAACTTTCCTTTGTTACCACTAAGGCGTATCTTTGTTATTTATAATCAGTTTAAACGACTGGAAAGCAAAAGAGTTCATGAAGCTGAGTAAAACAGACGTACTAAAGGCCTTGGAAAAGATTTCAGCCCCTGGTGAAGGTCAGAATATGGTGGAGAGCGGTGCGGTGACCAATGTGCAGGTGTTTGGCGATGAGGTAGAGGTGGATGTCACCATCAAAAACCCAAGTCTTCAGGCCAAGAAGAAGACTGAGGTTGAGATTTTAAAAATCATCCATCAAGAAGTCTATCAGAAAGCCAAAATAAAGGTGAACCTTAAGGTGGACGCTCCGGCGAAACCCAAGGTGAACCAAATCAAGGGAAATCCCATTCCAGGAATTCAAAATATCATCGCAGTTGCTTCCGGAAAAGGAGGAGTAGGGAAATCCACAGTGACGGCAAATTTGGCGGTTACCTTGGCAAAAATGGGTTTTAAAGTTGGTCTTTTGGATACCGATATTTATGGACCTTCCATGCCCATTATGTTTGATGTGGCCATGGAGAAGCCCTTGTCGGTGAACATTGATGGTAAGGCAAAGATGAAACCCGTGGAAAATTATGGGGTCAAGTTGCTTTCCATCGGGTTTTTTACCCAACCCAATCAGGCTGTGATTTGGAGAGGCCCCATGGCTTCCAAAGCCTTGAATCAAATGATTTTTGATGCCCATTGGGGAGAACTCGATTTCCTTTTGTTGGATTTACCTCCTGGAACGGGAGACATCCATTTGAGCATCATGCAATCCCTACCGGTTACCGGAGCAGTGGTGGTAAGTACCCCACAAGAGATTGCCTTGGCCGATGCGAGGAAGGGTGTTGCCATGTTTCAGCAGGAAGCTATAAGTGTTCCAGTTTTGGGAATTGTGGAGAATATGGCCTATTTCACGCCAGCAGAGCTCCCCAACAACAAATATCATATCTTTGGTAAGGACGGAGCCAAGAATCTTGCTGAAGACTTAGGGGTACCTTTTCTGGGAGAAATTCCTTTGGTACAGAGTATTCGTGAGGCAGGGGATGTAGGTAGGCCCGCTGCCCTGCAAACAGCCACGCCTACCGAAGAAGCTTTTGAGGAGTTGACGAAAAGTGTAGTAAGCGAATTGGTAAGACGGAATACGGCCTTACCTCCTACAGAAGCGATAAAAATTACGACCATGGCGGGATGCGCTGCCATAAAAAAGAAATAAACATGACTTCTGACGAAATAAGAATCAATGTGGAAAAAGCTTTGGATGAGATACGACCCTTTCTCCAAAGTGATGGCGGTGACATATCTTTGGTTTCAATAGATAATGGCAGTTCCGTGAAAGTAAAGTTGGAAGGCAACTGCATCGGATGCAGTGTCAACCAAATGACCTTGAAGAGCGGAGTTGAAATGACCATCAAAAAATATGTGCCCCAAATCGAAGAAGTGATCAATATAAGTTAGGCTGATAATTGTCATAATCCCTTCGCATGGCAAGCTGTAAGTTGCACCTTCCTAAAGAACTTTTTGGATGATTAAAACCGATATTTTGATTATTGGAGCAGGACCTACGGGTCTTTTTGCTGTTTTTGAAGCGGGCCTGTTGCAACTCAAATGCCATTTAATCGATGCACTGCCCCAACCTGGGGGTCAATGTGCCGAGATTTATCCCAAAAAACCCATTTATGATATCCCTGGTTTCCCAGAGGTTTTGGCCGGAGAACTGGTGGACAACCTGATGGAGCAAATTAAGCCTTTCCAGCCTGGATTTACCCTCGGCGAACGGGCAGAGACCATTGAGAAGTTGGACGATGGGTCTTTTATTGTTACTACCAACAAGGGAACAAAACACCAGGCGCCCATTGTGGCCATCGCAGGAGGTTTGGGGAGTTTTGAGCCTCGCAAGCCCCAGTTGAGAAACTTATCGCAGTTTGAAGATAAGGGAGTGGTGTATATGATTCGGGAACCTGAGGTGTTTCGAGATAGAAAGGTAATTATTGCCGGAGGTGGTGATTCTGCTCTTGATTGGTCCATCTTTTTGGCCGATGTGGCGTCAGAGGTGACTCTTGTGCACCGTCGAAATGAATTTAGAGGTGCCCTCGATTCCGTTGAAAAAGTACAGCAACTCAAAAATCAAGGTAAAATCAACCTCATTACACCGGCAGAGGTCGTTGATTTGAAGGGAACAAACAAACTGGAGGGGGTGGTCATCAAAAAAACAGATACCTCCGAAGAAATCGCATTGGAGGTGGATAATTTTATTCCCTTGTTTGGCCTGTCACCGAAACTGGGACCCATTGCCGACTGGGGATTGGAAATTGAGAAGAATGCCATTAAAGTTGACAATACTTTGGACTATCAAACCAATATTCCAGGGATTTATGCCATTGGCGATGTTAATACCTATCCCGGAAAGTTAAAATTGATTTTGTGTGGTTTTCATGAGGCAACCTTAATGTGCCAAAGTGCATATCAACGTATTTTTCCGGATAAAAAATATGTAATGAAATATACCACGGTCGGTGGCGTTACAGGATTCGATGGAAGTAAGAAAGAGGCACCAAAAGCTGTGGTTAAAGCCATTGATTAAAGATTCAAGTAAGGATTGTATACATTTGCGGACTTTAGAGATGTTATACGTTTGAATGAGCGACATTAAAGTAAAAATTACCGACCGTGAGGGTGTACTGCACGAAGTGGATGCCCCTACCGATATGAATATGAACCTTATGGAGGTTGTACGTTCCTACGAGTTGGCCCCCGAAGGTACGATTGGCATTTGTGGCGGTATGGCCATGTGTGCTTCCTGTCAGTGTTATGTAAAATCTGAACATGCGCTTCCTGAGAAATCGGATGACGAGGAAGCTATGCTATCCGAGGCATTCTTTGTAGAGGACAACAGCCGCTTGGGCTGCCAAATCCATATGACCCCTGAACTTGATGGGTTGGAAGTAGAATTGGCACCAGAAGAGGCCTAAATCCTTGCTTGATAGGTAAACAGATTGTAATATCTGCCCTCGGAAGCAATCAGTTCATCGTGTGTGCCCTGCTCGGCAATTCTTCCATTTTCAATCACCAAAATTTGATCGGCCTTTCGAATGGTACTTAGGCGGTGTGCGATGACAAAAGTGGTTCTTCCTTTGGTCAATTCGGCCAAACTCTTTTGAATCAAAGCTTCAGATTCAGTATCCAAACTGGAGGTGGCCTCATCCAAAATCAAAATCCTAGGGTTGGCCAAAACAGCTCTCGCAATCGCGATACGTTGGCGTTGTCCTCCAGAAAGTTTCACCCCGCGTTCGCCAATCAAAGTGTCCAATCCTTCATCGAAGCGATTGGTAAATTCATCAACGTAAGCAGCTTTTACTGCCTTTTGCAATTGTTCCTCAGAGGCATTGGGCCGCGGGAAAAGAATATTCTCCCGAATGGTTCCTTCAAATAAAAAATCATCTTGAAGAACGACCCCCAAAAATTGACGAAAACTGGTCAAATCAACCTTCGCCATGTCTTTTCCATCAATGGTGATTCTTCCAGAATCAGGATTCAAAAAACTGGCCGCCAACCCGGCGATGGTCGATTTACCCGACCCAGAACTGCCCACCAAAGCTATGACTTCTCCGGAAGCGGCGCTAAAACTCACATTGTGCAATACCTCCTTGTCCTCTTCGTAAGCGAAAGAAACATCTTCAAAGGCAATATCACCAACAATTCCGTTTAGTTCGATGGTTCTTTGCGTATTGTCCGCTTCAGCGGTCTCATTCATAAGCTCTTCAGTACGATCCAATCCTGCCAAGGCTTCGGTCAACTGACTTCCAATATTGCTCATCTGAACAATGGGTGCTACCATTAAGGCCAGCAAAAAGGTAAACTCAAAGTATTCACCCGTAGTCAATTCCCCTTGAATCATTTTATAGCCTCCGTATCCCATCATAATTCCGGTGGTGGCCAGTCCAAGTAGAAAAGTGGAAGAACTGGTCATCACGGCCGTGGCGGTCAAGCTCTTTTTCACATTCTCATAAAGACGCTGCACCCCACCTTCAAAGACCTCAGCTTCTTGCTCTTCCGCATTGAAACCCTTAATAACGCGAATCCCACCTAGGGTTTCGGTAAGGCGTCCTTTTACCTCTGCATTGATTTTACCACGATCTCGAAAAACAGGACGTATAATTTTAAAGGCCTTTAGTGCAATCACTGCAAAAATGGCGAGAGGAATTAAGGTCAATAGGGTCATGGTCGGACTGATTCTTAGAAGTAAGATAAGGGAAACCACGGCGGTAATGGTCCCACCCACCAGCTGCACTAGTCCGGTACCGATTAAATTGCGAACACCTTCAACATCGCTCATTATTCGCGAAACCAAGGCCCCAGATTTTGTATTGTCAAAAAAACGAATGGGTAGGGAAAGCAC
The DNA here is from genome assembly GCF_004296335.1 of Flagellimonas allohymeniacidonis. GTDB lineage: Bacteria > Bacteroidota > Bacteroidia > Flavobacteriales > Flavobacteriaceae > Flagellimonas > Flagellimonas allohymeniacidonis. The sequence continues at coordinate 1,439,652 of NZ_SGIU01000002.1, forward strand.
CTGTTTCTGAACCTGTGCCCTTAATTCGGAGATCATATACTGCGCCTGAATGCTCAACACTTTGGTCAGAAGAAAGGACATGACAGCCTGCACCAAAAAAGACAGAATGACCACAATGACGAGAATCCTGAGAAAATCAAAGTCTTTATTGGGGATGATTTCATCCAAAAAATAGCGCAGGGATACGGGTGCAACAAAACTGGCCGCTTTACTGATAACAATCAGCAATAGCCCAATGAAGACCAAACCTCTTCTAGGCCAAATTATGGTCTTGAACGCCTTTAAAATGCTTACCTTTTTGTCCGCCATTTGATTTTTTTGAAAGAAGACGCAAGTTAGTCCAAATTTAAACACCTAAAACCACATAAAGCACTCATCAATTAGTATGAAAGACAAACAAATTACATAGTACCTTTATTTGACTTTTTTGACCACCAAATGCTAAAGAAGACCATTTTCTGTTTATTTCTGATATGGGTTGTATCGCTATCCGGGCAGGAAAAATACATCCAGTTCCGAGAGATTGTTACTGACAGCGCTCAAATTCTGACCGAGGAGCAGCTGACCCGCCTACGTGTAAAACTAACCGAATTTGAGAAAGCAACAACAAATCAGTTGGTGGTACTGACTATCGAGAAGCTTCCCGCTGAAACCATAGAGCAGTATGCCAATGGCACCTTTAATCAAAACAAACTGGGCCAGAAAGACAAAGACAATGGCATTTTGATTGTTTTTTCAGAGGCTGATAGAGAGGTAAGAATTGAGGTGGGGTATGGATTGGAATCCTACATCACCGATGCTGTGGCTTCCCGAATAATTCGGAATACCATGATTCCCGAATTTAAGGAGGGACGCTATTACGTTGGACTGAATTTGGCCACGGACCTTATCATGAAGCTTTTAAATGATCCTGAGGCGCTTGAAGAGTTTAAACAGGAAATGGAAGGAGAAAACCAAGGCTTATCAGGGGGATTAAAAATTTTTGTTCTGCTCTTTCTGTCTGTATTTATTGCAGCGGGAGGATTCATTTTTTACAAGACCTATTCCAATATTGTTGAGGTGTTTCGGGGTATTTTTATTGGGAAACTTGGGGTGTTGCCTGGCCTGCTGATGGCTGTTTTCGCTTTACTTCCCATACTTTTCTCTTCGGTGTTCATTGTAATGCCCTTGGTATTTGCGATTTTGTTTTTGGATGTTGGGATTGACCTTTCACAGTACGAATACTTGTTGGATGAACCTTCATGGTTACTCTATGCTCTTGCAGGTTTTATTGCATTGACCATCATTTTAGCACTTCTAAAGATTTCTATTAAAGGGAAGGAAGACTTCAAGCTCTCTTGGTTCAAAAGCGATAAAAAATATGTATCGAAAACCTTTTCTTCGGGAGGCACACATTCCTTCGGTTCAAGTTCTGGCTCTTCGTTTAGTAGTAGTTCGAGCAGTTTTTCAGGTGGTGGAGGCAGTTCTGGCGGAGGAGGCGCAAGCGGAAGTTGGTAAAGGGTAACCTGTGGTTTAAGCCACATCGCTTCACCCATATTATTTTTATCTTCACGGCACATTCTTAAGACAAAGCATATGAAAAATTTGGCGCTGATTTTCTTGTTGGGCATGGCTTCCTGTGCAACAAAGGAAATAACCGAAGTTGAAAAGTGGCAGGCACAAGCCGAAAATATTACCATTATCCGAGATGATTTTGGGGTTCCTCATATTTACGGAAAAACCGATGCCGATGCAGTTTTTGGATTGCTGTATGCGCAATGCGAGGATGATTTTAACCGGGTTGAGCAAAACTACATTTGGGCCATAGGCCGATTGGCCGAGGTGGAAGGCGAAGAGGCCCTTTACAGCGATTTGCGTGCCAGACTTTTCATGACCAAGGATGAAGCTATTGCCAACTATGAAAAAAGCCCAGATTGGCTAAAAGAACTTTGTGATGCCTTTGCTGATGGAATTAATTATTACCTGCATACCCATCCCGAAGTAAAACCCAAGCTATTGACCCGATTTGAACCTTGGATGCCCTTTTATTTTAGTGAGGGCAGTATTGGTGGCGACATCGAACGAATTTCAACCCGAGGTATTAGGTCGTTTTACGAAAGTGCTATGACGGTCCCAGAGATGGAGGCTTATGAGCTCAAGAAAGAAAAGGAAATGGCAGAACCTCAAGGCTCCAATGGCATTGCGATATCTGGAAAACTGACCCAATCGGGCAACGCTATGCTATTGATCAATCCCCATACCTCCTTTTACTTTCGAGGAGAGGTGCATGTGGTAAGCGAAGAAGGTCTCAATGCGTATGGGGCGGTAACCTGGGGTCAATTTTTTGTGTACCAGGGATTCAATGAAAAAACAGGGTGGATGCATACGTCTACTTATACCGATGTTTTGGATGAATTCAAGGAAACCATCGTAAAGAATGAGGATGGACTGTTTTATCAGTATGGGGAAGAGCTAAGACCTGTTAAGGTAAGTGAGGTAACTCTTGAGTACAAAGATGGCAAGGATTTAAAAGAGAGAACCTTTCCCCTGTACCATACACACCACGGACCAATAACCCATTTGGAAGGAGGCCAGTGGACAGCTTCGTCCATGATGTGGGAACCGGTTAAGGCGTTGGAGCAATCCTATATTCGAACCAAACAGGAGGGATATGACGGATTTCGCAAGATGATGGATATCCGAACCAATTCCTCCAACAACACGGTTTATGCCGATGCCGAGGGGAATATTGCCTATTTCCACGGGAATTTTGTCCCCAAGCGGAATACCATTTTTGATTTTACCCAACCGGTAGATGGTAGTAATCCCAAAACAGATTGGCAGGGATTGCATACGGTCGATGAAAACATCTTGATTTTAAACCCTCCCAATGGCTGGATTCAAAACTGCAATTCCACACCTTATACGGCTGCCTTGGAATTCAGTCCCAAGCGAGAAGATTATCCAAAGTATATGTCACGGGACCAAGAAAACTTTCGGGGGGTTCACGCCATTGAACTGCTCACAGGAAGAATCGGTTATACGCTCGACAGTTTGATTGCCTTGGGTCATGACCCTTATTTGCCAGCTTTTGAAGCCTTGCTTCCAGACTTGGTCGATGCCTTTGATAATAACCCGTCCTCCGAATTGAGGGAGCCTATTGAGGTTTTAAGAAATTGGGATTACCGCACCTCAAAGTCTTCTGTGGCCATGACATTAGCCCATTATTATGGAACGCTGTGTTATCAAAAAGCGGCAAGACCTGAAGGGTTGTACGCGATGCAATTGGTAAAGTATTGGGGAAGTGATTCTCCGGATTCGGAAAAATTGCAATTGTTCAAGGAAGTGGTGGAAGGGCTAACCGAGGATTTTGGCACCTGGAAAATGCCTTGGGGTGAAGTTCACCGGTATCAGCGCCTCAATGGAGATATACGTCAGGCTTTTGACGATGACAAGCCCAGTATCCCGATTGGTTTTGCCAGCGGACGTTGGGGGGCTTTGGCGGCTTATGGTGCTCGGTATGACAATAACACAAAAAAAATCTACGGAACCCGGGGCAATAGTTTTGTTGCGGTTGTTGAGTTTGGAGAAAGGGTCAGTGCCAAAACGATATTGGCAGGAGGTCAAAGTGGGGATCCCAATTCCCCACATTTTGATGACCAAACCCAACGATATGCTGACATGGAGTTTAAAGACGCTGCGTATTACAAAGAGGATGTACTAAAGCGTGCGAAAAGAACCTATAAACCTGGGGAGAACTAGATTATTCCTCTTCCTTTACGACGATAAGGCTCGCTTTGGAACCCGTAGAAAGGTTCCATCGATTGTTGTGGATCACTTGCCCCTGTTCATCTGTAATAACCACTTGTGCAGTGTTGGGGCCAGAAGTACCTTGGTTCAAAGCTTCGAAATCGAGGCGGTTGAATCCTTGCACCAAATCAATATTTACTCCTTTAAAGCTACCTGTTAGCAAAATATTGGGTTCGATGACCACTCCGTTGAGATATATTTTAACCCGATCTCCGTCCACATACTCATGGTCACGGCATACAATTCCCACAAACTTGGCATTGGTTTTTACATCTCCCAAATATTGGTCTCCAAAATGTTTTTTGGACCCTTTTTTCTCTTTTTCGCCAACTTTGGGGTCGATGACGAGATCGTGTCCCGCTTGGAGCAACTCTCTATCCGGAAGCATTTTCACCCCAGGATTATTGCTATTTGAGGACAAATTTTCATCAATTACCGAGGGAATACGCAGTGAAGTTCCCTGATTACTGGTCTTAATGTCCAGATTGTTCCGCTCACCCACCTTTAGGGGACGGGTGGTAGGAAGATCACCTTGGGCTTGGATGGAAACCAGACCCAAAAGGAAAAAAGCTATTAGGGAAATACATTTTTGCATAGCAATTCGGTCGTTAGCCTATCCTAAAGTTAACAAATACCTTGCCACTCAGTTAATAAAAAGGCGTTAAATCGTTAAAACGCTGTACTTAAATTCAGCTTTTTTCGACGAAAAGGATGCCCACTTTACTTATTCCAAAATATAGTCAACCAACTTTTCAGGTCCTTCCAATAGCATCCTTACGATTTGAAGGGTACCATCGGTCTTGGTAGCGATTTGCCATTTGATCAATGAGATTTTGCCATTTTCGATTTCAATGCCCGTAATGCTGCGAGGATGCACGCAACTACCATCATTAAAAAAGGGGATTTGACCGGGTTCTGGAAATCTGGGGCGATGGGTATGGCCCGCAATGGTTATTCTGAGCTTGTTCTTTACAATCCAACGTTTGATTCTTCGTTCAATTCGTATGAGTTCCTTGTAGTTTTTGGCTGGGCTGGTAGGATCTGCTATTCCTACCACTTGCAAAGGTTTCCAAAGGACTCGAACCAAGAATCTACCAATTCGCCAGCATACATAATTCCACCAATCGGCTTGGTGGCCATGGGTGCAAAATAGTTCTTGACCTGTTTCGGAATGTTTTAAAATTATGGCCTCGTGATATGTGATTCCGTCGAAAAGGGATTTATCCATTCCATCAATAGGCTCAAAATAGTGGGTAAGGTGTTTGTTGACATAATCTTGGTCTCGATACACCATATCATGATTGCCCCAAAGCATATGAAGCCTTTTATCCAAATGAAATTGTCGAAGCAGTTGAAAGACATTTTTGTGGGCATCAAAAATCGATTCAAAGGTCAGATTTTCCCAGAGCTCATCCCCATCTCCCAATTCGCAATATTGAAAGCCCTGGCGATAGTAGTGGTTGAGAGCATGAAAATAGATGTTTCGGTTATTGGCAAAATCATCTGCAAAACTGTTATCGCCCCTGTGACAATCGCTGAAAAGAATAAATTTGGACGAATCATCAAATGGAATAACCTTGGCACTTTGGTAGGCCCTATCAAGTCGTTTGTGCGATGACATTCTCAAATTTTCTTAAATATCTAAAAAAAAGAGGGCAATAACATAAAGATTCCCTTAACAAAGGCACATTTTTACTTTTTGTAACTTTACGGGCTCAATCTCGTCTAACTCCTTGTATGATGCACGACTACAACCTAGAAAGTCCAATGATTCAGCTGGTGAGTTTCAATAAGTTATTGGAACACTATGATAACCAGTTGCATAACAAGGATAAACATCTTTCCGACCGTGCCAAGCACGTCTTGGAAGCACAGGCTCCTTATCCTGAACTAAGGGAAGGCTTTGACGATATACGGCTATTGGAGAAACACAAAGGCGTCATTAGGACCATACTGGCGGACACCTTTTCACCTGTACTTACCAAAAATGAGATAAAAACGGCCTCCACTCCTTTTGAAAATTTGGTATTCAATTCTTCCGAGCGCTTTCAAAATATTTTGAAAGCGGCTGGCGATGGTTTTGAGTTGGAGATCAGGAATTTGCCCATGGAGATGAACTACATCATGAAGGCCACTGTTATCCTGAATTTCTATTATGGTTTTAAAATGGACTTCAAGCGTCCGTTCTTTTACGATATACCAGATGCCAATGGCATAATGCGGCATTATCGCATCTTGTACAATGCCGATTTCATGGAGATCATTCCGACTGAAAAGTCCAAAGAGCTTACACAAGATGATGTGGATGAGCTATTGGAGAATTTTGATGATATTGAACTTTGGAAGGAAAAGATTCCACCCAATAGTTTTATCTCCAAAGGATTTGTGATATGCAATATGTTCGATGTCACAGCTGAGCACTCCATTTCCGAAATAAAATCCACTTTGATTGGCAGCAACAAAAGGAGTAACGAAAACTTTATGGACAGTTTTCAAGATACCTTTCGATCACTGTTCAACCTTAGGAATATTAAGGTAGGGTTTGCTGGCTATGACTCCGGCACCAATCGTTTTTTGAAGATATACGGCAAGGGAATTGAAAGTTTTCTCTTGAAAGGTAAGGAAACCGAATCTTGTGATGCCATGCTTTGTCAAGGTTCATATAAAAGTCTATTGACCGAGAATACCTATTTCACCATATCCAATGTTGAAAAGTATTTCGAAAAATCTGGAGGAGCCCAACCTTACAAAAACCTTCATGAACAAGGAATAAAAAGTGCCATCTTGGCGCCAATTGCAGATAACGGAACACTTTTGGGTGTACTCGAGCTGGTTTCAGAAACTGTAAACGAACTCAATAGCGTCAATGCCAATAAGTTGGAGGATGTGATGCCCTATATCATATCCGCAGTGTTACGTTCCATTGAGGAAGAAGAAAACTTGGTGGATGCCATTATTCAGCACGAATGCACCACCGTACATTCTTCGGTATATTGGAAATTCCAGGAAGAAGCCAAAAAGTTTATGGCCGATGAACTTATTGGAAATCAGCCTATTTTTAAGGAGATTGTTTTCAAGGAAGTATACCCGTTATATGGTCAGGTAGATATCAAGGAATCCTCCAAACAAAGGAATCTTTCCATACAAAGAGATCTTATGATCCAACTTTCTGAAATTAAAGGGGTTCTTGAAAATACCGTTGAAAAATACCGACTGCCCATTTATGAAGAGTTAATATTTAGGGTGGACACCTATTTGGAGGAGGTAGGTGAAGCACTCTATACCCATACGGAACAGGCTATTTTTGATTTTGTAAAAGAAGAGGTCAATCCAGTCTTTGAACATTTAAAGAAGATGGACAAAAACCTTGCAGGGTTTGTTGAGACCTATGAGGCTCAAATAGATGAAACCACCGAGTCCTATTACGATCACCGTCGCAACTATGATGAGAGTGTAATGGAGGCAAATATGCAATTGGCGACTCTGTTGGACAAGAAGCAAATGGAAGCCCAGGAAATGTTTCCACATTATTTTGAGCGGTACAAAACCGATGGCGTCGAACACAATATGTATATCGGTAGTTCCATTGCCCATAACCGAATTTTTGACGAGCTATATCTTAGCAACTTGCGATTGTGGCAACTCCAGGTTATGTGTGACATGGAAAACAGATACTATGCGCTTAAACCGAAATTATCCGTAAAATTGGACGTCGCTTCCCTAATTTTGGTATATAGCACGCCCTTGGCGATTCGTTTCCGGATGGATGAAAAGCGTTTCGATGTGGACGGCACATACAATGCGCGATACGAGATTATCAAAAAGCGAATTGATAAATCATACATTAAAGGAACCAATGAGCGCTTGACCCAAAAAGGGAAATTGGCTATTGTTTATTCCCAGCGTAAAGATGAGAAGGAATATCTGCGATATATTAAATTCCTAAAGGCTAAAGGCTATTTTACGAACAATATTGAGGTAGTTGAGCTAGAAGGATTGCAAGGGGTTACAGGCCTTAAGGCCATAAGAGCGGAAATTTTGTACACCAAGGACAAAAAGTCTGAGCGCACCTATACCTATGATGATTTAATGGAAGAATTGAAAGCCTAGGCTAGAAGGTCATTCGGTCGGGTCCAAAAAACCGGAAAGCAATTCCGAATGCGATTACAGATACAATCATACCTACCATAAAAATGTTGTAGGTAATCCTTAGAATTTTGTATTTCTTATTCAGTACTAGACCCAGAAAGTAAAGATCTTTGGTCAATGAGGAATACACATAGTCTTTGTCTTTGACCAATTCTTGGAGCGCCCACTCGTAATCATCTAAATCCATTTTGTGAAAATTCCCAAAAAACAACAAGTTGACTTTCTTTTGTTCAACATCTTTTTTGGTGAATTTTCCACTGGTGACGTTTGGTCGGGTGGCCAATATGGACAATACCATGGAAACCACGCTAAAAACAATGAATATCAAGGTCGGATAAATGAGATAGGTATTGGAAGGATTATCCAGCTTCGGGATTAAGTTTGCCAATACCAGGGAGATGATAATCGCATTTACCGATAAAAGAATGTTGGCTTTGGTGTCGGCAATGTCACTGAGCTTCAAGTGGTTTTTTAAGGTTGCGCGATATAAGGTTTGTACACTCCTATCGGGACTTTCACTTTTATATTTCGCTTTCAGGGCCTCTTTTTTGGCTATCTCCTTTTCAGCTTTTTTCTCCTTAATGAGCTGTTTTAGATTGCGTTCCTTGCCTTCTTGCCAGTTTTCAAGAGCATAGTCGGTGTAGAATCGGTGTTCATCCCGAAACATTTTGATGTTGGCATCACGCCATTCCTTATTGGAATATTGGGCAATGTCCAATTTGTCCAATTCCTCCTTTAAATAGTCTGTGGTCTCCCAATAGCTTTTTTGTGCAAAGTGGGAGGCATCGGCATCCCTGATGATTTCTTCTTGAAGCTTGGTGGGTTGATGATAGCGTTCGGTTGCCATAATCCACGAAGAAACATCCTTGATTGATACTTCGTCATATCCGTTTTCCTTTAAAAAGGTCTCTGCAATCTCGCAACTGCCTTTTTCATGGTTATCAACTCCTTTGGAGTACCCCGTATCGTGGAACCATGCCGCTAACAATAGCTTTTCATCTTCAGAATCCCCAAGGCTGTGATTGTTGAGCAATTCTTTAGTACTTTTAACTACGCGTTGGGTATGTCGCAAATTGTGGTACAGGAATCTTGGGTCAAGTCGATTCTGCAAAAGATCAGATACAAAGCTTTCCGCTTTTTCAACAATTTCAGACATAGCTCTAAATTAAAAATCCAAAATACGAAATTTTGGAATCAACCTCAGAATTATGAAAAGACAAGGCTTCATCCTTTTTCTGCTTCTCTTGCTATCGGCCTGTGCAACCTACAAAGCAAAATACAGCGAACCAATCCAAACCAATATCGCAGATACGAAGAAAGAGATTGCCCATACCTTCTACCTCATAGGAGATGCGGGTAAATCGCCCATGGGAACATTGAATCCAACTCTTAAGCTTTTCAAGGAAAAATTAGATCAGGCCAGTGACCAAAGCACGGCTATTTTTTTGGGTGACAATATTTATCCTGCCGGCTTGCCTGACAAAAAGAAGGATGCGGAGGGGTACAATACCGCCAAAAATCATTTGGATGCCCAACTGGCAACTCTGGAAAACTTTAAGGGGCAACCGATTTTTATCCCGGGAAACCACGATTGGTATGCAAATGGTCTAAAGGGATTGGAACGACAAGAGGACTACATAAAAAAAGCTTTAAAAGATAAAGATGCCTTCCAACCCAAGAATGGATGCCCCATTGAGAAAATCGAAATCAGTGATGAAATTATTATAATAGCCATAGACACCGAATGGTACCTGACCAATTGGGACAAGCACCCTACCATCAATGACGACTGCGAGATAAAGAGTAGGGGAAGGTTTTTTGAGGAATTGGAGAGCCTGATCAAAAAGAATGTTGACAAGACGACCATTATTGCCATGCATCACCCCTTGTTTACCTATGGTTCGCACGGAGGATATTTTTCGTTCAAACAAAATTTGTATCCCAGTAATGGCAAAGTACCTTTACCTGGGATTGGATCATTGGTCAATTTGCTTAGAAAGACTTCAGGGGCTTCCACTACCGACCAGCAGAACAAAATGTACACCTTTCTTAAAAATAGGATTGCTACGCTTGCCCAATTTTCTGATAAGGTGGTTGTTGTATCCGGCCACGAGCATACATTACAGTATATAGTTGAAAAGAACATCCCACAGATTGTCAGTGGCTCAGGAGCCAAGACCGGTGCGACACGTCTTTTAAATGGCAGTAAGTTTTCAACCGGAAAAACGGGTTACGCTGTTTTAAAGGTCTTTACCGATGGTTCTTCCCATGTAAGTTTTTATGGGGCCGATGCAACTGAGGAACTGTTGTTTCAGTCCGAAGTGCTCCCTCCGAATAAAACAGGAAAGAAAGCGGCTTATGATGATGAGTTCCCTGCTTTTAAAACGGCATCCATATATCCCGAAGAGCTAATGGATAAAAGCGGATTTCACAAATGGCTTTGGGGAGAACGGTATCGAAATTATTATGGGATCAAGGTAAAAGCTCCCACAGTGCGTTTGGATACCCTTTATGGAGGACTCACCGTGGTACGAAAGGGAGGAGGCAACCAATCTAGCTCCTTGCGATTGAAGGACAAGGATGGGAGGCAGTATGTAATGCGTGCTCTCCTAAAAAGCGCAGAGCGTTATTTACAAGCGATAGCTTTCCAAGAACGGTACATTATCGGTAAGTTTGAGGACACCTCTATAGAAAGACTACTTCTGGATCTGTATACTGGTGCACACCCCTATGCCCCCTTCACCGTAGGCACCCTTTCAGATGCCGTGGGCCTATATCATACCAATCCAAAACTATTTTATATACCCAAGCAGTCTACCTTAGGGGATTTTAATGGTGAATTTGGGGACGGTTTATATATGATTGAAGAGCACGTGTCCGATGGACATTCTGATCTAGAGAGTTTTGGCAAGACCAAAAAAATTGAGAGTACATATGATCTTATTACTAAACTCCGAAAAGATGAAAAGTACGAACTGGATGGGACTACCTATGCGAGGGCCAGACTTTTTGATATGCTCATCGGGGATTGGGACCGCCACGTGGATCAATGGCGCTGGGCTGAATTTGATGGAGAAAATGGTAAAAAGATTTATCGACCAATTCCAAGGGACCGAGATCAGGCCTATTCGCAATGGGGTGATGGATTCGTTATAGGATTTGGTTCAAGAGCAGTGCCGGGCCTCAAGATTTTTGAAGGTTTTGGTGAAGAAATCAGGAGTGTGAAGGGGTTTGCCTCTTCACCACGGACCTTCGCTCTGGATATGGCCTTATTGTCCAAGACGGATAGGGACACATGGGTAGAGCAGGCCAAGTTTATTCAAGAAAACGTAACGGAGGAGGTAATTGATAAGGCACTTTTAGAGTTTCCGGAAGAAGTGAGGGATGAAACTGTTGACAAAATCAAGAAAACGCTGCTCTCTAGAAAAAGAAACCTTGTGGAAACTGCCAAGGAATACTTTGGCGTAATCAATAAGTACAGTGTGGTAACTGGGACTGATAAAGATGATTATTTCGACATCACTTCTTTAAAAGATGGGAGTCTTGAGATAAGGGGATATCGCATCAAGGGCGGAGAAAAGAAAGATCTGTTTTTTGAGAAAATCTATCACCCAGAGTTCACCAAGGAGGTTTGGGTATATGGTTTGGATGACGATGACGTTTTCGATGTGAACACCGCAACTTCCAAAATAAAGATTAGGATTGTTGGAGGACAGAACAACGATGTCTACAAAATTGATGGAAAAGCCAAAAAGGCGCACATTTATGACTTCAAGGCCAAAAACAATACCTACGATGAGGCTTTCGGTGGTTCGGTACATCGCCTGAACGATTATGATACCAATACCTATGAATTCTTGAAAATAAAGGCTAGCAACAACATGTTGTTACCGTTATTGGGCTTTAATCCCGATGATGGTTTTAGTATTGGTGTTACCGATACCTACACCTTTAATGGTTTTCGGCAGAATCCATTTACCCAACAGCATACCTTTAATGCAGGATTTTATTTTGCCACCAGCGGTTTTGATTTGGGTTACAATGGAGAGTTCGCGCATATTTTTGAGAATGTAAACTTGGAACTAAATGCTAGGTTCACAAGTCCGAATTTTGCCATCAACTTCTTTGGATTTGGTAACGAAACCGAAAATAATGATGACGAAGAAGAACTGGAACTCGATTTTAACAGGGTAAAAATTCGAACTATAAAATTTGCACCTTCCCTCGTTTGGAGGGGACGACTTGGATCAAAAGTGAGAGTAGGGGCCTCCTATGAAAACTTTGATGTGGAAGAAACAGGGGATCGTTTTATTGAAGGCTTTTTTACAGATGCCGGACGTGACACCCAGCAAGACTTTTTTGGTGTTGACGCGGAATATGGATATTCCAATGCAGATAGTGAAGCCTTCCCTACCCTGGGAATGAGTTTTTCCTTGCATGGAGGGTACAAAACCAATCTAAGTGATTCCGGAAGGGCCTTTGGGTTCATTATACCCAGTTTGTCCATAGATCATAAGTTGTGTTCGAATGGTAGACTGGTGTTGGCCACTAAGGTTAAGGGGCACTTTAATATTGGAGATGATTTCGAGTTTTATCAAGGGGCCAGTATCGGAGCCAACAACGGCTTGCGTGGATTCCGTTTTCAACGATTTACGGGAAAAACGGCCTTTTACCAAAATACGGATCTTCGATTGAGCTTCAGGAGTAGGAAGGCAGGATTTTTACCGGTTACCCCTGGTGTTTTTGGTGGCTTCGATTATGGAAGGGTTTGGTTTCCCGGGGATTCTTCGGATAAATGGCACAATTCCGTTGGTGGTGGTTTCTTTGTGAATGGCGCTGATATATTATCCGCGAACATTGGTCTTTTTAACAGTGCCGATGGACTGCGGTTTGCCTTTGGGTTGGGCTTTGGCTTCTAATCTTTTTTTAGGGTATACGAGTATAGATTTCTTCCTTTGGTTTTTGATTGTTCGTCAGCAATTAGGAGGGTACTGTCATTCACAAAACAAATAGACTCTTGTTGGGTACGGTGGAGCACATCTATGGTCTCCAGTTTACCTTGGGAGAAATCGTCCATAGAAAAATCGGTATACAACCAGATAAATCCTGAGCCAAGCAACACAATTTTAGTGCCATCAGGAGAGATATCCGCTGCGGTGACCGAACAAAATTGACTGTCCGTGCATGTGACCAGTTCGCCAACACGCTGTGCAGCATATTTTCCTGGAGTATCCGGAACCTTGTAAATATAGGCCCTGCCGTTATAAGGCCTTGCTCTGTTTTTGGTAATGAGGTACAACGAGCTTCCATGATGAAAAAAAGCCTCACAATCGTAGTATAAACCTGCTTTTTTGGGTGGAAATTGGTTTTGCTCGGGATAGCGGAATTCTATTTTTTCTGCATCTATTTTATCCCCTTTTTCTGTATCGGGATTGGGTACTTTGTAAATTACCAGGTCCTTTCGGTAGTTTCCATTATTTCCAAAGTCGCCGATAAAGACATCACCATTTTGGGCTCTGGCCAAATCCTCCCAATCTTCGTTACCTGCATCCTTTACCTTAAGTTCCTGAATCAATTTACCTTTCAGGTTTATCCGGTAAAGCCGGTCTTTATTCCCATTGTCTTCAATAATCCAAGCCGTATTGTTCTTTCCTGGGATAATTCCGGAAACTTCACTCAACTTGGAAGGTAATTTTCCTAAATATTCCAAATCTCCATACCATGGGTTTTGGGCACATGCCTGAAATACAACAAGCCCAATAAGTGGCAGGATTTTATTCATTTTCTGGTTTGATGGGCATATAAATTTCTGCTTTCCACTTTAGTTCGTCACCTCCGTTATGGGGACTGTTGTAGAAAACCTCAACTGGGGTGTTTTCCACCGTAATGTTGTTTCTTTTGGCATAGTCCAACAGAGCATACCACGCGCGGTCGGAGGTAATATAATTGCCATTGTATTCTGCCTTAAGCGCTTTCTTTTTAAACATCCTCTTGTACTTGATGTCGCTTCCAATGGGCAATTTTTCAGAACGAATGATGGGTTGGGCAAAATTGTAGTAGATGCTATCCTTCTCTTGATCCCAGTGAGTGACCTCAATCATCGGAAGCCCATCAAATTCTGCACCATTTGCAATAAGCTCGCCTGTGAGGTAATTAAAGTTTTTCATCATACCGCCAGCTTTTTGAAACTGACTGACCTTCAAGGGTATATAGGCCAAGTATTTTGTGGGAACCTCATCTTCGCCTAGTATTTTCACTTTGAATTTTTTGGTATGATCTTGCAGGTTTTCGATAAAATCCCTGACCGTTTTTCTACCTCTTTTCTCAAAATCGGTATCTGAAAAAGGCACATTCAATTTATTGGATAAACTATGGTTCAAGTCCTTAATGTCCACAGTAACCTTGGAAGTGGAATCGTTAATAGGTTTAATGTGCCATTGGTAACTGTGGATGGAGTCTCCAAACTTCACTTTTTGTGTCAAATGATAAATGTCTCCATCTTGCTGTATTTTGGCCTCGGTGTCCAAAGTCTTGTCCCAGAGTTTCAAAGTTTGATTTATGGCCCCCGGGAAGGTCTTTGCGGTAAATCGAATGGTATAATCTGAAGGTTTAATGAACAAATACCATACAAGTGCCCCAATTACAACAAAAAGAGCACCATACACTATTTTCTTCATAGAAAGTTTAGTTTGAAGCGAGTCCGGACTCGTTGTACATATTTAAGTTATCCACTACAAATTTTCCAAGGTCCCTACCTTGTTTTACCCCAATTTCTACCGCTGCCCTATAATGAATGCCACCATACATTCGGCTTATAGCCGCCTCGTCCGCAGCTTCGTAGAAAGAGTTAAAAGACCGCACAGGAAGTCCATAGGCAACCTCGGTATCATCGTCAAAAGCAAAGGTATCCCCATAAATACTTGTGAGGGCCACGGAAGCCGCTCCCGAAACCACACTATGGCCACTGGTATATTCTGGGAACGGAGGTGTTTGAAGCACTGGCTCCCAGCTATCATCAATATGCTCGTTGATAAGGGTTTCTGGTCTTATAAGACTACTGCGGTATTTTTCATCCCAACAGCTAATAAATGCATCAGCTATAGCGATGGATGTTTTGGTATAGGTATAAACTGTTTTGGCCAAATCGGCATCCGTATTTCGAGATGCAATTTTGGCAATACCAATCCAGTGAGCACCTGGGGTAATCTTTTTGGTAGCAAACATCAAGTGTCCTCGGGTCACAGAAACATAGGGGTTGCAGTCCCAGAACTGGGCAATGGCCACTTCTTCAGAATCATCTCCCTTGGCAGTGATTTCATTGCTGATATCGTATACCTCCTTTACTTCCTTAAAAAAATCGGAACCTTCTTCCATAGAAAAGGGAGGAGGAGGTGTCGGTTTGAACTGTGGCGCAGAATCAATTACAAAAGGTCTTATTTTGTTCCAATGGGGTTCAATGCCATCCATATATGAAGGAGGCGTCGGCTGCCATCTTGAAGGTTCATCGGAGTTAACGGTGAATTTCGGCATGGTACGCGTTTGCTTGTAATTGTCCTTGTCCATCCATTGGGCCACATGCTCTGCTACCTTAAGTCCGTAGTCCTTTGAGATGTTGAATTCCTTCTCATTGATTTCCTCCCAAATGGAATAAAGGCTATCTCTATAGGCAATAATGCGATCTTCAGAGAATATCAGCCTGCGGTTCAAATCCATATGGGCAATCAAGGCGGCAAGATCATAGTTTAAGTTTTCGGTGGACTCAGGTTCCGGTACTGCCCCAAAATCATGGAGTTGGCCCGAGAGCGAATTATAATCCTCATTCTTCCGAGTCAAAATTTCATATGCAGCTATGTTAGGATAGGCATAAATTCTACTGGCAACAGGAGGGGAGAAGATATCATGAATCATTACCCCGGTCACCTTATCAACAGAGGCGTGATAATCTTCAGCGGTAATTACAATAGGTTCATTTTTTTTCTGACAGGAGGTGACCATCAACATCACCAACAACGATAGTGCTCCAATTTTTTTCATCATCATCCTTTTTATTTGTTTAATATTTGGTAGGTTTCTGCTTCAGCATTATTAAAAACAGCCAACAGATAAGGCTCATTATTGATTTCCAATACATGAAGGTGCCTTAGGGATTTTTGGGTGAAATCCAAACCAAGTCGGCTCCCCAAAATTATATCATTTTCATTGTTTATCAATGCTCCTGGGAAAGAATCAAAACGACCGTGATACGGTTTTACCCCAAAGTAATTGCCTCCGACCAGAACCTCCATAGCCCCATCCCCGTCAAAATCATAAGAGATAAAGTCCATTATCGGTGCAATTTGAAGTTCATTTTCAAAGGGAACAAAGGAGAAACTCCCTTGCTCATTCTTTAGATACCCAGAGGCCAAAAGGGTTGTCTCTAATACCTTTGCTTTTGATAAAGTAGCTTCATCAAAAATTTCTTCTATCGACTTCCCGGCAAAAGAAGTGTACGAGGTAAAGGATTTTCTCAAAAATTCCATTTGCCCAGAAAGCCCATCCAATCCTTCAATGGGATAGTATTTTCCATTTTTGGGTATGGCCGTAACTGTTTCTGTTTGACCATTTCCATCAAAATCATAAAAATACATCCGTAGAGGCATTTCCTGTGAGGCTTTGAACTTGTTGTTCGTGCCCCAATTGCCCAGTAGGTAATCTCGATCACCGTCTCCGTCTATATCGAACGAATGAATGGATTGCCAAAGGCCATTGAGTCTTAAATCGGAGACTTTTTCGAAACGGCCATTTTGATTTTTTAAAAAAACGGGCGACATCCACTCCCCGATGACAATCAGGTCTTTTTGGCCATCATTGTCAAAGTCATCCCAAAGAGCATCGGTAACCATTCCTTGTATGGCGTTGAAAGTATTGTCAATGATAAAGGAACCATTTTCATTTTTCAATAAATGGGAAGGCACCGGTTTTCCGAAGCTTCCAGTTTCGGCATGGCCACCAATAAAGATATCCAAATCTCCATCACCATCGTAATCGCAAGTTTTCACAACCGAGGTATTCTGAAAGATTTCTGGAACAGTACCTTCGGTAAAAATAGAGTCTGTTTGTATGAGAAAGGTTTCGGTGAGGGGTTTGGATTTACCATAAAAGTCGCCTCCCCCGGCACCAAGGATAATGTCGTTTTTAAGGTCTCCGTTGAAATCAGCGATTACCGCGGATATCTGTTCCTTGACGGAGTCTTTTTTGATTTCTTCGAGATCTTGAAACACAAAAGTGCTGTCTTGTTGCACAAAAACACGTGCTGGGTAAAATTTAGAGCCTCCAAAAAGAATATCTTCCTTTCCATCTTGGTTCAAGTCGCCGACTGCCATTGCTGGGCCTCGGTCTGATAGTTTGTAGGGAATTAATTTCTCTCGATTGAAATCCACATAATTATCTTCCTTATGTAGGTAGTCAATCCCCAAATTCCCCTCAACTTTTTTGAACAGTGGTGAATTATTTGTTTTCCGATAGATGTAGGGTTTGGAATTTTCGGGTGCAAGGATCAACTGCTGATTCGCTTGGACATTCCTCAAAACCTGAAAGGTTTGGTTAGGCCAGATGACCTTGAGCGAATCCACCTTTTCTGATTTTCCTAAACCAAAATGGACTATGGGTTCAGAAGAAGCTTGGAATCCTCGAGAAGGAAACAATTCTTTAAATTGAACTTGCCCATCGGTGTAGGCATATGCTTTGGTTCCAATACCAAAAGTGTTTTTGCCCCGATATTTGATTTTTGCCTTTAGAAAATTAGCTTCGTCATTGGTTTTGTTCAAATAAATCGTAGCTGGGGCATTCAAATTATTGACCACCAAATCAAGGTCCCCATCATTATCCAAATCCCCATAAGCCGTGGCTCCCGAAATCTGGGCATCACCCACAATCCACGATTCGGATTTATCCTCAAAAGCGAGCCCTTTTTTCCCTTTAAAAATATAGTTATGATGCACGCCGGACGGCATCATTTCCAAGGCTTGCTGATCCACCAATTTGGTGTTGCTTATCTTATTTTGAATCTGGTCGCTAGAGACAAATTTGATGAAGTCAAGATCATTGGGCCGTTTCGGGATTCCATTGGCAACGAAAAGGTCTTGCTCGCCATCTTGGTCGTAATCCGCAAAAAGAGGTGCCCAACTCCAGTCTGTAGCTGCGATTCCACTTAAAAGTGCGGTTTCCATGAATTTGCCATCGGGCTGATTTACATAAAGCATATTTCGGGTGAACTGGTAGTGGTACCCATATTGTTGAACCCGAAGTTTTTGGGTCTGGATGTTGTCATCCCCTTCCGAAGCTTTTAGGGGGATTTCTTCTGCAGGAAGCATGTCCAGTGAGATAAGATCGGGAAGGCCATCATGATTGATATCAGCTACATCGCTACCCATCGAAAATCGGGAGGTGTGCCCAAAGTAGGTCCGAAGACTTTCAGTAAAGGTGCCATCACCGTTGTTCAAATAGAAATAATCATCTTCATGGAAGTCGTTGCCGACGTAGATATCGGGGTAGCCATCCATATTGAAGTCGGAAACTGCGACTCCGAGACCGTACCCATTGATGCCTCCAAAAATTCCAGCTTCCTCACTAACATCAACAAATTTGCCATTATCGTTTCTAAGGAGCTTGTCCCCGGTTTCATAATTACGTTGAAGACGAAGACTGGCTTTTCCGAATGATTCTGAGGTATGAACTGCATGATTGAGCAGGTAAAGATCTAAGTCACCATCCAAATCATAATCCAAAAAAGTCGCAGATGAGCTATAGGAATCGAAATCCAAACCATAGCTTGCAGCACTCTCGGTAAATGTGCCATCTTGGTTATTGATAAAGAGTTCGTTATAGCCATTAAAACCATTGATGCCCACGACTGCGCAGACGTAAATATCCAGCCAACCATCCCCATTGATATCGGCCATTGTAGAGCCCGTGTTCCAAGAACTGTTCCCTGCTACCCCAGCGCTATCCGTAGCATCCTCAAATTGAAGATCTCCTTTGTTGATGAAAAGCTTGTTCTTTACCTGATTTCCAGAAAAATAGATGTCAGGTAGGCCATCATTGTTGATGTCCCCTACGGCCACACCACCTCCATTGTAGAAGTAGAGGTAATCCAAAATATTTAGATCATCAGTTTCGGTAATGGTATTGATGAAGTTGACTCCTGTCTTCTTTGGTGCTGGCGTTGAAAAGAGTTCACCTTCCTTTTTGCACCCCACAAACAGCAGACTGGCAAAAAGAGCTACAAAAAGCCTATTCATCAAGTGCAAAGATTTTGGGTTTTCCATCATTTATCGCTGCTACCACGAATCTCTTGTTGTTTTTATCCTTTACCACCCCAAGATGCTTAACTTCTTCGCGGATGAAGAAGCCACTTTCATCGTAGTTTTTCCATTCGAAATTAAGATTTCCATCGCCCAAAAGAACATTTCCATAGTTGGCGTCCAGTCGTGAAAATTGAGGCTTGAATTCGAAGTTATTTCCAGCCATGATCAAATCCAGATGACCATCATTGTTTACATCTGTGCAAGTAATTCCACAGATACAGGACAATTGGGCACGACTGGGCAGTTTTTTAATCGAGAATTTACCGTTTCCATCATTTATGGCAATCACAGAAGCCGAGATTGCACTTTGTTTTACGATGGACTGTTCTAAGACTTCCTTGGGGAAAAGCTCGTGAATGGTTCTACGGGCATAGTCTGAAGCCTTGAGATTTTGCTTTTTTAAGGATACGAGCTGTCCGGTGAGTTCCTTCTTTTGATGTATGGGGTAATCCCCTCCATTCTCGTTGATGGTAACGATTTGTTCAATGGTCCCATTGTTGTCAAAATCGTTGATCCACATTTTCATGGGCTGGCCCTCGGTCGGTTTGTAGTGAAGATTTTCACCTTGATTACCCAATACCAAATCCAAATCCCCATCTTTATCCAAATCAACAGCTTCAACCGTATTCCACCAACCCGCTAGACTATCCAAGGTAGAATCCATTTTTGAAATCCTTCTTCCAGAATTCGTATAAATTTTTGGCGTGTCCCACTCGGATACTGTGATAAGATCTTGTTTTTGATCGCCGTTTATGTCGGCCCAAACCGCGTGGGTGACCATTCCTTCATTTTTAAGGTCATAGGCTCGTCGTTCGGTAACATCCACAAATTCCCCATCCCTGTTCTCTAGGAACAAATGGTTAGGACTAGGACCATATACACCAACAACGCTGCGTGAACCTATAAATACATCCACATCTCCATCACCATCAAAATCGCTTGGTGCAATGGTTGCAATATTCTTAAATACCGAAGGTAGCACTTGATCGGATTTGGAAAAATTTCCTTTTCCGTCATTTAAGTATAGTCGTGGACGATATTGACGCTCTTGGGTAAATTCGTTTCCTCCAGACCCCACCATGAGGTCTAAGTCGCCGTCCCCATCTGCATCCAAAAAGGCTGCGGCAGTATCCTCTAAATTTTCATCGCTGTTGAAAGAAGTCTGTCTTGATACAGAAAAGGAACCGTTCCCTTGATGTTTATAAATGAATCCGGTTTCTCCTTTGGCTCCGCCCACAAAAATATCCTCGTTGCCATCACCATCCACATCACCAATCGCTAAAGAAGGACCCTCTTGGGAAAGTTTCTTATAGATCAAACCTTCATAGTCAAAATCATTGTAATTGTTTTCCTGATGTGCCATCAACTTCGAATTGTCCAGCTCTCTAAGTAGGGATTTGGTTTCACGCTTCAGATGGGGCACGTATACGTCTGTTGCATCGGATTGGTTCAAAGTCAGTTGCTTATTGGATGTAACGTTCGTCATCAAAATGGTCTTGTCGTTAGGCCAAATCACTCGAATGGAATCCAGGGTTTTGTGTTTGCCCAATCCTAAGGTCATTATATAATCTACAGAAGATTGAAAGCCACGAGAAGGAATTAACTCTTGGTTAATAATGTTGTCACCAAAATAAAATTGAACAAGAGATCCTAAGGCAAATTTGTTTTGCCCTTCCCCCACCAATTTCAATTGGATATAGTTGTTTTCCTTGATCGAATTGGTATTGTTTTTATAAATAAAAGTTTCGGTATTGACATTGTTGATGACCAGATCCAAGTCCCCATCGTTGTCCAAATCACCATAAGCAGCACCGTTGGAACGGGTGGGTAAATCAAAGCCCCATTCCTTGTTGGCGTTGTCAAAGGTAATGTCACCATTGTTTTTATAGGCATAATTGGGTTGTGGCTTAATCGGCATTTTATTGATGATGGAGTCTATGGATTCCTTTCTTCCGGTAAGTGCCATTTTTTGAATGATCTCATTCGCGAAGAAATCCACAAAATCAAGATCGGTCAAATCATGGTTAATACCATTGGTGACGAAAATATCCTTTAGGCCGTCATTATCCATGTCGAATATGAGTCCGGCCCAACTCCAATCCGTAGCATCGATACCGCTATAATAGGCTACTTCGGAAAAAGATCCATTACCGTTGTTCAGCTGAAGGGTATTTTGAATGTATTGCTGATAGAAGTCTTTGCTCTTTTTGAGGTCAAAAATGTTGTAGCCCTCAAACTCCATCACCGATTTCACCCGAACTTCGGGTTCGGGAAGCATATCAGTAATAAAGATGTCGTTATGGCCATCGTTATTGATGTCGGCTATATCGATTCCCATGGCCGAAAGACTCAAATGGGAAGTATATTCCTTGATTTCTTCCGTGAAGGTGCCATCTTTTTGGTTGATGTACAGATAATCTCGTTCATAGAAATCATTGGAAACATAAATATCGGGATAGGTATCTTGATTGATATCGGTGACCAAAACGCCAAGACCGAAGCCTATTAGGCTTCCGTAAATACCAGCCTCCTCACTAACATCAACAAATTTTCCATTATCATTTCGAAGTAGCATATCGCCCACACCCCGAAAAATATGGGGAACTCCTTCCCAATCTTGAGCTCTTACTTCACGCTGTTCGGCATATCCAAGACTACTCACAGGGATGTTACTGTTATTTAAAATATAGGCATCGAGGTCGCCATCCTTATCGTAATCGAAGAAGGAAGCATGTGTGGAGAATCCAGTTTTGGCGAGGTTGTATTCTTCCGCCTTTTCTGTAAAAGTTAGGTCGCCATTATTGATGTACAGATCATTGTCGTGGTTATTTCCTTCCAAATTTCCGGCATTACTAACATAAATGTCGAGCAGTCCATCGGCATTGATATCAACCATAACCACGCCAGTGGACCAAGGTTTGCTACCGGTGACTCCTGCTTGTTCAGAGATATCTTCAAATTGCAGATTGCCTTTGTTCAAATAGAGTTTGTTCTTTTCCATGTTACCGGTAAGGTAAATATCGGAAAGGCCATCGTTATTGATATCGCCAATGGCTACTCCACCACCATTGTAGAAGTTACGGTACTTAAAAATATTGAAGTCCTTTTGGTTTTCTACGCTGTTTACAAAGGTGACCCCAGTTTCCTCCGGGGAAAGCAAGGTGAAAAGTGTCTTTGAGGTTTCGCTGGTTTCTTCCTTCTTTTCCTTGTCCGAACAAGAGGTGAAAATCAACAGAAGACTAAAAAACAATAGTGCATATTCCTTCATTTCCATTTTCATTTTTTCTGCAGTACAACTGTGGCTTGGTCATTTCGACCTACCACAAAACTTGTTTTATCGTTAATCTTAATTTCTCGTATTGTTTTTACAACGCCATTCAGCTGTAGATGCTGGTTTTGGTCCCAAAAGAAGTTCCCTTTGGTGTCATTCCGTAAAATTAGCCCATGAAAAGCATCTAACCTACCCAATTGGGTGCTAATATGGTGATTGTTACCCACAATTAACAAATCAAGATACCCATCATTGTTGAAATCATTGATGGCAATATCGTTAATTTGTGAGGCCTGTGCTATTTGGGGCAATGGTCGACTAGTGAAATTACCTTGGCCGTTATTTTCAAAATAAGCAGATTGGAGCGTGTATACGTATTTCTTTTCTGATTCTGAGAGCGAATTTTTTCCAAAAAGGTCAGTTAAAGAGGCTTGTGCAAACTTCTTATAGGAAAGATACTCTTTGTTTAAAAAAGGCATCTGTTTTGTCAAATCATCTTTGGAAGCAAAAGGAGTTTCAATGCCTTGGTGATAATAGGTCACCAATGGTTCAACCGAACCATTTTTATCAAAATCATTTCGATACAAGCTTACTGGTTCATTGTTTGATGCTTTGAACTTGGAATTCAACCCCCAATTACCACAAATGAAATCCAAATCACCATCATTGTCAAAATCTCCCAGAGTAAGTGAGTTCCACAGGCCTTCCGTGTTTTCCAACCCATTTCCTTCCTGAAGGGTGAATCCATCTTTTTGGTTGATAAAAACGGAGACGGGCATCCAATGCCCAACTACGACAATATCTGGCAGTCCATCTTGATTAATATCAACTATCTCAACATCCTTAATATTTCCCAAATACTCAAGTTGGGGTATAAGTTTTTGCGTTTGGTCTTCGAATTTACCAGTGCCATCGTTAACCAGTAAGAACTGCCTCGGTGTTTTTCCGAAACTTGCAGGGACCCTATCGGACACGAGAAAGATATCCAAATCCCCGTCAGCGTCGATATCCCCAACAGCAATATCCGATGCGTTGATTTCCACACCCTTGAACGTATCGACTTGCTCAATAAGGGTTCCTTGTTGATTTAAATGTAAGGTAGGCTGCAGAGGTTTTCCCGATTTAAATTCGTTGCCTCCGTAAGCAATCAGCAAATCCTCTTGGCCATCACCATTGGCATCAAAGAAAATGCTGGCAGTCGCTTCATTAATGCTGTTTTGGTCCAAAAAAGTGGTATCGGCTTCGAAGCCGCCATTTTCCCCTTGAATAAACAAGGCGTTCTGTTGTCCTTTGGCGCCACCGAAAAATACATCCTGTTTGCCGTCGTTGTTTACGTCACCAATCGCTATACTTGGCCCGTTATTGGAATCGGCAAAGGGAATTAGGGGCTCCCGGTCGAAATCCAATGAGGCCTGTTCTTTATGGATGAATTTTACCAAACTGTCATTAGCTTCTAAAAGGGTGTTCTCCGGCTGGGTTTTATTTTCTGTTGATGAGGTGGCCTTTTTAAAGGAGACTTTGATTGAAGAATTCGTTGGAATGGCTTCAAGCACCTCAGACTTTCCGCCAGGCCAAACTACTTTGAGGGAATCAAGGGTAGCCACATTTCCTAAACCCATATGAATGTAAGCTGGTACCGAGGATAAATAGCTGCGATTGGGATAATTTTCATTGACGACTTGTTCTTGTCCCATGTAAGCGACAACACGGGCACCTATACCAAAACGATTGTGTTCGGGTCCTTCAAATGAAATTTTTAAATAAGAGCCTGTTTGTGAGGTGTTTTCCAGTATGCTCGCTACCTGTTCGTGGTTGTTCACCACAACATCCAAATCTCCATCGTTGTCCAAGTCCGCATAGATACAACCGTGGCTGTATGTGGCCTGCTTGCCATACCAGTTTTCGGACACATTTTGGAAGGTTAGATCTCCGTTGTTTTTAAAAAAATAGTTGGGAACCTTCTTTTCGGGAATTTCATCAACAATGGGCAGATCGTTTTCGTTCATACCTGAGCCGATTCGTTTTTGAATATCATCGTTGGCTATGAAATTCATGTAATCCATGTCATTTGTCGCCCCTTTTATTCCATTGGAGATAAAAAGGTCCTTATATCCATCATTGTCAAAATCGGCTGCGAGAGCACCCCAGGACCATTCGGTGGCAGCAATTCCACTTAGAAATCCAATTTCTGAAAAATTGGAGCCTCCAAGGTTGAGGTGCAAAGTGTTTCGCATGTATTGGGGAGCATATCCATTTCTTAAATATTGTTGGTAGATGGGATAGCCATATTCCTGTCCAGAGGTTTTGTACGTTTCGAGGTCCTCAGGGAGCATATCCAATGAAATGATATCCAAAAGACCATCATTGTTAAGGTCCGCTATCTCATTTCCCATGGAATAATGGGTGGTATGTCCTAAATGTGCATTGTTATCGGATATGATTTCTTTAAAGGTGCCATCTTTTTGGTTGAGATAGAGGTAGTCGTTCTCAAAAAAGTCATTTCCCAAATAGATGTCAGGGTAACCGTCGTTATTGACATCACCAATGGACAGTCCCAGTCCATATCCCGACTTTCCTTGAAAAATGCCAGCTTCCTTGCTGACTTCTTCAAAGTATCCGTCTTGATTCTGAAATAAGACATCTCCAGCCAGGGCATCAAACCCTTTTCTTTGGGCACCTTTTCCATAAGTACGGTTGGGATGTTCGGAGTGGTTCATCAAATACATATCCAAATCTCCATCCAAATCATAGTCGAAAAAAGCGGCTTTGGTACTTAATCCTGCGAAATCCAATCCATATTCAGCAGCCATTTCTTCGAATAGCGGGGTGCCATCTTTATTGACCCCTTGGTTCACATACAAGAGGTTTTGCCCTTTTAGGTTTTTGTGATTGGAAGCTTTACAAATGTAAATGTCGAGAAGACCATCATTGTTGATGTCTACATGGCTAACCCCGGTGGACCAGCTTCCCGAGGTTTCAATTCCAGATTCCTTGGTAATTTTTTCAAATGTCAGATTTCCTTTGTTCAGGTATAGTTCATCTTGAACTTGATTCCCCGTAAAAAAGAGGTCTATCCATCCATCGTTATTGAAATCTGCAGCAGCCACACCGCCCCCATTATAATAATACAAATAGGAAAGTATGTTGAGTTCTGGGGTGTCCGTTAGCTCATTTACAAAGTTAACCCCAGATTTAGAAGCATCAACTTCGGTAAATAGTTTAGGCTGTTTTGTACATGATACCAACAGTAAAATCAAGAAAAACCAATATGGCAACCCACTTCGCATACGCTATCCGCAAAAAGAAAGGCAATTTAAGTAAACTCAGAAAAAAAGTTATCACAAATGGGTCACCAAATGTTATCTTATTCAAGAAGGACGGCACAAAAAAAACAAGAGTTGTTGAAAGTTATCAAAGAGGGCGTTCAAAATGGGAAACTTGCGGTCGCACTAATAAAAAATAATTAAATTGCGATACATCAACCTGCCAAACTTTTACAAATGGGAAATTTGAATATCCTCGATTTTATAGTAATTGCTCTTTATTTTTTATTGGTTTTTGGAATTGCATGGTTCGTTACCGTCAAAGAAAAAAGCGGAGCGAGCTCCAAAGACTACTTTTTAGGGGGTCGAAACCTGGGTTGGTTCGCGATAGGCGCTTCATTATTTGCCAGTAATATTGGTTCGGAACATTTGATTGGGTTATCGGGTTCCGGTGCTCGAGGTGCTTTTCCAGAAGCTCAGTTTGAAATTCTAGCTGCTCTTATTTTGCTGTTGTTAGGATGGGTCTTTGTTCCATTTTATATTAAGAGCGGAGTATTCACAATGCCTGAATTCTTAGAAAAGCGTTATAATAAAGGGTCTAGGGTATATCTGTCCTTAATTTCCATTATTTCCTATGTTCTAACCAAAATATCCTTTACCATATTTGCCGGAGCCCTTGTGTTTGAGGTGCTGTTGGGTATTCCTTTTTGGACCGGTGCCATTGTAACCGTTATTGCAACCGGAATTTACACCGTATTTGGTGGATTGAAAGCGGTTATCTATACGGATATGGTACAGTCCATAATTTTTATTCTTGGTGGAGCCGCCGCCACTTATTTTGGCCTGCAGGCCATTGGGGGGTGGGAAAACGTTATGCTGGCGATTCAGGATAATGCCCCAGAGCCTGACACGTTCATGAGTCTTTGGAGAAATAAGGAATATCCATGGACGGGAGTTTTACTTGGAGCTCCGATTCTAGGAATCTGGTATTGGTGTACGGATCAGTTTATTGTGCAGCGTGTGCTTTCTGCAAAAAATATTAAGGTGGCTAAACAGGGGACCATTTTTGGCGCTTTTTTAAAGTTGCTTCCTTTGTTCATATTTGTTATACCTGGAATTGTGGCTTATGCACTTTCGGTTACCGAGTTTCCGGATATGTTCACGGTTACCAATCCGATTACCGGTGAAACAAAGACCACAACGGATGCTGCTCTACCGGCATTGATTCTTAGGGTACTTCCCGTTGGATTCAAGGGATTGGTGGTGGCTGGATTTTTAGCAGCATTGATGAGTTCATTATCCAGTGTTTTCAATAGTACGTCAACCTTGTTCACTTTCGACTTCTATAAACAGTGGAGACCCAATGCTTCTGAAAAACAGCTGGTGATGGTGGGTAGAATAGCTACAATTCTATTGGTGATTGTGGGCTTGGCTTGGATTCCATTTATGCGGAAGTTGACCGAAGGCGGGGGTATTTATAAGTACCTTCAAAGTGTACAGGCCTATATTTCACCACCGATTGCCGCTGCTTTTTTACTGGGGATATTCTATAAAAAAATCAATGGGCGAGGGGCTTTGGCCGCATTGTGGACAGGCTTTGTTTTAGGTATTGGTAGGTTAGTGTTGGAGTTTATGAGCCAAGAGGGCGGGCTTACCATCTCTGAGACCTCACTCTTGGGTACTATGGTTCATATGAACTTTCTTCACTATGCAATTTTCTTGTTTGTTACTAGCATCGTCATTATGGTGGTAGTTAGTTTAAGTACGCAGAAAACGTCAAAAGAACTAGACCCTACCTTGACCTACAAGTATGGAGACAAGGACAAAGAGAGTATTTTCAAGGGCAAGGAAATCTGGATGACACTTGGAATTATTGGTGTAGTGTTGGTACTTTGGTACGTCTTCAGATAGGGGATAAAATTACGATATTCACCAAACCACATCTATACCGGTTGTCTACTCGATTAAACAGGTTTTCCGGTTGAATAGTCAGGATCGTCCCATTTGCCCTGGAATGTAGGGCTTGGCTTCTTAAAAAGATAAGGGATAGAGTCTCGCTTATCTTGTTCCATAATCGTATTATTCAATTGAGTATAGAGTTAGCTTATGGATAGTTGAATTAACTGTTTATTGAGAGGGTGGATAGATGTCTTGGTAAACCGTCTCCACTATCTTTAAGGTTGCTACGGAAAGATCATTGGGTGCAAAAGAAGTAGATTAAGCATCCAGATGAGCTGAATACCTTTAAGAATTGCAACCTTATTTTGCCAAGAGGTGAAGGACAGATTATGGTAGTTGAATAAACTTCTGAGGTTCAATGGTCATCAAAAGAAAAAACCTATAACAATAAAAAACCCGCCAATTGGCGGGTTTTTATTTTCTATATAAAACCTAGTAGTATTAGTAACCAGGATTCTGCTGCAAATTCGGGTTTGAAAGTAGTGCTGTAGCAGGAATTGGATACAGCTCGAATTTCTGGTCACCTACAGATGATGCGTCTTTAAACTCCCAGTCTCTGGTAAACTGTCCAAAACGAATCATATCAGGCCTTCTTACGAACTCTACATAAAGCTCACGGCCTCTTTCTTCAAGAAGGTCAGCTTCAGAAACAGCTCCGATAGGAGTAGCTCCACGAATTGTGCGCAACTCATTTACCAAGGCTGTAGCATCACCTCCACCTGCACCACGCAAGATAGCTTCTGCCTTCATTAGGTGGGCATCAGCGTACCGGAAAATGATTTGGTGGTTGTTGAAAGCACCATAGCGAGCCGCATATTTTTGCACGCGGATACCGGTTCTTTCATTGTTACCAACCAATCCAGGGAAATCCCTGGTAAATGCCAAGTCATTACCTGGTCTATCTGTAATTTTACTACCATCTCCGTTGTACTGCTGTCCAACCAAGAAACCTAATCCAACATTGGATCCATCTTCAAATCCATCGCTGTTTTCATCTTGGGTTCCTTCAGCACTTGTAAATGGAATACCTGCACTTGGTACAAAACCTCTTCTTTCCTCTTGGCCGTCTAAACCAGGTCCGCCTGCAGATCCCCTGTTGCTATTCGCATCACCTTCAAACATGTCATAAAATTCAGCGAGTGTACTGAAACCATTCCAACCGCCACCACCTAACTCGGTAGAGTTGTAGTGTAGCCCATTGAAAATTCGGTTACCAACAGAAGTTTCCAACCACCAGATTGTTTCAGTGTCAGGAGTGTCTCTAAAGATATCAAAGTAACCTGCTTGCAAGGCGTAGCCTTCAGCAGCAATCTCATCAACCAAAGTAACTACACGATTCATATCAGCAGTATCAGGTGAGCCACCGTTGTAAATATGACGATTCAAAAGTACTCTGGCCAATAGGAAACGGGCAGCTGCCTTTGAAGCTACCTTATTGGCATCGCTACTTGGCGCAACGGCCGAAGGCAATGCGGTGATAGCCGCTTCCAAATCGGCAATTACCAGAGCAACCGCTTCTGTTCTTGATAAGACGGATGGGTTGATTTCAGGACCTTCATCAACACCCCTGAAAGGGACATTTCCAAATAAGTCTAAAAGCACCCAAGTAGCATAGGCCCTTACAAATTGAGCCTGACCAACCTGTTCTGCAGTACCATTACTTCTTGAATCAATAACCTCAGAAGCTCTAAAAGCACTTTGGTTAAAGTTGTTCCACACATTGAGTAAATATTGGTGGGAAGGGTCCCAGGTATGGTTGTGCAACACCCTCCAAATACCATTATCACCCCAGTCAGTTCCTCTGGTCGGTACTAAGTGTTCATCCGTAGAAACTTCTTGCAGGGCGAAGAAATTATCCTGATCATCATGCCAGTTGTTCATGTCGGCAAACAAACCATCTACCGCACTGGCCGGGTCACTAACCCCTGTAAATTCACTTCCTGTGTCTTGACGAATAATGGAATCTGATTCATCAACTTCAAGATTGGTACAGGAAACTGCCACCGTCAAACTCAGAGCGAGTGGCGCAATTAATTTTAATCGATTTCTTTTCATTGTTTTCAATTTTTTTGTTAGAAAGTAGCATTTAAGCCAAAGGTCACAGTTCTTGGTCTTGGGAAGGATGTATAATCGATACCCGCAGTTGGAAGACCATTCAATAAGTCACCAGCAGGGTTTCCGTTTGAAGCACCAGGTTGAACACTAATTTCGGGGTCTAAACCACTATAGTCAGTGATCAAAAACAAGTTCTGTCCGGTAACTGATAACCTTAAACTTTTCAAAGCTCCTTCTCCACTTAGAGGCACAGTGTACCCAAGGGTTGCGTTTTGTAACCTAACAAAATCACCATCTTCCAAGAATCTAGTAGAAACTGGAGCCGCAGCGGCAGCACTTTCACCACTGGTCAATACATCTGTAGTAACGTTACGTGCATTACCAATAGAACCAGCTGTGAAAAAGGCGTTGGCCGTATTGTTATAGACTGAGAAACCAAACTGACCTGTGAGATAAGTGGCTACATCCCAATTTTTGTACCGGAAGTTCAAGGAAAGACCGGCATTGATGTCTGGTAAAGCATCTTCACCAACAAAATCCTGAACATCACCGATTGGAAGGCCATCTGCATCAAATCCACCAAAATCCCTTAGGAAGTATGAAAATAAAGGGAGATCACCTGCCAAACGTTGGGCAAATGCTTGGGAAAGTCCCTGACCTCTAATGGTACCCGCATTCAAAACACCATCGAAATCTTGGAGTTCGTTGTCGTTGTAGGCTATGTTAAAAGCACTGCTAAAGCTTACATCTTCCGTTTGAACCCACTCTACATTGATATCAAATTCAACCCCTTGGTTAATCAAGGTAGCGTCAATATTTTCAAAGAAGAAAGGTTGTGGAGAAGGCTGGGCAGCCAACCTGTTCAAAAGAAGGTCAGTAGTTTCTTTACGGTAGAAGTTAATACTACCAGAAACCCTGTCATCATTAAAACCATAATCAACACCAATGTTGTAATCCAAAGTTTCCTCCCATTTCAACTCGGGGTTTGCAAAGGTCACAGGTGATGTTCCCGGTGGAATAAATTCTCCATCATCATTTATCGAAGGTGCCCCAAATCGGTCACGCTGAATAAACTGCGCAAAGGTCAAACCTTCTTGGTTACCGGTAATACCAGCCCCTACGCGAAGTTTAAGGGTAGAGAAGGTGTCTCCCATGAAATCTTCTTCATGAATTTTCCAAGCAAAAGCTCCGGAAGGGA
The DNA here is from genome assembly GCF_004296335.1 of Flagellimonas allohymeniacidonis. Taxonomy (GTDB): domain Bacteria; phylum Bacteroidota; class Bacteroidia; order Flavobacteriales; family Flavobacteriaceae; genus Flagellimonas; species Flagellimonas allohymeniacidonis. The sequence goes on from NZ_SGIU01000002.1 coordinate 1,470,681, forward strand.
AATAACCATATTGGTTGTCACCACCAAAACGAGAAGAACCGTCGGCCCTGAAAGTCGCAGTAAAGAGATATTTATCTGCAAGTGTGTAGTTCACCCTTGCAAAGAAAGATTGCAATTCGTCGGTATTATCAAACGTATCTGCGGCAATAGCTTCAACAGATCGAGTAGTACTCGTAGAAATACGATCGGTAGTAACCGTAGGGAACAACCTATTAACAACAAGATCAGAAGATCGGGCGTCATATCCAAACTGTTGGAACCCACCATCAATTTCAGATTGTACGCCTTCGGTGGAATTGATAAGGTCGGTTTCCATCTGATTCAAATCTGATGTGCCAAATCCGAAACCTTCAACATTTCTTCCTGTGTTTCCAAAATCTTGGAAGGAATAACCAACCAAAGCATCCAAATAGGAATTATCGAATTCTTTACGATAGTTCAAAGTAGCTTCCACAAGTCTATTCTCCAATTCCAAAGTATTGAAGTTACCACGACCATTACCCTGAACATTCCTACCTACATTGATAGCATCTCTTGATGATACATTTAAGGTAGTACCCTCGGACTTGTCATAACCTATATTAATCTTACCGGTTAGTTCGGGCGTAAATTTATACTCAACAGAACCATTGATAAGCAAACGATCAACATTACTCAGCGTACGTGTACGTTGAAGAAGTGTTGCAGGGCTTAACAATCCACCAACGGCGGCGAAATCTGGACTAGTAGGCCATGTAGGGTTGGCAGAATAAGCTGCACCCAACAAGTCACCGTTGAAACCTGCACTACCACTTAAAGGAGCTCGTTGCTCGTTTACTCTTGAAATGGACCCTTGAAAATTCAAGGTTAGTTTGTCATCCAAAAATCTGTGGGTAGCATTGATTCTACCAGTAATTCTTTCAAGGTCTGAATTTTCTACTACACCAAACTGCTTTCCATATCCGAAAGTAGCGCGAACATTACCTTTTCCATAGTTGTGAGAGTAGGATAGGTTTTGATTTTGTGAAGCTACGGTACGCGTCACAAAGTCTTGCCAATTTACATCGTTCCCAAAATCTTGGTCACTTGCACTACCTCCAAATTGCTCAACACCTGCGAGGAATTGCTCTCTGTTCAACAGGTCATATTCGTCGGCCGGAGTCGAAATACTCAAATTTGAGGTGAACTCAAATCTTCCTCCTGAACTTCCACGCCCACTTTTAGTTGTAATGATGACGACACCATTAGCACCCCTGGACCCGTAAATCGCGGTAGCAGAAGCATCTTTCAAAACACTTATGCTTTCAATATCACTAGGGTTTAGGAAAGTAAGAGGGTTAGAGCCTGAAGAAGTACCAAGTCCGGTGTCTCCACTTCCAGGAGAGGTATTTGCACCTGATAATGGCACCCCATCCACAACGAACAACGGATTATTGTTCGAACGAATAGAGTTCGTACCCCGAATTCTGATGGCGACCCCGTCTCCGGGCGCACCACTAGCCTCTGTAATCTGCACACCGGCAGTTTTACCCTGAATCAACTGTTCTGGGGATGCAATCACACCAGCGTTAAAATCTTCGGATGTTACGGCGGCAACAGAACCTGTTGCATCCTTAACGGTCGTTTGACCATAACCAATAATTACTACTTCATCTAGCGCCTGCGCATCTTCCTGAAGCACTACGTCAATGGATGCTTGCCCACTGTAAGCTAACTCTTGGGTAGCATAACCAATGTAGCTAAACACCAAAACGGAACCATCGGCTACATTATTAAGGGTGTAGTTACCATCAAAATCTGTTTGGGTACCATTGGTGGTTCCCTTGATGACAACACTAGCTCCTGGCAAGGGTCCGGTTGCATCGGAAACAGTACCAGATACTGTCTGAGCTTTTGCTAAACCAAAGCATAAAAATGCCCCCAATAACATAAAGCTTTTAAGTAGCGTAATCTTCATAAATAATTAATTTTAAGTTTAGTTAATTTCAATTCAAGTGTTAAACATATATAAAAAAAATGTTAATCAAAATTTAAGCATTATTCAGTATATTACGAAAACGGTTTCGTGTTGATAAGTTTGGGACAGTGCTAGTTTGATAAAACCGAAAGGATTTAATTATCCATATTACAATAATACTCAAAGTAAATCAATAAAATCATAACATGAAGGCTAATATACTATTTTATTTTAAGGAGTCATTAACTTAAATAAAGCCTTTTTGTAAGTTTTACACTCAGTTGTGTTAAAAAGAGAATATTCGGAAGTATACATTTTCAGAATGATTATTTTCCATCATTTTTAGAAGGAAATACCAAGCATGCCAAACTTAAAATCAAAGATCACACTTAAGGATATTGCCCGCGAATTGGAGGTCTCCATTTCCACAGTTTCCAAGGCCTTAAAAAATAGTGAGGAAATAAGTCGCGACACTAAGGAAAAAATCCAAGCTTTTGCACGATTATACAACTACAAACCCAATAACATAGCCATTAGCTTAAAAAACAAAAGAACCAAAAATATTGGGGTTGTAATTCCAGATATTGTCCATCATTTTTTTACAACAGTAATCCGAGGCATTGAAAAGTATGCCAATGCCAAAGGTTATAACGTAATTGTATGCCTTTCTGAGGAATCTTTTGACAAGGAAGTTATCAATATGGAAATGTTGGCAAATGGTAGTATTGATGGATTTATAATGTCTTTGTCCTCCGAGACCCAGGCCAAAGGAGATTACAACCACCTTCGCGAAGTTACAGAACAAGGTATTCCTGTGGTCCTTTTTGATCGCATCACCAACGAGGTGGAATGCGACAAGGTTGTCATCGATGATCAACTAGGGGGCTATTTGGCAACCAAGAAGTTGGTTGGTCAAGGAAAGAAAAAAATTGCCCTCATCACCACCGATGACTATCTAAGTGTGAGCAAGGCCAGAACAGAAGGATATAAAAAAGCATTGTTGGAAAGCAATTTGCCGGTAGATGAATCTAGAATCCTAAAATTGCCCACCATGGACATGGATGAAAACAAAATACGCAAGTTTTTCAATTCACAGGAAATAGATGCTGTCATGTGCGTGAACGAAATATTTGCAGTTTTTAGCATGAGGGTCGCTTTGGAGCAGGGGTTTAAGATTCCAGAGGAAATTTCATTCATTGGTTTTACAAACGGACTTCTTTCCAAATACGCGAATCCGAGTCTTACTGTAGTTGCGCAGCATGGAGAACGCATGGGGGAAATTTCGGCCCAGATGCTGATTGACAAGGTTGAAAGTGAGAATGAGGAAGAAACCTTTCAGACCAAAATTTTAGAACCTACTTTAGTGGTTAGGGATTCCACAATTAATTAAGTTTGTGAAAACTAAACGAATTCTACAACCATTACTTCTACCATTAAACAGTACACATGAATCAAGATTATATTCAAGCACACCCTTGGTCAATTATTGAGCAAGGATTCGATAAAGAACAGGTTAAGTCTTCGGAAAGTCTTTTTAGTATAGGAAATGGTGCCATGGGGCAGCGTGCCAATTTTGAGGAACACTATTCTGGTGAGACTTTTCAAGGAAGCTATATCGCTGGAGTGTATTATCCCGATAAGACCAGAGTGGGCTGGTGGAAAAATGGATACCCCGAATATTTTGCCAAGGTGTTGAACGCCCCCAATTGGATTGGAATCAATGTGTTTGTCGATGGTATGCCTCTGGATTTAAATACCTGTAAAACCGTCAACGATTTCAAACGCGAACTGAACATGAAAGAAGGTTGGTATCAACGGAGCTTTTCAGCAGTTTTACCCAATGAGGTTGAAATCAAAGCTAAAATTACACGGTTTTTAAGTTTGGACATTGACGAAGTGGGAGCCATTCGAATGGAACTATCTCCAGTGAACCAAGATGCAGAGATAACATTTGAGCCTTACTTGGATAGTGGCATCACCAATGAAGACACCAATTGGGACGATAAATTTTGGAACACCACAGGTGTACAAGTCAAAAACAATCGGGCCTTTATCGAAGCCCATACCATGAAGACCAATTTTGCGACTTGTACCTTCATGCAAGCACAAGCCGGTTATAATGGAAAAGAACTGGATGCCCATCCCGATAAAAAAACCGATACACGGGTTAGCCTTCAATTCAAGCAGAATGTTGCCAAAGGCGAACATGTAAGTTTGACCAAATATGGCGGATACACTGTATCAAGAAATCACGACCCATCAGAACTGGTCAAAGTAGCCAATACATCTTTGGACAAAGCAAGTGAACTTGGGTTCGATGCGCTTCTAAAAATGCAAAAAGAGGCCTGGGCCAAAATTTGGGAAATGAGCGACATTACCATTACCGGGGATGTGAAGGCCCAACAAGGTATCCGATTTAACATATTTCAATTGAACCAAACCTATTTGGGAAGGGACTCTAGGCTCAATATTGGTCCAAAGGGTTTCACAGGTGAAAAGTATGGAGGAAGTACCTATTGGGATACGGAGGCATACTGCCTCCCATTTTATATGGCGACCAAAGGCCCGGAAGTAGCTTGGAGTCTATTGGAGTACCGCTACAATCATCTACAAAAGGCAATTGAAAATGCTCAGAAACTTGGGTTTACCAACGGAGCTGCCTTGTACCCCATGGTCACCATGAACGGAGAGGAGTGTCACAATGAATGGGAGATTACCTTTGAGGAAATCCATCGAAATGGTGCCATTGCATTTGCCATTTACAACTATGTCCGTTTCACAGGAGATTATAGTTACGTTCCCGAGATGGGGTTAGAGGTTTTAATTGGTATTGCCAGATTCTGGAATCAGCGGGTAAACTTTTCCGAAGCCAAACAAAAATATGTTATGCTCGGGGTTACGGGTCCCAATGAATACGAAAACAACGTCAACAACAATTGGTACAGTAATTACATGGCCAAATGGTGCATAGAATATGCTCTTGAGAACATAGAAAAAATCAACAACGAATATCCCGAGGATTATAAAAGGATAATGGGTAAAACCAACTTGTCCGCTTCTGAAACGGAGGCTTGGAAAAAAGTTGTTGACCAAATGTACTTTCCATATTCAGAAGAGCATCAAGTCTTTCTCCAGCAAGATGGATTTCTGGACAAAGAGCTTATCAAAGTGGATGCCCTTGCCAAATCCGAAAGACCTATCAATCAAAAATGGAGCTGGGACCGTATTTTGCGTTCACCGTACATAAAACAGGCTGATGTATTACAGGGGTTTTATTTCTTCGAGGACCATTTCACAGAGGAAGAATTGGAGAAGCATTTTGATTTTTATGAACCCTTTACCGTTCACGAGTCGTCACTTTCACCCTGCGTTCACAGTATCCAGGCTGCCAAATTGGGTCGAATGGAACAAGCCTATACTTTCTACTTAAGAACATCACGTCTAGACCTAGATGACTACAATAAGGAAGTCGAAGAGGGATTGCATATTACCTCTATGGCCGGAACTTGGTTGAGCATCGTTGAAGGTTTTGGCGGCCTACGGGTCAAGGATGGGGAGCTCCAGTATTCCCCACAAATTCCACAAGAATGGGAGTCCTATTCCTTTAAGATCAATTTCAGAAATCAGATAGTAACCATTACGGTAGAGGAAGGAAAATCGAGTTTTGAGATAACAGGGTCCAACGAATTGGGAATAAAAGTAGATGGGAAATCCATCACTTTGGTTCCCGGTAAAGTGGTCACCGCATGAAACGGCCGCTCTTCCTTAGTGCAATTATTCTAATTGGGATAATCATCTCATGTCAACCTAAAGCAAAATCCGAGGAAATGCAATCCACTGTGAAAAGAAAGGCAGTAGTATACCAAGTTTTTACCAGACTTTTTGGCAATACCAATACAAACAACAAACCTTGGGGCACTCTTGAAGAAAACGGCGTCGGGAAATTTGCTGATTTTACAGATAAAGCCCTTTTGGAAATAAAGGCTTTGGGTGTCACCCATATTTGGTACACCGGAGTACCGCATCACGCGGTTATTGGAGATTATACGGCTTACGGTATTTCCAATGATGATCCCGATGTGGTGAAAGGTAGGGCAGGGTCTCCCTATGCGGTTAAGGATTATTATAATGTGAATCCAGATTTGGCCATAGACCCCAACAACCGATTACAAGAGTTTAAGGACTTGATCGAAAGAAGCCATAAAGCAGGATTAAAGGTGCTTATCGATATTGTGCCCAATCATGTTGCTCGTGATTATAAGGGGCTCACCAATCCTAAAGGTGTTTCTGATTTTGGGGCAGAGGACGACACCACTTTGGTCTATCATGTAAACAATAATTTTTACTACTTACCGGGAGAACGCTTTGAAGTACCTGATTGGGAAGGTGGGTATTTACCCCTCGGAGGGGAGAACACTTTGCTTTCCAATGGCAAGTTCGAAGAAAATCCAGCCAAATGGACGGGCAATGGATCTCGATTGGCCAAACCCAACTTTAATGATTGGTACGAGACGGTGAAGGTGAATTACGGAGTTAGACCAGATGGCACAAAGGATTTTGCCGAGCTGCCCGAAGCCTATGCCAAGGAAGATTACGAAGCCCATCATGCATTTTGGAAGGACAAAAAATTACCTGACTCTTGGGTAAAGTTCAGGGATATTGCCCTGTACTGGCTTGATTTGGGTGTTGATGGCTTCCGGTTCGATATGGCAGAAATGGTGCCGGTCGAGTTTTGGAGTTATATGAATTCAAGCATTAAGATGAAAAATCCGGATGCTTTTCTGCTAGCTGAGGTATATAATCCAAGTCTTTATCGGGAATATATCCATAAGGGGAAAATGGATTATCTCTACGATAAAGTGGAACTGTATGATAGCATAAAACATATTATGAAAGGATATGGGTGGACCGATCACATTCCGGTGGTACAAAAAGGGATGGCCGATATTGAGCACCATATGCTTCACTTTCTGGAGAATCATGATGAGCAACGAATAGCTAGTCCAGACTTTGCAGGGAACCCTCAACTGGCCAAGCCAGCAATGGTGGTTTCAGCTACGATCAGTACCTCACCCACTATGATCTACTTCGGACAGGAAGTGGGAGAACCAGGTGCTGATGACGCTGGTTTTGGTAAACCCACCCGCACCTCAATTTTTGATTACGTTGGGGTTCCCCACCATCAACGTTGGGTCAACAACAAAAAGTTCGATGGGGGACAACTTTCGGAGGAAGAAAAAGAACTAAGGGATTTCTACAAAAGGCTTTTGAACTTTACCATAAACAGCGAGGCCCTCATGGGCGAGTATCAAGAAATTCACTTTTTTAATAAGGAACACACCCAAAATTATGACCATCGCGTGCTTTCCTATGTACGATGGAGTGCCAATGAAAAGTTGATCATTGTTTCCAATTGGGAAGGTGCGAGGAATTATTCCATTGAATTAAAAGTTCCTGGAGATATCATTGAAAAATGGAATTTGAAGGATGGTATTTACACCTTGGAAGATCAACTCTACAACAAAACCCAGACAGAACTCAAAGTAGAAAATGGCTTAGGAACTGTTACATTGCATTTGGAGCCTTTGGAGTCCCTTGTACTTCAGCTAAAATAAAAGAGCGAATCACCTCGGTGACTCGCTCCCAGTTTTAAGGTCGGTTAGTTAATTCACTCCTTGGCAGCCGTTTTTTGATAAATAAAGGCTATAACGGCTCCAATAATACCATAATAGGCAATATCGATTACGGCTTCGACCACATGTCCGGTCAAATCCATCCATTCAGCGGTGGCATACCAGATTAGTCCCATGGATATTCCGACAAAAACGCCGATCCAGGCCCCAAATTGAAATCCCTGTCCAATGGAATGGTGTCCTCTGGCCCATTTGCTGTAAAGTGTGCTGAGAACAAAAGCTCCAACAAGATTGCCCAATGCAATCAATCCTAAATTGGGTTCAGCTTTCATTGCATTCACTATGGAATGCTCTTCAAAAAAATCTGCGGTAGCAATACCCCAAATCAGAAAACCCAAAAAAAACATGACCACCCCTGCAATTAGGGTTGCCAACAAATTTGATTTTGAAAACATGTTGGTTATATATTGGTTAGTAATGTCTCAAAAATATTAAATATTTTATGACAATATGACAAAAATTTATATTTATTAATGAAGAATCAATGATTTAAGGTGTTTTCAAGTATTCTTTTTAAGGTGAAAAATTCTTTGTTTTTATTTACCTGGCAAGTTGTATTTTTAGTCCTAAAATCAAATTGAATGAGAAATAAATTAGCCCTTATTGGAATTCTAATCCTTACTACTGCATGCAATATGAACAATAGCAAACCATTGGTTATAGGTCACAGGGGAGCTATGGGCCATGAGACCGAAAACACGCTGGCATCCGTACAAAAGGCATTGGACTTGGGTGTGGACATGATTGAGATTGATGTATTTCAAATTCAGAGTGGTGAAATAGTAGTTTTTCATGATGAACGCGTGGAGCGTTTGGCAAATGGCGGTGGTCGAATTGAAGAATACAACATCTTCGACCTTAATCAGCTAACACTTGATGGTAACCACAAAATACCGATGTTGCAAGATGTGTTGGGACTCATAAACAACAAAGTGGCCCTCAATATCGAGTTGAAAGGTGCAAATACGGCCGAAAGGGTCAATTTCATTATGGATTACTATATCCGTCAGAAAGGGTGGAGTGCAGAAAATTTTATTATTTCCAGCTTTAAGTGGGATGAACTAAAAAAGATGAGAGCGTTTAATACGGAGGTTCGCATTGCCGTACTTACAGAAAAGGATCCTCTCACCGCTCTTGATATGGCCAAGGAATTGGGTGCAGTTGCCATCAATCCGAATTACGCTATGCTTACGGCCGAAAATACATCAAAAATTCAGCAAGAGGGTTTCAAAGTCTACACTTGGACGGTAAACGAACCTAAGGACATTGAGAATATGAAAGCTTTCGGTGTGGATGGAATCATAACCAATTTTCCAGAACGGGTCAATTAATGTTCGATGTAATTATTGCAGGGGGTGGAGCTGCGGGATTCTATGGGGCCATTCAAATGGCCGAACATAATCCTCACCTGTCGATCGCAATACTCGAACGGGGTAAAACCGTACTTACGAAAGTAAAAATTTCGGGAGGGGGAAGGTGTAATGTGACCCAGGGCGAGTTTTCGGCGAGAGAGCTTGTTTCTGGATACCCGAGGGGTGAGAAAGAGCTCTTGGGACCTTTTCATCGACATGGCCCAGCCGATGTAGTCTCCTTTTTTGAGGAAAAGGGTGTTCCACTCAAAATTGAATCGGATGGCAGGGTATTTCCGAAGAGCAATTCCTCTCAAACAATTATCGATTGTTTTCTTTCTGAGACCGACCGTTTGGGGATTCAGGTGATTTGCAATAGTTCTGTGCAAAACTTCAGAAAAAATAGGGAAAGTGATAGCTGGGAACTAAACACGGTGAACAAGAAGTACGCCGCGAAAAACTTGCTGTTGTGCACTGGCAGTAATTCGAGAATCTGGAAAATCCTGAAGGAAATGGGACATACCATTGTACCTCCAGTTCCTTCTCTTTTCACTTTTAATATTAAGGATGACAGAATTGATGGGATTCAGGGGATAAGCGTAAATGCTAAGGTTGAAGTGTTGCCCAAGAAAATATTTGCGTCAGAAATCAATGTAAAATTGAAAAGCGCCAAAAATCGAGCAACAGTTTTGGAAGCCGAAGGTCCAATTTTGATTACCCATTGGGGACTTAGTGGTCCGGCCATTTTAAAGCTATCTGCCTGGGGTGCCCGAGTGTTGAATGCCTATAAATACCAATTCCGCATTAAGGTCAATTGGGTGCCCGAATATTCTACGGAATCCTTTGAAGGATTACTTCGAAAGGTAAAGGAGGTCGAACCGAAGAAAACCGTATCCAGGTCACATGTGGTGGATATCCCTCAAAGACTTTGGGGCAAATTGATTTTGGCTGCTGGAATCAATAAGGCATCAAGATGGGCGGAGATAACGAATGCCCAATTGCAACATTTATCCAAAGAGCTGACCCAATGTGTTTTTCGGGTAGATGGTAAAAGCACTTTTAAAGAAGAGTTTGTTACCGCGGGTGGGGTAGACTTATCTGAGATCAACTTCAAGACCTTTGAAAGCAAACTACATCCAGGACTCTTTTTTGCCGGGGAAATCATTAATGTAGATGGAATAACCGGAGGCTACAATTTTCAGAACGCATGGACCGGTGCCTTTTTTGCAGCCAAGGCCATTGCAGAAAGGGAGAGCTAAATTATTGCAGCCAAAGTGAGAGATACGCGGCAATGGCAGCACCTAAAGTGGGCCCTAAAATAGGAACCCAAGAATAACTCCAACCATTACTCCCTTTATTCTTCAAAGGTACCAGCGTGTGAACAATTCGAGGCCCTAAATCACGAGCAGGATTAATGGCATAACCTGTTGTTCCTCCCAAACTTAATCCAATGCCCCAAACAATAAGTGCAACAGGAAGAGCTCCCAAGGAGCCTAGCCCAATTATGCTGTTATCATTCCCATTTGTGGCATCGGTAAAATAAAGTACCGCAAACACGAGAACAAAAGTGCCGAGCAGTTCTCCCAAAATGTTGAGAAACCGGTTGGGTATTGCTGGGGCAGTGCAAAAAACGGCCCTTTTGCTATCACCATCCTCGGTGGCATCAAAGTGTTTTTTATGCATGAGCCACACGAAGAACGCCCCAAGCATAGCGCCCAACATTTGTGCGATGAGGTATTGGGGCACATCGTAAATGGAAAACTCTCCTGCAAGGGCCAAACCTATGGTGACGGCAGGGTTGAGATGCGCACCACTGTAAGGACCCGCCACGACGACTGCCGTATAGACCGCCAAGCCCCATCCCGTGGTGATTACAATCCAGCCGGAACTGTTGCCATAGGTCTTTTGTAAAACAACATTGGCATTTACACCACATCCCATGAGAATCAATAAGAAGGTGCCAATAATTTCGGAAACAAAGGGAGTCATAAGGTTCTTTGGTTTAGTTGGATTTTGTCCAGTGTTCTAAGGCGTCAATAGCTCTATACCATCCTTTAATTCCTTCCTCTACAGCTTCTCTTTCGGCGGTAGGATTAAAACGAACGTCGGTCTGCCAGATATCTTGAATTTCTTCAGGGCTCTTCCAGAAACCGACAGCCAAACCTGCAAGATATGCTGCGCCCATCACCGTGGTTTCCACAATCTTGGGACGAATGGTAACCGTGTTCAATACATCAGCCTGAAACTTCATAAGCATGTCGTTTACCGTAGCGCCTCCATCCACCCGAAGTTCTTGAATGGAAATTCCCGAATCGGCTTCCATCGCCTTCAAAATATCCATGGTCTGATATGCAATGGATTCCAAGGCGGCACGTGCGATATGCGCATCGGTGCTTCCTCGGGTAAGGCCAAATATGGTCCCCTGTGCATATTGATTCCAATGTGGGGCACCCAATCCTGCAAAAGCTGGAACGAAGTAGACTCCATCAGAACTGTCGACCGAACTGGCCAATGGTTCAACGTCCGAAGACTTTTGGATGATCTTTAAGCTATCACGAAGCCATTGCACAACGGCGCCTGCAATAAAGATACTGCCCTCCAAAGCGTATTGCGTTTTTCCATTGATTTTCCAAGCAACGGTGGTCAACAAATTATTTTCGGAGACGATAGGTTTTTCGCCAATGTTCATAAGCATAAAACAACCTGTGCCATAGGTGTTTTTTACCATCCCTTCCTGGGTGCACATTTGACCAAAAAGGGCCGCCTGTTGGTCACCTGCAATCCCTGCAATCGGAATTTTGGCTGCAAAAAAATTGGGTCCGGTATGCCCATAAACCTCGCTGGATTGCTTCACTTCTGGAAGCATACTTTTTGGGATGGTAAGAAGTTCCAACAGCTCATCATCCCATTCCATGGTATTGATATTAAATAGTAAAGATCGACATGCATTGGTAACATCGGTGACGTGTAAGGCCCCTTGCGTCATTTTCCAAATAAGCCAGGTGTCAATGGTCCCTAAAATCAAATCACCTGCCTCAGCTTTTTCACGTGCCCCTTCTACGTTATCGAGGATCCACTTAACCTTTGTCCCCGAAAAGTAGGAATCAATCACAAGCCCTGTTTTCTGTCTGACCATTTCAGATTTGCCTTGCTGTTTAAGCTTATCACAGTAGGCCGAGGTACGCTTGTCTTGCCAAACAATGGCGTTGTAGACAGGTTCGCCAGAGTTTTTATCCCACACCACTACGGTTTCCCGCTGGTTAGTGATGCCGATAGCGGCTATTTCCTCTCCCTTTATTCCCTTTTTACTAACAGCTTCGGCCGCCATGCCTGCTTGGGTGGCCCAAATTTCGGTAGCATCGTGCTCTACCCATCCCGGCTTGGGGAAGATTTGTGTAAATTCTTTTTGTGCTACGGAAACAATGCTTCCCTTTTTATCTACCACAACAGCTCTTGAGCTGGTTGTACCTTGATCTAGGGCAAGGATGTATTGACTCATTTTGGTTATTTTAATGCGTCTGAATTTACTAAAATAAATTGGAGCGCTCGCTCGACCTGATAAAAATCAAAAAAATGAAAACGTACATCGCTTTATTAAGGGGAATTAATGTTGGAGGCCAGAAAAAAATAAAAATGGCCGAGCTAAGGAAAGCCTTATCCACCAGAACTCTTCAAAATGTGCAAACCTATATTCAAAGCGGAAATATTGTTTTACAAAGTGAACAGGAAATCCCACATTCGATTTCTGACGAAATCCATACGATCATTTACAAAAGTTTTGGTTTTGAAGTGCCTGTTTTGGTGGTTACCAGTGAAGAGATTCAACAAATTTTGAAAAATAATCCTTTCGCAGACCAAGAAGAAGATAACCGACTTTATTTCGTACTGTTGAAACAAGAACCTCTGGAGCAATTAGTGGAAGAGTTCAACCAATTAAGTTTTGAAAACGAAGATTTTCATATTGCCCCGAACTGTGTATATCTCAGATGTAAAATAGGATATGGCAATGCCAAACTAAGTACGAACCTTATCGAAAAGAAACTTGCCGTGGAAGCCACCGCCAGAAATTTAAGGACTCTGCAAAAGTTGTTGGCTTTGTCAGAAATTCAATGAATCTTCAATTCAACATCCAAATCTTATAGTTCAGGGCCGTAGCGAAACCTACCCAAAGGAGGTAAGGAATCAGTAGTATAGCAGCTACCTTGCTAACCACTCTAAACCATCTAATGGTCAATATGATAAGAGTCAACAAAACCAAAATGACCAGTAGGGCCCAAAAGGGGCTTTGGAATCCAAAAAAGACAATGCTCCAAAGTGCATTGAAAAGTAACTGAAAACCGAAATGATAGAGTGCTGTTTTTACCCAGATATGGTGAAACCCTTTTGACCAAACAATTCCGGCAGCAACACCCATCAAAACATACAAAACAGTCCAAACTGGTGCGAAAACCTCATTGGGTGGGTTAAAACTTGGTTTATTCAAGGTGGTATACCATGTGTTCACGGAACTTTGCGTCGCAAAACTAGAAAGAAAGCCAATCAACAGGCATATCACTACTGTAATAAAGATGTACGTAATTCTCTTTCGGTTCATGATTGGCGTATCTCCCCTAAAATAGTAATTTATTTGAATCCTGACGCTTTGGTGAAAAGGCCATGCGCTATATTTGCCCAAACTGTTTTCAATGACCGAAAAAGACTTTGTTCCCAACTCGTACAAAGTACTTCCTGAAGAGGGTAGAGTGACTTGGAAAGCACCAAGTAACATTGCTTTAGTAAAATATTGGGGAAAAAAGCCAGATCAAATACCCGCAAATCCTTCCATAAGTTTTACGTTAGATACATCAGCTACCACTACCACGCTTGCTTTTAGGCGAAAAAGACGGGCTGATTCAAAAATTTCATTCGACCTCTTTTTTGAAGGAGAACCCAAGGAGAGTTTTAACCCTAAGATTCAAACTTTTTTGGAGCGGATTGAAAACTATGTCCCCTTCGTCAAGGATTATCACTTAACCATTGAAACCTCAAATTCTTTTCCCCATAGCAGTGGAATAGCATCTTCTGCTAGTGGCATGGCTGCGCTCGCCCTATGTTTAATGAGCATGGAAAAGCAGATTCTAGGTGACATAACTGCTGATTTTTTTAATAGAAAGGCTTCCTTTTTGGCTCGATTGGGCTCTGGAAGCGCTTGCAGAAGTATTGAGGGAGGTCTGATACAATGGGGGGGTACTGACTCCATTTCGGGGAGTTCCGACTTATTTGGAATTCAATATCCGTTTGAAGTCCATCCGGTTTTTCAAGATTTTCAAGATACTATTTTGCTTGTTCATAAAGGTCAAAAACAGGTCAGTAGCACGGTAGGGCATAATTTGATGCACGATCACCCCTATGCTGAAGGGCGTTTTTCACAGGCCCATGAAAATTTGAAAAACTTAAAACCCATTTTGGCCCAGGGCGATTTGGAAGCTTTTATTAAGATTGTGGAAAGTGAGGCGCTGACCCTTCATGCGATGATGCTCACAAGCCTACCTTATTTCATTTTAATGAAGCCTGACACACTCGAAATCATCAACAAGATTTGGCAATATCGTGAAAAGACAAATCACTCGGTTTGTTTCACGTTGGATGCAGGAGCCAACGTACACATGCTGTATCCGAAATCCATAAAAGACGTGGTGTCACAATTCATTCAGAATGAATTGGTTGCACATTGCGAGAATGGACAATGGATTGATGATCAATTAGGAAAAGGAGCAGTTTTGTTGTAAGATCAAGCGCTTTCTGAAGTAGCAATACCAACCTAGGGAAGGCCTGTTTGTTTGGCCCTTATTTTGATTGTTAAGGAACTCTTTTTCGAATAAGACGAGATATAAATAAGCAAACTGTAAATAAATAGCGCTATTCCAAGCATTTCCAAAACTTCTTCGATAGTGTAAAAAACCGCAAATCGAAAATCCTCTCCATTGACTTCGTAGTGTTTTCCCTCAAACAATTCTATACCAAGAGCTCCAAAAACAAAGATGAGCCCGGATAGAACAAAAAGCAAGCGAATTTTTTTGGGGAGATTCAATAAGAAAGGAAGATAGAGTACACCCAGTACAATTACCGCTATGCCATATGGAATCACCCATGCAAAGTAAAGATATCCTCCTACTTCAAAGTGGCTCCTTATCAATTCCATCAAAACCTCATGAAATGAGAACATCTCATCAAAACCTAGAAAGATGAATATGAAGCAAAGTAATAACCATAAATTCTTCTTGGATTTAGGATTGCTTGAACTTTGAGCTATGTAAAAGAGAAGAAAAGCAGATAAAAAAAGAGAAAGCGTAGCGTATAGTGTGGGGAGGTTATCTTCACTGTTTAAATCAAATAAGGATGCTGCTTTTTTAATTAGTGAGTCATCAGTGTTAAGGCTAACCGCCAAACTTATAACATTAAAAACTAACAAGATTCCAATAATAACAAGTAGTGTCCTGAGTACTGCCCAAGGCGTTATTACCCACTTCATTTAATACGGTTAACATTTTCTTTAAATAAAAGTAATGATTTCCTGACATATGCTTCATCTGATTTAACGGAAGGATAGCCAAGTGCCCCAACCATAATCTACTAGAATGTGGCTATATCGGAACAAGGTCTGGCCAAGTTTGTTGTGCTTTGCCGTAATCGAAGTATATTTGCCATTGAATTGGAATAAAGGCAGGTAGAATAAATACCGGTAACAGAGATTCAAGGTGAATTTTTACTGTTAGTATTCATCAAAAGCCAAAGAATTCCTAAAAATGAAATACCATTGCATTTTTGTTTATCTTTAAACAGTAAAAGGTTGAACAAAAATAATTTTTGAAGCAATCGACTATGAAAGGACCGCTTTTTTATTCTAAAATTCTACTCTTCGGGGAGTACGGAATCATTAAGGATTCCAAAGGACTTTCCATTCCCTATAACTTTTTTAAGGGAGCTTTGAAGACCGATGAGAACCCTTCAGAGTCTGCAAAAAATTCGAATCAAAGTTTACACCTATTTGCCGAATACCTTGAAAATTTGGAAATGGAGGATAGCCAATGGGTCTCTTTTGATTTGAAATCCTTGAAGGAAGATGTTGAAAAGGGAATGTATTTCGACAGTTCCATACCCCAAGGCTACGGAATTGGAAGTAGTGGTGCCTTGGTAGCGGCCATTTATGACAAATATTCCAATGATAAAATCACGGTTCTTGAAAACTTGACCCGTGAAAAGCTTCTGAAATTGAAGGCGATTTTCTCAAAAATGGAATCGTTTTTTCATGGAAAGTCTTCAGGTTTAGATCCTTTGAACAGCTATTTGAGTTTGCCTATCTTAATCAATTCCAAAGACAATATTGAGTCCACCAGCATTCCTTCCCAAAATAAGAAAGGAAAAGGTGCAGTATTTTTGTTGGACAGTGGCATGACCGGCGAAACCGCGCCCATGGTTCAAATTTTCATGGAAAAGATGAAGCAGGAAGGCTTCCGAAGCATGATCAAAAACCAGTTCATCAAACATACCGATGCTTGTGTGGAGGATTTCTTGAATGGTAACGTCAAATCCCTTTTTGGAAACCTAAAGCAGCTTTCCCATGTGGTTTTGGATAATTTTAAGCCAATGATTCCTTCCAAGTTCCATGATCTATGGCAAAAGGGAATCGAAACCAACGACTATTACCTTAAACTATGTGGTTCTGGTGGTGGAGGCTACATTTTAGGGTTTACCCAAGACTTCGAAAAAGCCAAAGAATCCCTTGTCGGACACAAATTGGAAGTGGTCTACAACTTCTAAATCCTAAAAATGCTTAGTCGAAAAAACAAACTCTTGCTTTTTAAGCTGTTGAGTCTGTTTTCCGTGGTGAGGGGCTACAACATCTTGGTGATTACCCTTGCCCAGTACTTGGCATCCATCTATATTCTTTCTCCCGACCTTCCCCTTCGAGATGTTATTCTCGACATTAATCTTTTTTTGATTGTGACCGCTTCAGCTTTGGTGATTGCCAGTGGCTATATTATCAACAACTTTTATGATGCCGAAAAGGATTTGATCAATAAACCCACCAAAAGTATGCTGGACCGTTTGGTGAGCCAACGCTTTAAATTGACCACCTATTTCATCCTTAATTTTCTGGCGGTAATTGCGGCAAGTTATATTTCCTTCAGGGCTGTTTTCTTTTTCTCTGCCTACATTTTTGGTATTTGGTTGTATTCGCATAAACTAAAACGGATTCCCTTCTTGGGAAACTTGGTTTCGGCTACTTTGGCGATTGCTCCGTTTTTTGTGGTCTTTGTTTACTATAAAAATTTTGAGACCGTCATTTTTGTCCATGCCCTCTTTCTGTTCCTTTTGATTTTGGCACGTGAAATGATCAAGGATCTGGAAAATATGGCTGGTGATCTCGCTCAAAATTATCGAACCATACCCATTCTATATGGAGCAAAGATTTCCAAAGGATTGATTGCCTTATTGATTCTTCTCACTTGGATACCCGCCCTACTGCTGATCAAAATCTTTGATGTGGGTTATATGTATCTGTACTTTTGGTTATGCATCGTTCTGTTGGGGCTTTTTCTGGTGCTGCTTTGGAAGGCCGCTGGGAAAAAGCATTATGTTTGGCTGCACAATATCCTAAAGTTTATCATAGTCGCGGGAGTTTTCAGTATTTTGCTGATTGATGTGGACTTGGTCCTAAATCGAATTTTATAATGGAAAATCATCTTAAAGTGGCTATGGCCCAAATTGCTCCGGTTTGGCTGAATAAAAAAGCTACCCTCGACAAAGTAAAAAGTACCATTCTGGAAGCTTCTAACGAAGAAGCTGAATTAATTGTTTTTGGCGAAGCCTTTCTGCCCGGTTACCCGTTTTGGTTGGCCTATACCGAAGGGGCAGCTTGGGATTTGAAGATCAACAAAGAGTTGCATGCCCACTACACCCGAAATTCCATTCAGATTGAAGCCGGGGAACTGGACGATTTGTGCAAGCTCGCAAAAGAGAAGAACATGGCCGTGTATTTAGGCATGATGGAACGCGCCAAAGACCGGGGAGGCCATAGTTTGTATTGCTCTTTGGTATACATTGACCAACAAGGGGAAATCAAATCCGTGCACCGAAAGTTGCAACCCACCTACGATGAACGCCTGACCTGGGCTCCTGGTGATGGAAACGGGTTACGAGTGCATGCACTGAAGCAATTCACGGTCGGTGGACTCAACTGTTGGGAAAACTGGATGCCCCTGCCACGAACTGCCCTTTATGGGCAAGGGGAGAATTTACATGTAGCCATATGGCCCGGAAACCTCAATAACACTCAAGATATTACCCGTTTTATCGCCAGGGAATCCCGAAGCTATGTGATTTCGGTTTCCTCCATGATGCGAACTTCCGATTTTCCAGATGATACACCTCACTTGGATAAAATCTTGCAAAAAGCACCAAAAGTTTTAGCCAATGGAGGGTCTTGTATAGCTGGACCTGATGGCGAGTGGTTGGTTGAACCCGTGATCAATAAAGAGGGATTGATTTACCACACTTTAGACGTAAACCGAGTCTATGAAGAACGACAAAACTTTGACCCAGTAGGGCACTATTCCCGCCCTGATGTCACCAAATTAACAGTCAACCGCGAACGACAATCCACTGTGGATTTTAAAGAATAGTTTTCTTTTCATATTGAGCCCTGTCCAAAGGTGCTCAGGCAGAAAGGATTACCTACCTTTGCAAAAAATTTAATGACTGATGGCGAAATCAGACTATAATCGAGGGCGAAAACCTTCGAAGCATTCTTCCAAGGGACCACAGAAAAAGCAATTTGCCCGAAAGCCCAAATCACAGGACAGACCCCAAAGACCGGCACCAAAATCAAACCCCGATGAGATTCGGTTGAACCGGTATATTGCCAATGCGGGTATTTGTTCCCGTAGGGAGGCGGACACTTATATTGCCGCTGGAAATGTTACCGTGAATGGCAAGGTCATTACCGAAATGGGATTTAAGGTAAAACGTTCCGATGATGTTCGTTTTGATGGGCGGAAGCTCAGCTTGGAAAAGAAGGAATATGTGCTCTTGAACAAACCCAAGAATTTCATTACAACCACCAGTGATGAAAAAGGTCGCCGCACGGTAATGGAATTGGTTTCTAGTGCCTCTAAGGCACGTTTGTTGCCCGTGGGTCGACTGGACCGCAATACCACTGGACTTTTATTGTTCACCAATGACGGGGATATCACCAAAAAACTGACCCATCCCAAACATGGGGTTCGAAAGATTTACCAGGTCACTTTGGATAAAAATCTTGCGCTAACCGACCTCCGAAAAATTGAAGCGGGATTGGAATTGGAGGATGGCACCATTGAGGTGGACCAAGTGAGTTATATTCAAGGCCAACCCAAAAAAGAGGTGGGTATAGAGATTCACAGTGGTCGAAACCGCATTGTCCGAAGAATTTTTGAACATCTGGACTATAATGTCATCAAGTTGGATCGTGTGATTTTTGCCGGGCTTACCAAAAAAGACCTACCACGAGGGCATTGGAGGCATTTAACGGAGCAAGAGGTGATTAATCTGAGGATGATAAGGTAGTACCGAGCAAACTAGGGTCAATTCAATTTCTGCAAAAGGCTTTTTTTGGAAGCTCACTTATTGCCATTGTGTGTGTAGGGTTTTCATTATACCCATGGATTGTATGAGCCAAAATTCCATATGTACCCTTCTGGATCTTGACAACTGTATCCGCGACCACCATAGTCCTCGTCTTTAATATCTAATACTATTCTTGCTCCAGCTGCAACTGTGCTACGATAATGATCATCGATTTCTTCAACAATGATATATGGGACTTGTGTATTAATTCCATTTAGGTCTTTAGGGGTCTTGATGAATTGACCAAATTCATTATGGTTTTCAGATCCTAACATTATCATAGAATTACCAAATTTTAGCTGCGCATGAGCGATAGTTTCATTTTCACTTGGGACAATCAAATGCTTTTCAAAACCGAAAGTACTACATAGCCACTCAATTGCTGCTTGAGCATCCTTGTATCTCATTGTTAGAATTATAACTGATCCGTTTCGTTCCATAATTGTATAGTTTATTGGTTTATATTGTTAAGACGTTTGCTAAAAAGAAAAATGGACAAGTTTTTCATAAAAATCTATTGAAAGCACTTCAATAGGTCGACAGAATTGGATGATAATAAAAAAGGAAGAAAGATTTTAAAAGGGATATCGTCAATAAATATTACACACAACAATTGAGCTAAGGACTGTTTCAATGATCTTTAGCACCAGATAAGTGAAGTTCGGGAAATTCGGCTCGCATTGCAAAAGGGAAATTGACGGATTTCCAATATTAGTTTACGATTTTTAGAGACCCTAAAGAATAATGGCCTTTTCCATTTTTGCCCGTATCTCCTGCAAACACAAATTTCCTAAACTCCCATCATGGGTGTGCTCTATGTCCCGTTTCGGTTGAAAGGTGCCCGCTTCAATTTCGGCTCCCATTTTTTTATAGGCATCCCGAAACGGCATTCCATTTTTTACGAGTTCATTCAAGGTATCAACACTAAATAGATAATCATACTTGGGGTCGTCGAGAATCTCAGCATTGACTTGAACTTCCTTTAAACTGAAATGCATCATTTCCAAACAAGCCTTCATGTCTTGTAGCGCTGGAACTATGATTTCCTTTACCAATTGTAGATCACGGTGGTACCCGCTGGGCAGATTATTGATAATCACGGTCAATTGGTTCGGCACCGCTTGGATTTTGTTGCATTTGGCCCGGATCAGCTCAAAAACATCGGGGTTTTTCTTGTGGGGCATAATGCTACTCCCCGTGGTCAATTCGTTGGGGAAAGAGATAAAGTTGAAGTTTTGGCTCATGTACAGGCAAATGTCCATCGCTAATTTCGAGAGCGTTGAAGCCACGCTTGAAATGCCAAAGGCCGTGGCCCGCTCCGCCTTTCCCCGGCCCATTTGGGCGGCAACAACATTGTATTTTAAAGTTTCAAAATTCATTTCTTCCGTGGTGAAAGTACGGTCAATAGGAAAGGAACTCCCATAACCTGCTGCACTTCCCAAAGGGTTTTGGTCAGCAGCTTTAAAGGCGGCATTCAAAAAATGAACATCATCCACCAAACTTTCGGCGAAGGCAGAAAACCAAAGCCCAAAGGAGGAAGGCATGGCAATCTGGAGGTGTGTATACCCAGGAAGCAGCACTTTTCGATGCTTTTCGGCCAACTCCAACAGCAAATCAAACAAAGTTTTGACCAAACTCTTTACCTCTGCGAGTTCATCTTTAAGATATAATTGCATGGCTACGAGCACTTGGTCGTTTCGTGATCGCGCGGTATGGATTTTCTTCCCGGTATCCCCCAATTTTTGGATCAACAAATACTCAATTTTTGAATGCATGTCCTCAAACTCCTCCTCGATGGTGAAATCTCCAGCTTTAATGGCTTCGTCAATAATGTCCAACTCTCGTGTTAGGCCTTTGGCTTCCTCAGCAGTAATTAACCCAACATGACCCAACATTTTGGCATGGGCCTTTGAGGCCATTACATCGTACTTCGCCAAAACGAGGTCCAATTCACGGTCGTTGCCAACCGTAAAATGGTCAATTTTTTTATCTGTACTAAAGCCTTTGTCCCAGAGTTTCATTTAGGTGGATGTTAGTTGTTTGATGTCTGATGCTTGCTGTTTGCTTTTTAGTTCTCGGAAAGAAATCCTTCCAAAATTTTAATATACAAATCAATACCTTCTTCAATCTCATGTAGGTGGATAAATTCATTCGCCGAATGTGAACGAGTGCTATCCCCAGGCCCCAATTTTACGGATTGACAGCTCAAGGCCGCTTGATCGGAAAGGGTAGGCGAACCATAGGTTTTTCGCCCAAGGCCAATACCACTTTTGACCAAACCGTGTTCAGGGTCTATGGCTGACGAGTTCAATCGCAACGATCTCGGGGTCAACTTACATGGAGCTTCTTGTTCCAAATACTTGGCAATTTCCTGATTGGTGTAACGGTCGTTTACACGTACGTCGACTACCAAATTAACATGGGCTGGCACTACGTTGTGTTGATGACCAGCACTTATTTGGGTCACTGTCATTTTTACTTCTCCCAACGTATCGGATACTTTATCGAAGGAATAATTTTTGAACCAATTCAACACCTCAATGCTATTGTAAATGGAGTTGTTGTTGTTGGGATGGGCCGCGTGTGAAGGTGTACCTTCCACAACCCCGTCAAAAACAATGAGGCCCTTTTCTGCAATGGCCAGATCCATTAGAGTGGGCTCTCCCACAATGGCCACATCAATCTCTGGAAGAATCGGCAACAGGGCCCTTAGGCTTTTTTCTCCGGCATCTTCTTCCTCAGCCGTGGCAGCCATAATGATATTATGGTTCAAGTTTTCCCGCTCATAAAAATGTACAAAAGTGGCCAATAAGGAAACCAAGCACCCTCCAGCGTCATTGCTCCCCAAACCATATAATTTTCCATCTTCCACATGGGCATCAAAGGGATCTTTGGTGTATGCCGTATTGGGTTTTACGGTATCATGATGTGAATTCAGCAACAGAGTAGGTTTGCCTTCATCATAATGTTTGTTGAATGCATAGATGTTGTTAAACTGTCTTTGTGTTTTAACGCCAAACCCATGCAACCAGACCTCAATTGCATCTCCGGTTTCGTCTTCCTCACCCGAAAATGAAGGAGTAGCGATCAACTTCTTCAGAAGTGCAATGGCTTTGTTCGTGAGTTGTTCTTGTTCGACCTTCATAATGTGAGTGTAGTAAAAGTTGTTGACTCATTCCTAATCATACTGCTATCGCCAATGCACACTTTTTTCACCTTGTTTTGCAAGGCATAAAAACAATTGTGGAGTTTCGGTAGCATCCCATCCGAAATAATACCTTCCTCCAAAAGGGTTTTATAGGAGTGGGAATCAATATGCGTAATTACGGAGTTTTCATCAGAAACATTGCGCAGAACCCCCTTCTTTTCAAAACAATAATAAAGCGTGGTTTCAAAGTGGGACGTCAAGCCAACAGCAAGCTCTGAGGCTATGGTATCGGCATTGGTATTCAATAATTGACCTTTACCATCATGCGTAAGCGCACAAAAAACAGGAGTAAAACCGGTTTGAAGCAGACTAAAAACGCCTTGGGCGTTGACGGCTTCAATATCGCCAACAAAACCAAAATCCACCTCTTGGACAGCCCTTTTATGCGCCCTGATGGAACCGCCGTCCGCTCCGCTCATTCCAATGGAGTTGGTGCCCAAACCTTGCAATTTGGCAACGATATTTTTGTTGACCAAGCCACCATAGACCATTACAGCTACATCCAAGCTCTGTGCATCGGTGATTCGTCTACCGTTTGTCATTTTGGCCTCAATACCCAGTTTATTTCCCATTTCCGTAGCCTTTTTGCCTCCACCGTGGACCAATATTTTGGCACCTTTCATATGGGAAAAAGATTGTAGTAATTGGAAAAGTCCATCGTTATCTTCGATGATATTTCCTCCTATTTTTACTATGGACAGGGTCTCCTTCATAGACTTTCCAAGATTTTTTTCAATACAATCTGTACCGAAAAGGTTCGATTGTTAGCTTGTTCGGTGGTCAGGCTCTGAGGGCCATCCAATACTGCATCTTCAACCACCACATTTCTTCGTACAGGAAGGCAATGCATGAATTTTGCTTTTCCCAATTTTTCTTGGGTCATCATCCAATTGGAATCCTGATGCAATACTTTTCCATAATTGGAATAGCTGCTCCAGTTTTTCACATAGACAAAATCGGCCTGTTCCAATGCTTTTGCTTGATCATATTCGATTTGGCATCCATGGGTAATTTCTGGATTGAGCTCATAGCCCTTGGGATGCGTGATTACAAATTCAGCATGTTGCATCTTTATCATGGAGACGAACGAATTTGCCACCGCATGTGGAAGTGCTTTGGGATGTGGAGCCCAAGAAAGGACAATCTTTGGCTTTGCTTTAGTTTTGTTCTCCTCCATGGTTATGGCATCTGCCAGGGCTTGAAGCGGGTGGGCTGTGGAACTTTCCATATTGACCACTGGAACCGAGGCATATTTTCGAAATCCCCGAAGAACTTCTTCGGCTTCGTCTGTTTTCTTGTTCTGCAATCCTGCAAATGCACGGATAGCAAGGATATCACAGTATTGTGAAACCACGCGGGCAGCTTCTTTGATGTGTTCCGAAGTGCTATGGTTCATAACAGTGCCATCACCAAATTCCAAAGTCCAGCCTTCTTTTCCAAAGTTCATGATCAAAACCTGCATGCCCAAATGCAAGGCAGCTTTTTGAGTGCTCAATCGGGTGCGTAGGCTGTTATTAAAAAACAGGAGGCAAATGGTCTTGTTCTTCCCCAATGCATCAAACTGGTAGGGACTTTTTTTCAAGGCAATAGCGTCTTCCACCAAATTGGGCAGTGAGTCAATATCATTCAAAGAGAGAAAATGCTTCATACCAATTCTTGTTTTAGTGCATCAAAAAACAAATCAATATGTGACTTGGTAATGTTTAGAGCCGGGAGAATCCGGAGTAACTTTTTGTTTTTTGACCCACCTGCAAATAGGTGTTGCTTATGGATCAATCGTTTTCTGAGGTCGGCTACTTCAAAATCAAATTCAAGTCCGAGCATGAGCCCTCTTCCCTTTATCTTTTTCACATGAGGTAGCTCTGTCGCCTTTTCCATAAAATATTCTCCAAGCTTTCGAGAATTCTTAATCAAATTTTCGTCTTCCAAAACTTCTAGAACAGCTAAAGTGGCCGCACAGGCAAGATGATTTCCACCAAAGGTGGTGCCCAAAAGCCCATAGGACGCCTTAATGGATTCATGGATGAGAATTCCTCCCACGGGGAAACCGTTGCCCATACCTTTTGCTATGGAAATGATATCGGGCTGAATATCGTGATGTTGAAAGGCAAAAAATTTTCCACTTCGCCCAAATCCGGATTGCACTTCGTCTGCAATGAGCACAATCCCATTGGCTTTGCACGTTTCGGCAATATGTTGAAAGAACTCCGTGGTAGGTTCGTCCAATCCGCCGACCCCTTGAATGGCCTCTAAAATTACCGCACAATAGTCGTTGGTTTGAATTGCCTTTTCGAAAGCTTCGAAATCATTCAAAGGCAGGAATGTGACCTGTTGCTGTTTGTTGATGGGGGCGTTGATGGCGGGATTGTCCGTGGTCGCTACCGCTGCGGAGGTCCTTCCGTGAAAGCTGTTCCCAAAAGCAATTACTTTTGATCTTCCAGTGTGGAAAGAAGCCAATTTCAAGGCATTTTCATTGGCCTCAGCACCCGAATTGCAAAGAAACAAGTTGTAGTCCTTGCAATTTGAGAGCTTTTCCAACTTTTCTACCAATTCCAATTGCAGAGGATTTTGGATGGAATTGCTGTAAAAACCAATTTTATCCAATTGGGACTTTATCCGATTTACATAATGCGGGTGCGAATGCCCAATGGAAATAACTGCATGGCCTCCATAAAAATCGAGATAGGTGTCACCTTTTTCATCAACCACTTCAATTCCTTTGGCGGATACTGGGGAGACGTCGTAAAGGGGATATACATCAAAAAGCTTCATCTTACCCTTTTCTTATTTGATTAATCTTTTCAAATGAGGTCACAATTCCTTTGATCAAGGAAGAGCTGAGACCTTGATGTTCCATTTCATTCAAACCTTCAATGGTACAACCTTTCGGCGTGGTCACCCTATCGATTTCTTCTTCCGGATGGGTGCCCGAATCAATGAGCAGATTGGCTGCCCCATTGCAAGTGTGCATGGCAAGTTCTTGGGCTTCCTTAGCATCAAAACCTAGCTGGATGGCACCTTGCGTGGTGGCCCGTATCAAGCGCATCCAAAACGCGATACCGCTAGCACATATGACTGTAGCCGCCTGCATTTGTTCCTCCGGAATTTCTAATGAATGTCCCATGCGGTTGAATATCGCCTTCGCGAGGTCAATGCGTTTTTTGCCCAATTCATTGGTGCAAATGCAAGTCATGGAATTACCTACAGAAATGGCCGTATTTGGCATACTTCGAATAATGTATTGGTCCGATCCTATGATGGCTTCCATTTTGGAAATTCTGAAACCAGTAATGGTGCTGATGATGACATGATTTTCGTTGAGCAAGTCCTTGATCTCTTCCAAAATGGCCGCAAAATGACCAGGCTGTACGGCAAAAATGAGTACATCCGAATTTTTTACTGCTTCTCGGTTATTTGAAGTGACCGTGACATTGCCATATTTCTCGAAATTTTGAATTTCCACTGTGTTTCGCTTGGTCAAATACATGGTGGTTGCACCGTTGCTGTGCAAAACTCCTTTGGCAATGGCCAATCCTAAATTTCCGGCTCCTATAATCGCTATTTTCATGATATTCTTTTTTAAAAAACCCCTGCTTTAAGTTGCAAACCTTCTTTTTCGTCAAAACCAAAAATCAGGTTCATATTCTGAATGGCTTGTCCCGAGGCACCTTTCAGAAGGTTATCGATTGCTGAAGTAATCAGCAAAACATCTTCGTGCTTGTGCAGGTGTATATGGCAGTTATTGGTGTTTACTACTTGTTTTAGATGAATAGGATCCCCTGAAACATGGGTAAATACAGCATTGGAATAGAAATCGCCATATAGGCTTTGTGCCTCCTCCAAGGCGCCCTCAAATTTTGTATAGGCTGTTGCAAAAATTCCTCTGGTGAAGTTTCCACGATTGGGGAGAAAGTTTAGGGTTCCCACAGGATTTCCAAAGGAGGCAACACTTTCTCCAATTTCGCCCAAATGTTGATGGGTGAAAGGTTTGTACCATGAAACATTGTTATTTCTCCAGCTAAAGTGAGAGGTTGCGGATAGTCCAACACCAGCACCTGTACTTCCGGTCACGGCATTAATATGGACTTCATTTGACAACCGACCTGCTTTCGCCAAAGGCAGCAGGGCCAATTGAACGGCGGTCGCAAAACATCCAGGGTTGGCGATATAGGACGCAGGTATTATCTGCTCTTTATGCAACTCTGGAAGACCGTAAACAAATGTTTTTCCTTGATAAACCGCATCTTCCTGTAGCCTGAAGTCATTGCTTAGGTCAATGATTTTTGTCTCTGGGCTAAACGTGTTCTCTTCCAAGAACTTCTTTGAATTTCCATGACCGAGACATAAAAAAACCACATCTATATTGGGATTGATTTCCCCTGAAAATTTCATATCGGTTAGCCCCAAAATATCCGGATGAGCCGAACTAAGGGCTTTTCCAGCTCGTGTGGTACTGAACACAAAATCTATCTTCGCTTCTGCATGGTTCAGAAGCAAGCGAATTAATTCACCACCCGTATATCCAGACCCTCCTATTATTCCAACTTTAATCATCGCTCAGGTTTGAATGTGTTGCAATTTTTCCTGGGTTGGACAGGATTTTAATGAATCCCTTGGCATCGTCGGCAGTCCATCCCTTGTTCATTTCACCATAACTTCCGAAGGAAGCATTCATCAAGTCGTGATTGGATTTCACACCGTTCAGCTCAAAACGATAGGGATGAAGCGTGACAAATACATTTCCCGATACATTTTTTTGAGTGTCGGTCAAAAAGATCTCTATGTTTCGCATCACCTCGTCCAAATAGTTGCCTTCATGCAGCAGCATTCCATAAAAGTTCCCCAGCTGTTCTTTTTGGTATTGTTGCCACTTGCTCAAAGTGTGTTTTTCCAGCAAATGGTGCGCTTTTATGATAATCAAAGGTGCGGCGGCCTCGAATCCTACGCGACCTTTGATCCCAATAATGGTGTCCCCCACATGAATGTCCCTACCAATGGCATATTTGGAAGCGATTTCAGAGAGCTTTTCAATATTCTCAACAGGGGTGGCGATTTCTCCATCTATTGCTACCAATTCCCCTTTTTGAAAGGTCAATTTTAACTCTTTTGGGATTTCTTTTTCGAGCTGGCTTGGATAGGCGGTACCAGGTAAAGGCAGATGGGAAGTCAAAGTTTCATCCCCTCCTACCGAAGTACCCCATAGGCCTCGGTTGATGGAGTATTTTGCCTTTTCCCAAGAATATTCGATTCCGTTTTTCTGTAGATATTCGATTTCTTCCTCTCGAGACAGTTTGTTATCCCTAATTGGGGTAATAATCTTGATATCAGGAGCCATGATTTGAAAGATCATATCGAACCGAACTTGGTCGTTGCCGGCTCCTGTACTGCCATGAGCGATGTATTCTGCGCCCATTTTCTTGGCGTAATTCACAATTTCAAGGGCTTGGACGATTCGCTCGGCACTTACAGAAAGTGGATAAGTGTTATTACGCAACACGTTCCCAAAAATCAGATATTTCACCACTTTTTCGTAGAAATGGGAAACCGCATCGATGGAAGTATAGGTGGTTGCCCCCAACTCAAGGGCTTTTTGCTCGATTTCTGAAATTTCCTGTTTGGAAAATCCTCCTGTGTTCACGCTTACCGCATGAACTTCAAAGCCTTCCTCTTGGGAAAGGTATTTGGCACAATACGATGTGTCCAATCCGCCGCTGTAAGCCAGTACTAGTTTTTTCATTTTGTTTTCTTTTTTAGGAAAAGGTTCTGTTTCATTTCCTTTAATCGTTGAAAGGCCTTTCCATTAAGCTTTCTCGATTTATATTTTTGTGCGTTGGAGTCGTACAACATTCCCGTACAAAGGCACATTTTGCGTTCGGTTCTAGTAAGAATATCAAAGTTCTTGCAGGTCTGGCAGCCTTTCCAGAAGTCCGGATCATCGGTGAGCTCTGAAAAAGTCACAGGCTTGTACCCGAGTTCATAATTCATTTTCATCACGGCAAGCCCAGTGGTAATCCCAAAGATTTTGGCATTGGGAAATTTTTTCCTCGATAGTTCAAAAACGGCTTTTTTAATTTTTTTTGCCAAACCTTGGTTTCGATAATCGGGATGCACAATCAAGCCCGAGTTGGCCACGAAGTTTTTATTGCCCCAAACTTCGATATAGCAAAAGCCCGCAAAGTTATCCCCATCAAGGGCAATCACGGCATTGCCATTTTGCAATCTTTTGATGATGTATTCAGGTGTTCTTTGCGCAATACCGGTACCTCTGACCTTTGCAGAGTCGGTAATGGTATCACTTATGATCTGTGCGTACTTAAAATGTGATTCGTTAGCAACTAAAATTTCCATTGCTACTTTGATTTAAACTGAAAAATGAACTAAAAATCTTGGAGTTTTTGCGGAAATGGACTCACCTATTTCCATAACTGATGTGCACCCTTACGGGCGACGGCGGGAAGCGAAAGGACGTACGGGAGCTGTGATGCCCAAAGAAAAGAATATGTCTTTTTGTTCTTTCATTATGGGTTAAAAGTACAAATTAATTCCAATTGGCCTAGTTTGCACCCAATTTTTTAAAGAAATCTAACTTTTTTCCTTCTTTAGCGGTCAATTCATAAATCATAACGCCGAACACTGCTAAATATTCGATGAGCAAGAGCCATAGATTTTCGGTATAATCCGGATTGGAATAGGCCCAATAACTCAACATAACAGTAATTGACCATACCAAAGGAAATCGGTACTTGGTAAAAATACCCAACACCAAAAGAAAGACAATATACCAGGGATGTACCGTGCTGGAGAGAAAAAGATAGCAAGCCAATACCCATAACATGGATTTTAGCAAAGTATTGAAATGCTCATTTTTCCGAAAGAAGGCCAGCACCAAGGTGATGCCAATTACGGCCAGCACCATGACCTTGCCATAACTTTTTATGAGTTCCCAAGGCTTGGCATCAAAGTATGTTGTTCCGATATGTTTTACCAGGTTGTAAAGGCCTGCATTAAATTCAAAATTGGAGAACCACAATCCCACAGTTTCAGAGTAATTGTCGACAAAAACGGATGAATAAAAGGGGAGAAGCAGTAAAAGACATGCCGTGCCCGTAAAGAAGTAAAAACCTATACTTTTTTTTATCCCAAAGTATCTTAGAAACAAGGGCAGAAACAATATGGGAACCAATTTCGTCATAATGGACAGCGCGTAAACGGGAGCGGCGACCCTCCACTTTCCTTTAGAAACCAGATAAAGTGCCCAAACAAAGAAAAACAGCATTACCCCTTCAAAATGGAGATTACCCGTTAGTTCGATAATGACCAATGGGTTGAGAAAGTACCAGAATGCAAAGTCTGGGGACAGGTTAAGATGTTTAAGTAGCTTTCCTGCAAAAAGTAGAACTCCGATATCGGCCATGATGATTAGGAGCCGCATGGCGATGACAGAGCCTGGAATACTTCCGCCTCCAAAGAACGCTGCAATAGTAAAAATAATCTGGTTCAACGGAGGATAATTACTGAAGTGCTTTGCGCTGAGCTCTCCCATGCCCGCAAAAAGTTGATCGGCGTTTGAGATAGGGAGGTTGTTTTGAAGGATAAGGTCCTTGGGAAGATGAATGTATGGATTGATTCCATTTTTAATCAATTCCCCGTCCCAGATAAAACGGTAAAAATCTTGGGAAAGATTGGGTTCCATCCAAAGGAACACAAGTCGAAACAGTAAGCCAGAAATCAAAAGGAATTTGAAATTCCGCTTTTCAAACTGAATCAGTTTGAGGCATAAAAAGGACATTCCCGCATAGAGCGTGATCAGTTTGACAAAGTCAGTTCGATTTAAGTCGTAGGCGAAGCTGACATAAAAGAGAAGGCTTCCCAGTACAAAAAGTATGGGATATTTGTGAAGTCTCCAATAAGACCACATGGATTATGCCTTGGAGGTCAGGGACTTGAAAAACACAAACCCGAATCCTAGGAACAACATCAAGTGAAAGGGAAACAAACCGAAGTCATTCAATGGAATGGCACTGTACATACCAAAAAGGAAGTAAACCATTAAGGCAAACTCCAAAATCATGTTGGGAGATAGTTTCTTGGCCAGATACTTATTGCCTTTCCAGCTATCGGTCAAACTGTTGATGTTGAATTTTGGTGTTCTTACAAATTCACTTCGCTTGCCCATGTGTCCTTCCAATACGGCCACTGTATTATGTAGCGAAAAGCCCAAGGCCACTGAAAAGAAGGTGAAAAACAGCTTAATGTAATCCACAAAATTGTCGAAACTGCTGCCCTGTATGCTCTTGTAGGTAAACCAATAGCAAATGAACAAAATAATAGTACTGATGATAAAGAAGCTGGTTACTTCAAAGACCCAGCCCAGGTGTCCATACGTATTTTTAATGTAGAGCATTGGAATGCTCAAAAGAGCTACGATAAACACGCAAAGGAACATGGAACTGTTCAACAAGTGCATTACCCCATGAAATTTCGTTTTAAACGGAATATTCTTGGCCATTATTACACTCCAAACGGTTTTTCTGAAGTTCTCTGCACCACCCTTGTTCCAACGGAACTGTTGTGAGCGGGCCGCACTGATTACCACAGGAAGTTCGGCTGGAGTCTCAACATCTTCCAAATATTTAAACTTCCAATTCTTCAATTGTGCTCGATAGCTCAAATCCAAATCTTCGGTCAAGGTATCCCCTTCCCAGTTACCCGCGTCAAGGATGCACTCTTTTCTCCAGATTCCGGCAGTACCGTTGAAGTTAATGAAATGACCTTTGGAATTTCTTCCAACTTGCTCCAAGGTAAAGTGGGCATCCAGCGCAAAGGCCTGAATTTTTGTAAGGGTGGAATAATCCCGGTTGATATGACCCCAACGGGTTTGCACAACACCTATTTCTTCATCTTTGAAATAGGGAACGGTCTTTTTCAACCAATCGCTTTCAGGAAGGAAATCCGCATCAAAGATGGCAACAAATTCGCCTTTGGCGATTTCCAGACCTTCTTTTAAGGCACCTGCTTTGAAGCCTTGTCGGTTTTCCCTTCGAATGTGCACTATGTCAAGCCCTGTTTTCTTAAGCCCTTCAATTCGCTTGGCTGTTTCAATAACAGTGTCATCCGTGGAATCGTCAAGGACCTGTATCTCCAATTTGCTTTTGGGATATTCAATTTTGGAAATGTTTTCCAAAAGGCGCTCCATCACATACTCTTCGTTGTAGATGGGCAATTGAATGGTGACAAAAGGAATTTCTTTGGGATCTAATAGATTGAATTTGGGCGCTTCATCATTTCGTTTTTTATAGCCTAAGTAGTTGACCAGTAGGTTGAGCTGCGCCAGACTATAGAAAAAAATCAGAATTAAGGCCGTACTATAAATAGCGATGATGATTAAAGCGATAGTTAGTCCCATATTACTTTATACTGTATTTAAAAATCCAACCCAAAATTTTTATGCCTGCAAATATAGTACCTTTTACCGTACCTGACACTTTAGAAATCCCAATTCTTCTTTTATAACGTACTGGTACTTCGATATATGCCATTTTTTTTCGCAAAACTTTAAGCTGCATTTCCACGGTCCAACCATAAGTTTTGTCCTCCATTTCCAATTCCTTGAGCTTTTCGTATTTAATCGCCCTAAAAGGTCCTAAATCCGTAAATTTTGCTCCGAAAAACAGGCGCATCAAAAAAGTGGCCAATTGGTTCCCAAAAACTTGTTGTGGAGTCATAGAACCTGGTTCGCGAAGTGATTTTTTTCGCGCTCCAACCACAAAATCAACATCTTTTTCCAAAATTGGAGCTACCACCTTATCCATTTCTTCTGGATAGTCTGAATAATCTCCGTCAATAAATACGACAATATCGGGTGCTTTGGATTGTTTATCGATGTAATCCATGCCTTTTAAACAGGCATAACCATAACCTGGGCGGTCTTCGGTGAGAACGGTAGCACCAGCTTTTTGGGCATTTTCGACCGTGTCATCGGTAGATCCGTTGTTAACCACAATAATTTCGGAGACAATTTTTGGGATGTCAGCGATGACCGAGGCAATGGAATCTCCCTCATTCATCGCAGGGATGATAACTTTGATATCTGGCATTACCTTAGATCGGAAAGTTTGTTTTCTTTTTTGAAACTACTGAAATCATACCATTCCTTAACTTTTTTTCCATTACTATATTTTTCTGCAGACTTCAATTTTTCATTCTTGTATTTAAGACAGTAGCCATTTTTCACTCCTTTTTGTAGTTGGCATTTATGGTTCACCTTCCCTTGCGTGTCATAAAATAGCCACCATTTCACCATTTTGCCATGGGCATAGTGACCTTCCATTTCGAGAAGTCCCTCCTCGGAATAGAAATACCAATATCCCACTTTTAGATCATTCTTAAAGTGTCCTTGTTCCCTTAATTCGCCGTTGGAATAGTAAAACTTCCAAAAGTCTTCGCGAGAATCTCCTTTTTTCCAGCCTTGAGACTTTATTGCGCCATTTTTATGGTATTCCCGATGGTATTCCTTGTTAAGTGAAACAAAGGAATACAGCAACAGTATTGCGAGTAAGAAGGAACGCAACATCTTATTTCTGATTCACCAATTGCATTAGATCCACATCATTGCCCAACAATACTTGGTTACCATCAATTCTGCCTTTTAATGGACCATTCTCGAGTTTTAGAACACCTCTTGGGCAAACTGCAGAGCAAATACCACAACCCACGCAGCTCGAACGAACAATGTTCTCTCCTTTTTGGGCATAAGCTCGTACATCGATACCCATTTCACAATAGGTGGAGCAGTTACCGCAAGAAATACATTGTCCTCCGTTGGAGGTGATTCGGAATCTTGAAAAGAGACGTTGTTGAAAGCCCATCATGGCGGCCATGGGGCATCCAAAGCGACACCATACCCGGTTGCCAAAGATGGGATAGAATCCTGTTCCTATAACTCCAGAGAAGATACTTCCTATAAGGAAGGAATAGGATTTTCGCAAGGTTTCAGATTTGAACAAAAACACATTGCCGTCTCCGCTAAAAAAGTGAATCCCAAGCAAAACCATAATGATAACAAAATATCCAACGGCACCATACTGGGCGTCCTTTTGTAACTGTTCCCGTTTAAAGAGCATCACCCAAGCAAAAACGACAGTTAAGAGGCCGGCAACTCCAATTAAGAACGTGCTTTTGGTCAGCCAATATTTGCTGGTATCCGTGCCTAGATACGAATAGATCACTGCTGTGGTCATTAAGGTTACAAAGACCACTACACTGTGCACCACCCAACGCTCAACATTCCACGCTTTTACCGTTTTGTCACTAAGATGCCTAAAAGAATCCCCGGCGGTTTCAGCCAGTCCACCACAGCCACAAACCCATGAACAATACCAACGCTTACCATAGCGATAGGTGAGAATGGGCGTAATGACAAAAACAGAAAGGATACCAAAAATCAAAAGGGCAAAGCCGATATCCCCTGAGCTCAAAAAACTCTTGATACGATATCCCTCAAAATTATAATAGTTTAAAGGCCAAACGTTCTTTAAGTCGTAATAGGGAAGGCTGCCTCCATTCAAGATTTTATCTCCATTCAGACGAGCCATCAATTCTGGAATGATAAAGGCAAAGGCTGTTTGAAAGAACATCACACTCATGGTGCGAATACGTTCGTAGCGATTATGGCGGTACTTCCACATGAACTTAATACCGAAAGCCAAAATGGCAACAGTATATAGGGAACCATAAACAAACCACTGGCTCGCAGGATTGCCACTCAAGGCCTTACTGAGAGGGTCAAACAGGGCGATTACACCCTTATTTTCTCCACCTCGCACCAAACCGAGATATTCAGGAAAGAAATAAAGCACGATATAGAAACCGGTAAGGGCAATACCGGCCATCCACCCCCACAAACCTTTGCTTGATATGGATTTGAACCAAACTCCATCGTTTTTGATTCCAGGCAATTTTTGGGAATAGGAATCCCACGTAAACCAAAGTGTGCCAGCGAAAATAGCCGATAACGAGATGGTCAACCACATTCCCTTGTTTGGGAAGCTTACATTGAAGGCGGCCAGAAGCATAATGGCGAGGCCGAACATTCCGATAAGGGTTGCAATTTTTTGATTCTTACTTAGATTTTTTGGAGGTTGACCAGTTAAGGCCATGCTTCTATCATAAGTGCTCATAATGGGATAGTTGATGTTTTGTATTTGACTCTTTTGTAATAGTTTTTAGAGTCAATTGAATTGGAAGATTCTTATTAAGTTTTTCTTTTTCGACTTTATGCTTTTTCCAAAATCGGAATTGAATTTGGCCACAATCTCCGATTCGTATTTTTTGTAAAACTCCGGATCAAAATTGGCATCAATCAAATGTTCCATGGCATAGTCCAAGCTTCTTTCTTCAGTGAGCCAGCGATCAAAAATCTCGTGCCGCATGCGTATTCCAAAGGTATTGATGCCCAAAAATTGGTTATTTTCCTTGTGGAAGGCCACGGTAATACAAATTTTCTCCTCAGGATGTCGCCAATGGAAATGTTCTTCATAATCCTTCCTTCCTCTATTGGAAAAGACCCAACCATAGGTTTGGTATTCGATGTCCAGGAATTTGGCAGAGTTGAACCAATGCCCCGGTTTGTACTCAATTCGGTTGCCGCAGATGGTCTGTGCTACGGTTTCTCCCATCATTCGACCGGTATACCAAACTGCCTCGATAGGCCTACGGTTACCAATGGCTTGGTGTTGTTCAGCACAATCGCCGATGGCGTAGATATCTTTTATATTGGTTTCCAGAAAGCGGTTCACTTTTACACCACGTCCCAGCTCAATGCCAGAGTCCTGTAAAAAGTCAATGTTTGGCGTAACCCCTGCAGTAAGTCCGACCAAGTCACATGGAATTTCTTCACCAGTTTCAGCAACAACTACTGATTTCACCTTGCCGTTTTCGTCGCTCACGATTTCCTTAAGATTCGAACTCAATCGAAGATCAATATGATGTTCACGGATGTGCTCGTTGATCATTTGTGATTCTCCTTCTGGGAGAACACCGTTCCAAAAACTACTTTCCCGTACCAAAAAGGTAACAGGGATATCTCTACTACGAAGCATTTCCGCCAATTCAATACCGATGAGTCCACCTCCAACAATAACGGCCCTTTTGCAGACATCCTTATTGGGAGCGTTCACTTCCAAAAGGTCAAGATCCTGTTTGGAGTAGAGCCCCTGTGCCCCATGGAGATCTTGACCGGGCCATCCAAATTTATTGGGTTTGGAGCCTGTGGCAATAATTAATTTGTCATAATGGAATGCCCTTGAGCCATCAACAAGCAACTGTTTGTTTTCAGGATTCACCTGTGTAACAAAGCCCCGAACCAATTCGATTCGGTTTTTCTCCCAGAACCAATCCTCATAAGGTTGTATATGATCAAACTTCATATGCCCCATATACACATACATAAGGGCAGTTCTTGAAAAGAAATAATCGGTTTCTCCTGAAATAATAATGATTCTCTTGTTGGAAAGCTTTCGGATATGGCGGGCGGCAGTGATGCCTGCGATACCATTTCCGATAATAACAATGTTCTCCATGAAATAATGGTTGTTCGTTGATGTGTCGCACTTAAATATAGGAACTTAACGCGAGGGTATAATTTAGAAAGAATATAAATTCTTCACCTTGCGTAAGGTTATCCCAACACATTCGAACGTCTAATGTTCTGATTTTTAAAATCTTAAATAATTCATAAAAAAGAATTCTCTCTGTATGTTGTGAAAATTGGTCTCGACAGAAGCAGCAGTTTCAATCAACGTATGCTTCATAAAATGAAAAAATCAAGAAAAATCTCGGTAGTCATTGCCGCCCTGTTGCTTTTCAATTTCGGATTTGCACAGGATACCAAAGACTTTTTTGCTAAGGCGGATACCTTCTTTAATACCTATGTAAAAAATGGACGGGTAGCCTATAAGGACATCAAAGTAAATCCTGCTACCTTGAACGAGCTATTGGATTTGGCCAAAAACATTCAAGTTTCTGCAGACGACCCCAAAACGTATCAAGCATTTTGGATCAATGGGTACAATCTTTTCGTAATAAAGGGGATTGTGGACAATTATCCCATAAAATCTCCGCTTGACAAGGCTGGCTTTTTTGATAAAACACGCTACGAGATCGGAGGAAAAAAGACGACTTTGAATGATATCGAGAACAAACTGTTGAGGGCAAAATTTCCAAAGGAGGCACGATTCCACTTTGTTTTGGTATGTGCTGGCTTGGGATGTCCTCCCATCATCAACAGTGCCTATGTCCCTGAAAAATTAGAGGTGCAATTGCAAAAACAAACCGAATTGTCGCTGAACAATCCCAAGTTTATACGTGTGTCTGGAAAAAAAGTGGGCCTCTCTCAGATTTTTGAATGGTACAAAGGCGACTTTACCCAAAATGGAAAGAGCTTGGTTGATTTTGTGAATGATTTCCGCCAAGAAAAAATAGAGACCAATGCCAAAGTGGGTTACTACCCCTACGACTGGAATTTGAACGAATCCAAATAACATTTCTTACTAACAACTATCATCATGAAACAATTTAGAAGCCATATGCTTATGGCAGGAATCCTTTTATGCTCAGTTTTGGGGTTTTCCCAAGATGACGATCAACAAGGAAGTAACATTCAGAACTTAACGCCATCAAAACTCATTGGAAAAGGACAATGGGATATCAAATGGTTCAACAACCTCTACACAGAGACAGAGGACACCTTCAGCGGAGATATTCCCAGGAATGTATTTTTCACGTCTACGCTCGATATTTTTACCGGCGTAGGTCAAAACCGAAGGGTAAACCTAGGGCTGCTGTTGGAGTTTAGGTCAAACACCGTTGGAGGCAGAGGGTTGTTCGATTTTCTATCTTTTGACGGGGAAGAGGGTACGGCCAGATCAGGCCTTACATCTTTGGCCCCAGCTATCAAATTTACTCCCATAGCCAGTTTGAACAACTTTTCCATACAAAGTGCATTTTTTATACCGTTGGTGGATAATGAAACTGAAAATGGAGTTTTCTTGGACCAAAACGGTTTTACATGGCAAAACCGCTTCTTTTATGACTACTCTTTTGCACAAGGCAAGTGGCAATTGTTTTCTGAATTGAATTCAGAGTTCAATTTTGGAGATGAGGCCGATAGCTTTGCGAATAACAGCTTACGATTGACGCCAGGATTATTTCTAAGCTATTTTCCTAGCTCTAAGTTCACAGTGTTGGTTTTGGCCCAGCATTCCCAATTACTGGATTTGGGTGGAACAGAATTCTCGCAAGATTTTACAGCGCTGGGCGGTGGAGTGAAATATCAGCTGACCGAAGAATTGAACATTGAAGGACTTTATACCAATTTTGTTAGAGGAAATGATACCGGTCTGGGACAAACTTTTAACATAGGATTACGAGCCGTGTTCTAGGAATCAATACACATAAAAAGCTATTTTAGAAGCCTTAATTCCCGATAATGAAGAAATTAGGGCTTCTTTTTTTGTGCTGCTTACAGTTTTCGTGCAGTAGCCAGAGGATGGTTACCAAGATAAATGGGGTAAGTTTTGTTGGCTCTAGGGATCAGGTAAGCCAAGAGCATGTGAATCCAGTTTTGAATGTAAATGCAAACTATGCGGCCGTAATGCCCTTTGGTTTCATTCGGGATTTAAACTCCCCAAAAGTTATTTTTGATACCGACCGTCAGTGGTATGGGGAAACCCGTAGAGGGGCAAAGCAGTATATTGAATTACTTCAAAAGAACGGGGTGAAAGTGATGCTCAAACCTCAAATATGGGTATGGCGCGGAGAGTTCACGGGTGATATTGTAATGAAATCCGAAGAGGATTGGAAGATTTTTGAGGACACCTACAAAGATTTTATCATCACATATGCCCGATTGGCAGAGGAGACAAAATCAGATATTTTGTGCATAGGGACTGAGTTGGAAGAGTTTGTAAAAAATCGACCGGATTACTGGAACGCCTTGATCAAAGAAGTTAGAAACGTTTACAAAGGAAAACTTACCTATGCGGCCAATTGGGATGAATATTCAAGGACACCCTTTTGGGACCAACTCGATTTTATTGGTGTAGATGCCTATTTTCCACTTTCAGAAGAACGTTTTCCCACTTTGGAAGCCTTGAAATCTGGTTGGCAGAAATGGAAAACCAAATTGGTAGAGCTTTCGGATCAGAATGGAAACCCCGTACTTTTTACAGAATTTGGATATCGAAGTATGGACTACACAGCCAAAAAACCATGGTTGGTGGACCGAAATGAGATGGATGTCAATTTGCAGGCTCAAGCCGATGCCACAAAGGCCATTTTTGAGGAGTTTTGGGAGGAAGACTGGTTCGCTGGAGGGTTTGTTTGGAAATGGTTTATTCACCATGATGATTCTGGAGGACCCAAGGATAACCGATTTACTCCACAAAATAAACCTGCTGAGATAGTTATCCGTAATTTTTATAGTAATTACTAGACCAAGAGATAGAATAGCCATCTCTTAAATCTGTGACCTTAAAAAAGCTTTCCTTTTATTTCCTGTTTTTGGTTGGTATGATTGCCTTTGGGCAGCATGGTACGGTTACTTCGGTCAGTATTCAAGGCAATGAACGCACCAAGACAAGCTTTCTAGAAAAAATCATTGGATTAAAGTCAGGAATGCCCTTGGATTCCGCCGTAATTGATCAAGACATCTATAAATTGAAGCGATTGCCTTCTATATCCCATGCTTATGTTCAAGTGCAAGAAAGGGACCTCGAGGGTGAGTATGATGTAGTGTATGGCATTGAGGAAAACTTCACACTGATTCCCTTTGCGAGTGTGTATACGTCCAATGATGATGAGTTTGCCTTCCGTATTGGACTGCAGGAATTCAATGCCTTTGGACAGAATATCACCCTAGGAGGATTTTATCAGCGTGATATTTTTGATTCTTTCGGGGCTCATATTCGAGCCCCCTATCTTTTGGGTAAAAAGTGGGGGCTTTCCTTTAGTTATCAAGACCTGACTACCCAAGAACCCGTTTTCTTGGAAGAGGGAACTGCGGATTACCGCTACAACAATGAATCTGTAGAGTTGTTGGCCCTTTACCAGCTTAATTTCAAGAACAGACTGGAGTTTGGTCTAAACTTGTTTACAGAGGACTATCAATATCTTTTTGGGGTGACTTCCCCTGAGGTTCCCCAAAATCTGCGTGTGAACAAACATCTCTTAAAGTTGATCTATGATTATGATGGACTTCGGTATTATTATCAGTACTTGGAAGGATTCCGAAGTACTTTAAATCTCCAGTATGTAAATAGCTCAGATATGCGCCTTCCTGAATTCTGGATTGGGTTTAATGACTTTTCCTATTTCCATAGGGTAGGTTCAAAGGGAAACTGGGCCAGCAGATTGCGTTTGGGGCTTTCTAGCAACTTAGATACGCCATTTGCTCCCTTCGCAGTTGACAATAACCTAAATATTAGAGGTGTTGGCAATACCATTGACAGAGGTACGGCAGCCATAGTTTTAAATACGGAATACCGGCATACCCTGATAGAGAAAAACTGGTTTGTACTGCAAAGCAATGTATTTATTGATGGCGGTACTTGGAGAAACCCTGGAGGCGATTTCGGTGATTTTGGAGATAGCCAAAACCTTAGGGTCTACCCAGGCGTGGGGGTCCGGTTCATTCACAAGCGAATTTTCAATGCCATTTTCAGAATCGACTACGGGCATGGCATTACCCAAGAAGCTTCAAGAGGTATTGTATTTGGCATCGGTCAATATTTTTAAGTTTTTTATTCACAATCCGTTTTATAACCCCTTATTTTTCGGATATTTGTAAGGCACTCCCTTTTATTTTCAATGCTCTATGCAAAGGATGATTTTTTTTGTCCTGTGGGTCTGTTTTTTCAACTACTCATGGGGGCAACAGAACAGCTACACCGTGATTGCAGAGTCGGGGGATGGCATCTATTCCATTTTAAGGAAACAAGGAGTTGATCCGGTCAAATATTATCAAGCATTTATTGAACTCAACGAGGAAAACATAAAAGATGGGAGTTTTCTCTATGTAGGAAGGGAGTATCAGATTCCGTTTGCTCCAGATTCCTTTAAAAATAAAGCAATTCGAGTGACCCTTCCAGAGGAAGTGGAAGAACCTATTTTTGAAAGCGGACTAAATGCCTTGAACCGAAAAAGTAATCGACTTGGCAATGCTGTATATTATCTGATTACCGAAACCTCCGATTCCAGCGGAGACCGATTTACGAAGCAAATTGGAGTCAATTTAGCTCGGGAACTGATGGTCCATGGGGCCACGGTATTTATTCTGGAGGACAAGAGGGAGAAGCATCCCAAAGAAAATGAGGAGGTGTTGGCAGACCAGAATGGGATGGGCGTATTTGTGGATGCCGTGAACAAACGGTTTTTGAAACACTCCGGAAAATATCAGCGCTTGTTGGTCATCCGTTCCAACGGAACAATCCAGAATGGAAAAATAAATGTGGCGGTTTACCATCATGAAAAGAGCAAGGAAGGCCAAAGACTTGCAGCGAACATTGAGGAAATCTTTAAACAGCACGGAGCAAACAACAAACGTTTCAAAGATGTGCAGACCGTCCTGGAAGATAAAAACAGCCTCTATTTGGCCAAGAATGTGTTGCCCGCGATCAGTCTACTTGACATTACAGGCAGTTCCCAATCTTCAAATCCAAAAGAAATTCAGGTTTCATCCAATCGGAATGCTTTTGCCCGATGGTTGACCAACGGGATTATGAAGGATTATGCTGACCTTGATTTCGAGGACCAGGATTAAAGTCCTTCCAAAACTGTAGCTCCCTCAGGTATATTGAAATGATCTGCTTCCAAACTTGGGTCGAAGGCAACATCCGATAGCTTTATATTGGTGATATGCTCACCGGCTGTCTCATCTTCAGTCAACCAATACGTCCTATAATTTGCAGGAAATGTTATTCCTTCCACAACTTGTTTTCCTGACAGTTCCATCAATTTTTCGGGGAGATGCTTTCCTTTTTCGAAATATCCTGGGTAGGAAACGATATAACGGATGACACGAAGCTGCTTGGTTTCGGCATCCAAATACAGCACATAGTAATCGTCAGGGGCATCACCGGTGCCCTCATCAAAAGAAACTTTGACCACATTATACGATCGGCCCTTAAATCTTTTCTGGGGGAGTAGTTCAAGATTGACGCCTGTTCCATCCAATACAAAGGGCTGTGCCATAAAGAAATAGGGGGTCAAGGACCAAAAACGGGTATTATATGGAAAGGTCGTGCTGTCCTTTGCGATGGTCCAAGCTTTCTTGCCATCCCAGCCATATTGGGAGGTAGAATCTCCCACTTGATAGTGTCGGGCCCTACTGGACCAAGGGTCAATTACTTGATAGGTGTCCCGGGGTGTGCCGCCATCAAGGGGCTGATAGTTAAATCGAAAAGACACGGCTCCGTTTTTATACCATCTTTCAAGCCCTCCATGGGCTTCCATGGCATCCCAGATGACCTTTCCAGATTCGGAACCAGTAAGTCTGCTATGGGCTTTTGCCACCCTGTTGGCTATCCAACTATCGGGAACCATAACGGTTTCTTTTTGCGATTTCTGAACGGAAATGGGTACAACTTCCTCTTTTTTAGTTTGCTTACAGCTAGAAGCTAGAAGAACCAAAGTGCAGAATGTGGTCCATACGATATTTCTCATGATAGTAATTTAGGTCAATAGATGTTTGTAATAGTAGCGATATAATTCGTCAGGGCCAGCACCCAGATAATTTTTAACGTGAATCATTCCAAAATGGAATTGAACCCGAAGCCAACCTTTTTCTCTGTATTTCCGGGCTGAAGTGATAACGTGATGCGGCAATACCTTGAATTTGGTATGATGGTACAGCCGTCGAATAAACTCTGTATCCTCATAAATGAGATACTGTTCATTGAAGCCTTGAGTCTTTTCAAAAAGTTCTTTTTTGATGAACAATGATTGGTCACCTCCCCTGCACAGAGAATGGTTGATACGGGATAGCCATGCAAAAAATCGAAGTATAGGGTTTTTGGAATCGAACTTCATTCGAAAACAGCCTGACTGGTAGCCTTCGCCAATGGCCTTTAAAACAATCCTATCAAAATGTTTTGGTGGAAAGGTGTCGGCATGCAGAAAGTAGAGAATTTCTCCGGTGGCATGTTTTGCCCCCGTATTCATCTGTCGCGCCCTACCTTTTTTTGAAGAAATTACCGTGGCCTTATTTTTTGTGGCAATTTTAATGGTTTCATCTCTGCTACCGCCATCGACACAGATAATTTCTGCGATGAAATCCTGGTCACTGGTTTGGCCAAGATGCTCCAAAACTTTGCCTAGACCGGCCTCCTCGTTGAGCACGGGAATTATGATGCTGATTTTCGGACTATTTGGCTTCATTTAAACTCCAATCATATTCCAAATAATCAATATCCGCGTCTTTCGCTACTGGATTGTTCAAATAGGTGTTGATATACTCCAAGAGGGATTTTCTCTCTGTAAAATCGCCTTTGTACCATTTAAAGATTCTTGAGAGTTCGGCCTTTCCTTTTTGAAATCTGTTTCTTTTGGTGTCGTTGATAAAATCAACTGCTGTTTTCGAAAGCAAGCGTTCCATGCTTTGGGCAGTGAAGGCACTATTCAACAGTTTTGGGCAGGAATAAGAGGCGCAATTAATGGCAAAATGGATACGGGGTTCATCCATTTTCCGAAGTATTTTGTGCTCAATATCATTGAGGGAAGTCAGCTTGCTTCCCACCTTTATCCAGTCTCTTTTCCATCGATTTGGAATATCCTTTATACTTATAATAGGGTAATGGTCAACTATTAGCTTTACCGTGGCAGCATTGTATAAATTGATGTAATAGGCCAGTTTTTCATTTTTTCCCCAGTCCTTCGCTGGAGGGTTTTCCGCAAGAAAATCCAAATACGCTTGTAAACTTTGGACGTTCTCTTTTAATCCACCGTAGTTCACATTACCCTCATCATCCACATACTTCTTCAACAAATCACCCCAGACTGAATGATCTAGCGTTTGTATCTCACTTTGTGGAATCCGTTCAGCATGGAAAGATTGTTTATGATTTGGAGTT
This sequence comes from Flagellimonas allohymeniacidonis, assembly GCF_004296335.1. Taxonomy (GTDB): domain Bacteria; phylum Bacteroidota; class Bacteroidia; order Flavobacteriales; family Flavobacteriaceae; genus Flagellimonas; species Flagellimonas allohymeniacidonis. Next base: position 1,514,639 of record NZ_SGIU01000002.1, read on the forward strand.
AAAGATGTTTGCGTAGCGCCCCTACACGATATTAAGACCGTAAAAATGAGTAGGTAATTCAAAGGGCTTTTCATAGCTATTTTTCGCAATGCTTTCTAAAGAAAGTCTCAAAAACAAGCAAAAACTTTCAATGGTTAAAAAAAAAAGGATGCTTAACAGCATCCTCCCCCATCGTAGTGCCAAGTACTTTCGCTAACATGAATTTCATCAGAAGCCTTTCCTAGCGCAGCTGCAGTTTTATCACATACCGCCAAAGGCTGATTTTGCAACAACACATGCCCCTTGTTGTCATCAAAGTATTCTTCACCGCCATAATAAATGGCTGTTTTACCCGTAAAAACGCAAGGGCCATCCTCGGGCATGGGATCTTTTATGGCAGCAATTTCGATAGATTCAATATGAATCAGCTCATCTGTTGGATAGTGGTTGGGAGACAGCACTCGATACGATTTTCTCGCCCTAATCTCAATGGTGCCAAAACCTGCATCGGTCAAAAACTTTACATAATCCCTGATCGGAATACTTCCACTTAAACAAAGTGCCCTTAAACGGTCATCATTCCGAAGCTCATCATTCATGGGTTGCTCGCAGGTTGGGTCACTCATTACCAATCTTCCATGAGGTTTAAGTACGCGGTACATTTCGGCGACCGCTTTTTTCAGGTCCTCCATCTTAAAAATATTGAAGAGACAGTTTTGTGCCGCTACATCGATGCTCTCGTCCTCAACAGGGAGGTTTAGGGCATCGCCCTTGACCAAATTAACAAATTCACTTTTGAACCAATCGTTTTCTTCCTCGGCGATTTTAAAGTTATTTTTTGATGCTTCCAGCATTTCATCCACAGAATCTACTCCGGTAATACCCCCTTTTTGCCTTGAAAAGTAAGCGAACTGAAGAAGCTCCATGCCTCCGCCAACACCAACATAAAGCACTTTGGGGTTATCAATCAAATCTTGGGCAGAAACCGTACTCCCACAGCCATAGTTCATTTCCTGCATGATTTTGGGAATGGAAAGTCCGGGAAATTGCCAGATTGGATTGGTGGTGCAACAAAGTCCGACATCGGGGGTAAGTGCGGCCTCTTTGTAGAGGTCCTGCGTAGCATCTAAATAACTCATATTTCTTTTATTAGTTCTTTGAACAATTGGATCATTTTAGGTTCCGTCTTCCCAGCAATCTCGATAATCTCTTGAATGTTAATAGGTTGAAGATTGTCAGGGTCACATTCATCGGTCAAAACCGATACGGCTATAATAGGTAGTCGCAATTGATTGGCAACAATTACTTCGGGAACCGTACTCATTCCAACAGCATCGGCACCCAAAATTTTAAGCATGCGATATTCGGCCTTGGTTTCCAGTTGAGGTCCTACCACCGAAACGTATACTCCTTTTTGCAATGTAATTCCCTCTTTCTGGGCGATAGCCTCCACTTTTTTCCGCATTTCGAGGTCATATGGTTCACTCATATCCACAAAACGGTCACCAAATTCCACTACATTTTTAAAGGCCAAAGGAGAACCACCCTGAAGATTGATATGATCTTCAATCAGCATGATATCCCCTTTCTTGAAATCGAGATTGATGGCCCCCGCCGCATTGGAAACAAACAGCTTTTTTATGCCAAGTCCGTGCATTACACGGATGGGATAGGTAATATCTAGGAAATCATAACCTTCATACAAATGGAACCGCCCTTGCATCACCACCACTTTTTTTCCTGAAATGGTGCCATAAATGAGTTTTCCTGAATGAAACTCAACAGTCGCCAGCGGAAAATAGGGAATATGGTTGTAGTGAGCTTCGATGGGATTTTCGATTTCACTGACTAACTGCCCCAGACCGGTGCCCAAGATGATACCTATTTCAGGGGATTCAAATCCTCTTTTGTTTAAATACTCCAGTGATTCTTCGACTTGTTTTTTGGTCATTCTGTAATATGGGTTAAAAAGGGTTTAAAAACTGCAATATCCTTTATGTCTTCGTAGAGGTCAACATCATTTTTTTCGGGTAAAAGACATACCGATTCTTGTTTCAGGTCATCCAAAGTATCGCTAAGAACGGTTTCCTGGCCCCAAGCTTTATTTTGAAATACCTTCTCGTTCAATTGGTTCATACCAAGCAGATAATATCCACCATCTTCGGCTGGTCCTACCACATAATCGTGCTGATCTAGTTGTGCAAATACATTCTCCAAATCCGATTGCGAAAGATCGTACATATCACTTCCAATGATAATGATTTTTTCAAAACCTAAAGCAAAACCTTCATTGAAGGCATTCAGCATTCTTGATCCCAAATCGGGTCCCTCTTGCAGTTTTTTCTGATAAGTTGAGTTGTCCCAAATATCATTTTCCCAAATAGTTTCTGAGTAAAAAACGTGTTTTTCGGCGGCCAGTTCCTTTGTAAAGGAAACAGTATGGTTTAGAAGGAATTTATAAACGTCGAGTGCAGCTTCTTCCCCAATTTTTGCGGCCAAACGCGTTTTGCATTTTCCGAGTTCGGGATTACGGGTAAAAATAAGAAGTAGGTTATGGTTCCTTGGGCTCAAGTGTTTCGGTATTGAATGAATAAATCTTCTCGGCATTGGTCAGGAGTTTCCCCCAAAACTTACTGTAAGCATGAACCTTTTGTGTTTCTTTTTGCAAGCTATTGTAAACGGGATGCCCTTCGTTTTTCCATTGGAAAATTCCTCCGTAGAGGTTTTTTACATTGCTATATCCTGCTTCCTTAAGCTGTTCTCCAATATCCTCAGATCTCACTCCAACAGAGCAGTACACTACAATGGGAGTATTTTTATTGGGTACAATCGATTTCACTCTGCTCAAATCAAAATCTTCATATCCTACCCATTGCGCATCTTTTAAATGACTGGTAGCGAATTCCTCTTTTTCACGGGTATCGAGCAAAAAAGCTCCTTTGTGTCCTGCTAGGGTTTCCGGAAAGATGTATTCAACTGAGCCCGAATTGAATCGATCTAATACCTCGGGTATGCTCGACTGGGTCCACGCCCTAAGGATCAGTAACGAGAAAAGAGCAAATAAGATTACATATCGCATGAGTCAAAAATAACAAGTTAGGCGGGATTAATTGAAGGGGTGCAAAACAATTATGATTATCTTAAACTCTAAATTTTGCAAAAACCCCAATGAAAAAAATACTATTCCCTTTTTTTGTGCTTGCTTTGGTATTGGCCTGTAAAGAGGAGACCAAGCCAAAGGAAATTGAAAAAAATCCAACCAAAGTCTACACAGAGATGTACCGACCTCAGTACCATTTTAGTCCAGAAGAAAAATGGATGAACGACCCCAATGGTCTGGTTTATCATGATGGAATCTACCACCTGTTTTACCAATTTTACCCCGATGACATTGTTTGGGGCCCCATGCATTGGGGTCATGCGATCAGCAAGGACATGATGCATTGGGAACACAAGCCCATTGCGCTGTATCCTGATGAGCATGGCTTGATTTTTTCAGGAAGCGCGGTTGTAGACCATAACAATACCTCAGGTTTTGCCAAAAATGGGGAAACGCCCTTAGTTGCCATTTTTACGTATCACCTTATGGAAGGTGAAAAAGCGGGAAGGGATGATTTTCAGACCCAAGGCATTGCTTATAGTTTGGACAATGGAGACACATGGACCAAGTATGAAAACAATCCTGTAATCGGTAATCCGGGCATTCGGGATTTTAGGGATCCCAAGGTATTTTGGCACGAGGAATCCGAACAATGGATTATGGCCCTGGTGGCTGGGGACCATGCCAAATTTTACAGTTCTGCCGATTTAAAAAAATGGAAGTTTCTCAGTGATTTCGGGAAATACCAAGGTGCGCATGGCGGTGTATGGGAATGCCCCGACCTTTTTAAGCTAAAGGCGGAAGGTACCGAAGAAGAAAAATGGGTTTTGATCATCAGCATCAATCCTGGGGCGCCCAATGGAGGCAGTGGTACCCAATATTTTATTGGTGAGTTTGATGGAAAGCGGTTCACTTCCAACCAGAGGAAACCCAAATGGTTGGATTTCGGAACAGATAACTACGCTGGGGTAACCTATAATAACACACTCAACAACGAACGTATTTTTATTGGATGGATGAGCAATTGGGATTATGCTAGGGATACCCCAACGGAAAAGTGGCGCAGTGCGATGACGTTGCCCAGAGATCTATCACTCCGGAAGGAAGGAGATGATTTTGTTTTGCTTAATTATCCCTTTGGGACTGTAGATAGTCTAGCGAAAAAAGTAATCACAAACGGAATTAAGATTCCTCCACAAAATAAAGAAACCTTGAAGGTTGATGGATTGAACCAATCACAGATTCGCTTTTCAACGGAATCCAAAAACTTTAATGTAATCCTGAAAAATGAAATGGGAGAGACCCTAAATTTGAGTATGGATACTGAAATGGGAGCTTTCCTTTTGGATAGGATGCAATCCGGGAAGGTGGATTTTCAACCTGAATTTGGTAATAAGAAGCACCATATGTCCATTTCCTCTCTTAGAGAGGAGCCGTATGAGGTCAAAATCTTTCTGGATTGGTCTTCGGTTGAGGTATTTATCGACCAAGGAAGGTATACAATGACTCAACAACTATTCCCAACAATGCCCTATGATCAGTTAATAATTGAAAACAATGATGATGAGGCCGATATTTTAGATGTTTCAATCGATGCAATGGATTCCGTATGGTAATTGGCATTTGTCTGGCAGAAGTTTTGGGTTCTGATTTTTGTCAGCTTTTTTTTCTGAATCCCTTTGGAAATTTGACTGTTCTTAATCCTCAATAAATGAATTTGTCCCCGCACCAGCTTCAGGAGACAGCTTTACTGATTGATAAAATCGTTCTTGAAATAGAACAAGGCCAAGGCACCTACAAACCCTTGCTTGCAGGGGTCTGCGAATACTACCAAAAGAGTGCCTACAATCTGTTGGATTATAAGACCTTTCGAACTTTTGATGTAAGGGCTCTGCAAGAAAAGCTCAAGACCTTGGGCCTGACCCGATTGGCCAATGCCGAAGGCAACATTCTTGGCAGTTTGTTGAATGTAAGGGAGGTAATCGGGAGGTTGAACGGGGAAATTACCCCGACTGAAAAGAACGTTGGGCTATCAATTGGGGATGGCAATAGACTCTTAAGAGAGAACACTCAGAAGCTTTTTAGTGTAAATGGTGACAGAAGAAGGGTCCGAATCATGGTCACACAACCAACTGAAGCCGCCCACGATTACCAAATGGTGCATGAGATGGTCCAAAATGGAATGGATTGCGCTCGTATCAATTGTGCGCATGATGGTCCTGAAGTATGGGAATCCATTGTTAGAAATGTGCGAAAAGCAGCGGCTGCTTGTTCCAGGGAAGTTAAAATTGCAATGGACTTGGGCGGCCCTAAGATACGGACAGGAAGCGTTCCACTTGGTCCTGAAGTTCGCAAATTTAGACCTAAGCGTGACTTTTTGGGCAATGTGGTAGGGCCAGCACTCATTCGAATGGTCCCTGAAAAGAAGGAAACTCTGGAATCCGACGAAATTCCAGTGGCCCAAGATTGGTTACAATACTTGGTTGAGGGAGAAACCTTGATCGTTAAGGATACCCGAGGGAAACAAAGAAAGCTTAAGGTATTCAAGATTGAGGAAAACAGCACTTTACTTTCATGCAAAAAAACGGTCTACATAGCAACCGGAACCCAAATTAATCCAAAGAGAAAAGAACTGCCCAAAGTCGCGGTTGGAAAACTTTCGGCAAGGGAACAGTCCATCGAATTGTATATTGGAGATACTTTGACCATAAGTATGCATCTGGATTCAGCATCGCTTCCTGAATTCGATTCCGAAAATAACTTAAACAAGCCAGGGCGTATTGCCTGCATTCCGGCAGAAATTATTCAGAAAGTAAAACCTGGCGAGCTCATTTTCTTTGATGATGGCAAGATAGAGGGGATTATAGAGAAAGTGAGCGAGGACTTTTTTGAAGTGAGAATTACAAAAGCAAACGCGAAAGGTTCCAAATTAAAAAGCGAAAAGGGGATCAATCTTCCCCAGTCCAATCTGGGCATCTCAGGGCTTACTGAAAAAGACCGGCAAGATCTTGCATTTGTGGCAACCCATGCCGATATCGTTAATTTTTCATTTGTAAACAGCGCAGCCGATGTGCACGATCTTTTGAGTGAACTGGAACGATTAAACGCGTTGGACAAGCTTAGCATCATTTTGAAAATAGAGACGCAAAAGGCTTTCGTAAATCTGGTTGACATTGTTTTGGCCGCAATGAAGACCAAATACATAGGCATTATGATTGCGCGTGGTGATTTGGCTCTCGAGGTCGGATGGCGCAATATGAGCAAAGTTCAAGATGAAATACTTTCCCTTTGCGGTGCAGCTCATATACCCGTGGTTTGGGCAACACAGGTTTTGGAAGGGCTGGCGAAAAAAGGATTTCCATCTCGATCGGAAATCACAGACACCACTTCCTCATTAAGGGCAGAATGTGTGATGCTGAACAAGGGGCCCTATATTGGAGAAGCCATTGCTTTTTTGAATGAGCTTCTCCAAAACATGGAAAATCTTCATGAAAAGAAAGAAGGAATGTGGCCCAAAATCGATTGGATGTAACGGGCATTCATCCAAAGGATTTTTCTTGACCATTTTATAGGATTGAACGCTTTCAATTTCCAGGGTCACTTTGTAATTTAAGAGGTGGTTTTCAGACTAAGAATACCTAAAAACAATTGTTAACTTAAGAACACATACCATGAGAATTGGAATAAACGGAATGGGCCGCATTGGCCGAGCGGCCTTAAAAGTAATTAACGAAACTCCCGGGCTGGAAATTGTAGCCGTAAACGATATTGTCCCCATCGATAACATAGCCTATCTGATAAAATATGATACGGTTTATGGAGTCTATGACAAGGAAGTGACCCATGAAGATGGGCATCTCATTGTGGATGGGCAACGCATACAATTTACATCGTATAGAAACCCTGAAGAATTGCCATGGAAAGCCCAAAATGTGGATTTGGTGATTGAAAGCACCGGGGTTTTCACCAAAGGAGAGGACGCGGAACGGCATTTGAAAGCAGGGGCAAAAACGGTTATTATTTCGGCACCGACCAAAAGTGTGGATACGCCCACAGTGGTTCATGGAGTAAATTCCTTGGATGGGGAAACCAGTGTTTTCTCTTGCGCTAGTTGTACCACGAACAACATCAGTCCGGTTGTTGAGGTTTTGGGAAGAAGAATTGGGATAAAAAAAGCCATCATGACCACTGTGCATGCCTACACGGCTTCCCAAGGAATGGTGGATGCGCCTTCCAAAAAGAATTTTAGAATGGGAAGGGCCGGAGCTCAAAACTTAATCCCAACGACCACCGGAGCCGCAATTGCCACAACAAAGGCCATGCCTGAATATGCAGGAAAATTTGATGGCGTTGCCATTAGGGTTCCTGTCCCAGTAGGCTCAATTTCTGACCTGACTTTTGTCACGGAGCGAGAAGTGACCGCAGAAGAGGTGAATCAAATTCTGCAAGAGGAAGCAGAATCAGACCGATATAGAGGTGTTTTGGCCACAACCAATGAGCCCATTGTATCATCAGATATTATTCAAAGTCCGTATGCTTCTACCGTTGATTTGGCGATGACCCGGGTAGTGGATGGCGATTTACTTAAGGTAATGACCTGGTACGATAATGAATGGGGCTTTACCAATCAAATGGTTCGACAGATTTTGGAAATCAAAGGTTAAAAGTAAAAAGGGAAACATTTTGTTTCCCTTTTTTGGTTGTATAGATGTAGATGAGACCCTACCGGGTAAATGAGCTTGTTTATTGGCCCTGTTGATAGGGCCCTATTCCTAAAGGAGATACCTATATAAACTGGTCAGGAATGAGTAGAGGGAACATGCGATGACCAGATACCAAAATACGTATCCCATTTTTTCTTCAATAGCGTTCATTAGTGGTTGAGGTTTTAATTCTACATCGAAGATACTGAATGTACAGAGTGGTTTAATGTAGCTTTTTATTCCTAGTAGGGAAAAGGATATAGTTGGTCAAAAAAACTTTGTAAATGGTAGTATTGCCCAATTTATGGAAGAAAAGGATTTTCTGGGTGCTGTATTCCCGTGAAAAATTGTAAGGTGGTGGGAAAAAGCAAAATATCTTGTGACCCAAACATCTTGATGGGTCTTACAGTTATGGCAAGATAGCTTCACAAGCTTTTGCTGAATTATTCAATACCAATAAAATAGGGAAGCAGGCAACAAGTGGAATTGCAATACTTGCGTTGGAAATTGCCAACGGAAACTTTAAACGAGCGGAGTTCCTTTAATTCGCTTTTCTATTTTCTTTTTCTTCACGGTAAGGCTCTTCATGATTTCCATAAGCTTGGAATCCTTTGTTTTCTTGTAGATTTCGTTGATGGAAAGTATAAGTTGTTTGGCTTCACGTGAAGCCTTTACGCGGTCACTGGTAGACATATGACTCAAAGTCCTGCTTTCGAACTCGGCGGCCTGTGCTAATAAATCCTCGGTCATTTTTATTTAAAATTAATCTAGATTGCCTAAATATAAGCCTTAGTTTGATATTTAAAACTTATGGGGCCATTCAATTTATAGATTTATGAAAATCTTAAGAAGTAGTCCGTTGACTACAAAAGAAAAATCTTTTTTCAAATATATTCTTTTCCACCAATTGTTCTAGATTAAAACGAAACACTTCTCGTTTTCTTTTTTACTAGTACGTCTCCTGTGTATGTGTGTAGAATGTGGACGCAAAGGCTCGGGTCTGGTGCACCTATCCTAAAGGATAGTTCCAATTGTTGGGGCCATATTTGTAAACGGCCATCTACCAAGGGCCTGGGCAGGCAAATGTTTTGCCCCTTTTGGTACTTGTACAGGGCATGGGCTTCAAATAGAAAGGAAAATTGAAAGACCAGACTGTCCACCACCTCCATTTTGGCCAAGTGGGAAGGCTCGGTTTTGTGCAGCACAAGGCGGCTATTTTGGCGTTGCATACGGTTAAGGAGCATGCCATTGTGGTAGTTGACAATCTGGTGCGTGCCAAAGGTGAGTTGCAAGGCGGCCGTTGAAGTTTCCTCTTGAAAACTTGCCAAGGTTTGGAGTAGGTTATTGGACATATTGGATGCTATTTTAATAAGACTAGGTTTTCAAAAGTAGTAAAAAGGTTGTAAACAACCCATTGTATACAATTCGTTGTATAAAACCTATCATTTGCAAATTTGGATCATGTCAAAGCGTGAACGAAAAAAAGAGATTCCGGCTTTCTGCATTGAATTTGGAAAACGTATCAGAGCGCTACGCTTGGAAAATGACCTCAGTATTGCCGAAATTGCCTTCAAAGCTGGGATTGATGCCCAAAATTTGAGAAAATATGAATTGGGCAAGCAGGAAATGAAGATTTCCATGATGAAAAGAATTGCGGATGCCTTTGGGATTACCACTTCAGAACTATTGTCTTTTGATAAATGATTGGACTAAAGCGGAAAAGCAAATTCTTATAGAATTTGGGGAGAAAGTCCGAAAAATTCGTAGGGAAAAGGGGATGACACAAGCCGATTTGGTTCATGAGGCGGGTGTTCATGGCAATATGATCGGTAGAATTGAACGGGGTGAACGCGCGGCTAATGTTCTACAACTTTTTAAAATTGCTAAAGCTCTAGGAGTTAATATTGACGAATTGTTTGATTTATAAAAGTCTTAAGAAGTAGTACAACGCCTATAAACAAAAAAACCGGCTTTCGAGCCGGCTTTTTTTTGTGGTACCTCCAGGAATCGAACCAGGGACACACGGATTTTCAGTCCGTTGCTCTACCAACTGAGCTAAGGTACCGAGCTGCCTTTCTTCAAGGCGGGTGCAAATATAATTTCAAAATTAGGATATACAAACAAAAACACGAAAAAAGCCGGTGGTTTTTTATAATTCTCGATCTTTGTTTTATGAACTTGGTCATTGATATAGGAAACACCCTGGTGAAGTACGCTGTTTTTGAAAACAATAGGATTCTTCACATGGAAACTTCGGAATCGGGATTATTTCTTTCCATGATCAAGCAGTTGTACCAATTGCATCCGCGAATCGAACGTGCTATTATTTCTTCCGTAGGCAAGCTTGAAAACAAAGAGAAAGATATTGTCTCCCTGTTTTCCAAGGTTCACGTCCTGTCCCATCAGTCAAGGGTCCCCTTTAAAAATAGCTATGCCACACCTAGCACCCTGGGCATGGATCGTATTGCGCTGGCCACGGCGGCCTTTTATAAGTATCCCCGAAGCAATGCCCTGATCATCGATGCGGGTTCGTGTATCACCTATGACCTTGTGAACGATGCAGGGGAGTACATTGGAGGGGCCATTTCACCAGGTTTGAACATGCGTTTTAAAGCGATGCACAACCAGACACAGAACTTACCCTTATTACAACCCGAAGAGTTTATGGATTTTATTGGCAATTCCACCGAAGCATGCATGCAAAGCGGGGTTATCAATGGTTTGGTGCAAGAGATTGATGGAGTCATTAACCAGTATCACTCTCGTTTTCAAGATTTAACAGTTATTTTAACAGGCGGTGACTCTCAATTTTTTGTCAAACGACTAAAAAATTCCATATTTGCGAATTCTAAATTTCTCGTGGAGGGGCTTAATTACTTGCTGGAATACAACAAAAGCTAGATGGTAAAGAAATTTTTGATCGCTTTTTTTTGCGTGGCGACCCATAGCATATTTGCGCAAAATGGAACCATATCACCATATTCATCTTTCGGAATAGGAGACCTTCGGGACAACGCCACGGTGGAAAACAAAATGATGGGGGGCATCAGTCTTTATGCAGACAGTATCCACTACAGTCTTCGAAACCCCGCGGCCTTTTCAAAATTAAAACTGACCACCTACACAGCGGGAATTTCACATACCGAATATCGCCTTGAAGATTTTACCGAAGAACAGAATACATCGGTTACCAATTTAGAGTATTTGGCCATTGGATTTCCCTTGGGCAAGAACATCGGTTTGGGTTTTGGGCTTATGCCCTTCTCCTCTGTCGGTTATGATTTGTTAAGTGAAACGACCAATTCAGAACAGCAGACGGTCACCAATGCGTTTAGAGGTGAAGGCGGATTAAACAGGGTGTTCCTTTCAATCGGTTGGGAACCCATAAAAAATGTAAGTCTGGGAGCTACGGCAAATTTCAATTTTGGAACCTTGGAATATGAGAGGATTCAAAGCGTGGAAGACGTTCAGTTTGGGACCTTGGACCGCAGGGAATCACGGATTAACGGTTTCGATGTAAATTATGCTCTGAACTATACCCCTTCGTTCAAAAACAAGTATACCTTATATACATCGGTATTGATCAATACACAAGCAAATCTGGTTGCTGAAAACTCGGAAAGGTTGGGTTCCTTTTCGTTGGTCAATGGACAGGAGATTGAAGTTATTGATGTGGATTTGGATGCAACGGGTCTACGAAATACAGAACTGAAAATCCCAACGCGCGCGACCTTAGGGTTGGGTTTTGGAGAGGATAAAAAGTGGTTTTTTGGAGGGGAATACAGTTTCCAACAATTTAGTAGTTTTCGAAATGATTTCTTAGGACTGGACAACGTAGAATATAGCGATGCAAATAGCTTTGCATTTGGAGGTTATTTTATTCCTGACTATAAGGCGCTATCCGGCTATTTTAAAAGGATTACCTATCGTGCGGGACTGCGTTATGATGTATCCGGATTAGTGGTCAACGGAAGGGAAATAAACAATTTTGGCATAACTTTTGGATTTGGTTTACCGTTGGGCAATTCGTTTTCCAATCTTAACTTAGGTTTTGAATTGGGCAAAAGAGGAACCACGGACGCCAACTTAATACGGGAGAGCTATTTACAATTTAATGCAAGCCTCTCTTTGAATGATAGATGGTTCGTTAAAAGAAAAATAAATTGATAAAAAATTAGTACATTAACCACTTTAAAATTAGTAAGATGAAGAAGAAACACTACTTAACGATGATTGCGGTCCTGATGTCGATTGGTTTAAGTATGGCTCAAGCTCAAAACCCAGAGTGTATGACCAATCTTTCCATTTACGCAGAGCACGCAAAGGTTAAAAATTATGACGCTGCCTATGAACCATGGAAGATGGTCTATGAGAGCTGTCCAGATATTAACAAAGCCAACTTTTCCTATGGTGAAAAGATATTGGCCCATAAAATAAAGAATTCCTCAGGTCCGGATAAAGATGGTTATATCCAAGACCTTATGGAATTGTATGACAATAGCCTTAAATATTTTCCTGCGAAATTCTCAAAAGCTGGGGTAGCTATTGATAAGGCATTGCTTTCCTACGACAATAAAATGGCATCCGACGTTCAGCTTTATGATCTGTTGGGTAATGCCTTTAAGAATGATAAAAAGAACTTTAAGAACCCTAAGGCGCTTTACCTCTACTTTTCGACATTGGTTGATTTGCACCAAGGCGGTTCAAAAGATCTACAAGAGGTCTTTGATGTTTATGATGACGTAACGGAAAAAGTTGAGGAAGAGAACAAGAAGTTGACCGACGTTATCAAAACCCTGTTGCCAAAAGATTCTTTGGGGACATTGACCACAAAAGAAAAAAGAAGACTTAAGGCATCTACCACCAATTCCAAATCATATGGTAAGATCGCTACCAGTATCGATTCCAAATTGGGGGCATTGGCTGACTGTGGAAACTTAATTCCACTTTACGAAAAGAATTATGAAGCCAAAAAAGGCGATGTAAACTGGGTAAAAAGAGCTGTAGGACGTATGTTCTCTAAAGAGTGTACCGATGACCCTATGTTCCGTAAACTCTTCGAGGCTCAATTGGCTTTAGATCCTTCGGCAGATGCATACCTCTATGGAGGAACCCTAAAACAAAAATCAGGAGATAGCAAAGGTGCGATTGCCGATTTCAACAAGGCAGTGGAATTGGAGACTGATTCCTATAGAAAATCAAACATTCTCTACAAAATTGCCACTACAGTTCGCCGTAGCAGCAAATCCCAAGCAAGAAGCTATGCTTTAAAGGCCGTCAATGCCAACCCATCCAATGGAAAGGCATACTTGTTGATCGCAAACCTTTATGCAACAAGCGCCAATGCTTGCGGAAGTACTCCATTTGAAAAGAGAGCGATTTATTGGAAGGCCGCTGAAATGGCAAGAAAAGCAGGTCGAGTAGATCCATCACTTAGTGGAAGGGCCAGCAAATCTGCTGCAAGTTATGCTGCAAAAGCGCCTACCAAGGAAATGATTTTTAGTTCTGGTAAAGCCGGGCAGACGGTTAGTTTCAACTGCTGGGTAGGTGGCAGCGTAAAGGTGCCCAACTTATAGAGTGAACCCTTTTTCTAAAAATATTTTAAAGTGTTTTGCCACGGTTTTTACCGTGGCAATCCTTTTTATGGCATGTAAGGACGATTATGAAAGGGTGGGAGAGGAAGCCATAAAACCAGTATTCCCTCAAGGGGTGGCACAAAACTTCACCCTTACATACACCGAGACCAAGGAAGAGATGACCACCGAGGACCAAGACAGTTCCAAGATCATTGCCATTCTTACCAGTCCCTTGACCGAGGACTTCGACAATCAGCCTTTCAAATATAGAACCTTTCCGAAGGGATTGCAGGTGGACTTTTTTGATGATGAGAACCAGAAAAGTGTGATTACTGCGGACTATGGTATCGTATATTCACAGACCAACCTGATCGACCTTCAAGGAAATGTGGTCATTGAAAGTCATGATGGGAAGAAGTTGGAGGCCCCACAACTGTACTTCGACCGTTCCAATAATTGGATTTTCACCGAAGCTACCTTTACGTATACCAACCCTGAGGACGGAACCGTAATGGATGGGGAGGGAATGGATTTTAATAGAGATTTTAGTTTCTTTAAGGCCCATAAGACCTATGGCCTAATGATGATAAAAGAAGAAAACCAATAAGTTATGGGAAAATATATGAAATACACCATCTATGTGAATTTGGTGATTTGCGTGCTATCGGCTTACATGGCCTACAATCTGTGGGATGCTGACCGTAGTCGGGCCTACATTTTTGTATTCTTGGCTGTTATCACTGGTTTTATGTTTCTTTTTAGGAGACATTATTACAAAAAATTCGAAGAGCGAAAAAAGAATAACAAGTAACCGTTGTGGAATCCCCATTGCTCATCATAGCACTTTCCCTTTTGTTTTCTGCATTCTTTTCAGGTATGGAAATTGCCTTTGTTTCCGCAAACAAAATCCATATCGAACTTGAAAAAATGCAGGAGGGTTTTTTGGCCAAGGTGTTGCGTTGGCTCACCCAAAAACCCTCAAAGTTTATCGCCACCATGCTTATTGGGAACAATATAGCTTTGGTAATTTATGGTTTTTTTATGGGGGATGTGCTCATGGAGTGGTTTCAGACCTTGTTACCTACCCAGAATCAGTTCATCAATTCAATGTTGACTGATTTCAGCCTCTTGTCCCAAACTATTATCTCTACGCTGATTATTTTAATAACCGCAGAGTTTTTACCAAAGGTTTTCTTTCAGATTTATTCGAATACGCTGTTAAAAGTATTCGCTATCCCAGCTTATTTTTTCTACCTGTTGTTCTCGTCCATTTCTTGGATGGTCATCAAGATTTCTGATTTCATACTTCGGGTCTTTTTCAAAACCGAAGGAGATGAGGTTCAATTATCGTTTACCAAGTTGGAACTGGGGGACTATATCACCGAGCAAATGGAAACGGTGGAAGAAGAGGATGAAGTGGACTCGGAAATTCAGATTTTTCAAAATGCCCTGGAATTTTCAACTGTTAAGGCTAGGGAAGTAATGGTGCCCCGCACCGAGATTACCGCTGTGGACCTTGATGAAACCCCGAAAAACCTAACCAAGCTATTTTCAGAAACAGGATATTCCAAAATATTGGTTTTTAAAGAAAGTATCGATGAAATCATAGGGTACGTACATTCCTATGAACTCTTTAAAAAGCCAAAAACCATTAAAAGTATTTTGTTGCCGGTGGAGCTTGTGCCCGAAACCATGTTGATCCAGGATATTTTGAACGTGCTGACCAAAAAACGTAAGAGTATGGCCGTTGTACTTGACGAATATGGAGGAACTTCAGGTATCTTAACGGTTGAGGATATTATCGAAGAATTGTTTGGAGAGATTGAAGACGAGCACGACAGTACGGATTTGCACGAAGAGCAGTTGAGTGAAAATGTATATAAGTTTTCCGCTCGCTTGGAGGTGGATTATATCAATGAAAACTATAAACTTGAGCTTCCAGACAGTGATGAGTATGAAACCTTGGGAGGGTTGATTATGAACGGCATTGCGGAAATTCCGGAGCAGGACTCAGAAATAAAAATGGATAACTTCGTTTTCCGTATACTCGAGGTGTCCAATACAAAAATTGATTTGGTCACGGTGCAAGTACTCACTGAAGATTAACAATTTACCCGCCTTTTTCAGCTTTCCTAATTGAAAAGAAAATGGTATTTTCGCCCACTGAAATATAGAAAACTAGCAGTAGAATGGCAATATTGGAGAAAATAAGAAAACGAACAACGGTCCTAATTTTAATTATTGGACTGGCCTTGTTCGCATTTGTAATTTCGGGTGTTTTCACCGGTAATGATTTTGGAGGAGGCAAAGTGGGTTCTGCGGTAGCGGAAGTCAATGGAGAGAGCATTTCTATAGATGATTTTAGACGTGAAGTGGAAAATGCTTCTAGACGATTTGGACCAAGCTTTTCCTCTACCCAATTGGTCAATACGGTATACGAACAACAAATTCGAAAAGCTATCCTTGACCAACAGTTTGAAGATTTGGGCATTGAAGTGGAAAGCGATCAAATCGTGGAATTTGTTAGAAATTCCGGGTATGCCCAAATTCCTGATTTTTTGGATGAGAATGGTATTTTCAACGAAGAGGTCTTCCGAAGTGCCATTGCCGATTGGAGTGTGAACAACCCAGTACGCTATGAAGATTGGTTGTACATTGAAAAAACCATTATTCAATCTGCCAAGGAACAATACTATTTTAATTTGGTAAAAGGTGGTGTAGGTGCAACCCTGACAGAAGGGGAATTCGACTATAAACTGGCCAATGACAAGGTTGATATTCAATATGTGCGCGTACCCTATTCCAAAATTGCCGACAGTACCATTCAAGTGTCCAAGGCTGAAATAGAAACCTACATCAAAGGGCATCCTGAAGATTACCAACAGGAGAAGTCAAGGGATATCCGTTTTGTGTTCTTCGAGGAGAAAGCCTCCCTATCTGATGAAAAGGCCAAGATGGATGAAATTTTGGCGTTAATGGATGACTCAGTGGAGTACGTAGAGGAAAGTGATACTACTGACACGATTCCTGGTTTTCGGAATACCACGGATATGGATGCCTTCTTGGATCGTAACTCTGATACCCAGTTCGATACCATTTACAGAGCGCAAAAAGATTTACCATCATCTGTTGCAGATACTTTGATTGCTTTGAATGTTGGTGAAATTCACGGTCCTTACCGTGATGGGGATTTCTTTAAGGTTTCCAAGATTATGGATAAAAAGGCCAACGGTACCGTTAAGGCCAGTCATATTTTGATTACCTACGAAGGTGCAGAACGTGCAAATCCCGAAATAACCCGCACAAAAGAAGAGGCCGAGGAAAGAGCCCAGGAGCTTTTGGAAGAAGCGAAAGAGGATGGCACTCAATTTACAGTGTTGGCCCGTGAGAATTCAGATGGTCCATCAGCACCTCGAGGTGGGGATTTGGGATACTTCCAAGAAGGAGTTATGGCCGATGCCTTCAATGATTTTTGCTTTAGTAATGATGTTGGGGAAATCGGTTTGGTGGAAACTGAATTTGGTTATCATGTTATTAAAGTAGATGACAAGCAAGATATTCTTCAGGTAGCTACCCTTTCAAGAGAGATTGAACCTTCTGAGGAAACCATCAACACCTTATTTACCGATGCCACCAAATTCGAAATGGCAGCAATTGATGCTGAAGCTCAAGCTTTCTCCGACATTGCAAGTGAAAGTAACTATAGTGTTAGACCGGTAAATAAGCTTAAGGGAATGGACGAAAATCTACCCGGGCTTGGGTCTCAAAGATCCATAGTACAGTGGGCATTTAATGACGATACCGAGGTTGGTGATATCAAGCGTTTCAATATGAACAATGGATATGCCGTAGTACAATTGACCAGGAAGTACAAGGAAGGGCTCATGTCCCCTGAAGATGCTTCGGCCACGGCATTGCCAAAAATCAGAAAAGAAAGAAAGGCGGATCAACTGATTGCGGCCAATCAAGGGAAAAGTTTGGATGCACTGGCCAAGGACAATGAAACTATCGTATCAACCGCAACAGCCTTGACCAGAAAATCACCAACATTGCCTGGAGCCGGTAGGGAACCCTACGTGGTCGGTACAGCTTTCGCCTTGGATAAAGATGCCACTTCTGCACTGTTGAAAGGAGAATCTGGTATTTATATGATCAAAGTGACCAATAAGGAAGAAGCTCCTCAACTCGATAACTTTTCTACGTATGCCAAAACATTGAAAACCAATGAATATGGTAGAGTGAATGGAGACGTCTTTAAGGCCTTGAAGGAAGGTTCGGAAATAGATGATAAACGAGCCACATTTTATTAAGGATAGAGCATTACTATAGAAAAAGCCCCTTTAAAGGGGCTTTTTTACTGCTTGAACAATTCAATGGTATAGTCCAGTAAATCTGTTCCTCCAGGTTTTCCATGTCCCGGAATAACCAATTCAACTTCAGGATATTCTTTTTTTACTCTGGCGACAGTTTCTGACCAATCTTCAATAGTTGCATCTCCCAAATACCCCTTGCTGGCACCAACCGATTTTACCAAACACCCACCAAACAAGGCCTTATCACCTTCAAAATAGCCTATGATGTTGTCCTTCGTATGCCCTTCTCCCAAATGCGCCAAGTGTACTTTTTTATCTCCGATCCTTAAAGAATGGGATTTGATGAACCCGTTTTTTGGAATGGCATAGTGGTTCAGCCTCGCCAATTCAAGGGTCATTTCGCTAGCATAGGAGTCGCTACCGTTTTGATGAAATTCCTTTAAACCTCCTAGACAGTCCTCATGAAAATGACTTACAACAACAGCTTTGACCACACTCTTCAATTCTTTTTCTACCCAGCGGATAAGCTCTAAAGAAGCAGTATCGTTGGTGGGGGTATCAAAAACCAAAGCTTCACCATTATCCACTACAATCATTCCATTGCATGCCACTTTTCCATAGTCTTCTGTCTGCAAATAGGAAATATGAAGAAAAGTCTTGTTGCCCAACTGTTTTATTACCAAGGATTCACTTTCATAGGTTTTGCTGTGGCTATCAGTTTTACAGCCCATCGAACAAAAGGCAAAAGCTAAAACAAGAAAAAAAGGTAATCTCATAATGTGTTATTGGTTTATAGTACCATATCCTTATAGGATAACAGCGTGCTGTATCCTTTAAATCGGAAATAATCTTTGGCACCAGCTCCTCCAGTCGCCAGTACAAAATCTCCTCCCCAAGCTCCAAGACTCTTTATACTACCTGGATAATCCGGGAAAAGTTTGGACTTTATGGGTGGGATTCCAAGGATTTTGGATAAAACAATCTCGTGCTTCCCAACCAACGCTTCAAACTCAGAAAGATTTTGGGCCGTGGCCATACTCCCGGTAATTCTGGTGATGTTGGAAATCAAAGCCTCTTTATCGAACATTTTACCTCGATATGCAGCTATGGCTTCCTTGCTGCTTTGTTTTTGTTTGAGATAAACAAAAAGGAGATCATCCTTGAAGGACGGATGAAAACCAACTTCCTCCACAGTGACCTTTCCATTTTTGACTTGATACAGTATGGGACCATTGTGTTGTGCACATGCAATGTCATATCCGCTTCCTCCAAAGGCATTCCATAACAATTGATAGGCATCTACCTCTGCCCATTGGGCTATATTGTTAATTAAGGTGGAGGAGGTGCCCAAACCCCATTCTCGTGGAAAACCTAAGCTTGTGGTCACTTTCAACCCGTTTGCACTGGCAAGAAAAGCTGGGTTTTGTTTTTTTGCCTCGGAAAGTAACTCTTTTAAGATATGGGCCGTACCCATATCGCTTGATGCAATGGGTGTTAAATCATTTAAATCAAAACTCGCTTGAAACCAAAGTTGGTGGTTCTCGTCCTTACTTTCCCATTCCAACAGGCCAGTATCAGTGTCTTCCACTTGCAAAGATTGTCCAAATTTGGTGGGCACTGCGAGTCCTAGGGCGCCATCTAAAATGGCATATTCCCCAGAGAGCAATAATTTTCCATTGCTGTAAAACTCTTTCTCCATTTAGGAACGATGGTTTTCGAGTGCTTCTTTTACGGAGGCATTGGTGACGGTTCGGTCCTTAAAATAATTTACCAAAGTGGTTTTTTCATCCTCTGTCGCACCCATTTGGTTGAGAAGATTCATAAGGTGCATTTTCATATGGCCCTTTTGGATGCCAGTAGTGGTCAGTGAACGCAAGGCTGCAAAATTTTGTGCTAGTCCGGCAACGGCCACAATTTGCATCAATTCTTTTGCGGTTGGATTACGAAGAATTTCAAGTGCCAATTTGACCAAAGGATGCAAAGACGTCAAACCTCCAACGGTACCCAACGCCAAAGGTATTTCTATCCAAAACGTAAAGACCCCATCTTCTATCGAGGCATGGGTCAAACTCGAATAGGAACCATCTTTGGCCGCATAGGCATGGATGCCCGCTTCAATGGCACGGAAGTCATTTCCTGTGGCAAGAATTACGGCATCAACACCGTTCATAATGCCTTTGTTATGGGTCACCGCCCTAAAGGGGTCAGCCTTGGCAATTTGGACAGCCTGCACCATTTTTTTTGCAAAAAGTTCCGGCGACAGATCATCCTCGTTCAATTCCTCCACTGGGCAAGAAACCTCTCCCTTTACAATGCAGTTGGGTACATAGTTCGATAGGATACTCATCACAATCTCCAAATCCTTTTCCTCGTCACTAAAGTGGGGATAGGCTTTTGCCTTCTCCCTCAAGGTCTTTGCAAACTGCTCCAAACAAGAGTTGATAAAGTTGGCTCCCATCGCATCCAAGGTTTCAAAAGTGCAATGCAATTGGTGGTATCCTGAAATATTTTCAGTTTTGTTCCTAAGCTCGATGGCGGTGATACCACCCCCACGCCGCTCCATGCTTTCAGTGATATCCGCAGTACTTTTAATAAGATCCTCCTTGATTTCTTCAAAAAAGCGTTCAAGCTTTTCAGAATCACCCCTAAAAATAAAATGTACCTGACCTACTTTTTCGGTTCCCAGAACCTGTGTCTTAAACCCGCCTCGTGAAAGCCAAAACTTGGCCGCTTTGCTGGCGGCTGCAACCACCGAACTTTCTTCGATGGCCATGGGGATGGCAAAAAACTCTCCGTTAATGAGAAAATTGGGGGCTATGGCAAAGGGGAGATAATAGTTGGAAAGGGTGTTTTCTATGAATTCGTCATGCAGTTTTTGAACTTTGGCGTCCTGATTCCAATACCGTTTTAAAAGCTGTTTGGTTTGCTCGGGATCTTTTGTGCAATTATTTGCGATCCACTCAATTTTTTCATTTTTGGCCAATCGCGAAAAGCCTTCTACAGGAGCTTTCATAGTGTTCGGTTAAAGGAACCAAATATAATGATAAAGGTCGTTTTAACGATTTCAAACGGGCCACTATGGCCCAATTCTTGTTGCATTTGCAACATCAAAGTTTACATTCTGAATAAATATTAGTAAACTTGATGGTTTTTAATCAATTTATAACATCGATGAACAAAAAGTTCCTTTTTAGCCTATTCCTTTCAGGCGTATTGACCTTCACTTTTGCCCAACAGAAAAAAATAACCCTCGAAAACATTTGGAACGGAACTTTTAGAACGGAGGGCATGGAAGTCCTTCGGTCCATGAAAAATGGAAAGCAGTATACTGTTCTTAACTTCAATCGATCTCCGCGAAACAGCAGTTTGGATAAATACGACTATACCACTTTGGAAAAAGTGGAGACCCTGGTCGCATCTTCTAGCCAGATACCCTATTTTACTTCCTATACCTTCAGCGATGACGAGTCCAAAATTATTTTGGCCACGGAGGTTGAACCCATTTTTCGAAGATCAAGGCTGGGGATTTATTACGTTTACGATATTGCTTCCAAAGGAATCACCAAAATTTCGGAGTCCAAAATTCAGGAACCTCTCTTATCACCTGATGGTTCAAAAGTAGCTTACGTTAGAGATAACAACCTCTATATTTTCGATGTGGCCGGCAAAAACACCCAACAGATTACCACCGATGGAAGTTACGGTTCCATAATCAATGGGGTTACCGATTGGGTATATGAGGAAGAATTTGCTTTCGTTCGATCTTTTGCTTGGAACAGTAATGGAACCAAAATTGCCTTTCTTCGATTTGATGAGACCAATGTTCCCCATTTTTCGATGGATGTATACGGACAAGATCTCTATCCGTACCAATACGAATTTAAATACCCAAAGGCCGGTGAGGAAAATGCCAAGGTTAGTTTGCATATGTTGGATGTTGCTTCAAGTTCCATTTCGAAGGTGGATTTAGGGGAGGCATACTATATTCCTAGAATCAAATGGATGAACAATCCCAACTATTTGAGTGTTCAGACCATCAATCGTCATCAGAACCATATCAAGCTACATGAGGTCAATGCCTCGGATAATTCGGTAAAGACCCTATTGGAGGAAAAGGACGAAGCTTATGTGGATGTCACCGATGACCTTACCTTCTTACCTGATGATAGCTTTATTTGGACCAGCGAGATGGATGGGTTCAATCATATTTACCTCTATGATAAAAATGGAAAATTAAAGAAACAGGTTACCAGTGGTCCATGGGAGGTCACTGACTACTACGGCTATGATCAAGCCAATGATCGAATTTACTACCAGTCCGTTGAGAACGGGTCCATTAATCGAGACATCTATAGCATCTCGAGTTCAGGAAAGAAAAAGAAGCGCTTAAGCGCTAAAGAGGGAACCAACTCTGGGGATTTCAGCGCAGATTTTACGTATTATATCAACACGTTTTCAAACTCCAAAACTCCTTATGAGTTTACGTTACATCGTGCCAATGATGGAAAAAAAATAAAGGAGATCAAGGACAATGCTGATTTGCTCAGTACACTTGACGAATATGAGATGGTGGACAAGGAATTTTCCACAATCCACATTAACGGCAACGATTTAAACATGTGGATGTTGAAGCCCAAGAATTTTGATCCATCCAAGAAGTATCCCCTATTCCTATATCAATACAGTGGCCCGGGGTCACAACAGGTGGCCAATAGATGGATGGGAAGCAATGACTACTGGCACCAAATGCTAGCAAACCAGGATATTATTGTGGCCTGTGTTGATGGTCGGGGGACTGGTTTTAAAGGAAGGGATTTTAAAAAATCCACTTACCTCAATTTAGTGAAGTATGAAACCGAAGACCAAATTACCGTTGCCAAAGAGCTAAGCAAATTACCCTATATTGATGAAGACAGAACGGGTATTTGGGGTTGGAGCTTTGGAGGGCACATGAGTACCAATTCCCTTTTAAAGGGAAATGATGTTTTTGAGATGGCCATTGCCGTTGCCCCGGTCACAAGCTGGCGGTTTTACGATACTATTTATACAGAACGATTTCTACGAACACCACAGGAAAATCCGGAAGGGTATGACAACGAGTCTCCCTTTAACTATCCTGAGTTGCTAAAAGGCGATTATTTGCTGGTGCATGGTTCTGGGGATGATAACGTGCATGTACAGAATTCAATGCGAATGGCAGAGGCTCTAATACAGGCTAACAAACAGTTTGATTGGGCCATTTACCCAGATAGAAACCATGGTATTTATGGTGGCAATACACGGAACCACCTTTATCAAAAAATGACGGATTTTGTTATCGAAAAACTTAGGGATAGACCAAAGAAACCCAGTAAACTTCTAAAGCAACCCATAAAGGGTTAAGTAGTCAAAATAAATTACTAATCAAACTAACTCAATATGTCTGATCTTGTTAAACCTGCACACCAAAGGGAGCTTTTTGGCCATCCCGTAGGGCTATATGTGCTTTTCTTTACAGAAATGTGGGAGCGCTTTTCGTATTACGGAATGCGTGCTCTATTGACCCTATATATGACAGCCAAAACCTTGGAAAACGATCCTCAAAGCGGATTGGGATGGACGGTGACCGAAGCTTTGGCGCTCTATGGATGGTATACCATGCTGGTATATGTGATGAGTATCCCTGGAGGGTTTTTAGCCGATCGCTATTTGGGACAGAAAAAAGCAGTGACAATTGGCGCCATTCTTTTGACCATTGGACATGGGGTATTGGCCATAGATGATCTATGGGCCTATTATACAGGTCTCGGCTTTGTGATTCTTGGGGTCGGTATGCTAAAACCCAACATTTCTACGATGGTGGGAGGACTTTATGCACAAAACGATATTAGAAGGGATAAGGGCTTCAGCATATTTTATGTAGGTATTAATTTGGGGTCATTCCTGGCTTCTCTATCTGTTGGATTGATCGCCCAAGCTTATGGTTGGCACTACGGATTTGGTATGGCTGGCATAGGAATGTTGTTCGGATTATTGGTTTACCTCTACGGGCACCGGTTTTTGATACATGTTGGTAATCCACCGACTGCGGAGGAGAAATCATCGGATATTAGTATTGGAGAGCTCTTTTCACAATTATTCAAGTCTCCGCTTCAATTAGGTATTGTCGCGGTTCTCTTAGCGTATTCCGTATATGCAGGTTTCAGCTATGAAGGCCCAGATAGTTGGGGATTCGGTGTACTTTTTATATTTCTTTCCTTAATTACGGGAATGATGATGATGATCTATAAAAATCTAGATGGGAAAGTCGAAAAAGACCGATATGTAGTTCTGTTGCTTTCACTTTTGATGGTCATTGTATTCTGGGGTTGTTTTGAACAAATGGGAGGATTGATGAATCTTTACGCCCAAGAGAAAACAAATAGAATGCTAATGGGTTGGGAAGTGCCAGCAGCGTGGTTTCAATCTGCCAACCCAGGGTTTATCATCTTATTTGCCGTGGGCGTAGCTGCGTTTTGGGCGAGAAGAAAACTAAAGGGAAAAGAGGCGACCTCACTTTTCAAAATGGCCGTAGGGGTTATCATCATGGGCATAGGGTTTGCCTATATGGTCTTTGCCTCACTGCAGTATGAAAGCCAAGGTAGCTCTGCTATGTACTGGTTGGTTTTGGCGTATTTGTTCCATACCCTCGGAGAACTTTGCTTATCACCGGTATCATTATCATTTTTCACCAAATTGGCACCAGCAAGGTACATGGCTCTTATGATGGGTGTGTATTGGGCTGCTACTGGTTTGGGAAATAAGGTTGCAGGGGTTATCGGGGAAAGCTCCGTTCAAGCTGGTGAGTTGAGAGTGTTTGGAGGACTGTTCATATTTGCGGTTCTGTTTGGGACACTGGTTCTACTATTGCTGAAACCTTTGAAACGACTTACCCATGGTGCAGAGGACAAGGAAATCGATGTCCACGCCCAAGAATCCTAGACTTATTCAAACCAATTGAGAATATAAGCTCCCTTTTCGCGTGTATCGTGGAAAGGGACTTTTTTCTTTTGGCAGGTTTTCTTCCAGCGACTGCTATAACTTTTGTAGTTGGTCCCATCGGAAATGACCTGTTTGGGCTGAAGGGAATCCAGCCATCGAGCCAAATTGATTTTGGGAGAGTCTGTCATCCATAGAATATCAAGGTTTCTTTGCTTAGGAAGAATCGCAAAGCTGTCAACCCGGTAAAACCTTTTGTTTCCAAATCGATAATTGTTTTGAAGGGGATAGTAATTCGTTGCAGCCGCTTTCTGGCCCATCTGGAAGTTTTTGACTGTAGCTTTAGTTCGAGAGGAGTCCTTTGAAAAAGCTAGTAATCTTTTTTTCGATTGATAGAGTAGCAATGGAGTTTTTGCAGAATGTGCAATGACCAGTTGCTGGTGATTTCTGGATTGAATTTGATTTTTGATGCCCCATAATTGTAAACCGATAATTCCACTTAGTGGAATAAGAATCTTTTTAAAGCTTGGTTTGGATAAAAAAACCACCAAAGCAATGATTGTGGGATAGGTCAACATCAATTGAACGCCATCAAAAGGAATCTCTTTTAAAACAAACTGCTCTTGCTGGGCTATCCAACCTATGGCCCAGTTCATTGATTTAATGATGAAATTGAAAGTTATGGTCAAAAAGCTGGGTAGAATATTAACTAGAGCCAAGGCAATCACCAAAAGACCCATGCCTAAAATGATGCCCAGAAAAGGGATTATCAATAGATTGGAAACAAAGAATAAAGCTGGAAACTGATGAAAATAATATAAACTAATGGGAAGCACCCCTAGCTGGGCAGCAAAACTTATGGAAAGTAGTTGCCAAAGCTTACGCACCAGAAATTGGTCAGGTGTATAAAACTTCTGCAATTTTGGGTATATCCATAAAATGGATAAAACAGCAATATAACTCATTTGAAACCCCACCTGAAATAAGAAAAGAGGCTTCACCAATAAGATAAAGAACATGGAAAGGGCAACAATATTGAACGGATTGGTGGGCCGATTTAGATTTAGGGCATAGGCTACAAAAGAGAACATGGTCACGGCACGAACTATGGACGGAGATAGCCCAGCCATAAAGGCAAAGCCCCAAAGCATAATAAGAACAATACCCATTTGAATGGTTTTCCCTTTGGACAATCGCTTTAATGGAGAAGTCAGAAATTGTAAAATCAAGAGGAGGATGCCCACATGTAGCCCAGAAACCGCTAAGATGTGCACAGCGCCGGCATTTTTGTAATTGTCATACATCTCCTTTGAGATATCACTGCGTTTCCCTAGTAACAATGCTTGAATAACAGCAAGTTCACCACTACCAAAGGGATGTTGATGTAACTTGGAAATAATATGTTCGCGAAAGGCCATGGCATATCCATAAATTGTACTGCTAGGTCGCTCAAGATACAGGATGCCCTTTGGCTTGCTACTGATCTGATGGAAAATGCCTTGTTTCCGCAGGTAGTCCCGATAATTGAATTGATAGGGATTTCGGGGAGGCTTGATTTCTTGGGCCGACGATAGCACAATGATTTCATCATCAACAATAGGGATTCTCCCATTGGTATCCGAGGAAAGATAAAATAACAGCTTCCCTACAGATTTGTTCTGATCCTGAGAAATTACCTGGGCAACAAAACGATGAGAATAGGCATTGGGTTTTAAAACCTCCTGGATTTTTAGGTGCCAACTGGACTCATCCTCAATTTTCTTATGGGTGTAATGGTTGTGGAGTGCTTTCCCTAAGGATATTGTGGTTATAAAAATCCCTAGAAAAAGGGTTATGCCCGCTGCAGATATCCCAAACACAACAGACTGTTTTTTCCAACCAAGATAAGTCAGCCCTAAGCAAAGCAATAGGGAAATACCGGTAAACCAAAGAGGGGGTCCCCAATAGAAACCGATGATAATGCCGAAAATCAGAAATAGGGTCAATTTGACCGAAACGAAATCAAATAACTGCATTATAGGATTCGGGTTGCCTTCACAAAGGAGTAGTTCCAAAACCCTTCCCGTAGGGAAGAGACTATCACACCACGTGAGGTTGTGGAGTGTATGAACTTGATATCGTCTCCTTGTACGTCGACTACCAATCCAACATGGTTTATGCGCTTTCCGCGTTTACTGGTCTTAAAAAAAAGCAGGTCACCTTTGCGAACGTCTGCTACTTTTATTCGCTTTCCTTTTTCGGCCATTTGGTACGAGACCCTGGGAAAGCTAATTTCATTTTCCTTAAGGCTTACAAAGACTAGTCCAGAGCAATCCATTCCTTTTCGGGTGGTACCGCCAAATTGATAACGGGTACCACTAAAGGTCATGGCCGTGGCAATGATCTCGCCTGCCTTTAAATTCTTCTTCTCTTCCTTTTTGGAAATCTTCGGAGTGAGGTTAGTCTCCTCGGATGACCCTTCAACAGTAACGGTCCGGGTCTTGCTGTACGTTCTTTTTCGTTTGCTCGTTCCGCAGCCAATCAAGCATAATGTTACGAGCAAACACATCATCTTTCGTAACATCCAAGAATACTTTTACTTCTTGGAAGCTAAATCTAAGCATTTTTAACGAGTAATTCGGCTGCTTTTTGACTGGCGCCCTTTCCTCCTAATTTATTTTGTAAAGTTTTATAATCTGACAGAATTTGAGCACGTCTTTCACCTTCAAGGATTTTTGAAAGCTCATTCTTCAGATTTTCGGATGTTAAATCGTTTTGAATCAGTTCTTTCACAACCTCTCGGTCCATGATGAGATTGACCAATGAAATAAAATCCAGGGTGATGATTCGCTTCGCTATTTGATATGAAATCCAGTTGCCTTTATAGCAAACCACTTGTGGGACATGAAACAGGGCAGTTTCCAAGGTGGCCGTTCCGCTGGTGACCAAAGCGGCATGGGCATAGCGCAAAAGGGGATACGTTTGGTTGGACACAAAACCCACATTGGAATCCTCGACGAATGAGGCATAAAAGTCATCGGGTAAACTCGGTGCTCCGGCGATTACAAATTGATATTCTGGAAAATTCTTACGAACCGATAGCATGATAGCAAGCATTTTTTGCACTTCTTGTTTTCGGCTTCCGGGGAGAAGGGCGACAACGGGTTTCTCCAAATCCAAATGGTTCTTTTTTCTAAACTCAATTTCATCAGGAATGGGAGTGTTGTCGATGGCATCAATCAAAGGGTGCCCAACAAATTGAACAGGATACCCATGCTTTTTTTCGTAAAATTCCTTTTCGAAGGGAAGAATGACGTACATATGGTCAATATCCCGTTTAATTTTCTTGATTCTACCTTCCCTGGATGCCCAAATTTGGGGAGAAATATAGTAGTTGGTCTGAAATCCTTTAGTCTTGGCCCATTTGGCAATTCGAAGGTTAAAGCCCGAAAAGTCGATAAAAATGATTTTATCCGGTGCAAAAGCCTCAATGTCTGTTTTGCAGAAATGAATGTTCTTAAAAATGGTGGGAATGTTTTTCAGCACCTCAAGAAAACCCATAAATGCCATGTCTTTGTAGTGCTTGGCCAAATCTCCCCCTGCTGACTGCATTAAATCGCCGCCCCAACAACGTATTTGAGCTGATTTGTCCTTTTCTTTAATGGCCTTTATGAGGTTGGAGCCATGCAGGTCTCCCGATGCCTCGCCGGCTATGATATAGTATTTCATTTCAATGGTTCAGGCTCAGTGCAGCAACTTGTAATATAAAATTACCAAAGCTGTCAAAAGCGTGGCAATCATTACACCACGAGCACGAAGGTCTCGTTTTAAGCGCAAAAATCCGAAAAAAGCCACTAAATTAAGAATGGCACCCAATGCCAATAAGCTTCCCACGTGACCTTGTTCAACCGCTGCATTATAGGTTTCGGCTATTCCCAAATCTGAAAAAATCAAAATGTACAATAAGGTTCCCAAGGTGTTGGCAATGATTCCAACAAAAAATCCGATGGCAATTTCTTTTTTACGATTCATTCAAACTCCAGTTGTTAATTTGTGGTATGGCATGGTGCGCTGTTAGGTCGAATTGGGTGGGCACAACCGATACGTACCCTTGTGAAAGGGCCCATTCATCCGTATCCTGTCCCTTGTCCAAAAGCTCAAACTCGCCGCTCAACCAATAATAATCCTTTCCGGTGGGGCTGGTGCGTTTTTCAAATTGCTCTCTCCAATTGGCTCGCGCCTGACGACATATTTTGATGCCGTTCGGCTTTTGATCCAACTTTGGAAAGTTGACGTTTAACACGGTTCCTTTGGGGATGCCATGCATGAGGGCCTGTGATACTATTCTTTTCACGGAATCAAGGGTCGGCTCAAAATTGGCTTCCCAGGAATAATCGCAAAGTGAAAACCCGATGGCAGGAATTCCTTCAATACCTGCCTCAATGGCAGCACTCATCGTTCCGGAATAGATAACATTGATAGAGGAATTTGAACCATGATTGATACCACTGACACAGATGTCCGGTTTACGATCCAAAATTTCTTGAAGTGCCAATTTTACACAATCAGCAGGTGTTCCGCTACAGCTATATTCCAATGGAGCGCCCTCCTGATGATCAATGACCACTTTCTTGGAATACAAGGTGCTATCAATGGTAATGGCATGGCCCATGCCCGATTGCGGGCTATCAGGTGCCACTACGATCACATCGCCCAGCTCATTCATCGCCTTGATCAAGGCCCGAAGACCCGGAGCAGTAATTCCATCGTCATTGGTGACTAAGATCAGCGGTTTTTTCATTTTGCATAATTAAAGGGTCAAAAATACGTTTTTCATAAGGATATGAGACCCTGGAGCGTTTAACAAAAAATTAAGCGGAGCCAAACTATGTGGCACGGTTTTTTCAGTATCTTAGGGAATTCGTACGAATAGGAATGACATTATTGCAATGAGAATTCGACCACTTTTGGTAAAGTTCATTTGCAATTTAAAAAAACATCAATGTTTATGAAAAGGAATTTCACCCTCGCACTTTTGGTAATTCTTGTTGCCGTAGCTTCTTGCAGTTTTACCAATAAGTCTTTTGAAAATGATGATAAGGATAAACTGCTTTTGGATTTGATCACCTACGTTTTGGAGCGCGGGCACTACGAACCAAAAAATTTGAACGATAACTTCTCTTCCAATGTTTTTGATGACTTCATTGACGTTGTTGATCCAACGAAAAGATATTTTCTGGAAAGCGATATTAGGGATTTTGAGAAATACAGATTTCAAATTGATGACGAAATCAAGAATACCGACATTACTTTCTTCAATATCGTATATCAGCGTTTGATGAAAAGAATGTCCGAGGCGGAAGGTATTTATAAAGAAATTCTGGAAGAGCCCTTCGATTATTCCATCCAAGAGACCATAAACATCGACTACAAAGAGCAGGAGTTTGCTGCGAGCAAAAAACAGCTTAAGGAACGTTGGAGAAAGCAATTAAAGTACAACACCTTGGGGGTATATGATAATAAGCTTTCTGAAAATGAAGAAGGAATTTCTAAAGACCAGCTGGAGGCCGAAGCGCGGGAAACCACAGAAAATACACTAAACGACTTTTTTGATTTCATTGGCGATTTAGAGCGTAAGGATTGGTTTGTACAATACATCAACACCATTGTGGATGAGTTTGATCCACATACGTTTTATTTTGCTCCAGATGACAAGGAGAAATTTGACATAGGAATGTCTGGGAAGTTTGAAGGTATAGGGGCGCGACTTCAAAAGAGGCCAGAAGGGGCAAAAGTGGTGGAAATCATTTCTGGTGGGCCGGTTTGGAGAGAACAAAGCTTGGAAGTGGGAGATGAAATTTTGAAAGTTGGCCAACAAGGTGAAGAAGCCATCGATATTGTAGGTATGCGATTGGATGATGCCATTAAGCTGATCAAAGGCCCAAAAGGGACCATAGTTGACCTAACTGTCAGAAAAGTAGATGGTACCGTTCAAGAAGTATCCATAAAAAGAGACGTCGTGGTTCTTGAAGAGTCTTATGCGAAGTCTGCAACCGTTAAAGATGAGGGTAATAAGTATGGTCTTATCAATCTTCCTAAATTCTATGTGGATTTTGAAGATTATACCGAAAGAAATGCAGCCACTGATGTGGCAAAAGAAGTAGAAAGACTGAAGCAAGAGGGTGTTGAGGGCATCATTCTTGACTTGAGGGACAACGGTGGTGGATCTTTAAAAACTGTTGTGGATATGGCTGGATTGTTCATCAAAGAAGGTCCTATCGTTCAGGTAAGGTCTTCCGGACAACGAAAAGAAGTTCATGAAGATAAGGACGAGCGCATTCAATGGGATGGGCCATTGGTAATCTTGGTAAATGAACTTTCAGCTTCAGCTTCAGAAATTTTGGCAGCAGCCATGCAGGATTATAAAAGAGCCGTTGTAATCGGTAGCAAGCAAACCTTTGGAAAAGGGACTGTTCAAAATGTCATTCCATTGGATAATATTGTAAGAAGCAACGAGCATGGTGATTTGGGCGCCATTAAATTGACGACTCAAAAGTTTTATAGAATCAACGGAGGCTCTACCCAGTTGGAAGGGGTAAAAAGCGATATCGTGGTCCCAGACAGATACAGCTATATCGATTTGGGCGAGCGAGATCAATCCAATCCTCTGGGATGGGACAAAATATCAGCTGCGGACTATAAGGTTTGGGATGGTTATATTGATTTTGAGACTACTATTGAGAATAGCAAGAAGCGAATGGCCGACAATCCACAAATAAAGCTTATTGAAGAAAACGCCAAATGGCTAAAGGAGCAGCAAGGAGAGACTGTTGTGTCATTAAACTATGATGCGTACAAAAGAGAGGAACAGAAAGCCAAGGAAAAATCAGAGTATTTCAAAAGTCTTAGGGAATATGATTCCCAGTTGACCTTTGAGTCCCTAAAATATGAGACTGAACTTTTCACAAAAGACTCAGTGCTTCGTGAGAAAAGGGATAGATGGCATAAGAACCTCGCCAAAGACATTTACGTTGAGGAAGCCATCAATGTGTTGAAGGACCTTAAACTGAACAATATTAAAAGCTCTCAACGCAGATTGGCCAGCGTTAAAGGCTGATCCCCAAGAAAACATTTTTATAAAAACCGGCTTCTTCGAGGTCGGTTTTTTTTGTTTCCCAAGTTTTTGCAATTTTATCGCGAATGAAGCGCAAAACAATTTATACCGTTCTGATCATCATCTGTATCATAGGTTTTTGGCTATTCGAGAATTTCTACACACCGGCCAATTATTCAAAACAGGGCAACAAAAATATCACAGCTCCATTGGATGCGGTTTGGTTGCCCAGCAGCACCTATGGTGATATTGTATCCCACGAATTCTTCATGTTATCATACAATGAACCTTATGAGCAGGCTGAATGGGTTGCCTACCCTTTAAAGAAATCCCATTTAACTTACGATGACCGTGAAAGGCCCTATTTCATTGAGGATCCCAAGGTGAAGTCCAAATCGGCGGATTGGAGAAATTATCGAGGTTCTGGGTATGACAGGGGGCACCTATGTCCTGCTGGTGACCGAAGGTTTTCTGAATATGCCTATAACGAGACCTTTTATACAAGCAACATCAGTCCGCAGGATAGAGAGTTTAACGCCGGTATTTGGAATCGGCTTGAACAAAGAACCAGATATTGGTGCAAAAAGTACGGTGATTTGATTGTCATTACTGGAGGCGTTTTAAGACCGGGTTTGGAGGAAATTGGGGAAGAGGATGTGGATGTTCCAGACGCTTTTTATAAAATAATCATCAAAAAAAGGAAGGGATCCCCTGAAATACTTTCCTTTTTGATTCCCAACTGGGAAAGCAACCAACCCCTTCAAAACTTTTTGATTTCCATTGATAAATTGGAAGAAAAAACGGGCTTGAACTTTTTTGAGAAACAAAGCGAGGATTGGCAACAAGAAGTTGAGTCGACCGTCGATACCTCAGGGTGGAGTTTCTAGAGGCCATCGCGCAATCGATTCGAATCCAGCTTCAAAAAGACAAACAACAGCAAGGTAAAAAAGAGCAGCCCCGAGCCACCATAACTAAAAAAGGGCAAGGGCACCCCAATGGTCGGGAGCAGACCAATCACCATTCCAATGTTAATGAAATAGTGAATCAGCAAGATGGAAATTACCCCATAGCCGTACATTCGGCTAAAATCACTTTTTTGTCGCTCCGCCACATGGATCAACCGTAAAAAGAAAACCGAGAATATGACAATCACCAGTGTGGTTCCCAGAAATCCCCATTCTTCACCGACCGAACTAAAAATGTAATCCGTGTGTTGTTCTGGAACAAAATCCCCTTTGGTACGTGTGCCTTCTAAAAAGCCTTTTCCAAAAAAACCTCCTGATTCAATAGCTTTTTCGGATTGATAGGTATTGTACCCTATAGTTTTGCGAATTTCTTCTAGTTTTTTCTCATCCTTTTCCAAACTCAACCAAAGCGCAAAGCGGTCTCTGTGTCTTTGCTCGAAGACATTTTCAAAAACGAAATTAACTGAAAGCGAAAATAAAATTGAAACAACAATCGCGGCACTAAAAGGGAGCAATGGAATCTTGGCAGACTTCTTTTTGAAAACGAAAATGAGCACCGTGATGATTCCCAAGGCAATGCCTATCCATACTGTGCCAAACATTAAAGTGGTAGCGAATAGGACAATGGCCACCAACAAGATAACCAAATAGTACAGCGGAAACCCTTCCCGAAAAAGAACAAAAAACAGAGAAAAATAAATCAGGGAGCTTCCAGGATCGGGCTGGGGTAAAATCAAAAGGGCTGGAAGCAGAATGATGAGAACAGCATACAGTTGGTGCTTTCTGTTTTTAATATCGGTTTGAATATCGCTGAGATATTTGGCCAAAGCCAGCGCTGTGGTCACTTTGGCAAGCTCAGATGGCTGAAGGTTGAAAAAGCCCAGATCATACCAAGATGTAGCTCCAGCTATAGTCTTTCCAAAGGCAAAAAGGCCAATGAGCAAAACAAGGGAAGCAAGATAAAAAATGGGAGCAAAGCGTTCAAAAAAGCTGGTTTCCACAAATAAGACCATAACAATGACAAAGAAAGACAGAACAATAAAAAAGAGCTGCTTGCCGTATAAGGTCGAGAAATCAAACAAAGAGAGGTCGGGGTCGGTCAACGTAGTGGAATAGATATTTATCCACCCAATGAAGACCAAGAGGGAATATAAAAAAACAGTAAGCCAATCAATCCTTCTAACCAGTCCTCTACCAGACATATTCGTTTATCTTGAAGGGTTCCCCGCTGTAGGGTTTTGCATATTCGTGTTCCAAGGTCTTATCAAGCATACGTTTTTCCAAATCTGTTCTAGTGATTTCACCCTTGATATATTTTTCAATCAACAAAGAAGCGATATGGCCCGCATATCGCGCCCCGTAATATCCATTTTCAATATAGACTGCAATAGCAATTTTAGGATTTTCCACAGGAGCAAAAGCCACAAAAACGGAATGGTCCGTGAGTTGCATGCGTTCCCCATTGATACGGACAAAGTTCTCCACGGTACCTGTTTTTCCAGCAATCTCCACATCAGGAATACGAAGCCAGCGGGCTGTTCCATATTTGTAAACATTGGCCATCCCTTTAACAACCGGTTCAAAATGTTGTCTGTCGATTGTGGTGTAACGGGGTTCTGTAAACCGTGGGTCGATTCCCCCATTACCTCCAATACTTTTTATTACATGAGGTGTATAAAAGTATCCCCGGTTCGCTATGGCAGCTGTCATATTGGCTAATTGCAAGGGTGTGGCCGCCACTTCTCCCTGACCAATGGAATTTGAAATGATAAACGAGGAAGACCATCTATTGTCCCCATAGGCTTTGTCGTAATAGGCCTTTCCGGGAATACGTCCCGGTCTTCCTGTAGGAAGGTCTGTTCCTAAATAACCTCCCAATCCGAAGCTCTTCATGTGCTTTTCCCAAACATCCATGCCTTCATCCGTAGTGGTGTATTTGCCATATATTTTTCGGAAGGTTCCTGCAAAATAGGCGTTGCAAGATTGAAAAATTCCAGAGTTCATATCGCGTACACCTCCTCCACAATGGCAGCCTCTTTTTGTGTTGCCCACGTAGAAACCGTTATAACAGGTGAATTTGGTTGACGGTTCTATTACGCCTTCCTGAAGGGCCACAAGGGCATTTAACGTTTTAAATGGTGAACCTGGAGAAGGCTCGGCCAGTATCGAACGATCCCAAGTAGGTTTGGAAATGGTATCGTAATGGAGCTTGGTGTAATTTTTAGAACGCTCGCGACCCACTAACTTGGCAGGATCATAGGTAGGTCCGGAAATCATGGCCAAAATCTCACCGCTTTTAGGTTCGATAGCTACAATTCCACCTCTTTTTCCATGCATAAGGCGCTCGCCGTACTCCTGCAACTTTTTATCTAAAGTTATCAGGATTTCTTTCCCTTGTTTAGGGAGGGTATCCAGCTTACCACTCTTATAGGGGCCTATATCCCGATTGAACCGGTCCTTTTGAATGTACTGTATCCCCTTCCTTCCTCTCAGAACTTCCTCATATTGTTTTTCAATACCCGTTCGACCTTTAAGCTCCCCAGCCACATAGTAGGGATTGTTTCGCAAGTCGTTTTCGTTTACCTCACTGATATATCCTAAAACATTGGCGGCACTATTAGTTGTGTAGTACCTCAATGATCTTTTTTGGATATAGAAGCCCTCAAAATGACGCATTTTTTCTTGGAGACGGGCGTAATCCTCCTTGGAGAGTTGCGGCACCAATACCGAGGGTAGTCGGGGTGAATAAATTCGGGCCTTTCTCATTTTGGCAATGAAATCCGTCTTTTCAACGCCCAAAAGTTTGCAGAACTCCAAAGTATCCAAAGGCTTTACCTCCCGGGGAATGACCATGACGTCATAAGCAGGTTGATTACCCACCATAAGCTCTCCATTTCGGTCGTAAATATATCCACGTTCCGGATAGTCATATATGGCTTTAATGGCTGGATCTTCCAGGGTTTGGTCAGGCGAAAAGCTAAAAAGCTGTAGATAGGATAAGCGGCCTATAAAGGTGAAGCCTATTAGTACCACTATGGAGGAGAGTAAGAATTTTTTCATTGTATTTACGATTCACTAACCCTGTATGAATTTAACGAATGAGTTCTGATTTTATTCGCTTTTTGGACTAAAAAGTGAACTGAACAAAGAACACAAGAATATGGTAACCAGAGAGGTGGCAAATATTTTCTTTAAAATTAGCAGTAAATGCGAAAAACTTAAAATTTCCAAGAAAAAGAATACCATTTGATGCACTAGCACCAATAAGGCCAAAAAAGTGAGTCGTTGCACCTTGGTTGTATTCTTAAAACTGAAGTTTTGAAATTCATAGTTGACCCCAAAGCAAAATCGCATGATTAATGGTCTTGCATATGCCGCCGTCAAAGTGGCCAAAGCATGAAGGGCCAAAGTGTCGGAAAAAAGATCGATGATAAGACCCAATAAAAAGGCCGTCAACATGAAAACCCCACGATTTCCCTTTATGGGATACCAATACAGAAAAATCACGTAGACCATAGGATTGATGAACCCCATGAAGTTTAGGGTGTTAAAAATCAAAACTTGAGTCAAGACAAGTAATATGAACCTGAGGATATTTAAAAAAACCACACTATTCATCCGTTGTCAATGCTTCTAATTCCCGAATTTCCGATTTGTTCCGATTTCTGATAATATAGATGTTTTTGACGTTGGCCATATCATTGAACAGTTCAACGTCAATATTGTAAAAGCTTTTGGAGGCGTTGAGATCATATTTTTTGATAACACCAATAGGGATGTTTTCCGGAAAAATACTCGACATAGCTCCTGTGACAATGGTATCGCCCACAACCAAAGGCACCAATCTGGGAATATCCACTAGTTGAACTATAGTGTAATCCCGGGCATCCCAAACCAATGACCCGAAGTAATTGGTGTTTTTTATTTTGGCGTTGATGTTCGATTTGGTATTCAGCAAACTTTGAACCGTTGAGAAATTGGAAGAGGTATTTTCCACGATGCCCAGAATACCCCTTGTGGTGATGACCCCCATATCCTGTTCCAAACCATGGTTGGATCCTTTATTAATGGTGAGGTAGTTTCTTGGGGAGGCAAAACTGTTTTTTACGATTCGGGCCTCGGTTACCTCAAAATCGATGCTGGCAGTGTCCAGCTGAACCTTGTTTTCTTCATTCGCATTAAACAGAATACGCCGTAAACGTTCATTTTCCTTGACAAGTCTGTCATTTTCCTCTTGCAGTGAGAAATAGGAAGAAACATCAGCCGCAGCGCCATAAATTTTTCCGGTGAGCCATTTGGATGAATTAAAGAATTTGGACTGGTGGTAGGAATGGGACCTTACCGTGATAATCAAAGATATCAATGCCAGAAAGCTATATAAAAAAGCAGTTCTATAGCTTAATATGAAATTGATAATGCGCTGCATTCAATCTGAAGATAAGTAAAATCCAATAGTTTAATAGCATCAAAGCAGGCTCGCAACGGTAAGATTGGGCTATTTAATCAAAATGCTCTTGTATCGCTCCAAATTTTTAAGGGCAATCCCTGTTCCACGTACCACAGCTCGAAGTGGATCTTCCGCAATGTACACTGGCAAATCCGTTTTTTGGGAAAGCCTTCTGTCCAATCCTCGTAGCATCGAGCCACCTCCGGCCAAATAAATTCCCGTATTGTAAATATCCGCCGCAAGTTCTGGAGGGGTTTGGGACAAAGTCTCCATAACCGCATCCTCTACTCGAAGAATACTTTTATCAAGCGCCTTGGCAATTTCACGGTATGATACATGTACCTGTTTTGGTTTCCCCGTAAGCAGATCACGACCTTGAATGGATTTGTCATCCGGTGGGGATTTCAAATCTTCTGTAGCTGAACCAATTTCTATTTTAATGGCCTCGGCCGTACTTTCACCAACATATAAGTTGTGCTGGGTGCGCATATAATAAATGATATCATTGGTGAACACATCCCCTGCAATTTTCACTGATTTGTCGCAAACGATACCGCCCAACGCAATTACTGCGATTTCGGTGGTACCTCCACCAATATCCACAATCATGTTTCCTTTGGGCTGCATAATGTCCAATCCAATACCTATGGCTGCAGCCATAGGCTCGTGTATGAGATATACCTCTTTGCCATTCACACGTTCCGCGGATTCCCGAACCGCTCGCATCTCCACCTCGGTGATTCCCGAAGGAATACAGATTACCATGCGCAATGCAGGTGGGAACCACTTTTTCTTTAGGGCCGGAATGTTTTTGATGAACATATTGATCATCTTTTCCGAAGCATCAAAATCTGCAATTACCCCATCTTTCAATGGCCTGATGGTCTTGATGTTCTCATGGGTCTTTCCCTGCATCATATTGGCTTCCCTTCCTACCGCAATAATTTTACCCGATACCCGGTCCCTGGCCACTATGGACGGACTGTCCACGACCACTTTGTCCAAGTGAATGATAAGAGTGTTTGCAGTTCCAAGGTCGATTGCAATTTCCTCGGTCATGAAATCAAAAAATCCCATAAAAAAGCGTATGTTTTGTTTAAGTTAACGAAAAATTATCGGCTAATGTACTAAAATTAATGCTTAAAATGCCGAGTCCCAGTCATTACCATAGATAGCCCATTTTCGTTACAATAATCCACACTCAATTGGTCCTTGATAGACCCTCCAGGTTGTATCACACTTTTGATGCCCGCTTTGTGCGCAATTTCCACACAATCTGGAAATGGGAAGAAAGCATCGCTCGCCATTACCGCCCCATTGAGATCGAATTTAAAGGAGTTTGCTTTGTGAATAGCTTGATTTAGGGCATCGACTCTAGAGGTTTGACCGGTACCACTTGCACATAGCTGTTTGTTTTTGGCCAACACAATGGTGTTACTTTTGGTGTGCTTGCATAATTTGGAAGCAAAAAGTAAGTCTTCAATTTCCTGTGGGGCAGGCTGCTTTTCAGTAGCGGTTTGCAAGTCTTCCTCCGTATCGGTTTTGAAATCCTTGTCTTGGACCAAAACCCCGTTCAAACAAGTTCTAACCAAAGTGTCAGGCATTTCAACCTCATTTTGGATCAAGATGATCCTGTTCTTTTTCCCTTTTAAAATGTCAAGAGCCTCGTCCGAGTAACTGGGTGCAATGACCACTTCACAGAACAGTTTGTGGATTTCTTCCGCAGTAGGTTCGTCAATGGGGGAGTTGGAAATTAAAATCCCCCCGAAGGCTGAAATAGGGTCTCCCGCCAGAGCATCGACATAGGCTTCCTTTATGGTGTTTCTTGTGGCAAGCCCACAGGCATTGTTATGTTTTAGGATGGCAAAGGTTGGAGCGTCGTTTTTGAACTCACTCATGAGGTTAACCGCGGCATCAACATCCAAAAGGTTATTGTAAGAAAGTTCCTTTCCATGCAATTTGGTGAACATCGCCTCGAAATCTCCAAAGAAAAATCCTTTTTGGTGCGGATTTTCCCCATAACGCAAAACCTGACCTTTTTGCTCACTGATTTTTAAGACTGCCTGATCGTGATTTTGATTGAAATAGTTAAAAATGGCGGTGTCATAGTGTGAGGAAATATTGAAAGCCTTGGTGGCAAACTTCTTTCGTTCCTCAATGGAAGTGGTTCCGTTTCCGTTGGTAATCACATCAAGGAACTCGCCATAGTCCTCCATGGAGGAAACACAAAGCACATCTTTGTAGTTTTTGGCCGCTGCCCTGATCAAGGAAATGCCGCCAATGTCAATTTTTTCGATAATGTCCTGTTCTGAAGCTCCGCTTGCCACTGTTTTTTCGAAAGGATATAGATCGACGATGACAATATCCAGCTGTGGAATTTCGAATTCCTGCATTTGGGCCACATCACCTTCGTGCTCTTGCCGATTTAAGATTCCACCAAAAATTTTGGGATGTAGCGTTTTTACTCTTCCGCCAAGAATTGAGGGATAATCCGTGACTTCTTCAACTGGAATTACGTTTAGCCCTAAATCTCGAATAAATTTTTCGGTTCCCCCGGTAGAGTATAGGGTCACCCCAAGCTCATCGAGCTTTCTTACGATGGGTTCCAAACCATCTTTATGAAATACAGAAATTAAGGCGCTGGAAGCTTTTTTGGCAGTGTTCATCTTTGTGTCTTAAAAATCAATTTCTTAAGCACACAAAAGTAAATTTTTTGTTAGTTAATTCTTTATGGGTTATCAACAAAATGGAGAGAGTTTTAAAGAATCTGAGCTACTTTCTTATTCACAAATTCCAAAAAACGCTCATCTTCTTCTGTAAAAGGGTCAGGGGTATTGGAGTCTATGTCAATTTGCCCAATGTTTTCCCCGTTGACGAATAAGGGGACCACAATTTCCGCCTTTACAGTGATGCTACATGCAATGTAGTTGTCTTGGGCAGCCACATCGGGAACTACAAAATTCTCATTGCTTAGGGCCACTTGACCGCAAATTCCTTTTCCGAATGGAATAATGGTATGGTCCGTTGGCTCACCGGCATAAGGACCGAGTTTAAGTTCTTCCTTATCCCCGTTTCTGAAATAGAATCCAACCCAATCATAATAGGGGATTTCCTCTCTGAGTAGTTGGCAAATATTTAGAAGCCGATCATTAACAGGGATATCTGTCGATTCTATAAGGGAATCAATTTCACTTT
This sequence comes from Flagellimonas allohymeniacidonis, assembly GCF_004296335.1. Classification (GTDB taxonomy): domain Bacteria; phylum Bacteroidota; class Bacteroidia; order Flavobacteriales; family Flavobacteriaceae; genus Flagellimonas; species Flagellimonas allohymeniacidonis. Next base: position 1,554,967 of record NZ_SGIU01000002.1, read on the forward strand.
TCAAGGTTTCAAAAGATGTCATGGTGCATTTGGTATTAGTCCGAACAAAATTCGACAATAGAGTCAGCAAATTTATTCAAAACTTACGGTTTGGTAATCCGATATTAATGTACCATCGTCGGCGATACCCTCGATAAAGACTTTGGCCCCTTTTTGGGAAAGGGTAGGAACCATAATTTCAGCTTCTCCCTGTTCGTCGGTAATCAACTGTCCCTCCCAATGCAAGGTGCCATAGGATTTAAACTTTGGACTGGAGAAGTTGGCGTACTGGGGATTAAAGAACTGTTTGGGACGTTGAAATCCCTCTGTCGCCAAAAAGGAGGTAAAACGTTCTTTGGGTTTGTCTCCAACGTAGCGCCCATACTTTCGGTAGATATAAATCACTGCTCTGTTTCCCATTTCAATGGGATGATGCGTATAATGAATCTCATCAATTCCTGCCGTGTTAGAGTTCAGTAGATTTGGAGGTAAGTTGTTTATCCCTCTTGAGGGATTATACATAACTACATCATCAACAACAATTACAGGGGGTTTTACTACCGATGGCGTACCATTCTTAGGAAGAATGATACTATTCCCAAGAGGTGTAATTATGGTTCGATATCCTAGATTTTGAAGAACTAACTGTAGTGTAGGCCTTTTTTTGACCTCCTCTGTGGTAATTTTTAATCCATCGAAAATAGCGTCAATTATCCCAATTGGTCTGTGGGTAAGCTTTTTTTCAATTTTATCCTCACTTACGGTTACCCCTTCCAAGGCTATAAGGCGGTCATCTACCAAATAATCCTCTTGGGTAAGTACGGGTAAAGGCTCTTCCTCCTCACCAAGAACACTTTTATTTTTAGCTATCAAGAAGGATTCCGAGAGGGAGATATTTTTGTTTTTATAGGAGGGGATGATTTTCATCGTAATTTCGGGCTCCTCAGTTTTATTGCGGCGATTCAGCAGTGCAGCGTAGACTTTTTCCCCATGATGCAGGGTAACATTATCCAGCTTAAAACTTTTATCATCCTGTATGTCCGTCTGATAGACCTGAGGATGACTCTTTTGGTAGAGTGTCAAGTATTTATCCTTTTCAGGGTTGGCATTTAGCACCTTCCCCGTAATTTGGAAACCATCTTCCAGCTTATATTTTTCTGATGGAGGTGCATCAAAAATATTGCTCCAGTCATACCGACTCCATCCCAGGGTCAATAGCAGGTTGTCCAGTTCGTACTTTTTAATTCTATCAATGTTTTTGAGGTAGTACCGCATATTTTTTAGGGGCCCCTTAACATAGGGTTGAACCAAAAGTGCTGATAATATGGACTGTTCGGCCTCTGTAGATTCTGTGTCTTCGGGCAGAACGGATACACTCAGTCGAGCGTTGGTTTGGGTTTTTGAATAAAGATTGATTTTTAATCCAATGGAATCTCGCTTTAACTCTGTATCTATTTTGGAAACCTTGGCTCTAACAGTATTCAGATTGGCTTCGTTGAATATTAATCGTTCAATGATAGGATTGAGATTTGCATCAAAGACGGTAATAATGTTCACCCCTCTGAGCAATTTGTCCTTGGAAATCATGATGGAATGCTCGGTGTCCTCAAACTGAAAAGCGTTCAAGGTCAGCAGGCCATCTCGGTGAATGGCGAGAAAGTGATCCTTTCCTTTGATTTCTTTGAGGGTCTGGTCATTGGTTTTCATTAAAATGGCCACCTTGTCGTCAAACAGATTATTTACGGAAAGGTTAATGCCATATGGTTTTGCTTTTTCAAGTTTGGCCAAGATTTTTGAACCATTTTTGGGCTGCCCTTCCAAGAAGTAGGTTTGACCCAATAGCGGGATGAATTCAAACTTACCGATACCATCTTCGTTGACCTGAATGGAATTCACCAGTACCGTTCCATTCTCTGAAAACAATCGCAAGGACATTGAGGTGTTCATCTTAGGCCCGTCCAAAAGCTTTAGGCCGACGGTGTTGACGGTATGGGCTACTAAATGCCCTCCTTCGGGCATAATCGCTATTTGTTGCCCGTTTAATCGCTGATCGGCCGATAGTTCGGAATGGGGCGTTGTAAGGGGGCTAACCAATTTCAATCGTGTTGTAAAGGAGTCATCTTCCTTGAAATTCTTCATCCATCGCGTCTGGGCCTTCAAGAAAATTTGTTCGCCACTTATGGTTTTTGGCAGTTGTACATGGCCTGAAGCAATACCGTTTTCAACATTTAGCAGTAGGTCCTCCACCTTTTCTCCTGACTCATCGAAGAGGGCACAAATAAGATTGGTGCTTGTGGATTTCGAAACATTTTCCTTTCGATCGTACAAATAGGCCGTGAACCAAATGGTCTCACCGGGCAGGTAAACTGTCTTGTTGGTATGAACAAAGAGCGTTTCCCGGGGAAGCTCAAAATAGTTTTCGTACGAATCAAGAATTTGGTTTAAAGAGTTCTGAGCAGAGGTAATGGTTGAGAGTAAAAAAGACAGAAGGAGAAGCCGTCGTTTCATAGGATTTTTTCTACAAGATATAATAGAAAAGCCACTTTTTTTGTTTAGAATAAGTTAAAATAAGAACGAAATCTGTATGGATATCAAGGGTTTGAAAAGTTGTCTGATCCCTAAAATTTAGTTAACCAAAAGTGGCGAAAAGTCAAAAATCGTACCTTTGCCGTGTGAAACAGAAGATTTTACAATGGCTTTCCCCATTCATGGCTTTGACCGTGATGCTCTCCACCATTTCGTGGACAGTGGACAAGCACCTTTGTATGGGACGGGTCATGGATGTTTCCTTATTTGTTGAAGCAGAAGATTGTGGGATGGCCGATGCACTTTCAAATTCAGGCCAAGACAGCATGATGAATCATTGTTGCGATGATGAGTCGTTTACCTTATCTGGCCAGGAAGACCTTACACTTACTTGGTTAGACTTTGATTTGGACCAGCAAGTCTTCCTATTTGCATTTTCACACTCATATCTAGATTTATACAGTCCTCAAGTAGAGCCACCCGCTCCTCATGAGGAATATCCACCTCCCTTGTTGGTCAAGGATATACATATCTTGGACCAGGTCTTTTTGATTTGATGTATTGAACCATTGATTGATTCCCGACGCAAATGCGATTCGGGTACACTAGGTTATGCTTAACACAATGATTCAATACAAATGAAACAAATACTCATACTAATATTATGGCTTCCGCTACTGACGACTGCTCAAGAAAAGATTGAGGGCATGGTCATGGAAGCTAATCCCGAGAATAAACATATAGGCCTCTCGGGAGCCAATGTCTACTGGTTGGATTCCCCGATAGGAACAATAACCAGGCAAGACGGAACTTTTACCATTCCCTATGATCCCAAATACGATAAACTGGTTATCAGTTATATTGGGTTTAGGACCGATACGCTTTTGATAGATTCACCTCAAAATGTTCACCATTGGCTGCAACCCTCCAACCAATTGGACGAGGTGGTGGTTGAAAAGAAAAGGGATGCTGTTGAAAAAGCGCTTTTCTCTGCACAAAATGTAATCACCGTGAACAGTGCGGAGCTTTTAAAGGCAGCTTGTTGCAATCTTTCTGAGAGTTTTGAGACAAATCCGGCAATCGATGTGAATTTTAACGATGCCCTCACGGGAACCAAGCAAATTCAAATGTTGGGGCTTACGAGCCCATATTTGCTCATCACTCAAGAAAATATTCCCATGGTGCGCGGAGCTTCACAAACCTATGGGTTGACCTTTACTCCAGGGACTTGGGTCGAAAGTATTCAAATTACCAAAGGCGCCGGAAGTGTAGTCAATGGATTTGAGAGCATTTCTGGGCAAATCAATACCGAGTTGCAAAAACCGTTGACCGATGTTCCTGTTTTTGTAAACGGGTATGCCAACCTAAACGGACGTTTGGAACTAAATACGCATTTGAACACCAAGATTTCGGATAAATGGAGCACTGGGCTATACCTACATGGTAATCGACGGGATGTTGAGGTGGATAACAATGACGATGGTTTTTTGGATACCCCTTTGGCCAATCAAATCAACATTTTGAACCGTTGGCAGTACCAAAACCCGGAAAAAGGCTGGGTGAGCTTTTTTAACGTTCGTTTTTTAAACGATGAGAAACAAGTGGGGGAAACCGGTTTCAACCCTGATACAGATCGCTTTACCACCAATGCGTGGGGCAGCGAAATAGAAACCCAACGGTTCGATGGTTCTGTGAAGGTAGGATATGTTTTTCCTGAATTACCCTTTCAGAGTTTTGGATTTCAGGCTTCCTACAGTAAGCATTCCCAAGATTCCTACTATGGCTTCAATGTTTATGACATTGACCATGAAAGTATCTATTCCAATCTTTTGTTCAACTCCATTCTAGGAAACACTAGGCATAAGTTCAAAACAGGGGTCTCCTTCGCCTATGATGGTTATGATGAGTTGGTCAACGGGAATGTGTTCAGTAGGTCCGATCGTTCGGCAGGCGCATTTTTTGAATACAGCTACACAAATCTTGAAAAGTTGAGTCTTACAGCAGGTGCACGTGTGGATACGCACAACAGGCTTGGTACCTTCTTTACGCCAAGACTTCACGTTCGCTACACTCCCTGGGAAAAAGCCAGTTTAAGGGGCTCTTTCGGATTGGGTAGAAGAGCGGCCAATATTTTTGCCGAAAATCAAAAGTTGTTTGCCTCTTCAAGAACCATTCAGCTCAATGGGAACGGAGGAAACATTTATGGTTTTGATGCCGAAAAAGCAGTCAACTTCGGATTCGGTTTCCTTCAAAGGTTCACCGCATGGAACCGACCTGGTTCTTTTTCTATCGATTTTTACAGAACCGATTTCGACAATCAGGTGGTCGTGGATTGGGAAAATCCAAGTGAGGTTCGTTTTTCAAACTTAGAGGGGAAAAGCTTTGCCAATAGTTTGCAGGTGGAGCTGAATCAGGAGGTACTACCCAATGTTGAGCTTCGTATGGCCTATAAGTATTATGACGTAAAGACCGACTATCAAACGGGGCTAATGCAAAAGCCCTTGCAGGCACAACATCGCTATTTTGCCAATGTTGGGTATAATACCCAACCGAAAGAGAACGGATCCCAATGGCGATTTGACTATACATTCAATTTACTGGGAGAGCAGCGTTTGCCTAGCAGTTCGGTGGACATACCCAACTTCCAATTTGGGGATTTTGCTGAAGGGTATAGTTTAATGAACGCGCAGGTGACCAAAGTGTTTTCCCGTAAATTTGAAGTGTATTTGGGAGGGGAAAACTTAACCGGTTTTAGACAAGATAATCCGGTTTTGGGGGCTAACGACCCTTTTGGACCGAATTTTGACACTACCATTGTGTTTGCCCCAATATTGGGAAGAATGGTGTATGCAGGATTTCGATTTAAATCATAACAAGAAAAATAACTAAAAAATGAAAAAAGTAATATTAGTATTAGTAGCCATCCTCGTTTCTGTTGTAGGTATGGCTCAGGAGAAAAACAAGAAAATGAAATTTGAGGTGGATGGAAAATGCGAAATGTGCAAGGTCCGTATTGAAAAGGCCGCTTTAAATGTTCCTGGAGTAAAGTATGCAATCTGGGATATTCCGACGCACGAATTGTCTTTGGTCGTGGATGAGCGTAAAACCAATTCCATGGAAATAAAATCGGCCTTGGCAAAAGTGGGCCACGACACCAAGGAATTAAAAGCCACACAGGAAGCCTATGATAATATTCATCCTTGCTGTAAGTATCGTGAGGACGATTCGGACGATAGCGGTAAACATTAATGAAGCACTCGTATTCCATTAAGGGCATGACCTGCCAAGGTTGCGTGGCCTCCGTGAAAGGAAAATTGGAAGGAATCCCAAATGTTCAGGAGGTTGAAGTTAACCTTGAAAAAGGTGAAGCCACCATTTCTATACAGGAACATATCCCAATTGGGGAGCTAAGAGCTTCGTTGCCCGAGAAATATTCCATTGCCGAAAAGGAGAGTGGAATGCTGCATGAAGCAACTTTGGAAGAGACTTCCAAGTGGAAGCAATTGCGACCCCTATTTTTGATTTTCGCCTATCTGTTCGCAGCGGCCTTCTTATTGAATTATAAAGCGTGGGACAGCAGGGAGGCAATGTTGGATTTCATGGGCCTTTTTTACATCGTTTTCAGTTTTTTTAAATTTTTGGACCTGAGAGGGTTCCCAGATAGTTTTCGGATGTATGACCCCTTGGCCAAAGCGGTTCCAGTCTATGGCTGGGTTTATCCCTTTTTGGAATTGGGTCTGGGCCTGTTCTTCTTGATGAGGTTTCAAGTGCAATTGGCTTTGTGGGCAACGGTATTCATCTTGGGGGTGACGACATTTGGAGTCACCAAAACCCTGCTTGACAAAAAGAGTATTCGCTGTGCTTGTTTGGGAACCGCCTTGAAGCTTCCCATGACGGAAGCCACTTTTATTGAAAATGCCATCATGTTGGTGATGGCATTTTGGATGATTTTAGCATAAAAAAACCGCACCCAAAAGGTGCGGTTTTTATTTGATCTATCACTTCAATTACATCATTCCGGGCATTCCACCACCACCTCCCATTGGAGGCATAGCAGGCGCATCTTCCTTAATGTCGGTCAAAGCACATTCTGTGGTCAAAATCATACCGGCAACTGAAGCTGCGTTTTCCAAAGCGATACGCGTCACTTTTTTGGGATCGATGATTCCAGCCTTCATCATTTCAACATACTTGTCAGATTTGGCATCATAACCAAAATCACCTTTTCCTTCAAGAACTTTCGCGACTACAACCGAACCTTCACCTCCAGCGTTTTCAACGATGGTTCTCAAAGGAGATTCAATAGCTCTAGCTACGATTTGAAGCCCTGTGTCTTCATCAGCATTGACAGTGTCTACTTTAGAAAGCACCGACTTGGCCCTCACCAAGGCAACACCTCCACCAGCAACAATACCTTCTTCCACTGCTGCTCTTGTAGCATGCAACGCATCGTCAACGCGGTCTTTCTTTTCTTTCATTTCAACTTCAGAGGCTGCACCTACGTAGAGAACAGCTACACCTCCGGCCAATTTGGCCAAGCGCTCTTGAAGTTTTTCCTTATCGTAATCAGAAGTTGTGGTCTCAATTTGAGCCTTGATCTGATTTACTCGGGTTTTGATATTCTTAGTGGCCCCTGCACCATTAACAATGGTGGTGGTGTCCTTATCGATAGTGATTCGCTCACAAGAACCCAACATATCCAAAGATGCATTCTCTAGAGAGAATCCTCTTTCTTCAGAAATTACAGTACCATTGGTCAAGATGGCGATGTCTTCCAACATAGCCTTTCTTCGATCTCCGAATCCGGGTGCCTTAACAGCTGCAATTTTCAGTGAACCTCTCAATTTGTTCACGACCAAAGTGGCCAAGGCTTCACCGTCAACATCCTCAGCAATGATCAACAAAGGCTTTCCGGATTGCGCAACAGGCTCAAGGACTGGAAGCAAATCTTTCATGGCAGAAATCTTTTTGTCAAACAAAAGGATATATGGGCTTTCCAAATCTGCAATCATCTTCTCAGAATCGGTCACAAAATAAGGTGAAAGGTATCCACGATCGAACTGCATCCCCTCAACAACGTCAACATAGGTATCGGTTCCTTTGGCTTCTTCTACTGTAATGACTCCTTCTTTCCCCACTTTTCCGAAAGCTTGGGCGATTAGGTCTCCAATAGTTTCATCGTTGTTTGATGAGATAGCAGCTACTTGCTTGATTTTTTCAGAAGAATCCCCAACTTTTTTGGATTGTTTGGAGAGGTTTTCCACAATGGCAGTGACAGCTTTGTCAATACCTCGTTTAAGGTCCATTGGGTTGGCACCGGCCGCTACGTTTTTAAGTCCTTCTTTAACAATGGCCTGTGCAAGAACGGTAGCCGTGGTGGTACCATCACCCGCCAAATCATTGGTTTTGGAAGCAACTTCCTTTACCATCTGGGCACCCATGTTTTCCAAGGCATTTTCCAATTCGATTTCCTTGGCCACGGTTACCCCATCTTTGGTAACTTGAGGGGCCCCGAAAGATTTTGTAATGATTACGTTTCTACCCTTGGGTCCTAAAGTAACTTTTACCGCATTGGCCAAGGCATCCACACCTTTTTTCAGACCGTCGCGGGCTTCAATATCAAATGTTATATCTTTTGCCATTTCTTAGTTGATTTCTTTAATTAAACAATTGCTAAAAGGTCGCTTTCACGCATCATCAAGTAATCCACACCATCAAACTTCAATTCTGTACCGGCGTACTTTCCATAAAGCACCGTATCACCAACTTTGACCGTAATGGGCTCATCCTTGGTTCCAGGTCCTACGGCAACAACTTTTCCTTTTTGGGGTTTTTCCTTTGCGGTATCGGGGATGATAATTCCCGAAGCTGTTTTAGTTTCAGCGGCAACGGGTTCGATAAGAACTCTATCCGCTAATGGTTTGATGTTCACTTTAGCCATATTTTCAATTTTTAGGTATTTATTTTAAAAATTCTGCTATCCTTTGGGCAGAAATTATGCCATTGCCAAAAAACTGACATTCTGTTAAAACAAAAATGCCAGCTTGTCATTTAAGCTGGCATCTTGTAAATCGTATGTCATTATCCCTTAGTTAATTGTATCTGCAGGATTGGTGTTGTCAGGAGAAGGTACTTGTTCTGGAACTTCCTCTGGAAGCGTTTCAGGAACAGTGGTCTCCACATCATTGCCATCCAATACTTTGGAACCCGTCTGTCCGAAATTTCCTTTCAAGGAAACATTGGAAAGCAGTATCAAGACAATCAGCAAAGTAGCCAGTGTCCAGGTACTTTTATCTAAAAAGTCTCCGGTTTTCTTTACGCCACCTACCACTTGGTTGCCACTCCCTCCAAAGGAAGAGGAAAGACCGCCCCCTTTTGGATTTTGTACCATGACCACCAACATCAATAGTAGGCAAACAATAATGATCAGTATTAAGAAAATTGTAAATGTACTCATCGCGCTATTCTTTTTCCTTCTGCAGCTTTTTCACCGCCCGAATTTGGTCCGCAAAGAAACCACTTTTTTCTGGATATTTCAAACTCAAAATCTTAAAGGCCTGTATGGCTTTTTTGTACTTTTTCTGCTCAAGGTAAACCTTTGCCAAAGTTTCGGTCATCAACTGACTTTTGTCCATTTTTACCGACTCCTTGATGTTCACCTTGGGCTTGGCATCCTCCCTGGGTACAATTTTGGGATTGTTCTCAATGAACTTGTCCAAAAGCTCAAACTTTTTCTTTTTTGTATCGTCTTTTTCAGCGCTGGACATTTCGTTCTTGGGCTCTTTTTGGGATGTCAATTGCAGCCATTCCGTAAAAGAGTGTTTTTCGGTTTTCGTGAACGGAATGGGTTTGCCCAAATTGAGTTCTGTCTCTGGGCTAGTTGATTCTTCTTCCTTTTTCTCCACAAAATCCTCTTCCTTTACCTCTTTTGAAGCAAAAAGCTTGGGATCAAGGATTTGCTCGGCATGCTCAATGTTCTGTGGTAGGGCACTTTCTTTGGATTCCCCTAGAATTACTTCGGTATCGGGATTGGGTTCTATTTCTTCGGAAACCGCGGTTTTCTCCTCCAATTTAGGAGCCCTGCCCGCCAAGGTATCTGCAATGGTGTTCTGTACAAATTCCTTGGACGTAATATAATCAAACAGTATATCTCTGTCGGATGTATAGGCTGCTGTAGTTTTTAGAGCTCCGTTGTATTTGTAACTGTCCAGATTTTTTAAACCTTTCAAATGAAGTGCCCGGGCTGCTTGAAAGTAAGGATATTCCGCAATCATATCCTCCAACTCCCTGGTCTGCTGTGGAGACAGGATGGTATTTGATTTTTGCAGGATATGTAAAAAATCTGTTACGTTCATGGGCTTACCAGTTTCCGAGGGAAGCGTTAAAAATATCTTGTGTAATCCGTTCAAAAATTTCTTCGTGGGCCTGTGCCTGAATTGCAGTCAACTGGGCGGCTGCATCGAAATCAAAGAAGAAAGAAAATCGCTTTTCAAAGTCGACATCTTCCTTTTTTCGGTTATAGAAACGAACATTGACGCTCATCGTCAAGCGGTTTTGAGCAGTTCTTTGGTCTGCCGTCGCGGTCATGGGAGTTACCCGATACTCCACAATTTCACCCTCGTACAAAAGATCACCGTTGCTGCCTGTCAATGAAAGACTGGTAAGGTTGTTGATCAAATCCTGAAGAGCCAAAGTGAAATCCCTGTCCAAACCGGGAACAATGGTGGAACCCGGACTTTGATCGGCGTAATTTTGAAAAAAGTTGACTTGGAAACTTTCGGCCGTACCGATATCGGCCCCTGAAAAATTATAGGCTCCACACCCACCCATGCTCAAGAGCATGCTTAGGAATCCCAGCCGGATCACTATTTTTCCAATACTTTTTTTGATTTGAATCATTCTTTAAAGATCGTACTGTTTTATTTTTCTATAAAGGGTCCGTTCGGAGATGCCCAACTCGGATGCAGCTGCTTTTCGTTTACCTCGATTACGCTCCAACGATTTTTTGATTAGTTCAATCTCCTTTTCCTGAAGTGATAGGGTCTCTTCCTCCTCTATTTCCTCAGCAAAATGGTATCGGTCCTCGTTGGTTCTGGCAACCGCAACAGGGGCTTCTACCACGGGTTCGGGCAAATGCAGCACCTCTGTTGGGAGACTTTCCTCCTCATGGATTTTCTCGTCTTCACCACCATATATTTTTCGGATAAGGGTTTCATTTTCCTCTTGCACCTTCGAAGTATCATTACTTTTGAGCAATTCCAAAGTAAGCTTTTTAAGATCATTGAGGTCACCTTTCATATCGAAAAGCACCTTATAGAGAATTTCACGCTCATTGCTAAAGTCGCTTTCCTTCTTTTCCTGTCCGATTACAGCGGGAAGATTGCTACTGTTAGCATTGGGCAAATAACTGCTGAGGGTTGCCGCAGAGATGGTCCTATTTTCCTCGAGGACGGATACTTGCTCTGCAATATTCCTTAACTGTCTGATGTTTCCAGGCCAACGGTATTTTAAAAGAAGCTCGATTGCCGATTCTTCCAATCGAATGGTCGGCATCTTATATTTCTGCCCGAAATCTGATGCAAATTTTCGAAACAACAAATGAATGTCATCGCGCCTATCCCTAAGGGGTGGAATGCTAATTTCAACCGTACTCAATCGATAATAAAGATCTTCTCGAAACTTTTCCTTTTTTATGGCCTCGAACATATTGATGTTGGTCGCTGCCACGATTCGCACATCGGTTTTTTGAACTTGCGAAGAACCCACTTTCAGGAATTCCCCGTTCTCCAATACCCGCAACAAACGAACTTGCGTCGTCAATGGCAGTTCTCCAACTTCATCCAAGAATATGGTACCCCCATCCGCTACTTCAAAATAGCCACTTCGGGTTTGCGTCGCTCCGGTAAAGGCTCCTTTCTCGTGTCCAAAAAGTTCACTATCGATGGTTCCTTCGGGAATTGCCCCGCAGTTGACGGCGATGTATTTGGCGTGTTTTCTATGCGAAAGGGAATGTATGATTTTTGGAATGGCCTCTTTACCCACGCCACTTTCTCCCGTGACCAACACGGAAATATCGGTGGGGGCCACTTGAATAGCCTTTTCAATGGCACGGTTGAGCTTCACATCGTTCCCGATGAGCTCAAAACGTTGTTTTATGGATTGAACACTTTCCATAGTTTAGTTGTTCTTGGAATAACCAACCGCTTCTCCTATTAAAGTTGCAGAAGTACATTCGTTGATTTTCACGTTTACAAACTCACCCACATGGTAGTTTTCTTTTGGAAATACAACCACTGTATTTTGGGAGTTTCTACCCATCCAATGGGTATCTGATTTTTTTGAAGTCCCTTCTATCAACACTTCCTCAACTTTTCCAACATGCTGTTGCGTACGGTATAGGCCGTGCTTTTGTTGGAGGTCAATAATTTCTCGAAGCCTGCGTTTTTTTGTATCCTCTGGGATGTCATCTTCCAGTTTACGGGCCGCTAAAGTGCCTGGGCGCTCCGAATAGGCGAACATAAACCCAAAATCGTACTTTACATATTCCATCAAACTCAATGTATCTTGATGGTCCTCTTCCGTTTCCGTAGGGAATCCAGCAATCATATCTTGGCTAATGGCACAATCAGGAATTATTTTTCTGATGTTGTCGATCAATTCAAAATATTCCTCCCTGGTATGAAGCCGGTTCATTGCCTTCAAGATGCGATTGCTTCCACTTTGAACGGGGAGGTGAATATAATTGCAGATATTTTCGTGTTGGGCCATGGTTTGAATGACATCCAAGGTCATATCCTGTGGATTTGAGGTCGAAAAACGAATCCTCATTTTCGGTTGTTGGGTCGCCACCATGTCCAAGAGCTTGGCAAAATTCACTGAAGTGGCTTTCTGCATTTCGGAGGCCTTTTCAAAATCTTTTTTGAGCCCACCGCCATACCAGAGATAACTGTCCACGTTCTGGCCCAATAGCGTGATTTCCTTGAATCCCTTTTCCCAAAGATCTTTTACTTCATCCAATATCGATTGTGGATTTCGGCTTCGCTCCCTACCTCGAGTAAAAGGAACCACACAGAAAGTGCACATATTATCGCAGCCTCGGGTAATGGAAACAAAAGCAGTGACCCCATTTGAATTCAACCGAACAGGGGCTATGTCGCCGTAGGTTTCATCCTTGGACAAGATAACATTTACGGCATTCCTACCTTCGTCGATCTCTTGAATCAAATTAGGAAGGTCTTTGTAGGCATCTGGCCCTACAACCATATCTACAATTTTCTCTTCTTCCAAGAATTTGCTCTTAAGGCGTTCGGCCATACAGCCTAAAACCCCAACCTTCATTCCGGGATTGATTTTCTTCACAGCGTTGAACTTTTCCAATCGCTTGCGAACCGTAGTTTCTGCCTTTTCTCGAATGGAACAAGTATTGACCAACACAAGGTCGGCCTCCTCCAAAAGTTGGGTGGTATTGAAACCTTCCTTGGCTAAAATGGAAGCAACAATTTCACTATCGGAAAAGTTCATTTGACATCCGTAGCTTTCAATGTATAGCTTACGGTTGTTGTTTTTATCTTGATCAAGGGTGAGCGTACTTCCTTGTTGGCTCTCGTCGATAATTTTTTCCATGCTTCCTTTCTCGGTCATTTTTCCCCAAATGGAGGACAAAGATAATGCTTATTCCATTTTAGTGACAATATGGCAGTATTATTTAGGGCTGGATTGGGAATTATTGGGATATTCTTAACTTGAAGGGCAATTCTAAACCAACCTGATCATGAGATTTCTGCAGATTTCCGAGAAAGTTGCTGCCAGTCCATCATTGGATTTCGGCAGTATTTTTAACAATACCATTGAACTTTTCAAAAAAGTTTGGTTGCAAGGGTTCATAACAGTTCTGCTTATGATGGTAGTGATACTCCCTTTTTACATCATACTGTATGTGCCCATGATTGCTTCGGGAATGATGGACCCCTATGCTTATGAGCGAAACGACCTCCCTTCTGGAATGCTTGTTTTTTTGATTGTGTTCTATCCCATCATGATTATCGGAATTTCAACCTTTGCCATGTGCCTTAATGCTGCTTTTCTGCGTATCTGTAAAAGAATTGATTTAGATCAAATGGGGAAGGATGATTATTTCTACTATTTCAAAAAGCCCTATCTAAAAAAGGCTTTTGTCTTGGCATTGATTATCACCGGACTCTCCATACTTGGAATGTTGGCTTGCGGTATCGGTCTTATTTATTTGGTAGTTCCTATGTCCCTTTTTCCGGCGTTCTTTGCTTTTGACGAAGAATTGACTCCATCCGAAATTACGAAGGCGTCCTTCGCCCTGGGGAATAAAAACTGGCTGATTATTTTTGGATTGATTTTCGTCACGGGTCTAATTGCCCAGTTGGGTGTTTTACTCTGTTTTGTTGGTGTTTTCTTCACTGCTATGCTTGGGCGAATACCTACTTATTTTATTTATAAGGAAATCGTTGGATTTTCTTCTGAAGAATAAATTTATTGGTTTCAGGCGCAACTTTGTTTAAGTTTTTTAATCTATTAGGTGTTATTCATCCAAAAAACTTAAACAATAAATGAAAAGGAACGCCCTATTACTCCTGCTCCTAACCACACTGACATTTTTATCCTGCAACGAGAACGATGATGCGGATGGAGATTACGCAGATTACCTCGTGGCCCGACCCTTGGTAATGAGCAAAGCGGAATTTGCAAGTAGCGTTGATATTCTTCCTCCCATTTCAATCGATGAATCAGGAAAGGTTTATGCCTACGGGGACTATGTCTTTATTAATGACAAATCTCAAGGTATCCATGTAATTGATAACAGTAATCCAGAGTTTCCCAGAAAGGTTTCGTTTATCAAAATCCCTGGCAATGTTGACATTTCGGTAAAGGATAACTTTCTGTATGCCGATAGTTTGATGGATTTGATTGTGCTCGATATTTCCGATATAGACAATATTGTGCAGGTCAATCGGTTGGAAAATGTGCTAAGACAAGGTGTGTTCTTTCCTTTTGATGCTGATATCGTTGAGTATGAAGAGTTTGATTATGAAACCGAAATTGTTGTAGGTTGGCAAACAGTAAGTGAAAGACGACTTAAAAGCGAGGTTGAAAATCGAACAGATGTGATTTTTGACGGCTTTGCATTGGCGGAAGCCACCAATGATTCCGGTTCTGGTGAAGGAGGTTCTCTAGCCCGGTTTAAGATTGTTGGCGAGTTTCTCTATGCTGTTGACAGCCATCACATTAATGTGTTCGACATTTCTGATTTGGAAAATCCGAAAGACCTTGATGATATCTATGCTGGGTTTGATATCGAAACCATTTTCAACAAAGGGGATCACCTCTTTTTGGGGAGTATGCGTGGGATGTATATTTACGATATTTCGTCACCCGCCACACCCACCTTTGTTTCGGAATTTCAACATGGTACGGCGTGCGACCCTGTTGTGGTCGATGATAACTACGCCTATGTTACCCTCAGGGGAGGCAACTGGTGCGGTGCAACCGAAAGCGGACTGTTTATTGTGGATATTTCCAATATTGAGAATCCTGAACTAACTATTTCTTACCCCATGGATGAACCCTATGGTTTGGGAATTAGAGATGAAAAACTATTCATTTGCGATGGATCATCCGGCCTTAAGGTATATGACAAGACCGATGTACAAGATTTACAAGCATTAAATCACTTTAAAGATATTGTTACGTTTGATGTAATTCCCTTGGAGAGCCATTTGATCATGGTTGGAGACGAGGTGTTATATCAATATGAATATCTCGATAACAATATCAAGCTTATCAGTCAAATTGGACTTGATTGATACAGCGCAATTTTCCCTTGAAATATCCCGTTTTTAGCGGGATATTTTTTTATATCCAATGTTGCCGGAAATCTAAAATCGAAATTTTCATATACTTTTGTTAGCTTAAAAAGCATTGCATGCCAAAGAATCTAGTTATTGTCGAGTCCCCCGCAAAGGCGAAAACCATTGAACGGTTTCTGGGAAAAGACTATCAAGTTGAATCAAGTTTTGGACACATTGTCGACCTCCCTTCCAAGGAGCTCGGGGTAGATGTTGACAACGGTTTCAAACCAAAATATACAGTTGACAAAGAGAAGAAAGCCCTTGTAAAAAAACTACGGGATCTAGCCCAAAAGGCAGATACGATTTGGCTGGCCAGTGATGAGGATCGTGAGGGAGAGGCCATCTCTTGGCATTTGGCGGAAGAATTGAAATTGGACCGACAAAAAACCAAACGAATAGTATTTAATTCCATTACAAAATCAGCCATTCAAAGGGCGATTGAAAACCCCAGGGAAATCAATTATGATTTGGTAAATGCGCAACAAGCCAGGCGTATTTTGGACCGATTGGTGGGATATGAACTTTCACCTGTACTATGGAAAAAGATCAAACCAGGACTTTCGGCAGGAAGGGTGCAATCGGTTGCCGTTCGGCTCATTGTTGAGCGAGAAAGGGAAATAGATGCCTTCAATCCAGAAGCTTCGTACCGCATAAAAGCGGAGTTCAAAACAGATAAGAACAACGCTTTTTCAGCTCGATTGGGGAAGACCTTTCCAACCCGTGAAGCTGCAGAAACATTTTTGAGACAGAATATATGTGCTAACTTTTCTGTGGGTAGTCTTGACAAAAAACCGGCTAAAAAATCACCTGCAGCCCCTTTTACCACATCAACCTTGCAACAGGAAGCATCCAGAAAACTGTATTTTTCCGTTAGCAGAACCATGCAGGTGGCCCAAAGGCTATACGAGGCAGGTCTCATAACCTATATGAGGACAGATAGTGTGAATCTATCCAAAGAGGCGTTGAACGCCGCCAAGGAAGCAATCGTTCATAACTACGGCGAGGCTTATAGCACAACCCGAAACTACACCGGAAAGTCCAAGGGCGCACAGGAAGCTCACGAAGCCATTCGCCCTACCGATATGAAGTTACAGGCCCCTTCTCTAGAGCGGGACCAGGCGAAATTATATGAGTTGATTTGGAAAAGAACCCTTGCCTCACAAATGAGTGATGCCGTTCTGGAACGAACCAATGTGAAGATTAAGGCCAGTACCCATAACGAAGAGTTTATCGCCAATGGGGAAGTGGTCAAGTTTGATGGGTTCTTAAAAGTATATTTGGAAGGAACCGACGAAGAAGATAAGACAGAGGAGCAAGAAGGAATGCTACCGGCCATGGAAGTGGGTGAAGCTTTGCAGAACCTTTTTATTTCTGCTACGGAGCGATTCACGCGACCGCCTTATCGCTATACGGAAGCGTCCTTGGTCAAAAAATTGGAGGAGCTTGGCATAGGACGACCATCAACCTACGCACCCACAATTTCCACAATCCAGAACCGTGGATATGTTGAAAAGGGTACTGTGGAAGGTACAGAAAGAAAATATACCCAACTCGTTTTGGAGTCCGGAGAAGTACAACAGAATAAATTGTCAGAAACCATAGGTTCAGACAAGGGCAAGTTGGTTCCTACGGATATTGGCATGATCGTAAATGATTTTCTGGTCAGCCATTTTACCACCATTTTGGACTATAACTTTACGGCCAAGGTCGAGGAAAATTTCGATGAGATAGCTGCAGGAGAGGAAGATTGGCAAAAAATGATGAAGGAGTTCTACAAGGATTTCCATCCCAATGTTTTGGATGTAGAGGAAAATGCCGAACGTGCCAGTGGAGAGCGCGTTTTGGGTACAGATCCAAAATCAGGGCGACAGGTTGCTGCCAGATTGGGTAGATTTGGTCCCATGGTCCAGATTGGTACCGTTGAGGAAGAAGAAAAGCCTCTGTTTGCCAGTTTGCTGCCCGACCAGTCCATTACCACCATCACATTTGAGGAGGCCATGGAACTTTTTGAATTACCGCGAAAACTTGGAGTTTATGAGGGAGAAGAAGTTGAGGCCAATGTTGGCCGATACGGGCCCTATGTCCGTTTTGGTAAAAAGTTTGTTTCCCTGGCCCAAGGTGAAAGTGCCTTCGAAGTAGATTTGGACAGAGCCATAGAACTGATCAAGGAGAAGCAAAAAGCTGATGCTCCCATAGCTACTTACGAAGGTAAGGAGGTCACAAAAGGAAAAGGAAGGTTTGGACCTTTTATAAAATGGGATGGTATGTTCATCAATGTCAACAAAAAATACGATTTTGACAACCTTTCCAATTCCGATATCACAGAACTCATCGAGGCCAAAAAAATCAAGGAAGCGGAAAAATTGGTGCAAGAATGGCCTGAGGAAAAAATCAAGATTGAGAAAGCAAGGTGGGGACGACATAACATCATTAAAGGAAGAGTGAAGGTTGAACTCTCCAAAGATGTGGATGCAACCAAGATTTCTTTGGATGAGGCTAAGGCATTGATTGAAAAAAAGACCCCTAAGAAAAAAGCCAAGGCAAAGACGAAGAAATAATATGGCATTCGATTTTTTGGTTCCTGTTACGGATAAGGTTTTGGCATTTACAGAATTATTGCCACCGCAATCTCTCGGAAAAAATATCCATAAGCATACTGAAAAAAAGGGCTTACCGGTCTTCGCAAATGCCACTGTTGCCATTTTCGGGGTATTGGAATCAAGGAATGCCTATGAAAAGAAGCCCACCCAAATGGATATGGATGAAATCCGCATTCAACTCTACCGATTGATGATGGGCAATTGGAATTCCACAATTCTTGATATTGGAGATGTCGAGGAAGGAGATACTGTGGAGGATACCTACTTTGTGGTCAAGCAAATTGTTGAAGGCCTGCTTGAGGAAAAAATTATACCTATAATAATAGGGGCAACCCAAGATATTACTTTTCCCACGTATCGTGCTTTCGATAAAATTAAACAGATGGTGAATCTGGTCGGCATCGATAGCCGATTCGATTTTGGTCAGGAAGATGAATTGATTTCCTCGCACTCCTACATGAGCAAGATCATAACGGATAAGCCCAACAATCTTTTCAATTTTTCAAATTTGGGATATCAATCCTATTTCAACGCCCAAGAGGAAATGGATTTGATGGAACGGCTTTTTTTCGATGCCTACCGCTTGGGGGACATCGCCTCGAATATTGGATTGGCCGAACCTGTACTTAGAAATGCCCATCTGGTAAGTTTAGATCTTCGTGCTATCCGTGCCAGTGAAATGGGAATGAACAAGGAGTTTTCACCCAATGGATTTACAGGAAGGGAAATATGCGCCATTGCACGTTATGCAGGTATCAGCGATAGCGTTCGTTTATTTGGAATTTATGAGGCCCAAAATTCCAATCAAACCTTTCAGATGATTGCACAGATTCTGTGGTATTTCATCGAGGGCATAAGCTTTCGGGTTAAAGAGTATCCCAGTTCAAAAAACGAAGACTTTACCAAGTTTACAGTACCCACCGATACAGAGGAGCTGATTTTCTACAAAAGCCACATTACCGAAAGATGGTGGGTGGAGGTTCCTTCTATTCTACCCGAACATACTAAAAACAATTCACCCGCGTTATTACCATGCACCGAAGAGGACTATTTGGAAGCTTGCAACCAAAATATTCCCGAACGGTGGTTCAAGGCCTACAGAAAGGGCTTTAACTGAACAAATTAAATTTTAAGGATAAATTGTTTTTGCACAATATTTTGTGCAAAATACAGTTTTGAGAATAACGAATTTGTGTTGCGCAGTCTATAAATCTTAATTCGAAAATTTAACCTAAAGTATGAGAAAGTTATTCTTTTCATCCCTGGCTCTTGTTTTTTTACTGGCAAGTTGTGGTTCAAAATCAAGGTCAAAAGGTGAACTGGTTGGGGTAAAGGGGAAAAAATGGTACCCAGAAAAACCCTATGGAATGGAATTGATTCCTCGCGGTTCCTTTGTAATGGGAAAAGCTGAAGAGGATCAAGCCAAAGTGCTCAATGCCCCTACGCGAACGGTTACTGTTCGCTCTTTCTATATGGATGATACCGAGATTACCAACAGTGAGTATCGTCAGTTTGTAGAATGGGTGAAGGACTCTATTGCCAGAACAAAAATGGCCATTTTGGCCGATGAGCTGGGCCTTGGTCCCGAGGACGAAGGAATTGGTGAGTACTCCTTTAAGGACACCGATACAACCAAAATTTCGGTGTACGAGCGATATATGCTTGACAATTATGCCGGTTTGGGCGAAACAGGGTATGAAGGTAGAGCCTTGAACAGAGATGTCGATTTAATTTGGGATACCTCAGATTATCCAGACGAGTACTATGCAGAAGTTATGGACTCCTTGTACATTCCTGAAGAGGAAAGCTACAATGGGCAAAGAACCGTTGATGTAACCCAGTTGAAATATACCTACAATTGGATGGACATTGAAGCTGCTGCACGAGCGAAAAAAGGAAGAAGAAAAGATTTTATAAGGCAAGAGGTACTTGAAATTTATCCTGACACTACGGTATGGATAAAAGATTTTGAGTACTCGTACAACGAACCTATGCACAATGATTACTTTTGGCATGATGCTTACAGTGATTATCCCGTTGTAGGTGTTAACTGGACACAAGCCAAGGCCTTTTGTAATTGGAGAACCAAGTTTAAGAATGACGATCAAAGGAGCAGGGGGAGACAGTTTGTGAACCAATTCAGATTGCCTACCGAGGCTGAGTGGGAATACGCGGCCCGAGGTGGAATCGAAGGAGGTACTTACCCATGGGGTGGACCTTATGTAATCAGTGATACCGGTTGTTTCATGGCCAACTTTAAGCCACAACGTGGAGATTATGCCGCAGATGCTGCATTGTACACCGTTGAGGCCAAGTCATATGAGCCTAATGAGTACAACCTTTATAATATGGCCGGAAATGTATCGGAGTGGACAAGTTCAAGTTTTGATCAAGGTGCGTATGAGTACCTGTCGACCATGAACCCCAACATCGGTTCCGGAAAGAACAAAAGAAAAGTGATCCGTGGTGGATCATGGAAAGATGTGGCCTACTTCCTGCAGGTGAGTACACGTGATTACGAGTACCAAGATTCTGCACGTAGCTACATCGGTTTCCGAACCGTCCAAGATTATATGGGCGAAGAGGATTCCACAAAGGGACAAGGACTCCCTAACTAAAAAGAGAAATAAGTAAGAGAGCATTATATAAACCAGTAACCAAATACTTATTTATATAACTTAATTAAAACTAGAATTATGGCACAGTCAAAATCAACAAAAAAGCTGTTTAACATGGCCTACGGGCTGGGAGCATCGGTGGTAATTATCGGTGCACTTTTTAAGATCCTTCACTGGGAGTTTGGTCCCCTTACAGGTGGATTGCTTCTTGCAGTGGGTCTTATTACTGAAGCATTGATCTTCGCTATCAGTGCATTTGAACCTGTAGACGACGAATACGATTGGTCTTTGGTTTATCCAGAATTGACCAACGGTCAGTCTAAAGGAAACAAGAATGACGCTAAGCAAGCCAAAGAGGCTGAAGGTCTTCTTTCCAGAAAATTGGATGATCTTTTAAAAGAGGCCAATATCGATTCTGAGCTTTTCTCAAGCTTGGGTGAGAGCATCAAGAGTTTCGAAGGAGCTGCTAAAAACATTGCTCCTACTACCGATGCAATCCAACACACTAAAAAGTACTCTGAAGAGTTGTCACATGCTGCCGCTCAAATGGAGTCTTTGAATAGCCTGTACAAAGTTCAATTGGAGAGTGCTAGCCGCCAAGCTTCCATCAATGAGGAAGTAGTACAGAACGCTGGTGCACTTAAAGAGCAAATGGAATCTTTGGCTACTAACCTTTCTTCCTTGAACGGAGTTTACGGTGGTATGCTATCTGCCATGAGCAAAAACTAATTAGGGATTTGATTAATATACCAAACCCAAATCAAATTAATTTTTAAAATCTAATTAGAAAAACATGGCATCAGGAAAACAATCACCACGTCAGAAGATGATCAACTTAATGTATTTGATCTTCATCGCGATGTTGGCGTTAAATATGAGTAAGGAAGTACTGGCCGCATTCGGTTTGATGAATGCCAAGCTAGAGACTTCCAATACGAAGGCGGACGCAAACAATTTGGCTTACTTTGAAGGTCTTGAGACCAAAGCATCTGAAGATGCGATCAAGTATGGTCCTTTGTTTGAAAAAGCTAGAACGGTTAAGCAACTGTCCCAAGAGTACTACGAGTACTTGAAGGAGCTGAAAAAAGGTATGTTGGCCGATCAGGAAGACCCAAACAACTATGTTGTAATGGACAAGTCTGATTATTTGGACAACCTATTCTTTAAAGGCGACAACTTAAAACCTGAAGGAAAAAAATTCCTTTCCAGTTTGCAAGACTATCGCGAAAGCATCTTGGCTGCGATACCAGAAAACATGACCGATATTAAAAGTGCTGTGCAAACGCGCTTTGAAACTGGTGATGATAACGGTAAAGTGACCCGTCTTCGCGATCAGGTAAAAGTAGATTGGATGAACTACCACTTTGAAGGATATCCTTTGGTGGCTTCCTTGACCAAAGTTACCCAGCTTCAAGCTGATATTAAGGCTACCGAGCAAGAAATCCTTAAAGGATTGTTGGAAGGGAACCTTACCGAAGCGGTTTCCTTAAAGAACTTTGCAACTGCCTTGCAAGCTTCAAAATCTGCTTTTTACACAGGTGAAAAGTACGATGGTAAAATCATCATCAGTAAAACCGACAACAGTTCCAAGCCTGTTAAGGCTGAATTGAAGTTGGATGGTAGAAACTTGACCGAAGGAAAAGACTACCTATTGGAAGAAGGAGGTATCAAAATGTTGATCAGTGCAGGAGCTGCAGGTGACCATACCATTGAAGGTACTATGTTCTTCATGCAGGATGGTGAAGAAGTTCCAGTTCCAGTAAACAATACCTTTGCGACGATTACCAAGCCTAATGCAGCAGTTATCTCTGCAGATAAGATGAACGTTGTTTATCGAGGAGTGGCCAATCCAATGACCATATCTATTCCTGGTATTCCAGATAATAAAGTAAGAGCTTCTGCTCCTGGTCTTACCAGAAGAAGTGGTAGCAACTATATTATGAATCCTGGTACGGGAAGAAAAGTTACCATTACGGCTTCAGGTACATTGCCTGATGGCAAGGGAATCTCCACAAAGTCCGAGTTTAGGATCAAGGATATTCCAAGACCAAGCGGTACCGTACGTGGTGAGGCTGGTAGTGTGAAAATGCCAAGAAGAAATCTTGAGATTTCTACCATCAGCGCTATGTTGGAAGACTTCGACTTCGACTTGAACCTTGCTGTAAGCGGATTTAAGTTCAAAGTTCCTGGTCAGCCTACAATCAACGTTACTGGAAGTAAATTGGACGGTAGAGCCAAATCTGCTCTTACAAGAGCCCGTAGAGGTGATGCTGTTCAGATTTTTGACATCAAAGCATATATCACCAACAACAGAAGCTACAAGTTGAAAAAAGTTTCCCCAGTTGTTGTTGAGCTTACAAACTAAAATAGTATACAGAAGATCATGAATTGGAAAAATGCATTATTAATTGGAGCTTTAAGCTTACTGCCCGTATCTATTATGGCCCAGGCAAACATCTTGAATGCCAAATTGCCACAGGATATTGGTAAGAAGACTGAAGAACAAATCGAGCAGGACAACGACGCTCCCCTTGCGTATGGTTATGTGGACGACAGGGATATCCTTTGGTCCAAAACCATATGGGAAATTGTTGATCTTGATGAGCGTGTAAATTTCCCGCTGTATTACCCAACAGATACCATTGGTATCGGGAAAGACAGAAGGTCCTTGTACCATGTGCTGATGAAAAACATCAGAAATGGCAAACTGACCGAGGTTTATACAGATTCGTACTTTACGGAGAAGCGAACCTTGGATGATTTATCCGCCACTTTGCAAAAAGTCGATACCACCGATTTGGGATATGAACAATTGAACGCCGGTGAGCAGATTTCTGCGGAATTTATTAACCAAAGAGATTTGACCGCTGCAGATATTGAGGAATATCGCATTAAGGGAATCTGGTTCTTCGATAAGCGCCAAGGAGAATTAAAATTTCGTTTGTTGGGAATAGCACCCGTTGCACCCGATGTAAACTTTATCGATGATGAGTCGGTAGACCCAGGGGAGAACAAAGTAGAACTGTTCTGGGTATGGTATCCCGCTGCAAGACAAATTTTGCACGAAGCCAAAGTTTACAATCAACGTAACTCGGCACGTCCCATTTCCTTTGATATGCTATTGAACGCTAGACGTTTCAATGGGGTCATCTACAAAGAGGAAAACGTTCACGGCGACCGTGAGATAGACGATTACGTTTTTGACAATGCCCTTTTCCAGCTCTTGGAAGCCAAAAGAATCAAAGAAGTGATTCGCGACCGTGAGCAAGACATGTGGGCTTATTAGCCACAAAGTTATTTCCAATTCAATTCATACAGCGCCGCACTTATGTGCGGCGCTTTTTTATTTCAAAAAACCCAAGGGGATGTCTAATTTTACGGAATGGTAGATTATTTGGTCGTAGGCCTCGGGTTGGCAGGAATTTCGTTTTGTGAAACACTGGAAAAGCAGGGAAAAACCTTTCAGGTGGTTTCCGATGACTCCCAAAAGGCTTCTTTAGTTGCCGGCGGGCTTTACAATCCGGTTATTCTTAAGCGCTTTACCCTGGCTTGGGAGGCCAAAAAACAAATGGATACGGCCATTCCCTTTTATCAATCCCTTGAAGAAAAGCTTGGTGTTAAACTGGATTACAAACTACCAGTTTTACGAAGATTTGCCTCCGTTAAGGAACAAAACCTTTGGTTTGAGGCTATGGATAAACCGGGGTTGGATGATTTCCTTTCTTACAAAATCGTTGAAAACACCAACCCCCGAATTGATGCTCCCTTTGGTTTGGGAAGGGTTATGAACACAGGTAGGGTTGATACGGCGAGTTTACTAAGAGCATATTCAAAATATTTGAAGGCAAAGGAGCTATTGGTAAACGAATCGTTTGACCACTCCAAGCTGGTCCTAAAAGGCGATGAGGTGACATATGTTCCAATAAAGACTAAAAGAATAGTTTTTGCGGAAGGTTTTGGGCTAAAGAACAACCCGCTGTTCAGGTATTTGCCCCTTAACGGGACCAAGGGGGAACTTTTAAAGATCAAGGCACCACAACTACATGAAAATAGTGTGATCAAATCCTCGGTATTTATTATTCCATTAGGGGACCACATCTACCGGGTTGGGGCCACCTACAAATGGAAAGACAAAACCAACGAACCCACTGAGGAATCCAAACAAGAACTTTTGACGAAGTTGAAGACCTTCTTACAATGCGATTTTGAAGTGGTGGAACATGTGGCTGGAATTCGTCCTACAGTGGTGGATAGAAGACCTTTGGTTGGACAACATCCCCAATATACCAATGTGCACTGCCTAAACGGATTCGGCTCACGGGGCGTTCTTATCGCTCCATTTGCGTCAAATCAGTTATTTCGCTCTATTGAACATGGATCGTCATTACATCCAGAAATGGACATCCAGCGCTTTACAAAGAAATATTACAGGACCTAACTTTTGGCTTCCTCCGGGCCATACTGGATGAATAAATTGATCCAGATGTTACGTGATAATCGAATGATGATGGGCATAAATACGACCAACGTAAGTACAATGGCAATAAAAGTATTGATGAGCGAAGCTTTCACAAATAAAAAGGCGATGACAAATGCAGCAACAGCGAAGGCAATGCCCACTGCATAGCTCACATACATGGCACCATAAAAAAAGGAAGGCTCTATCTTGTACTTGGTACCACAGTTCGAACAGCGCTCATGCATTTTTAAAAGTTTCCCCAAACTATAAGGGTTCCCGTCCACATACATGCTCTCTTCATGACATTTCGGACAACTTCCTGTTAAAATACTGTAGAGTTTAGTTCCTTTTTTTAACATTTGCAGCGATTTTGGACAAAATTACGCATTCGATAGTTTTTGTTCAGTAATTCTGGTTACATAAATGCTAAATATCCATAACCTTTCAGTCTCTTTTGGAGGAGAATATCTCTTCAAGGAAATCGCTTTCCGATTGAATGCTGGCGATAGGGTCGGTCTTATTGGCAAGAATGGAGCTGGAAAGTCAACTTTGCTCAAATTGTTGGCAAAGGATTTTGATCCTGATTCGGGGGCGATAGCCAAGGAGAAAGGGGTGAATATTGGATTTTTAAGGCAAGACATTGACTTCGAGCAAGGAAAAACTGTTTTGGAAGAAGCCTATCAGGCTTTTAAAGAGATCAAGGATCTTGAAAAACAACTTGAAGATATCAATCATCAGTTGGCCGAACGTACTGACTACGAGAGTGAGGCCTACAATCAATTGATGATTGACCTAACGGAGGTTACGCACCGCTACGAAATTTTAGGAGGATATAACTATCAGGGGGATACGGAGAAGGTCTTACAGGGTTTAGGCTTCAAAAGGGAGGATTTTACCAAGCTTACCGATACCTTTTCAGGTGGCTGGCGTATGCGTATTGAACTGGCCAAGCTCTTGTTGGAGGACAACCAGGTCTTGTTGCTGGATGAGCCTACCAACCACCTCGATATTGAATCCATTATTTGGCTTGAGCAATTTTTGAAAAATTATTCGGGAGCCATCGTGATCGTTTCCCACGACAAAATGTTCTTGGATAATGTAACCAATCGTACCATTGAGATTTCTTTGGGGCGCATTTATGATTACAACAAACCCTACACCAAGTACCTTCAACTTCGGGAGGAAATCAAGGAACAGCAAGTTAATGCACAAAAGAATCAGGAGAAGCAAATACAACAAACCGAGCGCCTGATTGAAAAGTTCAGGGCAAAGGCTTCCAAAGCCTCAATGGCCCAGTCCCTAATCAAAAAATTGGACAAGTTGGACCGAATCGAGGTGGATGAGGACGACCATAGTGTAATGAACCTGCGATTTCCAGTTTCCGTGAATCCAGGAAAAGTGGTCCTTACCTTGGAGAATCTTACCAAAAACTACGGCCCTAAAAATGTATTGAGCAATATTGACCTTTTGGTGGAACGTGGCAGTAAAACGGCTTTTGTGGGCCAAAATGGACAGGGAAAAACCACGTTGGCCAAAGTAATTGTCGGGGAAGTTGATTATGAGGGAAAGGTAAAGGCTGGACACAATGTACAAATAGGCTATTTCGCACAAAACCAAGCCGAGTACCTCAATGGGGATAAAACTGTTCTCGATACGATGATTGATGCGGCCAATGAAGGTAATCGAAGCAAAGTGAGGGACATTTTAGGTTCGTTTTTGTTTCGTGGGGATGATGTGGAAAAATATGTCAAGGTACTTTCAGGAGGTGAACGAAATCGCTTGGCATTGGCAAAATTGCTACTGCAGCCCTTCAATGTCCTGATTATGGATGAGCCCACCAACCACTTGGACATCAAGTCCAAGAATGTTTTGAAACAAGCGTTGGAAAACTTTGAGGGGACATTGATTTTGGTATCACACGACCGAGATTTTCTGCAGGGCCTTACCAATAAAGTTTATGAGTTCAAAGAAGGTAGCATCAAAGAATATCTAGGAGATATTGACTTTTATCTGGAGCAACGCCAAGCTGAGGATTTCAGAAAGATTGAAAAAGGGGATAAAAAGAAAGCCCAAAAGTCTGAACCTAAAAAGAATGATTATCAAGCACAGAAGAAACTCAAATCCCTAAAGAACAAATTGAGTGCCATTGAAAAGAAAATCGCCAATCTTGAAAAAGATATTGCGAGCATAGACCACGAGCTACTCCTAAACTATGACGCCACAGTGGCCAAGCCCAACTTTTTTGATGATTATCAAGGCAAAAAAGACGAATTGGGGCAATTAATGGAGAACTGGGAAAAACTTTCAACCGAGCTCGAATCCATGGAAGTATGATCGTATTTTTTCGACAAACCACAGGTTTTTAGGGCTATACCACAAAATCTGACTAGTTCACCCATATTATTTTGTAGGTTTTTTCTTTCTTTTTTATTTCGTAGTTGAATTCTTAGAAATTTAAGAATGGCCAACATGAGACTTACCCTTTTCGCAATCTTAAGCTGCTTCATCACAGGAGTCACTTTTGGAAAAAGTAATATCCCATCCAAGGAGAAAAAGGCCTTGATTGATTTGTACCAAAGTACAAATGGTAGTGGTTGGAGTGTACCTTGGGATTTGGATACCCCGGTGGATACCTGGAAGGGTGTTACGGTTAAGGACAACCATGTGGTTGGCATCAATCTTTTTCGAAATAATTTGGAAGGCACCTTGCCGTCAGGTCTTGCCAGACTTAGATACCTGACCCACCTTAACTTGGCTTTCAATAGCATTACCGGTGTTTTACCGCAAGAAATTATTGAGCTTCAGAATTTGAAAGTACTTAGACTTGAAATGAACCGACTTAAGGGGGAGATCCCAAAAGAGATAGGGCAATTGAAAAACCTTCAAGTATTTTCAATCTTCAACAATTTCATCAATGGGTCTATTCCAGAGGGATTTGGTGAAATGACCAATCTTCGCGAATTGAATCTTTCCAGTAACAATTTAAAGGGCAACATACCCGCCTCCATTGGAAAGCTGACAAAGCTTGAGGCATTGGGGCTTTTTGAGAATAATTTATACGGATCTATTCCAGTAGAAATAGGAGCATTGGTAGGACTAAAGGAATTGGTTTTGGCCAACAACCAATTGGGAGGCGAGATTCCGATGGAATTTGCCCAATTATCCAATCTGAAAATATTGCAACTCCAAAATAACCGATTTGATTCGTTTACCGGTGTTAAGGCAATGAATACAAAACAGTTTTTGGTTTTTGATACGGACGACAAGTCCTTAAAGCCACGGTTTAATGAAATACAATTACAACGTACTAGAATGGCGGACACAAAATTCGAAGACGTAGACGAAAATGAGTAGTTAGTTATACTTTAGTTTGTTTGGTTTGGGGATACAGGCGTGTATCCCCTTTTTTGTTTTACGAAATGTAATAATCGATAAACAATTTATGAAATATTTAACCTGACGACTCGAATTACGGAATAGTTTTGCATAGACTAATTCATCCACTCATGCGTAAACTCATCATTTCAACGGTTGTTGGTGTGATTCTAATTTTCGGATCGTTCTACCTCTCTGGTGTCATTTCTGATAGTAAAAAGAACAGAAGACCCAGACAGGCCAAAGTGGTGAAGACCGTCTTTGTGGATACTGTAAAAAATGGGAATGTTCCCATTATGGTACCGGCCAATGGTAACCTAAGGGCTAAGCAAAGGGTAGAACTGTATTCGGAAGTTCAAGGTGTCTTCAGAACTGGCAGCAAGTTATTTCGAACAGGTCAGGAATATAGCACAGGACAGACCCTAATTCGAATTGATTCAGATGAATATTATGCCAGTGTCCAATCCGCGAAGAGTAATCTATATAACCTCCTGACGTCGATAATGCCGGATTTGCGTTTGGATTACCCCGATATTTATCCAAAATGGCAAACCTATTTGAACAATTTTGATTTGGAGCGCCCAACGCCAAAACTCCCCGAGACTACTTCAGAAAAAGAGCGATTCTTCATTTCCGGTCGAGGTATACTTTCCAACTACTACAATGTTAAGAATTTAGAACAGCGACTTTCCAAATATAGAATAACCGCTCCCTTTAAGGGAGTACTCACCGACGCGGCGGTCACAGAAGGGACATTAATCCGAGTGGGGCAAAAGCTGGGGGAGTTCATCAATACAGGGGTATATGAACTTCAGGTAGCTGTATCCAAAACCTATGGAGACTTCCTCAAAGTGGGCAAAAAGGTAGAGCTGTTCAATTTGGATAGGACCCAAAGCTATGAAGGGGAAGTGACCCGCGTAAACGCTCGAGTAGATCAAAACTCCCAAACCATTACCGTTTTTATCGAAGTTGCAGGCGAAAATTTAAAGGAAGGCCAATATCTCGAAGCCAATATGGAAGCTAAGGAAGAACCCGAAGCCATTGAGATAGATCGCTCCTTGTTATTGGAAGACAATCAAATATTTGTGGTTCGTGATTCAATTTTGGACGTCATTTCCGTGCGACCTGTTTATTATACCGACAAAAGAGTCGTTCTTAAAGATGTACCCGATGAAGAAGTCATCGTATCCAAGGCTTTGACTGGGGCATATGCAGGGATGTTGGTTAAGGTATACGACCCAAATAAATCCGAAAAGGCTAAGTCGTGAAAAAAGTTATCTCATTCTTTATTCGGTACCATGTAGCGGTCGATGTAATCATTATCGCCTTTTTTGTTTTTGGAATTGTTGGGGCCTTATCATTGAAATCGTCCTTTTTTCCTTTAACGGAGTCAAAAAATATTGCCATTAACATTACCTATCCCGGTGCGTCGCCACAGGAAATTGAGGAAGGGATTGTCTTAAAAATAGAAGATAATCTTAAGGGATTGCAAGGGGTTGATAGGGTAACGTCCACCTCTCGTGAAAACAGTGGCACCATCAATGTGGAAATTGAGAAAGGAAGGGATATCGATTTTATGCTGTTGGAGGTCAAAAATGCTGTGGACCGTGTACCCACCTTCCCCACTGGAATGGAACCCTTAGTGGTCTCTAAACTGGAAGCTGTTCGGCCGACCATCAGTTTTGCCGTAAGCGGAGAGAATATTCCCTTGGCCACCATAAAACAGATTGGAAGGCAAATTGAAAATGATTTACGGGCCATAGAAGGCATTTCACAGATAGATATTGCAGGCTATCCCGATGAAGAAATAGAAATAGCGGTCAATGAAAACAATCTTCTTGCCTATAATCTGACTTTCAATGAAGTGGCTCAGGCTGTGGCCAATGCCAACATTTTGGTCACCGGGGGTAACATTAAGACCAGTGCTGAGGAATATTTGATTCGTGCCAATAACAGATCTTATTATGGTGATGAACTTTCCAACTTAATCGTTCGTGCAGATGCTTCGGGTACAGCTATACGATTAAAAGATGTCGCCCAGATTCGTGATCGTTTTTCAGAGACGCCCAATGCCTCTTACTTCAATGGCGACCTTTCAGTAAACGTTACCATAACCAGTACAAACACAGAAGACTTGATTGGTTCGGCAGAGCAGGTTAAGGAGTATGTACAGGAATTCAACCAAAAGTACACCAATGTAGAGTTGAACGTGGTACGGGATTTGTCAAAAACCTTGACCCAACGTACCGCATTGTTGACAGAGAATGCCATTATGGGGATGATATTGGTGCTCATTTTTCTCTCTCTTTTCCTGAACACGAGATTGGCGTTTTGGGTGGCCTTCGGCTTACCCATAGCCTTTTTGGGAATGTTCATTTTTGCTCCCATGCTCAATGTGACCATTAATGTGCTGTCCCTCTTCGGGATGATTATCGTAATTGGTATTCTGGTAGATGATGGGATTGTGATTGCGGAGAACATCTATCAGCATTATGAAAAGGGCAAAAAACCGATTCAAGCGGCTATCGATGGTACCATGGAGGTAATTCCTCCCATTGTTTCGGCCATCGTGACCACGATTTTGGCGTTTTCCATATTTCTCTTTTTGGATGGAAGAATTGGTGACTTCTTCGGGGAAGTGTCGGTCATTGTGATTTTGACCCTAGCCGTTTCCTTGGTGGAAGCTTTGATTATTCTCCCCGCGCATTTGGCACACTCAAAAGCCTTGAAGGCACAAAACGATAAACCCAAGACAGGTATTGGGAGGGTATTTGCCAAACTTCGGGTAATCAATAAAATGGGAGACCGTGCCATGGCCTACATGCGGGATAGATGGTACAGCCCAGCCTTACGGTTTGCATTACGATACAAAATATTGACCTTCTCGTTTTTCATTCTTGCTTTGTTCTTGACCTTTGGGTCGATAGGCGGTGGAATTATCAGAACGGCCTTTTTTCCAAGAATTGCCAGTGACCGTGTTGCGGTCGAATTACAGATGCCCAATGGCACCAATGAAAAAATAACAGACTCCATTATCAGTTTGATTGAAGACAAGGCGGAAATTGTCAATCAGGAGCTCACTGAGGAATATTTGCAAGGCACGGATAAGGTTTTGTTTGAAAATATGATCAAGAATTTGGGCCCCGGTTCCTCATCAGCAACGTTAGTTATCAATTTACTTCCTGGGGAAGATAGACCCGATGCCATAAGGGCAGATTTGGTGACCACGAGGTTGCGAGAACTTGTTGGACCTGTTATTGGTGTTGAAAGTTTGATCTACGGTTCCGGAGGAAACTTTGGGGGAGACCCAGTTTCCGTGTCCCTCCTGGGCAACAATATAACAGAGCTTAAAGCGGCTAAAACTGAGTTGAAATCAGCCTTGGAGAATAATGCGCTTTTAAAGGATGTTGCCGATAATGATCCAGCGGGAATCAAGGAGATACGGCTCGAACTTAAGGAAAATGCCTATTTGCTGGGAATGGATTTAAGATCTGTGATGAATCAAGTGCGTGCTGGCTTTTTCGGAACCCAAGCACAACGGTTTCAAAGAGGACAAGATGAAATTCGGGTTTGGGTGCGGTACGATCGGGAAAATAGGGCATCGATAACCGACTTGGATGAAATGCGAATCGCGACACCCACTGGGGACAGAATCCCATTGAAGGAAATTGCCAATTATACCATTGCACGCGGTGAAGTGGCCATCAACCATTTGGATGGACAGCGGGAAATACGCATATCCGCAGACCTTAAAAATCCGGAGACTACAAGTGCTCCAGACATTATGTCTTGGATCCGAACAGAGTTGATGCCGGATATACAATCCAGATACCCCACGATTACAGCTTCGTATGAAGGTCAAAACCGGGAAAGAAATAAACTTTTTGACTCCCTCAATTTTGTTGGGCTTACCGTTTTATTTTTGATCTATATAACCATAGCCTTTACCTTTAGAAGTTTCAGCCAGCCTTTGCTGTTATTGTTGCTCGTGCCGTTCAGCCTTACCGCTGTAGCCTGGGGCCATTGGATCCATGGTTTCCCGATAAATATTTTATCCATGCTGGGAATCATTGCCCTTATTGGAATTATGGTGAATGATGGTCTGGTTCTCATAGGAAAGTTCAATATCAACCTACGGAGTGGAATGAGCTTCAATCGAGCAATTTATGAAGCAGGACGTTCAAGGTTCAGGGCCATTTTCTTGACTTCCGTCACCACAATTGCCGGATTGGCACCTCTACTTTTGGAAAAGAGTCGTCAAGCACAATTTTTGAAACCTATGGCCATCTCCATAGCCTACGGAATAGGTTTTGCCACGGTTCTAACTCTCTTGATGCTACCGTTGTTTCTATCTTTTGGGAACTTCGTAAAGGTATCGGCTAAAAGAATATGGACCGGTGAACGAATCACTCAAGAAGAAGTTGAGCGGGCCATTAAGGAACAAAAAGAAGAAGACCATATGGTCAATGAAGCATCATATTCACTAAACGGGAGTCAACCTCGCAAGGAAACCAAAGAAGACTCCGAAAAAGTTTTAGAGGAAACATTGTAATGAGAAGTATCTTTTTTACGCTCCCTTGTTTTTTATTGTTACTAGGAACGCCGGGACAGGCACAAGAACCCTTATTGACCAAGGACGAGGCCATTGCTTTGGTCTTGGAAAGCAATTTGGGAATCAAAGTAGCCCAGAACACACGAAAAATAGACGAGAATAATGCCAACATCCTCAATTCGGGGTATTTGCCTACGGTTACAGGTAATGCTGGAGGAAGTATTGATGTGCAAAACACCGAAGGTCAGCTGGCCAGTGGGGACTCTCGGAGGGCCGATGGTGCGGAAACACGTCGTTATAACGCTTCGGTAAGTGTCAACTATACCTTGTTTGATGGTTTGGGTCGATATTATAACTATAAAAGTTTTAAGGAGCGTTCTCAACAATCCGAACTTGAGGTACGCCAAACCATAGAGAACACAATACTGCAATTGTTCACCGTGTATTATGAGGCATCCAGATTAACGGAGAACACCAAAAATTTGGAACAGGCCCTCGAAATCTCGAAGCAGCGCTTAAGGCGTGCCCGATACCAGTTTGAGTATGGTCAAAATACAGGATTGGATGTGCTCAACGCCGAAGTGGATATCAATACTGATAGCATCAATCTATTGAATTCAAGACAGCTGCTTCGGAATACCATGCGTGATTTGAATTTAATTCTGAATCGTGAACTGTCTGAGGTTTTTGTCACCGATACCACAGTGAATTTTGTTCCTGGTCTTCAGATGGAAAACATGCACAACGAGGCAAAAGAGAATAATGTTCGAATCAAGATCAATGAAAAGGGGATGAACATCAATAAGTTGAACATCAAGGCGGCGCGAAGTGCATTTTTACCAACTATAGGGCTCACTGGTACTTACGGGTGGAATGAATCGAACAATAATAGTCCGTTAGCCTTTTTGATTCAAAACACAGCGACAGGAGTTACAGGAGCTGTTAATCTTACTTGGAATCTTTTTGACGGCGGGAGGGCCATTACTGGAATAAAAAATGTAAAGATCGGCTACGAAAACCAAGAACTTCTGATGAAACAGGTGGAACAGGAGGTGGAAAGGGACATTCGAAATGCCTGGGATAGCTATACCAATACGCTATATGTTTTGGAGGTTCAGAAAAAGAACCTGCAAACCAATCAAAACAATTTTAACCGGACCGATGAGCGCTACAAGTTGGGACAGGTAACATCGATTGAATTCAGACAGGCCCAATTGAACCTACTGAATGCCGAATTGGCTGAAAGCCAAGCAAAATACAATGCAAAATTGGCCGAACTTCAAATGCTACAGATCAGTGGGCAATTGTTGAATGTGGACTTCTGACCAAAAACCACCGAATTTACATGGCTCATGTTTGAACATTTCTTTCAATGTCCGTATTGTTGGGAGGAGATTTCTTTTCTTTTGGACACCTCGGTTGGGCGGCAAACCTATGTGGAGGATTGCGAAGTATGCTGCAATCCCATTGAGGTGACACAGCATTTTCAGAATCAGGAATTGATTGCTTTTGAGGCAAGGGAATTGGGCCAATAATTTGATTACCTTTAAAAAGGTCATTTCAGCACTCCCATGAAACTGTCGAGCATTATTCCTTCCAAAATTTTTCCAATTCTATTAGTCAACTTTATTGGAATTTTGGGATACAGCGTGGTGGTGCCCATATTGATTTTCATTGTCACCGATATGGGGGGCAATGGATTCATCTATGGAATTTTGGGAGCCATGTACCCCTTTTTTCAATTTATTGGGGCGCCTCTCCTTGGAAAACTATCTGACAAAATTGGAAGAAAAAAAGTGCTGGTCATTAGCCAGATGGGGACTTTTGTAGCCTGGATGCTATTTTTGTTGGCCTTTCTTCTTCCTAAAACCACATTATGGTCGCAGGACACTTCCCTCACGGGAAGTTATGTGATGACCTTGCCCCTCATCATTATTTTTGTGGCGCGTATTTTTGATGGCTTCACCGGAGGTAATATTTCAGTCGCTAATGCCTATTTGTCCGATATCTCCACAGATGAGGACCGTAACACCAATTTTGGGAAAATGGGAGCCTCTACAAGCCTTGGGTTTGTATTGGGACCAGCCTTTGCAGGAGTTCTGGCCTCGACCCAAATGGGAGAGGTTTTACCCCTGATATTGGCAGCCTTAATTTCGTTGGTTGCGATATTCGTTATCAATACCAAACTTGTTGAAAGCGTTCCATGTGTTGTAAATACGGGGACTGTGCGACTTCGTTCCCTTCGAAGATTTTTTCAGGTAGAGCATAAAAATTGCTTTCAAGAGGGAGAACTTTTGGCCGATGCGCCAAAAGCGAATCTTAGAAACGTGCTCAAGGAATCAGGAATTCCTCTTTTGTACTTGGTCTATTTTCTAACTTTTTTGGGATTCAGCCTTTTTTATGCAGGTCTGCCCATCTATGCCAGTACGATTTTGGATTGGACATCTTCCGAGTTGGGTATTTTTTTGGCATATTCCAGTTTGATTATGATTATCGTGCAGGGCCCAGTGTTGAGCAAATTGGACGGGAAAGTACCCAATGAACGTTTAATCTTGATCGGCTCCATCGTTTTGGCAACATCCTTCTTCCTTTTGTCCTATCAAAACACGATTACCTTGTATTTGTCCAATACCCTTTTATCCATAGGCAATGGATTGATGTGGCCTAGTTTTATGGCTTTGTTGTCGCGAACAGGAAATCCGAAAATGCAAGGCGCTATTCAAGGCTATGGCAATAGCATGGGGAGTATTGCCAGTATGTTTGGACTTATTTTGGGAGGCGTTTTATTTGAGTTTATGTCAACTGTTGTGTTTGTAATTGGGGCATTTGTTTTCTTAATAATCACGGTTTTAATGGCAATCAACTTTTTAAAGACAAAAAGGCAAGTGGAGTTCGCTGCCAAAGCAACATAATTCTGATTGGCTTAGGGTTACCGAAACAAAATAGAAGGTCGTTCGTCTACTCTTCATAACCTTAAACCAATTTTCGTGATGTCGTTAAAGCAAACAGCTCGCTTAGCTGGATTTCTTTTTTTTATTTTAGTGGTCACCGGTGTTTTTGCAGAGTTCTATGTAAGGCAAAACATTTTCGTTTATAAGGACATCGCAGCTACGGCTCGAAACATTATTGAGAATGAATGGCTGTTCCGATTGGGTTTTGTAGCCGATTTGGTGATGTCCACCGCCTTTTTCTTCTATGCTTTTCTATTATATATCGTTTTCAAAAATGTCCATAAAAATGGGGCACTCCTCTTATTTCTATCGATAACGATTTCTGTGGCGATGTACTGCCAAAACATGCTCTATCAGTTTTCGGCTTTGGAATTACTGCAAAACAAGTCCTATTCTGAAGGTTTTGGAATGGAGCAGTTGGAGTTGCTATCCTCATTTTTCTTAAACATGCATGGCCGGGGGTATATGGTGAACCAAATTTTCTACGGTTTATATCTCTTCCCTTTGGGCTATATGATCTATAAATCGGGAGTCGCACCCAAATGGTTGGGAATTATCCTTATGTTGGGATGTCTGGGAGATTTTGTTGACTTTGTTACCTATTTTCTATTTCCAAATACTTCTTCCGTGGTTTTACAGAACATTACAATTCCAGCAGATGTTGGAGAGCTTCTTTTTTGTCTGTGGTTGATGATTTGGGGCGTCAGGGAAAAGAATATAAAGCTTATTGCTATGCCTGTTAGGCCGTAATAGGCAGTGTCATTGAAATTTCTACCATATTCTTGGAAGTCTCTTTTTCGATAACGATGTCCCAATCGGCCACATTGATTTCTCCGGAAATAACAAGTTTACCGTTTTTTAATTTTCCTTTGAACTTAACCGGCTTGGAAATACCTTTTATATCGAGATTTCCTTCAATGGTATAATCTTCATTATTTTTTGTGATGGATGTGCTTGAGAAGTATAACCGATCCTGCTTACTTCGATGAAAAAACTTTTTGCTCATCAAATGCCAATCCCGTAAAAAATTTCCGGTTTTGAGGGATTCAAGTGAAACCGAGCCCTTTAACGTTGATTGGGTGAAATCTTCCATGTCTATCGAAGATTCAGAGCGTACTTCACCAATACTTCCATCAACATCTTTTTCTTTGAAAACAAAGGTTATTTCGGCGTTGTCAGTATCAACCGACCGTTCCTGGAAAATGGTAATGGAGGACCAAAATGTAACGACAATGAGGAGGATTCGAGTAAGGGACATATTTCTTCTTTTTCAGCTTAATCCAAAAGGAAAATTCAAGGATTAAAGATAACTATTTTGGCCGCGCTTAATTCCCTGCCGCTAAGAAATGGACAATTCTTAAACAAATTTTTAACGTTGGTCGGGCGGAAATTCCTATATCTTTAAAGACAACCAATATGTGGCCCCATGGGTTTCCTAGGCAATAGATTACAATTTCCAACCTTACATAAGGGGTATAATCGAGTTACTTCATGAAAAACCCTTACCCATGAAATATTTCAAAGCAGGTATCGTGTTGCTTATCGCTTTTGGTTTGACCTCGGTTTTCGGCCAATCCGATCTGCAAAAAATACATGACCAAGGAAAAAAAGCCTATGAAGCTGGGGATTATGTGAGCTTTCTGGATAAAATGACCCAAGCCAATGCACTTCGACCCAACCACCCTTCCATATTGTACAACCTCGCCGCCGCCTTCGCCCTAAATGAGAGAAAGCAAGAGTCTACAAACGCATTGAAAAAGGTAATTTGGATGAACGCGAATCTACCCTTTCAAAAGGATGAAGACTTTGTGGGCCTAGCTGAGTATCCGCTATTCCAAAAATTGGTTGAGCAAGCAGAACATTTGAGCAAAGAAATTAGAAAGGGTGAAACGATTATTGAATTACAAGATAAATTACTGCACCCTGAAGGGATAGCCTACAGTGAAAAAAAGGGCAAATTCTACGTGGGAAGTGTCCACCAAAGAAAAATCCTGGCTGTAGACAAAGAGGGCGAGGTTTCAGAGTTTGCTTCTGGAGGTCACCTTAATGCAATCATGGGCCTAAAGGTCGATGAAAAGAACCAGAGGTTATGGGCATGCTCAACGCCCATTGCGGAAATGATGGGAGAATCCGAAAACGGTACTGCCCAGGTCGTATGCTTTGATTTGGGTACAGGAGAAGTGTTGGCATCGTATTCCGCACCGCACGATAATGCCTGGTTGGGCGATTTGACCATATCCCAAGAAGGTGACGTCTATGCGTCAAATAGTAATGCTGAGCAGCCCATCGTATACAAAGTGGTGGAAGGAGAGGAAAAGTTGCAAGTTCTTTTTGAATCACCGAAGCTCATTTCGCTGCAAGGGATTGCTTTGAATTCTGATGAATCTGTTTTGTTTGTGGCGGACTATCGAGAGGGAATCTTTAGGTATCATTTTGAAACAGCTAGGCTATCCGCCATAAAGAATAATCTACAACACCCTTTAAAGGGTATTGATGGATTGTATTATCATGACGGGAGTTTGATTGCAATCCATAATGGGCTAAGGCCCTTCAGAATTGTAAAATATCAACTGAATCCGCCTGAGGATGAAATTGATTCGTTTGAATTTATTGAGAAGGCATTACCAGAGATGAACGAACCGACTTTAGGAGTTATGGTCGGAGATGACCTCTATTACGTGACCAATAGTCCTTGGGGCGCGTATGATGAAGAAAAGAAGCTAAAAGAATCAGAAATTACCAACCCCATCATTAGGAAGGTCAAAGTGCCCTCTCATTTGCTTCGAATCTTTTCTACAGATGCGGTGGAAACATCCATGGCCATTACTCCGGATGAAAAAACTGCATTTGTAAGTCGGCATACCGGCAAATGGGGCAGCCGGAATAATCCTCCGTCAACAATTTATGAATATCAAAAATCTGGCGATTCCTGGGAGTTACTGGGACCTGCATTTTGGAGTGATCCAGAGGATGATGTCAGCGATTCTGATGCTTTTATTTCATACGATGGAATGGAATTCTTTTTTGTATCCAGCAGAGTTTATGAAGGGAAGACCGATAGTAATCGGGATATCTGGAAATCAATAAAAAAGAATGGAAAATGGTCGCCTCCCGAACCGGTATTGGAGGTGAATTCCAGCGGGTACGAAGCTAGTCCAGTGACCGATAAAGAAGGAAATTTATATTTCAGTTCCATACGTGAAGAAGGGAAAGGTCTGGGAGATTTTTACTTTGCCAAACGCAAGGAAGATGGCTCGTATGAACAGCCCAAGTTGTTGGAAGGAGAGGTAAATGGCAGTTCCGGGGAGTGGAACCTCTTGGTTTCCCCCAATGCAGATTGGATGATCTTTGAATCGTCCGGAAGAAAGGAAGGCCTGTCCACCTACGGGGATTTGTATTTCTCCAAAAATGAGGACGGTGAATGGACAACCCCAATTCATTTAAAAGAAATAAATAGCACGGGTTCAGAACTAAATCCAAGGTATCTGGCGGCATCGAAAAAACTGGTGTTCATCAGCAGTAAAAATCTTGAGAGCACCAATGCGGACATCTATGAAATCAATAGCGATGTATGGAATACTTATCTTAAGGCCAATGATTAGTCTAAAAGTTCATTCAAAGTATTCAGAAAAACGGCTCTTCTTGGCTTTGATCTCTGTTTTTGTTGGGATGACCTTACTTTCTTGTGATACCAACAAGCAGACTGACTTTGATCAATTGGAAGAAGAAATTCTGCAACTTCACGAGCAGCAGAGGGATTTCCATTTTCAAAAGGACTCCATTGCTTTTGCCCGTCAATTATCACCTGATTTTATTTCGGTCAATCGAGGAGAGATTTCTAAGCCTACCGAAGAACAAACCTTGAAACGATATCACAACTATTTTTCCAATGTGGAATTCATAAAATGGGATGATGTAAGCAAACCCGTCATCCGATTTTCAGATGATGGTTCCCTTGCCTATACCATAGTTGATAAAATAGTGGAAGTTGCCTATAGAAATGAAGAGGGCGAAACAATCAAAGGCCAAACCCATTTTGCATGGACGGCTATTTATCGAAAGACTGAAGACGGTTGGAAAATTGAATGTGTGTCCTCGACGAACAAACCTGACAGGGAAGAACTTGAAGAGTGATACAAAGATGAATTCACTCCTATTTCTTAGACACTTTAAAAAAACACCAAAAGTTTGGAAACGGATTGTAGACACTATCTGGTAGTTATATCTGCATGAGAGTTTGTGGATTAAGCGAATCAACGATATTTAAATACTTCTTTGAACTTATAAAATAGTCTTTCTGCAACACTTAGATCTTCTGTTATAATTTCAGCATTTCCCAGAAGTTCCTGATCGAACACCAGTTTTTGGCCATAGGACGTTTTTGTTCCATTGGGAAGGGAGATGTAGACGAAATATTGTTCGTCCGCATTAGGCGAAATGGATATGTTCTCTACAAAACCTACCAGCATACCAAATTGTTGATAGGGATAATTATCTAGCTTGATCAATACTTTCTGGCCTACTGTAACCTTGCCGGAGTTTTGGGATGCTATTGTGGATTTGCCTACCAGATTGGATGTGTTCTTTGGAAGAACAGAAAAAACAACATCTCCTATGGTAACATTTTGATTCACCCCCCAATATTCTTGAAAACTTACGATGCCGTCTATGGAAGAACTAAGAACAAAGGCATGTTCCCAATCGCGAATTGATTTCTGTAAGGCATTATACGATTGTGCTAGGTTTCGTAAAAAACGGGTACTTTCTTCCCTTTCGTTTAGTTGTGTACTTTTTAGGGCTTCATTGGCAGATGAAATGGCTCCCCTCATTTGAGAAATGGAAATGGCCATAGTGCTAATTTGTTTTTGCATTTGAATGAACTCAAGCTCTTTTGATTCATATTCTTGTTGGGAAATCACGCCTCTTTCAAATAGTTGCTTGTGCCTTTCGAAGTCTACCTTAGCCAGTTTCTGCTCTCTTTCCAGCAGCTGTTTCTGTTTAATTTGGCTTATAAGTTGTGTTTTTATTTCCGCTAAGGATTGTGCATTGCTTTCCAGCTTATAAACATAGGGTTCGAGGTCTTTGAGCAAATAATATTCCACGTAGCTTTTTTCAAAATCGATGTATGCAATTTCTATGTCACCTAAATTCAGGTCGACAATGAGCTCTATGGGAAATGAAAAATCGTTCAATGTAAAATCCAGTGTATCAATAATGCTCTTTAAAAAGTATACATCTTTATAGTTGGCCGTGTTCTTGAGGATGGCCAATCGTTGGTTGGGCTTCACCGACTGCCTATTCTCAATGAAAATGGTATCTATAGCCCCTGACTGTCGTGCTTTTAGTTGCTCGGCGGGTCTTTCGGTAGTGACAATGATTTTTGCGGAAACAAAATCGGGATACTTTATTATAAATGATAGCACAAGAACAATAAAGGTGAAAAGAAAAATGAGTGTAATGCCCCAGCGTACGATCCAAGAAGGGGGATTGGTAAGTATTTCCTGTACTTCCTCTGATCTAATGTATAAATTGTCTTTGCTTTCTTTTTCAGGCATTTTCTTCTTTTTTTACACCCAATTGTTCAAGAGCCAGTTGATTTTTTACCAAATCATAGTATACTCCTTGCTGATGTATTAGTTCTCGATGCGTCCCCAATTCCGTAATCTGGCCATCGTCCAATACTACAATTTGATCTGCATTCTGCACGGTACTGAGTCTATGTGCAATGACAATAGCGGTCTTGTTCTTGAAAAACCTGTTTAAATTTTTCATGATAACCGATTCATTTTTGGCATCCAAAGCAGATGTAGCTTCATCAAAAAACAAAAAATCGGGGTTCTTGTACAGAGCTCGGGCGATAAATAGCCGTTGTTTTTGACCCGTACTTATTCCGATGCCCTCGTTTCCGATTTGGGTATTAAGACCCAGCGGTAGTGACTGTACAAAATCATATATGTTGGCCAACTTCATGCAGTCAATCAATCGCTCTTGGTCAATTACATCCGCACCGACGGCTATGTTGTAGGCTATGGTGTCATTGAACACATATCCCTCTTGCATTACCACCCCACAGCTTGACCTCCATGCCTTGTGGGAGATATTGTTCAGGTTATGGTCCCCGTACATAATACTACCTTTGGCCGGCTCATAAAACTTCAGTAAAATTTTTAGCAATGTTGTTTTTCCACTTCCGCTTGCTCCGACAATGGCGGTGGTTTTGTTTGCAGGAATGGTCAGGGAAAGCCCTTTGATCACATTTTCGTCGTTACCTAGGTATCGAAAAGAGATGTTCCGTAACCTAATATCTCGATTGGGCTGAAAGTTATAAATGAGTTGCTTTTCTTGCAGTTCTTCATCTTGTTTGTCATGGATTTCCCCCAAGCGTTCAAGACTTATTTTGGCATCTTGGGCGGCTCGGATGAAATCGACCAACTGGGTAATGGGGGTGTTCAATTGCCCTATGATGTATTGAATGGAAAGCATCATCCCCAGAGTTATGGAGCCCTCTATCACCAAGAAGGCTGAGGTAAATGTTATAAAAATGTTTTTCGCCTCGTTTATGAACGAGGAACCTACACCTTGGGTTTGCTCCAGTACCAAGCTTTGCATATTTACCTTGAACAATCGGGCCTGAACGAACTCCCAGCTCCATCGTTTTTGCTTTTCGGCGTTGTTCATTTTGATCTCCTGCATACCACTGATCAATTCAATAACCGTGGTTTGTTCCTGACTTAGTTGGGAAAATCGTTTGTGATCTAACTCTTTTCTTCGTTTCAGGAAAAACAAGATCCATCCGATATAAAAGAGACTGCCGATGGCAAAAATCAAAAATATTGAGAGGTTGTAGTAAATAAGAACAAAGCCAAAAACCAAAAGGTTGGTCATGGAAAATAGCGTGTTCAAGGTAGAGCCGGTAAGCAAGTTTTCAATACGGCTATGATCGTGTATGCGCTGCATAATATCACCGGTCATACGGGTATCAAAATATGCGATGGGCAGATTCATGAGCTTTATAAAAAAATCGGATACCAATGAAATATTGATGCGGGTACTAAGATGTAAAAGAATAAAGCTTCTAAAAACATCTACACTTGCACGGCCAATGAACAGCATAATCTGGGCCAGAAGAATTAGGTATATGAAATCGATATCCTGGTTTTGAATACCTACGTCAACAATGCTTTGGGTTAAAAATGGGACAATTAGCTGAAGCACGCTTGCGACTAACAGCCCTATGCACAATTGGAGTAGGAGGTCTTTGTATTTGAACAAATACTGATAAAGAAATGCAAAGGATTGCTTATCGGTGGCTTCCCATTTGGCTTGGTTGAATTTTGGGGTAGGTTCCAAGAGTAAGGCGATACCCTCCTTGGTGGTCTCGTCTGCATTATTTCCAATCCAATGCTTCAGGAAATCATCTTTTTGATAGCTGATTAGTCCATATGCAGGGTCGGAGATATAGACAATATCCTTGTGAATTTTATAGATGACAACAAAATGACTTTTGTTCCAATGGGCAATAAGGGGCATTGGAGCTTGTTTGAGCTTTTCGAAATTCGTTTTTAGGGCCAGTGATTTGAACCCAATGGATTCACTCGCTTCGCTTAATTTTAAAAGATTGCTTCCTTCCCGTGTAGTTTCTGATAAGGACCGTATCTCTTTTAGGGATATTAGCTTGCCGTAGTGCTTTACAACAATTCGTAAACAGGTTGGCCCGCAATCTTTTTCATCGGGTTGTTTGTAGAAGGGGAATTCTTTTTTCAAAAAGTATTTTGTTAGCAATGTAGGACAAGGAGAGGGGAAATACTTTCTTTAATGAAGAAACGGAGGTATCCAAGCAAGGATGCCTCCGTAACAAATTTTAGTAACACCAGTCAACAGTACTTGACTGAGCACCAGCGCAATACGCCGGAGCTGAAGAACAAGAAGGGAAGTTGTAGACTACCTGCCTCCATTGATTCCATGGCTCTGGGCCATTTTTACACTGTAGGGTGGCACCACCTCTAACTTTTTTTTGCTCATTCTTTGACAACTGTGAGCCCAAATCTAACTTTTTCATGGTACTTAAGAATTTAAGGGTTATACTTATAATTTCATACAATGTAGGATATTTCCTTCTTTTAATGAAAGATATTAAGTTAAAATCCTGAGTATTTGGGATTTTTTAGAATATTTTATAAAACGGTTACGATGTTTTCAAAAGCCAGTCTTTTTAAAACATCAAATACCAAAAGTTTATACTGCTGATCTTCTATTGATATTTCCTCGTCAAAGTAATCCAACAACAGTTTTAGAAGGCTTTCAATTTCAATGGGCCTTTTTATTAATGAGATAATAATGGCATCCAATTCATCGTAGTAAGATTCCTGTACGCTTAGTGTCAGTAAATCTATGCTTAAGGTCATGCAGTATTTCTTTCTAGGGACT
Organism: Flagellimonas allohymeniacidonis; assembly: GCF_004296335.1. Taxonomy (GTDB): domain Bacteria; phylum Bacteroidota; class Bacteroidia; order Flavobacteriales; family Flavobacteriaceae; genus Flagellimonas; species Flagellimonas allohymeniacidonis. Next base: position 1,599,332 of record NZ_SGIU01000002.1, read on the forward strand.
TTCAATATTTGGACCAATGCTTTTTTTGGATCTTCTGAATTTAATAGCCCCCATGGCTTGCTTAGGTCAACTGCTTCCACTCCATCTTTTAGAACTACTTTTCGTTGAATCCATTTCGGTTCCATATAAAAGGTTGCCGTTTTTTGATAATGAATAAGTTCACTCTCGTAGATTTCACCTTTTTGAATTTCAAGAAATAGGTTTTCCAAGCATTTTTGGTATTTAGTCTCCAGCAAGAAAACTTCTTTCACGGGATCGGGCATGCCTTCCTGCTGAACAAATGCCTCTAAATTGCCTTCGGATAAATCAAGGTTGGGATAATAGTGTTTTGCAACCAGCAAAGTTCGACGGTAGAACTTTAGAGAGTTGAAAATGCTGTCTTGAAGTTTGAGAAATTGCCCCTTTTGCCCGAGGAAATAGGATTTGTTTAGTTCATGCCCGTTCTCAACGGTGGTAAAATCCAAATGATCATAAAACCGGTTCCTTAAGGGCACAGTCCCATTTTTGCATAGTTTCAATATCCGGTAGTAAGCATTGGGGAATTCCAATTGTAACCTACGTGCTAGATGATGCAAAACGTAAGGAATCTTTTTACAACCCCCCACCGGATGAATCATGGGCACTTCTGGGATATCTGCAAAACGCCAATAATCTTGGTATAGCGGATGGTCCACAGGTTCCGAAACATAATATTCCGTTTTTATATTTTCTTGCCTGGCCAGATAGAACAATGAAATTTGCTCGACCAACATGTTTAGGTAACCCAAATTTACCTTGTCAAGATTATCAGTGTTCTCTTCGATTATTTGTTCCGCGGTTGAACAATATTTTTTGATAAAGGGTAAGTAGGTGCCCCCGAAGATTCCGGCATTACTTGCGAATGTATGTGGTTCATTAAGGACATTTTTTAAATGATGGGGAATGTACTTAAAATGCTCGCCCATATCTTTCAAAATCTCTTTGTTGAAGAATAGATCGACCTCCTGATTGGACGCTATGAGTTTCGCATTATTCAGACTTTCGGGCAAAGGATTCCATAAAAACACATCGCCATCAATATGTATAAAAGGTTCTTCTTGTAGACTATAAGTTTTGATTTTTGCCAAAGCAAAAAGCTTGGGATGAATTTTAGAGTTCCTATCAAAGACAACATGCACCTTGGTGTAGGGTAGTCCTAGCATGTCAACCAAATTTTTTTTGCCCAGTTCATCAGTATATAATTCGAGTCTGTCATAATGCCTGCGAAGTAATAGGGCACTTAACGCCCAGGACATCCAGTTGTATTCGGAAGATTCCCATCCCCCTTTCATATGTATGGGACTGGTATGATCCGCGTTGCCACTCCAAAAAGTTTGAACTACCTTCATTTTCAATAATGTAGTAAAATTCTTTACTTATATGAAGTAATATACTATTTTTATTAGTGGTAAATTTTCTTTTGAAAATCTTCACATGCCTTTCAATTGGATTTTGAAAAGGTTTGCCAATGCCCCAACATATATCTGATGGAATTTCATGAAATTGCTTATGAATTTTTGAAATCTGCGAAAGTTTCTGTTAGCAGAGATTATCTTAGGGAAAGGCTCGAATCCCACCCGTATTACCCTTCATTGAATGCACTAACGGACATTTTGGATGAGCTACAAATAGAGAGTTCTGCTTTGCAGATTGAGGAAAAACAAAGATGGCGCGAGTTACCATTTCCCATTCTGGCACATGTCGTCTCTGAAAATGGACAGCTTGATTTTGAGGTGATTAAAAATCAGCAGCACATTAAAACTGAAGGGGGGTTTTTGCAAAAGTGGACCGGAATCACCCTTCTTATCGGGAAACAAAGAAAAATCACGCATGAGGAACATCAAAAACAATTTATAAAGGAAAAATTCGAAGGCGGTGTACTTTGGTCATGGGTTACGTTCCTGTTGCTTTTGGCCACCATGCCGCAACTTATTTCCTTTAAACTGGGGTTCTTCATACATTATGTGCTTTCATTGACGGGATGCTTAGTGTCATGTAATATTGTCGCCTATAGCTTGGGTGTAAAAACCGATATGTCGGACTTATTTTGCAAAGTAGAAACTTCTGGATGCAACGCGGTATTGACTTCTAAGTTGGGAAGACTGACGGGTGATATTGGACTGGCCGATATTGCAACGGTATTTTATGGGGGGATGGTGATTTATATGTCCTTCTCTACTGGCTTTGAACCAGATTCAAATTTACTTTTCTTAAACTTGGTCCAGGCTCTACCATTTTTCTTTACTTTTTTATCTGTAGCCTATCAGGCTCACATGAAATCTTGGTGCAAACTCTGTTTGTTGCTCACCTTAATTATATGGTTGCAAAGCATCAATTTGGTTTTTGGCTTGATGCAGTTGCCTTTTGATAATTTCGGCTTAATTGCGCCACCTTTCATGTACTACCTGACCCTTGTGCTAAGTATGGCCTTGGCGGGAAGTTGGTTTATTGTAAAACCTCTACTTCTCACGAAAAGGAGTAGTATGTTTCAAAAGATCAGAATCAGAAAGTGGAGACAAAATCCACATTGGTTCAATGCCTTACTGCCCCTACATAAACAGATTGATAGCGCGGTTTGGAACAAGGAGATTTTTTATGGTAATCCGAATGGGGTCTTGCAAATATTAATTACCAGTAAACCCCTATGTGAGTATTGTGCTAAAGCACACTTTGAGCTTGAGCAAATCTTAAAGAAGCATCCAGATGATATAGGGGTAAGGGTACGTTTTACGCTACCTTCATTGAATACGGAAACCGAGGACTATAAGGCTGTGTTTCATATTTTGAACATGTATGAAGAGTTGGTTTGGAAAAAAGGGCAGAATCACACAAGCCCTTTGATGAAAGAAATCATTTCGGATTGGTATGAAACGCAAAACCTGTCAGATTGGGTTGACCGTTACCCAGTGCATGCAAAAAGCGAGGAGGAGGTACATGCTTTAATTGGTCAATCGGTCCAGTGGGCCAACGCAATGGGGATAACACAAACCCCTGCGTTTTTTATCAATGGCTTTGAAATGCCCAACCCACATACCTTTAAGGACTTGTTTTTGTTTATTTCTGAATATATCGAAATTTTGAAAGGACAACGTTCACCCGTCTCGAGTCAATAACCCCGGTAAACAAGTCAACTAAGGCCCTACAAACAAAACAGTGCACTAAACAAGATATTACTTTGTTGACTCGCCAACCCAAACATACTGGATGCTCACCTACCCTCTTCAGCAAAAAAAGCTCAAGTTGTTGTGGGGTAATTTGAAAAATGAACGGGAAATAGCCCAATAATCGCCAAAGTTTTAATGTTTTTCAGGAATTTTCACTGGTCAGTTGTTATATAGATGTAACCAAAACTGGAAAAGTGATGAAAAAGTCCCTATCTACCAATATCTCCAGAATTGAAGAAAATAAGAGAATCCAAGAAATGTTTGATGTTTACAATAAGGAAATCGGCGTTATTGTGATTTTTTTCGTAATCCAATTTGTGCTTTGGTGCTACATCATTTGAATGGACAACAAGCTTCATTCACCCAAAGAATGAAGTTTAGCGTCATGATCGCCTTTTTTTTTTTTGAAACTGGCTTGACCTTAGATTTTAAAAAATTAATCGCACTGAGGCATTGGGTGTTATCCTTAGTGAACTTTGTAGAAATTGCTGCGCCTCTCCCAATGGATTGGCCCTATAAAAGCTGTTTATGGTGTTTTCACGGTTTAGTACGTTCCAAACAGCCACTCCTACTTGCACGCTTTTATTTTCTCCCCAACTAAATTCATATTTCCCTGAAACATCCAAGCGCAGATAGTCATCCAAGCGCTCGCCATTGGTGATGTCATAATTGACCTCCCCGTCAACAATTTCGGCATTTGGGACTGGCCGCGTTTTTGGCTTTCCAGTTCGCCAGTTCAACCCTGCGGCGATGAGTAACTCACCTAACGTGTAGTTCGCGCCCAAAGTCATGGCATGGGTAATGTCAAAGTTGCTGGGGAACCTGGTCTCTGGCAGTTGCTCAAAAAAATATTCGCTGTTAAGATAGGAATAGCTGAGCCATAAGCTGTTTTTTCCAAACTGTTTACGGATTAAAAGGTCAAGACCCGTAGCATCATAGGACCCTGAAGTTCTTGCAAACTCATATCGGTCTTGAAATCCTTGACTTTGGGTAGTAATGCCGTCAACGCTTTTGTAGAAAGTAACCGCATTAACCAGCCAGCCGTTTTTGTTGAAGCTTAGCCCAGCAGAGCCTTGTTTGCTCGTAATAACTGGGATGGATTCATCATTGGAAAGTTGCCACCTTCGTTTTTCGATACCCAAAAAGTCATTTTGAAAGTTAATTACCTGTGAAGTACTCTGGTGTTTGAATTCTCCTAGCACCTCTAGATTAAAACTCTCCCAAAAGCTATGGCTAAGACTAAGCCGAGGTTCCCATACCTGTTTTTTAAAATCATCCAGATAATTGAAGCGAATCCCTAAATTCAGTTGAGTGGCAGTGTTTTTGGAAGAAAGCCCAATTTCTGAAAAAATGGCATGAGTACGCAGTATTTCCCCCTCCAATCGAACAAAAAGTGGGTCATCAACATCAGCAAGGTTGGTAACCTTGGTTTCTACAAAATGATAACCATTGGTCCAATTTATCCGGGGAGTCAACACGTTCAAGGTTTTCAGTCTAATGCCAGTTTCTGAAACTTTGTTTTCCTGAAGAAAGCGTTGGTCTTGAAGAATATTGACGTTTCTGGCCTTAAGTTTATAATCTGTATTGTAGATTTCGAGTTGTGTTCTAAATTTTTCCGTCCAGTCCCGTTGATGGTTGACCCCTCCGGCTATGGTTGTTTGGTCCAAATTGCTTTCACGGGACACATCCGTTCCTGATAGTTGCGCGACCTCGTTAAAAGTCAATTCATTGGCAGTGTACATAAAGTTAATGCGGAAGTGGTCTTTTTCGGAAGGGTGAAAAAGCAGACGGAACGATGCATCGTAAAAGTCAAAGGCGATGTCCGAATTGGTCACTGCTGCGGTATTACTTTCTATCTCAGTGTCTTGGGTGATACGGTCAAAATAGTTTGAATAGGTAGGGGTCTCTACAAAATCACTCACAGACTTGCGAGTAGCCACTTGCAATGAGGCCTTTTTTCCCAATGGTGCATCAAGAGCACCATTGGCATCAATGAGATTAACCCCAATGCTGCCCTTAAAGCCTGTGTTGAGGTACTCATTGGTTTTCATAGCGATGGTACCGGAGACGCCATCCGTCTCTGAGGCGCTGCTTCCATTTTTTCTAAGCGCAACTTTTTGGGTGATATGGGGATTGTACATGGAGATCAAACCAAAAAAATGACCAGATTGGTACATTTTAATACCATCCCAGGTAATTAGATTTTGATCATGGCTACCACCTCTAATATTGATATTTGAAACGGTCTCATCAATACTTTGTATTCCTGGGAGAGCTTGCACGGATAACAAAACATCGTCCTCCACAAGCCCTGGAAGTATGTTGAACCGGTCAAAATCCAATTCTACCGAACCATTGTCAAGCTTGTCGATACCGCGAACCAAAAAATCGTAAACAGTGACTTCGGCAAGTTTTTCTTGATAGGGTAGAAGGTATATAGTGTTACACCCAGAAGTATTAAAGTAATTTACCTGCCTCTGCAAAGGCTTATAGCCCATAAGTCTGATTTGGATAATGTCTTCCGTCTTCAATCCATCGATCTCAAAATAACCTTCTTCATTGGCAATTGTTCCCTTGGAATCGACTTGTATCGTAACATACGGTAGCGTTTCACCAGAATCCTTATCTTTTAGATAACCGCAAAGAAGAATAGTTTTTTCCTTTATGGAAATAATGTTTTCAGAAACACTAACAAAAATTAGGTTGCTTTGTTCGCTTATGTAGTTGAGGGATTCTTCAAGGTTCATTGAGTTATTGGGAGCGACAATGGCAACGCCATCGACCAACTTCGAGGCATAATTAAATTGTACCCCAAAACGTTCTTGTAACGTTACTAAAATAGTGGTCAGAGGTTGGTCTGTCTCTGTCTGGGCGGTTGTATTTATGCTATGAAGTGATACTACAATGAATATAAGAACAAGTAGTCTCTTAGTCACGTTTACTAAAACGCACGGTGTTGGGCTTTAGTATTTGATAGTTGAGGTCTAGAGGCTCACTGATGGCCGCAAGAGCGGTTTCCAGATCACTATGTACAAAACCTCCTGTAAAAAGTTGTTCCGCATCAACATTTTCAAATGTAATGGTCACATTATACTGCCTTTCCAATTCGGCAAATACTTCCTTTAAAGGAGTACGTTGAAAATAGCTGGTATTCTTGGTCCATTGCGGTTCGTCAAAACTATTTTTACCAGTGATCATTTCACCATCAAATAATTTGAAGTTATCTCCAGCTTGGAGTATTTCGGTGTGTCGGTTGGTCACTACGCGAACCGTACCTTCAAAACAAGCTACTTCAAAAAAAGTACCCCGTTGCTTAACGTTGAACTCGGTACCCAAAACACTTATAGTACCTTTTGAGGTGACCACGTCAAACTTAGCACCTTTGGCCACATCAAAAAAGGCCTCTCCTTCCAACTTAATCTCTCTTTTAGTACCCCACGCATTCTTATCATAACTTACTTCAGAGAGCGCATTGAGCACTACTTGCGAAGCATCCGGCAATTCGATAATGGTTTTTTGTGCCACCTCGGTCTGTACTTCGGTCACTGGATTGAAAAGGAAGTAATAGTAGAGCCCAAAAAATAACACGGCTACGCTGGCAATGCGAAGTATGGGCTTGATCCATTGAATTTTCCTCACTTTAGGGTCAGGCGAAATAACACGTTCCTTGAAGGTTTCAAAGTCATCCACAGTCGAAAAGTGGGATGCCTTAAACTGCGCAGCATCGTTAATGATACTTTTATAAAAAGGCGCGTCTTCCATAGCATCAAATGCCTTGCTTTCCTCTTTGGAAAGTTCGTCTAGAAGCCACTTTTGTATCAAGTTTTCCTGGTCCATAATTTAGGATCTTTGTCTATATAACAACCAAGGGCTAAATTTTCCTGATTATTTTATCTTAAAATTTTCCAGTTCTTTTTTCAATTGATCAAAAGCCGAGTAAATACGGTATTCCACGACCTTTCGGGTCACGCCTAATAATTGTGCGATTTCCTCGTGTTTTTTGCCTTCAACCTTATTGAGCATGAAAGCGGTACGTTGCTCTTCCGATAGTTTTGAAAGAGCTTGTTGGTATTTTTTGTAATACTGTTCTTTTTCCAGGAGAAACTCCGGATTTTCATTGGTAAAACCCTTTGGAGATTCACTTTGGTACTTTAAAACTACTTTTTGATGTTTTACCTCATTGAGCATTAAATTATTGGCCACCGTATACAAAAAGGATTTGGCCTTGTCCAAAGTAATTTTCTTGCAGTTTTCCCACAACTTCGCAAAAGCGTCATGAGCCTTGTCCCCGGGGTTTAGCCTATCGCCGTATTTATAGTAAAGAAAATCGTGAAGGTTTTGGGCATGTTTATTATAGAAATTGGCAAATAGGGTTTCATCACAGATGTTTTGGTGGAGGCTCTTTTTCAATCAAGTTGGTTTTTTGGTCGTCTAAATGTAAAAAAACTTTTTTCATGAAAATTTTTCAGGAGTTTTTGCCGTTTAGTTGTTCTATCTACGAATCCCAATTTCTAGAAAATTTAAGGATATGAAAAACGGAGTAAGACTTTTAAGCGTATTTATATTGGCATTAAGCTTATTGAACATCTCTTGTAGAGAAGAGGAATTTGAGTCCATTGGGCCTGTTCCAGAGCAAAGCTTACAAGCAGATTCCAATGTAGCGAACCTTTTGTTCAGAACCTCTTTGAAAGATGGCTCCGAGGATAATATCCTAGATCAGGCCAGTTGCTTTTCAATCGCACTACCAGTAACGGTAATTGCCAATAGCACTGAAATCACCATTGAAAAAGAGGAAGACCTTGATGAAATTGAGCTCATTTTTGAAGAGAGCGATGAGGATACAGATACTTTGGAAATAGTTTTCCCTGTTACCATTGTGTATTCAGATTATACGGAAGTAGGGGTTGCAAGTGCCGAAGAGCTGGAAGATTTAGCAGAAACTTGTCCAGAGGAGGACGAGGATATAGAATGTGTGGATATTATTTACCCAATAAATATCTCCATTTTTAATCCTAGCACCGAACTCTTTGATACTATTACATTGGAAAATGACGAAATGCTCAATGATTTTATCGAGGGGCTGGATGAAGATGATATTGTCAACGTGGAATTTCCAATCCTTTTGGTTTTAACCGACGATACGGAATTAGAGGCTACCAATCTGGAGGAACTCGAAAACTTTATTGAGGATGTCATAGATGACTGTGACGAAGATGACGACAATGATTTTGATGATGACAATTGTAACGATTGCACCGTAGAACAACTGCAAGCGGCCTTTGCTGAATGTCCCGACTTTGGAGTGAACAAATTCAGTCTTAACGGAGAAAATCTTAAAAGTCAATACGATGACCTTGCATTTGACTTTCAAGAGGACGGCAGCGTAACGGCAACCTCTAATACAGAGAACTTTTCCGGAACTTGGTCAGCTACGGGGTCAGGGAATGATATTATCATGGTAATTGATATCGTGGATTTAGATGATTTCAATTTAGAATGGACCGTTAATAGAATTTTGGAAACCCCAGGGAGAACTAAAATCACCCTTCATGAAGGCGATGGAAACATACTTCGTTTTCAAGATGCCTGCAACAACGGCAATGGCAACTAAATTCCATTGATGGGAAAAAAATAAACCAATCCAAACATACTGGGTTCATCCAGTAGGCCCCTTATTTAAAAGGCATTTTCAAACTTTTAGATAGGGGTTTTGCTTTTGTCGAAAATAATTACCGTTCATCGGTTTCGGTCAGGAAGTCTTCTTATATGCTTGTTTTACTCATGCAAACCAAACTAACATAACATGACTTTAACCGCTATCGTAATCGATGATTCGCCCATGCAGAGACTAGCTACGGGTAAATTGGTAAAAAATAATCCCAACCTTAAATTGAGGGGAACCTTTGATAATCCTAAAATCGGGCTTCAAGCCGTAAATCTTCTGCGTCCTGATGTGGTGTTCCTCGATGTTGAAATGCCCGGATTGAACGGCTTTGAAGTTCTTGAATCTCTTGAATATGATTGCCAGGTTATACTAAACTCTACCCGTTCACAATTCGCCTTAAACGCCTTCCAATACAATCATGTGAAAGATTATGTGACCAAGCCTATGAAAAAGGACCGTTTTGAAAAGTCTGTGGACCGTCTAATCAAAAACCAATGTGCTAAACAAAAGACAGAAAAATTCAATTCAGTTCCTGTATATAAGGAAAGGCTAAGAAGAGCAAGTTAAGGGAGGTTATCTTACAGTATACCTTTTGAGATTTTAAGACATAAAAATGGCTTCAAGAAATTGAAGCCATTTTTTAGTAGCGGGGACTGGACTCGAACCAGCGACCTTCGGGTTATGAGCCCGACGAGCTACCTACTGCTCTACCCCGCGATGTGGACGGCAAATATACGACCGTTTTTTGATTATTTCCAAACGCTGTTCCATATTCAATTCATTCCATGGTTTCAATCCAACCTAAAATCCATAAATTCGGGCTTTTGTGTCTATGCAAACAATCAACGATTTTCTTTCTGTTCTCATCTCCTATACCGAGTGGGCCATGCTTATTCTCTTAATAGGAGGGGGATTATACCTAGTTTTTAAATCAAAGTTTTTACCCTATCGCTTTTTTGGGCATGCCATTGCCATTACTTCGGGTAAATACGACAAAGCGGACACCAAAGGAGATGTAAGTCATTTACAGGCTTTGTCGGCCGCGGTGGCGGCAACCGTGGGCTTGGGAAATATTTCCGGAGTGGCAATCGCCATTTATATGGGAGGGCCAGGCGTGGTTTTCTGGATTTGGATTACGGCCCTTATCGGAATGTGCATCAAATTTTATTCCTGTAGTTTGGCCATCATGTTCCGTGGAAAGGACTCGGACGAAAAAATGCAAGGTGGCCCTATGTTTTATATTGTGCAAGGTATTGGGCAAAAGGCAAAACCTTTGGCGGTGTTCTTCTGTATAGCTGGACTCTTTGGCTTTCTTGGGGTTTTTACGGCCAATCAGTTTACCCAAACCTTTATGAATGTGGTAAAACCCAATGAGAACTTGGCTCTTCTGGGAGACTTTAATTGGAAATTGATTGTAGGTATCTCGCTTGCTGTTATCACCTCCTTTGTCATTTTTGGCGGTCTGAAAAAAATTGCCAAGGTAGCATCGGCCATAGTACCCTTTATGGTGTTGCTCTATTTTTTGGCGGTGGTTGTAGTCATGGTGAATAATTCTAGTCAGATATGGCCTTCGCTACAGCTCATAGTGACAGAAGCCTTCAATTTTGAAACCATGGTCAAAGGTGGTTTTTGGGGCCTTGTGATTCTTGGGGTGCGAAGGGCCATGTTTTCCAATGAAGCAGGATTGGGAAGTGCTCCCATGTATCACGGCCAGTCCAAAACGGATGAACCCATTCAGGAAGGGTTGGTTGCCATGTTGGGCCCTTTTATTGACACGATAGTCGTATGCACCCTTACGGCTGTTGTCATCATTTTAAGTGGGGCCTATCTAGAGGCAGAGAGCAACGGTATTTTAATGACCCTGATTGCCTTCAAAAAAACGCTTTTCGGTTATGGTGATGTTTTATTGATGGTTATTGTTTCGGCATTTGCATTATCTACCCTGTTTACCTATTCATATTATGGGGTAAAGTGCCTTTCATTTTTGACCAATGCCAAAATAGGCGGTTTTTTCAACTGGTATTTTGTGGCGACCATTATTTTCGCGGCAGTGGCATCCGTCGACCTTGTAATTAACCTAATCGATTTGGCCTATGCCCTTATGGTCATACCCAACATGATTGCGGTACTTTATTTATCGCCACATGTAAATACTGCCGCTAAACACTATTTCGCTAAATTGAAAAAACAAAATGCATAAGTCAGGCTTTGTCAATATTATTGGAAATCCCAATGTAGGGAAGTCAACCCTGATGAATGCCTTGGTGGGGGAACGACTTTCCATCATCACCTCCAAAGCCCAAACCACTCGGCATCGCATTTTGGGAATTGTAAATGGGGATGATTTTCAAGTGATTTTGTCAGACACTCCGGGCATCATAAAACCGGCCTATGAGCTGCAAACCTCTATGATGGATTTTGTAAAATCTGCCTTTGAGGATGCCGATGTATTGTTGTACATGGTTGAAATTGGAGAGAAAGGACTAAAGGATGAAGCTTTCTTCAATAAAATAAAAAACAGCAAAATACCGGTGCTGTTGCTGCTCAATAAAATTGATACCTCTAATCAAGAAGTTTTGGAGGAACAAATTCAATATTGGCGTGAATTGCTTCCAGAAGTGGAAATCCATCCGATTTCAGCCTTGGAAAACTTCAACGTGAAGGAGTTATTTGATAGGATTCTAGAGTTACTTCCCGAAGGACCGGCCTATTATCCAAAAGACCAATTAACCGATAAACCGGAACGCTTTTTTGTAAATGAAACTATCAGGGAAAAGATATTGATGAATTACAAGAAAGAAATTCCCTATGCCGTTGAGGTAGAGACCGAGGAGTTTTTGGAAGATGAGGACATTATCCGGATTCGTTCAGTAATTATGGTGGAACGCAACAGCCAAAAAGGAATTATTATTGGTCACAAAGGAAGTTCTTTAAAAAAAGTAGGGGTGGAAGCAAGGAAGGACCTGGAAAAATTCTTTGCGAAACAAGTGCATATCGAACTCTACGTTAAGGTCAACAAGGATTGGCGCAAAAAGCCCAACCAGCTGAAACGCTTTGGTTATAATAAATAGCCTATGGCCCTCCGGTTTTACGTCTTGGGAATATCTTTAATCAATTCATTTAGGTAGTTGTTCAGTTGGTTCATTTGAGGTTTTCCCTTGGCTTTTCCCAACCGTCCGAAAGCATATAGGGCAAACCAAATAACAACCAAAAAACCCATGCCCACCATCCAAAAGGTCACATCATGGCCCAAGGAATAATTGGAGTAGGCAAAAACTCCCAAAATCACGAATAATGTCCCGATTCCAAAGTGAAGAAAAATAAAAAAGGTCCAAAGCGTGGGGTTCGGGCCAAAAACACCGTGAATTGTACTTTCACCTTCTTCAAAGGAAGTCATTTCTAAATGTAGCTGTGGGGACCAGAAGTCGGTTTGAGCTTTTGTAAAACGTAGATATACATGCTCATCCAACCGTTTTACGGAAAAAGGGTTTTTGGCCTTCACATCAAATGTGCTTTTTAAGGACTCCAAGTCGATGTTCAAGCCAATTTTAAATCTGGGCCGCAATACAATCTCATCGCCTAGTTCACTCATAAGAAGCTGAAATTGATGAAAGAAGGTATCATTTTTTCTTCATAAATAGTGGTACTTTTGCCGAAAATTAATGAAGATGGGTGCTATTGTCGCCATAGTGGGAAGACCGAATGTTGGGAAATCCACCTTTTTTAATCGTTTGATTCAAAGGCGTGAGGCCATCGTGGATGAGGTCAGTGGTGTTACCAGGGATCGTCATTATGGAAAAAGCGATTGGAATGGGAAGGAATTCTCGGTAATTGATACTGGTGGATATGTTGTGGGAAGTGAGGACGTGTTTGAAAAGGAAATTGACAAGCAGGTTGAGTTGGCCATTGATGAAGCGGATGCCATTATTTTTATGGTGGATGTGGAATCGGGGGTTACAGGTATGGATGAGGAGGTCGCCAAGCTATTGCGAAGGGTGAACAAACCCGTTTTTTTAGCGGTGAACAAGGTTGACAATGCGCAAAGGGCGGCGGATGCCGTCGAATTCTATTCGCTAGGCTTGGGTGACTATTATACGATATCCAGTATCAACGGTAGTGGTTCAGGTGAACTGCTGGACGCCCTTGTGCAGGTGCTTCCGGAAACTGAGGAGGAAGAAGCCGAGTTGCCACGATTTGCCGTAGTGGGAAGGCCCAATGCCGGCAAATCTTCCTTTATCAATGCCCTTATCGGTGAGGAGCGCTATATCGTAACCGATATCGCTGGCACCACACGAGATAGTATAGATACCAAGTATAATCGATTTGGATTCGAATTTAACTTGGTCGATACTGCCGGTATCCGAAGAAAAGCCAAGGTGAAGGAAGACCTGGAATTCTATTCGGTAATGCGTTCAGTTCGGGCAATTGAGCACTGTGATATTTGCCTATTGCTATTGGACGCTACCCGAGGGTTTGATGGTCAAGTACAGAACATCTTTTGGTTGGCCCAACGAAACAATAAAGGGATTGTGGTTTTGGTGAACAAATGGGATTTGGTTGAAAAGGAGACCAATTCGGTTCGAGATTATGAGAAAAAAATCAGAGAACAAATGGAACCCTTTACCGATGTGCCGATTCTTTTTATATCCGTCTTGAACAAACAACGCATCTTCAAAGCCATCGAAACCGCGGTTGAGGTCTATAAAAACCGTTCAAAAAAGATTGTGACCCGAAAATTGAATGATGTGATGCTCCCCATCATTGAACAAACCCCTCCGCCTGCATATAAGGGTAAGTTTGTGAAAATCAAGTTCTGTACGCAATTGCCCACTCCGTACCCGCAGTTTGCTTTCTTCTGCAACCTTCCGCAGTATGTGCGTGAGCCCTACAAGCGATTTTTAGAGAACAAACTTCGTGAGAATTTTGATTTTACAGGGGTGCCCATCACTATTTTCATGCGGAAAAAATAGTTCTAGCCCTTGGAGGCCAACCGAATGGAAACGCGCTGTTGAATGCGATTTCCTTCCCCGTCCACAGCAGTTAATTGGTAGTCGTCAGGTTTGACATCCAAAATCAGTTCGTGGAAACTTGTGGTCATGCCCACATAGGCGTCGTCGAGATACCAGTATACTTCACTGCCACTTTGTTGATGCGCCAACTTAAATATTACTTGTGTTGAGCTGGTGCCCAAATCCTTTGGTATCAAAATCTCTTCGTTTTTTTTTGGAAATATGAATTCCATCAAATGTGATTCCAAGTTGGAACAGTTGGTGAGAAAAGTGGGCGGTGTTTTGTAGCTGGGATTTGAAGATGTGTAATAATACTCCATGACGGGAGGAAGAACGAACCAATTTTTGGCCACCATGTCCTCCAAAGGATAGCAATCTGAATTTACCTGATACGTTTCAGTGACATCCAAAAACACCTGATGGTGATAGGGACATGGACTGCTTTTGGTTCCATTGATGGGTTGTAGTTCTTTTTTGATTTCTCTGCAGAAAATGGAGGCACGATGTCCGCTATCGGCACAGGTTTCAAGCTCGACCAAATCGTCATAGGGTTCAGGAAACCAATCACTTTTGGGCAATGCGTCGAGCACATCAAATAAAATTGGTGCCGCAGCTGTGATGCCGGTTAGGCCTGGCCTTCCTTCCCCATCAGCATTGCCTGCCCAAACGCCAATGGCATAGTCGGGTGTGACCCCGACGGCCCAAGCATCCTTAAAACCAAAACTAGTACCCGTTTTCCAGGCAATTTGCTTTGAAGAATCAAAAAACTCCCAATTTTCATCGCCTTCAGGTCGGTTTACCTCCTTCATTGCATTAAGCGTATGATAGATTGCTCCGGCATTTAATATGGAGGTTTCAAACTGTGATTCCCCGAAATCAATTTTTGCATTTGCCAAATAACTGGGCTCCGCAAATTCGTATGTTCGATAAGTGCTTGAATTCTTCACAAAATGATTCACTGTAGAAGCTGCGGAAGCATAGGTTTTCGTTACATCCCACAATGAGCTTTCTGCTCCGCCCAAAATCAGGGACAATCCATAGTAATCCACTGGTTTGCTTAAGGAATTTAGATTCATTTTGTGCAGCTTATTGTAAAATTTTTGGAGCCCGTAGCTTCTGAGCAATCTAACTGCAGGAACGTTCAACGAACGGGATAAGGCCCTACTTGCGGGAACGGCCCCAGCGTGCTTTTTATTGAAGTTTTTCGGATTATACCCATTGATAACGGTCGGAATATCAGTTACCAAAGTATTGGGCAATAACTGGCCCTCATGTAAGAGGGAGGCAAAAAGAAAGGGTTTTAGGGTACTGCCTGTACTCCGGTTTCTGGTGATAATATCCACATAATTTCCATGTTGTTTCCCTGAAGGGGAATTACCGACATAGCTCAGAACTTCACGTGTTTTTACGTCCAACACCAATATGGCCAGATTATGGATTTCATTGCTCTTTAGTCTATTAAAATGTCTTTGTGCGATTCGATTGGCCTGTTGTTGTAGAAATCGATCCACTGAAGTCCGAATACGTTCTCCAGGGTGTTCCTTTTTGATTCGTTCCGTTAGGTGGGGAGCTATGTTGGGTAACGGTAGTGGCTTTTTAGGTAAAGGTTCCGCAATGGCAAGTTCATAGGTGGTTTGGTCGATTTGATTCTTGTCCCATAGTTTTTTGAGTAAACGATTCCGCTTTTTTAGTAGACCCTCTTCGTTTCGACCAGGAAAAATCAGCGAGGGTGCATTAGGGAGCACGGCCAAGGTTGCGGATTGTCCCCAGCTCAATTCATGGGCTGGAACACCAAAATAGCGCCATGCAGCGGTCTCCAAACCCACTACGTTACCTCCGTAGGGAGTATGGGAAGCATGTAGCCTTAGAATTTCATCTTTCGAATACCGAAACTCCAGCCTGGTCGCCATGCATATTTCAATGAACTTTTCAAGGTAAGTACGCTTTTTGTTCTTTCTGCTCAACCGAATCACTTGCTGGGTGATCGTACTACCCCCTCTACGGGTGTTCTGGGTGAGATTATGTTTGATGGCATTAAAAATCGAAATAGGATTGAATCCGGGATGCTTGTAGAAATATTCATCTTCAAACAACAATATACTTTGCTTAAAGCGCTTTGGAACAGAATCCATCTGTGGAAAACGCCATTGTCCATCTTCAGCAATCCTGGCCCCAATCAATATATTGTCAGAGCTGGTTACCACCGTTGAAGTGGGTTCCAGGAACAGTTGATTGGGTAAGCAGAACAACCAGAACAGCAAGGCAATCAAAGATGTGGAAAATTTGATCTTATGCCTTTGCCAAAAAACTTTAAAAGATGATAAACAAACTTTCATCCCATCATTGTGATACGTTTATCCATTTGCCCTTGTTCCTTGCATAGTAGGTGTTGTCATACATCGCCTCCACCTGAGCCCCTGGTAGGTAATAATCTCCCAGAAAGGAAGCATTCAGCTTCACGGTAAAGGTTTTGGTTTTCTTTCTTCCTAAATCAAAATAGAAATGGGTCCTGTCATCACGCGTATCAATATAATCGACCTTGTTTGCATTGGGGTCACTTCCCCCAGCGAAGGTGGTATTGACAATTTCCCAACCACTGGGTACAATCTGTGTCAATGCCAAATTATCCACATAGTCATCCGAGCTATTGAAAACGGTAATCTTTGCCTGTAACTCGGTGCCTTGACGCAATTCGGTAACATCTATGGCGTTGCCTATGGCATCAAGATATTGTACTGAAAGGGTAAGGTTCCGATTCTGCGCCAATTCCTGACCCACGGGCAGCTTCCCTGTTTGGGTAAGGGTGGCATAAATAACATTCCCCTGTTTGTTCTCTATGACAATGTTATTCTGAGTCGATGAAATCGAAAGGCCACGTTGGGCTATGGCCCGATCTGTTTCCACGTTTCTTTCCTTTCCTCCATTTGTAAAGGTCAAATCGATAGACCTGCCGCCATTTTTCACCACCATTTTGGCCATGGCCAGCAAGGCAAAAGCCGTCTCTTGTGTGCTGTACCATCGCTGCGAGGACAGGTTTTTTGCTAGGGAAATGGCCAGATCCCTTTGTCGAGAGTCTCCCAATATGACCATGGTCTCCAAGGCCATGGCCCTATTCCTAAACACAGAGCCATAAGTGCGATAATCGTAGGCGTTGGGCTGGAAATTGATATTTGCTTTTTGGGCAAGTTCTTGGGCGACTTCCTTTTTACCTACCAATGCATAAGCAGCGGCCAATCGCCACTTTGCTTCATTACTGAGGTTTTTTGATTCACGTAAACGATTCATGGCAGCCAATTCGGGTTGTTGTGCCAAGGCCAAAGTATACAAGCGGTAGGCTTGTGCGATATCGTTGTTGTATGAGGTACTTTGATTGCTCCATTGACGCGCCGTGTTTTTTTGATATCTCAACCAATTGTTTAAGAAAGTCAACGGCAATTGATAGCCCTTTTGTTTGGCCTCAATCATAAAATGACCTGCATAAGAGGTGCCCCAATCGTTGGGATTGTCGTAACCGGGCCAATAACTTAATCCCCCATTTGGGTTTTGAAAGTCATTTAGTTTTTTAATCGCCGCTTTAATGTTTTTTTCAATCTCTTTTTTCTTTTCAAAAGTGATGTCCAAAACTTCGGATAAGTACAATTGCGGAAAGACTGCTGAGGTCGTTTGTTCCACACATCCATGAGGATAGCGGAGTAAATAGTCCATCCGTTTTGAAAAATCCATAGGAGGGAGCGTGGAAAATTCTATGAAAGCAGTATTGGTTCCCGAGGTGCCGAAGGTTTCAAATGAGATGCTTTGTGAGTCATTGGCATTGACGGTATAAAGCGCACTTTTGGTCGTTATGAGATTTGGATTTTCTACATCAATTTCTGTTTCGCTGGTTGCTCTTTCCCCATTTCCAGAGGCATTCACTTTTATGGTTTGAAAGGCCTTAGTGGGATTCACTTTAAAATCGAAATTCACAATTTGTTCGCCTATCGAATTGAACGTGATATTTTTAGTAGTGGGCCCAAGGGGTTCCAACGCTTTGCCTGCTGCAATAGTGACACTCACATTTTTTATCTTTTTATCCATGGCAAAAACTGTAACGGGAATGGTTACTTTTTCTCCAGGAGATAGTTTTCGCGGAATGGAAGTCAATACCATTAAAGGTTTGCGCACCGGAGTGGTTTTTTCCGTGTTTCCATAGGCATTGTTCCCATTACCGGCAACGATCATGGCACGCACAGACCCTACGTAGTTGGGCATATTAATGGTATGGGTTGCCTTTTCCCCAGCTTTTAAGCTGAAAGGTCCCAAATAGGTGACCACAGGTTTAAAGCGTTGTGCTTTTCTATTTTTTGCCCCTTCACCAATTCCACCACCACCAATGGAATAAATGTTGTCGACACTTACCGAAAAGGCACCCATGACATCATCAAAAATGTCAAATGTCTTTACTCCCAAAGCCTGTCTGGCATAAAAAGATGCGTGGATATCGGGCGTTTTAAAACGTGTCAAGTCAAGTAGTCCTTCATCGACCACGGCCAATGAATAGGTCATGGGTTTTTTATTGGCTTCGGACACAGTGACTTTATAGGACTGTTCCGGCTCTAGCACTCCGGGCATTTGAAGCTCAGGGTCCAAAAAAGTGGCGGGATTTTCAACCGATAGCGGAACAACGCCATACAGCCGAATGGGTAAATCATTCTTCACCTGGCCATGAGGTTGTAGCAGCGAAATGTTGACGTACGCATTGGGCGCCATTTCAGCTGTAATGGGAATAATGGCCTTGGTCTCTTTGTTGGAAGTTTCAATCCATTGCTGGGATAGAACCTCAGACCCGTTTTCAATACTCAACAAGGCGCGACTGCCCAAATCGGATGGAAAGGTCACCACGGCCTGATTGCCAAGCGTGTATTTTTCTTTGTCTGCAGAGAAAATCAAAATCTTCGAACTTTCCATATCGTTGGAGGCAGGTCTCCTCCACCAATTTCTGTAGAAATATGCCGTTCTTCCTGTGGCGTGCCCCGAGGCTTCATCAATGACTCGTACTAAAAAACGACCCCCCTCGTCATCCGGAATGTTTACCTTAAAATTGGCCTTACCATCTGATCCAGTGGTCAAGGTTAACTCTTTAAAAGGTCTGTGCACTGTGGCATTTTCATATCGAGAAAGATTGTCGTAGCCTCTGTTCCACCACCAGCGCCATTCAATTTTGAAAATATTGACCTTTAATTTTCTGTTGCCTACGGGTTTGCCTTCCAGATTTACGGAAATTACATCAAAGGTAGTGTCCTCATCGGTCAAAAATGAGCCATACTGCCGAGCTTTAGGCGAGCGTAGCCCAACAAAGTAGGGGAAGGGAGACAGTTTTTTGCTGAAGACATCAATGGAAAAATCGCCCCCACCCTCAAATACCTTGGTTGTAAAGGTTGCTTGCAACATCCCCGGGGCATGGGTATTGGTATTGATCTTTTGGTTGATATTCAGGATTCCCTCACTATTAAGTTTCGAACTTATGAATTGAAGCTCTGTCTCACCGAAGGTTCTTACAGGATCCTGAAAAACATAACCCTTATGGTTTGGAAATGCATTAGCAGCTTGTTGCAATTTGGCGTTAATGTCAATCTTGAGGTTACGGGCGGGAGCCCCATGCAACCATTGAACTATCGCTTGCCCTTGGTTGTTTTCGTTGGCTTTGAGTACTTCGCCTTCAAAATCAAACGCTACTTTCAACCTGTTGGGCTTGATGGTGGCAATTTTTAGACTTTTGTTGAACTGTGCTCCCCCCACAATAATTTTGGCATTCCATGTGCCTGTGGGTGCCGTAGCTTTGGTCGGGATGGGGAAATAGTAAAAACCACCTTCTTTTTTGGCAAACAGATCTTCTGAAACAGGAACCGGGTCTTGCTTCAGGACATTGCGCTGCACTAGTTTCCCCCTGGCATCGCTCACCTCCAAAACAACAGGGTGGTTTTCTGGTAAAGGATTGGCCTTATCATCCAAAACAAAAGTGAGATGGACGGGGTCACCTGGTCGGTGAACCCCTCGCTCGGTGTACATAAAACCTTGTAGGCCACTTTGTAATTCTTGTCCGGAAACATCAAACTTACTTAAGGACAAGGCATTTCCATCGGCAAGTTTGGCATAGGCAAAGTTGTTGTCCTTTTCTGCAATGGCAAAGGCCACGTTGGCCTCTCCGTCATAAATTCCAAAACCAGAGGCGTCCGTATTGACTTCAGAGAGCAATTGCTGTTGAAAGTTGTATAATTTGATTGTGGTGTTGTTTTCGGGTTTGGCGGTCAAAAGATTGGTTGCTGCAAAGTGATAGGTTTGATTGTTCCCCTTCTTTACAATAAGTCCCAAATCACTGCCCAGAAGATTTGTGGAGACTATCCTATTTGCATTATAGTATGCTTGGTGACAGGGATTATTCTCTTCTTCCCAATTGTAGTCGTAATTTCTCCAATAATAGATTTCATTATCCCAATAGCGTTCTTCCAAAGCCTGTTCACTGAGGTCTTGTTGATTTGTCTCTGAATCATAGGTTTCCGCTAATTCTTCAAGATTTTGGGAATCTTCACATTCATAAGTGGCATGTTCCTTTTTAAAACTGAATTCAATCCTATAAAGCGAACCAGGACTCACTTTGATCAATTCGGAAAGATCCAAAGCATGGGCCTTCCAAAAGCTGGTATCTTCCGTATCACTTTCTGCCAAAGGAATCACCTTATAGGCCACTCTTCGCCCAACAGGTCTTAGATCAGAAGTGTATTGTTCGGTAAGGTTACTGTATTGCAGGTATTGCAACATATTGTTTTCAAAAACCTGAATCACCCGCACTTCCACCGCAGAAAGATTAACGGTTTCAAAGTAAATAGGTGTCGAGGATGCATTTGGTAAAATGGTGCCTTTTGAAATCAGTCGAACATTGGGTTTTAACTGTTCAAAGGAAACCAGTTCTGAAAAAGGCTTTTTTAGTGAGTAACCATATTCGCTCTTAATGCCCTCAAAGACATTGACACGGACCTCTCCCATAATCCGGTTGGAGGGATAAATACTCAATAGATTGCCATTTATTTCATAGCGAAGACTTTCTGCATTTTCTATGCTGACGAGCCCGTTTAGATTTTGATTTTGTTTTAAAGGGTCTGAAAAATTAAGGGTCAACGCTGCGTTCGGAGCTGTGGACGTTTTGGCATCCACAACCACAAACTTGTTAAGCCCTGGGATGGCATAGGTTTCAGAACCTTTATTGTCTATACCTAACTCTTTCCCATTCCAGGTGATGGAGAGTTCACTGTCATCCGTCTTACGTGGTATACTATCAATTCTAAATGAAAAGTACCTGGAATCCTCCTCAATGTTGTCCCATTTCACAGGCATCTTGTTGTTCCCTTGGGTAACAGATAATACCGTATTCATATTGGTGGCACTAAGAATGTCTGAAGCTTCCAATGTACCCGACAGGTATTGCCAGTTTTTGCTATAGGATTGCAGATTGCCCAAATTAATCTTGAAACTGGGAAGTATGGTCTTAAAACTAAAAGTGTACTTCCTGTAGTCTCGGCCAACGTCATCAAAAAGCTTGCTGAGGGCAACGGTAACCGAGTATTCCGTATCGGGCTGAAGGTATTCCGAAGGTTGAAAAACCAGCTCCCTGCCATATTCAATGGCAAGTTTGCCTTCCACTTTTGGTGAAATCTCAAAGTATTCGGAAGGTAGTTCTTGGGTCAATTCGAACTGATCTAACTGTTGCGCAAGAACAACGGTGATGGGTGCTGTTATGCTTTGATTACCACTAGTGTGGTAACTAATGTAATCTTTGAATTTGAACAGATTGTCGGTCTCTGGGGAAGCAGTCTTTTTTTTGCAGGAAGTGAAAAAAACGAGGGTGGTAATAAATAGGACTTTGAAAAACTGTGACATACCAAAAGGTGTTAATTATAGGATCAGTTTACCTAGCCTAAGATAGTTTAAATGCAGATGAAGGGGCGTTTAAAGTTGATGGGTTGTTGGTAATGATTTACGGATAGTTGGGAATTACGGACGGATTCTTATGAAATATTTATGATTTGGTCTGTTTCATTTACTATCTAAAAAAGATATCTTGAAATCATTAACAACCTAAAAACGAACATTATGCGCAATCTTATCCTTTTCTGCTTTGCCTTTACAACTTTTTTTGTTTCCATTGCACAGGAATCTGACTATCAACTTGTTGAAAAAACTGTAAACTACTACTTGGAAGGGGGTACGAACAATGACTTCGAAACTTTGAAGAAAGCTTTCCATGAAACGGCCACCATGAAGTTTATTGGCAAAGAAGGATACCGTGAGGTAAATGCCTTGGAGTTTTTTGGCAAGGGAATGAAACCGGGACCAAAACAAAATCGACAGACCCGGATTGCCGATATCACCATCGCGGGCAATGCCGCCAATGCTCGATTGGAGATTGATTATCCCACCTTTACCTTCATCGATTTTATGAACTTATTAAAAATTGACGGGGAGTGGAAAGTTGTCAGTAAGATTTTTTATCGAAAACCAGGGACTGTTTCGGAAATGAAATGATTTAATTTAAATTAAGCGTAAAAAAACCCGTGCCTTCATTCCTTTGGGTCGGGTTTCCATCGATAAGTAGATTTTCAAGTGTTGGGATACCTCCGCAACATCCCCCAATTGGGGAACTTCCAATTTGAATCTCAAGATTGGCAGTAGCTTCTAAACTGAAATTCAAAGTGATATCGTAGGCTTGCGAATTCCATTGGGCATTGTCCAAAACAAGAACCGTGACCTCTTCTCCATCCATGTTTTGGTATGTTGCAAGGCTAACAAGAAAATCTGAGGCTTCTGTACTCTCTAAGGTAACATCTTGCAGGTCATATATATCGCTTTCAAAAATGTTTTGACCATCAGAGAGGACCTCAAGACCAATTACGGGTGGTCCAGCGCATAGTACCGCAGCGCAATCAGTTTGTTCATCGCAACAAAAAGATGCACAAAGTAGAATGGTTCCGACAAGAATTTTTTTCAGGAACATGATTTTATTTTCTAGATGTGAAAAAGAGAAAAGAGTTGCCTAAAGCATCAGCTAAAGAAAGCCATGTTCTTACCATCCTCCAGAAGCGCCACCGCCGCCGAAACCGCCACCACCGAAGCCTCCGCCAAAACCGCCACCACCGAAGCCTCCGCTCCCGAACCCTCCTTTGGAGGAGCCTCGGTAGCCACCGCGGCCCATATTGCTTAGAATGATGATATCCCAGATATCAAAACCAGAATCGCGACCACCTCGACCACCTCGGTTGTTTCGGTTCTTACGGGATAGAATAATTAGAATGACGATGAAAATTATAATGGGCAATAGGGCTTTTATGGGAAAACCTTGATTTTCACCAAAAGTTCTGTCCTCTTTAAACTGCCCAGTCAATACTTGAAAAATGGCATCTGCACCTTTATCGAGTCCACCATAATAATCCCCTTTTTTGAACTCGGGAATGATGACACTTTCGATGATGCGCTTGGACATTAAGTCCGTTAATGTGCTCTCTACCCCATAGCCTGTATTGATGGCAATTCTTCGGTCATCCTTGGCCAATAAGATTAAAATACCATTGTCTTCATCGGCCTGTCCAATACCCCATTTCTGCCCCCATTGCGCACCCAAAAAATTGATATTTTCCCCTTCGGTAGAGCTAATAATGGCCACCACAATTTGTGTGGAAGTGCTATCCGCATAGCGAATGAGCTTTTGTTCCAAGGTCTTTTTTTGGGAAGACTGAAGCAGATTCACATAATCGTAAACACTGGTCTGCTGCGAAGGTTTTTTAGGTATGGTGAACTGCCCCCAAATGAAGCTGGAGCATAGAAAAAAAACAAGAAAAGTTCTAACCTTTGGAGACCGCATCGCTTAATTCATTGGTATCGTCATGGTCCCAGGGAAAATGGGCTTCCAACTCTTTCCCGGCCTGTAATATACCCGCTACGATTCCTTGTTTAAAATCACCTTTCTTAAAGTGGGTCTCTATTACTTCTTTGGTGCTGTCCCAAAATCCACGGGAAACAGCTTTATCAATCCCTCGATCACCATAGATGACAAATTTATGATCATCCACCGCCACATAAATCAAAACTCCATTTTCATCTTTGGTATTGTCCATCTTTAGAAAGTGAAATACCTGTTGAGCCCTGCTAAAATGGTCAATATTGGTAGTTGCTTCAATGTGAACGCGAATCTCTCCCGAGGTATTCTTTTCTGCCTCTAAAATGGCATCAACGATTTCTTGCTCTTCTGCGTAGGTCAAAAACTCTTCGACGTGCGACATAGGTTAGTCAAATTCAAAGTTAACATCGGGGGCATCCTCTGCGCCAGGTTTGGAGCTGAATAAAGCTAAAGAATCAAAGTTGGCGATGCTTGCAATGATATTAGTTGGAATCTGTTCAATTTTGATATTGTACTCCCCCGCCAAGTCATTGAATCTATTGCGTTCAACATTTATTCGATTTTCAGTACCCTCCAGTTGGGATTGCAATTCCAAAAAGTTTTGGTTGGCCTTTAGATCTGGATAGCGTTCCACAGTGACCAATAGCCTTGAAAGTGCAGAGGAAAGTCCGGTCTGCGCCTGTTGAAACTGAGCCAATTGCTCAGGAGTAATGTTGTTTGCATCGACAGTGGTAGAGGTGGCCTTGGCCCTTGCCTCGATAACATCGGTTAAGGTGCCACGCTCAAAATCAGCTGCTCCTTGAACGGTTTTGACCAAATTTCCGATCAAATCGCTTCGGCGTTGATACGAACTCTCAACATTCGCCCATTGTTTTGTGGCCTGACCTTTCATATCTACCAAAGTATTGTTCGTTCTTACATACCAGCCACCTAGTATTACGGCGATAACAATAAGAACTATGATAGTAAGGATACCCTTTTTCATTTTCTTGGATTTTCGTGTTTATTGCTACAGTTATAGTTGTTCTTTTATCTTGAGGAGTTCCGCTTTTACTTTTTGAAGTTTTTGAATTACCTCAAACTTGGACAGCGTTTTCTGCTTTTCTTCCTTCAAATGGGTTTTGGCTCCCTCAAGCGTGAAGCCGCGTTCCTTGACCAAGTAATAGATCAATTGAAGATTCTTGATGTCCTGGGGTGTGAATTTTCTATTTCCCTTCGCATTTTTTTTGGGTTGAAGTACATCAAACTCCTTTTCCCAAAAACGAATCAATGAGGTATTCACCCCAAAGGCCTTGGCCACCTCGCCAATGCCATAATATCGTTTTTCAGGAAGTTCTACATGCATTAATCAAGGGATTGGTTCTCTTGGTTGGCGAATTTCAGCATGTTTTCAAATTCTTCCGCCGTCAAACTTCCGTAGTAGAAGTTGATGGGGTTAATGCGTTCCTCGTCCTTAAAGACTTCGTAATGAAGGTGAGGTGCTTCCGAGCGGCCCGTGTTACCCACAAAACCTATTAAGTCACCCCTTTTCACTTTCTGGCCCACACTTACATTGTATTTGCTCAAGTGAGCATATAGCGACATGTAGCCGTAACCATGATCAATTCGGATGTGCTTGCCGTAACCTGAAGATCGGTTGTCGGCACGTTTTATCTTTCCATCACCTGTGGCATAAATCGGAACACCCCGTGGTGCTGTAAAGTCCATGCCCCAATGCATTTTTCGTGCTTTGGTGAATGGATCGGAACGCCAGCCGTAACCCGAGGCCATACGGGTCAAATCTTCGTTCCGAACAGGCTGAATGGCAGGGATAGAAGCCAACAGCTTTTCTTTTTCCTCAGCTAACTTTGCAATCTCGTCCAAAGATTTGGACTGGATTACCATTTGTTTCTGAATGATATCCAATCGTTGAGTTGCGTTGATGATGATTTCAGAATTGTTGAATCCTTCCAACGACTTATATCGGTTTATCCCACCAAAACCTGCCCTCCGTTGTTCTTCTGGAATCGGATTGGCTTCAAAATACAAACGATAGATATTGTTGTCCCGATCCTCAATATTGGTCAAAACTTGCTCCATTTGCTCCATCTTCTTGGAGAGGATGTCAAATTGAAGCTCATAGTTGTTGACCTCTCGTTCCAAGGAAAGCTCCTTGGGTGTATTTAACCAGCTCGTGTTGAGCAGGATGATAAGGCCCAACAATCCAAAAAGCGCCGAACCTACCACAAATAGAAAAAGGTTTCTATACTTTCTGGACTTTTTTGGTTCTATCTTTCGATAGGAAAGTGTATCAGGATCGTAATAGTACTTAACTTTATGCATGAAGGGATTTTATCCTATTTTTGCCCATTCTTTTTATCAAAACAAACAAATATAAAGATTGTTTTGCTCAAAGTGTTAAATTTAATAAAACCCTAGCAAATCTGATGACATCCCAAGAGGTTAGAACCCGGTTTTTGGACTTTTTTAAAGGAAAACAGCATAAGATTGTTTCTTCGGCACCCATGGTGATCAAAGATGACCCCACACTTATGTTCACCAATGCCGGCATGAACCAGTTCAAAGAGTTTTTTCTTGGGAATTCCGTATCCTCATCAAAACGGGTGGCCGACACCCAAAAATGTCTACGCGTAAGTGGAAAGCACAATGATTTGGATGAAGTGGGCAAGGATACCTACCACCACACGATGTTTGAGATGTTGGGGAACTGGAGTTTTGGCGATTACTTTAAAAAAGAGGCTATCCAGTGGGCCTGGGAATTGCTGACCGATGTATACAAAATCGATAAGGATAGTCTTTATGTTTCCGTATTCGAAGGGAGCGACGATGCCGATAATCTTGAAATGGACCAAGAAGCTTTTGACCTATGGAAAGCCATTGTGCCAGAAGATCGGATTATCATGGGGGACAAGAAGGACAATTTTTGGGAAATGGGAGACCAAGGTCCCTGCGGCCCTTGTTCCGAAATACATGTAGACATTCGTTCCAAGGAAGAAAAAACAAAAGTGCCTGGCGCCTCATTGGTGAACCAAGACCATCCCCAAGTCGTGGAAATTTGGAACTTGGTCTTTATGCAGTACAATCGCAAGGCCAATGGAAGCTTAGAAAATCTTCCCGAGAAACATGTAGATACGGGAATGGGTTTCGAACGTTTGTGCATGGTGTTGCAAGGGGTACAATCAAACTATGATACCGATATTTTCATGCCCTTGATTCGAGAAATTGAGGTCATTACAGGGCATAAATATGGCAATAGTGAAGAAGTTGATATCGCTATTCGAGTAGTTGCCGATCATGTTCGTGCGGTAGCATTTGCCATTGCAGATGGGCAATTACCAAGTAATAGTGGAGCAGGTTACGTAATCCGAAGGATTTTACGCAGGGCCATTCGTTATGGCTTTACCTTTCTTGGCACCAAAAAACCCTTTATCTATCGTTTGGTTAAGGTGCTCAGCAGTACAATGGGCAATGCTTTTCCAGAGCTCAAAACGCAATATCAATTGATTGAGAATGTGATCAAGGAGGAAGAAAACTCTTTTCTTTCCACTTTGGAACAAGGACTGGTGTTGTTGGAATCCGTCGTCAAGACATCCAAAACCAAAACGATTGATGGACGTAAGGCCTTTGAACTATACGACACCTTTGGATTCCCCATCGATCTTACTGCTCTTATTTTGGAAGAAAAGGGCTATGGGCTCGACATGGAAGGGTTTGAAAAAGCTCTCCAGGTTCAAAAAGACAGATCTCGTTCCGCTTCGGAAGTTTCCAAAGAGGATTGGACTGTTTTATCCGATGATTCAACCCAGGAGTTTGTTGGTTACGATGCACTTGAAGCGGATGTAAAATTGGTCAAATATCGGAAGGTAAGCAGCAAAAAAGAAGGAGATCAATATCAGTTGGTTTTCAATTTAACCCCGTTTTACGCTGAAGGCGGAGGACAAGTAGGGGACAAAGGCTACCTTAAGGCACCCAATGGAGACGTGGTTTATGTTGTGGATACCAAAAGGGAGAACAACGAAATTGTGCACTTTTCGGAAAATTTGCCCAAAGATGTTTCAGGAACGTTCAAAGCTGTTGTGGATAAAAAGCAACGTTGGAGAACCGCTAGCAACCATACGGCAACCCACTTGCTTCACCAGGCCTTACGAGAAGTTTTGGGAGACCATGTGGAACAAAAAGGCTCGGCCGTCCATTCCAAGTATTTGAGGTTTGATTTTTCCCATTTTTCAAAAATGACCGTTGAAGAATTGAGGCAAGTTGAGAATTTCGTGAATGCGCGTATCGAAGGACAACTTCCCTTGGAAGAAAACAGAAATATGCCGTTAAAAGAAGCCTTGGGACAGGGGGCCATGGCACTATTTGGTGAAAAATATGGGGATACTGTTCGTACGGTACGTTTTGGGCAGTCCATTGAGCTTTGTGGAGGCACTCATGTAAAAAACACCGCAGATATCTGGCACTTTAAAATTGTTTCCGAAGGAGCGGTTGCTGCTGGAATTCGAAGAATAGAGGCCATTACCTCCGATGCGGTAAAGGAATTCTACTTCAACAACAACCGCATGCTGTTTGAAATAAAGGATTTGTTGAACAACGCCCAGGATCCAGTTAAGGCGGTCGAAGGTCTTCGTGATGAGAACGCTGCCCTCCGCAAGCAGGTGGAACAGCTTTTGAAAGACAAGGCTAAGGGGCTAAAAAACGAATTGATGGGGGAGATGGAGGAGTTGAATGGCATTCAATTTCTTGCCAAAAAGGTTGATTTAGATGCAGCCGGAATCAAAGACCTTGCCTTTGAAATGGGGGGGCAAATATCCAATTTGTTCTTGCTGTTGGGCGCTGAAAAAGACGAAAAAGCCATCTTGTCCTGTTACATTTCAAAGGATTTGGTGTCCAATAAGGGATTGAATGCTGGCCAGATTGTGCGTGAGTTGGGCAAATTTATCCAAGGTGGAGGCGGTGGACAGCCGTTTTTTGCCACTGCCGGAGGTAAAAATCCGAAAGGGATAGAGGATGCCCTGAAACAAGCACGCGAAATCGTGGTTTCATAAACCTGAACTATGCGATTTTTCAAGAATAGAACCGTTAATTGGAAATATATTTTCGGAGAAGTTTTTTTGATTTTTATCGGTATTAATCTTGCCATTTGGTTCAATGATTGGAATACTTCAAAGACGGTTCAAAAAGACAAGGAAATTGCACTGGTCAAAATCAAGGAGGAAATCAATAACAATCTTCAGGAGCTTGAAAGAACACGAGCCCATAACCAAAAAGTTCCACTTTTTTATAAAGGTTTGGAGGGGATAAAAAATCAAAATGAAGAGGTTAGGGTATCCCCTGAGAAAATGAGAGCCTTTGTTACAGAATACTCGGAGTTCTTTATAAATGTGGATTCCATCCCTTTGGGCAATGGACTTTACGAATACGAAGGAGATACCTTTGTAAATATTGAAATAACAGATCTTAGCAGTATTGCTTGGGAAATTTCCAAGTCAACGGGGATTTTCCATGAGTTTGGATACGATTGTCTGTATGACCTTCAGGGGCTGTATAACCTACAAGATTTAGTTAAAAATGAATTGACCAAGGCAACCGAGGCCCTTAGAGATAATTCCATTGAAGATCTTGTCCGTGTAATGGGTTTTATGGACCAATTGGAAGAACAGCTTATTGCGCAATATACCCGTATGATCGATAACATCGATAATTGTAAGTGAAGGCTCATGGTATTATGAAACTACAGACCTCGGTTCCGATTTTTGAAGCAAACACTCCTATTGACTATAAAGGCCAGGTGATTTTGATAGGTTCATGTTTTGCTGAAAACATCGGGGAAAAGTTTCGGTATTATCAATTTCAATCGCTTCGCAACCCCTTCGGCATACTGTTTCAACCCTTGGCAATCCAAAACTTATTGGAAAGGTCCATTTCGGAAAAAGAATATTCTGGGGATGAGGTGTTTTATCATCAAGAAAGATGGCACTGCTTTGAAGCACATTCTTCTTTGAGTCAAAACACGAAACATGAGTTGATAGCCCAATTGAATTTGGGTTTAAAAGAAACCAAAGACAGCCTTCAAAGTGCTTCGCATGTCGTCATTACTTTGGGAACAGCATGGGTCTATCAGCATAAAGAATTCAACTTTCCTGTGGCAAACTGTCATAAAATTCCTCAACTTGAATTTGATAAAAGGCTGTTGGATGTTGGCACCATTGCAAATAGCCTAAAAAGGATTGTGGAACTGGTTCATACGGTTTCTAGTAAAGCGAAATGTATCTTAACGGTTTCCCCAGTTCGTCATTTAAAGGATGGATTTGTTGAAAATCAAAGAAGCAAAGCATATTTAATAGCTGCGGTACATCAAGTGTTGCATGAAAACCATGTTTCGTACTTTCCTTCCTATGAAATCATGATGGATGAACTGCGGGATTATCGCTATTATGAAAGGGATATGGTGCATCCAAACGCCTTGGCCGTTGATATCATCTGGAATGCCTTCAAAACATCATGGATTTCCAAAGAGGCGCAGTCTGTAATGGAAGAGGTTGAGGCGATTCGAAAAGGCCTGTCCCATCGACCTTTTAATCCTGATTCTGAGGCGAACAAAGCGTTTCAAAAGTCGGTAGATGCCAAAATTTCGTATATAAAAGAACGTTATCCTTTTATGAAATTCGAGTAGATGAAAAAGATAGTTTTCGGTGCTATTATAGCCTTGGCATCCATCTTGATTTATAGATCCTGCAGTGAGGATGTTCAAAATCGAGCGCAGCTCAAGGAAAATTCCATGTTGATTCAGCAAGAGCTAAAAAATGTATCGAAGCTTATTGTAACTGAAGGTCATTTCGCTGAAGTATATAATTACAAGGATTCCCAAGAACTTTTCGGGAATATATTCACGGCAAATAAAAAGGCATTGGTTGTGGTGAATGCAGAAGTCTCTGTCGTTTACGATTTAAGTGAAATCGATTATGTGATTGATGATAGCTCGAGAACAGTAACAATCATGGACATTCCCGAGCCAGAAATCAAGATCAATCCAGATTTTGAATACTACGATGTTACTTCAGATTATTTTAATCCTTTTGAAGCAAAAGATTATAACAACATCAAAAAAAGTGTAAATGCTTCTTTGTTGAAAAAGGTAGAAGCCTCTTCCTTAAAATCCAATGCACAAAACCGATTGGTGAGCGAGCTTTCCAAGATATTGGTATTGACGCACTCCATGGGATGGACCTTGGTCGCAGAAGGAAAAACTACAAATGATCTAAACGGGCTAAACCTTGACCGAGAAACTCTTCTCGACTAAATCGACACCATCATCAATTAAATGGCCCACAGCAGGATTGTTCTGTTTTACAATTTCTAAATGCTCTTGAATTTCCTTGGCAAAGGCAGTATCCCCATTTTTCTTGGCCAATTCAAACAGTTCAACGGAAAGCAGCCAATCGTCTGGATGTTTTTTCTGCAACTCATGAAAGACCTTGTTTCGGGAAATGGTCGTGTTTTTTCCTTCCCTGAAATCACGAATCAACTTGTAATATTCTTCCAATTCCAGGCGTTCAGGACTCTTTTCAACTTTAATGGTTGTCTCTGTGAGTTCATGGCTGATCAAATTGAAACTACCAAGGTCTGCTGGACCATTGTAGGCAGATACCACATTTTGACCTACCGCCATATGGAATAGACCCCAATCTGGCAAGAATAACAGGGTGCCATCATGGGTAACCTTACAGTCCTTAAACGTGATCAAAATAATTTTCCCTTGCAGATTTCGGGTGCCGGTCACAATGGTACCTTCCACGGTAACGCCACCTTCGAATTCAAGGTGCACCTGTTCGCCTTCAAAAATATTGTAAGCCCTAAGGTCTCGCGGCCCCATGTCCTCAATCGCTAAATTGATTCCTTTTAATTTTCCAATTGGAGACCCAAAGCCGTCAGAATGGTGCAGTGTACTATGGCCCACCAATTCCTTTTCGCGATAGGCCAAAGCTGTCGGCCCTACAGTACGAACATAAACGGGCATGCCTTCATGTTCGATGACACTATGAAATTGTCCTGAAATTTGCAGCCCCGTACTAAGTTCAATTGTGCCCAAAGCTTTCGATTCGATAAGTTTGTTTACACCCGACAAGCCTCCTGTTCGCAAGGCCATGGTATTGGCAAAATCTTCCAATACTTGACTTAAATGGGCAAAATTCGGAGTCACAAAAAGCTGTGGTTGGGGTTTTGTAATATCAAATGCCATTTGGGCGGCCTCAATGGTATAAGGTAGTTTCACCACATCTTCTTGAAGGCACCAAGTGCTCTCCCCAATGGATGATAGTAAGCCTGCACCATAAATCTTAGGTTTTTTTAAGGTGCCAATTAGTCCATATTCCACGGTCCACCAGTGCAAGTTTCTGATAAGGGCCATCTCACTGGGCCGACCCATGTTATCCTGTAAATGTTCTATGTGTTGCTCCGCCTCATCAATCTCCTTTTGGGGTGTGCCTGGAGCTTCTTTTATGATAGAAAGATGTCGAACCGCTTCGTAGAGTTCGTAATCCTTGGAACTGGATATTGCTTTGCTCCCTATTTCACCAAAACGTCTCAAGTACTCCGCATATTCGGGATTTGCTATGATGGGCGCATGACCTGCACCTTCGTGAATGATATCTGGAGCAGGGGTGTACTCTATATTCTCCAATTGACGTATATCTGATGCAATGACCAAGACATTATAAGCCTGAAATTCCATGAAAGCGGAAGGTGGAATGAATCCATCCACAGCCACGGCTGCCCATCCGATTTCTTTTAAAATTCGATTCATTCCATACATATTGGGAATGTCATCAATGGAAATCCCCGTTTTGGACAGTCCATCTACGTAAGACGAATGGGCCACTTTGCTGAGGTAATCTACATTTTTACGCATTACATAGCGCCACACCGCTTGATCAATGGCCGAATAATCCTCGTAATTCTGAGGTTTTATGAATTGCTTTAGATGTTCCGGTAACTTGTCCAATATAGGATTAGACTCATACTTCATGGGATGAATTTTAAAGAGGCTTAAAGGTACGAAATCCTGCTTTTTTCTCTGAAATGAAAAACCGCCCTCTAAAGGGCGGTTTCAGTAAATCTTTAATTTGCTGCTATCCTCGCGTCAGGTGGATAAGCCTGCAGGATTTCGGAAACGAACTCTTGAATGCGTTTTTCCTTTTTCTCAATATTCTTGATGTTGTTCAAAGTGCCAACACCTCTACCTTGCCAGACCAATTCCTTGTTTTTGGCATCGATAAAGTCAATGTAGAGTGAACCTTCTGTTCGGGTACTTACATTATTGCCTCCCCAGCCCCAACCGGGTCCCCAAAGCCATGGGTTGTAGAAGCCTCCCCAGCCCCAACCCCAGCCCCAGCCGAAGTTGTTATTGTAAACATCTACCTGTTCACGTTCTTTGGTAAAAATACTTACCAAAATATCAGGCTGTTGGGATTTTACGAAACCGCGGGTGCTCATTTCAGCATCAATGGCACGTAAGATTCGTTTTTTGTCCAAATCTGAAATCTGGGCCTTGTCTATGCCAGTTTTGTAGTAGGCATAGGTTTTATAGGTTTTAAAATCGGCGTCTTTATCGTAGTCGGCAATCACTCTGACCGAGCTACAGGAAACGAGTAAGCCTGCCGCCAAGGCTGCAAGGGTAAAAAGCTTTAATTTTTTCATAGTACAATTTTTTTTGAGTTCGTTGAAATCCTTGTCGAAACCATCACAAATATTATGCCGAACACACTGTTTTCAGCGTCTAGTGTTGGTTTTTTTATCATAGCCATAGGGGCAATGGCGGCATCCGCTCTCACAGCAATATCCGCGTTTTAAATGGTAGCGCTCAGTAAACACTTTGTAGCCTTCTTCAGATAGGTAATAGTCACCTTCCTCCAAGGGAATAAACTCTTTCATAGGCAATTTTGGACCAATCGTCACCTTAAAATTACGGCAATAGCCTGAATTCCCCTAATCTTTAAGACAATGGCCGAATTCAGGTTATACATCGAAATTGTTAATGTAATTCGTCGAGGCCATATACTTTCCTTCTCTTTTAACAGTTATCTTTGTAAGAAACCAACTATAGTTTTACTGTGATTGTAGTTTTTAAACACTTCTTTTACCGAAACTATGTGGGCCTTTCCCTTTGGCCGTTCATAATCCTTAAGGAGGATGGGCTAAAGAAGGATACGGTGCTGATAAACCACGAGCGAATTCACTTAAGACAACAGCGTGAGCTGCTCATTATACCCTTTTATCTGTGGTATATGGCCGAGTGGATTTTACGAACTTTGCTTTATCTTGACAGTTATAGGGCCTACCAGAACATTAGTTTTGAGCGCGAGGCCTATGCGAATGAAAAGGATTCTGAATACCTTTCTAAAAGAAAAACCTTTGGTTTTATGGATTATTTGTTCCGTTAAATCAGAGCGTTGCAGGTTCCCAATCAAGAAATAACGTTACCCCTACTTGCTGAAAATCAGGTCAAACTTTTTGTAAAAAGGGAAGATCTTATCCATCCGATTGTCTCTGGGAACAAGTACCGGAAACTCAAATACAACCTTTTGGAAGCTAAGAAGACAGCCCACTCGACCTTGTTTACCTTTGGAGGGGCCTATTCCAATCATATTGCGGCAGTGGCCTTTGCCGGGAAAAAATCCGGGTTTAAAACAATTGGGGTCATTCGGGGTGAAGAACTTGTGGAGGTATGGGAAGAAAATCCCACTCTTCGTTTTGCCCATGAACAAGGAATGCAGTTTCATTTTGTTTCGCGTGAGCAATATCGACAGAAAAATTCACCGAAATTCATTGAGGAACTTCAAAACCAAAATGGCTTGTTTTATCTACTTCCAGAAGGGGGCACCAACGCATTGGCCGTAAAAGGATGCGAGGAGATTTTAACACCGGAGGATGCTGAATTCGATTATGTGTGTTGCTGTGTAGGTACAGGCGGTACCCTTGCTGGATTGATTAATTCCTCCAACTCCAATCAAACCGTTCTTGGCTTCCCTGCGCTTAAAGGGGACTTCTTAAAAGAAGATATTTATAAATTTGTTACACGGGATAATTGGAATTTAATAACCAATTATCATTTTGGAGGGTATGCAAAAATGGATAGAGCACTAATTGAGTTCATAAACGATTTCAGATTGAAAACAGGAATTCAACTTGACCCCATTTATACCGGAAAGCTGTTTTTTGGAATTATGGATAGGGTTGAAAAAGGTTATTTTGAACGAAACACCCGAATTTTGGCCATTCATACCGGTGGATTACAGGGCATCCAAGGAATGAACATAGTATTGAAACAAAAAAACTTACCTACATTGAACGTATGATAAAGCGAGTTGGATATGTTGTGGTACTGTCTATTTTGATAGCCAGTTGTGGTTCAAAAAAGCGTACGGCTTACAAAAAGAAGGAAGACGTAGTTCAAAATCAGAGTAATCGAAATCCGAATGCCGATTTACCCAAAGATGGGCCCAAGGAAACTGAATTGTACCCCTTACCAGAAAATCCAGGGAAGTTTGTCAAATTTCCTATTGCCAATACCACAGAATACATTGAGACCTTCTCCGAAATTGCAAAGTACGAGATGAAGGCCTTCGGAATTCCAGCAAGTATTACTCTGGCTCAAGGCATATTGGAAAGTGGTTCGGGGAGGGGAGAACTCACCCGAAAAACCAACAATCATTTCGGAATAAAGTGCCATACCGGATGGAACGGAGAGTATGATTTTCATGACGACGATGCCAAGGGCGAGTGCTTCCGCAAGTATAACCATCCCATGTATTCCTTTAGAGATCACAGCATATTTTTATCCTCCCGCTCGAGATACAGTTTTCTCTTCAATTACCGTCGGGATGACTATAAAAAATGGGCTCACGGCCTACGTCAAGCGGGTTATGCCACAGACCGCAAGTATCCTCAAAAACTTATTGCACTTATTGAGAGATATAATTTGGACAAGTACGATGAGGAAGTGGTTCGAAATGGATTGGACCCGGTTCGCCAACCTAGGGAATATGAGGTTTTTACCCATGTCGTGGAAAAAGGGGACACGCTTTATGCCCTATCTAGAAAGTATACCGTTTCGGTGGATGAATTGATGCGAATCAACAATTTGAACTCTACCAACTTGTCCATAGGTCAGAAATTGAATATCCGAAGGGAAAAATCGAAATAGCATTTAGACCATCCTATTTACAAGAATTTTCTTTTGAACGAATGGATAGCTAATTTTGCATCCTAATTTCCACTCATGAGAAGTGGAAACTCATAAAAACCAAATGATTTACCAAAGAAGCAGTGCCTTGTTTGCTGAGGCGAAAAAATATATCCCCGGAGGGGTAAATTCACCCGTAAGAGCCTTTAAAGCTGTTGGGGGAGAACCCATTTTCGTAAAGGAGGCCAAAGGGGCCTATCTTTATGATGAGGATGGTAATCAATTGATTGATTTCATTGCTTCTTGGGGCCCTCTAATTCTTGGCCATGCTTATGAACCGGTAATCAATGCAGTGGTGGAAAAGGCAAAAAAGGGAACTTCTTTTGGAATGCCCACGGAAATTGAGACCGAGCTGGCGAAATTGGCAGTATCCATGGTGCCCAATATTGATAAAATTCGCTTTGTAAATAGTGGTACTGAGGCATGTATGAGTGCCGTACGATTGGCGAGAGGTTATACTGGAAAAGACAAAATCATAAAATTTGCGGGATGTTATCATGGCCACTCTGACGCTTTTTTGATCCAAGCGGGGAGCGGTGCAGTGACTTTTGGAAGCCCCAATAGCCCCGGGGTGACCCAAGGTACGGCTAAAGATACTTTGTTGGCCGACTATAACAATTTGGAAAGTGTAAAAGCCCTTATTGAAGCCAATCGCGGTGAGATTGCCGCCATTATTTTGGAACCTGTAGCAGGAAATATGGGTTGTATCATTCCTTCGGATGAATTTATTCATGGATTACGAACGCTTTGTAACGAAGAAGATATCTTATTGCTTTTTGATGAGGTGATGACCGGTTTCCGTTTGGGAAAAGGAGGAGCACAAGAAGTATTGGGTATCGATGCGGATATCGTCATGTTTGGAAAGGTAATTGGTGGTGGATTACCCGTAGGGGCTTTTGCTGCAAAAGCTGAGATTATGAAGCATTTGGCCCCAGAGGGGCCTGTGTACCAAGCTGGGACCCTCAGTGGGAATCCCTTAGCCATGAGTGCAGGTCTTGCAATGCTAACCGAATTGAATAAAAGGCCAGAGGTTTTTGACAGTCTTGCCCAAAAAACCGAATACTTGCATAGAGGAATTGCTGAGGTATTGACTGAAAAAGGTGTGGCGCATCAGATCAATCGTTATGGGAGCATGATTTCAGTACATTTTTGTGAGGACCCTGTTGTTGATTTTTCTTCTTCGGCCAAAGGCAATAACGATACCTTTAAAAAGTACTTTCACGGTATGTTGGAGCAGGGGGTGTATTTACCGCCTTCGGCTTTTGAGAGTTATTTTTTGAATGATGCCCTTAGTTATTCCGATTTGGACAGGACGGTTGAGGCGGTGAGGAAGGTGTTCTAATTTATTCAGAAGAGAAATTTAAACCTTTAATGAGGTTCGTTTTTTTCTAAATAAACCAATCAACCCCAAGGCTGGCCCGATTGTCAGTACGAGAAAAACAAATTGAGGAGGAATCACCGCAAATAAGGCATTGACGACCTGAAGACTTACTATGGTGATGGCAAAACCAATGCAATTCACGATGGTAAGTGCGGTACCTTTTACATTCGGCGGAGCACTATGCGCGACTAGCGTAGAAAACAAAGGAGAGTCGGCAACAACGACCATGCCCCAAAACAATAAAAACAGAATAAAAACAGGCAAGGGGGCGAAAAGGAGTACAAGGGGTGAAGCCAAACAACAGACTCCAGACAACAATAAAGCTGTACCTGCTGTGGGTTTAACGCCTTTGCGTTGCGAAATATACCCGCCCAGCACACAGGCCATGCCACCGATGGCGATAATCCAAAACGACCAAAACGAAATTCGAAATTCATTGACGCTGTGCCATTCCATGAAAATACCAAGCCAAACGGGAACAAAGGCCCAAAAAGCATATAGTTCCCACATATGCCCAAAATAACCAAAGGCAGCCGCTCTAAAATCTGATTTTGAAAAGACAGCGATACAGGCGGTAAAATCAAGTTTTTGACTTTTCTTTCTATAGGGTCCATCTGGTACCAGAGCAATCATCAACAGCCCTCCAAAAAGAGCCAAGAAGGAGGTGGCCAAAATCACATATTTCCATGGAAAGATATGCGTAAGGTCTTTTAAAAGATGGGGCAGTGCCGTACCTACGACCAAGGCTCCTACCAAATACCCTAAAGATTTTCCTAGACCCTTATCAAAATAATCGGCCGCAATCTTCATTCCCACAGGATAAATACCTGCAAGGAAAAAACCTGTGGCAAAACGAAATACAAGAATGCTGATCAACGTATTGTTATCCCAAAGCACCCCAAGATTTGCCAAGGCACCCAACAGTGCGCTCCAAAAAAACACTTTGGAAGGTGAAAACCGGTCTGCAAAAGTAAAAACGGCAAATAACAGGGTCCCTGCAATGAAACCAAGCTGTACAGCGGAGGTAATATGGCCAACACTGCTTTGGGTCAAGCCAAAACTTGAGATAAGGTCCGTGAGCACCCCATTTCCTGCAAACCACAGCGATGTGCAAAAAAATTGCGCAATTGCAATGATGGGAAGAATATGTTTGGGCGGTTTCACAGAGGTATTTGCATAAAACTGTCGTATGGTCTTGAACAGCTTTGCGAAAATAGCAGAATAATTGTGTCTATTATCCTTTAATCATGTACCTCAAAAAGGTAGCTATCCCCTCCGAACGGCCCAATGGTTCCAAAAAACAAGTATAGATATTCACACCTATGGCCAAATAAGTAGCCGGGTGCTTTAATTTTTGGTACTTCCAAGCCGCCAGTAGTATCAGTGCAATAATTAGGGCTTGGGTGAGATAGACCGGAGCCATGATATCTATATTGGGCCAGTTTTCGAGATGTACCAAAACAAAAATGTTCTGTATCCCGCGCCCCAATGCCGGCATCATAATGATGAACACAGTGGTAATCAACCACCAGGCGTGGTCTTCTAGACTTTTTCGTTTTATGATGCTCATAATGACAGCATAGCCAAAGGCGATGATCATCACAATTTCAACAGCTGCTACGCCCATAAAGAACCACGGTTCAAATGGCCCAAAGGCATCCCGGAGTTCTGCCGACCTGTCCGCGTTCACAATATCGCGATGCAGCATGCTGAAGGCGGTAATCGCTACACCTCCGGCCAAGAACATCCCAATAATGCCATTGGTACGGTGCTTTTCCAACTTTCCGTGGGTAGCATAATATGGTTGTAGAATCAGGTACAGATACCAGAGAGTTCCAGTCCAATAGTGCACATGCACGGACCACGCATTTTCTGTAAAATCGCCCCAATAATCCCTAAAAATCCCAAATTGCATCAACACCATGGGGATAAGCATCCACAGGTGGAGAGTTTTGTATTTGTTCATAATTGTTAGTATGTATTAGGGGGAGCTTTGGTAAAAGCGAGAGGGAATATGCTGAGAACAAGATAGATAAAAGAAGTTAAACTCAAAAAAGAAATGGACGGAGTGCCTATATCTTCTTTGGATTTCTCACTATGTTCGAAATGACGAGGTGTTCTAAAGTGTCATTTCGAAAGAGCTGCGCGACTGAGAAATCTCCACCAGGTTCGCGGAAGGAAAGAGGGTAATAATTCTGTTTTAAGCATTCCATGTTTTCTCTAGCTTTCCCAAGGCATCTAAAATGGCCAAAGGACTTTTACTGAAAATGGAAGCGCCCACTGTAACCACGGAAGCCGCTATATTGATGGCCTTTTGAACATTTTGAAGGCTTTTGTAGGTTTTGGTTATTTCTTCGGTAATCTTGGCTATTCGAGCTAAAGAATCCTCCACATCGTTCATGACCAAAGTGGCAGAGATGGTATAGAAATCATCCGAATAGTTAAGAATTCTTCGGTGCGATTCCCTTAACTTTCGATTTTGGGCCTTGGTCAAGGTATCGAAATTGTTCATGCGATAATCACCAATGGACTGTGCCAAAGTCAGGAATGTATTGGCGAGCTCGTTGATTTGTTTTGAGGTAAGTCTGGCCATTATTCGGTTTTTTTGAATTCGGTGATAATGATATCAATTTCGTTTGCATAGCTGAAAAGCAATTGTTTGATTTCTTCAGCTTTTAGAGTTTCAAGGTGATCAAACAATTCCTGATGACCTTCCGATATTTTTTGAAGCGTTTTTGAATAGATACCAAGTTTGTTTTGCTTCTTTTCGATGTCGCCCTGTCTTTTGTAGTATTCTTGGGTTGTCTGGCGCTTTTCAAACATTGAAAGGGAGTCGCTTTTGGTTAAGTCGAAGAAATAGGCTCGGTTTCTTTCTTTTTCAACTTCAAGTTTACCATACAAATTGGAGGAAAGGTTAAAATCCAAATAGGCCAGTAACTCTTTAATAGGGGCATTTGCCTCAGTGACGTAGGTCTTGATTTTGCTTTTTCTTTTAGAGTCGGCAAATACATTGATGAGAATTCGGGCAACCCGTGAATAGGATGCCACCTGTTCTTTTTCAATTTTAATGGAGCCAAAATCACCTTCGGTCAACGCATTTTCAAGTTCATCCGTTCTGTATGTGGCCAAACCGTTATCAGAAACGAGGCTTAGGCCCTCAAAGTACCCATAAATGGCATTATATATTTTCAAGTTGATACTGTC
This sequence comes from Flagellimonas allohymeniacidonis, assembly GCF_004296335.1. GTDB lineage: Bacteria > Bacteroidota > Bacteroidia > Flavobacteriales > Flavobacteriaceae > Flagellimonas > Flagellimonas allohymeniacidonis. The sequence continues at coordinate 1,639,939 of NZ_SGIU01000002.1, forward strand.
CGCTTTTTGCTCTGGGGAGCAATTACAAGTTTTGTCTTCAATAAGGAGCATATTGATTTTATCAAACATGCATCGGTCCATACAGCTTTGCGAAAAGCCATAGTGGATTTCTTCGAAAGCCTTGACTCCTTCTAAGGAGGACGTCGAATAATCGTTGACATGTTTTAGGTTGACACAACCTGTTAATACAATACACAGGATTGAAGCAATGGACATTCTGCGGAACGATTTCCTTGTTATGTATTTCAGATGGAATCTCATAACGGGTATTTGATAGCGTTTTTGTGTAAACAACTTAGATTACAAGTTCGGGTATTTTTGTCTTCAAGGCAATATTTCTATTTCTTTTTAAGTAAGAAAACACCTAAAAATTGCTAAAACATTGGAAAGGCCCATTGTGACTTGTGGTGAAGGAATCACTACAGGCTATAACGGTGTAAATTGGAAGTAGGCAATCACAAGAGAGTGTTAAAATTTTACCGAACGTTTGGTAAATTTGAAATTCTTGTTACATTTGTCCCATGAGAATGGCAAAAGTATCAGATCAGGAGATTTTAAACGGATTAATGTCGGTGTTCCGCTCTAAGGGCTATGACGGAGCCAGTCTTAATGAGTTGGCGGACGCTACAGGCCTTAAGAAAGCCAGTCTGTATCATCGCTTTCCTGGAGGGAAAAAGGAGATGACCTCCGCTGTACTCGACTTTATGGAATCGTGGATCAACAATAAGGTCTACAAGGTATTGTCGGATAGCCAAGTGGCTCCCGCGGAACGTTTACAGGAAGCTTTGGTCAATATTAATGCCGTATACAATGAAGGGCGGGAGGTATGTTTGTACCGTTCTCTCTCCATGGATACCGGAATGGCGCTTTTTGGCGAAAAAATAGAAAAGGGAATCAACCAATGGTTGGAATCGTTCAGCATTTTGGGGCGAGCTGTTGGACAGGATGAGGACGCGGCGATGCAAAAGGCGAAGCAAACCTTTATTGAAATACAGGGGAGCTTGGTACTTTCCAAAGCTATGAATAGCACCGAGCCTTTTCAAAAGGCTATCCAACAAACTACAATGCGATACAAAATCTAAAAAAATTTAAAAATATAAATTACCGAACGTTCGGTAACAATAATTAAATTCAAAACAATGAAAACTAGAAAAACGATTGTAACACTTTTTACTTTGGCGATTTTGGTCGCCGCGAACCTAAACGGACAGAACAAAAAAAGGTCCGTAACAAAGCAGCAGTATCCAACAACCTACCATACCGCAAAGGTGTCTGGATTGGATATTTTTTACCGTGAAGCGGGTCCAAAAGATGCACCTACCTTGCTTTTATTGCACGGCTACCCCACTTCTTCGCACATGTTCCGAAATTTGATCAAAGATCTGTCTGACGACTATCATCTTATTGCACCGGATTACCCTGGCTACGGCCGCAGCTCACAACCTCCAATGGCTGATTTTGAGTATTCCTTCGCCAATTTCGCAGAAATCGTTGACGAGCTATTGACACAACTCAAGGTGGATCGCTATAGCCTTTACCTGATGGATTACGGTGCACCTGTGGGATATCGCATCTTTGAAAAGCATCCGGAACGTGTGGAGGCATTTATCGTACAAAACGGGAATGCCTATGAAGAAGGTTTGGCAGATTTCTGGGACCCTTTACGTAAGCTTTGGACAGACAATTCACAAGCCAATAAGGAACCTTTGCAGGCTTTCCACCAAATTGAAGGATTGAAATGGCAATACCTCTATGGGGTTCAGGATAGCAGCAAGGTAAGTCCCGATAACTGGAATCACGATTTACAACACTTAACACGACCTGAAAACAACGAAATTCAGTTGGCCATGTTCTATGATTACCGAACCAATGTAGACCGTTACCCAGGATGGCAAAAGCTATTCCGAGAGTATCAAGTGCCTACATTAATTGTATGGGGAAAGAACGATTATATTTTTCCACCCTCTGGAGCGCATCCATACAAAAGGGATTTGAAAAATGTGGATTTCCATCTGTTGAATACCGGTCACTTTGCCTTGGAGGAAAAAGGCGATGAAATTGCGGGCTATATACTAAATTTTTTAAAGAAGAATAAAATCCAATAACCTATTCAGAGCATTGCCCGCGGTACTTTTTTCATGATACTGCGGGTAGTGTTTTTGGGTTTACTACGACAAAACAATTAGCAACAGTAAATAAGATGGCACAAGAAATAAAACTACCAGTCCCTCCATTTAGCTTGGAGACGGCCAAACAGAAAATACAAATGGCGGAAGACGCCTGGAATAGCCAAGACCCTGTGAAGGTGTCAAAAGCCTACACTGTGGATAGTGAATGGCGTAACCGTTCCCAGTTCATCAATGGGCGCGAAGAGATTCAGGCCTTTTTGACCGAGAAATGGGAAAATGAGCGGAATTACAAGCTCAAAAAGGAATACTGGGCGCACGGAGATAACCGGATAGCAGTACGTTTTGAGTATGAATTTCAAGACAAGCAAGGCAACTGGTTTAGGGCGTATGGCAATGAAAATTGGGAATTTGATGCCAATGGCTTAATGAAGAAACGCTATGCCAGCATCAATGATGTCCCGATTACTGAATCTGAACGTAGGTTAAAATAGAAAGCGGGGCAGACGCCCCGCTTTCACACAAACTAACCAACTTAAAACCCTTAGATGGGCTTTATCCATAGCAGATGCTTCCATTGGGAAGATTCCTTCAGAATCAAGGCGATATTGACCCCAAATAAGGCACAGGTTTGCAGTAGTTCTGAAATTTCATCAGATTCCAAAAAGATATGGAACAGGAAAATGTTCAAGGTGATGGGGAGCAAAAAGAGGGCTCCAACGAAACTGGTATACTGTATCACCAGTAGCAATCCAAAAAGGAGCTCGCAAATTCCCAGCAATTGCCAGAAATAACCGGTTTGTTTACTACCGCTGATGTATAGAATTTTTTGCAAGGTACTTTCCTTGGCAGGATCTTTGAATTTCTCCGCTTTTTCGACCACTTCAACCGGGGCAGGAATAGGCTTCTGAAACTTTTGGATACCTCCATAGATCATAAAGCCACCTAAAAACAATCGTAATGCGATAAATAAGATTTGTACTGCTTTCATATTAGTTGGCTGCCAATGTGGTTTCACCTTCGTTGGGATTATAGACAAAATTGAAGGTGTAATATCGAGAAGGAGTGGTGAAACCATCAGGATTCACCGGAGCATTCTCATAGTAGCTCAAAATTTCAACTTTGGCGTATCTTCCATCATGGGTACGAAAAACCAAAACTTTACCTGGAATTGGCGTCACTAAATTGGTCATAAAATTATAGTTGTACCAACCATTATCACTCCCAGAGGGAATGGCAAAAGCTGCACCGGCGTCTTGTGTAAACGTAAGCCCATCCACCGAGTTCACTTCCGAAAAAATACCATCTACTAAAGCGGCAGCCCCCTCACCATTTCGGATTGGTTCGTCATTGGTGCCCGTTTCAACACCTCCATTTACTGCGATGGTCGTTCCTCGGAATGCAATGTCCCAATCCGTTTCACTTGTGGTCTCAGCTCCTGTTTCAAAGCTAAACTTGGTGAACTCACCTGAGATTTCCCCTTGCCCTTGCCCACCCGTCTGGGGGGCAAAAAGGTTGGAAACAGAACGAGTAACCAACTCCGATAAGACCGTGAAATTTGCAGGAGTGTTCTTGGCAACACCATCAATACTTATGCTAACGGTACCAGATGCAGCTCCAACGGGTACCGAAGTCACAATTTCAGAACTGTTGACCGAACTAATGGTTGCAACTACTCCATTAAAAGTCAAATTGATTCCTGAAGCATCTGTTGGAAAATTGGTTCCGGTAATCGTAATTTCTGTGCCAACAGGACCTGATTCGGGCGAAATGGACGTTACGGTAAACTCGAGTGAATCTGAATCATTGTCATCGCTGCAGGCCACAAAGACAAACAGCGCAACTGATATGGTAAATAATTTTAAGGTAGTTTTCATAGGGATTTTCGTTAAGGGTTAAAATTGAATATTAAGTCGAGTAAAGAATTGTATTCCTGGATTCACAAGCACTTCGTTGTCTTGGGCGGCCAAGGGGTTGCTACCTCTAAAATCTAAAAGGTTGTTCGCGCCCACTCGAAGTTGATAGTGCTTTAAAAAGGTCTTGCCAAAGGAAAGGTTGACCAAAGCAAAGCCATCTACGAAAGAATTGTCGAATTCGTCCAACAAATCGTTTCCATTGCGATCGGTTAATCCAAATCTGCTGCGATAGACCACCCGAAGATTCGCGTTGGCATCCCATTTGGGCACCTCATAAAATGCTTTGAAGTTCCAGGTATGCCTTGAACGGTTTTCCAGTCCGAAGTAATCGTCTTCGGAAAGCCGAATAGTTTCCAAAGTTTCTGGGTCGCGGGCAAAAACACTTCCATTGGCCACAGCTTCCTCTTTGGCTTTGTCGAAAGCATAGAGCAATTGATATCCTGCAGAAAGATTCAAGTTTTCGAATAGCCTGTATTGTAGGTCAAGTTCCACCCCTTGCGTATAGACCTCCTCCCGATTGATGTATCCAAAAACGTTTTGTCCGTTGGTCTTGGAAGCCAAGATTCTAACATCGATTAGATTTTGAAAATCGTTTCTAAAAAAGTTAAGGTCGGCCTTGAGCTTTCCTTTTTTGTAACCTACACCCAAGTTGTATCCCACCGAACTTTCTGCATCGAGACGTTCACCTAAATCTGCTGGGTCGACGGCCAGGTTGGCAATTTGGTCGCTTTCTTGTAGCCTTTGAATACCTGATGCTTCCACTTCCTTGCCAAAAACAGAGTAGCCCCCGCCAGCTGCATTGGTAAAATCCAAGTACAATTGACGAAAATCCGGTGCCTTAAAACCACTCCCAATGGAACCCTTCAAAGCCCAATTTGCATTAAAATCATAGCGGTAGGAGAGTTTAGGGCTTAGCTGTGAGTTGTATTCGCTATGGTCGTCAAAACGGGCGCCAACGATCACGTTTAATCTTTCCAGAGGTTTAAAATCGTACTGCACGAACGCATATTGGGAGTCAAAAGTGACCTGTTCTGCAAAAAGGGAGCGATTTAAAGTTTCAAAATTATAACCACCTCCCAGCGTCAAAACGTTGTGGTGACTGAAAGAATGATGGAATCGGATTTCGGGCCGAAATAATTTTTGATCAAAATTATTGTCCAATAAAATTTCATCGTTGATAGGATCAATGGCCTGTTCATTGGTAACGTAATTGGTATAATAAAACTCGTATTCGAACTGTGACTTCTTTGATACTTTATGGTCAATGCGAAGATGGGCATTACCATCGCGCTCTTCACTGGTACCCGAGGGAACATCAAAATTTTGAAGAAAATAACGCCCCGAGGCAAAAAAGCGCAGTTTATCTGAAGCATCAAAAAATACACGTCCATTTAGGGTGTAGTTATAAAAGGGATTTATAGTTTGTCCTTCGTCTCCCAATGCAAGGTCATAGCCATCGGTGCTCAATCGGTCCACAAAAAGGGAATACCCTAACGTATTCTTACGTTGGCTAAGACTTACTGTGGTGTTCTGATTGTTGAATGTAGCCGAACGGTGCGATACCTGTCCACTTATTTTTTCTGATTTGGGCTTTTCGGTAATGATATTGATGACCCCGCCCAGAGCTTCTGAGCCAAATAGGCTTGAAGACGGACCCTTGACCACTTCTATTTGTTTGATATTGCCGATGGCGAATCGGCTGAGGTCTAAATTTCCGGAACTACGGCCTACAACGGGAACCCCATCAATTAAAACCAGCACATAGTCCGAAGCAATACCCTGAATCTGTACGCCTTCACCACCGCCTACGGTTGCATCAGGTGTCATAACGATGCCTGTTTGCTCATTCAAAATCTCGCTGAGCCGGGTTACTCCGGTACGCTCTAATTGCCTTTGGGGAATAAGGGTCACTGGAAGGGGCAAAGAAGACAATTGTCTAACAGTTCTTGTGGCGGTAACCACTACTTCATCAAGGTTTTCGGTAAGAATGGAATCCGTTGGTACTTCTTGACTTTTTCTCTGGGCATGTAGCAATAGGGTTGGGAAGAAGAAAAAATAAATGACAATATTATTTTTATTTAGACTCATTCTTATTTAGATTTGCGGACAAATATATATTTATTTTAAATCAATCTAAATAAGAATAGTAAATTTTTTAATCCAGAAAACTAAACAGAAACATGAAACGAAATCTTCTTTTTACCGCCCTAAGTTTTGCACTGGCCTTTTCCGTTAATGCCCAAAGCAAAAAAGAACAAGATGAAAAGACCATTAAAAAAATGTGTGGTTGCTATGAGGTCAGCTTTGATTTCACAGAAACTTTCGAATATTCCGACAGTCCTGACTATGTACCTTCCAAGGTAAAGCATGATAAGGGACTGGAATGGGTGCAATTGGTAGAGGACACCAATGACAAAATTGTGCTGCAACATTTATTGATTGTGGGACGACCCGATGCTCCCAAGGTAATCAAACACTGGAGACAGGATTGGTTGTTTGAGAATACCGATTTGTACACCTATCAGTGGGATAATACATGGAAATATGTTTCTCTTTCAAAAGATAAAGTTAGAGGCCAATGGACCCAAAAGGTCTTTCAGGTCGATGACAGCCCGCGTTACGAAGGTACCGCCACGTGGGTGCATGTTGATGGGCAAAGTTCATGGGAAAATGCAGCGGATGCTCCGCTACCGAGAAGAGAATACACGAAGCGAAGTGACTATAACGTAACCTTAAGAAATAACAGGCATGCCATTATCGAAGAGGGCTGGATTCATGATCAAGACAACAAGAAGATTATCCGAAAAAAGGGAGAAGAAGATGTGGTATTAGCAGAAGAAAAAGGATTAAATACATATAAAAGGGTTGATGATACCCAATGTGCAGCCGCTCAAAGCTGGTGGAAAGAAAACAAAGAAGATTGGGCTTTGGTACGTGCCAAATGGGATGAAGTTTTTTCGAGAAGGCAAGATTTAAGGCTTAATGCCAAAGTGGACGATAAGCCATTGTATGCTCATTTGTTTGCAGACGATTTTGAAAGAAGCGCGTCAAATATCGAAGGAATTATTGAAACATTTATCGCAAAGTAATTCCAGATTTGCGATTTTGATAAAACCACCTATAAGGTGGTTTTTTGTTGCCCCTTTTTGCCCAATTTTGGTTATTTTGAGGAGGAAATGACCCGTGATATCATCAACATCAACGATTTCATCATTTTGGTGGAAGAAGCCAACTCGGATAAGGTCATCACCGATTCATGTTGGTTTGACGAACCCGTTATTGCCGTAGCCTTTTATGGTTCGGGAAATGTGGAGTTGGCCATGAAATATGATGGAAAACAAAAAGACTACCTTCATACCAAGGGCTTGGCACTTTCGTTTTTTGCAGATGAAACAGTAGAAGCTGCCCATACGGTCTCTCCCGATAAGCCTTTAGAATGCATTGTAATTGCAACTTCACCGCGAAACCTTGAAAAATTGCCGAATGCCGAGGGGGAACTTTTCTCTGAACTATTGGAGCAACTGGTGAATCCTTCCGACCATTATGTTGAGGGGCCACGATTTTTCATGACGCCTGAAATGCAATCCATTGTTGACCAAATCTTTCACAATCAATATCAGGGGAAGACAAAAATGATGTTTTTCCGTAGTCAGATAACAGCCTTGCTCTCCCACTTTTTTGGTCAGTTGGCCATGATGCAGACGGATACGATGAAGACCTCCGAACGGGAGAAACTAGAGGCCGCTAAGGAAATTTTATCCAACAATCTAGATAATCCGCCGTCTTTATCCGAGCTTTCGCTTCAAATCGGGCTCAATAGTTTTAAGTTGAAAAAGAACTTTAAACAAGCGTTTGGAGTCCCGGTCTTTAAATATTTGCAGAACGAACGCCTTAAAAAAGCGCACGAGCTTCTACGAAGACAAGAGGCCACGGTACAAGAGGCGGCTTGGCATGTGGGTTATGATAGCTTGAGCTCTTTCTCGAATGCCTTTTCCAAGAAATTTGGCTTTCGTCCCAGTGAAATTAGGCAGTAGCTTTTTGAATCTCCAGCTCCAAAACGGAGTGCACCGTAACCTTGCCTTTTTTCCCTTTGAGGGCGACCGCACCCATTTCGGTAAAACCGTAGTTGTTGGACTGTAACTGATTTTTTAGGGATTCTGAAAGTAGAAGTTCGCTACCTAGGTCATTGCATTTTCCCTGTATTCGTGCTGCAGTATTTATAGTATCTCCGTGATAGGCAATTTCTTTCTTATACTTTCCCACTTCGGTAACGGTTACAATTCCACTATGTACACCTGCTTTAAAAAAAGGAACGCACCCGTAATTTGTAATGTAGAATTTTTCTTTTTCAGAAAGCAATTGTTTGAAACTAAAAAATGCTTTCAAACACTCCTGGTTTTTTATTCCTTCATTGAATTTCCAGGTAATTACAGCCTCATCGCCAACATATTGATAAATTTCAGCATTATCGGGAATAGCCACTCCCAAATCATTGAAACAATCTTGTACCAACATACTGTACTTTACATGGCCCAATCTTTCGGCCAACTCAGTGGAGGACTGTAAATCCAGAAACATGAAAATGCGTTTTTCTTCATTCGGGGTATAGAATTCCCCTCGAATTAATTTGTACAAGTTGCCTTCACCAAGCATAAGATTCACCTGCCTCAACACAGCCAGCATTAAATCCACAGAAACCACATAAAAATAAATAGCTCCACTTCCACGATCTACAGCAAACGAATAAATACTAAGGTAGGTGCCAAAGAAAAATTGATAAATGTTGTAGGCAAATACAATCAAAATCAACGTAAATAGTATGGTGAACAAGAAACGGACAAAAAGGAGTTTTCGAATAGAAATTCGCTTATAGATGCGTTCCTCTACCAAGATTTGGGCAAAACCTGAAACTAGTCCCATCAAAGGACCCAAAGTTATCGCAATGATCAGCCCTTTTTCAAAATCGAATTGTAGACTTCCCAATTCCTTTGTGCCGATACCTCTTACTATGTTTAAAAAGATAAAGGCTAAGGTCCATCCGATGCAGTAGAACCGAACTATACGCCACCTTCTCTTGTTGATAATGGAAATTCTCATAGCTTAAAGTTATCCTTTTCGAACAAATCTTCCTCCTTTTTGAACAAATCTTCCCCATGTAGTGCGTCTAGTTTTGTCCTGTAATTATTGAACAATCAAAAAAATCTAAAACAATGAAAAGAGCAAGAGTGATTTTAATCGGAGCAGTTATTTGGATACTCGGAGTAAGCTTTTACTCGCTGTCCTTTTTTGTCAACATTATGGAAGATGCACAGCAACAGGCCAACCTGGTATTGTTCGTCACAGTGATGCCACTAGTGTGGTTGGGGTCGAAATTATACTATAAAAAAGACCACAGCACCCATGGGTATAGGATCGGGCAGACTTTCTTCTTGGTTGCCGCAGCATTGGACGCTTTAATCACAGTACCCTTTATGATCATACCCAATGGGGGGAGTTATTACGAATTCTTTACAGATATCGGTTTTTGGATCATTGGGTTAGAGTTCATTACGACAGCCACACTGTATTGGTATGCTAGAGTTTATACAAGAACACAAAAAATTAGTTAATCAAACAAAATCACGAACTATGGAAATTTCAACAAGCAACATCACACTTTTTGCAGCCATACTTCTAATTGGTCTTGTGGCAGGACTATGTTTCACTTGGGGAAACGCTGTAACCCCTGGGGTTGGACAATTGGAAGACATGGGTTATCTACAGTCATTTCAAAAAATGAACCGTAGCATAGAAAACCCTCTATTCTTTGCGGTTTTCTTCGGTTCCTTCTTAGTGGGAATAGTGACCGTAATTACTAATAGGGCAATTTCACCCACACATTTTTGGCTGGTATTGGCAGCAATGGCCATCTACTTTTTCGGAGTTGTGTTGGTAACTATTATGGGCAACGTTCCCCTAAACCAAATATTGGACAAAACCGATTTGGTGAATAGTACCTCGGAACAATTGCGCACACTTCGAGAGACTTTTGAAAGACCATGGAATCAGTTCCATTCGATTCGGATGGTAGCGGCTACCATCTCATTTGCAATGTTGGTCATTGCAGCAATAGGAAAATAAAAATCTAAAAATCAGAAACATTAAAAATTAAGTATCATGAAAAACAACATTTTAGTATTGGGAGGAAAAGGAAAAACAGGCCGAAGAGTGGTCAGAATCTTAAAAGAAAAAGGACACAACGTACGGGTAGGTTCCCGAAGTGAAAACCCGGCTTTCGACTGGGAGAAACCAGAAACCTGGGGCCCAGCGCTTGAAGGAATGGATGGTGTATATATCACCTTTCAACCCGACCTTGCCGTACCGGGAGCCTTAGAAGCAATCGAAGCACTTGCCAAGGAGGCGGGCCGACAAGGGGTTAAAAAATTGGTTTTGCTTTCTGGGAAAGGGGAGCGCGAGGCAGAACTCTGTGAACAAGCGGTCATGAATTCTGGATTGGACTACACCATTGTTCGAGCCAGCTGGTTCAGCCAGAACTATAGCGAAAGCTTCTTTTTGGAACCCATTCAACATGGTTTTGTTGCTCTACCCATGGCAGATACCAAGGTACCTTACGTAGACGCCGAGGATATTGCTGCTGTGGCGGTTGAGGCCCTGTTGGACGCAAAACACAATGGAGAAATCTATGAGTTAACAGGTTCAAGATTCCTAACATTTAGGGAAGTGATTGCTGAAATATCCAAAACGGTCGAACGGAATATCGTTTTTACCCCCGTTTCTTTACCGGCTTATACCAAAATGCTACGGGAATATGGACTTGATGATGACTACGTATGGCTAATCAACTACTTGTTTTCTGAAGTTCTCGATAACCCTGACAATCAGGTAATCACTAAGGATGTTGAAAAGGTATTGGGCAGAAAACCAAAAGATTTCTCAGAATTTGTTAAGGAAACCGCAGCTACGGGTATTTGGAGCCAAACAGTGGCTTCTTAGAGTTTGCTATCAATCAATGAACAACAAAACGGACCCAATTTGGATCCGTTTTTTTATGGAATTGCTAAAGCTTGCAGGTAATTTTCCGCGGCATATTGCCCAATTTGTGTGCCAAGACGTTTTCCTTCTTCGGAATCATATCGAAAATGAATGCCTAAATACACACGGGAGAGCGAAGCTTCCCATCCCGCATCGGAGAAACTAGTAAAAGAACGTGTTGGAGGGTCCATTTTTAGTTTTTCTGAAAAAGGTCCTGCGCTATCGACTTCCTCGGTAGTCATTACAAAAAGGTAATCATCGCCCTTGCCCAAAGTGTGGGCCAAAGCGGTCATGGCTGCAGCACTTGCTGTTCCATGTGCGGAAGGATAAGAGGGAAATGCATAGGTGTGTTGGTGTAAGTTGTTCCATTCTACATCTGCCGCAGTATCTGGATTTTCATCATGTTCCGCCCAACGGATCGCGGTATAGGGGCGCCAATGATTGTAATGAAATTTATTATCGAACACATTAATGTAAGCATCGTAAACGGTCATATTCAAAAGTGCGAATAAACGGGAAGCCTCCCAGAGGTTCAATGCCTCTTTGGTCACTAACTCACGTGCCAAGCGGTTATGCGAATTTTCAACGAAATCTTTCCACCATAGGGCGAAATGCGTTTGGTCTGCAGTGCGGGTTTCGCTTTGCGTTTGGCCTACCTCCTTTACCTCGTTAAAGGCTATGGTATAGGCATCGCTCTTTATATCTGGAGGGGGAGGGGACCTAAAGAAATCTTGTCTTGGAAGCATAAAAGGTTGTGCTTTGGCCCAACCGGCACCAAAAATAAAACCTTCTGGAGTTCCGCTATGTTCATTGAATTCTGCATATACCCCTGGTGCCATGGGATGCCAAGTGTATTCTGCCTCACCATTCCAGGCGTCTCGGGTTCGTTTTTGCAGTATTGAGGTGGCCGAGGCTCTCCCTAGCTTCTTTACAACCGTGCTGTTTTGGGTTTCGTTTGTTAACCACTTGTCCAATTCCTGTTTTAGCTCCGATTGTTTATCTGGGTACTGATCCACTGTGACCAAATATGCTGTATAGGCCGCTGTGGCGATAGGGTCTGCCATGGTTGGCTCGGATTGATAGGCATAAGAAGTGTAGAGCGGAACGATGGTATTTAAGGCATCGTGTATGGCCACATGGACCATGGAAGCAGTTCGCAAACCCTTCAAAGTAAGCAATCCATCTTCTTCAATGGCAATTTCAAATATCTTTTGATTCCAAGAATTGATTACTTCTGGAGAATATTCTTCTACTTTGATTTCTTTGGTGGTACAACTTTGAACAGTAAGTAGGATGATAGGAAGGAAATAATTGGATAAAAATTGACGAATTGTTTTCATGTCTTCTTGAATTTTAGTACAAAACAGATACGTTCAAAACTTCTACATCCTTAAAGGATATTGACTGGAAAAAAGTTTGCACTGTGATTATAAACTAGGGGGAAGACTTATGGTAACCAAATTAAGTTAAATAATTAAAAATCAAGAAGCTAGAAAGGGTGTTTTAGATTAATGGCAATAAATAAAGATAAAGTACCCCGGAAAGAATGGCCAAACCAAAACTCAACAAGGTGCCAATAAGAACATACTCGGTAAGCTTACGGTTCTTTCCTTTGTTAAGGTCGCCGAAACGAAAAACGGACTTGGCCGTTATAAGCAAACCGATAGCCGCCCATTGATCCAGAAGGATGAAGCCAAAAACAAAAAGCCGCTCCAACATACCAATATAGCGCCCAGCATCTTTTAATGAACCCCCCTCGGCTTCATCGTCTTTTTGAACTTCTTGAATGTAAGGGGCCAATAGCATTCTCATCATAATGGCACTTACGAAGGTGACAAAAACCAAGAAGGTTATGAACAGCAAGGTCGGGGTATCAAAGAATTTTTGAAAATCGAATTCCAGTGTTTCATGCAAATGGATTACAAAAAATATCACACCTAAATGTAAAAGTTGATCCAGGGTAAACACCCAGCGGTAATTTTTGGCGTTGGTAGTATACAATTTACCCAAATCAATTAGGTAGTGGGATACGATGATTATGGGCACCGCCCATAGATTCTTAAACCCTAAAAGCAACAACAGTGCAATGATGTGCACTCCCATATGATAGTACAAGTATTTGGAACGAATTTTAGTTTGAAGTTTATGTTGTACCCAAGTATCAGGATGAAAGACAAAGTCACCAATTAAATGGGCGAGTATCAGTTGGATGGCAAAAGCGGAAATCATAGGTTTTGTATTTCGTTTTGGTACGTGGATATCATTTTTTGAACTTCTTCAAATCCGGCCCTATTGAGCTCTTCGCTGATGTTTCCCTGTGATTTGCCCAAAAGGGCTGCCAGTTCACTTTGCTTCAGGTCAGGGTTTTCCATAGCTGTTTTTACCGTTTTTGCTATGGCAGGGGACCAATGGTCCAGGGTCAATAGTGCAAGTTCAATGAGAAGGTTAATGCGTTGGTCAAATTCTGTGTTGGTTGATTTTAGGGCGAGATTCTTCTTTTTTAACCTTTCGAAGCATTCCCCGGAATGAATGAAGGCCGTACCATTGGATTCGGTAATTTTTTCTGAAGTATACGTCTTGTCACCTAATCCAATTGCAATTCGCACATCAATATTTTTGCTCTGTTTTATAGCCGCTTTGATGTGGATAGCTGCCTGTAGGGCTTTTGAGGGAGTGGTCTCCAATTGAAAGCTGTCCCCTCTGTAAATTTCCCAGTCTTGGGGTTCCTTTCCATATTGATTGAGCCCTTCCTTTAAGGCAATCAGCCAGTTAGGGGATTTATCTTCCCGGGAGTTTATGATATCTCCTGTTAGTACGGCAATCATAGAGTTCTATTAAAATCTGTATAAGAACAGATAGTAAGAATTATATGCTAATTAGCAGATAAATCAAAATATCTGTATAAAAACAGATAATCAAAAATATATGTAAAAACGCAGATAATCAAATAATATTTTGCCTTTTGGTTAACCAGAAGTAACAGGTACAACCGCAGATGTACCTGTTCTTAAGGTTTTAAGAAAGGTTTACAGGCTATTGGGAACTTTTTCCCGAAGGTCCGGAATTAAATTTCCATTGACCCAGCTCAACAAACGACTCTCGGTTGAGGTTTGCGTCCATTGCGAAGCCTCATCCAAATTTTGGGCCTGTTCTTTTTTGAAAAGTATTTTTTCGGGTACGCCATTTTCATCATCAGGGAAAACGAAAGTTTCTGCATAATAAAAGATCCCTGCCTCTGAAATTTGTGAAAGCTCACCAACTTTAATCAAGTGATTGCCATGGACGAAGAAATAGATACCTCCTCCTTCTTCACCACAGGCTTCGGCTTGATAATCAATAAGCAGAATACTATCTAAATGTGGAACGCCCTTGTTGTCCAACACTTTGATTTTAAAGTTGACATTGGACAAAGCTGTTTTCTGCTCGACGTAATCCCCTTCTTCCACATGCCTCATATTGAGAAAAGAACGTTCTCCCTCCTTCGATATCGCAAAATAATAATCGATACCGTTTAAGGATTTTTTTTCAAGGGACAGCAGACCTCCAAGAATATAGCCTACTTCCGTATCATACTTCACTTTGTAAAATGGGGAATCAAAACCCTTGTAAGGCCAAGAAAACTTGGTTTTTTCAATAATCTCTACCCACTCTCCAATTCTCAGCAGTTCGATAACCTCTGATTCTATTCTGGGATCGGATCGCAGTTTCACATTGTTGCCAAACAGAAAAACCTGTTCACCAGGTTTAAAGTCAGATGCTTCCCAAGAAGAATTTGGGTTCTCTTGGGCAAAGTTCAAATTAAATGTCAATAGGGTGGTTAGGGCCGCAATCAATAATCGTGTTTTCATTTTTATCGTATTAAGATTAAGACAGCCCAATATGGGTGTTAACTTATATACGGCATTAAATGTTAAAATGGTTGGTTTATCTTAAAATTTAGGGAGACTCCTTCAACCGCCAAGGGGGATTTAAACGGTTCTCACCGGCATAAAACAGGATTATTTGGTTCCCGTTCGGATCCTTTAACCTTGCCTCGCGCCAGAGCCAGGGGCGGTCTTCGGGCATTTCATCAAATGAAATTCCCTGAGTCACCAGCTCTTGCACTTTGTCATCAAGTTGTGTACATTCAAAGTATACCATGACGCCATTACCTTGCGGTAGGTCCTCGACCAAATGAATTGAAAAGGTACTACCCCCCTCAGGACAGGCAAAGCGAGCATAACGTGGGCTGGCCTTTACAATCAACTGCAATCCTAAAGTTTGATAGAACGTAATACTCTTCTCTAAGTCCAATGCAGGTACAGTAATTTGATTTAGATTCATTAGTCAATTTTTAGGTCAAGGAATTCAAGCTTGAATTAAAGGAATTTGCCAAGATTTATTTCTAAACGAAGTTATGCTTTTTCATAGCTTCCAATGAATTGGGTAGTTACGAATTAATACAAAAGAAAAAAGCCACACCCATGGCTGGTGTGGCTTTTAAAAAATCAACAAAAAACACTATCCTCTTCTACCTTCCTTCTGCATTCTCTTTTTGCCGTTCATAGCTCTTTTTAACCTTAATTTTTTCCAAGTTTGGTACTGATCTTCGTTCAATACCTCCTTCATTTTTTGTTGATGCGCAATTTGATGGTCCAAAAGATTATTTTCCATTTCAAATCGCTCATCCGAAGTGGGCTTTGTCCATTCTCCACTTTCTTTTTTTGCTTTCACCGCTTCGCGCTTTGATTTGCGAAGTTCGACTTCTTCCAAACTAATTTCCATGACCTTTTTTTGTTGGTCTTCTGTTAGGTCCAAGGCCAAGGTTAATTTCTTGGTGTGCAAGGTGGCCAATTGCTCGGCAGACATGTCTGCCTTTAAACTTCTGTGATGGTGGGGTCCTGGGTGTTGTGCAAACAACGTAAATGTGGACAATACCATAGCTAATACTACAAACTGTTTCATATGTTTAAACTTTTAATGATTTCCTCCTTTGACCATCGTAGAACCCGATTGGTTTAAAGGAAGACTACAGTTTGTGAAGTTTTTAACAGTGCAGGGGGATTCGGAGCTTATTCTGACAACTTGGCCAAGTCTTCCTTTGAAGTCTTGCCATAGTCAGAATCTTCAGCATAGGAAGTTTCAGCTAATTCTTGCGATGGAAATTGTTGTTTGTACGCTTCATACTGCTCTAATACGTGGTAAGCCGTGGCAGCAAAAACAAAACAGAAAAAATAAATGAGGCTCTTAGTTTTGTAGGTCATGATTTAGAATTTGGGAATACTAAAGTAGACAAACCAATGAGCAATTGCCATCATATGTTGTGAAACGACCTTTTTTAGATGTAAACCCGACGAAAAGCGAGGTATAATCGACAAAATGCATGGTTTGTCTAAAAAAGGCCGTACTTCACAAAAAATCTAAAAGAGATATCCCTATGATTTTGGATTTAATATCAAATCAATTCGTTCCAATACGTCTTGGAGGTGATAGCGACTCATTCGGTCTGATATACGACCCAGACCATTTTGGATATCACGTTTCAGATTATTCAGCTCGGCTCTTACCACGGATCTAATATCGGATTGACTCGTATTTACAGGAGTGGATTTTCTGTATCCCCCAAAGTCTGGAAGCTTCTTTTGATTATCTGCCGTCATCAAATACTCCAATCGGTCTACATACGCTTTCTGAAGATTTCTTCTATAGGTGTCAATGGTTCTCCCGCTTCTGGTTTCAGACCAGATTCCTCTCCTCAGATCGGTCATCATTTCCAATAGTCCGTATGCCTCATTTCCATTTATGGTCTCATTTTCTATGAGTCGGGCCATTTTGCCCAAATGCAATATGGTATTAAGGTATCTTTCTTGAACATTTCGAATGCGCTCTACGGAACCGGAATATTCTATTTTATTGAATATGTCCTGCTCAATCAACCATTCTGGAGTTTCGAAAAGCTGCTCGTTCATAAATCTCATGCAGTTCTTTTGATGTTCTTTAGCAACATGGGTGTATACTGCTCCATCTTGATCTGCAGTTTTATGATACTCATATACCCCACCAATATTGTTGGACACATGGCCCATATATCTTCTGAACTGATTGACCACCTGACCATATAGGATTTCAAGGTTATCGTAGTTCTTTCCTTCCTCAGTGGTCCATTCCATTAAGTTGGGAACAATACGTTTTAGATTTTCGATGCCATAAAGACTAGCCTTAATGGCATTATCCCCTAAATCCTCGGTTTGCGAACTTGGATCATGAATATCGCCTACTTGTTGGTGCCCGAAACGATACATAGGATCGTTTTCATGAGCGCGAATCCAACTGTTCAGAATTGGCTTTTCCTCTTCAGCCGTTTTATCCAAAATGGGCTTATAACCCCAACGGATGGCATGCTTGTCATAAATACCAATATCAGGCATAAGGGCGACACCGTCATCACCAGGTTGTGCTACATAATTAAATCGGGCGTAGTCCATAATTGCAGGAGCCGTCCCATACTTTTGTGTAAAGCTGGCCGAGCGCAACGAATCTACTGGATAAGCAACACTACTTCCCATGTTATGTGGAAGTCCGAGTGTGTGCCCCACCTCATGTGCTGAAACAAAACGTATCAGTCTTCCCATGGTTTTATCCTTGAATTCAACACCTCTGGCATCAGGATTTATAGCAGCAGTCTGTACAAAGAACCAATTACGGAGCAACGTCATAACGTTATGGTACCAGTTGATATCAGACTCCAAGATTTCACCGCTACGGGGATCGCTCACGTGTGGGCCATTTGCGTTGGGTATTGGGGACGCCAAGTAACGAACAACAGAATATCGAACATCTTCAGGTGACCATTCGGGATCTTCGTCCTTACTTGGGGGGTCTTTTGCGATAATGGCATTTTTGAAACCGGCTCCCTCAAACGCTACCTGCCAGTCTTCAATACCTTGCTTTATATAAGGTACCCATTTTTTGGGTGTGGCCCTATCAATGTAATACACAATGGGTTTTTTAGGTTCAACCAATTCTCCGGCCTTATACTTGGCAATATCTTCTTCCTTCACTTCCAACCGCCATCTATCTAGATAGCGAATGGTTCTACTTTCTTGTGCTTCCAATCCGTAATCGACCTGACCTCTTGCAAACCACCCGACCCTTTCGTCAAAGTATCTTCTTTTCATAGGTTCTGCCGGTAAAAGAATCATGGAGTTATTGATCTCCACAGAGATGGAGGCCATACTCTGATTACTGGGCGGTTCTTTGGCCAGATAGGTTTTTACACTTCGTGCTTCAATATTGAGAGGATAGCTTTTTAGGGATTCAATAAAACTACGGTCCGAATCCAAACGACTTACCTTATATCGTTTCCGAAAACGGTCTGGCATTCCAATCGCATTGACATCCTTGGTAAACATAGGACCTACTTCAATGACCGTTGCAGGGTTCAGGGAATCCTTTTTATTGAAGGCCTTGATGTCAAATGCAAAAAGAACCGGCTCAAAGTTAGAGTTTACCACTGCTTCATGAACGGGAAGGGAATCCGCAGCCACATTGCCATAGGAAACCACTCGAAGCAAAACTTTTTTCGGCTTTTTCTCCCATCGCAACACTTGGGTGTTAATTTTTCCTCCACCAAATCCTATTCCTGTAGCGGTTTTAGAGATTCGACTCACCATCAACATTTCACGGTTAAAAAGCGAATCGGGTATTTCGTAATAATGTTTGTCGTCAACTTTGTGCACATGAAAAAGGCCTTCATCGGTTTTGGCCTCCTTTGTAATCACCTTATCATAAGGTTTGATACCATTCTTTTTTGATTTGGCATCACTTTTTTGTTCGGTAGGTTTCTTTTTCTTTTTGAAAAGTTGCGCCTCGGCAGTTTGAAAAGAAATTAAGGCAAAGGCTAAAAAAAGAACTTTTGGAAGTAGTTTTTGGATCATTTTGATATCAGTTTGCTGTTTTGCGGTCGTTAAAGAACTTAAAAAACACGAAAACAGACTGTTAAATAATTATTAACTCTGATTTTTTTTGCAACCTATGCCAACCTTTGGGAGTATTGCATTTTACTGGTGGTTTCCGTTGAAACCCCACCTATAGTTGGGCTGAGAGAGGATGGGTTTTTTGTGAAAAATTCCAAAAAGCTGTAACAATTTAAAATTGTGGTAGTCTTATAAGCATACATCATCAATCAAAAAATTCAATCAAAAATGAACAAGTTATTATTAATTTACGGTTGCGCACTTTTAACAGGATCGGCCGTAGCAGAAGACCAACAAAGTACGGGATCAGCGACCGCTGATAAAAACCAAACGACAACCACCGGTACATTTGAGAACAACGTTACAGTATTGAACATCAATGCTGAGGTAGAAGGAATGGTAAACACGTATTTCGTGACCGCAGAATCCTTCGAATTAAATTTAAACGAAATAGAGTTCATCGAGGATGACACTGAAGTTGAATTGGGATTTGATACCTCTGAGTATCTTCCTGAAGGCTTCGACCCTTATGAGACTTATTTTGATTTGAATTCCATTATATACCTTGAAAGTGAAGTAGAATTTGACCTTGGCTTTGACTCCTCGGACTATTTGCCAACAAATTTTGATCCCTACAACGAGGTATTGGATGTACATTCAATCAACTATGTTGAAGAAGAGGACTTAGATCTAGGTTTTGACACCAAGAACTACTTGCCTGAAGGATTTTCTCCTTACGAAGCATATATCGATTTAAATAATATACCCTACATAGAAGAAACTGAAGTGGATTTGGGCATGGGTCTGGACAGCTGGTACAGCCTTCCCGAAGGATTTGATCCTTACACCGATGTGTTGGGAGTCGCTTCCATCAACTATGTAGAAAACGAGGACATGGAGTTGGGTTTTGATACCGCTTCATACCTCCCAGAAGATTTTGACCCTTACTTAGGGGCAAAGTAGTAGGATGTTTTAGATTTCATTTTACAATTTTTGAGTTAGTTAGTCATGAAAGGCCCTCCTCTGGAGGGCTTTTTAGTGCCGGTTATTTAGATTTTCATTACGCAGGATATCATGGGGGCTTATTAACAAAAAAATAACACTAAAATCGACGAAGTGTAGATGGCAAAAAAAACTCATTTTCCCTGTGAAAGTGGCAATTTAAATCAATCCGGGATATCACTTTGGCAATGGGGGATGTGAAATGTTAAAAAGTTCTCTGTGGCCCCTTTTTGGGCGATTCGTTAAGGAAAATCTAATTGTAATAATCCTTCAAAATAGTGGTTTTATCTTTGTACAAGAAATCAAAAAAACGACAAATAATGGTACGAAAAAATGTAATAATTACAGCACTTGCAATGACGTTGATGACGCCATTGGCATGGGCGCAAGGATTAAATAAACCCATAGAGGATTTTGATATCAACACGGTTGAGTTCGTAGAAGATAACCAAGACATTGAACTTGGTTTTGATACGGCCCAATATCTTCCAGAGAACTTTGATCCCTACAGTGGAATCGTCTCTGTAAAAGCTATCAATTTTATAGACCTATGTGATGAGGTTGAATTAAATATTGATACTGACGGATATCTACCAGCAGGGTTTGACCCGTATATACAGTAAAGTTAGTTTCTTACTTTTTTATTGAGTTAGTTAGTTAGTCAATGCCTCCTCATTCTTGAGGGGGCATTTTCGTTTTAGAAAAGCAAGGGTACCACTTAGAAAAGCAAGGGTACCACAAATTGAAACACTAAAACCAATAAACCCACGGCAATTAGGTTTAAGATAATGCCCACTCGTGCCATTTCGGGTACTTTTACATAGCCGCTGGCAAATACGATGGCATTAGGTGGTGTGGCCATCGGAAGCATAAAGGCACAACTGCTGGCAATGGTCACCGGTATGAGCAAGTACAAAATCGGGATGTCCAACCCGATGGCAATACCAGCCACAACTGGGGCCAGAACCGCTACCAAGGCCACGTTGCTCATCAGTTCAGTCATAAAAAGCATTAAAAGAATCAAAAGCGATGCTGTGAGCAGAATACTTATTTCACTACTGGCAATGGCACCAGCCACCAAATCCACAATTCCACTTACCGACATTCCTTTGGCCAAGGCCAAACCTCCTCCAAAAAGAATCAAAATGCCCCAGGCCAAATGTTGGGTGTCTTTCCATCGTATAATAAAATCGCCTCTTCTTATATTGTAGGGTATGGCAAACAGGGCAATGGCAGCAAATATGCTGATCATCGTATCAGATAGGCCTAAGCTTGGAAAGACTTTATTGATAAGCGTCCTGAAAATCCAAAGAAACACCGTTACACCAAAAATCGCTAGTACCATTTTCTCCTTACCCGAAGTTGGCCCCAATTTTCTCAGTTCTTCCTGTATTATATCTTTTGAAGCGTTAAACTTCAAATCTCTATTGGGAAACATCCATTTTACCAAAACCAGATAACTTATCGCGATCATTACCATTGAAAATGGCAGCCCCAAAGTCATCCATTTCAAAAAAGAGATTTCGGTATTGTATTCATTTTCAAGAAGACCGATCAATACGGAATTGGGCGGGGTACCAATGACTGTGGCAATTCCGCCGGCATTGGCAGAAAAGGCGATGCCCAACATCACACTTAAAGCGAAATTTTGGTCATTTTTGGTAAAACCATCTTCGTCATCAATCAGTAGTTTTATCACCGACAGCGCAATAGGCAACATGACGACCGTACTGGCCGTATTGCTTATCCACATGCTCAAAGAGGCCGTGGCGATCATAAATCCCAGAATGACCTTGTTTGGCGTTGTTCCCGTCAATCGAATGATATTCAGTGCAATGCGTTTATGAAGATTGACCTTTTCCAAGGCCAAGGCCATTACAAATCCTCCAAAGAATAAAAAAACGATGGGACTGCCATAATTTGCACCTACATCGGCAATGGGCAAAATTTTTAACAAGGGAAACAGCAATAACGGGAGCAAGGCAGTCACAGAAATGGAAACGGCTTCGGTAATCCACCAAATCAACATCCATGCGGCCACAGCGATTACTGCGTCTCCTTTTTCCGATACCAGTTCAAGAGGGAGATTGCTAAGAATCAAAAAAACGACCGGCCCCAAGACCAAACCCCACTTTTTGCTAAGCTCCATATGGGATTCGAAACTAGAGTATTTTATCAGAAATTAAAAATGGGAGCTTATTGTTTTACACGGGCAACAAGGGAATCCTCTGTTTTTTCCACTTCAAACAGTCCCAATTTAGCCAGATTTTTGGTGCTCTTGTCCCATTTTTTACCACTAAGGCTCGCCTTTTCTTTTAGCTCGGACAGTGCCATTTCACCCTTAGAATTTAAAATATCCATGATGACTTTCTCCTCGTCGGTCAGTTGGACCTGTTTTTTTTCGGGTCTCATTTGAGGGAAGAACAGCACTTCCTGAATGGAAGAGTTGTTCGTAAGCAACATCACTAATCGGTCGATTCCAATTCCAATGCCCGAGGTAGGGGGCATACCGTATTCCAAGGCACGTAAAAAGTCCTGATCGATGAACATGGCTTCGTCATCCCCTTTTTCAGACAATCGAAGTTGCTCCTCAAAACGCTCCCGTTGATCAATGGGATCGTTGAGCTCCGAATAAGCATTGGCCAATTCTTTTCCGTTTACCATAAGCTCAAAACGTTCGGTCAAGGCGGGATTATTGCGATGTTCCTTGGTCAAAGGACTCATTTCTTTGGGGTAATCAATGATAAACGTAGGCTGAACGTAATGGTGCTCACATGTTTCGCCGAAAATTTCATCGATAAGTTTACCAACGCCCATGGTTTCATCCACTTCAATGTGGAGCTTTTGGGCCACCTCGCGCAGCTGTTTCTCATTCATCCCAGCTACATCAAATCCGGTATGTGTTTTAATGGCTTCCAAAATGGGAACTCTTGGGTAAGGCGCCTTAAAGTCAATGCTATGGTCTCCAACTTGAACCTGGGTACTTCCTGTAGCATCGATGGCTACCTTTTCTAGAAGTTGTTCTGTGGTGTCCATCATCCAGTTATAATCCTTGTAGGACACATACAACTCCATTACAGTAAATTCAGGATTGTGGGTACGATCCATCCCCTCGTTCCTAAAGTCTTTTGAAAACTCATAAACTCCATCAAAACCTCCAACGATCAATCGCTTCAGATAAAGCTCATTGGCAATTCGCAAATACAAAGGAATGTTCAATGCATTGTGATGGGTCAAAAATGGACGCGCTGCCGCTCCCCCGGGAATAGGCTGAAGTATGGGTGTCTCCACCTCTAAATACCCTTTGGCATTATAAAACTCACGAATGCTATTGGTAATTTTGGTGCGTTTTATAAAGGTATCCTTCACAGAAGGATTAACAACCAAATCCACGTAGCGTTGACGATAACGTAGCTCTGGGTCATTGAATTCGTCATAAACATTGCCATCGGCATCCACTTTGGGTAAAGGCAAAGGGCGTAGGGCTTTGCTCAATACGGTGAAATTATTCACCATTACTGTTTTTTCACCAACTTGGGTAGTGAATAAGGTTCCTTCAACACCAATGATATCTCCAATATCAAGTAACTTTTTGTAGACTTCGTTATAGAGGGTTTTGTCCTCCGAGGGACAAATTTCATCTCTATTGAAATAGACCTGGATGCGTCCTTCCCCGTCTTGAAGTTCGGCAAAGGAGGCCTTTCCCTGAATTCGTCGAGACATGAGACGACCAGCAAGAACTACGTTTTTACCTTCCTCGAAGCTGTCCTTAATACTTTTTGAAGTTGCATTTATAGGATAAAGCGCTGCAGGATAGGGGTTTATTCCCATCTCTCTGAGCTTGGTCAATTTTTCTCTTCGAACGATTTCTTGTTCCGATAGTTGCATGTCCACAAAATTAAAGCGCAAAATTACACTTTTGCGCTTTAATTTTTAGTCTATCCTAATGCATTGAAGCATAATTGGGGGTATAAGGTTTTTCAAAGACAATTTGAGCGATATCTTCTTCCAAAGATTCGATGGGACTTTCCACAATTCTATTGGTTTCCTTTCCCTGTTTCATGAAGATAATCGTGGGAACTTTGATGATGTTCAAACCTCTTTCTTCCCCCGTAGGGCTTTTTTTATAGTGCTCCTTCCTTCGGTCCAGGGCCACGATGTCCAAATTTTCCATAGGAAAGTTGGCCGCTTTAAGAATCTTCACCAATCGGGGAACTTCCCTTTTGCTGTCACCACACCAAGTTCCCAAAAAAAGTTTGATGTGGTAGTCCGACAAGGGTTCTTCAAGTTTTTTTACTAGTGCTTCGTCAATGGCATAAGCCTTTTCGCCACTTTGGAACCAGATGTTGTAGGGTTCGGCAGATAATCCTTCTAAATTGATTTTTCCGATAAGGAATTTTTTTCCGTTTTCCAGTTCAATTTCTTGATTGAACTTTTGGGCGTTACCTAGGCAAAAGCTTAGTAGCAATGTAATAATCAAGAATGGTTTCATAGTTTCAAATTTTTGATTTGAACCGAAAATTCTTGAAAATGAGGCTTGTGAAAGAGGAAGTTGGGATGGAAATAGGGACTAGACCTGGGGTGGAAATTATTTTCTAAACAAACCTATAATCTCTTGACGCGATGAAACCTGTAGTTTTTTGTAGAGGTTGTTGATGTGGGTTTTTATGGTGCTGTGGCTTACAAATAGCGAAGCGGCAATCTCTTTGTTGCTTTTGTCAAGAAGGATGAACTCCACAATTTTTTGCTCTTGGGGAGTAAGTTTTTCCAGTCGCTGACTGACTCTAGATTTCTCCTTGCGCTTAAGCTTTGATAGAAGAACAAAGTTTGTACCCAAAGAGACCAATAGTAAAATTGCCAAAATCCATTTCCAATCAAAAGAATTTTCTACAGAAAACCGTGCCAACTGTGCGTCAGTCATAAATTCGGCCTCATATTGATTCGTAAAGGACGTATTCGGATAAACATCCTTCAGACGTAGCAGCAAGTCATTATAATACATGTTTTTTGCTACATCCTGAAGATAAAAACCATAGGTTTCGTTCCGCTTGTCCGAAAGAAAGTCGAAGGCATAAAGTTCGGCCAATGGCTCTTGCCAGCTTGCTCCCAATTCCTGAAATTTTGAGAACCATTTTTTGGAATTCAATTTTTGGCTGGCCGAACTTCTGAATTCTGCAAAATCGAAAATCATCTCTTCTTTTAGACCATCAATTTGCAGGAGTAGGTCAGATTTTGGATTTGTCGAGATGATATCGCAAAGCGCTTGTTCACCAAAGGAGGTGGGAAATTGGAGGGTATCGCCATTATTTGCAATAAATAGTACGTCTTCACTGTTGTTACATTGCCCTAAAAAATGAGGTTCTGCCGAATCTTCCTCACAAGTATCCAAATGAATTCTGTAAATTCTATTTTCGTCCAAAAGATTACTGCCTTCAAAAAGGAAATGGCCCAACGAGTCTACCTTTGTTTTTCTAATAATTTGGTCCAGATACACCCGTGAAGATTTTCTATAATCCTCCACCAAGGAAAGGTATATAGGTTTGTCCGCATGCTCTTCGCCCATCATTCCGGAAAACCTGTACTGCGACTTTGCGGAAATAACAGCCAACAAGAAGAAGAGGATGGTATAATGCTTCATTTGCTTCGCGTAGATGGTTTAAAAATAAAGCTTTTGACTGTAACAAAACTTGAAAATCATCGACTTATAAGTATCATCAATCAAAATCAAATCAATGAGTTTTTGGAGAGTTTTACTTGCCATTATTTTTCCACCCTTGTCAGTCATCGGAAAAGGTTGTGGTTCTTTTCTTATTGTGTTACTTTTAACCCTATGTGGATGGGTTCCGGGGATAATCGGGGCTTTGGTCATCCTAAATAACACGAACTGAAGATACATACCATGCGAAAAACCAACCTATTTTTTGTGACCCTTCTAGGGGTCATCGCCCTTTCTTGCAATTTTACGGAGGAAATCACTTTACAGGAGGACGGATCAGGAAAATTATCCATCAATTTTGATGGTTCTGAGCTTATGGAAATGGCTGGTGAGGAAATGATGAAAGACAATGAAAAACCTGTTGATTCCCTAATTTCATTTAAGGATATTTTGGAGGAGAAAAAGGATAGCATCGCCCAACTTTCCCCCGAGGAACAGGAAAAATTAAAGCGATTGGAACCCTTTAATATGCACATGGTGATGAATCCTGAGGAGAAATTAATGAAGTTTGACCTTTTCAGTGAATTCACCAACGTGAGTGAGGTCAACGATGCCTTCAATGCCTTTCAAGGAGCCAGCGCATTGGGGCCCAATGGGGGTCAAGAACAGCCGTCACCCATGGGAGGGCAGGATCCAACCACAGAGGTTTCATATTCTTTCGAGGGCAATAAATTTTCCAGACAGGCCAAAATAATTGACGAAGAACTCTTCAAACAAAGCATTGACAGTCTGCAAGGTGCTGAAATGTTCTTATCAGGATCCACATATACACTTAAATATCACTTTCCGAAAAGAGTGAAATCCACTTCTGCAGAAGCCGCTACTTTTAGCGCCGATGGAAAAACCTTGATCTATCAAGTCAAGTTTTTGGATTTGATGAAGGATCCTTCCATATTAGATCTTGAGGTAGAGCTAGAAGACTAAAATAGGGTTTGCCTTTTGGTCTTTGTATCTTTGTGGAATGAACAAAAAGGTGCTTTTTGAGGATTTAGGCCATAAAGATTACAAGGAGACTTGGGATTACCAGGAACTCCTTTTCCAAAACATCGTAGATGCCAAAATAAGGAATCGAAGAACGGAAAGTAACGAAGACACTTCCAATCATTTTCTTTTTGTGGAGCACCCCCATGTGTTCACCCTGGGAAAAAGTGGGGATATGGAAAACCTGTTGGTAGACGAGAATTTTCTTAAAGAAAAAGGAGCCACATTTTACAAGATCAATAGAGGAGGGGATATCACCTATCACGGACCAGGTCAGGTGGTAGGTTATCCAATTTTGGATTTGGATAATTTCTTTACTGATATTCATAAATACCTTCGTTTTTTAGAGGAAATGGTCATTCTTACCTTGGCTGAGTATGGCCTAAAGGGACAGCGTTCCGATGGGGAAACAGGGGTTTGGCTTGACGTTGGCACTCCTTTTGCCCGAAAAATATGCGCCATGGGCGTTCGTGCCAGTCGATGGGTGACCATGCATGGCTTTGCCTTTAATGTAAACGCAGACTTGGGCTATTTTGATTTAATGATACCCTGTGGAATTAAGGATAAGGCGGTAACCTCACTTAACGTCGAACTCGGAAAAAAGAGCGTGGACATGGAAGAGGTCAAACAAAAACTTCTACGACATTTTGAATCGCTTTTTGAGGCAAAGCTGGTCAAGCAAAAAGCAAATGTCTAATTTTGTTGTAAGACTTAATTAACGTTATAGTCTGTCAAGAGCATAGAGCCTCGCAGCGTAGTTTTGTCTTCTGCATAATCAAGCATCTTAACTACTCCTACACCTTCGGCCAACCATTGTTTGGTATGGGAAGCAATTGTGGTTCCCATGTTCATGATCATATCATAACTCACAATATGGCAATCGAATTCTTCCCCGTTGGGTCCATTGAGTGTTTCAGTTCCTTCAATGGTTCGATTGGTCATCTTCATGGATATTCTTTGAGTTCCAGCTGGAGTTGTCACGACAAGTTCCATTGAGCTTTCCGGCAGTAGTGGCCCAGAAGTGGCCAAGTAATCTGCCAAGTCATTAGGTAAGTAAATGTTGGAGCCTTGGATATCGGCCTCCATGTCAGAATACCTTGCCAACATTCCCCCAGCCATTGATTTGAAATCTATCTCCACACCATCGTCGGTACACTCAACATTGTATTGTGAGCTGCTTAGGACCATACCTCTGCTTTCCATCGTATAGGTGTATTCGCCGGTATCCCCTACTACTTTGTCTACTTTATAGGTCACTTTTCCTTGTGAAACATCGTCCACGTCATACATTGTTAATGTAACAAAAGAACCCTCTGTCATGGGGTAGTATTTGCTGCATTTTCCCTGGGCATTGGTATGCTGCCCAGTAAATGGAAGTATAATCAATAAAAGAACTATTAAATATTTCATGACTAGATTCTTATGAATTCAACCCTTCTATTTTGTGCTTTTCCTTCCACCGTGGTGTTGTCACCGACGGGTTCAGATTCTCCCTTACCTTCACTTACCAATCGGCTTCCATCGATATTGTATACTGAAGTTAGCGCATTTTTAACCGCTTCTGCCCGTTTTTGAGAGAGGGCCAAATTCGTATCATCACCACCATCAGAATCTGTGTGTCCGACAATTTTCAAATTCATACCAGTTTCTTGTTGTAGTACTTGCGAGATTTGACGAATAATCCCCATGGACTGCGGTTGAATGTTGGCCGAACCTGATTCAAATAAAATACCATTAGTGGAGACCTTTCCTTGGGAAATAAGGGTTCTTCTCAAATCCAATCCCCCTTCCGCTACTTTTAAGTTGGAGATAAAAACCTTCTCTTTACCATCTTTGAAACCATTGGAATGAAATTTAACGGTGTTCAACACAGCACCGGGTGCCACTAATCTTGGCACATCCAAATATTTTACTTCATTCACCCAAAGTCTATATCGCAGTTTGTTCACGGCTATGGATACATGGGGATAGTCTAAAATCTCATCACGTAAATCGGCCTTGACCGTACTGCGTATTTCACGCTTGCCATTTATTCTATTTTCAACCGTAACACCAATGGCGGCATATTGGCAGAAAGGAATTTCAGCAAATGCAAAATTGGAGCCCGCTGCAAATTTTTCATCATTACTTAACAAAACCTGTAGTTGTGCTGTGGAAGAAGTTTGCCGATCTAGGCCCACTGCGGCTATATCAAATTCAATGGTATATTCCTCCGGCAGCTGTGGCACATCGGGTATATAATAAATATTGTAGCCAGATTTAAGTTCTAGCCACTTTTGCGGAGAGTCTCCGAGTGTAACCAGTTCACCACCCGCGTTGGTATTCCATTTGGATGGAAAATCTCCTACGAAATCAAACCCAAAATCATCGAAGAACAATTGCTTATCACCAGGGACATAATCAAATTTGCTATAAACTTGAATGGTCTTTGGTCCCGTGTTTCCTTCAGGGCCCGAAGTTGATGAATTATCATTGCCAGTGGAGGAAGGATTGTTGTCTTCAGAAGGCGTTTTCTGGGTGTTTGGCGTTTTTTTCTTTTTCTCTCCCGTTCCGAGTATACTGTCCAAGGCTTGATCCGTCTTTTTGGTCGTCTCTCGCTCAACACGGCGTTCCACCGTGCGTTCTGCAGCTTTCTCGGCTCGTTTCCCCAGTTTCTTGAGAAGCTGGGCGTTTCCTGAGAGGCAAAATCCGAAAACAAATAATAAGGTAGTTGCTAGTTTAATGGAGGTTTTCATTAGTGCAGTGTTTTGAATATGTACGTACTTCATTAAGTGCTACATAAGGTACGAAAAACGGTGCATTCCATACGCCAAGATGTATGTTTTGTCCGAAGTAATGTATAAGCAGTAAAAAATGTGTGAATCAATACATTTTATAGACAATCAAGGAGTTTTCTTGGTCCTTGGCCACAAGTTCAAGATTTCGGTCGTTGTCCATATCTATTAGGTCAATAAGCGAATTTCCAAACACAGGAAAATTCGAAATAGGTTTTGCCTGACTGTCGAAAAGGTATATTTTTTGGTTTTGGATATCGGTTACACTCACATAAATTTTATCATAGATATAAAAAATCTTTGGCGCAGAGTAAACGCCCAAATCGAGTTCAACTTTCTTTCCTTTGATGCTGAGTACATTGTCATCCATAAAGACCAAGGTCTTGCTTGTGGCATACATTCCATGGTCACCACCCAGATTGAAGTTTGTTGTGGTGAGCTTGCCCTGGGTGTCCACTTGAATCAACCGACCTTTCTTGTCAGTAGTTGAAAACTTGTTTTTATAAAGAAAAACACTGTTTTCGGTAAAATCAATTTTGTCCTTGATTTTCACCCTATCACGGCCAACTCTGTGCAATATTTTCAGGTCTTTGTTTTCAAGCATAAAAACCAAGTAGTCCTTATTGTTGATTCTAAAGTGTTTCGGAGCTTCCAAAATGTCGCTTTCTGCTTGGGTATAAATAAAGCCATCCACAATGGCTGCTTTGTTATTGTACATAAAAACATTTCTGCCCTGGGTGACCACAAAGCGATAGTCTTTTTTGCCTTCGTAATTAAAAACTGCCAAAGAATTTAAATTGCCACCTTCGTATTTTTTGTTGAAGGGTTCAACGATTTTCCCATTTCGATCAAGTATCAAAAATTGATTGTTCGTGCAAAAGGCTAGTTGAAGCCGACCGTTTTTGTAAATATCTACTTGAAGTATTTCTCCCTGTATTCGGCCTTCCAACTGTTTTTTCCAAAGTACCTTTCCTTCGGAGGAAATGAGGTATAAGAAATTGTCGTTATCCTGGACCACAACTTCCTGCTTGTTGGTACGATGGTTCTTTACAAATTGGGGGTCGATGGCAATATCTGAATCCAATTCCAATGTAAAAAGCGGTGCCACTGAATTTTTTTTCGATGGCTTTTCGGTTTTGGAAATTAAAAAATTGGCATGGGCAAATCCATCATCCGCAACAAACTGAGCCGCATAACAATAGCCTTTAAGCTCACTTTTTTCTAAGTCCTTCAACATGGGTAAATGAGGTTCTTTTTCTGCTAAAATTTCCAATCCCTCTTGATTGCCCACAAAGTAAATGTTGGATTCATTGGCAAATGCTTCCAAAGCAGTTTTATGTAATTGAGAATTAACAAATGTGGAGCCGCTCTTAAAGGAGCTTATTAAAGTTTGAAGTGGTTCCTTGGATTCTGTAAAAACAAAGGCATTTTCAATGGTAGTGCAATAGTTGGACTCAAAATCTTTAATCAGAGGGTTAAAGGATTCAGCAATAAAGTCTTTGTTTCTGAATTGTCTTATCTCACTGCCCTGATAGGTACTGGCCGAACTTGTGTTTTGATTGATATAATCGGAAAGACTCTCCGAGCCATACGAATTCAACACCACTAATTTTTCTCCTTTTACGTAAATGACCCCGACCTCCTCTATGGTATTGAACAGTGAATCCACATCTTTTACTCTGTCCAAATAAGAGTTCTGCCGCTTGGCAAATTGGGAGTACTGGTCAAAAGTATATGATATAACGGCTTGAGACGAAAGTGGTGCATAATCCGCTGTTTTTTGGGGAAGTGCATTGCTTCCATCAAATAATCCAACGTAGTTTTTAGTGGAGTCCGAAACAACGGCCAAACCATTGAAGGTAGAGCTGTTTTGATTGGAAGAAAAGTCCAAACTCATCCACTCGGCAAAACTTCCTCGGTTTTTACCGTTGATGGAACTTTGGTTCAACAGGGGATTTTCCGTTTTTAGATTAAAGAAAAAACTGGCCGACTTATCATTTGAAGCCGTATCATAAAGTTTCTGTAAATCTTTTTCGACCTCTAAGCTACCTTCCAGGCGAATAAGATTCTCCACTAGCATTTGTGAAGAGCTAAAAAAACTATGCCCATTTCTTTCGGTACCAAAAACCTCATAATCCCCAATTTGGTACTTGGTAAGTGATTTATTATCGTATGTGAGCGTTTCAATCTTTTTTTCTGTGTTCTCATCAATTTTGATTGAACTAGAATCCTCGCGAACGACCCACATAATTTCGAAATTCTCCTTGCCCAACTCGTATATCCCAAGTAGCGATTTGGAATCAGTCTCAATATGATTTAGAATATCGGCCTTTTCCGAGATACTTTTCAGCATGGCAAGACTTTTACTCTTGTCCAAGAAAGTGTTGTTTCGAAGTTCACTCAAGAAACCGGCGAGATTGTTGATTTTCACCAGGGCGATTGCGTCTTTTGGGAGATGTCGAATCAGCGAATCTTGCGTTTGGGTTTGTTTTTGGCAAGAAAAGCACCAAAGAAATATAAGTATAAGGAGTGCCCGAATGTTCATTTGAAGTTTTGTGTCAAATTTAGAACTTTTAGATATCCAATGTCAATTGCTCAGGCAGCTGTTTGAATGTTTTTCTATGATAGGGGGTAAGTCCGTGCTTCCTTATGGCTTCCCTGTGCTCTTTGGTTGGGTATCCCTTGTTTTTGCTCCAATGGTACATAGGATACTCTTTATGAAGGGACATCATGTACTCATCCCTATAGGTTTTGGCAAGGATGGATGCCGCTGCAATGCTCAAGTATTTTCCGTCGCCCTTGATAATGCATTTATGCTTTAAAGTTTTGTAGGGTTTAAAACGATTTCCATCAACCAGAATGATTTCTGGAGATAGGGTAAGGTCATCCAAGGCTTTGTGCATGGCCAATATGGAAGCATTTAGAATGTTAATTTGGTCAATTTGATCCTGAAAAACATGTTTTACGGAAAACGAAAGTGCTGCTTTTTCCAAAATTGGTCTGAGCATGGCCCTTTTTTGTTTTGAAAGTTGTTTAGAATCGGTCAGTACCTCATTTTCAAAATCTTTTGGCAGGATTATGGATGCAGCCGTCACGGGACCTGCCAAACACCCTCTTCCAGCTTCATCGGTTCCTGCTATGGGGCCATTTAGACCAAAACGTTCCAACATAATTTGAGAAAAAATTGATTCAGGTACAAAAAATTAAAAAAGATAAATAGAATCGTTAAAGAAATTACTTTTCTTCAAAGCCTAGGCTAATTGGGTTCAAATATGATAATTATACCATCATTTTTAACATTTTACTATGGGTATGCCTTGTATTTTTTGGAATATTAAGTTTTTATTAAGATTTTAGCCGCTGACTAATTCAAAAATTCAATTAAATGAGATCAAAGATTACTTTGATGCTCGCATCTTTGATGATGCTTTGCGTCAATTTCTCTTTTGGACAGGAGAAAACGATTTCGGGTAATGTGACCGACCAAAACGGTCTTCCTTTACCTGGAGTGGCCGTTGTCATAGTTGGAACGACAACGGGAACACAAACCGATTTTGATGGCAATTATACTATTTCTGCCAGCGAAGGCCAGGTTTTGCGCTTTAGCTACCTAGGTCAAAGAACGGTCGATAGAACAGTTGGAGCTTCCGATGTTCTAAATGTGCAAATGCAGGAGGATGCCGAAGCCTTGGAAGAGGTGGTCGTCGTCGGTTACGGTAACCAAGAGGAGAAAAAAATAATCCAGAACGTGGGTATCGTAAAGCAGGAGGCCATTGAGAACCTTCAGGTGGTTTCTGCCGATCAGTTGCTCCAAGGACAGTCCGCGGGTACACAGATCGTTAACTCTTCTGGTGTACTTGGTGCTGCAGCGGTGATTCGGGTAAGGGGTGTGAACTCCATCAACTCCGGTAGCCAGCCGCTTATCGTTATTGACGGGGTGCCTATTACGGATACAGCAGGAAATACCTTGAACCAAGGTGGTAATACAGGTATCAACCCGCTATCCTATGTGAACCCGAACGATATCGAGTCGCTTACCGTACTTAAGGATGCAGGTGCGACCTCCATCTACGGAGCAAGGGGTGCAAACGGGGTAATCCTTATTACTACTAAAAGAGGTAGAAAAGGGGAAAAGACCACTGTGACCCTTGATGTAAACACGCAATTCACACAATCAACTGATGTGCCGGACATTTTGACTGCGGACGAGTTCCGTCAGTTCAAGTCGGAGGTGGCCACCATTCAGAATGGTGCTACAGTAACTCCTGAAGACCTTGGCCTAGGTGCCATTGGTTCCGGAGGTACAGATTGGTTGTCTGGTGTACAACGAACCGGGGTGTCCCAAAACTACAACCTCGGGGTTCGTGGGGGTAGCGAAAAAACCTCTTTCTTCTTCGGTCTTGATTATCAAGATAGAGAAGGCTTTATTATCGGTAACGACCAACAGAGAGCTGGTGCACGTATCAACATCGATACACAGGTAACTGACTGGTTGAAGGCCGGTATGAACTTGGGTATAACCAATAACAGATTGAACAGAATTGGTGTTGAGAACAACATCAACGCACCTTTCACCACAGCTTTCTTGCAGAGTCCCGTTGTACCAGCATTTGATGACGATGGCAACTTTGTACAGTCGGGATCCTTTATCCCGAACATCTTTGCCAGAGTTGCATTGGATACTAGAGAATTGAAGACTTTCCGTGTCATCGGAAATGCCTTTACAGAGGTGACTCCTTTCCCAGGATTCACATGGAGGTCTGAATTCGGTATGGACAAGTTGACCTTGGAGGAGTTTGTTAGGAATGCGGATTTCAACTCCCCTGGTGGTGCTGCTCAGCAGATCTTCGTGAACGAGGACCGTTGGTTGACCAACCAGACCTTGAACTATGCCAATACCTTTAACGATGACCATAACTTGACAGTTCTTGTCGGTCTCAACTACGAGGAGACCTTGCGTACAAGATCTAATGTGGCATCAACAGGCTTCTTGACCGATGATTTGAGAAACCTTGGTTCCGGTTCAACACCTACCGTATTGAACGGTGACCGTTTCCCATCAAGATACTACGGTCTGTTCTCAAGGGTATCCTACGATTACAAAGGAAAATACCTTGTGGAAGGGTCGGTAAGACGTGACGGTTCATCACGATTTGGTGCGAACAACCGTTTCGGATATTTCTGGTCTGCAGCTGCAGGTTGGATCATCTCTGAGGAGTCTTTCCTAGAGGACGTGAGCTTCTTGGATTATTTGTCCTTGAGAGCAAGTATCGGAACCGTGGGTAACGACCGTTTGGGAACCTTCCCATCCTTGGGTCTGTTCAATGCTGGTCCCATTGGGGATTACAACGGACAGTCTGGGGTTGTTCCAGATCAACCAGAAAATCCAGATTTGAAATGGGAAGAGAGTGAGACCTTGGATATCGGTATCAAATCCACTTGGTTGAACGGAAGGATCAACTTCAACGCTTCCTACTTCAAGAAGACGACAAGCGATCTTCTTTTGAACCAAACACTTCCTCCTCTTACCGGATTTGTTTCCATCAGTAGAAACATCGGTGAGTTGGAGAACACAGGTCTTGAGTTCGAGTTGAGCACCATCAACGTGAGCTCAGAGAACTTCGAGTGGAGAACAAGCTTCAACTTGACCACCATCGATAATAAGGTGACAAGATTGAACGAGGATGCCGCCACCGATGCACAGGGAAGAAGAATCATCGACGGTCCAATCCAAAGGGCCATCGAGGGCGAACCGCTCAACAACTTCTTCTTGATCCGTTATGTTGGTGTGAACCCGCAGACCGGTGATGCCGAGTGGTTGGATGTTGATGGAAACATCACAACAAACCCAGGTTCTGCCGATCGCGTTGTGACAGGTAGCCCGATTCCAGATTTCTCTGGGGGTATGACCAACACCTTTAAGATTTTTGATTTTGACCTTTCCGTATTGATGAACTATTCTTACGGGAACGATGTTGTGATCGATGGTCTACGATTTGCGGATGGTAACGACGCCATCGGTGGTATCGTGAACATCAGGAGACAGAACTTGAACTTCTGGAGGCAGCCAGGTGACAATGCGTTCCTGCCAAGTCCTACAAGTTCTACGTTCAACCTGTTCAACCAGCGTTCTACACAACAGCAATTGGACGCTTCATACTTGAGGGTGAAGAACGTTACTTTAGGCTACAGCCTACCGGAGAAAGCTTTGGAGCGTTTGGGCAACATCTTCAGTGGTGTTAGGTTCTATGCCACTGCGACCAACTTGTTCACCATCAAGGCAGACGAGATGGATGGAATTGACCCAGAGGTGACCGATGACATCGACCCATTGTTCCAAGGGGAATCTTTCTTTACTGCTCCTCAGGCGCAGACATATTCATTCGGAGCAAGGTTAACATTTTAATAAAAGATAGCATGAAAACGATAAAAGTATTAGCATTGATTCTAGGTCTGGGCGTGTTTATATCATGTGAGGACCAGTTGAACGTGGTACCGGAGGACAATGTGGCCTCGAACACGGTATTCGGTAGTCTTGCCACTATCAATGGTGCTGCTGTGGGTGTCTACAGTTTGAACCAGAGTGGTGACTTGAACGGTAACCCACAGTTGATGGGTGATTTTATGGCGGACGATGTGAACTTCGTTGGAAGTTTCCCGTCCCTACAGGAAATTGATCAATTTGAGACCTTGGCAACCAATGCCTCAATTGACAATATTTGGTTTGATGGTTATCAGCTTATCGGAGCGGCCAACAACGTTATCGTGAACTTGCCGGAGGTAAGTGTGGATGATGTTACCGGTCTGACCGAGGCGACCAAGGCACAATTGGTGGCGGAATGCAAATTCCTTAGAGCTTTGACCTATTTTACTATGGTAAATGTATTCGCTCAGCCCTTCCAATTTTCTGGGGGAAGCAACTTAGGCGTGCCTATTGTGACCCAGCCATTTGCGGGGGGTGACATCACTGAGTTCCAATTGGAGCGATCCACCGTGAACGAGGTACATGCCTTCATCGAGCAGGATCTTTTGGATGCCATTGCAGTATTGCCGGAAGACAATGGCGTTCGCGCCGAGGCAGGATCTGCAAGGGCCCTTTTGGCGAGATTGTATCTTTATAGGGAGCAATTCAATGATGCGGCTAATTTTGCCAATCAGGTGATTACTTCAGGAGAGTACTCATTGGTTGATAATTATAATTCTTTCTATAACGATGGGGAAACATCTGCAGAGAACATCTTCGTAGCGGTCAACACGCCCAGTGACGGACCTCAAGAGGAAACGGGTTCCGATGAGGTTTATGTAACATTCTACAACCCTGCACCAGGGGGAAGGGGAGATGCACCTTTCAGTGCTGATCTTTTGGCCGATTTTGGTTTTGCCGTGGGTGATACAATTACTGATGATAGAAGATTTGATGATTTATCCCAACCTGCTACTGATGCAGGGGGTAACGCAACTTTCTTTACGCTTAAATATCCCGATGTTGTAAACAATGCATCCAATGGTCCTATTCTTAGGATTACAGAGATGTATTTGATTCGTGCTGAGGCAAACCTTAGAGGGGGCTTGAGCGTAGGTCCAAATACACCATTGGCCGATATCAATCTCTTGAGAACCCGTGCGGGTCTTCCAGATTTATTATCTGTTGATTTGGACGGTATATTGACCGAGAGAAGAAAGGAGCTTTGTTTTGAAGGACACCGAAGAATGGACCTTTTGAGAAACAACAGGAACCTAAGGCCTGGAGGTGGAGCTGTATCCGCTCCCGGGGCAAACAAGGTGATTTTCCCGATTGTTGACAACGAGATTGTGAACAACCCGAACATCACACAGAACCCTGGAAACTTCTAGGAGTTTGAAATAAATCTTTTAAAAACTGCCAAAACATATGTTTTGGCAGTTTTTTTTGTTTTTATACCTTTCGAAACCTTAACTTTAATGGTATGAGAAGAATAGTTTTAGTTGCAGCGTTTTTATTTTCACTGGTTGGTTTTGCGCAGATTGCTAACCCAAACCAAGATAGTTTTAATGAGTTGGCGTTTTTTGTTGGTATCAACAATTCCATATACGACGATGCGAAGGGGTCTAGATATTTAAATGATGAGTTTCTTCCGGCTAAGATCAATAATCTTGACAAGGTCTATCCGGTACGTTTTAATGTTGTGGAAAATACCATCGAAGTAAAAAATGATGATGGTACCGTTATGTCTTTGGACAAGTCCATGAACTACATAGTACGCTTAATGGATGGGTCCTACAAATTTTATGAAGACAACACCTATATCACTGAAAATGGAAGAAAGGAAAAGTCCTTTTTTGAAAAAATTCACAGATCGGAAAATTATGAGCTTTTCTTAAAGGAAAGAATAAAGTTTATTCCAAAAAAACCTTCTAAAAGTAGTTACGAGCCCGAAGTGCCAGCTAAGTTTCAGAAACAGGAGGACAAATATTATGTCAAGCAGTTAGACACTGAATCAGGAGACCTCATTGAAATACCCCAAAAGAAAAAGGCATTTTTGAAAAAATTCAAAGAAGGCGATGGTGCTTTTGACAGTTTTGTCAAAAAAGCAAAGTCCAAATTCAATAACAAGGAAGATTTAGTAAAAGTATTGGATGCCTACTATGGCACTACTCCACAGTAGTCTTAATACCGGCTTAAATTTTGGGGGATTACGTTAAATGTCCATTCTGCTTTGCCCAAAAGCTATACCTTTATTTCTTTATTCCCGAAGAATGCGATTTTTATTTCTAATTTTTCTTCTTTTTTCATTCTTACCGAGCCATGCACAGGAAGATTCTATAGCAAAACCTAAGCAGGGAGATAGCATACGCCAGATTCCACCTCAATTTAGAGAGCAGAACAATAAAGACGAAAACGAGGATCAGATTACTATTCGAGATTATAAGATAATATCTTATGCCCGAGACACTACCTTTCTTGATACAACACTTACTATTCAGAAGGAGTACAAATACAATTTTCTTAGGAAGGACGATTTTGAGCAGATGCCATTTTCAAATGTTGGGAGGCCCTATAACTCTCTGGGAGTGTACTTTTCCAACAGGAAATTCTATCCAAGACTAGGTGCTTTGGCTCGCAACTCCAATTATTTTGAGATAGAGGATATATACTATTATAATGTGGCCACCCCAATGTCAGATTTAATGTTCAAGACCACATTGGAACAGGGTCAGTTGTTAGATGCGCTTGTGGCCTTCAACATTACGCCGAGATTGAATATCGCCTTGGCGTTTAAAGGATTTAGGTCTTTGGGTAAGTATCGTTTTGATCAAGTAAGTTCAGGCAATTTCCGGGCAAGCTTTAACTATCAAACTAAGAATGATCTATATGCCGTCAGGGGACATTTTGCTGGTCAGGACTTAGAATCTGAGGAAAACGGAGGGTTATTGAATAGAGAACAATTTGAAGGAGGCACTGAGGATTTTACAGATAGATTCCGAATTGATGTGCGATATACCAATGCCAACAATAGAATTCAGGGGAAACGCTACTACTTTGATCAACAGTTAAAACTATTAGGGCGAAAGCGAGATTCCATTGCCAAACTTACTTCTCTGGCATTAAATCATGAATTCGCCTATGAAACAAAATTCTATCAATTCATACAAACCAATGCCGAACCCGCTTTCGGGCAAAATCCATTGGAAACTCCAATTGATGACCGCGCTCGATTAAAAACGATGTTCAACAGGGTTTCTTTGGACTTTTCGAACCCTACTTTGGGAAAGGTAAATTTTGGAGCAAGTCACTACAGATATGACTATTTCTTCAACAGCATCTTGCAAACAGATGAGGGTACGATCTCAAATCAATTGGATGGGGATGAAATTTCTGTTGGAGGTTCTTATCACAAGAAGTTTGGTCGATTGACCTTGGACGCTGATATTAACTATAACCTATCAGGAGACCTTACCGGAAATATGTTGAATGCGTCGGCACGCTACCAGTTAAACAATCATATTGCTATATTCGGAGGAGTTCATGTTTCTTCAAGGGCGCCAAACTTTAACTACTTGCTTTATCAAAGTGGGTATCGAAATTTTAACTGGCAGAATGATCAGATATTCCAAAAAGAACAGATCCAAACCATCAAGTTTGGGATTGATTCCAAGTATTTGGGGCGTCTAGAAGCAGAATACAGTGCATTGGACAACTATACCTACTTCGCTTCTACCATAACCCAAGATCAAATTGATGCCGGGGAATTGGAGACGGCTTTTGTCAGACCATTTCAAGAAGGAGGCACAATCAATCATTTGAGGGTAAAATATTTCAAGGAGTTTAAATGGAGAAAATGGGCTTTGGCCAATACGCTATTGTATCAAGATGTCACGCAGGATAATCAGGTATTGAATGTACCTCAATTTGTGACCAGAAATACATTTTACTTTTCTTCTGATGTGTTTAAGAAAGCTATGTTTATACAAACCGGAGTTACTTTCAAATACTTCACCTCCTATAATATGAATGCATATCATCCTTTGTTGGGGGAATTCTATTTGCAGAATGGGGAAGAATTTGGCGCATTTCCTATGTTGGATTTCTTTATTAATGCAAAGGTTAGACAGACAAGGATTTATTTAAAAGCGGAACATTTTAATTCTTCGTTTTCTGAGCCTGTGTTTTACTCCGCTCCAAACTATCCCTATCGGGATTTTGTGATTCGTTTCGGCTTAGTTTGGAATTTCTTTTCTTAAAAAAATACTAAGGGTAGCTGGCGATTGGCTGAAAAACAAATGTTTACGGACTTGTTGTTTGGGGAGTCAAAAAAATAGTCTGAAACGATTTGCTGAGTTAAAATATCGTATGTATATTTGCACCCGCTTTGCCGGTGAAAGCTGGATGATTGCGGGATAAAAAGGGGCCCTATAGGGGTTTCTTTTTTGAGAGAAGTTCATTGAACATATTGGTATAGACAGCGTAAACAAAGAGAAAGAAAGACCATTTTGGTGCCGGGCAGATC
>NZ_SGIU01000003.1 GCF_004296335.1 Flagellimonas allohymeniacidonis
GGCGACCAACGAGATCCAGGATTTGGACGCGGTGCTGACCGAGGGGAACGATGCGGGCGGTGCCTCGATCACGAACCTGGCCGACCCTACCAACGCACAGGACGCGGCGACGAAGAACTACGTTGACGGGATAGCGGATGATGATGTGTCTATCACAAATACAGTAGCAGGTAATCGAATTGCAACTGTATCTGAAACGGGTATTACCCCAGTAGACATTAATGAAACAGTAACGTCTTTATCTCAAAATACCACAACAGGTGTAATTAGTTATATCGATGAGGATGGAGGAACTCCTGAAACTGCCAATGTAGTGAGCACTGATGCAAACAACGAACTTAGTGTTGGTGCTGATGGTGGAGCATCTTTTGAAATGACTGATATTGATGTTGACGGTGATGGGTCGGACGAAACGACAGTTGACGAAGCTATGACTGATATTACCAAAGTGACTGCCAAAGCAGGAAGAATCTTTTATCCACCATCCATAGCTATTGATGCATCAACGCTTGTAAACAATGTAACTATTGATTTGTATCAAGAATATATTGACCAATTTGGAGGTCCTGCTGCTAGAAGTACCAGTGCACCAGCTTTGATTCCCACTTATGGCAGAACGGAATTGTATTACTATGTAACCTTGGTTGATACATCGGTTATCAATATTGATTCAATAGATGATAATGGCCAGATGCAGTACGACATTGTAGGTACTCCAGCAGATTACAATTCTTTGATCAATGTGGTATTTGTTGTAAAATAATTATTTAATCAGGCAAGGTAAATTGAAGACAAGTACCATCCATAAAATTTTATTTAAGTGCCTGTTTTTGGCATTCTTTGGTGTACAAACAATTAGTGCCCAATTTTTGCTTCAGGCTCCCAGTGGCGGTGGAGAATCAAATTATCAATGGTTTGAGGCTTCCGATTTGGGAACAGTCCTAGGCACCAATTCTTTTTATGTAACCACGCAGCCTGGAGTTTATTTTGCTACCTATGATGGTACCCTCTGTGGGTCCAACGCCACTGGGTACTTTATACTTACAAATTGCCAAGCACCTGACAATCAAGTTACCTTAGATATTTCAGCAAGTATTCCTTCCGGAGCCACTATAAATTGGAGTCCAGCCCTAGCGGGTGACCAAACCCAGCCAACGGTAACGAGTACCACAACAGTAGAAAGGTATATCGCAACGATTACAAAGGCTGGAAATAGTAGTGATTTACCAAGGTTTACGGTTGTTTGTATG
The DNA here is from genome assembly GCF_004296335.1 of Flagellimonas allohymeniacidonis. Taxonomy (GTDB): domain Bacteria; phylum Bacteroidota; class Bacteroidia; order Flavobacteriales; family Flavobacteriaceae; genus Flagellimonas; species Flagellimonas allohymeniacidonis. Next base: position 1,251 of record NZ_SGIU01000003.1, read on the forward strand.
AGCGCTGCAGCAAACTTGGTTGATGATTTGGTAACTGTGGATGAAGATAGTTCAGTTGTTGTACCCATTTATGACAATGATACAGGTTTGCCTACTACGGGAACCTTAACCACAACAGACCCACCAAACGGTGCGGTATCCATCAATAATAATGGAACACCAAATGACCCAACCGACGATATTGTAACGTATACTCCAGACCCGGACTATAACGGACCGGACACTTTTGATTATACTGTGTGCAACTCAATGGGCGACTGCAGCACTGCTACCGTTACTGTCGATGTACTTCCTATCGTAGATGCATTTGACGATTCAGTAGCGACATTCGAAGATATCGCTGTTGACATTGATGTGCTGGGCAATGATAATGATGTACCGAATCTAGGGACTCTAACATTTACAACACCATCTGATGGAAACATTTCATTGGTGGACAATGGAACCCCCGCAGACCCCTCGGACGATGTGTTGAACTACCAACCTACTTCAGGATTTACTGGGACGGATTCATTTGATTACACTATATGCGATAACTTAGGAAACTGTAGCACAGCAACAGTAACCATCATGGTTAATCCTCCGGGTGCTGACCTCGATTCTGACGATGATGGGATACCTGATAGTTTTGAAGATTTAAATGCGGATGCGGATAATGATCCTTCAACCAACCCGACGGATACCGATGCGGATGGTATACCGGATTACCTAGATATTGACAGCGATGACGACGGTATTCCAGATAACGTTGAAGCCCAGCCTACTTTGGGATATATTCCACCTAGCCTAGTGGACGCAAATGGCAATGGAGTAGATGACGCTTACGAAAATGCGGGATCTGTAGGATTGATTCCCGTTGATACAGATGTGGACGGGCTTCCCGATTATGTGGATGATGACAGTGATGGTGACAATGTACCTGATATTATCGAAGCCAATGATGATAATCAAGATGGTATTGCTGACGTAACCTTGACAGGTTCGGATAAGGACAATGATGGCTTGGATGATGCTTTTGAAGGGGGCACAGCCATTGATATTGATGTAAATGATGAAATCGATGATCCTTCAGCGGATTTAATGGACACCGATTCTGATGGTGAAGCCGATTATAGGGATACTGATGACGATGACGATGGTATTGCAACAACAGATGAGGATTTGGATTTGGATGGGAACTATGCCAATGATGATTCGGATGAAGATGGTATTCCAAATTACCTAGATCCAGATTTGGGCCCAACAGATGAAGACCAACCAGATGTAATCAATGTAATAACGCCAAATGGTGATAACGTTCATGACGTTCTGACCATAACCAACATAGAGAATTTTCCAAACAACACAGTAAAGATTTTTAACCGATGGGGTGTCATGGTCTATCAGACCAACTCATACAACACCTCGGGAAATGTTTTCGATGGTACATCGGAAGGAAGGGTAACCGTAGACAAGGACAATAAATTGCCAGTGGGTACCTACTTCTATATCGTTGATTACGAAGATCAGAACGGAAGTATGAAGCAACTCTCAGGTTACCTATACATCAACCGCTAAAAATGTTACTGTGGAACGAACAATGAACATAAAAACACTTTTCCCTACCATAAGCCTCTTTTTTTGTTTCTGTACGATGTTATGGGGCCAGCAAGATGCGCAATACACCCAGTACATGTACAACACGGTAAGTGTTAATCCTGGGTATGCCGGTTCTCGTGGTCACTTAAGTGTCGCTGCTTTATACAGAAACCAATGGTTGGGGCTTGACGGGGCTCCCGAGACACAAACACTAAACCTTCACACTCCATTGGGCTATAGGGGAGTAGGGTTGGGAGTTTCTATAGTTAATGACAAAATTGGACCCACATCCGAAACGTATTTTGATGTAGATTTTTCTTATACCATTCAAACTTCATTTGACGCAAGGCTAAGTTTTGGACTTAAAGCCAGCGCCCATATGTTGGATATTCGTTTCTCAGAATTGGATGAGTTCGAAATTGACCCGCAATTACAAGCCCAACAAGATATCAGAAACCAATTTTCCCCAAATATTGGAGCAGGAATTTACTATCATACGGAACGCTTTTACGCGGGTTTTTCAGCACCTCGTATTTTAGAGACGGAACATTTTGATGAGTCCTCCATTTCCACCGCCAAGGAACAAATCAACTGGTATTTGATTGGTGGTTATGTTTGGGATTTGAACCCCTTTTTGAAATTTAAACCTACGGTTTTGACCAAGGTGGTTCAGGGAGCACCTTTACAGGTAGATTTATCCGCCAACTTTATGTTCAATGAAAAGTTTATTGGGGGAGTGGCCTATCGTTGGGATGCAGCCTTTAGCGGCCTGTTTGGTTTTCGTGTTTCCGATGAAATGTTCATTGGTCTGGCCTACGATAGGGAAATCACTGACTTGGGTGCAACCACCTTTAACGACGGTTCATTTGAGGTAATCGTTCGCTATGATTTCATAAGAAACATCGGGAACTTGAAATCCCCACGATTCTTCTAATTCAAATTATTTCTTCTTAAGAAGTTTTTAAAAATGGGAATGCGAACATTTTCCTACAAACGCCCTATTTTTACAGAATGAAAGAAGAAAATGTGATATTGGTCAATGAGAATGATGAACCCATTGGCTTAATGCCCAAAATGGAAGCGCATGAAAAAGCCTTGCTCCATAGGGCATTTTCCGTATTTGTACTGAATCAAAATGGTGAGATCATGCTCCAACAACGTGCGAAGGATAAATACCATTCGCCATTACTTTGGACCAACACTTGTTGTAGCCATCAAAGAGAAGGAGAGAGTAATATTGAAGCCGGGAAACGTCGCCTACAAGAGGAAATGGGCTTTGACGTAGAATTAAAGGAACTATTTTCATTCATTTATAAGGCCCCGTTTGACAATGGCCTCACTGAGCATGAATTAGATCATGTGATGTTGGGGTACTATGAGGGTGAACCTAAAATAAATGTGGAGGAGGTTGCCGATTGGAAATGGATGCATCCGGAAACAATCAAACAGGATATTCAAAAAAGTCCCGAAAAATACACAGAGTGGTTCAAAATCATCTTTGACCGTTTTTATGACTATTTCGAAGAAAAAAAATCTGTGCTATGAAAGTAAAGGTTAGTAGAAAGGCACATTTTAATGCAGCTCATAGGCTTTATCGACCTGACTGGAGTTTCGAAAAAAATGAATCCGTTTTCGGTAAGTGCAATAACCCAAAATACCATGGTCACAATTACGATTTGATTGTAAGTGTTGAAGGAGAAATTGACCAGGAAACAGGATATGTGATGGACATGAAGGTACTCAAAGACTTAATTAAGTCCGAAGTGGAAGACGCCTTAGATCACAAAAATCTTAACGAGGATGTTGAAGAGTTCAAAAATCTAAATCCAACTGCTGAAAATATCGCTGTGGTCATTTGGAACAAACTCCGGGAGCATATTGACAAAAGCAAGCGATTGGAAATTGTGTTGTATGAGACTCCCCGCAACTTTGTAACCTATTCTGGCTAATATGTTATACCCACTTAAATTTGATCCTATTCTCAAAGAACGCCTATGGGGCGGCACCAAACTCAAAGATGTACTTGGGAAACCCATAGAAAGTGGGATTACAGGAGAAAGTTGGGAGTTATCTGGAGTGGAAGGTGATATTTCCGTTGTTTCGGAGGGGAGTTTAAAAGGCATTTCGCTTGTTGAACTGATACAAGAACAGGGTACTGACCTTCTTGGAAAAAGTGTTGTGGATCGCTTTGGAATGGAGTTTCCCATTCTTATCAAATTTATTGATGCCAAAAAAGACCTGTCCATTCAATTGCATCCGAATGATACTTTGGCGAAGGAACGTCACGATTGTTTTGGTAAAACAGAAATGTGGTATATCATGGATGCAGACCCAGGCTCCCAGTTGATCGTAGGTTTCAACAAGGATGTGGAAAAGGAAGAATACGCCAAGAGTCTTGAAAACGACACTCTTTTAGATCTGTTGAACTATGAAGAGGTGGCTGAAGGTGACACATTCTTTATAAATACAGGTAAAATACATGCGATTGGAGCTGGGGTTCTTCTGGCCGAAATCCAGCAAACATCTGACGTTACTTATCGAGTTTTTGATTTCAATAGAAGGGACAGTAAAGGTAAGCTTAGAGAGTTGCACACCGAATTGGCGTTGGATGCCATTGATTACAAAAAGAAAGATGATTACAAGGTAAACTATACCAAAAAGGTGGATGAGGTCAACACCATGGTTGATTGTCCTTACTTTAAAACGGATTTTCTCGAATTGACCTATTCGATGAAACTTGATTTGAGTGAGAGGGATTCCTTTACGATTTTCATGTGTGTAAAAGGAATGGCTGAAGTGCGAAACGACTTTGGTTCCACGTTGATTTCCAAGGGAGAGACCATTTTATTGCCTGCTTTGAGTACCTTTGTTGAGATTGACACCCAAGGGGCAAGGCTTTTAGAAGTTACCATTTAATAGTACATTTGAAAAAACTGGAGTATGGCTAGTATTCGCGACTTAAAAAAAGATGTAAATTTTGTTTTGGGTGATATCATCGAAGCGGTCTACATTTGGGAGGCCGGCTCCAACAATAAAAACTCGGAAGAGGGCAGTGTAATTATTGATAGGGCCATTTCAGTTTTTGATGAGTTGATGTCCCAAATACATCAAAAGGAAGTTACGGACAGAAAATCCCATTTTAAGGATATTCGTACTCAACTCGAAAACAAAGCCACCGAATTGGTGGAGGAACTCAACAAACTTGCAGATTAGTTTTACTTTCCTAAGAATTCCTTGAATTCTTTACCATATTTTGATTCCAGCACCCTTTGGGATAAAGCGCCGTAAACGGAGTCCAAATATTTTGGGTTCGCCTCTCTGCCCTCAGTTAACATGGCATAGGGGGTTACGTATGAGTCTCCATTGTTGAGTCCAAAATTAAGCGTGTACCTATAGCGGTTTACGATATTTTGAGCAATAAGCTTTTGAATAGAGTCCAAACTTGTCGAATCTTTTGAGATTTCTGGGACGGCAGTTTGCTGCATTAATTGGAGCTCTTTGATGTTGAATTGAGAAAGCATATCAGTGAATTCAGAAAGCTTTTCTTGGGACTGTGAGCCCTTTATTTCGGGGTCGACATCAAAGGTATTCCATGAAGTATTTATGGTTATGGTACCCTCTTCGCCAAAAAAAGTGATTCTATCGTTGATGTCGTTGTTATCCTGCTTTTTCAAATAGAGATAGAAAATCTCTGGACTTTCAAGATTGTACCCGAAAGAAAAACTACCATCACCTTTGATTTCCAAGGAATCAATATTGACCAATGTGGAATCAATGGGTTTTTGAAAGTACAAAGTGCCTTTTTTCAAGCCTTTTATAGTTCCTGAAATCAACATATTGGGTTCACTTTCTTTTTGGCAGGAGAATAGTAGTGCACCTAGAAATAAAATGACAAAGACGCGTTTCATGCATAAATTTTTGTGCGGCAAATATCTATATATTTCTTGAATTAGCTGAAATAAGATAGTGCTTTTCTATCACAAGAAATGGGCAAAATATGTTCTTTGATGATATCTAGATATCCGTTTTTGGTGCATGAAAAATATCGTACTGCATGGCCTGAAGAAGCAGTTGAAATCCCAATATTAAGGCCAAGGTAATGATCATGATGGTGCCTGTAGGTGCAAAGGCCTTTAAAAATGAGTAATGAACCCAAGTATACGAACCGAAAATGATTCCAAATAGAAACAGAGGGAGACCAAAAAGGATATATACGGAAGCTACATTGAAATCATATAAAAAATAGTCTTTTAGAACTCGCTTTACCAGTGTCTTGGTTAAGTTGCCGGAAAACACAAAAACCATCTTGAACAAATTCATGTTTGACTTTTCATTTCTGTAAATAGCGGGCATGGCAACATCCTTAATGGCAATTTTTTGAAAATAAAACTGGGATAACATGGAAGTTTCAAAAAAATAGCGGTCAGATAACTTATTTAGGTCCATATTTTTAAGAACTAAGGAGTTGCAGGCAACAAAACCATTTGTAGGGTCGAAATTATGCCAATACCCGGTAGCAAGCTTCACCAAAAAGGAGAGGATGAGATTTCCCATTTTGCGGGGCACGGGCATTTTTTGGAGCGCTCTAAAATCCCTAAATCGATTCCCTTTGCTCACTAGAGTCTGATTGGTGACCAAGGGTTCCAGAAGTTGGGGAAGATAGTTTAGGTCCATTTGGTTGTCGGCGTCAACCTTTATGAGGAAATCAATTTTTTTAGTAATGGCAAAAACAAAGCCTTTTTTGGTCGCACCACCTACCCCCAGGTTCTTTTCATTCTTTAGAAAATGGCAGGTAGTGTGGTCGTTGAGTGCTTTGGATATTTCCTTTTTGGGTAATATTTCCTTGCTATCATCATCAACAATAATTACAGCATCTATATAGCTTGGTATTTTTGCTACTACCTTAACAATTTCCTTTGATGCATTGTAATAGGGAATGATGATTCCCAAGCTATTTTCGTATAACAGTTTGGCCTTCATGTTCTTTTCCATGTTTGCCTTTTCGGAAAGGGTCAATCTTGGATTACGTTTTATTAAAGTATTGGCTGTTGGCATATCAATGGCTTTTTGGGTTATCAACCTATGGTTCTATTTGGGCGGTGGTGGCGAGTTTGTTTTGAACAAGGTGTGTCTTTTTTTCACCTTTTATTATGGCTACGTAGTTTCTTGCATTTATTAAATCAGGATTTTGGGTCAAGGCCTGCTGAAAGGCCATTAGGGCCATTCGCCTATTTCCTAATTTAAAATAGGCGAGGCCCATCTGATTTAGGGCAGAGGGAAAATGATGTTTGATTTCGAGAGTTTTTTTGGCATGATGCAAGGACTGGGCAAAACGGTTTTGGCGATAATAGACCTCACTTACCTTTAAGTGATTTTCTGCTGATGGCGACTGGGAAAGTTCTTCTTGTAAAACTTGAAGTAAAGGTTTCTTGTTAAGACCTATATCAAGATATTTTTGAGCTAATCCGTCGTTTTTTTGGGCTGAAAGTCGTTTGCTTGAAAGCTCAACCAACGCATGCCAATTTTTGATTTCATGGTAAACCTCCAGCAATAGGTTCGATGAATGTTGAAAAGACGGAGCTAATACGGAGGCCTTTTTTAGACACTTTCGAGCTTCTTCGAATCGTTGTTGTTGTTTAAGAAATCGGCCATAGAAGTAAAGAGAGGTATGTTGATTGGGATTTAAGGCGAGTCCTTTCTTAAAGCTTCTTTCGGCACCTGCCAAATCACTGAGATGTTCTTTAGCGATTCCAAGGTTTATATGGATGTTGGAATAGCTCGGAAGAAGTGTCAAGGCTTTTTCAAAACAGTTTTTTGCTTTTTGATAATCTCCAGACCCTAAAAGGGCTACTCCATAGTTCATATGCCCCCTACCATTTTCTGGGCACTTTTTCACCACATCTTCCCATAGGGAAAGTTCATTTTTCCATACGCTATTTCGTTGTGTGATACCATAGAAGTGAAGTCCAAAGAAAACGATAAGAAAAAAGGAAGCGAAGGTCTTCAATTTGTGTTGGTATAAGGTTTTTGGGAGGTGTCTCTCCCATAAAAAGCGTATTCCAAACACCACTGCAATGGTTAATCCGATATAGGGTAAAAAGGTTCTATGATCATTTAAAACTTCGGCAAAAGGGACAAAAGAGGATGTTGGCAACAGGCCAATAATAAACCAAAGCATTCCGAAGGACACTATGCGCGTTTCCTTTTGTTTGGAAGCCCTTAGGGCAATAAAAAGAAAAAACAAGAAAACTATGATTCCTATAATGGCTCGATAATCCAAAACTGACTGGAAAGGCATCCAATCGGTGTCAGCGGAAAGATTATATGGAATAAAATAGGTCAATACATAATGGCCAAAAACAAAAGGCTGTGTAATGATGTAGTTATATCTGCTAATATTCCCGGGAGAAAACGTGTCTGGAAGCATTTGGAAATAGAACAATAGATATAAAAAGGTAAGAGCAACTGCCGGCCAGGTTTTCCTAAGGGCATTTAAGCATTTCTGAATCTCTTTTCTTCTATAGAATTCAAGAAGATAGGCCTGTTCTTCCAAAAGGAGGACATACAAAAACAGCAGTGGAGCAAAAACAAAGGCTATTTCTTTTGATAGAAAACCAAAAAGTACAAATAGTAAATAGAGTCCTTTCCTTCTCCAGTATTTGGAATTTAGAAAGACAAAAAAAGCTAGGAGGATGAAAAATGTTGCAGTTATTTCAGCTCTTTGTATGATGTAATTAACAGTTTCGGCATTCACACAATTGAATCCAAAAGCCGACGCACATAACAATGCCAGATATCGATTTCTATTGGGCTTATGCTTATCATGAAGCATACGATTAACCATCAGAAACACTAAGAAGCAAACCCCAAGAAACATGAGAAATATATGGGTGTGATAAGGAGCGGTATAAAGACCCCCAATGGCATAGTCCAAAGAATTTTCCAAAGTGGTCAAGGGTCGATAACTCCGGTTTGTGCTTAAGGAGCTAAAAGTTTCGGGGTTACTAAAAAAATCCAGCACCTGAAACTGCCTTATAGCCGTATTGTTTACAATGGTGTGAAAGTCATCAAAATGAAACGAATTTGTGAAATGGTTGGAATAAGAGGCAACCAGTGCGATTACGGCGGAAATCGCGAGCGTGTAAAAAGTTTGGTTCTTTTCAAGACAAATTTTGAGGCCTTTCATGCTACTTCTTTAAGGCATGACCGCAATTCCAATGGATTGGGCCAAAAAGGTTTGCATGTTTAAGGTAGAGGGAATTTAGCCTGTCTTAGTGCAGGAATTTAGGAATACAGGATATGAATTGATGAATTGGGAGATTCGTTTGAACTTGAATCTTACACTTGGCTATACTTGAGATGCCACTTCCATGAGCAGGGCACAGATATAGGCTCCGGCCGTACCCACAACATAACCAAAAACCGCCAACAAGATACCCACTGAGGTCAACGAGGGGTGGAATTCAGCTGCAACCACGGGAGCAGAAGCCGCCCCACCTACATTGGCCTGGCTCCCCACTGCGAGAAAAAAATAGGGTGCCTTTATGAGTTTAGCCACCAAAATGAGAAGACCTGCGTGAAATGAAATCCAAATTAGGCCAATGGCAATGAGCCCTGGATTTTCCAATACACGTCCTAAATCCATTTTCATACCTATTGTGGCTACCAAAATGTAGATAAAAACACCTCCAATTTTACTTGCTCCGGCCCCTTCGTAGTTTTTCGCTTTGGTGAAAGAAAGCCCTATACCAATACAGGTTGCAAAAACGACCATCCACAAAAACTTGGACCCTAGTGAGGACAGGATTTTTTCCTTGTTGCGAATGACCTCAAAATTGGCCTCCAAAAAATCAGCAAAATGGTGGCCCAAGAGATGGGCAATACCCACCCCGGCAAAAGCATAGAAGGTCATCATCATAAAGTCATGCAAACTGGTTATCCTAGCTATTTTTTTGGTATGTTCCGTAACTTTTTCTTTAAGTGCTTCGATGGATGAGGTATCTGCTTTCAACCAGCCATCAATTCGCTTTGATCTTCCGATGCCAAGGAGGATAATGGCCATCCACAGATTTGCTACAACAATATCTATCAGTACCATTCCTCCAAACTTTTCAGGATTGTACTGAAATACCTCCAGCATGGCGGCCTGATTTGCCCCACCACCGATCCAACTTCCAGCTATCGTCGCCAAACCGCGCCAAACGGCATCAAACCCAGCTCCGCCAACCGTTTCGGGTGAAAAAATGGATACAATCAATATGGCAACGGGACCTCCAATAATAATTCCAGCAGTACCCGTCAAAAACATGATCAAGGCCTTTGAGCCCAAATTGAATATCGCCTTTAGATCGATACTCAGGGTCATCAAAATCAAAGCTGCCGGTAAAAGATATCTACTGGCAATGTAATAGGTGTTGGACGCCTCTTCCTTAACGATTCCGAGGCTTGCCAAAATCGCTGGCAAGAGGTAACACATTAAAACGGTAGGTACAATGGCATAAAACTTTTTCCAAAAACCTGTTTTGATGGAAGAGGTATAAAAAACGAATCCTAAACAAAGGCAAAGAAGTCCAAAGATGACAGTATCTTCAGTAAAGGGAAGTTGGTTCATAGTATTTGGCTACTAGTTTACCAAATATAGAAAAATCATAATCGGTCGTGGAGGAATTTTGCAACTCCATCCTCCGTATTGGCATAGGTTACAGCGTCGGCGACCGCTTTAACTTCATTGCGTGCATTGCCAACAGCCACTCCGAAACCAACTTTTTGAATCATTTCAATATCGTTGTAGTTATCTCCAAAAGCCAAAATATCGTCCAAAGTTTCATTCGGAGCCAGCAAAGACGTGATTGCAGATAGTTTTGAGGCCTTTTTTGGGCTCATCTCAATAATGGTGTCGCTTGAACGATAGGAATGGACTTGATTGGCAAACTTGGTTTCTAATTCTGAAAATACACGATCTAGAACTTCCTCCTGACCCATCAACATAATTTTATGGGCACCTTTTTTTTTGGAAGTCCAACGACTTAGGGTTACCTCTGTGTTTTCAAAAATGGGGTAGGTCTTGGTATTGAATATTTCCTTTTGTACGCGTTCGGACGTCTCGCTTACAAACCAATCATCATCACTATAAAGACCGAGTTTTATTCCCATTGATTTTGAGATTTCCGCAATTCCCTTCAAGGTTTCACCAGAAATGGTTTCAGAGTAGAGCGTTTTTCCTTCATGTTGAATTAAGGCTCCATTATAGCAAATAGTAGGATGGTTTTCAATGCCCATTCGTTGTTGTAGGTATTGAATGGATTTGGGCATACGCGCCGAAACCAGAATAATCATGACCTTGTCCTTAATTTGTTGGATTATTGAAACCGTAAAATCAGATACATCATTTTTAGTGGAAAGCAGGGTGCCATCCAGGTCAGAGCAGACTATTTTAAACTGCTTTAAATGTTGAGCCAATAGGTGAATTTAAGGTTGATAGAGCGGCTTCTGGGCATGAAACTGTTTACAAAGTAGTTGTCGTTGTAAACAATGAACAGGTCAGACAAGGGAGCAAAACGCCATTGCAGCCTTGAATTGAAGCCCAAATTATCTCTTTGATTGCTATATTGAACTAGGTTGGACCAGAAAATGGATTTACTGAATGTTACATTGATTCGTGGGCTTACCAACCAGATATCAGCACTGGGAAAGGGGTCGGGAAGGTTGATATTATCGTAAACCACATCCAAAGAAAGAAAAACTTTGGGTTGCAAACGCAAGCTCATGTTTCCTTCGAATGAAAACCGGTTACCGTTGAAAAAATCCCCATAGCCTGGTTCCAAGGAATAAGAAAACACTTTTCGACGGTCGCTTTGAAATTCAACCTCGTAGCTAGTGTAATAGTACCCTTGGTCTGCAGGCAACTCAATCGCTCCATCCGTTCCTGTGGGATCAAAGGGGTCCGTAAGAAAGGTAAACCTGTTGAACATCCGTGCCGAAATTTCTTCTTGGGTCTTGAATTGGGCGCCCCATCTCCAAAAGATGGTATAGTCGGTATTCTGATAATCCAAATTAGGTCTCCAAATGGCATTTGGACTAAATCGAAAACCATGCGAATTGATTTTTCCCTTTTTTGGCCAAAAGGTGTACTCAACAAAAGGCCGTGCCGCGACGATATCCTTTCTTCTTACAAAACCAAGATCGGCCCGATAATCTTCCCCTACAAAGTTTCCGCGCACACCAAAATTTACATTTCTCGAGTTATACCGCAAATCAACGCCCCCAGCGCTGTCATCATCTCCGATATCGCGGGCAAAAGACTTGTGGAAGAAAAACTTTCCCACCCATGTGTTGTCCGAGGAGGCAAGATTGTAATCCAGTCCCACCACACGGTTATAACGATCGGTCTGATCTAAGAAGTCATAGTCTTTAAAGGTTTGGCGGTTCACAAAAATGAAGCTAAGGTTGGATCGCGAGAACATCTTTTTTTGAAGGGCAAAAACCGTGTTGTTATTACTAGGTATCTCGTTGGGAACATCTTCTTCTGTTTGAATATTTAACAAACCCAGCCGCCAATCTTCATTGAGTTTTCCACTTAGACGAATACCTCCAATGATTCCGTTTTCAATGGTGTCGTCGTTAATATCATCGGCAATACCAATTCTTCGGGAAAAGAAGGGGTTGGAGTCACGTTCGTTTCCGAAGGTCCCAAATAAGTCCACGTTGTCAATAAAAAACTGTCTCCTTTCGGGTAGGTTGACTTCAAATCGTGTAAGATTGGTGAAAAAGTTATCTACCTCCACGTTTGAAAAATCTGGATTCACGGTGATGTCCAGGTTCATTCCGTTTCCAATCGCCACTTTGGCATCTGCTCCAAAACTAAAATCATTGGTGCTTTCATCATTTTCAAAATCCTTTAAGGAAATTCCATTGACATAAGGAATTATGGCCAATGGCGTCCGTGATCTTCCCAAGGGTTTTTCGAACACCATATCGCCCATGAAAGCAAGATTGAAAACAAATTGATTTTGTGGGATTTCAGCCCATGTGCTTGTCTCGTTGGTCTGCATATCGAAACGGTAGCTGTTGAATCGCCATTTGGTCTCTCCCTGCTTAAACTTGAACGAAGTAAGGGGAATGGCCATTTCACATACATAATACCCATCGTAAATTTTGGACTCGCCACGCCATTTTACATCCCAAGACGTGGTAAAACCACTCAATGTTGTTCCCCCATTTGAAATCAATGCTTCCCTGCGGACCCCGTATGGATTCATTCCGAACAAAAAGGCATTGGTGCCGTCATTGAAAGTGTCAAAAAGCAAACTGATGTTATCATTGCCCCCGGCTCTAAAATCACGCTGAAGTGAGGGTATCACGTAGTCATCCCCTTCTGTGTTGACCTTAATTCCAATATAGAGCGTTGTGGCACTGTACAGCATTTTTATGTCTGTTTGCTGCTCCGCCAAAATGGAATCAGAAGGAAAATACTGTTGAAACTTATGGGCACTTTCGGCAATTTCCCAAACGGATTCATCCAAAACAGCATCAATTTTAATAGGCTGGTCGATGAATTTTACGGTAAATTGTTTTGGTGTGTTTTGTGCGGAAAGTATGAGTGGTAAGAATACCCAAAAAACTATAAAATAGCGTTTTGACATCAGTTAATTTGAATTAGTCGCCCAAATTTAAGGGGAAGCATAGTTAAAAAAATGCCAAATGTGATTGGATTTTCCAATGTAAGAATTGAAGCTTTGGAATTTCATGGCGTTTTTAACCTTAACCATACCTAATAAACGCCTTCATTTCCTATTTTTGGCGAAATTCATCAATCATGAAAAATCTCTGCATCTTCCTCTTTTTGTTACCCTACCTGGTTTCGGCGAATTTCTGGGGCAAAACGGGCCATCGTGTGACCGGCGCGATTGCCGAGAATCATCTAACTCCAAAAGCGAAGCGTGCTTTGAATGACCTTTTGGATGGCCACAGTTTGGCCTTTGTATCCACTTTCGCAGATGAAATCAAGGCAGATAGGTCCAACTCCCGATTTTTTGCATGGCATTTTGTGAATTACCCTTTGGATGTACGTTATGAGGATTCTGAAAAAAGTGAGTATGGTGATGTAGTGATGGCCATTGAAGAATGTATTCGGATTATTAAAGATGAAAATAGCAGTAGGGAAGACAGGGTTTTTTATTTGAAACTACTGGTACACTTTGTTGGAGATTTGCATCAGCCCATGCATGCGGGTAGGGGGGATGACCGCGGTGGCAATGATATTCAACTACAATGGTTTGGGGAAGGTACTAACCTGCACCGTGTTTGGGATAAGAATCTGATAGAATCCTACGGCATGACCTATACTGAACTGGCGGACGAGTTGGACCGGGTTCCACGCAAACAGAAAAAAAAGATTCAAGAAGGTACCATTTATGATTGGGTGCACGAATCCCATCAACTTGCAGCTCAGATTTATGATTCGGCCAAAGTCGGCGAGAAATTGGCCTATCGGTATACCTACGATTATAATGACCTATTGTTTCAACAGCTGCAAAAGGCAGGTCTGCGTTTGGCCCAGGTGCTCAATGACGTCTTTAAATAGGATTACCTTTTAGATATTTTGTTGCCCGTTATTTGCCGCTGCATAGTGCATTTAAATCGGTCGACCTCACCACTCCTCAATTTTTGATGTTTGGTACTTCTACCCTGAACCCGCTTTCGCCACATTTTAAAACTACTGGGTTTCATCTCGCGACGCATGATTTCAATCGTTTCTTGTTCGGAGATTCCAAATTGGTAGGTGATGGCCTCAAAAGGGGTACGGTCTTCCCAAGCCATTTCAATAATGCGGTCCAAATCCCGTTCGGTAAATTTCTTTTTCATGCAGGGCAAAAATACGAATTAGCGAATTACGCGGAAGGTAAGGTTGATGCGCTCCCCAATATTTCTAGAAGTCTTTGCAATTTGATGCTGCCAAAAATGCTGTGTTTCTCCCTTCATTAATAACAGACTTCCATGTTGAAGAAGAATTTTATGCTTAAGGGTTCTATCTGATTTATGCCTCAAATGAAAATTACGCTCTTCGCCCAAAGTAACCGAAGCAATTACCGGATTTGTTCCCAATTCCTTTTCATCATCGGAATGCCAGCCGTTACTGTCCTTCCCATCTCGATAAAGATTCAGTAAACAGGTAGTAAAAAGAGTATCGGTCTCTTCTTCAATGGCAGTTTTTATTTCCAATAGATTCGAAGTGAACGGTTTTGGCTGCATGGTGATATTGGAATAGGAGTAAGACCTGTTGTTCGAAGCATATAGGGCTGTCAATCGCGGCTGGGCATACACCTTACCAAATACTTTAATGTCGTCTTGCTGCCAAGGTGTATTCTTTCTCAAACTTTCGAAGAAATCGTCGGCTTTTTTGAAATCGAAAAAATTAGCAAAATACCAAATATCACTATCCGGCAAATCGAGCCTCACTTTTTCCGAAAAAAGCTGCATATCAGTGAAGCACGGTTTTTAATTGATTCCGGTATTCCGAGGGATTTTGGCCTGTGAATGCCTTAAAGGACTTATTGAAGTGAGAAAAATTGTTAAACCCACTTTCGTAGCATACCTGGGTAATGCTTAGCGGTTGCTCTGCCAACAGTTTGGAGGCATGCACCAAGCGGTATTCGTTAACAAATTGTGTGAATGTCTTATTGGTAATCTTTTTAAAGTATCTGCAGAAAGAGGGCACCGTCATACTGACCATATCTGCAATTTCATCAAGACTGATATCTTCTTTAAAATTGGCTTTGACATGGTTAAAGACGATGTTTATTCGGTCGTTGTCCTTTACCTCGGTCTCCATGGAAAAACCTTCCGCATTGAGCACTTTCATTTCTTCCGAGTTGGCCAATTGATTCAAAATGTTCAATATGGAAAGTAAGCGTTGAAAATCGGTTTGGTACTCCAAAATTTCCATTTTTTCTCCCACTTTCATTTTAGTCTTGCCATAGAAGGCAATACCGCCCTTGGCAACTTCAAAAAGATTTTGAATGTTTTTCATCTCCGGAATATCAAAAAAATCACTTCCTAAGAAATCATATTTCATTTGCACCAGAGTCTCACTCTTGTTCCCGGTCAGTTTATCGGTAAATCCGCAATGGGGAAGATTTGAACCAATAAGTATAAGATCACCTTCCCTAAAATAGGAAACATGGCTGCCAATTTGCCTTTTGCCTGATCCCCCATTGATGTAAACCAACTCTAATTCAGGATGATAATGCCAGCCGTTGTTCTTGTTTTCTTTGTGTTCACTAAACTTCTGATAGGTGAACGAATGCCCAAAACTTGGGGCTATAGCTTCAAATGTAGGTTTTTGATTGTTCGTCATCATAATATCCTTTCCTATAGTAAAGGTATAGTGGGTTTTTATACCGATTCTATGCAAAATTACCACAAATCTATGGTATTTTAACCTTAATGTTTCCTTAACACTCCATGGTGGGTAATTTTCCATAGATATTGGAAAAAATGGTGGTATTTAGGGAAGTGATCACAGTGTAGTTTTGTCCTGTAATCTTAAAAACGATACGTTATGAAATCAGTTTTAAAAACTATTACAGTAGCAGCAGTTCTATTTGCAGGAGCGGTAGGATTTGCCAATGGACCAGCAAAAAGCGAGGTAGAGAAAAAGCTTGTAACCGTAGAGCTTGATCCTGTTTTTGTGAAGAAGGGAGATACATTGTTGATCAATCTTTTGAACCTTTCCCAAGAAAATGTTACTCTCAAAGTATACGATAGCGAAGGTAGATTGGTATTCAGTGAAAAAATCGAAGGTGAGGTTGTAGTTGAAAAGGCCTTTAACTTCGAGAAAGCTTACGAGGACGAATATACCGTTATCGTTGCAGATGCTTCCGGAACCTACAAAGAGAAGGTAAGCGTACGATAAGTTGTTTAGTTAATTTAAGTTCGAGAAGGCCCTTTTTTGGGCCTTTTTTTATGCGAATTTTTTAAGTCTTTCCCTTTTACCGACAGGCAAAGCCTCATTTTCTATAGCAAGTTGTAAAAGCTTTGGGTCCTTTTTTCGAGCAAAAAGCAGCTCATAAAATCCTTTTGTAGTAAGGGAAGTTGATGATTCCTCTACTAACTCTAGGGTATCACCGACAGATACTTCACCCACTTCCAAAATTCGTACGTAGGTTCCGGGATGTCCGTGTTCGATAAACTGCCTTAGGATTTCCTGTGTACCAAATTTCACTCCCAATTTGTAGCAAGGCTCCCGAGGTTGGGTAATTTGTACCAGCGCAGTGCCCAATCGATAAATGTTTCCAATGCGAAGTTCACTTTCATTCAAACCCTTGACGGTGAGATTTTCGCCAAACATGCCCCAGTCCCAATCTAGATTGGGATACTTCTTTTTCCAATAGGGGTAGTGGTCAGCTGAAAAAAGATAACAAGCCTTAAAAATGCCGCCATGTACTTTTCGGTCGGCGATTACGTCATCAACAACGCTTTCTTTTTCAAGTTTGATTGGTTTGTTGACAGGGGTTTTGTAAATGCCTGTTGTGTGGGTCTCCCCATTCCATAAAAAGCTCTTGGGTCGAGCTACGTTTGTACTGATTACCTTCATACCTTGAAGGTAAAGAAAATCAGTTTGAAAGTTGAGGGCGTTAACAAAAAAATGTCCTAAATCACCAAAGCTTCTTGGTGTCGGAATTCTAGAATGTAAAGATGCAAAATATGCTCTCCAACATTCTCTAGGTCATGAATGTAATTGTTCTCACAATGCTCCACATATTTGGTGTCCCCTTTTTCGAACTGGAGCAAATCGATTTTACCATTGCTATATCGTGAAATGGCCAGTCCCGAAGTTAGGCAAACCACACTGCAGGGATACCGATGCTTGCGAAAGGGAATTCGCTGGTTGGGCCATAGCGAAAGCTTCCACAATCGGGAGGTTTCGTTTTCGTGGAGTAACTGATGCCCTACGGAATCCTTTAAACTTTCCTCGTCCTGTAATTCCCGAATTTTTTCGATATCCCAAAGGTCAAAATTACCCTCTGGGTTCAACTGGACGCATTTCATTTGGTATTCTACTTTTTCAGGGTGATGTAAAGCACATAAAAAGAGATGACCACCAATAGGGGCAAAAGCATGAGGTCATAACGTACAACAATTACCGGATTGATGGTAATCCATTGTTGTACCTGCATTTCCCAGATAACAAAACAGGCCCAAATCAATACGAGGCACAACCAACAGATGTATTTGCTGAAATCCATTCTTTGTTTTTTGCGGCTGCAAATTTTCTAAAAATGAAATGCCATCACCAAAAAGGGACTTGCTTAAGGCGTATTGATTTCCGTTTTGTAGACAAAATGGGAGTACTTGGTTAAATTTCGTGTAATATGTTGAGGTAATGTTGTGTAGAACAGGGGCGATTAGTTGGGAATCGTGGTCTTGTACGTTTTTGGGGTTACCCCGGTTTCTTTTTTAAAAGCATTATAGAATGCGCTTTTACTGTTAAACCCGACCTCTGTTCCGATTCCTTCAATGCTAAGGTTGGCCGAATTTTTATCTATTAACATTTGCTCGGCCCTTCCAACACGATAGCGATTGATATAGGCATTAAAGTTTTCATGATACACCTGGTTGATAGCGTTGGAAATTTTTCGCGGATGCAATTTGAGTGCATCGGCCAGCCCCATAATGGTAAGATTCTTATCCTCAAAAACCTTTGACCCTTCAACATAAGCATCTATTTGTTTCACCAATTTTTTTAGTTCCGAAATAGGAATAGAATCAATTGGATTTGATCTTAGATTTTGAATTTTAGTAGGTGCCATGGACTTTTCTTCCGGAATGGCCGAAACTATGTTGCGCTGCAGAATGCCATGAATGGATGCCCAGTACAACATAAACACGTTATAAGAGGCATACAAAATGCGATAGCCCATGGAATCCTCAGTAAAGTAGCGGATGAAATGCAGAAGGAATAGTACAAAACCAAAAAAGACAAAACGCTTAACCCATCGTAGCTCTTTGTGCTCGACCAAAGTGTACTGATTGACAACCTCCTTGGAATGTTCTTGAATGAACCGCCACATGTACAACAGAATCCCGGTTGAATAGATCAATGCTACCAAGAAGAACGGGCTGTACCAGTTTGAGTTGACCCATTGCATTTTGGTAGATAATGGCAAGAAGAAAACGACAACCTGAAACAATAGGGCCAATAGTCCTGGATAGAGACACCAATAGGCAATTTTCCGATTTGAAAAAATAGAGATTTTTTGAATATACACGAAGAAGAGGGAGGCTAACAACCATTCTCCAGGTCTTGGCAGTACTTCCAGTTGAGGCATTTGGCTTATTAGATTCATATCCTCCAGAATAATGGGGATAAAGCTATAAGCATAGGTAAGTACAAAAAGACCCAAAAAAAGTGTGGACTTATTTTCTTTACGATTGGTGTACAAAAGGAGGGAACCAAGGATGATACCTTGCAGACAACCAAAAATATCAATTATGGATATGATATTGTAGTTGATTTCCATGCATGGATTTTTACCAAAAGTTAATAATTTATCCGAAAAGTCCCACAGTTTTTGCTGTAAAAAAGCCTTAAAAACCACCTATGCAAAAAGAGGTAGAAAATTTACAAATACGAATAGGCCCAATACATTAAAGCCAATTGGAGGGGAATCCGAATCAATAAAACCCATCTGGGCAAACCAAATGAAGCCCTCTGATTGTTGAGCATATTGAAATGCACAGGAAGAAAGGCCACAAGCATTGCAATGATGAGATAAATGGAAATCTCTTGGGTAAGGTCAAACAGAAGTCCAATTCCTAAAACCACTTCCATAGCACCGCTTAAATAAACGAAAAAAAGCGGTTGCGGTATAAAAGAGGGCATTATTCTTTTATAGGCTTTCGGGTAAAGAAAATGTAATAGCCCAGCAAGCATATATATACCCACCATAAGCCATAAGTGCCAGGGTATGGTTTGCATCATTTCTCTCTGAATAACCAAAAAGGTATCGATTCTGTAATCAAGCTGACAGTATCTTTCTCTTCTTCCTTCTTTTTTCTCTTCAGTTGAAGCAAGTGTTTGCCTTCATCAACCCCATTAAGGTTTAAAACTGTCTCAAACCCCAACTGATCTTTGATGTTGGTCGTTACTAAAAATTCACCGTCCAGCTCAAGGGTATCAATTTGAAATGAATATATCGCGTTGACTACCTTGAGGAAATGTTTTCTAATACTATCTTTTTGGCGTTGGGTTTTAATTTTATCACTCCAATCTGAATTGAACTCAATGGTGGACGTTAGGCCTCTACGGTCCTTTTCTGGGACCAAAGTGCTGTCAAAGGCAAAAACCCGGTTCTCCAAACCTTCAGAAAATGGCATGAATACCTGCAAATAGGACGTGGTGATTACTTTGGATGGTATGACCAATTCCCCGGGATAATCTTCGTCATTTATCAATAAATCAAAATAATTCTCTTTGTTGGCGAATTGCTCGGAAGAGTTTCTTTCCTTATCCAAAAAGTTAGAGTTGCGATACTCAATAGAGGTAACCAATAGGATGATAAAGTAAATTGGAGTCAGCAAAAGGATAAGCCGTTTGCCAAAACGGTTATCCAAAAAATTATAGATCAGAGGGCGGTAAAGGAAAGAGAGTGTTAGAAAACTAAAGACCCAATATATCGGAAAATACACTTTGGCAACCCATTTATTGCGTTTAAGCAGTCCTTGGGTGAGGAAATCCACAAGGGTGATGAGCATTCCAAGACACAAGAAAATCATTAGAGGAATACCAACTCCCTTTGAAATCCACCCGGGTAAAGCATCATTGCCAATTATGAAATTGGCAACCAAGGTCAAGGTCAAAATCACACAGGTCAGGGCAAGCACATAAAAAATCAGCAAAAAGGATATTGCAAAAAGAACGCTGCAATAATTTTCCAAATTGGCGATATAGCGGTCAAATGAAACGATCCTCTTTTTTAGGTAGGATTTAAACTTTTCGCTGTATTTCAGGTTTTCAAATTCGATATCGCCAGAAACATACCGAAGACCCAAGGCACCTATCCATAAGCCTCTTAGAATAACATGGAGAAGGAGGTTAAAAAGAAGAATGGAACATGCGATATAGGCTATAAAATGCACAATGAAACTGTAAATCTGCTGTTCATTCTGGGCATTCATCATTGCTGTTTTAAGGGGGTCGTAAGCCGTGAATAAACCGAAAATGGCAAATCCCGAAATGATCAGCTCCAGCTCCCAGCTTTGCTGTTGTAATGAATCAAGAAGCTTTTTGAACTGCGGACTTTTGTAATCGTTGCTCATGGTTTGAAAAGTTTGGCGGATTCAAGATAAGACTTTGCCACAAAAAAACCGCTTTGGCCTCCCAAAGCGGTTTTTAAACGTTCAAGGCAAAAGATACCTACTTGATCATATCGTAACTGCGTGAAATAAATTTGGTCAATTCCTCTCCCTTGAGCAAGCCTTTTGAAAGTCTTGCAAGGTCTAGCGATTGATTGATCAAACGTTCCCGTTTTTTGGCAGTTTTGGTATTTAAAATTTCACCTACCAATTCGTGGTTGGTGTTCACGATGAGGTTGTACATCTCTGGCATATTGCCCATTCCAAACATTCCACCGCCACCAGTTTGCTGCATTTCCTTCATTCTTCTCATAAACTCGGGTTCTGTGATGATAAAGGGCGATGCTGAACTGTCCATAGATTCCATTTGAATGGTGAACCCTTTGTCAACAACCACTTTTTCCAACTCCTCTTTGAGCTTATCTTTTTCTTCATCGGATAGTTTGGAAATGGCCGTATCTTCTTTTTTGATAAGATTGTCAATATGGTCGGCATCCACCCGGGCAAAGGACAATTTTTCTTTGGAGGTCTCCATTTTTTGCATCAAATGGGATATAATGGGGGAGTCCAGCAACAATACCTCATAGCCTTTGGCTTTGGCTGCTTCTATATAACTATGCTGTGCTTCCTTGTCTGAGGCATAGAGCACAACCAATTTGTCGTCCTTGTCGGTTTGATTTTCCTTGATTTTGGCTTCAAGTTCTTCGAAGGTGTAGTAATTGCCATCCACTGACGGATACAAAGCGAATTTTTCAGCCTTTTCGAAGAATTTTTCTTCCGACAACATTCCGTATTCGATAACTACTTTGATATCATTCCATTTTTGCTCGAAATCCTCGCGGTTGTTTTTGAAAAGGGAATTCAGTTTGTCAGCTACCTTTCTTGTAATGTAGGAGGATATCTTCTTCACTGCTCCATCCGCCTGTAGATAGGACCGCGAAACATTCAAAGGAATGTCCGGTGAATCGATCACCCCGCGGAGCATTGTCAAAAACTCTGGAACGATTCCTTCCACATTGTCCGTTACAAATACCTGGTTTTGGTACAATTGGATTCGGTCTTTTTGAATGTTAAGGTCATTGGTCAACTTCGGAAAGTAAAGAATACCTGTTAAATTAAAAGGATAGTCAACATTAAGATGGATGTTGAACAAGGGCTCCTCAAACTGCATGGGATAAAGCTCCCGATAAAACGACTTGTAATCCTCCTCTTTTAGATCAGTGGGCTGCTTGGTCCAAGCTGGATTGGGATTATTGATGATATCATCAACTTCTTGGGTGGGTGCAGGGTCTTCCTCTTTGGCACCTTCTGGTTTGGGAAGTGTCTCTGTTTTAGTCCCGAATTTTATCGGGATGGGCATAAACTTATTGTACTTTGTCAGTAATTCACGTATTCTGGAGTCTTCCAGGAACTCGGTTGAATCTTCAGCGATATAAAGGATGATCTCGGTACCTCGATCTTCTTTGTCAGCTTTCTCGATGGTAAATTCCGGTGATCCGTCACAAGTCCAGTGCACTGCGGTTTCATCCCCAAAGGTTTTGGTAATAATCTCAACCTTATCCGCTACCATGAAAGCTGAGTAGAATCCAAGACCAAAGTGGCCAATAATTCCTGCGTCCTTACCAGCATCCTTATATTTGTCTAAAAACTCTTCTGCCCCTGAAAAGGCAACTTCGTTGATGTATCTTTTTACTTCCTCCTCGGTCATCCCCACACCCTGGTCTATAATCCGGATTTGTTTGTCATCTTTATTGACGATAACTTCAATTAGAGGATTGCCATATTCAACTTTGGCTTCCCCTATGGAGGTAAGGTGTTTTAGTTTTAGGGTTGCATCCGTTGCATTGGAAATCAATTCCCGAAGGAAAATCTCGTGATCACTATAAAGGAACTTCTTGATTAATGGAAAAATGTTTTCTACTGAAACATTAATTTTACCTGTAGCCATTTTGTAAACTTTTTCTTTTGCCCTTCAGAAGTCAAAAAAAATACCATACTAAAAGAACTGACAAACTGACATCAATTATTTTTTAACATTCTCCCTTAAACTTTAACATCTTTTTGTTTATTGTTTTTTTGCAAATGCTAAACAAATATCTATATTTGTAATGTTGTAGAAAATTGCTATGAATTAGTATTACACTATAACGAGTTTGTTTATTTATTGGTTAGGTTGTTGAGAACGCACTTTCGCCCGAAAGTGCGTTTTCTGTTTCAAAATCAATATTCCCTGTTTTATTATTCGTATTTTTGTTTAAACATAAAATGGAATCTATGGCGAGTTCAGCGAATACCAAAGTGAATGATGAAAAGATAATAGGTTGGTTTATGGATTCGGTTTTGGAACATGAAACAGTGCCAAAATCGGTTTACAAGTTTTGCAAGGAAAACAAAATCAAGGAAGAGGATTTCTACAAATATTTTGGATCCTTTGAAGGACTTCAGCAAAGCATTTGGGAAAAGTTCCATGAGAGTACCTTGCATGTGATGCAGAAAAATGAGCAATACGATACCATGTCCAATGAGGAGAAGATGCTGACGTTCTTTTATACCTTCTTTGAGAACCTGACCCTTAATCGAAGCTATGTGCTTTTTGTGCTGCAAGGCCATAAAAATGGAATGGAAAAATTGGGTCAGTTAAAAGGTCTTAGAAATAACATCAAGGATTTTGCTACAGAACTTATTGATGACAGCAATGCAGATAAAAATCTGAAAGTCTTGAAACGCAGTCCGCAACTCTTTTCTGAAGGAGCTTGGCTGCAATTTTTGTTTTTGTTGAAGTTTTGGATGGACGATAACTCTGCGGAATTTGAAAAAACGGACATCGCCATAGAAAAGTCGGTTACCACTATTTTTCAGGTTTTTGACAATTCCTCACTTGAAAAAATCATCGATTTTGGCAAGTTTTTATACAAAGAAAGCATCGCGTAGCCTATGAAAACCTTGGATAGTATTCCAACCACTAAAATTGAAAGAGCAGGAAAACTGGTAAAAACCGGAGTGAAGATAGGTGGGAACTATGTGAAATACTATGGTAAAAAACTGGTAAATCCCGAGACCTCCAAGGAGGAACTCAATGAGGATAATGCCGAAGATATCTACGATGGACTGAAAAGTTTGAAGGGAAGCGCACTTAAGGTGGCCCAAATGCTAAGCATGGAAAAAAACCTGCTCCCAAGGGCTTACGTGGATAAGTTCTCTCTATCACAGTTTTCCGTACCGCCCCTTTCCGCTCCCTTGGTGCGAAAAACGTTTAAGAGGTATTTGGGCAAATATCCTGAAGACATCTTTGATTCTTTTGAAAAGGATTCCATTAACGCTGCGAGTATTGGACAGGTACACAAGGCTACTAAGGATGGAAAGCAACTGGCCGTAAAAATCCAATACCCTGGAGTGGCAGAAAGCATCAGTAGTGACCTTGCCCTTGTAAAACCCATAGCCATACGGATGTTCAATTTGAAAGGGAAGGACTCCGAAAAATATTTTAAGGAGGTGGAGAACAAATTGGTGGAGGAAACCAACTATGTGCTCGAACTTGAGCAAAGTCGTGAAATCACCGAAGCCTGTGAGCAAATCCCGGAAATTGAATTTCCGAAATACTATGAAGACCTATCAAGTGAGCGTATTCTCACTATGGACTGGATGAAGGGCAAACATTTAGGGGAATTCACGAAGACCGATTTTAATATCGAATTGGGAAACAGATTGGGACAATCCCTTTGGAACTTCTATATGTTCCAGATACATAAATTGCGAAAGGTGCATGCAGACCCCCATCCCGGGAATTTTTTGATCAGTCCGAAAGAAACCTTGATCGCCATTGATTTTGGTTGCATCAAAGAAATACCGGATGAGTTTTACGTGCCCTATTTTGAATTGGCCAAAGAGGAAAACATCAAAAACGATGCAATTTTCTTGGAAAAGCTTTATGAGTTGGAGATTTTAACGCCAACCGATTCTGAGGAAGAGCTGCATTTCTTTAAAGCCTTGTTCAAAGAGATGTTGACCCTTTTTACTTCACCATTCAATGAAGAGGAGTTCGATTTTGGCTCCGATGTTTTCTGGAGCCGTATTGCCGACCTTAGTGAGCGATACTCAAAAGATGAGCAAATTCGTAAAATGAACGGTAATCGTGGTTCGAAACATTTCTTATATATGAATCGCACTTTCTTTGGTCTCTATAATCTGCTTCATGACCTAAAAGCCAAAGTACAGGTGAATGACTTCAGAAGGTACATGGACTAATTTTTTTGGGATATTCTTAGTTCTTTGAATATATTTTTTACTTTTCCATGAAATAGCCGTGGGCTTTTTCAATAATTTCTAGAAAACCAAATTCTATGTATAACTCAAGAATTGCCGGACTCGGGTTTTATGTGCCCGAAAATGTGGTGACCAATGATGATTTATCTAAAGTCATGGAAACCAGTGATGAATGGATTCAGGAAAGAACCGGAATCAAGGAAAGAAGACATGTCGTAAAGGGGACCGATACCACCACCTCGATGGGGGTTAAGGCAGCTAAAATTGCCATTGAGCGTGCAGGGATAGATAAAGATGAGATTGATTTCATCGTCTTTGCCACCTTGAGTCCCGACTATTATTTTCCTGGTCCTGGTGTTTTGGTACAACGTGATTTGGGAATAAAAACTGTTGGTGCATTGGATGTTCGCAATCAATGTTCTGGTTTTGTATATGGAATATCAGTGGCAGACCAATACATTAAGAGCGGCATGTACAAGAATGTACTCGTTATTGGTTCTGAGTTGCATTCCCATGGGTTGGATATGACAACTAGAGGTAGAGGGGTTTCAGTAATTTTTGGTGATGGTGCAGGTGCGGCGGTACTGACTCGAGAGGAGGACCCTACCAAGGGTATTCTTTCATCCCACTTACATTCAGAAGGGCAGCATGCCGAAGAACTTTCTTTGATAGCCCCAGGTATGGGCAAGCGTTGGGTACTTGATATTTTGAAAGATGACGACCCAGAGGACATTTCCTATTTTCCCTATATGAATGGTCAATTCGTATTCAAAAATGCAGTGGTTCGTTTTAGTGAGGTGATTATGGAAGGCTTGCAGAAAAATAATTTGACCCCTGGTGATATTGATATGTTGATTCCGCATCAGGCCAACTTGCGTATCTCGCAATTTGTGCAGAAGAAATTCGGGTTATCCAATGATCAGGTTTTTAATAATATTATGAGCTACGGGAATACGACTGCAGCTTCCATTCCTATTGCATTGACCGAAGCCTGGGAAGAAGGCAAGATCAAGGAAGGCGACTTGGTCGTATTGGCAGCTTTCGGTAGCGGATTTACCTGGGGAAGTGTCATTATCCGATGGTAGAACATGGGAAGACAGTTAAAGCAGTTAACACCTGCGCTCATAGATTTTATTCATAACCAAAACGTTTTCTTTGTTGCTACGGCCATGGAGGAGGGAAGTATAAATCTTTCACCGAAAGGGCTGGATTCGTTAAGAGTAGTTAATGAAAATGAGGTTATCTGGCTTAACTTGACCGGGAGCGGTAACGAAACGGCCATACATCTTAAGCATAAAAATAGAATCACTTTGATGTTCTGTGCTTTTGAAGGTGACCCAATTATCTTAAGATTGTACGGAAGGGCCAAGCCCCATCAGAAGGAAACTCCCTTCTGGAATAAAAACATTGGTCTTTTTCCAAAAATTGCTGGTAGTCGACAACTTGTTCAAGTCCAAATTGAAAACGTTCAAGTTTCTTGTGGTATGGGAGTGCCCATAATGGAATTCAAAGAAGAACGGACGTCGTTGGTGGAGTGGGCCGTAAACCAAGGAGATGATGGTTTAAAAAAGTATTGGCAAAAGAAAAACACTACAAGTATCGATGGTTATAGGGATAGTTTCGATTAAAACAAAACCCCGATCAAATACGTGACTTGATACGGGGTTTTCACTAACAAACCTTGAATGACTAACCAACCAACACTCAAACAAGGGATATTAGAAGTTTATAAAATTCCTCCACTGGATTTCTTAGTATTGCTATCTCTTCTTTTACGTTGTTTCGCCCTGTTCTTGCCACTACCAAAGCGATAGGATACGCCGAGATAAAGAGTTTGACTCTCCCAATTGAACTCACCATTCTGGATGTAGGGGCGTTGCCCATCAAATTGAAATAGCATTGTATTGAATACATCATTGAAGTTGGCACTTAGGGTTCCCTTTCCTTTGGCAAAACTGTATCGAGCTCCAAAGTTGACAAAGTACATGGGTTCCACCTCAAATTGAATATTTTGGTTTTGTCCGCGGTAAAACCCAAAAAGTTGTAGGGTCAATTTTTTACTTACCGTAAAACTGTTGTTCATTCTTAGATTCCATGCCGTATTGTCCACTTCCACATCTTCAACTACAATGTCATCTTCGGTTGCCGTACCTGGTTCACCTTCCAAACTTTCGGTGATTCCACGTTGTGTCTGACTAAACATGTCAAAACTTCCGTTAATGCTCCACCATTTTGTAGGCTTATAGTTTGCTGAAACCTCAACCCCGTAAGCCGAGGTATTGTCAAAATTGTCGAAGGTCAAAATCAATTTGTTGAAATCCAGTCGGTCAACAAAAACAGCCCTGTTGATTTCATCCTCAATAGATCGATAAAACACACCAGCGGTAATGCTTCCTTTTTTAAGTCGTTTGGTATAATTCACCTCATATGAATTGGTAAACTGCGGCACCAAACTTGGATTTCCAAAGGAAGAGATCAAAGGCGTGGCAAATTCACGAATGGGATTTACCTGTTGTAAACCGGGCCTGTCTACCCTTCTGCTAAAACTGGCCTGCAGTTGATCCTTTTCATTCACATTATAGGTCAAAAATGCTGAGGGATAAATCTGTGTGTAATCATCAGTAAAGGCCCGTACCTGATTGGTATCTGCCTTAACCTGAACGTCCTCTAGGCGCGCCCCTACTTGATAGGACCACTTTTTATAGCGTTGGCTAAAAGTGACGTAGCCTGAATAAATATCCATCCCGTAAACGAAATTGGTGGAGGGTGTTGGTATTAAATCTCCGTTGGAGTTGAATGAAAGTCCAGTGGAAGAATAATCCACATCGGTTTCAAAAGTTCTCGATTCCAACCCTATTTCCAGTTTTGAAATACTATCTAGGGGATTTACATAATCGAGGTTGATAAAGGTTTGGGTACGCTCGGTATCCACAAAATCCATGTAGTCTGGAAAGAGTGTTGCCCCAGCAGAAGCAAAATCGGCATCTTCATCATCCTCAAAACGATTATGGTCTATCTCCAATTCTATATTGTGCCCCTCTTTGGCAAAATCCAGTTTGTAATCAAAATTGTATTGCTCACTGAGGTTGTCATTGGTGTTGTTAAAAAATTGGATCAAGTCCCGGGTCGGGTCAAGATTATAGGTTATATCAGTGATGCCCAATCCTTCACCCATAAAATGGTTCTGGTTGGTGAATATGGACAAGGTGTTCTTTTCATTGATGTAAAAATCTACACCTATTTTATAAAGATGGGATTCGTTGTCGTTAAAGAAATCAAAATCTTGTTGTGAATTTTCATCTTGTCGAAATATGAAACCATCGTTAAAATAATCCCCAATATTGGTGCCGTAGTTCCCATAAAAATTAAACTTTCCAACCTTATAGTTCAAATCGAGCGAGGCATTGTATTTAGGACGAATTCCCTGTGTATAGCCAAGGTTCACGTTTCCATTGAAACCCATATTGGCATTTTTGTGAAGTACGATATTGATGATTCCACTCATACCTTCAGGGTTATACTTGGCAGATGGATTCGTAATCAGTTCAATGGATTTAATAGAAGTGGATGGAATTTGTCGCAATAGCTGGGCTACTGGAACATTGGAAAGTTTTCCATCTACCATGACTCTTACGTTGGAGTTGCCCCGAAGCGAAAGCTCTCCGGTCTGAGCATCCACGTTTACCGATGGGATATTGTTCATAATATCGGATGCTGTAGCGCCTGCTGTGGTAAGGTCTTTCCCAACGTTGATGACTTTTCGGTCTACCCGTTGCTCTATGGTTGTTCGTTCGGCAACCACCTCAACTTCGGAAAGCTCCTCGGCCTCCTCCATTAGGGTTACGGTTCCAATATCGATTTTTCTATTCTTTTTGGTGATAACAAGTTTTTGAGAGTGTGTTTTGTATCCTATGGACTGCACCTCTACAATAAAAGACCCTTCTGGCAGCTTTTTGATTTCGAATTTTCCATCTTCGGTGGTGATACCCCCCGTTATTGTAGTTGAACCATCTTCTGATTTAATTACAATAGCTGCATAGGGGACAGGTTGTTTTTGGGCATTGTCAATAACAGTACCAGTGATTGAGCCAATTTTGGTGTCGGTGTCGTTGTCTCCTGCCCAAGTTTTTTGAAAAAGCGTACTGAAGAATAACAGTACAAATAGAAAAGTGATCCTTTTCATGATTTTGTTCGTTTAATGGATTGATTATTGATTGATGCTTACAAGACGACCGTGAGACGAACATGTTACAGATAAAAACCTATTTAACATTTTTTGGGAAGAATTTTCGTCTGCTTTTGGCTCGTAAGGAAGTGGTCGATTTCATGACCAAAGGGTAGGCCAAAAAGAAGAAACCCTGGCTTCACATAACGTTCCACCAGGGCATTTCATTGATAAGCTATACTAAACACTAACCATTAACTATAAAAAAATACAGTCTTACCAATGATAAAATTTGTAGTTAAATAGACGAGTTTTTTTTTGATTAGTTACACGCTTTAAGCTAGTTTAACACATAAATTAACAAATGGGAAAGACACTTGTTTTTGGGGCCTCACCCAATCCTTCGAGGTACAGCAACATAGCGATAAAACGTCTGGTTGAGAATACAATTGAAACTGAGGCGTTTGGGGTTCGGCCTGGAATTGTCTCGGGCATACAAATTAAGAATAAGCTGGATGAGTTCCAAAATATTGATACGGTGACCCTATATATCAACCCAAAAAGACAACAGGGGTATTACGGCCAAATTGTCGACTTAAAACCCAGAAGAGTAATATTTAATCCAGGCACAGAAAACAGGGAATTCCAGAATATTCTGGAAGAAGAGGGTATTCAGGTAGAAAATGCTTGCACTTTGGTACTCTTGGCAACGGGACAGTATTAAGAAGCTACTTTCTTTCTAATGGCAAGTAGACCTAAAAAGGTGAGCAGTCCGTTAAGAGGCAGCAGCTCATAACCCACAACATATCCACCCAAATACTCCGGGTCGATGTTTCCTAAGAAAGAAATGAGCAAGACGGCCACGCCGCAAACTAGCCAAACCAGCTTGTCTTTTATTTGGTATTTGGTAAAAATTCCAAAAGCGAAGAGACCCAACAAAGGCCCATACGTATAACCTGCAACAATAAGAAGGCTGTCGATTACATTTCTGCTTAAAATATATTTAAAGGAGATGATTACCAGAATAAGAAGAACGCTCATGGCGATATGGGTTCGTTTTCTGATTTTCTTTTGATCTTCTTCCTTGCGCTTTTCAATTTCCAAAAAATCAACGCAGAAGGATGTGGTAAGGGAGGTCAACGCACTATCTGCGCTACTATAGGCGGCTGCAATCAGTCCCAACATAAAGGTAACTGCCAAGGTAAGGCTTAAGCCGCTGTTCAAGGCTATTTCAGGGAAAAGCAGATCTGATTTTGGTTCACCATCCATCAAAGGAACAGAAATTCCATTTTTGCCGGCATAAATGAACAATAATGCACCCAAAAGCATGAACAAAAAGGTGGCTCCAACCAAAACAAAACTAAAGGATACCATATTTTTTTGAGCATCCTTAAGTGTTTTGCAGGTGAGGTTCTTCTGCATCATGTCTTGATCAAGGCCCGTCATACAAATGGTGACAAACATGCCCCCTATAAAGGATTTTATAAAATGGTTTCGTTCCAAAAGACTGTCCGTAAACAAGAATTTATTGTAGGATTTCAATTCATCCGAGGCCAAAAACTCCCCAAAGCTCCAATCCAACTCCCGGTTGATCAAACTAATGGATAAAACCACCGCCAAAATCATGAAGAGGGTCTGGAGGGTATCTGTCCAAACTATAGTTTTTATACCGCCTCGGTTGGTGTATACCCATATTAAGAGAATGGAAAGCACCACAGTCATCTCAAAGCGTACACCTAGGTCATCAAACACAAACTGCTGCAAGACAATGGCAACGAGGTACAAGCGAAATGACGCGCCAAGGACTCGGGAAATAAAGAAGAAAAAAGCCCCAGTTTTGTGGCTCACCACTCCAAATCGGTCCAAAAGGTATTCGTAAATCGAAGTGAGATTGTATCGGTAATAAATAGGAAGCAGGAGGTAGGCCACAACGAAATACCCCACCAAATAGCCCAGAACCACCTGCATATAGCTAAATTCTGATGCCTCAACCCATCCTGGAACCGATATAAAGGTCACTCCGGAAAGCGAAGCACCTACCATTCCAAAGGCCACGACATACCATGGGGATTGTCGCCCCGCTTTAAAAAAGTCGGTGTTCGAATCGTTTTTACCAGTAAAATAGGAGATAAGCATCAATACCAAAAAATAGATACCAATGAGGAGGAGAATCTGTGTCGCTGACATGGGTTTGGTTTGATTTGCAAAGTACAAAAGTAAATTGGTAAACCTAAAGTTGTAATTTTGCCCAGTTAAGCAAAAACATGGAATTTTCATCAAAACTTTTGGAGAATGCCGTATATGAAATGTCACAACTACCGGGCATTGGTAAAAGGACGGCCTTGCGGTTGGTACTGCATCTCTTAAAACAGCCTGAAGCGCAGACCCGTTTGTTGTCTGAGGCGCTTACGAACCTTCGGGATGAAGTGAATTTTTGTAAGAGCTGCAACAACATTTCAGATACCGAACTTTGCGAGATTTGTGCCAATCCCAAAAGAGATAAAACCTTGGTATGTGTAGTTGAGGATATTCGCGATGTCATGGCTATTGAGAACACTTCGCAGTATCACGGACTTTACCACGTTCTTGGAGGTAAAATTTCCCCAATGGAAGGAATCGGCCCTCATGACCTGAACATTGTGCCCTTAGTGAACAAGGTCAAGGAAGGAAGTATTAAGGAGTTGATTTTTGCATTGAGTTCGACCATGGAAGGGGACACCACCAACTTCTATATCTTCAAACAGCTGGAAGGCTTGGATGTGGTGACATCTACCATTGCACGGGGAATTTCGGTTGGGGACGAGCTTGAATATGCAGATGAGGTGACCTTGGGAAGGAGTATCTTGAACAGAGTTCCTTTTGAGAATTCGATAAAAGCAGATTGATTTAAGAATGAATTAATACACTTTAATTAAAAAAAAGTGGATTTCTTTAGTATTTTTGCAAAATATAAGCCATCAATAGTTCGTTAACTAAGAATATGTCAAAATTTGAATTGAAATTACCACAGATGGGAGAAAGTGTTGCTGAAGCTACACTGACCACGTGGTTGAAAGAAGTAGGGGAGACCATTGAAATGGATGAGGCCGTATTCGAAATTGCAACGGATAAGGTAGACTCTGAGGTACCCAGTGAAGTGGAAGGAGTTTTACTCGAAAAACGATTCAATGTTGACGATGTCATTAAAGTTGGCGAAGTGGTTGCGGTGATTCAAATTGAGGGCGAATCCACCGAAACTATCGACGAACCTACTGTTGTGGAAGTAGAGGCTGAAGAACCAGCTCCAGTTCCTGTGGTGGAATTGGAACAGCAAATAGCCCAGGTACAAGAAACGGTTGCTGGGACCACTACCGATTATTCCGCTTCAGAGCGATTTTATTCACCTTTGGTTAGAAACATTGCAAAAGAGGAAGGTATATCCATGGAAGAACTGGAGGCTATTGCAGGTACTGGTTTGGAAGGTAGGGTCACTAAAAATGATATCAAGGCCTTTTTGCAAAGTAGGTCTTCCTCCAACGGAAAAGCTGCACCAGCACAAAGTTCCACTGAGGCACCAGCTAAGACGGTTGTTGAGATCCCCAAAGCACCTAAGGTTTCGCCAAAAGTTGAAGCCCCTGAGCCTACAGTGGCGCAAGGGGATGAGGTGATTCCACTGACCAGAATGGGTAAGCTTATTGCCAAGCATATGACGGAAAGTATGGCTACTTCCGCACATGTACAAAGTTTTGTAGAAGTTGACGTGACCAATGTGGTGAATTGGAGGAACAAGGTTAAAAAAGCCTTCGAAGAGCGAGAAGGGGAAAAATTGACCTTCACTCCGATTTTCATGGAGGCTGTTGCCATGGCATTAAAGAAATACCCAATGATAAACATCTCCTTGGAAGGGGACAATGTGGTCAAAAAGAAAAACATCAATCTAGGGATGGCAGCTGCCTTGCCCGATGGCAACCTTATAGTGCCTGTTATTAAAAATGCCGATCAACTGAATTTGGTGGGCATGGCCAAAACGGTGAATGATTTGGCAAGCAGGGCAAGAAACAATCAATTAAAGCCCGATGAGATTCAGGACGGCACCTATACCGTGACCAATGTCGGTAGTTTTGGCAGTGTTTTTGGAACACCCATTATCAACCAGCCCCAAGTTGGAATACTGGCTTTGGGAGCCATTCGAAAAATACCCTCGGTCATTGAAACAGACCAAGGGGAGTACATAGGCATTCGCAGTAAAATGTTCCTTTCCCACAGCTACGACCACCGCGTGGTAAACGGTGCCTTGGGAGGCATGTTCGTGAAGTCCGTAGGTGATTATTTGGAAGCTTGGGACATCAACCGAGAAATCTGAAATAAAAGGACGCTTAATCCTGGCACTTTCTTAATTTAGGGAGCAAAATCAATTCATACCCAATGAAATTGTTTACCCCTTTGATGTTGATACTTTGTATTTCCATGAATACCAATACCATGGCGCAGGATAATTCTGCCTATCAAAAGAAAATGTTTCAAAAAGATGGGGATACTCTTCCCTATCGCCTCCTTCTGCCGGCCAATTTTGATGCTAATAGAAAGTATCCGTTGATTCTCGTTCTTCACGGTTCGGGCGAACGTGGTAATGACAACGAGGCACAATTAGTGCATGGTTCTAGTTTGTTTCTGAAAAAAGAGATTCGAGAGGATTATCCTGCCCTGGTGGTTTTCCCCCAATGCGCTGCAGGTAGTTCGTGGTCCAAGGTGGATGTGGAGGGAGATATGCCCAACCGTGAATTTATCTTCTATGAAGATGCAGAGCCTACTAAGGATATGTTTCTCCTTGAAGGATTGATAAAAGAACTCAAAAAAAATTTCAGAATAAAGAGAGACCAAATGTATGTTGGCGGACTTTCCATGGGTGGAATGGGAACCTTCGAACTGGTGAGAAGAAACCCAAAAATGTTCGCTGCGGCTTTTCCCATTTGCGGTGGTGCAAATCCTGCAATTAGTAAAAGATTGCGGAAACTGGATTGGTGGGTCTTTCATGGTGATGCTGACCAAGTAGTTCCAGAAAAGTGTTCCGCAGATATGGTGAAAACCATGAAAGCTGAGGGAATTTCAGTGAAGTATTCTGTCTACGAGGGTGTAACGCACAACAGTTGGGACAATGCCTTTGCGGAACCCAACTTGATTCCTTGGTTATACTCAAAATCACGCTAAATCTTTCCTATGGAATTGAAACTTACCAAACCCATTTGTTTTTTCGACTTAGAGACTACGGGTACCAATGTGGCAACAGATCGTGTTGTGGAAATTTCTATACTTAAGGTCTTTCCCAATGGAAACAAGGAAAGCAAAACCTGGTTGGTAAATCCAGAAATGCCAATCCCCGAAGAAGTAGTGGCGGTTCACGGAATTTCAAATGAAAAAGTGGCCAATGAGCCTACCTTCAAACAACTATCCAAGGAGATTTACACAATGATCAAGGACAGTGATTTGGCAGGATTTAATTCAGATCGTTTCGATATTCCGTTATTGGCTGAAGAGATGCTTAGGGCTGAAGTTGATTTTGACATGAAGCACATGGTTTCTGTTGATGTGCAGACCATTTTCCATAAAATGGAGAAAAGGACATTGGCAGCTGCCTATAAATTTTATTGCGATAAGGACTTAACCGATGCCCATAGTGCAGAAGCCGACACAATGGCCACCTTTGAAGTACTTAAGGCCCAATTGGACCGATATCCAGAGCTTGAGAACAATATCAAAAAGCTTTCCGAATTCACCACACGTAAGCAGTCTTTGGATTTTGCCGGGTTTATTGGTATAAACAAAGACAAGGAGCCCATTTTTACCTTCGGTAAGCACAAAGGAAAAACCGTTGAAGCGGTCCTTGAAGCAGAACCTGGTTATTTTGGATGGATATTAAACGCAGACTTCCCATTGTATACCAAAAAGGTCCTTACCCAAATCAAATTGAGCAAGCTCAACAATAAGCTTTCCTAAGGGATTTAATCAAAGAAATATGAAACTTATTTGCATTGGCAGAAATTATCCTGCCCATATTGACGAATTGAAAAACGAAAGACCAGATGAACCTGTGGTTTTTATTAAACCTGACTCTGCTGTTTTACCAAAGGAACAGGATTTCTACATTCCAGAATTCTCCAATGAGATACATTATGAAGTAGAGGTTTTGGTGAAGATCAAAAAAGTGGGCAAGCATATTTCGGAAAAATTTGCCCATAAATATTATGATGAAATTGGCCTTGGTATTGATTTCACCGCAAGAGATCTTCAATCCAAGTTAAAGGCCAAAGGTTTGCCCTGGGAAAAAGCCAAAGGTTTTGATGGCGCAGCGGTCGTTGGTAAGTGGAAACCAAAAAGCTTGTACGAAAGCGTTGACAAAATAGGGTTTTCCTTGTTAAAAAATGGGGAAATCATGCAAAAAGGTAATACTTCCCTGATGCTGTGGAAGATAGACGAACTTATTGCCCATATTTCGACCTTTTTTATGCTAAAAAAGGGGGATATTCTGTTCACTGGCACGCCTGCCGGGGTTGGTAAAGTAAGTCCAAATGATTACCTTTCAGGTACACTCGAAGGTGAAGAACTGTTTGCAATTAAGGTAAGATAATGATTTATAGTCTGGACAAAATAAATGAAATGGCGGATGGAGATAACGACTTTGTCATTTCTGTGATTTCTGTTTTTTTAGATGAGGTTCCTACCGACTTGGAGGGTCTGGAATCTGCGGTCAACAACAATGACTATGAAAGCATATACAAATTGGCCCATAAAATAAAACCCAACGTGGACCTTTTGGGTATGGAGCAGACCCGGGCCACCGCTTTGGAAATTGAGACCATGGGCAAAAACCAAGCAAGCATGTCTGAAATCGAACAAAAGTTTCCACTTCTGAAAACCGATGTACTCCAGGTTGTTTCTGAACTAAAAAAAGACTTCAACTTATAAATGCAGGCAGAAATCATAACCATTGGGGATGAGATCCTCATTGGACAGATTATAGACTCCAACTCTGCTTTCATTTCCAAAGAATTAAACAAAATAGGGGTTTCGGTCTATCAAATAACTTCAGTGCAAGATGATAGACAACACATTTTAGATGCTTTGGAAAAAGCCACTCACCGATCATCCCTTGTTTTGATAACTGGAGGACTTGGGCCCACCAAGGATGATGTCACTAAACATACGCTCTGTGAGTTCTTGGAGGATGAATTGGTGCAGAATCAAGCAGTTCTGGAACATATTGAGGAGTTGTTCAAAAAGTATATCGCTACGCCCATTTCCGATTTAAATCGAAAGCAAGCCTTGGTTCCTTCCAAAGCACAGGTCTTGCACAATGCTTACGGTACGGCACCGGGTTTATGGATGCAAAAGGGAGTCACCTCCTTCGTGTCCTTACCAGGCGTCCCATTCGAGATGAAGAATCTTGTAGTTGATCAGGTACTGCCCAAGGTGGTTATGGAATTTGAAAGACCACATATCATTCATAGAACGATTTTAACCCATGGGCTGGGAGAGAGTGCTATTGCCAATATCATTGAAGAATGGGAAAACAGTTTACCCGATTTTATCAAGTTGGCTTATCTACCCAACCTTGGTCGTGTTCGATTAAGGCTTTCAGCCAAGGGCACGGATGAAAAGGTGTTGAAAGCTGCACTTGATGGGAACATCAAAAAGCTATATCCGCTTATTGGAGATATTATATACGGTGAAGAAAGCGAAGGCCCCATTGAACAGCAAATTGGACGTATACTCACTGACAAAGGCCTGACCCTTGCCACGGCAGAGAGTTTTACAGGAGGAAAGATTTCACAGTATATTACGAAAGTACCGGGAGCTTCTGCCTATTTTAAGGGGGGTGTTGTGAGTTATGCCACAGAAACCAAAATTCAGGTTTTGGGGGTTCCTAAAGAATTGGTTGAAACCCATTCTGTAGTCAGTAAGGAGGTGGCCGTGGCCATGGCCCAAAATGCTAAAAATATCTTGGATTCCGATTTTGCCATTGCGACAACAGGAAACGCAGGACCCTCAAAAGGAGACTCCGATGCCGATATCGGAACCGTTTTCATTGCCATAAGTACCCCCGAAGACACCTTTGCTGAAAAATTCGTGATGGGAAATCATAGGGAACGAATCGTGCAGAAGTCAGTAAACAAGGCCTTTGAGCTACTATTACGGGAAATTTTAAAATTCTGAAAAAGAAGTTTGTACGTACCGCTAAAATGCTATAAATTTGCAGCCTCATTAAAAGCACTCAAAAGTTAGGGAGATGTCTAAAGTTTGTGAAGTAACAGGAAAAAAAGTGATGTTCGGGAACAATGTGTCCTTTTCCATCAATAAGACCAAGAGAAGATTCGACGTAAATATTTCCAAGAAGAAATTTTACATCCCTGAAGAAGACCGTTGGGTAACATTGAATGTTTCCTCAAGAGGGTTGAAGATCATCAACAAAAAAGGAATCTCTGCCGTACTTAAAGAGATCAATTCTAAAAAGTAAGTAGGATAAGCGTTTAAGCAAAGGACAATGGCAAAGAAAGGAAATAGAGTTCAGGTAATTTTGGAATGTACAGAGCATAAAGATTCTGGTATGCCCGGAACTTCACGTTACATTACCACGAAAAACAAAAAAAATACGCCGGACAGGATTGAGATTAAAAAGTTTAATCCTATCCTTAAGCGCATGACAATTCATAAAGAAATTAAGTAAGCCATGGCAAAGAAGACAGTAGCAACACTACAATCCTCATCAAAAAGACTGACTAAGGCCATTAAAATGGTCAAGTCTCCTAAATCTGGAGCTTATACTTTCGTAGAGTCTGTAATGCCTCCAGAAATGGTTAACGATTGGTTGAACAAATAACAGTTCAATTAACTTCCTAGTACGAAAACAAAAGCCGCATTATGCGGCTTTTTTCTTTTTAACAAGTCCTTTTCGTCTATCGGCCCAACGGCCAATAAACCAAACCATACTTTAAAATCCCTGAGGTATCTGAAAGACTGGATTTATTTTAACAAAACTCCTCTTACTTTCCTATCTTTGAGTCTTGTAGAAGAAGAGAAATGAGTTTGTTTAAGAACATATTTTCAAAGCAGAAAAAAGAAACGCTGGATAAGGGTCTCGAGAAATCAAAGACTACCTTTTTTGGCAAATTGAGCAAAGCAGTTGCGGGTAAATCCAAAGTTGATGACGAAGTTCTGGACAACCTTGAGGAAGTTTTGGTTACTTCGGACGTAGGTGTGGATACCACTCTCAAAATCATCGACAGGATTGAGGGAAGAGTGTCCCGTGACAAATATTTGGGCACGGAAGAGTTGAATGCCATACTACGGGAAGAGATTGCAGGTCTCCTATCTGAAACCCATACGGGCGAGGATACCGATTTCGTAATACCTACAGATAAAAAACCCTATGTGATTATGGTTGTTGGTGTTAATGGGGTGGGCAAGACCACTACCATCGGTAAATTGGCACATCAGTTCAAAAATCAGGGCCTAAAAGTGGTTTTAGGCGCGGCAGATACTTTTAGGGCGGCTGCAATTGATCAATTAGAGGTATGGGCCGATCGTGTGGATGTTCCTATCATCAAACAAAAAATGGGCAGTGATCCTGCCTCGGTGGCATTTGATACGCTAAATTCTGCTGTGGCCGACAATGCTGATGTCGTTTTAGTGGATACGGCAGGCCGTTTACACAACAAAGTCAACCTAATGAATGAACTGACCAAGGTAAAACGTGTCATGCAAAAGGTGGTGCCCGATGCTCCGCATGATGTTTTGCTGGTCTTGGACGGTTCCACCGGTCAAAACGCCTTTGAACAAGCCAAACAATTTACCAAGGCCACTGAGGTGACCAGTTTAGCGGTCACCAAATTGGACGGAACGGCCAAAGGAGGTGTGGTCATCGGTATTTCGGACCAATTTCAAATTCCGGTGAAATACATTGGGGTAGGTGAGGGCATTGAAGATTTACAGGTCTTCAACAAATATGAGTTTGTAGATTCTTTTTTCAAGGTATAAGATGAACGTGCGACTAGGTATAATAGGTGTTTTAATATTTACTTGTTCGCTACAATCCTTTTCGCAAATCTCGCATCCCAAAGCAAGCCCTTTTGCTATTGTGGAGCAGGAATTTGGCCTTTCCAAAATCAAGGTTGAATATTCAAGGCCAGCGGTTAGGGGGCGTCATGTTTTTGGTCCACAAGCTGATGGTCAGAAAGGTTTGGTCCCTTATGGACGTATTTGGAGGGTGGGAGCCAACGAATCCACCAAAATCACAGTAAGCACAGATATGCAAGTGAAAGGAAAACACTTGCCAAAAGGCACTTATGCCCTATATGCTTTCCCTGAGGAAAATAGTTGGGAGATAGCCTTTCACACAAACCTTTCGCATTGGGGAGACGGTCGAAAAAATTATAATCCCAATGAAGACTTGTTTCGTATCAAGCTAAGTCTCGAAAAGTTATCTGATCATCAAGAGAATTTTTTGATTGCCTTTGACTCCATTACCCATAATTCTGCACAAATGGAGTTGACCTGGGCAAATACAAGACTTGTTATCCCTTTTGAGGTGGATACGCATGCACAAATGGAGCTAGAAATCTCAAGACAGATTGAATCGAACCCCACGGCACAGACATATTACGAAGCTGCCCGCTATCTGCGGGAACAAAACAGAGACCCGAAGAGGGCGTTGCAATATTTGAATCACGCTTTGCGGATAGGTGGGGACACATATTATTTTCATCGCGTAAAAAGTTTGGTGGAGGCTGCTTTAGGTGATTATAAAAGCGCCATTGTGTCGGCGCAGAAATCCATGGAATTGGCCAACCAACAAGACAAGGACGAATTCGTTCGAATGAACCAAAAGAATATCAAATTATGGAAAACACTTTTAAAAGACGAATAGGGATTTCGTTATTATTTGTTTCAGTACTTCTTATTTCTGCCATTTCTTGCAAAACGGAACCAAAGGCCGAACAAGTTGAGGAAGAAGTGGTTTTATGGGAGCCTTATAATGATTCTGCTGAGGTAGCGGCCAATTCGGAGCATAAAGTAAAACGTATGCGGTACAAGCTGATTCAGTCCAAGGTGTGGGACAAAAATGAAACTTTTCTGCCATTGTACTCCGAGATTTCCAAAATGGACAGCACCACCTATGAGGAATTGAAGCCCTTGATTTTGGAGCAAGATATTCCGTCGCTTCAAAAAAACATTTCAGATAAAAAATTCACCTATGAGCAACTAGTTCTTTTTTATCTGCATCGGATTTATCAGCACGAGTTGGACAATGGAACCACTCTAAACACCATTGTGGCCTTAAATCCAGACGTATTGGCGGAAGCTCGAAAGTTGGATGCCACTTCCAAGGGGCATCATCCCATTTATGGGATGCCCATTCTTTTGAAGGATAACATTGGAACTTCAAATATGAACACCACTGCTGGTGCAATGGCATTAAAAGACAACACAACGGATAATGCTTTTATTGTGGAACGTCTTAAGGAAAAGGGAGCATTGATTCTTGGCAAGGTTAACCTTAGCGAGTGGGCTTATTTTTTATGTGATGGTTGCCCGGTAGGATACAGCTCGCTCTGGGGACAAACGCTTAATCCATATGGGCGACGCGTTTTTGAAACAGGCGGTTCGAGCTCGGGCAGTGGAACCTCGGTTGCAGCAAACTATGCGGTTGCCGCGGTCGGCACAGAAACTTCGGGTTCCATTTTATCACCTTCAAGTCAAAACTCCGTGGTCGGCCTGAAACCAACAATAGGTCTGTTGAGCAGGACGGGCATAGTACCCATCTCAAGTACTTTGGATACTCCTGGCCCAATGACTAAAAACGTAGTTGACAATGGAATTCTCTTGGATGCCATGATGGGTTATGACCAATATGATGAATCCTCTGTCTTAACGGGTTGGGAAGCTGACTGGTACGATTCCAGTGATTCCTATTCTGTGAGAGGCAAGCGTTTTGGCGCCCTTAATAGTTTAATGGAGCAGGATTCCATCTATATAACCACAATTGAAAAAATAAGGGAAGCTGGAGGTATTGTAATTGCATTCGACCCACCAGAAGTTGAAATGGATGGTTTTTTGAACCTTCTCAACATTGACATGAAAAATGACCTACCTGCTTATATTCAATCGCAGGTCAAGGATACCCAAGCTGTCTCCGTGAAGGGTGTGGCCGATGTGGTGTCTTTTAACAATTTGGATACTTTAGTGCGCGTACCTTATGGTCAAGCCCGATTGGATGGAATATTGTCAGATTCAACAACTGCAGAAGGTTTGATTGAAATTAAGAAGACCCTACAACAAAACGGGCGCATCTTTTTTAATGAAGCCATGGATGCACATAAACTGGATGCCATTTTATCGATAAACAATTACCATGCGGGGTACGCAGCTGTGGCAAAATATCCGGCATTGACAGTGCCAATGGGTTATAAAGATAATGGTGAGCCCATAAGTTTAACCTTTATCGCTAAGCAGTTTCAGGAAGCAAAACTTTATGAATTGGCAAGGGCATTCGAGGAATTGACCCAAGCTCGAAAAATTCCGGAAGACTTTAAATAACAAAAGCTATTTGATATAGTCACTCAGCTTTTCCCAAAGTTGATTGTCAAAACTGGAAGGTCCCAAAAGGCCTTCTCCTGAATCTTCGCCCATTCTCACAATTACGAGTGATTCACTGGGTACTACATAGAGTTTTTGATCATTTTTACCTAAGCCAGCGTAAGTGTCCGAAGGGGCATTTGGAATCAGTTCACCTTGAAATTCGGTCTGAAAGGCAGGTGCCCGATAACTCTCTTTCCCATTGAGCCACCATAAATAACCGTAAGCTTTGTTTAGATTTTGGGAGGCACTCTTCATATCAGACTTAAATTGGGAATCCGCCAAAATAGTCTCTCCGTCCCAAACTCCATTATTCAAATTGAGCAGGCCAAATCGTGCCATACTTCGGGCTGTACTATAAAAAATGCTATTTGGGTCGGCATTGAACCAAAAACCGTCCATGCCAATTTTGTCTCGTAAACGCGCATTAAAGTAGTCGTTCCATTCCATATTTGTGGCATTGGCCACAACAGATTGAAGTAAGGTGTAGGGACCATTGTGATAGGCCCAACGACTTCCGGCATCAGCAACATAAGTAAGGCATGCGGGGTCAGTGCATTCAAAAGTGGTATCATCCATTCCACTGGTCATCGTCAGTTGATGCCAAATGGTAATCAGGTTTTCCTTTTCTGAAGGAGTATCCGTCCATCCTATGCCCAAATAATCCGATGTAATATCCTCAATGCTTAAAAAACCTTCCTCTTGAGCCAATCCTACGGTAAATGCTGTCAAAGTCTTTCCAGCGGATGCCCAGTACCAGCTGGTATTCTGTGTATGATCATCAAAATACCATTCGATTACGATTCTTCCTTTTTCCAAGATAATAAAGGCCTTCGTGTTTTTTTCATCCAGAAAAGTTCGCAATGCTTCTTCAGCATCGGTATTCCATTCAAGTTCTGAGGCGGAAACGCCTTCCCAATCAGGCGATTGTGCCGGTGGAAAATAAAGATTGGCAATAGACGGTGATTCCTCTGGCGCAGGTTCCGTATTTGAGTCCGAAGAACACCCAAAAAGGAAAATAAAAAATAAAAACGGAAGAAAGCTGAGGAGTTTCATGGCTT
This sequence comes from Flagellimonas allohymeniacidonis, assembly GCF_004296335.1. Lineage (GTDB taxonomy): Bacteria > Bacteroidota > Bacteroidia > Flavobacteriales > Flavobacteriaceae > Flagellimonas > Flagellimonas allohymeniacidonis. Next base: position 44,283 of record NZ_SGIU01000003.1, read on the forward strand.
ATGTTTTGATTTAGGACTATAAACAATGCTAAAAGTTTAACGCTCAAATCTGAAAAATATTAAGGCGAATCGACGTAATGCGCTGTCTTGTTGTATTTTTGCACACCATTGAACGAAGCATGCGGACAAAATCACTTAAAAGGAACAAAATCAATGTAGTAACCTTAGGTTGTAGCAAAAATGTATACGACTCAGAGGTGTTAATGGGGCAACTACGGGCCAATAACAAAGAGGTGGTACATGAGGAAGAGGGCAATGTGGTTGTAATCAACACTTGTGGTTTTATCGCCAATGCCAAGGAAGAGAGTGTAAATACCATTTTGGAGTATGTTCAAAAGAAGGAAGAAGGGGCAGTGGATAAGGTTTTTGTTACCGGATGTCTCAGCGAACGTTACAAGCCCGATTTGGAAAAGGAAATTCCGAATGTGGACGAGTACTTTGGCACCAGTGATTTGCCTAACTTATTAAAAGCTCTTGGGGCCGATTACAAACATGAGTTAATTGGGGAAAGACTCACCACGACACCAAAAAATTATGCGTACTTGAAAATTGCGGAAGGCTGTGATCGACCCTGTTCGTTCTGCGCCATTCCATTGATGCGTGGGAAACATAAAAGCAAGCCCATTGAAGAGTTGGTGGCGGAGGCAGAAAAATTGGCCGCTAATGGGGTAAAAGAGCTTATTCTTATCGCCCAAGATTTAACCTATTACGGACTGGACCTTTACAAGAAGAGAAATTTAGCAGAATTACTTCCAAATCTTTCCGAGGTTGACGGAATTGAATGGATTCGCCTCCATTATGCCTTCCCGACCGGATTTCCAATGGATGTGTTGGAAGTCATGAAAAACCAACCCAAAATTTGCAACTACATCGACATTCCCTTGCAGCACATAGCTGACCCTATTTTAAAAAGCATGCGAAGGGGAACCACGAAAGCAAAAACAACCAAACTTCTACAGGATTTCCGCGCAGCTGTTCCCGAAATGGCCATACGTACTACTTTGATTGTGGGCTATCCGGGTGAGACTGAAGAAGACTTTAATACCTTGAAGGAGTGGGTGGAAGAGATGCGGTTTGAACGGCTGGGATGCTTTGCCTATAGCCATGAGGAAAACACACATGCGTATACTTTACAAGATGATGTTCCAGAGGAAGTGAAACAGCAACGGGCCAATGAAATTATGGAAATCCAATCTCAAATCTCTTGGGAGCTGAACCAGCAAAAAATTGGAAAGGAATTCCGTTGCATTATTGACAGAAAAGAGGGAAATCACTTTGTGGGCCGGACTGAATTTGATTCTCCGGATGTGGACAATGAGGTTCTAATTGATGCTACGCAGCATTATGTAAAAATTGGTGAATTCACCAATGTCAAAATCACCGAGGCCGCAGACTTTGATCTTTACGGGGAACCTATTTCAAAATAAGCATAAGATTACCAATCAGTGACGAATATCATGGTTCTTTAATGGAAGCTGTGCTAGCTTTGATTCGCAAATTTTGAATCAACTAATACTGCACAACCATGGAATCAAAAAATGAAAATGGGGCAAGAATCAGTATTGCCTTATTACGAATTTTCGTGGGTTGGCATTTTCTATACGAAGGTGTAATTAAATTGTACAACCCAGAATGGACTTCATTTGGATATTTGGCTTCGGCCCAAGGACCCTTAAAACCCTTTTTCGCATTACTTACCCAGCCAAATCTTTTGACCTGGGTAGACCTTTTAAACATCACCGCGCTTCTTGTGGTGGGCATTACATTTACCTTAGGAATTTTTGAACGGAAAGGCGCTATTGTTGGCATAGGCCTCTTGGCCCTTTACTATTTGGCACATCCTTCTTTCCCTTGGTTACCACAGGTGAATGTAGAGGGAAGTTATTGGTTTGTGAACAAAAACCTGATTGAACTGGTCGCCTGTTTGGTGATCTATAACTATCCGACAGGCAAGTTCTTTGGCCTGGATTATTTCTTAAACAGAAAACCATCAAAAATCGAAAGTTATGAAATGGACTAGACGAGACATGCTCAAAGGACTTGGTGGACTCCCTATTTTAGGAGCCGTTTGGTGGGCCGGTGCGGCAAGTTCGGCTTACAAAAAAAATAAACGCTCAGAAATTTTAAACCAACTTGGGATTAGCCCATCCCTACCTCCTTCGGTTCCAAGCATAGAAGGCGAACCTGTTCGGGTCGGGATTATCGGTTTTGGTATTCGGGGTGAACAACTGTGCCGGAGTTTAGGTTTTGCCACCAAGGAATGGTTTGAGGAAATGAAGCTTGAAATCGAAGAAAATCCGAACAATAAAGCCGTGGAGGATTTTGAGAAGCAAGAGAAACTGAATGTAAAATTGGTGGGGGTTTGCGATGTATTTGATGTAAGGGCTGAAAGGGCCTTGAACTCCTTCAATACGGCGGACAACAAGATGAAAAGATATGCTACCTATCAAGAAATGATCCATAGCGGGGATGTCGATGCGGTAGTAATTGCAACACCTGACCACTGGCATGCACCTATGGCCATTGAAGCTTTGAACAATAATGTTCATGTGTATGTGGAGAAGCCCATGACCCATACCATTACTGAAACCTATGAATTGCAAAAGGCAGCAGAAGAATCTTCCGCAGTTTTTGCTGTGGGGCACCAGCATCGACAGACCCTAAGTTTCAAGACAGCCAGGGATATTGTCGAAAAAGGGACTTTGGGTCATGTATCCTTGATTCAGACCAATACAAATCGTAATGATGATAACGGGGCATGGAACTATGATATCCATGAAAAAGCAAATCCCAATACCATTGATTGGCAACAGTTTTTGGGAAGCGCCCCACAGGTACCCTTTAATAAGAACCATTTTTTCAGATGGCGTAAGTGGTGGGCCTACGGTTCAGGATTGTCTGGAGACCTGTTGACCCATGATTATGATCGTTTGAACTGTGTACTCAATATGGGAATTCCCGAAGCTGTTATGGCCTCTGGTGGCATTTATACCCATAATGATGGTAGAAATGTTCCAGATGTATTGCAGGTGAACATGGAGTTTCCAAGATTTAGCACTGGCAGCAGCCAATCCAAAGGAAAAGAAGTAGGAATGACTTTCTGCTACAGTGCCACTTTGGGCAATGGTTATAATCGTCCAACGGTACTTATGGGCCATGACGCCACCATGGAATTGGGCAACGTACTCACCATATGGCCGGATGGCGAGTCCACCCGATATGCCCCCATGCTGGAAGAGGAGAAAATGTACCCGCACATTCCCATTTATCAATATAACCCAGGAGCCAATGTGCCGGATGCCATATCTTCTGCAACTTCCCAATATTTTGCGGATAAGGGCCTGATGTGGACCTACATTGATGGTAAACGGGTCGATTCGACCTTCTTGCACATGCGTGAATGGCTAAGTGCTGTCAAAAATGGGACAAAAGTGAGCTGTGGAATCAAGGAAGGTTTTGAAGAGGCCATAGCCGCCCATATGGCCGGATTATCCTGGAAACTGGGTAGAAAAATTGAATGGGACTCAGAAAATAATGTATTGCGGCCTATAGAGGGTGTGGATTTCGACAAAGTTCTTCTTGCCAACGAATGGCAGCTTGAACCTCAGGTGCTAGAAGATGTTTAGCCTGTTTTATCGCACTATATGCTCAGATAGGATACCAGTTGTTCAACCGTCGGATGATCATTGCCCCCGACGGGTTCGATGGTAATATTGAGTGATTCGGCATTGTCGATATATTTTAAAGTAATCAACTCCTCATCTGTGGAAAGGGTGCCCATATCAATCATTACCCCCTCTACATCGCTCCACATTTGGTACGTTTTATTTTCTGGCAGCGAAGGCAACCCTTTAGGGTTGATTATGACCAATTTGCTTTTATGGTTGATGTAGGCCACAGCTTTGGCATTGGGTGCTCTGTGATTTCCGTATAACACCAAAGGAACCACATCGACATTGTTGATGCTTTCCAAATGTGTTGAGGTCAGCTGATAGTCGGACTCAAGCGTCTCTATTCTTTTTTGAAGTTCTGTCGTTTGGCTCTGTAACGAATTCAATTTGTTTTCTGCATTTTGCCACCTGCCATAAAGCCAAAAAGCACTCAAGGCGAAAATGAGGGCCAAGCCCGCAGCAATGGAAAGTGGGAACCAATTTAATTTTCGTCTTTCTGTTTGCTCCAAGCGCTTTTGAAGATTTGTTCTTACGTGCTCTGGAGGGGTAATGGCCTGTTCAAGGCCCATTCTTTGAAAATCCTCCTCCAACGCATCGAACTGGGCTTTAAGGTCAGCATCTTCCTGTAAAGCCTTTTCCACAAGATCGTGCAATTCACTGGAAAGCTCTCCTGTGAGGTATTGTTCTAAAAGCCCGTCTTCCAAAATCCTTTTCTTTTCCATCACGCCATCAATTCAATAGTAAACCAAAGCCAGACCACCTTGCTGGAATATGTGTTTCGCAACTGCTTTAATGCTTGCCTAATATAGGACTTAAAAGTGCCCAAAGGTACACCCATGACCTCATGCGCTTCCTGGTGCGTATAACCTTCATAATATACCAAGGCAATCGCTTTTTGATGATGGGGTTCCAGTTTTTTAATAGAACCCGTGAGTTCCGTATAGTCTGGAGCTTCCTCAGAAGTCATCTTACTATCATATACACTTAAATCATCGGTTTGGATGAGCTCTTTTTTGGAACGAATGCCATTTAAGGTGGTATTCCGCGCTATGCGATACGCCCAAGTATAAAAGCGGCCCTTGGAGGCATCATAGGATGCAATATTCTTCCAGATTTTGACAAAAGTCTCTTGAAGTAAATCTTGGGCCTGACCTTCATCCCTGCACATCCGCAATATTACTCCGTATAAGGCTCCGGAATACTTGTCATACAAGGTGTACAAGGCATTTTTATCTCCAGAAACCAGGCGATCAATAAGCCTTTTGTCAGCAAAGTCGGTTTTCATTGGCACTGTTAAAGATATGATAAAAATGGAATGCATTCATCCATAGGGAACAAGTCCGTGTAGATAGGGTTGAAAGCGCGCAACAAAAAAGAAATCATTAACAATTAAATCTAGAAAAATGAAAAAATTAATCTTTGTTCTATCCACTTTTGCTTTATTCCTATTCTGTCAACAAAGCCAAGCTCAAAAGTCAAATGACATTGTAGATATTGCAGTTTCGGTGGACGATTTTTCCACTTTGGTAACTGCACTTAAATCTGCCGATTTGGTAGGTGCTTTAAAAGGGGATGGACCTTTTACGGTTTTTGCTCCGGTAAATTCAGGATTCGCCAAAATCGATTCCAATACATTGAATTCCTTGCTTCAACCAGAAAATAAAGAAAAGCTATCTGCTATTTTGACCTATCACGTGGTTTCTGGAAAGCTTATGGCCACTGATGTTGCCGCTGCCCTTGAAAAAGGAAATGGAAAAGCAGAACTTACAACTTTGAACGGTGGGAAATTGACTGCTATGAAGAAGGATGGTGGCATTTATTTGATGGATGCCAACGGAAATTACAGCAAAATTTCCAAGACTGATGTTGTTGCTTCGAATGGGGTAATACACATCATTGAGGATGTTGTAATGCCCTAAGTGTCAAGTGTTGTTTGTTTTGATGATGAAAGCACCGTTTTTACGGTGCTTTTTTTACATGTTGACGAATTCAAATCCGGCCAACGGAATATTAGTTAGGTCAAATTCGGTTTCATTGAGCAAGACTCCATGCTCCAAATAAGCTTTGAGATTGGCCAACCAAAAGGTCCAACCATTGCTGCAACCATGATGAATATTAAGCTTGCTTTCATCATCGGTGGGAATATTGAATTGTTTTAAAATGACCAATACGGCATTTTTGGACTCCTCTAGGGAAACGGAAACATGGCTATCCTCAAAGGAAATGGTCAAATGATTATTTCCATTGGCCTCTAAAACTTCTCCTTGAGCCTGTCCATCCCAATTATGCCATTCCCAAGTATACAAATCCCCCTTTTGGATGTTTTCGTCAGATTTTCGCAGCGTTCCATCTTTTTTGGTGTAATCAGCCTTTCTTAAAAACCAAGAACATATTCCTTCCGAAGTGCCCCAGCACCAATAGAGTTTTTCCAAGGGGGCCTTGATATATATTTTTTTGGTGAATTGGTCAAAAGTTAGTTTGTTCATCTTTTCCGATTTAATTCTATCTCATATATTTCTCGTCCCAATTGCGCCAAAAACGGGATGCCAATTTCATCGTATTCATAGGCATCGTCATTAAAAATACCATCTTGGTTCACCAGGATAGTGGCCGTGATCATGAAATCAATGTTGTTTTTGGTGTCCTTGATATAGGCGCAATCTGTTAAGGTTCCGTAGGCATAGCCCACCTTGTTATAAATTTCAATATGCTTGGGCATAGGGTCGATGGAGTCCCCAAACATGAAAAACTTCACATAGCTGTCATAAAACTCCTCAGCATCATATCCCAGTTCTCCAGGCAAGGTATGCATTGCGGAATAGAGCTGTTCGTACTGTGCTTCACCTAAGTTAAAACGTTCCTTTTCGATAAAAGTTTTCGGGAAAATAATCCGCTTTAAAACATTGTGCTGGGTCTCAATGGGGTAGTAGTTCTTTAATGAAAAATCAAAGGGTTCGAGGTGAAGTGAGTCATCTGCATAAAATCCTCGACCTTTCTGAATGTTCTTTAGACTTAGAGGTTTTGGGGGTGAATTAACAATGGAGGTAGTAATGACTGTGGTGGAATCGTCTTCATAAACCACCAAGGGTTTCGTGGTAACATCATCAGCATTTGAAGTGGAAAGCCTATGTGCCAACCGAAATGGACCTGCACCTTTTGCGCTCACCCGTCTATTGATGTCATCCTGTCCCAAAAACTCGATGAGACGATTATTGGCAGCATTGTCTGAAACCGCAAAAATCTCAGATATGGCTTTGCCAAAAGTTGTCTCTACGGAATCCCCTTCGATATAAAATCGACTATCTAGATTGAGGGTGTCAATCTCGTTAAGCCTCTCCAAAGTGGCAACAGCCACTGGAAATTTGACCGTACTTGCTGGATAGAAATAGTTGTTTTTATCCACTTGAAATTCAAAGTCGGTAAAAAAAACGCTGTCATTTTTACGATCTATTTGCGTATAAATAATTTGAAGTTGGTGTTGTTCCAAACTATCAACAACGCGTTTTATTTTCGGATTTTCCGATGTCAACACCTCCTGTAAAGGATGAGCGGTTTCCATTTCAGAACAGGAAAAGTGGAAGCAAAGCGTAAATATGAGAAGCAAAATTGCGTATCTGGTCATGATTTGGCCTTTTCTGTTAATCCTCCAAATAAATCTCGCCTCTATTGGGTTTTAAGATGTCCCGAATCTCTGGCATCTCAAATTCAGCGACCACTAGAAAGGCAATACTGTGCATGTCGCTATAGTGTTGAAATCCGGTAATGTCTAACTTCAATTCTTCGAGCACCACGAACTCTTGCAAATGTTTCTGATAATGTTCAGCGGTTTTTGCCGCGCTGGGACCCCTAAAATCCCATATGAGTTTGATTTTTCGGTCTAAAACTTTCTCCATTCGATGGTTAGTTGTCAAGTACAGATTTACCCTCTTCGGCAAAGGACTTAAAATCTTGAAGGTACTTCATGGACTGTTTTTTAAAAGCACCTGGCATTAAAAAGGCCATGAATTTCATGAAAAAACCAGAAAACTCAAATTCGCTCTCAGAAATCCATTTCGTACTCCCGTTCTCTTCTTTAAAGTAATTTTTTTGAACATTATGCACCCCCTTGGTATCATAAGTGCTGTGGAATTCCTCTGGAAAATTCCGCTTAATAATGGTCTCAACCATATCAAACTCGCGTTTTCCCATTTTATAGCTCAGACTCATCTGTGCACCTTCAGTCCCTGGCTCCCCGGAAATCTGCTCAAATCCGACCAACCCACGTTGCCAATGCTTCATATTTTCAGGATTGTCCAGTTTTTTAATGAACTCTTCCCGAGGAAGATCCACGATAATTTCAGTGGTGTATTTCATTTTGGCAGGTTTTCCACTAAAGTACCTAAAATATTGTTATTGCGATTCTTAGCGTAAAACTGTTAATGATAATAAAACCTACTTGTGCGGCGAGGCGTAATTGTTATTTTTGCCAAATGCTTTTGCTCCAAAAAAATAGATTTCTTCTTGCATTGGTTTTGGGATTGCTTGTTTCATGCAATTCGCTTTTTAAAGAGGATAGTGAAAAGGAACCCTTGGCAAGGGTAGGTGACGTTTACCTTTATAAAGAGGATGTAGCTTCATTGATCACCGAAGATATGACAGAGCAAGATAGTGCACTGTTTATTTCAAACTATATCAACGATTGGGCATCGAAACAATTGATGCTGTCAAAATCCAAAGTCAACCTTCCCGAGGAAAAATTGGTGGAATTTGACCGATTGGTGGATGATTATCGCACGGATTTGTACACGCGTGCCTATTTGGAAGCTTTGGTGTTCAAAGCACAAGATACCTCAATAACCACAGAACAACTGCGTGCCTATTACGAGCAGGAGAAGGAAAATTTTAAGCTGAACGAAAAACTGATTCAGCTGAGGTTCGTCGGCCTTCCCAAACAATTTTTGGATAAGGATGAGGTGACACGACGAATGAAGGAATGGACCGATGCCGATAAAAGATACTTGGACTCCATAGCGGTTCAGTTTAAAAAATTGCACTTTAACGACTCCATATGGGTCAGTTCTTCCCGTGTCTTGGAAGAAATTCCGCCGATGACCTTCTTAAATGAGGAGGACTACTTAAAAAAATCACAATTTTTTGAGATAGAGGACTCCTTGGAGGTATATTTGGGAAAGGTCACCAATGTTTTGGAAGTGAATGACACCGCTCCTTTTGAGTATATCTGGCCTGAGATAAAACAGTTGATTTTGAACCGAAGAAGGCTAGATTACGTTAGAAAGTTAAAGACTGACGTAATAGACGAAGCGATTAAGAAAAATGAATTTGAAGTTTATGAAGACAAAGAATAGGTATTTTACTCTCTTGACCCTTATTGGTTTTTTTGGAATGCTGAATGCCCAAACCGATGATATGGCTTTGGCAAGTGAAAAAGATACCACAGAAACGACCGTACCAACGAAAAGGGTGAAACTCGATGGGATTTCCGCAGTAATTGGTGATTACGTCATTTTGGAATCTGATATTGATAAAACCTTGATTGATTTAAAAAGTCAAGGGGCATCCACACAAGATATTACGCGTTGTGGTCTTCTGGGTAAATTGATGGAGGACAGATTGTATGCGCACCAGGCGGTTCAAGATAGCCTTTTGGTCTCTGATGACCAGGTGAACGGGCAAAGCGACCGACAAATACAACAATTGGTTTCCCAAGTAGGTTCTCTTGAGAAGGTGCTGAAGTTTTATAAGAAGCCTGACATCGAAAGTTTTAGGACAGAGCTTTTTGAAATCAACAAGTTGAGGATGCTCTCTGAAAAAATGCAGAACAAGATTGTTGAGGAAATAGAGGTCACTCCGGAGGAAGTACGACAGTTCTTCAATAAGATTCCAGAAGATGAAAGACCGGTGTTCGGAGCAGAGCTTGAAATTGCCCAAATTGTCAAACAACCCGAACCCCCGGAAGAAGAAAAACAAAAGGTCATCAACCGATTGAAGGAGATTAGGCAGGATGTTCTGGAAAACGATGCGAGCTTTAATGTAAAGGCCATACTTTATTCCAAGGATCCTGGTTCCAAGTCGAATGGAGGCTTTTACAGCATGACCCGTGAAACACCTTTTGTGAAAGAGTTTAAGGATGTGGCATTTAGTCTGCAAGAAGGCGAGATTTCAGAACCTTTCGAGACGATTTTTGGGTATCACATTATTTACATTGAAAAAATAAGGGGACAAGAACTCGATTTGAGACATATCTTGATGATACCAGAAATTCCACAGAAAGTGCTGGATAATGCGGCAAAGGAGTTGGATACCATTCGGCAGCACATTATCGATGGCAAATACGATTTTGCTGAAGGCGCTCTTAATTTTTCTGATGAGAAGGAGACCAAGTTCGATGGTGGACTGCTCCGAAATCCAATTAATTTTGATTCCCGGTTCGAGTTGACCAAAATGGACCCGACCTTGTACAATCAAGTACGAAATCTTAAAGATGGGGAAATATCGCGCCCTCTTCGGGAAGATGACCCCAGGGGTGGCCCTCCAAAATTTAAGATTATGCAAATCTCCAATCGGTATGACGAGCATAAGGCCGACTTTGCCAAAGACTATCTAAAGATTCAAGAACTAGCTTTACGGGAAAAACAATTCAAGGCCATTAAAAAATGGATGGACGAGCACATAGAAGATACCTACATCCATGTCAACGATGACAATAAGGGTTGCGATTTTGCAAACAACTGGGTAAAGGAATAATTGCATGTCAGACGTTGCAGCCGTAGAAAACCTTGTAAAAAAACACCAAGCCCTTACTTCCGAGATTGCAAAGGTCATCATCGGTCAAGAGAAGGTAATTGAGCAAATTCTGCTTTCCATCTATACTGGTGGACATTCACTCTTGATTGGCGTACCGGGTCTTGCAAAGACCTTAATGGTTAATACCATTGCACAGACTTTGGGACTCGATTTCAAGAGAATTCAGTTCACCCCGGATTTGATGCCCAGTGATATTTTGGGAAGTGAGGTTCTAGACCAAAATAGAAACTTCAAGTTTATCAAGGGACCTGTTTTTGGGAATATCATATTGGCAGATGAAATCAATAGGACTCCTCCAAAAACTCAGGCAGCTCTCCTGGAAGCCATGCAGGAAAGGGCGGTTACCATTGCAGGGCAACAATACAAATTGGATATGCCCTATTTTGTTCTGGCAACTCAAAATCCGATTGAGCAAGAAGGAACATATCCCTTGCCAGAAGCGCAGTTAGACCGTTTTATGTTCGCCATTGAGTTGAAATATCCTTCCATTGAAGAAGAAATTGAAGTGGTGAAAACTACGACCAATGATGAAACGGTACAGGTGAATACCCTCCTCAGTGCGGATGAAATCATCGAAGTGCAACATCTGGTTCGTCGTATTCCGGTTCCAGACAATGTTATAGACTATGCTGTGCGATTGGTCAATAAAACTCGTCCTGGTACTTCAGGTGCGACCGAATATGTAAACAATTTTGTGGATTGGGGCGCAGGACCGAGAGCTTCGCAGTATTTGGTACTTGGTGCAAAGGCACATGCAGCCATTCACGGAAAGTTTTCCCCAGATATCGAGGATGTTCGGGCCGTTTCCACTGGAATTTTAAGGCATCGTATCCTCAAAAACTACAAAGCTGAGGCTGAAGGTATCTCAGAGGAAAAAATCATTTCAGAATTGCTTTGATCCAACTATTGGCTACACCCCTTATTTAGTGAAATTCTAGTTCCTAAATCCTCGGTATTTTAGTAATTTTACGGAATTACGAAAATCATAAAATCCAATTCTATAATGGCATTTGACATTGAGATGATAAAAGGGGTTTACGCGAACATGGGAGAGCGTATTGAAAAGGCCCGAGAACTGGTTGGAAGACCACTTACATTAGCTGAAAAAATATTGTATTCGCATTTATGGGAGGGAACTCCTTCCCAAACTTTTGAGCGTGGAAAAGACTATGTTGATTTCGCGCCCGACCGCGTTGCATGCCAAGATGCTACGGCACAAATGGCCTTGCTTCAGTTTATGCATGCAGGTAAGCCCAAAGTCGCTGTTCCTACTACAGTTCACTGCGACCATCTCATTCAGGCCAAAGTTGGGGCGGATGCCGATTTAATAAGAGCCAATGAAACCAGTAATGAGGTTTTTGACTTTTTGGAGTCTGTTTCCAATAAATATGGTATTGGTTTTTGGAAGCCTGGAGCGGGAATCATCCATCAGGTGGTATTGGAGAACTATGCGTTTCCGGGAGGGATGATGATAGGAACCGATTCACATACCGTTAATGCCGGAGGATTGGGAATGGTAGCCATCGGCGTAGGAGGTGCTGATGCGGTTGACGTGATGGCCGGAATGGCGTGGGAACTTAAGTTTCCGAAATTAATCGGAGTGAAGCTGACGGGGAAACTTTCCGGTTGGACAGCTCCAAAAGATGTTATTCTAAAAGTTGCTGATATTTTGACCGTGAAGGGTGGAACAGGAGCGATTGTGGAATATTTTGGAGAAGGAGCAACTTCCATGTCATGTACCGGAAAAGGTACGATTTGCAATATGGGCGCAGAGGTGGGAGCAACCACGTCCACTTTTGGATATGACGAATCCATGGACCGCTATTTGAGGGCAACTGACCGCGAAGATGTAGCGGATGCTGCCCTTGCCGTTAAAGAACATTTGACTGCCGACCCCGCTGTTTACGAAAATCCTGAAAAGTATTTTGATCAGCTGATTGAAATTGATCTCAATACTTTGGAACCCCATTTAAATGGGCCATTTACTCCAGATTTGGCGACCCCTATTTCAAAAATGAGCGAAGCGGCCAAAGAAAACGATTGGCCATTGAATGTTGAGGTTGGGTTGATCGGTTCGTGTACCAATTCTTCCTACGAGGATATTTCACGAGCAGCTTCCCTTGCCAAGCAAGTCTCCGAAAAAAACCTAAAAACAAAATCAAAATTCACCATTACACCAGGTTCTGAACAGGTGAGGTACACCATAGAACGTGATGGTTTCATCAATACCTTTAACTCTATAGGCGCTACCGTTTTTGCCAACGCATGTGGCCCATGTATTGGTATGTGGGACCGCTATGGAGATAAAGCGGCGGATGGACCTAGAAACACTATTGTTCACTCTTTTAACCGAAACTTTGCCAAAAGAGCCGATGGGAATCCGAACACCTTAGCTTTTGTAGGTTCCCCTGAGTTGGTTACCGCAATAGCAATTTCTGGTCGGTTGGATTTCAATCCAGTGACCGATAAGTTGATTAATGAGGATGGAGAAGAGGTAATGTTGGATGAACCAAGAGGTTATGAACTTCCTCCTGAAGGGTTTGCTGTGGAAGATGCCGGTTATGTAGCTCCAATGGAAGACGGTAGCGGTGTACAGGTTGTGGTTTCACCTACATCCGAACGACTTCAATTGTTGGAGCCTTTTGTACCTATAGATCCAGATAGTTTACAAGGTGTTAAACTATTGATCAAAGCCTTTGGTAAGTGTACTACGGACCACATATCCATGGCAGGTCCTTGGTTGCGGTACAGAGGACATTTGGACAACATTGCCAACAACACACTCATTGGGGCGGTCAATGCCTATAACAAGCAGACCAATTTTGTGAAAAATCAGCTGACCGGCGAGTATGTTGCAGTTCCTGATGCGCAAAGAGCCTATAAGAAAGAAGGCATTAAGACCATTGTTGTTGGGGATCATAATTATGGAGAGGGATCTTCAAGGGAGCATGCGGCAATGCAGCCCAGACACTTGGGTGTTGCAGCTGTTTTGGTAAAATCGTTTGCTCGGATTCATGAGACCAACCTTAAAAAACAAGGAATGTTGGGACTGACTTTCGCCAATGAAAGCGATTATGACCTTATTCAAGAAGATGATACTTTCAATTTTGTTGATATCAAGGACTTTGCCCCTGGCAAGCCTTTGACCCTTGAAGTGGTTCACTCTGATGGTAGCAAAGACACTATTATTGCCAACCATTCTTATAATGAAGCTCAGATTGATTGGTTTAATGAAGGATCTGCTCTAAACAAGATCAAAAAACAAAATGCTTAAATTTTAAGAAACTAAGCCTGAAAACTCCTGATTTTGTATCAGGAGTTTTTTGGTTTGGAACAAACTCTTTTCAATGAAAGTTACCAAGAAGACCATTTTAAATATTACGTTGATATTGTTCATCCTATCTTTTTTTGTAACCCCCTTGGGTCATTACGGAAAGATTTTTCTTAATCGATTGTTTTCTTTTTCACCTCCGGTCATTGAGGAATCGGAAAGAGAAAAAATCACCGATTATAACTGGAAACTAAAGGATGAAGAATGGAATTTCTTCAACTTCGAAAAATCAAAGGGCAATGTGGTCTTCATTAATCTATGGGCCTCTTGGAGACTTCCTTGCGAAGCGGAATTGGTAAGTATCCAAGAAATGTACGACAAATACAAGGGGCAAATGGATTTTTATATCATTACCAATGAAAACCGACCTCCGGTAGAGGAATTTATGCAGAAACATGAATTTACCTTTCCGGTTACGTATTTAATCATTGGCGAAAAAATGCCTATAAATCCCGATGAGGTTCCTTCATCCTATTTGATTGATAAGTCGGGGAACATTGTAATTTACAAGAAAAAAATCGCCGATTGGAGTACGTCCAAAGTGTATGGTGTACTAGATCGTTTGATCGCTGAATGATTAAGAAACTCTCAAAAGACCAAATAAGCAATGTTATATGGATATTGGCCATTGTGCTGATTCTATTTACCCCGCTAGGTTTCTATGCCAGAGTGTTGGTAGGAAAGGTCTTTGCAACAAGTGCCAACATTATTGAGATTGATAATCGAGAGAAGTTAAAGGCGTACAACTGGAAATTAAAGGACCTTGAAGGGAATGGCATTAGCTTTTCTGATTTAAAAGGAGAAGTGGTTTTGATAAACTTTTGGGCGACTTGGTGTCCTCCATGTGTGGCGGAAATGCCTAGTTTAAATGATCTATACCAAGATTACCACGAGAAGATTGCGTTTGTATTTGTAGCCAATGATCAAAAAGAGAAAGTGGTTTCTTTTTTAGACAAAAAGCAATACGGATTCCCTGTTTTTTTTGAAACTTTATCCACTCCCGATCTTCTAATTTCGAGAAGTATTCCAGCCACCTATATCTTGAGCAAATCCGGAGAAATCGTTGTTGCAGAAAAAGGTGCGGCCGATTGGAATTCGCAGTCCACTCGGGAGCTATTAGATCAACTTTTGCAAGAATAGGCTATGTCTCAGATAACCACCATTACCCTTTTTAGATACTCTGGGTTAAGGAACAAACTTTGGGCATTTGGCATGATGCAGTTTGCCCATAAACATTTGAAAGGTAGTTCTGGTTTGGAGTTTTATAAACTCTTGGGTAGCGGTAAAAAGGGGTTTAATCCCTTACCGGATTGGAGCGTGTATGCCTTGTTTCAAATTTGGAACGATGAAAAACAGGCCGAAGACTTCTTTGCTTCATCAAAATTGATAAGAAAGTATCAAAATCGGACTGAGGAATCTTGGATCCTATTTTTAAAAAGCTCGATAAGTAGGGGGGAATGGTCTGGTAGTAATCCTTTCCAAAAAAGTCCTTCTTTGGACCAGAACAACCCCTACATAGTGGCCATTACCAGGGCCAACATTAAAACGAAACTCCTGTTTAAGTTCTGGAAATATGTTCCTAAATCGCAGCACGGACTTCTAGAAAATGATGGTTTGATCTACACCAAAGGATTTGGAGAAGTACCTATAAAGCACATGGCCACGTTCAGTGTTTGGAAAGATAAAAAGTCATTGGATTCGTTTGCTTACCAAAATAACCCTCATGTGGGAGCCATTCGGCAGACCCGTATCTTGGATTGGTACAAGGAAGAACTGTTTTCCCGTTTTCAACCCTACAGATCCATTGGAACCTGGGAAGGGAAAAACCCACTACCGTCATTAGACCCTAACTAGAAAAAAGTAAACAAAGAAAAGTAGTTGGACTCCATAAAGATGTATGGAAATTGCCCGGTTTCCTGAGATTTTGAACTTCCAAAGGAAAATCTGCATCAACAACCCAATTGCGAACCACGTAATATAATTTTTTATAGGTACATGTCCTTCGAATGTCCAAAAGTCAAAGTTAGGTGCATTCTGCTCCATGAAGTAATCCAAAAGGACCATTAAGCCAGCAGCCAGGGCCATTTTAACATAGATTGATATTTTTAAAGGACTTACTATCGCTGCTGTTGTAAATGCCAATAAAGCCCAAAAACATCCTATAAGTAAGGGTACACCATCCAATTTGAAACCTAAGTTTTCTCCATAGACATATTCCCCGAAAAGAATTCCGTGGTTGACACCCAACCATTCTGCGAACATTCCCATTGTAAAAAAGAGGAGAAACAGCAAGGCCTTTTTCATGCTGTTGATTGAAAAAACCCAGATGAATAAAATAAGATTTATAAAAAGGTTCAAAGGAGTCTTCTCCAAAAACCATTCTTTATGACCAATGGTCATTCCAATTATTGCGGATAGATGAAACAGCCAAACTAGAAAGGCCGCAAACCAAATTCGAAATTGAGGTTTAAAGGACATTTTATGCAGTGGGAATTAAATCGCTAACAATTTTTGCTGATAATAGGCAGAGTGGAATACCTCCTCCCGGATGGACAGATCCACCACAGAAATACAGATTTTCTATATGTGAGCTAAAATTTGGATGTCTTAAAAAGGCTGCAAAGCGAGAGTTGCTGGCAGCACCGTATAAAGCACCTCTGTACGAACTCGTGCTTTCTTCAATACCAATGGGATCTAGCGTAAACTCACTTATAATGTGTTGTTCAATATCGACGTTCAACAAGCTGCTCAGTTTTTTCACAATATTCTTTCTACATTCGGCTTTCAATAAATCCCACTCCTGGCCGTAGTTGCCCGGAGCATTCACCATTACAAACCAATTTTCATTGCCTTCCGGTGCGTCTTGTGGTTCATTTTTGCTGGTTATGTTGATATAGACCGTAGGGTCATCATATACCGTTTTCTTTTTGAAGATATGTTCAAATTCAGACCTATAGTCGTTGCTAAAAAAAATGTTGTGCAAGTCTAGCTCCTTAAAAGTTCTGGAAATTCCCCAATAAAAGATAAGAGCAGAACTTGAACGTTCTTGTTGCAAAACTTTTTTGGGTTGTTTTTGCTTGCGAAGCAGTTTTTTGAATGTGGGATATATGTCCATATTGGACACGACGAGGTCTGAATCATATGTTTTGTCTTGGGCCTTTACGCCCACAGCTTTTCCATTTTCAATAAGAATTTCCTCGACAGCTTCTTCAAAACGAAATTCAATGCCGACCTCTTGCGCCAAACGGAAAAGGGACTGTGTAATTTCATGCATACCCCCTTTCGGAAAATAGGTGCCATAGTGCATCTCCAAATGGGGAATCATCGACATAATACCTGGAGTTTGATAGGGAGATGATCCGTTATAGGTGGCGAATCGATTGAATAATTGCACCATCTTGTCGCTTTTAAAAGTGGCTTCATTGGTGTCATTCAGTGACTTGTAAATGTCTAGTTTTCCCAATTGCAATATGGCTTTCAATGTATCTTTGGATAGATATGTGCCTAATTTATGCAATGATTTTTCCAGAAAAAGAGAGGCGGTCAAATTGTATTTTTCCGTACTCTTTTTAATGTAGTTTTCAAGGGTTACCTCAGATTCACCAAAGGTTTTGGCTGCTGTGGAAATAAATTTTTCTTGATTTTCTTGAGCAGAAAAACGCGTGCCATCATCCCAGAAGTAATTGCAGATGACTTCCTTTTTTTGGTAATTGAAATGTTCTCTGGGATTTTTCCTGTGCAATTCGAAAAGCTCATCTACATATTGGGGCATTGTAAAAAGAGAAGGCCCTAAATCGAATCGAAACCCATCCTGCATTTTGGAATGAAGCTTACCTCCTGGGTAGTGATTGGACTCAAATACCAAAACCTCATAATTTTTAGCTCTCAATCGGATTGCGGTGGCGATTCCACCGATACCTGAGCCCACCACTATGGCTCTTGGCATTATTTTTTGAAGTATTTAAAAGGAACAAACAACATTCCAAAGCATTCCCCATCTTCTTTCCCGAGATGTTTGTGATGAATCTTATGGGCCCTGCGCACTCCTTTGGCATACCAATTGTTGGCATTTCTAAACATCTTGAATCTTTGGTGGATGAAGATATCATGGACAAAGAAATAGGCAATGCCATAGGCCAATATGCCTAATCCAATGGGCCAACCGTACCAAAAGGTGGTATTGTTCGCAATCATGATGAACGACATGCTGACCACTGCGTAGAAGATGAAAAAAGCATCGTTGCGCTCGAACCACGAATCATGGTCCTTGCGATGATGGTCTTTGTGCAGACTCCACAGAAAGCCGTGCATTACATATTTATGGGTAAACCATGCCATGAACTCCATGATACAGAACACGCTAATAAAAATGAAGATCCAGAGTGCAATTTTCATTTAAAACAGTTGAAGTTTATAATTGACATAAGACTTCGCCAAAAGTCCGAATTTTTGATAATTTGGAACACGAATTCGCGTATTTTTTATTTCCAAAGGGGGCGTGCTTTGAAGTTTTTGGAGCAACTTGTTATAATATTTGTATGCGGTGTAAACACCGAATTTGGCCTCCTCGGGTAATCTTACAATTCCAGAATATCCCTTGGCAAAGTCAGCTTTTATCTCATCCACAATCCTTTTTTTGGATACTTCGTCCAGTTCCAACAAATTGGTGTTTGGGAAATAGGTTCGCTCCAATTGTTCAAAGTCAGCCTTAAGGTCTCGAAGAAAGTTCACTTTTTGGAATGCGGACCCTAGTGCCATAGCTGACTCTTTCAACTCTTCGTATTGCTGTTTGTCTCCCTTTACGAATACACAAAGACACATGAGTCCAACCACATCCGCGGAACCGTAAATATATTCCTTGTACTCGGCATGGGTCTTATACTCTTTCTTGGAAAGATCCATTCGCATACTTTTCATAAAAGAATCCACAAGGTGTTTGGGAATATCGTAGGTATGATAGGTATGTTGAAATGAATTCAGGATGGGATTTAAGCTTATTCTGTTTTCCAGGGCATCCTCCAAATCCTGTTCAAACTTTTCAAAAAGCTGTTGTTTATCGTAGTCATGGAAGGTATCCACAATCTCATCGGCGAACCTTACGAAACCATAAATATTATAGATATCGGCCCTGATCGAACTTGACAACATTTTTGTGGCAAGCGCAAAGGAAGTGCTGTAGGACTGGGTCACAATTCTACTGCAGGTATATGATACGTTGTCGAAAATAGTTTTCATCTTCTTAAGCTTTTTGTAGGATTAAGTCCGATACCAATTTTCCAGAAATCAGGGAAGGTGGCACCCCTGGCCCGGGAACTGTAAGCTGACCTGTAAAAAACAAGTTTTTTACTTTGCTGCTTTTCAAATTGGGTCGCAAAAAGGCAGTCTGTTTCAAGGTATTGGCCATGCCATAAGCATTGCCTTTGTATGAATTGTACTGCTCAACAAAATCGTTCACACAAAAGCTTTCTCTAAAAAGAATGGACTCCCTGGTGGATTGTTTTGTGTGCTTATCAAATCTATCAATAACAATATCAAAGTATTGTAATCGCAATTGCGGAGTATCTTCCAAACCGGGAGCTATAGGAACCAGGAAAAAACCGGTCTCACACCCTTCAGGAGCCATGGAAGCGTCGGTTACGGAAGGGAAATTGACATAAAACAAAGGCTCACTGGGCCATTGTGGACGGTCATAAATCTCTTCGGCATGTTTTTCAAAATCGGTATCGAAGAATAAATTGTGATGTTCTATATTCTTTAATTTTTTGTTGAAACCAACATAAAATAGTAGGGAGGAGGGAGCATAGGTTTTCTTCTCCCAATAGGATTCTGAATATTGCCGATATTGTTTTGGCAAAAGGGTTTCGGAGTGGTGATAATCCGCTCCGCTGATGACAAAATCAGAAATAAATTCATTGCCATTCGACTCTATCCCTATCACTTTCCCATTTTCGACCTTTATTTTCTCCACAGGACTGTTCGTGTGAAAAGTAACTCCCAGTTCTTCTGCCAAGCTTTTCATGGCCTTGATGATTTCATACATCCCACCTCTTGGATGCCATGTACCAAGACCAAAATCCGCAAAATTCATGAAGCTATAGAATGAAGGCGTCTTGCTAGGCTTGGCTCCCAGAAAAAGTACGGGAAACTCTAGGGTAGAGACCAACTTTGGATTCTTGAAGCGTTTTCGCACCTCTTGGCTTATGGTCTTGAAAAATTGATCCACCCTAAAAACGGTTTCTTTGGTGACCAACTCGAGGGGAGATAGTCCTGGGCGAAGAACCACTTTGTTGATGGCAATGTCATAGTTTTCTTGGGCCTTCCCAATAAATTTTCTTAAATGGCTACTGCTTCCAACTTCTATCCTTTCGAATTCCTCACAAATTTTGTCCATACAATCACCAATGGTGATCACATCGTCTTCAAAGAAAATTTTGTACGCTGGGTCAAGTTTATCGAGCTGATAGTAGTCGGAGGTACTTTTTCCAAAATCATTGAAAAACTTCTCAAAAATGTCTGGCATCCAATACCAACTGGGGCCTATATCAAAGGTAAAACCATCTTTATGCAATTGTCGGGCTCTTCCCCCAACAGTGGTATTTTTCTCAAAAACAGAAACATCATAACCGGCCTTGGCCAAATAGCAAGAAGCAGATAGCGAGGAAAAACCGGAACCTATGACAACTATTTTTTTCATGTAACCTTATCAATTTACTCAAAGTGAAGAAATCAAATGTTCTATAGAATTGAAGGCTGAAATATGTTCTGGCAATGAGCTTTCCGGAATATACTGAATTTGATGGCCCAAAACCAGAAGTTTTGAATTCCCTGAACTGTTTAAGGTTTTGGAAAATTTCTTAAAGTAATCTAACAGTTCATCTTTTGTGGGGGAAACGGTAAAGTAGGAGACAAAGTTGATATTGTCATAATATTTCAAGAGATCCACCAAACTCTCTATAGGCATTGTTTGACCCAGATAGATTGATTTATAGCCTCTTAAGGTAATCTCATAATTGAGATAGAGCAATCCAATTTCATGGATTTCATTTTCGGGCAAAAAAAGTGAAAAAACTTTGTCCTTCTTGGTCGGTTCCACCAATTGGAGCTTTTCTGTATTGATGTATATTTTTTGTTTGATCAAATGAGTGATAAAGTGTTCATGGGCCGGACTGATGGTGTCTGTCTGCCATAGGAGACCCAACTCATTGAGAAGGGGAATGAACACCTCATTGAAAATATCCCGAAATGACCTTTCAGAAAGAAGGCTATTGTATGTATTTAAAAACAAGGTTTGATCAAAATTGATCATCGCCAGCTTAAAGGCATTTATGGCATGGTTCTTTTCGCTGTTGTTGGCCACAATTTCACGAACCATAATTGGGATGTGTGATTCCTCGAGTTTTGCAATCTTGGAAATCTTGTATCCATTATTGTAAAGAAGCGTAATATTTAAGAGCTTTTGGAGGCTGGCTAAGCTATAGTACCTTATGTTGGTGCTTGTACGTTCAGGAGAAAATAGGTTGTAACGTTTTTCCCAGATTCTAATGGTATGGGCCTTTATTCCTGAAAGGTTCTCCATATCACGAATACTAAAAGACTTTTTTACATTGTTCATCTTTTTGTTATAATCGTTAAACAAATTTACAATTAATATCGGGTCGTCCTAATAAATAGTCTTAAAATTTGGTTATTTATTAAGGATGTATTGTGGATAACTTGGGTTGAAAGAGAAACAAAATAGCATAAAAAAACCGCACTAAATGCGGTTTTGTGCCCACGACTGGAGTCGAACCAGCACGTCCGGAAGGACACTACCCCCTCAAGGTAGCGTGTCTACCAATTCCACCACGTGGGCATTTTGGCGGGTGCAAGCTAGCAAAAAATGACCAAGTCGGAAACTAAATTTCACATTATCTATTCAGGTCTTGAAATCAATTATTAAGAATTGGAAGGCAATGGTTATAAGTTGGAAGTTGCTGCCCTCAGGAAGAACTGTTTAACCTTTATCTGTAAAGACTGCTTGAGGTCTTCGCATGTAAAAGTCTTTTGGCCGTCCTCCAGAAAAACAAAGATGTGGGATTGGGTTCCATGCCTTCATCTGGCGTTTCAATGTATGAACTGGTCAGCAGTTTTAAGAACTGGAGTTCATTGCTGTCGCCCAAAAAATCTTCATAAGCCATTTCCCATTTGTGAAACTCCCTTTTTTTTATTTCAGCATTGGAGAGTACTTCAACATTGGTATGGCGAGGATCTGTTTTGATTCGATCAAACAAAGAAAGTACTTTAATTTGATTGCCTTCTAGATATTGCAGGAACTCACCATGGTAGTACAACAAACATCCCGTAATATCCCTTTCTTGATTCAATACTCGGGCCTTTTCAAGCATTTCGGTAATCTGGCTCTTTTTAAAGGAAGGGCTAGCCGTGGATCGATAGACTAGACAAAACATGCATTTGATTTTAGAAACGAGCTAAGGGAAACTACCTGCAAGGGCCACAATGGCCTTTGAAACTTCAATGTTCCTTTAAAGGTAATGAATTGTAAAAAAACAAGAAACCCAACAGGAACGGTAGGGTGTTATTGCCAGTCAATAGTAAGGAATTGAATTAAATATTCTTTGAGTCTTTAATGTGGAATTATTTTATGAGGAATTCAATTTCCTTTAGTACTTCCCTATCCATGTCAAAATTTTCAACCTTTTTGTCAAACAGCCGGTTGAGATTGTTTCCGGCCAAATCCTCAAATCGTGATTCCACCTCTATCTTAAACTTTCCTGTATCCCAATTTTCCAGCGGTTCAAATCGAACAGCAGTTTCTTGGTAGAGCAAAGTAAATTTTCCGTTTATTTCTTCTCCAATTTCGTTTTTAATGTGTATGGTTTCCTTGGCTAAAATGGCATCCATAGTCTCATTAAAAAGTATGGTCAATGGGTCTTTCGTATTGGGATTTGGTGTTTCCATAGTCCAATCCTGGGGTTTGGGCCTGTTTCCATCTCTTTGGACAACCACCAAGTTCTTAAAGTAGGGTTGCTTAAGCTCGACTCCTTGGGCTGATTTCCATTCCTTACTGAACTGTATGGCGTATTGATGCCCCTCTTTTAAAGGTAACCCCTGTGTTTTATTGGGAATCAATCCAGTTTTTATTCGTCCAGGGTCAAGCCAAAGGGTTAGCAGGTCATGTTCTTGGTTCCATAGTTCCGACTCCAATGCCAGAAAAATAGATACCTGTTCATTCGAAGTATTATCTATTACTTTGATGTAATCCAAGGCACTACCCACAGATTGCATGGGTTCTGAAAATTGAACATGCAGCTTTAGCAGATTTTCAGGTACAGCGTCTTTCGAAGGATAAATTGCCAATATTTCAGGAGGTTTTCCGCTGTTTTGATCTATTGGCGCAAAATTTGCCAAGACCTTTTTATCTTTTCTCCGAAAGGTATATGTAATATTCGAAGTAAAAGGCACGACAGGACGAAATTGATAGATGTTTTCCCAAGGCTGTATTTCTCCCAATACAGCAGTTTCTGATTCATCACCTAAAAAAACACCAATATCGCTGTGTTGGACGGAAGTTCTAAAACGCACCGCCACTGCCTTTCCGTTTAAATAGTCAATACCGAGAACCTGTAATTCATCTTCCTTTTTGCAGCTTGAAACGCATAAGAAGGCCAGGAACAGAATCGCTATGTATCTTTTCATGTTTACGAATGGCTACATCCACTCGATTGATCGACTTCTCAAAATGAGATCTCCATTTGAGGTTCTTTGTAAATAAACCACATTGGTAGCATCCAAATTATCCATTTGTAGGACATAGGGAAAGGGCAAATTGTCATAAGGAACGCCTTCAGTTTCCGCAAAAACCGTGACAGGCTCCGTGAGCGTCTTGTCGAAAGAGGCAATATCCTTGTACTTGATACGCATTACAGGCCTATTGGTATTTGACATCAGAAAATATTTTTGTCCATTTTTTTCATATGAAATCATATCCAAAGGAGAGTTGCCAGCGCCCAATTCGGCAACAGTTCGACCTTTGGTGTGGGTGCCGTCCTTTAGGTCGGACATCGGGAACAGTACGAGTGGCGTACAGGTATAGCTTGCCATTAAATAGTCTTGGTTGTTGATATTGATGACATCAAAGGTCTTTATGGGGGCATGGGTCTCATAAGCCCCATGGGCTGCATGCCATATTTCGAGCGAAGCATATTCCTGTGCGTCATTAAAAGGAAAAGGAATGCTTCTAAAGGTGGAGCCGAATTCCTTATTGCTTAGCCCCGAAATCAATACTTTGCCGTTATGGTACATTAAATCGGAAATGGCCCAAATCCTCAAATCCCTATCCCATTTGTCCTTGGCATCAGAGGCGATTACATCGTTAAGCTCAATCTTTGAATAGGAGACGTCATTCACAGGAACATTCTCAAATCCCTCTCCCTTAAGTCGCAAAATTACAGGGGTGCCATCCATGACATTTACCGAAAAATAAACATTTTTGGAAATGGGATTTACGGCCATATCATTGATTTTGATTTTGTCGGTAGTAGTGCCTAGGGAAGCGGCGATTTTTTGATCAAAGCCCTTGATGGCGATTTCACCACCTTCTTCTTTGGGAACAACATCCTTGGTATCGACGGCATAGACCGACGCCTTTTTGGTATCTCCGATAAATAGAATTCCCTCCGGTCCGAAGGAGAGTTTATCCATGGATTCGATTTCAGGATTTCCCACCACAAATCCTGCTTTCAAATCGCTCTTTGTGTCTGTAATTGTAGCGGCTATGGTAACCAAGATGATGGCTACCAGTGAAAAGGTGGTCAGTAACTTTTTCATGAGATAGGTGTTTCCTTAAAAATATCCAATTTTGAAGGATCTATATTTCCCCTGTTGCCAATTAACTAAAATTTAACGGGTTGATTTTGTATGGATTAAGAAAAAACAAAGTAGCGGGAGGAAAGGAAGAGCATATCAAGCAAAAAACCTCCAAGACTTAAAAATCTTTCCGCTTGGCCTTGAACAAAAGTCGCCATACAGGTAAAAAAGTCCAGAGTATTAAAGTAAAAAGCGAAATGATCAGCCCTTGGTTGGTTCCGAAGAAATTTTTAAATACAGCGCCAGTATATCCCAGCAAGGCCGATATATCCAACTTTAGTAAAATCAATGTCCGCGAGAGATCAATAGGGTTTAAGAGCGTGGCGACCAAGGAGAAGGTATCTAGGGGATACTCTTCAAAAACAATAAGGGACATCAAAAAAAGCCCATCATAAATCACTGCCAAAAACAACCAAACCAAAATGGAATACCCAAAACCCTTGATTTTGTTTTCGTTTACCAAGGCGATATTGAAAGATAGAGCGGTAAAAATCAATGTTAAAAAGGCACCGTTCACAAGGAGTAGGGTGAAATCGAAAATAGCGGTGCTCTCAAGGAGACCGTAAATGACGAAAGGAATCCCAAGGCCCAAAAGAAGGCTCAAGGTCAGCGAAAAAGCAACGCCTAAATATTGCCCTAAAAAAATGGAGGAGCGTTTGATGGGCTGAGCCAGCAGTAACTCAGTAAATTCTTTTGAGTTATAAAAGTACATGACCCCGAAAATCGTCCCGATCAAAGGAACAAGTACAATGATAATGTTCATCAAGGTAATGACCGCCTTGGAAACATCATTATTTAAAAACAACAATACAAAACCAAGTGCTAGGTAAAAGAGAAAATATACATAGCTCCAACTGCTTCGCATTAAATCATAAAAGCTGTATTTTAAAATTTTAAACATGCGTAGAGTTTTGGGTAATGGTCGCTATCGCGTGTTCCACATTTTTTTGTTTGGTCTGTTTTTTCAATGCATCCACACTTCCTTTGAAGTATATTTTTCCTTCTAGCAGGTATATGATTTCATCGGCCACCTCCTCAACGAAATTCATGATATGTGACGTGACCAGAATGGTCTTCCCATTGGTTTTTTCATATTGTATGAGCTCCTTAAGATGGATTAAGGCCTTTGGATCTAATCCGGTTGTGGGTTCGTCCAGTATGATCATCGGTTTGTCAAACATAAAAGTGAGCACGATATTTACTTTTTGTTTGGTTCCTCCGGAAAGCGTGCTGAGTTTTTTGTTCAAAAAAGGTTGAAGGCCAAACAAGTCAATCAACTGCTCGTCGTTTGTTGGTTTTTGATGAAGGTCCTTGATCATGTGAATGAGCTCTTTGACCTTTAGATTCCCTGGAAAATTGGCAATCTGGGGCAGGTATTCTATTTCTTTGCGATAGGCCCATTGATTCTTGATGCTATTCCCTGAAATTGAAATATTCCCCCGGTTGGGGATTACCATTCCCAAAATAGATTTTATCAGAGTGGTCTTGCCAGACCCATTCGGACCCAATATGGCAACAATGCCTTTGGACTGAATGTCCAAATCGATGCCCCGTAGAACTTCGTTTTTGCCAAACTTCTTGTGAAGACCGGTTATTTCAATCATGACTCTTTTTCATTAGAGGATTTGTATCGAAAAGATTATCCGGTGTGAATACCGGAGATACTTTCTCTGAAAAATCGATGATATCCATGAACAAACTACGCAAAAGGACTATAGTTTCGGGAGTTCTGTTTACAATGTAGGAAAATAATTTTACGGGCCGATAGGGGACATCCCCTATACCATCATTGTTCAAATCGTACCCTGTGTAGTCGCTCCAAAAATTTTTATCAAAAACATTATCATTAAGACGGCTGTTATAGGAAATGTCAAAAGAGTTGTACAGAAAGTTGTTTTGTGTAAACGTATTGGAATAGCAGGCTCCCAAAACTTTTATGGCCCAGCCGTTGTTCTTAAAATCATTGCCCTTATATACAATTCGATTTGAGCCCTCAATGTTGATTCCTATCGTATTTTCTTCAAAGGTGTTGTTAAAAATTTCAGCATCGTTAATTTCTTTCAGTAGCATTCCGTAGGCTGCGGTTCCCCAGTTTTTTCGGAAAGTATTGTCGTACATTTTTATCCGTTTGGAAAACATCACGGCAACACCCGCACCGTTGTTTTCGAAGATGTTGTTCGTATACACATCGTCATTAGAAAACATAAAATGAAGCCCATATCTAAGGTTGTTGGTGCTGGCATTGTCTTTAATCAGAACTTCATCTGAAAACTCCAGGTAGATACCATCCCTAACACCTTGAACGATATTTCGTTCTACTTCCACATGATTGGAGTACCAGAGCTGAATACCATTTCCCGAGTTATACTCATCCTTGGCGTCTCCAATAATTTTGTTGTGATATATTCTGCCGTGATTGGATTTCTCAATGTAGATTCCAAAGAAAAGCTTTTCAAGAACCACGTTTTGAATCAAGAAATTCTTGCTTTTAACAACGCGTATGGCTGCATAGTCTGATGTATAGCTTGTACCAACATTGACAATAAAAAGGCCATCGATGGTTACGTTGTCGGCTACAATCCGTATGATTTCACCTTTATCTTCGCCATCTACTACAGGAAAACCTTCACCTTTCAAAGTGAGTGGTTTGTCAACAACAATATTGAACTCTTTATAAATCCCTTTTTTGATGAGGAGGGTATCAAAATCCGAGGCTAGGGCAATACCTTTTTTGACCGAATTGGCTTTACATGAATTACAGACCAAAATGGTATTGGCAATAAGTCCGTTTGTCAATAGAAAACAGATGAGCGAAACAAGAGTGCGGAGGGATATCATGTATAACGAAATGGCTTAGCGAGTTTGAAACTTTGCTTTAAGTTCTTCCCAGGTGAAAAGTTGACCATCGCTTTCTCGCTGGGTTTTCTGAGCCTCTTCTTTTGATTCGAACGCCGTTAAATATTCGCCCATGGGACTTGGAATATTTTCACTAATAAGAAACGTAGCTTCAGATGCGTCGACCAGTTGCCCAGGGGAATTATAATCATTTACCAGGAACAAGGCTATTTTAGTACCGTCGAACTCCTCCAATTGATTGAGCATACATTCCGAGGCATCAAACTTATATACTTTACCCTTATCGGTCACAAACTCAGCCGCATGTTGCTTATCTACAATGGTCATTTTACAAAAATGACATGCATCCGTCCCATATTCGATGGGCTTGGGCCCGATGGTGCATGAGCTTAGCATCAAAATCAATAAGCCTATCAAAACTGGGTAGAATCTCATTTTTTAACCTTTA
Organism: Flagellimonas allohymeniacidonis; assembly: GCF_004296335.1. Classification (GTDB taxonomy): domain Bacteria; phylum Bacteroidota; class Bacteroidia; order Flavobacteriales; family Flavobacteriaceae; genus Flagellimonas; species Flagellimonas allohymeniacidonis. The sequence goes on from NZ_SGIU01000003.1 coordinate 72,259, forward strand.
CTTTCATTGTTTGAAGTTTGGCCTGCTTTGGTTTGGATTTCCAAGTCTTTCTACCCAATAAAAAGGCAAGCACAGTCAACATCATTCCCGTAAACATCATCCAAGCTCCAGAGGACGGTAATGAAGTTACGTCAAAATTCAACATTTTCACATGTCCAAAAAGTGGAGGCTTATAGGTCATCGGAGTTCCATCGGGATTGGCAAGTTTCATGATAGCATTCGGGTCCAAATTAGTACCGTAATCAACCATCCAAGCATTAAAATCATACATGCCCAGCACTCCCAAAATGGACATCAGTATAAACCAACCCACAAACCAATTTGGGGAAAGAATTTTGAAATAACCCAATAAGCCCACTAAAACCCCCAGTGCCACCATACCTCCTATGATCAATGGGAAAGTTGAAAACTCCCACATATCTTCAGACTTAGGAAGGGTTTTCATTCCTATGTAGTGGTTAAGGCCATCTATATTTTGAATATCAAACTCGTTTACCCCCTGAATTCCATCAATATGAATGTTCATACCCAAAGGCTCAGGATATTGAGGTGCTCCGAGCATAATGTTCCACAAAGGGAAAAAGTATAAGCCCAGAAGAAACAAAGGTCCAATCATCATCAGGAAACTTGCTTTTTTCATAGCCGTTGGATTATTGTATTGTTTTGATAAGTGATTCGATAGAAATCTTTAGGCAAAGCGGGCAGCAGCATTTGCGCTGCCCGCCTCAAGTTTGAAAAAACATGAGTGTTTATTCACCCAAAGACCATGATAGATCAATGTTGGCATTCGCAGGGGAAACCCTTACATAACCCTGCATTTCTTGGTGCAATGCCGAACAGAAATCTGTGCAATAAAACGGCCAAACACCAACTTGCTTGGGTTCCCAGACCGAGGTCTTGGTCTGGCCTGGCATAACCAATATTTCAGATGTGTTCTGTCCCAGCATGGAGAATCCATGGGGCACATCAAAATCTTGCTCATGATTGGTGATATGGAAATATACCTTATCTCCAACCTTGACTCCTTCTATATTGTCAGGAGTGAAATGACTTCGAATCGTTGACATGTAAATATGCACTTCGTTACCGTTGCGTTCCACCCTGGCTTGATCAGGTGACGTCACCGCATAAGGGTGTTTATTCTCATCCAAACGGTAAATTTTCTTGGAATTGGCTCTCAATAGATCAGCTGGACAACCTGCTGCATAATGGGGTTCTCCATGGGTTGGAAAGTCATAGATCAACTCCATCTTCTCACCAGAGATATCATAAATCTGCGCAGAGTGTTCCATTTCTGGCCCTGTGGGCAAATAACGATCTTTGGTGATTTTGTTCATGGCCACCACATACTTTCCGAAAGGTTTACGTGAGTTACCTCCAGGAATCATAAGGTGTCCTACTGAATAGAATGTGGGTTTACGATCAACAACCTCCCAAGTTTCCAATTTCCATTTTACCACTTCTGAAGAAATGAAGAACGTGGTGTACGCATTGCCACTACTGTCAAATTCTGTGTGCAGTGGGCCCAATCCACCACTTTTTACAACCCCTGCCATTACATCCTCAAATTTGAGAATAGGTATACCATAGGCTTCACCATCAAATTTTTCCGCCTCAATGGCTTCCAACATTTTGGTAAACGAATGTACAGTTAGGTCTGCAGAAAGTTTTCCGGCGCCAATGATGTACTCACCAGATGGGTCAACATCGCAGCCGTGCGGTGATTTTGGTGTTGGAAGGAAGAATACCGCTCCGGGCACTTCTGTGGGATCGACCGTCAGCACCTCTTTTACCATGGTTGAGGTGCCTGTATGTGTTTCTTCATTATATACGTTGTGGGCATAGTTGGTTGCCATTTTTGTTCCTCCGCCGTTGTTCACAAATTCTTCGATTTTTTTCCAGTTGATGGCTGCTATAAAATCTTTATCGTTTTGCGAAGAGTTTACTTCCATCAAAGAATTGGCTTCTTCGGTGTTATAGGTGCTAAAGAAATGCCAGCCGTGGGATTTCCCTCTTCCCGGATGGGAAAGATCATAGTTGAACCCAGGCATCATTACTTGGAATTTAAGGTCCAAGCGTCCATCTTCTGGATTTACACTGATAAAACTCAAGGCTCCTTTAAAGTTACCTTTGTATTCATTGATTGGCATATCCCTCTGTGGTACGGGAACGGCAAATCGGGTTCCTGCAATCACATATTCCGTGTTTTCAGTGATGAACGCAGAACTGTGGTTACCGGCACTGTTCGGAATTTCAATAATCTCCTCTGTCTCAAACGTACTCAGACTGATTCTTGCGATTCTCGGGGTATTGTTCCCGTTAACGAATATCCATCGACCATCAAGTTCCCCATTGGTTTGTGAAATATCGGGGTGGTGCAAATCGTCCCATGGAATAAATCCATGTGAGGTATTCAGCATGGGCTTCGTCTCTTCCGAATAACCATAACCAGAGGTAGGAAATTGCGAGAATACTGGAATTTCCTTGAACATTCTACCGGAAGGAAGTCCATAAACCGTTAGGTTACCACTATAACCGCCCGATAGGAAGGCATAAAACTCATCTTGCTCCCCGGGAGCTACATATACTTTCTCCGCTGCGCTGGACGCCAATGCTCCATTTCCAGAGCCATCACCTCCTGGCTTGCAGCCAAAGAGAAGAAGGGTCAATCCCATAAGGGTGCCAAAAAAATAATTCAGTTTTCTCATTGTGTTGATTCTTTTAGATTAGCATTTAGTTTTCTGGGGGTAATATCACGGCATCCACGACATGTACAATGCCATTACCGGCGGAGATACTTGCCACTATTTTGGCCCCTCCAACATATACCTCTCCATCTTTCACTTCGATAGTGGTGTTTTGATCATTGGCCTGTCCCAGTTTTTTGAATTTTTTCAGGAATTCCTTGGAATAGTTGCCAGGGGTCACATGATGCTTAAGAATATTGGCCAAAGCATCTTTGTTTTCTGGTTTAAGTAAATTTTCCACGGTTCCCTCGGGTAAGGCGTCAAAAGCAGCATTTGTTGGCGCAAACACCATCAAAGGCCCTGCATTTACAAGTGCGTTTTCTAGGTTGGCCGCTTGCACTGCGGCTACCAAAGTGGTATGATCAGGGGATCCTATGGCAATCTGAAGCACATTGGGTGTAGACCCATCGTCTTCGATGAAAGCCTGCCCTTGTTTTACGGTTTCTTCGGTCGTCTCAGAATCTGCCGATGTAGTTTCTTTTTGATTCCCATTTTTGCATCCAAATAATAGTAAAACGGCAAAAAGGGAACCCATTACAATTTTAAGGTGGGTAGTTTTCATAATTATTATTCTAAGGTTCTGAAGTATTCTAAAATTGACCGGGCTTCTTCCACGGTAATGTTCTGATTGGCCATGGCAGCTCCGTTGAATTCCACAAGAAGATCCTTGGCACAACGGTCTTGCTCCACCATCAATTGAGGATCCAAAATCATGTTCATAATCCATTCAGGACTTCTTCGCTTAAGGATGCCTGTTGGTGATGGACCAATAAACCTTTTATCTATTTTGTGACAGGCGGTACAGTTGGTCTTGAAAAGGGCACCACCGGCTTCAACCATCTCCATATTTATTTCGGGATCTAAGGGAAGATTTTTTATTTGGCCAACACCTTTGTTGTCCAATGTAATTCGCTCTGAGGCAGGAACCTCGTTGGTTTCTGGTGTAGTCGCTTCGGTTTGCTCGGTAGATTTAGTTCGATCTACACTAAAACCATCGGATTTTTTCTCTTGTTTTCCTCCACAGGACACTAAAAAAAGGGAGATGAGAAAACAGAGTATTGCGAAATTAATTTTCATAGGGAGCGGTTTTTAATGAATGCTCAAAAATATTAGCCTTTAACTGTGGAAAATATGATATCGGTCATATTTAAGACAAAAACATCTTTTAATTTTTACTTTTACAAAAAGAATTGTTCCATGTTATCCAAATCCTCTAAATACGCTATAAAAGGTGTACTGTTTCTCGCCTTAAATTCCGATGAGAAAAAGAAAGTACAGGCAAAAGACTTAAGCGCACCCATCAATGCTCCATCATCATATATTGCCAAGCTGCTTCAGGAGTTGGTTCGACATGGCATTGTTTCATCCTTGAAAGGACCAAAAGGAGGGTTTTATTTAAATGACGACAACAGACAAGTAAGCGTGATGCGCATTGTTGATGTTATTGATGGGCACGATAAATTTAGCTCATGTATGCTGAGTCTTGAAGAATGCGATGCAGAGAATCCTTGTCCGTTGCATGACTTGGTATCGAACGGAAAATCAGAGGTTGTCAAAAATTTGGAGAATACGACCATCGAGGCCCTTGTTTCGGAGATACAGTTGGGCAAATCCGTTTTACCTTTATGAAAAATTCGAATTCCTGATGGATATTACTTTGTAGGGGGAGATATTTTATACCCGTATCACGTTCTTTGGCTGAAACCCGTAAAACAAAAAAGCCTGAAATTTTTCAGGCTTTGGTTTGGAATATTTTAAGTGACCTGACTGGGGCTCGAACCCAGGACCCTCTCCTTAAAAGGGAGATGCTCTACCAACTGAGCTATCAGGTCTCCACTTACTTATTGCGCTAAGCGGGTGCAAATATAAGTTCTAAAATTTATTTGGCAAGCCCAAATAGTGATAAATTTGTGTTTTTTTGAGAACACGATTAATTGGGATAAATGAAAGTAGTTTTAGTAGGTTATATGGCAAGTGGGAAGTCTACCGTTGGGCAGTTATTGGCCAAAGTATTGGATGCTCCTTTTGTGGACCTCGATGATTACATTGAAGAAGAAATGGGGATGTCCATCGGTGAACTGTTCTCCAAAAAGGGGGAGATTTTCTTTAGGAAAACCGAGTTTCAATTGTTGGGGAAAGTTCTGGAGGAAAGCAAAGACATTATTCTGGCCACAGGTGGCGGTACACCTTGTTATGGAAATAATATGCAGACCATTTCGAAAAACTCCAACCTATCTGTTTATCTACATTTATCGATTCCATCTCTAGTTGATAGAATCAGTAGGGAAAAAGACAAAAGGCCTTTGGTGAAAAACTTGAAGGATGAGAATCTACCCGAATTCATTGGAAAGCATCTTTTTGAGAGAAGGTCATATTATGCCCAAGCAGATGTAACGATTAATTGTGATGGTAAAAGCATCGAAGAAGTGGTAACTGAAATACAATCCCACTATTCCAAATAGACTCCGTAATTTCTTGCCGTAAATTCCACTTTAATGTGCTCGTGTAGGGAAGTGGACAGGGAAATACCCTTATAATCCGCTTTTACTGGATATTTTTTATGGTTTCTGTTAACCAAAACAGCAGTTTTCAGTTGTTTAATAGGGGTTTTTAAAAAGTGTTGAACGCCATAGATCAAGGTTGTTCCCGAGTTCAATACATCATCCACCAATACAATCGACTTGTTTTTGTAATCTTCTTCATCAATGGAGGTGGTCACCCCACTTTGCAGAGGATTGCTCTTGTTCATTTTAACCTTGCAAAGCGTAATGTTGGCCTCTGTGATTTTTTTCAGAACAGCGGCTATCTTTTCGGCAAACTTCAAACCTCCACCTTCTATACCGGCGACCACAATTTGGTCTTCGGTGACATTGGCCTCATAGATTTGATAGGCAATCCTTTTTATTTTGTGCTGTATTTTTTCGTGGGTGAGAATTTGATTTTGCATACTTAAAATTAGCCATAATTATGAAGAAACATCGGAATCTGGTTCCTCCAGATAATCATCGATATCCCTTCTATCTTTTTTGGTTGGCCTTCCCAGTCCCTTTTTACGATAATGATCTTTGGCCAGTTTTAAGAGCTCATTATGCTCGAAGGCTTCCTTGGGAGTGGTATCTTTTCGATAAATATCCACCAACTTGGCACCAACCCGACTTTCTGGAATGTCCAAAACTACCATTTCATAGTCAATTTGATTCTTCCTCAACTGTATTTCGTCCATTGGGAACACCTCTCGGGAAGGTTTGGCCACATTGCCATTGATTTGCACATGCCCCTTTTTTACCGCTGTTGTGGCAATATTTCGGGTTTTGTAGTACCGAGTGCTCCAAAGAAATTTATCAATGCGCATTTTCGCCGCAAATCTTTGTTAATGGAATTATCAAAAATAGGGGAAAATTGTATCTTGCATCGCTAAAAATGAATTTGATGCGGAAAAGGATTTTGTATGGTCTGTTCTTGACCTTCTTGGCGTTCTCTTGTAGTAATGACGATGACATGGGAATAGAATCGATACCACCTCGTTTGTTGGCCGAAGTTTCCCCTGAAAATGATGAAGAGATAAGGGAGTACTTAAACACCCACTTTTTTAACTACGAGGAGTTTCAATCCATGCCTGCTGATTTCGACTTCAAAATCCGCATCGACACGATTGCAGGTGCTAACGCCGATAAGCAACCTCTCATGGATTTCGTAGAAGAGACCGTTATTAACGTATCTTCCTTCGAGCTGTTGCTCTCGGAAGAAGAGAATGATGTCCCGCATACCCTGTATTATCTTTCTGTTCGTCCGGGGGTAGGCGGGCCTGCAAATCCGGATGCACGGAGACCCTCTGTGGCTGATTCCGTTTTTGTTCGATATGAGGGCAAATTATTGGATGGCACTTCCTTTGATGCGGCCAATAATCCAGTTTGGTTTGATCTGGCCCAATTGCAAGATCTTACACAAGGTTTTAGAGGATTTGCTGAAGGTGTGCCGAATTTTGTCACTGGAGGAGCCCCAATAAGTAACCCTGATGGAACTGTTGATGTAGAGGATTTTGGTATAGGACTCATTATTTTTCCTTCTGGACTTGGTCGCTTCAATAGGGCCGATGGTGTGATTCCTCAGTATAGCCCACTAATTTTTACGATTGACTTATTCACTTTGAATGAAACCGACCACGATGGTGATGGAATACCTTCGATACAAGAAGATGTGGATGGTAACGGTTATTTGTACGACGACAATACGGATTCTGAGGAAGAGGTAGGTCTCCGTCTTGCAAATTTTCAAGACCCCGATGATGATGGGGATGGGGTGTTGACCCGTGATGAAATTTCCGATGATAATGGGAATATCATTTTCCCTTACCCTGATTCAAATAATGATGGGACACCAGATTATCTGGATCCAGACACGAACTAAAATAAAAAAAGCCCCTCTGAGGGGCTTTTTTTTTCACAATATCTCTTTTAGTTATTCTTTCTTGCCAGGTCAACCGATAGGCTGAAAATTATCTGCGAGGGTCTTGTATCAACTCTACCTGATATATCGGTGATATTGTCGCCGATAAAGACGGCCTCATTTTCAGAAAACCCTCTTTCATAGCGAACATCCAAACCAAGCCTTCCTAGATTGACACCTGCCCCAACATTCAAACCAACGGTAAAGTCATTTTCTACATCCGATACGTTCAAATTGTCCAAATCGTTGCTTAGCGTATATTGAAATGCCGGTCCACCAAAAATATGTAGGGGTCCAATTATCTTATAACCTAGCAAAACCGGTAAATCCAATTTGGAAACATCATAGTCACTTGAAGTGCCATTGACATCGTAGGAGCTTTTTGTACGGGTATATACCAGTTCTGGTCTCAAATATATTTTTGGAAAATCCAGTTTTCCCCAAAAGCCCACATGATAGCCGGTCTTTCCTTCGCCACCATCAACGATGCTTTGGGCTGCATCTCCGATGCTGCCCACCAAATCCCCATTTTTGTTGTAACTAAGGCCTGCTTTAAGTCCAAAACCAGACCCACTCTGTGCGGATACAGCAAAGCCCAACAGGCCAAATGCTGCTACTAGAAGCGTTTTTTTCATAAGTGTTTCGTTTTAAGAATTGAATGGTATCACACAAAGATGATACCGGAAACTATTTGCGTTTCATCACTCTTAAAACGGCCGCTTCAATGGCTTTATTGTTCAATCCGTATTTATCCATGAGCTGTTCCGGTGTACCACTTTCTCCAAAGGTATCTTGGGTGGCGATGAACTCTTGGGGTGCCGGATGGTGTTGCGACAATACCCTAGCAACACTTTCGCCCAAACCTCCAAGGTAATTGTGTTCTTCTGCAGTTACCACACAACCTGTCTTTTTCACCGAATCAAGAATTGCCCGGTCATCTAGAGGTTTTATGGTGTGAATGTTGATTATTTCTGCAGAAATTCCTTGATTTTCAAGATTTTCCGCCGCTAACAAAGATTGCCATACCAAGTGCCCAGTGGCGATTATGGTAACATCGGTCCCCTCGGTCAACTGTAAAGCTTTTCCAATCTCAAACTTTTGGTCTGCAGGGGTAAAATTGGCGACTTTTGGTCGACCAAATCGTAAATAAACAGGGCCTTGATGTTCAGCGATAGCAATGGTCGCCGCTTTGGTCTGATTAAAATCACAAGGATTGATTACGGTCATCCCTGGAAGCATTTTCATCATCCCGATATCCTCCAAAATCTGATGTGTGGCTCCATCTTCGCCAAGTGTGAGTCCAGCGTGTGATGCACAGATTTTCACATTCTTTCCGGAATAGGCGATGGACTGGCGTATTTGATCGTATACCCTGCCCGTGGCAAAGTTGGCAAAGGTGGATGCAAATGGAATCTTTCCACCGATGGTAAGCCCAGCGGCGATACCCATCATATTGGCTTCTGCAATACCCACCTGAAAAAAGCGTTCTGGGCTTTCGGCGATAAAGGTCTCAATTTTTAAGGAGCCCACTAGGTCTGCACATAATGCAACCACATTGGGGTTGGTTCTTCCCAGTTCGGTCATTCCTGCGCCGTAACCACTTCTCGTATCTTGTTTGCCTTGATCTATGTATTTTTTCATCTTTCGTTCAGCTAGAATTAATAGTCGCCCAAAGTTTCCGGGTTTTGGGCCAGGGCCGTGGCCAATTGCTCATCGTTTGGTGCCTTACCGTGCCATGCGTGGGTGTGCATCATAAAGTCAACACCATTACCCATTTCAGTTTTCATTACAATACATACAGGCTTCCCTTTTCCTGTTCTCGATTTCGCCTCATTGAGTCCATCAATGACTTTTTTTAGATCATTTCCGTTTTCAATTTCAAGAACATCCCAACCGAAGACCCTGAATTTTTCAGCAACATCACCTAGCGGCATAACATTTTCAGTGGCTCCATCAATTTGTTGCCCATTTCGGTCCACTGTGGCAATAAGATTATCCACCTTTTTTCCTGCAGCAAACATGATTGCTTCCCAATTTTGTCCTTCCTGTAATTCACCATCGCCATGAAGACTGAACACCAAATGATCGTCACCATTCAGTTTTTTGGCCAAAGCTGCTCCAATGGCCACTGACATACCTTGTCCCAAAGATCCAGAAGCAACGCGCACCCCGGGTAAACCCTCGTGGGTTGTTGGGTGACCTTGCAAGCGCGAATCGATCAAACGGAAAGTGTTCAATTCATCAAGGGAAAAATACCCTCGGCGTGCCAGCACACTGTAAAAAACTGGGGAGATATGACCATTGGAGAGAAAGAACAAATCTTCTCCTTTTCCATCCATATCGAATCCCTCTTTAAGCTCCATGATTTCATTGTAAAGGGCAACAAAAAATTCCGTACAACCCAATGAACCCCCTGGATGTCCAGAATTTACCTTGTGCACCATACGTAGAATGTCGCGACGAACCTGGGTCACCAAGCTCTGCAATTCTTCATAATTTGGCATTTCGTATCATTTATGTCCTCAAATGTAACCGCAATCTTTTTGCTTTACAAGAGGAGTACAATTTAATTTTAACAAGGTATTTCATTTTATTGTTATGCTCCGATGTCCAACTTTATTTTTTTGTTAGGGACTTGATGCATAGGAGTTGGCTATATTTGCCCTTTTAAAGAAAAGGATTGGATTTTAACCTAGTACGAAAAGATTCCGGCACTAAAGCTCGGGCCGGGGAAGTAGTTACAGATCATGGGGTTATACAAACCCCAATCTTTATGCCTGTAGGCACTGTAGCTTCCGTAAAGGGAGTTCACCAGCGTGAACTTAAGGAAGACATTGACCCCGATGTCATTCTTGGCAACACCTACCATCTTTATCTCAGACCAGGTATTCAAATTTTGGAAGAGGCTGGTGGTTTGCACAAGTTTATGGGATGGGATAGAAACATTTTGACAGACAGCGGAGGGTATCAGGTTTACTCACTCTCTGACAATAGAAAAATCAAGGAGGAAGGAGTTACCTTCAAATCACATATCGATGGTAGTAAACATTTTTTCACCCCTGAACATGTAGTGGACGTTCAGCGTACCATCGGTGCAGATATCATAATGGCTTTTGATGAATGTACACCCTATCCTTGCGATTATGACTACGCTAAAAGGTCCATGCACCTTACCCATAGATGGTTGGACCGCTGCATTTCCCATTTTGAAAAAACACCTCCCAAATATGGTTATGCCCAGACATTGTTTCCCATCGTGCAAGGATCTACATTCAAGGATTTACGGAAGCAATCGGCAGAATATATTGCATCTGTGGGTGCCGAAGGCAACGCCATTGGAGGACTTTCGGTGGGGGAACCTGCTGAAGAAATGTATGGGATGACCGAAGTAGTATGCGATATTCTTCCGGAGGATAAACCCAGATATCTGATGGGGGTTGGTACCCCAATCAACATCTTGGAAAACATCGCCTTGGGAGTCGACATGTTTGATTGTGTAATGCCCACACGGAATGCCAGAAATGGAATGTTGTTCACGGCCCATGGAACGATCAACATCAAAAACAAAAAATGGGAGGCAGACTTTTCGCCCATTGATGAAATGGGGATTACCTATGTGGACACTGAATATTCCAAAGCGTATTTAAGGCATTTGTTTGCGGCCAATGAATATCTGGGAAAGCAAATCGCCACAATTCACAATTTGGGATTTTATCTTTGGTTGGTTCGCACCGCAAGAGAGCGTATTTTAGCCGGGGATTTTTCGGAATGGAAGACCAAAATGGTGAAACAGATGGATAAACGCCTGTAATGCTGACGATTCTCGATAGATACATATTAAAGCGCTACCTAGTCACATTTCTAGGAATGCTCATGCTATTTGTGCCTATTGGAATTATGGCCAATTTGGCGGAAAAAATTGGAAAAATCATTGACAATGAAGCCCCTCTGGCTGAGGTTATTCAGTTTTATGGGAACTTTACTCTGGTGATTGGGAATCTTCTACTTCCCATTTTTCTATTCCTGTCCATTATCTTTTTTACTTCAAAGCTGGCCAGTAATACTGAAATTGTAGCTATCCTCAGCTCTGGGGTTTCCTATTCCCGATTTTTGAGGCCCTACCTTATTGGAGCCACCCTGGTGGCCATCCTTATTTTTATGATGGGGATGTTCATTGTTCCCTATGCCAGTATTGGATTCAACGAATTCGAATACAAATATTTCAAGCGAGGGCGACAGGACCGGGTCACCGACAATATCTTTAACCAACTTAATGACAGGGATTACATTTATGTGAGTAGGTTTGAGCCAAATCGGAAAATTGGATACAACTTTACCTACGAGCACTTTGACTCCCTTAAACGTTTGGAATACAAAATTTCTGCTTCCAATATTCGTTGGGTGGAAAAAGATAGTATTTACCGGCTCACCAATTACTCCAAGCGAAAACTTCAAAACGGTATAGAGCTCATTGAAACCCAAAGACGTTTGGATACGCTTTTTACATTCAAAATAGATGATTTGACACCCGTGTCCTATGTAGCAGAGACCAAAAATCTATTTGAACTCAATAAGTTTATTGAAGACCAAAAACAAAAGGGTGCTTCAAATATCAATGCCTATATATTGGTTAAGTACAAACGATGGGCGCTTCCCATTGCCGCGTTTATTCTTACCATAATAGCCGTTGCAGTGTCCTCCGTTAAACGTAGGGGCGGCATGGGATTAAACCTTGCTTTTGGGATTGGGGTGGCCTTTATTTATATCTTTTTTGATAAAGTATTCGGCACCTTGGCTGAGCAATCGGGCTTCTCACCACTTCTAGCTGTGGTAATACCTAATTTGATATTTGGGGTTTTTGCAGTGTATATGTTGATGAAAGCCAAGCGATAAGAATACATTCAAAGGAAAGTGTGGGCCAAAGTATTGTTCTTTCAAATCTGTATCCACTAAAGTTTTATATTTGCGCCACTATATTTTTCAGAAATCAACTTCCATGGAATATTTAGATTTTGAATTACCGATCAAGGAACTTGAAGATCAGCTTCAGAAGTGCATGGTTATCGGCGAAGAGAGTGATGTTGATGTCACTGAAACCTGTGCACAAATTGAAAAAAAGCTCGAAGAGACCCGAAAAAACATATATAAAAACCTTTCTGCTTGGCAAAGGGTGCAGTTATCTAGGCACCCTAACAGACCATATACCATGGATTATATCAATGCCATTTGTGGCGATACTTTTCTGGAATTACATGGAGATAGGAATGTTCGGGATGATAAGGCAATGATAGGAGGTTTGGGAAAAATAGGTGATCAAAGTTATATGTTCATTGGGCAACAAAAAGGCTATAACACCAAAACCCGTCAATATCGAAATTTCGGAATGGCCAACCCGGAGGGTTATCGCAAAGCCCTGCGTTTAATGAAGTCAGCCGAAAAATTTGGTCTTCCTGTTGTGAGTTTTATCGATACCCCAGGGGCTTATCCCGGTATTGAGGCTGAGGAACGTGGACAAGGGGAAGCCATCGCTCGAAATATTTTGGAGATGACGCGTCTTAAAGTTCCGATTATTGTTGTCATCATCGGAGAAGGTGCCTCTGGCGGAGCCTTGGGCATTGGTGTTGGTGACAAAGTATTGATGCTTGAAAATACTTGGTACTCGGTGATTTCGCCCGAATCCTGCTCTTCCATTCTTTGGAGAAGTTGGGAGTACAAGGAGCAGGCAGCCGAAGCACTCAAATTGACAGCTACCGATATGAAAAAACTCAAATTGGTCGACGAGATTGTAAAAGAACCGTTAGGCGGTGCCCACTCCAATAGAGAAAAAACCTTCGACTCGGTTAGGAATAAAATTTCATCACATTTTGAAGAGTTAAAAAAGTTATCACCAAAAGAATTGGTGAAAACCCGTATGGAAAAATATGCCTCAATGGGTGTGTTTAACGACTAGGAGCTATTTTTCAACTTTGTAGCGGCCGTACCTGGCAGTTGATTTAAACATTTTTCTGTTATTAACATTTTATTTTGGGTTATCAACACTAATTTTGTTGAATACCTGTGGACATGGTGTATTGAAAATCTAAGGTTAACTTAAGGTTAATTAGCTACTTTCGCACTTATGGAAAAGCCTAACCCAATAATTGGTCATCGCGTGGATAAATCCACCCTCATCAGTCTTGAAAAAGGCAAAATACCTCCTCAAGCCGTTGATTTAGAGGAAGTTGTGCTTGGAGCAATGATGATTGACAAAAAGGGTGTCGATGAAGTTATTGATATTCTTCATCCAGAGGTGTTCTATAAGGATTCCCACAAATTTATTTACGAGGCTATCTTCAAATTGTTTGAATCCTCTGAGCCGGTGGATTTATTAACCGTTTCGGCACAATTAAAGAAGGATGGCAAGCTAGAGGCTGTGGGAGGGGACTTTTATCTGATAAAATTGACCCAAAAAGTGGCCTCTTCAGCGCATATCGAGTTCCATGCACGAATCATACTTCAGAAGTATATTCAACGAAGCCTCATCAAAATTTCCAGCGAAATTATTGAGGATGCCTATAGCGATTCGACCGACGTTTTTGACTTGCTGGACAATGCAGAAGCCAAACTGTACGATATCACTCAGGGAAATCTGAAAAGATCTGCAGAGACTGCGATGAACTTGGTTATCCAAGCGAAGAAAAAGATTGAAGAAATTTCAAATAAAGAGGGGCTTAGTGGTATTCCATCTGGATTTGACAAATTAGATAAACTTACCTCAGGATGGCAACCCAGCGATTTGGTTATCGTTGCGGCAAGACCAGGTATGGGTAAAACAGCGCTTACGCTCTCCATGGCGCGAAATATTGCAGTAAATTCCGAAATTCCAGTGGCTTTCTTTTCCTTGGAAATGTCCTCAGTACAATTAATTACCCGTTTGATTTCTTCGGAAACCGGACTTTCTTCTGAAAAACTTCGTACAGGTCGACTCGAAAAACATGAATGGGAGCAGTTGAATGTGAAGGTTAAGGCGCTCGAAAAAGCACCTTTGTTCATCGATGATACCCCGTCCTTGTCCATTTTTGATTTACGTGCCAAAGCCAGACGTTTGGCATCGCAGCATAAAATTAAACTCATTGTAATCGATTACCTGCAACTAATGACCGCAGGAGGTAGCCAAAAAGGAGGGAATAGGGAGCAGGAAATTTCCACAATTTCCCGTAACCTCAAGGCTTTGGCAAAAGAATTGAATGTCCCGGTAATCGCGCTCTCGCAGTTATCACGGGCAGTTGAAACCAGAGGTGGGAGCAAACGTCCCATTTTGTCCGACCTAAGAGAGTCAGGTGCGATAGAGCAAGATGCCGATATCGTATCGTTTATTTACAGACCTGAGTACTATAAAATTGACGAGTGGGATGATGAAGAACGAACACCAACACAGGGTCAAGCCGAATTTATAGTGGCCAAACACCGAAACGGTGGATTGGATAATATTAGGTTAAAATTCATTGGAGCGCTCGGTAAATTTGATAACTTGGATGACTTTGATTCCCCATTTGAGTTTCAATCGAAGATGAATGCGGATGAGGAGAATCCTTTTGCAACCCCAAATCTTCCCAGCGCGGATGAAGCTTTTGGAAGCGCAATGAACGGTGATGATGACCCTGATGACAGTGACGTACCTTTCTAAATTGAAAAATCCTTGGGCTCTGGCAAAAGCTAGAAACTTTCTACTATTCTTATTTCTCATTTTTTCTTTCGAATCGATGGCATCAGTGATTCTAATTCCGATGGATGCTGAAGGACAGGAGAATCACCTCAAGGCGTACGGCATAACCTATTGGGTCTTGACCAAACAACAAAAAGTCCAATGGCTTTTAAACTATAGAGGTGGCTCATTTTTACTACCAGATGGGGAGGTAATCCGAAAAGAGTGTCAAATTAGAGGAGTATCTTTTGAAGTATTATCCGATGCCCAAGCTGAAAAAGTATTGGACGAAATAAGTAGCCCCTCACGCAACCAAGAAGCTGTAATCTTGGAAAAAGCACCCAAAATTGCGGTGTATTCACCAAAGGGGAATCAACCCTGGGATGATGCAGTAACCATGGTGCTTACCTATGCAGAAATTCCCTATGTGACCATTTACGATGAAGAGGTTTTAGATAACAAATTAGCGTTGTACGACTGGCTACATCTACATCATGAAGATTTTACTGGACAATTTGGTAAGTTTTATGGGGCCTACCGAGCTGCTCCCTGGTATATCGAGAGCAAAAAGGAGGCGGAAACTTTGGCCCAAGAGCTTGGTTTTTCAAAGGTTTCTGAAGAAAAAAGGGCCGTAGCCCTAAAAATAAGAAACTATGTCATTGGCGGTGGATTCATGTTTGCCATGTGTTCGGCTACCGATAGCTTTGATATCGCCTTGGCCGCAGAGAATGTGGACATCTGTGAACCCATGTTCGACGGAGACCCTTCCGATGCCAACTACCAAGGAAAATTGGATTATAAAAACACCTTTGCTTTTACCAATTTTATTTTGGAACGGAATCCCCTTCGTTATGAGTTTTCCTCTATTGACATGACAAACAAAAGAAGAAATGTTCCTCGGGAGTCAGATTATTTCTCTCTCATGGAATTTTCGGCCAAGTGGGATCCCGTACCGACCATGCTGACCCAAAATCATACTACATTGGTTAAGGGGTTTATGGGGCAGACCACCGCATTTACAAGAGATCAAGTCAAATCAACCGTTATGGTCTTGGGAGAAAATAAACTCAATGGGGAAGCGAGATACCTTCATGGTATTAAAGGAAAGGGTTTTTTTACCTTTTATGGAGGCCATGACCCGGAAGATTATCAGCACAGGGTAGGGGATCCCAAAACGGAACTTGAGCTACACCCCACTTCTCCGGGTTATCGTTTGATTTTGAACAATGTACTTTTCCCAGCAGCTCGGAAGAAAAAACAAAAAACCTAGAAGGGTTCCAACGACTTTATAGCTGGGTTATCCCGATGTTTATGAATACAGCATCCAATGGATTACCGTTGTTGTTCACAACATACCTAAATCGTACTTCATCATTGGCGCTCAGAGGATAAATTATGGTGCCAGAAGTGCCCCACCAATCACTGCTCGGCAGGGAAGCAAACCCTCGAGTAAGGTAACCCCTTAAAGTACCATTTATAAAAACCCCAATAATATACTTTGTATCACCCGAAGGCATGTCCCTCACCGAAAAAGCGGCACTCATAAAATAAGCCCCGGCCTCTACAACCCTTATTCTCCCATTCCCTATAGTTTGAAAAATGCCTCCCGTATTATTGATTTCATGGGATGCATTCACGGGAAGGTCATAGTATTGGTTGGTACTGTTTACGATGAGATTGTTGTTGCCATTGCTTGCTCTATTCAATACTAAGGTTTTGCTGGTATTGCTGGGAGCAACCCAATTGGAACCTTCAAAAAAATTAAGTTGCTTGGTGTCTTCGTTATAAATAAGCATTCCTTCTTCCGGATTGGTAAGACTATTAATTTCCGGTTGACTGGCTTCGTGTACCTTGATCAAATCCCCTGTACTAGGTGCTTGGCCCCAACACTGTGATATATTCAGGAGGCATAACAATAAAAATGGCCCAAAAGTCTTATGTACGCCTATTTTAAGGGAACCGAATAGGGGCATACCTTAATTTGTTTGCAATAAAACTAAAAGGGGAGTCTCAGTATTACAATAAATTGTTGTGAACTAGCTAATTTCCAGTATCATCCCCTTAAGAACTGCCACCTTAAGACTGTTCTTGGTCTTAGTATTTCACCTGAAGCATTTTTAGATTCGGGTGAGTCTTCTTATGAGGGGCCCATGATTTGGAAACTTTTCAAGAAGTTCCCTTTGGGTCGGAAGTACAAAATCATCAAAATCAAATCCCGGTGCTACAGTGCATCCCACAAAGGAATAGGAATTCGGATACAAGGTCTCGGCAGCAAACCAGCTTCCACCTGGAATTACAACTTGGGGTACAAGATTGGATTCAAAATCTGTGCCCATATCATATGTTTTATATTTTCCTTCATCAGAGATGCTATGAATTCTTAGAGGGGTTCCGGCATAAAAATGCCAAATTTCATCTTGGTTGATTTTGTGAAACGCAGAAAACATATCCGAAGTGAGCAAAAAGTAAATGCCTGTGGAATAATTGCGTTCACCCGCATAGTTTTTGGGTAGCTCTGCTTCTGGTATTTTACCTTCGCTTCGATAGGTTTCCTTAAAAAAACCACCCTCCGGGTGTGGTTTTAGGTCAAAACGAAGAATGAGTTCCTCAATTTCTTTCATAATAAAGTTTCCAAAACCCGTTCTACACCAAAATCATCGTTACTGGCAGTTTGATACTTGGCGGCTTCTTGAATTGTAGGATGGGCATTCTGCATGGCAAAACTGTGTTCTACGAGCTGCATCATCTCCAAATCGTTGTTGTAATCACCAAACACCATCACCTCGTCCTTACCTACACCAGTATCTGCCAACAGTTTGTCCAAGGCAAAACCTTTGTTTGCATCAATATGGTTTAAATCCACCCAGTGCATTCCAGAAACCTTCACCTTCACCTGTTCTTCTATTTTTTTGAGTTCTGGATAGATATAATTTTCGGCACTTAGTTTATGATAGACCGCAATTTTGATGATTTCGTCCGAGACGTGGCTCAAATCATCGTGAATTTCAAACTTTTCGTAGTACTCCTTAATCTCATCAAAAAAAGATGTTGAGCTACCATCAAAGTATGCGCTGTACTTGCCACATAACATGGCATGGGCCCCATCAATTTGGTCTATGGTATCAAGCAATTTGGTTTTTAAATGATGCTGCAAGGGGATGACCAGAAGTTCTTCTTCCTGTTTTTTAACCAATGCACCATTTTCAGCAATCACATAGATCTGTTCTTTGATGGGTTTCAATTTTTCAACAATACTGTGGTACTGTCGTCCACTGGCCGCCACAAACTGAATACCCTTCTTGCTAAGCTCATGAAATAGCTCAAAGAAGCGATCACTGACTTGATGATTGGAATTTAATAAGGTGCCATCCATATCGGTGACGACCATTTTTATTTTTGATGGATTCATTTCTAAAATTCAAACGACAAAGGTAGGGTTTGGAAAGAGTATGAAGTAAAGTTTGTATTAATTTCACTCCATGAAGTTTTATCAAAAGGAAATTCGTTTAAAACCGAGAACAAGGGGATTCCATATTATTACGGATGAAATTAAGGAGGCCATGCCAGAAATTCGGAAAATTGAAGTGGGTTTTGTTCAGGTTTTCATTAAGCACACCTCGGCTTCATTGACCATTAATGAAAATGCGGACCCAACGGTGCGACTGGACTTTGAAAGTCATTTCAACAAAATGGTCCCTGAAAATGCCTCCTATTTTGTGCATACTTATGAAGGTCCGGACGATATGCCTGCGCACATTAAGAGTGCCTTGTTGGATAATTCGCTTCTAATTCCTATTACAGGAGGGAAGTTAAACCTTGGTATTTGGCAAGGAATTTACCTTTGCGAACACAGAAACCACGCTTCTGGAAGAAGACTGGTCTTGACGGCCTATGGAGAATGAGTATAGAAAAAAAGTCCCGCTCGTTTTGAGCAGGACTTTCTTAAGCGGGTAATTATTGTTTGTTATTTCACTTTGTTCACAATGGCTTTGAACGCATCAGGATGGTTCATCGCCAAATCGGCTAGAACTTTTCTGTTGAGCTCAATTCCATTGGCTTTCACCTTGCCCATAAACTGGGAGTAAGACATTCCGTGAAGTCTTGCTCCGGCATTGATACGGGTAATCCAAAGTGAACGGAAATTTCTCTTTTTATTTCTTCTGTCACGGTAGGCATATAGCATTGCTTTCTCTACCGCATTTTTGGCTACTGTCCATACATTTTTACGTCTTCCGAAGTAACCTTTAGCTTGCTTCATCACTTTTTTTCTTCTAGCTCGTGAAGCAACTGAATTAACTGATCTTGGCATAATGTTTCATTTTTTTGTAGCAGGCGCCCTAAACTGTTTTAGGGTCTTTATATGGCCCGACTCCATGGTTTATAAATAATGTACCGAATTGAACAATTATTTTAATCGTAATTGTTCTTTAATGCTGTTAACGTCTGACTCATGTACTAATGTAGAGTGCGTTAACTTAAGCTTGCGCTTTTTCGATTTTTTGGTCAAAATATGACTCTTAAAAGCGTGCTTTCTTTTGATTTTACCAGAACCTGTAAGCTTAAATCGCTTTTTGGCACTGGATTTTGTTTTCATCTTAGGCATTTTCTCCTCTTTATAATTTACAACCGAAGGTGAATTCGGTTGCCCGCTTATTTGTGCTGAACGTAGTTCAGTAAATCACTTTTTGGTTTTAGGGGCTATGAACATGGTCATACGCTTCCCTTCCAATTTTGGCATTTGTTCTACTTTTCCAAGTTCCTCCAATTCTTGGGCCAATTTTAGGAGCAGTATTTCTCCTTGGTCTTTGTAGACTATCGACCTTCCCTTGAAAAAAACATAAGCCTTTAACTTAGCTCCATCTCTTAAGAACTTTTCCGCGTGACGCTTTTTGAACTCATAATCATGGTCATCCGTTTGGGGACCAAACCTGATTTCTTTTACAATCACTTTGGTTGCCTTAGCTTTCATGGCTTTATCCCGTTTCTTTTGTTCGTATAGAAACTTTTTATAGTCCATGATTTTACAAACTGGAGGACTTGCTTTAGGAGATATTTCAACTAAATCAAGTTCTAGCTCCTCTGCTTTTGCAAGCGCTTTTGAAATGGGATATACGCCCATTTCCACATTATCTCCCACTAGTCTTACCTGGGGAGCAGTAATTTTGCCATTGATATTATGAGGGTTTTTGTTTTCCCTCCTAGGTTGGGGTCTAGATCTTCTTCGTATTGCTATGACGTCAACTTTTTAATTAAACATAATTTTTAGAACGACTTTAAGGTACTATTTATTTCAGTAGTCACCAAGTCGGAAAATTGCTCAATACTAACACTGCCCAAATCCTCACCGCCATGCCTTCTTACAGCAATAGTCTCCGAAGCTTCTTCCTGTTCGCCAACCACCAACATGAAAGGAATTTTTTTGAGCTCCGCTTCTCGAATTTTCTTTCCGACTGTCTCGTTCCTATTATCAATGAGCGCGCGAATTTCGTTATTTTCCAGAGAACTTAAAACTTTTTCAGCATATTTTTCGTGTTTCTCGCTGACAGGCAGTACGATGGCTTGATCGGGAATGAGCCATAATGGGAAATTTCCTCCTGTGTGTTCCAGCAACAAGGCCACAAAACGTTCCATACTTCCAAATGGGGCTCTGTGAATCATAATGGGCCTGTGTAGTTCATTGTCGCTGCCTTTATAGGTAAGGTCAAAACGCTCAGGCAAATTATAATCCACCTGAATGGTTCCCAATTGCCATTTTCTTCCCAAGGCATCCTTGATCATGAAATCGAGCTTTGGACCATAAAATGCTGCTTCGCCAGTTTCAACCACAAAATTTAAGCCCTTTTCCTCTGCTGCATTGATAATGGCTTGCTCTGCTTTTTCCCAGTTTTCTGCTTCCCCTATATACTTTTCAGGTTTGTCCAAATCGCGAACAGAAACCTGGGCTGTGAAATTGTCAAATCCTAATGAGGTAAGAACGTAAAGGGAGAGGTCAATAACTTTTTTGAATTCCTCATTAAGTTGTTCCGGGGTACAAAAAATATGGGCATCATCCTGCGTGAAACCACGTACTCTTGTCAACCCGTGAAGTTCACCACTCTGCTCATACCTATATACAGTACCAAACTCGGCAAATCGTTTTGGCAAGTCCTTATAGCTAAAGTGACCATGATTATATATCTCACAGTGATGTGGACAGTTCATGGGTTTCAACAAAAACTCCTCATCTTCTTTCGGGGTATGGATAGGTTGGAAACTGTCCTCTCCATATTTAGCATAGTGCCCTGAGGTTACATAGAGCTCCTTTTGTCCTATGTGGGGGGTGACCACCATTTCATAACCCGCCTTTTTCTGTGCCTTTTTCAAGAAACTTTCCAAACGCTCGCGTAAAGCAGCCCCTTTGGGAAGCCATAGCGGCAAACCTTGCCCTACTTTTTGTGAGAAGGTAAAAAGTTCAAGTTCTCTTCCTAGTTTTCGATGATCTCTCTTCTTAGCCTCTTCAAGCAAATGCAAGTATTCAGTAAGCTCCTTTTGCTTTGGAAATGATATTCCATATACACGGGTCAATTGTTTGTTGTTTTCGTCACCTCTCCAATACGCACCAGCCACACTAAGCACCTTAAATGCCTTGATTATTCCAGTATTGGGTATGTGTCCTCCACGACATAGATCAGTAAAAGTGCTATGGTCACAAAAAGTAATGGTGCCATCTTCTAGATTTTCGATGAGTTCTACCTTATATTCATTAGCCTGTTGCTTATAATAGGAAAGCGCATCCGCTTTGGATACCTCACGCATTTTGTAATCATGTTTTCCACGGGCAATTTCAAGGGCTTTTTTTTCGATTTCAGGAAAGTCCTTTTCAGAGATATGGTGTTCTCCAAAATCCACATCGTAATAAAACCCATTTTCAATGGCCGGACCAATGGTCAACTTGATGCCCGGATATAGTTCTTCCAAAGCTTGCGCCAGAACATGGGATGAAGAATGCCAAAATGCCTTTTTGCCGTCATCCGTATTCCAGGTATATAAGGTAAGCGTTCCATCAATGGTTAATGGGGTTGTTGTTTCCACTGTGGTATCATTGAATTTGGCAGATATTACATTTCTGGCCAATCCTTCACTGATGCTCTTGGCCACGTCCATAGGAGTGGCGCCCTGCTGAACTTTCTTTTTTGCACCATCCGGTAAAGTAATCTCAATCATTCGCTTGCCTTATTTAAATGGTTGGCAAAGATACTATGTTGGATGGATGCTGGCAATAGTTGTTTCTATGGAAGAGTATTTTAGTGGTTCTTCAAAAATTTGGAAGTATGGTTAATTTCTCTTATCTTGAATTCTGCTTGCTAATATAGATTTAGGTCATAAAAAACTGAAAATCAAATAATTATAAAAAAAATGATTTTTTTTTGAAAATTGTTTGGTCGGTTTGTTTAAAGCTATCTATATTTGCACCCGCTTTGCCGGTGAAAGCCGGATGATTGCGGGATAAAAAGGGGCCCTATAGGGGTTTCTTTTTTGAGAGAAGTTCATTGAACATATTGGTATAGACAGCGTAAACAAAGAGAAAGAAAGACCATTTTGGTGCCGGGCAGATC
>NZ_SGIU01000004.1:2500-5281 GCF_004296335.1 Flagellimonas allohymeniacidonis
CACGCCGTCACCAATAAATTGGCTCCGACCGCTTGTAGGCGTATGGTTTCAGGGTCTGTTTCACTCCCTTGTTCAGGGTTCTTTTCACCTTTCCCTCACGGTACTGGTTCACTATCGGTCTCCCAGGAGTATTTAGCCTTGGCGGATGGTCCCGCCAGATTCACACAGGGTTTCACGTGCCCCGCGCTACTCAGGATACCACTATCCATAACGATCCTTGCCTGTACCGGGCTATCACCGTCTACGGCCTGGCTTTCCAACCAGTTCCAGTTCGTCACGCACGGAATGTCGTGGTCCTACAACCCCAATGTTGCCGGAACAACATTGGTTTGGGCTGTTCCGCTTTCGCTCGCCACTACTCACGGAATCACTCTTGTTTTCTCTTCCTCCGCCTACTTAGATGTTTCAGTTCAGCGGGTTAGCCTCTTTCGATGGCATGCCTTCAACATGCCGGGTTGCCCCATTCGGAGATCCACGGATCAACACTCGTGTGCAGTTCCCCGTGGCTTTTCGCAGCTTATCACGTCCTTCATCGCCTCTGAGAGCCTAGGCATCCCCCATACGCCCTTCTCTTGCTTGTCGCGCCCCACGGCCTAAACCGCGGGAACGCCCTCGTAATCCTTTGTTTCTATTCTACTTCGTGTTTCTTCTTTGACTTCGCTGAACATGCGCAAGGCATGTCCGCTCCGTCCCAATATGTCAATGAACCTGTGGCCAGCCGGCACCGACAAAACAAAAATGTCACGTCGGGCCCACTTTATTGGCCTAGTGGAGAATACCGGAGTCGAACCGGTGGCCTCCTGCGTGCAAGGCAGGCGCTCTAGCCAGCTGAGCTAATTCCCCATGTACCGGTAGTCGGTAATGAGCAGTCAGTAGTTAGACCATAACCACTACTCAACTTCCAGAATTTCCTATTTCAAATGAACTTCCCTGTAGTCTCGGGCAGGCTCGAACTGCCGACCTCTACATTATCAGTGTAGCGCTCTAACCAGCTGAGCTACGAGACTTTCTCAAAATATAATGACATATCGGAAAGACAGCAAGAGAAAAAAAGCCCCTCTGGGCCGGCCCGAACGACGCTCGGGCGTCTCTTCTCTAGAAAGGAGGTGTTCCAGCCGCACCTTCCGGTACGGCTACCTTGTTACGACTTAGCCCTAGTTACCGATTTTGCCCTAGGCCGCTCCTTGCGGTCACGGACTTCAGGCACTCCCGGCTTCCATGGCTTGACGGGCGGTGTGTACAAGGCCCGGGAACGTATTCACCGGATCATGGCTGATATCCGATTACTAGCGATTCCAGCTTCACGGGGTCGAGTTGCAGACCCCGATCCGAACTGTGACCGGCTTTGTAGATCCGCGCCCCCTTGCGGGGTGGCTTCCCTCTGTACCGGCCATTGTAGCACGTGTGTGGCCCAGGACGTAAGGGCCGTGATGATTTGACGTCGTCCCCACCTTCCTCACGGTTTGCACCGGCAGTCCCGTTAGAGTCCCCGACTTGACTCGCTGGCAACTAACGGTAGGGGTTGCGCTCGTTATAGGACTTAACCTGACACCTCACGGCACGAGCTGACGACAACCATGCAGCACCTTGCGGGCGGTCCGAAGAAAGGGACGTCTCTGTCCCATGCAGCCCGCATTTAAGCCCTGGTAAGGTTCCTCGCGTATCATCGAATTAAACCACATGCTCCACCGCTTGTGCGGGCCCCCGTCAATTCCTTTGAGTTTCATTCTTGCGAACGTACTCCCCAGGTGGGATACTTATCACTTTCGCTTGGCCGCCGAGCCCGAGGGCCCGACAGCTAGTATCCATCGTTTACGGCGTGGACTACCGGGGTATCTAATCCCGTTCGCTACCCACGCTTTCGTCCATCAGCGTCAGTACATGGTTGGTCACCTGCCTTCGCGATCGGTGTTCTATGTGATATCTATGCATTTCACCGCTACACCACATGTTCCGGCAACCCCACCATGACTCAAGACCTACAGTATCAAGGGCAGTCCCACGGTTGAGCCGTGGCCTTTCACCCCTGACTTATAGGCCCGCCTACGGACCCTTTAAACCCAATGATTCCGGATAACGCTCGGACCCTCCGTATTACCGCGGCTGCTGGCACGGAGTTAGCCGGTCCTTATTCGTACGGTACCGTCAGACACCTACACGTAGGTGCGTTTCTTCCCGTACAAAAGCAGTTTACAACCCATAGGGCAGTCATCCTGCACGCGGCATGGCTGGATCAACCTTTCGGCCATTGTCCAATATTCCTCACTGCTGCCTCCCGTAGGAGTCTGGTCCGTGTCTCAGTACCAGTGTGGGGGATCCCCCTCTCAGGGCCCCTAACCATCGCTGCCTTGGTAAGCCGTTACCTCACCAACAAGCTAATGGTACGCATGGCCATCCCTGTCCGATAAATCTTTAACCCCTCCACCATGCAGTGGTGGGGTACCATGGGGCATTAATCCAAATTTCTCTGGGCTATTCCCCTGACAGGGGCAGGTTCCATACGCGCTCCGCACCCGTGCGCCACTCGTCAGCGGATTGCAAGCAATCCCTGTTACCGTTCGACTTGCATGTGTTAGGCCTGCCGCTAGCGTTCATCCTGAGCCAGGATCAAACTCTTCATTGTAATGCGTCATATACTTATAACGCCCAATCATTGTCGATCTGCCCGGCACCAAAATGGTCTTTCTTTCTCTTTGTTTACGCTGTCTATACCAATATGTTCAATGAACTTCTCTCAAAAAAGAAACCCCTATAGGGCCCCTTTTTATCCCGCAATCATCC
>NZ_SGIU01000005.1 GCF_004296335.1 Flagellimonas allohymeniacidonis
ATTGGCAGCAACCCCAGCACTGTCGTCAAGGTCGCTCAGATTGACCGTCACATCGGTCGCCCCCTCGCTGATCGTCAGAACATTGGTCGGCGCGTCAAGGGCGGCACCAGTGATGTCGTCGTCCGCTATGCCGTCAACATAGTTCTTCGTCGCAGCGTCCTGTGCGTTGGTCGGGTCCGCCAAATTGGTGATAGAGGCGCCCCCGGCATCGTTGCCCTCGGTCAGGACCGCGTCCAAATCCTGGATCTCATTGGTGGCCGATAGGTCTCCGTCGGCCGCGATGTGGTTGGCGATGTCAGTCGCATTGGTCCCTATGTCCGTTGTGTTTGTCGCAATATTGGTCGCATTGGTGGCAATGTCCGTGGTGTTCGTTGCGATGTTCGCCGCATTGGCTGCAACCCCAGCACTGTCGTCTAGGTCGCTCAGGTCAACCGTCACATCGGTCGCCCCCTCGCTGATCGTCAGCACGTTGGTCGGCGCGTCAAGGACAGCCCCTGTGATGTCGTCGTCCGCTATTCCGTCAACATAGTTCTTCGTCGCAGCGTCCTGTGCGTTGGTAGGGTCCGCCAGGTTCACGATCGCAGAACCCCCTGCGTCGTTGCCCTCGGTCAGGACCGCGTCCAAATCCTGGATCTCATTGGTGGCCGATAGGTCTCCGTCGGCAGCGATGTGGTTGGCGATGTCCGTCGCATTGGTCGCTATGTCCGTTGTGTTTGTCGCAATATTGGTGGCATTGGTGGCAATGTCCGTTGTATTTGTTGCAATATTGGTCGTGTTCGTTGCAATATTGGTCGTGTTGGTCGCGACCCCAGCACTGTCGTCTAGGTCGCTCAGGTCAACCGTCACATCGGTCGCCCCCTCGCTGATCGTCAGAACGTTGGTCGGCGCGTCAAGGACAGCCCCCGTGATGTCGTCGTCCGCTATGCCGTCAACATAGTTCTTCGTCGCAGCGTCCTGCGCGTTGGTCGGGTCCGCCAAATTGGTGATAGAGGCACCCCCCGCGTCGTTGCCCTCCGTCAGGACCGCGTCCAAATCCTGGATCTCGTTGGTTGCCGATAGGTCTCCGTCGGCAGCGATGTGGTTGGCGATGTCCGTCGCGTTGGTCGCTATGTCCGTTGTGTTTGTCGCAATATTGGTGGCATTGGTGGCAATGTCCGTTGTATTTGTTGCAATATTGGTCGTGTTGGTCGCGATGTTCGCCGCATTGGCAGCAACGCCAGCACTGTCGTCAAGACTGGAAATATCCACTGTCGGATTGTTGCCCAATTCGTTCGTATAGGTCAACTCGCCACTTACATCATTAAAGGACAATGTGGTATTGGTCTCTGCGATGGATACCGAGGCCACGTTAAGGTAAAGTGCGCCATCTGAACCAAATCCTATGTTGTTGTTGGCATCCCCACTGATCAGGCCAACAGATTCCGTTCCCCCGCCGTCGGTGATTCCCAATACTCCTCCCGTTATGCCACTTCCCGTGTTGTACTCGTTTCCAATGTTTGTGTCCAGGTCCGCCGCGATGTGGTTGGCGATGTCCGTTGTGTTTGTTGCAATATTGGTGGCATTGGTGGCAATGTTCGCCGTGTTCGTTCCGATATTGGTCGTGTTGGTCGCGATGTTCGCAGCGTTGGCAGCAACCCCAGCACTGTCGTCAAGGTCGCTCAGGTCAACCGTCACATCGGTCGCCCCCTCGCTGATCGTCAGCACGTTGGTCGGCGCGTCAAGGACAGCCCCCGTGATGTCGTCGTCCGCTATCCCGTCAACATAGTTCTTCGTCGCAGCGTCCTGTGCGTTGGTAGGGTCCGCCAAATTGGTGATAGAGGCGCCCCCCGCGTCGTTGCCCTCGGTCAGGACCGCGTCCAAATCCTGGATCTCGTTGGTCGCCGATAGGTCGCCGTCCGCCGCGATGTGGTTGGCGATGTCCGTCGCGTTGGTCGCTATATTCGTCGTATTGGTGGCGATGTTCGCCGTGTTCGTGGCTATGTTGGTGGTGTTGGTTGCTATATTCGTCGTATTGGTGGCGATGTTCGCCGTGTTCGTGGCTATGTTGGTGGTGTTGGTCGCTATGTTCGCAGCATTGGCGGCAACGCCGGCGCTGTCGTCAAGGTCGCTCAGGTCCACCGTCACATCGGTCGCCCCCTCGCTGATCGTCAGAACATTGGTCGGCGCGTCAAGGGAGGCCCCCGTGATGTCGTCGTCCGCTATGCCGTCAACATAGTTCTTCGTCGCGGCGTCCTGTGCGTTGACAGGGTCCGCCAAATTGGTGATAGAGGCACCCCCCGCGTCGTTGCCCTCGGTCAGGACCGCGTCCAAATCCTGGATCTCATTGGTGGCCGATAGGTCTCCGTCGGCAGCGATGTGGTTGGCGATGTCAGTCGCATTGGTCCCTATGTCCGTTGTATTTGTCGCAATATTTGTCGCATTGGTGGCAATGTCCGTGGTGTTCGTTGCGATGTTCGCCGCATTGGCTGCAACCCCAGCACTGTCGTCTAGGTCGCTCAGGTCAACCGTCACATCGGTCGCCCCCTCGCTGATCGTCAGCACGTTGGTCGGCGCGTCAAGGACAGCCCCTGTGATGTCGTCGTCCGCTATTCCGTCAACATAGTTCTTCGTCGCAGCGTCCTGGGCATTGGTAGGGTCGGCCAGGTTCACGATCGCAGAACCCCCCGCGTCGTTGCCCTCGGTCAGGACCGCGTCCAAATCCTGGATCTCGTTTGTGGCCGATAGGTCACCGTCGGCCGCGATGTGGTTGGCGATGTCCGTTGTGTTTGTCGCAATATTGGTCGCATTGGTGGCAACCCCAGCACTGTCGTCAAGACTGGAAATATCCACTGTCGGATTGTTGCCCAATTCGTTCGTATAGGTCAACTCGCCACTTACATCATTAAAGGACAATGTGGTATTGGTCTCTGCGATGGATACCGAGGCCACGTTAAGGTAAAGTGCGCCATCTGAACCAAATCCTATGTTGTTGTTGGCATCCCCACTGATCAGGCCAACAGATTCCGTTCCCCCACCGTCGGTGATTCCCAATACACCTCCCGTTATGCCACTTCCTGTGTTGTACTCGTTTCCAATATTCGTGTCCAGGTCCGCCGCGATGTGGTTGGCGATGTCCGTCGCGTTGGTCGCTATATTCGTCGTATTGGTGGCGATGTTCGCCGTGTTCGTTCCGATATTGGTCGCATTGGTAGCAATGTCGGCCGTGTTCGTTGCTATGTCGGTCGTGTTGGTCGCTATGTTCGCAGCGTTGGCGGCAACGCCGGCGCTGTCGTCAAGGTCGCTCAGGTCCACCGTCACGTCCGTCGCCCCCTCGCTGATTGTCAGCACGTTGGTCGGCGCGTCAAGGACAGCCCCCGTGATATCGTCGTCAGCTATCCCGTCAACATAGTTCTTCGTCGCAGCGTCCTGTGCGTTGGTAGGGTCCGCCAGGTTCACGATCGCAGAACCCCCTGCGTCGTTGCCCTCGGTCAGGACCGCGTCCAAATCCTGAATCTCGTTGGTCGCCGATAGGTCGCCGTCCGCCGCGATGTGGTTGACGATGTCCGTCGCGTTGGTCGCTATATTCGTCGTATTGGTGGCGATGTTCGCCGTGTTCGTGGCTATGTTGGTGGTGTTGGTCGCTATGTTCGCAGCATTGGCGGCAACGCCGGCGCTATCGTCAAGGTCGCTCAGGTCCACCGTAACATCGGTAGCGCCCTCGCTGATCGTCAGCACGTTGGTCGGCGCGTCAAGGGCAGCGCCCGTGATGTCGTCGTCCGCTATGCCGTCGACGTAGTTCTTCGTCGCCGCGTCCTGTGCGTTGGTAGGGTCGGCCAGGTTCGTGATCGAGGCACCGCCCGCATCGTTCCCCTCGGTCAGCACCGCGTCCAAATCCTGGATCTCGTTGGTCGCC
>NZ_SGIU01000006.1 GCF_004296335.1 Flagellimonas allohymeniacidonis
ACGTAGTTCTTCGTCGCCGCGTCCTGTGCGTTGGTAGGGTCGGCCAGGTTCGTGATCGAGGCACCGCCCGCATCGTTCCCCTCGGTCAGCACCGCGTCCAAATCCTGGATCTCGTTGGTCGCCGATAGGTCGCCGTCCGCCGCGATGTGGTTGGCGATGTCCGTCGCGTTGGTCGCGATGTCCGTTGTATTTGTTGCAATATTGGTGGTGTTCGTGCCAATATTGGCCGTGTTCGTTGCTATGTTGGTGGTGTTGGTCGCTATGTTCGCAGCATTGGCGGAAACGCCCGCGCTGTCGTCAAGGTCGCTCAGGTCCACCGTCACGTCCGTCGCCCCCTCGCTGATCGTCAGCACATTGGTCGGCGCGTCAAGGGCAGCGCCCGTGATGTCGTCGTCAGCTATGCCGTCGACGTAGTTCTTCGTCGCCGCGTCCTGTGCGTTGGTAGGGTCGGCCAGGTTCGTGATCGCCGATCCGCCCGCATCGTTGCCCTCGGCCAGCACCTCGTCCAAATCCTGGATCTCGTTGGTCGCCGATAGGTCGCCGTCCGCCGCGATGTGGTTGGCGATGTCCGTCGCGTTGGTCGCTATATTCGTCGTATTGGTGGCGATGTTCACCGTGTTCGTTCCGATATTGGCCGTGTTCGTTGCTATGTTGGTGGTGTTGGTCGCTATGTTCGCAGCATTGGCGGCAACGCCCGCGCTGTCGTCAAGGTCGCTCAGGTCCACCGTAACATCGGTAGCGCCCTCGCTGATCGTCAGCACGTTGGTCGGCGCGTCAAGGGCAGCGCCCGTGATGTCGTCGTCAGCTATGCCGTCGACGTAGTTCTTCGTCGCCGCGTCCTGTGCGTTGGTAGGGTCGGCCAGGTTCGTGATCGCCGATCCGCCCGCATCGTTCCCCTCGGCCAGCACCGCGTCCAAATCCTGGATCTCGTTGGTCGCCGATAGGTCGCCGTCCGCCGCGATGTGGTTGGCGATGTCCGTCGCATTGGTCCCTATGTCCGTTGTGTTTGTCGCAATATTTGTGGCATTGGTGGCAATGTCCGTTGTGTTTGTTGCGATGTTGGTCGTGTTCGTTGCAATATTGGTCGTGTTGGTCGCGATGTTCGTTGTGTTTGTCGCAATATTGGTCGCATTGGTCGCGATGTTGGTCGCGTTGGTGGCAATGTCCGTTGTATTTGTTGCAATATTGGTCGTGTTGGTCGCGATGTTCGCCGCATTGGCCGTGACGCCAGCACTGTCGTCAAGGTCGCTCAGGTCAACCGTCACATCGGTCGCCCCCTCGCTGATCGTCAGAACGTTGGTCGGCGCGTCAAGGACGGCCCCCGTGATGTCGTCGTCCGCTATCCCGTCAACATAGTTCTTCGTCGCAGCGTCCTGGGCGTTGGTCGGGTCCGCCAGGTTCACGATCGCAGAACCCCCCGCGTCGTTGCCCTCCGTCAGGACCGCGTCAAGGTCCTGGATCTCGTTGGTGGCCGATAGGTCTCCATCGGCAGCGATGTGGTTGGCGATGTCCGTCGCATTGGTCGCTATGTCCGTTGTGTTTGTTGCGATGTTGGTCGTGTTCGTTGCAATATTGGTCGTGTTGGTCGCGATGTTCGCCGCATTGGCAGCAACCCCAGCACTGTCGTCAAGGTCGCTCAGATTGACCGTCACATCGGTCGCCCCCTCGCTGATC